>NZ_AP023441.1:4499268-7141037 GCF_019976755.1 Nostoc sp. MS1
GCCAGCTAACATAGCGTAGGTAGCGTAACGCAAGTAGTAATCCAAGTCACGGATACAAGCAGCGTAACGGCGGGTGGTGTACATGTTACCACCGGGACGGGTGATATCAGAGTACAACAAAGATTTAGCTACAGCTTCTTTAACGATCGCAGCAGCGTTAGCGCTGATGGTTGTAGCAGCACGAACACGCAGTTCACCAGTGGAGAAGTAAGCTTTTAGCTTTTCTAAAGCTGCGGTATCGAGGTACTTGCCTTGCACGTCAGCAGAGTTAATGACGGCGGTGATTGCATCTTGAGCCATTGTTGTTAATTCCTTATTTCCAACCTTATTGCAATATTCCAGTTCCAGCAGGGAAACTAACGACTATGACAACGCGCCTACTACGTAGTCAAAGTAAGAGCCTGCTTCAGCTGCATCTTCAGCAGAAAGAAGGGAAGAAGCAGCATTTTTCAATGCACGTACACCTTCACCAACTGCTTCGATAGGAGTACCGAGAGATTTGTACATCTCACGAACACCGATTACACCGATTTCTTCAATAGGAGTAACGTCGCCAGCAACAATTCCGTAGGTAACAAGACGGAGGTAGTAGTCGAGGTCACGCAGACAGGTAGCTGTCAATTCTTGACCGTAAGCGTTACCACCAGGAGAAACAACATCAGGGCGCTTTTGGAACAATTGATCGCCAGCTTGCTTTACCAAACGTTCGCGGTTGTCGGTCAAAGCTTGCGCGATGCGGAGACGTTGTTGACCACCAGCAACAAAGCTTTTGATCCGATCTAATTCGCCAGGGCTGAGGTAGCGGGCTTCTGCATCAGCATTCACGATGGACTTCGTGACGATACTCATTAATGGATTCCTCCAGTACGAAATGAAACCAGAATTTGATTAAACTGGTGCGATTTTAAATTTGGGTGACTGAGATTAATCTCTTGTCTTGTACGCACAGCAGTAAAAGAAGTGACTGTAGTGATTACATTACAAGTTTGCTTGAGTTAATACAACTACACAAGCTTTAAAACTCAGCTACCTTACGCAAAATATTGTCCGGCATTATGTTGAGCATTTATGACTGCTCTTAATACTTTGTAATATTTGTTTCAGATTTGCTATGTTCGCAACAATAGACACAGCAAAGCGAGGGATTGGATATTGTTTCTTTTACCCAGTCCCTCATTTTCTTAGAGCTTGTTTTCAAACTACTCGTAGCGACATCAAGTATTTTTAGACCCCCCTAAATCTCCCTTAAAAAGGAGGACTTTAAGACGCTGTTAGCCCCCCTTTTTAAGGGGGGTTGGGGGGATCATAGTATTTGAAAACGTACCCTAGCTTTGCAAATTAGCGATCGCTACCTCTACCAGTGAGTGTAGATGGCGACAAGCTAGACCAAGATTGTTTCACCAAGTCGGCTGCTGCTTGCACACTACCCAGGTAGTTACCTGCGGGTAGCGATGGGTAACGTGGGTAAGGAACCACATCTTCACCAAAGTAGCGGCTGTATTCAGCACTTTCAACAATTGCTTCCACAGCAGCACGCAAACCGTTATCAGCTAACAGCTTGTTGTACTGACGAATTTCGCCTTGGGTAGCTGGCGCACGTCCCAACAGGTGACGGAATAAGAACTCAATTACCTTGGTGTTGGGATATGGGGTGTAGAAGCGTTTGCGGTAGATTTCCGAACTAGCCAATTCCCGCACGAACTCACGTACAGAAATTTCTCCGTTACGCAGTTTGCTATCTAGTTCTGTGCGGCGGTAATAGTCGGGTACTTGTCCGCTAAATACATCCAGCACTTGACGGTAAATAGCGTTAATTACCAACTGTCTTTCTGCTTGGGTAGTACCATCAGTCAGACGGTAAATACGCGCAGGTTTACGGCGTGTTGTACCGACACCCACTTCCACAGACTGTCCGCGACCATCGTTATAGGAACGACCCAATTCAATAAACAAGGGCTTAGTCTTGTCGATTTGTCTGGCTTGGGCGGCTAAATCTGCGATCGCCTTCGCTAAGATTGGGGTCTTATCAGAAGGTATCCGCGTTTCTACAGGCTTAAAGCTGGGGATAACCACATCATTATTTTGCTTAGTCAGTTGGTTATACAGCTTCTGGGTATTGGGGAAGTTCGCCGCAGGTAAGGTTGGGAAGCGTCTGTAAGGAACAGTATCTTCACCAAACACCTCACGGTACTCCTGAGAGTTCACCAAAGCATTGATGAAAGCACGAATCCCTTGGGTAGCCAAAATTTGGTTATACTTGCGGATTTCTGCTTGATCAATTGGTGCGCGTCCCAGGAAGTGCTTAGTTCCCAGTTCAATTACCTTGGTGTTGGGGTATGGGGTGTAGAACTCCTTCAGGTAGAGGTTAGAGTAACCCAGACCTTCAATAAATTCCTTGACGGTAATTTCACCGTTACCCAGTTTGCTTTCCCATGCGGAAAATTCGTTCTGAGCAATGTATGGTGCAATATCACGCTCAAAAATTTGCCGATAAGCAGCACTAATTACAGTTTGGACAGCCGCTTTATCGTTGTTACCAGCTACCAGCTTGAATATCTTGGTTTGTTCACGCTGCTTAGTAACACCTTGGTTGATGCGGAAGTCAATATCTGGCTGAGTCCGGTTTTCCTTAACAGTACCCAGTTCTACAAAGCGTGGTGTTTCTTGTTTTTCAACTTTCGCACCTACATCTTCGCGGATACTACCAACCCGTAACTGTCTAAGGGCGACACCCGCAGGAGTCAGATAACGTTCGTAAGGAACTGTATCCTCACCAAAAGCTTCGGTGTACTCTAAGCTGTCAATAATTGCATCGACAACAGCGTAAAAGCCCTTCTTAGAAGCGATATCGAAGTACTTGTTGTTTTCTTGACGACCGTAGGTAGGACGACCTAGCAAGCGACGGTGGATGTATTCAATCGCTTTACAAACATACAACTTTGTCCAGTAAAGGTTACGGAATAGATCCGACTTCGCCAAGGCTCTGACAAACTCCCGTACAGAAATTTCGCCGTTTTCCAGCTTAATTTCTTGTACTTTTAGTCGTTGACCTTCGTACACATCCCGACCGATTACTTGCAAGTAAATAGCTCTAATTACAGCTTGAGTGCTGCTTTCAGAGAACTTGACACTTGCACCCTTAGCTGCCTTTCTGCCGATAGTACCTGGTAGTTGATCCAACTTGAACACTTTAGGTCCAAGAGAACCAGGAGCGACACCTCTAGCACCGGGGTTACTAACTTGGTTGTTAATACCAGGGCCTTGGTGAATTAAGATCCGTCTGGTGTCCTTACCAAAAGGTGCAGGGCTGGTGCTGGGGTTGCGAGTTTCTTTCGGGAAAATCGCCCCAAACTGAATTTCTAATGGGTCGTTACCGGAACCGTAGGGGTGTTGATCTGGTAATGGGCGATCGTAAGCCGCGAATGTGGTAATAAACTGAGGTACTTTCCTAAAAGGCGCACTGTAATTAAACAGGTCTTGCTGTGGCCCCCAGTTGCGACATTCTTGAGCTTCTTGACCCAGACCGCGCAAGTATGGTACTGTTTCTTCCCCAAAGTAATCGCTGTACTCAGCCGAATCTACTAAAGCATCAACTAAAGCTGGTAGACCACCGTTAGAAACAATCGAGAAATATTTTTGTACTTCTTCACGGCTACTTGGCCCCCGTCCCAAAATGTGACGGAAAGCTAGTTCAATAACACGGCTGTTAATAAAAGGTTGGTAAAACTGTTTTTGGTAAAGGGGAGATTTAGCCAAACGACGGACGAACTCTTTCATCGAGATGTCGCCGTTTTTAACTTTGGATTCCAAATCAGAAACCGACAAGCTGTAAGCACGGGTAATATCGCGCTCAAAGATTTGCCGATAAGCTGCTTTAACGACCTCATTTTTTTCTGTAGCTGACAACCCAGTCTTCATGACAAACTTGGGTCTTCTTTCAGCAGCATTAAAGTAAATTTGGGGTAGTTGTAACCCTTGTTGGTCGCCAGAGGGACGTTGACGTACTTTATTAGAAGGTGTGGGTGCTTTGAACTCAGTGATCAAAACATCCATGTACTGGTTAACAATCTCTGCTGCTTGGGTGTCTTTGCGGAAATAGGAAAGTGAGGCTGCTTTGATTTCCTGCAAAGCGACGATAGTAGCTTCACCAGAGCAAGCATTTTCAATAATTTCTCGCAGACCCCTGGTATTGACAACAATAATGTTGGGGTCGCCAGCCACGATCGCATAAGTAGCATAGCGTAAGAACCAGGACAAGTCCCGTAAGCTCTTAGCCATGTTGCTGGGGCCGTAACGAGCAATGTTAATTGGTCTAAACCCTGGCGGGGTTGGGCCACTGGGAGAGGAATTAAAGATGGAACGTAAGTTTTCTAGGAAGCCACCACGAGTTTCTACATAGGTGACAGTTCCTAACTTCATCCCTTCTGTGACATTTCCAGCAGTAGCACCAGCCATTGCTAGTTCTTGTTCTCTGGGCTTTTCTAAGAAAGCCATCGGTGAACCACCCACAAATATGCGGTTAGCTGCACGAGAAACAATAATTTCTGAATTTTCTGTGAGAATTTGGGCAATTTCTAGACGTTTTGCACCAGATGCAAAATAACTTGCTAATTCATCTAGTTCACCCCTACCCAAAAAGCGGTCTTGCTGCTCCGCTTGGGTAATTGTTGCCACAGCTAGAGTTTGATATAGTTGCGGGCGCGCAACCGAGCTTCCACCACTCGCCTTAACACTCATCGGATTTGTAAAACTCCCATCATAATTATTTATGTGTTAAGTCTGGGTCGCTTTGAGGCTTGACACATCGGTATACCTATGCTCTATGAGTAACGCCTTCAAAACTGCCAGTAAATTTAACCCAGTCAGCTTTTAGATTAGAACGTTTTGCGTTTACGCTGGTGATTTATTAAGAACTATGTAGATTTTGTTGCTGAGATCCATGTATTTCAAGTAGCACATACTATTTCTGGGTTAACATAAAATCTAATTTTTGTTACGGTTCTTAACAAAAACTCACCACCGTTTAATTTGCTTAAGTCTCTAACTTTTATTTGAACATAAAAAATAAGGGAGCTAGGAGTGGGGGAGAATTTATTGTTACCTTGTCTCACATCCTACCTGAAGCCAAAGTCACATCACTCTCATCCTCCTAGTCAGAAAGCAGGAGGTATAAGGCAGAATTTCTTAATTTTGGATTTTGCGGAAAGTTGCGGTGCGGGGGTTCCTCCCGTTGAGCAAACTTTCCAAGACGAATTTTGAATTGATTACTCCCTCATCCCTGTCTCACATAAGCATTCTCCGTGAAAACAGGTACACAATTGCTGATATTGTAAGCTGCGGCGATTTCCACGTCTGACTCATACCCTTTCTCAATCAGTTCTTTACCAGAACTGCATCGCTGCAAATAACAGAGTAAATCCTTTTGGAAAGCCTGGAATGTTGTTACAGCAACTTCAGCCTCCGGTGATAAACTACCTTGTAAATAACTGAGAATTGCCCCAGCACCTAGCAAATCTTCAAAAGCAGGACGTAGGCTGTTGTCATCTTTCCACCTTTCCCCAGCCGGAATCACAGCAATTTTCCTACCATAACTTTGAGCAACCCTAGCTACAGCTTCGCAATTACGTAAACACCCAGCCAAGGTTGGTGTAGTTCCAGTTTGCAAGGTAAGAAAAGAACCATTCGGTGAAGGTAAAACTAACCGAGTTCCAGCCGGAATCTCAAGTAAAGATTGAGGCGATAGAGAGTAACCAGTTATTGTCCAACGTTGTCGATAACTAGCTAATTCTGCTTGTATTGACTTGGCATAATCAACAACTGATTCATCCTTCATTGGGTATGGAAAAATGATTGCACCGTTATTAGTAGCAACCTCTACACAAGTAGAAAAAGAGAGAACATCAACTATCACAACTACATCACTAATAGGCGCAAGTTGAGCAACACCTTGTATCCCCCACTCACAGCGCAAATCAAACTCAGACTGATCGTAAATCATAAGTAATCATAAGTGTGATCGCCCAAAACAATATCCAAGTTTGTAGTCAGCCCTAAACTGCTACTCCAAGGGCTAAAGCTCTTACTGCGAACTAATATCAAGGTATAATTTAACAATAGTTACAAATACTGATACCAACTTTCATTATTCCCCTTCCCAATCTTCAATCTCTAATCCTTTAACTCGACTAAATTCTCTAACATTGTGAGTAACTAAAATTATTTTGTTTGCTAAAGCAATAGAAGCAATTTGTATATCATTTGAACTTATAGGAGTTCCAATTTTTGATAAATCAGCCCGAATATTGCCATAAATTTCAGCACAGCAATCATCAAAAGGTAAAGAAACAAACTGTTCTACAAACATCTTTTGCAGAGTCACAGCTTTTTGAGGATTATTACTACGCATAGAACCATAAAATAACTCAGCCTTGACTACTGAACAAACCACCACTTTTTCAGGTTCTAAATTATCAAGATGATGATTAATACTAGAAGATTTTCCCTTGAGATACATGATACATACATTAGTATCTAGTAAATAGATTAAAGAACTATTCATCAAAGACACCAATTAAATCATCATCTGTTTCAGGAGAAATACCTAATTCATCCGTTGCAAAATCAATATCAGCACAAGTACCATACAAATTAAGTAAGCCTGACGAATGCAAAATATTTTTTTGTTTCAAAAAATCCTTAAGTTCAGCATCAGAAGCAAAATTTAGTAACTCGTTCAGTTCATCAAAATTAATTAATCCTTCTCGAAATGCTTCTAACACAAGATTATTGATAATTGTTTGCGGTAAGTTCCCCCATTTATTGATAAGTTTCTCTGTTAATTTATCTGGTAAATCAATTGTTACTTGCATAACTTTTAAATCTCCCAATTCTAGTTTTCTAACTATTTTATTCTCAATTAGTCGTTGTCAATGTTAATTATTATTTATCTTTTATAGTAAACATTAAATTGTAGTTGCGTGGCAAGGCTAAAATATTGCCAGAAATGTGGAAGAAATTAAGCACCGATAAACACCTTATCCATTGATAACCGTTGGCGTAGCCTCTCGTAGAGAAGTAATGAGCAAGATGAGCGATTTTTCGCTAACGCACCCTACAGATACTTTGAGGAATAAAGTCCTCACTACGAACTAATGTCAGCAGTTATAATTAACATAACGATTAAATGATAAAAATATGATGAATTTAACTATCCAAACTTATCCTAAAAATACTGCATCCAAGTTAACCTATGATATTTTAATTGAAAACGAACCAGATGGCACAGTGAAAGCAACATTGTTAGGTTTACCAGATTATCAATGTTTTGGTGATAATCAAGAAGAAGCTTTATCTAATCTTATTAAACTTTTTGAGGAACGAAACCCTAAAATATTTATTTTAGAAGAAATCAACTCTGCTAAAATTGAATATCCTTTAATAGAAGTTGCGGAAACGTTCAAAGTTGAGGGTAATGCTTGGGATGTACTAGAGGCATTAACCGGAACAATTGAAGCCCCAAGTGATTGGTCAAGTCAACATAATTACTATTTGTATGGTATGCCTAAAAATACTGATGAGATAAGAGAATGAGTCAAGAAAGATTATTTTTAGATACAGTATTTATTCAGGCTCTACTAAACAAAAATGACCAATATCATCATCAAGCTAAAGCATTATTTCCAAGAGTGAGAAATGCTTATGAAGTATTGGTGACAGAAGCAGTTTTGATAGAAGTTGGTAATGCTCTAAGTGCAGTGAACCGGACAGCATCAGTTCAGTTTATTAATCAGTGTTATCAAACAGATAATATTAAGGTTGTTAGTGTAGATACACAGCTTCTCATGCGTGCGCTAGAACTTTATCACAGTCGTCAAGATAAAAGTTGGGGTTTGACAGATTGTATATCATTTATTGTTATGAAGGAGCAGAGTTTAATTTATGCAGTCACGGCTGATATTCATTTTGTACAAGCTGGGTTTGTAGCCTTATTAATGTCAAAATAAAATTTACAATTTTTTGTTTATGGGTATAATCAATATTTAACTTAAAGGTTAAAAATATCATGAGTTTATCTAGAAAAATAACGGTTAAGAAGACAGCACCTCAGTTAAATTATGATGTGTTAATTGAAAATCAACCAGATGGTAGAGTGAAAGCCACATTATTGGGTTTACCATACTATCAAAGTGTTGGGGCAACTGAAGAAGAAGCTTTAAATAATCTCATTCAGATTGTTCAACAACGGAAACCAGAAATAGTTACATTAGAAATTGAACACGCCGAAGAAGCTGAACATCCTTGGATGAAATTTGCGGGAATGTTCAAAGATGATCCTCAACTTGATGAAGTGATGAAACACATAGAAGAATATCGACGTGAATTAGATGCAGAAATGGAGGATTATTATCAACAAATTGATGAATATAATAAACAAATTGATGCTGATATAGATGAACACGCAAAGTTTACAGGAGGAGATCGTAATCATGCTCTTGTTAGGAAGGCTGTTTTTGACAGTATGAAGGCAAATAAAAATGTAGAGGATAAAATACAGTGAATAAGTTGTGGATATTAGATACAGATCATCTATCACTTTTTCAACAAGGACATCCAGAAGTTACACAGCGTATAAAAATAAAAAGACCTGAAAATCTTGCTGTTACTGTGATTACATTGGAGGAAAAACTTCGCGGAAGGCTTAAAAATATTAATGAATATAACAATAAACCATTGAAATCAGATAAATTGATAGCAGCTTATAAAAGATTGGCAGATGAAATTGAATTTTTCAAAAATATCAGAGTTCTTGATTTTGATAATCGTGCTTTTGAAAAGTATGAGTTATTAGTTAAGGAAAAACGTCTAAGAAGTGGTATACAAGATTTACGCATTGCTGCAATTGCAGAATCAGTTAATGGGATTTTAGTAACCAGAAATACTCAGGATTTTGAAAAAGCATACTTACTTTTAGAAGATTGGACTGTTAAGCTGCTTACATAAAAAATGTCTTAGTATTTTATTTTCTGCATTTTAAACAATAAATGCTATATTTTATGATAATAGATTTTTATGGGTTTGCATTATCCTATCTCTTACTTCTTGGTATTGAGTAAATGAAGTTACTGAAACTTGCAATTCTGAACAAGAAAAAAGAATCTTCCAACCTCTTCCTCCATTGTATTCCCAAATTCCACTAAGAGTCAAAACCCCACCATTTCCCCAAACCAAACCAATCGGCAAGTGGCCTTCAGGTGCTATTATATCAAAAGTTAAGTCGCCATAGTAATACAACCAGAAATTCTTAGGTATCCATCCAACCTTTTTTCCAAATTCAATCCATATTTTGTGATCTTCGTCGTTTGTTCCTCCCAAACTCTGATAAATACGCTTCTGTACAGAAAATCCAAAGCGACCATTACTATACTTAACCCATAAATTGTCAATAATATGGATATCTTCACAAGGAAAACTATCAACAAATTCAAGATATAAACGCCCTCTTACTGTCTTTTTGATTACTGCAAGCATTGCCAATGTTGTAAATTCGTTTGCTTCTTTCCATTTACCCTCAGCAAGTAAATCTCGTAGCTTAGTATAATCCATACCTGAAGATGATCTAAATTCCCCATCTTGTATGTAGCTGAATATATTTTGAATCACTACAACTGTTAAAAATCCTCCAGCAGCTTGCAAAAAACCCCGCCGGGAAACTCCTGACAAATTTGCAGGCTGATTAGTTTGTGATAATTGGGATTGGGTTTGCTTAACTGAAGATGAATTATTTGTAGTAGTAGATGTGGCAGTTGGTTGACTTATTACAGCTTGATTCTGAGGTTTAGAAAATGCTGATTGTGAAACCTGATATTGAGTTTGTTGAACTGGCATTCTATTGATAGATGTCCCAGCTTGCCATATCTTGATAGTCCCGTCATCACTCCCACTGGCAAGAGTTTGACCATCGGGGCTGTATATTACAGAAGTAACCCACCTAGAATGAGCAGTCAGAGTTTGGAGTAGCTCTCCTGTAGTTACATTCCATATCTTGATACTTTTATCTCCACTTCCACTAGCAATAGTGTGACCATCCGGGCTGAATGCTACAGAATTAACTGAGTGAGAATGATCAGTGAGGCTTTGCAGTAGTTTTCCTGTAGTGACATTCCACAGTTTGATTGTTTCGTCCTGACTCCCACTAGCAAGGGTTTGACCATCGGGGCTGAATGCTACATAACGAACCCAGTTAGAATGACCAGTGAGGGTTTGCAGTAAGTTTCCCCTGTTCACATCCCACAGTTTGACAGTGTTGTCATCACTTCCACTAGCCAAGGTTTGACCATTGGGGCTGAATGCTACATAACGAACCCAGTTAGAATGACCTGAAAAACTCTGAAGCAAGCTTCCTGTACTGACATTCCATATCTTGATAGTGTTGTCATAACTTCCACTAGCAACAGTGTGACCATCCGGGCTGAATACTACAGAATTAACTGAGTGAGAATGATCAGTGAGGCTTTGCAGTAACTTTCCTGTAGTGAGATTCCAAAGCTTGATCGTTTTGTCCTGACTTCCACTAGCAAGGGTTTGACCATCGGGGCTGAATGCTACAGAACTAACATATTTAGAATGACCAGTGAGGGTTTGCAGTAGCCTTCCTGTACTGACATTCCATATCTTAATAGTCTCGTCCCCGCTCCCGCTAGCAAGGGTTTGACCATCGGGGCTGAATGCTACAGAACTAACATATTTAGAATGACCAGTGAGGGTTTGTAGTAGCTTTCCTATTACGTCATTGTTAATAACTGACGGTTGTGATGTTGATTCCACAACAGCAGATGCTTTTGCTTTAACAACACCTGGAAAAATATCAATACCAAGCTTTGTAGAGCGATCGCACCAATAACATTTAAGTAAGTCGTGGAGAAAATTTATAAGTATGTAACAAAGAATTAAGCAGAAGAATAAGAGTTAAATTTTACACGTTGCGTACTGTAGTTTCCCTTTTCTCCTCTATTTTGAACTCCATCAATGACAGCATAGGCAAGGTCTAATTCATCCTCAAAACTTTGAGAAGCTAGTTCATTTTTTTTCAGGTGTTGCCACTCCAATTCAATTGGATTCATCTCTGAGCAATATTTAGGTAAAAAGAAGATGTACAAACCCATCTCTTCCCACTTTGTCCATAATTGCTGAACTTCTTTGCACCGATGTATCGGGCCGTTGTCCTGAACGATGACTCTGATACGACCTGCTTTTTGGGCTTCAAGTGCTTCAAGCTCCATCATTTGAATATAGGATTTGCGTGAAACGCCACCAATCACTAGACCGTACACAAAACTAATTAGGGGTTGAAGAAACCCAATAATACTTAACCTTCGACCCCGACGCTTACTCTGCTCCAGGCGTTTTTGCTGACCTCGGAAGTAGTAACTGTAACTGGGTTCACTCCAGGCACAAAACCCTGATTCATCCATATACTTTAAATCGATTTCTCCAGCAGCAGCAGATAATTCCAACATCTCTAAGTCTGCCTGTTTGATTTGCTGCAATACTTTGTCTTGCTTTCCTTTGTGGCTTTTTCTAGTTCGCTTCCAAATGACCCCCTTTTTTTGAGTACCTGCCTTAACCAGTCAGGACTCAATTTCACGGAGCGTTCTTGCTCTAATTTTTGGGCTAATTGAACACTATTATATGTACGTGGTTCTTGCTCCAAGCATTTTTCTAAGAACGCCATGTCAGCTTCTGCCCACCTTGATTTTCCTCCCCGCCCTGCTTTCTCCCACAGTCCTTCTAGACCTTGTTTTTCCCATCTATGCAAAACTTCTCTTACTGTTTGGGCAGTCCAGTCAAAGTGATCTGCTATCTTCTCTACGTACCAACCATGTGCGCTTAATCTGATCACTTCGGCTCGGTCTTTCACTTTCTGGGGTACATCTGCCGTTCTCAGGTTGAACAAAATTTTATCTTGCTTAGGAGTCAGAAATACCCTTAAACGGCTGCCCATATCCCTGTTACCTTGGTAGACACATTTATGTATTTACTTATCTTTACACACTTTGGTTTTTTCACCTTGTTCTACTTACTATAAGTTCGGCTATAGTAGTGACTGTCTACCCTGCCACATATAGTTAAGCTCTCATTCCCTACTTTTAACGCTTCTAACCACTCTTTAGCAGTAGGGCGTAAATGAGGATGTTTATGTCCATCGTTAAAGCATCTGAGAAAACATTGCTGAATCTCTGGATGAACAATTGCGAAAGAAATTGTTCTCTCTACAGGTTTAATTAAACTATTTGGTGAATACAGCCATAAACCATGACGGATAAGTTCGTTAGGTTGTGGTGTTTCCCCCGCACCCGTCCATTTTCCCTGAAATGGAGTTTCACCAGGAAATAACAATTGATAGATAATTACTGCTAACCGAAATCTATCATGTATTTCCGTTTGTTCAAGGCTATAAAAATCTTTACCAATCAATTCTGGTGGTGTATATCCTTCCGAACCTACTAAACAACGATAAACTTTACCATTTTTAGGATTTTTAACCTGAAAAGAATCTGTATCAATAATTGAGGCTAAAGCTCGATTATTAACCAGAATATTTTGTTGTTTAATATCACCCAATACATAACCAGCTTCATGAAGTGCAGCAATAATTGAGGAAATATTTAGAGCCGTTGTATGTAGAAAACGCCAATCAATATCTAGTTTTAACGCCTTTCGGCGCTGGGGATTATAAATATCAATCAGTTCTTTTCCACCTTTAACTTCTGGCATTAAAAAGCCCTTAATATCACCTTGAGCATTTCTCAAAGCTGACTTAGGCCAAGAGAAAGAAATATGATGAAGGTGAGCATTTGGTTCTGTGGGTGGATTTGCTATCATCAACCCTAATTTTTGCAACCGTTCAGGTGTTGGTGAATGATAAATTTTAGCTAAATAACCGTTTTCACTAGTACGGTAAACCTTAGCTTCACCACTATTAGCTATTTCATTCAACAGAGTAATTGATTTTCCCGTACTACTACAGATGAGAAGCGTCATGGAATTTTACTCTCTTTCCCAACGACACAAAAGCAAAGTTTTATCATCATCAGTGCGAGTATTTAAACGTTCAGAGTTGAGAAAATTGATTACATATTCAGCTTCTTCTTCTGGGTTTGAGGTTAGCTTTAAGTATTCTTCAAAAGGTTTAAAAAAAGGCGAGAAGGCTTTCCAATCTTGAAAGCGAATGGCGACTTTTTCTAGTCCATCAGTAGAAGCACAAATAAACTCTTGCTCTCCTAATATGACATCCACCTGCATTTCGTGTAGTACATTCTCTGAAGTTATAAAAGTTGTTTCATTGGCAAACTCACCTTTATCTGGATGAAATAATAATTGATATTCTTCAGAGTTTTTAGAACGCAAAACAATAAAACCATCGCCAATTTGCATAGCTGCCAACCAGTTAGGAGTAGCTATAAAAACCAAAAGAGTACAAGCTAATTCATTAACAGAGTAATGTTCCTCTGAGGCTTTTTTGCTTAATTCTGTAAAAACTAGGTTAACAATTTCAGCAAACAGTTTTTCAACTTCCAATTTAGATAATGGTTGCGATAATTTTCTGTCTGTTTCTCCCTGCTTATCAGGAGATTCATTAACATCATCAAACAATTCTAGTACAGTTTCTACCGCTAACTTAGAACCAACATCAGCATACTTAGCACTACCAGCACCATCAGCAACAGCGCCAACAATTACATCATCTTTAAAGAGGCGATAATGACCGTAATCTTGACAAGGTATTCCTTGGTTTAGATGACTCGTTCCTATCTCATAACGAGCAATTGCTTTCCAACCCACAATAAATAAATCCTTAAAATCTAGGTTGTAATTTGACCCCATCCCACAGGCGGTAATGCTACAACTTCGCCTACTTTGCCACTAGAAACCCGTTTCATGGACGAAGAAAGCCAAATAAATAGAGATCGAAAATCTAAACCATTCAGCATCATCGGTGAACGTTGAGGAGGTGCAATTTGTCTAAGCTTGTTCATATCCGCACCCTGAACAGCGACGGTAAAGAATGACAGCCTACTACTTTCTTCCGCTTCCCTCACTCTTTGCGCTGCACCTTCCCAAAAATCAGTCGGCGCACCATCAGTAATTAAAAATACCCAAGGACGATAGTAGAGAACACCGTTATCCTTATAGGTCTGTTTGCGATTTTCCAACAAATCTAAAGCGTACTCTATTGCCTTACCCATTGGTGTTACACCATCCGCTTCTAACCTGGGTGCTATAAACTGATCGATAGTTACAAAATCTTGTATGAGTCGCACAACCGAGCCAAAGGTAACAATAGCAACCTCAACACTAAGAGAGGCTTGAGCATCTTTCAGCACATCCTCCTTAAAAGCCGCCAACCCTCGATTTAACTCTTGTATTGGCTGACCTGACATAGAGCCAGAGGTATCAACTAAAAGAACAACCGGGCAACGATTTTCTGGGTTTTCTACAAATTCAGGCAGTCCTATCGACATTCACTACTCCTGATTGAGGTAAATTTTAATACTAAATATATAAATTTATTCTATTAATTTACTGATACTCGAACAATGGTGTTTTTACTGGGGAGTTAATATTGCTATTCTTTCTGGCTGAGAATATCAACGCTTTGCCCTAATTACCCCTATCCGCTAAACTCAGAAATGCTGCGTTGTGCCTCATCATGTCTGACTCTCAAGCTGTAAGTAGTGCTGTAGCCAAACTCTACGATACATACCCATTCCCGCCAGAACCCATCCTTGATGAACCGCCACCCGGTTACAACTGGCGCTGGAATTGGCTAGCGGCTTACAGTTTTTGTACAGGACGCAAACCAGCAAAGCAAGATATCCGCATTTTGGATGCTGGTTGTGGTTCAGGTGTGGGGACAGAATATTTAGTACACCTCAACCCGCAAGCGCAAGTAGTAGGAATTGATTTAAGTGCAGGTACTTTAGCCGTCGCCAAAGAACGTTGTCAGCGTTCCGGTGCTGACCGTGTGGAGTTTCATCACCTGAGTTTGTACGATGTGGAACAGTTACCGGGTGAGTTTGATTTAATTAACTGCGTGGGTGTGTTACATCACTTACCTGACCCAATTCGGGGTATTCAAGCTTTGGCGAAAAAATTAGCTCCCGGTGGGTTGATGCACATTTTTGTGTATGGGGAGATAGGACGCTGGGAAATTCAACTGATGCAAAAAGCGATCGCACTCCTGCAAAATGAAAAGCGGGGCGACTATCGTGATGGTGTACAAGTCGGTCGACAAATATTCGCTTCTTTACCAGAAAACAATCGTCTTGTCAAACGTGAAAAAGAGCGTTGGGCGATGGAAAATCAACAGGATGAATGCTTTGCGGATATGTACGTTCATCCCCAAGAGGTTGACTACAATGTTGATACTTTGTTTGAATTAATTGACGCTTCAGGATTAGAGTTTATTGGTTTTTCTAATCCCGGTTTTTGGAATTTAGATAGGCTATTGGGGAAAGCACCAGAGTTAATCCAAAGGGCGGGAGAGTTGAGCGATCGCCAACGTTACCGTTTAATAGAATTACTCGACCCAGAAGTCACCCATTACGAATTTTTCCTTGGTCGTCCACCCATCACCAAAGCCGACTGGTCAGATGATAACGCTTTACTACAAGCAATTCCTGAACTAAATCCTTGTACTGATGGATTTCCTAGTCAGGTGTTATTTAATTACGATTACCAAGTTGTGAACCTATCAACGGCAGAATTTGAATTTTTACAGAAATGTGGTGGTAATTCCACAGTGACAGATATATTATCAACTGTGCAAATAAGCTTAGATGAGGTTAGAAACCTAATTAAACAACAGCTAATCATCCTAACACCAGCTTAATTGTGCTTTAACCAAGCAGTATCAAGGTTATGTAGAAACTAAAACCCCTACACCCTCCTAAAAAACGTTCGATGACTTCTCCGTGTCGGAAAAGAGTTTAAATACGCTGTAACGGCGAACAAAAAATAAAGGTTTTAAAGCCTCTCTCCTTGCAGGGGATAGGTTTGGAGAGGGGTTTGTTTATTCATCGAACTTGCGTGAAAAATAACGATGGGCGATGGCGTAAACGCCCAGCTTCCCTACGGGACTCTCCGCGAACGCTGATCGCCTACAACCCGTTTTCCTAAATCTCATGTAAAGTAGAAGTGTGTCTAGTAGTTGCCAAGCCAACTGGGGATGTAAAACTCTACAAGTCGGAGTTGATGAAAATTTAGCATTAGTGTGATTTCGCCTCGAACACTAGCTGATTTTATAAACTCTGGCTCCATCAGCACTCGCTAGACCTTACGTAATAAAGATTGGAGGATAGTTAATCATCAAAATTAGGCAAATCTGGGATTTTCAGGAAACATGAGAGGCTAGAAAAAATAGTCTGTATAAAATGGGACAATAATGCCATGCAAGCCTCTACCTCAAACTGCTAGCTCCTAGCCTCTAACCTCTAGCCTCTCCCTATGACCTTGAAAAAGAAGTTAATTGTTTTTTTCTAAAGTATTGTTACCGGATCGTGATATGATTCAGCTGACTGAATGTGCAGTCATAATAAGTTAGCTGTACTGGTTTCAAGTCCCGTGAGCTTGTCAGAAGAACCAATTGCACCCACTCCGACAACACGACAAGAGACTCAAGCTGGTTTTGAGGACACAGAACCAGCAAACTCTTCTATGCAGGAGTTTTATCAACTCTACCAAGAGTTGTTGTTAATCACGCTTGTTTTAACAGGGGTTGTCTTTGTCTCTGTGTGGATTTTTTACTCCTTGAACATTGCCCTGAATTATTTATTAGGTGCGTGTACAGGTGTGGTTTACTTGAGGATGTTGGCAAAAGATGTTGAGCGTTTAGGTAGAGAAAAACAGTCGCTGAGTAAAACTCGGTTGGCGTTATTGATAGTGCTGATTTTGCTGGCATCGCGGTGGAATCAACTGCAAATAATGCCCATATTTTTGGGATTTCTCACTTACAAAGCAACGCTCATTATCTATGTAGTTAGGGTGGCGTTTATCTCTGACCCGCCAAAGCTCCGGCAACCTTAAAAGGCTCCTATTCTCCGGTTAATATTAACTTGGAGAAGCAATCGAAATGGAAGGAAAATGTTGAATTTTCTGAACTTTTACTCTGTTCCACTTGCCGAATTGGAAGTGGGAAAACATCTGTACTGGCAAATAGGAAACTTAAAATTGCACGGTCAGGTATTTCTCACGTCCTGGTTTGTTATTGGCGTGCTAGTTATAGCTTCTTTGGCTGCAAGCAGTAACATTAAACGGATTCCTGGTGGCATACAGAACCTCATGGAGTATGCACTGGAATTTATTCGGGATTTGGCAAAAAACCAGATTGGCGAAAAAGAATATCGCCCCTGGGTGCCTTTCGTTGGCACTTTGTTTTTGTTCATTTTTGTGTCAAATTGGTCTGGAGCGTTAGTTCCCTTCAAGCTAATTCATTTGCCAGAAGGAGAATTAACAGCACCGACAAGCGACATCAATACAACTGTTGCATTAGCATTGTTGACATCTTTAGCATACTTTTATGCGGGATTCAGCAAGAAAGGATTGGGGTATTTTGGCAACTACGTTCAGCCCGTATCGTTCATGTTGCCCTTCAAAATTATTGAAGATTTCACCAAGCCCCTGTCCCTAAGTTTCCGTTTATTCGGTAACATTTTAGCTGATGAACTTGTAGTCGGCGTACTGGTATTACTAGTGCCTTTATTTGTACCTCTGCCAGTAATGGCTTTGGGGCTATTTACTAGCGCTATCCAGGCACTAATTTTTGCTACTTTAGCTGCTGCTTACATCGGTGAAGCGATGGAAGATCATCATGGCGAAGAGCATGAGGGACATCATTAGCATTTGTCATTAGTCATTGGTCATTAGTAATTTGTAAATGGCATCGACAACTGACAACTGACAACTAACAACTGACAAAACCATTCGTTTCATTAAAGTAAGGAAAGAATATCATGGATCCATTAGTTTCTGCTGCTTCCGTTTTAGCTGCTGCTCTAGCTGTTGGTTTGGCTGCGATCGGCCCTGGTATTGGTCAAGGTAATGCAGCAGGACAAGCTGTAGAAGGTATTGCTCGTCAGCCCGAAGCAGAAGGTAAAATTCGCGGTACATTACTACTCAGCTTGGCGTTCATGGAAGCGCTAACCATCTACGGTCTAGTAGTTGCTCTAGTATTGTTGTTTGCTAACCCCTTCGCGTAATTCAGTACTGAGTGCTGAGTAAATAGTTAGGAGTTAAGAGTTAAGCGTTTAACTCTAACTCATAACTTACAACTCAGACTCAGGGCTAACATAGTAGATAGGAACAAGCAAACATGATACATTGGATCACCTTATTGGCGGTGGAAGAGGTTGCAAAGGAAGGTGGGCTGTTTGATTTAGATGCTACCTTACCTTTGATGGCAATCCAGTTTCTAGTGTTAGCTCTGATATTAAATGCTACTCTCTACAAACCTCTGGGTAATGCTATTGATGGACGGAATGAGTATGTCCGTAACAATCAATTAGAAGCCCAAGAGCGTTTATCCAAAGCTCAGAAATTGGCAGAGTCATATGAGCAAGAGTTAGCAGGAGCTAGACGGCAAGCACAAACAATTATTGCTGACGCTCAAGCTGAAGCCCAAAAAATCGCTGCACAAAAAATAGCAGCTGCTCAACAAGAAGCTCAAGCACAAAGAGAACAAGCTGCTAGTGAAATTGAGCAGCAAAAACAGCAAGCTCTAGCTTCTTTAGAGCAACAAGTGGATGCGCTAAGTCGCCAAATCCTAGAAAAGCTTTTAGGAGCCGATCTAGTAAACCAGCGCTAACTCAATACATTTAGTTATTAGTCATTGGTCATTAGTCATTTGTTAAATGATGAAGGATGAATGACAGAAACCGACAGCGCAGTTGTGGATGAAAAATCATGGGGACTTTTTTACTGTTGATGGCGGAAGCCAGCGCCGTTGGAGGTGAATTGGCAGAGGGTGCGGCTGAAGGTGGTTTTGGTTTAAATACCAATATTCTCGACACCAACCTGATTAACCTGGCCATTATTATTACTGTGCTGTTTGTTTTTGGTCGGAAAGTGCTGGGTACTACCCTGAAAACTCGCCGCGAAAACATTGAAGCAGCAATTAAAAATGCAGAACAACGTGCCGCAGATGCAGCAAAGCAACTGAAAGAGGCGCAACAAAAGCTAGAGCAAGCACAAGCGGAAGCTGAAAGAATTAAAACAGCCGCCCAAGAAAATGCTCAAGCTGCCAGCAAAGCTATCATCGATCAAGCTGCTGTAGATATTGAACGCTTGCAACAAGCAGGCGCAGCAGATTTGAATGCAGACCTAGATAAAGCGATCGCCCAGTTGCGGCAACGAGTAGTTGCTTTAGCACTGCAAAAGGTCGAGGCGGAACTGCAAGGCGGTATTAGTGGTGATGCTCAAAAAACTTTAATTGACCGTAGCATCGCACAAATGGGAGGCGAAGTATGACAAGTAATGTAGCAAACACTGAGGTAGCCCAACCTTACGCACAAGCACTGTTGTCAATCGCTAAATCCAAAAACTTGACGGAAGAGTTCGGCGAAGATGCGCGTACTTTGCTGAACTTGCTTTCGGGAAATCAACAGCTACGAAACTTTATTGACAACCCCTTTATTGTGGCTGAGAACAAAAAAGCTCTCATCACGCAAATATTGGGTGAAGGTGCTAGCCCTTACCTACGTAACTTTTTGCTGTTGTTGGTAGACAAACGACGCATTTTCTATTTGGAACAGATTCTCAAGCAGTATTTGGCGTTATTACGGCAATTGAATCAAACCGTATTAGCGGAAGTCACTTCTGCTGTGGAATTAACCGAAGAGCAACAACAAGCAGTTAAAGAAAAGGTACTGGCAATCACCAAGGCTCGTCAAGTAGAACTGGAAACAAAGGTAGACAGTGACCTGATTGGTGGTGTGATCATTAAAGTAGGCTCTCAAGTAATTGACTCTAGTATCCGGGGTCAGCTACGTCGCCTTTCCTTGCGCCTCAGCAATAGCTAGAAAGTTCAGAGGATTAAGCTAGTATCGCATTAGCTTTAACACCTCCAACTAAATGCAGACGCGACAAGTAATATCGCGTCTATTCAATATGTTCCGTCTCGCAAGAAAAAAAAGATACACACATGAGCATATCAATTAGACCTGACGAAATCAGCAGTATTATTCAACAGCAAATCGAGCAATACGACCAAGATGTCAAAGTTGCTAACGTTGGTACTGTATTACAAGTTGGAGACGGTATCGCCCGGATCTATGGTCTAGAAAAGGCTATGGCTGGCGAACTTCTAGAGTTTGAAGACGGCACAGTTGGTATCGCCCAAAACTTAGAAGAAGATAACGTAGGTGCGGTATTAATGGGTGAAGGCCGCGAAATTCAAGAAGGTAGCACCGTTACCGCTACTGGAAGAATTGCTCAGATTGGTGTAGGTGAAGCCCTAATCGGTCGCGTTGTCGATGCTTTGGGTCGCGCTATCGATGGTAAAGGTGATATCAAAGCCAGCGAAAGCCGTTTGATTGAATCTCCAGCACCCGGTATTATTGCCCGTCGTTCTGTACATGAACCAATGCAAACCGGTATCACCGCTATTGACTCGATGATTCCCATCGGTCGCGGTCAACGGGAATTGATCATTGGCGACCGTCAAACAGGTAAAACTGCGATCGCCATTGATACCATCATCAACCAAAAAGGCGAAGATGTAGTTTGTGTTTACGTGGCGATCGGTCAAAAAGCTTCTACCGTTGCTAACGTAGTCCAAACCTTACAAGAAAAAGGTGCAATGGACTACACAGTAGTAGTTGCTGCTAGTGCCAGTGAACCCGCTACCCTGCAATTCTTAGCGCCCTACACCGGTGCGACCATTGCTGAGTACTTCATGTACAAAGGCAAAGCTACCCTAGTAATTTACGACGACTTATCTAAGCAAGCACAAGCTTATCGCCAAATGTCCTTGCTGCTACGTCGTCCACCCGGTCGGGAAGCTTACCCCGGAGACGTATTCTACATCCACTCCCGCTTGTTGGAACGTGCTGCTAAACTCAGCGACGAATTGGGTAAAGGTAGCATGACCGCGTTACCAATTATCGAAACCCAAGCTGGTGACGTTTCCGCATACATTCCTACCAACGTAATTTCTATTACAGACGGTCAGATATTCTTATCTTCTGACTTATTTAATGCTGGTATTCGTCCGGCTGTAAACCCTGGTATCTCCGTATCCCGTGTGGGTTCTGCGGCACAAACCAAGGCGATGAAAAAAGTTGCTGGTAAAATCAAACTTGAACTGGCACAGTTTGACGACCTCCAAGCCTTCGCACAATTTGCTTCCGACCTAGATAAAGCTACCCAAGACCAGTTAGCACGGGGTCAACGCCTACGGGAACTCCTCAAACAGTCCCAAAACCAACCCCTTTCTGTAGCTGAACAAGTAGCTATTCTTTACGCTGGTATCAACGGTTACTTAGATGATATCCCAGTTGATAAAGTCACCACCTTCACCAAAGGCTTTAGAGATTACTTGAAGTCAGGCACTAACTCCTACTATCAAGACGTACAGTCTAAGAAAGTATTAGGTGATGACGAAGAAAAAGCATTGAAGGCTGCTTTAGACGAATACAAAAAGACCTTCAAAGCTACAGCTTAGTCATTAGTCATGGGCTTCGCCGTGAGCGTCAGCCGAAAGGTCATTAGTCATTAGTTAATAACTTAATGGCTTTTGACTTTGGACTATTAACTATTGACTATTGACTCGGAACTTAATACTATGCCTAATCTCAAATCAATACGCGATCGCATTCAGTCGGTCAAAAACACCAAAAAAATTACAGAAGCCATGCGGCTGGTAGCGGCGGCGCGTGTACGTCGCGCACAAGAACAGGTAATCGCTACCCGTCCCTTCGCTGACCGTTTGGCACAAGTATTGTATGGCTTGCAAACTCGTCTGCGGTTTGAAGATGCAGACCTACCACTACTGAAAAAACGTGATGTGAAATCAGTAGGGTTGTTGGTAATTTCAGGCGATCGCGGTTTGTGCGGCGGTTACAATACCAACGTCATCCGCCGTGCTGAAAACCGCGCCAAGGAACTCAAAGCCGAAGGTGTAAATTACACATTTGTCATTGTTGGGCGGAAAGCTGAACAATACTTTAGACGGCGTGAGCAACCAATTTCAGCTTTTTATACTGGCTTGGAACAAATCCCCACTGCCGATGAAGCTAATAAAATTGCTGATGAGTTGCTGTCCTTGTTCCTTTCAGAAAAAGTAGACCGCATCGAGTTAGTTTACACCCGCTTCGTCTCCTTGGTAAGTTCTCGTCCTGTAATTCAAACCCTGCTACCTCTCGACCCCCAAGGTTTAGAAGCAGCAGATGACGAAATCTTCCGCCTGACAACCCGTGGCGGTCAATTTGAAGTCGAACGGCAAACCGTGACTAGCCAAGTCCGTCCTTTGCCCCGCGACATGATTTTCGAGCAAGACCCCGTACAAATTCTCGATTCGTTGTTACCCTTGTACTTGAGCAACCAGCTACTACGGGCGCTACAAGAGTCAGCCGCTAGTGAATTAGCTGCGCGGATGACAGCAATGAGTAACGCCAGCGATAACGCCGGTGAGTTAATCAAGTCTTTATCGCTGTCCTATAACAAAGCCCGTCAAGCCGCCATTACCCAAGAACTGCTTGAGGTCGTCGGCGGTGCGGAAGCGTTGACTTAGGAACAACTCAATTGTTAACTATAACAAATAGCTAATTGCTGGTAGATTTCAAGCCTAGCAATTAGCTATTTTGCTTTTGAGAATTTCACGACAGCTTGATCGATGAATAAATTTTGTTGAGTGGACAAGTACATAGAAAAGTTATAATTATTAGCCTAGTATCTAAGTATATTTCTACACACAAGGTATGGAGAATCAAATAGTTCTTTATATATATTCCTTTCCTTCATACCTGGGGGAAAAGCCACAAGTTAAAATAGGCAGGACTTCTGGAAGTATTTCTGCTGAACCTACAGAATTAGCATTACAGCGCATACGTACACAAATAAAAACCTCGCATCCAGAACCACCTCAACTATTAGGTGCAGTCAAAATACCAGGCAATTGGGTAGAAACAACAATTCATTCGCAATTGAAAATTCAGGGATATCACATTGCAGATGCACCTGGAAGTGAGTGGTTTCAATTTCCAGATCGAAAAAAATTACAAGATTTTCTAGATAAACTTTATCGAGCTGTAATCATTGATGATTTCTCAGAATTAGGCGGGGGACGCAGTGATATTCAGGGAGACTCTTTCGAGTCTATTGTTGCTGCATTTGGTGTGAGGAAGCTGAACGGTAGAGATTTTAGGCATGAAAGCGAACTAATCAAAGTTCTTGTTGAAGAATTATCTCCGCTTTATCCAGGCTTTCCTAAATGGTTTGATAAGACAATGAACAGTTTAGACACTGTGTTCAACGTAGCTTATAGAGATAGCCAAGCTATTGGTGTTGCTATTTGGAAGCCAAAGGGAAACGGAATAGTTAAACTATCAACTCTTTTTGTTACTGAGGATTATCGACGTAGTGGTATCGGCAGAAATTTAATCTTAACTTGTTTTGAACAATGGAAATCAGAGCGAATTAGGAGAGCTTTTGTTACTACAGCTAAAACTTATCTCATTGCATTTTTTGAGCGTTACGGTTTCTGGGTAGAAGGTATCGGGAGGGAAATCTATGAGCGTGAAGCTCATCAACCAGAATGGTTTTTAACAAAACTATTCTTTTATGAATCTGATGAGAGTATTTTGAATACAATCAACAAAGCAAAAATTCTATTCCCCTCAATAATATCAACTTCTCAAAATCCGGCAGGTAGAGAAGAAGTAGAACAAATTCAAGTTAATGATGCAACAGTTCAGCTAATAAGTTCTAATGGTAATCTCATTAACAAGTTTTCTCTACATTCTTGGCTCAACTTGACTTATCCAGCAGAGTCAGTGTACACTCCACCAACGGCTTACGTGATACCAATTCGTCCTCAATTCTTGATTCAGATATTTCAAGCTGGCAAGACAATATACTACGGACGACCTGTTTGTATACGAGATGATATGAGAGGAGCATCAATATTATTTTATGCTAGTAGTCCTATATCAGGTGTTGTAGCCACTGCCAGAATTGTTGCCCGATACATGGGTACACCTACTGAGCTTTACAGCAGTCTGGGTATGAAGGGTGTTCTTACATTACAACAAGTTGGTACTGAAGGACAACGACGACAAGCTGTAGAGTTTGATTATTTAATGCCACTTCGTGAAGTAGTTTCTATGGATAATTTACGCAGCAATGGTGTTCTTAATGGGCCACCACAAACAATGCACAGCCTATCTTTAGAACGTTATAAAAAAGCAGTTGAACTTGGAGGTATTTATGCAGGCTAAATATATTAAAGCTCTAAGTATTAAACGGATTTATGCTGAACGTATCATTCATGGTAGTAAAAAAATTGAATTGCGTAAGCGTTCAATTGGAATGGAATTAGGTGATCTTATTCTCTTGTATGAAACTACACCAGATTCTATCATACGAGGAGGCTTTATAGCGGATAAAACTATATCCTTACCTGTTTCTAAGATGTGGAGCAAGTATCACGATATTATGGGAGTAGAGAAAGATTTCTATGACACATATTTTGAGAATTGTGAATTTGCTTACGGTACTTTCGTATATGAAAGTTTTGCTTTTCCTTCAATTTCTCTGATACAACTAAACGAACTGTGTCCTAAATTTACACCACCGCAAGCTACAATTAATTGGCGTGAGAACTGGTATGTTCAGCCTGAATGGACTGATGCACTTAAAAAGGGAAGAAATCAGCTAATGCAGGAAGGTAAACTAGGTCAACAGTTGAGTCTATTTGTATTTTAATAGAATCTATTTATATTATTGTAAGCGATCGCACCCATCATCTTGTTGAGTAAAATCGGTGACAATAGGATGATAGTTTAGGTAGTGCGATCGCATCCTGGAAAGTGATTGCAGTTTCTACGACAAAGATTAAGCAGACTGTCAATCAGAATAGTGGTAACGGCAAGCAATAATCGTTAAGTACTGATCATCCACCGCATAAACTAACCGATTAGTATCATCAATGCGCCGCGACCAAAAGCTAGCTAGGTTTTCTTTCAAGGCTTCTGGCTTACCTATCCCCTCAAACGGTAGTCGCATTGTCGCCTCAATCAGCTTGTTAATTCGTTTTAATGTTTTCTTGTCTTGCTCTTGCCAATATAAATAATCGCTCCAAGCCTCATCTGTCCATACTAACTTTCTACTCATCTAACAATTTGCGCTCCACCACTTTCCCCTGCTTAAACTGAGTAATAGAACGCTCCAAATGAGCAGCATTAGCGGGTGACTTGAGTAAATGAACAGTCTCCAGCAAACTATTAAATAACTCTAGCGACATCACAACAGCATCCTCCGCATCCCGTCTAGTAATGATGGTATAGTCTGCATCTTCCACCACTTGGTCTAAAACAGCCTTGAGGTTATTTCTCGCTTCGCTAAAAGAGACAACTTTCATTTACTTTACACTTGTACTGTTTATTGTATAAGTATAGCCCACCAAATCGATATTAAACAATAGAACAACTTTATTGTCAGGACAATGTGTGTATGGTAGCTTAGGTATAGAGTCTAAAATCTATATACGTTGAAATTATGAGCCACTCACCAGAGTCTAGAACTGAACGGATAGATATTCGCACAAGTCCTAGTGTGAAAAAACTATTGCAACAAGCTGCGGCTGCAAGTCATAAAAACGTCAGTGAGTTTCTGTTAGAACAAGGTTTAATTGCTGCTCAAAATGCTTTGACAAATCGTAAAGTTTTTGCACTAGATGATGAGCAATGGCAAGCTTTCCAAAATGCCCTTGATACTCCCACAACAGAAAAGCCTCGTTTGCGTCGTCTATTAACTGAGCCGAGTGTATTTGAGTAATTACCTTGAATAATCTATATATTGAGAAACTATCAACTACTCACAATGTTCAAGACTTTGACTGTGGGAAACCTGCTTTAAATAATTTTTTAATTAATTACGCCTTACAAAATCAACAATCCGATAGTTCAAAAACTTATGTAGCTTGCATAGATAATAATTTAATTGCTTACTATACTTTGACTGTAGCCTCTGTTATTCATCAAGATGCGCCACCTCGAATTATCAAAGGATTACCAAAATATCCTGTACCTGTAGCTCTTTTAGCACGTTTAGCAGTTAGCAAAGATTATCAAGGTCAGAGAATAGGGAGTGGTTTATTAAAAGATTGTCTCAAACGAGTTAATGCAGCAGCAGATATTTTAGGAATCCGTGCTTTACTAGTTCATGCTAAAGATGAGCAAGCAAGAACATGGTATGAAAATTTTGATTTTGAACCTAGTCCGACTGACCCTTTACATCTATTTTTAATGTTGAAGGATATTCGAAAAATCTTGGAATAACTGCACCTGAGCAAGTTTGAATTGATGGTATGCTATCTGTCATCTTTTAAGTAAAATCGGTGACAACAGGATGATAGTTTAGGTGGTGCGCTGCCTGCGGCGAGGCGTAGCTGATCGCTTTTGTTTAAGAGGGCTACGCTTACACTGTTTATATAATCTGTCACTCAGATAAAAAACTTTATATCTTCTCATTAATGAAAGTTTAAGATTTCTTTGTCATCACGTAACACATTTCCCCAACAGAGAATTATAATAGTGATATATCGCAAGGGTCCGTAACGGTTTCGACAGGTTGGCGAACGCTACTCTGTGATTCAGGTCGAGAGTGAGTCTCCTCTCGAAAATCAAAGGCTCAAAAAAAAGTAAATGCGAATAACATCGTAAAATTTGCTCGTAAGGACGCTCTAGTAGCTGCCTAATAGCCTCTTATAGGTTCGAGCGTCTTCGGTTTGACTCCGTTAAGGACTGAAGACCAACCCCCAACGGATGCTCTAGCAAGTGTTCTCTGGTTGGCTTGCTAGCTAAGATTTAATCAGAGCATCCTACGTTCGGGATAATGAACGATTCCCGCCTTGAGGGTCAGAAAGGCTAAACCTGTGAATGAGCGGGGGGTCAATACCCAATTTGGACAGCAGTTCGACTCTGCTCGGATCCACTAAACATACTTAACAAGCCCATCTTTAATAAGGTGGGCTTTGTTTTTTAATATATTTACTTGCTCAAAGGCAAGACCTAAGTTATTTAGGAGAAATATCTGTGGCAAAAGAAAAATTATTCTATATCACCACATAAGTTAGAATAATTTGTCAACATATCATGAATAATAGGAAAAGCAGAGATCATTTTTTATAAATTAAGGTATGATTTTGAGTTAGTTTCTCAGTGTTAAAAGAAACATTGAAAAATGTTGCATATTTGCTTTAAAGCATTAAAGCTTGTTATGACTGGCACAAGTTTTAACAGACAACGCAGGAAGACAAATTACAAAAATGTGTTCTATTCACTGTAGTATGTAGAAGTTCTATAAATATTAGTGAAAAGCTCATTATTGTGGATAATTTGAATATATATTATGGAGGGTTGTACAGAATTGAATAGCATTGCAAATGTTGAAAATTACAGAAAAAATTGAATACAAGCTCAACTATATTGCTAAGTAACAAAATTATAGATAGCTAGATTTGAAGTTTTTAAACTAAGATTTAGGCTGTTATTAAAGCATTAAAATTACAGGTTTTTATATTAATACTTTATCTCAACGCATGTATAAAGTATTTGTTTAATAGCCTGAAATTTTTGTGTGCCTATTAAAGTATTAATGAATAGCAAATATTTTTGTTATTTTGAGTAGGTTTTCTGAGATGATTTAGAATCTCTAATCAAACTAGAAACTAAGTTGATTAATGCTGCAATTAAGGAATAAAAATAATGAGACTGATAATTCTTATAGCTAAAGTAGTTACCTCTTCTGCATTAGGTTTGATATTTCTTTCTAATTTTGTACTTGCACAAGAAGCTCAAACTTCTCCAAGGAAAAACACTATACAGAAGATTTGCTCCTTAGATCCAGTAGAGAACTTGCTACCTCCATTACCAGGGCAGAAAATAACTGGTAATAAACTTTCATATCTTGCAGAACAAGGCTTCACACAAAGCGAAGATGGCTCTTGGGTATGCTATGTGAATGACTCCAAAAAGGAAGGACGCTACTATACTTTATTTAAGGTTCAAGAAGTTAATGGCAAGCTAATTGGTAGCTCTTTCCTAGATGGTGGCAGCTTAATTGCTGGACAAGACAGTCGTAGTCTGAACTTCTTTATGACTCTGATTGAACGCCATACCAATATCAATCCAGAGAATCTTCAAAGTATACGTAGATATTTAGCAGCCTTTATTGATTTAGTAGGAGAAGGCAAAATACAACCTTCTCGTCGTGGTTTTATTTTCGATCAGCCTAACCGTGCATTAGTTATATATCACAAACTGACGGCTGGCGAACTTAAAGGTACTGCTATCACACTAAATTTACAAGGACTAAATAACAACACTTCTCAACAAAATCGTCTACCAGCCTCTCTACAAAATATTTTGAAATCAAATCAATAATTAATTACATCTGCAAGATGATTTTTTTGCCTAATTAGTTTTGTGTCGTCTACCAAGCGTTTATGAAATTTATCCAGAATATTTTCATTCTATTGTCATCTATGGCAACAGTAATAACTGTATGCCAGACTGCAAGTGCAGGTAAAGTAGGACTTAATGTTGGTGATAGGAGAATTACACCAGGGTTAGAAAAAAATTACCTCGAATACCAGATACAAAATAACAGTAATGGTAACAAACCAATATTCGTTATTCCCGATAACTGTATTGTAGGATTTGGTTTGCGCTGTAATAAAACAGGCACAGTTCTTGAGAAAATCCTTGAATCTCAAGGTGGGCCTACCTACCAGCAAATGTTAATAAGAGCGGCTGGTGGGGAGAATAATTATCGCCAGTGGGAGACATTTTTAGGCAATCGCAGCGATAACAACCTATATCCATATATGTCCGTCTGGAGAAATTATTCTTCCAAATATCTAGATGCGGCTCAATATAGTTTGGGACGAACTCTAGACCGTAATCCTGTGCCGGGTTTAAGTGATGTAACTAAAAATTTCTTATGGCAACCTTTCCGTGGTGACAATCTACGCGATAGCTTTGTAAATTTTAAATTGTCTTACGGTCGTTTGCTATTACAGGAAATATCAAAAATACCGAATATTCGACAAGAAATCCTTAAACTTCCCATAGGGGAAAGTATGAAAGCTTTTTATGAAAAGCGGGTTTTGAGTGGTTTAGATGCTTTAGAAAGCGGAGATAATAGACGACTTCAACATGAGATTTTTGAAATACTCTCTCATCCCTACAATTCTGCATTACCAGATGATAATCCTTTCCAAGGACGTAACGTAGCCACGATTGAATCAATGCTTCAATCTGGGGAAATACAGTTAGGAGAAGGTTCTATTATGAAAGATGGTTTATTTTTAGGGGGGGGATCGGAGTTTGAAAATGCTATCTCGATTGCACAAGGCACTGAAATACTCTCTGCACCTTCGGAAGGCTTTCCTGGCTACTTAATAGCAGCTCCATTGTTATTGTTAGTCATCTTGTTCTTGGATGGTAATGGCTCAAATGGCTCATTTAACAGCTCATCTTTAAGAACACCAAGTCTGCCAAATCCATCAACTACTCCTCCTCTTGACAATTCCTGTGATTTTCTTAACCCTGGTACACCAACAAATGGAGGATTTTGTGAAGCACCTATTACTCCTCCAACACAAGTAAGCAGAGTAAGCGAACCATCAAGTGTAAAAGGTCTGTTGATACTGACTCTGATATTATGCTTAGTCCGTTATAAATATAGACGCGCTCAAGTAAGGTATTAAACCAGTTATTAGTTATCAGGTTATGTTTACTGTTTCCTGGTTACTGGTCACTATTAAACTCACAATAAAATAACTTGTTTAATATGCTGATTTATTCAGATACTAAAGAGAACTCTAATGTATGAGTTGCAGCTAAAGTTCATGGATATACATATATAACATTTTATTGGACATTGGGCGGAGCGATCGCGTAACCGTCCATCCAGCATAGCTGATCGCGCTAGTATTAGCTAGTTATTGTCAGTTGGATGATGTTTGTTGCGCCCATGAAGGGGGAATTTGCAACGTAGTTGACCAGTTTAGAAGTCTGTGCAGAGGTTTTTAGAGTTGAATTGAGTGTGGTGTATTTAGTTGAAATTTTTATTCACATCTATTAATTTTACTCATATAACTAATATAAATAGTATTGAGTTATGTTAAGATCAAATGATGAATCTTGCGCTGTAGAAAAGGCAATATTAGAAAGCTTTAATCGTCAGTCTCTACTATCAAACGACAATTCAGATTGGAGTGGCATCCGCTTTCAGTTTACTTATAGCAGAAGTGCTAGTGCCTTACCAGAGGAAATTATCTTTCCAGAAAATGCAATTCATATTTATACAGATGTACCTTTTGATTATGCAGTGGAATCGCGGATTAATGGGAGATTACAAAAAAGTTCTCTGGTCACAGGTCATAGTCTAGTTATTCCACGCGGTACAACTTATTGGCAATCAGATAACCATGAAAGTAAAGGTATTACTTTAGGGTTTCACTCCAGTTTTATTGCTAATACGCTGCGTGAATCAATGGGCTTATGTTGTCTTGAACTCCATCCTCAATTTCCAATATTTGACCCACTAATTTATCAAATTGGTCTGGCATTGAAAGCTGAACTAGAAAAAAATCGGTATTCCAGCCGTTTATATGCAGAATCTGCTGCGATATTTCTTCTGACTCATCTTTATCAGAATTACGCTTTTAGCAAACAAAAGGAACAAATCGTAACAAGCGGTTTACCCAAATACAAATTACAACAAATTATTGATTATATTCATGCCAACCTTGACTGTAATATTGGCTTGACTCAATTAGCTGATTTATCTCAAATAAGTTTGTCTCATTTCTCTCGATTATTTAAACAATCAACAGGATACTCTCCCCATCAGTTTGTCATTAAGTGCCGGGTTGAGCGTGCTAAAGAACTTCTCCTGAAAAATGAGGAATCAATTACTGATATCACTTATAAAGTCGGTTTTGCCAATCAAGGGCATTTCACCAGTCATTTTAAACGTTTAGTTGGAGTTACGCCAAAAGTTTTTCGAGATAAATAGTAGAAATCTGTAAAAAAAGCACAAATTTGTAAGACTGATTCAAAGTATGACCGCTAAGTTGGAAGCTAAGATGTAGCGCAAATAGCACCTGTTTGCTTGCTAGATATTGGAAATAACTCTTGTATTCATCGAGATTTGACCTAGATAGTATTCACACTATAAATTGAACATCCAAGAGGAGATACTGTATGATTACAAAATTCACTGGCAGTTGTCTGTGCGGCTCTGTCCGCTATGAATGTTCAGCCCCGCCTATTGCGATGGGAAATTGCCACTGTCGAGATTGTCAAAGGGCAACTGGAAGTGCCTACGCCTCTGCTGTTCTCGTACCTCAAAATGCAGTTACTATCATTGGAGATGTGAAATATCATGAGGTGATTGGTGATAGCGGAAGCATTGTTGGTCGAGGTTTTTGCCCAAATTGTGGTTCCCGATTATTTAGCAAGCCCCCCATCCCTGAACTTATGGGCATTATGGCTGGGAGCCTTGATGACCCAAGTTGGTTTTCCCCAACAATGGATATTTATACAGCCAGTTCTCAACCGTGGGATTACATGAATCCAAATCTATCCAAATTCACCAAAATGCCACCTATGTCGTAGTTATACCAATTCAAAATTCAAAATTCAAAATTAAGGAAGTGAGACATAACACAGCGTTACTGGTTTACATCTGTATCATATTTTTTGTGAAATGGTATCAGAGACATAACCTCTATCAGCAAAAATTTTACTAAATAGATTACTTTCCTTATTCCTAACTGAGGTTAAGTAGCTTGAAAATAAAAATCTCTCAGCCGTTCACTGAGAGATGTTACTTTTTAATACTTTTCACATGAAATATATCCCACCCTTACAGCATATCTATACTTTTAAAAGTGAGTGTGCCAAAATGCCTAATTGTTATGTGTCCGTGAAAATAGTATGACTAAGCTCATTGAATACGACCAAGCTAGTGCAGAAGTAAAGGCAGTGTACGACGATATCCGCGCTATTCGTCAGACTGAGTATATCAATAATTTCTGGAAAGCGATCGCTAACCACCCTCCCACCTTAAAACGAACATGGGAAACCATCAAAGAAGTGATGGCTAGTCCTGGGGAAATTGATCCACTAATGCGAGAGTTGATTTATATTGCTGTCAGCGTCACTAACGGCTGTGATTATTGTATTTCATCCCATACAGCCGCAGCCCGTGGCAAAGGCATGAGTGATGCTATGTTTGGTGAACTACTAGGAATTATCGCCACGGCTAACACAACTAACCGCCTCGCCAATGGCTACCAAATTCCTGTCGATGAGATATTTAAAAGTTAGTTTAGTAAATTAACTCTCTTTTTCTCTGTTTCTGCTCTAATGGTATGGGTGAGACAGGCAAATCTTACTCCAAAACAGGCAAATTTTTATTTAACAACTCATTAACCCGAAATTGCAATCGTTGTTGAAATTGTTTAGCACGCTGATAAACTACTTTACGTTCTTGAGAATCACTGCTCAATTGGGTTTCCATAGGCTGAATAAAATAACGTAGACGAGTTCTCATCGCCCAAACACCCATAGAAGGGAACAGAATCAAAGCAAACATTAAAGGTGATATCGGACAAAATGGTAATTTAGTAAGTTTTTGTAATCCTTTGAGATTAATAGTCCAAGGATGCAGATTTTCACTGCCAATACAGACAACTGGGAGAATGGGAATATGATAGCGATCGCTCAACTGTAAAAAACTTACATTAAACTTTTGTAGTTGGTAGCGTTTGCGCCAACCTTTAAGCGGCCCCCGTAACCCTTCTGGTGCATATAACAGAATTTTACCCTGTGCCACGGCTGCTTCAAAATCGCTAAACTCTGCCCGGACTGCACCTAAAACCTGCGACCATTTAGGAGGTAGCCACCAAACCATCCAAGGATGTTCAAATAATGACCCCTCGGCTATGGGATGGGCTACCCATCCTCTTGTTTCACCGAGTAAATACCCCAAACTAATAAAATCCCACGGAAAAGACATCCCTGCATGATTCATCGCCACAATCATCGGCCCAGTTGAGGGTAAATTCTCAACTTGTTGCAACTCTCCACGAAAATAATGCTGCACAATTGGGGCGAGAATTTCTGCACGAAAAGCCTGTTGATAGCTAGGGTTAAATTCTGTAGCTTCTATTCTGGGTGAACGACAACCCAGACGTAACCATCGACTCAAAAATGCTAGATAAAATCCACCAGGAATTAAAAATAAAAGATATTCTAACCAATTCCAACCATCTGGGTCTTGATGATAATGTTGCCAATGACGGTTAAATAAAATTAACCAGCCTGGGGGATACCACAAGCAAAACCAATCAAACCAATTAAATTTATACCCTTGGTTTACAGTTGGCTCTGAGTGTGAATTTATCAAAGTTTCAGATTGTTGATTAATCACAAATATTTAATATAGGGGATGAAAATATTATTAAAGAAATATCCTAGCTTGTTAAATTTAGCATTAGTATCTGACTAGAGACGTAAAATTTACTACAGTATTTTAAAATTTTGAGTTTGTAACTTTGAGCTTGCTGAGTATTTAAAAATCTCTCTATAACCTCTGTGGCTCTGTGGTAGAAAATAATTTATTCGATTATCTAAACACAGAGAGAAATACACTAAGATATGTTCCCCTCATCAAACAAAAACGATCGCCCTAAAATAAGAGCGATCGCATAATTCACTTGCTTAGTTTACGCTGGATAAATCCGTAAACGGCGATTTGGTTCTTCCCCAAAACTATGGGACTTGAGCCGATAGTGTTCTACTAACTCATGTTGCATTTTGCGGACTTGTGGAGAACGGGGTAATAACTCCACAGGCTGTCCTTTGGGAATGACGATTTGCTCAACAGCTAGTCTTGCTTCTTCTAAAGCATCCATTTCGTCGTCACTACCATTATGCAGGAACAGTTGCAGTTCTTTGTCATCGGCCATATCTGGATCATCGATATTCAACAACCGCCGCAACCCACGGGTAATTTGCGGGATAGTGCTGGACTTGATTACATGGATGGGTACGTGACGCGCCTTGGCCATTTGCCTTAATTTGGCGTGATTTTTGACATGCGATCGCAATGCCAAAATTGCATCAGCACTATCAATATCTTTTGTCAATACTACAGGCAAAGTCAGCACACTAATTACCTGCTCCAGTTGATGTCTACTGACACCATAGGGGTAAATGTGCATCGGCAAATCTTCCCCATTCGGCCCTGGTTGTCTGGGGCTGCTGAAATCAACAACTTCTGGGTAGTTGAAAGACTCATCTAGCAAGCGGTCAAATTCGCTTTGTCCAGCAACTCTTTCCCGCTCTACAGTTAACGATGGTACTGCTAACATCTGACCTGATGAGCGCCAACCATTTGCTTGTCTAGCGGGTGCAAAGGACTCCTCCTGCGTTGCCAATTGTCCACCACGACCATTAACAACAGCTAACTGCCGTGTAATCGAGACTTTACCTTGGTCATCTACAGTGCGTGTTTGTGGACTAGCCTGACGACCGCGTAACAGTGTATCGACAGTATCCGCGACGCTTTCATGTACTACCCACCGTTGCCGTTCTAACATTTCTACAGCAATCTCGAAGGTAGGAGGCGCTTTCCGTTCCAGAACGGTTTTTTGGCTACCTCTGCGTCTTGCTTCATCGTCTCCCAGTGTCACAGCTTGGATACCCCCAACCAAGTCAGACAGTGTGGGGTTCTTGATGAGGTTTTCTATCTGGTTGCCGTGGGCAGTACCTACTAACTGCACACCCCGCTCGGCAATGGTACGGGCGGCTAAGGCTTCCAGTTCTGTACCAATTTCATCAATGACGATGACTTCAGGCATATGGTTTTCCACTGCCTCAATCATCACTTGATGCTGCTGTTCTGGATGAGCTACCTGCATCCGCCTAGCACGACCAATGGCAGGGTGAGCCACATCGCCATCCCCAGCAATTTCGTTAGAGGTGTCGATAATGACCACACGTTTATTCAATTCATCAGCTAGGACGCGGGCAATTTCTCTTAAGGCTGTGGTTTTGCCTACGCCTGGACGGCCTAGCATGAGAATTGATTTACCAGTTTCTACCAAATCGCGGATCATGCCAATAGTACCGAATACCGCTCGACCAACGCGACAGGTAAGACCGATTATCTTACCAGTGCGGTTGCGGATAGCACTGATCCGGTGCAAAGTTTGCTCAATTCCTGCCCGATTATCTCCACCAAAGTTTCCAACTCGCTGAATGCAATCATCTATTTGTGCTTGAGTAACAGGGGTTTCGCTCAGATACTCGGCTCCTTTAGGAAAGCGAGCTTCTGGGCGACGACCCAAATCCAAGACCACTTCTACTAAACTATCTCGCTGAGGATGATTCTCTAGTACTTGTCGCAGGTCTTGGGGCAAAATGTCTAATAACTTTTGGAGATCGTCTGTAATCGTCATGCTTTCTATGGTGACGTTTTGAGAGATAACGAAGAGCGATTAGCGCTCGTGCTGTGACTTGAGCTGAGAGACGAGAGAATGTGCAAGCTCTACAGCTTGCCAGAGCAATTGGGGTTCTTCTTCCAGGCGAATTGCCTTAACACTGTTACTATTTACCTCCTTTTCTAACTGTTCAATAATCGGTGACAGCATCACACGGGCGTAGCTACCGTAGGCAACTCCGGCAATTTTGGATTTTGGATTTTGGATTTTGGATTTTAAATTGGCTTCTTCTAATCCAAAATCTAAAATCGGCAATCTAAAATTCTTCAGTAGTCCCATTGCCTTTAACTTAGCAACTGTGTAGCTGTTAGTGCCACCTGCTAGCTGTACATATCCTGGTAATTTAGCTGCCAAAACCCTCTGCCCTAGTTTCACGGCTGCTAAAGTTGTACCGTCTCCAATATCACCGCTCATGGGGCGGCCGTCTGTTTGCCAGATTAAGGTGGTACGGAGTGGTGATATTAGCTCATAAATCGATTGGAGATACTCAACTAAATCTTTGCCATCGGGGCAACTGATAGCTAATACTTTCAATTGCTCTGCCCACGGTGAAATTACTTGCCATAATTGCTTGAACTGAGTCAAACGTCCTACTTTTGTATGGATTTCTACGGCATCTATCCCTGCTGACATAACCAAAGGCGCGATCGCCTCTGGTTTGGACATATACGAATTTGTATAAATTATATCATAAGGACAAACTGGCAGACAACGCCCACAACCGTAACATTTCTGAGATTCTACCCCAGAAAAATTATTTTTTTTATGGTTAAAAACAATTGCCTGAGCAGGGCAAATTTTTTCACAAGGTCTAGGACAATCTTCAGGACATTGACTAGCATCAAATTCAGCTTTGCGAAAATGAGGGTCTTCGCCATCATTTAAGCTCACCATTAATAAAGGTGCATCACCTTGATAATGCAATCCTCGCGCTTGGGCTTGCTTTACCAGACTTCTGGCTACTTCTATTGCTTCTTGAGCATCTCTAATCACCGCCGGATCAGCTGCGACATCTATGCAGTCAGCACCTGCCAAGGTATAGGCCAATGTTAAACTTCTGACAGCAGGTAGGTGCTGGAAACTAGCTCCGCAGATGAGCTTGAACCAGTGACCTTGCTCTAAAGATTGTAAAGGGGCTAACAGATCACTCACTCTTCTATTATGCTTTTTTGTCACAGAAAATAGTAGTCTCTGTTGGATAAAAATCGTGATTTCTTGATTATTGTTTTCAGGGGAGCAGGGGAAGATTATTAACTCCTAACTTCTGGCTCCTGCCTTTTGACTATGGACTAATGACTAATGACTCTGCTCAATAGGAATTGTGATCACAAACTCTGCCCCTTGACCTGATGATGAGGAACAGCTAATTTGCCCTTGATGTTTCTGCACTATTATTTGATAGCTAATTGATAGCCCTAAACCACTACCTTTGCCTACTGTTTTTGTGGTGAAAAATGGGTCAAACAGGCAGGAGTGACATGATTCATCTATACCAACGCCATTATCGGCGATCGCAATTTTCGCAGTCTTTGCATCTAGCATCTCTGTACTGATCCGAATTTGCGGGTTTTGGGTTGCAGTTTCTTTCCTGACTCTAAGTAATCCTGATGGCTGTAAATTCGCAGTGGCTTGACGAGATGTTAACCAAAGCGGATCTACTCGGCTAGTTTGTAGGCGAAATTTGGGACTAACTCGCACTAGTTGAGAATTATTTTCTTCACTTATCTCTAAAGCATCTATAGCATTATTTAACAAGTGCATAAAGACTTGGTTTAATTCGCTCGGATAACAAGCTATCAAAGGCAAATTTCCATATTCTTTGACTACATCAATTTCGGGACGATGTGGTGTTGCTTTGAGCCGATGCTGTAACATCAGCAGAGTACTATCTATCCCCTGATGAATATTTACTAGCTTCATTTGGGCTTCATCATGGCGAGAAAAGTTTTGTAGTGCTAAGACAATTTCCCTAATGCGATCAGAGCCTCTGTACATTGCACCCATTAAATTTTCCAAATCTTGCATGACAAAATTCAAGTCCGTATCTTTAACTATTTGTTGAATCTTGGGTGTTGGCTCTGGATACTCTTGTTGATAGGCTTCAATAATCTTGACTAAATCTTGGATGTACTGATTAGCATATTGCAAATTACCATAGATAAAGCTGATGGGGTTATTGACTTCATGGGCAATTCCAGCAACTAATTGTCCTAACGCTGCCATTTTTTCATTTTGAATTTGTTGGACTTGGGATTTCTTAAGATTATTGAGAGTATCTTGCAATAAAAAATTCTTTTCTTTGAGTTTTAGCTGTAAAGAACGTAAATTGATTTGATTTTCAATCCGAATGATTACCTCTGCGCCATGAAATGGTTTAGTAATATAGTCCACACCGCCAACATCAAAAGCTTTGACTTTATCTAGTACATCATCGAACGCACTAATAAAGATTACAGGTACATCACAGGTGTGGGCATCAGCTTTAAGTTGCTGACAAACCTGATAGCCATCCATGTCTGGCATACTAATATCAAGTAAAATGACATCAGGTAAAACCATCTGACATGCAGTCAGTGCCATTTTACCGTTTAAAGCTTTGCGGACTTCAAAACCTTGGGCAGTTAACATGGCTGACAATAACCGCAGATTATCCGGTGTATCATCTACTACTAAAATATTAGCTTTATAATTATTATCTAAAATCATTACAATTTAAAATTTTTCTTTCTTATAAGAAATATATTAAATTGTATCCTCATATATACAAATAAATATTTAATAAACTCAGCAAAATAATTTTGTTAACTTCCATCTTTAATAATGGCTCAAAAATAAACAACCATTATAAATTTTTGATTAATAAAATGTGAATACTGTAAAGAATTACCATTGAATTTTTGATGTAATAAAATCCATTACTAAGTTTTGGGGAATTGGTTTAGAAAACAAATATCCTTGAGCAAATTCACATTTTAAACTTTTCAATTGTTCAAGTTGTGCTTCGGTTTCTACACCTTCTGCGATCGCAGTCATTCCCATAGATGCAGCAATGCTAATCATCGCTGGGACTAAACCCATATTTGCTTGGTTATCTAACATACGACTGACAAAAGACTTGTCAATTTTTAAGGCATTAAAAGGAAATATATGTAAGTAACTTAATGATGAATAACCTGTACCGAAGTCATCCATAATCAGTTTGATTTTTCGTTCTTTTAATTGCTGAAGAATTGTTTTAATCTCATTACTATTTTTCATAATTACAGTTTCTGTAATTTCTAGTTCTAAACTAGAGGGATTTATTTGAGTTTCTGCAATAACTTTATCAATCTGTGATAAAAAATTAGATTGTAGAAATAATTTTGCACTTAAATTAACACTAATAGTAATATCTTTTGGTGTTGCTGGATGAGATTGCCAAATGCAGAGTTGCTTGCAAGCTGAATGTAATACCCAGAGGTTAATGACATTGATTAAACCAGTTTCTTCTGCTACAGGAATAAAGTCTATGGGAGGAATTAAACCCTTGATGGGATGCTGCCAACGCACAAGCGCTTCAAATCCCGAAATTTTGCCTGTAGTTAAGGAAATAATTGGTTGATAATAGACGACAAATTCTTGTCTTTCAACAGCCCGACGTAAATCATTTTCTATTTCTAAAGTTTTGATGACTTCCTGGTGCATTTGAGGATCAAAAAGATGATATCTAGCTTTACCTAAGTCCTTGGCACGGTACATGGCTGTATCAGCATCTCGCAACAAATATTCTGGTTTTTCATAGTCTTTATGTCCCCAACTAATACCAATACTAACGTTTATAAAAACTTCGTATCTAGATAACTTAAAAGGCATTGATAGTTGATGCAAAATATGATCAGCAACATAAATTGAGGCGCGAATATCTTCTATATTTTCCAACAAAATCCCAAATTCATCGCCACCTAATCTTGCCATTGTGGCATCTGGTGTGAGGCAAGATTGTAAACGGTGAGCCACAGCAATGAGTAATTCATCACCGACTAAATGCCCTAAAGAATCATTAATAAATTTGAAGCGATCGCAATCTAAAAACAATACAGCAAACTGATAGCCATCTTCCTGTTTAGCACGATTTAAAGCTTTCTCTAATCGTTTGATAAACATGATTCGGTTTGGTAAACCAGTAAGCGCATCGTGCAACGCCATCTCTAGTAATTTATTTTGTAGTTTTTGACGCGCATTAACTTCAATTTGCAATTTTTCTAAAGCCTTTTCTAATTCCCAAGTGCGCTGTTTCACCCTTTGTTCTAATTCAGCGTTGAGAGTAAGTATCTCTAGTTTTGCTGCACGTAGTTCCATTTGGTTTTGTACGCGCACCAGTACTTCTGCCAAATCAAAAGGTTTTGTGATGTAATCTACTCCACCAACTTGAAAAGCCTTAACTTTGTCAAAAACATCATCTAAAGCACTAATAAAAATTATGGGAATATCAGCAGTAAGTTCCCATGCTTTGAATCGTTGGCAAACTTCATAACCATCAACATCTGGCATCATGATATCTAGTAATATCAAGTCTGGCAATAATGTTTGACAAGCAGTATAGGCCATTTGCCAGTTTAAAGCTTTGCGTACATTGTATCCTTGGTTAGTAAGAATTGATGACAAAACACGCAAATTATCGGCCATATCATCGATAATCAAAATGTCTTTTCTGTATGGATTTAATTGCTGATAATTCATTCTGGATTGATTTATTGATTACCCTGAGCTTTTTAGATTGATTGTTAATCGCCAGATACTTAAAAATAGAGAAAATATAGCTTTTTCTTAAGAAACATATTGTATTAAATCTATAATGACTAGCCAAAAAGTCTTATAAGAAAAAATAATGCAAACTGGCTATGACAAAGTTCTTGTTAATTTAGCAATAGCAAGACTTGTTTGTAACAACTTTTCTTAAACATCTTCAAGACACTAACTATATATCAGCCACCTTAAAATCAAAGATGAGTATTGTCTACAATATCAGAAATCATCAAGCAAGTAGCTGACACCAGTATAAAGTACTACTTTTTTATCAAAGTCCATATTAATGGGCTATGTATTGCCAATCTAAAGGGTTAAACTTTTTTATAACACCATAATTTGTCTAATTTCATCTGACAATACACGAATATGTATTATTGGATAAGCACAGTAACATATTCACCCTCAGTAACCAAAAGCTTTTTCATACTATAATTTAGTGCTAATTAGCTCGTAAAATCATCATATTGTCGTAGTAGTTGTAAAAAAGCGTTTTGGGTAAATTTTTAACTGTTGGCGCATAGATCAGGTAAAGCAAAAATTCATTACAGAAGAAAGTTATGAGACTTGCGCATGACAACGAAAAATTAAGGGTTTAGACAAAGGTATAAGGGTAGATGAGTATGAATCTTTCAAACCTTTACACCTACTCTCAACAGATAACCTTGGTGCGTAAGTCCTAGTTAATGCCTTCAGATGGCATAGAAATGCTTACAGGTTTTTCTAATTCAAATCCAGCGTAAATTCTACTTTGTCCCCTATTTTGATCAGTTTCCCTGTTTCTGAACTAGGTAATTGTGTATTGACGCTTAAACTATAAAAATGCTTAAACCGAGATGAAGCAACCCATTGCGGTAAAGTTGCTTGTCGCTTTTGAATAAAGATTTTCTGAAAATTTGAATAAGCCTCACCTGAGCGGGAATCTCTTGTAGGGACTACACAACGCTGACAGGGGTTTACTCCGAAAAATTGTACATCTCCGATCCGAAAAGAAAGTAAATCACCTGATTCGCTGAATAATTGGTCTTCCCAAAATGCAGGTACACCACCAATTTCCAGATTTGCACGCATTCGACGACGCATTTCATCGACAGTTACATCAGGAAACCAAGAAGCCACCTCTGTTAAGGTGGCGGTGCTAATTATGGTTGGGCCTGGTGATTTTAAATCATCAGGAAAGCCGACTACAGAGTTTTGCTGTAGCGTTACAGCAAACCCAAAAAAATCACTCAAAATGTTTGTTAGTGCTTGTCTTTCTTGGTCTAAATGAAATACAGTCGTTGATTCTTGGCCAGGAAGTTGTAGCGAGATAGTTCGTTGGGGGATGCTAAATTGCGAGTGCAATTGATGAATTGATGAATAACGCTTGCCATTCACTACCTTAGACTTTTCATCAAATAACGCAAATTCGCGGTCATGTTCTAATGCGCCACTAGCAAGAACTCGCCCTTGCTCTAGTTCTACCCCATCTAATGATTTAATGGGGTAGATGAAAATTTTGGCTAGGTAAGGCATTGTATTTTTAGTCATTAGTCATTAGTCCAAAGTTTATAACTCATAGACTAAGATTTATATGATATGACTGTAGCAATTTTGAGATCCGCAAATTTTAGATGTGTGGATTTGTTTTTCATTACCAACCCAGTTAATCTAAAATCTAAAATTCAAAATTGATTGACTACTACCTGATTCTAGTCTTTCACTGTGGATATAACGGTGATTTATCGATTCCACCTACGTTGTTAAGCGGCCAGAAGCGAAGCACTGCACGACCAATAATATTTTTACGAGGAACGACACCCCAGCAACGGCTGTCGTAGCTACTATTACGATTATCTCCTAGCACTAAGTAAGAATCTGGAGGTATTGTTTGAGGTTTTGCTAAGAAAGCTGGTTGCTGACCTGATGTACAAACATCAATTACTGTAGTTTGTTTAGCACTAAGATAATTTTTTTCGTTTAAAGGCTTTTTGTTGATATATACCTTACCGTCTCTTAGTTCTACTGTTTCTCCTGGTAAGCCAATGATTCTTTTGATAAAAGCATCTTGATATTGTTCTTTTTGTAATTCTTCTGTAGGTGAGAAAACTACAATATCTCCCCTGTGGGGTTGAGCAAATCTATACTTCAACTTATCTACAATAATCTTGTCTGCTTCCCACTGGTTTGGAGTACCGTGGAGAGTGGGTTCCATAGAACCAGAAGGAATCCATCGTGCTTCAGCCACAAAGGTACGAATACCCAAGGCAAGAACAATACTTAATACAACTGTTCTACCCAACTCTCCGATCCAAGAGTTATCAGGTTGTTTACTAGAATTATTTTCAGACACTTGATTTTGCATGAAATTAGTGAAGTAATAAATAGTGTAAGTAATTAACTCGCTCAGAGAGACTATATTCTTTAATCTTAGCGAGAGGAGTAGACTAGTTCATTGACTTAAAACCTTTATTTTTGACAATTAACTTGGGCAACTAGGCTGATTCATAAGTTAAAAATAAACTTTTTTTTCACATAGTGCAAAAAATTATTACAAATACTGCTGACTACATTGCCCTAAAAGCATAGTTTTTTATAGTCTATAGCCCCGGCTGGGAAAAGTGTTAGCCTTATGTCATCTCCACAAAGTTTACTAATTCGTCGCGCTCGCATCATTCTACCGAATGGTGAGTTTTTAGTTGGGGATGTGTTGACACGCGATCGCCAAATCGTGGAAGTAGCGCCAACAATTGCCAACAATACGCCAGCTACAGAAATTGACGCGGAAGGACTGACTTTGTTGCCGGGAGTCATCGACCCCCAGGTACATTTCCGCGAGCCAGGTCTAGAACACAAGGAAGACCTATTCACAGCTAGTTGTGCCTGTGCAAAAGGAGGCGTAACTTCTTTTTTAGAAATGCCCAACACACGCCCCCTGACAACTAATCAGGAAGCTTTAAATGACAAGTTACAACGTGCTGCCCAAAAAAGCTTAGTCAATTATGGCTTTTTTATTGGGGCAACGGGCGAAAATACCCCAGATTTAATCTCGGCACATCCCACACCAGGAATTAAAATTTTTATGGGGTCAATGCACGGTCAATTGCTGGTTGACCAAGAAACTATACTCGATTCCATATTTGCTCAAGGTCAGCGCCTAATTGCCGTTCATGCGGAAGACCAAGCCAGAATTAACCAGCGCCGTCAACAATTCGCAGGCATTCAAGACCCAGCCATTCACTCACAAATTCAAGACAACCAAGCTGCACTTTTAGCCACTCAATTGGCATTAAAACTTTCTAAAAAATATCAGCGTCGGTTACATATTCTGCATATGTCTACAGCCGACGAAGCTGAGTTATTGCGTCAAGATAAACCTAGTTGGGTGACAGCAGAGGTCACACCCCAACATTTAGTATTGAATACTAGTGCTTATGAGCGTATCGGTACATTAGCACAAATGAATCCGCCATTGCGATCGCCCCACGATAATGAAGTTTTGTGGCAAGCCTTGCGGGATGGGGTAATTGACTTCATTGCTACAGACCACGCTCCCCATACTTTAGAAGAAAAAGCACAAACTTATCCCAATAGCCCATCTGGGATGCCTGGGGTAGAAACATCCTTGGCGGTAATGTTAACGGCGGCGATGGAGGGGAAATGTAGTGTTGCCCAAGTTGCCAATTGGATGTCTACATCTGTCGCTAAAGCCTATGGTATCCCCAATAAAGGAGCGATCGCTCCTGGTTATGATGCTGACTTAGTGCTTGTCGATTTGCATACATACCGCCCCGTCCTGAGAGAAGAACTATTGACCAAATGTCGCTGGAGTCCCTTTGAAGGTTGGAACCTTACAGGATGGGCTGTCACGACTATAGTTGGCGGTGAAATTGTCTATGACAAAGGCAAGTTAAATACTCAAGTACGGGGTCAAGCTTTAAATTTTGTGTAGCTAATAATATTCTCATTTTACGTAGAGTAAAACTGTGGGTGAATGTTGAGGCGCGGTAGAGAAGCGTTGAAATTGCCATATTTGTGGAAAACTATGATTCTTTCTCTGCTTCTCTAAGCTGTTAAACCTTTAATTTGCATAATAAGGGCGTTCATAATGCCTACTCCACAAGAGTTTGATTTAATTACCCTATGCAAACTAGATACTTTTCCGCTTACCTCTGCCTTAGCCTTTCAACTTCCAGTGCTGAATCTACCCTGAGAAAACTACAATGGCCTTTAAAATTTTGAGTTTGGATGGTGGCGGTATACGCGGTGTTATTACAGCAAGCATTTTAGAAGAAGTAGAACGACAGATTCAACAGCGTCATGGTAAATCTTTACACGAATATTTTGATTTAATTGCTGGCACTTCCACAGGATCAATATTAACAGCCGGAATCGCCACTAAAAAAAATAGTAGTGAGCTAATTAAACTCTATAAAGAACAAGGTAAACGAATATTTCCCATTCATCGCAAAGAGCGTTATCAACCTATTCCGTCGCCTTTGCCGCAATTTATGGAAGTAGTCTCACCACCTAAATATTTACACCAAGGACTAACTAAAGTCTTAAAAAATGTTTTAGGCGACAGCAAAATTAAAGACATTGAAAGCCCAATAATCTTGATTTTGGCTTATGATACTCTCTACCGTAACACTACATTTTTTACTAATTGCCATCCAGATATAGGTGATAGATGGTATGACGATTGTTATTTATGGGAAATTTGCGCCGCCTCAGCCTCAGCACCTACCTACTTTCCACCATATAAATTAGAGCCTGTCAATAAAGAAAAATATGGCAATTGGGTATTCCCTCATATTGATGGAGGCGTTGCTGCAAATAACCCAGCTTTAGCTGCACTTAGCTTAGTCATGCGGTTATCTCAATCTTCAATTTCTCCAGAAATCAAACAAAAATACAATTTAGACTCTGTTAAAAGTTTAGAAGACATCGCCATCTTGTCTATTGGTACTGGTCAAACCGGTGAACCATATGAATTTGAGCAGATAAAAGACTGGCGTGGGGTGAACTGGGCGCAGCACCTTGTTGATATATTTATGGAACCGACATCTGAAGTTAGCAGTACTATCTGCCGTCATCTTATGGGTGGCTATAACTCTCAAAGATATTTGCGTCTTCAGTTTGATTTGAATGAGAAATTCCGAGCTAAAAAAAATGAAACATATAAAGATACTCGTGAACTTCTTAAACCAGAGGAGAGAGTCAACAAATTTACAAAAACTCAACTCAGTGAAGAGATGGATAACGCCAGGGAGAGAACTTTGCAGAGTTTAATTGATGCTACGTCAAAGTTTATTGAGTATGGGTATGCTTTTCAAACCAGAAATGATTGCGGATCTCAAGTGAAAGAGGCGATCGCTGCTTTTATTCAAGCTAATTAATCGTCTCATCAGGAAACTTCTGTCAAATTAAAACTTTAGATTGTTTTAAACAAGTCCTTTTCTGGCTCTTATAACGAAAAATCAAAGGTTTTGCTTAGGGTGTAGGTGTTCAAAGCGCTTACACTCTCAGATTATTCATCGGTGTCAACTCAAATCTAGGCGAAGAAAATATTATCTATCATAAGATAGACTTTAATTTTACTCTTATATATTAAGTTCTACTTATAGCTTCATAATTAGTAACCCTACGGGTATATATCCAAAATTTTTTTGGGAATACTTAAGTACCAGGATAGATTAAGCAACTAGTACGGAAAGTAGTAAGCCTTTTACTTACCCCTATGAGCTTTTTGCATTTAACTATCCGGATTTTTTAGCACATAACTGTAGAGAAAATTAGGGTTAAGTAAACGGGTCAATTTTCATGAAAACAATGTTTTATACATATAAAAATTTTATATTCACTTAAATTGTACGTTCTAAAAACTTATTTCTGACATCTCTGCTTGTTTAATGCTGCGAAACGTTTGACTGCTAAGGATATTCATATTACTTAGCAAAACATAGATAGAAACACTAAATCAGTATTTGTTCTTGCATAATTAAGCACAAATTTTACAGAGATAATCTAGGAATAGGTAAACAAGAACAATGATAGTGCAAAAAAATAAAAAGAATTTTCCAGTATTGACTGATTTATCAAATGTCTGTTGTAAGCCTGATTAGATAAATAATTCGTTAAAGGAACAGTTTATGTCAATGTTAAAACCAATTTAATTTTCACCAAAAGTATTCAAGAAATCTTGCAACTCGCCAGATATTACTTGTACACAAACTTTGAAAACACTTAGATTTCAGTTTTCATCCATCTACAGAAAGATTAATTCAGAGCATACGCAATCTTAGCTAACCTCAATCAATAAATCAGTAGATGGCATCCATAGATAGCAAATGCAATCAAATTTTTTGTTGAAGAGTAATTCACCAATTTTACAAATATGAAGGCAATTATGTTAGTGAATTTCTGTGATGAGCGCGGTAGTGGTAGATAGCATGAGTAAAATATTCTTCCTCATCTATCGGTAAAAATTTTGTCTTAAATAATGTGGAGATTAATTAGGTATGGCGCTGATATACTGTGGAATTTAGGATAATTCTCATGTGATTTGGGGTAAATTTTTACCGTCTTAGCCAGTGCTAAACATCCCTAATATTAATCAAGTGCTAGGCAGTGTTTTTACCTAATTTGAGCTAAAGCTGTTCAGATAGTAGTAATAGACTCGCTGATAGTGCAATTGAAAGGTATAATCTCGGCTTGACGACTGCCCTCATCGCCATAAGTTAAAAGCACATCAATATAAGAACTTGGCTTGTAGGGCATCCGTTCTGACCACTCGATCGCTACAATACCCGGAATTACCTCAATACCTTCCCAGTAAGTTTCTAGGTTTAAATTGACAACTTCTTGCGGATCTAAGCGATATAAATCTAAATGGTAAAGGGGGATACGTCCTTCAGTATATTCATTGATCAGCGTGAAAGTAGGACTGACAATGGGTTCAGTAATATCTAAACCTTTACCTAAACCTTGTACTAAAGTAGTTTTACCCGCACCTAAATCACCAGCCAGTAAAATTACAGTACCGGTTGTTAAAGTTTGCCCTAGAAAAATCCCCAAATTTAATGTTGCTTGTGTATCTACAAGGTGAATTTTCATTGTTTGGTCATTAGTCATTAGTCATTAGTTTTTCCTGACTCCCTCATCTCCCCTCACTCCCTACTTCCCATGATGTGCGCCACTGTACCATTTCAATAGGACTTTAGCTAACTTTTGGGGATTGTGACGCACGAAGCCTGTTTCGTCTTCGTATAAGACATTAGCTAAAACTATTCTTCTTCCAAGTTGGGCTACATCTTCCCTATCTAAAAATACAGGATGGGAATTTTGTTGTGCGTAACGGATGAGTGACTGGGCTGAGGGTGATTTTTTGTGTACTAGTACAGCATCAAATAACCTTCTGCCATCACAAGCCGCATCAATGGCACGGATGTGGTCAGCAACAGTGTACCCTTGAGTTTCTCCTGGTTGAGTCATGACATTGCAGACATAAATACTTGGGGCTTGAGATGCGGCGATCGCATCTGCAATGTCTGATACTAATAAGTTAGGAATTAAACTGGTGTAAAGGCTACCAGGGCCAATAATAATATAGTCAGCTTCTTTGATAGCTTTAATCGCGGCTGGCAAAGCTGGAGGGTTGGCAGGAATGCAACCAATCTTGACAATTTTACCGCCAGCCTTGGGAATACTCGATTCACCCTCAATGATGCGGCCATCGGCTAATTCTGCCCAGAGACGAACATCGCTGAGAGTAGCAGGCAAAACTTGCCCTCGCACCGCCAGAACTTTAGAACTAGCAGCAACAGCTCGTTCCAAATCTCCGGTGATATCGCTCATAGCAGTTAAGAACAAATTACCAAAACTGTGACCAGTCAAACCATCCCCAGCCCGAAAACGATATTGAAATAACTCTGTTAATAACTTTTCTTCATCTGCCAAAGCTGCCAAACAGTTGCGAATATCCCCTGGTGGTAAGACACCAAATTCTTGACGCAACCTACCAGAAGAACCACCATCATCAGCCACAGTGACGATCGCGCTAATATTAGCACTGTAAGTTTTTAACCCTCTAAGCAAAGTAGATAGCCCAGTCCCACCACCAATAACAACTATTTTCGGCCCCCGATACAAGCGACGATGGGCTAACAGTACATCAATCAGTTCTTCTTCCGCACCTGGTCTTAAAACCTGAGTAATTGAGCCAACAGTGCGAGTCTGACCCCAAAGCAGCAATAACAAGCCGCCCAAAATTACCAAAGGGCCACTGATATAGTTGGGTAAAATGTTGGCTATGGCTCCTAAAAAACCTCTAATCAACTCCATCAACCAAAAAATGGGGGTTAGCTTAACCCAAATAGCTAACCCCAGCATCGACAGTAGAACACCCCCAACACTAATTAGCAGCCAACGTTTGATCGAAAGTCCAGGGGATAACCATTTGAACCACTGGTTCACCCGATGGGACGTTCGACTAGGCGACTGCTTTTGCAGCGCGTTAAGAGCTTGTCTGAGAAAACCGATTGACATACCTAATTCGGAGCCGTGGTACAAACAATAATTAACAGAAAATGTACACTAACTGGTTTTAACACCAAGTAAGAAATTATGGAAACTTTTTTCTACTTGGTTATTAGTCATTGGTCATTAGTCATTAGTCCATAGTCAACAGTCAACAGTCAACCATCAACAGTTAATGGAAAAACGCATTTTAGGATTAGACCCAGGATTGGCTATTTTAGGCTTTGGTGCAATTACTTGCAAACAAAGTCCCACCCAAATTCAAGATACGATGGTGAATATCTTGGATTTTGGCGTGATTAGAACTTCGGCAGATGTGGATGTAGGACAACGCTTGTGTACTTTGTTCGATGATTTGCACACCGTGATTGACCAGTTACAACCTGATTTGGTTGCAGTGGAAAAATTGTTCTTCTATCGTATGTCAAGTACCATCCTTGTGGCACAAGCTAGAGGTGTAGTTATGTTAGCATTGGCACAGCACCATTTGCCTTATGTAGAGTTTACCCCAGCCCAAATTAAACAAACTTTAACAGGCTATGGCAACGCTGATAAATCTGAAGTACAAGAAGCGGTAGCACGAGAATTAGATTTAGAGGAAATTCCTAAACCGGACGATGCTTCCGATGCTTTAGCAGTTGCTTTAACAGCCTACATGTTGACAGTTGATTAAATCATGAGAGATATAGCACTGATATTTGATTGATGAAATATACGTAGGGCGTTTTAGTATTAGCGTAACGCGCCTCGCTCCATGCTTTAGGTGCGTTATGGCTTAAGCCTAGTACAGCCTACATAATACTGATATTTTTCCAGCAATAAAATCTAATTCCTGTATCAAACTGAAAACATTAAGTAAATTTGAATTTATTAGTAAATTTGAATTTATTAATTTTGAGTTGTTATAGCAGTAGCCACAATTGTTAGGACATTTCTCTGTTCCCTGTTCCCCGTTCCCTATTCCCTTGAGAGCAAAATATGATGTCCTAACCAATATGTCCGTTGCTATAAAAAATAATCTCCAAATGCTTCATAGCATACTGGAGAGATATTTATAAATATGTACTTTAATCCAATTTATTACAAATGCAACCTAACTCAGTTCGGTCTATTAGATTTCAAATCTAGGACTACTTGACATTTTGTAGCTTTTTGTTGCGCTGGTAAAGGAAGATACTACCCACCGCTAGCATCCCTAAAGTAACACCAGGTTCTGGAGTAGATTGGAACGCCCCACTACCAATCTGAAATGTGTGGTTATCAGATTCAAATCCACCGCCTCCAACTTGGGAAAGCCTGATTTCATCAAAGTTGTCATCGAAACCCTGAGATAAAAACTCATAAAAACCATTCTTTTCGCCGTTCTGGTTAGTACCCACAACCTTTGCAACTGCGTTTAAAGCAATGTAATCCCATGAGCCAACTACTGTACCTCCCTTGAGTAATTCAAAGGTATTACCACCGCTTAAAGCACCTGCGTTAATACCAAAATAATTAAAAACACCTCCATTCTTAGCTTTAATGCTGACAGAGTTACCATCAAATACTGCTAAATAATTGCTCTGATTTACTTCTCCTTTAACACTAGCAGGAGCCCATTGATCATTAAAAATACCTGTACTTCCAGGAGTAGTTGAATAGCTGCCTCCAGAGAAGGTGTATTGTACTAGATCGTTGCCCTTAAAGCTATTGTCAGTTATGCCATTGAAATCGATGGTAACAAAATTCTTATTGTTGACATTTTCAGAGAAAGCACCTTCATTCTTAACATTTTGGTTACGGTAAGCACCAGCACTGTAAGTCATCTTAACAGCATGGGCAGAACCAGCGTAAGCAACAGAAGTAACTACGGATGCGGAAAGAACTGTAAAACAAGCAAGTTTTTTAAGAGATAGCATTTAACTTTTCGATTCGTAAGTTTTGTAAGTCAATTTTGTAACTAATCTCTACTAAAAAAAATGATGTAATTACTAGATTTTGATAAGAGCATCAAAAATAAAATTCTGTAGTGTTTTTAGCAATGCTTGAAGATGAAAATACTGTGATTACAGAAAAAAATATGAAATTTATATTCTTTCTTAATGAAGAATGTAAAATTGCTGATGAAGTAATTTATGGTAAATAAAAATATTGTGTTTAAGATAGCAGTAAAGTAAAGAGCAGATGAAATTGGTAACGCTGAGGTAGTTGTAAATATTCGGAAGCATTTACTTTATTGAGTAAAGTAGCTGTAGCTTAGAGATGTGCAGAAGTCAGGGAAGTTTTGAGTAGTGCGATCGCCCCTGGTAAAATCATAGAAGCGATCGCCACCATTAACTACACCTCAATAGGATTTTTGGTTGTTTGATGCTGTGCTGTAGCAATTAACCATTTACCACCGGAGGGTGCTAAGGTAACACCACGGCGGATAGGTTTAACTGGATAGTTATCAACTAATGCTAAATCCAGATTTTTTAATACTGTTGCCAACACCAATTTCATCTCATACAAGGCAAAAGCCATACCTACGCAGCGCCGATTACTGCCACCGAATGGTAGATACTCATATAATGAATACTGCTTTTCTAAAAACCGTTCTGGGTTGAACTCTTGCGGTTGGGGATATAAATCTGGTCTGATGACTTCTTTGGTAATATTAGTAATGATATCGCCGTAGGCTCTCATGCGATCACCATGAAAAGGCGGCGTTAATAACTTGCGCTGGCGTTGGTGAGTTTCCCCAGACAGCAATAGTAAAGAGTTTTCACCCAATAAAGGTTGGAGAATTTGGGCTGATGCTTTAGCGTCTAACTGTTCTAAAGGAAGAGAAAAAAGTTGCTGCACTGCTTGAGGATTACTTAAAAACACCATTGGCTGTTTATTTGTGAGCCATAGTGTAAAAAAATCACCGTGAGCTTTGGCAGATGCTTCCATCAATTGCAATGGCTGATAAATCCACTGCAATAACTGCATGAATTTGGGTATCTGTGGACTATCTGGAAGTTTCATGACAAATGCTCCTATTAGCACTATCTTCACTAAGCTAACAGAAGTAGAAAAAACTGGAAGAAAACTTTATAAAATCTATCCCTAGATATTTTATACAAATCAGCGATCGCCACTAGAATAACTGAGAAGATTTATTTTTTTATACATAATTTATATGGTAGACAGTTATGTTGTTGAACTATTTGTAATTGGTCTACTTTTGCTAGCTGTTACATTAGGTTCGGGTTGGATATCGCGTTTACCTCTATCATTCGCACTGATATATTTATTTGTAGGTGTAATTCTTGGCCCTTACGGCTTTAATTTGATTAAATTACGGCAAGATGATGTATTTAATGCCGCATTACTTGAGAGAATCACAGAATTTGTAGTTATTGTTTCCGTCTTTAGCTGTGGATTAAAAATTATAAATCCATTTAGACGTGGTGTTTGGGATATTACAAGCCGTCTCATCGGCTTTTTAATGCCTATTTCAATTGTTGGCATAGCCCTTGTAAGTAAATTTTTATTAGGCATGGGTTGGGGAGAAGCTATTTTATTAGGAGCCATTCTTGCCCCTACTGACCCAGTGTTAGCCTCGGAAGTTCAACTAACAGATATCAATGACAAAGATGAATTACGTTTCGGTTTAACTTCCGAAGGTGGACTAAATGATGCTTTAGCTTTTCCCTTTGTTTATTTTGGACTTTTTGCCATTAAAGATAACAATTGGAATAACTGGTTTAAACAATGGGTAGCAGTTGATTTAATTTGGGCGATTGCTTCTGCTTTGGTAATGGGTTTTGTTGTAGGTAAAGCCATAGTTTGGATTGATCAAAAAGTGCAAAATCGCCTTTCTGCTGATGCCTTGATGGAAGATTTTGTTGCTATTAGTGCAATTTTATTAACTTATTCTTTGACAGAATTTGTTAATGGTTATGGATTTTTAGCGGTATTTATTGCTGGTTTAGTCGTCCAAGATAGTTATAGCAACCCTGAAAGACCAATAACACAATTAGAATTTGTTGAACGATTAGAAAGACTCTTAGAAATTGGTACAATTTTATTATTAGGTTCAATATTGCTATGGAAACCAATAGTTGATTATGCCTATCAATCATTTATTATCGTCATTTTCCTATTCTTAATTATTAGGCCTGTAGGAGCCTGGATTAGCACCATTGGCAAACGTCCTTTAGACTCCCACCGCCGCAACTTCCATCCGGGAACCCGTTGGTTATTTGGCTGGTTTGGTATTCGTGGTGTTGGTTCTTTATATTATCTTGCCTACGCTTTAGGTAATGGTTTAAAAAATGAAGCGGGCGAACAAATTGCTTGGATCACTTACACCACTGTTGTAGTTTCTGTGATTATACATGGCATATCTACTACACCCTTAATGAATTGGTACGAACGCAGCATTTCTAAAGAACAGAAAGCATCTGCGCCGGAAACTTTGAGTGAGGTTGAGTAGGAGAATCAATTCAAAATTCAAAATTCAAAATTCGTCTTGAAAAGTTTCCTACGGCGGGAAACCCGCCTACAGAACTTTTCGCAAAATTAAGAATTTTTAATACTCCTGACTCAGCACTCATTTACTCAGCTTGGATGATTTCCTCGTCTACAGAGAAATCTATTTCGGCTTTATCGCGTCCATTTACTAAATAATCATTTTCATAAGCATAAGCTAATCCAGAAATTAAATCATATTGGGGTTGCCAATTTAACTGAGTTTGTGCTTTATTTACTGATGCAAAAAAATGTTGCACCCGCATGGGAAAGGCTTTGCGTTTGCCAAAGTCGAACTTTTTCGGGTCGTAATGGATAATTTTAATGTCATCTGGCGCTTTACCTACGGCTTGGGCGCAAGCACGGGCTAAACCATCAAAGGTGACATAGCGATCGCCAGAAACATTATAAACTTGTCCAATCGCCTGCTGATTCCCAATCACCTGCGACATTGCCGTGGCTAAGTCTTTGACATGACCTAGTTGAGTGATATGTAAGCCATTACCGGGAATAGGAATCGGGCGATCGCGTACAATGCGATCAAAGAACCAGCTTTCTAAATCGTTATAGTTACGCGGCCCGTAAATGTATGTAGGACGAATCGAAGTAAAGGGTAATCCTTTTTCTTGTAAATAGGCTTCGGTTTCATGTTTACCCTTATGGCGGCTTTTGGGGTCTACTTTATCCCCCTCAATGTGGGGTAACTGGTCAGATTTGAGATAAACCCCCGCAGAACTCATATAAACAAAATGCTGCACCCTATCTTGAAAAATTTCTGCCAGTGGTTGAGTATCACTTAACTCTCGCCCGTTATTGTCAAAAACGACATCAAAATTTTCTTGTGACAATTTATCTTTAAGCTGCGTGGCATCCGTGCGATCGCCTATAATTTGTCCTACTCCCTGTAAAGCTGGTAGCGGTCGATTACCACGATTAAAAAGGACTACTTCATGTCCTTGTTCCACCAGAATTTGAGTTAGATAAACCCCAATGAACCTAGTACCACCAATAATCAAAATTCGCATACGTTACCATCCCTGTGTTTTTTAGAGGCAGTTGACAGTTGACAGTTGACAGTTGACAGGCTAAATTCACTGTCCACTGTCAATTGTCAATTGTCCATTGTCCACTCCCTACTCCCTAGCCTCTGATTTGAGGTTATCAGGTTGCTGTATCCCTCTGGAACATCTTGTGAAAGAATTACGTCTTAAGGTTTTATCTGGGGGCTTCCTATGTCTTCGTTACAAAGGGAAACTTTGCAGTTAACCTCACACATTGCTTAAGTTATCTTCTACATCTTAAAGTTAGCTGTGCCCTTGAAATATGCTCTTGTTCATGAGTGGCTGACACCAAAAGCCACTGGCGGTTCAGAACTCGTGGTGCGAGAAATCCTGAATCATATTGATGCCGATTTATACGCCCTCATTGACTTTGAGTCTCAAAATCCTGAAAGTTACTTATATCAACGTCAGATTGGCAAAACTTTTCTCCAACACTTGCCATTCGCTCGTAATGGTATCCAAAAGTACTTGCCATTTTTACCTTTGGCTATTGAACAATTGGATTTACGCCAGTATGACGTAATTTTATCTTCATCCCATGCCGTAGCTAAAGGAGTTTTAACTACTGCTGACCAATTACATATTTGTTACTGTCATAGTCCTATGCGTTACGCCTGGGACTTAACCTTCGATTATTTACGGTATAGCAAATTAGGGAGTGGTGTAGCTGGTTGTATAACCCGATATTTGCTGCATCGCCTCCGCCAATGGGATGTGTTAAGTGCAAATCGGGTAGACTACTTCATCGCCAATTCCCATTACACAGCTCAAAGGATCTGGCGTTGCTATCGGCGGGAAGCCACAGTTATTTATCCCCCCGTAAATGTCGCAGAATTTCCTTTTATACCCCAAAAAGAGGATTTTTATCTGACAGTTTCCCGGTTAGTAAGTTATAAACAAGTATCTCTCATTGTTAAGGCGTTTAATAAATTACAAAGACCATTAGTAATTATCGGTACAGGTGCGGAAATGCAAGAGATTCGCCAGCTAGCTAACTCTAATATTCAAATTTTGGGATGGCAACCTGATGATGTAGTTAAAAAATACATGGCAACAGCCAAAGCCTTTGTCTATGCTGCCCGTGAGGATTTTGGCATAGCTTTGGTGGAAGCACAAGCTTGTGGGACTCCAGTAATTGCTTATGGCATGGGGGGTGCCACGGAAACTGTAAGAGATGTACGATCCTATAAAGATACAGGAACAGGTATATTTTTTAAAATGCAAACAGAAGCAGCTTTGGTGGAGGCAGTGGAAAAATTTGAAATGTATCAAGATGCTCTTGACCCTGAGTATATGCGATCGCACGCTGCGGAGTTTTCCCCACAAAACTTTGCCAAGCGCTATCTAGATTTTGTAGACCAGTGTTATCAAAAAAAGCCTAATTTAGCCAGTTAGGCAAAATTTTTTGTAATTGTTTTGTATGCTTTTGGCAATTTAACCCCAGATGCGCCTCCTTTTGGCTTTAAGATTGGGACTATGTGTGGTGTGGATTATTAAGGAGTATGATGACTGCCCAGAGTTCACTCCTCTCCGGCAAACGACGCTTACAGCAAAATGCTAGCTCGTCTATGCGTTCTACTGTCAAGCGTGGTCAAAAAACAAAGACACCTAAAATCAAACCCAAAGGTTTGTCTTTGCAAGGTATAAACGGAGAGTTTGCGAAAAGACTTTTCGATATCGTATTTTCGTTGTTGGTGTTGATTCTGTTCTCACCAGTCTACTTAATTTTGGCCTTGCTGATTGCTTTAAGCTCAGAAGGCCCAATTTTTTATGTCCAAGAAAGAATTGGTCAAAACTACAAACCCTTTAACTGCATTAAATTCCGAACGATGGTTACTAATGCTGACGAGATTCTCGTACAGATGATGGAAACATCGCCTCAGTTGCGGCAGGAATTTGAAAGCAGCTTTAAGCTCAAAAAAGACCCCAGAATTACTAAGATTGGCAGATTTTTGCGAATTACTAGTTTGGATGAATTTCCACAATTCTGGAACGTTTTAAAAGGGGATATGAGCGTTGTTGGCCCCCGTCCTCTAGTCGCAGAAGAACTACCAAAATATGGTCATCATATTGAGCAAGTTTTGACAATAAAACCAGGCATTACTGGGTTATGGCAAGTTTCTGGACGTAATGACATTCCCTATCCCCGGAGAGTGCAAATAGATTTACATTATGTTAAATCTAGAACTCTTTGGTTGGATCTATGGATAATATTGAAAACAATTGATGTAGTAATCATGCCCAAAAATAACGGAGCGTACTAACAAAAACGTTTCTTTTAGTTAGGGGCATTACTTGCCCCTTAATCAAAATATCTTTTGCACTTTAGATGATTGGTAATAAATTAATAATTTACCTATTAAACATTAATTAGAAGATATATAAATCAAACAAAATCTAATCTTGTTATCTAGCTCTAAAATTCAAGACAATAGCTCTTTCTCTAAAAACAAGGTTAGTATAATTAATTTTCGCTTAATAAAACTACCATCAGTATAAAGTTTTGACAAAGAAAATATTCATCAAATCTTTAAGAACATGGCTAAAAAGCCCTAAATAACTTGATTTGTCAACCTCAAGGTTTCATTTTTCGGGAAAACTTACACTTTGTTAAGTATATTTATTTACGATACAATCCACCTGTTCATTAAAACACGTAAGTTTACCGTTAGGTAATTGAGAGATTACCTGCTAGGTTGTATCAATTGACCTGGAAAATTTCATAACAGAAAAAGGAAATAGACAAAGCATGAGCCAAAATAAGCGTGCATTAATCACAGGGATTACTGGTCAAGATGGTTCATATCTAAGCGAATTTTTATTAGAACAAGGTTATGAAGTACATGGTATTATTCGCAGGACTTCTACCTTTAACACAGATCGCATCGATCACATTTATGAAGACCCCCATAAAGAAGGGGTGAGGTTATTTCTACACTACGGTGATTTAACCGACGGCACGACGCTACGCCGGATTTTAGAAGAAGTTCAACCTACAGAAATTTATAACTTAGGCGCTCAATCCCATGTGCGAGTCAGCTTTGATTCACCAGAGTATACAGTAGATGCTGTAGGCATGGGGACGCTACGGTTATTAGAAGCCATTCGTGACTACCAGCACCGTACAGGCACTGAAGTACGCTTTTACCAAGCTGGTTCTTCAGAAATGTATGGTTTAGTACAAGCTGTACCTCAAAGCGAAACCACACCATTTTACCCACGCAGTCCCTACGCTTGTGCAAAAGTTTACGCTCACTGGCAAACAGTAAATTACCGTGAATCTTACAATTTGTTTGCTTGTAACGGTATTCTTTTTAACCATGAATCTCCTCGGCGTGGAGAAACTTTTGTTACCCGGAAAATTACTAGAGCAGTTGCCCGTATTGTTGCCGGCAAACAGAAGAACATCTATATGGGTAATCTTGATGCCAAGCGAGACTGGGGTTACGCAAAGGATTACGTCCGGGCGATGTGGTTAATGTTACAGCAAGAGCAACCAGATGATTATGTGATTGCTACAGGCGAAACCCACTCTGTACGCGAATTTTTAGAGTTGGCGTTTAATCATGTAAATCTCAACTGGGAAGAATATGTAGAGTTTGATGAGCGTTATCTGCGCCCCGCAGAAGTAGATTTATTAATTGGTGATCCTACTAAAGCAAAACAAAAATTGGGCTGGAAACCTTCTGTCACCTTTGAGGAACTGGTGGCATTAATGGTAGAAGCAGACTTACAAGCCCTTGGTCAGACTTCACCCAACGGTAATGGTTCACTGCTACCACAGGATCTTGCTACTATTCGGCAAGAACTGGGCGTACTCCACTTCTGATTAATCTGCCAAGGATGAAAATATGACTTCCTTAGAACTGAACAATAAACGGATTCTCGTCACTGGTGGGGCAGGGTTTTTAGGTCGTCAGGTGATAGATCAGCTGTGTCAGGCTGGGGCTGATACGGAAAAGATTACTGTACCGCGATCGCGTGATTTAGATTTGCGTGTGTGGGAAAACTGCCAACGTGCAGTAGATCAACAAGATGTCATTATCCACTTAGCAGCCCATGTCGGCGGTATTGGACTTAATCGGGAAAAACCCGCCGAGTTGTTCTACGATAACTTGATCATGGGAACTCAGTTAATCCATGCAGCCCATCAAGCTGGAGTAGAAAAATTTGTGTGTGTAGGTACAATTTGTGCCTATCCCAAATTTACCCCAGTACCATTTAAAGAGGATGACCTATGGAATGGTTATCCAGAAGAAACTAATGCCCCATATGGAGTTGCGAAAAAAGCGCTTCTAGTGCAGTTGCAATCTTATCGTCAGCAGTATGACTTTAACGGTATTTATTTGCTGCCAGTAAATTTATATGGGCCGGAAGATAACTTTGACCCTGGCAGTTCTCATGTCATCCCAGCCTTAATTCGGAAAGTTTACGAAGCCCAAGTCAGAGGTGATAAACAACTTCCTGTCTGGGGTGATGGCAGTCCTACCCGCGAGTTTCTCTATTCTGAAGATGCAGCGCGGGGTATTGTCATGGGAACTCAGTTCTACAATGAGTCTGAACCCGTAAACTTGGGAACAGGTTACGAAATTTCCATCCGCGATTTAGTTACTCTTATCTGCGAATTGATGGAATTTAACGGTGAAATTGTTTGGGAAACCGATAAACCCAATGGTCAACCCCGTCGCTGCTTGGATACCGAACGGGCAAAGCAAGCCTTTAATTTCACTGCCCAAGTAGACTTTAGGCAGGGATTGAAGAATACTATTGATTGGTATCGGCAAAACGCTAACTAGGAAGTGGGGAGTGGACAATGGACAGTGGACAATGGACAGTGAAATTAACCTGTCAACTGTCAACTGTCAACTGTCAACTGTCAACTGTCAATTGCCTCCTACCTCCAATACGGAAAATTGAACCAAGCAAGTAACTATCAAAAAACTAAAGTTGAACTACGCCGGGATTTAATTAAAACTCGGCGGTCTTTTTCTGTTGGGGAATGGCGAGAAAAAAGCGATCGCATTTGTACTCTGTTGCAATCTTCCCCTCTTTTTACTCAAGCAAAAACTATTCTTGCTTATTTCAGCTTTCGTCAAGAACCAGACCTCAGTCCTTTATATGCCATTACTACACACCGTTGGGGTTTTCCTCGCTGCGTTGGTGAATCCCTACACTGGCATAGTTGGACACCTGAAGCACCTTTATTTACTAATGCTTACGGTATCAAAGAACCATCACCGCAAGCGCCAATTATTAATTCTGCTGAAGTTGATTTAATTCTCGTTCCCAGTGTTGCTTGTGACTACCAAGGATACCGTTTGGGGTATGGCGGTGGATATTATGACCGCTTGTTGAGTTCTCCAGAATGGTTAAACAAGCCTACTATTGGGGTTATTTTTGATTTCGCCTATGTACCCCAACTGCCTGTAGAAAGTTGGGATCAGCCTTTGCAAGGGGTCATAACGGAAAATCAGCTAAGGCTAACACAAATTCAACACAGATAATTTAACCTTCACAAAAGACTACCCGTGTTAACATCCTTACGGGATAAAAATTTTATTGCCATCAAAATCTCTCAATTTCTGTTTCAACCGAAGAACTCGGATTTGAAGCCTGGAAGTTAAGGGATATCATTCCTACACGGAGTACCATTCAATGAGTAATCCACCTATATCTACGACTGAACAGGAAGCATTGACTGATGAGGTGCTAGCAAGTAGCTTGCAATCTCAAATGCAAAATGGCCCAGACTTACGGCAAATTCATACTAAAAGTCATGGTCTGATTTGGGGAGAGTTTATCATCGAACCCAATCTTCCTGAAAATCTACAAGTAGGTTTGTTTAAAACACCACAAACCTACCCAGTTTGGATTCGCTTTTCTAGTGGTGGTGCGCCAGAAAAGCGTGGTAAGCTACGTTCTGATAGCCAGCCTGATGTCCGGGGTATTGCCATCAAGGTGATGAATGTAGATGGTGTCAAGGTGTTGGATGATGAAGAAAAAACCCAAGACTTCATCCTTAATAGTTTCCCTACCTTCTTTACCAAAGACATTCGTGACTACGCCGATATTTTTAAAGCTGGTAGTGGGTTGCTTAGTCCAGAACGGACACAAGAACTTGCTTATGCTTTTGCTACTTTACAAAAAGTTGTCAGCAGAAAAGTTGCTAATCCCTTGTTGACTCAATATTGGAGTATGTCTCCCTTTAAGTTTGGAGAACGCATTGTCAAATTTTCTGTGAAACCGCAAGAACCCGAACAACCGCCAGCCACACTACCAGAAGCAGAAAATTATTTGCGGGAAGCAATAGTTAAGTATTTGACTGAAGAAAAACGAGAGGCATATTTTGATTTTCTCATTCAGTTTTATGTAGATGAGGAAAAAACACCGATTGAAAATCTCGTTCAAGAGTGGCAAGAAAGCGACTCACCTTTTATTAAAGTGGCAACAGTGCGTATTCCTAGCCAGACGTTTGATTTTGAGGAACGCAAACGCTTAGATGAGGGTCTGTTATTCTCTCCTTGGCATACAATACCAGAACATGAGCCTGTAGGTAGCGTAAATTTGTCTCGCAAAAAGCTCTACAGTGAGTTGGCGAAAGTTAGACGCGAACAAGTAGCGCAACGCTTACGGGAACCACAACCTTATGATGTAGTTCAAGACCAGCCACTATAATTATCAATTCAAAATTCAAAATTAAAGACATATTCAGACGGGATTAAAATCCGGTCTGAATATGATAATACGATACTACGTGTAGATTTAGCGCAAAATAAGAGTGCCGGAAGTCGGCGCTCTTACTTTGTAGGAAGGGGTATTAAATCCTTTGATTTGCGATAATTAACTTGTTATAAAACTAGTTAAACTTGGTTGATTGGCTTGGTAATTTCGATGGCAGGGAAGCTGATGAATTGGAAAATGCAAAACTCAAGGTGGCGAATCCTGGTAATGTATGGGTTATTAGGTACGATCGCCTTACTCACTCTTTTCCCTCTACTGTGGCTCATCAGCACTGCTTTAAAGTCGCCTACAGAAAATATTTTTCAGTCTCCACCCCAATTATTACCACTGCAACCCACTCTAGATAACTTTCTTAAGGTGTGGAATGCTTTACCCTTTGCTCAATACTTATATAACAGTACCTTAGTAGCGGTGCTGACTGTAGGCTTAAATCTGTTATTTTCTGCTTTAGCGGCTTACCCCTTAGCACGACTATCATTTCCGGGGAGAGATTGGATTTTTATTGCGATCGTTTCTACGATTATGATTCCCTTCCAAATAGTCATGATCCCACTGTATATTTTGACGGTGCAGTTGGGATTACGTAACACTTATTTGGGAATGATTTTTCCTAGCTTGGCTTCTGCTTTTGGTATTTTCCTTTTAAGGCAAGCTTTTATGAGTGTCCCTAAAGAAATAGAAGAAGCTGCCAGAATGGATGGAAGTTCGGAGTTAGGGTTGTGGTGGCACATTATGTTACCAGCCGTCAGACCAGCTTTGGTAACTTTAGCGATTTTTGTATTTATCGGTTCATGGAGTGACTTTTTGTGGCCTTTAATTGTCATTCAAGATGAGAACTTGTATACCTTACCTTTAGGTGTAGCAAAATTAGCGGGGACGTTCTCTCTTGACTGGCGGTTAGTGGCGGCTGGTTCAGTAATTGCGATCGCACCTGTGCTAATACTATTTCTAATCTTGCAGCGTTACATTGTAGAAACAGATATTGGCAGTGGTGTTAAAGGTTAACTAACAAGCACCGCTTTTTTTTATCACTACCCAGACTGTTTTAAGTATCAAATTTAAATCATAAGTTATAGACCATTTACGTTGATAATCTAAATCCATCTGTACAATAGTTTCAAAATCCTTGATATTAGAACGACCTTTAGTTTGCCATTCTCCAGTCATCCCTGGCTTAACTCGTAATCTTTGCCAATGGTGCGGTGCATAATGAATCACTTCATCAGGCGTAGGTGGCCGAGTTCCTACTAAACTCATATCCCCCAGCAAAACATTCCAGAATTGGGGAAACTCATCTAAACTAGTACATCGCAGAAATTTACCTATAGGTGTGATACGTGGGTCGTTCACCGATTTAAAGATGTGACCTTGAGCTTGATTTTTGACTAAATGCTTCATCTTATCGGCATTTACCACCATAGAACGGAATTTCCAAATGCGGAATTGTTTACCGTTTAAACCACAACGAACTTGCGAGTAAAATATTGGGCCGGGGTTACTAATAATTGTCAATATGGCTATAGGAATTGTAATTATAGCTGTAATCAAAAGTCCTATAATAGCGCCTAAAATATCAATTAATCTTTTAGTAATACTAAGACTGGAAGGGTGTAAAGGTTGTTGTCCAAACCTTACACTCATCTGATAATTCACAACAGCTAATCCATCTACAGCAAAACTTTTGGATGTAGGATGAGAATCATGTACAGACATAACTGTATGTTAAATCTTACTATTTTTTCGACGGTTAAGATAACTTTATCTTAAGTGTCAATATACCCCGAAAAGTTTCTTTTATTAAAAAGGTACTCTAAGGAGTTCATACAATCTTTTAATTTAATTGAGACAGTTTAAGTTTTGATGATGTTTTAGTGAAGCTTGGAGAAAAAATCTTGTAGGCCTGGCGATCGCCAGAATTAGAAGAGTGGGGTGAAATAGCTATATTCAGGCTGGCATATTGATGAGTATTAGTCAAAATAACCTAAATAAACTGAGTCAGTTTAGATAAGTCGTTACCTCAAAAGAAAAATATTGAGTGAAAGTCAGGGGCTTTTGCTATCTATAGAGTCAACATTCATTGTAATGTTGATAAGGCTAGTTTTATTTTCTGCGGCTACTACTGATACCTTTACAAGCTGTTGCTAACAGAATATATTGATTTACTGTTGACTAATCGTTACTCACAAGGTTAAAGTATCAGCTTTAATTCCTTGAGTTTGCAGTGGAACTATCTGAATCTGTGAACGTCTCGATGTCAGAAAATAGCCTCAACTATCACTTTCCTACAACATTTCCGGAACAATTAAAAAACGCCGGGAAATATGTCAAATCATCTTGTAGCTCCTCACAACTCACACGCATGAAGTCACCTTTTCTCTTACTCGGTCTTGTCAGCACAATTCTTTTATCTACTCCAGCAAATGCAGCTCGCTTAGAATCATGGAAGTTTGACCCAACACAGAATCAACTCAATATCACCACTGACTCAGAGGTCAAACCAACAGCGTTTTTGATTAATAATCCAGACAGAATTGTTATTGACCTTCCGGGTACAAGCTTCTCAACCAACACTCAACGTCGGAACTTTGGAGCCGCAGTACGAGAAATTCGGTTAGGTAAAGTTGAAAATAATACTACAAGAATTGTTGTTGAGTTAGCACCTGGTTATACAACTACCCCCGATAAATTAGTCATTAAAGGTGATTCCGCCTCACATTGGATTATCAGCTTCTCCGCTATTAAACAAGAAGCAGATAATACAGCATCAAGCGAAGAAAAAATTAATATACCTGTAAGCCAGAATCTAGATTTTGCGGGAGTTGTGCCTTTAAGTAGAGAAATATCCCAACTAGATTCGCAAATTAAACAATTGATGAATCGCTATAGTTCTCTATCACCCGGTATGTTTTTCTTAGATATGGAAACGGGTGAATATTTAGACATTAATGGCGAAAAAACTTTTGCCGCAGCCAGCACAATCAAGTTTCCGATTCTGATTGCTTTGTTCCAAGAAATTGAGGCTGGTAGAATTAACCCGAATGAAACTCTAGTGATGAGACGTGACTTAATGGCTGGTGGTTCGGGAACCATGCAATATAGCAAAGCAGGCGCTAAATACAGCCTGATGGAAACTGTCAACAAAATGATGATTATCAGCGATAATACCGCCACAAACATGATTATTGATCGCTTGGGTGGTAAAAATGTATTGAACCAAAGATTCCGTAGTTGGGGATTACAAAATACTGTCATTCGCAATTTATTGGGAGACTTCAAGGGAACTAACAAAACCAGTCCTAAAGATTTAGTCCGGTTAGCAGCTTTGATATCTAACAACAAGTTGATCAGTTCTACCAGTAACGCTCAAGTTATGGATATTATGAGCCGTTGTCATAACAGAAGTTTGTTACCTGTTGGTCTTGGTAAAGGCGCAACAATTGCACATAAAACAGGAACTTTAGGAAGAGTTTTAGCAGATGCAGGAATTATCCAAACAGCTTCTGGTAAGCGTTATTTAGCAGGTATTATGGTAGCTAGACCTTTCGGTGATGCTAGAGCCAAGACTTTTATCAATCAAGTTTCTCGCTTAGTATATAGCTATATTGACCAACCAAAATCAGCCAGCAATTTTTAATAAACTGTTTTACTCGATAAGTTCGGAGTAAAGACTTTAGTCTGTATGACTAAATAAAATTTAGAAGTTAAAAGCCAAGAATCAGAAAGTTTCAACTATGATTCTTGGCTTACTCATTTTAGTTTTTACTTCACAATTGATAGTGAGGCACAAGCAGACTATGGAGAAAGGAAAAGGATAGTAAAACTACAAACCCTATGATAAGCGTTCTTTTTCCAAAGTCTGAAGTAATTTACTTACATATATTTCCAACTCAGAATTGCGTCGTTGTGGCGACTCAATTATCGGTAGACTATCGGGTAAATTAATAACATAGCCACCTAATTTAATTCCTAATGGTTTTAAATGACCACCTGCTAAATTATTTTGTAAATCTGCTGGGGGTTTTTTGAAGGTATTAATAAACCACTCACAAGTTGATTTTGCAAGCTTGTCTGATTTAAAACTAACTAATCCCAGGAGATTAAAAAGATTGGTAGCCTGAATTAAAGCGAAAGTTTCTTGAGGACTAGGTTTAACTCCTAACCCTAACTTATCAATAAACTTGGCTAAAAATTTAGGAATCGCACTATCAGTCCCACTATTAACAGGAGCTAAAAGTATTGATATCTGACCTTTAATGAAGAGGTTTTTGAAGTAAGTTCTATCGATATTTGGGTCTTCTATTCTGTCCCAGTAAGTATCTTGCTCTTTGCCAAGATAGTACTTAATTAATTGAGTAGCTCTAGCGCGTCTTTGTTTAAGGTCATTAATTAATGATTCTAGGTTTTGAACGATAGTTTGAATCTTACGTTCATTTTTGGCAGTTGCCGATGGATTTGATGTTTTGGTGACTATATCTCGAATAACAGCTTCTAGTTGTTCGGGTTCTCTAGGTAAGGCTGAAAAGGCTTCTAACAGAGTAACATACTTGCAGCCAATACTATGACCAATCCATGAGAAATTGCGATCGCTTAAATAAGCGTCATAATCATAACCGGCAAACTTTGCCCTTCTGACTAGCTCTGGAATAATTTCGTATTCTTCTTTGAGGAGGAAACCAGATTCTACATAATGATCAAAGGTAAAGTTAAAGGGCAAAAGAATAATAGTATAGCCATTATCAAACAAATATCTGAGCAAATAGCGATAGAATAGCATGGGGCCAAAAGTACCAAAGAAAGCCCCACCAATAAATTGAATGACACCTTTGGGTTTTGGATGTAAAGCAACCCAACTATGAGATACAGGTTGAAATCTTAGTTTTGTTTTCATAATTGTTAATACCTGATAAATGTCACAAATTGAAGTCATTCTCAATCTTGAGAAGACAATGATATTGAACTATTTACAACTACTTCTGGAATCCTCAAACTAATAGCTATGCCAAGATTTTTGGTTACTAAAAACTATTAATCCAGAAGTAAAATATTTATGTTTGGCTGAAAATGTGCTGATCAAGTCATACTTGAGACTAAGTAAAAATGCCAATTATTCGTGATTATTATTTACAATTTCTCAGTAGTTACCCTTGGCACATAGCCCAAATCATATGTAAAGCTTAATAAGCCTTGAAAATTTATGCTTTTATTGATGTTGATATCGCCTGATTCAGCTTGTAATTTTTATACCGATGCGAAAATTCGTATCAGATTACAAGCGGCGATTTCTCTGATTTTCCCTAACTCCTGATAAAATTTATTTACGGACAAGTGGTTATACAGAAGCAGAATCACCTTTTCCAGAAATTTATCCAATTAACTAAGTAGAATTTTTCTCATTCTCTACGTGAGGTTGCGCTAGTTTAAAGAGAATAGGCCATAAAAACATCTGTTTGCTAATAAATACTGACAGAATATCCATTTACTTGTAAGTGATAATTTTGGATATTTAGCATCTCTACTAATTTTTTATTAGATAGATTAGTAATCCTTAATTAAAGATAAATAAATATTTATATTATGTTCAGTAGATGATTAAAAATGACATTTATATGTGTTTTTAAACAATTAGCTTAAAATAAGTTAATTCAAATTTGATTCTGGGAACAATAAATTTGGGTGGATACGAGAATCTTTACTTGTTGATAAATAACTATTGAGTTTTGGAGATTAGAGATGACAACAGGAATTAGTCAAGTTCCCTGTATTAACGGCTATGAACTAAGAAAGAAAATTTATCAGGGGTACAAGACAGAAGTTTATCGAGCCATTAGACTTGCAGATCAGCAAGGCGTTGTCATCAAATTATTACAGCTTGAATTTCCTACTTTCAACGAACTGCTACAATTTCGCAATCAATATACTATTGCCAAAAATCTTCATCATCCTAATATTGTCAAGCTTTTAAGCTTAGAACCTTATGGCAATAGCTATGCACTAGTGATGGAAGATTATGGGGGAATTTCCCTTCAAGAATATACTAAGACTAACCAATTAAGTTCATTAGAGTTTCTCAAAATAGCCCTGCAATTAACGGATAGTCTCGATTATCTCTATCAAAGTTGTGTTATCCATAAAGACATAAAGCCTGGAAATATTCTTATTCATCCAGAAACTAAAAAAGTCCAACTTATAGATTTTAGTATAGCTTCTTTACTGCCAAAACAGACTCAAACAATTGTCAGCCCCAACGTTTTAGAAGGAACTCTGACTTATTTATCTCCTGAACAAACTGGACGCATGAACAGAGGAATAGATTATCGCAGTGATTTCTATTCCTTGGGTGTGACTTTTTTTGAACTACTAACAGGACAATTACCATTTGTTTCCTCTGAACCGATGGAGTTGGTACATTGCCATATTGCTAAACATCCGCCTGCGATGAATGAGATTAACTCTGCAATACCCGAAGTTTTGGGTGATATTGTGAGTAAATTAATGGCTAAAAATGCCGAAGACAGATATCAAAGTAGTTTAGGTTTAAAATATGATTTACAAAAATGTCTATCTCAGTTAGAGACCACAGGAAGGATTACCTATTTTGAAATTGCTAAAAGGGATATTTGCGATCGCTTCATTATCCCCGAAAAGCTCTACGGTAGGGAAGCAGAAGCCAAAGCTTTACTTGCAGCTTTTGACCGCGTTGCCGATGGTAGCACAGAATTAATGTTAGTGGCTGGTTTCTCCGGTACTGGTAAAACGGCTGTAGTCAATGAAATCCACAAACCCATTGTGCGGCAACATGGGTATTTTATTAAAGGGAAATTTGACCAGTTTAACCGAAATATTCCTTTCTCGGCTTTTGTCCAAGCCTTCCGGGAATTGATGGGACAGCTACTTAGTGAAAGTGATACTCAATTACAATACTGGAAAACGCAAATCCTGACAGCTTTGGGTAATAATGCACAAGTAATTATTGACGTTATTCCTGAATTAGAACAAATTATCGGTTCACAACCTCCAGTTCCAGAATTGTCTGGTAATGCGGCTCAAAACCGCTTTAACTTGCTGTTTCAAAAATTTATTGCCACTTTCACAACCCCAGAACATCCTCTAGTTATTTTCCTAGATGACTTGCAATGGGCAGATTTAGCTTCCTTAAAATTGATGCAGTTATTGATGAGTGAAGCCAATGGAGGCTATTTATTAATTATTGGCGCTTATCGAGATAACGAAGTTTCTGCTACTCATCCTTTAATTTTCACTTGTGATGAGATAACAAAAACAGGGGCGACTGTCAACACAATTACCCTAACAGCACTCCATAAATTAGACATTAACCAATTAATAGCTGATACCCTTAGTTGTCCTGGATTAGTTGCTTTACCTTTAACGGATTTAGTGTATCAAAAAACCAAAGGTAATCCATTTTTCAATAATCAGTTTCTCAAAACATTATATCAAGAGGGATTAATTACATTTAATTTTGAATTAGGTTATTGGCAGTGTGATATTGCGGAAATTAGCACTCTAGCCCTGACTGATGATGTAGTTGAATTTATGGCAATTCAGTTGCAGAAATTGCCAAAGCCCACCCAAGATATTTTGAAATTAGCCGCTTGTATTGGCAACCGATTTGATTTAGAAACTTTAACTATTATCTGTCAACATTCACGCATTGAAGTGGCAGCCGATTTATGGAGTGCTTTACGGGAAGGTCTAATTTTACCTACTAGCGAAGTTTATAAGTTTTACCAAGGTTATGGAGATGATGCCAACTATAACAATTTTACCGATGCTGATTCACAAATTGCCAATTATAGATTTCTACATGATCGTGTACAGCAAGCAGCTTACTCTCTAATTCCTGAACACAAAAAACAAGCAACTCACTTAAATATTGGCTATTTACTACTAAATAATACAGATGGGCGAGAACTTGAACATCGTATATTTAATATTGTCAATCAGCTAAATTTAGGGATTGATTTAATTAAAGAACAAGGTCAGAAATATCAATTAGCTCAACTGAACCTCATAGCAGGTTCTAGAGCAAAATCAGCTACTGCTTATGCGGCTGCTGTTAGTTATTTTGATCTTGGCATGAAGTTGTTAGCGGCTAATAGTTGGGAGCAGGAATATGAACTAACTTTAGCACTTTACGAATCCGCCGCAGAATCAGAATATCTCAATACTAACTTTGATGCTTCCCAAAAATTGATAGACTTGACTCTACAAAAAGCCAGAACAGCTTTAGAGAAAGTCAAAGTCTACGAAATTCAAATTCAATCTTACACAGCCCAAAATAGATTTATCGAAGCAATAGAGGCTGGTAGAGAAGCTTTGAGTTTATTAGGTGTAACTTTACCGAAAGACTGCGATCGCCAAACTACCATCAATGAACATGAGCAAGTCAAGCTCCTACTAGGCGATCGCGTAATTCAAGATTTAGCCAATTTACCAGAACTCAAGGAGCCTAATCAACGGTTTGCTTTACAAATCCTCTCAGGTTTGTTTGCACCAGTTTACATCGCCCAACCGGCTTTGTTACCCTTGAAGATTTTCACAATGGTAAAAATATGTATTCAATCTGGTAACTCTCCCCAAGCTGCGATCGCTTATAGTCTTTATGGCTTATTGTTATGCGGTATGGGCGATATTGAAACTGGCTACCAATTTGGTGACTTAGCTGTAAAAATGTTAGAGCGTTTTTCTGCTAAAGAACTAAAAAGTAGAGTTTACCTTACGTATAGTTTATTCATTAAGCATTGGAAAGACCCCATTAAATCTGCTTTAAAATTGTTCCAAGAGGGGTTAGAAAGTGGTTTAGAGACTGGTAATTTAGAATATGTTGGTTATTGTGCTAACTGCTATTGTCAGTTTTTATTCTGGTCAGGTGAATATTTAGAATTTGCCGAATCGGAAGCACAAAAATATTGTAAGTTAATGGCAGATATTAAACAGGAAGTTTCTTTAGTTTGGGGAAATATTTGGCGACAAACAGTTTTGAACTTGCAAGGTAGCGTTGATGAACCAACGATTCTTTCTGGTACTAGCTTTGATGAAACAGAAGATTTAGCAGGATTAATTGCTAATAGAAATATTAACGGTATTTGTTATGTCTATTTAGCTAAAACTTTACTATCGTACTTCTTTGAAAAATACCAAGACGCTGCTGAGTTTGCCAGCAAGTTTGAAGAGTACGAACAAGGTGCAACTGGCTTAGTGATTATTCCTTTGAGAAATTTCTATCAATCTTTGAGTTTACTGGCGCTTTGTGACATAGCTGATGATGTCGAAAGACAAGAATATCTGCAAAAAGTATCAGCCAATCAACAACAGATGCAGAAATGGTCAGAGTTTGCCCCAGCTAACTATCTACACAAGTACAATTTAGTAGAAGCAGAATTGCAACGGGTTTTAACACAGAACTTTGCAGCTTTTAACTTGTATGATACTGCGATCGCCCAAGCTAAAGAAAACGGTTACATTCAAGAATTAGCTCTCGCCAACGAACTCGCAGCCAAGTTCTACCTCAACTCTGGTAAAGAACAAGTCGCCCAAGGCTATATGCAGGAAGCTTACTACGGTTATGCTCGTTGGGGAGCTAAAGCCAAGACAGATGATTTAGAGAAGCATTATTTACAACTACTTCAACCTATCTTGCAACAACAAGAACACCGTTTCCGTCCGTTTACAGAAACTCTCTCAACTATAGGCTTTTCAGGAACTTCCGCATCTACGCACACTTCCAGCAGTAGTATTTCTGAGGCGCTAGATTTTACCTCTGTTCTCAAAGCTGCTCAAGCAATTTCCAGTTCCATCGAAATTGATGAACTTATTGCCAACCTGACTCAAATTATTTTAGAAACTTCGGGGGCGAAAAAATCTGTACTGATGCTTCCTCAAAATGATGTTTGGCAAGTCAGAGCAATTACTTTCATTGATAAGCAGGAAACTTCTCAAACTCAAGTACGAACTATCCTGGAATCACAAACAATAGATGAGTGTCAAGAAATCCCTAAAAAAGTCATCTATTATGTGAAAAATACTCAACAAACAATCGTCATAGACAACTCACAAACTGACATTCCTGGGGTAATTGGGGAATATATGTTAACCCATCAACCCAAGAGTATTATTTGTACACCAATTATCAATCAAGGGCATTTAGTAGGCATTCTCTATTTAGAAAATAAACTTACTCAAGGGGTGTTTACTAATGACCGCCTACAAGTCATCAATCTATTATCTTCGCAAGCTGCTATCTCATTAGAGAATGCCAGGATGTATCAGCAAGCTCAACAAGCATTGCAAGATTTACAACAAGCTCAATTGCAAATAGTTCAAAGCGAAAAAATGTCTGCACTGGGTAACTTAGTAGCAGGGGTAGCCCATGAAATGAACAATCCCTTGGGTTTTATTTCTGCTAGTTTGGAGCAAGCTCAACCAACAATTACTGATATAGTCGACCACTTGAGATTGTATCAACAAAGCTTCCCCAATCCAGGAGATGAAGTTATCGACCATGCCGAAGAAGTTGACTTGGAATATAGTTTAGAAGACTTGCCTAAGATAGTTGATGCAATGATGATAGCTTGCGATCGCTTGAAGAATATCAGCACTAGTTTAAGAACTTTCTCCCGCGCCGACAAAGATTATAAAGTCAAGTTTGATATTCATGAAGGCTTTGACAGCACAATCTTAATTCTCAAACATCGTCTCAAAGCTAACGAACAACGCCCAGAAATTGAAGTCATCAAAAACTATGGTGATATACCTGCAATTGAATGTTTTCCTGGACAATTGAATCAAGTATTTATGAATATTCTTGCCAATGCAATTGATGCCTTAGAAGAATCAAACGCAGGACGAAGTTTTAAAGATATTCAAGCAAAACCCAACCGCATCACCATTACAACATCAATGGAGGACTTAAATGTCAAAATCATCATCGCTGACAATGGTACAGGCATGAGCGAAGCAGTCAGACAAAAGATTTTTGACCATTTATTTACTACTAAAGGTATAGGTAAAGGCACAGGTTTAGGACTAGCGATCGCCAGACAAATCGTTGAAGAAGTTCACAGTGGTAAATTAAGTTGTATTTCTGCACTTGGTGAAGGAACACAGTTTATTATTAATCTGCCTGTTTAGTCATTAGTCATTAGTCAACAGTCCATAGTCAAAAGGCAGGAGGCAAAACTCTTTAATTTTAAATTTTGAATTGGTATCAATCTTTTAAGATAAAAGTACATAGGAAGATAACTTTCCTCTGTACTTTTTATAATAGGCCTGGGGTAATGGTGCGCTTAAAAGTGTGGCAGTGGGTGGTATTGGCAATGCCGATCGCCTCAATCGTGATTTTCTTGCTAGTATCCGCAGGAATGCAGATTCATGAGTGGGGAATCAATTGGATTTGGGGTGTCTTCACTCTGATATTTGTGCTTTGGCGTTGGTTGCTGGTGAAGTGGACAAAACCAGCCATTCAACAAGTAGAAGCTGCATTAGCAGATGTTCAAGAAGAACTGCAATCTGCCGCACAGACTACCACACCAAGCATAAGTAGTGAGACGACACAACAAGTAGAAACTGCATTGCAAGAAGTCCTGACAGCCGCGCAAAGCGATCGCCCAATTTGGGAAGATTGGACAACATTTTGGCAACGTTGTCAAGATTTAGTGCGAGCGATTGCCCTCATCTATTACCCGGAGGCGCAGTATCCCCTACTGAATATCTATGTTCCCCAAGCTTACGGATTGATTCGGGGAACGGTAGATGACTTAGATCAATGGATGCAGAAGTTATCACCAGCACTCAATCAGGTGACGATTGGGCAAGCATACCAAGCTTATGAAGTCTACCGCAAGCTAGAACCATCAGCAAGGAAAGTATTACGTGCTTGGAACTGGGCGCAGTGGTTTTTAAATCCTGTGGCGGCGGTGGCTAACCGGGCTACTAAGGGAACGAGTAGTCAAGCCAATCAGCAATTATTGGTGAATCTTGGGCAATTGTTACGGGAAGCGGCTTTAAAAAACTTGTGTCGGCAGGCGATCGCACTTTACAGTGGCACTACACCACCTATTCCCACAGCCACCGTTTCCACCCCAACCTTACCTAAAACCAAAACTCAAACCCTAGAAAGTATTCTCACCCAAGCCAAACCTGTTGAAAAAGTAGAACAGAAGCCAGTCAATATTTTACTAGCAGGAAGAACAGGGGCAGGAAAAAGCAGTTTAATTAACACCATCTTCCAAAGTCATCTGGCAGAAGTGGATGTGTTACCCAGCACCGCAGAAATTCAAAATTACCACTGGCAAACCCAAGATGGCGAAACCTTAAATTTGCTGGATACACCAGGGTATGAACAAGTTAAACGAGGAGATTTACGAGATTTAGTCCTCAAATACGCCACAGAAGCCGACTTATTACTGCTAGTCACCCCTGTACTTGACCCTGCTTTGCAAATGGATGTGGACTTTTTGCAAGAAATCAAAGCCACAGTTGCAGACATTCCGGCGATCGCAGTTGTTACTCAAGTAGACCGTTTGCGTCCCATCCGTGAATGGCAACCGCCTTATGATTGGCAAGAAGGTAATAAACCAAAGGAAATTGCCATCCGAGAAGCTACAGAGTACCGTGAGAACTTGCTGGGAGACTTTTGTAATTTAGTTCTGCCCGTTGTCACCAGCGATCGCCAAACGGGTAGACTTGCTTGGGGAATCGAGGCTTTATCCTTGGGATTAATAGAGGCGATCGCACCAGCAAAACAGCTAAGACTTGCCCGTTTCTTACGTAACCTAGAAGCGCGTACCGTAGCAGCCGCCAAAATTATCGACCACTACACCTTGCAAATGGCCACAACCCAAGGACTGACAGCATTACTTAAAAGTCCTGTGCTTCAGTTCATCTCTACCATTTCCACTGGTTCCCCAACCTTGGCTTACCTGTTAGCAGAACAAATCCCGGTAGAAAAGTTACCTATTGTCATCGGTAAACTGCAAATGGCTTACGATTTATTCTCACTGTTAAAAACAGAAGACTCCAACAATGTCAACTTTGATTTATTATCTCTATGGCCGCTACTGTTAGAAAACCCAACTACCCCAGACCGCAACGCTTGGGCTTTTGGTCACGCCATTGTAGAATACTGGACGCAGAATTTGACGGTTGAGCAATTGCGTCAGCGTTTCGACTACTATTTACAGCAAGTTTAAGGATAGGCTAAAGTTAGCGATCGCTGTAATGATAACGAGCTTGAATAAAAGATTAGGTTACATTTATCAGCGTGTATCGACGGTTAATTTTATCCAAATCTATTGCCATATTTTAGCCTTGCCACGCCACTACTTCAGAGTTACTCTCTAGTAATATACGTTTGAATTACCGTAATTATACTTAAAGATTAAATGATAAACCTTTAACCCTTGATGAGCTACACCGTAAATTTACTAAAACTCTGTCAAAAAATTAAGATAGCTTTGAATAAAGTGATTGATACTGGGGTTTATTGAGGGTAAGCTAGCAGTACAGTCAAAACAAGTCTCTGGTCTTGATAATTTCCATGACCACAAATAGTTTTCTTAGCATTATTGAAAATCAAGATACTTTTACAGGCAAGTCTTCAGAGTCAAGTTTACAAGCTGTACAAGAGAGCCTTTACAGCTTTTTGATGCAGCTAGTAAGCATATATCCTCCCGATGAGGCTTTAATAGAATTTAAACAGTTATTTATCAAATGTCTGGAGCATGGCGATTTATGTGCTGTGCCAGTCATCCAGAAAATTGTAGAGTTCAATAATCAAGAGGAGTTTTACTATACTCTCAAACGTTCTTGCTATATTTTAATTAATAATTGGGCGACAAGAAGAAAATATAAATATATTCAAGAGTTAATAGATTTATTTACGGAATTACCTGTAAATAATATAGGATATAATTCCCAAGAATTAATTACGTATCAAATATGGCTAGAGAATTTTGTTCATAGCCAAGATTACGAAGAACTCAAAAAATTTACTTATACAAATACTACTAGAAGCAAAGAGCATTGGAGCGATCGCTATACTAATTATCTACTAGTTGCTCAATCTTTAGATCCAGATAAACCCAAGGAGCAACAAGAAGCAGCACATAAGCTGTTCAAGCAAATGAAGGACAAGTATAAGTTTGAGTTAGCAATGTATATTGCTCGTTCTCAGTCTGCTGCTTCCAGTCCCACACGCTATAAAAATCCTAGCATTTTCGGCGATGAGGTGCTGCGCCTCATTAAAATGATTGTAGTCAAAAAAGGTCAATTCAGTTATGAGAATGTAGCGCATATATTCCTGAAACAAACTGAAGATCAAACCATCAAGCAATTTAAAAAAAGTGTAAAAACATATTTATTCTTTTCTGTAACCAATCAAGCGATCGCAGAAATGCTCGGTAAAATCTTAACCGAGAAACTTTTATCTTGGAAAATCGAAAAGGATAATTTAACCTTAAATAAAGATTTGTTATTAAGGATTTGTAAGCAATTAATTAATTTCCTCACTACAGAAAATCGCCAGGAGCCTTCAGAGTTATTTACTTTGTTACTTTCACATGGGCATCCTTTAACTTTAGTAATTCTCCTCCTCAAGATTATCTATATTTGTAACAACGCCCGTAGCCATTTAGAAAGTCGAATTGCTGACTTAATCAACTTTTATAAAGATAAATCAGAGGATGAATGTCAATGGGTAATTAATTTTATCGAGTTTTATAACATTACCTTTGCCATTTATGCAGAAGACGTAGAATATAATTTACTAAAAATGGCAGAAGCAGATAGTAATTCACAAATGAATTTAGATACTTATCGTGTGTTCTCTCAGGTGAAAGCAGATAGAAATAAACTAGATTAAATTTTTGCTTGAATACTGGTATCGTTGGTAGAGGTTGGTAATTGGTAATTGGTAATAAACAATTATTGCCAAGATAATCATTTAGCTAGACCTTCATCTAACGCAGCTAAACCAGCGCCGGCTGTTTCCGCAATAATGCTAATTAGACGATATAAGGCGATCGCACTAATGACAGCCGCCGAAGGAAAGCGACTTTGCAAAAGAGCGATCGCTGTTGCTTCAAACACACCTAAACCTCCAGGCGCACCGGGAACCAAAAACCCTAACAACCAAGAAAAACTAAAAGTCCCTAATAATAAAGGAACTTGGCTCATATTCACAGGCATCAAAGCAAACAGAGTCAAAATAAAACCTATCCCGCGTATTAATAAAAATCCCAACTCGCCTAATAATGGTCGTAGGGGATAGCGTTCCACACTAAAAGCCGCTTCTGATTGAGTAGCAGATTTTTTAGCCCTTAATTTATATACAAATTTAATAACTGGATTCAAAAATCGCGGATGTATGCTGACAAGTATAATTACCAAACTGAGTAATTGTAATATGCGTACTGACCAACTATTCGTATTAATAGCAAATCTTCTACCAAATACCACAACAGTAATTAAAGCCGCAGCCGCCAAGAGTAATGCTTCTAACAGCACACTCAGAGTAGCCGCACCAGTGGCAACATTGGCATTTTTTAACGCCAAAATCCGCCGATAGTGATGCCAAACATTTCCAGGTAAATACTTAGCAATATTAGTTTTGAGATACACCACAATAAATTCAGCAGTTGGAATTGGTTGATTGAGATCCCGTAAAATCCAAGTCCAAATCCAACCCGCCCAAGTATGCGCGAGTAAAGTTACACCTGTGGCGATCGCTAAAATTGCCCATCCCACTTTATCAATGCGGATAGCCGTCACTCCCAACCAGTTAGACTTGAGAGCATTAGCTAAAAAAATTAGCGTTATCCCTAAAATTACCCAACGTAAAATTTGCTTCAATTTTATCTTCATTCAACAGCTATCACACCCAAAGCTGAATATCTCAAATCTTATGCTACATCAGCTACAGACCATAATTTTACAAAAATTTCCATACAGAGAAAAGATATATGTTTTCCTCTAAAAATTAATATTAGATGTCCATTTTTACACATTATTTGAACTGAGTAGATTTATTAGTATTTAAGCTAATTTAAAATACAGTAACTGCAAAATTTTACTATCTTTCTTAGGACAGATATACATTCACTTAATATTTAATTAACTTAGTAATTTATTAAGAATTTTCATCATCTAAAAAACGTTAAGCAATATTAAGGTTTCTCTCTCTGTAGTTAGATAACAATGACACATTCTAGCTCTAATTAATGTGACTTACGCTAGATGTAAAGCATTTTTTTAATCCTTAATATTAAAAACTGTTGGGTGAATAATTAGTCACCCCAGAAGAACACAAAACTTTCGCTTGTCTCAAAAATATTCAGCGAAAGAAATTCTTATGAATAATAAGGAGGAACTAGTGAACCATTTAATTAATGTATGGAAAAGACTAAGACTGCGCCAGATTTTAACTGTATTTCTTGCTGGTCTATTGTTAATAGTTAGTACCGCATGTACTCAGGCTAATGCTCAAGGAGCTAATCCAAAAAACCCTGCCGTACAAGCTGGTGGAGCTAACAATCCTTATAAGAATGGTGGAGACGGATACGTTAATTCTCAGTTTTCTACCGACCCCAAAATTACTAACCCTGGCAGTAGAAAAAACCGCGATCAAGCAAACTTACCCAGCAATTCAAACGTATTGATTGCTGTGAATAGTAACAGAGATTCAGAAATCCTCTACCCAGGTGCAGAAACCCCAGCCGGGAGAATCGAGAAAGAAAACGAACTTCCCATCATTAGAGAAGAAGACTTCCAAAAGCCTGAACCCGGTGGTTTGATTCAACGTGAACCAAATGTAGGAACTCGGATTAAAGAGCGTCTGGAGACTGTAACAGAAAACGTTAAAGAAGCTTCTAAGTTCATCCCTGAAAAAGCCGATGAAGCCAGCGCTAGACCAGAATTACAAAAGAATCCTGCTGTTGGTAGATAGGTTTTTGTAGCTTCATTAAAAGTTTCATCGCGTAACAAAAAACAAGGAGTAGCATTATGAAAAAAGTCATTAATTGGCTAAAAAATCTTCGTCCTGTGAAGATTGTCTCAGTCTTTGCATTAGGATTCATCCTATTGTTCACCCAAGCTTGTTCAGGAGCAACTGCTGCACAACCACCACAGCAAAAAGCTGAATCAGCATATATTCAAAGAAACGACCCCACCAAAGAATATCCCCTCAATGCCCCTAGAGGTGGAATGAACAACTTTAGCGATGTAGATCCTAGAGGCGAAGCAGGCGAAAAAACCGCCGAAACCAGAGCTAAAGCTTTGCGTGACAACTCTAAAAGAAATATTGACGAAAAAGGTATCGACAGCACAGAACAATATAGTCGCAATTACCGCCAAGGTACACCTTTGCCAGAGAGAGTCAAAAACTTAGGCGAAGACATTGGTAGTTCTACAGAAGAACTAACAAAAGGTGTTGTCAAAGGAACTCAACGTGGTATTGACAATATCAAAGACAATGCCAGCAATGCAGGTGATGACTTGGCTAGAAAAGGTAGAGAAACCACTCAAAACGCATACCCTAATAAGTAATCTAGCATTGCTGAATTAATAGATAATTCCTGTAGGGTAGGCATCTTGCCTGCCCTATAAATGTAAACTAGGACGGGCATCTTGCCCATCCCACGGGAGAATTTATTTTTAGGGAATCCCTGACGAATTATGTTCATGCCAACGCTGCAATGCCAATTGCTGAACTTCCCGCCAGGGAATTTTGTGTTTACGGGCTAATTCTGCACAATCTTCGTATTCTGGCTGCGCGTTGGCAATAACTTTTTCTGTTGATTGTCCTAGCCATGCTACTTTAATTCGCACTGTGCCGTATTTTGTTTCTACTTGTTGAAATTCTCGTTGTAGGGTGGTGCGTTGCTGAGTAGTGCGGCGGATTCCCAAGGTTGTAGTTTCGCGGAATAACACAGCTTCGCAATCAGATAGCCTTTCTGGATGGCAAATAACAGTGAGGAGAATCCCAGGACGGGATTTTTTCATGCCTATAGGCTGGGTGAAGACATCCAACGCACCCACAGCAAACAATGCCTCAAAAACATAACCGATCGCCTGCGGATTTAAATCATCAATTTGCGTTTCTAGTACAGAGATTGTCTCTAAATTTTGATGATTTGCCGCAGAATCCGTAACATTAAGCCTTGTAGCCGCACTTTCACCCAGCCAGAGGCGTAGTATATTAGGTATAGGTAGATTAATAGTACCAGCACCCAATCCTACCTTGTTAATTGTTATGGGTGGTGGGCTGCCAAAATCTCTGGCTAAGGTAGTGGCGATCGCCGCTCCTGTGGGTGTCACCAATTCCCTATCTATACCGTTGCTATAAACTGGACAACCCCGCATTTCCCACAATTTTAAAACAGCTGGTACTGGCACTGCCATTTGTCCGTGGGCAGCGCGTACAGTTCCCCCACCAGTAGGAAAAGCCGAGCAATATAGCAAAGGAAATCCAGCATCATCACTATCAATTCCCAGCCAATCCAAGCCTAAACAAGTGCCAACGATGTCTACAATCGCATCCACCGCACCCACTTCATGAAAATGAACCTTTTCAGGAGCAATCCCATGCACAGCCCCTTCAGCTACAGCTAATTGCCTGAATACAGCCAAACTCCAAGCCTCAGCCCTTGGCGGTAAACTAGCTTGCAAAATCATCTGCTCAATTTCTGGCAAGTGTCGCCCGTGGTGATGATGGTGTTCATGATGATCATGATGATGATGGTCTAATAAATCCACATGAACTTTAGTAGCTTCTTGAGCGTTCCGTTGTACCAACTCTGCACTTAACTTATATTCCTTGGCAATCCCTAAATTATTAAGTTTCTCTGTTAGGTAATCCACAGGCACACCAAGACTAACTAAGGCTCCCAGGCACATATCACCCGAAATACCCGTCGGACATTGAAGGTAGACAATTTTGTTCATAATTCGTAATTCGTAATTGGGATACTCTGCGGGTAGGCGCAAGTCTACGTAATTCATCATTAACACTGCTAAGTAAGTATTACGCATTCGTATTATTAACTACGAATTATGTGACTTACCAGTAAAAATATGTATCTACAGTTTAAGCAATTGCTTCTGTATGTAAATATATGCAACGCTTAATTGTACATAAACTCGATAGATAAGAGGTAGAGAGTTAGGGGAGATGAGATTCACCAACTGGGGGATGAGGGAGAAAATTTTACTCAGCATTCCTCACTCCCCACTCCCTACTCCCTACTCCCCACTCCCCAACATTCCGTAACCCAAACTTCTATGGCAAAAATTATCCCTGTCCATCCTGATAATCCCCAGACTCGCAGAATAGAAGAAATAAGGTCAGCGCTTGCTAGTGGCGCGGTGATGCTTTATCCGACTGATACAGTTTATGCGATCGGTTGTGATCTAAATGTCAAGTCTGCGGTGGAGAAAGTGCGACATATCAAGCAGTTAGCCAATGATAAACCACTGACGTTTTTATGCCCTTCACTGTCAAATGTAGCTACTTATGCCTTTGTCAGTGATACGGCTTACAGGATCATGAAGCGGCTAATACCAGGAACTTACACGTTCTTGCTACCGGCGACTAAGTTAGTGCCGAGATTAGTCCAAAGTCCTAAACGTAAAACTACTGGTATTCGCGTACCAAATCATACCGTATGTTTGGCGCTACTAGAAGCTCTGGGAAATCCGATTATTTCGACTTCTGCCCACCTGCCACCAGATGAAGCAGATAATGGCAAAGTCGGAATCATTTCTGAATCCATAACCTCAAGGGCTGAATTGTTTGACCGCGTGGATAAATTAGTCGATGTGATTGTAGACACGGAACAGGAACCAACTTATGAGGTGTCTACAATTGTAGATTTAACGGGAGATGAACCAATGATTACTAGGCGGGGGTTAGGCTGGGAAGCAGTTACAGCTTGGGTATAATAAGAAGCAGATGGATTGATAGAAGCTAGATGTATTAATAAATTTTCAATCCAAAATCTAAAATCTAAAATCCAAAATGGTATATGCTTCACATCCTTCCTTATCGGTTTCGCAAGATGACTGCAAAAAAGCTCCACTTTCATCAGCGTCATACGTAAGTGTAGCGTGAGTGGATTTGACGAAACGCCTGTATTGCTTAACACATTAAGCTTTTTAGCATTTTGGCAGGCAAAGCTAATAGGTGTGTGTTAACCTCGATTTGGTTGCGGATAGAAAAAGCGACACAATAGCTTATCTGTAACTTTTTTTGATTGCGTACAGTCTTATATATAAGCAGTGCTTGTATTAGGCCTTGTGGATGAATGGTTTATTCTCCTGTGAAGCCTGGTTGCAAGTGCTGTTTGTGCATTGTATTTAAGGTGCAAGACCAAACCCAGGAAAATACATGAAAGTAAACCTTGCAAATCTACCAACCTCTACATCTGCTTTTGCTAGCAATGTTGTTGCTGCGGAATTACCAGCTACAGATGCAGTAATGCAATTTTTATTTCAAGAAATGCAGGCTCAAGTCAAAGCATCGCCCAATTGTATACAAGCTGTAGCTCTTCGTATTGCTAAAGAAGTAAATCGTATATGCGATAAAAGTTCTCGCATTCAAACATCTGGGGAGGTTCACTCTTGGCAATTGAATCTATGTCGTCATCGTCTGCAAAAGTGCCTACATTACTATCAATTAGGTTCCAGGCGCGGAAGGGTAGAGTTACATAGTAGTTTGGGCGCTATGGTTTACCGTCATGTAACAATAGCAGGTTCAGATTTGGGTTTTGACGGTCGTTACAGTTTAATTGAAGATTTTTTACAAGCGTTTTATATTGAGGCTATTAAAGCTTTCCGGCGAGAAAATGAACTGCCTGAAGATTATACGCCACGCACTCAGTTACAACTAGCAGAGTATATGGCGTTTACTGAACAATATGCCAAGCGGCGGATTAATTTACCTGGGGGAAATAATCAACAATTAATTATATTACGCGCTCAAGGTTTTGCCCGTCGTCAGCCTCAAGAGACAACTGTAGATATTGAAATGGCAGTAGAATCTGCCAAAAGTGAGGAAGCAGAATCTTACCAGCGTAACTCGGCGGTACAACAAATCCGATCGCAGATGACTGCTCAAGCTAATTTTGATCCCTCAGAAGAATCAGAGCGCGATCGCATCATTGCCGAATTAGTTAAATATCTCGAATCCCAAGGACAATCCGACTGCATCGACTATCTTACCCTCAAGCTGCAAGACCTTTCCGCACCAGAAATCGACCAAATTCTTGGACTCACCAGCCGTCAGCGCGACTACCTGCAACAGCGTTTTAAATATCATGTACAGAAGTTCGCTAAACAGCACCAATGGCAATTAGTCCATCAATGGTTAGGTGCAGGTTTAGAACAGAAATTAGGCTTATCCGCCCAGCAGTGGGAAACGTTGATGAGTACAATTTCTCCCCAACAGCAACAACTTCTAAAATTAAAGCTTGAGGGACAAAATGATCAGGCGATCGCTAAAACCTTAAAATGCACACCCAAGCAATTACAAAAACGCTGGACTGAACTATTAGATATAGCTTGGGCTATCCGCAATGGCAATAATGAAATGCAAACAGGCTGACAATTCAAAATTCAAAATTATGGTTTTTGAACCTCTTCCTGGCCTCCCTTGTCCCCTCACTCCCCCATAATTTAAAACACAATTGTCCAACCTTGCTTCTGTGCCTGTTTTCTGGTGTAGGAGACACCATGAATCTTGATGCCTTTGTCATCTAGGAGGGTAATAATACCACCATTGTTGTCTAGTTGGATACTATCGCTATCAATAGTTACTCTGAGGACTTCGCCTGGATTAATTGCACCCTCTAAAGGTTGTTTACGCTTGGCTCTATCTGCTAGGAACCAACCATTCAAATCTACTGTTTGCTGTGAAATATTAATTAAACTAACAATACCTTAGCCAATTTACGAGGGTTCAACGCCTGTAGAAACGTTATGAATACGTCCCAAAGAAGTAAGTTTGGCAAAAATCTGAGTTAATAAAATAGGCTCAGGTATTTCGGGAAGCATTTTTAAAATTTCACGGACATATCGAAAACCACGATAGTGAGCCTTAAGGTCAAGGATGCCGGAGTCGGGATTAAGGAGACGAAAATCCGCGAGAAGATGATGGGATAAGTTGACCATAAAGAATGCTAGATTAGCAGCATTAGTTACAGCAGTTTGACTTAAGTTCATAAAATCTTCCAATCCCCAAAATTGCTTGGCATCTCGAAAATTGAATTCGATCTGAAAGCGTAGCTTGTAGTAGTCAATTATTTTTTCAGATGACAATTTTAGATCACTAGAAAATAGAATTACATGACTACGAGCATGAGTTTTAAGATTGGTTTTGACGAGAATAACTACATTTAGAGATTGGGCAAATTCTTTGTGAAGTAATGTAACTTGATAAACGTCAGTTTGGATATCATCATCAACGGTACTTTGACATAAATACTTCTTAGGTATGTTGTTGTAGTCAATTTTGTCTCCGTATTTACGACGAGAGCGACTATTGGGGTCAGGGTGTTGATAAGGTATATATAATGCTGAATCAGAGCGAAGCTTAGAAATTATATGCAAGTTAACTTGACGAGCCATCTGCAAGGCATTATTATTCCCAAAGTGTCCATCCAATACTAAGTAAGTAAGGGGAATAAATTTAGCTAATAACTTAAATAGCGACTTAATCATCTTCTGAATTCTGAGTAATTCAGATGTGAGAACTACCTGGGTTTTATTCTTGTTTTTACTTCCCTTTGGTCGCCCACGCCCACGTTTTTCTTGCGGTTTTATTTCTTTGGTTGGTGACGAGCTACTTTTTTCTATATCGCTCTTTATCACCTGTTCTATCTGAATCGGAAACGAGTGCCTTTGCTCAACACTGACTAATGATAATGTAAAAAAAGATAGCCCTGATATGGGTTTACCAGCCAGGCTAGAAAAAAATCTATCCAGTCCATAAGTTTGTTTTCCTGATTTACTTATCACAACTTCATCTCCCGCTAGCAAATATATCTCATTCGGACGAAATAAATGCTTGTGAAAGAATAACCAAAACAATGTCGCCCAAGGTATTACCGTATGAAAGAATCTCAACATCGTTCGATAACTGCCACCACTACCTGTCCAACGAGAAATTCCCAACATCGTCACTCGGCCACTCATTGCTAACATGGCCAGGATTATCTGGTTCAATTGCCGCATCGTCGTAGCGTTTATCTGCGGCAGGAGGCATTGCAGGAGTGATAAGATATCGGGCATGGGTTGATTGTGGCTTTTGAGTTGTCGTTTGGGAAGACAATAACTCTACTACATCAGCCCTCTCTCTTCACCCTCTTATTTTGGCTAAGGTATTGAACTAACTGTCTCTTTATTTACATATTCTCCTGGCGGATTCACTAATGCCGCCACAATCTGAACTGCCCCAGTGGTAACAACTGATGTGATGATATCTGTGTCATCTATTCTGTTGCCTGTAACATCGTCTGTGTGGAATGCTTGAGATTGGAATGCTAGGAATATACCTACCCATTGATTTCTGGTTGGGTAGTAAATAAGTAGTCCACCATCTTGCCAAATGCCATTATCCCTTTGAAATTGGGCGGCGTTACCCTGGTTCATGTGGATGTCGTGAATACCATTACCTGGGAGAAATCCAAAATATTTGTCTTTAACATCAATTTCTGGCCCCCATCGTTCCCCAAAAGAATAGAGGACTGCATCGGTGGAGGCGATCGCTCTGGCAATATATAATTCTAGTAATTCATTCAAATCGTTGTCAGGCCCAGGCACATTATAAGGCAAAGGCCTCATCTGTTTAGGGTCAAACAAATTTCCCCGGATATAATCTAAAGCAATTCCCCCCGGCTGGCGTGGTAACTCATAAAAGCCAAAATCTAACTCTAGCAATTCTTTAGTCATGGGATGGGAGAAATTTTCATCCACAAGATACAGCAATTCTGAAGGGCTTTGCTGCGACTTAACATTGATAGCAATTCGGTGCTTTTGCTTGTTGTCGGTTACAAGTACTTGGTAATGAGGACTAGAGCCTTCACCCAACTTACGATTTAGCGCACGGCTTTTCAATACACCGTAATTCTTTAAGGGCATTTTCTCTCCTAGTTTTCTGAGTATGAAACGCGACAACAGGTTAATTGCTGGTTAAGTTAGATAATTACTATATATAGCTATATAGCTTGAATTTGCTAGTATCCTGTAGGATGATATTTGAAATTCGTCAATTAGTAATACATAGCCCTAGCCAATGGGGATACGCATAAGAATCTGTAGCAAGTAACTTTAATTTTTCATAAATATTGAATACTGTGTTGGCTGTCGCTTGCAGATTTGCCATTACTCTGTCATCCTCACCATTGGCTTCTAAAGCTAGACTCCACCAAGGCTCATTTTGAATATGCAATTGGGTAACTTCCAAACTGCAACCATTATCAATACACTCTTCATTAGTAGGTTGTACTGAGAAATCAGTAAAAACTTGATAAAGCTGCAAATACCGTACTTTCTGTACTCTTACCCAAGAAGTTGTGCCTAACACTATTGCTGGTTGAAAAGCTTCTCCTGTGGCATCATTACAAGACCACTTAGTCCATTTTTCAGCTTTTCCGCTTACAAATTCCCCAAAACTGACTATCCCCAGTTCTGCTGTTCGCCATTTAATTTCCAAACTACCTTCTCGAAGCTTGATTCCCAAAAAATCAGATCCTGGAATGTAGAGATACACATCTTCTCTTTGTTGTGGTAATTGCTCGTGGTCAATTAAACAATACTCATCAAACCAAACTTTGATACCATCCGGTATCCTACCAGGATAAAACCAACGTAATTCGTTACTTATAAGCATAATTTAAAGTGCTGTTAGCGGTAGCGGCGCGTTTAGCGCGTGCTGAGTGCTGAGTTAATAATTTCTCCCTTATCTCCCCCATCCCCCTCTCCTTTTCTAGCCATGCGTTCCAGTTGATGGGACAATGAAAATGAGAAATCATGCTTACTTAAATATTGCTTCCAGCCTAAAGGAATCTGTAAAGATGTGGAAAAAGATTTTATTCATGTTGCTGTTGGTGTTGAGTTTTAGCCTCAGTAATCCTAATGTAGCCCAGGCGGCTGGATTCAAAAGCTTTGTAGATACTGCTGATGGCTATGAGTTTTTATACCCTAATGGCTGGTTGCAAGTAAAAGTTGCTAACGGTCCCGATGTGGTATTTCACGATTTAATCGAAATTTCTGAAAATGTCTCTGTAGTAATTAGTCCAGTTCCAGACAACAAAACTTTAAAGGAATTGGGTACGCCCACAGAGGTAGGTTATAAACTAGGAAAAGCAGCCTTAGCACCTCCAGATTCTGGTCGTAAGGCTGAACTAGTTAACGCCTCCGAAAAAGAAACAGAAGGTAAAACTTACTACAAGCTTGAGTATTTAGTAAAACTTCCCAATCAGAAAGAACGTCATAACATTGCTAGTGTAGCTGTTAGTCGTGGTAAGGTTTTCACCTTTAACGCTTCCATTCCTGAAAAACGTTGGGGTAAAGTTAAACGGGCGATGGAAGAAGTTGTAAATTCTTTTACCGTATATTGACCAAATAATTCGTAATTCGTAATTCGTAATTAAAGAGGGTTTGAGCCAACACTAAATCATTTGACACGTTCCGCGTTCGCGTAAGCGTCTTGTAGAGAACGTAGAGAAGATTTGGTGATGCTTGTGAGTGGTGGGTTTCAGCTAACACTGATTGTAACTACGAATTACGAATTATCAATTACGAATTATGTTGATGTATAAGCAAAATGTGCAACTGTTTATGACAACTCCGCAATTCGTACTAGCCTCTGCTTCTCCAGCACGTCGTCGTCTGCTGCAATCTGTTGGTATTGAACCGATAGTTAGCCCTAGTGATTTTGATGAGTCGCAAATCCAAGAGACTGAAGTTGAACAGTTGGTGCAAATTCTCGCTAAATGTAAGGCGGAGACTGTAGCACCACAGTTTCCCTCAGCTTTGGTGATGGGTTGCGATTCGGTATTAGCTATTGATGGTAAGATTCATGGTAAGCCAACCGATGCTAATGAAGCGATCGCTCGTTGGCAAATGATGCGCGGTAATATTGGCGACCTCTATACTGGTCATGTTTTAATTGATAATGTACAAAACCTGACTATAGTCAAGCCTCAAGTTACAAGAGTTTACTTTGCCAATATTAGCGATCGCACCATTCAAGCCTATGTCGCCACAGGCGAACCCCTCAAGTGTGCAGGTGCGTTTGCTTTAGAAGGTTTCGGTAGTTTATTTATAGAAAAAATAGCAGGTTGCCACAGCAATGTAATTGGGTTGAGCTTACCCTTGCTGCGGCAAATGCTAGAAGAATTAAATTATGATGTCACTGATTTTTGGAAAATTAGTCATTAGTCAACAGTCCATAGTCAAAAGGCAGGAAGCAGGGACAAGGTAGGAAATACTTCTTTACTCACTCAACACTTCCCACTCCCTACTCCCTACTCCCCACTCAGCACTCTCTAACTTACTCTTTCGATTGACGCTGTGATTGCCTAAATGCTTGATACATATCTGGTAAGCGGCTATAAATACCAGCTATTTTCAGATAGAGTTTGTGCGGCATAGCTGGAGAACCGGAAACAATCTCTCCTGGCGCAACATCGTTGGCGATACCAGCTTGTGCGGAAGCGATCGCACCATCACCAATTTTCGCTTTATTGGCGATTCCTGTTTGTCCGGCTAAGATGACGCGCTTGCCTAATTTTACCCCTCCAGCCATACCAGCTTGACCTGCGATCGCACAACCGGACCCAATCTGACAGCCGTGACCGATTTGTACTAAGTTATCAATTATAGTATTGCTTCCTATGCGTGTTTCTCCTACAGCTGGACGATCAATAGCTGTATTACAACCTACTTCTACCTTATCCTCTAATACAGTGTAGCCAGATTGTTCAACTTTGTACCAACCAGTACGAGTAGGAACAAAACCAAAACCTTCTGCACCGATGACAGCACCACTATGAATGACGCAATCTGCACCTATTTGGCTGCGTTCGTGGATGGTGCAGTTGGCGTGTAAAGTAGTGCAATCGCCTATTTTGACATCGGGATAAATGACTACATTGGGATGAATAATCGCATTATTACCAATTTCTACGCCTTGCTGAATTACTGCATGGGGGCCAATGTAAACATCATTGCCAATTTTAGCGGTAGGGTGAATAACAGCACTGGGATGAATTTCTGGGGCGGGGCGATATGGTTGGTAGAATAAAGCGATCGCCTGAGCAAACAGTAATTTCGGGTCTGGTGTCGTAATCCAAGGCAGACCTACTTCTTGAACTTGAGCTTGGATTGCTTCATTTATTGGCAAAATTAAAGCACTAGCATTTGTCTGGCTGATAAAGAAGGCAAATTTCTCGTTTTCTACATAACTGAGAGTCCCACTGATAGCTTCATCAATAGCTGCCATCCCTGTAATTTCCGGGTCTTGATTTGGATTTTGAATCAGGCTATGGTCAGCAATGTTATCATTTAATTGATTAAGAATTTCGCTAAACTTCATGTTTAAGTGTGTTCCGCTCTACCAAGATTTAAGCATAGAGAAGCATCATAGAACACAATTGGTCACATTTTTCTGTTCTTTGCATCTTTGGGATTCATACTTGATTTTGAAATAGACGTAGGGGCCACTGCATTGGGCAGGTTAAGCGATAATCTTGCAAGTGGTAATCCAATCAATTATGTTTTTCTACCAAAGTATAGATGCAAAAAATTATAGTAAACTTTTTTACACACATTAATAAAAATTTAATTTTTTATCCTCTTTTTATTGTATATGAGCGTTTATCAGAGACTATTTATAAAGTAAATCTTAAGTTGGGTGCATTATGGCTTCAGCCTAACGCACCGTTAGATCAGATGGTGCGTTAGGCGCTTCTATCAGATTTTTTATGAGAACCTATAGTCAAAGTCTGCGCCTAACACACCCTACAAGAATTTTATTTCTACTTTATAAATAACCTCTAAATATATTTTTCACCTATTAGCAAAATAGGTACTTAAACTTCATGAGCTTTTTATATTTTTTATTTCATGGGGTTATAGAATGAGCTTTCTGGTAGGTATAACTTATATTCTATGGCAACTATAAACCATAGTGATTTTAAATATAAATGATTTGTTTAAACTCAGACTAACATTGTTATTTGCTATGACTATTAGCAGCTTTTTTGGTATTATTGAATAGAATTTTTAATAGGATTAATGATCGGTCTTTTCAAAAGATAGTTCATTCTAAAAAATATTTTGATAGGAGAAAGAATATTAATTGAAAAGTTGATTAACTATAATTTAAAACTCAAGAAAACTGTTTAGGAATGAAACTATATTTTCATTTATGCAGGCGAATTGGCTGGCTTAGGTAAAAATCGAATAGTTTAAATCAATAAACCTGTATTTGGCATATAAGTTTAAGGTTGTGATGATTTGTTAGGATGATAGTATATTATTTTTTTAACGTTTAATAATGTTTTTACCTGACAGTGAAAGCCAACGTTTAGAAGCGCTATATCAATATCACATGTTAGATACACCACCAGAGGAAGTGTTTGATGAACTGGTAAGTTTGACTGCTGATACCTACAATACACCAATTGCTTTCATCAGTCTGTTAGATTCACAAAGAGAATGGTTGAAAGCAAAAGTAGGAATTAGTGAATCAGAGATAACACGCGATATTTGTTTTGCTAACCATACAATCTGGCAAAATGACATCTTAATGATTCCTGATACTTGGCAAGATGAGCGATTTGCCGAAAATCCCCTTGTAAGAGCGCAACCATACTATCGTTTCTATGCAGGAGTTCCCTTAATTAACGCCGATGGTTTTGCCTTGGGTTGTTTATCTGTCATGGATTTTATTCCCCGTAGCTTAACGTCAAGGGAGCAAAGGATACTAAAACACTTAGCACGTCAAGTAGTTAGACAATTAGAGTTACACCGACAGCAACGTAGTCCTGAGAACAGTTTGAATGCTCATCTTTTATTTGCAAAAAATTCTCGTCCCATGTGGATATGTGAACGGCAAACATGGCAAATTTTGGATGTAAATCAAGCTGCTGTGACTCAATATGGCTATTCGCAACAAGAGTTTCTGCAAATGCAGATGACACAAGTTTTTTTGCCTGAGTTTTCGTTAACAGGAGAGATACAGCAAGCAAACTTTGATTTTCCATTACTTGTAGAATGTCAACATCGCCTGAAAAATGGCACAGTTATAGATGTAGAAGTGGCGATAAATAATATAGAATATGCTGGTCAATTAGCTTGTTTAGTAGATGCTGTAGATATTACAGAACATATGCAGATAGAGAAAAATCTGCAAAAAAGTGAAACTAGATTGAGAACAATTCTTGAGTCAATTCCTGTACCCTTATTTATATCTCGCGTTGATGATGGGTTAATTTTATATACAAACTCGGATTTTTGGCAAACCTTCCAATTATCTGCGAGAAATTTAGCTAATCTCAATATTACTGATTTATACCAAAATCCCGAAGATAAACAACAAGTATTAGTAGCTCTAAGTCAACATGGAGCGCTACAAAATTATGATATTCAATTTAAAAGGAGTGATGGTAGTTCCTTTTGGGCGATCGCTTCAATTCAATACTTAAATTTCAATAATGAATACGCCATTTTAACTGCTCTCTACGATATTACAGAACGTAAAAATGCCGAAACTAGACTCCAAGAACAAAATACTCTCTTAGAAAATATTTTCACAGGCATACCTTTGATGATTGCCCTAATTAGTCCCGAAGGAAAGGTGCAATGGATCAATCAAGAATTAGAGCGTCTTTTAGGTTGGAGTTTGCGAGATTATCAAACCTTAGATATTTTTGCTCAGTTATATCCTCAGCCGGAAGACCGTCAACTCGTGATTGATTTTATGCAGGATACAGAAGGCGTGTGGAGCGATTTTAGAACTCACACACGACAAGGACAGGTAATAGATACTGCTTGGACAAATTCCAAACTGCCAACTGGGCAAATTATTACTATCGGCAAAGAAATCACATCCCGTAAGCAAACAGAGCGTGCTTTAAAGGCACAGTTAGAGCGAGAACAGTTAATGCGTGCTGTAGCTCAAAGGATTCGTCAATCGTTGAATTTGCAAGATATTCTTGATGCTACAGTCAAAGAAATCAAAGACTTACTTAGGGTTGATCGGGTTTTAGTTTATCAGTTTGCCTCAGATATGAGCGGTAAAATTGTCGCAGAATCGGTAGAGCCTGGCTGGAGAATTGCTTTAGGTGCAGAGATTGAGGATACCTGTTTTCAACAAGGATATGGAGCCGATTATCTTCAAGGGCGTAAAAGAGCGATCGCTAACATCTATACAGCCGGACTAACTGATTGTCATCAACAATTATTAGAACAGTTTCAAGTTAAAGCTAACCTGATTGTACCGATTTTGTTAGAAGTGAGTGAAGTTCATGCTGTACCGCAACTTTGGGGTTTATTAGTAGCACATCAATGTTCCGCTCCACGGGATTGGGAAGACCACGAATTAGACTGGCTTGATCAATTAGCTGTACCAATTGCGATCGCCATTCAACAATCGAGTATCTTTCAACAAGCCCAGAATGAATTAGCAGAACGGCAAAAGGCAGAAGTTAAATTAAGAAGTGCTTTAGCAGAGAAAGAAGTTTTACTCAAAGAAGTTCACCATCGAGTAAAAAACAATTTACAAATTGTTTCTGGGCTATTACTGCTCCACTCTCAAACACTCAAAGACCCAGAATTGATTAGAACTCTCCGAGAAAGCCAAAATCGTGTTGAGTCCATCTCTTTAATTCACAAAAATTTATATACTTCTCCTAACATTGGGCAGCTAGATGTTGCTGAGTATATCAATAATTTAGCCAGTAACATTATGATGTCCTATCAAGTAGAACAGGGCAGAATAAATTTAGAAACTAACATTAGTCAAATTACCTTGAATGTTGACCAAGCTATTGCCTGTGGCTTAATTATCAATGAATTACTAACTAATTCCCTGAAACACGCTTTCCCCCAGCGAAAAGGCAAAATCAAAATTGACTTACAAAAGGTAGATGAAAATATTGAGATGACAATTCAAGATAATGGTGTCGGTTTACCAGATAATTTAGATTGGCGTTATACAGATTCTTTAGGTCTTTCGCTAGTTTATGACCTAGTAACAGAGCAACTAGAAGGTACTGTAAGCGTCGTCAGGCAACCAGGAACTACATTTAAGATTCAATTTCCGCATTAATTTGGGCAATCGTAAATTAACAATGGAGCAAGTCAAGATTTTAGTTGTTGAAGATGAAGTGATTGTAGCTAGAACTATTGCTAGTCAACTTAATCAATTAGGATACACTGTTGTAGGAACAGCTTCCTCTGGTAGAGTAGCGATCGCTAAAGCATTAGAAACTAAACCAGACTTAGTTTTTATGGATATTATCCTCAAAGGCGAGATGGATGGTATCACAACGGCTAGTTACATTCGGGAACATTTAGATATTCCCGTCATCTTCTTAACTGCTTATGGTGATGACAACACTTTACAACGGGCGAAATTAACACAGCCATTTGGATATATTGTCAAACCATTCACCTCCAAAGATTTACGTATTGCCGTAGAAATTGCTTTACTCAAACATCGTTTAGAGCGAGACATTAGAGAAAATCGCGATCGGTTAGCAACACTATTAAACTCAATTAGTGATGCTGTGATTGCCACTGATGAGACTGGCAACGTTACATTTATGAACCCAGCCGCCGAAGTGCTGACTGGCTGGCCGCAAGTAGATGCTATGGGACGTGACATATCTCAAATTTTTCATCTTGTTGATGAAGTCACAGAAACGACCATAGAAAACCCAGTCACAAAAGTTCTCAGAGAACAAAAAGTTGTTTATTTGCAGGAATACACATCTTTAATTACTAAAGATGGTAAAAGAGTACCGATTGGTGATAGTGCTTCCCCAATCATGGCAGTTCCTAACCAAATTAACGGGGTAGTAATTGTTTTTTGGGATTTGAGCGAACGGCGACAAACAGAACTTTTAGAACAAGCACTGCAAAAAGAACGCGAACTCAACAATCTCAAATCGCTATTTATTTCCACTGTTTCTCACGAATTTCGCAATCCCCTAAGTGTGATTCAAACAGCAATAGAACTTATAGAACTACATGGAGAAAATTTAACAGAAGTCAAAAGAAATACATATATTAGAAGAATTAAAGGTGCAGTGCAATCCATGAAGTTACTCATGGAAGACGTATTATTTATAGGTAAAGCAGAAGCAGGAAGACTTGAATCTCAGCCGACATTATTGAATTTGAAAGAATTTTGTCAAGAGTTAATAGAAGACTTCACAACTGTAGAAATTAGCGGACATGAAATTATTTTTAATTGTTACGGCGACACTACAGATGCTTACATGGATGAGCGGTTATTACATTATATACTTGTGAACTTACTTTCTAACGCTATTAAATATTCACCCCACAAGGAAACTATTAGGGTTGAATTAAGTTGCGATCAAACTCAAGGCATAGCAATTTTTCAAATTCAAGATGAAGGTATAGGCATTCCCGAAGCAGACCAAGCCCATCTATTTGAATCATTTTATCGAGCTTCTAATTCCCAATCAATTCAAGGCACTGGGCTAGGTTTGGTAATAGTTAAAAGATGTGTTGAAGCTCACAATGGGCAAATTTCTTTTACATCTCAAGAAGGAGTTGGGACGAAATTTACTGTGACGTTGCCTTTAAATTGTCAGTAGTCAAAAGGCAGTTGACAGTTGACAGTTGTTTTTTCTCCTCATCTCCCTCATCTCCCCCCACTCCCTCATCTTTCCAAAACTACCGACTCACCCCACCCACAACTGGTCTAACATCAGAAAATGGATCTGCGCCGCCATTCCAATTAAAGTCACTAATGCGGATGCTTAATGCACCGAGTCCTAGTACTGGGTTGTAGCGTAGCGTCAGACCGTAGGTGCGTCGGCTATATTCAAGCAGGTAGTCGGTGCTGCTTTCTTCCCCAGTATCTAAGTTAATTGATGTTTGAAAGCCTATACGCAAAGGGCCGTAAATTTGTTGTGAAATACCAGCACTTAATACTTGGGTATCTACGTAGCGGTCGAATAAAAAGGGTGAAAGTCCACTGGTAAGAGCTTGAGAGTAACTAACATTAAAAGCGGTATAGTCTAGGAAGGGGCGGGAAAAGTGACCAAACTGACCGACTAAACCAACTGTACCAGTAAGGCTGCTTTGGTTATCGCCACTGGTGTAGTAACTGGAAGTACCAGTAACACCTGCAAACGCCTGTAAGTAGGGAACTACAGGTGTGGGTGTGTATCTCAAACCTTGTGTGGCGGTGGGTGGTAGTGGTTTACCTTGCCACAGTAAGAAGCCCCTACTCAGGGCGGCGCTACCTTGGAAACGACCGAGGGAAACTCGATCATTGGAGCGAATTGGGTCTAGCAAGTCTTGGCGGTCGGTATTGGCGTTAATATATTGTGCGCCTGCTTGATAGCTGAGATTAATGCCACTATTTCCTAGAGGAATGTTTGGGGAAATAAGTACACCACCCAAACTGCTTTGGACTGTTTGATAGCCAAGGGTTCCGTTGTAGAGACGATCGCGGTAGCTATATTCCCAGTTAATTATATGCGGATTGCGATCGGCTAAAGCTTGGCGTAAACGCAAACTTGCTTTTAGGTTATCCTCTACATCGTCAAAATTAAAACTAGTGAGGTCTGCTTTACCTTGCAGCACTGAACGAGAACTCAACACAGAATTTAATCTACCCCTGACACCGAATAATGCTGATACATCATCACCCCCTTCTATGGCTCTCTGGACATAAAACTGGGGTGTAATCTGCAAATTAGTACTGTCTGTTCTAATGGGTGTAAAACTGCGCTCAATATAAAAGCCACCCCGTTTATCATCGTCGAAGCCAGGGGAGACAATAAACGGTGAAGTATCCCGTTCTCTGCGATCAATTGTCTGCTGATTTACGGGAATAGGTAAAGTCAAGCCTTGGTCAAATACTAAGCGCTGTCTTTGTGTGGTTACGCGATCAACTAAGGGTGCTTCCCGCACTGAAGTGACTGTATCTGCCCGTAATTCCAGTTCTGGAGGAGAAAATGGATCATTTGTGAGGCGAACATTTCGGGCTTGCCAACCACGGGGGTAGAAATTAATTTCTCTAGCTTCAAACCTGACACGCTTCACCTCACCCCCACTTTTTGGGGGAGGAAGATTACTCGCACCGCTTGTACCTCCCACTGTAACATTAATGCCACCAGGACTACTGACGTTACCAAGTGGTTGGTTGGCACGAATGTTATCGCTTGGCAGTTGCTGTGGTACACCACCGGCTGTCACATCACTAGGTAAGAAAGCAAAATCTTGCGAGGCCGTGGGTATATTTATCTCGCCCCTACCGTTTTCTAATACCCCATTGTCTTGGACTAAATTATAGGTAAAGCGTTGTCCGCGTAATATTTGGTCGCCCCTAGTTAAGACTACATTCCCATCCCCAGCCGCAATCAAATTATTCAAGTTTACTTGCACGCGATCGGCATCAAGTATCGCCCCATCAAATCGCACTATGACATTACCTTCAGCAGTGATGATGCGTCTTTGCTCATCATAATCTTGTCTATCTGAAGTCACTTCGACAATTCGAGGTTGGGTTGGCGGTGTATTGTTGGGTGTAGGTTGTGATTGAGTTGGTATTTGTAACTGTGCCTGTGCAGTAACAGATGATGGTTTAATTGTTACTGAAAACTTCTCTGCTGAGTTACGTGACCTAAACTCAATCAGATTTTGAGTTTTTTGATTAGTAGTTACCTTGTCACTACTCGATACAGAAGAGATGTTAATGTTAATGCCAGCTTGTTGTAGAGTAACTTTGTCTTTCTGCTCTTGCTGAGTTGCAACTGGGATAGTTGATGTTTTTTGAGAGTCTAAATTTTCGGTATCTGTCACCGCCGTCGGGAAAACTTGAGGATTAGTGTTTGTTTCGTTCTCAATTGATAATCCTACTGCCTGGGGTTTTCCTAAATTAACAGCGCTACTAGAAGCATTAATAGGAGAAAATTCTGACGTAAAAGTTTCTGGTGTACTAGGCTTAGTTAAAACAGGAGTAGCAATTAAATTATCTGTCTTATCACTAATAGAATTTGCTAACTGCGAAGAATCTTCTGTTTTCTCTACAGTCGAGTCTGGAAACTGCTTCTGCGCCAATTTAATACCTTGCTTTTTTTGGCTGGGGATATCAATCTCGCCAAAAGAAGGAAGTTGACTGTCACTAGTAGATGGGGCGGAATTTGCAGGTTGTAGGGGTTCAACAAGGGGAGGCGGTGCAGGCGGCAGAACTGGATGAAGCATATTTCGGACACAATCAACCTAACAAATAGCCAATTAATAGCCGGAATGAATCCACCTTTGCTTGAGTAATCTCCCTGAAGGGAGACACTACACTGCAAAATCAGTTATCAGTTAGTACACCAATTGCTGGTTGACGATAGTGGTGGTTGTCAATCTTCCACTATACGCCTGATAACCGTTGACTGTTGACTGTTGACTGATTTTACAAGTAGTGCTTTTGGAATTTGGTGTTTTCTGGCTTCCGGCAGTCACAGATAAATTGTCTGGCTTTTACTCTAAATCCCGACGACCGGGGTTACGAGCTGGGTCATTAGACAAAAATCCGAAGACAAAGATCGCCAAAAAGAAAGCAACAACAATATAAACAGCGATTTTTAAAGTGAGCATCTGCGATATCTCCAAAGGGTAGAGCTTCGTTCTCAGTATCTGCCATGCAGAAAAGGTAGCTTCTTTATATTACCTGTATCTAGTTCTTTTTTGAGAGGGCTATAGCAGTGTTTGAGACTATCTTATTGTCAACTTCGTCAGCTTTAGCTGTGAGATAGTTGGGTTTCCTCACTAATGCTCATTTTTTGACAAATCTTGTAGATGACCCTGACCCAATTGTTGTTGACCAGTTCATTCTGTGACGTTTTTTTTCAGGCAGAAGTTTCCAGAAATTAGCATTAGTTATAGTTCACTGCTTCCTTGTCTCCCCCAGCCCCTAATCCCCAGATGCGACTAAACTTTGAGCAATACGGCTTTTGATGACTCGTGCAGGTGTACCTACAGCTACAGAGAATGGCGGAATATCTTTAGTAACTACTGCGCCTGCACCAATGACACTGCCTTTACCGATAGTCACGCCATCTACTACTGTCACTCCATGTCCTAACCAACAATCATCTTCAATCACAATGCCTTTGCAAGTTACACCTTGATATTTAATTGGCAACGTAGGATCTATAAAAATGTGATTGTTTGCATATATACCTGAATGAGCCGCAATCATACAACGCTTACCAATTCTGATATCCCCAGGCCCAGTAATACAAACATTGGTTGCGATGAAGGTTTCCTCATCAATGTGAATACGAGTATTTTCCAAACAACCTATATCAACATTGCGCTCAATCACTACTCCATCTGCTAAATAGATTTTATTATTTGGATGTCCTTTGGCATCTAAACGAACATCCTTAAATAGATATACACCATCGCTAATTTCAATATTACAAGCGTTGACAAATTCAACTCCATGTTGGATATATACTGAGTTACCTAAGTGTGCAAAAATTGTTTTATATATAAAATTTCTTAACTTTGCCCCTAGTAATAGTGCGGGAATATTGCCAAACACGGTAATTAGGGCAAGTTCTTGAAATCTCTGAATTTTTGCAGAATATCTCTGATTATTCATAATTAAACTATCTGATGAATGGTATGACAACTTTTGCTGACGCTTTGAAGATGTATCGTGTATTTTGTAGTGCCAATCATCCTGATATTTATCCAGCATTAAGTTTCATGGGTATTGATATATAAAAATACTCATGTTTCTGGATATATTTAAAAATCTTTTCGAGTTGGAATTTAGGTTAATCGCATCTGTAATACTTCAGGCAAATGACAAAATTAATATGCAGTTTCTCTGCATGACAATTTTGTTAGCTATGTTTTAGTAAAGATACCTCTTAATAGGAATCACCTATCAATTTTGGCAAGGTATCATTTCCACTGAGTTAGCTAATACAGAAGCTCTGAAGTAATTGCAGCGTCTAACCTGAGACTATTTAATTTTGAATTTGGGTGCTGAAGATAGACAAATGTAACTATTGTGAGCTAATAGCAACAGCTCACAGTATTACTGTTTAGTCTGGTATACGCTTGATAGCGAATTATTTTTAAACAACCAAATTTAACAAGCTTCTATCAACAAAACTACATCTTGTACAGGCTAATCCCCATCGCATCAAAGAATTTGCCTCTACACAAATAAAAGTGTAATTTATGTTGAGTGATACTTGGTATTTTCCATTCAATACAACCAAGTTATGGTGGAGTATCTCCAACTTCAGCCATTACATTAAAATTTACCATTGGTGCAAACAAGTAAGCACTTCCTCGATTGCTATGGCGACTTTCCGACAATGAATTTTTAGAGTATGCTGCTCTCATCATGTTGCACACTGATGATTTACGAACCAACCCAATCATGCTTATAGTCACATGAAGGTAATTTGACATTAATTGCTCACCAGCATAACACATTTTATTTTTCGTATCTCAGTCTTGAGAAGTAGTTTATTTAATATTGTTGATAGCGGATAAATGTAATGTGTAATCAACAACAAAAATAATATTTTATGCAAATAATTTTATACATTTATAAATGAATTGTCACCCAGTATTACTTTTAGTATAAGTGTTTCATTGATGACGCGATCGCTCCTATACTCTCAACAAAAAATCAAGCGTCTACTTTTTAACTAAATAAATCAATATATTATTTTTTCAAGGTTTTCTAGGCTACTTCAGGAACATCAAACCCAACCCTATTAGATCCTCAGAATAATTTCTGTAGCTATCACTGCTAACTATTTTCAACAGATATCTGTTGACTGGTAAAATATACTCACCAAATTATGAGTATATTGTCATGACTGCTGAAGGTAATGTAGTAAATTCTGAAACTAAAGGTGCTGATGCTATTGATGAAGCGATCGCTCAAGGCATCGATTTTGATGGTACACCGATTCCCCCTGCAAAGCTAGAACTTTATACCAAAGTCATGGCATTGGAAGCCAATAGACAGCGTAGTGGTGTATCTAATACTATGCGATCGCGCATTGTGCGGATTGGCGCAAAACACATCCCTCAACCAGAACTCGATAAATTACTAGAGGAAGCAGGCTTCGCACCCCTGAAAGAAAAAGAGATTGCCTTTTTCTACGGCGGTAAATAATTTTGTGCGTAGGCCTAGCCTACGCATCAATTGAGCTATATTCTACTAATAATCCTTCATGCGTCGGGATTCAATTTTTTATAAACTATTCCAACAATCTCCTGCTTTATTATTTGAACTTTTAGCAGATCCTCCAGCAAACGCGGGTGGATACAAATTTGACTCGGTAGCTGTCAAGGAACCGAAATTTGAAATTGATGGGGTATTTTTACCACCAGACAATGAAAGTCCGGGTACTGTGTATTTCTGTGAGGTGCAGTTTCAGAAAGACGAAAAGCTCTATGAGAGAGTATTTGCGGAATCTTCACTCTATTTCTACCGCAACCGTGACAGATTTAGCGATTGGCAAGCTGTAATCATTTATCCATCACGTAGTATTGAACAAGGTAATATTTACCCGCATCAAACGCTACTCAACGGCAACCAAGTACATCGGATATATTTGGATGAGTTGGGTGACATTCGCGCCTTACCCTTGTGGGTGGCGGTGATGGTTTTAGCTACTTTAGAAGAAGAACAAGCACCCTCACAAGCTCGGTATTTATTAGCCAGAGCTAGTCAAGAAGCTTCTTTACCAGAACGTCGTGCGATAATTGAAATCATCACGACAATCATAAGTTATCGATTTGAGCAACTGAGTCGAGCGGAGGTGGAGTCAATGTTGGACATCACACTTAAGGAAACGAGAATTTATCGAGAAATTAAAGAGGAAGGAAGAGAGGAAGGAAGAGAGGAAGGAAGAGAGGCAACAGCTAATTTTATTATTCGACTGTTGACTAAGCGGTTGGGAGAACTGCCCCAAGATGTCCGTTCTTCGGTGGCGGGTTTGCCATTGTCAAGGCTGGAGGAATTGGGTGAAGCATTGCTGGATTTTACCAGTTTGGCTGAGTTACAGGCTTGGTTGCAAGCGCGAATTAATTAACCTACTGTCTGTGACCAGAGTAGGCGATCGCCTATAATATCTACAAAGTCCTGACAGTTAAAACCTGTGGTGGTGTAGAATCTGGTGGATAAATTACATCTACCTGCAAATTACGCTTAGTAGATGGTGGCATGACAAACTGTACCAACGGTTCTAACACCTGTCCTGTTCTATGCCATAGATGCACGTAACGAATTTTTTCTTTTCCTTGGTCATCAAAGTAACGTAGTCTAACTGTACCCCGGAAAAAGGGAAAGTCTAGGGACGGTTTACGGAAGCGCACACCACCTTGAGAAAGCTTATCTTCCTTCAATGGAGTTTCTAAAGTTACTGTCACTTTTTGAGTTTGGTTAGTATTATTTTTTAAAGGCAAACTGAGTTTATACTCCACCCCATAATTACCATGCGCTTCATATGCCGTATCAGGGTATCGTACTAGCATCTTGGCGGTTTGGTTTTGTTCTGTACCTAAACGACCACCCCGTAAGGTAACTATCGGATACGAAATACCCTTGCCAGCTTGTGGTATTGTGAGAGTGGTAGTTTTAGGGTTATCTGTGAGGGTGGCTTGCCATTGGGAACCTTGCGAAACACCAGCTACACGCCCATAAATCAAAGCCCCACCAGTAGCATTCGGTGGAGTCGGTGTTTTATCCCTTGGCCCAGCAAAGTTACCATCGTTGAGTAAAGCTTGCCATTCAGCTATTGTAGGCGCACGGTCAGAACCATCAGCGTTTTTCTTAGCAAACATTGCTAGGCTGGCTGCATATACTTTATCGCTACTCCGCAAACGCAGAAAACTAGAGCGACCATTGATAGGCTTTTCCAAATTGCGTACAGGAATGGGATGATTGAGTACCATCCGGCTTTGTCCTGGGGGAATAACTAACTTGGCGGGAAAATCGGCTTGTCGCACACCCCGCAGCACATCAGCTACAGCCCTCGCCCCTGGCCCGGAATAGACTTTACCATCATTGTTTTCTAAATAAGGGGGTAAGGTGACAAAGGGTGCATCCTGCATCAAATAACTAGCACCTTGCAACACTTCAACTGTAACTGGTTTTTTTCCAGGGTTATTGATAATTACCCCCAGATATAAGGTTTGTAAATCTTTGGGGGTGTGGGTGTAGTGGTGGGCAAATAAATCAAACCGACCTTGAAAGGGAAAATTGAGGTGTGCTGTTGGTGTTTTTTTACCGTTTGTTGGGAAGGTAGAAAGTAAAATGCCCTCAGTTTTAATCCATTCTGGGCTATTACTGTTAAAAACGGGAATGTTATCTAACTTTCCTGGTAAAGCCCTAATTTCTCCAGGTTGAACAATAATTTGGGGTTCCGTTTTGGGTGGTGTTTGGGCTAATGCAGAATCATTTTGCTGCTGAGTACCACCAACGGTTTGAGTTAGGGTGAGTCCTAATAAAAATATAAATAAAGATGATGATAGTTGATTTGGCATGGAAAATGCAGTGTGGAAAGTCACCTATACTAACTACACCTTCAGTTATGATGATTTCTGAGGACGATGACCTCCGGTCGGTCGTAGACCAACGCTATTTTACTCATAAAATAAATTAGCCTTAAATCATCACTATGAGAATACTCAATTCTCTACATTTATAAGTTAAATTTGAAGTTAGTTTAGGGTTTCATACCTGTAATTAGATAAATGGAAATACTTATTGAGTCAACAAAAGAATTTGAGCAAGATTTAGAAAGTTTTAACAATAAAAATAAATTTAAAATAATTAAGAAATTAAATCGATATGTAGAGTTATTATCAAAACACAAAAACTTTTTAGAAAATCAAGCTTTTAAATTAAAAGATATAAAACTCAGTGCAGATTATGAATCTTCTCTATATGCTTTGATTATTGATAAAGATATCAGATTAATAATTACTATTGACGATGACCCAATATTTGATGCAACGGTAATTACTTTATTTAGAGTAGTCCATACTGAAGATGCGGCAAAAGCCTACGCTTCAGTAGCAGAATCTCTCTACCAAGATTTTAGTCCACAAAATCAAGAACTTGAGGTTCGCTCTAACTAATGCCACGGATTAAACCACTTTTGGATGAACATGGTGTGATCCATGAAGCTATGGATATCTTACCTGATCATTTAAAAATTGATTTTTTAGAAGCTTTGGCTGAACTAGAAGATAATGAGTGTCATAGAACTAGGAGTTTTCCTAAAACAAGACTTCGGAAAGTTAAAGGGATTAAGCAGGCAATTTACCGCGCTGATATTGATAAGTTATCAGGCTGGCGGATTCACCTTCAATATATAGATGGTAAGATACATTTAAAAGATATTATTGATGGTCAACGTCATGATGACGTTATTGAAGTAATTAAATCTAAAAAACATCGGTACGATTAATAATAGAAATAAATATAGTAGGGGATCGATTAATATTAAGAATTTTCGTTAGATATCGCTTTGAGTTTTGAGGTGAAAGACTCAGAGCGATCGCTTGTTTGGGGGGTAAACTGGCCGATAGGCGGATGAGTCACTGATATAGGTAACAGTTTTGTTGATAGATCAGAGTCTAGTGATAGATGCTCTGCATAATTCTCATGCTGCTTTAAACTGACCTCAACACTAGCAGCCACACTTACCAGCGCCAACTCCTTTTCATCTGGCTGTTCTTCTTCTGGGCTAATTGGTTCCTGTTGTGGGAAACTCAGCAATTGTATAGACTGATTATTATTGATCCCCGGTTCTTCATCAATCGGCTTAGATACAGGAGGCAAAGCTGGTGCAGCCATTGCAGTCAAGGTTTCTGGGAATTTGCTACAAATCAGACGTTCAAATTCCATGTTGAAATGATATATCTCCTGACCCCGCCTTTGCCAAAACGCCAAGATTTGCTGCACAGAAATACCCTTGTAGCGACCTTGATATAGGGCTTCAATGACAGCTAAATGCAGCCAGTGGCTAGGATAATACTTTTGCCAACGGTTAACTAACTCATCGGCATTGTAACCACTGAGGTCAAAACTATAGTGAACTAGTAGGGCTTTTGCCAGTTTGGCACAAGTGTTTGGTACTGATGTTGACATAAGACCTTTGGCTGCTGGCAATAGGTTAAAATCATCGACCCATCGCATATAGCCTAGCGCGTTTTTGGCTGTAGGATTTATCACCAAGAGTTTCCCGCCTGAAAAGCAGTGTTTCTCATTTTACTAGGTCAATTGCTGAGTGTCGAAATAATATAGGGTGAGTTAATACTTGGCGCTCTTTGGATGGCGGCTAAGGCTTGATAAACCATTGCGGCTACTTCGGCCCTTGTGGCTTCCCTCGTTGGCGCAAGCTGTTTTGGCTCTGGATAGTTGACAACAATTCTTTGTTGTGTGGCTGTTACCACAGCTTTTTTAGCATATTCAGGAATATTATTATTGTCAGTGTACGGGAGTACATTATTGCTATCAACTGTCGGTAGGGCTAGTCCGTTGACTAGAGAAACGATGACCTGTAGCCTTTGGACATTTTGATCGGGGCGAAAGGTGCGATCGCTAAATCCACTCACAAAGCCCCCACTAGCAGCAATTTGTAAAGCCCTATATGCCCAGAAATCCTTGGGAACGTCTACAAAATCCGTGGCTGGGCGTTTGGCGGGGGGGTTAAACGCTACCGCCACCATCGCTGCGTATTGGGCGCGAGTCATAGGTTTATTAGGTTGATAGCTACCATCAGCAAAACCATTAGTGATCCCCATGCTGGCTAAACCGCGTATAAATGGTTCTGCCCAATGTCCTGCTAAATCAGTGAAGGCAGGAACATCAACTTCGGCGCTGACTATATATGGTGAGGCGATCGCTTTTTCTTGTCCAGTTGTCACTAAAGCCTGATAAATTAAGGCTGCAATTTCAGCACGAGTAATATCCCGTAGTGGTTCAAGTCTATCTGTTTGGGGATAGTTCACCACCAAACTCTGCTGCGTCGCAATAGCAAGAGGATTTGTGGCATAACTGGGAATTTGGGCGCGATCGCGGTATACACTCAACAAATTCGGGCTACCTCCGCTTAGTTTTAAACCATTGACAACCGAAACTATGGCTTGAACTTTGGTTAAGTTCTGCGCGGGGCGAAACGTCCCATCAGGAAAACCGCTAATAAATCCCATTTGGGCTGCTTTGGTAATGGCGGCTGCCGCCCAAAAATCTGGCTTAAGATCAGCGAATTTAGGTGGTTGATTATTTGTAGGTAACTGAAAAGCCTTGGCAATTACCGCCGCATATTGAGCGCGGGTGATGGGTGCATCAGGGGCGAATGTGCCATCGGGAAAGCCACTCAGGAAACCCTTATTAACTAATGCTTCCACAAAAGCGGCTGCCCAATGCCCAGGTAAATCAACAAAATTAGTGTTAGCAACAGGATTTTCTATCGTCGCCGCCGGCAAGTCCACCTGTCCCTTAACTTGAGTGGGGTTTAATTGGTTGCCTACAGAAATTAATTGCTGTGTTGTGGCATTTTGAATATCAAACTCGCCATTTTTACTAAAAATATTGCCAGCCGCATCTTGCGCGTTACCCAAATCAGGCACGGCGCTTTCATTGACCAACAAGCCACCTTGGGTATTTTTGAAGATAAAATTATTCCGTAATACAGGACGAGCATTGCGAGAGAGAGCGATCGCTGTCCGATTTTCAGATAACTTGTTATTAGCAATTAAAGGTGCAGCAAAATCACTAATAGCTATCCCCAAAGGATTCTTCTGAAAAATATTCCGCAGCACTTCCCCTTTACTGTTGCGTGCCATAAATAAACCACTAGCTGCATTCTGCACAAACACATTATCTAAAATCGCAGGTTTGGCAGTACCGCTAGTAAATACACCTTCTCGACCACAATTAGTAAAAGTATTGTTAGCTATAGTAGGGGCTGTTGATTCAATCCACACACCACTACCCTTAGCTACAGGATTAGTTACAGTCACGCCCCTAAGACTAGCTTTGTTGAGTACAACTAACGTGACATTCTGCACGCTAAAACTGGGGCTTTGGTACTCGCCACCCCCAGAAATTAAAATTCCTGCGCCTTTATTAGCTTCATTACCTACCACTATTACCCCTTCTGGGATAACCAAGGGAAACACTTCTTGATTTGCAGCGTTATAAGTTCCCGCAGCTAAATAAATAATTGCTGGGGGAGTTGTTTTTAAAGCACGAGTGAGGGTTTTGAACGGACTCTGGCTGGAACCCGTATTAGCATCATTCCCACTTGCGGGATTAACATAGACTGTGGTAACGGGCGTAGTGTTCACCATTAATGATTAAGCAGCAATTATGGAAATTACGTCCATCATAAGACAACACTACTTATAGCAAATCGAAACTCCCATATCGCCCGTTTTGGCAAAAAAATCACAAATTTTGTATCAGCCGCTAGAAATGACCATATAAGTGTTGCACTTTAAATGCTAAATCATAAATTTTTCTCTCCTGAAATTGATGATAAGACGGTGTAGATTGATGTGGGTTTTGGGTGATGTGACGTACAATCTTTTATCTCTAAAAAATTATTCAATATACAAATTAATTGAGATAATTATTGAATATTACATAACAAACTTTAATATTGCGATTGCAGTTCTTCTAAATATTCTCAAAACCTTGAATATATTATTTCAATTATTGATAACATTTCTTAATAAATAAGCAAAATATTCTACACTGTAGAGACTAGCCATGTCTCTAGATCATTTATTTGGTGTAATTTCATAGAGAATTAGTATAAGTTAGAAATAAAATATTGTTCTTTGTGGCACTTTGCCTTTGTGGTAAAAACCACACAGACACAGAAAAAACTATGACTTCTAGACGTGAGATTGTTACAATCCAGTTATCCTCGTAAACACTCACGCAGAACGTCAGCAAACACGCGATCGCTATGCTTCAGTATCCCAGTCTCGAACAGGCGCTAAAATATCACTTCGGTTACGATAACTTTCGCCCTGGACAACGCCAAGTAATCGAAGATGCCTTACAAAATCGAGATTTGATGGTAGTGATGCCGACTGGTGGGGGAAAGTCTTTGTGCTTTCAATTACCTGCACTGATCAAGCAGGGATTAACAGTGGTGGTATCACCTTTAATTGCTTTGATGCAAGACCAAGTAGAAGCACTGCGTAATAATAATATCTCTGCAACCTTTCTTAATAGTAGTTTGAATGCCTATCAGGTGCGATCGCGGGAAGAAGCCATCCTCAATGGTAGGGTAAGATTACTCTACGTCGCCCCGGAACGCCTCCTGAGTGAAAGGTTTCTGCCATTTCTCGATTTAGTTAATGAAAAAGTTGGCATATCTATATTTGCAATTGACGAAGCCCATTGTGTTTCTGAGTGGGGACATGATTTCCGTCCAGAATATCGTCAGTTAAAATCTCTGCGCAAACGTTACCCTAATATTCCCGTCCTCGCCCTTACCGCCACAGCTACAGACCGGGTTCGTGCTGATATCATTCAACAATTGGGGTTAAAACAACCAAGTATTCACCTTGCTAGTTTTAATCGCCAAAATCTTTATTACGAAGTTCGTCCTAAAACTAAACAAGCTTACGCTGAAGTATTAGAGTTACTGCGAGAAACTGAAGGTTCAGCAATTATTTATTGTTTAACTCGTAAAAAGGTTGAAGAACTAACATTTAAACTACAAAAAGATAAGATTGTTGCCTTACCTTATCATGCGGGATTACCTGATGATGAACGGAGTAAAAATCAAACGCGATTTATTCGAGATGATGTGCGGGTAATTGTCGCCACAATTGCCTTTGGTATGGGCATTAATAAGCCAGATGTGCGCTTAGTTGTCCATTTTGATATTCCTCGCAATTTGGAAAGTTACTATCAGGAGTCAGGTAGGGCTGGTAGAGATGGGGAACCATCACGCTGTACACTGTTTTTCAGTTTTGGTGATATTAAAACTATTGAATGGAGTATAGACCAAAAAACTGACCCCCAAGAACAGTTGATTGCCAAACAACAACTGCGACAGGTAATAGATTACGCTGAAGGAACAGACTGTCGCCGCACAATTCAACTGGGTTATTTTGGCGAAAGATTTCCAGGTAATTGTGATAACTGTGATAATTGCCGTTATCCCAAACCGATGCAAGATTGGACTATTGAAGCGATGAAGTTCCTTTCTTGTGTGGCGCGGTGTAAAGAAAGATTTGGGATGCTACATATAATTGATGTGTTGCGGGGGGCAAAAAAAGACAAAATTATTCAATACGAACACGATAAACTTTCGACTTACGGCATAGGTAAAGATAGGAGTTTAGATGAGTGGCGAATGTTGGGAAGGTCGCTTCTACATCAAGGTTTACTCGAACAAACTAGCGATGGTTATTCTGTCCTCAAATTAAACGCTCACAGTTGGGAAGTGATGCGGCGACAACGCCAAGTATTTCTGTCTGTTCCTGTAGTCCAGAAAGTAAGTGCAATACAGGAAAGCCCCAAATTTGAAGAAGCAGAAGCATTGTTGCACAAATTGCGATCGCTACGTAAGCAACTCGCCGATGAGCAGTCTGTACCACCATACGTTATCTTCCATGATTCCACCTTAAAGTTAATGGTACAGGCGCAACCCCAAAATTTACTGGAATTTTCCAAACTTTCTGGCGTTGGTAGCCACAAATTAGCCCAGTATGGTGAAAAATTTATCGCTGAAATTCGCGCCTATCGCCAAGAAAAATCCTCTCAAGAGAAACCTGCTTACCTCACACCTTCTGCAAGCATAGTTTCGGATACTGAATTACAGACATTGCATTTACATCAACAAGGCTTAAGTATTGCCGAAATTGCCCGTAAACGTAAACTTAGTCCCGCCACAATTTCTACTCATTTAGAAAAATTAATTGAAAAAAATCAACCAGTAGACTTAAGTATATTGGTTCCTTTAGAACATCAACAAAAAATCTGGCAAGTCTTAGAAGTACTGGGTGATATTGCGTTGACACCCATCAAAGAACAGTTGGGTGAAGGCTATACCTTTGAGCAAATTCGCCTAGTGAGAGAAAAATGGCGAAGACAAAATAAGAAGTAATCTATATTACAGTTATTTTTTCTTTTGTTCTACACCCGAAGACGCTAAAACTATATCTTCTTCATTCCCCAATTCTCTACTTTCTACTTCCCAACTATCATTTTCAGGTGACGTATCTAGATAGTCGTTAATAGTAGAATCTGCTGATTTTGGTGCAACACTTTGAGGTTTTTTCTTATTAAAAATTACAGATAAGAGCCTTGGTAAAGCGATACAGATAATAGTGCTTACTAGAGTCAAAATGATGCTGTCTATTAATCTCATAATACACCTACCTACCCTGACAATTTTTTATGTTCTTATACCTAGTGTGAAACACTATTGGTCTGATTGATTACATTAGATAATTTGAATTTCTTTTGCAATGGATAAGATTATTCTATATGTATTTTTGTTAAGCAAAATTTTCTAGTTTTCTATGCCAAAAGGTAGAGTCAGAAATCCTTTTTATGTTAAGTTCTCTTAATATTAAAGGAACAATTATATCTAGTAGCGATCGCGTTTTTAGAGTCAGACAATTGCCAATATAATCAAAAAAAGCTTTCGATCAGATAAAAAACATCCAACCAAAAGCTTTTAGAAACTGTAAACTTATAGCTAATTAAATTCCCCGTAAATATTGATAGGAGAGAGGAAAGACAAAAGTTAATCGAATTGATGTAAGGAACAATCAAGCTTGAAGTATACAAAAACTACAAGTTGAAAAATCATCAATTTGCAGAACATTTAGCACAGAAATGAGGACTGAACTTACAGTATTGGCTGCCGGTTAAAGAATAAGTAGTACAGTAGGGAAAACTGGTAATTCCAACACTGCTTGGTAACGATGCTAAACCCTGAGATACTCTGTATTTACTTTTAGGAGGAGAAAGAAGCCAGGAGAGAAGTTTCGGCATTGCCAAACAAGCGCTAACATTAATCAGCGTTAGTAGGAAAGCATCTAGTAAACCCATAGGTAATCACCGCCATTACATAATCAGGTGGTCTCTTGTGGTTTCTGCTAATTGAATGCAGTAACTCATTAACCCAAACCATCAAGTTTAAGTTATATAAATTAACTTTAGCATAAGTTTTTATCAATATAACCGTGGAGGTCAGGAAACTGTATATACCAATGTGGTGTAGATAAGGAAAAGCGATATTCTAACGTAATAGCAGATGCAATTAAGAAAAAGAAAATTGTTCAATTTGAAGGAATTGTGATGACAAACAGCCAACAGGATGATTTTTTACTAGCTGATATTACAAAAGAACAAAGTAAAGAAATACAACGCTTAGTAGATTATACAAATATCGAATCTTTACCAGAAATTTGGCCGATCGCAGCGAAACGATTCGGTGATACTGTCGCCTTACACAATCCCCACGCTAAACCAGCAGTAGAAATTACTTATCAGCAATTAGCCGAGAAGATACAACTATTTGCATCTGGTTTGCAAGCATTGGGAGTCAAAGGAGGCGATCGCATTTCCTTAATAGCCGATAATAGTCCTAATTGGTTCATTGCCGACCAAGGGATTATGACGGCTGGCGCAGTTGATGCGGTGCGTAGTTCCCAAGCCGAGAAGGAAGAATTACTATATATTGTTAGTCATAGTGGTAGTACTGCCTTAGTAGTCGAAGACTTGAAGACATTTAATAAGCTACAAGATAGACTCCCAGATTTACCAATTGAATTTGTAGTCCTACTCACCAAAGAAGCTCCACCGACAGAATCAAGTCTCAAAGTATTAAACTTTCCTCAGTTGATGGAACTAGGACAAAATCATACTTTTGTTCCAGCGCCACAGAAACGCGAGAATTTAGCAACATTAATTTATACTTCAGGAACTACAGGAAAACCTAAAGGTGTAATGCTCAGTTACAGCAATCTCTTACACCAAGTCACAAACTTCCGTGTAGTAGTACAACCACATGTAGGCGATACTGTTTTGAGTATTCTACCTACCTGGCACAGCTACGAACGGACAGTAGAGTATTATTTATTATCTCAAGGTTGCACTCAATTTTATACCAACTTGCGTTCGGTTAAAGCCGACCTGAAGCAATATAAACCCAATTACATGGTTGCTGTACCGCGTCTGTGGGAATCAATTTATGAAGGTGTGCAGAAACAGTTCCGCGAACAACCAGCAAATAAGCAACGCCTAATTAAGTTCTTATTGGGCATGAGTGAAAAATATATTCAAGCCAAACGCATCGCTGAAGGTACAAGTTTAGACCATCTCCACGCTTCATCTGTCCAGAGATTAACAGCTAAGGCAATAGCATCTACTTTATTTCCCTTCCATGCACTAGGCGAAAAATTAGTTTACGGTAAAGTGCGGGAAGCCACAGGCGGAAGATTTAAACAAGTAATTAGCGGTGGCGGCGCACTACCAAGACACATAGATACATTTTTTGAAATTATTGGCGTACAGATTTTACAAGGTTATGGTTTAACAGAAACATCACCTGTAACTAACGTGCGTCGTCCTTGGCGGAATTTTATTGGCACATCTGGACAACCAATTCCCGGAACAGAAGTTAAAATCGTAGACCCTGAGACTCGCCAGCCTTTACCCGTTGGACAACGAGGCTTGGTGTTATTGAAAGGGCCACAAATCATGCAAGGCTATTACCAAAACCCAGAAGCAACAGCCAAAGCCATCGACCCCCAAGGTTGGTTTGATAGCGGTGATTTGGGTTGGGTAACACCAGATAAAGAACTAGTGCTGACTGGTAGGGCAAAAGATACAATCGTTTTGACCAATGGGGAAAATATCGAACCACAACCAATTGAGGATGCGTGTTTGCGATCGCCCTACATCGACCAGATAATGCTAGTAGGACAAGACCAGCGTAGCCTCGGCGCTTTAATTGTCCCCAATATCGAAGCCTTAGAAAAGTGGGCAGAAAGCCAAAACCTCGTCTTGAGTCTTGAGAACAATAATTTAACCTCCGCGTCCGGTGAAAAAATAAACCTGGAGAGTACAATAATCCAGGGTTTATTCCGGCAAGAATTGAATCGGGAAGTGCAGAACCGTCCAGGTTATCGCCCAGATGACCGCATTGGGCCGTTTAAACTAATTCTGGAGCCATTTTCCATTGAAAACGGCTTATTGACACAAACGCTGAAACTGCGGCGACACGTTGTCACAGAACGCTACCGCGATATTATCAACGCCATGTTTGCCTGATAATTCCACACCAACCTATTTAGAGTGAACGCGAATTTTTATGACAGATGTCTCCAACCCTCAAATGCTTTTGAAGCGTGCCGTTAACGTCAAAGTTATCGTTACCCCCCTGTGGAAAGAGGAAGTGCAACAGCAATTGCAAGCACAAATTAACCAAATTGACCAACAATTACAACAATTAGACCTAGAAGGGCAAAGAGCAATTTCTGCCATTCAAAAGCAAAGTCTTCAGCCACCAGGCCCCCAAACCCTGCAACAAATCGACAACATCCAACTACAAGTAAATCAAAAGAAAAGCGAATTTCTCGAACAAAAAAATCAAATGCTGCAAAACCTCCAGCAAGTACAATTACTAGAGTTGGATCAAGAAGTCAATCAATTTCAACTTGAAGGCTTTTTCCGCGTCGAACGGGGCGATAACTTGATTAGCAAAATGCAGGTAGAAATCGTCATCCGCGATGGTGTTGTGGAAGATATTCGTGGCGACATTTAAACGTTGCGCTGAGTATTAACTTTTAATTCCTCACACTACACTGTTAATACATCTAATCACAACGTTGATTTAAATGATCTAAGGGTTGGTTGCCATTTCGACAAGATATTTGGGAACCAACCCAAACTATTTGCCAGATAGGGGGAGAACTGGCAAAGAGCGATCGCCCAAAACTGTTCATTTCTAACCGATATTTAATTTCCTCAGATGTATCCTTGCTTTTTAGGATTTGCGTCACCGTGACCAAAGCTTGATTCTGTTGGGGATAAGCTACCACTACCTTACGCTTACCGCTAACTGTGGTAAAGTCATCTAAAAAATTTAAAGCCAAAGTTTTCGGGTCGCTACCTTGAAGTGGAGAATTGATACTTTCTAAAGGTATATTTTTATATTGAATCCGTTCTGGATCATACAAAACTTCCTGAGAGTTTTTCACAACAGCCAATTGCTGTGGCTGGCTATTGCTGTTATCTATAACTAATGTAGGAGGATGGAACTGGTGGAGATAAACACCAGCACCCGCAGCGCCAAAAAGACTAAGCAGCAAAACTAAAAACAACTTCAATTTTCCTGACATAGAATTAACAATTATTGCAACAACACTAAATTCTCTATCCGGGTACTTAATTGAACTGAAACTCCTATACCCTATCATCTACCTTGGGATAGCACCTGTGTAATATTGATGAGTTATCAGCAACACAAATACACATATCCTAGACTTTAACTTGGGTGTGAAGTTCCAGGGCAGAGGATGAGGGGGATGAGGGAGATGAGGAAGATGAGGGAGATGAGGGGGATGAGAGAGTTGTATCTTTAGATTTCCCCAGGGTGAGAGATAAGGGGATATAGCTTAATTTCCTTCAGAGTCAAAGACAGAATACCTAGAAATTCTCCCCCCACTCCCCCTACTCCCCCCACTCCCCAATCCCCATTACCAAAAACCCTCGTACCAAGATACAATTCGATCTGGCAAAAGCTGTTAAATTCCTTAAACCCATTGATTCTGAAACCACCCTATGAGCATTCACGAAATATTCATGCCGGCGCTGAGTTCCACCATGACCGAAGGCAAAATTGTCTCCTGGGTGAAATCGCCAGGCGATAAAGTGGAAAAAGGCGAAACAGTGGTGGTTGTCGAGTCAGACAAGGCAGATATGGATGTAGAAACCTTTTATGAAGGATATCTTGCCCATATCATTGTAGAAGCTGGTGATAGCGCCCCTGTAGGAGCTGCGATCGCCTACGTAGCTGAAACCGAAGCTGAAATCGAAGCCGCCAAGTCTTTAGGTAGTTCTGGTGGCGCTGCGGCTACCACCACATCTGCCCCTGAACCAGTTGCCGCCACTGCCGCCGTAGGCGCACCAGCCACCGCTTCACAAAATGGTTCTAACCACCGTGAGGGAAGGCTTGTAGCTTCACCCCGCGCCCGTAAGTTGGCGAAAGAATTGAAAGTCGATTTGACAAGTCTCAAAGGTAGCGGCCCCTACGGTCGCATTGTTGCCGATGATATTGAAGCGGCTGTAGGCAAAGTTAAGCAACCAACCACCGCACCTACTGCACCTACACCAACAGTTACCCCAGTCGCGCCTCCACCAGTACCCAGAACTCCCGCGCCAGCACCAGCACCAGTAGCAGCTGCACCTGGGCAAGTTGTCCCATTCAACACCCTGCAAAACGCCGTAATTCGCAACATGGTGGCCAGCCTGGATGTGCCTGTGTTCCGTGTAGGTTACACAATTACCACCGATGGTTTAGACAAACTTTACAAACAAATTAAATCCAAAGGCGTAACTATGACAGCGCTACTAGCGAAAGCTGTAGCTGTGGCATTACAAAAACACCCATTATTAAACGCCAGATACTCAGACCAAGGACTCGTCTACAATCCCGACATTAACATTGCTGTAGCTGTGGCAATGGATGATGGCGGTTTAATTACCCCAGTATTAAAAAATGCCGATAAGGTAGATATTTACTCACTATCACGCACCTGGAAATCTCTTGTAGATAGAGCCAGAAGCAAACAACTGCAACCAGATGAATACACTGGCGGTAACTTCACCCTGTCCAACTTGGGAATGTTCGGTGTAGATACATTTGATGCCATCTTACCCCCAGGACAAGGTTCAATTTTAGCGATCGGTGCATCTCGTCCGCAATTGGTAGCCACCGCCGATGGCTCGTTTGGTATTAAACAGCAAATGCAGGTCAATATTACATCCGATCACCGGATTATCTACGGTGCTGACGCAGCAGCATTTTTACAAGACCTAGCTAAGTTAATTGAGACTGACGCTCATTCTTTGACGCTCTAAATCAGTTATCAGTGAACAGTTATCAGTGAACATCACCTGTCAACTGATAACTGTCAACTGCTTTATCATAAGTATTATTACTTCAGATAATTGAGAGACTAGGGCGATGAAGCAAACAAACCAGATGGAAACAAGATTTGTTCAACCTCTTAGTTGTTTAGCACTGAGTGTCATCACATCCATTGGTATATTGCCTCCTGTAATAGCACAAGAATCATCGCCAGCTAAATTAGCCTGTGAGGCAACTTTAAGTAACGCACAACAAAAACCTCGCCAAAAACAGGCACAAAAAATAGCACAGTTTGCTGATCCTCAACAAGAGCGATCGCAACTTATTCAACAAGCTAATGCCCAATTCAGTCAAGGCGATTTACAAGGTGCGGAAGAAAACCTCTGTAAATTCGTAAAAAAGTACTCTGATGATGCTTTTGGAAACTTCCAATTAGGCAATGTCTTCTTCCGTAGCAAAAAATTTGAACCAGCAATCAGTGCTTATCGTGAAGCCATCCGCCTCAGACCACAGTATGCTGTAGCTCATAATGCAGTTGGTATGGTGTATGCTAGTCAAAATCGCTGGAGTGAAGCGATCACGGAATATCAAAAAGCCTTAGAAATTAATCGTGATTATGGCGATGCACTAACAAATTTAGCTTTAGCACTTTGGCAGACAAATAAAAAAGATGAAGCACTAGCGTCATTAGAAAAAGCTATCAATATTTTCAAAAAACAGAATAGGAACGAAAAAGCTAATCAAGTCGAGCAATTAATGCAGAGAATCAAAAACTCTGGCGATAATCTTTCATAACTGAGAATAATCAGTCCATAGTCCAGAGTCCATAGTCCAGAGTTTTGTACTAATGACTATGGACTATGGACTAATGACTAATAAGTAATATTTATATAATTTCTTGTGAAACATAGCTGCGGATTTGCTAGTCATCCAGTATAGTTTGGCAGGGGTTTTTAACCAGATATCTGCTAAATCACCCCATATACCCAATTAATCATCAGCAAATCACAGAAGCTTAAAATGACACATCAGGGGTTTAACTTTTCTTCATTAAGAAATTTATTCTCAGTTTTATCCTTACCAACGGGAATCACAGCTTTATTAATTGCTTCTAGCGGGTTCATGCTAGTACCCAATGCAGTCAAAGCAGGTGCAGCACCCACGTTAACAGCGCAAGTACCCACCACAGCACCAGTAATTTATGTCAACCCAACAACGGGTGCAGATACATCTGGTGCTGGTGCGACAGCCGCAACACCCTATAAAACTATTGCCTTTGCCCTGAACCAAGCGCAAGCGGGAACGGTTATTCAATTAGCACCAGGAAACTATAGTACACAAACAGGTGAACAATTCCCCTTGATTCTCAAACCAGGGGTAACACTGCGGGGTGATGAATCAGCCAGAGGGGAAGGTATTTTAATTACAGGCGGCGGTTTTTATACCAGTCGGACTTTTGCTCGTCAAGATGTTACCATTTTGGCTACTAATGATACAACGATCGCTGGTATCACTGCCACAAATCCTAATCAACGTGGCACGGCTGTATGGGTAGAATCAAGCAATCCGACAATTAGAAACAATACTTTTACCAATAGTGTCAGAGATGGGGTTTTTGTCACAGGTACAGGAAATCCCATCATTGAAGGTAATATCTTCGTCCAAAACAAAGGCAATGGCGTTTCCGTAGCCAGAGCCGCTAGAGGTGAAATTCGCAACAACTTATTCCAAGATACTGGATTTGGGATTGCGATCGGCGGAACTTCAACACCGTTAGTCACAGAAAACCAGATTGTCCAAAACCAAGACGGTTTATACATCTCAGAAACAGCCAAGCCTGTTTTACGTAAGAATGTCATTCAAAACAATAAGCGGGATGGCGTAGTTGCTACTATTGGTGCAGAACCAGATTTAGGTACTAATGAAAATCCCGGTGGTAATTTAATTCGCAATAACACTCGTTTTGATGTCAACAATGCCACTAAAACAGTCCGCATCTTAGCTGTTGGCAATGATATAGATCAGAAAAAGATTTCCGGTCAGGTAGATTTCGTAGCTGCTAGTGTTACTCCACCCTCTGGAGGAGGTACAGCCTTTACAGATGTATCTACAAATTACTGGGCAAAGGGTTATATTGAAGCCTTGGCTTCCCAAAATATTATTGCTGGTTTCCCTGATGGTACATTTAAACCGAACGAGCCTGTAACCCGCGCTCAATTCGCTACTATCATTACCAAAGCCTTAACGCCAGCAGCTAAACGCAACTCCATCGATTTCCGAGATGTTAGCAGAAACTTCTGGGCTTATGCCGCAATTCAATCTGCTTATCGGAGTCAATTTGTTTCTGGTTATCCTGATGGCACATTCAAACCACAACAGGAAATTCCTAGAGTCCAAGCGTTGGTATCCTTAGCAAATGGACTTGGCTTAACTGCCGATAATCAGAATGTAATTTCCATCTATTCTGATGCTAATCAAATTCCTAGTTATGCAGTTGGGCCAGTAGCAGCAGCTACGACAAGGCAATTAGTAATTAACTATCCGACAGTTAATCAACTTAATCCTAATCGTCCAGCAACCAGAGCAGAAATTGCTGCCTTTGTTTACCAAGCATTGGTGAACGCCGGACGCGCTCAAGCACTTCCATCATCTTACTTGGTTCAAGCTCGGTAGTACAAACTAGAAACAGCAGGGGAAAGCGATTAAGTGTCATTTCTCCTGCTGTCTGTGACTGGGTAATTACTAATTCGTAATTAATGGTATGGTTCCTTCAATTTTAAGTTCTGTTTTTAAAAAATAGGTCTAAGATATCTGACTTCTGCTCTATGCTCAAATGCAGCTTTTCAGATTCTAAATTGATTTTATAACCATAACTTAAAGGAATTTTGACTGTATCATCACAGCTAGCACTTGGTTTTCGATAGTTAAGCAAACTTTTTAGTTTATCTCTGGTTACTGTTGGTAAATAGCGATAATTATTATTTAAGAAAAAATCAAAACTTAGACTACCTAAACGAATGCGATCGCCATCTTTGAGTTTCACTGGCTGATATACTTGCTCACTATTCACAAATGAACCATTTTCGCTATTGAAATCAATTAAAAAAAATCCTTCACCTTCTACATATTGAATTGCTGCGTGATGAGAAGATAATAGTTGATCTTGAAGGCAGATACCATTGCTGCGATCGCGTCCTATTGTCCAAATATGCTGAGGTTGTTGTAAGGTTTGTGTTTGATTACTACATAAGTTAGTAGTGATATAAATAGCTGACTCATCTACCACGCCTTGCAAATGATATGGTTTTGTAGCAATCCGCAATCGCTGAGATAAATTATCTAATTGCAGAATATTATTAAGTAAATCTCTATGATGCTCATACAAAGAAACAAATACCTGATATAAACTTAAACGCTGTTCTATATCCTGACTTTTTAGCTGAACTATCATGTCATTATCTTTGATGTTTAACATGGGATTTTTAAGGAATTTGTTCAGTTTCCTGCACAGTCATTGAGATAATTTTTCTCTTACTTAACCACTAGTGAATATTCAGCTTATAGTTGAATAATTACAAAACTCAAATGCAGGAAAATATGTTTAAATCGCCAGCCTACTATCTAGTCTGCTGAACCTCGCTTATAAGCTTTTAAATTACTACTACATCCGCAACAGTATTAGTAGCGCTTTTAGAGCTAATTAAATTTTATTTTAATTACGAAATTTTTAAGGAAAATTTAATAATCTTGCTTCTCATAATAATTGAGAAATTTCCCTGAAATATAATATTTAATATTTTCTTTATAAATTTATTGACAATAGTAAAGTATGTACCTAATGTTTAATAGGTATCTATTTCATATCTTTATGTAAAGAGTAACAAATATACGTAGAATCACCCCCTAACTAATCAACAGTGTAGATAGCGGGATTTAAGTCTTGCAAAAATTTAAATCTTAGAGAATGGGTAAGTAAAAATAAAATTACCGTAGGGTGTGTTAGGCGCACATAGGGAGATGATGTCTGACGAAAAGAACAACTTAAGCGCCTAACGCACCGCTAAATCATACGGTGTGTTAGGCTAACGCCTTAACGCACCTTACTTCAGAATCCCAAATGCAAAAATTACAATAAACCTCTTTTGCCGTTGGGGCGTATAGTCATCCAGTTGGTTTTGGCTAATGCTATTTGCTCATCAGTAATCTTTGCACCAGTGAGATTAGCACCACACAAATTCGCTCCCCGGAGATTAGCATTGCTGAGATAAGCATGACTGAGGTCTGCACCACGTAGGTCTGCACCTTCTAAATCAGCCTGATTAAAATAAGCTTTACTTAAATTAGCGTCTCGGAGATTGGCACGAGTCAAACTTGCTTTGCCAAAATCACTGTTATGAAGATTAGCACCTTGGAGATTTGCATTTTGTAGTTGAGCAGAATGGAAATTTGTGTCTGACAAATCAACACCTTGGAGGTTAAGCAGGTTTAAATTGTGTAGGGCAAAATCTCGTCTTCCTTTCTGATAGGCTTTAATTAAAGTTTCGCTATCTAACCTACGTATAACCTTAGATTGTGAAGTGGGCGAAGCATGGGTATGACTGTGACTATTAGGTAATGATGATTTGGCGGCTGCATCTTTAGCTCTTCTAGCACGGATGGCTGCTGCTACCTGTGCTACACCTGTAGCCCCGACGGAAGGGTGGCTAGTTAGAAGTACAGAATCTTCTACACGGTTAGATGTCGGCTCTTTATCTGATTTAACTAATAAACCCTGAGCTAAACTTTCCAAGTATGGCTCAATTTCTAAAGCTTTTAATACATCTTTTGCCGTCTGGTAGCGACTGCGGACTGAGACTTCCAACATTTTCCGCAGTACACCAATTAAGTGGTCACTTACATGCACCAAATGTTCCCACATGACTTCGCCAGTTGTGGGATTGTATTCTAGGTCTTTGGGAGTTTTCCCTGTGAGTAGATAAATACAAGTAACGCCTAATGCGTAAATATCACTGGCGTATACTGGGCGCATGGCCATTTGTTCTGGTGGTGCAAAACCAGGAGTACCAATTGCATAAGCCGTGAATGCTGTGTGTGCTGATTGGTTAGCGGCGACTTGGGTAACTTGGTTTTTGACTGCACCAAAGTCAATCAATACCATTCTGGCATCTTGAGAACGGCGAATTAAGTTGGCTGGCTTGATATCACGATGAATTACTTTGTGTTCGTGGATATATTGCAGCAACGGCAAAGTTTCACTGAGAAATTGTTTGACCCCTGTTTCGCCAAAAGTACCGTTAAGTTTAACTTCCTGTTGGAGTGTGGAACCGCTAATATATTCCTGAACTAAATAGAATTGTTCTTTTTCTTCAAAGAAATCTAAAAGTCTAGGGATTTGGGGATGATTGCCAATTCTACCTAGTGTTTTGGCTTCCCGCTCAAACAATTCTCGCGCCATCTGCAAAACTTGTGGTGAAGTTCCTGAAGGCCGCAGCTGTTTGATGACACAGCTTGGTTCCCCTGGCAAAATTTGGTCGTGGGCTAGAAAAGTTGCACCGAAACCTCCCTGTCCGAGTAGTTTCATCACTCGATAGCGATCGCGCAACAGCAACTGTGAACCGCAAGCAGCACACCTTTGGCTAAATGCTATATTTTCTGGATTTGGACAGATAGGATTTAAGCAGTAGCTCATGCACTGTCAACTCGCTGCTCGAATAAATAAGTAATAAAAAGCGTGATGCTCTGTTTCAATTATTGAGATATGAAATCGACTTCCACTAGGTTAGTTTCGCTGGAACTCGCATAAAGACTTGCTAAAGTTGCACCGGGTTTATGTGCAGGGATTCTCATAATTGAATAACTTATTATACTGACGCTTACTAACAGTGTCGAGGTGAGACATTTGCCACTGTGGCGTGATTCCGCCCCACTTCTCTCAGTTTGCGGAGCGTGTCGTAGATAGACGCTACGCGAACGCTAACGCCAATTTGTCTACGTAAGTGTATATAAAGCTTGCTGCAAGATTATTTTAAATTCTCAATGTTTTCTGTACATACGTATAGGCGTATACATTGTTCCCTAATGCGATCGCCTGTTAGTTACATTTCATAAACTAATACTTGAATATCTGTTCAGATATTATATTGTAATCACAACTAAATACGGAGAAAACAATTATGACAACCGTAACTCAACTAAAATGCGCTTGTGATACTTGCTTGTGTGTCGTTTCTACAGACAATGCTATTGAAAAAGACGGTAAATATTACTGCTCTGAAGGCTGTGCTGAAGGTCACGTAACCATTAAAGGCTGTCAGCATAAAGGTTGTGGCTGCTGAAAAGGGATGAGTGCTGAGTTGCGAGTGCTGAGTTATCAAACTCACTCAGCACTCAGCATTCATGACTTAGATACTAGATAGAACCTCACGGGCAATGGCGATCGTTTGGTCAATATCTTCGTCAGTGTGAGCCAAAGATGTAAACCCAGCCTCAAATTGAGAAGGCGCTAAGTAAACACCATGCTCTAACATACCGCGATGGAACCGTCCAAACTTAGCAGTGTCAGATTTTTTGGCATCCTCATAATTATGAACGGGGCCAGAAGTGAAGAATAAGCCAAACATGGCGCTGATGTTACCACCACAAGCAGCATGACCAGTTTCTTGAGCTACTTGCAGTAAACCATCTGCTAACTTCTTAGTAATCCGCTCTAGGTAATCATAAGCACCAGGCTTTTGCAATAACTCCAGAGTTTTAATCCCGGCTGTCATTGCTAGAGGATTACCAGAAAGAGTTCCAGCTTGGTATACAGGCCCGGCTGGTGCAATCATTGACATGATATCTCGACGACCGCCATAAGCCCCCACAGGCAAGCCACCACCAATGACTTTACCCATAGTTGTCAAGTCAGGTGTAATGCCAAACTTTTCTTGAGCGCCACCGTAAGCAATGCGGAAACCCGTCATCACTTCATCAAACACGAGTAAAGCACCATGCTCGTGAGTCAGTTCCCGCAAACCTTCTAAAAAGCCAGCATCAGGGGTGATAAACCCAGCATTACCTACAACTGGCTCCAGAATTACACCAGCAATTTGATCGCGGTTTTCCTCAAACAAAGCCTTAACAGCTTCTAAGTCATTGTATGGGGCTGTGAGAGTGCTGCTAGTTGCAGACTTTGGTACACCTGGGGAATCAGGTAAACCTAGTGTAGCTACACCAGAGCCAGCTTTCACCAGGAACATATCAGCGTGTCCGTGGTAACAGCCTTCAAACTTGATGACTTTCTCCCGGCCAGTGAAAGCCCGCATCAACCGCAATACGGCCATACAAGCTTCTGTTCCTGAGTTGACAAATCTTACCATTTCGATACTAGGAACAGCAGCAATCACCATTTCTGCCAACACATTTTCTAAATATGAAGGCGCACCGAAACTAGTACCTTTTTCCAAAGCTTCATGCAACGCACTGATTACTTCGGGATGAGCATGACCGCAAATAGCCGGCCCCCATGTTCCCACGTAATCGATGTATTGGTTGCCATCAACATCCCAAATGTATGCACCTTTTACACGGTCAAAGACGATGGGTTGACCGCCTACAGATTTAAAAGCGCGTACTGGAGAACTAACGCCACCCGGCATGAGATTTTGAGCAGCAGCAAAAATTTCTTGTGATTTGGTGGTTTTAATAGTCGTATTTACCAAGGGTCTCTCCTAACAGTGGGCAACTAATCAAAAGCTCTATCTTGGGATAGGGTCAAAAATTGTCTAGAACTTCTATCGTATAAAATAAGCTGACCAAAAAAAATAACGATATGTTATACAAGTCCAACGAAGACTTGCCTTTAGAAATCCGCGCTCAACTGCCAGAAGAGCATTTAGACTTATACCGAGCCGCCTATAACTCGGCTATACACTGGTATGGTAACGTAGCAAAGGCCCATCATGTAGCCATGAGTGCGGTGAGAATGCAATCAGCAATGGGCAGAACTGCTGTTTTACAAGGATGAGCCAATACAAGTGGCAAAATTCCTATCGGCTGTACTGTTCAGGATGGTATCGTGAAACTACGAATCATTCTTATTCAATTTAGCTGGTATGTCTTTCACCGATTCACTCACACCGCAAAATGTTATCCCCGTGGAAAAAATTCGCTACGATGAACGGGGTCTAGTGCCAGCCATTGTGCAAGACTACTTGGATGGTACAGTCTTAATGATGGCGTGGATGAATCGAGAATCACTGCAAAAAACTATAGATACAGGGGAAACATGGTTCTGGAGTCGATCCCGACAAGAGTTATGGCATAAAGGCGGGACTTCTGGACATACCCAAAAAATACAAAGCATTCGTTACGATTGTGATAGTGATGCACTACTGATTGGTGTAGAGCAAGTTGGAGATATTGCTTGCCACACTGGAGAACGTAGTTGTTTCCATCAAGTGGAAGGAAAAATAGTCCCACCGCCAGGAGATACTTTGTCTCAGGTATTCCAAGTAATTTGCGATCGCCGAGATAACCCTGTAGAAACTTCCTACACCTGTAAGCTATTAGCAGGCGGTGATAACAGGATTTTGAAGAAGATAGGCGAGGAATCGGCTGAAGTCGTCATGGCATTTAAAGATGATGACCCACAAGCGATCGCAGGCGAAGTTGCAGATTTGCTATATCATACTTTGGTCGCTTTAGCCCACCATCAAGTAGATTTGAAGGATGTTTATAGGAAGTTGCAAGAACGGCGGAGGTAGGGATTGGAGGAGATGAGGGAGTAGGGGGAGATGGGAAATTTATTACTTAGCACTCATCACTACATCACGCGCTAAACGCACCGCTACCGCTAACAGCACTCACTACTCCCCACTCCCCACTCCCAACTCCCCACTTCCTAAAACCCTACCAAGGAGTTGCAAGATAGTAATGGCGATCGCTACGCTGAAGACGAAGCCTAGCCAGAGATTTTGGGCGATAATTTGGGGTTGGTCTAATGCCCAGCCGCCTAAAGGGGAACCGATAAATGAACCAGCAGCCCAGCAAAGGGAGTTAATGGAAAAATATACGCCGCGTTGGGATTCTGGGGCTAAATCGGTGACTAGAGAGGCAGCAGAGGGGGTGTATGCAACGTTTGCTATGGCGAATATACTCAAGGCTAAAGTTGCCCAAATCAACTGATGCGATGAGGTGGTGCTGGTAATCCAAACTAGGCTAAAGCCAATAGCCCAAAGTACAGCAGAGATTGTCAGCGCTAAGGTGTGGGAAAAGCGTTTAAGAAGACTGGTAACGGGCATCTGCCATATAATTGCCATGACAAGATGCCAAGCAAACAAGGTGCTGATTGTACTTTCATTGAAGCCTTGCATAGTTTCACCCACTTGGAAAGAGTTTTTGAAGTAGAGGGGGAGAATACTATGTATTTGCGAAATATAAATGGTGAAGAAGATATTGACTGCTATATATGTGAGGAAAATGCGATCGCTTAATGCCCCAAACCAAGCAGTAAGCTGTTGTGGTTTTTGTTCTGGCTGAGTTGGCGGTGAGTCGGGTTCTGTGATGGCGAAATAAGCCACTACGAAGAACACAGCAAAAGAAATGGCATCAATGACAAATAACCAACGGTAATTTTGGGTAATTGTAACTAATATTCCTGCCAATACTAAACCTATAGCTAATCCCAAATGATCAGCTAGTCGAGTTAGTGCAAAAGCCTCTCGACGATGTTCTACTTGGCTATTGTCAGCAATTATCGCTTCTGTTGCTGGCCAATAAAAACCGATGCCTAAACCATGAATTAAACTACCAATTACCAAAGTAGCAAAATTACTAGTGGTCGCTAAAACTAAAGACCCCATTGCCGAGATTGCCATTGCTAACAACAAGGTGCGGCGACGACCCCAACCCACAGTATCAGTAAGAGTACCACCCAAAACTCTTCCCAAAAAGCCAGAGGTAGCGGCGCTTGCCAAACCAATACCCACAGATGTGGCAGATAGACCCACTTGGTTAACAAAGAAGATGGGGGCGTAAAATGCTGTAAAACCTGACCCAACTTCAGATAAGAATCGGGCGATCGCCAAAACCCAAATTTGAGGATGTATCGCAGATAACCATGTTACTAACGGGGATGGCAAGGCAAGTTTCATGGGATTAATTGTTATCAAAAGATAATGTTTTTGTAATTCTTATCATTTGGTGGGATTTTCCTCACCGATTCCACAAGATTTCCACAGGAATTTTAGCAGTTTTCCACAGCCTCTCCACGAGGCAATAGGCTGTTGCCGTCTTACTGGGGATTTTCTATTTGGGTAAACAAGAATCAGTAAGGGCTGAGTTTTTGTTAAGTAATGTAACAATAATAGGCTTATAATCCTGATTCTTACGTCCGAGTCTGTTTTTTATACAATCGTTTTTAACAATTCGCAGCATTGACAAACCCACCCCCTGATACCGCACAATAATTCGACCTGGGTTTATAGTTTGTTGGTTGAAATCAAAATTCCACAGCTATGTATGTCCGATTATTATCGGCATCTAGTTGACTACAAATAATCTATCCCCTTGACTGAGCTTACAGAAGGAAAATGTTATGAACTCAACAGTCAGTATTTTTACTGAAATACCTGAAACTCTGCACGAATCTCTAAAAAATTACTTAGAAACACATCCCGATTGGGATCAAAATCGTGTATTGACCGCAGCGTTATCATTATTTTTACTGCAAAACGGAGATAGCGATCGCCGTGCTGCCCGTGTGTACTTAGAAACTTTATTTCACCACTGCTAAAGAGAAATGTTCCGTACCGATTTGCCACAAATAGCTAATGTACCAGTCATGCTCAAGTGCTGGTACGCACGGTACTCTCCCCACCTAATTCGCTCTATGTAGGTGGGCATTGCCCAACCTACCTATACTTAAATACTTGGTAAATGCCCATAAAAATATCGCTCATGTACTAAATTGACTGCAAGTCTTTGAGCGATTTGACTAATTTTATTTTTTATTTGCATACAATAAATAATTAGTCAAGGTTGAGATGCTGATTTCGGCACAACCTAGACTAGACCCTCAAGGGTATGAAAATCATTCTGTCTTAGCCTTACTCAAGCATTGGCTTCTACTTGGCTAGGGCATTCAAATTTATACCCTACACCCCGCACAGTCTGAATTAATGCTGGTTGGCTAGCATCTATTTCAATTTTCTTGCGGATTTGACCGATATGTACATCAACAACTCGTTGATCGCCAACATATTCATAGTCCCATACCTCCTGAATTAGTTCGGCTCGTCGCCATACTCGACCAGGATGACTGGCTAAGAAATGTAACAGGTCAAATTCTAAAGCAGTTAAGGGTACAGGTTGGCTATTCAATGTCACCTCACGCCGTACAGGATCAATCATCAGTTTTTCAAACGATAAGCGTTTTTGTTCTGCGGGATTGATAACGCGCTGTCTTCTTAAAATTGCTCCGACTCTGACTTCTAATTCTCCCAGACCGAAGGGTTTGGTGAGATAGTCATCAGCACCTTTAGCAAAGCCGCGAATCTTGTCAGCTTCATCCGCACGGCTAGTCAGCATCAGAACAAAAACACCATTACGGCTTTGCATTTCTTGGCAGAGGTTAAACCCAATCACATCTGGTAAGTTGACATCCAAAATTACCAAATCTGGGTTAAATTGCTCGAATAGAGACAAGGCTGTCTTTCCGTCTTCGGCAGCCTCTACCTGATAGTTTTGTTTTATTAAAAAGCGTTGGATTAAATTCCGAACCGCAGGGTCGTCATCCACTACAAGAATCTTGGCAGGAGCCATGACCATCTCTTTGCACAAAAATTATAAGATTAACAGCAGTATGGCGTAAAAACGCAGTTCCCATTCGGGATTTTTGAAAAAGTATAACAACCAGGAGTAAATCCCTTGATGATCCACATAATAGTGGAATCACAATACATAATAACCGCACCAGGAAGACTTTAGTAATTGTTCCTACATTTATATGTAGGGATTATAATTATCAACTTGATGTTCCGTTATTTCAGGGATTACGCCACGGCAGTTTTTTAACTAACGAGCGTATTTGCTTCTCAAGTTTAGTCTAAATTTAAAACTTTTCAATTTTAAATCTTTACCTGAATTGAGACTACTACCTAATTTACTCGCTCAAAGGTGAAAATGTCTTTAGGGTACTGTAAATTGCCAAACCTGGAAGATAAAAGTTATTTTTTTCATAAAATAGCTCTTAAGTATCCTTAGCTTAAATTCTAGAGTAGAGCCAGAATTAATCAACGACATGGGGGGATACACGGAGTTATAGCTATATGTTAAAGTTGCTATAGTTAAAATTTAAGGCTTAATCTAACTAACCCGTGTTAATATCCTGGTAGGGCATAAAATGCGGTCGGTACTTTTGTATTCGATCAAAATAAAACCTAAAATAGTTTCCTTAGATTAAAGTCTGCCCCCGACTAAGGCTGAAGTATAAACTCCCATGAGCGATCAAAGTCCCTACGAAAAACTTGGGGTATCGGAAGATGCTAGCTTTGATGAAATTCAGGACGCTCGCAATCGCCTATTTGAAAAATATAGTGGCGATAGCAAGAGTGTAGAAATCATTGAAGCTGCTTACGATGCAATATTAATGGATCGTTTAAGGATGCGCCAAGAAGGTAAAATCAAGGTTCCTGAACGTATCCGCTTTCCAGAATTGAGAGTGCAATCGCCTCCTAAAGAAAACATCAAGCCCCGTGAGCAGTCGCCTGCATGGCTGCAAAAAATTTTGGATCAGCCTTCAGGGACAGATGTGCTTTTACCAGGGGCTTGGTTTTTGGGTTTGAGCGCTATTAGCGTTTTTTACCCAGCAGCAGGCGATCAGGTTTTGCAGTTGACGTTGGTATTTGGGGTAGTAGTTAGTATTTTCTTTCTTAATCGTAAAGAAGGTAGATTTGGTCGAGCAGTGTTGTTTACTCTGGTAGGTCTAATCATCGGCTTAATTAGCGGTGGATTAATCGCCAGCTTGCTCTTACCGCAAATCCCCGCTCTCACACTCACCGCAAACCAGTTATCGACTGTACTAACTTTTATATTGTTGTGGTTGGTTAGCAGTTTTTTACGTTAGGTCAACCAATTTTAGATTTTAGATTTGCGATTTTGGATCAACCCCGACCACGTTAGCGTAGCGGGACAAAGTACGGGTACGAAAAATCCAAAATCCACAAGGTTGATTTAAGTTTAAAAGCAATACAACTAAAATATGAAGAAATTTAGCCCCTACCTATCGAGGAAGGGGTTTTTAGTTTAGTCAATAGTCAATAGTCAACAGCTATCTGATGGCAACAGATGACACAGGCACAGATGTTTTTGATTGGAAGATGATGTCTACAGCTGTACTCAAGTTTGGCACGATTAAATCTGGTTGATATAGTTTTAGTTGAGTGCGATCGCGGATACCTGATTCGACAGCAATCATTTTAATACCATGCCTTTTGGCTGCGGTAATATCCGCTTCAGTGTCTCCCACCATCCAAGTATCGGCTGCGGGTGGTAACTCTGCCAATGCTCTCTTCATTAACAAAGGCTTATCGTCAATATCGCGGGTTTTTATGTAGTCGTTGCTGAGACAATAACAACGATTTTCTGGAAAGAACTTTCCTAAATCATACCGTTCAAAAGCATAGTCTAACTCCCAAACGCGGCGCATTGTCATGACAACTAAATCAATCCCAGCTTGTTGCACTTTTGTCAACACATCCAACGCGCCGGGGATGGGTTTGTCGTACTGGAAATAAGGTTCGGTATGTACTGTTTTACGCCGCAATTGGGAAAATTCTTGTGCTTGAGCTTCATCTAAACCAGAACGGAGGGCGATGTCTCTTTCGGGAAGATGCGATCGCTTCATTTGCCAAAATTCTGCTTTAGATAGTTGCCGTACTGGCTGGCCTGGACGTTTGGTCTTTTCTAAGCAGAATAGGTACACCTGGTAGTACCTTTCTGAAACATCCATAATCGGCCCGTCAAAGTCAGTAATCAGTCTCAGCATCGCGCAACTAAATATTAATTATTATTAATATTATTTTACCTCTTGTGATGAACCGAAATCTGACTACAAAGAAATAAAAGTAATAAGTCATTAATAATTAACTATTAAGAAATGCCTATACCTTGAGGATTTAGTTCTGTGTCTTTCTAAGAACTTAAGTTCTGACTACAAACCTGTACAAGCCTTATGGTAGGTTTAAGTTACATTTATATATTGCGAAATATTACTTTACCCTCATGACTGGAGAGCATCACCTTGGGAATAGAACTACGCAGTTTCGTATTTCTCGACAGCCTGCAACCACAACACGCAGCCTATATAGGAACAGTAGCCCAAGGTTTCTTGCCATTACCTGGAGATACATCATTGTGGATTGAAATCTCACCGGGTATCGAGATTAATAAAATTACCGATATAGCCCTCAAAGCGGCTTCTGTCCGCCCTGGAGTGCAAGTAGTTGAGAGGTTATATGGTCTATTGGAAGTACATTCAGGCTCTCAAGGAGAAACGAGGGCTGCTGGTCAAGCAATTTTGGCAGCGCTAGGAGTCAAACGAGAGGAATGTCTCAAACCCCGCGTTGTTTCTAGTCAGATTATCCGCAATATAGACGCTTACCAAACCCAACTAATCAACCGGACAAGGCGAGGACAGCTATTACTAGCAGGGCAAACTCTATACGTGTTAGAAGTTGAGCCTGCCGCTTATGCGGCCTTAGCAGCTAACGAAGCCGAGAAAGCAGCCTCAATCAACATTTTAGAAGTTCAGGCTGTAGGTAGCTTCGGCAGATTGTACTTAGGTGGGCAAGAAAGAGATATTCTTGCGGGTGCGGCGGGAGCGCGAGCAGCCATAGAGAGTGTAGCCGGACGGAGTAATTCTCCGTTTGGTCGCCAGGAATAAAGGAGAGACAATGGCAAATTCAGAGCATCTAGCTTTATTACAAGCTGGTGCAGTGAGATGGACGGAGTGGAGACAAACAAATCCGCAAATTGCACCAGACCTCAGCACCGCTAACTTACAACAAAATAATCTCAGAGGTGCAAACCTCCAAGGGGCTAACTTGAGTCGGGTAGATTTAAGCTATGCTTTGCTTGTACGCGCTAACCTTAGTCGTGCTGACTTAAGTAGTGCGAATCTACATCAAGCTAAACTTAGTGATGCTAACCTCAGTTCAGCTAATTTTAGTGTGGCTAACTTGAGCCAAGCTGTGCTGATACAGGCAGATTTGAGCCATGTTAATCTGATTGGTTCTGATTTGAGTGGAGCAAAACTCAGAGGCGCTATTTTGGCAAAAGCAAACTTGATTGGTACTGACTTGAGCGGTGCTGATTTGAGAGATGCTGATTTAGGTGAAGGAAAACTCATTCGCTCTAATCTCAGTTTTGCCAATCTTATTTCTGCACATCTGAGTACGGCTGATTTCAGCGAGGCGAATTTATATGAAGCAGAAATTATAGGCGCTTATCTCTACAAAGCCAACTTCTACAAAGCTAATTTACATAAAGCTCATTTAGGTAGTGCATACCTATTTCGAGCTAACTTAACCGAAGCTGACTTGAGAGGCGCTGACCTATCATGGGCTAACCTTGTCAACGCTAATTTAGGAGGGGCTAATCTAAGTGGCGCTAACCTCAGAGGTGCTAAATTAAACGGTGCTAACCTCAATGGAGCGAATCTTCAAGATGCGATTATGCCTAGTTTAGAAGTATGCAAATGAGTTAAATTTTGATGAAAATAGAAAAGAGTTTCTCCAATTTTATTCTTGTGATTTTTCTCCAACCTCTTCAGCAAAATCATCTTTTTTTAAGAGAATTACTAGGCAAATATAAGTAATAACCAATTTAAATAAGCTCAATGATTGACTTTTTAAAATAATAAAACTTCCTAATCCCATTAAGACGAAGGGTATAACTTGGCTACTGTAGCGAGTTAGGATATTGGCTATAGTTTTTTGGTAAGCTAATTTATATGCTATGTAGCACCAAATACCTAAAAGTATAATAAATGAGCAGATAATTACAAAAAAATCTACTAGATTACTGTTGGCAAATAAGGGCAAATATACACTCACATTATCACTGCCGTTGGCAATAGTTATAGCAGCTACACCATAGGCTTGAGGAGTTAGTACTTCAGCAAGTGTCGCGGGTTTAGATGGTGTTATATCTGGCTGAAATTCTTCTGTAGCTTCTTCTCGATTTACTAAAGTGCTAATACCTATGATAATAGGTATTAAACCTAATAATCCAATCCAACGTGGTGGTAAAACTATGCCTCCCAAAAATCCCGGAAGACTAAAAAATATTAACGCTGTAAAACCTAGATACTGACCAGCTACTATTTGCCAAGGACGAAAGTTAGCATTTACTTGAGAAAAAAACAACAATAGAATGACAATATCATCAATATTTGTGGCAATGAACGCAACTATTCCTGTACTAAAGGCAGTGAATAATTCATTCATCTTTGTTTATCCTAAATTAATTGATCTTTAGTTATGCTATTAATTTATATTTTCATTTAAATTGATTCTTAAATTTATTAATTTAATGAGTAGGGCATTTTCATTTTACATAATTTGGTTATCTTTAGATAAGAGAACTCATCCTCTTATTTAGTCTTCAGCAAGACAAATACTACCGCCTTTTTGCAATTTCGATAATCTAGCATGAATCAGTTAGTAACGGCTTTTACGGAAAGTCTGGTTGCCTTCGCAGTCACAAATATTGATGACATTCTTATTTTACTGCTACTTTTCTCACAAGTAGATATTAATTTCCGTCGTCGTCATATTTGGCTTGGTCAGTTTCTTGGTTTTACGATCATCATTTTAGCCAGTCTTCCAGGATTTTTTGGTGGCTTATTTATTCAAAGAGAATTAATAGGTTTATTAGGAATATTACCAATAATTATAGGTATCAAACAGTTAGTTAAACCAGACAATGAGAATACACAAATACAAGCAGTAACTACTGAGTTTAAAGAGTCTTATCCTGCTAATCCTGTGTTGTCATTTATATTGAGTATTTTGCATCCTCATACTTATAAAGTAGCTGCGGTGACAGTTGCTAATGGTGGCGATAATATCAGCATTTATATTCCTTTATTTGCTGGTCAAAATTTGATCAGATTAGGAGTAATCTTAGGCGTGTTTTTTGTCATGGTGGCTGTGTGGTGCGCCATTGCTGACTTGTTGAGTCGTCAAACTGCGATCGCTTATATTTTAAGCCTTCATGGTAAAAATTTTGTTCCCTTTATTTTGATAGGTTTGGGGCTATTTATCATGTATGAAAGAGGTACATTTACTTGGCTGCTTAACCTGAAGCTTTGAGCCATATTTAATTTACACCTGATAAACTAACTTCCAACTAACCATCATTAAAATTGCATAAATGATAAATCTTAGAGGGCGTTGAGGTGTAATTTGACATACTTTTGCACCTAGTAATACCCCAGGAACAGAACCTAGCCAAATAGGCAATACTAAACTCCAATCAACTGTTCCCAAACTGAGATGTCCTAGCGATGTGAACAACAATAAAATTGCTGCTTGAGAAATGTCAGTTCCTACTAATTTACGAGCATCAAGACGGAAAAATCCAATTAGCACTAGAGCAAATAATGAGCCTGAAGAAACGCTAGTTAAACCAACTACGCATCCTAAAACGGCTCCTATAGTGATAGTAAAAATGCGACCCCAAGTAGTAGTTAAATCAAATTTTGGTAGTTCGGGTAAACTAAATTTAGGAAAGAAAGTCATTAGCAACAATTGTACTAACGCTAACAACGTTATTAATAGAATTGTTACCCCAAGTAAACGTAGCAAAATATGATCTAAATTATGTTCACCAGTATGTTTAATTAGATGCAGAATTGCTACACCAGATAGTGAACCTGGAACGCTTCCTAACGCTAGCCATTTTACAGCTTCTTTGTCTAGGGTTTCTTGTTGCCAATGCTTAACACTACCTACTACTTTCATTAAAGTAGCAGCTACAACATCGGAACTAACGGCAATTGAAGGCGGTACTTGAAAGATAAAAATCAACATCGGAGTAATTAAAGAGGCTCCACCAATACCCGTTAACCCCACGATAATGCCAACTAAGAAGCTTAAAAATGGTAGCAACAAATAATCCATACCTCTATTCCAGAAACAGCGTTTTCAAGACAATTAGCTCAAGACAGTAGTCGATTAAAGACAAAACTACGGCTCGATGGTAGACAAAAGCTCCTAGTAGCAATTTTGTAAATGCAAAACCAATTGAGAGATTTTTCAGAGCTTTACGGCAGAAATATCGATAGATAGCCTTTAGTAAGTATTTTTTAAGGCTTTCTTCTGTTAAGCTCATTTTTTGGTCAGTTATGGCAATTATACACACAAATTACGGTAATCTCATCGCCTTACCGTATTTTATCCATAATCCCGATCAAACGTCTAGAGTATTTTTTGGCGATCGCAATTTAACGTAAGTTCGACAAGTTTTTTTGACCTCTCCCTAATCCCTCTCGTGGTAGGCTATCCATTACCTACATCTTTCTTAACAATCAAAAACGAGAGTTAACATTACAAGGAAAGGCTTGATGGGTAGAGCAAACAGGACTTACGCACCAAAATAAGCTACTGATAGCATTTTGATTTCGTACGATCACCGTTAGCGATCGCACTCTTACTTCCATCACTCACTTTCTATTTATTCGGTGGAATAAGTCAATTTCTCATTTAGCTTCTTTTCAAAAATAAAAGCGATCGCCGACAGTGAAGGGAACGCCATCTCTGTCAGCTCGCTCGAAAATACCAAAGCTAATCATAGTTAAGATTAATTAATAAAATAACATACTTCTTTATAAAACTTAAGTAAAATTAGTAAAAAATAGATGAAATATCCTCAAACCCTCTCAGAGTAGGGATCAGAGTGAGATGCAGCAACTTCATCTATAAGCAGAAACCGCACAGCTTTGGGAACGAGCAGGTGCGGGAAGTGAAGAATCGCTGTGTGATTAAGGATTATGGGAAGGTGAATATTTTGGCAAATTCTACTCTTGTGGCGATGATGTTCCGCCCAGCGTAGCTGATCGCATCCTCTCAAAAACCTGATTAATCTCTAAAAGACGGGTATGAGTCTTCCCTTATATTCATTATTGATAAACTCTTTAACACTGGGATGAACAAGTAACTGGTTTAACTTTTGAATCTTAGGTTCGTTTTCTCTGCCCTGTAATGTAACTAATGCTAAAGCGTATTTCTTATCCTTCGCTGTTTCTTTGCCCATAGAATTAGGTTCTATGCCTGCAAGTGCCACAGTCTGAGCCGAGGACACGATAAAATCTACATCATTAATAGCACGTACAACTTGTACACCTTCAACTTCTTTAATTCGTAAATTTTTCGGATTAGCTGCAATATCTCGTTGGGTAACAAATTGTGGAGCATTTTCCTTTAGTTTAATTAAACCGTTAGCTGCTAATAAGCGTAAACCTCGGTCATTATTAATCACATCATTAGCAATAGTTACAGTGGCATTTTGGGGAATTTCATTAATTGACTTAAACTTTTTAGAAAAAAGTCCTAATGTGTTTAAATAAATTGTATTTAATGGAACTAAATTTATTTTGAGTTCTTTAACAGCATTATTCATGAAAGGTCTGTGCTGGAAAAAGTTAGCGTCTATAACTTGATCGCGCAAGGCTGTATTGGGTTGTATCCAATCGTTAAAAGTGACAACTTGAATTTCTAAGCCTTCTTTTTCAGCTAAATTTTTATTGACAAATTTCAAAATATCCTGAGAAATTATACCAGTCACCCCAACTTTAATTACTTCTTTCTGCTCCTTCTGGCTAATGGTTTGTGTATTGTTAGTGGGAGTTTGAGCAGATTGCTGGCTACAACTTGCAAAGATGAAAGAAGCAGTAAGAGAACCTAAAGCTGTTAGGAAAAATCTGCGTGTATTCATAATACTTATAATCAATATACTAAATTTATAGGGTTTTTTATTTTTAAATTGCTTCAACTTCCAGCGTTTGTTCAACGCTTTCTCATCCGTTGGGCAATTAAATCACCTAAAAATTGAATAATTTGTACTAGTGCAATCAAAACCACAATGGTGGAAAACATTACTCCTACATCGAAGCGTTGGTAGCCGTATTGAATTGCCAAATTACCTAATCCACCGCCACCAACAGCACCAGCCATTGCAGAAGAATTAAGTAAACTCACAACCAAAATAGTCATGCCTAATATCAATGAGGGTAAAGCTTCGGGAATCAAAACTTTAAGCACGATTTGCCAATAATTACACCCTATTGCTTGGGCAGCTTCTATTAGTCCCTTATCAACTTCTAAAATACTAGTTTCAGCAATACGTCCAAAAAATGGGATGGCGGCGAGAGTGAGGGGAACTAAAGCCGCAGTGCTACCAATGGAAGTACCAACAATTAGACGGGTGAGTGGTGTTAAAACGACAAGCAAAATAATAAAAGGAAACGATCGCCCAGTGTTGACGATCGCACCCAGCACTTTATGCAGTTGGGGAAAGTCCAATAAGTTACCTGGGCCTGTCATTACTAGGAATAAACCCAAAGGTAAGCCTAAAAATATGGCAACTAAAGCAGAGATACCTACCATGTAAAAGGTTTCGCCAGTTGCAAGCAACAAACTATCTATTAATTCTTGTCCTTCCATTTATATAGTTCTCAGATTTGAAGTGCAAAACTGCTAAACAATCCTCACGTTGGTAGTGGATTCAAAGCCTGAGTCCAGCTTGTTTGAGTAGTGGGAGAACATGCTTGCCAAATAAATCTAAATCTGGCTCAAAATCGTAGAAAGCAAGTTGAAAGCCATCAACACCAGCTTGATTTAGTTGCAGGAGTTGTTCGGCAATTTGTTCAGGGGAACCGATTAGCTGCACATTACCACCGATCGCACTGCCAACACCATGACGCAAATTTCCCTTCTGATGTCCTCTCCAAGCGTGGGCATCGCTACTGACGCGAGAACGGCCAGCTATTGACTCACGATCTGCATGGTCAATGATTGCTTGAGCATATTCTTCGGCCTCTTTTTCCGTTTCACGCACGACGATGAGCGGATTTAAGAGGGTGCGAATTTGTCTACCATTGGCGATCGCCGATTCTTTCACACGGGCAGTATGAGCGGGTAAGGAAGACAAGGCGCTTTCTAAATCTCCACCTGCTGGACTGGTGATGAAGACGATATCAGAATGGCGGCCAGCAAACTTAATCCCCGCATCCGAACCAGTGGCATTCACGAGGATGGGACGACCATAAAGCGGACGGGGGCTGATGTAGGCATCTTTGAACTGCCAAGAACTCTGACTCTTGTAAGAGAAATTCTCTGTTTCCGACCACAACCGTTTGAGGATGGTGACAAATTCGTCGGCGAGTTCATAACGGCGATCGTGTTCGATTTGACTCCAGCCGAACAGTTCATGCTCATAAGCCCTATGTCCGGTGACGACATTTATTCCCCAGCGACCTTGAGAAATGTGGTCAAGTGTCGCCCCAAATTTGGCTAGATGAATAGGATGCCAAGGCCCGTAGAGGACATGAATTGTGGAAATTAACAAAATACGTGAGGTAATGCTGGCAAGAGAAGCCGTAGCAATGAAGGCATCTAAACCAACTTCTGTGCGAGTCGGCCCCTGTCCGCCCTTTGGCTGCCATGTGGAGTAACCGAAGACTAAATCAAAACCTAACTCCTCAGCTTTTTTTGTCAACTTGGCATTGTAATCAAACGACCAGTCGGTAGTACGCGGTAGGGTTGATGAACTCCAACCACCATGATGAATTGGTAAGAATAATCCCAAAAGCACTGGCTGCTGGAGAGCCTGGGATAGAGGGCTTTCGGGATAGTCTGTAGGACTAGCGATCGCCTCTTGACTTGTTGTAAAAGAAGTAGTGTCAATTACACTCATAGTTCTCTCTACAGTTTTGCTTGACTGTAATTCCTAACTTCTCAAATACCCAAAGCACCTTATAAGAAGTCGGGAATCTGAACAAATTAGAAAAATCCTCGCTGTGGCAGTGGTGTACCGTTAATTTCGTAGTCCCCAATCGCACGAGCTTTAAAGTGATTTGGGTTGTGGGAGGATAAGGTACGGGCATTGCGCCAGTGACGGTCAAAGTTAGAGCTTTTCTTAGTTGTGGAAGCTCCACCAACTTCAAACAACAAGGTGGCTGAACGTAGAGCCAATTCATCAACAATCAATTTGGCTTTGGATGCACTCAGAGAAGTTGCAAGTGCCGCAGCCGTCTCTGCTTCCTCACCCTGAGCTTGAGCAGCAGGGAGGCGGTCAAGTCCATCTGCTGCGGCTAAGACAATCGCTTCGGCTGCAAAGGCGTTGGCCGCAATCTGCCCAACAGTCTGTTGCAATATGGGGTCATTTGCTGCTTGCTCGGCTACAGCATGGTAGAAAGTCCGGGGTCGTGTACGGATGAGGGTTTTGGCATCACGTAGAACGCTACGAATAATCCCAGCATTAATTGCTGTGAGGAATAATTGCGGGACGATGTTGTAGGGGAGGTTGTCTTTATCTGTGTCTGTATCTCGGATTACTTCATCCGCCTCTACACGAACATTTGTAAAGGTAGTTGTCCCCGTACCTGTAAGCCTTTGCCCGAAGCCATCCCAGTCATCGACTAGGGTAATTCCCTGACGGTTAGTAGGTATGAGAATAAAAGCTGTAGTATCTTCTGGTGTTAACACACGCACAAAAATCAAATCTGCATAAAGGCTGCCTGTACTGTAATACTTCGTCCCATTCAGACGATAACCATCTCCATCGGGTGTTAATTTCGTATTTACGACTTGACCACCGCCAGCACGCTTCACTTCCAGTTCGGTGGAAGCAAGTCCAATAATTGCCCCATCGACGACCGCCTTGAGCCATCGCTGATTCCTCTCGGTACGCTCAGAACGCAAAATTCGCTCGGTAACAGAGAAATGATTCCGTACAATGTGAGCAACATTAGGGTCAGCATCCCCCAAGCGAATCACAACCTCAAATAGTTCCCGCGCAGTGATACCAGCGCCACCTTCGGCAACGGGGATTCTCAACGCACCCAACCGAGAACGACGAATTAGTTCCACCACATCAAAAGGGAGGATACGATCGCGATCGCGCTCACTTGCCCCCAGAGCGATATAGTCGAAAAGCTGCTGGAGTTCCGGCGAGTTAGCCGTGACCGGAGCCGAAAACTGGATTGTCGTATCTGCAAGTTTCTCTGGACTCTTTATCATTTTCCTATCTCCAAATTTCCTTTTTTGAGAAAAGTTCTTTTAGTTCAGTGATGAGGCAATCTCTAGTTTTCGGCAGTGCATGGCATAACAAATGCTCCCAGAGATGAGGCGCTTACCTCTGGTAACAAATTCAAATCAATGACAATAAAGTACTAAAACTCGACCGAAATATCGTAGATTGATAGTCGCAAATTTTCTATAAGTTGTCAATCTCTTGTAAAGTCTTTTTGCAAAGGTTAAGAGACTTTAGGCGATGGGCTGCTTGCTATTGGCGATCGCACATTGCTTACAGTCCCAATCAGACAAGTTTTACAGCCAAGGATGTAAAGAAGTACTGGCCTTTTTACTCATCACTCAGATACTAACGTTTTTGATTAACCCATAACTGGACAGATGGGCGTTGCCATTGAGTTTTGGCGTATGTCACTAAATTATCTGGTACTGAATCGCCGTGTAAAATTAGACGATTGAGAGTTAGAGCCAAATCGACATCAGCGATAGACCACTGACCAAAGAGGTTTTCGGTGTTAGCAGCAAGTAGTAACTCGGCGGCAGAAAACAACTTTTCGGCTGCTCTTTGCGCCTTTGGTGAAAGCGGTGGCTGTTTTTCCCCCAGGAAGACAACTTCCGTAGGACGCTCTTGTTTTAAGGCTGTGAGATCGCTACGCAGCCAAGCTTGCACCTGACGCGCTCTTGCTCGACTTTGTGGTTCAGTGGGATATAAAAGTGTACCAGGAAAAACCTCATCAATGTATTCTGCGATCGCCGAAGACTCAGACAAAGAAAATCCATCATGAATTAAAGTCGGTACACGCCGAGTCAAGGACTTAGCTGCAAAGTCTGGCTCATGTTGGGCTTTAGCAGCAAGGTCAAGAGTCTGGATATCAAATTGCAATGCTTTTTCATGCAGAGCCACAAAAGCCGACAGCGCATAAGGGCTGATGTATTGGGCATCGACATAAAGAATAAGAGATGTAGATGACAAAATGTGTTCTCCTGTTAGAAATATTAACTGCTAACTGTTAACTGTTAACTGTTGACTGTTGACCAATGACCAATGACCAATGACTAATGACTAACTACTTCCAACTTCTCAGACTGGAAGAAACGGTTAGCAGGACGGGGGAGTCCGAGATTTTCGCGTAGGGTTTTGCCCTCGTATTCTTTGCGGAAAATACCGCGTCGTTGGAGTTCTGGGATTACTTTGTCTACGAAATCGTTCAACCCTTCCGGCACAAATGGGAACATAATGTTGAAGCCGTCAGACCCTTCCTCAACTAGCCATTGCTCCATCTCATCGGCGATAGTTTCGGGTGTACCAACAAAAGCTAGTCCGCCGTAACTGCCGATACGTTGAGCTAACTGGCGAATAGTCAGGTTTTCGCGTTGTGCCAGGGCTACTATCCGCTCGCGGGAGCTGCGTCCGGCGTTAGTTTCGGGAATTTCTGGCAAATGCCCGTCCGGGTCGAAGCTAGAAACATCGTAGCCAAGCGCACTATTGAGACTAGCAATTCCACTGTCATAATGTACTAAGCTATCCAAATGTTCGCGCTTGGCAATTGCTTCTGCCACACTTTCACCGACAACTACCAAAGCCCCTGGCAGAATTTTGATACTATCTGGGTCGCGTCCTATCGTCTGCGCTCTACCCTTAATGTCTGCAAATAGAGCCTTACCTGCCTCTAGATTACCAGCCGGTGCAAACACAGCCTCGGCAGTTTCGGCAGCTAATTGTCGTCCTGCTTCAGATGCACCCGCCTGAACAATGACTGGCCAGCCTTGGACTGGTCTAGCGATGTTCAACGGCCCCCGCACTGAGAGATACTTCCCTTTATGGTTAAGGACGTGCAGCTTTTCTGGGTCGAAATAAATCCCTGCTTCCACATCACGAATAAACGCATCATCAGCGAAGGAATCCCACAGACCTGTGACGACATCATAAAATTCTCTAGCTCGGCGGTAGCGTTCATCATGCTCGATTTCTTCTTCTAGACCAAAGTTGAGTGCAGCATCGGGATTAGCTGTGGTGACAATATTCCAGCCAGCCCGACCGCCACTAATATGGTCGAGAGAGGCGAAACGGCGAGCAATGTGGAAAGGTGCATCATAGGTTGTGGAAGCTGTGGCTACCAGTCCGATGTTTTCAGTGACGCTGGCGAGGGCAGAAAGTAAAGTGAAAGGCTCAAAAGAGGTGACGGTGTGGCTACGCTTGAGTGCGTTGATGGGCATATTCAACACCGCTAAGTGGTCAGCCATAAAGAATGCGTCAAACTTGCCCTGTTCTAGTTTCTGAATCAATCGTTTCAGTGTTGGGAAGTTGAAGTTAGCATCAGGTATAGCCCCAGGATAGCGCCAAGCCCCAGTATGTATACTAACGGGACGCATGAAAGCACCTAGTTTTAATTGTTTTGAGCTACTCATTAAACCTCCGGTTCATTGTTCTAAAATGTGCAACTCTGCGTTCCAATGGAATGAGTTGATGGATAGATATAGATATTAGAACACGGCGGCAATTGTGCCTTTAAATTTAGTATTAATGAAATCTTTTAGTTTGGGATCGACAAGCAATTGATTGAGTTTTTGGATATTTGGGTCATTTACTTTATCTTTCATAGTTGCTAAACCAACTGCATAGTTTTTGTTAGCCATGCCAACCTCATCTATCACAATTGGGGTGAGAGACACTTTAGCTTGAACAAGAAAGGTTGCAGATGTCACGGCTAAATCTAAATCCTCCAAAGCTCTGACTATGGCGTAGTTATCTAATTCCTTAATTTGGAGTTTTTTCGGATGGGGAAGGACATCTTTGAGGCTGTAATACTCACTAGATTTATCTTTTAAATTAATTAAGTCGATGTGTTTGAGAAATTTTAAGGCGCGGTCTTGATTGCTATCATCGTTAGAAATAGCAATAGTCGCTCCTACAGGAATTTCTGCAACTGATTTAATTTTTAATCGTTTTGAATAAAGTCCACTTAGGGTAGTATAACTGCGATTGAGCATCACAAAATCTGCATTGAGGCGCTTGGCGGCTTGCTTCATGAATGGTTCGTGCTGGAAAACATTAGCGTCAATTTCTCCATTTTTAAGAGCATCGTTAATCTTGACGGAATCAGCGATGGTGACAATCTCAAAGTCAAAACCTTAGCTAGGAGCTATTTCAGTTTTAATATATCTTAAAACATCCTCTGTTGTAGTATTTCGAGAACCTACTTTGAGTAATTTTGTCTTAACTGTTTGGGTAGTTGCTTGGCTAACTAATTGACTAGTTGATGAGTTTTGGTTTTGTGTACAACTGGCAAATAAAACAGATGCGATCGCCCACCCTGTTGTTAAGAGAAAATAGCGTCGATTTCTTTTTATATAAAACATGATAATAATTCGTAATTCTTAATTCGTAATTACCAGACTTAATTTAATGGACTTCTACCTCAAACTCTTCATCATGTAAATATTTCAAAGCTTGAGTGACTTTTTGACCTTTTAGTTCGATGTGGAATTGACCAACTCGGCGATCGCCTACTGTCTCTACACTGCCACTAAGGATATTCACATCCACATCAAAATTACGGGCGAGGGTGGCGAAAATTGGTTGACTGGCTTGTTCTCCAGCAAAGGCGATCGTGGCAAGAACAGCCCCAGGTTTGGGTTTATAACCATTACGGCGGGGAAAGACTTCCTGGGCAAGAAATGATTCCGGCTTGGTAATTAAGTCGGTAACATAACCCTTTTCCACAATTTTGCCAGCATTGAGTACAGCAACACTATCGCAAATTTGTTTGACTACACCCATCTCATGAGTAATTAACAAAATTGTCAAACCCATACGCTTATTCAAGTTACGCAATAAGTCGAGAATTGATCTTGTAGTTTGGGGATCAAGTGCTGATGTAGCCTCATCAGAAAGTAGCACTTTTGGTTCTCCAGCCAAAGCCCTAGCAATACCTACCCGTTGCTTTTGTCCACCAGAAAGCTGTGCCGGATAAGCATCTGCCTTACCTTGTAACCCCACCAATGAAATTAATTCTTCCACTTTGGCGCGGCGTTTAAGTCTGCTATAACCCATCACTTCCAAAGGAAAAGCAATATTTTCTGCAACAGTTCGGCAACTAAGTAAATTGAAGTGTTGAAAAATCATGCCAATATGTTGACGGGCGCGGCGTAACTGATTACCAGTAAGTTTGGTCATTTCCTCTCCATCAACTAAAACTGAACCCGATGTAGGTTTTTCTAGTTGATTGACACAACGAATTAATGTACTTTTGCCAGCACCACTTTGACCTAAAACACCAAAAATTTCCCCTGGTTTGACATGAAGACTCACGCCATCTAATGCCACAACTTTTTGTGTTCCTTGGTTGTAAACTTTGCGGACATCGGTAAATGTGATCATTTAGAAGTTCCTCCACAACAAAAGTTTTGTAGCAGTAAGAAGAGGATTTTTATCTATGGGATAGGAATAACTGCACCTTGATATTTTTCTTTAATGAACTGCTTAACCTTATCGTCAAGCAACAACTTATACAATTTTTGAATCCTGGGGTCGTTTTCTTTACCTTTTAATGTAGTGACAGTAACAGCATAAATTGGGTCTTTACCTGTCTCTAATGCCAAAGCATCTTTATCGGTTTTTAATCCAGCTTGGACAATCCAATTACCTGTAACTCCAGCTAAGTCAACATCAGGAAGGCTAGGAATTGCTTGCGCTCCTGGTATTTCTTTAATTTGGATGTTTTTGGGATTATCGATAATATCTTTTGGACTAGCAGGGCTAACATTTGGCTTGAGTTTAATTAAACCTGATTCTTCTAATACTTTTAAAGCACGATGGGCGTTACTAGGGTCATCAGGAATTGTCACAAGTGCTTTATTAGGGACTTCTTTAAGAGATTTATGCTTTTTGGAAAAAAGTCCTACTGGATTCAAATGAATTTGCGGGGTAAAAGCGTACATCTCGAAGTTATGTTTCTTGCCATAATCCTGCATAAAAGGAATATGTTGAAAGTAATTGGCATCAATTACCCCATCTTTTAAGGCAGTATTATTCTGTACAAAGTCATTGAAAGTAACTATTTCGATATCGAGTCCAGCTTCAGGCGCTAAATTCTTTTTGACAAACTCTAAAATCTCTCCGGCTGGTACTGGGGTTACACCAACTTTGATTTTTTCTTTGGTTCCAGTTGTGGTTGTGTTTGCTGCTGGGGTTGCTGATGGATTTGTGGTTGTATTAGTAGCTGAATTATTCTGAGGTGAACTACAGCTAGAGAAGATTGTAGAAGCTGTAAATGAGGTAAGGGCTATTAAGAAGAATCGACGGTTAAGATTGATGGGTAATTTCATGCGATCGCCTATTTTAATCAACTACAAAAACTTTACGATTATTTGTCATAAACCCAGTTATATTTCGGGTCACTGACATCTATTTTCTTGGGAATAACTTTGAGTTCATAAAAGGCATCAGCCATGCGTTGTAAACCTGCCAAAACTTCCCCGGTTACAGGTAGTACTTTACGTTCTCCACCACGTTCTTCGACAATCTCCATCGTCTTGATATCGGCTTTGTAGAGTTTGGATAGCAGTTGTGCCGAATCTTTGTAGTTGTTTTTAGACCAAACCCCAGCCTTTTCTATCTCCTCCAAGACAATCTTGACAATATCTGGATAGTCTCGGACAAACTCTGGAGCAGCATAATAAAATGCAGGACTTTCCGTTGCTGCTTTATCACCAAATACAGTAGTGTTATCTGCTAATAGACGAGTGGGAAGTTTACGTTCTGCTTCGGCGGTGTAAGGGTCCCAAATTACCCACGCATCAAAATCTCCCCGTTCAAAGGCGGGTAAAGCTTCTGCTGGTGTGAGAAACACGGGTGTAATGTCACTATATTTCAAGCCAGCCTTTTCTAAAGCACGCACAATCATATATTGGGAACTCGCGCCTTTAGCAAAAGCAACTTTTTTTCCTTTTAAGTCTGCAAGTGTTTTGATTGGTGAGTTTTCCAAAACCAGAATAGCGGAACTCCTGGTGCTACTGGTACTCGCCGCTACTCTAACAAAAGGTTTATCTCCAGCTTGAGCAAAGACACTACCAGTACCGCCACCACCACCAAACACAATCGCACCTACACCCATCCCCTCAAGTAAGGGTGCAGTCGAGGAAAATTCATTCCAAGTTACGGAAATTCCTTGAGGTTGCAAGCGTTTCTCTAAGCTTCTTTGCGCTTTGACAATATTTAGTAACGCCATTCCCTTTTGATGTCCCATTTTCAGCACTGTCAGCTGAGGAACTTGGGGTTTTTGTGCTGGCGCATCGGCTGAGTTACTAGGAGCGCAAGAGGCGATCGCCACACTCAAACCAACACCAAACACAAACAATAAGCCAAAGCTTTTTAGCCTTTGACCTCTACTTTTCAATACAGATAAAAATTGATTTATCAAGCGAGTCAACATTTTTTAACCCTTCGCCTTATGGCAGATTGTCTCAATTTAATTTCCGGTTCTTGTTAATATTTAATTTTTAATTCTTTACGTCAATTAACAGATAATTTTTCTACGCCAAAACTTTAAAATCGCTTTGCAGAAATTTTTCTTCCTATTAGATAGGTTATGATATAACTATTGCTTACAAAATTATTGTGTTCATGAGAACTAAATTTTAAAAATTGTCATATCGACAAATAAAATATTAGTTAACAGCAAAAACTATCACTAATCGTTAAGGTAATTAGTGATAGTTTTTACATGGCAAAATTTCACCTATCTTTATAGGTAGAGTTTATTTATTAATAGAAGTTAGTTGAGGATTGGGAATATCTAACAAGTAAGAAAGTACTTCTTTACGCCAAGAATCATATACTGGTTCAATACCTTGGGTATTAGCACCATTAAACTTTTCTGCATCCTGCCAACGTTGTTTGATATAAGCTGCGCGTCGCTGTTGGAGTTCTTCGTCCAATTCTAATAATTGTCCTGCAAGTTCCGCCCTTTCATTGGGTGAAGCTTGCTCAAACTTTTTCCGCCACCAATTGGCAATAGTTATACGATGAATAGCTTCATCATCGCTAAATCTCTCACTACTTTGTTCTGCTAAGACAGCATCACCAATTCGTGAGGTTAATTTATTAATCCAAACTTGGGGCAGAATATGATGTTCATAATGTAATTCCCAAGCCAAGAAACCTAACCAATTCCGGTAGGGTAAATCTTCTAAAAACTCCCAATGGAGTTGAGCTTCCTTACGAATATCATCAATCGGGTCGCGTCCGGTTAGGGCAATCACTCTTTCTCGAAATGCGATCGCATGAGCGCCGTCATCACCAATTTGTCTACTCAAAATTAAATGCAAATCAGGGTCAGCAATCAACCAAATAGCCTTACTAGCTGCTTGTACAATAGATAAGTCATGACCACCAGTAGCGGCCCAATACTGATAAAAACCTTCTTTTTCTTCTTCTGTAATTGGGGGAAGACTAGCGTGTTCACGAGTCAACGGCACATGAGGCGCGTGTTTACTAATTAGTTTTTCCAGATTTTCTTTTTCAAACTCTACAGTCCATTCACGGGTTAAAGTTGCACTCACGCTGCTTTGCTCCAAATTTAAAATTGGGTAGTAAATATGAGCTAATTATTTTCCAGACCCTAATCATTCACACTCACAAGCTTGGGCAGTTTAGATACAGGAATATCCAAGAAGTAAGATAGAACTTCTTTCCGCCAAGTATCATAAAGAACTGGCAAATCATCAACTTCAATCCCAATAGCTTTTTTGCTCAATTGCCAATGATCCCGGAGGTAAGGGTTGCGCCGACGTTGACCTTCTTCATCAACTTCTAGGACTTGTGCGATTAAATCCTCCTTCTCGGCTGGGGAGGCTTGATCAAATATGCGTTGCCACCAATCTACAACGCCTAAGCGGTGAACTGCTTCATCTGGTAAGATTCTTGCTGCCGCAAACTTAGCTGAGTCTGGGTCGTTGATTTTGCTGGTACGGCTATTAATAAATAACAAAGCCACTATATGAAGCTCATAATGCAACTCAAAAGCCAAAAAGCCTTGCCAATTACGAATAGGTAAGTCACCCATATAATCCCAATGCTTCTGTACTTGCTTTTGGATATCATCAATGGGGTCGCGTCCAGATATTGCTTGCGCTCTTAAACGAGTATTTTGAGCGTGTGCGCCATCATCACCCAATTGACGACTTAAAAATAGCTGTAATTCTGGATCAGGAATTTGGTCAATTATTTTGGCACAGACTTGCACAATAAATAGATCATGGGCTGCACCAGCTACACGGAAGCGATAGAAATTTTCTTTTTCTTCTTCAGTCTGCGGTGGTCTGGGTTCTTCTAAGCGCTTTTTCGGCAAATGGGGAGCGTGTTTATCCAACAGTTTGTCGAAAATTTCTAGTTCTAAATCAGTAGTCCAAGCTGGACGAGTTAATGTTGCGGTCATAGTTGATTCCTGTGTGGTTGGATATTTCGGAACTATGGCTGACTTAGCTGCCAATCTTTGATTTCAAAGTCAGATTTCCACAATTTTTGGTCAGCAAAGAGGAGAATAACTTTTGACTATGGACTATAGACTAATGACTAGCGATCGCTTCACTTTCTACTGTTAACTTCCGCACTCTTGGTATAATCTCCGCAGAAAAGCGTTCCATTTCTGTGGCAAAGGGTAGGAATTGCAACATGAACGTATCAATTCCTACCTTAGTAAATTCGGCAATACGATGAGCCACTGTGTCATAACTACCAACTAAGCCAGCAGCAGTACCACCGTTACTACCAACGCCAGGGTATTTAGCCATATTCTTAAACATGACGACTTCTGAATCTACGCCTTTGAGTAGTTCTGTGCGATCGTCTTGTGCCAGTACCATTGCTCTGAGGTTTTCATATTCTGCTTCCGCCTCTTGGTCTGTTGGTCGAGCAATGACAAAAGCTGACATAGCAAAGCCTAGAGGTTGAGAACGATGGTGAGCTTTTTGTCTGACCTGAGTAATAGTTTCTCGAATAACTTCAATCGGACGACCGTTAAGGAAAAATGTATGCGCTTCTTTAGCTGCTAGTTCGTGCGCCGGTTCTGACTCCCCACCCACATATACACGCGGATGTGGTTTGGCTATAGGTGCTGGACTCAACTTTAAATTATTGATGTGAAAATAATCGCCTTGGAAGTTAACTTTTTCTGCACTCCATAAGGCTTTTACCACCCTAATCCATTCATCAGAATATCGATAACGTTCATCATGAGATAGGAAATTGATCCCTGGTTTTTCCATCTCTGGCTTGAACCAAGCACTGACTAAGTTAATCGCAAAACGTCCACCACTGATAGCATCGATACCTAAAGCCATCTTGGCTAAGACGGCTGGATGAAACAATAAAGGTTTGACAGCTGCAATAATCTCAATCGAACTTGTTGCTTCGGCAAGTGCTGCTGCTGCTGTCCAGGTTTCTAACTGGTCAAGTTCTTGGTTCCTGGGATTGATGATATGTTGCGCTATTAAAGTTGTGGTAAATCCGCACCTTTCAGCCAACCGAATCAAATTCTTGGCTCGTGAGTAACTAGCATCACGAGGTTCAAGCGGATGGTTCATCACGCCGCAGTTGCCGTAGACAGGTATCCAAATCCCGTAGCGTGGCTCAGACATAGCTTTCTAGAACCCTTATAATAGGCGCTAATAGTAAATTTTGCACCAATACAAACTACGGTAAATTAGTCGATTTACTGTAGTATATTAAGAGGGTTGCACAGATAAGCGTAAAAAACAAGGGGGTGGGGAGAAATCAATTCAAAATTCAAAATTAAAGAGTTATGCCTGGTTGGTGAGCGCAGTCGAACCACTGTCTTTTCAACATGGACTGTTGACTATTGACTAATGACCAATGACTAAGTATGTCATTTTGCTAACACCTATTGCTTTTTTTAAGTAACTATGAGATTTTTTTCTCAGACAAACTACTGTTACTCGACCGATTTATCGTAGTTAAAATCTTGGAGAGCCAATTTATTGTAGTAATTTACCCTCTGCTATTGCACATAACAGTGGTAGCCAAGATGTGACTTGGTAAGGAATACATATCTTCATGAGACAAATACATCTAGCTGGTTTCCTGCTTGCTTCGCAGGTTGTTCACTCTCATGCGGTTTGGCGGCATCCCAGGACTGAACTAGGCTTTCTGGAGGCTGAATATTATCAAAATATTGCTCGTATTCTAGAGCGAGGCAAGTTTGATTTAGTCTTCTTCGCAGATTCTTTGACAATGCCTGATACTTACGGAGGGAGTTTTGCCGAGAGTCTCAAGTATGGCGCACAAGGAGCAGTAAGGCTAGACCCGTTATTACTTGCTACTACGATGGCAGTTGTTACCAAGCATATCGGCGTTGGTGTTACCCGTTCTACCACCTATTATCAACCTTATGATTTAGCCAGAGGATTTGCGACTCTTGACCACCTCAGCCGAGGAAGGGCAGCTTGGAACGTAGTGACATCAAGTAGGGCTAGTGAGGCGGGAAATTTTGGTTTTGACCAGCATCTAGAACATGATTTACGCTACGATCGCGCTGATGAATTTCTTGAAGTAGCCTTTAAACTTTGGGGTAGTTGGGAAGAAGGAGCCTTAGTTTTAGATAGAGAAAATGGCATCTTTGCCGACCCCACAAAAGTTAACTACGTCCACCATGTAGGGCAATGGTTGAAAGTGCGGGGGCCTTTGACTGTTCCCCGTTCTCCCCAAGGGCGACCACTAATTATTCAAGCTGGTGCTTCTAATAAAGGTAGAGAGTTTGCGGCTAAATGGGCAGAGTTAATTTTTGAAATTAGTCCCAATCTCACAGCCATGAAATCCTACTATCAGGATGTGAAAACTCGCATGGCTAAGTATGGACGCGATCCTGATAACTGTAAGATTTTACCTGCGGTCATGCCTTTTGTGGGAGAGACAGAAACCATCGCCAAAGAAAAGCAAACCTTTCACAATGAGTTAGTGCATCCAATGGCTGGATTACTAACTCTATCAAATCATGCAGGTATTGACCTATCACAATACTCTCTAGACCAACCCATAGAAAAAATTGATGTGCAAAGCTCGCACGGAGTGTTTGCCGTAGCGCAAAAACTAGGTGTAGAGCAAGGTTTAACTCTTAGAGAATTAGGCAAGATTTATGGGAGAGGCTTAGTTGTACCGCAATTAGTTGGTACTCCTACCCAAATTGCCGACCAACTAGAAGACATCTTTCATCAAGAAGGCGGAGACGGTTTCATCATTTCCCCCGCCTATCTCCCTGGAGCCTTTGAAGACTTTGTTGATTTAGTCGTTCCCGAACTACAAAAACGCGGACTGTTCCGCAAAGAATATACAGGAAATACACTCAGAGAAAATTTGGGTTTGGTCAATAGTCATTAGTCATTAGTCATTAGTCATTAGTCATTAGTCATTAGTCATTAATCATTAGTTCATCTCCCCACACTCCCCACAAAACTTGAGGTAAAAATGTCAGAACCACGCTACGGTATATGGGCCCCTGTTGGCGGTAACTTTGGCCCCCTGAATGCGCCAGATGAACCAATTGATGCTAGTTATGAGCGCACGCGATCGCTAGTATTAGAAGCAGAGCGTTTAGGATATGTCACCACCTTAGTAGCACAGCATCTTGCTAACCCGCGTAGTCTAGATTTAGACCAGTTGGAAACTTGGACAGCTTGCGCAGCTTTGGCTGAGGCTACGGAAAGTATAGAAATTATTGCAGCCATTAAACCTTTACTATTTCATCCAGCCGTCTTAGCGAAGATGGCTTTGGGAATTGATGCTATCAGTCAGGGACGTTTTGCTATCAATCTTATTAGTGCTTGGTTTCGTCCAGAAATGGAGCGGACTAATATTCCCTTCCCTCCCCATGATGAACGTTATCGCTATTCTGGTGAATGGTTACAGGTTGTCAGAGCCTTGTGGAGTGGAGAGCGAGTTAACTTTGAAGGTGAATATTTCAAAATTCAAGACTTGAGCCTGCGACCTTTTTCTGTCGCTCAACCCTATCCTCGGATTTATTTAGGAGGAGCATCAGACCCAGCGCAGATTTTAGCATCTCAACAAGCTGATGTTTACTTCATTAACGGTCAACCGATTGAAGATGTACGCAAAGTAATTAAGCAAGTTTTAAACCGTCCTCGTCCCTTACCCCAAGCAGTGCGCTTTGGTCTATCAGCTTTTGTTATCGCTCGTCCCACAGACGAAGAAGCACAAGCAGAATTAGAACGATTGATGGGACGGCAAAAGCTGGAAGAACAATATAAATTAAGTGTTGCTAAAGGTGTTGACCCAGAAGCGGCGATGTTTAAACTTTTTGCCAAAAATCCGGCTGTTGGCGGTAATGGTGGCACAGCCGCAGGGTTAGTAGGCAGTTACGATACTGTAGCAACTCGCGTTGCAGCTTTCGTTGATGCAGGTATCGATACTTTCATGCTGCAATTCAATCCTTTCGTCCAAGAGATGACACGCTTTGCTCAAGAAGTTATACCTCGCGTGCGACACTTACAAAAAGTGGCTTAAAGCGAAACTTGCAGGGTAAGCGCAAACAAACAAAGTAGTTTTGTGGATTAAATTCTCCCGCTACAATGCTTTAGCGTTGTAGCGGTGGTCAATAAAGAACCCTGGATTTTTAGTAAAACAGGGTTCTTTGTTGTTGAAGTTTTATTTTAGACGCTTGGGTGTAATTGCCTCATATATTTGAGTCGAAAGAAGTGCATCCCTGATGTTTATCTTGCGAGGAATGATTTTTTCTTGAAAATAGAAATCAGCTACTTTTTGTTGTTCAGTAATTATAGAAGGTGATAATCTTCTTAATCTAAATGTGCGTCGCCGCGCCACTTTTTCTAAAACTGTTACTTCTAATTTCAATTCAGGAGCAAAAGCTTTAGCAACTTCAGTAGGATTTTTTTCCGCCCATTCGCCCACCTTGTCGGCTTCTTCTAAAAACACTCGCACTAATTCGGGATTTTGATTCACAAATGCACGTCTACCCAGATAAAATCCGCCCAAAGTGTTAATTCTTGCCGCATTCCTTAAGTTACGGATAGGAATAATTTTTTCTACCAAAGCCAAAAATGGATCACTAGCCACCCAAACTTCCACTTTATTTTGGATAAAAGCATCGCGGGCTTCCGATGGAGTTAATCCCACAACTTGCACATCACTAATTTTTAATCCTACTTCTTGTAGAGCTTTTGCCAGTAGATAATGTGCATTTGAACCCCTTTGAAAGGCAATTTTCTTACCTTTAAGGTCAGCTACTTTTTTAATAGGAGAATTAGCTCTAACTACGATACCTTGGTTTTCTCCTCTGCTGGGTGTACGTCCTGCAATGTATATAACTTCTGTAATACCTGCGGCTTGAGAAAATATTGGTGGTGTCTCTCCCACATTACCAATATCAACTTTTCCTGCATTCATTGCTTCTATTAGTTGTGGCCCGGCTGGGAAAGGCCCTACCCAATTCACTTTCACTCCCAAAGCTTGAAAACGTGGTTCTACAACTTTTCTGACTTTAACGATATCTCCAGAAGTTTGATAAGCCAAGTTAATTACTTTAGAAGTAAATCCAGGTTTTGATTGAGCTTGAGTGCTTTGTACTAAACCACCTACTAAGGGAGTTGATAGAGCAAATAATCCTACTGTTGAATATTGAATGATGCGTTTGAAAAATGTGCGGCGTTGAGAAAAAAATGGTATCTTCATGGCTATTGATAATTGATAATTTAGAATTGACAATTGTTTCATTCAAGGTTTAGAAACTTTCTTTTCAAAGAGAAAGAATAAAATAGTTCCTCTTCCCAATCCTCTTATTTCCTCTAGGGGGGGTAATTGTCAATTGTCAACTGTTAATTGTCCATTTATCGGCTGCTAATACGCTGAGGCGTAATTGCTGCATATTGTTGAGAAGTCAACAATGCCTGTCTTATATCAATTTGTTTAGGTATTATTTTATTTGCGTAAAATAAATCTGCGATTCTCTGTTGTTCAGCAATTAGAGAGGGAGTTAGCCTTCTTAAGCCAAAGGTGCGTCGGCGGACAACAGTTTCTAAAAGTGATGGTTCGAGTTTGAGTTCAGGTGCTAGCAGTTTTACCACTTCTTTGGGGTTACTTTCTGCCCATTGTCCTAGTTTGTCTATCTCATCTAATATTACTTTCACTACTTCAGGATTTTGGACAGCAAATTCACGCCGAGCTAAATAAAATCCACCTTGAGTTGCAATTCTAGCCGCATTTCTTAAAGTACGAGCGCCAGCATTTTTTTGTACAAAAGCATAGAATGGGTCCCAAGTTACCCAAGCATCAATTTTCCCTTGTAGAAATGCGTCACGAGCTTCTGCTGGAGTTAAACTAATGGGCTGAATATCACTAAATTTTAATCCTGCTTCTTTTAAGGCAGCCAGAAGTAAATAATGTGAAGCTGAACCTTTTTGAAAGACTATTTTCTGTCCTTTCAAATCTGCAACTTTCTTGATAGGAGAATCTTTTCTGACTACGATCGCACTACCTTCACCCTTACTAGGTTTGCGTCCTGCAATATATACTAATGGTGCGCCAGCTGCTTGAGCAAATATTGGGGGAGTCTCACCCACTGAACCAATATCAACCCTACCTACGTTCATTGCTTCTAGTAGTTGTGGCCCAGCCGGGAATGGGGCCCACTCTACATTTACACCAATTTCTTTTAGTCTTGGTTCCAAAACTCCTTTAATTTTCACTAAATCCCCAGAAGTTTGATAACCAACTCGTACTACCTTGGTATTAACTCCAGAACGTCTTGCTTGCTGTTGAGCTTGAGCTTGTAATATATCTCCCAGAACCGGAGCAGTAAAACCAGACAATCCCAAAGCTGAATATGTTACTAAACCCTGTAAAAATCTTCGGCGTTGTGGTTGAAATTGTTGACTCATAAAATGCGCTTTTCTTCCTAGTTTTTAGATTTGGTATCTTACTTAGAAATCTGCGTAAGATTTAGGTAGATAGACATAGCTATTGGTGAGATGACTGGAATTTGATTGCTACCCATCATTTTGCAGATTTTGGGTTAGCTTATAGTCAGCCCTCATTTGGTTATATCTACTTATCAGAAGTTAGTAAATAACTTCCTAAAACACCAATTCATAGATAGCATTATGCTAATAATTCTATACCCAAGATTGGAGATATGCTTTGGTATATCTTGAGGTATTGTATTAGTGATAGTTGAAAAATTGATGTTTTAGGGATTTATTCAAAACTCGTCATTGAAAAACAACTCTAATATAGGAATCTGCTTTGATTCGTGAAGTTACTCGTGACAGACGGAAGGGAACAGGGAACAAAAATTGTACTGAGACTATTTCAGAAATCAAATATTAATCCTATGGAAAAGTGTAAATTTTATTGAGTGTGAAAATGTAAAATAAAATTTTATTCGACTCCATCTCTTTGTATATGCAATGTCATATTTTAACTGTTTGCATATATAAATAAAGTGTTGACAAACACAAATTATTAATAATATAATCAATTATTACTATATATTTATTTTAATGATTCAAGTTGAGTGAAATAAAAATATAAGCCTAATTAATTATTTATAAAAAGAAAAAGGAGTGGGTTTTCTCCACTCCAATTTAAAGCACGCGGTAGTTAAAATTGAATATTTAAAGTCTAAAAAGGCAAGTTTTTCTAGGCAGCAAGTTAACTCTGATAAGGACGGGGTAGTTGACGCAATTTGTGAGCAGTATCCTGTTCACTGTTGTTTTTTCTGCCATATCCCCAACCCAAGATGCGGCGATATTCGCCCATAATGCCGCTAGCAATTAACTCATCCTCATTGACTTGAATTTCGGTATGAGACTCAGGTGCAACATAGAGCGCATCCGCAGGGCAATATGCTTCACACATAAAACAAGTTTGACAGTCTTCCTTACGAGCGATCGCAGGTGGTTGATCGGGAACTGCATCAAAGACGTTAGTAGGACAGACTTGGACGCATAGATTGCAGTTGATACAGAGTTTATGGCTGACAAGCTCAATCATGATATGCTCCGGCTAGGACTTGGATACAGAGGGTGCGGTTTGGGTGCTTAAGACTGGTGGTGTAGCAATGGATTCCGTAATCCAATCGCGTCTTACCCACAACTTATCTAAACCGCCTGTGGCTTGGTAATAACGCTGATTCGGGTCGGTTTCAGGATAGTCCACACGGATATGTTCGCTACGGCTTTCTTTGCGATGTAAGGCGCTAAAGTATGCCCATCGTGCTACAGCCGTCAGCGCCGCAGATCGACGAGAAAATTCCACATCACGCACAGTATCTTGTTTTGGCTTCCCTTTCACTTGCTGCCACAGGGTTTCTAATTTGGCGAGGGAATCCAAAAGCCCTTGTTCAGAACGCAAGTAATTCTTCTCCAATGGGAACATCTGCGCTTGTACACCACGCGCGATCGCCTCATTATCGTAGGTTTCTGAGGAGGAAGAACGTAATCCCACCTGACCAGTAGGATGGGCAACCCGTTCATTGGCATGAGCGCCTAAACTCTTGGCAAAGGCTGCTGCCCCTTCTCCTGCCCATTGCCCTGTGGAGATTGCCCAGGCGGCATTGGGGCCGCCACCCCCAGAGGCTAACCCGGCTAAAAATTCCCGCGATGCTGCATCACCAGCAGCATACAAACCAGGAACTTTAGTAGCACAAGTTTCATCGATAATCCGAATCCCACCAGTACCCCGGACTGTACCTTCCAAAACCAGGGTGACAGGTACTCGTTCTGTATAGGGGTCAATGCCTGCTTTTTTATAGGGTAAAAAGGCTATGAAGTGAGACTTTTCAATCACTGCCTTGACTTGCGGCGTGGCTTTATCCAGACGAGCATAAACGGAGCCTTTCATCAAGGAATTAGGCAGGAATGCGGGGTCACGACGACCATTGATATAACCACCTAAATCATTGCCTGCTTCATCGCTATAACTAGCCCAGCCAAAGGGAACGCCTCTTGTCACCGTCGCATTGAAAGCGGTGGAGATGGCATAGTGATTAGACGCTTCCATACTAGAGAGTTCGCCGCCAGCCTCTACAGCCATCAACATGCCATCGCCTGTATTGGTATTGCAACCCAAGGCTTTACTCAAGAAGGCACAACCACCATTCGCCATAACTACCGCAGATGCACGCACAGTATAGGCGCGATGATGTTGCCTCTGTATACCTCTAGCTCCAGCTACAGAACCATCATCCGCTAATAAAAGCTCTAACGCCGGACTTTGATCGAGAATCTGCACACCTACACGCAAAAGGTTTTTACGCATTACCCGCATATATTCGGGGCCATAATAACTCTGACGCACAGATTCGCCATTTTCTTTAGGGAAACGATAGCCCCAACTTTCCACTAAAGGCAAACTCAACCAGGTTTTCTCAATAACCCGCTCAATCCAACGTAAACTAGCGAGGTTTTTGCCTGCACGATAACGCTCCCATAAAACCTTATCCCAATTCTCTGGAGAAGGAGCCATGATGCCATTACCACTGGCAGCCGCAGCACCGCTTGTACCTAAAAAACCTTTATCAGCAATGATGACTTTAACTCCTTGTGCGGCGGCCGCCCAAGCTGCCCAAGCTGCGGCAGGGCCACCACCAATTACTAATACATCAGTAGTTAGTTGTAATTCATCTTCTTTATATGCTGTTACCAATTCTCTTTCCTCCTTATACCTTGCATTATCGATATAATTTTTTTATGGTTTAGTTATTAGTCCACTGCTAATTAGGAGAATCTCAGCATGGCAGCCTTACAAATCGTGGACAAAAAGTTTTCACAAGTTCCCATAATTGATATTAGTGATCTGGTTTTTCAAACTAAAAATCCTGATGATAAAACACTAAAAGGTTGTGAGCTAGTTGCAGACAAAATTAGACAAGCATGTCAAGATTACGGCTTTTTCTATATTATTGGACATGGAGTTAATGAACAATTACAACAGCAATTAGAACATCTCAGTCAACAATTTTTTCAACAGGATTTGGCAACTAAATTGAAAATACGTATGGCTCATGGTGGTAGAGCTTGGCGAGGATATTTCCCTGTAGGGAACGAGTTAACATCAGGTAAACCAGACTTAAAAGAAGGTATTTACTTCGGTGCTGAACTAGCAGAAGAACACCCATTAGTAAAAGCTGGTACACCAATGCACGGTCGCAATCTTTTTCCATCGAATATTCATCAATTTAGAGAAATAGTGCTGGCATATTTGGATGCAATGACTCAACTCGGACACATCCTCATGGCAGGTATTGCTCTGAGTTTAGGATTAGAAGAATTCTATTTTGCCAACCGTTATACAAAAGACCCTTTGATATTATTTCGTATTTTTAATTACCCTCCTAATTCATCGTTATCTGGTTCTGAATGGGGTGTTGGTGAACATACAGATTATGGAGTTTTGACTATTCTCAAACAAGATAATATTGGCGGATTACAAGTCAAATCAAAATCTGGTTGGATAGATGCACCCCCTATTCCTAATTCCTTTGTCTGCAACATCGGCGATATGCTCGATCGCATGACTCAAGGACTTTATCGCTCAACACCCCATCGCGTTAAAAACCTCTCAACAAGCGATCGCCTTTCCTTCCCCTTCTTCTTTGATCCCAATTTCCATGTTGAAGTCAAACCCATTGAACTAAAGAATGTAGTAGTCAATGATGATAAAAGCGATCGCTGGGATAAAGCCAGTGTCCACGAATTTCAAGGCACATACGGCGACTACTTGTTAAACAAAGTGTCTAAAGTCTTCCCAGAACTCCGGCAAACAGTGCTTGAGAGTGGGGAGTAGGGAGTAGGGAGTAGGGAGTAGGGGAGCAGAGAAGAAAAAACAACTGTCAAGGTTGGTGAGCGTAGTCGAACCACTGTCAATTGTCAATTGCTCCTAATACACCGATGTCAACAGCCTATCTATCGCCGCGCGGAATGCTGTGGCTGCACCAGCACTCATATCACGAGGCGCACAGATGCGATTTCTGAGATAGGCAAAAGTAATCGCCCCCACAGCAGCGAAGATAGGATCAATATTGCTATTTTTACCACCAGTGCGACCACCCGGTAAATTTTCGCCATTGCCATGAATCAGGTAATCAGCCAGTTGTCGGAGGTGAAAATCAACGGACTCTTTAACTGTGGTAAAGTCACCGTCTGCTGCTAATGCTTGGACTCCAGAATTTTTGATAATATCTGCGATCGCAACTTCTCGGTTATCGCTGAGTCTCTCGGCTGCTTCGGCTCGGTATTGAATATTTTCGCTATCGGCTGCATCTAGAGGTAAGGGATTACCAATCGGTTCTACACCCCAGCGACGACGCAATAGTAAATTGTTAGTAATATTATCAGATTTGACTCTGTGATAAGCAGGGCGTTGATTCAGTGTCTCAAACCAAGCATTAATCCGAGGAAAGCGGGGATTTCCTTTGAGGTGATAGCCTCGATATACAGGTAAGTTAGCTGCCAACCTATCTAAATGAGGGCTATACATAATGTCTACTAAGCTAAATGTACTGACGAAGAAGGGGCCAGGGTACTTAGCTAAAGCTTGCTCAAGTTCATCTAACTTGGCTTCAAATGCTGCTTGTAATTTTGCCAACTCATCAGCGTCGATGGGTGCTTCTCGCAAGAATTTATAGGCAATATCTCTAAAACCGTTAGTCTCTGCTTCATCTACTAACTTTCTAGCAACGGCATTTTCTTCTGGATTTTCTGGTAATAATGCAGGTTGAGGAAAACTTGCTTCTAAAGCTAAAAGAATATCTTTGGATTCATATATTAAGTTCCCCTCAATTCTGGCAGCCGGGACAAGAGTTGTGGGAACTAAGTCTGTGTACCATTTGGGTTTATTACTTAAATCAATAAACTCTGTGGCAAAGGGAATTTCTTTTTCTTCTAGAGCAAACCAAACTCGCTCACAAAAGGGACACCAAGAATTAGTATCGCGGTAAAGCAAAACTGATGGTTCTGTGTTTGCTGGGAGTTTGTGTAAACTGCTGGGTATTGGTGCAGTAGAAGGAGCTTGTCCTGGTCTTTTTACTCTACGTGCAGGAGTATGATTTCTCGCAGTTTCTAATAATTCTTCCCAACTTGATAGTGTATGAATAGACATTTTTACCTCGCTCTATTCGGAACGCCAGAAAACACAAATAATTGTTGCTCTTTGGGTTGAGGTAAGTTTTCACCTTGATATCGATGAATACCTACTCCCATATCTCCTGTAGCTGTGAGTTTAAAATTTACTTCTGCAAATTCAGATGCACTTAAAATTCTGCGTACAGTGTCAGAATGAGCTATACCCTGAGAATGTCCGCGAGTCCAAATAACAAAAGCACCTTGTTTACTCAAAAATCTCAAGTTATCTAGCAAGCGGCTGAGTTGTGCTTCATCTGTTAGGTTGCCAAAAACACCGCAAACAATCACAATATCTGCTGGAACTGCACCAACATAGTTAGATGCGATCGTTGCATCACCATTAACGAACTCTATTTGTTTGGCTAAACCCAAGGATTCTATAGTTGCTCGTCCACGTTCTACTAGTTGGGGGTTTAGTTCTACCAGTCTGGCATAAACATCCTTGGCGCGGGGATGATTTTTTAAGGTTCCTAGTAAATCTCGTCCATCTCCAGCACAAACACTTACTACGCGAATAGTGCCATCTGGTGACGCATTTAAGCTATGGGTAATAAATTCCTGCACGATTTCTAGACGCTGCTGCAACCTTGGCTCAGTCTTGTAGAGGTCGTGCCATTCATACCAATCTTTTGGCATAAGCGGTGATTTCCATTTGATGCACGCTGTGTATCCATAAAATACGGTTAATCAATCAAGAAACTGTAGTTTAAGGATGAAGGCAGAGTATCACAGATATTTGTATAAAATCAAGGCTAATTCAGTTGACAGTTGACAGTTGACAGTTGACAGGAGGTTAAATACTTTTACTCAGCACTCATGACTCAGGACTCAGCAAATGATTTAACTGATAACTGATAACTGTTAAATCAATCTACTTTTTGCAGTTGTGCAACTCTAGGATCGATAATCTTCTGCCCCAAACTAGCGAACTTAATCGCCACAGATAGTTTATTACCTGCACCAAAAACGTGTGTTATTTCTCCAATACCGAAGGTTTTGTGTAAAACTCTATCGCCTACTTGCCAATCGTTAGCAGATGTTTGTTTACCATTGCTTGTTGAGGCTGATTTAGTATAAGCTTGGCGGACTTTGTGTTGCGTTGTTAATAATTCTGCGGGTAGTTCGTCGAGAAATTGCGATCGCAATGCGGGTTCTCTGGAACCATACAAGCGGCGTTCACGGGCAAAGGATAGATATAAGCGTTCTTGGGCGCGGGTAATGCCCACATAACACAGGCGGCGTTCTTCTTCCAAAGCTGCGGGATCATTCATAGAACGGTAGTTGGGGAATAGTCCCTGTTCTAAACCTACTAGGAAGACTACAGGAAACTCCAAACCTTTAGAAGCGTGCAGAGTCATGAGAGAAACGGCTGTTTGTCCTTCCTTGAGGTTATCTAAATCGGAACTGAGGGCTGTACTTTGCAAGAAGGCTGTTAAAGAAACATCTTCGTTTTCTTCTTGAAATTGCAATACGGCGTTGTAAAGTTCCTGCACGTTTTGGATTCTGTCTTCGGCTTCGTCTGTTCCCTGGCTTTGTAAATCCTGCACATAGCTAGAATCTTCTAAAATCCCCATAACTATCTCTGTAACTGGGGTTGTGGCGATTTGTTCTTGCCAACGTCCAATCATTTGGGCAAAACCATTCACAGATTTAGCCGAACGTCCAGCTAAGGTATTAACTGAGGTTTCATCACTCAATATTTCCCAGAGAGTTGTGCCTAATTGTTGAGAAGCGTTGATTAAATTATCGATGGTGGCTTTACCAATACCACGCCTTGGTGTATTTATGACTCGTAATAGACTAACTGTATCAGATGGATTAGCGATCGCTCTTAAATAAGCTATGACATCTTTGATTTCTTTACGGTCATAAAACTTCATCCCACCCACAACTGTATAGGGAATTTGATTTCTGACTAACAATTCTTCAAAGGGGCGAGACTGGGCGTTAGTACGATAAAGAATTGCAAAACTACCCCAGTTCAATTCAGGGTTTTGATGTTCTAATGTACGAATTTGCCTAATAACAAAATCAGCTTCTTCTAATTCATCATCTGCCTTGTGACAATAAATTTCTTCCCCAGCCCCCCGCGTTGCTTTGAGGATTTTATCTATTCTCTGGGTATTATTTTCAATTAGTTCGTTCGCCGCTTGGAGAATGTTTTCACAAGAACGATAGTTTTCTTCTAACTTCACCATCGTCCGCGTATCTTCATCTGGCAAACCATCACCGAAATCATTTTGAAATTCCAACAAGATGGTAAAATCTGCCATTCTAAAACTATAAATAGATTGGTCAGCATCACCCACAACAAATGCTGAACGATTTTGCCAATTCCATTCACTCTTTCTATCTTCACCGTTTGTTACTAACAGACGAATTAAATCGTATTGAGTACGGTTAGTATCTTGATATTCATCCACAAGGATATGGCAGAACTTGCGATGCCAATAACCTAAAACTTGCTCATTTTGTTGAAATAAGCGAGTAGGAATTAAAATTAAATCATCAAAATCTAGGGCATTATTTTCTGCCAGTTTATCTTGATAACGATTATAAACATCCGCAATTACTCTACCCCGATAATTAGGTTGGTCTTTTTCAAACTCTTGGGGTGAAAGACCTTGGTTTTTGGCATTACTAATGGCATAGCGTACAGAACGGGGTTCAAATTTCTTATCGTCTAAATTTAATTGCTTTGTAACGATTTCTTTAATAATACCCTGCACATCAGATTCATCAAAAATAGAAAAGTTGCGATTCCATTGTCGTCCTTTTTCATCTTGATATTTTTCAATATCAAAGCGGAGAATCCGAGAGAATAGACTGTGGAAAGTACCACACCATAAGTCTTTGATGATATCTTTGTAAACGCGCGATCGCAGTTTAGTTTGGTCATATTCTGGCAACAAATCTAACCGCGTCCCATGTTCTGACAGCGCCAACTGTTCAGCAAATAAACGTTGAATACGTTCTTTCATTTCCCGCGCAGCTTTATTGGTAAAAGTCACCGCCAGGATATTGTCCGGCGCGACGCGATGCTTGAGAATTAAATTAGCAATGCGGTAAGTCAGCGCTCGTGTTTTACCAGAACCAGCGCCAGCAACAACTAACAATGGGCCGCAATAATGTTCGACGGCTTGGCGTTGGCTGGGGTTAAGATGGCTGAGAAAGTCAGTAGTCACATTAGTCATTAGTCAATAGTCCATAGTCATTAGTTAGGAGGCAGGAGGTAGAAGGCAGAATAACATCTGACTCAGCACTCTGCACTCAACACTCCCTCATCTCCCTCATCTCCCCCACTCCCCACCTTTAACCATGCTCCTGGAGTGGTAAATAAACAGTGAAAGTAGAGCCAACTCCTAGTTGACTGTTGACGAGAATTTCGCCTCCCATCATGTTACAGAAATGACGGCTAATTGCTAAACCTAAACCCGTACCGCCATATTTTTTTGTAGTTGAGGTGTCGCCTTGAGTAAAGGGTTGGAATAACTGTTGTTGTTGAGATAGGGACATCCCAATACCTGTGTCCTTGACTGTGAATGTAATTACGCCAAGGGAAGCTGCTGAGGGGTCTTGTTTATCTATTTTGACAGTCAGTATTATTCTACCGTTTGTGGTAAACTTAGCAGCATTACTTAACAAGTTTAACAATACTTGCCGCATCCTGGTCTGATCTGCGTACATTTTACCCAGGTTCTTATCACAGTATATTTCTAAAATGTTGCCATTTTTTTCTATGGCAGGTTTGACTGTTAAGACAACATTATGAATAAGTGTGGCAATCTCAAATGTCTCTGGATAAAGCGTCATTTTACCCGCTTCAATCTTCGACAAGTCGAGGATATCGTTAATTAATTCCAGTAGATGTCTACCAGCAGAGTTGATGGTTTCTAAATCTCCTATGAAGTCTTCTGATAAATTGATATCGGCTGCATCGTCTTTGAGAAGTTGGCTTAAGCCAATCACCGCGTTTAAGGGTGTACGTAGTTCATGACTGACATTGGCGAGAAAGATACTTTTTGCCTTGCTGGCGGCTTCGGCTAGTTCTTTGGCTTGTTCTAATTCTTTGGTACGTTCAGATACACGCTCAATCAAACGATTGAGGGACTTTGCTAATAAACCAATTTCGTCTTCTGTGGTAACGGGGGCGCGTAAGTCAAAGTTATGTTTGCGGGCTACTTGTTCGGCTACTTGGGTGACAGTAATTACTGGTTCAGCGATCGCACGACTGGTGCGCCATGCGACAATGGCAGCGATCGCCACTGATACCAACATACTCGCCATCACGATTAATCTTTCAACGCTTTTAGCTTCCTCAACATCCTTTTGCCGGATACTTTCTCTTAACTCAGCAGTTTGTAAGATGTTGGATAACTTTCTCGATAGCTCATCTAAGCGTGTGGCTGTGTCACCACGCATTATCTCTAGTAATCTTCCCCGGACTTGGGCTGCTTGTTGGGGTGGTACAGGCTGCTGAATATCTATTAAAATATCATCTATTTGCTTGACGTAAGATTCCAAATAAAATCTGTAGTCCTGTAATAACGCCTGTAAATTGGAACTAGTTGCAGCTAAGTCCTTTGGTCTGCTATCAATAAATTTAAAGATTTTTGGCTCTAATGCCTTAGCTCTATCTACATTCTTGATGAACTCTGCTTTTTTAATTGGTAGACGTTGCGGATCGTCTAAAAAAGCCACAATGTTAGAACTATGCAGTTGCGCCCCGACAACAGCATCTTTGTAATCGTTTAATAACTGTCTTTGTTCTTGAGCTTGATTAAATATCCTGACTTCTCTACCTCGGTAGTAGTTAGCAATTACCAAGCCAGTTAGAGAGCCAAAAAAGCCAATCCCAATTGCCACAAAATATCCGTACCCGATTTTTTGATGGATACGCCAAGAACTTGCCTTGAGTTTCCCGCGTGAGGGAAATTCTATCGTTGGGAGTTCGTCTGTTGATGTTGATGGCTCTTCTAGTGACACTTCTTTGCTGTCTGAACTGCTGTCAACAGGGATTGGCTGTTGAGTTTGCATTCCTCAATTCTCCTTACCCTCCCGCAAGAATTACTAAATAAACTCCATTTGTATAAATACTACAAATGTGGATAAACACTTATATTAGCTTATCTAATAAAAATATAAGTAATAGCCTTTAGATAATTCTCATGACTTGATTGAATTTGTGTAGTTTTGATATGAATGTTTACATGGTGAGTGAACACCAAATAACAAACATTTCGTCTATTGCGTAGTAGTTTCCCTGATTGCAGATCAGAGTCTAGTTAGTGTAGCGGGGCGTTAGCCAATGCTAAACAAAGAACACTAATTGCTAGTCTCTAACTCGTAACATATTTTTTATAGGCGACGCTGGAGAAAAATTTTCAGCGATCGGTTTCTATTCTAGATGACAAACCAGTGTAATAACCAGTAATTTAGTGAAAGTGTTAAGTAAGGTTAGCCGTATTACTTAAACCCCTCTGGTACACCCACCGATGACAAGCCAGCGATCGCTCGTAAATTTTGGCAACGAATCAACGCGATAAAATCCAAGCTGGAACGCCCCTCTATTTTAGCTACAGCCTCAGTCGCCGATAATAAATGCCCTGCTGCTTCAGCTTCAGAATAACCACGGCGTTGAGCGACTTTAAGGGCGACTGTATCAGCGTTGAGTTCAGCATCTTGAGATTTGTTGCTACGCCAAATCCGCAATAGAGCAAGTGTACTTAGTCCGCCTGCGATCGCCACACCCACCACATCAGACTGGGCTGACTCTACCAGTCCACCCAAAAGCCCAGCTAACACCACACCCTGATAGATATCTGGTTTAAACCACTTGACTCCTGTTAACCAAGCCACTTTTTGCAGTATCAATAAATCTCGTTGGGGTTTTGTCAACCGCCCCCATAAATCAAAGTTGATATATATTAACTGTTCCTGATTCCAGGGTAAAGGAAAAACAGTCTCAATTATCTGAGCTTGTTCTGGTTTGCTGACAATTTTAATCGTCATTCTCCCAGAAGCAGGCATTACCTCAAATAAACGGCGGATTTCAAGATTTGGCTCCATAAATCAAAACCTAAGCTTCTGGTTCAACGCCGAGCGATCGCAATTGTGCAATCAGGCGATCGTTTCTTTGACGCTCCTGTTCAGCCCGCTGATGCTCCTGTTCTGCTCTTTCTTCTCCTGTCAGCAACAAATTACCCTGCAAATCCCACCAGCGTAACCACGGTAAATCCATATTCTGGTATTGTCCCTGCCATATACCTAACTCAACACCTAAAGGATGTATAGGATAGTGTCCGCGTTCATTTGCTGCCAATAATTGATACTGTCCATCAATGAGGTGATAAACTTCTACACTGGCTTTGTTGACTTCATAAATGCCATAAAAAGCCGGATGAATTACTTGTTCATAAATCCAAAATTTACCCTTCAAAGGGGTTTTGTCTCTTTCTTCACTACCATCACCAGAGACAAATTCTAAAGCAATTAATGGGGAAATAAACTCTCGCCACAACACATAAGACCTGCGAGTTTGCCCATCAAGCAAGGGCGGTACATTTGGTACATAAAACCAGTCTGGTGCTTCTGCGCCTTTTTCTGGGGGGTCAGTTAAACGCCAGTAGATACCGCTATCCTGACCTATGCAGTATTGTCCATCGGGATGGCGTTGTTGCAATACTGGTTTGATAGAGTCCGTGAGTAAAACGCTTTGGGGATGTTCCTGAAAGTTTTTCACAAATGTACCATCCGACTCTGGTAGCTGCGTATGGTCGGGGAATGGGATGAGGTCGGTTGCGGGGTTGGTTGCAGAGGTCATAAGACTACCTTTGCAGGGTAATGGGTTGTTTTTTAGTTTAGCAATGAAAGTGAAGAGGGGCGAGTAAATTCTTTGTACTAAGTTTTATATTTCACAGTAGGAAGATGACGACCAATATAGCCAATAATTACTTTTCCTGGTTCTTTTGGAAAGAAGTGAATTCGCCAGTTACAAAATTTTAATTTAATATGTCTCTCAAATAAACGTTGTTCACCATCTGGACAAAGAAATATTCTTTCATTTTTATATTTATTAAGAGTTGCTTCACTTTCTCCAGACTCATCAAGAGCATAATCTTTTAAACTAAATGATCCAGTTTTCCAGTTCTCTGTACATTGTTGAAGCTCACGCAATGTTTTTAAGATAGGCTGAAGCTCTAACTGTCTAGTGCGAATATTCTTTAACTGCTTCCCCAGAACCTCACAAAATTCTAAGTTGGGAAATAATTCTTTTTTCCGATCCCACATATCTTCGCCATCAAGAACGATGTCACGAATACGCTTTTGTATCCATTCTTTATGTTCATTAGCATGATGGCTGTAGCTAGAGTGTAGAATCTCTAAAATTTCATGAACTATTTCCTCATTTTCATTAAGTTGTATTGTATCAATTTCTATATTGCTACAATTCCAGCATTGTTCTGAGTTAAAACTTATTGCTATGGTATCAAGCAAATGAGCAATACCAAGTCCAATTGCTAGTTCTCCCTGATAATAAAATTCGCATAAGCCAGTATTATTTTCAACATCTTTAATATCAGAATTGTCTATATCTATCGATAAGGGAGCTTTTGTTGCAAGAGCTTTTATAAAACCTCCTTCTCTTTGATCAGCATCCTTAAACCAACGAGCTACAGGGTAATTAGGTGCAAGCATGATTGTATGAAACTTATCTTTAGAGCGAAGGTTAACCTTAACACCCTGTGCCGTAAAAGCTTTAATAGTATTAATTAATTCAGACATCCATTGTTGTGCTATTCGCTCATTTGGTGCTAGATGTCGTAGGGATAGTTCATTTAATATTAAATCAAGCTCCACACACTAATCTCCGGCAGCAGGTTCTAACAAAGCATCTAGACTTTTTTCCCATTCATCAAAAAATCCATCAGGCCATCGGTCAATTCTACCGTCTCGATCAATACGTGGTGAAACTACTTTTGTGTATACCTGTCCCTGTTTTTCTTCACGTTGAAGGTAATGTAATTGCACGTCTTCTGGTTTAAGCTTACCATCATGAACAGCAAGACGAATCCCATTTAAAACATGATCACTATGAGTTTCTATCACCACTTGAACACCGCAACTAGCAGCAATTGCTAACAATTCGCCCATTTTAGCTTGTCCTCTGGGATGAAGATGAGCCTCTGGGTTTTCAACTAGAATTAGTGTATCAGGTTCAGAAGCGAGTACTGCCACAATGATTGGCAAAGTATAAGTAATACCAAAACCAACATTAGTCGCACGGTAAGGGTTACTATCTCCATACGCGCATTGCAAATTTATCAAATCCATATCTGGGTTTGATTTTATCCTGATGCGTGTACCTGGGCTAATTTCTCCCATCCACGCTTCCACTTGATCTATTAAAGCTAGTGATTTTTCTTCTGGATCGTCGTCTTGTGGCTGTGAACTTTTTACCTCCGGGTGACTTAATTTTTGATTAGCAATAGGTTTCTTCTCATTAACTGCAAGAAAATTTAATGTATATTCACATCTAGCGCCCAGTGTTCCGAGTAATTGAACTTTGTCATATGACATTTGATTAAATGCTCTTGGCCCTATACGCTCTGCCTCAATATAATGAAAATTTTGATTAAAAAGACTGGACAATTCATATACTTTATCATCTACAAACTCTGAAGTAAGATGTAAAAAATTTGCTCCTATATCTTCTTCTTCATTTTTAAATTTCCATATACTTTTCGTGCCATTTTTCCAATAAATTTCAAATACTAACTCATCTTGTTTAGATGCACCCTCAAAAATAGCATCTTTAGCTGTACCAATATTAATTAAATCACCATTAAGTACCAAACCTTTTTCTAATAACGAGCCTTTTTGATAAGACTGCCTTAATAATAATAATGCTTGTAAAACAGAAGATTTGCCTGTGCTGTTAAGTCCAGATAAAAGGGTGAGTGGTCTGAATATAAGAGATTGATTTTGAAAAGGTTTAAAATTTGTGATCGTCAGGGAATCAATCATAAAAGTACCTTCTGAATAATTGTCTCTATAGTACTAAATCTATACTGTACTCTTTCTGCTGCCTGAGATATGGATTCTAGAAATAATTTATCATTACTTACATATTCTTTAAATATATTGATTAATTCTTCCTTTTTGTCTATCAAAACTTGAATTTCTTCGTCACTCAAGTTACTCAAAATTACTGACCAAGATTCAAATAGAGCTTTATTTATAGGAAACTGCTTCTTTTGGGAATTAGATATTTTACGAAAGGCATTTTTACCAAATATGTTCCAAGCAGCTACCATTGTTCTTCTAAAATTATCTTCAATTTTATTTAACTCTGCTTCAGAGAGTTTATTTGTTTTAGATAGTGCTTTCCTTAAAAAAGTATCTCTATTGCCAGCATAATTTTTATAAGGAGTCAAAGTAAAGGCTAGGAAACCTAGTATAAACTCCCGATCATCCATACGCATTTTTCGGTCATTTCCAAGCTTAACTACCTGCTGAAATTTTGAATCTGCCGCCAGGCGAGTTAAAAATTTTGTTCCTTTACCAGGATTAAGTGCATGACGTAATTCTTGAGGAGATAAAGCAAGACCTCCTGTATTAATTCGTTTAAAAATATTATATTTAATTTCTGGAGGTGTCCCTTTTTCGATCAAATATACCGTCAGTTGAGTTTCTTCAAGACGGCGTTGGTATCTGCGCTCAATTTGATCGAAAGTTTTATCTTCCAGATTGGTAAGATACTCTAATCCAGATAGTTTGAGTTTCTTGTCGAGAATAAAGCGCTTGAGTGCAAACAGACGCTGTAATCCATCGACTACTAACCATTTATCTTCATTCGTAGCATCTATATAAAATGCTGGTATGGGGATGCGGATAATAATAGATTCTATTAGTCTACTTTGAGCATCTTCTTTCCATACATTCGCATGACGTTGGAAATCAGGTGCTAAATCAAGGGCTTCTTCATTGATTCTTTTTAGCAATAACTCTATTGTAGGTTCCCTGGTTACAATATTAATTTTTTCAGGATCATACTGGAAAGTAATTTTTTCCTCTTGCTCTTCATCATTTTCTTCTTCTTCTAAAATTTCTTCATCAGCTAATTCTGGATTTTGGTTATTAAAATCTGCCATTTGGCTTACTCCTTAGAATGAACATATATTTATTCAGCTAATATCGATTTTTGGTATTATTACATCAACAAATGGGGATTTTTAACTTAGCTGTTTCCATTTTACTATCTCCCTAAATGGTAGAGACGCAAAATTTTACGCCTCTACCTAGCTAGTCTGTTACTGGCTTACCTGACCAACACCTGATTAACAGGCGCAACACCAGCCAAGTCTAAAATTTGGGGAATCAAATCTTCCCGCTTGACAGCCATCATGTGGACACCATGACACAATTGACGCGCTGTCTGTACTTGTTCGGCGGCAATTTTGACACCTTCTTCTAATGGGTCTTTGGCTTTTGCTAATCTATTAATAATGTGTTCGGGTATATTGACACCCGGAACGCACCTATTAATAAATTGGGCATTTTTTGCCGATTTTAATAAGAAAATTCCTGCCAAAATCGGCTTATTATAGGCAGAAGCTATCTTATCCATGAACTTTTCTAGTTTTTCAAAATCAGTGATTAATTGACTTTGAAAAAATTGCGCTCCGGCTTCTATTTTGCGTTCAAATCGGCTTTGTAAACCTGACCAACTCCCACATTGCGGATCTACCGCCGCACCGACAAATAAATCGGTAGCGCCATCGGTCAAAGGTTTATCGTTGCAATCAACACCTTGATTCATTTTGCGAATCAGTTGTAATAGTCGCACGGCTTCCAAATCAAAGACGGCTTTAGCTTCGGGATGGTCGCCTGCTTTTACTGGGTCGCCAGTCAAAGCTAAAATATTACGAATACCCAAGGCATGAGCGCCCATGAGGTCGGCTTGTAATGCAATACGGTTGCGATCGCGGCAAGCAATCTGACAAATTGGTTCAATACCCTGTTGCAGCAAAATCGCCGATGCTACCAATGAAGACATCCGTAACACCGCACGGCTACCATCGGTAATATTGACAGCATGAACTCTCCCCTTAAGAGTCGCCGCCATTTCAATCATGTGAGTAGGATTTCCCCCTTTCGGTGGTGCTACCTCGGCGGTAACTAGAAATTCCCCCGCTTGCGCGGCTTTACTGAAATAATTCAAAGCAGTATAGCTATGGTTATTGTCCATAACGTGATTTTGTTTGTTCTTTCTAAGGGTATAACGAATGACACATGAAAGAACAAGGGGGAGAGTGGGGAGATGATGGCTTTAAAGGGCAGGTTTTTTGAAGTAAGCAGATGTTAAGATAAACGATCATGGCAAAAAGCATGTCATGAGCAAAGATTTGGGATTTAACAGTTGGATTGCGATCGCTAGCCAAAAACTACCTCACCTAAGTCAAACAATTTTAGATTTTGGATTGACGATTTTGGATTTACTGCACCCACAAGGGGATGCAGCTTGGAAATTTTGGATTGACGATTGCGCGATTTGTTCCGCCACGCCACTTCTCTCAAGTCGGGAAACCCGCCCACGAGAGTGGCTCCACCAGGGGCTGGGCTTGAACCAAAAATAATCCAAAATCCAAAATTTAAAATCTAAAATTAGTACGGTCAACTACAAGCGAAAGTTTTGGCAATGTGGAGTTTTGGGATAGGAATGATGCAATCAACAGGTCTAACAAAAGTAGCAGTGTTTTTAGCACAACTGCTAAGTGAACAAGAAAACACAGTCCGGTAGAGATGACGAGAATGGTATCGAGATGCAAAGGATAAAAAAGGTAGTCAAGGACAACAAATAGATGTGACAAAGTGCTTTGCACCCTTATTAGCCTTTTTTATTAAAGTTGACAAAATCAAAGAATTAAGTAACAATTAGAAATTGTCGATATGCAAACCGCAAGCGGAACTGGCGGAATTGGCAGACGCGCTAGATTCAGGTTCTAGTGCCGCAAGGCTTCCGGGTTCAAGTCCCGGGTTCCGCATGTATCAGTGTTGAGTAATGAGTTCTGGGTGCTGAGTTTTTCAAAATTTAGGACTCAGGGAGAGAAATGGACATCTCCAAAATAGTGTATTTTGTGGTAAAAGAACATCAGGGTAAGTTTTTTAACACAAAAAGATGAGTGAGATACTGAAGTACATTGAAGAAAATTCTAAAGAAACACGAGGTTAATAGGTCTAGAATTTTCTGCTATATTACCTATTACTAACAAAGTAACCGTATCACAGGCAATTAGCCTCAATTGATATGGTAATAATATCAATTTTTAGTTAGCGATCGCCCACCTAACATAAGGTCGAGAAGTAGCTACAGTTTTATAAGTAATTTGCCTTCCGGGTTCAGTCATATTCCGTAAATCTACACGGAAATACGCTTTTTTATTCTTAAACTCTACATTGTAGAATCTATATTGCGGTGAGCGTGCTTGACCAACACAAGAAGCATAATTACTGCGTAAAGGCGCAACAAATTCTACAAAACGCTGATCAGTTGATGCAACTAGCTGTGCTTTATCTGCAAAGGCTGTAGTATTTGCCACTACTGTATGTTCTGCACCACCTTCATAGGGTAAACCTATCCACCATAGTCCAACTGTTTGCGGACAGCTTCCACTGGTGCGCTGCACTTGAAGGTTGATATTGGGCGAAAATTGCGGCCCTGGTGCTGGCTGTGCTGTAGCAGTGATACTATAGGCGATCGCACCTACGCTAAATATTGGGGCTAAAATCTTGCCCATTTTAATTGATTGCACCCAGTTTTTCATGTACTTTAGTCTAGCCAAATCATTCTTATAATATTGACTTTGCTAGTTGTATAAAAGTGTCCAAAAGTCAGAGATAAAAAGTCCTGTAATTTCTTAGAAAAATAAATCTAAAAGCCTTTACCAAACAATAAAACATTCTGCTAGATAGCGAATTATCTATTAAAACCTCTGCGTCCCTCTGCGCTAACCTCCGCGCCCCTCTGCGTTAAAAAAATATCTCATCTAACTTAAGAAACAAAAGGAATCAAGCGCCCAAAATATGAAACAGGCTTAGGCGGAGTTGGATTTTCAGATGGTGGAATACCATAGAAAAATAGGAATAATACCAGCACAAAAGCTGCAAACGCCCCAGTAGCTTTAATAGAACTTTTATTTAAAGGTACTTGTGCTTCTAATCCCAAAGTCCCAGCAAATAAATAACCTGCTACTCCCGCAAATGAGGCAGCTAAAAACCTGACTATTGCTAGAGTACCGGATTCCATCGCTCTGGGGTAGAGTACAAGAATAACAAACACCAGCAAAACTACTAAAGCCATACCCAGCGCTATACCTCGTTCAGCAGGTGAGTGTTGTGGCGATGGTTTGGGTGGTTCTGGTTGTGGTGGTGGTTCGCTCATAGGATTTTCCGGGGTATGGGGTTTACGTCGTCGTTCTCGCTCTGCTGCTGATTCTATGCCATCTAAAAGTTCTTTAACACTGATTTTTTGCGGATTCGGGCCGGGGGGAATGAAGCTAGTTTCGCCTAAATCTTCCAATTTTCGCAAATATTCATAGTCCACCACTATATTTGGTTGGTTGGGGAGGGGTACTACCTCTTTTGCGTTTAACCCTTTGATTGTTTTATGAATAGCATCAAACTGAGAACGAATCATTGCTAATAGTTCCCTTCTTGTAGAGAGGGAACCATCAATGGAGATGAAAATTTTCCGGTCTTCTCTATCACTTTTGATTAACGCACGGTTGTCTTGATATCTCAATACAATACCACTACGCCACCAAGTTCTTTGAGAGTGGTGGTGCATCCGTACAATAAAGCGCGAGATAATACTGGTGGGCAATACATTGTAATGATACTGGAAGGCTAAAACATCTTTCCACTTACCTGTATCAAGTTCTTCCTTGGGTAGCAAGTCGGGGATAAGAAATCTACCATCCTCCAAGGGAAAACAAAGTTCAAACTTCTGCATCATATCGACGATGAACAATTGCTTTTTTTGGGGATAGCGGGGGTCATTAAGAATACGGTTTAGTTCAGCACTATCCATCATGCCTTGATGCTTGGTTAGCAGTCGATTATCGTTGAGGATTTTATAGACAGCGTTTGTCATCCATTCTGGATTTAACACTCCCATCTCTGCTAAACGGCGATCGTCGGAAAAGTTGAGAATAATACCCAGTCGATGTAGAAGTTCAATTAGGGTAGTTTGACTAGTAGTATTAGCAATTTTTTCATCCTCACACAACTTTTCGTAATCACTGTAGGGAATATAATCTTTTTTTAGTTGTTCTAGGTGGGTTTTAACTTGAAACCAACTTTTGGGCAGTGGATCGTGAATATGTTCTAAATCAGCAATTTGTTCGGTGATAGCTGACCGCAATTTATCCAGTCCTCTGCCATCTTGACAAGAGACAGGGACAATATCTTTAATGTTAGGGTATTTTTTACCTAGTCCGGCTTGGTCGAGGTCTAGGGGATGTTGGTCAATCTTATTACCAACAATAATGATAGGGGAATCGCCTCCAAAACTTTGAATAATTTGTAGCCAGTATTCGAGTTCATTTTGCCGTTCATCTATACGTGCATCAATTACTAACAAGTAAAGGCTACGTTTGGTCAGAAAAAACTGATGAGTGGCGTGCATAATTTCCTGTCCACCAAAGTCCCACATATTGAGGCGGATAGACTGGTCATTGACGGAAATCTGCCAGTTTTTAATATTGATACCTTCGGTTTTGCGCTCTTGGGAGTCGTAACTATTTTCAATCAGTCGCTTAACAAGAGAGGTTTTGCCTACACTGCCTTGTCCTACCAGCAGTACCTTAGCTTCATTGAGGGGCTGTTGCTCCTCCGCTTGCAGAGAGAAATAGTAGTTGAGAATATTGGATGGTTCACCTAAGTTATCCCATGAACTTCCTAAAATTTCCGGTGGTATCTGCAAGTTAGCATTGCCATCACCGCGCAAATCTAACTTTTTGAGTTTAGTTAGTAGCTGTATTTGCGACGGCAGATTCATCAATTGATTATTTTCGAGATCCAGGGTTTCTAGATTGGTAAGTTGACCAATCACTGCTGGCAGCGTTATCAGTTGATTATTGCTGAGGGAAAGCTCGTTGAGATTGGAAAGTTGACCAATCACTGCTGGCAGCGTTGTCAGTTGATTGTCTCTGAGGTCAAGCCACCAGAGGCTGGTAAGTTGACCAATCTCTGCTGGCAGTGTCGTCAGTTGATTGCCACTGAGGTCAAGCCCTCTGAGGTTGGTAAGTTGACCAATTACTGCTGGCAGTGTCGTCAGTTGATTGCCACTGAGGTCAAGCCCTCTGAGGTTGGTAAGTTGACCAATTACTGCTGGCAGCGTTGTCAGTTGATTGTCTCTGAGGTCAAGCGTGCTGAGGTTGGTAAGTTGACCAATCTCTGCTGGCAGCGTTGTCAGTTGATTGCCACGGAGGTCAAGGCTGCTGAGGTTGGTAAGTTGACCAATCTCTGCTGGCAGCGTTGTCAGTTGATTGCCACGGAGGTCAAGGCTGCTGAGGTTGGTAAGTTGACCAATCTCTGCTGGCAGCGTTGTCAGTTGATTGCCACGGAGGTCAAGCCTGCTGAGGTTGGTAAGTTGACCAATCTCTGCTGGCAGCGTTGTCAGTTTATTTTCACTGAGGTCAAGGCTGCTGAGGTTGGTAAGTTGACCAATCTCTGCTGGCAGCGTTGTTAAGCCTTTGCCAGAAAGGTCTAATGTTGTGGCGTTGTCTCTGGCGGCTTGTTTGATGATTTGCAGCAGTTCTTCGTTGGTCATAGGTAGGGTTCCCAGCCAGTTAATGTCTGAGGCACAGATGATGATGCGTATTTACACCACCAAGAGATAGAGTTATTGAATAATTTAGCGTATATTAGCGGTTGCGTTATATCGATATGGAATATCTCAATAATTCAAGTTCTGAACAGTAAAATTGCAGGTAAAAACAGATAAGGTTAGTTGGGGAAAAATGAGCGGACTAATTAATATCCCCAAATCTTCTCAAAAGTCAGGGATACAATTTTTCATCTGTTAAGCCCAGTTACGCACGACAACAATTTTTAGACTGCATTTTTCAGAAAAATCATCATCTAGAGAACCAAAACGCTATCAACCCAACTCTCGTAAATCTCGTACACCAGCAAAGTTATCATCAGGAATAACGCCAAACCATTGACAATTTTCTTGATTCTGCAAAAATAAGTGCGTTTAGTATTAACCATGATTAGGGGATAAACCTCCCAAAATTTACTGATTCGTTACCATAGTTTTACGGCAGTTTTTCATTGTGAAGAGTTAGTTTTGTAACCAATGAGTTTATTACCTAATTTGCCAGAATCTACCAATGTTTCCCGGCGCACCCTACTTAAAGTGTTTGGAGTTGGTGCAGTTGCAGGAGTAACTGGATACTCCAGGTTTAGCAAGCCAAAACCAACCGTATTTCAAAAAGATACCTTAAATTTGCCACGGTTACTGAATCAAGCAAAAAGTGTTGTCGTGATTGGAGGAGGTTTGGCGGGTTTAGCTTGCGCGTATGAATTGAGTCAACGGGGGTTTGCAGTCACATTAGTAGAAAAGTCTCCCCAACTGGGTGGAAAAATCGCCAGTTGGCAAATAGAAGCTGCTGGCGAAACTTTCATGATGGAACATGGCTTTCATGGTTTTTTTCCCCAATACTACAACTTGAAAAGTATAGTTGCAGAACTGGGAATAAAAGAGAATTTTCAATCACTCAACTTTTATTCGGTGGTTTATCGTGGAGACAAGTACAAACCAGAAGTATTTCGTCCCAGCCATTCCGCCTTCCCTTGGAATATTGTAGACTTAGCGATCGCTTCTCCCAACCGCTTCCAATGGGGGATTAATTTAACTAAAATCAAGCACTTACAAGTATTTCAAGCCATCACAGGTTTTCAGCGCGACAAGAACTATCAACGCTTTGACAATATTTCTGTTGCTGACTGGGTGGAAACGGAATTTCCCCAAGGTTTATATGACTTATATTTTCTCCCCTTTGCTAAATCCAGCTTGAATGCACCAGATGTTATGAGTGTAGGGGAACTCATGCAGTTCTTCCATTTTTACTTTTTTGGCAACCCAGAAGGACTAGCTTTTAATGGTACGAAAGATGATATGGGTACAAGTTTAGTCCAACCCATTGCTATGAGTGTGAAAGATAACGGTGGTAAAATTATCACCGATGCTACAGTCAGCGAAATTATCGCTGAAGATGGAAAAATTAAAGGCTTAAAATATTATGTCGGTAGTAATCAAAATGATGTACCTTTTTGGGTAAAACGTAACTCAGTTATTACCGACACAAAAACAGAATACTTTGGAGCAGCAGATGAAGTATTCGCTTTAGAATCTGGTAACGAAACAGCAGTTTCTTTAACTTGTACTCATCAAGGTTGTACTGTCAAAAAATCAGCAAATGGTAACTTCCTTTGTCCTTGTCATGGGGCAGAATTTACTGCTGATGGTAAAGTCATAAAAGGCCCAGCCAAGCGCGATTTACAAAAGTTGCAAGTTGTACAGAAACAGCATGATGAATTACAACTAGTAGCTACAACTAATAATGCACCTTTACCTGAGACAATTAGCGCAGATTATTATGTATTTGCAACTGATGTGCCTGGGGTACAACAGTTATTTAAGCAGATGAATGGTGATGTAGATTCTACAGTGCGATCGCAAGTCGAAAAGTTAAGCATTGCTGATCCTTTTGCTGTGTGTCGTTTCTGGTTTGATCAAGATTTTGAGTGGGAACAAAGTAATTTTACTTCCCTGTCAGGCTATCAATTAACTGACAGTATCACCTTATATCATCGCATTCAACAACAATTTATCGACTGGTCAAAACGCACTGGTGGTAGTGTGGTAGAGTTACACGCTTATTGTTATAAAGAGAAACAATTCCCCACTCAAGAGGCTTTGTTAACCACCTTTGAAAATGAACTATATGATATAGTTCCTGACTTGAAACATGCAACACTATTACATCGAGAATTGGTGAATCAACATAACTTCTCTGGTTATCCACCAAATAGCTATGAAGAACGCCCCCAAACCAGTACAGCTATTTCTAACTTATTGTTTGCTGGTGATTGGGTAAAAATGCCATTCCCTTGCGGTTTAATGGAACGCGCTGTTAGTAGCGGTTTATTAGCAGCCAATGAAATTATACACCGCGAAGGTTTGCAGAGGCGATCGCTTTTCTCGGTGAATCCAGAGGGACTGTTACAAATTTAGCGAACTTATCCCTAATAGCATTTTACTTTGGGGTGTAGGGGTTTACGAATGATAGACTGATATTAAGTTGCGTTCAGACATAATTCTTACTCCCTACTCCCAGCCCAAGTTATTACCTTTGACTGCAACTCAGTATGAACTAATGGCTAAAAACAAAGTTTTAACCTGCACGTTTTTTGCATTATCATCTGGTTTTTTTGGCGGTTATATCGGTAGCCAAATGACTTTAATGCTGCATAGCCAGAGGTGTCAAAATCAACCTTGGGCAATGAAAGAATTATGCAATCTCTGGATAACCCCTGGAGCGACATGGCAAGGTAGTACAACTGGAATTTGGGTAGGTACAATATTAGGAGCGTTTGCAGGTGGTTTAGTTATCCGAGAAAAGCGCTATTAATTTGTTTAGCTGTTAACAGTTAACAGTCAACCGTCAACAGATAACAATTCTGCCAAAACTGCAACTAACCTTTCTATATGTGCTTCTTGATGAGTTGCCATTAAGGATATTCTGATGCGACTTGTTGGGACTGTGGGAGGACGAATAGCCGGGGCAAAAATTCCCGCTTCTTTTAGTTGTTTGCCGACTTGTAGCGCTTCAGTTGCAGTAGGTAACTGAAAACATAGTATTGGCGATGCTGATGGCAGTAATTTCAGGCTGGGTAATTCCTGTAATAATTTTTTTAAGTAATTAACGTTATGCCACAACTGTATCCGGTGTTGTGGTTCTTGTTTAACTATATTAATAGCTGCTAAAGCTGCGGCTGTATCTGCGGGTGATAAGGCTGTGGTGTAAATCCAGCTTGGGGCGCGATTACGTAAATAGTCAATTAAGGTATGGCTTCCAGCTACATATCCGCCCAAACTACCAAGGGCTTTACTCAAAGTACCGACTTGAATTAATTGTCTACCTGTACAACCAAAATGTTCTACGCACCCAGCGCCCGTTTTACCCATGACTCCAGTAGCATGAGCTTCATCAACTAGCAGCATACAGCTAAATTCTTCAGCCAAATCCAACAGTTCTGGCAAAGGGCATAAATCCCCATCCATACTGAAGACGGTATCTGTCAAAATTAAACAACGTCGATAGTTTTGTCGTTGCTGAAGCAATTGGTTTCTCAGTTGGGTGACATCACAGTGGGCATATTCGATAATTGTCGCGCCACTGAGAATTGCCCCATTTTTTAAACTCGAATGATTATATTGATCGGAGAATATTAAATCGCGCTTACCAACTAAAGCGGCGATCGCACCAATATTTGCTAAATACCCAGAACTAAACACTACCGCATCTTGGGTTTGTTTTAAAGATGCGATCGCTCTTTCTAAATCTCTATGTAATTCCCTATGTCCACTGAGTAATCTTGAACCAGTGCTACCAGTTCCAAATTCTTGAGTAGCTGCTACAGCCGCCCCTATCAGTCGTTCATCCCCAGCCAATCCCAAGTAATCGTTACTAGCAAAATTAATTACCTCCTGCCCCGCTAAAAATACAGTTGCCCCTGGACGACCATGTATTGTTTGCACTGAACGATACCAGTCTGCCCGATGAATGGTTAAAAGTGAATTTTGTAACCAAGCATAGGGGTCTGTCATAATAATTCAAAATTCAAAATTCAAAATTTTTAGAGAGTGGGAGGAAAGTAACTGTTGACTATGGACTGTTGACTATGGACTAACTTGCTCACTACTGCTGAGATGTGCGATCGCTTGTTTGATCCAATCTTCTACATAGGCATCTTTGGGTAATCCGATATCTTCGCTGACGACGTGTAGGGCGTGGCTGACTTCATGGGCGGTGTATCCCAAGGCAAATAGGGTCATTTGCACTTCTTCGAGAATACCAGGGGCAGGGCCTTCTGTGGCTACGAAGAAACCTGCTGATTTGCGCCATTCGATGAGTTTGGCTTTGAGTTCCAAACAGATGCGTTCAGCAATTTTTTTGCCTACGCCTGGGGCTTGAATGAGGATTTGGATGTTAGCCGCGATGATGGCTTGGACTAAATCTGGTAGTTCCAGAGTGTCTAAGAGGGCGATCGCTAAAGATGCACCTACACCACTAACGGACAATAGATGACGGAATAAATCACGCTCGGCTGGGGAGGAGAAACCATACAGTAAGGGTACTTCTTCCCGGACTTGGTAATGGGTGAAGATTTGGACTAAATCTCCAGTTGTAGGTAATTGCTTGGCTAGGCGTTGGGGAACTTGCAAATCGTACCCCATCCCGTTCACTTCTAAAGTGAGGATAACGCGATTTGTGCCTACGTTTTGAATACCGGCGACGATACCTTTAAGATAGCTAATCATTCTAGAAAACCAAAGTATTGTAAGCCTTCAATAATTCCACCTGCACAAAAGTTTTTTGCCAGGTAGCGATGGTCTGCGGGATACTCACTGTGCCACTGAAGCAACTCTGGTCGGGCATTCCCGACTATGATCCCCCTTTCGTTGCCCACAGCGAACAAAGCAATATCATTACCTGAATCACCACAGACAACTGTTCTTTCTGCTGCAAATTCCCACTTTTGACGAAGAAACTGCATTGCCTGACCTTTATCGCTGTTTAATGGTACAATGTCAAGGTCTATACCGCTACTATAAATTAACTTTATATTTAGTTCATATTTTTGTAATTCTGCTTCAAGTTTAGGTAGAATGCGGAATGCAGCCTCTTCATGCAGAAAAAAGCTCGCTTTAAAAGGGCGTTGTTCTGATTCTGGTTGCATAACTAATTCAGGAAATTGCCTAGTTACTGATAACACTATTTCCTGATTCCAACCATCAGCAAGAATTTCTGACCATCCAGAATCCGGGTTTCCACTACCATCAAGATAAATCTCCGTACCTACAGACAGGACTAAAGCATCCGGTTCTATGAGATTTTTTGCCTCTTGAAGCTCTTTATAGAGAACAGGCGATCGCCCAGTAGCATAAACTATCTTCGTGCCGTATTCTTGGCGATGCTGCGTCAGTAATTGGCTCAGTTGGACTAAGGCTGCATCATTACCCACCAAAGTATGATCCAAGTCAGTGACAAAAAGAAATGGTTTCATAATCGCGTTCCCAAGTTAGTAATCCTGAGTTCCGAGTTAATCTACCAGATTTTGGCTGCTATGTATTCTCACCAGTGCAAGAATTTTCGTAAATGTATCAAGACTCTACACTCTACATAACTTCTTACTTTTCTTCGTGTCTGTTACACAGCGATGAAAATCTAATCTGCGAAGCTATACCCATTGAGCGACAACAGCAACTCAGGCATCATTTAAAATGCAAGTGATTTCAGCAGATCAGGGATATGAATCTAAAACTTGCATTATGGTTAGTCTGGGGTGCATTTATCTCCTATGTTTTATTTCTAGCGCCGCCCTTCCACTTAGATGCAACGCTAACGCTGTTAAAAAATATATTGACTTTTCAGTGGGCTGAAGTTAATCCTATTATTCTGGCAATATTTTCTTTAGTAGGTATTTGGTTATTAATTTACAGTGGCTTATTATTTATTGATGGCAGGATGCAAAAGATTCCTTTTTGGCCTTTCGCTATAGCATCAGTGGGTTCAGGCGTACTGGGATTCATACCCTACTTGGCTTTGCGTGAACCTAATCAACAATTTTCGGGACAGAAGGATAGTTGTTTGGAGCTACTAGATTCACGTATTTACGGTGTTATTTTAGCATTTAGTAGTGTGATTATACTTACCTACGGTTTTACTGGTGATTGGGGAGATTACTTACAGCAATTCTTGAGCGATCGCTTTATTAATGGCATGAGTTTGGCATTTTACCTATTTTATCTCTTATTCCCCACAATTATTACTGACGATATGGTGCGTCGGCGCTGGACTAATCCGCAGATATTCTTAGCAGTCGTGCTTGTGCCTTTACTTGGTTCTCTGGCTTACCTTTGCCTACGTCCACAATTACAAACATCAACTGTTCGCCAAGAATCATTTTCAAGCTAACCCAAACTTAGTTTGCTATCAAGTCCAGTTAATTACTTACAATACGGTTGGTTTAGTCGGTAATAGGTTGAGCTTCATTGGTAATTCTCTTTTACCATTACCAATTACCAATCTCCACGATAAGATAAGTATTTAAGCGGACATGATATTACTCATCACTCAAAGTTTCAATTAACAAATCTACCTGTTGCTGTCGCTGTTGTAAAAAAGTCTCGCATTGGCGCAAATATTGGACAGCATTAGCAAATTCGTTAAAAACTGTTTCTAATTCTAATTCTCCTGATTCGATGCGAGTAATTATTGCTTCTATTTCTGCAACCTTCGTTTCATAATTCCAATCGGTCTCACCATCAGGATTAGAAGCATTTTTACGTTTCACCATTAATCTTTCTGTGTCCTTATGTGCAAACTGTGGGGCTGGAATTTTTTGTCTTTAATAATTCTATTTACAACTGCTTGTAATCTCAAGGATATTGAGATATGTTACCAATAACACGTTGCTAGTTCCATGATCAAGTCAACTATTATTAATTGATTAATCAAAACTATTCCCAGCTTTTAAATTTACTGGTTAGATATTGTGAATTTTCCTGCTAGTGTTAGCAATTAGTCATGGCACAACCGCTAACTGTTTTAATTATTGATGATTGTGTTGAAGACCGCGTAGCTTATCGCCGCTATCTCCAGCAAGACCAAAAGTATCGCTATACCATTTTGGAGCAAGAAACAGGGGAGAAAGCACTACAGTTATGTGGGCAGTGTCAGCCTGATGTAATTTTACTAGATTTTTTGCTACCAGACCTAGATGGACTAGAATTTTTGACTGAGTTACAAAAGCTCGTAAAAGGAGCTATGCCAGCTATAGTCATGCTAACTGGTTATGGGAACGAAGCGATCGCCGTTCAAGCGATGAAAAGCGGTGTCTACGACTATTTGGTCAAGGGCGAGACAACAGCAGAACGTTTACGCTCAACTATTTCCTCAGCAATTGTACAAGGGCAATTACGCCAAGAACTCTATCGTAGTGAGGAGAAATTACGAGAAACCCAGAAATTTATTGAGCGTATTGCCGAAACAACGCCAGGGATTTTATACGTTTATGACTTGCTAGAGCAGTGTAATGTTTATCTTAACGGTCAGGTTAATAAGCTATTAGGTTACAGTGCCGAAGCAATCCAAGCTTTGGGAAACAAATTTCTCGTCCAGTTAATGCACCCTGATGATTTTATTAAGCTACCCCAATTATTTCAACAATTTAACTCAGCTAAAGATGAAGATATTATAGAGCATGAGTATAGGATGCGACACGCCAATGGTAAGTGGTGTTGGTTTAGCAGTCGTAATTCTGTATTCGTGAGAAATGATGATGGTTCACCACGCCAAATAGTGGGTACGGCTTTTGATATCACCTCTCGCAAGCAGACGGAGGAAGAACTGCGATCTAGTAATGAGCGTTTCCGACTAGCCGCAGCCGCCGTTAATGCAATGATTTATGAATTGGATCTGGAAACAAATACAGTCGCCAGAACAGAGGGATTGATACGGATTTTAGGCTACTCTCCAGAGGAAGTTCCAGCAAATTTAGAATGGTGGCAAGAGCAAATCCATCCTGAAGATAAAGAAACTTTGATTCAGCAATTCCATAATCTTCCAGTGAATCAAAATTTTTATACTTTTGAGTATCGAGTCCGTCACAAAAATAATCAGTATATCTATGTATTAGATCAAGGAGTAATTACTAAAAATCAACATGGGCAACCAGTGCGGATAATTGGCAGTACAACAGATATCACCGAACAGCAACTAGCACTGCGCGATCGCCAACTTGCGGAAGTAGCACTGCGTCAAAGTGAAGCTAAATTCCGTCGCATTGTAGACTCTAACATCGTTGGCATTTATTTTGGTGACGCTAGCGGTCAGATATACGAAGCAAACGATGCTTTTTTGGCAATGATGGGTTATTCTCGCTCTGAATTAGAAGCTGGCGTTTTGCGTTGGGATTTGATGTCGCCACCAGAATACCAAGACCTAGATCAGAACAAAATTCACGAATTACTAACTTACGGAGCTTGTACCCCTTTCGAGAAGGAGTATTTGCACAAAGATGGCTATCGGATACCTATTTTATTAGGACTGGCCGAAATTGAAGGTAAGGAGGAGAAAGGTTACGCAGCCTGCTTTGTCCTGGACTTAACTCAAAGCAAAAGTGCCGAAGCAGCCTTACGCCAAAGTGAAGAACGCTACCGTCATTTATCCAACGTCATACCGCAACTTGTTTGGATTAAAAACAATCAAGGTGAATGCGAATACGTCAATCAAAGATGGTGTGAATATACTGGGCTAACTCAAGAGCAAGCCATTGGCCTTGGCTGGCAACAAGTCATTCATCCAGATGATATCGCCGCCATTCAACAAGCTTGGATGCAGGGGATGAAGACTGAACAACCTTATGAACAAGAAATACGTTGTCGTAAACATGATGGCAGTTATCGCTGGCATTTAGCCAGAGCCGTTCCCATTACAGATGAGACAGGAAGGATTTTGCGATGGTTCGGCACAAGTACAGATATTAATGATCGCAAGCAATTAGAAGCGGAACGGAATCGCCTATTGCAACTAGAAAAAGCCGCCCGTGCAGAAGCGGAAGCCGCCAACCGCACAAAAGATGAGTTTGTCGCTATGGTATCTCATGATTTGCGATCGCCACTCAATTCTATTTTAGGTTGGTCACAATTGCTACGCACCCGCCAGTTTGATGAAGCCACATTCACCCGTGCATTAGAAACCATCGAACGCAACGCCCAATCACAATCAAAACTCCTAGAAGACTTACTAGATATGTCTCGTCTTCTCAGGGGTAAGTTGAAGTTAGAATGTAATCAAGTAGACCTAGCTGCCATTATAAATGTAGCAATTGAGACGGCTTATCCTTCAGCCCAAGCAAAAAATATTCATTTAGAATCAGTAATAGACGAATCAGTTCCCCTAATTTCTGGGGATATCAACCGTTTATTACAAGTTTTAGGTAACTTGCTATCAAATGCTATCAAGTTTACCCCTGCTAAGGGACAAATTACCGTTAAGCTACTACAAGCAAACACTGACACACAAATTACTGTTACTGATACAGGTATTGGTATTAGCCCAGATTTTTTACCTTACGTTTTTGAACGTTACCGCCAAGCAGACAGGCAAAATCAACAAGGCGGTTTAGGGCTGGGCTTAACGATCGCTCGTTATCTTGTCGAATTACACGGTGGTACAATTCATGTCACCAGCCCAGGTGAAGGGGAAGGTACTACTTTTATAATTAAGTTGCCGTTGTGTAGGTCATAGGGATGAGGGAATGGGGGAGATGAGGGAGCAGGGGAGAAAAACAAACTGTCAACTATCAACTGTCAACTGACTCATCACTCCTGGATCAGCTTTTAATTTCACCCAGGCAAAGAAGGGAATGGCTAAAAGTTGGGTTGCAGATGAGAAAATAATCAGTGTCATGAGGGAATGGTCGTACAAAATACCCATTAAAGCGCTACCCAAAAACCAAGATAAACCATAACCAGTGCTGAAAATGCCGTAAGCGGTGGCGCGTTTATTCATGGGAACCATACCTGCGATCGCCGCCTTTAAAATCGACTCTTGCGCCCCCATACCAATACCCCAAAATGCTATGCCTAAAAGTGCTAGTTGGCTATTTCCTAAAAATACTAATGGGGCGAATAGACATGAGAGAAATGCCGCGATAATTAAAATGGAAATGCCTAGCCTGTCGAATAAATAGCCGAAAATTAAAGCTGCGATCGCATCTACACCCATAGCTAAGGCATAAAACAGAGGTATAGTCTGTCCTGTAGCAATGTTTGATTTTTGAAAATGGAAAGCAATGAGCGGGAAATCTGCATATCCAGCCGCAATAATTGCCACTGCACCTAAATAAATCCAAAATATCCGGGGTAAACCTTCTTGTTGTTTCTGTTCGTCAGTTTCCTCTTCAAAATCACTGGGATTCGGATACAGAAATTGTAGTACTAACAACACTATCAACCCCAAGACGGCAGGTACAATCAAAATCGTAAAGCTGTGACGATACTCTCCCTGAAAATAAACCATTGCAGCCACAGCCAAAGGCCCCATAACTGCACCAGTTTGATCCATTGCCTCATGTAAACCAAAGCCAAAGCCTCTGCCAATTTGACTGACACCGTGGGAAAGCAGCGCATCTCTGGGGGGAGTACGTATAGCTTTACCAGTACGTTCCGCCATCATCAATCCTGCGGCTGCTTCCCATCTTCCAGCAAAAGCTAAAAGCGGTACAACGGCAGTGTTCAAGATGTAACCTAATGTTGTAATTCCCCAATACTTGCGTGATTGGTCGCTGAGATAACCAATGACTAAACGCAAACCATAGCCAATTAACTCACCAAAACCAGCAACTAACCCGACCACAGTGCCGCTAGCGCCTAAAACTTGTAAATAAGCCCCTGTAATACTCCGCGCCCCTTCATAAGTAGCATCGGCACAAAGACTTACAAAACCTAATAAAATTACAAACCTCAAAGCGGCTGATTTCTGTGGCATACCATTTCTTGTCATTTACGGCTTTCATATTGAAGCACAGGATGGCAAAAATTAGTTTTTGGTGAACAGTTATCAGTTATCAGTTAAATCAATTTGCTCACTGTCCACTGTTACCTGATTTATATAAGCATTAATGCTCATCAAAATTTTATAAACCCTACTCATTATTAAGTTCTTGATAATATTTTGTTGCTTTGCTGCGAAAAAATGATGTTTTTCGCAGGTTGATAGGGCTAGTCTTTATCAAAATTTAGTATTTTTAAAGATTAAATTGATTAATTGCTTAAACCAGTCAAAACAAAGCATAATAGCTAAACTAAGCTTTTTAATATCAAGAGTAACCAAACTACATACATTAAGTCACTCTGATACGTGTATCTAATTAGTTAAAATGCAAAAATCTCCCTGGTTTTTCTTCAGCAGAATTGCAGTTTCTGTATTCTTTGCTGAGTCATTTATCATGCTGTCTTTTCTGGTTTTACCAAAGATTCCAGATATAGTCGAGACATTGTTGGATGCCACTCTTTTAACATTAATGATTACGCCATCGTTATATTTTTTCTGCTATCTTCCTTTATCTAAAGAAATATCTAAACGGGCGATTATAGAAAAGGAGTTACGAAATTCAGAAAATTATTTAAAACAAAGAACTCAAAAGCTAGAACAAACTATGCAGCAACTTCAGCAAGCACCCAAACTGTTATTAGCAGAAAAAATTTCTGGACTTGGGCAAGTTGTTGCAGGTGTGGCTCATGAAATTAATAATCCGATTAATTTTATCTATGCTAACCTCCCGCATGTTCGTGAATATGGTGAATCTCTTGTAGATATAATTCAACTTTACCAAAGAATTTACCCCCAAGTAGATAATGAAATAGCTAGTTCAGTAGCGGAATCTGACCTGGATTTTACTATCCAAGACCTGCCAAAACTTTTATCATCTATGCAGGCAGGAGCAGACCGTATTCGCAAAATTGTATTAGCATTACGTAATTTTTCCCGCTTTGATGAAGCTAAAGTAAAAGCTGTAAATATTCATGATGGGATTGATAGTACTATATTATTACTCCAGTATAGGCTCAAATCTAAAATAGGAAATTCTCAAATTAAAATTGTCAAAAATTACAGTAAATTGCCGTTGGTGAAATGCGAACCAGGGCAATTAAACCAAGTTTTTATGAATATTATTAATAATGCGATTGATGTTTTACAACAAGAAAATGCAAATGTAGATATTTCAGAATTAGAAAATCATGTTGGTATCATTACAATATCTACCCAAAGAGTAGATCAAGATTGGGTACAAATTAGTATTAAAGACAACGGCCCCGGTATTACTGAAGAAAATAGAGCGCATTTATTTGAGCCGTTCTTTACCACAAAACCAGTAGGGCAAGGAATTGGACTGGGATTATCTATCAGCTACCAAATTATTACTCATCATCATGGAGGTAGATTAGAGTGTGTTTCCCAACCGGGGAGAGGAGCAGAATTTATTATTCAGATGCCATTGTCTTCATTAACATCAAGCTTAGAGGATCTAGATGCACGTACCAAGGAAATTGTTGGTCTTTAATAGTTAGCCATTTTTCCTTAAATACTTCTGCTTGTAAATAATAATCTTGGGAGCTATTTGCTGGGGAATGAAGTTTTAAAAATAGTGTCATCCGGTGGGGAGTTTCACTTGTTTGCGTTAACCAACAGGGAAAGGTATTCTCTTGGTTGATATTCTTGGTAAAAGTAATTTGATGGGCGCGAATACCGACATGAGATAGTCCTTTTGGAATAGGTTCTATCACTTTGAGTTTGCAACCCCAATCAATGGCTTCTATCTCTTGTGTTGAATGGATAACTGCACTAGAAAAATTTTTACATCCGGTAATTTGAGCAACACTTACAGTAGCAGGATGCTCAAAAATGTCATATTTAGAACCATAATGCACTGGGCTACCATCTTCTAACACTAATAAATTCGGGCAAATGCGGTAGGCTTCTTCCATGTTATGGGTGACGAATAAAGAAGCGCCTTGATACTCTGCCAAGGTTTGGGTCATTTGCTGTTCTAATTGACTACGCAGGTGGGTATCAAGGGCAGAAAATGGCTCATCCAAAAGTAAAGCTTCTGGTTGACTAGCTAATGCCCTAGCTAATGCTACCCTTTGTTGTTGTCCGCCAGAAAGTTGGTGCGGATAGCGATCGCCTAATCCCTGTAACTGCATGGCCACAAGTTGCTGTTCTACCTGCATTCGTATACTGTTAGTTGATAGGCCTTTAGGTAAGCCAAAAGCAATGTTTTGTGCCACCGTCATGTGGGGAAATAAGGCATAGTTCTGTACCAAAAAACCAATGCGGCGATCGCGACTGGGTAAGTTAATTCCCTGTTCTGCATCAAACAATACCCTACCATTCAATACTATCCGCCCTTTTGTCGGTGTTTCAATCCCCGCAATACACCGCAAAATCATACTTTTACCTGCGCCTGAACCACCCAACAACCCCAAAGGTTGCTCATCAGTAGTAAAAGCCACTTTTAAATGAAAACTCGGCAGGCACTTTTCAATATCCACCAACAATTCCGCCCCAGAAGCCGACTCAGATAACAAAGCCACCTCATCCCCTGCTCCCTTGCTCCCCTGCTCTCCTGCTCTCCTACTCTCTTGTTTCCCTTGCCCCCTGTTAGCCCTTAATTCTTGCCAAAAGTTAACAGCTAAAATCCCCGATAAGGAAATAGCCATAATCACAATCGACCAAAACCATGCCTCGTCAGTTGCCCCTGCTTCTACAGCGAAATAAATCGCCATTGGGATTGTTTGCGTTTGTCCAGGGATATTACCCGCCAGCATCAAGGTTGCACCAAATTCACCCAAAGCACGGGCAAAAGCTAAAGTTGTCGCAGCTACAATTCCTGGGAATGCCAAAGGTAAACTGATACGCCAAAAGATAATTAATTCGTTTGCTCCAAGGGTTCTCGCTACCCGTAGCAAATTACTATCAATTTGTTCAAAAGCTCCCAGAGCAGTTTTATACATCAGGGGAAAAGAAACAACTGTCGCTGCGATCGCTGCCCCATACCATGTAAAAACTATAGTCAAGTCAAAAGGCTGCATTAGTTTGCCGACTGGGCCATTTTTCCCAAAAAACAGCAGTAGCAAAAAGCCGACAACTGTAGGTGGTAAAATCAAAGGTGCGACAAAGATACCCTCAATCAATGATTTGCCCTTGCCCCGATAACTCAGCATCCAATATGCAGCAGCAATTCCTAAAAAGAAGGTGATGAATGTGGCAAGTAAAGATGTTTTGAGTGATATCCACAGGGGCGACAAATCAAATGGCATAGTAGGTAAAATTTGTAATTCGTAATTCGTAATTACCACTGAGTGAGGGTTTGATAAATTGTCAATAGATGGTTTCGATTTTTATGCTTTTAAATCACATCATTACTCGTTAGGTTAGTTGAGTGTTGATTATTGACTTTGAATTTTCAACACCAAAAGTTTTACAAAAATTAATAATTACTTTTTTGCTCTAAATAATAATCTACCAACTTTTTATCAGAAAGGTTGGTAGATTACAATAGATTACCTGTCAAGGTTTATTGATATAGATTTTTGACCACAAACACATTTGTTGTTGTGTGTAGTTACTTACTCTTCAAAAAATTACGAATTATTTTGGTTTTTATAACTAGCAACAGCTTCTCGAAGATTTCCTTGATGGTCTGATAAAAGTTGATTACCTGCGTCTTTATCTAAGCCTGTCCAGTGCATAACAAGCGCCAGTTTTACCCACTTACCACTACGTTCTAACAAGTAACCTGCTGCTTCCCGACTTAGCCCAGTGAGGTCTTGTAAAATGCGTAAAGCGCGATCGCGTAATTTTTGATTTGTGACTGCTACATCCACCATGCGATTGCCATAAACTTTACCCAGTTTGACCATTACGCCAGTAGATAAAATATTTAAAGTTAGTTTGGTGACAGTACCAGCTTTAAGACGAGTGGAACCTGCCAATATTTCTGGCCCTGTTAACAAACGAATATCAATATCAGCCGTAAAATCTACTTGCTCTACAGGTACACAAGCGATGAAAATTGTCAAGGCTCCGCGTTGACGAGCGGCGTTAATTGCACCGTGAACAAAAGGAGTAGTTCCACCAGCCGTAATCCCGACGACGACATCAAGTTGGGTGATATGACGTTGTGCGATCGCCGCGTCGCCATCTTCCGCACGGTCTTCTAAATCCTCAGAACTACGTATAAGTGCGCCAGCCCCACCAGCAATAATTCCTTGCACCAACTCTGGTGGTGTACAAAAAGTTGGTGGACACTCAGCAGCATCTAATACGCCTAACCTACCACTTGTACCAGCACCAATGTAAAACAAGCGTCCTCCCTGACGCAAGCGATCAGCTGTTCGTTCAATAGCCTCAGCAATCTCTGCCTTAGCCGCCGCCACCGCCGCCACTGCCTTTTGGTCTTCATTATTAAACAACTCCACCAACTCTAAAGCACTGAGTTGGTCTAAGTTCAGGCTGAGTGGATTGACTTGTTCCGTCAGTAAATGCCCGCGTTCCTGCAAATTTGCCATGTATTTGATGTTAAGTGCCATGAAGTAGTTTAGTCAAAAATCCTAACCTCTAGCCGATAGTTTAATTCTTGACTAATGACTAATGACTAATGACTAATAACTAAACGACTAAGTTACAACAATCCTTCCAGTTTGCGCCGAATCTTCTCTAATTCAGCAGCAGAAAATTCAGTTTCTTGTGCCGGTGGTACTTGGTCAGCCTCGAAAATTTCGTCGTCAGTATCCTCGTCATCATACTGACCATCAGGTTGCCAGTCAGTATCTTCCACATTAATTTCCGGGGGAAGTATTAAGTCGCTGTTTTCAGGAATAAACTCCCAATCATAACCAGCACTTTCACAAAACGCCTTAATTTCCTCAGCGTCAATTGCTTCTACCGTGGGAGTAGGGAAGTCTTGGGCTTCCAACATCAGGGCAAAACGAACAGCATCATCTTGAGATTCAAACATGAGAATTTTATTGCGTAGCTTGCCGCCGGAGGCATCGGCCACACGAACCGTATGAATACCTTCGTTTTCCGTATTAGCGTTAAAAATTAAAACAAAAACCCGCATTGGCGTAATCATTTATCCTTATGTTCGGAGGTCTATTAATTAATTAAACTTCTAGACCGTGTACCTGGGAAAGTCACAGCAATAATTTCACTTTACCAAGATTAGTCATTAGTCCATAGTCCATAGTCTATAGTCCACAGTCCCAGGTTATTTTCCCCTGCTTCCTCATCTCCCCACTCTCTAGTTAATTTCACTCACCGAGTTGATCCGAATGCCAAAAATTCATATTGCTTTGTATCCTGGTATTGGCATACTACAGACAGATGCCAAATAGTGCTAGCAGTGCGCCAACCACCTCCAGCAATAAAAAATAAAGATATGATTAAGTCTTCTAAGCAAAACCCCAGCCCAAAAATCCTTCGTAGGAATCTATGGTTGCTGATTTTGACTCGCGGTGGTATTGCCATAGGCGGACTGTTAATCGTCGCTTTGATGGGGGGGATTTGGCGATTAAGGACTTTTGTACAAAAAGAGTTAACACCATTAGCGCAAGAGAGTCTGACTACAACCCTCAACCGTCCGGTAAAACTGGGGAGAGTTACGGGCTTTTCTCTGACAGGCGTACAGTTTGCGGCTTCATCTATCCCCGCCACACCCACAGATCCAGATAAGGTAAAAGTCGATGCTGTGGAAGTAGATTTTAATCCATTGCTGTTAGTGTTTAATCGCCAGCTAAAACTAAATGTAACTTTAATTAATCCTGATGTTTACGTTGAGCAAGATGAGAGAGGACGCTGGCTGACTACGAAGATAGCGCCACCAAGTCAACAGGCAGCGATTAAAACCGATTTAGATAATATTTATTTCCGCAATGGTAAGTTGATGCTATTGCCCCAAGTAAGGACTTTAGCAGTGGGAAGTGGGGAGCCGGGAGTAGGAAATGTACAAGCTAAATCTCCCTCATCTCCCTCATCTCTCCCATCACCTCTACCCCCCATAGGTTACTCACAAGTAAATGGCTCTGCTAAATTACTAGAAAAAAACCAGCTAATTAATTTCAAAGCCATAGGTATAGCTGATAGTGGCGGCAAAATAGACGTTGAGGGACTAATGCGTCTTAAAACGATTGCGACTAATATGCAGTTGCGAGGGCAGGAATTGTTAGCTGCTGATGTTACTCGCTTAGTGAAGATACCTCTACGTTTAGAGACGGGTAGAGTTAATGGCGATTTGCGCATCCAGTTTACACCAGGCGAAAAGGCTTTATTGTACGGCAGTGCTGATTTGCAAAAGGTAACACTGTACATTCCCCGTACACCACAGGCGTTTAACAATACTCAAGGCAATCTTTACTTTCAAGGAACGGAAGTAAAATTAGAGAATATTTTTACCAACTACGGCAGCATTCCTGTAGTTGCGGCGGGAATTATCGATACTCAAGCAGGCTTTAGTTTAACAGGGCGTGTTAATGCAGTGAGTGTTGCTGATGCTCAAAAAACACTTAAGCTCAAACTGCCTTTCCCCGTAGCTGGACAATTGCAAGCTAACTTGCAAGTAGTCGGTGCAGCAAATAATCCCATTCTTTCAGGTACAGTCAGTACGATAAATACTGCTCGGATTGATAAAGTTGATTTTCAAAGTGTTAGTAGTAAATTTGAGTTTTCGCCACAGGAACGCTTAGTTACTTTAAGCGATATTCAAGGGAAAACTACGGTAGGCGGAGTGGTTACAGGTGGCGGTAAAGTCTTGCTTGGGGAAAATCCGCAAGTGAATTTGAGTCTTACAGCGAGGAATATAGCTGGGGATGCGATCGCCAAACTCTACAATACAAATACCTCTGTTAAAATTGGTACTGTCGCCGCTACCGCCCAAGTCATAGGTGTGCCGACAAATGTAAAAACTTTTGTCAACTTTACAGCCCCTCAAGCAGCTTATCCCGCAACTGGTGAAGTAATTGTCAGTGCTAATCGTAATTTTAACTTCCGTAATGTTACTCTGAGTGTCGGTGGTGGTACGGTACAGGGTTATGGCAGTTTTGCTAATGAACGTTGGCAAGCTGTAGCCCAAGCTAGTCGTGTGAGTTTAACACCTTTTGTTAACCAAAATCAGCTACAAAATATCTCCTTAGCTGGGGCGCAATTTAACGGACGTTTAATTCTGTCGGGTACGGCTACACCCTTTCAAGTTGCCAGTATTCGCACACAAGGCGCAGGGGTACAAATTGGCGGTGGGACAGTTGCCGTCTCCAACATTCAACTGCAAGATAAAGCCTTCGCTGCTAAGTTGGTTGCCAGTAATGTCAAACTGGCACGTATCTTAAAAAATGCGCCGCCAGCTTTGGCTAATCCCATCGCTGGAACATTCCAAGTGGCAGGGAATAGAGAAAACTTTAGTCTGAAAACCTTACAAGCTGTGGGTGATGCCCGTTTGAGTGTGGGTAAGGGAAATGTTAGCGCCTCAAATATTCAATTAGCGAATGGAGTGTATCAGGCACAAGTCCAAGCAAATAATGTACCTGTACAACGCCTGACAACCTTACCGCGTCAGTTCCAAGGCAATTTAACAGGGAAGTTTGCTGTGACTGGTTCTACTGAGTCCTTCAGTCCCCAATCAATTCAAGCAAGCGGTCAAGGGCGTTTAAATGTAGGCAGTGGTACTATCACAGCCGCCAATATTCAATTAGCGAATGGTCGTTATCAGGCGCAATTGCAAGCAAATAACGTACCTATACAACGTTTAGCTGCTGTACCTCCCAAATTTCAGGGTAATTTGACTGGGCAATTCAATGTAGCTGGTTCTACTGCATCCTTCAGCCCCAAAACTATCCAAGCAAGCGGTCAAGGACGGCTGGATATTGGTAGTGGTACGATTACCGCTACTAATATCCAATTAGCTAACGGTAACTATCAGGCGCAAGTCCAGGCGAATAACGTACCCGTGCAACGTTTAGCCACCGTACCACCACAGTTGCAAGGTAATTTAACTGGGCAATTAAATTTAGCGGGTTCTGCAACATCTTTTAGTCCCAAATCAATTCAAGGTAGTGGGCAAGGACGGTTAGATATTGGTAATGGTACGATTACCGCTACCAATATCCGATTAGCTAACGGTAACTATCAGGCGCAAGTCCAAGCGAATAACATACCTGTGCAACGTTTAGCTACTGTACCACCCCAATTGCAGGGTAACTTGACTGGGCAATTAAATGTTGCTGGTTCTCTTACCTCCTTCAACCCCCAAAGCATCCAAGCTAGGGGTCAAGGGCAATTAAATATAGCAGGTGGAGGTGTAATTAATGCGTCGAATATCCAACTAGCCAAAGGTAGTTATCAGGCTGTAGTGGCGGCGGCTGGTGTGCAGTTAAACCAGTTTAATCAACGGTTGCGGGGTTTGTTTGGCGGTCAATTGCAACTAGCGGGTAATTTGGGTTCGACGCGACTAGCTGATGTGCGTGCGGCTGGTCAGGTACAATTATCACAAGGGCTTCCAGGTGTTGAGCGTCCTTTGAATGCTGCGATCGCCTGGAATGGTGAAAGGTTAACTATCCAACAAGCTACAGCCCCAGGTTTAAGTGTTAGTGGTAATATCCTTGCCAATGCCAATAGACCAGGTATCCCCACAATTACCGCCCTTAATCTCAACGTCCAAGCCCAGGACTTTAACCTGCAACAGTTACCCTTCACCTTACCAAATCAGGTTGCTGTCGCGGGTAGGGTAGATTTTAACGGTCAGGTAACAGGTAGATTACCCCAACCCAACGTCAACGGGCAATTTCTCCTCAAAGACTTAGTAGTAGAAAATATTGCTTTTGAACCATTGTTAACTGGCTATATTCAGTCAGCCCCAGGACAGGGCTTGAATTTTAATTTAGCAGGAAAAAGCGATCGCCTAGCTCTCAATTTAGATAGGAATAATCGCCCCCAATCCTTCCTGGTACAATGGCGAGAAGCATTAGCATCAGGTCAAGTACGGGGTGATGATTGGGCTGTGAAGGTTGCTAACTTCCCCCTACAAATTTTGAACTTGTCGCCACCGCCAAATCTGCGTTTGGGTTCTGGTAAAGTAGCTGGGGTAGCTACAGGGAATTTGCAGTTTAACCCACGTACCTTTGCTAGTACAGGAAATATTGCGATCGCTAATCCAGAAATTGGCAGACTTAAAGGCAATAGTTTAGCTGCCCAGTTCCGCTACGGTAATGGTACTGCCACAATCTCTAATAGTGAATTTACCAAAGGCAAAAGTCGTTATGTCTTAGCTGGTAGCTTTGGGCAAACTCCTCAAGGCCCCCGCATCCAAGGTAAACTGAACGTTTCTCAAGGGGAAATTCAAGATGTACTCACAGTAGCGCAAATATTTGACTTGCAAGATTTTCAGCCTAATGGCGCTGAACCTAGCTATGGCAGTGCATCGGATCTCAAAACCTATCCTCAAGGTCTTCCTAACCAGCCTTTATACGATCAAATTGACCGTTTTTCCGAAATTAACGCCTTAAATGATAAGCGTGAACAAGAACGGAATGCTTCGCCCATACCAGAATTAGCAGATTTGCGCGGAACCTTTAACGCAGAAGTGGCTGTAGACAATACCACTGCCAACGGTTTAGCAGCACAATTCAATTTAAAAGGGCAGAACTTCACCTGGGGTAAGGAAAATGAACAAAACCGTTTTTACCGTGCCGAAAATATCATTGCTGAAGGTAGTTTTGCCAATGGCGTTTTGCAATTACGACCTGTACGCATTGAATTACAGGATAATAGTCTATTAGCTTTCACAGGTAATATTGGTGGGAATGAACAATCTGGTCAACTACGGGTTAATAATTTCCCCATAGAGTTACTCAACAACTTTGTTAACCTGCCAATTGGCATCACAGGAAAACTCAGTGGTTCAGCAGCTTTGGCTGGTAGTCCTGCTAACCCCCAAGCCAAAGGAGAATGGCAAATCACCGATGGCACACTCAACCAGAAACCCATCGAATCAGCCATAGCTAGTTTCAGTTATAGCAATGCTCGTTTAAACTTCGGTAGTACGGTAGCCATTGCTGGGCCGAAACCTGTGAATATTACAGGTAGTATTCCTTATCAGTTGCCTTTTGCCTCCGTCCCACCTGAGAGTGAGAATATTAGTTTGGATGTCAAAGTTGAGAATGAGGGACTAGCACTGTTAAACCTGTTAACCAATCAGGTAGCTTTTGAAGGAGGTCAGGGTGAGGTAGACTTAACGGTACGGGGAACTAGACAGCAACCGGAAGTCAATGGTATTGCCACTGTTAAAGATGCCACATTCTCGGCTCAAGCTCTACCAGAAAAAATCCAAAATGTGACAGGTAAGGTGCTGTTTAATTTTGACCAAATTTTAGTAGACAGTCTGCAAGGCAAATTTAGCCGTGGACAGGTGCAAGCATCTGGAGAGATTCCTATTTTTAATAGCGATCGCCTAGCTGAAAACAATCCCCTTACAGTCAACCTTGACCAATTAAAATTAAACCTCAAAGGCTTGTATCAAGGTGGTGCTAGTGGCAACCTCCAAATTACTGGTTCTGCCCTCAACCCCAAAATTGGCGGTAAGGTAAATTTATATGATGGTCAGGTATTACTTGCAGAATCTAGGGATAATCAACCTGCAAATACAGTTTCTAGTATCTCCCTAACAAAATTTGATAAACAGAATACCAAAACCAGCCCCAATGCCAATACTAGTTTTAGTAATCTAGAACTGGAATTAGGTAATAATGTCCAAATTACCCGTCCACCCCTGCTCAGTTTCACCGCTAAAGGTAATCTGAGAGTTAACGGTTCTTTTGCCGACCCCATCCCTGTGGGTACAATCCAATTAACAAAAGGTGGGGTAAATTTATTTACAACTCAGTTTAACTTGGCTCGTGGCTATGAGCATACCGCCACTTTTAGAGCCAATCAACCCCGTGATCCAGATTTAGATATCCAGTTACTGGCTAAAGTGCTAGAGGTTATCCCCAGCAATGATTTAAACCGAAATAATGCAGTAGGTTTGGGTGCTTTAGAAACTGTGCGAGTTGAAGCCAATATTAAAGGCCCAGCCAGTAGACTTAATGAAACTTTGGAATTGAGAAGTAGTCCATCACGTAGTCAAACTGAATTAGTAGCGCTTTTAGGTGGTGGATTTGTCGATACTCAAGGACGAGGAGATAGTACATTAGGTTTAATTAATATTGCTGGTTCAGCAGTTTTCGGTAACTTTCAATCTGCCTTTAACCAAATTGGTAATGCTTTTGGTTTAAGTGAACTCAGAGTATTCCCCACCGTTATTTCTGATAACCCAGATGCCAGTAACAACAGTGGTAGAAACAGTTCCAGTATAGAATTAGCAGCCGAAGCTGGCGTAGATATTTCTAACAAATTATCTATTTCTAGTATTAAAATCTTAACAGCAAATGACCCCTTCCAGTGGGGGATTAATTACCGCATCAATGATAAATTCCGTGTACGTGCTTCAACTAATTTAGAAGATGATAGTCGTGCAGTAGTTGAGTTTCAAAGCAGATTTTAAAATTGGTAATTGGTAATTGATCTAAAACAATTACCAATTTGCCATTACCTATTACTAAATAAAGCAAGCATATTATCAGTAATTAGCCGAACTTGGTATTAAGCCTTAGCGTATCTCTCAATTACCTGAGCGAAATCTGGTACAGCTTCCTCTACGTGTTGCTTGGCTGAACCACGAAATTTATCATAAGTTCCCCGCACAAGCTGGCGTTTTGAGTCTTTAACTCTGGCATCGGTGATGCTGAGTAATGCGTCAGCTGTGCGAGAACGATTCTCAACTAAATGCCCCACGGGGTCGCCTTTCTGTACACCCTCACTCCATATAGGATCAAGCGCTTCAAAGCACTGTGGTAGGAGTTGTTCTACTACATTGGGGATATATCCAGGCTTGATTCCCTTTAAGGCTGCAAAGGCAGTTTTTAAGGCCATTCCACTTAGACCTGACTTAGAAGCAAGCTGTCCATCTATCATACGGCAGCAATCATCTACAACCAAAGCCTTTTTCGCTGGGTTCAAGAGTCCATCACTAAGTCCCATGTCACTCCTCTTTTGTATCAAAGTACTTGTACTTGATTTCCATACAATTATTTTTCCTGGTCAGCAGGAAATTACACAAAATAGTATCAGAAGTCATTAGTCATTAGTCCATATCAACAGTCAACAGTCAACTATACGTAAGCGGATTTTCTCAAGCGATTCGCATGAAATTTACTGTCCTGATCGCCCTTTTGGTAATGTGAAAGCTTGACTCTCAGCTAACACCCGGTATTCATCTGTGTCAGAAATCACTTGCTTAACCCCAGGAAATTTGCCAGAATATATCAGATTCCCCACCTCCAAGCTTAAAATATGCTAACGCCTGGTGTTATTCTGCGTAACCGCTATAAAATTATCTACATCCTGGGTAGTGGGGGATTTGGCGACACCTATTTAGCAGTAGATTTAGACTTACCTAATCAACCCAAATGTGTAGTTAAACACCTCAAACCCAACCTTGACCCCGCCGTATTACAAGTAGTTAGAAGATTATTTGACAGCGAAGCCCAAGTTTTATATCGGTTAGGCAATGATAGCGACCAAATACCCAGACTACTTGCCCACTTTGAAGAACAAGGCGAATTTTATCTAGTCCAAGAATTTGTAGATGGGGCAGACTTAAGCAAAGAAATCATACCCGGTAAAAAGTTAACCGAGCAAGAAGTTACGAAGCTATTACAAGAAATCCTAGCAATATTAGCAGTAGTTCACAAAAAGAACATCATCCACCGCGACATCAAACCGCAGAATATCATGCGTCGCCATCAAGACAGCAAGATAGTCCTGATTGACTTTGGTGCAGTGAAAGAAATTAATACTTTGATGGTAAATAGCCAAGGTCAAACCAGTGTTAGTGTTGTCATTGGCACACATGGTTATATGCCAAGTGAACAAGCAGTTGGACAACCAAAGCTATGCAGCGATGTCTATGCAGTAGGGATGTTAGCAATTTCTGCCTTGACAGGAATCCAACCCCACGAACTACCAAAAGATCCTACTAATGGCGAGGTAATTTGGCTCAATTGGGCAAAGGTCAGCAAAAAACTGGCAGATATTTTAAATAAGATGGTGGCTTATGACTTTCGGGATAGATATTTTTCAGCCGAGGAAGCGTTACAAGCAATTAAACCACCACAACGAGGACAAGCACCACTAAGAATTTTTAATACCCCCTCTTCGGTTTCTACTGATAACTTACAAACCTTTCAATTTGAAACGGTGACAATAGATGCAAGAGGAAATATTACTAACCGCCGCAATCAGGAAGCAAAATATTTTGTCCAAGACTTAGGGAATGGTGTCACCTTGGAAATGGTAAAGATACCAGGGGGAACATTTACAATGGGTTCACCGGAAGGGGAAGCGGGACGGGGCACAAATGAAAGTCCCCAGCATCGGGTTACAGTTCCCGGTTTCTTCATAGGAAAATATGCAGTTACCCAAGCACAGTATCAAGCAATTATGGGGACAAATCCTGCTTATTTTAAAGGTGAAAAGCGACCTGTAGAAACAGTCAGTTGGGATGATGCGGTCAAGTTTTGCAAAAGATTGAGTCAGAAGGCAAAAAAAACCTACAGCTTACCTAGCGAAGCCGAATGGGAATATGCTTGTCGTGCAGGAACAAGCACACCGTTTTATTTTGGTGAAACCATTACCACAGATTTAATTAACTACGACAGTAATTTACCTTATGGTGCTACACCCAAAGGTAAATATCGTCAGCAAACAACAGATGTAGGGAATTTTCCACCTAACGCTTTCGGTTTATACGATATGTGTGGCAATATATGGGAATGGTGTCAAGATGTCTATAATGAGAGTTACCAAAGCGCACCTATAGATGGTAGTGCGTGGCTAACTGGTAAAGATAATAACGTAAAGCTACTACGTGGCGGTAGTTGGAACAATATTACTTGGAATTGTCGTTCTGCCAATAGAAATAGGCTTGCGAACGCGGTTCGTAGCTATAGCGTTGGATTCCGCCTGGTGGCTATGGATATTTTAATTTTAAACCCCCCTTTTTAAGCGAGGAAAACTTCTTAAAATACCCCTTAAAAAGGTCGATTTAGGTGGATATAAAAGTATTTGGTACATTATTAAGGACTTTTCAAACATCCTGTAAATCCTGAATTAAGCGCACAAAAAATTCTTATAAGCTAGGATAAACATAAATCAGCAGTTAATTTTAATAGTTGCATTAGTACAAAATCGCAATATAGGAGAAAGAGCGTGCAAGCCATTCTTTTAAGCAGCGAAGAAGTCTGCAAACGAGCCAAAGCATTATATGACAATAACATTCGTCAGCAGGTAGAGACAGAAGAAAATATCGGTAAAATAGTAATTATCGACATAGAAACAGGTGAATATGCAGTTGATAAAACAGGTATAGAATCAGCCCGCTATTTACGTCAAAAAAAACCATTAGCTAGACTTTATGGGCTTCGCATTGGTTATAAATTCGCTGTTTCTTTCTGTGGTGATATGGAGCGTGATGATCGGTGATAACTGATATTGATTTTGAGTAGCTTCAGTAATATAACGATTTGCAGACACACCCAAATTCCATATTATTCAACTTGGTTTTGAGTTAGTGATGAATTTCTAATCATCCGATTTACTAAACTCAGATAATCATCTAATTCTTCATATTCATCTAATTCTTTTACTTCCTCTGAACTAAGTGTAGATTCTTTTTGCTTAATTAATAATGCTTCAATTCGCCCTTGTACTAAACTGGAAGCTCAAAATATCGGCACTCCTTCTACTAATTCAATGCGGACAGCAGCATCTAATGGTAAACTATTAGATAAATGTGACAATTTCATCAGTAAATTGGTTGTCATAGTAATTTAATTTAAAATATACAGGATTTATTTTTTTAAATAAAAGCTCTAGCTCAAGTAGATTAGGTTTCCTTACCTCAACCCAACCTACTTATTAAATATCAAAACTGCTGGCAACTCATGAGTAGAATCGCTCATAATCATCATGACTGCCTATCCAAAACCACGTAACTGTATCACCTTCAACAATTCCCAGAGCGCGATAGCTGCGTGTTACACGAACCGCCCAAATTGCCTCATCACTGTTGATACATTTAAAATGTAACGATGGATGAAATGGATTCTCTGCCCAAAGCTGATATGCTTTACGTGCTGCCTCTTTTACAGGATTGCTCAGTTGCCGATACTCATTCCAAAATGATGGCAGCGTTGCCGACTTCATAATTGTTCATAATCCATTGGCACAGACTGACCCTCGGCAATTTCTTGTTTGGCGCGCCGCGCTGCTGCAATGAGACTACCCTGCGTTTTTTGAAAGGAAGACTCCCATCGTGCTTCATCTTCTAAATCGGCAATAAACTCACGAAGATGCTCTGCAACAAGCTCTTGCAATTCATCAGGCAGAGACTCAACCATCTTGATGATTGTGGAAATAGTAGGTGAAGGCATATAATGAGCCGGGAATAACTTTTTTACAATTTTCCTGCTTGGTAGAACTATCAAAAACTTTCTTTACAATCTAGTTTTCTTGATAGCAATTTAATTCTAAACTACATCTAACTCAAATTACTCTGCGCTTTCCTCTGCGTTTAAAAACATTAAACCTCTTGCATAAATACTTTGGTGTAGATGACTATATTGTTTTAAAGCTCACGCAAAGGCGCAGAGGCGCAAAGAAGAACGCAAAATAGGATTTTTTTAAGTTATGTATTTTGAGTGATTAGTAATGATAGAGACATTGCATGGCAACGTCTCTACAACATGGTTAGCAATTACTCACCTAAATTAATTGCTGGGTTACGAGTGAAAAAGCCTCTGGGAGATAGTTTAAACCCAAGTTTGTGAACAGGCATCACAGGCCAATCTTCTGGCTTGGGTACATGAGTAATACCCATCGTGTACCACAAAACCACATCTTGATTAATCAAAGATTCATCATCGGCAATATATTCGGGTAAACCTTTTGCTGATGTCGCTTGGTTGGGATAATCACCACCAGCATATAATTCACCAGCTTTGTATTTAGTTACCCACACATGATGAGTTGCAAACTCCGCCTTCTGCCTAATCTTTGCACCCTCCACCGGGAAAAATACTGTGTTACCTCCTGACATCAGCATATATGCAGGCGCAACTCCTAAAGCATTCTTTTTCTCTGCACTGGCTATCATCCATTCTCGACTGTGTTTGATATCCAAATCACGCACAGCCGCTTTTTCAGTATTGAGTGACGTATCTTGCACTGTTATTGCATTGCCTATTGGGTTATCCTTACCCATCGGCAAGCTTTGCACATTCATCTCCATCACATTATTAGCTTGTCCGTCAACATCCATATCTAAGCGATAGTTAAAGAAGTGCTGATGATTGACACCAAAAAGGTTTTTAGCTAACAACCTTCCATAAGCATCATCTTTAGATTGGGTTTGTGCCTGGGTTCCTTGTGCTAAGACAATACCTGTTAAGTCATTCTCTACTTCTAAAGTCCCATCTTGGTGGAAAATCCAGTTAATGCCGTAATCATAGTTATCAACCGCAGCCGTGATGGTAATGACTAACTCTCGGTTACGCCGTACATCGTTGCGTTGAGTTTTATATTCATAATGTTTCCAGAGTATGCCGTTATCGCGTTCGTAAATACCGACAACCCCAGACATAGTATAGGGTTCTCCGTCTTCATTGGCAAATACGGCATCAAGTAATACCCCATTTTGGGGAACTTCTTTACCTAACTCCATTGTGCTGGCTAACAAACCCAGGTTATATTCACCTACATCAAAGGCATTCCTAAATGACCAAGTTGGATCAGGGTCGCCGTAAGGTACTACCATTTCCGACAAGCTACCGCGATACAATATTGGTCGGATATTTTCACCATCTTTGTAAGTTACTTGATACAGTACCAACCCATCGCGCGGGTGCATGAGATAACGAAACTTCCAACCTTGCCAGCTTATTTCATTGCCTTTGATTTGGAAACTCTTGCCTTTTGGTTGCAAGATTTGCAGAAATTTCGGCGGTGCAAGTAATTTACCCAAAGATTGTAAATCATAGTCCCAATTCTCTTTGGAGATGGGAACTATACCTTGATCAATAAAATTGGTGACTTTACCTTTATTCAAATCAACTGTTGCTATTACTCCCTCGATGGGACTACCGTAATGATTCCAGCTTTCGCCGCTATAAAATAATAAAGTCCGACACAAACGGCTACCCGTGGCTTCTTCTTCTTGACTTAAAATTCCTGCTCCCCAGCAACTAACTACCACTTTGTCAAAATCCTTAATTCCCCGCTTCTTCATAGCTTCCTGCCATCGGGGATCTGAGGTGACTACCTGCCGTGCTAACCTATACTCTGCGTTGAAAATAGCTGGTTGGACATTGGGCTTTTCTTGCCAGGAGACGATTTTTTGCGTTTTCAGGTCAACAATAGCCTCATATGTTTTATTTTGCGATCGCTCATACACTACCAAAAAAGCCTTACGCTCGAATGGTTGACCTTGTGTAAAATTTATAACTTCTTGTTTATTAGGTTCCGCCAAAGCAATTAAGGGAAAAGCCGCCATATCAGTTAAAGCCTTTTCCTTTTTAATCAAAGCAACAGCCGTTTTAATTTCTGTCTCAGTCAAAGCTGTCAGAGGGTGGGAAATAGATGGCTGCTGTGCTGTGGCTGTTCCTATAAATCTAAATGAAATAACAAAGCCAATAGTGATAATGATAGCTAACAAAAAAAATAGTTTTAACCGCTTCATCATGCTTAAGAATCTGCAAATAAATTTATTATTTATTTCCTGAGATTAGATATAAAACCGAATTAAAGCTAAATGTCATTAGTTATTAGTCCATAGTCAACAGTCAACAGACACACACAAAAAAACCCCCAGAGGGGGGCTGAATTGTTATGTTGTCCGCGTGGAGTGAACAACTATATAAGTAATACCTACAGTATGTACAGTAATCCGAATAAAATAATCCAGATTACGTCTACGAAGTGCCAGTATATTTCCGCAGCTTCGATACCAAAGCGTTTTTCCTTGCTATAGTGACCAGGAGTACGCGATCGCCACAGTACAGCCAAAATCGCTAAAACGCCGATGGTTACGTGCAAACCGTGAAAACCAGTCAATACATAAAAGGCACTGGCAAATAAATTAGTAGTTAGTCCAAATTCTAAATGTGTATATTCATACACCTGACCAACCAAGAATATTGCACCCATTGCCGCAGTAATTGCCAGCCAAGTACGCATACCCTTAGTATCATTCTTCTTAATTGCTGTATCAGCATTGTGCATGACAAAGCTACTAGCAATTAGATTGACGGTGTTTACACCAGGAAGCAACAATTCTAACTCTGGTGTACCTGCTGGCGGCCATACGGGTAAAGTTGAACGGAAAGCGAGATAAGCTCCGAACAAGCCCAAGAATATCATTCCCTCTGCGACAAGGAAGACAAATAATCCAAATAGCCGATGATCTGGATGTTCTTCATGATGACCAGATGCTTCGGCGGCGTGGTGGTGATTTAGTTGCGTTTTCGCTGGGTCAATAGTTTGACTTTGCATGAATCTTAAAAATTGTGAGTGGGGAATGGGGATTAGATTGAGTTACTAACCTCTAGGGGGTGTTTTCCAACTATTCGTTGTGCCACTTGACCTTTTAGATCCCCCTAAATCCCCCTTCAAAAGGGGGACTTTGAGCTAAATTTCCCCCCTTTTGAAGGGAGGGGGGGATCATAAGACTTTGAAAACAAGCCCTAGCCTCTACCCTCTATGGTGGGGTATGGCTCATCAGGGGCAGCCCTTAGCACTGAGTTGGGGCCGCCAGATAAAACTGGATTAGGATCGGATAAGGGTACACCTTCTTTAGCCTTTTCCAAACCGTAATCATAAGGGCCTGTAACTAAGACTGGAAGTGCATCAAAATTCTCAATCGCTGGTGGTGAGGTGGTCATCCACTCTAGGGTAAGTCCGCGCCAAGGATTATTGCCAGCTTTCTCACCGTACAACCAACTCCAAATTGCATTGAAGATGAAGGGGAAAGTGGAAACTGCCAGGATGTAAGCCCCGTATGTGCAAATTTCATTCAAAAATGTAAATTTGGGGTCGTATTGAGCAACACGGCGGTTCATCCCCATCATGCCTAGCTTGTGCATGGGTAGGAATGCCATGTTTAGACCAACAATAGTTAAGACAAAGTGAACATTACCCCAAAATTCATTCATCATCCGTCCCGTCATTTTCGGGAACCAATGATAAATGGCGGCGAAAATACCCAGTACGCTACCACCAAATAAGACGTAGTGCAGGTGAGCAACGACAAAATAGGTATCATGGACGTGGATATCAAAAGGCACGGCTGCCAACATTACACCACTGACACCACCTATTACGAATGTACCGACGAAGCCCATCGCAAATAGCATAGGGGGGTTGAACTGGATTTTACCGCCCCACATCGTACCCAACCAGCTAAAAATTTTGATCCCTGTGGGTACGGCGATGATCATCGTTGTGATCATGAAGAACATCCGCAACCAACCAGGGATACCACTGGTAAACATGTGGTGCGCCCAGACGATTAACCCTAAGAAACTGATGGCTAAGGATGAGTAGGCGATCGCTTTATAACCAAAAATCGGTTTGCGCGAATGTACCGGGATAATCTCAGATATTGTCCCAAAGAAGGGCAAAATCATGATATAAACCGCCGGGTGGGAGTAAAACCAGAACATATGCTGGTAAACCACCGGGTCGCCGCCACCTGTAGGATTGAAAAATGTCGTCCCTGCCAACAAGTCAAAAGCCAGCAGAATCAAACCTGCGGCTAACACTGGTGTAGAAAGTAAAACCAGTGCGGAAGTAGCAAACATAGCCCAGCAGAACAAAGGCATTTGATGGAATCCCATACTGGGGATACGCATCTTATAAATGGTGACGAGGAAATTAATCGCCCCCAAAATCGATGACGTACCCAACAGCAGGACACTGATAATCCAGATCGCCTCACCTACTTGTCCTGTTACCAAGCTCAAAGGAGGGTAGGAAGTCCAGCCTGCATCAGGTGCATCCCCTACAACTAAACTAGAAATCAGCAACAGTCCAGCCGGGGGAATCATCCAAAAAGCTACAGCATTTAATCTAGGAAATGCCATATCTTTAGCCCCAATCATCAGGGGAATGAGATAGTTAGCAAATCCCGCACCAGCCGGCACAATCCACAAGAAAATCATGATTGTGGCGTGCAGTGTAAATAAGCTGTTGTAAACTTCCGGCGTAACAAAGTCAACTTCTGGCGTGCGTAGTTCTGTACGCACCAAGTCAGCCATCACGCCGCCAATGCAGTAAAAAATGAACGAGGTGACAAGGTATTGAATCCCGATCACCTTATGGTCGGTATTAAAACTAAAGTAGTCTCGCCAATGTCTTTCCCCAGGCTCGTCAATACGAGCGGGGATATTGGCTGTTTCTTGTAACTGGGCTTGTGTCATAGTTATTTGTCAATAGTCATTAGTCAATAGTCATTAGTCAATAGTCATTAGTCATTGGTTATAGCTGTGGACTTTGGACTATGGACTTTGGACTAAAAACTATTTGTGCATGTGGTGTAACATTTCGGGTTTGATTCCCAATTCCTTCGTATAAGGAGCGAGAAATTCGTCAGGAGTGAGGTTTGCGGGATTAACAGCTACGGCTTGATTGAGGGTTTCTGTGTTAGCTGCTACCTGTTCCTGCATCCATTTGTTAAATGCTTCTTCAGGTTCCACTACTACCTGAGTTCTCATCGCGCCGTGGTAGGGGCCGCAGAGTTCGGCACAGATAAGAGTATAGTCACCAGCTTTGTTTGGGGTGAAGCGGATTTCACTTTGTCTACCGGGGATCGCGTCTTGTTTGAGACGAAATTCAGGAACCCAAAAGGCATGGATGACATCGTTGGCTGTCATATTGATTTCCACCTCGCGCCCAATAGGAACGTGCAGTTCGCCAGTGGTTATGCCTGTTTCTGGATAAGTGAAAATCCAAGCGTATTGTAGCCCTGTAACATTGACTTTTAGTCCAGGTGCTTGACCGACTTTATCAGGACTTGTGCCAAGGGTGGGAGCAACACTACCGACACCGGGAGCATCTTGTTTCTGGGGGATTTGGTCGGCGTTGCGGACTGCGGCTGTGGCTGGGTCTTGCATCGCCTCATCAGATTTTTCTTGATTGCGGTTAGGCGTAGTGTTGGGGGGAGTATCGTTGAGAGTAGCTGCGATCGCCGCCCCAGGCATTGTCATGGAACTCTGAGTTATTGGCGCTTCGTGGACTGCGTGGGGATCAAAGCCACCGATGTCATTATAAACTTCAAAGCTATAGACAGAAATACCGATAACTATAATTGCGGGGATCGCTGTCCAGAGTATTTCTAATGGGACATTACCCTCGACTGGGGGGCCGTCTTCATTATCACCAGCCCGCCGACGATATTTAATTGCACAGTAAATTAATACACCTTCAACAAGCAAAAATATACCTGTAGAAACGGTCATCATCGTATTAAAAAGACCGTCAACTAAATCGGCTTCATCAGAAGCAGCAACTGGTAATAATCCATGATTTTGACCATACCAAAGGCTTGCCAGGGTTAGCCCGATGCCTATTAGTAATGTCCAGATTGAACTTGGAATTTTCACGGCTCACTCAATTGAATTGGTTACTTTATTTTGAAGCATCTCACTTACTAAGGTAATCTAGGCTATTAAATATGGAGCCGAATGGTCTGAAATCTTTATTAATTTTTTCGACTACATTAGGAATTTTGAGTAAAAGAGATTTATTAGATACTTCCCAGAGTAGATGCCAATAATTAGAAAAATTTAAGGAAAATTTAGCAATTGAAAATTAATAAAGTCTAAACCATTTATGACAACTTAAAAAATACCTAAGGCTTGAGGCAAACAAGCAATGTAGTAGTTAAAAGTAATAAGTAAACGCCATCAATAAATCCAGTTGTATAAGCTAGGGTGGAGATGGGTCGGTATTGAAAAAAAGAAATTTAAGCAGCTCTACCAAGGGCGGGCAGAAGGTATTGTTAATGAGTGAATTTGTTCTAGAACAACAAAATGAAACGGTAGCAGAGCAACGAAAGCCCAAGGATATGATTCGGGGCTTGGTGTGGAAGATGGCTATAGCCACCTTGATTCTCATGGCTATAGGTTCTGCCACCCGCGTGATGAATGCTGGGCTTGCTTGTCCAGACTGGCCCCTCTGCTACGGCGAACTAGTGCCAGCCAAGCAAATGAATTTACAAGTTTTCTTGGAATGGTTTCACCGACTAGATGCAGCTTTGATTGGCATCAGTGCGATCGCCTTATTTGGTTTATCCTGGTGGCATCGGCGTAATTTACCTTCCTGGCTGCCTTGGGCATCAACTTTTGCCCTATTCCTCATCGTCTTTCAAGGCATCCTGGGAGGACTCACTGTCACCCAATTATTACGATTTGATATCGTTACCGCCCACTTGGGAACAGCACTGCTGTTTTTCACTACTCTACTAATCATCGGCATCGCTCTCACTCCCTATCAAGGCACAGGTAACGTCGGTAAGCTGCCTTGGGTGGGTTTAGTCGCTGCGATTTTAGTTTATGTACAAAGTCTTTTAGGTGCATTAGTCGGCTCTCGCTGGGCGCTACATCAATGCTTCGCAGGTTCTCAACTTTGCGGCGTGATGTACACCCACATCTTTGGCTTAGTACCGCCCACAGTAGCAACCTTGGCAGTGGTTTTAATTTCCTGGCGGACACCAGCGTTACATCCTGCTTTGCGACGATTAGCTAATATGGCGGGAGGATTGTTAATTCTGCAAATCCTCGTGGGATTTGCCACTTTCCGTCTCCACCTGCAAGTCGAACCCCTAACCGTGTCTCACCAAGCGATAGGAGCTACATTGCTCGGTACTTTAGTAGCTTTTACCGTTTTTGCCCTCCGCGACTGGACAGCCAGCCGGGAAATCAACACCTACCCAGTTGGTTTAGCAGCAACCGCTACAAATACGCAAACACAATGAGGGAGTGGGGAAAGAACAGAGCAGGGGGAGTAGGGGAGGTAAAAACTCTCTCTCCCAGCCTCCCCAGCCTCCTCATCTTCCTCAGCCCTTCTTCTCCCTCATCCCTCCCACGATAGTTACCACCATTACTTACAACTCGCTATTAGTTGGGCTGCAACTAAGTTGTTGAAAATAAGGAATTATACTCAAAATGATTGAGACTAATGTCTCTCGTCGCCACCACGAAACGTTTCTCCAGGTAATTCAAAGCTATTACCAGCTAACTAAACCTCGGATTATTCCGTTGTTGTTGATTACTACAGCTGGGAGTATGTGGATTGCTGCTCAGGGACAAGTAGACCCTGTGTTATTGTTAGTCACTATGGCTGGTGGTACTTTAGCTGCTGCTAGCGCCCAAACGATTAACTGCATTTATGACCGGGATATTGATTATGATATGGAACGGACTCGGCATCGTCCTATGCCATCCGGTAAAGTGCAACCTCGTGATGCGCTAATTTTTGCGATCGCTCTTGCCGTTCTATCTTTTACTCTACTAACAGTATTTGCTAATCTTCTTGCCGCTTTACTCGCATTCTCAGGCATTATTTTTTACGTTTTGGTCTATACCCATTGGTTAAAACGTCATAGTACCCAAAATATTGTCATTGGTGGTGCGGCTGGGGCAATTCCCGCTTTAGTTGGTTGGGCAGCCGTTACAGGTACACTCAGCTGGAGTGCATGGTTAATTTTTGCCATCGTCTTTTTATGGACACCTCCCCATTTCTGGGCTTTGGCTTTAATGATTCGTGATGACTATGCCAAAGTTGGCATCCCTATGTTACCTGTAGTTGAAGGTAATCAGGCAACAGTTAAGCAAATCTGGTACTACACACTGATTACAGTGGCCGCTACTTTATTGTTGGTTTATCCTCTGCATTCTAGCGGTATTGTTTATGCTGCGATCGCCTTATCTTTAGGGGCAATATTCATTCGCAAATCTTGGCGCTTGCTGCATAACCCAGAGGATCGCACTACAGCCAGAGAATTGTTTCTCTTCTCTATCTCCTACATGATGCTGTTGTGTTTGGGAATGGTAGTTGATAGCCTCCCCCTCACCCATCATTTAGTTAATGCTGTTATCAGTCAGTTGCATCTAGTTAGTTAAAACATGGATTCTCAAGCGATCGCGCTGGTATTATATTGTGGCGCGATCGTATTTTTCAATATTAAAAAAACTATATTTACTAGTCAGTATCAACTAATAACCGATTTTGGGTTAATCCTATATTAGGTTTTAACATCTAACTAATCAAACCTTGATTCCAGCACTTGAGACAGCAGCCATAGAGGCTAAGTGAAGTGTGGCATAAAATAAACTAAATTCATGTGTCTAAATCAGTCTTTACCGAGAGATACAATCGATTTCGCCAATTACTAATCAAAGCTCGCCAAGTAGCCAGGCTTACTCAATCTGAGCTATCAACAAAGCTTTCGCGTCCACAGTCATACGTCTCGAAGTATGAACGTGGTGAACGCCGTTTGGATGTAATTGAATTTTTAGAAGTAGCGGAAGCTCTTGATATTGAACCAGAAACATTTATAAAAACATTGCTTGAAGAAACACAGGAGAAGTAATTATTATTATTCAATTTTCAGATTTTAACGATGCTGATAATATTATCAACACACAATATCAAGCTGAATGGAACGAAATTAGTAGTAGTCTGACTCAAATGCCTTTGCATATCAAGCCTTCTGATCAGGCAAAGAAGCAAGGTAATCCTATTTTCGATCCAGTAGGAAGCAATCAACATATAAAAAACTCATTGGTCAAGCAAGGATGGCATAGTAATATCTTAATTCCAGCAGCATACAGGTTTTTAGGAAAAGACGTTGATTTTGGGAAATCAGGTATCATTCTAGAAAGCCAGTTTTCTAACTATCCATTTCTTTTAAACAATCTATTACGCTCAGAGCTGTTTTTTAAAGCTAGTATTCATTTTGCAGGCAACGCTACAAAGCTATTAGTTATTATTACAAAAGCTCAAATGTTCCCTGCTTCTAATAGTACGCTCTATTATGAACAAGCTGTTCAGCAATTAACTGCTTTAATTGAAAATAATGTCTTTGATGTACCAATTAGACTTATTGGATTATTTGAGCAGCCAAATGTAACTATATCAGCTATTTATACTGTATATCAAAGTACAAGATACTCTAGAATCGCTAATACGCGAATTGAGTGTAGTTGTCAAATAAGTCCTAGCAGACCAAGAAGTAAGCGTTATAAAATTCAAATAATTTAACCAAAAAATTAGAATAACTCTAACTGAATCTGTTGATTTTTTTGACTTTTATCTGAGTTTTGTTTACCATTTCCATTGAGATTTGGATCTACAGGAATATCTTCACCTTGTAAAGTAGCTGAAAAAGCTGCTTCCTCATAAAGCAATCGCTCATACATTTCCTGCAAATGGTACTCTTCAGGATATATTTTTGCCTTACTTCTATCTGATGCCTTTTCTCCTACTTGCAAATCAAATCTAAATTTTTCGATTGGCTGACCTGTAAGCTCAACGTAATCTCGTAAAGTTTTTAGATTTGGAAAACAGCCTTTTTCATCAGGTTTTCCACTGAGCCGCCGAAGAGCTACTTGATGATATTTTGAATCTATTTCCGTACCTATAAAGTCTCGGTTGTGGTTTTTGCACACAACTGCTACTGTGCCAGATCCCATATACGGATCAAAAACTAAATTACCTGCTTGAGTTGTAGCTAATACAATTCTGGCGACTAAATCTTCTGGAAATTGGCAAGGATGTATCGTTTGTTCCTCATGATTATGTTTCACGTTTCGGAATAACCAAATGTCTCCAGGATTTTTACCATCTGGATTACATGATAGTTCTCCCTTACGATTCCCTCGATAATGTTTTTTATTTTGATATTTTTGCGGAACCCTTATGGTATCTAAGTTGAATGTATATTCATTTGTTTTAGTAAACCAAAGAATTGTCTCGTGTCTACAAGAAAATTTCTTTTGAGCATGAAGTCCATGCTGTCTAGCCCAGATAATTCGATTTCTAGGCAACAAACCCAATGATTCTAATATTGGGAAAAAGCGGACATCAAGAGGTATAATTGTACCTTTATCAGAAAAAGCGCCTATCTGCCAAAATAGTGAACCTGTTTTTTTTAGAATACGGCTGCACTCTCGCAGTACAATTTTTTGTTCTTCTAAATAAATATCAAGAGCTTGTCTTGCTTCGTATTCCTTACCTAAATTGTACGGAGGTGAAGATATAATCAAATCAACACATTCATCTGGCAAATTTTTTAATAGTGTTATGCAATCTCCTAAAATAATTTGATTTATTGGTAGTGTTTGTTTTTCACTCTTCAATGCTATACCTACCTTTTACAAAAAAAATAGATTTCTTGCAAAACTCCCAAGTTATTAATAATTAACCGCCGATATAGACGTTCGCGGTAGCGTCTGTCTACGACACTCTCCACGAACGTAGAGAAGTATTCCCGTAGCGTACGCCGATAAACGCCTATGAAGAATACTTATGCAAGATGTCTAATAACTGAGTTATTGAATATAATAACCCAAAATAGGTTATTATACAAGCTAAACTATGCGCCGAAATTCGTTGCTTAGTTGTTTCTTACGTCTGCTCAATTCCCTAAAATAAGCTAAATCACGTCACAAGCAATGGTGAATCAACATCTAAAAGCCAATTTTCATCAACAAATTCTAGATTTTCATTATAAACAAGAACCAATTCACCAAGTTTTTGAGCTTTACTACTTACAGTTTTTGTATTATCACCAGCATCAGCCATGAGTAAAAACTTTAGTTGTAAAAAACGTTATTTGTGAGTAACGCCGATAGAACTGCTAATTAATTCAGCTTGTAGGGTACGAGGTAAGGTGATTGTTTCATAATATTAATCTTGGTCATCCCAGTAGCCACACACTTGATACTCACATTGTTCTAAATGTTCTTGAACAAGTGTATTAGCATCAATAAACTTGAACAAGGTATGAGTTTCCTACTTCATAACAGAGGAGATAACCAGAGTATTAAGCTAGTTCCTAAAACACAGATAATTCCTGCAACCCCAGCTATGGGTTTTTGATTTTTACCCGTCCACCATTCGGAGACTTTACCAGTGTAAGTGACTAACTGGGCTGTATCTATAGTAGCGATCGCCCATACCAAAGCTGAATGTAATCCCCACGCTATTCCTAAACTACTGCGATCGCTTATCCTCGCCAACACTAGCATCATTCCTAATAACCATAACCCCGGTATTTGAGGTAAAGTTTCCCGTTGTTCCCAAACTAAATGTAAAACAGCAAATATCAGGCTGGAAATTATCGCTGCTGTCCATAATGGATAGTCTCGTGCTAATTCCGTCAACAGGAACCCACGAAAAACTAATTCTTCTATTCCTCCCACCAATAACGCTATCAATAAGATAGGAAATGAGACAGATGCTAATTGCTTGATATTTAACTCTTTAAAATAGCACCAACCTAAGCAGAATTGACAGGTAAATAAAATAACTATACTTACACTCCCCAAGCCAAAACCCAAGGCTAAGGAACTCAAAAAGGCAAAACTACTTACGAAGCCGTAATTTGCAAAAGAGCCATTAGTAAACCAAATTACTCCCCAAAGCACCAGAGGCGCTAATAAGTACAGAGACACCATCAATGGTAATTTCTGCTCTGGTTGTAACGGTTTTGTAGGTTGCCAATTTAATAATTTTAACGATATTGCGGCAATTGGCAACCAGCACCCTAACCAACTAATAAAAAACGCCATCACAACAATTATTGCTGAAGCATCTTTCATCAATGCCAGCAGATTGTTAATAGATGGCGTAAGCAAATTTATCAAATTTAACACAAAAACCACAACAGACTGTTTGCAGAATAAATTTTGGCTGATTAATTAAGCCTCTACTAAGAGTAGCTACTTCTGCAAGGATTTAATCGGATTTTTGCGATCGCTATGATTAATTATTCAGGGATAGGGTAAAAACATAACTTTAACTTATCCCTTACTCATGAAAGTGACATCAATTCTTCAAAATTCAACAGCAAATCGAAATTCAGGAACTCTGAATAAATTTGGCTCTCTTAATGCTGAATTTTGTAGCTTGCGGCAAGCAGGCTATTTTAAATTGATATTACTCCTCATCGTCTTCTAAATCCTCATCAGATTCATCAATATCTAAATCTGGGGAAAGTTTTTTATCAGTTTCACCCAGTTGAATCAAATGAATGTGTTTATATCCCAGTCTGATTTCAAATTCATCACCAGGTTTTAGTCCCATTGCTTTGGTGTAAGTAGCACCAATGACAATTTGACCGTTTTGATGCACGCTAACACGATATGTCGGTTCACGACCACGGCCATCTTTGGGTGCTTCTGGACTTAGAGGAATACCTCTAGCAGATAGCAAAGCATCATAAAAATCTGTGAGGTTAACCCGGACTTGGTTGTTCTTAGTAACGGTATAATAACCGCACTGTTTAGCTCTTTCTCGTCGTGGTAAATTAGAAAGTTCTTTTACCTTAGCTAGTAGTGCTTTTCCAGTTAAAGGGGCGGTTGCAGTTTCAGTCATTACGCTCAAATTTTCCTTACTCTCTCCAAACTGATAAATTATGTCATCATATGCCAGTACTCAACTTCTTAGCATCCGCTAAAAGCTACTGGAGACATTAAATGTCAAGGGTGAATTTTGCTGACAATAGCCTCAAATACCTCTATTGTGTTTAATCACAACACCCTATGAGGTCATGAGTTTCAGAGGCGCTAATTCCAGTGATTTTAAGGCACTTTTAACCATAATTCGCCATTGGAAATGCAATTTTTTTCTCTTTTGGTACTACTGTTGTGGTGTAACTTTGCACCACATTAACAAATTGTGTAGGTTCTACTACAAACTAGTCGTAGACCAAAGAAATTGCAGGTTTTCCATATTTGATGCTTGCCTTTGTTGCTTTTGAGTTATCAGGTTTTACCTAATTTTGCTCTTGGGCTTTAGACAGCATGGCCTTTGAATATGGTCTGGACATACACCCTTTTTTGCTGTGTCCTGCCTGTAGAGACAAGAAGTTTCATGTCTCTATGTTACGAAGAAACCGAGCAGTAGTAGCAGCAGTAATACAGCTGTTGATTCTGGTTTTGTTACTTCGTAATTTTATATTAAATACTAGCATGGACTAATAATAGCAAAATAGTTGTTTATTTTTAAATATAACTTGCAAATAAATTTTCAGTTAAAGCCCAAGAGGATGAAAATAAAAAGCAGAGGCAATTTTATTTAGGGTTTATGAGCTAGAGTGATGATTACACTATGGCTTTTATAAAAATTAATTTAAATTAAGATGAGTAGTTTTGACGAGAGAGTTATATCTTGAGATTCTCTCGATTGAGAAAAAACAAAAATTCTGGAGTATGAAAAGCCTAGTATATTCTCCCCTCGCAAAAACTCTTGTGTTTTCTGTACGTCTGTCTGTGGGAAGAAATCGTTGTATATCCATCTAGCACTATCTTGCCACCACTAGATGTTTATTATCAGCTTTAACGCTTCCATATAATAAAATGGCATTTTAGTGATGGAGATGAAAGTAGGGAGTAGGAGGTAGGGTAAAGGGAAAAGAAATTTTTTACTTTGAAGTCACAGTTAATGTGGAAAAGAGGCTATACATTAGGGAAGAAGGATAATTTTCCTTATGTGTGCCAGAAGTTAATGAATGGCTGAGTAGAAAGTGCGGATGTTAGCAGCTAGCGCTTATTACAAAGTATATAAGTGAGTAAAGCAGAATAAAAGCCTACTCTCATATACCACTTCATAATGGCTATATTAAGTTAAATTTTTTGGCTCACCACTCTTGCAGATGTTGACATCAAGATTTATCAAGAATCATTAAAGCGCTGATCTGGGATATTTTTCCTAAAAAGCAGACGAAGCTGGAGCTAGTATGCAGTGAAACCATCAAGCGCATGTGTTTAATTAGAAGCACACAATTAACTTTTGTGCATTCAGGTAGTGAGAATCCCCAAAATATCATCTATCGTACTACTGCAATTAAAATTTTAATGGTTATGCTGGAACTAGAATCAGTTACTCTTTGACCAAGGGCTGTTAATACTAGACTGGGAACTGAGAGTGACAAGAGTATAGCTCAATTTTTGCAACTGCCAACCTTGGCTGAAAATTTTCCAGGTTGGTGAAATAATTTAAGATTTTGGTTGGTGAAATGGAAGTTCTATTTAAAATTATTCGACAAAAACAAAATTCTGCTCCTATTGTGCAAACCTATGTGGTAGAGACAGAACCAGGTAATACAATTTTGGATTGTCTCAATCGGATTAAATGGGAGCAAGATGGCACTCTGGCATTTCGTAAAAATTGCCGTAATACCATTTGTGGTAGCTGTGCTATGCGAATTAATGGACGTTCGGCTTTAGCTTGTAAAGAAAATGTTGGTAGTGAACTTGCAAGATTAGCAAAAATCTCATCTTCAACAAATACTATTCCCGAAATTACGATCGCTCCTTTAGGCAATATGCCAGTAATTAAGGATTTAGTCGTAGATATGAATAGTTTCTGGAATAATTTAGAAGCTGTAGCACCTTATGTTAGTACAGCAGCACGTCAAGTACCAGAACGCGAATTTTTACAAACACCAGACGAGCGATCGCGCCTCGATCAAACTGGTAATTGTATTATGTGCGGTGCTTGCTACTCAGAATGCAACGCCCGTGAAGTTAACCCCGATTTCGTCGGCCCCCACGCCTTAGCCAAAGCCTACCGCATGGTTGCAGACTCCCGCGACACTAACACCACCCAACGTCTAGAAAACTATAACGAAGGCACTAAAGGCGTTTGGGGTTGTACCCGTTGCTTATACTGCGATTCAGTTTGCCCAATGGAAGTAGCCCCATTAGAGCAAATCACCAAAATTAAACAGGAAATTCTTGACCAAGAACAAGTCAAAGACAGCCGTTCCATCCGCCACCGCAAAGTCTTAGTAGAGTTAGTCAAAGAGGGTGGCTGGATTGATGAAAGACAATTTGGTCTACAAGTAGTTGGTAACTATTTCAAAGACATTAGAGGCTTACTAGGTATCGCCCCACTAGGTTTGCGAATGCTTGCCAGAGGTAAATTCCCCCTATCATTTGAACCATCCGAAGGCGTAGCCGAAGTGCGATCGCTCATTGAAGCAGTGCAAAAAGTGAGTAGGGAGTAGGGAAAGATGAGGAAGTGGGGGGAGATAGGGGAGTAAAGAAAAGGTATATTAAATTTTCTCTCCCTCATCCCCTTCATCCCCCTCATCCCCCTCATCTCCCTCATCTCCCCCTACTCCCCACTCTCTTACCTTGGATCTTGCGGCACATTCACAGGTTGCCCGGAACGGTCATAAACTAAAATATCCCACTGCCCATTATTGCTAGACTCAAAAGCAATTGTTGTGCCATCGGCGCTAATGGTGGGGTTGCGGACTTCCGCTTGTAAGTTATTTGTTAAATTTCGTGATTGTCGCGTTTCCCGATCATAAAGAAAAATAGCCGATCGCCCTTGACGACTAGCCGCAAACACAACGTAACGCCCATCCTGGGAAACACTGGGATGAGAGGCGATAGTATCTAGCGCATTTAACCCAGGTAAATCCACCAAATTCTGCGTCAGGGTATCGAACAGGTACACATCCTGACTACCCCGGCGATCGCTGGTAAACACAATATACCTCCCCGAACTCTGGGGATTCTGTTCTGAAGCCAGACTATTCAGACTCCTCCCCCCCGGATCAAAAGGATAACTCACCAACCGAGGATAGCCAAAACAGCCAGTTAAACCTAAACAAGCAATTATAGGAATAAAACGTTTGGTCATTGGTCATTAGTCATTAGTCATTAGTCATTAGTCCATAGTCCATAGTTGTTCTCCTCTGCTCCCTCATCTTCCCCCACTCCCCACTCCCTACTCCCCACTCCCTACTGTCGCCCCATTGGGTATATCTAACTCAATATTCGGCCCCCTATCTAGAACTTCAACATCCCATTGACCACGGGCGGCGGTTTCAAATACGACATAACGCCCATCTGGGCTGATGCTGGGGTTGCGTACCCAGCCGCGATAGGTGGGTGTAACGATTTGTGACTGTTGAATGGCGCGATCGTAGAGTGCTACTACTGGTCTACCTTGGTCACTGGTCATGTAAACAATGTAGCGTCCGGTGTAGCTTAAACTCGGACTTTCGGTAATTGTCTCTGGTCGGTTTAACCCTGGTGTGCGAATAAAACTTTGCTGTTGTAAATCGTATACCAGTAATTGGTGGACACCATTGCGATTAGAAATAAACGCCAAAAAGCGACCATTGCCACTCAAGGCTGGTTGCTCTTCTGTGTAGCGACTATTAAGGGAAGTAGGCCCAAGAGGAATATCACCAGAGCCACAAGAGCCAAGCAAACTTGCCAAGCCAAAAATAAGGCTCCAATGTATTGTAGTTTGGAGCCGAAACTGAGAAGTAAATTTTTTCACCTCAGATGTTTACTTGTTTCTATCCGCCTATAAGCTTACATCTATAGTGCTTTAAACATCATCAAAATTTGTGGAGCTACCTAAATCCTCATCTGACTCATCTAGAGGTTTATAAGGGACATAATCAGTTGGGATAGCCTCATCATCTTGAATGTCTCTCCGAGAGGAGCTTGTATCCGCAGGTGGGCGGCGTTTTCTTGGTCTGCGTGGTGGGGTATCGTCTTCTACTTCTGGGCGAGGGGAACCGTTGTTACTGCGGCGGGGTTTTCTTACTTCAGTGCTACTAGAACTTTCCCAATCATCTACTGGCTTAGAAGGTGAACCCCAGTCTTCTTGTTCATAACTTTCCGAAGTCCTGTTGGTTGTTCGGTTCGTAGGACGGCGGCGTGGTTTATCTGTTGATTCTGTTCTATCAGTTGTGCTACGGCGTTCCCTGCGGGGTGGTTGTTCCTCGTAATAGTTATCACGGGAGGAACGTTCATCTTTACCGGGACGAATCCTAGCACGTACTGGACGTTCTTCTTCTTCCTCTTCTTCATAAGGTAGAGGCGCATAATCATCTTCTACCTCAGCCTCATACTTTCTTCTGCTGCTATAAGAATAGTTTTTGCTGACTGGTCGCTCATCATCCACAATCGGAGTGTTGCGTTTCGCTTGTTGGGTGGCGATACTCCGCAGACGAATACTTTCAACCGCGAAAAATACCGTTGTCCCGACCAAAAGCAACTGACCAAATTGCAAAATCGGATCTAACCGCCATCCTTGGAAAATAAGAATAAAACCACACAGCAAGCCAACGGCTGCAAAAAATATATCTTGATCTCTTGACAGTTCTGGGCGCACAGTGCGGAGAAAATACAGCGCTGCCCCAGCCACAGCCAGGAAAATTCCTAGAATACTGGCTGAGTTCGTTCCAAAATTTACCTGAGCCAGAACACTGGCTGAGTTCAGCCCAAAATTTAGCATTGTTCTTTTCCCAATATCAAATCTATGTTAGCGAGTCACACTTAAAATCACTACTGTAAACATCACAATATAATATTTAAGCTTCAAAGCATCTGACAAAGAAGCTTTGAAGCTATTAATCAAAAGCTAAAAAAGCTTAGTCTGTCAGCTTAGTATATCCTGTATCCCGCTATAGGAGAGCAGGCGATGCCTTCGGAGGGCTTCTCTACGAGACGCTGCGCGAACGCCTACGCTGACAGACCAATATAACTAAAGAGTGGAAATAACTCCCACAAAAACTATGAACGCTGGATTTTGTCTTTTTGGCTGATGAAAATCAAACCAACGGTAGCGGGTACAACGACAATCAAAGTACCCCAACCCAGACTCCAAAGGAAATTTGATAAAGAAGGTGTCATGGAACTATACCTTTTTTTACACTCTTAATCATAATTCTAATGGTGTATTACATCCTTGAGAAGTCATTTGTTAGTTGTCATTGGTCATTGGTCATTAGTCATTAGTCATTAGTCCATAGTCAACAGTCAATAGTCCATAGTCGTTATTTCTTCTCCGCATCTCCCTCATCTCCCCCACTCCTACTCACTACTCCCTACTCCCCAGCAATTAAGTGTCAGCATTTGGTTAGAATTAAAGAGAAGATACTTTACAAAGCTTAAAGTTTTCTGCTTCTAGTTGCTGTTTTTGTTCGTTTATAAATAGAGCTTAGATCGATGAATGGTGTTGACCTAACTATTTGGATTCTCGGCCCTGTGTTGGGAGTGATGACATTTCTGTTTATTTTCCGCATCATCCTTACCTGGTATCCGCAAGTCGATCTCAACCGTTTACCCTGGAATTCAATTTCCTGGCCTACTGAACCATTTCTCATTCCTCTACGCAAACTAGTACCACCCATCGGCGGGGTTGACATTACCCCTATTATCTGGGTGGGTATCTTTAGTCTGCTTAGAGAAGTTCTTTTAGGTCAGCAAGGATTGTTAACGATGTTGACTCGGATGAGTTAGATGATTGGTAATTGGTAATTGGTAATTTGTCTTTTAAAAACCATTTATCGATTACCTATTAGCCATTACCCTTACCCTATTGATTCATCTCTTGCACAAAACTGGTAGACACATGACCCTCTAAGAATTGGGGGTTTTCCATGATTCTTTGATGAAACCCGATAGTTGTAGGTAATCCAGTAATGGCACACTCTCTGAGGGCGCGTTTCATGCGGTTAATAGCAGTCTTGCGATCTGGCCCCCAGACGATTAATTTACCAATCAGGGAATCGTAGTAAGGGGGAATTTGGTAATCAGTATAAACGTGGGAATCAATCCGCACACCAGGGCCGCCTGGGGGAAGATAACCACTGATACGTCCGGGGGCTGGGCGGAAATCATGGTCTGGGTCTTCCGCATTAATACGGCATTCGATCGCATGACCTCTTAATACAACTTGGTCTTGAGTCAAGCCCAATCTTTCCCCTTGGGCAATTCTAATTTGTTCAACTAGCAAGTCCACCCCTGTAACCATCTCTGTTACAGGATGCTCCACTTGAATCCGGGTGTTCATTTCCATAAAGTAAAAGTTACCGGATTTATCTAAAAGAAACTCAATTGTCCCCGCCCCAGTATAGTTAATGAACTGGGCAGCTTTCACCGCAGCTTCCCCCATTCTTTTGCGCAAGTCTGAGTCTAAAGCAGGGCTGGGGGCTTCTTCTAGTAATTTTTGGTTACGGCGTTGAATTGAACAATCTCGTTCCCCTAAGTGAATGACGTTGCCGTAATTGTCTGCCAAAATTTGAAACTCAATGTGGCGGGGTCGTTCAATAAATTTTTCGATGTAAACGCCAGCGTTACCAAAGGCTGCACCCGCTTCACCTTGGGCGGCTAAGAATAGTTTGACAAATTCATCAGGTGATCGCACTAATCGCATACCCCGGCCGCCACCACCAGCCGTAGCTTTAATCATCACTGGATAACCGATATCTTTCGCCAGTGTCAAACCTTCTTGCTCAGTTTCCACCAACCCATCACTCCCAGGAACCGTTGGTACACCAGCTTTTTGCATGGTTTCCTTAGCAGTGGATTTATCCCCCATCAAGCGGATAGCTTCTGGGGTGGGGCCAATAAAGGCAATATCATGAGCGGCACAGATTTCAGCAAACTTGGCATTTTCTGACAAAAAGCCGTAACCAGGATGGATGGCACTAGCATTGCGTGTCAACGCCGCAGCAATAATGTTAGGAATATTTAAATAGCTTTTGGCGCTTGCAGGCTCGCCAATACAAACAGCTTCATCAGCAAGTTGGACATGAAGCGCATTTCGGTCAACAGTTGAGTGAACTGCGATCGTCGCAATACCCATCTCCTCACAGGCGCGGAGAATGCGAAGCGCAATTTCTCCCCGATTGGCAATCAATATTTTGTCAAACTTCATTTTCTAGTTTTCGATATCAGTACCAGTAGATAAAAATTGTCTCCCATCCCAGTGGCTTTTAGCGCGTTGGCACAGCCCGTATCATCTCAAATTATGACAGGAGAAACCCCAAGCTCATCTTTTAAAGTAGTCATTAGTCCATAGTCCATAGTCCATAGTCCATAGTCCATAGTCATTAGTCCACAGCTATTTTCTCTCACTCCTCCATCTTCCCCATCTCCCCCCACTCCCTCATCTCCCCTCTTAATATCTCCTGTGGTGATACTACATTTCTGTAAGTCTGGTATCCTCCTTCGGGAATTTGTGACGCGACAACATTAAATTTTTAGTTAAATTTAATAAATCAAGTTTTACATTGCTTTATCCCTAATTTCTGTGTTACCATGATTTACTGTACAACTCGCGCGGATGTGGCGGAATTGGTATACGCGCACGCTTGAGGTGCGTGTGGCTTTGCCTTGCGAGTTCGAGTCTCGCCATCCGCATTTTTTAGTCAGTACATTTAAAGGTCAATAGTCAAGGCATTTGCTTTTGGCTGTTGACCTTTTAAAGTATTGGAGATGCGCAACTGAAAAGATGAGGAAGTAGTCCAGAAAAACTAATTATCCATTACCAATCACCCATTACCAACGACCAATTATTTATGCTTTCATAGAGATAGGTGAACTTTTGTAAAGAACATTGACTGTAATTTCTACCACAACTAACAACTCAACACTGCCGGCCGGATGGCATAGCCTCACTCCTATTTGGCAAGGTGGGGAGGAAATAATTAAACATAGCTTGCCTCACACTCAGCTTGCGCCGACTTGGCAATTACTACTTTTAGGTGATGGCTCACCCACTAGGCATTTAGAATTACTCACGGGTGAACCGACAGAGGTCGATGTTATCGATATGTCGTTAATTGGCATGGACTCAGATAACGCACCGAATTTAATCCAATCTGTGCCAGGGCCAAGGCTGCGGCGGCAAGTGTGGCTAAGAACTGCTTCTGGTCAGCGATTAGCTTATGCAACTTCTTGGTGGGAAGCTAGCCATGTAGATGAGTATTTGCAAAATCGTTCACTGCCAATTTGGGCAAGTCTAGCACGTCTCCGCACAGAGTTATATCGGGATGTGCGTGGTGTTTATTATGGATACTCAGAGGCTTTACAATCAGGCTTTGGCGTGGATGGGCCTTTTTGGGGTCGTCATTACCTGTTTTGGCATCATGGAAAACCTTTAACCTTGATCTATGAAGTTTTTTCGCCTTATTTAACTAAATACTTGGGGCCGATGCAGCTAAGTTCTAGCAATGGCAAAGTATAGTAGGTGACAGGGAATAGGTACTCCACAGGTTACTAATCTCAGGCTTTTACCATTTATGTATATCCGAGCTTATCTAGTTACTACCTTATAAAAATTCAATGGATTAAACAAACATAGAAAGTAAATAACTAAGAAAGGACAATTAACGTCTAAATTCCTTCGACATCAGACTGCTTATTATTCAACGGGTATAGATTAAAAAATCATTGCTCAAGTTTATATTGGAATGAGTAATCTATTTCAGTGATATGCAGTAAAAATATAACAACTTCAACAGTAAGTATGCTGATAAAAAATGCAATTTTTTGATGTTGACTAAGCCTGAACTACAGCAATTGCTGGATTTTCACCCTCTTTAATTTGTCAATTAAAAAAAAGTAAGGACAGATTGTAAAAATTAAATATAATATATGGCTTGGATCTGGCAATAAACAAGAACTGTAAAACAAGACACTAATGACTTGTAGCTTTTTGTTGTTAGTTTGATTCTCAAAGTGATTATAATGACCAATTTGTCACACATACTTTGCTAGGGTAAGTACCCATGCGAGGATAATGTGCTGAAAAATTTAATCGATAAATGCTAAAAAAGTTAACAAAGTATATATTAACAGAAAAATCTTTTAGCCTAATTAACCATTCAAGTAAGTAAAAAATTTGCTACTAAGAGGTGTAGGGTTTGATGACACCGCCTATTTTGTCTGTTCCCATGAAAAAACTCAAGAAACCATCCTTAACGCTGACACTCTCGGCTGCTGGGTTATTAATTGGTGGTGGTGCGGTAGCTTATTGGTTGTTTAACCAAGCACAACCATTCTCCAGAAACTTATTAGTAGGTGCAAATATTATTCCGCAAGATGCTTTATTTGCAGTTTCTTTGACTACAGATAGCAAACAATGGCAGAAATTGCAGGAATTTGGCACAAAAGAGACTCAAACTTTAGTTAATGAAAATTTAATCCAGTTACGCGATCGCTTTCTCACTAGTCATGGTTACACCTTTGAAAAAGACATTCAACCGTGGGTAGGGAATGAAGTTACCTTGGCTATTCTCACTCCAGATATCAGTAAATCCGCCGCCAGACCAGTATCGATAAATGCACAAGCAATAAGTAGTCAACAGTCGATGGTCATGGTTTTACCAGTGGATAATTTAGAAAAAGCCAAGAGTATTTTGACGCAACCAAAACCATCCAACTTAGGTAAATGGAGCGAATATAATTATCAAGGTATTACTATCAGACAAAGCCAAGGACAAACTGCGGAAAATTTCTCCGCAGCCTTGATAGATAATCGTTTCCTAATAATTACAGATAGTCCTAAAGTTGCAGAAAAAACTATAGATGCCTATAAAAGTAAAACAACATTGGCAAATACGGGAGGTTTTGCCGATAATTTTACCAAAATTGCCAGCTATCAGCCACTAGCTCAGTTTTACTTAAATGTTCCCGACGCTGCCAAAATAGCATCTGTCGCACCGAACCGCGCCTTACCAGCACAAGTTTTAGCCCAACTACAAAACAACCAAGGTTTAGCAGGGAGCGTAACTTTAGAATCAGAAGGAATACGCATCAAAGGAGTTTCTTGGCTTAACCCCCGCAGCCAACGTGTATTAGCGGTAGAAAATGATGCTGGGAGTATGCAAAATCGCGTTCCCGTAGGAACAATCATGATGCTGTCTGGTGCGAATTTACAACGTCTGTGGAGTGATTATGTTCTCACCGCCCAAAACAACCCTCTAGCACCCATTCCGCCAGAACAACTGCGTAGTGGGGTAAAATCTCTGACTAATCTGGATTTAGAACAAGATTTACTCAAATGGATGAAGGGAGAATTTGCTATCTCCCTCATTCCTGGTAGTCCTAAACCAAATTCCCCAGATAATTTTCGGGCGGCTTTAGTCTTAATGATTCAAGCCAAAGATCGGCAACAGGCTGAAGCATCAATCAAACAGCTAGATGATGTGATGAAAAATCAATATCAATTCCAGATTCAACCTGCAACAGTAGCAGGTAAACCCGTCGTCAACTGGATTAGCCCCTTTGGAACTCTAACCGCCACTCGTGGCTGGTTAGATAATGATGTTGCTTTCTTATCAATAGGCGCACCCATCACCGATAAAATTCTGCCCAAACCCAACAACACACTCGCGGATAGTTCTGCTTTTCAACAAACAGTACCAGCCGAACCCAATCCTACAAATGGTCAATTTTATTTAGATGTAGAACAGACAGCGAAAAACTTTCCTCTGCCAAGCTTAATACCTCAGCAACAAACTTTATTACAAGCAACACGTTCTATAGGAGTAACATCAGCCGTCAGCGACAATCGCAGCACCCGTTATGATATTTTTCTAGCACTGAAGAAAAATGGTAACTCGGCTGCTATACCTGGTGCGAAGTGAGGAAGATTCAATCAGTGAACAGTGGAAATAACCTGACAACTGTCAACTGTCAACTGTCAACTGTCAACTGTTCACTGATTCATGCGTGATGGCTCACTAAGCAGATAGGATCAATAAAGTCAGAATAATAATTTTCAAAAATCCACTGCGGAGAACACTTTATGAATCTGGTTTTACTCCAGAATTGGTTGGATAATGCTTCCTTTGCCGTCTTGTTCCTGACGATGCTGCTTTATTGGATAGGAGCGGCGTTTCCTGGTTTGCCAGCAATTAATGCGTTGGGAACAGCTGGAATGGTGATCGCAAATTTGTCCATTGCTACTCTACTGGGCGCACGTTGGATAGAAGCTGGCTATTTTCCTTTGAGTAATTTGTATGAATCTCTATTCTTCCTGGTTTGGGGAATTACCACAGTTCATCTCATCGCCGAAAATTCTAGCCGCAGTCGCTTAGTAGGTGTATTTACTTCTCCTGTGGCTATGGGAATTGTTGCCTTTGCTACCTTGACTTTGCCATCTGAGATGCAGATAGCAGAACCTCTAGTGCCTGCGCTGAAGTCTAACTGGCTGATGATGCACGTTAGCGTCATGATGTTGAGTTATGCAGCTTTGATGGTGGGTTCATTGCTGGCGATCGCATTTCTGGTTGTTACCCGTGGGAATAACATACAATTACAAGGCAGTTCTGTAGGTAATGGTGGCTATCGCACTAACGGCTACCGCTTGCTAAAAGCTGGAGAATTAGTTACTCAACCAACAACATCACCAGTAGAAAGTAATGGTTTTGCTCGTATAGAAAGCCAAAACAACGGCAACGGTAACACAGCCGTATTAAACTTAGCCACTACATCCCAAGCCTCAACCTTAACATCCACCGAAACCCTTTCACCCCAACGCCTCAGCCTTGCCGAAACCCTAGACAATATCAGCTATCGCATCATTGGTTTAGGGTTTCCTCTGCTGACAATTGGCATTATTGCTGGCGCAGTTTGGGCAAACGAAGCGTGGGGTTCTTACTGGAGCTGGGACCCTAAAGAAACCTGGGCTTTGATTACTTGGTTAGTATTTGCTGCTTACCTCCACGCCAGAATCACTCGTGGTTGGCAAGGTCGTCGTCCAGCAATTTTAGCCGCTAGTGGCTTCGTTGTAGTCTGGATTTGTTACTTAGGAGTCAATCTGTTGGGTAAAGGTTTACATTCCTACGGGTGGTTTTTTTAAATAACTTACCCGTTAGTCTCCTCTTCATTTTCAAAGAGGAGAACAATACAATTTGTAATTCGTAATTCCTTTCGGGTTCGCCGTAGCGTTGCGTAGCAAAGATCAGGCTTGCGCCAAGTGACAACCTACTAATGGTTTTTGCAATCTCAAATGATCGCCCCATCCAAAGTGTTATCACACTTCTTGCTTGAGATGCTCAGAATACCAAGCTAATGTCCTGGCAATTCCAGCTTCTAGAGGTGTCGCATGATTGCCAAAAGCTTGCACATACTTGTTGTGATTGACGACAAAGGGTTCATCAAATTCGTACATCATTTCAACAGTTTCTCTGGCTCCGGGAATAAATAATCCACCTAAGCGCATCATGAATTTTCCCATTCCATTCATCTTGGGTGGATGTCCGGCTTGTTGGAATGCAAGCGTGATAAATTGTCGAGTAGTCACCGTTTCAGCATTGGGAATATGCCAAATTTGCCCTAATGCTTTTTCCTGTTCGCCCAGAATCACTAATGCTTTGCCAAAGTCATCAATAAAGGTATAGGTGTGCAGTGTATCTAGATCGCCAACACTCTCAGCAGTTGTGCCTGCCAAGATTGCTGGAAAGATGCGATCGCCCATGACAGAATTCAACACCCCAGGCCCATAAAAGTCAGAACCTCGCGCGATCGCTACTTGAATCAATCCCTGGTGATGTGCCTTGAGCAACGCTTCTGACATCTGGGCGCGAGTGCGTCCTTTCCGAGTTGTTGCAGCATTAGGTAAGTCTTCGTGCATGGAACCTTTGACTAGTCCATACATATAGAGATTGTCACCGACAATTAGCTTGGCTCCACTAGCTGCTACACCTTTGACAATGCTGTCTTGTAGTTTTGGAAACAATGTAGGCCACTGAGTATAGTCTGGTTGAGTACATTGATAAACGACAGTTGCTCCCTGCGTCACAGCTTCAACACTCTTTGGATCATAAGCATCGGCAGCCACAATCTCAACAGACTCAGGCACAATCGCCTCACCTCTGCGGTTAACCATCCGAATTTGCACATTGCGCGTCAGCAATTCTCGCATCACAGACTGTCCCAGCGCTCCTGTCCCTAAAATAACGTGAAGTTGTTTATGAGTCTTCATTGCAGTTGCTCTCCAAATTAATAGTAAGTTCAGTGGTTTACAAGTTAATGCTTGAGTTAGTTCCGGTTTCGTAAGATCGCAATGCCCATCATCAAAAACCAAAGTTGTAAAACGCTCACGGAGATCGCAATAAATGCGCCAAGATCGACTCCAAATAACTCCGCTAATTGCATTGCTAATAGAGTTGCCGATACCAGTCCAAAGAAACCAAGCCATCGAGGCAATGTTCTGGTTTTCAGAATTTTCCCAGACACTATCGCCAGCCAAAGTGTCGTAAATAAGCTAACACCAAGGACTTCGCCCACAGACCCAGCATAGTCATTGAGTACCCGATAAACGACAGCGATCGCCTCGCGGGTAGAAGTCGATAAAGTTGGACTTGTATACAAAGTTGCTAATGCCGGCATGGCTACAAGCCAACGAATGATACCTAGACACCGCGCGATCATGGACGCTAGACCAAACCCTGCCGCAATTCGCAGCCCATTGGAAGTCGATTCTCCCTGACTTAAAACCCGCACAATCAGGAGCGCCACCACAAAAAAGAGAATCGAGTAAGTCAGATAGAATAGGTAGCCAGTCCTTACTGCTGACTCGTTTTGGGCTAAAAGCGGCAGCATTGCATCGGCTGGATCGCCCAAACTTTTGGGCCAGTTAATCGCAGATCCCAAAATGGCCACCGGGACAAAGCCAAGTAAGCTTTCGGCAATCAGCAGCCAGCCAGTCAAAGTGTGGAAAGATGTTTTAGCGGACAAGTTGATGTTTGACACAATGATTACGCTTGATGCGTGAACGAATCGACTGTGCAAACTGTAGAGTCTGACATAGTGTGAGAGTCAAGTAGCCAAATTTCAGCGCATTTTGTCAACAGGCTGAAGCGGATCGAAGCTTGCACGTTGTCTGGCGACGATCGGGATTTGCAGTTCTAGCACTACGGTTTGATCCTTCACCCTTTTCGTCTCTGGCCCAAACAAATGAATTTCTCGAATTGCTCCGCTACTGATGTATCCATTCGTGCCAATCCAGCTAAATAGGGCAGCGATCGCCTGGGTGACATCCCTAACCATACCGTCATGAAAAACGCTGGCAACCTGAGCCGCAGCCAGTTGCCTGACGATGATTGAAGTTTGTCCCGTATCGGCAATGGGTTTAGTGGGTTCTGGAATAGCGATCGCAAACTCCATATCAATATCCGCCTCGGCATACTCTGAAATGTGATACAGCACAATCTCACAGCCAACGGGCGTAATCTTGTGTTGAGACAGCCATCTATAGAGTTGTTCAATCAATATTCCTCGACATTTGGGCATATCACTGGCAACTGGAACAATGTGACGGGCAGAGGCAATGTGACAAGCTGGAACAGATTTCACGATGACATCGTAGACCGAGGTCTGTCCCTCAAGTTCCAGTTGATATAGCCGAGCCGACAGACGATCTAGCCGCGCTTGAGCCTCTTGCATCTGTTGATGTAACTCTGTTTGTTTTGATCGCAATAAGTCCTGTAGTGGCTCTAATGGCAGATCGTGCTGAAGTAATTCAGCAATCTTCTCTAAAGATAGTCCCAAGTCTTTGAGCGCTAGAATCCGATTCAGTCGCGGCAGTTGCTCGATGGTATAGTAGCGATAATCCGTCCATTGATCCACATGAGACGGTTTAAGCAAACCTAAGTCATCATAATGTCTGAGCATTCGCACAGACACTTGCCCTAATCTAGAAAAGTCTCCAATCTTAAACATAAGTAAGTTGATGTCATCGCTCCGTTCCCGTTCAAACCCATCTATTTATATCAGTTGTTACTAAATCTGCAAAATCAAGATTTATTGCGGATGAAGCATGATATCTGTGAAAAGAAACGATAGATTTAGTGATAGGAGTTTCTTATGGGAGATGGATTTGAGAGACTAAACCATGATGAAGTTGTATCTATAGAACCGGATACATTTAATAAATTAGATGTTGCTAAAACTTTTAAAGTTCGTGATTTGATTACAGCAATTAAAGAATATATTGGTGCAGATGGCACACCTGAAGCAAATTTATATACTCAAGGTATAAATTGTGAAGTGTTAAAATTTACGGCTCAAGGATGGAAAAAAGGAAAAGTGAGACTGGCTTTAGAATTTTCTCCTGATGAACCCGAATCACCATTAGAAGAAATTAGCGAAAAATTAACACAGTTCGACATTCTGTGATGTTGTAATATTGGCACTTCCATGACAACACTAAAATGGTATGGACTAACCTTCATGCAAAAATACATCGTACTATCCGATCGCGGCTGTTATTTGAGCGTGGGCAACGGTTGTTAGTAGCGGTTTCTGGTGGGCAAGATTCTCTGTGTTTGATGAAATTATTGTTAGATTTACAACCGAAGTGGGAGTGGGAATTAGGTATTGCCCATTGTGATCATTGCTGGCGTGATGATTCCCAAGCTAATGCTCATCATGTCGAAAAATTAGCCCAAAGTTGGGGTGTATCTTTTTATTTAGAAATAGCAAGTAAGCCTGTAAATACTGAAGCTACAGCCCGTGATTGGCGCTATCAAGCCTTAAGTGCGATCGCTCAAGCCCACAATTACCAATATATAGTTACAGGACACACAGCTAGCGATCGCGCCGAAACTCTTTTATATAACTTAATGCGTGGTACTGGTGCTGATGGCTTACAAGCTTTGACTTGGCAACGTCCACTCACTCAAAATATTTTGTTAGTGCGTCCATTATTAGAGATTACCCGTAAACAAACAGAGCAATTCTGCCAAGATTTTCAACTACCAATCTGGGAAGACTCTACCAACCAAGACTTAAAATACGCCCGTAATCGCATTCGTCAAGAATTAATCCCTTACTTACAAGCAAATTTTAACCCCCAAGTGGAGTTAGCCATAGCTCAAACTGCCGAATTATTGCAAGCTGAGGTTGAGTATTTAGAACAACAAGCGCAGCAGTTGAAGGAAGAAGCTAAGGAGTGGGGAGTGGGGAGTGGGGAGTGGGGAGTGGGGGGAGATATAAAAAGTAAAATATCTCCCTCATTCCCCTCATCTCCAGTTCGTCTCAACCGTCGGGTATTGCAAAAAGCGCCATTGGCATTGCAACGGCGCGTGATGCGGCAAGTATTACAAGAAATACTGCCTGATGCTCCTAATTTTGAGCATATCGAGAAATTAACAGCATTAATTACCGCACCCAACCTTTCACAAACTGATCCGTTTCCTGGTGGTGCGATCGCTCAAGTCCAAGGCGACTGGTTGACACTTACTGCCTTAAAAGCGCAGTGATTCTTGGGCTAAATACTGTCTTCATTAAGCAAGCTTAATTTTGGTATTACAGACATCCATTTTTTTGATAAATCAAAGTCCTAAGTAATAATATTAAATTTCAGTACTATTACTGAAATAGTCCTCAAAAATATTTGCAATTTATTTAACAAGATTATATAGCAGCTTTACTTAATCAAGCTTAATGCTTCTTAAACTAGGTTGTATGTTTAGTGACTAAATAGCGCTTGATACTGAATCTGACTTTTAAGCCTATATGTAAATTGCTAAAAGTTCAGTTCTCAATCAAGCTATCCAAATCCTACAAGCATCAAAAGTATAAAGGCATACTACCTAATTTAGGAAATTATCAATGAAAAAGATTTGTCAGAGAGTTGTGCTTGGTGCTTCAATAGCTGCTGGTATGAGTGCGATCGCCACTATTCCAGCACAAGCAGCTAGCCTCACCGATGTGACAATTGGTGGTTCAGCAGCCGATGATTATATAGTTTATGGTGTTCAGGGTAATAATACAGTACGTATTACCAGCAACTTGACAAACGTACAGCAAGTTTTAGATGGCAATGTTCAAAACCCTACTGGTAACGTAGAGTTACGCGCCACCAGCGAACAATCTAATTTTAATTTTTCCCAAAACACCACCTTATCAGGAACAATTAACGGTGAAATCTTAACTCTCAGTAGTCTGACAGCATTTGATTGGTTTGGCACAGGGACATCAATAAACACTACCTATGGGGCTAACACTTTAGCAACAAGGTGGTTTAATGATTTTTTAGTTAATGCGGGTAAAGGTAGCTTAGTAGGAACTTCTTCAGCTACTAGTGCCTTCAATTTATTTGCACAGCTTAGGGGTTTTCAGCGTACTAGCGACCCTAATATCTCTTACGTTAACCAAGATGATACAACTGGCTTCATCACAATTGGGTTAGCAGGTCACTTCGATTTAAAAGCTTACTACAGTAGACCCGATTCAGGATTCGCTATATTTGCCAGCCTGTTACCTAATGGATTCCAAGCAAGTGAAGTTGTTAAGTACACCTATAATGGAGTTACTGACTATCTGTATGGTTTTAAAGCTACAAACAGTGGATTAACTGCCTCGGTTGGAACAGATACTCTATCTCACAGTGGTAACTATGAAGTGGGATTCCAAGGTATAGCTCCAACCCCAACACCAACACCAACCCCAACCCCAACGCCAACCCCAACCCCAACCCCAACCCCAACACCAACCCCAACCCCAACCCCAACCCCAACACCAACCCCAACCCCAACACCAACCCCAACGCCTGAACCAACACCAACCCCAACACCAACCCCAACACCAACGCCTGAACCTACTCCAACACCAACCCCAACACCAACGCCAACACCAACGCCAACCCCAACACCAACGCCTGAATCTACTCCAACACCAACGCCAACACCAACGCCTGAATCTACTCCAACACCAACGCCTGAACCTACTCCAACGCCAACCCCAACACCAACGCCTGAACCTACTCCAACGCCAACCCCAACCCCAACACCAACGCCTGAACCTACTCCAACGCCAACACCAACACCAACACCTACCCCAACCCCAACATCTGAACCAATTCCACCCGCACCAATTCCACCAGTACAGTCAACTCCTCAACCCCCTGTAAAATCAACTCCTGAACCTTCTGTTGTTCTTGGCCTTACAGGTGTTGTCGGTTTCCTTGTTACAAAACGCAAGTTTAAAAAAATCTCTCGTTAAGAGCCAAATTTGAATACAAAACAATAGCTAATACTAAAGGAGTTAATTACTCCTTTTTTTTAAGCTTTTTCGCATGGTTTATGGCGATCGCCAAATAGATTACTATAGCTGTAGTCACATAAATTAGGACAACAATGCTATTGAAAGCTCAAAATCTTTCACTACCAAATTTAGGACTCAGCATTCGGCTCAATACTCCGCTAAAACTAATAGACTATACCAAACTAGTCATGAGATGCAGATACCAAAAAATTCTTCCGTCTGTCTCTGCTTAATACTATTAACTTTTAAAATTCATCAGTATAATTACGTTAATTCTTGTAGAATGAAAAAAAATAAGAAAAACTTTATTTTAATTGATATTAAGTAATTAAATAAATTGATTTTTATTTTGCATAATCTCATGTACTAAAATAAAATTGATTAGAGTTTTAACTCTAATACATCAGTAAGTAAATATTTTTAGTTCCCAACCTTAATGTATATGTAAAATGACAGTACATCTACTGAAAGAACACCAGCAATGTCATGTTCCCTCTCTAAAACGCATTTTAATTGTTGAAGATAATGATATCAATAGGATGTTATTGAGTGATTATTTAAGCTACAGTGGTTACAATGTTCAAAGTTTAGCAACTGGTTCATTTTTTTTTATAAAAATACAACAGTTTAAACCAGATTTAATATTATTAGATTTAAAATTGCCAGATATTGATGGATACTCTCTACTACAGCAAATCAAGCAACAGCAAGATTTTACCAAAATACCAGTAATTGTTGTCTCAGGCTTTGCTTTTAAATCTGACCAAGAAAGAGCTGTTGATTTAGGCGCTTGTGGTTATTTTGTAAAACCTGTGAATCTAAATAAATTACTTGGAAAGATTTCGGAAGAATTAGTTATTAGAAATATGTAATTTTTCAATTTATTCCTTCTTTTCTTGAGCAATAACATTTTCAAAATTATCATTTATATTCTGTACACAATTACCAATAGTATAAATTTTACGTTGTGCTTGTTCTAATAGCAAAACAGCAGATTGAAGTTCATTTAGTGCTTCAGCCATAGCATCTCGGTAATAAGTTTCAAAATCTTTAATATTCATGCAGGTAAGCTAATCAAAATAATATTAACAATTATATTTATATTATTATAAATATAATTAAATATGTGAATCCGTTAATTTGCTTAATTTTAAAATCACGCATATTTAGTTGATAGATAAATATTTAATTACAAGACATGATGAGATGAGAAGCATTTTTTTATTCTATAAAAAATTAAAATAGTTGAACTTATAGTAATACTTGAAGCTCTAAAAATTACTGTATAGTAAGGGTTGTAAGCAAATACTATCTAAAATTATTATTGTTTTTATCTCTATGATTGTCTAAAAAATAGGTAATTCATCCTATACAATGCTAGATTTTATGTGATTAGTATCAATAGTTGTAGCTCTTGTTTATTAAAGAAATAAAAAGTTTAAAATAAAAGAATAAAAAGGATTAGTCAAAAAAACTGAGTATAAATATAAACATAAGATAAAAAGAAGCTCGCTTAATATTTGCTTGATAAAAATCTGTAGAATAGGCACAAAGCAGCTATTTTTCTTAAAATAGATATAGGTAAATTTGTGAGATTACCTATTTGCAATTGTGACAACATCTGCTCAAATACTATCACTGGTTAAAGATCCAGAGCGCTTGGAAGCTCGTCTTAAAGAGATTCCGCCGGAACCAGGCGTTTATTTCATGCGGGACGGAAGCGATCGCATCATTTATATTGGGAAATCACGCAAGTTGCGATCGCGGGTACGTTCCTATTTCCGCGACGGTTACAACAAAACGGAACGCATAGCCACAATGGTGAAGCAGGTAACGGAGATTGAGTTCATCGTCACCGATACCGAAGCTGAAGCCTTGGCGCTGGAAGCTAACCTGATTAAGCAGCACCAGCCATACTTTAACGTATTACTCAAAGATGATAAAAAATATCCTTACGTCTGTATTACATGGTCAGAAGACTATCCTCGCATTTTCATTACTCGTAAACGACAACTAGGCAAAGAAAAAGATAAATATTACGGGCCTTATACGGATTCAGGCTTGTTAAGAGAAATTTTACGTATATCTAAGCGGATATTTGCTCTTAAACAACGCCCACAACCACTATTTAAAGACCGTCCTTGCTTAAATTATGATTTAGGTCGGTGTCCTGGTGTGTGTCAACAATTGATTTCACCGGAAGAATACCGCAAAACTGTCCAGAAAGTAGCGATGGTGTTTCAAGGACGGACTCAGGAATTGATTGATATCCTGAGTGAACAGATGAACAAAGCTGCGGAAGCGTTGAACTTTGAAGTGGCGGCGCGGATTCGTGATCAAATAGGTGGGTTAAAATCCCTAACGGCGGAACAGAAGGTTTCCTTACCAGATGATACTGTTTCACGGGATGCGATCGCCTTAGCCGCAGATGAACAACACGCCTGCATCCAATTATTTCAGATTCGCGCTGGGCAATTGGTAGGACGTTTGGCTTTCGTTGCTGATTCTCATGCTGAACCTGGAGCGATTTTACAACGGGTACTAGAAGAACATTATCAAACGGCGGAATCTGTAGAAATCCCCGCAGAAATTCTAGTCCAGCATGATTTACCTGATACGGAAATATTAGCCGATGTCTTAACCCAGCGTAAGGGTCGAAAAATTACTATCTTTACCCCCCAGCGCCAAGTTAAGGCAGAATTAATTGAGATGGTAGAGCGTAATGCTCAATATGAACTGCAAAGAATGCAGAAAATGGGCGATCGCAATCATCAAGCCACCCAAGATTTAGCTGATATTCTCGATTTACCTGACTTACCCCATCGCATCGAAGGCTACGATATCTCCCACATCCAAGGTTCTAATGCGGTAGCTTCTCAAGTCGTGTTCATCGATGGATTACCAGCCAAGCAAAATTATCGTCACTACAAAATTAAAAATCCTACTGTTACCATAGGACACTCAGACGATTTTGCCAGCTTGGCGGAAGTTATCCAACGGCGCTTTCGCAAGTATGCAGAAGATCCAAAATTACAACGGGTGGGTAATCCTGACTGGCCTGATTTAGTGATGATTGATGGTGGTAAAGGTCAGTTATCATCGGTGGTAGCTGTTTTGCAAGAGATGAACCTGCTAGAAGATTTACGGGTGATCAGTTTAGCCAAGCGGCGCGAAGAAATTTTCTTACCAGGTGAATCCCAACCTTTAGAAACCGATGCAGAACAACCAGGGGTACAATTGTTGCGACGACTGCGGGATGAAGCACACCGATTTGCTGTGAGTTTCCATCGTCAGCAGCGTAGTGATAAATTGAAGCGATCGCGCTTAGATGAAATTCCCGGTTTAGGACACCATCGTCAAAAGCAACTTCTCGCTCACTTTCGCTCAGTTGACTATATTCGTCAAGCCACACCTTCACAAATAGCAGAAGTTTCCGGTATCGGCCCACGTCTAGCTCAAGCTATTTACGATTACTTCCATCCCTAAGTCTCTAGTTATAGGCAATAAATAAACAAGATACCGTTATTTATTGCCTATTTCTCATTACAGCTATAAAAAAGGGATGTAAAAATTTGTTGAACTTACTTTAAATTCTCTCTTAAGGAGATTGTCTTTTAAACCTTAAGCAAATCTTAAGAAAAATATTTTGTGACTAAATATACAGTATTTTCTCGATTTTAAATTTTGAATACAAAGATACCTTTCTCTTCGTTTCTGATAGATATTCCCGACTTATCTCAAAGCATTAGCATTGGGGATCAGCCGATATCGATGAAACACTGCCTGAATAGATTAGCTCAATATATCCCAAGTAAGATGGTGAAACTAGGAAAATGCTAGGATAATGATTTAAGTGATTAAACTTGTCAAATGTAAAAACTTAGTTAAATAAACAGCCTAAGTTAACTTTGCTTGTTAATTTAGACAAACCGAAACATTTTTTAGTTTCCTTTAGTAAATATTCTGTAAATAGTTAAAACCAGGGATTTTTCAATGCAAATAACACAAAAAATTTACTGCCCTAATTGTGGTAGTAATGCTGAACGTTATTATCTATCTGAAAGTGAATTAACAAGGACACAATGCCGTAGTTGTGATTACTTAATGATCAATTGCACCCGCACAGGCAGAGTCATTGAAGCTTACGCGCCTGGTATTCATGCACATCGTTAAAAATTAAACTTTGTCTTTTCATAGTTGCAAAGGTGTTGTTATCTTAAGTAGTGCAGAGATTTAATAATTAATAATCTCTTGATGTGGTTAAGTTATTTTATTTGGTGTGAAGAGTTTAACCATCTAGTCTGACTTTTACTTCCCTCAATCAATAACTTTATATTTTCTGTGCCTCTGTGTTTTAAATCTTTTTGATTTCATCACGGAGGCACAAAACTTTAAAAAACTACCAAATTAAACTAAAAAAGCGGTTGCCGGGTTTCGACTGCGCTCAACCCTCGTCTTCTCTGGGAACGAGCATTGAGCGTAGTCGAAATGCGTCTTCTAAATAATTGTGTCCACCTACTTATCAAACTTATTGAAGATTGAAAGATTGCACAGATGAATTAAATTATCAATAATATTGATAATTAGGAATTAATTTTATTGAATAAAAATATCAATTACTAAATATTAACTGTATTATTAATGACAAATTTATAATTGGTAGATGTTGTTATTGCACACTTAAATAATTTGTATATACCATATACTAAAATAGCTAGAGAAGATACATTATAAAACGTTTATTTTTGCTATCCAAACTATTTTCATAAAATGTTGTAATTACTTTTGACAACTACTAAAAAAATCCTTAAGCTAATAAATAGGTCTCACCAAATAGCCGGACAGCAGCCATTTTGTTAGGTAAATTAAAAATCGCTGTTGCAGCGTATCAGCATGAACAAATAAATTAAGCTCAATCATTGACTATAAATAATAGCTTCATCTAAGTTGTTGAGAAAAAGGCTGATACTGGAGTGACCGGCCTTCGCCACGTACATCTAATAAATAAGAAGGAAAAAAGTAAGAAGAGACAGGGATTAACAGACTATTAGATACAAACTCTTTCCCCTAACCCTTTCTCTTTCCTCTTCTTTATAAATTCCGGTCATGAGTGGCTGCATATATTTGATGTGATTACTGCCGATTATTAATGTTTAGCTACGGTGCAGTAGATATGTCTAGGAGAGGATAATGCTTGATTTTCTTACATCTTTGAACGACCATAATTTACCATATCCAGATACGATACATCCCATTGTTGTTCACTTCGTAATTGCGATGGTGGTGTTTGCTTTTGCTTGTGATGTTATTGGTTATTTCACTGGTAAAACTCGCTTATTTGAGGTGAGTTGGTGGAATATGTTTGTGGCAACGATCGCCATTTTTATTGCCATTATCTTTGGTCAATTTGAAGCTGGCTTGGCGAAACCTTACGAAGTAGCTAAATCAGTCTTGAATCTGCATACCTTACTTGGCTGGTCACTGTCGGGAATTATCGCTACCCTCACAGCTTGGCGCTATGTTCTGCGTCTACGCAACCCCCAAAAAATTCCCTTTTATTATTTGGGTGCTGGGTTGTTATTAACCATAATTGTTGGCTTGCAAGTATATCTCGGTGATGAACTGGTGTGGGTATATGGACTGCACACCGTACCAGTTGTTGAAGCGGTAAAAGAAGGAATTTTGCCATGAACCCAGAATTAATTGACCAATTAAATGTCCAACTTGGGCCTAACGGTCTACCTTACACAATCCCCATTCATCCAAACCTAGTTCATTTAACCTTGGGTTTATTCATCATTGGCATCACCTTTGATATCATCGGTGTACTTTTCCCTTGGCAGAAATGGGTTTTTAAATTTTTGGCGATTACTGTAGAACGGGATAACTTCTTTGATGTTGGTTGGTACAACATGGTAGGTTCCACCATCATCACCTTTTTCACAGTAGCAGCCGGCTTTTATGAAATGTTCCTAGCCGCGCCAGCACCAGATATTAAAAGTGACTGGGGACTACAAGCCATGCAAACCATGATGTGGCATGGCGTAGGTGGAGTATTTCTTTTAGGTTTAATTGCTGTGATGACCCTATGGCGGGCCTGGCAACGCTACGTCTGGTCTCCAGGTGAAGACAGACAAGTCCAGTTGCCCTATTTACTAGCTGGTATAGCGATCATGTTTATCATGTATCTCCACGGCACACTAGGAGCGCAATTAGCGGCTGAATTTGGCGTACATAACACAGCAGATAGCTTGTTGCGCTTAGGTGAAGACCTCAACACCATGCTGAAGTAATTCGTAGTTCGTAATTACGGAAGTTGTATTTTGAGAATTTTTAACCCATGACCAATGACCAGTGACTAATGACTAGTGACTAATAATCATGATGATCCGTAATTTCTTCAACATTTTGGCATTGATAATAGGCGCGATCGCTGTGACTATTACCAGTTTTTGGATAGGTCAACAGTCCTATTCTTGGCTACCTCCTCAAGCTGCTGCCGAATCTCGCTTAATTGATGATTTGTTTAGCTTCTTAGTAACTCTGGGTTCATTCATCTTTCTTGGTGTGACAGCCGTTTTGTTATATTCCTTGCTGTTCCATCGGGCGGCTCAATATGACTACAGCGACGGCCCCCACATTGAAGGTAATATCGCCCTAGAAGTAGTTTGGACAGCTATTCCCATCCTCTTGGTATTTTGGATTGCTAACTATAGCTACCAAGTTTATGAACAAATGGGTATCCAAGGGCCTACAGCATTGGTACACCTACATAATCCAATGGGAATGGAATCAGCTTATGCAGCCACAAATGATGCTTTAGCTGAACCTGAAGAAAAAATTGATGTGATTGCTAAACAATGGGCGTGGGTATTTCGCTATCCCGAAAAGAATGTTACCAGTACAGAACTGCATTTACCAAGCGATCGCCGTGTAAAATTGGCGCTACATTCTGAAGATGTACTACACGGCTTCTATATTCCCGCTTTTCGCCTCAAGCAAGACATCATCCCCAACCACACAATTGACTTTGAATTTACCCCCATCCGCGAAGGTAAATATCACCTCACCGATTCTCAATATAGCGGTACATACTTCGCCACCATGCAGGCAAATGTTGTTGTGGAGTCACCCGAAGATTATCACAAATGGTTAGCCAAAGTAGCCAACCATAAACCAGGCGCTGCCCACAACCAAGCTGCTACCGAATACGCCCAAAGCCTCATTCAGCCAGTAAAAACTGGTTGGCCAACAGTTGCACCCGCCCCAGCACCTTTGGTTAATTACCCAGGTTAAAAGGAACCCACCCATGACAAACATCCCCATAGATAGGCTGAATCTCCCTGTGGAGAAGCCTCAACATGAATTCCCTGGAGGCTGGAAGCGATATTTCGGCTTTAGCACCGACCACAAGGTAATCGGTATCCAATACCTTGTAACCTCTTTTATCTTCTTTCTCGTTGGCGGTATTTTCGCCATGATATTGCGGGGAGAACTCATCACTCCCGAATCAGACCTAATTGACCGCACCGTATATAACGGTATGTTCACCATGCACGGCACTGTGATGCTGTTCTTGTGGACATTCCCTTCCCTTGTGGGACTAGCTAACTACCTAGTACCCCTGATGATTGGGGCGCGAGATATGGCTTTCCCTCGCCTCAACGCTGCCGCCTTCTGGATGGTTCCCGTCGTGGGGATTCTCTTGATGAGTAGCTTCTTTGTTCCCGGTGGCCCAGCTCAAGCTGGTTGGTGGGCTTATCCTCCAGTCAGTTTGCAAAACCCCACAGGTAACTTAATCAATGGGCAAGTCATCTGGCTATTGGCAGTAGCTATTTCCGGTGTGTCCTCAATTATGGGGGCAGTCAACTTCGTTACCACCATCGTCAAGATGCGTGCGCCAGGAATGGGCTTCTTTCGGATGCCTCTATTTGTTTGGGCAGTATTTAGCGCCCAGATTATTCAATTGTTTGGTTTACCAGCCTTAACAGCAGGCGCAGTCATGCTGTTACTCGACTTGACTGTGGGGACTAGCTTTTTTGACCCCAGCAGAGGCGGAAATCCAGTTATGTTCCAACACTATTTCTGGTTCTACTCCCACCCTGCTGTTTACGTCATCATTCTTCCTATCTTCGGTATCTTCTCCGAAATCTTCCCCGTCTACTCTCGTAAACCTCTATTTGGTTACAAAGTAGTTGCTATTTCCTCCCTCTTAATTGCTGTAGTCAGCGCCATTGTTTGGGTACACCACTTATACGTCAGTGGTACTCCTGCTTGGATGCGGATGTTCTTCATGCTGACAACAATGTTAGTATCCGTTCCCACAGGTATTAAAGTGTTTGCATGGGTAGCAACTATTTGGGGCGGAAAAATCCGACTCAACACCCCCATGTTGTTCGCCTTGGGTGGGCTGATTTTATTCGTCTTCGCGGGTATCGTCGGCATCATGCTTTCTTCTGTACCTATTGATGTCCACGTTAACAACACCTATTTTGTAGTCGGACACTTCCACTACGTCTTATTTGGAACCGTAACAATGGGTATGTATGCCGCCCTCTATCACTGGTTCCCCAAAATGACGGGCAGAATGTACTACGAAGGCTGGGGTAAATTGCACTTCTGGTTAACATTCATCGGTACTAACCTCAACTTCTTCCCCATGCACCCGTTAGGCTTACAAGGGATGCTACGCCGAGTTTCTTCCTACCCACCAGAGTTTGAGGGTTGGAATATCGTTGCCAGTCTTGGTGCATTCCTCTTAGGTATGTCCACCCTACCCTTCATCTTCAATATGGTGGTTTCCTGGATGCACGGTGAGAAAGCACCTGATAACCCTTGGCGGGCAATTGGTTTGGAGTGGTTAGTATCTTCTCCCCCACCTGTAGAAAACTTTGAAGAAATCCCCGTTGTGATTTCTGAACCCTACGGCTACGGCAAATCAGAACCACTAATCGCTGAAGCCAAAACTCATCATTAATTAGTTAGTAGTAAGGACTTTAGTCCTTATTTTTTCAGCACTAAAGCACTTACTACAAACAATTCTCCAGTAAGTTTACACAATCAAAGTTTCACCGATGGATAGTTATATCGTTCCAGAAGAATTAGAACAACCTCATCATGATGCTGGCGAACATGGTCATGATGAAGAAGGCAATAAAATGTTTGGTTTTATTGTCTTCTTATTATCTGAAAGCGTTATTTTCTTAAGCTTTTTCGCTGGCTACATAGTCTACAAAACAACTACTCCTAACTGGCTACCTGTTGGTGTTGAAGGTTTAGAAGTACAAGCTCCAGCTATTAATACAGTTGTATTGGTTGCTAGTAGTTTCGTGATTTATTTCGCAGAAGTCGCTCTCAAACGCAATAATCTTTCGGGATTCCGTGGCTTTTTATTAGCAACAATGGCTATGGGTAGCTACTTCTTGCTAGGACAAGCTATGGAATGGAAGAGCCTAAAGTTTGGCTTTACTGATGGTGTGTATGGAGGAATGTTCTATTTGTTGACGGGATTCCACGGTTTGCACGTTTTGACCGGTATCTTGTTACAGTTGATTATTTTCTTGCGATCGTTCATTCCGCATAACTACGATACAGGTCACTTCGGCGTTAATGCCACTTCCTTGTTTTGGCACTTCGTAGATGTCATCTGGATTGTGTTGTTTATCCTGATTTACGTCTGGCAGTAGTACCAAAATATCTTGCTAGTTAGCAAATCAACTATTTGGCTAGCGATTCATTAAGCGATCGCTTTTCCACAAAACGCTGAGGCGATCGCTACCCGTTATACGGTACTACTTTTCTTAATTTTTATACTCTAATTATTGCTATTTTGTGAAATAACTACAATCTCTTTTCCTTAACTATATTTATATACTTAGTTAAATAAATCACTCAATTAAGCAATTTCCGCAAACTTTACAAAAAACTTATAAAAAATTTAAAAAATTGCTTTTTCTTTACATTAAAAACAAACTTGCTGCTTGATATACGTATTAAACTGATTTTTAGTTTAGAAGTAATAAATGATATCCATAAGATATATGAAATAAATTGTTAAGATAATACTATTACTAATTTAAGTTTTTCCAATCTGTACAAAAAAGTTTTTAATTAAAAATTTAAACATTATGAAAAGTTTATCTTTTGTGTTTATTTTATATAAAAAACAGCACTGAATTAATTAAAAACAAATGTTCAAAAAATTAACAAAGGTAAATTACCACAAAAATAACTTTTCTCAGTCAATAGAGATTCAAGGAGTAACCACTACTAGAATTTCTACTCTGCTTATTCTTCAAAATTTGAGAAAGTTTTATGAAAGAGCGCTTGCATAGTCATAAAGGCAAGTTATACTGGGATATTCTACTTAAATTTACAATATATACTACCTATTCAACTGTAATATTTACAGCTAGTATTGTAATTGTTAAATGTTTATTTTTTTATATCAATTCTATTGCTAAACCAAGTTATCCTACTTCAGTTCCTTGGATTAATAGTCAAGAAGAATGTGAATATACAGGTCGAATATGGAACCGCGACCAGTGCTGGGATAAAGAACACAACCCTTGGTTTTAATTGTTTTTATGGCATTAACTAGATTGTCGCCAATGTATTGGTATTTCAAAACTATCAGGTAAGCGAGTGCTGCGATCGCCAAATGCCAAGCTAATCTGTTCTGATTTTAAATTTTTCACTCCTGTAAGAATCGCTCCAGCCAATTTAACATCACAAAAGTTAGCATTTGCTAGGTTAGCACCTACAAGATTGACTTGAGAAAGATTTGCTTGATAAAGACTTGTTCTTTGTAAATTTGCTCCCATCAAATTGGCTTTATACAAATCTGCTTCTGTCAAACTAGCTTCAGTAAAATCAGCAAATAAAACTTCTGCTTGTTGTAACTTAGCTGCATTCAAATTTGCACCAGACAGATTTACACCGTTAAGATTTGCACCATTAAGATTTGCACCGATTAAACCGCAAAGCGACAAATTTGCTTTACCTAGTTTTGCTCCCTGCATATTAGCCAAAAACAACTTAGCACCAGATAGATTTGCTAATTTTAGTATTGCTTGTTGTAAATTAACTTTATAAAGATTTGCTCCCTGCAAGGTAGCTGCACGTAGACTAGCACCCATAAGATTAGCACCCCGTAAATTCGCACCACTTAGATCAGCACGATTTAAGTTTGCGCCTTGTATATCGGCTCCTTGTAAATTCGCTTTTAAAAAAATAGCCTCAAACAAAATAGCACCTGCAAGTTTGACACTATCAAGGTTCGCGCCACTAAAATCACAACCGCGCAAATCTGCTCCCCGCAAATCACAACCACGCAAGTCTGCTTTTTGTAAATTAGCTCCCAAAAGTTCTACTCGTCTGAGATTGACATTACGCAAATCGATTCTTTTATTGTCCTCATCTTGTAAATAATTACGACGACCAATAACAGTCAAGGCTACTTGAACGTCTGAGCGAATTTTTGCAGATTCTTCATTTTGATGCAGGTATTGTTGTAGTTTTTGACGCTCTGCCTGCTTGTACCTATTTAGGGATGTTGGCTGTGAATCATCTTCCTCTAGTACTTCTACTTCTCTAGCAGGAGCGTTCTCGCGGACAAAAGCTGTGAGGATTTCCATAACTGTCCAGTGTTCTTGCGGAAAATCCTGTGCAACTTTTTCTAAAACATAAATTGCACCCGTTCGGGTTTCGATTTTCTCGTGTCCCAGTTGGGTAATAGCCGTCATCAAACGCTCTGAAATTAAACGATTCTCTGATAACTTGGCATTTTGAACATTAATTTCGACATTTTTTTCAGCAGCTAAGGCACTTTTATGTATCGCATCTATACGCTTTGCTGCATAGTAAGCATTAATTATTACTCCCAACCCTAAAAAAAGGATAGCAGTGGTTATTAAAGCTTGATTTCTAAACTGTATTTTTTGTTGAATTGCTAAACCTGGAGAATTAGATGATACAAATAGAATCACAGTTATGGTAACGGCAAATATAACGGTTATTCCAATCAACCAACGCCATAACTTATCTGTTTTATTAGCAGGCATAATCGTATCATTCCTTACCACACCCAATTGCATACTTATGTATTCTTAAAGGATGATACACTATTTAGCCCTAAATTTGAATAACTTACTGATGATATAAATTAATGCTTTAATGACAAAAAATATAAAGATTGATAATTATTTCCTGATTCAGGAGTGAGAGATAAAAATTAAGTTGAGTTTGAGAAAATTAATAAATTGTGTCTGGTTCATTATGACTTGTAGAGTCTGGATACTGGATGTTTAGCGAGTTATTATTGCTAGTATCAGGAGTTGTAAATTTTACCTCCCTTAAATTCGCTCTATTAAATTTTGTCTCATATAAAATTGTTTCTCGCAAATCAGCTAAATATAAATTTGCTTCAGTAAAATTAGCTCCAGTCAGGTTGGCAGCACTGAGGTTGGCAGCACTGAGAATTGCACCAGATAAATTTGCCCCAGCAAGGTTAGCACCAGCAAGGTTAGCGGCTGTGAGAATTGAGCCACAAAGATTAGCTTCAGATAAGTCTGCGCCAGAAAGATCAACTCGATAGAGGTTCGCTCCTTCTAAGTGAGCTTTTCTTAGATTTACTCCTCTGATATCCGTGTTACTCAAATCTAATTGTTGATTTTCTACGTTAAGTTTGATATTGCTTCTAGTAATAACATTTAAAGCAGTTTGAACTGCAAGTTTTGAACGATAGTCTAAGTTTGATGAAGAAATGCCAGAAGCATAATGACGTATAAAATGACAAAGAGCTTCTATAATTAGCCAGTGATATTGAGGATAATTATCAGCAATTTGTTCTAACTCATAAACAGCACTGAGTCTGATTCCTATTGCTTGATGCTGTAAATCTTTGATAATTACTTTTAAGCTTTGATTGGTAACATTACTTTTTCCATAAGAGTTTATTTGTTTACTAAACGAAATTTTTTGATCGGTGCTACTAACCATCAAATCACTGTATTGCATTTTTTTTAAAACGTTTTGATAAATATTAAAGACTATAGTTAACATAGAGATACTAAGAATTAATAGATTAGTTGTGCTTTGTTATTTTGCATATGTTTCTATATTTTGTATAGTCGTAAATATAATGATAATTAATTAAAGGGACAAAACAAATTTGACTTATAATCTGAGCGTATATCAATTAAAACAATCATCAATTCCTACTGAGTAACTAAATACTTGTAAGATTTGAAGACTTAATATTCACATTACTAAGTAAGTAAATGTAAATATTCCTTCTAGAGAAACAATTAAGTAAAATCCAGCTATATAAAAATTGATAGTGTTACAATTAAGCGAAGTATAAAACTTTAAATTATTGAAATATTTACAAGTAATGGAAGAATAACTTATTCAAACCATGAGATAGATGCAGCAAAATTTACAGCGACTTCATCATAGCTTAGTGCTAGTTGGGGGTGGTCACAGTCATGCCATTATATTAAAAATGTTGGGGATGAAACCTCTACCTGAAGTACGTCTAACTTTAGTTTCCCCTGCTTCAGATACACCATACTCTGGAATGTTACCAGGACATATTGCTGGTGTTTATGGGCGTGATGAATGCCATATCAACTTGCAAAAATTAGCTAACTTTGCTCAAGCACAATTTTGTATAGATAAAGTAGTTGACCTAGATTTAATTAACCGCAAAGTTATTTGTGCTAACCATCCTGCGGTAGATTTCGATTTCCTGTCTATCGATATTGGCAGTACACCTGCCACACTGTCTGTATCCGGTGCAGCAGAATATGCAGTTCCTGCTAAACCAGTATCACAATTACTAGAGCATTGGTATCGGGTGGTGGACAGCGTAACTCAAAATCCTCACATTAAGATAAATATTGCGATCGCCGGCGGTGGTGCTGGTGGCGTAGAATTAGCCCTATCAATGCAAGCACATCTACAACGCATATTAAAACAAGCCCAACAACCCCTAAGTAATCTGGAAATTCATTTATTCCATCGCCGTCCTGAACTAATGTCTCACCATCACCCATCAGTACAGCGTCAGATTAAGCAAGTTTTAATTCAACGCGGTGTCAAGTTACACTTAGAGCAAACAGTGTGTGAAATTACACCAGTTTCAGAATCATTAGAAATAAAATGTGAATCTGGCTTAACAATAAAATGCAACAAAATTTTCTGGGTAACACAAGCCTCAGCCCCCCAATGGGTAGAAACAACAGGTTTAGCCACCGATGAGCGAGGCTTTATTTTAGTTAACGACACACTCCAGTCACTCACACACCCAGAGGTTTTTGCAGCCGGGGACATCGCCACCATGATTAATCATCCTCGTCCCAAAGCTGGAGTATTTGCTGTACGCCAAGGTAAACCGTTATATGAAAACCTGAAGCGGATGGTACAGGGACAACCTCTCAAACCTTACATACCCCAGCAACAATACTTAAGTTTAATCGGTACTGGTGACGGAAAAGCGATCGCCACCAGAGGTAGTATCACCCTACCACCCCACCCATTACTCTGGCAGTGGAAAGACTGGCTTGACAGGCGGTTTATGCAGCAATTTGAGGGGCTAGGGAGATGAGGGAGAATAACTATTAACAACTGTCAACTATCAACTGAATAATTCTCCAAAACTACCCCAATTAGGTAGTGATTGGGTTACGATCTTACCATCATTACTTTTTAATTTAAGAATCCCTAATAGTAGAATTTTCTGGCTAAAATAGTATATCTGTTCTACTCAACTCCAAACCCCACACACCTTAAATCCATATACTTTAGAGGCAGGAATGGCTATCAATACCGATAATTCTGGCAAGCAAAAAGCGCTAACTATGGTACTCAACCAGATAGAGCGCAGCTTCGGTAAAGGAACAATCATGCGCCTGGGTGATGCTACCCGGATGCGGGTAGAAACAATTTCTACCGGAGCGCTTACCTTGGATTTAGCACTGGGTGGCGGTTTACCCAAGGGACGGGTGATTGAGATTTATGGGCCGGAAAGTTCCGGTAAAACTACCGTAGCACTCCATGCGATCGCAGAAGTGCAGAAAGAAGGTGGCATTGCTGCTTTTGTGGATGCTGAACACGCCCTTGATCCTACATATGCCGCAGCCTTGGGCGTAGATATCGCAAATTTGCTGGTTTCCCAACCTGACACCGGCGAATCAGCTTTAGAAATTGTCGATCAGCTGGTGCGTTCCGCAGCAGTTGACATCGTAGTTATTGACTCAGTAGCAGCTTTGGTTCCCCGCGCAGAAATCGAAGGTGACATGGGTGATGCCCACGTCGGCTTACAAGCAAGATTAATGAGCCAAGCTCTACGTAAAATTACTGGTAACATCGGTAAATCTGGTTGTACAGTAATTTTCATTAACCAGTTGCGGCAAAAAATTGGTGTTACCTACGGTAGCCCAGAAACTACAACTGGTGGTAATGCTTTGAAATTCTATGCTTCAGTACGCTTGGACATTCGCCGGATTCAAACCTTGAAAAAAGGTACAGATGAATTTGGTAATAGAGTCAAAGTCAAAGTTGCTAAAAATAAAGTTGCACCGCCTTTTAGAATTGCGGAATTTGACATTATTTTTGGTAAAGGTGTTTCTACACTAGGTTGTTTAGTAGACTTGGCTGAAGAAACTGGTGTCCTCATCCGTAAAGGTGCATGGTACAGTTACAACGGCGATAACATTTCTCAAGGTCGAGATAATGCGATTAAATATCTAGAAGAAAAGCCAGAATTTGCTGAACAAATTAAGCAACAAGTACGGGAGAAATTAGACAAAGGCGCTGTAGTTTCTGCCAACTCTGTAGCTAAAGTTAGTGAAGAAGATGAAGAAGATGTTGATTTAGAGGAAGAAGAATAACATTAATGGTGTGATGAACGAGGTAAAAATTAGCTCAACAAACAGTAATCACACCAACGCAATTTGTAAATAATTACATAATGCTCATATTCATCAGAAGATTACTCCTAATAGGGGTAATCTTTTAATTTAGTTATTGGTCATTAATCAAAAGTTGACTTTTTATATAGCAATTCCCAAGCACATGAAATACACCCCACCCGCGCGATAGCGCACCCTCCCCTTGCCAAGGGGAGGGTTGGGGAGGGGTGATTTTGTGCCTCATCAGAATGGGAAACGCTATACCCATTCCCCGTATAAGTTACTATCTTTGACTGCAATTCCGTATAAGTTGTATATTCTCAACCCCTTCCCTTGATTTGAAAGGGTTGGGGTTAAGTTTCCTGCAACTCACGTTAAGATAAGCCCTCTTTATTACAGGCATCCACTATTTCCTGTCAAGTCCTATTGACATTTTGTAACAATATTGTTAAATTTGTTTACATAGAGTAACAAAACAGAGAAAAAACTATGTACACCACTATTAACGAAGACGGTATTCTTAATAACTACGCAACTGAACCAAAACTCTACTACGCTGAGTATCCCAACCAAGAGCAGCAAAATTTATACAAAATTCAAGGTGCGATCGCTACTTTGGTTTTGGCTTTAGTCGTATTGGTTGCCTTTGGCGTTAGCTAAAATTTTTAGACTTCTATATCGCTGTATCTGATTGTCATTTGTATTTCTTCCACCCCGGTTGTTCAAGCCGGGGTTTTTTGTTATTGGGTGTTAAGCGATCGCCCATAACCGAGTTAAAATAATTCCCCTCGCATGACTGTAACTGCTTGACCTGCCAGAAAAACGCGATCGCCTCCTTGATAACGCACCTTCACCACACCTCCACGACTAGAGGCTTGATAAGCTAAGAACTCATCTTTATGTAAGCGATCGCGCCAGTAAGCCGCCAAGCAGCAATGAGCAGCCCCCGTCACAGGGTCTTCGTTTATACCTAAGCTTGGGGCAAAGAAGCGAGAGACAAAATCGTATTGAGAATTACGATGGGTTTTGCTAGTAACTATGACATCCGGCACTGGCAAAGTTTTCAGTAGTTGAAAATTCGGCTGTAATTGCCGCACTAAATCTTCAGAGTCCAACTCTACCAAATAACCCAAAGTATTTTGATATAAAGATTTGTAAGCAACACCCAAAGCTTCTGCAAGTGTTGGCGGTGCGATTGCTTCGTGTGATTGATTTACAGGAAAATTTAACTCAATCCAATCACCTTGTAGCTTGGCAATTAATAAGCCACTTTTGGTATAAAAACGAGCAATTTCATTAGTTAATAAATGCCCTTGCGACCATAAAACATGAGCGCTGGCTAAAGTTGCATGACCACAAAGCGGCACTTCTACAGTAGGTGTAAACCAACGCAGATTAAAACCATCCTCTTGCTTAATTAAAAAAGCAGTCTCCGATAAATTCATTTCCTGGGCGATATTCTGCAACCAAGCATCATCTTGAGGAGAAGATAAAACACACACAGCCGCAGGGTTTCCGGCAAAGGGTTTATCGGTAAAGGCATCTACTTGAGTAATAATTTGTCCCATGTATAATTCGTAATTAGAAACTATTTATAAAGTAAAGCTTAAGTAGGGTGTGTTAAGGCGTTAGCCTAACGCACCGTATTATTTAGGGGTACGTTAGGCGCTTAAGTTATTCTTTTCGTGAGACATGATCTTTCAATGTGCGCCTAACACACCCAACAGTAATTTTATTTATACTTTATAAATAACCTCTTAAAACTAGTACCTTAGAGATTAGTAAACTATTTCTAGAAACCTGAGTCAATGTATAACGCAAAAGGTAATTTGCAACGCAACGTCATCAGAAGTATCTTTGCAGCCTTACATACAGGATTAATTTTTATAGGTTTAGTTGGTTGTAATGCTGAAGAAAAAGTGCCATCAGTACCTACAGAAGTAAAACCGCCTACGGTACAACCTGAAGTACCGAACAAGCAAAAAGACGATGATAAAGAGAAAGAGAATGATGATAAGGAAGACGATAAAGAAGATAAAGATTAAAAACGCTGTGAAATCGATACGCTGAAATTAAATCCTCTGTGCGTGAAATAAATCATTCCTAACAATGCAATACCAGACCAAATAATCACTATGAGTTCCCTAGCTGATACTTTACGCGATCGCCGTCAAAAACTAGCCAGCTTGATTGATTTTCCGGTAATTCTCTGGTCTGGTAGCGACACACCACGCAACTTTCCTGCCAATATTTACCCATTTCGTGCCAGCAGTCACTTCCTCTATTTTGCTGGCTTACCCCTACCTAACGCCGCCATTCGCCTAGAAGGTGGCAAGTTAGAACTATTTATTGATGATCCTGCACCCAGTAGCGCTCTTTGGCATGGAGAAATGCCCAAGCGTGAAGAAATCGCTGCACAAATTGGCGCAGAATCCGCCAGAACCTTGTCTGAGTTAAAACATCGGGGAAGTAATGCCGCATCAATCCCCGTCCAAAATTATCGAACGACCCTTGTACAATCACAAGTGTTGCAAAGAAACATATCCTCACCCTATGACTTGGATGGCATAGATAGAGAATTAGCTAGGGCAATTGTGACTTTACGCCTCAGCCACGATGCAGGCGCATTAGCCGAGTTACGCAAAGCGGCGGCTGTGAGTGTAGCCGCCCACAAAGCTGGTATGGCAGCCACCCCCAACGCCAAAATTGAGGCAGAAGTTCGGGCAGCAATGGAAAGCGTTTTCATCGCCCACAACATGACAACCGCATACAACAGCATTGTCACAGTCCACGGCGAAGTTCTGCACAACGAACAATATCACCACCCTTTGCAACCAGGAGATTTATTATTAGTCGATGTTGGTGGCGAAACCCCAACAGGTTGGGCAGCAGATATTACCCGTACTTGGCCTGTTTCTGGTAAATTTTCCCCAACGCAACGCGACATTTATGATGTGGTACTTGCAGCCCATGATGCCTGCATTGCTAAAATTCGCCCTGGTGTGGAATATAGGGATATTCATCTATTGGCGGCGACAGTTATCGCTGAGGGTTTAGTTGATTTAGGCATATTACAAGGCAACCCCCAAGATTTAGTAGAAATTGATGCCCATGCCTTATTTTTCCCCCACGGTATCGGTCATCTGTTGGGGTTAGATGTGCATGATATGGAAGATTTGGGAGATTTGGCAGGGTATGAGGAAGGCAGGAGTAGAAGCGATCGCTTTGGTTTAGGCTACCTGCGTTTAAATCGTCCTTTACAATCAGGAATGTTAGTCACCATCGAACCCGGATTTTATCAGGTTCCCCCAATTTTAAACAATGCCAGCGATCGCGCTAAATATCAAGATGTAGTTAATTGGGAACGCCTAGCCCAATTTGCTGATGTGCGCGGTATCCGCATTGAAGACGATGTATTAGTAACAGATACAGGTAGTGAAGTTTTAACAACTACCTTACCAAATGATGCTGAAACCATAGAAAATTTAGTCAATGAGGGTTGAAGCGGTAAGTTGCCATAATCAATACTTGAATATTTGTTTTACCTTCTCAAACACCCAATCAATCCCATACTTATCCCAAAACCATTCTCCTTCTACTATCCAAGTAGTCACACAAGGATACTTATGTCAACACTAGATTACTTGCCTTCGGAGCAAATATATACACTCTCATCTTTAAAAGGTCTAGAAGATAAACCAACTACAGTACCTGCTTATTATCTCAGAAGTACAGCAACAATTAATGTTGAAGATTTATATGTAGGTCAAACAGAGGATCTCAATAAACTTGAATTAAAAAAAATTGCCCAATACCTCATTAATATTGAACAACCAGAATTAGTACTACACATACATGGTTATGCTAATTCAGAACGAGATGCGATTAATCGCTATCAGCGAACTGATAATTATATAAATTCCACAGAAGCTAACTTTAAGCCTAACAATTATGTATTTATTGGCTATCGCTGGCCGGCGGAAAACCCTATGCAAGATGCCCCAGCATCTGCAAATAGTAAGCCAATATCGTTTGTAGATAAAATTGTCTATTCCCTACAATCTTTACCAAATTTACCTTTAGCAATTTTAATTACTACACTATTTTTTGGTTTAGTTGGTATCATACTATCTCTATGGACAAATGCAGCAGCGAATTTTCTTTTAACTTCTCTGCTAATTATTAGCTTTGCATCTGTAGTAGGAATTGGGCTAACGAACATAGCACTAGCAACCAAATTTTTACCTATTATTCCTAATGGATTAATTATGGTAGTAGTGGGTTTGGCAGTTGGCGCGATCGCTACTTTACCTCCTATTGCCAAAAATCCTAATTTATTGTTTGTACCTATTACAGTTATTTCTATATTTATAGTTGGGATTATATTAGCATTAATTGCCTTACGCCTATCAGCTTATCCGCGCGATCGCTTTCGTGCGAGTAATTATGGTGTACTAGATTTAGTCAGGTTCTTCCAAGATTTACAAAAAGAAATTTTGGAAGAATGCAAAACACAAAATTTGCAGTCTGTAAAATGGAAGCTGATTGAAGAACGAGAAAGCCAAAGCGATAAAATTAGAATCAAAATCTCTTTTATTGCTCATAGTTTAGGTTGTGAGGTAGCAACTCAAACAATTCGTATCCTCTCAGATGTATTTGATCCTGATGCCATAGTAGATAAACCCTCACCTGAAATTGGCGATGTCTTTAGTTTAGGAAGATTAGTACTTGTTGCACCAGATATTCCCCTAGAATCGATTTTAACTTCTAGGGCTAATTTTCTTAGACCTTCACTAAAACGTTGTGAGGAAGCCTATGTATTTTGCAATGAGGCTGATTTAGCATTACGCTTGGCTTCAACAGCTGCTAATTATTTTAGTTTCCCATCAAGAACTCGATTTAGGGGTTACAAGCTAGGTAACATAACAGTTAACCGTCAAGCATTTAAAGAAAATCTCCAATTGAGTAACTATGGTATTCTCAACAGTGAAAATGACAATTTTACCGATCCTATTAACCCTCTTGAATGCCTAGAAATTCGAGCATCATCAATTGAACGTCAGATGTTAAATGGACAGAGTTTTCAAGCTCAAGATAACGGTATTAATATAGGAGATTTTTTTACATATTTCGATTGTACCGATTATCAAGAAATACCCAATCAAGGACTACTGAGTTTTGCTAAAGGACAACCAGCCCTAAATTTATTGGACTATATTCAAATACTACTTGCCTATTTTTTCAGTTTCCCCAAATATATCAACGTTCACGGGGGATACTTTGACGGCAAATTCTGTGAAAATCTCATTAATGAACTTGCTTTTTTGGGTTACAAAGGACTACTTCTAAGATATTTAGACTCTACATCCCCACATAGAGACTCAACTCAATTTGATAGACTTTCACCTGATGAGAAAAACAACCTCTTTCTAAAATTTTCTCAAGATTGCCAGAATAAATACATTCAAGTTATTCTGGCTTCTCAGGATGTGCCTAATGCAGTTTCCAGAAGGGTTCATAATTCATAGGAGTAGAGGAGATGAGGGGGTTGAGGGAGACAAGATGGTTAAAACTTATTCCTTTACTTCCCCTACTTGCTGCATTTAAGTCTTCATATTTATCCCAAGTTTCCGCCCCCTTGCGGAGAATTGGTAGTGTTTAACTTTATATTTAACGTAAAAATATTGTCCAGAAAGGAACTTAACTTCCTGGCGGCTAACTTAAGTTGACACCAATGGCTATCCCCCTGCTCAAGTCGGGAGAAAAACTACTAAGCTGGTAAATAGCACATTATAAAAATTTCTGAATCGCACTTATTCGCTGATTCGGACATCCCCATTGGCTCAATAACTGTAACTAAGATATGTTTGACGCATTAGCCGACCGTTTAGAATCCGCCTGGAAAAAACTGCGCGGACAAGATAAAATTTCCGACTCTAATATTCAAGATGCTTTGCGGGAAGTGCGCCGCGCCCTGTTGGAAGCAGATGTTAACCTGCAAGTAGTCAAAGATTTTATTAGCGAAGTTGAAGCCAAAGCGCAGGGAGCCGAAGTCGTAAAAGGCGTGCGTCCTGACCAGCAGTTCATCAAGATAGTTTACGATGAGCTAGTGCAGGTGATGGGGGAAGAAAACGTTCCCCTGGCGGAAACTGAAGAAAAGCCCACAATTGTATTAATGGCTGGGTTACAAGGTACTGGTAAAACCACAGCTACAGCTAAATTAGCCTTACATTTACGCAAATTAGAGCGCAGTTGCTTGTTGGTAGCCACAGACGTATATCGTCCAGCCGCTATTGACCAGTTGATTACCTTGGGTAAACAAATTGACGTACCCGTATTTGAGTTGGGAAGCGATGCCGACCCAGTAGAAATTGCCCGTCAAGGTGTGGAACGTGCCAAAGCCGAAGGTGTAAACACAGTCATTATTGATACGGCTGGTCGTCTGCAAATAGACGAAGATATGATGGCGGAATTAGCCCAGATCAAAGCCACCGTCCAACCCCACGAGACCCTATTGGTTGTGGACTCAATGACGGGTCAAGAAGCCGCCAACCTCACCCGCACCTTCCACGAGCAAATAGGCATCACAGGCGCAATTCTCACCAAAATGGATGGTGATAGCCGGGGTGGTGCGGCGTTATCAGTACGTCAGATTTCCGGCGCACCAATTAAATTTGTCGGTGTAGGCGAAAAAGTCGAAGCCCTACAACCCTTTTATCCAGACCGCATGGCTTCCCGGATCTTGGGTATGGGTGACGTTTTGACCTTGGTAGAAAAAGCCCAAGAAGAATTTGACCTAGCTGATGCGGAGAAAATGCAGGAGAAAATCCTGTCAGCGAAATTTGACTTTACCGACTTCGTGAAACAGCTACGGCTGTTAAAGAATATGGGGTCTCTGGGGGGTATCCTTAAAATGATTCCAGGGATGGGTAAGCTTTCTGATGACCAGTTAAAGCAAGGAGAAACCCAACTTAAGCGGTGCGAGTCCATGATTAATTCCATGACCTTGCAAGAACGCCGCGACCCTGATTTACTAGCCAGTTCCCCCAGCCGCCGCAAAAGAATTGCTACTGGCTCCGGTTATAAAGAGTCAGATGTGAATAAATTGGTGGCAGATTTCCAAAAAATGCGATCGCTCATGCAGCAAATGGGTCAAGGTAACTTCCCCGGAATGCCTGGAATGTTTGGCGGTGGCGGTATGGGTAACGCCTTTGCTGGCGCTGGTCGTTCCGCCGCCCCCGGCTGGCGAGGCTACAACGGCGGTGGCGGCGCAGGCGCAAAGAAGAAAAAACCCAAAGACAAAAAGAAAAAAGGTTTTGGAAATCTTTAGTCATTAGTCATTAGTCATTAGTCATTAGTCCATAGTTAAAATTATTGTGCTGACCATTGACCGTTGACTGTTGACTGTTGACTGTTGACTATTGACAACCGACCACTGATCAATATGTTAAAATTGGCATTTCAGTAAACTAACAGGAGAACGTTTCTTCAATCATGATCAAACTGCGCTTGAAGCGATTCGGTAAAAAGCGGGAAGCAAGTTACCGCATTGTTGCTGCCAACGACCTCTCACGCCGTGATGGCCGCCCCTTGGAAGAATTAGGTTTCTACAACCCCAGAACCGATGAAGTGCGATTGGATGTTCCTGGCATCGTTAAGCGACTACAACAAGGCGCTCAACCCACAGACACCGTACGCCGCATCTTAGAAAAACAAAATGTTTTTGAACAGGTCAGAGCAACAGCAGCCGAATCATAGTCTGACGGCTAACTCACAAACAGCTAGTCCCAATTACGTGGGGCTGGTCAAGTTTTTGATGCAGCCGTTTTTAGAAGCCCCAGAGTCTTTAAGCGTCGATTGTGAAATTTCTTCCACCCTAAAACGGGCTTGGATTCGCATCGCCTTTGAAAGTGCCGATAAGGGAAAAGTGTTTGGTAGAGGGGGACGCAATATTCAGGCGATTCGGACAGTGCTTGCTGCTGCGGCAGAACTTACTGGACAATCAGTTTATCTGGATATATACGGTAGCACCACTCCAGGGCGAGAAGGGATGTCTGTTGAAGACGACCAACAAGAACGTAGACCTCCGCCAAGATCACGAGAAAGTAGTGGCAATGCACCGCGACCAATTGTGAAACCGCGCACTCGCTAGTACTGGTACACGAAAATCAAAATGCAAAAAGCTCATAAACAAGCTTTTCATATATTTTGAATAATTGATTGATTAAATCTGTGCGGTACTAGGTTAAAAATAAATAAGAAGCCTGAGCGGTTTTAATTCATCCCGCTCAGAACCTTCGATTAAAACTACCAACTGTATTCAGTTAATGATGTTTATGCACAACTACTGTGAGAATCTCTGCCAGGAGGTGAATCCAGGGAGTGGCTGAAATTCGTTTGGGTGAAAATGAGTCTATTGACTCGGCAATTAGACGTTTTAAAAAGAAAATTCAAAAAGCCGGGATTTTATCCGAAGTTAAACGTCGGGAGAGATACGAGAAACCTAGTCTGCGTCGCAAGCGCAAAGCAGAAGCAGCACGCAAGGGTGGTCGCTACTAAATCAAAGCATTTTCTTTGATTAGGGTAGTTGAAGATAGAGAGTTATTTTTAACTCAAACCGCAGTCAAGTAGAGATGCTACAGCGTCTCTACTTCAGAAATATAAAAAATAATTAGTTACAAATTATAAAAAATTTTACTAGTAAATTTATACAAAACCTTCCTATAATCTAGAATTATCAAGGTTTTTTATTATAAAATAGTATAAATACTGACTTGTTTAAAGTGAGATAAAACACTCAAAAAGATACTATTCAACAATGGACAATGGACAATTAACAATTGACTTTTTCCCTCTCCCTGGAAGTGAGAGGATTGGAGACAAGGATTTATTTTTTGATTTTTTCTCCTGAAAAGGAGAGGTCTTAAACCTTGAATGAAACAATTGTCAATTATCAATTGATAAACTTAATAAATATATCCATTTTTTTGGGGGTGGATATTTTGTCAGCAATCAGTATTTTAAATGGATAACTCAAAAGCGACACTTCGACAAGCTCAGTGCAAAGCTGACAACTGACAACTAACACATAAAACAAATTAAAAAATACCTATGGCAGATGCCTTGATAATTCAGCTGCCTAACATTACCAGTACGATCGCACTTGCGGGTGATAGAGAAGAAAATCTCAAAATTCTCTCCCGGCAAACAGGAGCGAATTTAGTGCTGCGTGGGCAAGAGTTACATATTTTCGGCACAGAACAACAAAGAGACTTAGCCGCAAAATTAGTGCGATCGCTAGAAAATATTTGGGTTCAGGGCAATACTATTTCTAGTGCTGATATATTAACAGCCCGTCAAGCTCTAGACACTCACCGCGAAGACGAACTCAAAGAATTACAGCGCGATGTATTAGCCAGAACTCGCCGGGGTGATGAAGTCCGCGCCAAAACCTTCAGACAGCGCCAGTACATCGAAGCCATCCGTAAACGTGACCTGACTTTCTGCGTCGGCCCGGCTGGGACTGGTAAGACATACCTCGCCGTAGTCGTCGCCGTGCAAGCACTCCTCGCCAATCAAGTAGAAAAGCTGATTTTGACCCGTCCGGCTGTAGAAGCTGGGGAAAGATTGGGCTTTTTACCAGGAGATTTACAGCAGAAAATTAACCCCTATCTGCGTCCCCTTTACGATGCAATTTACGAATTTATCGACCAAGAGAAAGTCCCCAACCTCATAGAACGGGGCATTATTGAAGTCGCACCCCTCGCCTATATGCGCGGACGCACCCTCAATCACGCTTTTGTCATAGTCGATGAAGCCCAAAACACCACACCCGCCCAAATGAAGATGGTTTTAACCCGCTTGGGCTTCCGTTCGCGTATGGTGATTACAGGCGACACCACACAAACCGACTTACCAATGAATCAGCAATCAGGTTTAACGGTAGCATTACAAGTGTTAAAGCATGTAGAAGGTATTGCCGTTTGTGAATTTACCCAAAAAGATGTCGTACGTCATCCTTTAGTACAGCGCATCGTCAGCGCCTACGAACAGTATGAGAGTTAGTTAACAGTCATCAGTTAACAGTTAACAGTTAACAGTCAACGCTGAAAAGGGGAATGTATGAGTGCTGATTTGAGAGAGTTTTTAGAAGCTTGTGAAAATTTAGGAACTTTGCGCTTAATTGTTACTAGCAGTGCGGCGGTATTAGAAGCGCGGGGGAAAATTGAAAAGCTATTTTATGCAGAATTGGCTAAAGGTAAATATGCCAATATGCACACCGAAGGCTTTGAATTTCACTTGAATATGGACAAAATAACTCAAGTTAAATTTGAAACTGGAGAAGCAAAACGCGGTAATTTTCCAACTTACGCCATCCGCTTTTTAGATGATAAACAAGAGTCGGCTTTAAGCATATTTTTACAATGGGGTAAACCCGGAGAATATGAACCAGGACAAGTAGAAGCTTGGCAAACATTAAAAGAAAAGTACGGCGAAATTTGGCAACCTTTGCCAGTACAACTCTAAAAATTTTAGTAGTAAGGGCTTTAGCCCTCTTTTATCTAAATAGAAGGGCTTTGACCCTTATTAAAAACATTTCAAAATGAAATTCACACTTACTTTGAGAATTATTTGTAATTTTTGCTTAATTATTATCTTGTTATTAGGATGGAGTAAACAAGCAAGCGCAGGTGAATTATCAGAACGTTTAGCATATTTTCCCCAGTGGGAAAAACTAACTTCTGTACAGCCTGCTAAGGGAGATTTGATTTATCCTGAATGGATGGCGGGAACTTGGGAAGTTAAAAGCACTTTGGTAGATTTAGCTGCACCGTTAGCACCAGATATTGTCACACCTGGATTTGAAGGAAATCGCCGACAATTAAATCAGCCTGTGAGTTTTTTAGTACGGTTTGTGAAAGAGCGATTTTCTAAAACGAACGCTGCGCGATCACCTACGGCGGGCGGAACGCCATCGCCTTTCACTAGTTTAAAATTAACTCCTCAGACCATATCAACAAACATAGTAGCCGATAGAGCATTTAATAGTTTGAATCTAGCTAAGTCTTACTTAGGTGATGAAGCAGTATTATCAGTCAAAGTAGACCCCGATTCGCCTAATCGTCAAATTACATTTTTACGCGGGGAACGCCAATTAGTTTCTATCGTCACAGCACGGGCTACAGAAACTACTCCAGACGGTAAATTTATTACCGCAGAAGTCTTTCAACAATTATTTAAAGGTGGTTCACGCCCTTACTTCAACTCAGTGGAATCTACCACCGCCTACCATCAACTTTCTACATCATCCCCAACAATTGAAGCCGATCAAGTAACGGCTGTCTACCTCTCACCCCAAGATCCAGATTACTTCACCGCAGGTTCTCGCCCAGTCGCCCTTTATCGCTATCGCCTAGAGTTTTTCCCCAATAACATCAATCCGCAAAAAAATCGAGCAAGCCAAATAAACTGATAATTTCTCAATTGCAAATTAGCAGAACTAGCAAACTTATACTATTACACAAAAAATACCATACAGATGCAAACGCCCAAACCTTTGCTAAGTATCACTTTTTCAATTTTGAATTAATCTCACCCATTCGGGTGATTTCATGATTTAGCTATTGACTACATCTGTAATATACATGTAGCATAAAAGCTCCAAGTTAAAGCTCGCACTCTTGGGCAGTGTGCATCATGGCTAAATTTAGAGATATTGTCAATTATTTTCGTGACGATTGGAAGCTGGGTATCTTGAGTATTGCAGCGTCCAGCATTTACGAGATTGTGGATTTAGTTGTTCCCTATGCGATTGGACAAATTTTAAACGTTTTGTCCAATCAACCGTTAGATAAACCTTTAGAAAGTGCGATCGCAAATGTCTCCCAATTAACTAATTACCCAGTTAACAAACATCTATCTTTAGGCGTACTACTGGGTTTAATTTTTCTAGTCACCGTAGTTAGAGCGCCGACACAACCTTGGTTAACCAGTTGGTTCCACTGGGATATAGCCTTAAGGACTCGTCGGGATAATAGCAAGTTAGCAATTGAGAAAATTCTGACACTTCCCGTAGAATTTTATGATGTTAATAATCCCGGACGAATTGCTGGACGTTTAGGTCGAGGTATTTCTAATCACACTTGGACATATCCAGAAATTGCCGGACAATTAATTCCTAAACTGCTGCGGGTGCTAGGAATTTTCCTATTTATTCTCGTGATTGAGTGGCGAATTGCCCTACTATATCTGATTTCTTTCGTGATTATTCTTGCCTTTAGCTTACGAAAGTTACAGCAAATAATTCGGCACGAAGGTCTTCTAGATAAATACATGGAAAATACCGAAAGCCGTACATCTGAGTTAATTACTAACATCAAAACAGTAAAAGCTTTTGCCACAGAAGCCAAAGAACTGAAGCGACAAAAACAACGTTTAGACAGGGAGTTAACAGTAGTTGATTACAGAGTTCACAAGAATTACGTGATCCTGCTAACTTGGCAAAAGACATTTATTCAGTTTTGTGTGTTCGCTATTTTAGGATTAACTTTAGCTGCAACGGTAAACGGTAAAATTTCCCTTGGTCATTTTGTCATGACTTTAACCCTCTCCAGCATGGCTTATGCAGAGTTGGAACCAATTAGCACACTAGCAGAAATTTTTGCACGGCGCTATTCTTCCATGCTGCGGTTCCATGAGTTTATGCAAGAACCCACTGGATACGATGCGGCTACTGTGTTGGCAGAAGATGATACATCTTTACCCTACAAATTTACTGGCAAAGTTGAATTTGCTCATCTCAGTTTTGGCTATGATATTAACCGCAAAGTCCTGCAAGATATCAACTTATTGATTGAACCATACCAAACAGTGGCTTTAGTTGGTCGCTCTGGTTCTGGTAAGTCCACCTTGGTAAAACTCCTACTGCGTTATTTTGAACCACAAGATGGGCAAATTCTCATTGATGGTGAAGATATTCGCACTTTGAATGTATCTAAGTATAGACGCAGGCTGGCGATCGTTCATCAAGAAGTAGACGTGTTCAACGGTACGATTTTGGATAACCTCACCTACGGTAGACCAGACGCAACCCTTGAGCAAGTCAGAGAAGCCTGTAGAATTGCCAGAGTTGACGAAGTAGTACAGCATCTACCCCAAGGTTACTACACAGTTGTTGGAGAGCGTGGCGTGAGGCTTTCTGGTGGACAAAGACAGCGTTTAGGAATTGCTAGAGCCTTGCTAGTAGAACCTGATGTACTGATTTTTGACGAAGCCACCTCTAGTCTAGATTACGAGTCTGAACGCTCTATTCAATTAGCGATGCGATCGATTCAGGGAACTTGTACAACAATCATCATTGCTCACCGCCTGAGTACAGTGCGGGAAGCAGACAAGATTGTAGTTCTAGATCAGGGAAAGATTGTGGAAGTTGGTAGCCACGACGAACTCTTGCGTCATGAGGGGATATACAGCCGCTTGCACTCACTGCAAGAGACGGGTGAACTCTTAGATTAGGTTTGTAGCCAAATACATGATGTAGAGACGTTGCCTGCAACGTCTCTACAGTGAGAATACCGCTCTCGAAAAAATTTTCCTCTTTCCCTTGCCATTTCTAAAATTTGCTGCTATTATTGTAAATCGTGGGACATACGGGTCGGTGTCCGAGTGGTTAATGGAGACGGACTGTAAATCCGTTGGTTTACGCCTACGCTGGTTCAAATCCAGCCCGGCCCACCTTCAAGATTAGATTTTGGATTATAATATAATTCAAAATCTAATTAAATAAATTTCGCCCGTGTGGCTCAGTGGTAGAGCACACCCTTGGTAAGGGTGAGGTCACGAGTTCAATCCTCGTCACGGGCTTTTTGATTACATAACCTCTATACAACGTAACTACCTCTTGCTAGAGGAGGTAGAAAGTGTTTAACTTAGCTGCGATCGCTACAAGTTTAGCTATTAATTTTTAGCAAAGTTAAGTAGGTGGACACAATTATTTATAAGACGCATTTCGACTACGCTCAATGCTCGTTAACCTTATTAGAAGAGGGTTGAGCGCAGTCGAAACCCGGCGCTATCAAGTTAAGTTTAATTTAGTCCTTCTACTTACAGAAATCAATAATACCACATGGGCATAGTTCTCTTCATTCCAACTGCTGAAATAAGCTTTGAATCAAAGTTCCCTATCCAAAATTAAAAATCTAAAATCCAAAATTGAATAGCGGTAGTAATAACCCTACCTACTTGCTCGGCATACCCTATTTAGCGCATATTGCTAATTTTGTTGCAATAAAGTTATATTTATTTACATAAATTCACAAAAATTATAGGAAGAAATTAACGATGGCTATATTATTCGCAGTGTTAGTTTTAGGTTGGGTTGCAGCTTCTGTTTTAGGTTCTTTAGCTTACTTTCTGGGAGAACAAAAAAAGCCTATCCATGAACGTAACTGGCGTTCTGCATCTTTTGAGAAGTTAGCTAAATCTATAACTGGTATGGATATAGATTACATTGAGCGCACCCCAGCGTATGCGATAGATGCGTATACCAGCCGGACTCTACCCCAATAGCAGTAGAAAATCCGCAATTGAGACAAACAAAACCCCCAGCACTGATTACTGGGGGTTTTGCTTATAAGTGATAAAAAAAGATGGTTAGGGTTAGGAAGAAGCAGAGGGGTATCAGTACTTAACACTCACTACTCCCAACCCCCAACTCCCCACTCCCCTTGATTACAAAGGACGATAAACACGATAGTTAATATTGGGGAAGATATTATCCATTAACTCGACTTTTTCTAACCAACCACTGTCAAATTTGCCGATTTTGGCATCTTCATAGAGTTTATTAAAACGCATGAGGTGCGATCGCGTGCGTCTCACAGCATAAGGAACCATTGTTCCTGTCCGCATAATAAACGCCCAGTCGGAAGATTGCGCTAATAGTAATTCTCTCGCAGCTTGGTTAAGCGATCGCCATCCCAATTCATCTTCCGGTTCCAGTGTAGAGATTTCAATCATGCGTTCAGCCGCTTTGTGTAAATGCGGATAAATCCAAGCGTTGGTTTCATTCAACCAATACTCATGGAAACCCTTATAACCCCAACTCGACTGAGAAGGACGACAAACTTGTTGTGTAGGTTCAGCCCGTAAATAGTCCGCCAAATGGGTCATAGTGTAGGTTCCTTGGTCATACCAGGACTTGCGGAATAGGTAATCAATAAACCAAGGGCCTTCATACCACCAGTGACCGAACAACTCAGCATCATAGGGGGAAACGATAATTGGCGGACGCTGCATAATTCCATACAAATGCTCTGCTTGGCGTTCGCGGTTATACATGAAATTGGCGGCGTGTTCTGCTGCTTTCTCCCGCGCCCAGTAAGGGTCGTACAGTGCTTTTTCTGATAATCCTAAACCGCGTCCAGTAATTTTATGATACTTAATACCTGTATTTTTTCTCTGACCATTGGGCATGATGTAGGGCTTGATGTATTCATACTCAGCCTCCCAACCCAAATCTTTATAAAATTCCCGATATTCAGCCGCACCAGGATAACCAACCTCAGAAGACCACACTTGTTGAGAAGACTCATGATCTCGACCAAAGGCTGCAACCCCAGTTTCGGTAAAAATTGGCGCGTAAGTACCAAAGCGAGGACGAGGACGAGCGTATAAAATACCATGTCCATCAGTTAGGAAGTAACGTAAACCAGCATCCGCCAGCATTCGTTCCAAACCTTCATAATAGGCGCATTCTGGCAACCAAATACCTCTAGGTGGACGACCAAAAGTTTCTTCATAATGTTCGCAAGCCACCTGAATTTGCGCCCACACAGCTTGAGGATACATCTTCATCAATGGCAAATAGCCATGAGTAGCGCCACAAGTGATAATTTCTAAGTTATTACTATCTTGGAATTGCTTAAAAGCCGTAACTAAATCGCCGTTGTAGCGCTCCCACATCTGACGCGCTTCGTTAAACTCAGTGGCGTAGTGTTCGGCTAAGTAACGGATGTGTCCGTTGTTGGCATTATGCTCAATTTCCAGTTCCGTCAGTTCTTCAAGTTTGGCTAAGTGTGCATCATAGCGTTCTTGCAACAAAGGATCACGCAGCATCGACACAAGCGGCGGTGTCATACTCATCGTTATTTTAAAGTCGATGCCGTCTCTCTTTAAGCCTTCAAATACTTTCAATAAGGGAATATATGTTTCGGTAATGGCTTCATATAACCATTCCTCCTCTAATACGTAGTCACTCTCTGGGTGACGAACGAAGGGCAGATGTGCGTGAAGTACGAGCGCGACGTAGCCAATAGCCATAGTGTTCTGGGGTGATACTTGTTAAAGTGAAGGTCGAGGATTAGGCGGAAATTAACAATATTTTAAGACCTTCTGGGGATCGTAGTAGTCCTGTAAACTAAAGTCATTGGTTATTAGTCATTGGTCATTAGTCCATAGTCCATAGTCCACAGTCAAAAAGTAGAAGAGACTAGGGAGAGGATTTTTCCCCCTGCCCCCTCCTGCCTCTTTCTCTTCCCCACTCCCCACTCTCTACTCCCCTTCATCTTGATACAAATCTTGTAGTGCCTGTACTTGCGTGCGGCGAGAGGTGCGACGATATTTTTTACTTTCTAGTTTGGGTTCGTATTGACTTTGACCTTTGCCTTTGGTTTTGACTTTTAATGTCGATTCAGGATCGGCTTGTTGGTTAAGTTGAGTTTGTCGAGCGATCGCATCTGCTAAAAATTCTAAATAATGTTCGTACCTTTCCCAATCTCCGCGCACTGCACATTCTGGTTCATCACGATGTAAACAGTCGTTAAAGCGACAGCCACCCATAGCTAAACGCTCTCTAGCTTCTGGGAAGTAATAGATTAGTTCTTCTGGAGTAAAATCTACATCAGGTTGATTAAACCCTGGCGTATCTGCCAACAAACCACCATCTGGTAATTCAAATAACTCTACATGGCGGGTGGTATGACGACCACGAGCTAGTTTACCGGAAACCTCTCCCACTCGCAGGTTAATGTCGGGAATCAGTGCATTAATCAAGCTGGATTTACCCACACCCGAAGGCCCGGCAACTACAGTAATTTTATTGCTGAGATATTTGCCTACTTTATCAATATTGATTTGATTTTCGACGCTGATAAATACTGGTTGATAACCCCAAGCAAACAAGCGATCGCTTATTTGTTGCTGTTCCTCTGGACTAACTAAATCGCTCTTATTCAAGCATAAAACCACATCCAGTTCAGTAGATTCAGCTTTAACTAAAAATTTACTTAGTTGATAAGGTTCCAATGGAGGGTCAGACACCGCAAAAACCAGCATAATTTGGTTCGCATTGGCGATTGGTGGTCTGTCTAACTGAGTTTGCCGCTCTAATACCTCCGCGATCGCCCCACGCTCTCCAGCCCAATCTGGTTCCTCTATCACAACGCGATCGCCCACCATCACCTGCTGTCCGATTTTCTTCAACCGAGTTCTACGAGTACATAACAGGAAGGCAGGAAGACAGAGGGAAGAAAGTGTTTTTGGTTCCCCTTCTTCTCCGTCCAATAGTTCATTAATTTTGAATTTTGAATTTTGAATTTTGAATTGATTTTCGTCTAGCTGTACTTTATAAAAATTTGCTTGCACGGCTAACACCGTACCCCATAACTTACCAGTGGAGATAACTTTCATCAGGCAGTTATGGGACGGCGGATTAATAAGGAGAAATAGCCTGTGCAATCTGTAATTTGCTCTACCTGATAACCTGCCATTGTCAGGCTATCAGGAACTTGCTCAATTGGCTCTCCTGGGTCTAACCAGACTTCTAGTAACCCTCCTGGTGGCATTTTTTCCAGACGGAGTTTTGTACGCACAAAATTAAGGGGGCAAGGAGTGCCACGTAAATCAAGTTGAGCATCAGGAGTTGATAAAGAAGAGAGCGTCATTACTTAAACAAATTTCCCAAAAAACCTTCTAGACCACCTTTACCAGTACGGTCTCCCTTAATTTTAGCCAGCTTCTCTAGCAATTCTCTCTCGTCTGGGGTGATTTTAGTAGGAATATCAATTAACACCGTTAATAGATGATCCCCACGACTCACAGGATTACCCAAACGCGGTACACCATGATTTTCTAGTTTCATGACTGTATTCGGTTGCGTGCCGGCGGGAATAATCAATTCCACAGGCCCATCTACAGTATTCACCTCCAATCGGCAACCTAAAATTGCTTGCAAGTAGCTAACTTTGATTTCTGAGAGAACATTAATGCCATCGCGTTGAAATTCTTCGTCTTCGTTGACGAATAAGTAGACGTATAAATCTCCAGGCGGGCCACCACGCTGACCTGCATCGCCTTCTTGAGAAATACGTAAGCGCGTACCGTTGTCTACCCCAGCAGGAACAGTGATTTTCAGTTTCTTGGTAACTTGGTTTGTGCCTTTACCATCACATGTACCACATTTGTCTTCAATTACCATGCCTGTGCCATTGCAGGTAGGACAAGTGGAGACTTGAGTAAAACTACCGAATGGTGTTCTGGTAACACGGCGGACTTGACCCGAACCACTACAAGTCGAACAAGTACGGGGACGAGTTCCCGGTTTTGCACCCGTACCAGTACAGGTTTCACAGGTTTCTAGATGGGAAATCCGAATTTCTTTTTCCCCGCCAAATACTGCTTCCCGAAAGTCTAACTTCAGGTCTAGCCGTAAATCATCACCCCGCGCTGGGCCACTGCGTCGCCTTTGCTGGGTTGGGCCACCCATACCACCAGCAAAACCACTGAAAATACTTTCAAAGATATCGGCAAAACCACCCATATCGCCCACATCTTGAAAACCAACACCAGCCCCAGAAACACCTTCAGGCCCGAAGCGATCGTAACGCGCACGGGTTTCCGGCTCAGAAAGCACTTCGTAGGCACGGTTAATTTCCTTAAAGCGCTCTTCTGCTCCCGGTTCTTTATTCACATCAGGGTGATATTTCCGGGCTAGACGGCGGTAGGCTTGTTTGATTTCTTCTTTGTCAGCGTCACGAGCAACGCCTAAAATCTCATAATAGTCGCGGGCCATATAGCAAAGGTAAAAGTTAGGAGGAAGAGGGCAATATAGGCAGTAGACACCACATGGGCAACTTGCCAGAGGTTAGATAGAAGGCAAAGTAAAATTATGTTAATAACTGATTTTACCTTTTACCCTTAACAAAAATCATCAACAAGTAAAGTAATAGGTAGTTTCCTCGTAAAACTAGCAAAAGCTACCAATAACTAGGAGCAGAAAAAGTATAACCTATGGCTCTTGTTACCAAGATGGCTGTCTCTTTTACAATTGTGCTACGTACTACGAGGAAACCCCCTCATCAAGCAGAGGGGCTATCCGCACCCTTTAGTGTGGAAAACCCCCCATGTAATTTAGTGCTGAGTCCTGAGTAATGAGTTTTTATTCTTAGATTCTACTGATTCAGCACTACTCAAACTCTAATCTATCGCTTCATAATCAGCTTGTGCTGTACCTTCTTCATCAAAATCAAAATTAAATTGTGGTATTAGAGTTCCACTAGGTGGGGATGGGTTGTCTGAAGACAAGGAAATATGAGACATATCATAAATTGCTTCTGTTTCATCTCCATTTTGAGTACCAGCTCGATTGTACACATCTGCACCGATAGAAAATAGAGTTTGTTGGAAATCATCCAAACATTGTTGAAACTCTTTAATGGAAATGGCGGGGTTAGTCATTAAACTTTGAACCAGACTAGCTTTTTCCCCAGCGAGAACTTTCATTTGTTCGCCAATCAATTCGCCATTATCCTTCAAAGTCGATTCATAAATGATCAACAAATTATCTGCTTGGTTTTTGAGTTCCACCAATTCTTTGCGTCTTTTATCTTCTTCAGCAAAAACTTCTGCTTCTTGGCGCATCCGTTCTACTTCGTTGCTGCTTAGTCCACCTGTATTGGTAATGCGAATACTTTGTTCTCTACCTGTGCCTTTATCTTGGGCAGCAACTTTAAGTATACCGTTGACATCAATTTCAAAGGAAACTTCGATTTGCGGTACTCCACGGGGCGCTGGGGGTATGCCTGTTAAGAGAAATTTACCCAGGCTTTTGTTATCCCTGGCCATTGCCCGTTCACCTTGGAGAACGTGGATTTCTACTGAGGTTTGTCCGTCAACGGCTGTGGAAAATACTTGAGATTTGCTGGTAGGAATTGTAGTGTTACGTTCGATGATTTTGGTGAAGACTTCGCCCAAAGTTTCAATCCCCAAAGATAGGGGTGTGACATCCAATAGCAGTAAATTATCAACTTCCCCACCTAGCACTCCAGCTTGGATAGCTGCACCTAATGCTACAGCTTCATCAGGATTAACCGAACGGTCTGGGGTCTTACCATTAAAAAACTTAATTAAGGCATTCTGCACCGCCGGAATACGGGTAGAACCACCGACCAAAATAATTTTGTCTATATCTTGTGGTTTTAGGTCTGCATCTTTGAGGGCTTGAATCATCGGTTCGATGGTAGCTTCGATTAAATGCCCTACCAACTCCTCAAACTTAGAACGATTAAGTTCCATTTCTAAATGCTTCGGCCCAGTTTCATCAGCTGTAATAAAAGGCAAGTTAATTGAGGTACTTGCCATATTGGAAAGTTCAATTTTAGCTTTTTCGGCTGCTTCTCGGAGACGTTGCAGCGCCATTTTATCTTGGGCAAGATCAATTTTTTCGTGTTGTTGGAAGCGTTCAATCATCCAACGCACAATACAGCCATCAAAGTCATCGCCGCCTAGTTGGTTATTACCACTAGTAGCTTTGACTTCAAATACTCCATCCCCCAACTGGAGGATCGAGACATCGAATGTCCCGCCACCTAAGTCAAAAACTAAAATTAGCTGCTCTTGGTCTTGTTTATCCAACCCGAAGGCTAAAGCAGCAGCCGTAGGTTCATTAATAATTCGTAAAACTTCTAGTCCGGCAATTGTACCCGCATCTTTAGTAGCTTGTCTTTGGGCATCAGTAAAATACGCAGGTACGGTAATTACTGCTTGGGAGACTGCTTCACCCAGAAAATCTTCCGCATCTTGTTTGAGCTTTTGCAGAACCATTGCGGATATTTCTTGGGGCGTGTAATTGCGTCCACGAATCTGTACATCTACAGTTTCATCTCGACCTTTGACACAGCTATAAGGTACACGATCGCGTTCTGTTTGCGTATCATCCCAACGACGACCGATAAACCGCTTAATACTAAAAATAGTATTTTCTGCATTGGTTACAGCTTGTCTTTTTGCCAGCTGACCGATTAAGCGATCGCCACTTTTTCCAAATCCGACAATACTCGGTGTAGTGCGTCCACCTTCAGAATTAGCGATCACTATCGGTTGACCACCTTCCAAAACCGCAACACAACTATTAGTTGTGCCTAAGTCGATCCCAATAACTTTTCCCATACGTAAATATATTTACTGAGTGCTGTAGCCCGGACTAACTTTTTTTGGGTATAAACTTAGGCGGAAGGCTATTCAATTTTGGATTTTGGATTTTGGATTTGCGATTTTAAATTAATTCAATCTAAAATCCGTCTTGAAAAGTTGAGCCACTGCGTTGGACGGGTTTCCCGGCTTATAGCAAGTGGCGTTCCTACGGCGGGAAACCCGCCTACAGAACTTTCCGCAAAATCTAAAATCTCCAATCCTTAACAATGCTCGCCTCTACTATGACCTCAGCACTATCGGTCAGTGAGGCGAGCTGATACAGGTTAACTGTCGGCTGGACTCGACTGATTGTCTGGTGCTGGCGGTGCATCTTCCTTTGGAGCAGCCACCTTGACCATAGAATGGCGTAGCACGCGATCGCCCAAGTAATATCCGCGCACTAACTCTTCTAACACTGTTCCTTCTGGATGTTCATCCGTAGGTTCCCGCATTACTGCTTCATGGAGATTAGGATCGAAGTCTTGTCCTTCAGGACGCATTGGTGATACACCTAAGCGTTTGAGCGAATCTACTAGTTGTTTATAAACTCCTTGATAACTTTTGTGAATTGTCATTTCGCCATCAGTTTGTGGCTTGAGATGCGATCGCGCCCGCTCAAAATTATCAACCACAGGCAACAATTCTAAGATTGTGTTTCTTTTTACCTGTAGGTCTAGTTCTTCTTTTTCTTTTTGAGTGCGTTTGCGGTAATTTTCAAAATCTGCCGCAATCCGCATATATTGCGTACTACGTTCTTCTAACTGTGCTTTGAGAGAATCGATTTGTTGAGACAGTTCAGCCAAAGCGGCTGTATTGGTTTCCTGTGTCTGTGTAGCCGCGAAGTTGTCTTGTGTACTTGTAGTTTCTCCCCCGACATTAGTTGGGGTGGTCACTTGTTCTGTAACTTCGCTTCCAGAGTCATTAGTGTTAATTTGGGCAGGGGATTCACTCATAATTGCTTGCTTTACCTCTGTTGATTCACCCAATTGCTGGCTTGTATTGTTTACCTGTTTATTTTCGTCGATCATTGTCCAAGTCTACTCATCCCAAATGTGATTTAGGGCAGTATTTCACCACAATGAACAAACCTGGTAGTTGATGGCTGTACACTGAGACTGATTTTTGCCAGATTTTTTAGGAAATGATCTGACCGCCATCCTATTTTTACAAATGGTGAACAGATTAGGGTCAATCTTCTCAGGGCGGTATTCCGAACGAGGAGCGGAGACAAGGGAGCAGGGGAAGCAGAGGAGCAGAGGAGCAGAGGAGAATAACTTTTGACTATGGACTAATGACTAATGACCAATGACTAATGACCAATGACTAATGACTAATGACCAAATGAAAAGATTTTACTAAGTATCAATGAAAATTTTGTGTCCTGAGCTGGGAATACTCTAAACAGAGGTTTTCCTACTCATTGCTCACCTATGACTCAATCGTCACCACAACGGCGCAGCACCGCTCTAACTACGAGAACAGAGTTTTCACCTTTCGGTACTAAATTAGTACAATCTGGCTACGTTAATACCGAACAGATGAGACAAGCGCTGATTGAAAGTCGCAAGTCTGGTAGACCCTTAACAGAAGTTTTGGAGTCTATCACTGGACGACAGCTATCACCTGAGTTCCTCAGACAATATAAGAAACAGCAATTATTTGAATTAAAAATCCTATACGGTGTTGAATCTCTCGATCCAGAGGTCAACAGTGTTGGTAACACGATGGTGGGTAATTTAATTGAAACCCTCATCCCAGTGGATATCTGCCGCCGTCACCGTTTAGTACCATTATCTAGAAATGATGAACATAACCCGCCCTATGTGTTAGTGGCGATGGTTTCTCCAGATAATTTGGAAGCGTCGGATGACTTAAACCGCATCTTGCGCCCTCAAGGTTTATCATTACAGCGTATGGTAATTACCCAGGAAGATTACCAACAGCTAATTAACCAATATTTGGATGAAATGGCTGTACGGCAAAAGCACCTGGAACAAGAAAAATTTACAGATATTAATCAGGATTTAGAAAATCTCGGCAATCTCGACCTAGAAGATGCGCCAGACGAGATGGAAGCTGATTTAGGTTCAGCAATGAAAGGTGCGGAAGATGCGCCGGTCATTAATCTTGTCAATAGAATTTTGGCAAAAGCATTGCACGAGAAGGTTTCTGATATCCATGTGGAACCGCAAGAAGAAAATATGCGTATTCGCTTCCGCAAGGATGGTGTACTAAGGGAGGCTTTTCCACCTCTACCGAAAAAAATTATCCCTGCGGTAACGGCGAGATTTAAAATTATTTCTAACTTAGATATTGCCGAGCGACGCTTACCCCAAGATGGACGTATTCGCCGGATGTTTGAAGGACGTAAGGTAGACTTCCGAGTAAATACCTTACCTAGCCGCTATGGAGAAAAGGTTTGTCTGCGGATTTTGGACAACTCTTCTACCCAATTGGGCTTAGATAAGTTGATTACTGACCCAGAAACTTTAAATATTGTTAAAGATATGGTCAGTAAGCCCTTCGGCTTGATTCTGGTAACGGGGCCGACTGGTTCAGGTAAGACGACTTCGCTTTATTCAGCGCTATCGGAGAAGAACTCTCCAGGGATTAACATTAGTACGGTAGAAGACCCGATTGAATATAGTTTGCCAGGTATTACCCAGGTACAGGTAATTCGGGAAAAGGGTCTGGATTTTGCTACGGCGTTACGAGCATTTTTGCGACAAGACCCGGATGTACTACTGGTGGGTGAAACGCGAGATAAGGAAACAGCGAAAACAGCCATTGAAGCGGCTTTAACGGGTCACTTGGTATTAACTACATTACATACCAACGATGCCCCTGGCGCGATCGCTCGTTTGGGAGAAATGGGTATTGAACCATTCATGGTTTCCAGTTCTCTGATTGGGGTATTGGCACAACGTCTCATGCGGCGTGTATGTGGTGAGTGTAAGATTGCTTACAACCCCACACCCGAAGAACTTGCCCGTTATGGGATGACTGCTTCTGGTGAAGTGTCGGTTACATTCTATAAGGCTAACACCGTACCATCAGAAGCGATCGCTGAAGCTAAAGCCAAAAATGAGCTTTGCCCAGCTTGCAATGGTGCTGGCTACAGAGGACGTTGCGGTGTTTATGAAGTCATGAAGATTTCCGAAAATCTGCAAACTCTCATCAACGAAGAAGCACCTACAGAACGTATCAAAGAAGTAGCTGTAGAAGAAGGGATGAAAACCTTGTTGGCTTATAGCTTAGACCTAGTGCGCCAAGGTTCCACCACCTTAGAAGAAGTAGAACGGGTGACATTCACAGACACAGGTTTAGAAGCTGAGTTAAAAGCCAAACGCAAGAGTGGTCTTACCTGTCGAACTTGTACTGCCCAACTACAACCAGAATGGCTAGATTGTCCCTACTGTATGACACCGAGATTTCAAGATTAGTCAATAAAGCCGAAATTTGCATTTAGCACTTTTTGAATTTTGAATTTTGAATTTTGAACTGGAGCGAAGCGACCCTATGGAAATGATGATAGAAGATTTGATGGAGCAAATGATTGAAATGGGTGGTTCGGATCTACACCTATCCGCAGGTTTACCGCCTTATTTCCGCATTAGTGGGAAGCTTACACCAATAGGTGAAGAAGTACTCACTGCTGACCAATGCCAAAGGCTGATTTTTAGTATGCTCAATAACAGCCAACGCAAAACCTTAGAACAAACTTGGGAGTTAGATTGTTCTTATGGTGTCAAGGGTTTGGCTCGCTTCCGGGTGAATGTGTATAAAGAGCGTGGTGCTTACGCAGCTTGTTTACGGGCGCTGAGTTCTAAAATTCCTAACTTTGAAAAATTGGGTTTGCCTGATGTAGTACGGGAAATGTGCGACAAACCTAGAGGTTTGATTCTCGTAACCGGGCCAACAGGTTCTGGTAAAACGACCACTCTAGCGGCAATGATTGATTTAATTAACCGCACTAAAGCAGAGCATATTCTTACTGTAGAAGACCCCATTGAATTTGTTTACGAACCAATTAAAAGCTTAGTTCACCAACGTCAATTAGGTGAAGATACAAAAAGTTTTGCTAATGCTTTAAAAGCCGCGTTACGGGAAGATCCAGATATTATTCTGGTGGGTGAAATGCGTGATTTGGAAACAATTTCCTTGGCAATTTCCGCAGCAGAAACCGGACACTTAGTCTTTGGGACACTACACACCAGTTCCGCCTCGCAAACTGTTGACCGGATTATTGACGTTTTCCCTCATGAAAGACAAACTCAAGTGCGTGTGCAATTATCTAACTCTTTAGTAGCGGTATTTAGCCAAACTTTAGTACCTAAGAAAAACCCCAAACCGGGTGAATATGGTCGCATCATGGCGCAGGAAATTATGATTGTTACCCCTGCTATTTCTAACCTAATTCGTGAAGGGAAAACGTCTCAAATTTACTCAGCAATTCAAACTGGTGGTAAGTTGGGGATGCAAACTTTAGAGAAGGTTTTAGCTGATTATTACAAAGCAGGAATTATCTCTTTTGAAGCTGCGATGTCTAAAACCTCTAAACCAGATGAAATTCAACGTCTCATTGGTGGTTCTGCTCCACCACCCGCCGCAGGAGCTAAACCCGGAGCAGTCAAAGCGCACTAAAAAAATAGTCAATAGTTCAAAAATCTTTTGACTATTGACTAATGACTATTGACTAATGACTATTGACTAATAATATATGCCAACATTTATTGCTCGTGTTCGGGATACACAAGGAAAAACCAGAAGTCAGAGAGTTGTTGCTGAATCTATCGCACAAGCTCGTACGAATTTAAGAGATCAGGGATTAGTAGTTCAAGACCTTAAACAGTCAATTAATTTTGATTTTGAAAAATTTAAAAATTCTTTCGTTAAGGTATCAGTAAAAGAGAAGGCTGTGTTCTCTCGACAACTTGCCACTCTGGTAAATGCTGGGGTTGCAATTGTTAGAGGGCTGGGTGTATTGGGTGATCAATGTACTAATAAAAAAATGAAACAGGCGCTGCTGGACATTAGTAATGATGTTCAAAGTGGGGTAAATCTTTCTGATGCCATGCGTAAGCATCCTGATTGCTTTGATGGTTTATATGTCAGTATGATTCAAGCCGGAGAAGTCGGCGGTGTTCTAGATGAGGTGTTAAATCGTTTAGCTAAATTATTAGAAGATACGGCACGATTACAAAACCAAATTAAATCAGCAATGGCTTATCCAACGGTTGTAGGCTTTTTGGCAACCAGTATTTTCGTTGGGATGACAGTTTTTCTGATTCCTATTTTTGCCAAAATTTTTATCGAAATAGGAACAGAATTACCAGCCTTAACTCAATTTTTGATGGATTGTAGCACCATATTAAGAAGTCCTGCTTCAGTATTTATTTTTGGTGGTTTTGCAGGAGTTAAATTTGCTTTTAACCAATATTATAAAACTCGTGTTGGCAAGGAAACTATTGACCGTCTTTCCCTCAAATTGCCATTGTTTGGTGATTTAATTCAAAAAACCGCAGTTGCCCGCTTTAGTCGTACCTTTGGTTCTTTAACTCGTTCTGGTGTACCCATTCTGACATCTTTAGAAATTGTCCGAGATACTTCGGGAAATCAAGTGGTTGCTAATGCTATAGATGCCGCAAGAGCCGAAATTCAACAAGGGGGTATGATTAGTATCGCCCTACAAAAAGAGCAAGTTTTTCCAGCGATGGCAATTCAAATGATTAGTATCGGTGAAGAAACTGGTGAATTAGATGCAATGCTAATGAAAATTGCTGACTTTTATGAGGATGAGGTGGAACAGGCGGTAAAAGCATTAACTAGCGTTTTAGAACCAATTATGATTTTGGTTTTAGGGGGTATGGTGGGAACGATTTTGTTAGCAATGTATTTACCACTATTTAAGGTATTTGAAAAATTGGGATAATATCAGTGCAAAAATCTGACTATGAAGCGATTTTGGCAGAGTATAGTAATCATGAGGCGGCGATCGCACTCCTAAAACAGTACCGACCATATCTAGAAATGATTCCTAGTTTGCGTCGTCCTGATGAAAGTACAATTATTATCCCTCTGCCTATTGTTCGTTTACGTAATACCGTAGCTGCAACCACACAAGCAACCAGTTTACCTTGTGATGCAGCAATATTAATGTGCGACCCCGAATGGAAAATCAAAACGGGAGCGGAAATTCTCTTATTTATTCAACGTCCCTATGAGGACTTTTCTGATTTACTGGGACGCTGGCGACAAACCCAAGTTTTACTAGACCAAGACTATGAATGGTTAATGCCTCTGCGTCACAGTCATATATTAAGTGAAGGAGCTGATACTGTATATCCGTTGTTTGTGGTTTTTAGTGAAGAATCCGAACGCATTCAACGCGGTTTGATCGGTGCAGAATTACCATTTGTAATTCAAACATCTTCTTCTTTCATAGATGAAGAAAGAGATGAGGAGAGGCTAACCTCTGAACACTAGAACGTGTTTTCTCAAAAGTCCCTCATTCTTTCTTTGATTTACTTCTCTTACGTAGTTCAAACTCGCAAAATTAACTTGAGTGTTATCCAGGTAATTGCTTTTTCAACGCATTTAACCCAGCCCAACGCTTATCAATTGCTTGGTTTGAACTTTCAGCACTGTCATTAGCTAAAATACCCGGACAATTGATATCACACAATTGACGCTGGGGTGTAGCTAAACACATTTGTTCATACAACCATTCACTGGGATAAAAATAACCATTAGGGGATAAGGTTTCTACCAAATCCTCCATAGCCACTTCTCGTTCTAAAGGTAAGTCTTGCTCTTGCTCGACAGCATCATCTAACCAGATAACTTCTTGAGTATCCACTGCCAATCGGTGATTATACTGCTGTAAGCAGCGATTGCAGGTACAAGTAATAATTGTTTCTACCTGAGCCGAAACTTGTAAATAATTACCCTGATGCTGTACGCAGACGAGACCGCGAACTGGTGTCAATGTTTCTAGTCCAGGCAAAAACTCTTTAACTTGAACTTCCTCTGTCCGCTCCGGGGCTTTAGTTAGCTGCGGAATAAAGATTGCGTCCATTAGGATCTGTAAAACATCATTACAAAAATTTATGAAGATCATCAGCACAATTGCTGATAATCCATTTTAAGTTTAGCTTCTAGAAAGAATAAATATTAATAGGACTGGAAATTGATTAAAATTTCTCTTCTCTAAGCTCTAGCCCTTCATCATCCACAGCCGGACGAACAACTAAATGGCGATGGGGTTCTTTACCTCGGCTAAAGGTTTCTAAATCACCAAAGTCCTCCAAGAAAGTATGCACTAAACGCCGTTCCGCAGAACTAAGTGATTTAATTTCCACTTCTTGCCCTGTAGAACGTACTTGTTCGGCGGCTATTTGGGCTATTTCTTGAATCTCTGCTTGTCTTTTAACTCGATAACCGTTCAACTCCACAGTGTAGGAAGCTTGTCCTTCTTGGGGTTGGTTAATGTTAAGAGTAGAATTAGCTAAATATTGAATGGCATCTAATACAGAACCATCAGCACCTATGAGAGTGCGAATTTGCTCTGGGGTTAAATTGGTTTCATCAATTGTCAACCAATAACCGTCTGTGGCTTGGGAATCATCGTCGTGAGATTGGGAAGCTTCTAAACTACCGTGAATCTCAGCTGATATCCCAGTGAGTAGCAGCAGTGATTGTAGCCACTGCTGACCTCGCTGCATGGGATTGTTGCTCATCTATCAACCTGTGGTCTTTTTCTTGGAACTTTTTGGCTCAAAAGGTAATGTCTTTTGTTCAGCCACCGCTTGTTTATCCTGAGTCTCTACAATTTTTTGTAGTTCCTCTGGTAAAGGTTCGCGGGAGAGGATATAAGTTTGTAAAGTCTGGAAGACGTTACCAATCACCATGTACATGAGTACACCAGCTGGCAAGGGGAAAAACAAAAACATCCCGGAAAAGATGACAGGGGTGATTTTGTTGACTGTATCTTGTTGAGGGTTGCCACCGCTTGAGTTCTGCCCGGAAAGCACTTGGCTAACGTAAAGGCTGATACCAAAGAAGACAATCATGGCGACAATATCCCAGTGGACTGTGTTATCGGGATCAATCGCGCCGACTCTACCTAAAGCATCAATGAACAAGAAGCCTTTATCTGCGGCTAAACCAGGGATTGTCCCTTGTATGGTGACATCACCGGGCTGTAAGGCTTCTATGTTGCCCTCAGCGTCGATTTTAATTCTGTCTTCACCCTTGGTAATTTTCCATTCAGGATAAAGTTTACTGTCTGGGTGTTCTGCTAGGAGGACGGAGAATGGTTTGCCTTCTAAAGTTTGATATTGAATTTTAGTTTTTTCGCCTACAGCTAACTTATTACCACTAGGGAGGATGGCTGTAACTTTGGTATGTTCTCCATCGGCAATGTAAATGTTTTGCGGAGGAGTGGCGAAAGCTTGGGGTTGAATCCTTTCGATCTGTTCGGAGGGGAAGATTTGCAGGTTAACGGAGTAGTTAACCCCAGCAAAAGGTGAACCCCGTAAGGTGGCAAACAGCGCCAACAGAACTGGCATTTGCAGCAGTAATGGTAAACATCCGGCTAAGGGGTTGCCAAACTCCTTCTGCACGTTCATCATTTCTTCTTGCTGCTTCTGCGGATCGTCTTTGTAGCGCTCTTTAATTTCTGCCATCCGCTTTTGCATCAGAGGTTGCACAATTCGCATTTTCCGCATATTGCGAATTTGACCAGCACTCAGGGGATAGAGCGCGAAGCGGATTATCAATGTTAAAGCAACGATCGCCAATCCATAGCTCGGCACTACGCTATAGAAAAAGTCTATGATCGGCAACATTACGTTGTTCGAGAGAAACCCGATACCAAAATCCATTATTGTGACTTCAACCTGAGCTACTGTAAATTGAACTGAATCTAATTTATCTAAATCGTGATAACTATGGGACTATCCTATGCTACGGATAGCCGCACTAGATAGAGAGATGGGGGAGTGGGGGAAGATGGGGAAGTAGAAGACATATAGATAAAGTATTAGTATTTATCTTGTCTCCCTCATCTCCCTCATCCCCCTCATCTCCTCATCTCTACTTAGCGCTATATTGAGGATTTCTCGCAGCGACTTTTTCGTTAATGTAGTCATAAACTTGACGGAAATTGGGAACAGCTCGCATTTCCAAACGACTACCGTTTCTTAAAGTAACTACCATATCTCCCCAGATACCAATACCACGGGGAACTATCACAACCTTAGTTATTTCTGAGTAAATTATGTCTGAGCGATCGCGTCCCATCCAACCACCTGTTACAGATATTCTGCGATCGGTAATGCGATAACGTAACCATAATGCTCGGACGATTGCCCCAACTGTTAAGGGAATGCCTACAACAGTTAGTCCAACTAGTATATTCAAAATTAAGTCCCCAACGTGGGGGCCGCCTTCATAATAAACTTCTTCACGAATGCCCATTGAATACCTCAGTTTGTGCCAACAACTGCTCTAATTCTTGCAGAAATTGTTGGCTTACGCACTTAGTTTCTGCGGCTTTTGGCTTAACAATTACCACTAATTTCCATCCTGGTGCTAATTTCGGCAATAATTGCCCAATCGCCGCAGTTATTTGCCTTTTGAGCCGATTACGTACCACAGCTTTCTTGCTGACTTTAGTACTAATCGAAACACCAATAAGCGTACTCGTTTGGGTTTTGGGGGCAGTATCCAAAGAAGAACTGTTAGCAGAGGACGGTTTTAATGCACGCAATGTAAAATTGGCACTATGTCGTCTCAGCCCTTCTCGGAAAACTGCCTGAAAATCTTGCCGGGATCTTAATCGGTTTGCTTTGGGCAATGCCACAGCTACTCTTTGCGCCTAAAATACCCTACACACTTAAACGATAACGTCCTCTCTTTCTTCTGGCTCTGATGACGTTTCTGCCATCTGGAGTCCGCATTCTGGCACGAAACCCAGAAGTCCTTTTTCTCTTACGGTTAGTCCCTCCAAGGGTTCTCTGCATAGTCTTGTCCTCTTAGGCAATTTTATAAAAAGTCACAATCTATAATTTTATCACCAAATAATAGCATTGGAAATCCATCTTGTAACTTAAGACTCATGAAGTATTGACCAAAATATTTGGTCAAGTTAACTTCTATTCATAGATATATGGGTATGTATTAACAGCTTAGTCAATTGATCACAGAGTGCTGAATTACGGTCTAGATTTGGATGTTTTTTTGCTCTAAATACGTTGTCTAAAGCACAAATTCTCTTCTTCAGCTATTTGCTGTATTACATAAATGACGTTTATAACTAAATTCAGAAGAATTTTTCACACGGTTGTAGCTGGTACAGCAACTACAATCTTGGTTGCTAGTGGCTCAAGTGCTGCGCAAGCAGCTATTTTTACGTATAACTATGAAGGTTATGTTACCGAACTCTATGGAGCGGGTGAGCTTTTACCACCTAATTCTGACCTGAGAGGCGTTGAAGTAGGTGATAGGATTAGCGGTAGCTATAGCTATGATGATGAGGTGTTATCACCATTTCAGCCTAACTCTGCTGTTTTAACTGACTTCATCTACACAATAGAAGCAAGTGATGGTAATACTTATGTTGAAACTCTAGGCAATTTTCTTGGAGTTAGAGCTAATGGGATTGTAAATCTAGATACTGCTGATATTACAGTAGGTATTAACAGTCCTGTACCGATTTATGGAGCAATTTCCTCTAGCGAAGGTAGCTTGTTTTACTCTGTGCGAAACACTGCTATTATTTCTACATTCGAGCTACTTGTTGGTTCGGCTCCCCAATCTGTGCCAGAGTATTCTTCAACGTTGGCATTACTAGCTCTAACTATAGCTCCAATATTTTTGCGTTCTCGCCGCACATAGTAGGAGACAGAGTATAGGCTCAAAAAGTGCTTGTTATAAACAGCGATCGCTATATTTGCAATAATTGGGATTAATAGTCAATAGTCAAAAGCTCAAATTTGATGTTTTCGACTACGGACTATTGACTATTAACTAATTGACACTGATAATCCAAGTTCCCAAGTATCGTAGTAAAGGGACATCTCCGGGTGAAAGGATTTGGCAGTTGAAATAATATGTGCCACCGAATGCTGGATTACGTACATTAGAAAGAACTAATTCTACTCTGCTACCTGCTGGTACTGGCTCTTCAGGAAAGATTTCTAGTATTCGAGCTTCTCTATCCCATTTGACTTCGGATATGGGAACTTTTTTACCTTTAACCTGGATCTCAATATCTTTGGTATCAAAAGTTCCTTTATAGTAGTCTGGATAAGTAATGGAAAATTGAGCGGCTGCCAATTTCATTTTCTGGGCAGGAATCCTTAACCTATATCTATCCCAGCCATTAGATTGTCCACCATAATCTAAGCGGAAGGGCAGTTGATTTTCGCTTTTTACACCACTAAATAGTGTAAAACCTGGTAAACTCTGTGCCAAGCTGACAGTTGGTACAGCAGCTATTACACATCCAGTCACTGCTAAAGCTGAAAGTAAACGTCTCATAGTTAGGCTCCTCCACCAAATATTGTTTCTGTTATACATATCACAAGACTTACAGACAAAAGCGTTAGATTAAGGTTTTAAGTAGGGTTGCAGTTAGATTTAGCTTGTGTGATACACATTAGACGTTCAGTGGAGGCAAAAAGTGCCATTTTTTTTGCAATCACAATTGTTAGTAAAAATACTGGAGCTTAATGTCAATAGAAACACAGTGCGTAGATGATTTTATTGCTAAATATGTACAAGTGTATCTTAATTTAGGTTGTTTGTTATAAAAATTGAGCTATCTGATGAGCGATCGCCTGTTAAGTTGAGATAGATTGATAAAAATAAGCTCAAATCACATCAATAATCATTTCAAACTAGAGTAGGAAACTTGTCATCAAATCATTCATCTGTTTTGTCAGTGGTCAGTAGTCAAGTGGTAAGAATGTTTAACAACAGCCAACAACAAATGATAACTGACAAATGACATGCGCCAGCGTCACAAATTAGCTGATGATTGCAATATATAAGAGAAAAGTAATGTAAAAATTTTGCAATCCCGAAAATAAGCTAAAGACTAAAGATATAAATTGGGGTATCAAAATAGAATTTGCAGTATGTAAGCGATTGTCAACTATTGGGAAGTGGAACATTTGCCAGATGTACAGTCAGGCTTTGTCTGCTGCATTGCCATCAAAATTCAAGTTTTATTGAAAAAGGAAAATCAATTTTTATAGTTCTACGCAAGGGCTATAAATTAGTGAATTTCCTTATGAGAAAGTCGCAGTTCTTGCAGAGATTAGGTATTTATCTTCAGGAGATTTCATGAGAATAGCAGTTGCTAAAGAAATAGAAGTAGGTGAACGGCGGGTAGCCTTAAATCCTGACACTGTTGCTCGGTTAGTAAAGCAAGGTTTAGAAGTTTGGGTAGAAACAGGTGCGGGAGAACGATCATTTTTTGATGATGCCGCCTATGCAGCAGCAGGAGCGGTAATTATTGGTGATCCCGATAAATTATGGGGCGAAACAGATGTTTTGTTAAAAGTTAGTCCACCGCAAGAACGGGAAGATGGACGTTCGGAAATTGAATTGTTGCGTGAAGGGGCGGTATTAATTAGCTTCCTCAATCCTCTAGGAAATCCTACAGTGGCGCAGCAATTGGCGCATCGGCAAGTCACAGCCTTAAGTATGGAACTGATCCCCAGAAGTACCAGGGCGCAATCGATGGATGCGTTATCTTCTCAAGCATCACTGGCGGGTTACAAAGCAGTATTAATTGCCGCAGCCGCATTACCGAAATATTTCCCAATGCTGACAACTGCTGCCGGCACAATTGCCCCAGCTAAGGTATTTATTATGGGAGCTGGTGTGGCGGGATTGCAAGCGATCGCCACCGCCAGACGTTTGGGTGCAGTGGTAGAAGCCTTCGATATTCGTCCGGCTGTGAAAGAAGAAGTGCAAAGTTTAGGGGCGAAGTTTGTCGAAGTCAAACTGGAAGAAGAAACCACAGCCCAAGGTGGCTATGCAAAAGAAATTTCTGAAGCCAGCAAACAACGTACCCAAGAAGTTGTCGCCGAACACGTAAAAAATTCTGATGTAGTCATTACAACTGCCCAAGTACCAGGAAGAAAAGCACCATTGTTAGTGACGGCAGAAATGGTTGCACAGATGAAACCCGGTTCAGTAATTGTAGACTTAGCCGCAGAACAAGGCGGTAACTGTGCCTGCACCGATCCCGGTAAAGATATTGTCTGGAATGGCGTGACAATTATTGGCCCCATTAATCTCCCTTCATCAATGCCAGTCCACGCCAGCCAATTGTATTCCAAGAACCTCACGTCTTTGCTGCAACTACTAATTAAAGACAAAGCGCTACAAGTAGATTTTACAGACGACATCATCGATGCCGCCTGCATTACCCACGCTGGAGAAATTCGCAATCAACGGGTGAAGGATGCGTTACAAGCTGCGGTGGTTCGGTAACAGTTGACAGTTGACAATTGACAATTGACAGTTGACACCGCCTGATAACTGTTAACTGTAATAAATAAGGAGTTTTTCATGACAGAGGCATTACTTGCTGCTTTGTTTGTGTTTGTTTTAGCATCGTTCATCGGCTTTGAAGTTATTAACAAAATACCGCCTACTCTACATACACCACTCATGTCAGGTTCCAATGCGATTTCTGGCATTGCCGTGATTGGGGCGATATTAGCAGCCGGTGAAAGAAACACTAATTTATCGGTAATTCTCGGTTTGATTGCCGTTGTGCTGGCAACAGTTAACGTAGTTGGCGGCTTCCTCGTCACTGACAGAATGCTGCAAATGTTTAAGAAAAAAGAGGTTAAAGCATGAGCGACTTTTTACCAACTGGAATACAGCTGACGTACTTAGTCGCTGCATCCTTATTTATTTTGGGTTTAAAAAAATTAGGTTCTCCAGCGACGGCGCGTAATGGGAATGTAGTTGCGGCTGTGGGGATGTTGCTGGCAATTGTGGCGACGATGTTGGATCAGCATGTCCTCAATTATGAAATGATTTTGATAGGCTTGGCGATTGGTTCGGCACTGGGTGCGATCGCAGCTTACAAAGTGCAGATGACACAAATGCCCCAAATGGTGGGTTTACTTAACGGTTTAGGTGGTGCGGCTTCAGCTTTAGTTGCTGTGGCTGAGTTCTGGCGGTTATTAGATGCTGGTGCGTCTGTACCTCTAGATGTCAACATTTCCATGTTATTGGATGTGTTAATTGGTGGTGTCACCTTCACAGGTAGTTTTCTCGCCTTCGCAAAGTTGCAAGGATTAATTAGCGGTTCGCCAATTACCTTTCCTTTGCAACAACCATTTAACTTGTTGCTTTTGGGCGCTTATGTCGCCGGAAGTGCGTACTTAATTGTCAACCCCCATAGCTTACCAGTCTTTTTGGCAGTCGTTGCCGTCTCCTTAGTCTTGGGTGTGATGTTTGTCATCCCCATCGGTGGGGGAGATATGCCCGTGGTAATTTCGCTGTTAAACTCCTTGTCAGGGGTAGCGGCGGCGGCGGCGGGTTTCGTGGTGATGAACAATATGTTAATCATCGCCGGTGCATTGGTAGGGGCTTCCGGTATCATCCTTACCGAAATCATGTGTAAAGCCATGAACCGTTCCCTCCTCAGCGTGTTGTTTAGCGCGTTTGGTTCTGGGGGAAATGCTGCTGCTGGTGCGGCGGCGGCTGGTGCAACAAATCAAGCAGTCCACAGCATTGATCCCGAAGAAGGGGCGATGATGTTGGGTTATGCCCGTTCTGTGGTAATTGTTCCTGGTTACGGGATGGCTGTAGCCCAAGCACAGCATAGTATCCGCGAATTGGCAGATCAATTAGAACGGATGGGTGTTGATGTTAAGTATGCCATTCACCCTGTTGCTGGAAGAATGCCCGGACACATGAATGTGTTGTTGGCTGAGGCGAATGTGCCATATACCCAGTTGTATGACATGGAAGATATTAATCCCCAATTTGAGCAAGCGGATGTAGCTTTAGTAGTTGGGGCTAATGATGTAGTTAACCCTGCGGCACGTAGCGATCGCAATAGTCCAATTTACGGGATGCCAATTTTGGAAGTAGATAGGGCAAAGCACACTATTGTGATTAAGCGTGGGATGAGTGCGGGTTTTGCTGGTGTGGATAATGAGTTGTTCTACAAAGATAAAACCACCATGCTTTTTGGTAGTGCTAAGGATATGGTGGCGAAATTAGTTTCTGAGGTGAAGCAGCTTTAGGGTATTAAGAATTTTAATGGTTTGCTTGCCTTGGGGGTTTGTTGCTTCTGGGGCAAGTTTTTTATTTGTCTGGATCGAACGCAGATGAGTAAGATGTTAGTTGAAGTTGTTTCGCGGTTGAATAAACAAGAGTGCGATCGCATTGACCACGGGGAATCATAACATCAGATTCATCCGGGTAAACATCCTATGACCTATCAAAACATCACAGCTTCTCTTTCTGCTGAAGATGTCAAAGAAATTAAAGCAGCAATGGCGACAATTCAAGCTAAGTTACCGTTTCTCATTACTTTGAGCGTGGAGGAACGACGCAAATTATTTAAGATGGGCGATAAAAGCCTAGCCTTTGTCAACAATAGCCTGACTGCTGCCCAGTCGAACCGAGACATTTTACCAGCCAGTTTTAATGTAGAAGAATTTGTGCGAGATTATCAACTAGCCGCTAACCTCACCGAATTGTTGATTGCACTGCGACAACTAACAGAACAGGTAGATGATACCTTATTGGCAGTTGGTAGCGAAGCAATGGGTAGCAGTTTAACAGTGTATGATTACGTCAAGACTGCGGCCAAGAAAACTCCGGGGTTAAAAACTCTAGCAGTACAGTTGGGCGAACGGTTTAAGGCTATTAAAAGTAAACCAGCAAAAGCGGCTTCTGGCTCATAGGTTGTAATTCAACGTCAAAGATAAGATCCCCGACTTCTTGGAGAAGTTGGGGATCTGGCATTTAAGCGCAATTTTCATCTTTCAGTGCAATATGTAAATGAATCAGTCTTTGATACTCGCTCACGAGTCTTTGATACTAGCGTGAGAGTGTTTGATACTCGCTCACGAGTCTTTGATACTGGCACGAGAGTGTTTAATACTCGCTCACGAGTCTTTGATACTAGCGTGAGAGTGTTTGATACTCGCTCACGAGTCTTTGATACTGGCACGAGAGTGTTTGATACTCGCTCACGAGTCTTTGATACTGGCACGAGAGTGTTTAATACTCGCTCACGAGTCTTTGATACTCGCTTACGAGTATTAGAATTTCAACAATGAATCTTTAATACTCATCTACAAGTATTAGTTAAAGTAGAGTAAGTTAGCATGATTGATTAACGCATTTATTATCTATTAAGCGATACCTTAAACTTAACGCCGTCAAGTTCTCTACACCTAATAATAATGAGCTTCATTGTATCAACATATATAAACCAAAATTAAACTAATATCTTTAATTACAAATTAGGAATTACCACTTATCAGCTTGATAGTATACGTGTAAACCTGTGCCATCTGCCACCTTGCTTAAGATATGCTGTCAAGTCTTTGCCGTATCGGCAGGTTCTCCCCTTTTATTCTTTATCCTTTAGCTTTCATCCTTTCCTTCCTCCTCTGCCTGACTTGGGCAAGTGCCAAAGAACAACCCAAGCCCCAGCCGGAAGTGTGGCAAATTAACGGTATCGTAGCAGCCCTAAAAGACCCAATACCGGAAGTTAGGGCTAAAGCAACGGGAAATTTACAAGAGTATCAGCTAAATAACCCTAAACTTCAGATCAAAAAATATGATGAACTTGTAAAACAGTTTACTCAACAGTTGCAGGACAAAGATTCAGCCGTTTCCCGGAGTACAGCAGCACAGGCACTAGGGCAGATGCAAGTCAAGGAACAAGCACCACAACTTGTCCTGCTGCTCAAAGATTCTGACAGTAGTGTCCGTTATACAGCAGCACAGGCACTAGGGCAGATGCAGGCCAAGGAACAAGCACCACAACTTGTCCTGCTGCTCAAAGATTCTGACAGTAATGTCCGTAGTGCAGCAGTAGAGGCACTAGGGCAGGTGCAAGCCAAGGAACAAATTCCACAACTTGTCCTGCTGCTCAAAGATTCTGACAATAATGTCCGTTATGCAGCAATACAGGCGCTAGGGCAGATGCAGGCCAAGGAACAAGTTCCACAACTTGTCCTGCTGCTCAAAGATTCTGACGCTAATGTCCGTTATGCAGCAATACAGGCGCTAGGGCAGATGCAGGCCAAGGAACAAGTTCCACAACTTGTCCTGTTACTCAAAAATGCTGACAGTAATATCCGTAGTGCAGCAGTACAAGCGCTAGGGCAGATGCAGGCTAAGGAACAAGCACCACAACTTGTCCTGCTGCTCAAAGATTCTGAATTTAGTGTTAGTTACGCAGCAGCAGAGGCACTAGGGAAGATGCAAGCCAAGGAGCAAATTCCACAACTTGTCCTTCTGCTCAAAGATCCTAACTACTTTGTCCGTTATGCAGCAGTACAAGCGCTAGGGCAAATGCAAGCTAAGGAACAAATTCCACAACTTGTCCTGCTGCTCAAAGATTCTAACTACTTTATCCGTTATGCAGCAGTACAAGCGCTAGGGCAGATGCAAGTCAAGGAACAAGTTCCACAACTTGTCCTGCTGCTCAAAGATTCTAACTACCTTGTCCGTAGTGCAGTAGTACAGGCACTTGGGCAGATGCAGGCCAAGGAACAAGTTCCACAACTTGTCCTGCTACTCAAAGATTCTGACACTAATGTCCGTAGTGCAGCAGCAGAGGCACTCATCAAACTAGGGCAACAAGATTTGCCTGTTATTATGCAGATTCTAGATTCAGTTCATTATTATCCATCTGAGATTGGTCAACTCAGGTTTTTAGCTCATTTTTTGGCAGCTGGTAAACCACAAGTAGAAACTCTTATGCAATGGGTTGGTAAACCGAAAGCGCCACCAGAAAAACTGACCCATGACGAGGGAGTACAAGCAATGGAAGCTTTTAAGGAAGCGTGGAAAGATTGTGATTCTCTGATAGAACTGCGAAGAGAACTAGCACAGCAAATTTCTGAAGTTGCAGCCAACAAACAAATTATTTGGAAAGCCCAGGATATTCAATTACTGGAATATCACCGCGAAAACCTCAAACACGTTAAGTCCACTTACGCCGATGCACTACAGTCAGTAATTAATAATGTGGAATATTGGCAGTGGTTTTTCAAAGCTCAAAACACCATCATCGCTCACATAACCTTTTGGCTTGCCCTCATTTTTGCTTATCCTAAATTTCCCCAAGTCCAAGCCATCTTCTTCTGGAACCCTTGGGTACGCCGCATCTTAGGCGTGGGCTACGTCGGCTTTCTCCTCACCTGGGTTCCCTTTTTCCGTCGCAAATTATTTGAACCTTTCAAGCCTTCCCTCTCAGCCGATGCTGGGTTAGATAACTTTTATGAGCAATCATATTTCCCCCAGTCTAAAGTCAAAGTTCCCGTTACAGGAGAAATTCTCCCTGTCACCGCAGCCCTACCCAAAATTCAAGGACAAATTATCTTAGAAGGTGATTCCGGCTTAGGCAAGTCGATGTTTTTGCGCCATCTTTTAAAAAAATCTCAGCGTATTGTCGTTTTCCTCCCCGCTCATAAATGTGATCAAGGCGTAATAGAAGCCATTCAAGAAAAGCTACATGGGCAAGCCCAAGATGCAAACTTCCTCAAAAACCTCATTTACAGTGGTGCAATAGATATCTGCATCGATGGACTCAACGAAGTCACCGCCGATACTAGGGCGAAAATCTGCCAGTTTGTCGAAAGCTATTTTCGCGGCAACATTATTATGACTACTCAGTCCCTAGAGTGGACACCACCTTCAACAGCAAAAACATATTACTTGCAGCCCCTTGAACAAACCCAAATTGAAGAGTTTTTGCACTCCCGTCAACGGCGAATCCCTAAAGATGCCAAAATTCAAGGAGCTGATTACCAAAAAGCCTGCTCCTGCTACCTCACACAAGCCCTCGATTCCCAGCAACCAAAGGAAGAATTAGAAGCAGCCAGCCGTATTCTTTCTAATCCAATGGATCTGACGCTGGTAGCTTTGATGCTATCACAAGGTGAATATCCCAACTTATTCCGCCTTCAAGAACAGCAATACAAACTGATGGCGGACGAATACCTCAATGAATGGAAACAAGAATTTCCCTTAAAGAAATTCTCCGCCGCCGTCTACCAAATGCGAATCCAAGACAAACGAGCTTTACCTGTGGATGAGTTTTACCAAGTAGTCATGTGTCTAGAAAGTGAGAAATACAAAATGGTAGTCAGCCGTCAATGGTTAGACGAAAAAGGCGAAGCTAAGAAAGAATGGTATTTCCGTCACGATAAAATTATGGACTTCTTCTTAGTGCAGAACTTTCTCGGCGAAAGTGATGAAGCGGAAGCACTATTAGTAGATAGAATGGGTGATCCGCGTTTTCGTGGTGTTTACTTCTTGTTAGCAACTTTACTTCCGTTAGATGCAGCTAAGGAATTGCGGGAAAAGTTGATTCAATATGCTGCGGATACTAAGGATAATACGGTGAGTAATACTTTTGTCCAGTTATTGAGGACTAGGTAGGGAGAGGTTTTTTTAACGCGGAGGGGCGCGGAGGTTAGCGCGGAGGAACGCAGAGGCTTTATTCAGGTGAATAATGTTCTTACCTCTCTGTGTTCTCTGTGCCTCTGTAGTTCAAATATTATTGAGCTATAAAGTCACACAGCTAACAGAGAGATAAGCAAGGATATTCTCCCTCAACCCTAATTAACTAAACTGTTCACCTACATCTAGGTTGAACAACATTTGCAGGGTTTGCATACAGCGTCTTCTCGCTTCTACATCCTGCTGCGCTCGTAACTGCACCATTGGATCGTGTAAAATTTTGTTAACGATACCCCTTGTTAAGGCTTCGATCACTTCTTGGTGTTTGTCGCCAAATTCTGAACCTAGTCTTGACAAGGCTTTTTCTAGTTCTTGTTCGCGGATGGTTTCGATTTTGCTGCGGAGGCTGCTAATTGTAGAAACAGTTTCCAAACTGCGCCACCAAACGTCAAAAGCTTCGATTTCCTCTTCTAATAGACGTTCAGCTTCTTGAGCCATCTTTCTGCGGCTTTCGTAGTTTTGGGCTACTACAGCCTTTAAATCATCCACGTTGAAGGCTTTGACATGTACGAGTTCGTTCACATCCACATGGACGTTACGGGGTACGGAAATGTCAAACAGCATGAGAGGCTGGTTTGGCGCTAAAACCATTTCTAATTTTGCGCGGTCAAGTATTGGCTCTGTAGCCGAGGTGCTGGTGAAGACAATATCTGCTTCGGCAATTACCGTCATCATCTCGGACATCAAATGTGTGCGGATGGGATGTTCGGAAAACTGCTGTGCCAATTCTTGGGCGCGATCGCGTGAGCGATTGACTATACTAATTTGTGTAGCACCCTTAGAAACTAAGTGTTGTACTAACAGCCTAGACATTTTACCAGCACCAAGGATTGCTACTCGGCAAGCTGCTAAATTTTGGGCTTTTATCTGCGCTAACTCAACGGCTGCGGAACTGATCGAAACTGCACCAGTACCAATGCTAGTTTCGGTACGCACTCGCTTACCTGCTGTAATTGCTTGTTTAAATAATCGATTCAGAATTGTTTTTATACCGTTATATTGCTGCCCCAGTTTGTGAGTATTTTTCACCTGAGCCAGAATTTGTCCCTCACCAAGTACGAGGCTATCTAATCCAGCCGCTACCCGCATAACGTGCATGACTGCATCTTCGTGTAACAACACGAACAAGTGTTGACGTAAAGAATGCACAGGCAATTTACTGTGTTCGGAAAGAAACTGAGTTACTTCCCGAATCCCATGATCTGTTTCTTCAGCAACGATGTAAATTTCTAACCTGTTACAAGTGCTGAGAATGGCGACTTCATCAATATGGGGATAGCTAGTGAGTTGTGCGATCGCACTTTCTGTTTGTGGTTCTGGAATACTCAGCTTTTCCCGAATTTCAACTGGGGCTGTTTTATGGCTTAACCCCACCACTGCAATATTCATTTCTTATCGGTAGTTTAGTAATGGGTTATTTAATGGGGAGTGGGGAGTCGGGAGTTGGGAGTGGGGAAGATGAGGGAAAGAGTGAAAGGGAAAGGGAAAAGAGTAAAGATTAAAGGCTTTACCCTCTGCTACCCTGCTACCCTAATCCTCTGCTACCCTACTCCCTACTCCCTACTCCCTACTCCCTAACTCTTAGTGCAGTTGCACAGTCTTAGGCTGTCCAGCCATGTGAATGGTGTCCACAAAGCGAGCAGTTTGAGACTGACTGGAAATAACCAAGCTTTGAGTTCTAGCACCGCCTTGGAAGAAGCGTACACCTTGCATGAGATTACCAGAGGTAATACCGCAAGCTGCGAAGAGAACGGTTTCTCCTGATGCGAGTTCATGAGCATCGTAAACTTTATCAGGGTCATTGATACCCATAGATGTCAATCGGTCAATGTTGGCTTGTTTGCTTTCCCCAATTAAGCCCGTCTTGACTATTTCTGGATCATAGATCAATTGACCTTGGAAGTGTCCGCCTAAAGCACGCATGGCGGCTGCGGAAATCACACCTTCGGGTGCTGCACCAATACCCATGAGCGCATGAACATTAGTACCAGCAAAACCACAAGATATTGCTGCACCTACGTCACCGTCGGAAATCAGCTGTACTCTTGCACCCGCATCACGGATTTCTTTGATTAAATCGTTATGGCGATCGCGCTTCATGACGATTACTACTAGTTCGTCAATCGCCCGGTCTAGACACTCAGAAAGAATCTTGAGGTTTTCCGTTGCTGATTTGTTGATGTCTACTTTGCCTTTAGCTGCTGGTGGTGCTGCTAATTTCTTCATGTAGAAGTCGGGTGCTGCAAATAAACCACCTTTTTCGGAAATAGCCAGAACAGCCATTGAGCCTGGTTGACCGTAAGCTACAAGGTTTGTACCTTCGCAGGGGTCAACAGCGATGTCAATTTCGACTAATTCATCGGGGTTACATAATTCTGTAGCATTTTCTTGGGTACAGATACCGACTTCTTCACCGATGTACAGCATGGGCGCGTCGTCGCGTTCCCCTTCACCGATGACAATGCGACCGCGCATGTAAATTTTGTTCATGCGTTCGCGCATTGCTTCTACTGCTACCTGGTCAGCAGTATTCTTTTCGCCTTTACCCATCCACTTCGCAGATGCGATCGCGGCTTGCTCAACTACCTCAATAATCTCTAATCCAAGTGTATTTTCCACAGAGTCGCCCTCTCAACTGCTTGACTTTGCGTCATTTTTTCAAGCCATTTCAGTTTTTAAGTCTACCAAAGGGCGGATACCTGTGGAAAATAGTGTTTGCTTGCATCTGTGTTAAGTTTTGCTTCTAAAGAAGATAAACTAAGTTCAAATAGTTCCTATGTACTATTGTAACGCCCTCTAAGTCATTCCCCAGTCACTTGCAAAAATACAGTCCTTTTACGTGGCCCATCTAAGTCAAAGAACAATACAGATTGCCAAGTTCCTAAACCTAATTGCCCCTCTACTACAGGAATAATTTCACTATTGTTCAGCATCATTGCCATCAAGTGAGAATGAGCATTTATTGGCTCATCTTCTGGCACAACTCTTAAATGTAAATCGTTGTGTAGATAGCGGTCTGATTCTGGTGCTAGTTTGCGTAAGAACACTTTTATATCTTCTAATAATCTCACTTCATCTTCATTAATTGCTAAGGCAGTTGTAGTATGCCGAGAAAATACTAAAACCTGCCCATTTTGAATTTGAGTATCAGCTAAAAAATATTTAATTTGGGGTGTGATGTTGTAAATATTAATTCCTGGCTCTGTTTCAATTTCCAGGATTTTATGAATAATAGGCATAGAAATTTTCAGCTTTAAATACTTCAATTATTCTCTCATTATTAAGTACCAACAATTGTTTTCAATCCTTGTACTAATCTGTCAATACCTTCTGTTACCGTATCTTTTTGCAATGCACCATAGGCTACCCGCAAATAACAACCATTCTCCATTCCAAAAGTTGTCCCAGGAATAACAGCCACTTTATATTCTTGAATTAGGCGTTTAACTAATTCAAAAGCATCAATGTTTGTATGCACTTTCAAAAAGAAGTAAAAAGCACCATTGGCTGGTGTAATAGTACATAAACCTTGGAGTTGTTTGAGGTAGTAAATTACTACTTCTCGGACTTGAGCAATCGCACCAATATGCTCTTGTAAATACTCTGGCTTTGCTTGCAATGCGCCTAAAGCCGCATACTGGGAAACTACAGGTGGACAAATCAAAATTGTGTCCTGGACTTTTTTAATCGCCACAAGCAGATGTTTGGGGATCACCATGTAACCAATTCGCCAACTGGCAAAACCGTAGGCTTTAGAAAGACTGTAGAGAGAAATCGTGTATTCACTATTACCCGCAAACGATGCCGGAGAAACGTGTTTTACACCATCGTAAGTAAAGTATTCGTAGGCTTCATCGCTAATGTGATAGATGCCATAATCCGCGCAAACTTGGTTTACATGGCGTAATAAATCTTCAGAATAAACAACGCCTGTGGGATTATTTGGGGAGATAGTCACTACAGCCCGTGTTTTAGGTGTAATGGCTTGAGCGATCGCCTCTGGACGCAATTGATAATTTTCATCGGTTTCTACCAACACAGCACAACAACCAGCCATTGCGATCGCCATCTCATGATTGAAGTAGTAAGGCGTATTGAGAATAATTTCATCGCCAGGAGAAGTAATTGCGAGGATAGCGTTCACATACGCCATATTACTTCCAGCCGTTACCACGATGCAGTTATTGTTAGTAATGTCAACCCCATTAAATCTTGACAATTTTTCTGTCAAAGCATTTAAAAGAGGAGGAATACCCTCAACAGCTTTATATAAATTATTTGCAGGATCACTCAAGAATTGAGGTAAAAGCTCAACAGCTTCCGGTGGTGGACTATAAGAAACCACACCCTGTCCCAAAGAAATAGTCCCAGGTGAGTTTTTAATCAACTCACCCACAACAGGAATAATCGGCGACTGTACCGCCTGCATTCGAGTAGTCATTAGTCCATAGTCATTAGTCATTAGTCAACAGTCCATAGTCATTAGTCCATAGTTACGCTTCCTCAGCACTCAAGCTGACAAAGGCGGAGGGAAGCGGATATCAGCACTAAAGTTATTCACGTTAGCGCTGTGGTGAATTGGTAAAGCATATTCTAAGTTTTCGTGGGGGCGGGGGATGATGTGATGAGAAAGTAATTCACCGCCATTGACTCGCTGCACAGATTCTAGTCCGGCTGTGACGGCTACATTTACCTCGCCTACTTCGCCGCGAATTAATACGGTAATTCTTCCCAAGTCTGTATTTTCGTAGCCTACCAAAGTTACACGGGCAGCTTTACACATCGCATCCCCTACTTCTATGGCTGTGGGAACACCGTAAACTTCAACCATGCCTAACGCCAATGTCATAAATAACTCAGTTTAGTCATTAGTCATTAGTCCACAGTCCATAGTCCATAGTCAACAGTTAATAGTTACTCTCCCTCATCTTTCCCATCCCTTTTTACAGCTATTACACAGTCGCCATAATGCGAGACTCTTTAGGAGCGCGTTTTTCTGTAATCATCATCTTGACACCACGGGCTGGTGCTAAGGTTACTCCCCGACGACGAGGTAGTTCTGGTTGACTATCAGCTATTGCAAGCTGGTAGTTTGTTAAGATAGTCGCTAATACAAGCTTCATTTCAAATACAGCCAAAGCTTCACCTAAACAGCGTCGAACACCGCCACCAAAGGGGATAAATTCGTAAGGTGAATATTGACGTTCTAGAAAACGTTCTGGTTTAAATTGCTTGGCTTGGGGATATATATCTTCTCTTTGGTGGACTAGATATATACAACCACAAAGGATTGTACCTGGTTCTAAGCTATGTCCCAACATTTCCACTGGTTCTTGGACTACGCGCGGAAATGTTAACATTGCCACGGGACGGAAACGCAAGGTTTCATTACATACAGCCGTGAGATAAGGTAAGCGGAAAATAGTCATTGGATCTGGTGATTCACCAAGGGTATCTAATTCTGCTAGTAGTTTTTCTAGAACTTGGGGGTTTTGGTGAATTAGATATAATGCCCAAGCCATTGCTGTTGCTGTGGTTTCATAGCCAGCAAACAATAGTGTCATCAACTCATCCCGCAACTCTTGATCTGTCATGGGATTACCGGCTTCATCCTGTGATGACATGAGTAAGGAAAGAATATCAATCCGATTTGGGTTATTTTCTCCTCGACGTTCAGCAATTTCTGCGTAGATTAATTGATCAAGTTGCTGGCGATCGCGGATAAACTTACCCCAAGGACTCCAAGCACCTAAATCTTTTTGTAAAGCCGGGAAAAACAAAAAACTAGAAGTATAGGGTGAACGAAATAAATCAGCCATCACAGACATTTTTTGCTTCAGTTGTTGGCTTTTTTCTCCCTCATGTACACCAAATACAGTCTGTAAGATGACTTGTAAGGAAATATCTTGGGTGACGTTACGTGCAGTAAATACTTGATTTGTGGGTAATTGCTCCCAAACTTTTTTTGTAATATTGCGGATTAAGTCGCCATAACTCCGCATCCGATCGCCGTGAAAAGATGGCATAACTAATTGCCGCCGTTTTCTATGGCGATCGCCTTCAAGCATAATGACAGAACGCTCTCCTATCAATGGTTCTAAAATTCTATTTTCTTCACCAAGAGCTGCGAACTTTTTGCGATCGTTAGTTAAAATCTCTTGTATTGTTTGAGGATGGTTGACAAAGGCAAGCTGATTCCCAAAACCAATAATCTGAGCAGTAAAAATATCAGGATATTGCTGTGCTGCACTCTCCATATATCCTACAGGGTCAAGCACCCATTGGAGTCTTTGCAGAAAAGTGGGTTTATTAAGTAAGTTAGGTAGTAGCTGCATTTTATTTTTGATTCTGCAATTAAGTTAGCCTTTCACTTAATATGCAGTGTAGCTTGTCATTATCACAAATGCTTCAGCTTGCTTTTTGGGTTTTCATATATTTATAGATAGCAGCAATATTACGAGCGTCATCTATGCCCCGATGGTGTGTACCTATCAGTTCCATTCCCAGATGATTAAGTGCTTGTGCCATACCAAACCTTTTTGATACGCCTAGATATTCTGAAAATTCTTTCTTGATATTTATGTGTTCTGATGTAAAAGGATATGGTACATGATGAAACTTGCAATCTTGGATAAATTGATTTTTATCATAATCTCCCCAAGAGCAAAATATATGATTATTAAATGATGGATATATCCACTTCTGAAAACGAGAAATTGCTTCTACAAATATTGGTGCTTTGTCAACATCTTCTTGACGAATACTAGTTAATTCCGTACAAAATTTCGTGAGTTGCGGATTTCTGACTGGTTGAATAAATTGCTGAAATTCTGCATCAATTACCCATGTTTTTCTATTGAGCATCACTGCACCAATTTCTATAATTTCCATTTCGTGCCGAGGAATGCTACCATCATCTGAGCAAGTTGCTTCTAAATCAACAATTAAATAATATGATGTTGGTTCAGCGTTCATATCTTTCATCGAAAACTACTATATACTACATTGTAGTGTATAGTAGTTTAGAATGTGAAGTTTAGCTTGACAGGAAAGATTTTACCCAGCCGAGTTGTATAGAAATATCAGAGGATGTTTTAAAAGTCGAAGCGGGTCAAAAATTATGCGAGTCGCTTAACCATAATACGTATCATCGCAATATAAATAAAAATAATTTAATTTTTTCTACTAGCGGCTTGATGCGATCGCTTTTGGATTTAATGTCTACAATCAAGTCGGGTACTAGCTCAACAAAATCTCTTTTACTAATTTTTGATTTCTCCGCACGCACAAAGGATACATCAGGAGCGCGGAGATTAAGCTTTTCTACATCAGCTTCATTGTCTTCCGTTTCCAGTCTTGGCAGAATAAAACCAGCGCTAGAACCAGTTACTCGTCCTAACTTACATAGACGAACCCAGTTTTTTAGCAATCGAATTAACTTAGCGCCTATTTATTCTGAAATATAATCGGATGGCCCTATAACCAGGATATTACCGTCCACTAGTTCCATCTGCCATTCTGGATGTTCAGCTTGTAGCTGCTCTAAATCTGAGATTGTGAACATAAGAATAGAAGCAATCTATTTACATCCATGTTCCTACAAGCTGATCACAACAGTTATACCAATTCAAAATTCAAAATTCAAAATTCAAAAAACAGATGTTATGAGTGTTTTGGAATTTGCATCTGTTGTTGAATTTTGCAGAATTGGTATTAGCCGTATTTAGTCACTGACTAATGACTAAGAAGCAGACTCTCTAGCAGCAGGTGAACCTAACTTGGGATTAGCTGGTGTAACGGAAGATTCACGACGGCTACCACCGCGTAACTTTGGTTTGGGAGTACCGCGTCTTTCTTCGTCACCGTTATTTTCTGATTTGTTCCAGTTGCGGCCTCTGTCACCAGATTCACTACGACGCTTCGTGAGTTTGGGTTTGGGGCTAGATACAACTTCTTCGGGAACGTCGATTTCGGTGCTTAACCAAGCGGGACGAGTTTGATCGTAAGCGATTTGCAGGGCGGCGGCGGCGATCGCTTGAGCATCATATTTCTCAATCAATTCGCTGACTATAGGTAAGAACGAAGCTAAACGTTCACCTGCTAAAGCTTCTCTGACTTGTTCTTGCAGTTTCAAAATGTGGCGTGCTTCGATTTGCGCCCTTGTGGGGATGGAAAGCAATTGCCAATTTTGACGAACGTGGCGTTCAAAGATTTGCTGTTTGCGACGCTCAAAGGGTTGTACTAAGGTGATTGCTGTACCTTCTTTACCAGCGCGACCAGTACGACCAATTCTGTGAACGTAGGTTTCGACGCTATCAGGTAAGTCGTAGTTGATAACGTGAGATAGTTGGTCAACGTCCAAACCACGCGCTGCGATGTCTGTTGCTACTACCCAGCGTACTTGACGATTACGGAAGCGAGTTAATAACCGTTCCCTTGCTTGTTGGGACAAGTCGCCGTGATATTCATCTACACTGTGACCAGCTGCTTGTAGTTGACTGGTGAGTTCGGCTGCTGTGCGTCTGGTACGAACAAAGATTAAAGCTGTTTCTGGGTCTTCCATTTCCAGAATTGGCTGTAAGGCTTTGGCTTTTGTCCAGTGACGGGGGATGAGATAAGCTACTTGATTGATTTTATTGGGTGTAGCTTTGGGTTGCTCAACGGTGACAGTAACGGGCGATCGCAAAAACTTGTTGACCAACATCCGAATTGATGGTGGCATGGTAGCAGAGAACAAAGCTGTCTGTCTGTCTTGGGGTGCTTGAGAGAGAATTTTCTCTACATCGTCGATAAAGCCCATGCTTAACATTTCATCGGCTTCATCCAGTACGAACCATTTAACTTGGTCTAGCTTCAGACAACCCCGTTCTAGTAAGTCAATTACCCGTCCTGGTGTACCAACTACGAGTTGCACGCCGCGCTTGAGTTGTAAGATTTGGCGGTCAATTGATTGACCTCCGTAAATTGCCAACGCTCGTAATCCACTGTTACCAACAAATTGCGCCATTGCGTCGTGAACCTGAATCGCTAATTCACGGGTTGGGGTTAAAACTATGGCTTGTACTGCTTTTTGGTTAACGTCTAACCGTTCTAATATTGGCAGTGAGAACGCGGCTGTTTTCCCTGTACCAGTTTGTGATTGACCTACTACATCACGCCCTGACAACAGTTGAGGAATAGCTTGGGCTTGAATGTTTGTCGGTGCGGTAAAACCTAGTTTTTCTAAGTGTTCTACACGGTCTTGGGAAATTCCTAGTTCTTGAAACGTAAAATTCATCAATTCTCCTAGATTTTGTTTTCTTGTTTTAAGATTTGTAAATTGAAACTTGCGTGTGGATTAGTCGTCAGTTTTGACTGACTTGACCAAATAGGTCATACTCATCCGCGCTGTGAATCTTCACAGGGACGATAGTTCCTAACTTCGCCACGCCATCAATGTAGACCTGACCATCAACTTCTGGGGAAAATCTACCGGAACGACCGATTAATTTCCCATTTTCAGGATTTTCTTGTTCAATCAGGACTTCAACGGTTTTGCCGACTTCCTGCTGGTTTTTGCGCCAAGAAATAGGTTGCTGGAGTGCCATGAGGCGATCGCGGCGTTCATCCATCACCTCTTGGGGCAGTTGGTCGGGTAGCTTGTAAGCGGGGGTTCCTTCTTCTCTTGAGAAGGTAAACACGCCCACATGGTCAAACTCATGCCGTTGGACGAACTGTAGTAAATGCTCAAATTGTGCTTCTGTTTCTCCAGGGAAGCCTACTATAAATGTTGTCCGTAACACAGCACCTGGAATGGCTATCTTGAGGCGCTCGATAATTTCATCGTTGACTCGCCCTTGCCAGGGACGGTTCATGGAACGGAGAACTTCGGGATGAGAATGTTGTAGGGGCAAATCTAGATATGGTAACACATTCGGCGTTTCTTGAATTGCCGCTATGACATCCGGGGTTAATCCCGTGGGATAGGCGTAGTGCATCCTGATCCAGGGTACATTAACTTTCCCTAAAGCCCGCAGTAATTCGGCTAGTTTCGGCTTACCATATATATCCAAACCATAGTTTGTGGTGATTTGGGAAATGAGAATAATCTCTTGTACCCCTTGAGCAACTAGCTGCTCTGCTTCAGCCACTATAGATTCTATTGTACGCGATCGCTGGTTCCCGCGTAAGTGGGGAATTATGCAAAATGCACAACGGTAATCACACCCTTCGGCTACTCGCAGGTAAGCAACACCTTCGGTAGTAGTCCGGTAGCGGGGTGTAGTTTCATCAGCAATATAAGTAGGTTCGGCACTAACTAGCGTTAAGCGCTCGCCTTGCTCTGCTCTTTCAATTACGTTAACTATCTTATGGTAGTCCCCTGTGCCAACTACTGCAACTGCTTCTGGCAATTCTTCCAATAATTGCGCTTGGAAGTGCTGCGCCATACAGCCTGTAATGACAATTTTTTTATTGGCTTCAGCCAGTTCTACTAAAGTTCTAACAGATTCTTCTCTAGCGGCTTCAATAAAACTACACGTATTGACAATTACGTAATCGGCTAACTCTTCATTTGTATCTACACCATAGCCTGCTTGTACTAGCAGCCCTAACATGTGTTCGGTATCAATTCGATTTTTCTCACAGCCCAAGTGAGAAATTGCTATTGTTGGCTTTTCACCCATATTTTGAAAAAAACTTCTAGTTTTTTCTTGTTATTAAACACAAAGTCCGATAATTTCGCTCTTTGTTATTTCGCACCCTCCGTTGGCAGGTGTTTTGTGGGTTTATCCACTGTCAACAACTGCCTAAACCTCGAACCTGACTATTTCCAGTCATGTTATGATGTTTTTATTAATTTGTTTCCCAGGGTAAATTTTAGTGTCTTTAGATAAATCTGACACTTTTTAATATTTATTAACAATTCGCCTGTTGGTATTTTACATTACCGTTGCAGCGTATGCTTTTTTAATTTACCCATCGGGAAGCCGCCCCCCAAAGGGCTGGTTGTGAGAAGTCGCTACCCTCCGGGAAATCGCTCTTGCGACTACGCCCAAAGCAGTAATGCTACCCTGAAGTTCAGGCTTGACCTACGACGGAACGCAGGAACCCTGCCGAAATTACGGGAAGCCGCCTTGCGTGTTGTGAGTGGCAAACTCCTCATTGTAGTCAAGTTTTATCTTAACATATCTTATGGTTTGTTTTATGCCAAATTCTCTCGTCAGGAGGAGGCAGTAAAATAGGGGGCTGGGGAGTAGGGAGTGGGGAGTGGAGAGAGATGAGGAAGGTGAGGGAGATGAGGGAGAATGTTTTTGAATACCCAATTCCCAATTTCTAATTCCCAATCTCCAATCTACAGTACCCAGTACCCAATTTCTGACAATAGTTAAAAGACGTGGACTTATATCAACTATTTAAAACTCGAACACCGATAATTGGCGTGGTGCATCTGCTCCCACTGCCGACTTCTGCCCGTTGGGGAGGTAGCCTCAAAGCAGTGATTGACCGCGCAGAACAAGAGGCAACAGCACTTGCTAGTGGCGGAGTTGACGGTATTATTGTAGAAAATTTTTTTGATGCACCGTTTACAAAAAATCAGGTAGACCCGGCAGTTGTGAGTGCCATGACTGTGGTAGTGCAACGGATACAGAATTTGGTGACGTTGCCCATAGGATTAAATGTATTGCGGAATGATGGCAAAAGTGCAATGGCGATCGCCAGTTGTGTCCGCGCTCAATTTATTCGCGTCAACGTCCTGACAGGAGTGATGGCGACAGACCAAGGATTAATCGAGGGAGAAGCGCATCAATTACTTCGCTATCGCCGAGAATTGGGTAGCGATGTGAAAATTCTCGCTGATGTGTTAGTTAAACATGCTCGCCCTTTGAGTTCGCCTAATCTCACTGTTGCGGTGAAGGATACGATTGAAAGGGGTTTAGCCGATGCGGTGATTTTATCCGGCTGGGCTACGGGTAGCCCTCCCAATCAAGAAGATTTAGAACTAGCTTGTGGTGCAGCCAATGGCACACCTGTATTTATTGGTAGTGGGGCTAATTGGGAAAATGTAGGTACACTGTTGCAGGCTGCTAATGGTGTAATTGTTTCCAGTTCCCTCAAGCGCCAAGGTAAAATCGAGCAACCAATTGACCCGATTCGCGTCAGCCAATTTGTGGAAGCTGCACGCCGCAATTGGAACTCTAAAGGTGAGAGTAAATCTATTTCCTCAGTGACTATACATTCTTAGGATGTGGGGAGTAGGGAGTAAAGAGTAGAGAGTGGGGGGAGATGAGGAAGTAGGGGAAGTGAGAGGAGTAAGATAAAAATTTGTATACATCTTATCTACCCTTTCCTCCTCATCTCCCTCATCCCCTATCCTTACGGGAAGCAAGCTACATCTCCCTTATCCCCCTGATCTCTCCTATCCCTAATCAGCAATACCCTATTTCACAACTTATGATTCGTCGCCGTTCTACTCCTTGGATTCATAAATGGTCGCGTCCAATAATTGCCGCGATCGCCGGTCTGGGCGCTCTCAATACTGGCTACTTAACTATCGAAAAGTTAACAGGAGGGAGTCCTGCTTGTGTGGCGCAAGCTGGGGCTAAAGGGTGTACAGATGTACTCTCTAGCCCTTGGGCTACGGTTTTTGGACAGCCTTTAGCCTTGTTTGGGTTTTTGGCATATACCGGAATGTTAATTTTGGCTCTAGCGCCTCTTGTCTTGAAAGGTGGAGAAAATAATAAAGATAAGCGGCTAGAGAATCTGACATGGTGGCTACTTTTGGTGGGTGCGATCGCTATGTCGGTCTTTAGTGGCTACTTAATGTATCTGCTAACATTCCAAATCAAAGCAGTTTGTCTTTATTGTATTAGTTCGGCTTTATTCTCCCTGAGCCTTTTGGTATTAACAATTGTCGGGCGCTCTTGGGAAGATGTAGGGCAAATCTTCTTTACTGCGTTGATTGTCGGGATGGTAACGCTGATTGGGACTTTAGGTATCTACTCTGGTTTGAATAAACCGGATGTTACCACCACCATACCGCCTGGACAACTGCCTGCATTTGTGCCTCAAACTAATCCAAACCCGGAATTTGGCTGGGAAATTGCTACTACTTCTGGTGAGGCAGAGATTGCCCTAGCACAACACTTAGTTAAGATAGGTGCTAAAGAGTACGTTGCCTATTGGTGTCCTCATTGCCATGAGCAGAAATTACTCTTTGGTAAAGAAGCTTATCAAATTATCAGTGACAATATTAAGGTAGAGTGTGCTGCTGATAGCCCCAAAGCAAAAGTAGACTTATGCAAAGCCGCTAATATTCAAAGCTTCCCTACTTGGATTATCAACGGTCAAAGCTATAGCGGAGTAAGAAATCTGACAGAACTGGCAAAAATTACAGGTTATACAGGCCCAAGCAATTTCAAGTATTTTAAATAAAATTTCTAATGTCTGACGACTTCGCCAGACCACAAAAATATTACTGAATCAATAGTCAATAGGTAGGCTAGTGGAAGTTATTACCTGTTGACTTTTTTATTTCATGATTTACGGGTCACAATTATCTGTTTAGACTGGATGTCGGTTTTTTACGTTGTGTCTCAGTAACATGGTTTTAGAGTGTATAAGTGTATGGCTTTAACCAGTATGTTAACTTAAGTAAATAGTTGTTTCTCTATGTTGCTGGGATATAAATAATGATACGAGTTGTGTATAAAAGTATGGCAATTATAACTCAGTGAAAATATACTATTCATAAACACTACTTAAAGGATGCTTTGAAGTGTTTGATTAAACTTTTCAATTCTAGTAAGAAAATATAGTCAGTCCAAGATTCAAAATTGGATATAAATTTCTATGGTTTCTAATTTCTAAATTGTGAGTTTTGAAATTACTTTTTATAAGTAAGATGTAATATTTCTCCCTTAGGTATTGGGAATGAATAAGCAACTAAACAAGCATTTTATCAAGTTAATTCAAGAAATAAAAAAAAGTCTTAGTCGAGTGCCAAGAGAATTAATAACTGCCTCGATCATTTTTTTTTGTGTCCTTTTGTTGCGCTATTTAGGTTTATTACAATCCGTAGAGTTAGCTGCATTGGATCAATTTTTTCGTATTCGTCCCTATGAACAAGTTGATAATCGGATTACTATTGTCGCTATTGATGAGAAATCGTTGCGTTATGGTTTTCCCATTCCTGATAGTATTATTGCTAATTTATTAAAAAAATTACAAGCTAACCAACCTCGTGCTATTGGCTTAGATATATACAGAAATTTACCACCTAAAGATGGTAACGAAATTTTGATAAATACTTATAAATCAATGCCTAATTTGATCGGCACACAACTCTTGGCAAATAATCAAAATTACCATGTTCCTCCACCAATAGGATTAAATAGTGAGCAAGTAGGTTTTAATAATTTAATCAATGATATTGATGGAAAAATAAGGCGTAGTTTATTGTATTGGCATGTTGATAATCAGCCATATGAGAGTTTTGCTTTAAAGTTGGCTTTGTTGTACTTGAAGTCAGAGAATGTTTTTCCGACTAAAGGAGTTATCAACCCAGAGTTTTTGCGGTTAGGAAAAACTGAATTTATCCGATTTGAAGAAAATGATGGTGCGTATGTAAAAGCCGATGATAGAGGCTATCAAATTTTGTCTAATTTTCCTAAACCACGCTGTCATGATTCTGATGTAGATTTCTGTGGTTTCCGAAAGGTAAGTATGGTAGATGTGCTGGATAATAAAGTACCAAAAAACTGGATTCAAGACCGGATTGTTTTGATCGGTTTTACCGCTCCTAGTACTCAAGATTTTGTATTTATTCCCTATTCTAGCGATCTGATGAAAGAAGCGAAGCCTGTACCTGGAATTGAAGTACAAGCTTATTTTGTGAGTCAGTTAATTTCTGCTGCTTTGGATGAAAGACCATTATTGCAAGTTTGGTCTAAGTTTTGGGAGTCTTTATGGATTTTTAGCTGGTCTTATTTAGGTGCGGTAACTACATGGCGGATACGTCGAGCAGCTTCAATTATTTTGGCTATATTTGTTGGTTGTGGCTTAATTTTTTTAGTTGCTTATTTTGCTTTTTTATTAGGATGGTGGATACCTTTAATTCCATCATCAATAAGTTTTGTTTGTTCAGCAATTTGGATTATTAACTATCTGGCTCACATGCAGGATGAGTTAAAGCGTTCTAAAGAATTTTTGCAGCAAGTTATTAATACAATTCCTGATCCTATTTTCGTCAAAAATGAAAAGCATCAATGGATAATTTTAAATGATGCTTACTGTAGATTTATTGGTTATCCTGATACTGTGTTAGTGGAAAAATCAGAATTTGAGTTTTTTCCCAAACATGAAGCGGAGATTTTTAGGGAGCAAGATGAGTTGGTGTTTCAAAGCCAAATACCTCAAGAACATGAGGAAGAATTTACTAATGCTTATGGAAAAACTCATCTAATTGCCACTAAGCGATCGCTTCATCAAGATGCAGCTGGTAATGTCTTTCTAGTTGGTGTAATCCGCGATATCACTCAACGCAAGTTGATGGAGGAGGAACTGAAGCGCACAGCCGCAGAATTATTTCGCTCTAATAATGAATTGAAACTTAAAGAAGACCATTTGCGTTATTTAGCTTATCACGACTCCTTAACAGGTCTGCCGAATCGTAAGTACTTTGCTGAACAACTTTGCGAATCTGTGAACTGGGCAAAAGATCACAATCTTTTACTTGGACTGCTATTTATTGATTTGGATGGCTTTAAGCAAGTGAATGATAACCTGGGTCACGAAATAGGCGATCGCTTATTATTGATAATAGCTCAACGACTGAGCAATTCTCTGCGTACCAGTGACATTGTGGCGCGTTTAGGTGGCGACGAGTTTACCATAATTTTACGGGCGATACCCAATGTACAGGTAGCTGCTAAAGTCGCTGAAAAAATTCTCGTAAATATCACTGAGCCAATTGTCTTTAACGGACGTAGTACTAAGGTATCCGCTAGTATTGGCATTAGTATTTACCCAGATAACAGTTTAGATGCCGATACACTGATCAAACAGGCAGATGCTGCTATGTATCGAGCCAAACATTTAGGAAAAAATCGTTTTGAATTTGCTTAAAGCATCAGTTGGCTGAAGTCACAGCTATACAAACAATTTGTCGGATACCCTATCTGTTCGCGCCGCGTCTCGTAAAGAGCGCCAATTCCCTATGCAGCGACTGGGCTGCTCTGGCAAAATTAAGCCCATCACGAATTGCCATAACACTAGTTTACTGAGTATAGATGAGCGGATTTACGTATTTATGAATCATCAATGTGTCATGGAGATTATAAGAGCGGGCTTTTTTAAAGTAATTTTAATATTAAAAATCTATACAAAATATTTATTACTTATGTCAATTTACAGATGTATATGCCTATTTTGTACTTAGAACGGTAAAAGTCTTCACATCAACATTAAATATTTGTAAAAATTTACTGAAAGTGATATAAATAATCTTTACAAAGAATTAATAAAGTAGATATCTTCTACTTAACCATTACATATTAGTTACAAACTATGATTTCAAAAAACGCATTTTTCTTACGTAATAGTACGCAAATAAATACTATCAGTGTGAGTATATACACTTGCAAATATTAAGAAATAGTTAAAAAAACATGAGGGCTATATTTCTCCTGTGGTAATTAATGAATATATCTAACTCTAGATTGAGAAATAGTTATAACCACAGGTAGGTGTTTATAATCTGCTATCGGTTATATTGCTTAATTATGGCCAGCGTTATGAGGGCAAATTCTTTAAAGAATCCGACTTCTAAACGTGATCGTAGTTAAGTTTTTCTTTCGCAGTCGAACCATAAATTCACCGAAAATTTAATTTTTAGGAAATCTCGGTTTTGCTTTTGTAAATAATTAATGATCTTTTAATAAACCAGAATTTTAAAAATTTATGAAAACTAACTTGACGGTCATCGGAGTCTTGATATTTTGCATTAGTGCCAGCGTAATTATTCCCAAGGTGGCAGATGCTACTGGAAATACAAAATCTTCGCTATCATCAGATGTTTCTAGCGATCGCCAAGCAATTAAACAAAGCTCTGGGCAAATAGCCATAAATTCACGGGAAGTATATGTCCCTCCAAATTATGGTGGGCCAGATAGCCAGCATGGAAGCGGCACTCGCTAAGTACTTTATTATTTAAAGTATGTTTTTCAGGTTTTTAATCAAATCAAGTTATGAAATCTTAGTGCCAAAGCCGGAACAGATATTTAGTCAACGGCTTCATTTACTTGAGGATTCCATGAAGACATTAACTTCAGTTAGGGATTACTGAAGCTGAGTATGATGTTATAGAAGCGCTTTCTCATCTACAAGGTAGTATATGGAAAATAAACTCTTAGTTGAACATACTTAAGTATTATTTAAGATTTTATAATCTGGGATTTCTGCCATCGGTATTTCTGCACTACTGTATGAACTTGCCACTCAGGATTGGGTTGGGGATAGTCTAAACGATAGTGTCCGCCACGGCTTTCCGTTCTAAAAGCAGCGCTTTGGAGAATTAAATAAGCAATATCGAGTAAGTTGCCAGTTTCTGCCCACAGCCGCAATTGGTGATCGATATCAGAAAAATTAAACCTGACTTGCTCGTTAGGTTGTAAAGATAAAAGAAACTGACTTAAAGGTAAATTGGCAAAATCTTCCTGCCACGATTCTACAGTAGCGATCGCCGCAGATAACGCAGACTGTTCTCGACAAATACCCGCACTTTGCCAGACTAGACGAGGTAGCTTCTCTCTGAGTGTGGCTAACTGTGCTTGCTGATGTTGCCACTCGCGCTCATCAAGGTTAAATTCTTGCGTAGGTAGGGCTGGTGTTGCTGATGGTAACTTTACATCAGCCAACTTGATATTTGCTAACTGCGCTCCAAATACAATACATTCCAATAGTGAATTACTGGCTAAACGATTAGCTCCGTGTACACCCGTACTTGCAGTTTCTCCCACTGCATACAACCCTGGTATATTGGTTTGATTCTGCAAATCGGTAGCAATTCCCCCCATCCAATAATGGGCGGCTGGGGCTACGGGAATTGGTTCATGAAAAACATCTATGCCCCAACGCTGACACACTTTAACGATGTTGGGAAAACGATGACGAATCTGATCTTCGGGAATAGGGCGCATATCTAGCCACACATGGGCCGTAGCTGGATCAACTGCTGTACGTTGTAAATGACTAAAGATGGCTCGACTCACTACATCTCTGGGCGCTAATTCTCCAGCCGGATGATAATCAAAAGCAAATCGCCGCCCTTCATTGTCTACTAGATGTGCGCCTTCGCCGCGAACAGCTTCACTGATGAGGAAACGGTCTGCACCAGGTTTAGTTAGGGCTGTAGGGTGAAATTGCACAAACTCCAAATCGCGGAGAATTGCCCCAGCCCGCCAAGCAATGGCGACTCCATCACCTGTACTCACGGCCGGGTTAGTAGTTTGGGCGAATACCTGACCGCCGCCACCTGTTGCTAAGACCACAGCCCCAGCCCTAATCCAGCTAATAGCACCTTGATAAAATAGACTAATTCCCTGACAATGACCAGTTTGGGGTTCTAGCCATAAACTCAAAGCCAAAGCTTGTTGAATTACTTGAATATTTTCACGGCGTAATACTTGGGCTGCGAGAGTGGTTGTTACTTCTCTTCCTGTAGTGTCGGCGGCGTGGAGAACACGGTTACGGGAATGGGCTGCTTCTAATGTTAATGCTAAAGCTTGTCCATGACGGTCAAAAGCAACGCCTAAATTCACTAAAGATTTGATACAACTAGGAGCATGTTCCGCTAAAAACCTGACGGCTGCAACATCACACAAACCCGCCCCCGCCTGGAGTGTATCTTCAATATGTAATGCTGGTGAATCATCTGGGGCGATCGCAGCTGCTATACCACCCTGCGCCCAATCACTAGCAGATAACGCAACCGTTTCTTTGGTAATCAAACCAACTCGTAAGGATTCTGGCAAACACAATGCTGTATATAGTCCAGCCGCACCAGCACCGACTACTAAAACATCAAATTGGCTAGGAATATCTATCTTGGACAATGTTAGGGAGTAGGGAGTAGGGAGTAGGGAGTAGGGAGTAGGTAATTACGAATTACGAATTACGAATTACCCATCCCCTTCTTTAATAATAAGACTCCCACCCTCTGAGATAGAGAGTGGGTGAGTCTTGTTAACAGTAAATACAAAAGCAATTATCTGTAAATACCGTTGTTCAAGCGATCATCACCTTCGTTGAAGGCTGGTTCATAATCTGTAACTGTGAAGTTATCAAAATTAGCTTGTAAGATTTGTTTTTGGCGATCGCTCAATCCTGGCAGATCCAATACATCCTCTACTTTAGAGTAGGGAGCGTTTTGGATAATTTTCTTAGCCAGAGTGGGATATAAACCTGGATATTGTTGAAAAGCTCTGATATTGGTATTGTTCAAATCGACTTTTTTACCAAATTCAGTTGCTAGTTTTGCATCTGCCCGATTTAATCTTTCAGATTCAACTGCCAAAACTGGCACTTGAGGAACCAAAAAACTTTGTAAACTAGCAGCTTGGGCATTCTGAGTTGTTCCCAACCATCCCCAGCAGCCCAGCAACAAACTAAATACTGTTAATAAACGCACCAATCCTTTCACGATTTTTTCACCTCTTTCCATCAAACTGAAAATAACAGCTTTAACAGTTATCAGTTAACAGTTATCAGTTAGCAGTTAAATTCTTGGGGGAAACACCCATTGCTGGTAGGCGTTGGTAGTTGGTGAAGCACCATACCATGTACCCTTGCTGACTGTTCACTGTTCACTGTTCACTGATCTGGCTCATTCAACACACAGCAGCCATCAGAAACTAATATACAGCTTATTAATGGCCACAATATTTGGTGTTTGTCAGTTGATAGTTGTCATTAGTCATTAGTCCACAGTCAAAAGGTAAAAGACAGGAGTTAATATCATCTCCCCTTACTTCCTACTCCCTACTCCCCACTCACCTCGTATTATGCTGTCAAGGCGGCTATTAAAAATAGGCTGTCTACCAAGATTGTGCTTAAAACTGCGCCACCAAAGGCATACCAGTGTCGCTGCTTTTGATTTAAGGGGATAGTTCCGGCTATGAGTAGTCCTAAACCCAGAATAACTGCCCAGCCTATACCCCAAGGTGTTTGCACTTGAGCAACAGCTGATTGTAAAATCGGTGATACATTTGCAGGTTCTACTAACATGATTTGCCGCCAATAGGGCATTAAATCTACTACATAAAAATATACATCTGTTAATACTGTGCCGAGTAAGGAACCTAGATAAAACCAATTGCCTACTTTGCCCCAATTACGGTACAAACACCAACAGGCAAAAGGCAAACCTATAGATTCTACTGGTAAATGCCACAAGGGTTCCCAGCGTAGCCAACCCCAGTAAATTCCGCCAGCCAGCCAACTCCAGCTAAAGCCGAAAAGCAAGTCACCCCAAACATAGGTGGCTGGACGAGACATTAATTTAAAACTGAGCCATATCCAAAAGCCTGTCATCGCTAAACTAACAGCAGGTAGCGATCGCACTAATGGTGCTTCTATAAATACAGGCACTGATACCAGAAATACTGCTGCTGCAAACACTAGCCATGTTTGCCGAGAAACTAAGGCTAAGGGCAAAGAAGGAGAGGCTTCTAATGTAGATTCCAAATCTCTAATATTATTTTTCTGCCCAGCGTCGCTTTGCTGTAATTCTGTAATATCTGTTGTGGTAGAAGCTGCGTAAGATGCCAATGTATTATTAATCAAAGTTTTAATAATTGTTACTAATCTTTATATTACTCAAAATAACATACTCAATAATCCCCCCTGGGGGCATATTTATAATACCACGATTAAAGTGGGGAGTGGGGGAGGTGGGGAAGATGAGGGAGTGGGGGGAGATGGGGAGATGAGGAGGAAAAGCCACTGACAACTTAACTAATGACTATTAACTAATGACTATTGACTAATGACTATTGACTATGGACTAATGACTAATGTGTTATTTTCCTGGGAGCTTATCTAGTTAGCTGTTTGTTTATTTAATTGTTTGTAGATTACAGCGATCGCAGGTAAAGTAATGACTTTATTCAAACGTCAGTGGTTCGTGCTAGTTAGTGTAGTATCGGCGGTTTTGTCGATAGTTGTGTTTCCTTTAGAGGTTTTTAGCGCCCCTCCTGGTTCGGTAGATACTGGGGTGCAGCAGATGAATGTTTTCCAGGCGATTGTTTTGGGTTTTGTCCAGGGAATCACCGAGTTCTTACCAATTAGTAGTACAGCGCACCTCAAAGTCGTGCCTGTTGCCTTGGGTTGGGGTGATCCGGGGGTAGCTTTCACAGCTATTATCCAGTTGGGGAGTATTGCGGCTGTGCTGTGGTATTTTTGGGGGGATTTGACAAAGTTAATCGGCGGAGCCACAAGAGCGATCGCCTCCAAAAATTACGAAGATTATGATTTGCGTCTATCTTTAGGCATAATTTTGGGAACGATACCTATCGTATTTTTCGGATTATTAATTAAAAAATTTATCCCCGATTTTGATAATTCACCCATTAGAAGTTTAAGTGCGATCGCTATTGCCTCAATAGGAATGTCATTATTATTGGGGGTGGCAGAAAAATTAGGCAAACGTGAGCGAGATTTTGAACATCTGACAATGCAAGATGGGTTGTTAATGGGTTTAGCCCAATCACTGGCTTTAATTCCCGGTGTCTCTCGTTCTGGTTCCACCCTCACAAGTGGTTTATTTATGGGTTTACAACGGGAAACAGCCGCCAGATTCTCGTTTTTGCTAGGGATACCCGCTATTACTTTGGCTGGGTTAGTAGAGTTAAAAGACGTTGTAGGAGAAGGTATAGGCGATGGGGGATTACTGCCGCTAATTGTTGGCGTGATTTCTGCCACCATTTTTTCTTATATTGCGATCGCTGGCTTACTCCGCTTTCTCAAAACTCAAAGTACCTGGGTGTTCATTTGGTATCGATTAGCCTTTGGCATAGCCATCTTAAGCGCAATTAATGCTGGGGTTTTGCAGAATAGGTAGGGACTCAATCAGTTGACAGTTGACAGTTTACAGTTATTTCCATTGTGGGCTGTTGACCGTACTAATTTTAGATTTTAGATTTTAAATTTTGGATTATTTTTGGTTCAAGCCCTGCCCCTAGTGGGCAGAACAAATCGCGCTGCTTCGTCAATCCAAAATCTCCAAGCTGCATCCCCTTGTGGGTGCAGTCAATCCAAAATCGTCAATCCAAAATCTAAAATTGTTTGACTGTGGACTATTGACTATTGACTGTTGACTGAGACTTCTAATCATCATTTATGTTCTAAATCCTACTGCCATTAGTCTATATTCATAAGTAGTGACTACTTATGAAGACTTGGCTTTTGACTCATGGCTGGCATTCTTCCTGCCCGTATTACTAAAGTTTTACCCGATTCGATCGCTGCTGAAATTGGCTTTGAGGCGGGGGATGCGATTGTAGCTATTAATGGTACACCCCCGCGCGATTTAATTGATTATAAATTTTTATGCTCTGATGAGTTTCTAGAATTAGAAGTTTTGGATGCCTCCGGCAAAACTCATCATATAGAAATTGAGAAGGAATATGACGAAGACCTGGGGTTAGAATTTGAAACTGCGTTGTTTGATGGTCTGATTCAGTGCAATAATCGCTGTCCGTTTTGTTTTATTGACCAGCAGCCCCCAGGTAAGCGTTCCAGTCTGTATTTAAAAGATGATGACTATCGGTTGAGCTTTTTGTATGGCTCTTACTTAACTCTTACCAATTTACCCCAAAGCGAATGGCGCAGGATTGAACAGATGCGCCTGTCTCCCTTGTATGTATCCGTTCATGCTACGGAACCGGATGTGAGAGTGAGGCTATTAAAAAATCCCCGTGCGGCGCAAATATCGGATCAGTTGCGATGGTTCCAAGAAAGAAGGTTGCAAATCCATGCCCAAGTAGTAGTTTGTCCTGGTATAAATGATAGCAAACATTTGGAACAAACACTACGGGATTTAACGTCATTTCATGATGGGGATGTGCCTACCGTTGCTTCAGTTGCAGTTGTACCAGTCGGGTTAACTAGATTTCGTCCCGCAGAAGACGAACTCGTACCTGTGACTAGGGAAAAAGCCCAAGAAGTGATTGCCCAAGTGCGATCGCTTACTCAAGAATTTCGCCAAAAATTTGGTTCTAACGTAGCTTGGTTGGCAGACGAATGGTTTTTGATTGCAGGTGAGGAATTACCCAGCGAAGCCGAGTACGAAGAATATCCACAAATTGATAATGGCGTAGGTTCCATTCGGTTATTTCTCAAACAATTTGCGGAAACTGCAACACAATTATTACCAGCAAAAATTGACGAGCCAAAAAAGTTAACTTGGGTGGTTGGTAATGCTGTAGAAAAAGCTTTTCAACCAATTCTCGCCAGATTAAATGCTGTAGAAGGATTGGAAGTAAGTATGAAAGCTTTATCTAGTGATTACTGGGGACAAGCTATTAGTGTTACCGGATTAATTACAGGTCATGATTTACTGTTAAATCTCAAAGGTCAAGATTTAGGTGCAGGAATTTTGCTACCTAAAGTCATGCTCAAACATGGAGAACTAGTTTTTTTAGATGATACGACTGTTGAGGAAGTAGCCCAACAATTACAAACTAAAATTTTTCCAGTAGCCGGAGTAGAAGAACTTATAAATACTTGCATTACTGATAGTGTAAGCATTTAAAACTTCAAACTCAGTCTTTTCGCCGATGTAAATTGCTATTAATTTACTTCATAAATAATAGGAAAACATTAATTAGCAGGGGATATATATAGTGAAGAATCGCCAGAAAATCAATACAGTAGATTACAAAGTATTAATTAAAAAAACAGGATTCTTCCTTTTTCCTCTGCAAATAATTATTCTTAATTGTGTTGATATTTTGACAGTCAAGGCAGCAGAAAAACCTGTTTTAAGTGTAGTGCAAAGTCAAGAAAATGCCCAGCATTGGACAGGAATTACCAAGCGTTTACAAAGTATAAATGTAGACTATTGCGTCATTTCTTTGACAAGTGTCAAGAGTGCAGCAGATTGGGGCGATCGCAGCATATTATTCTTACCAAATATCGAAACTTTAACACCAACCCAAGCTCTCACCTTAGAAGAATGGAAAAGTAAAGGCGGGAACCTCATTGCAAGCGGCCCTGCTGGTAGCCTCTCTACCCCAGGTGTTCGTCAATTATTAAAAACCCTCTTGGGTGGTTATTGGGGATTTAGCCTTAAAGATAAACAACCGCTCAAACCCCCAACCAAAGTTAATTATTCCTGGGTGAATAATAAGGGATTATTTGGTAATGTACATGGTGGCGTTTTAATACCCAATAACACTACTAGCCAAGCTGTTGCGATGTGGAATGGCGCAGGTAATTTTGCCGCCGTCGTCTCAACTGAGCGCACCACATTTTTGGGCTGGCGTTGGGGAGTCGATACAGCATCCACAACAGAATTAGATAGTGCTTGGTTAAAAGCTGCACTAAACCGTTACTCATCATCCAAAAACACAAAAAAAATAGCTGGTGCTTCCTCCAGTTGCACAACATCAGTAGCTTCTGTACCCAGTGAGCAGAGGAGCAGGCGAGCAAACGCACAGATAAATAATAATTCTTCTCCCTCCCGTGTTGCTGCCATCGCCCCTACTCCTTCAGTTTCTCCTATGCCTTCCCCTAAGCCACCTAAAGCAGAGGAAGCAATAGATCAACTAGAACAACAAGTACGCTGGAATGTTGCCCCTAATTCTAATGCACCGATCGCACCTAGTGAAGCGATCTCTATGCAGCAAGAGATAGAAAATCTCATTGGACGAGTAGAAAGTTCCCATTTAGCGGCATTAGTGAATGATGGTAATACCTTAAACTCTCAGTCTACAAAAGCAGAAGTCACCCAAAACCCCAACACTCCAACTTCCATCTCTAACAAAGAGCAAGTTGTAGCACAAGCAAGAACAGTCGCCAAAAACTTACCTCAGTTGATTGCCAATAAAAATTATGCGTTGGCTCGTCAACAATGGCTCGCAATCAAAACAAATCTGTGGAAGCAATTTCCTATAGATCGCAGATTAGCACCAGCCGAAATTCGCGCAGTATGGTTTGATAGGGGAACAATTGTCCGTGCTGGTAGTGAAGAAGAATTAGCCAAAATTTTTGACCGTTTGGCGCAAGCTGGCATCAATACTATCTTTTTTGAAACAGTCAACGCTGGCTATACAATCTACCCCAGTAAGGTTGCACCACAGCAAAATCCCTTAATTCGCGGTTGGAACCCCTTAGCCTCAGCAGTGAAATTAGCCCATGAGCGAGGAATGGAAATACACGCTTGGGTTTGGACATTCGCGGCTGGAAATCAGCGTCATAATCAATTACTCAAAATTGACCCAAATTATCCTGGCCCAGTCCTAGCGGCTCATCCTGATTGGGCAAACTACGACCAGCAAGGCAAAATGATTCCCTCCGGTCAAACTAAGCCGTTCTACGATCCTGCCAATCCTGAGTTACGTCAGTATTTACTCAAACTTTACGAGGAAATTGTCACTGAATATCAGGTGGATGGGTTACAGCTAGATTACATTCGCTATCCTTTCCAAGACCCAGCCGCAGGACACAGTTATGGCTATGGTAAAGCAGCCATAACCCAGTTTCAACAATTGACAGGTGTAGATCCGATGAAGATTACTCCAAGTCAAACACAATTGTGGCAGGAATGGACAAAATTTCGTACCCAACAAGTTGATACTTTTGTTAGTCAAGTTTCCCAAATGTTGCGTCAGCAACACCGCAACTTGATTTTATCTGTGGCTGTTTTCCCTCTTCCAGAATACGAGCGTATCCAAAAAATTCAACAGCACTGGGAAGCTTGGGCTAGACAGGGGGATGTAGATTTAGTTGTGCCTATGACCTATGCCCAAGATACGGTACGTTTCCAAACTCTCGCAAAACCTTGGATAGCTTCAACACAATTAGGTTCTGCTTTGCTCGTACCCGGTATCCGCTTGCTTTCCTTATCAACATTAGGTACATTTGACCAACTGCAATTAGTGCGCGATTTACCAGTAAGTGGTTATGCCTTGTTCGCAGCCGAAAATTTCAATCAAGATTTGCATAGGCTTTTCAGTAATACTCAAGGACGACTACAATCTCCCATTACTGAACCTCTGCCTCATCGTCAACCTTTCCAAAGCGCCTTAAATCGTTATATTGCTTTGAGACGAGAATGGCAGTTGACGCTACAAACTGACAAGCAACAAACAACAGAGAAAGGCATTGGCGACTTTTACAGCCAAGCAGAAATTATCCAGAATGCTTTAACTCAACTAGCCAGCACACCCTCGGCTAGTAAATTAGCGACAGCAAAAGCCAATTTGAATCGTTTTCAATCACTATTTCGAGTCTGGATGCGTCAACAACAGATAGAAAATAGCTATCAAATTAAAGCTTGGGAAAACCGTCTGATAAGTATAGAAAGACTATTAAACTACGGTGAAAAGCAATTAGATTCCAATTCTCAGCAGGGGGCTAATACGATAGGAAAATAGTTTATTTAAACGTATACAAGAGCGTTTAAAGATAAGCTTACGCTTATCATGAGATATATCAAATCCCTCTCCAAACCTCTCCCCTGCAAGGCTGTGGTGTATACACAAGTCTCATAATAGTTGAGCAATATTGTTTTACCCCTCTCCTTGCAAAGGATACGGTGTACACACAAATGAATTAATCACTTCCAATCTCGTTTTGTAGTTTTGTAGGGTGTGTTATCGCGCCAGCGTAACGCACCGTAAATCTGGGGATACAAGCCTCCCATACCTACGTTACATTCCGTTTTCAAGTTGGTGTTAATTACTATTATCGTAGGTGAACAGAGTCTATTACGAATTACGATAAGTTGTTGTATTTCTTCATAGGAAATTTATAGTATTTATACCCCAGACCTTATTATTTATTTAATATCAAAATATTAGAAGAGATTTAAAGCATTAGCTTTAGATAAGAATTATCGTATGCTAACCATAATCATGCTCTATGTCATTTATCCTTCACCATCTCTGGCTACGATATTTAAACTCAATTATTAACATTTCGCCACTGACGGTTGAGCCGGAAACATCTTTGTCAGAAGCAATTTCACAAATGGCTAGTCAAGGTGCGGATATTGTTGTAGCTGCCAATTCTCAAGTATTAGGCTATTTGTCAGCAAAGGATGTAGTCAAGCTGGTAGCCTTGGGTGTTGATTGGCAAACTACTAAAGTTTCTGAAGTGATGAATACCGTGGAGAGCGTTTTTCATATTTCACAGTTTCAGGATCTAGCTACAACTATTTCTATATTAGGTAAACATCAATCAAGTTGCTTGTTGGTGGTTGATGAACAAGAGCAGTTAATGGGAATAATTACTGCTGAAAGCATTTGTCAAGGGTTAGGCGTAGTAATTGAGTTGAATTATCAAGAACAAGTACAAACTTCCGAGGAACATTTAAACTTATTAGATTCAGCAATAGTTCACACAAATGATGCTCCAGCCAGTGAAGATAGTCTTTGGCGTATTGCTGATACCAAACCTGTATTAATTTGGATGTCTAGCACAGATACTCGATGTAATTTCTTTAACGAAAATTGGTTAGAATTTACGGGCAGCACTTTAGAAAAAGAAATAGGTAAAAGTTGGGCAGAATTACTGCATCCAGAAGATTTACAAAAGTTTTTAAATATTTATTTATCTGCCTTTCATGCTCGTGAGTGTTTCTCTGTAGAATATCGGCTACGACGAGTTAACGGAGAATACCATTGGTTTTTAAATACTGGTGTTCCCAAAGTGGCTACTGATGGTAGTTTTGAGGGTTATATTAGTTACTGTATAGATATTGATGAACATAAACGCGCTGTTGCGCAGTTAGAACATAGTAAAACTCGCTTTAAGTTGGTGTTAGAAGCAACGCATACCATATATTGGGAGCGAAACCTGAGTAATGAACAAATATCACTTCTCAATCTTGTTGACGAGTTAGGAGCAACTAGACAATTAAATCATCATGAAGCTCTTAGTTGTATCTATGCAGATGATAGAGCAAAAGTAGAGATGGCTGTTGAAGATGCGATCGCCAATTGTAGTTTCTTAGAAGTAGAGCATCGGATACTAATCGCAGAGGAAGCATCTGAGTATAAATGGTTTCTCTCAAGAGGTACAGTAATCACCGACGCAACAGGAAAACCCACTCGTATGACTGGCTTTTCGATGGATATTACCGACCGTGTGCAGGCACAAGCCGCGCTACAACAAGCGAACCAAGAGTTAGAACGGCGAGTTACAGAGCGTACTCTAGCCTTGGAGGAAGCAAATAGACAACTTTTGGCAGAAATTAGCGATCGCCAAATTGCCCAGGAACAACTGCGACAATCTCAACAAATGTTGCAGTTAATTATGGATACAATTCCCCAATGTATCTTTTGGAAAGATAACAATTCCGTCTTCATGGGCTGTAATCGTAACTTTGCCAAAATTTTAGGTTTTGAGCATCCAGAAAATATCGTCGGTAAAACCGACTATGATTTTCTCCCCAATCGACATAACGCCGACTTTTACCGCCAATGCGATGCTAGGGTGATGGAAAATAATCAGCCTGAGTATCACATCATTGAATCCTTACTGAAACCAGATGGTCAACAAATTTGGCTAGAAACAAATAAAGTTCCTCTCCATGATATCGAAGGTAATGTTGTTGGTATTCTTGGTACATTTGAAGATATTACTGAACGCAAGCTGGTACAAGAAGCTTTAGAAAAAAGTGAAGAACGTTTTCGCTTCTTAGCAGAATCTATTCCTCAACAGGTGTGGATAGCTCGACCAGACGGTTACATTGAATATGTGAACCAACGCACTCTAGAATACTTTGACTGTAAACCAGAAGCTATACTAGGCTGGCAGTGGTCACAATGGATACATCCTGATGACAGTCCCCGTTGCTTGGCAGCATGGGATCATTGTGTAGCTACTGGTGAACCTCTAGACCTTGAATTTCGCTGGTTCAGGGTGAAAGACCAAGCCTATCGCTGGCATTTAGGACGTGCGGTAGCCTTGCGTAATCAACAAGGCAATATTATTAATTGGTTTGGGACAAATACTGATATAGATGATCGCAAACGTACCGAACAAGCCTTAAGAGATAGCGAAGAAAGGTTCCGTAACTTAGTGGAAGCTAGCAGTGATTGGGTATGGGAAGTTGATGAGAACCTGGTTTATACATACGCCAGTCCAAAAATTAGAGATATTTTAGGTTACGAACCAGAGGAAATATTGGGCAGAACGCCGTTTGACCTCATGACACCAACAGAGGTGGAGCGTATCAAGATGATTGTTGCCCCAATTTATGCAGCAAAACAGCCATTAAAATGCTTAGAAAACTTTAATCTGCATAAAGATGGTTATTCAGTCGTTCTTGAAAGCAGTGCAGTGCCGGTTTTTGATACCACAGGTAAATTTTGTGGTTATCGAGGCATAGATCGAGATATCACTTTTCGTAAACAAGTAGAAAAAAATTTATATCAAACTCAACAGCAGTTACAAGCAATTTTGGATAACTCCTCGGCGTGTATTTATGTCATGGATAGCCAAAATAGATTTGTACTAATTAACCGACGGTATGAACAGTTATTTCATACGACCCAAGCAGAAATTATAGGCAAGAGTTTATACGAAACTTGGCCCCATGATATTGCTGATGGATTTGCAGTCAACAATAGAAAAGTGTTTACCGATGGTATTGCGGTAGAAGTGGAAGAAATTGTTAACCAAGAAGATGGTTTACATACTTACTTTAGTATTAAATTTCCTTTGAAAGACCAAAATGGTGTCACGTATGGTGTCTGTGGTATTTCTACAGATATGACAGATCGCAAGTTAGCAGAAAATTCTTTGTTACGTTTTCGCAAAGCAATGGAAAGCACAAGTGACGCTATTCACTTTAGTGATATTTTTGATAATAGTATTTATATTAACCCAGCCTTTCAAGAATTATACGGTTATAGTCTAGAGGAACTACAAACGGATGGGGGAGTATGTACAGTTTTTCAACAGCCTCAAGAACGGCAAACAATATTTGATACTGTTATTAAAGGCAATTCTTGGCGGGGTGAAGTGATAATGCGATCGCGCGATGGTCGTCTATTAAAAGTTGATGTCAGGTCTGATGCCCTGAAAGATAGTGATGGTAAAATTACGGGGATAGTATGTATTCATACAGATGTGACTCAACATCAGCAAATAGAGGAAGGCTTACGATTACGCGATCGGGCGATCGATGCTAGCAGTAACGGCATTATTATCGCTGATGCTACCACCCCCAACGGGCCAATTATCTATGTTAACCCTGCTTTTGAGCGCATGACTGGCTATACTTCAGAGGAAGTGATAGGGCAGAACTTCCGTATATTCCAAAGTGCGGATATCGACCAACCAGGATTACGGGAACTTAGCACTGCAATGCAGGCAGGAAAAGCTTGCACTGTAGTTTTGCGTAATTATCGTAAAGACGGCAGTTTGTTGTGGAACGAGTTAAATATCTCCCCTGTTTATGACCAAGCTGGTCAACTTACTCACTACATCAGCATCCAAACGGATATTACAGAACGCAAACAAACAGAAACAGCACTACTTGTTAGTCAACAGCGCCTACAATATTTACTAACTTCCAGCCCGGCTGTGATTTATACCAGTCAAACCTTTGGGGAATTTGCCAAACTATTTATTAGCGACAATGTGACCGCAATGACTGGCTATGAAGCAAGGGAATTTACAGAAAATCCTGGTTTTTGGGCTAGTCATATCCATCCAGATGACAAACCATCAGTCTTTCATCGACTATCTAACGTCTTGGAACGGAAAAGCTATAAGTTAGAATATCGTTTTTTACACAAAGATGGTAGCTATCATTGGATTTATGACCAAGGACGAGTGGTGCAAGATGACATAGATAATCCCATAGAAATGGTTGGTCATATAGTAGATATTACAGAACGCAAACAACTAGAAGAATACTTAAAGATAGCACTAGAGAAAGAGAAAGAATTAAGTGAACTGAAATCTCGATTTGTCTCGATGACTTCCCACGAATTTCGGACACCGTTGAGTACAATTCTGTCTTCATCTGAGTTATTAGAACACTACCGCCACAAATGGCCAGAGGAAAAACAACTCACTCACCTCCGGCGTATTCAAAATGCGGTGAAGCGAATGACAGAAATGTTAAATGACATTTTAATCATTGGTAAGGCAGAAGCAGGGAAACTAGAGTTTGTTCCTAAATCATTTGATGTTGTGGCATATTGCCGCACACTAGTAGAAGAAATTCAATTAAACCTGACTAATCAGCAAGTTGGTTTCATCACTGAATATGAATCTATGCCATGTTACATGGATGACAAACTTTTAGGACATATTCTTAGCAACTTAATTTCTAATGCTCTGAAATATTCGGCTTTTGATGGTCATGTGCAAGTTAAATTCTCTTGTCGAGATGATTACGCAATCTTTGAAGTTCAAGATTGGGGTATTGGTATTCCCCCAGAAGATATTACCCACTTATTTGAGTCATTTTATCGGGCAAAAAATGTGGGCAATATATTAGGTACTGGTTTAGGATTAGCAATTGTTAAAAAATGTATTGATATTTGTAAAGGTCAAATATTTGTCTCAAGTACCGTGGGTGTTGGTACAGTATTTACAGTGAATCTTCCTTTAAATAATCAAATATAAAAAGAGGTTAATAATGATTAAAATTTTAGTTATCGAAGATGAAGATTCAGTTAGGGAAAATATTTTAGATTTGTTACAAGCAGAAGATTTTGATACTGTGTCTGCTGCTAATGGACGAATTGGCATAGATTTAGCACTATCAGAATTTCCTGATTTAGTCTTGTGCGATATGATGATGCCTGAAGTTGACGGTTATGGTGTCTTATCAGCATTACGTCAAGAACCATTAACGGCAACCATTCCTTTTATCTTCCTGACAGCAAAATCTGCCAAAGCCGATTTCCGCCAAGGTATGGATATGGGCGCAGATGATTATCTCACTAAGCCATTTACTAGGGCGGAATTACTCAGTGCGATCATGAATCGCTTAGAAAGACAAGCTACTTTAAAAAAGCACTTAATCAATCAAACTGGATTAAAAATTTCATCTCCGAAAACACAGTTATTGGAGATGAGTTTACATAAAGTGGTCAAGCAAGAGAAGTTTCAAGAGTTTGAGATACAATACCAACCCATAGTTGATATCACTTCAGGAAAAATCATTGCTACAGAGAGCCTTTTACGTTGGCAAAGTCCAGAATTAGGTGCTATTTCTCCTTCAGAGTTCATTCCCTTAGCAGAATCTACGGGTTTAATTGTACCTATTGGTCAGTGGGTAATAGCTAAAGTTTGTCAACAAGCTAAAGCTTGGTATGATTCTGGTATAAATTGTTTGACCATTTCTATAAATTTATCTGCAGTTGAATTTAACAGACCAGATTTGATTCAAAAGATTACTGAAGCTTTAAAAATTAATAATCTAGATCCGCGTTGTCTGGAGCTAGAGCTTACTGAAAGTATGATCATGCAGGACTTAAATAATGCTATTTTTACAATGAATGAATTGCAATCTTTAGGGGTGAGAATAGCAATTGATGATTTTGGTACAGGTTACTCTTCTTTAATTTATCTGAAAAATCTACCAGTTAATACACTGAAAATCGACAGATATTTTATTCATAATGTGGCTAACGATAGGCAGAAATCAGCTATTACTAAAGCTTTAATTGAGATGTCACATAATATGAATATGCGTGTCATTGCTGAAGGTGTAGAAACAGAATCAGAATTATATTTTTTAAAACAAAATCAATGTGATGCTGTACAAGGTCTTTTCTTTAGTCGTTCTTTACCAGCAGTGGAGTTAGAAAATTTCTTATGGAATAACAAACATTTGTCTGTGTAAAAAATATTAAGTTTTTACCATTTATTTAAGTCAAATGCCATGATTACTGATATTGGTAATTGATGCTGACAGCGAAACAATTACCATCAGTTCTAATCTAAATAATTTTTACAAATTAATTGTAATTAAATAGTTTTTATTAATTAAACTAATATGAGTAAAATTCTTGTCATTGAAGATGATATTAATGTCAGACAAAATATATTAGATTTATTAGAAAATGAAGGATTTAATTTAATTGAAGCGCATAATGGGCTTCTTGGTGTGCAATTAGCTCAAGAAGAAATCCCAAATTTGATTATCTGCGATGTAATGATGCCTGAATTAGACGGTTATGGAGTGTTAAAAGCATTACGTCAAAGTCCAGAAACAGCAACAATTCCTTTAATTTTTTTAACTGCTAAGTCTGATAAAACTGACTTCCGTCAAGGAATGGAAATGGGAGCGGATGATTATATAGTTAAACCGTTTACAAGGAAAGAGTTATTGGCAGCGATCGCCTGTAGATTAGAGAAGAATAATATCATAAAAAATGAAAATCAAAGAAGGTTAGATAACTTACGTAATAGTATTGCTTTATCTCTACCCCATGAAATGCGGACACCTTTAAATGGGATATTAGGCTTTTCCCAAATTTTAATGGAAGAAAGTGATAATCTTGATTCGACTACAATTAAGGAAATGGCAGAATCAATTTATTTATCTGGGGAAAGGTTATTTGAATTGATTCAAAAATTTCTGATGTATGCAGAGTTAGAAATTACTAAAAATGACCCAGAACAAATTGAGTTTTTACAAAGCCAAACTACTACATTTCCTAATTTAACAATACTTGGTATTATTAAAGATAAAGCCAAAAAAGTAGACAGAGAAGCAGATTTGCAATTAGAACTGTATCCATGTCAAGTAAATATTGCTACTTCAAAAGTAGCAAAGATTGTAGAAGAGTTGCTTGACAATGCTTTTAAGTTTTCTTCTAAAGGCAGTATAGTTCAAATTAAAAGTCAGATTATTAACGGTGAATTAACTTTATCCTTTATTGATCATGGTCGCGGCATCACAGCAGCACAAATTGCCGAATTGGGTGCTTATCAACAATTTGAGCGTAAACTTTATGAACAGCAAGGTTCAGGCTTAGGTTTAATGATTGCCAAAAGTATAGCTGAAATACATGGAGGTAAGTTAAAAATTATAAGCAAACCACACCAAAATACCGTTGTACAAGTAATGCTACCTTGTAATCAAATTATAGAAAATACTCATGAAATTATTGGCTGTAAAAAATCGTCAAATTTCGTTTAGTTAAGCGTTATGAAAAGGCGAATACTTTTTAGCTAGTTATATATAGAAACCATAAATATTCATCTATCATGTAAAGAGTCTGTCTTTAAAGAATTTACATAATAAATAATTTATTTTTTAGATAAATCTATATTAATATAGCCATAGCCACATAAGATTAGGAGACTCTCAAAGCTTGAATGCAAGGAATAGTAAGACTTTATCTCCTGCTTCTCGTTATAACACAAGCTTGATTGCAATCTTTCTTTACAGTTTCCTATGTTTTAAGTAAAAGCTTAAGCATTGCTCAAAATCAGATTGCTCTATGGGCAATGCTCTAAGCTAGTTGGGTATGTAGATTTGGCTGACTCAAATTCTATTATCTACAATCGATGTTTGCGATCGCACTATAGTTTTGTATAACTTGATGTCTGAGTTGTATATTTTGTCTGTAAATGGGCAAACTACTAAAGTAGTTTACTGGTATTGTAATGAGCAAGCGATCGCTCCAAGCATCTGCTGAGGGTATTAGAAAAGCAAAGCAAGCTTTTAAACGTAAGGGATGGACTCAAGAATATTTGGCGGCGGAAGTGGGTTTAGAAACGCGCCAGTCTATATGGAAATTTTTTACTGGTAAACCTATTGACCGTCATGTATTCAATGATATCTGCTCTGCGCTAGAACTAGACACTTTAGAAATTTCTCAACAGCCAGATGTAGGTAATTTATCTTTAGAACGTCATGAATCTAACCCACTTGATATTGAACATTTGGTGCAGAAGCTGCGCTCTGTTTGTGAGAATAGAATCCAAGCTCAATGTAGTATATTACATCTTTTAGATATTGCTCGACCTATTTATCTTCATGATATTTATGTCGATATCGATGTCTGCGAAGAAATTACTCATAAACAATGGTTAAAAATTGAAGATTTACAAAAGCTAGATTTTGATAATATTTCTGCTTCTTTCAGAGAAAAATATCAAAAAAAAATTGGGGGTATAGAGGCGATTACAAAATATACCAAAATTATTTTATTGGGAAAAATAGGTGCTGGTAAAACCACATTTTTACAATCAATTGCTTTAAGTTGCGTTCAGGGAAACCTTCAAGCAGACTACTTACCTATTTTTATCAACCTTAAGAGCTTTGCTGAAGATGTTAAGGATGCTCGTCAGCTTAGTTTATTTCAATATATACATAATTATTGGCTGAACTATGAAATTTTAGAAACAGAGCTAAGTACAGTCTTGTCGCATGGTAGAGCCTTAGTTTTGTTAGATGGTTTAGATGAAATTGTAGGAGAAAATTATGATAAGGTTTTTAATAAAATTCGTAGTTTTATAAATAAGTTTTATAAGAATAAAATAATTATTAGTTGTCGTTCAGCTTTACATGATTATAGTTTTCATAGTTTCACGGAATTAGAAATTGCTGATTTTAATAAACTAAAAATTGCTGAATTTGTAAATAAATGGTTTTTGTCTGTAGCACAAAATTCTCCATCTACTTCACAAATATTGGCAAATAAATTTATGCACAAGCTGGATTTACTAGAAAATATATATATTTTAGAATTATGCAGAACTCCTCTTCTATTAATTTTCTGTTGTTCCCTATTTCAGTCAACAACAGATTTTTCCAGCCATAATTTTGAAATTTATAAGCAAGCATTAGATATTTTACTTGTACGCTGGGATGAAATCAAAGGAATACCAGATAGGCAATTTGTTCCTAACTTATCTTTGTTAGACAAAGTTAAAATACTTAGCAGAATAGCAGCGAGTAGTTTTTATCAAGGTGATAATTTCATCACAGGAAGCAAATTGCAACAAATTATAACTGATTATTTATTTAATCAATCAAACATAACTACTGATGCAGATGCCTTAGAGATAGATAGTAAAAAAATTATTAAAATAATTGAACTACAACATGGATTGTTAGTTGAAAGAGCAAGAGGAATTTACTCTTTTTCTCATTTAATATTTCAAGAGTATTTTACAGCTAGAGAAATAGTTGCTCGTGCTGATAGTCAAACGTTGCAGCATCTTGTCATTCATCTTTGCGATCATCGGTGGTTTCAAGTATTTTTGATCAGTATGTCTATGCTCAAGTCAGCAGATGATTTATTAAAATTAATTAAACAAAAGATTGATTATTTAGCTGTTAGTAATATTAAGCTATATCATTTTTTGAAATGGGTAGAACACAAATCTTCACAGGTAAGTTCTATTTATCAGCGTGCTAGTGTGCGTGCTTTTTATTTTACTATTGCTTTACCCCCAGAGCATCCCTTAGCTTGTAATCAAGATTTAGCTATTACTTTAGAGCATCAGTTTACTGGTGGCTTGTCTATAGAATTAGCAATAGATTTAGCTTTAACTCATGCACTAGCTGTAAGTTTGACAATGACTGCTGATATTTTATTTGCTAGGTTATCTGCCTTAAATTTAGCTCTTGATTTAAAACATTTGTTAATAGATGATTTATCTTTACATAGTTCACTGCAATATTTAAAACAACAGTTACCTTCTGCTACCCAAGGTAAGGAAAGTTTAAAAAATTGGTGGTTAGCTCATGGACAAGCTTGGACTGACGAGTTAAGAAGTCTAATGATTAATGCTCGTCAAATTGGCTTAAATTGGCATTTCAATCAACAGGATTTACAGGATTTACAGCAATATTGGAATGCAAATAAGTTACTGATAGACTGTCTCAAGTGTACCAAAGATATTTCACCTAACTTACGTTCTCATCTAGAAACCACTTTATTTTTAACTAAAGTGGTTGAATTAGATGAAAAATAAATTTTCGTTTAAACGTGTTTAGATTCACTTAAACCAACAATAACTACTTCAATTAAAGAATATTTTTTTATTATAACAATAATTTATGTATTAAAAACGACTTTTATTTTTTAAATAAATACTGTGTGTTTACAGATATATCCTTAATTTGTAACACATTGAACGATAAGTATAATTATATTCAGTTACATAAATCACGCATAATTTTTCTTTGGTACAGCATTTTGTCAGGGGCTTAAAGGCGATCGCCGTAAAAAATCAGACAAAATTCTGGTAAGGTGAAAGGCATAGATAAAAACTAGTCTGACTTTTAAAGTCATTCCTTGTTTTTAGTGACTAGAAACTACTAACTACTGCTGAATTTACTCGCTCATCATGATTTTGTTAAGGGTGTTTTTTGCTTGATCACACCTTCTAATGTTTCATGTTGTAATAGTTAATTTTGAGGAATACTCAAAGCGAATGAAAGCAAATGTTCCCTTGGTTTCAGTTATTATCCCCGCCTATAATGCAGAAAAATTTATAGGTAGAACATTGCAGTCAGTTTTATCTCAAACTTATAGAAACATCGAAGTTTTAGTTGTTGATGATGGTTCTCAGGATAAAACGGCTGAAATAGTCGCATCTATGGCTCGGATAGACAATCGTGTTAGATTACTAAAGCAGTCAAATCAAGGAGTAGCGATCGCACGTAACTTGGCAATAAATAATTCTCTAGGAGAGTACATTGCGCCGATTGATGCTGATGATATTTGGTATGCTCAAAAAATAGAAAAACAGGTGCAATGCCTAGAAAATGCAGACTCATCTGTAGGATTTGTATATGCTTGGACTGCATTAATTGATGAAGATGACAATATTATTGGTAAGTATAATTCTTGGTATTATTCACACATACATAGTGTAGAGGGAGATGTTTATAAACATCTCTTATACACCAACTTTATTGGCAATGCTAGTGTGCCGTTAATTCGTCGCGTCTGTTTTGATCAAGTTGGTGGTTTTAATAGCGAACTAAAAAAACAAAATGCTCAAGGATGTGAAGATTGGGATATATATTTACGAATAGCTGAATATTATCAATTCTCTGTGGTACGAGAATTTTTAGTGGGCTATCGTCAAGTTAGTGGCAGTATGTCGAGGTCATATATATCGATGGCAAAATCCTATGATTTAATGATGCTTGACTTTCGACGAAAACATCCAGAAATGCCCACTTATATTTTTAACTGGTCTGCTAGTTATTTTCGCTACTATTTAGCATTACAAAGTCTTAAATGTGATGACTATCGACAAACTCTAATTTGGTTATACAAAGCAGTTAGGTTGGATTTTATATTACTTTGGCATACAGGTATATATAAGTGTATATTGCAGATGCTCATGCAAATAAGCAAGAAGATAATCAACAACAATTCTCTGGATTTTTCTCGGTTAAGTGATGACGCTAAATATTCTCAGCACAAGCATGATGTTACACAAATCAAAATTCAGGATCAAGAACCAAGACCTTGGAAGATATATGATATTGTCTTATCTCAAAGATGGTCTAATTTAGGGCAAAATTAGAATTAACTTGTTTTGACAACAAGCTACAAAAAATAGCAGAGCTATTTTAAACTAAACAACATGAAGAAAAATAATATATATAGAAATATATTATCTATTTTAAAGTTTTATCCTTGGGCAATTCCTGTAATTGTTATTCTAGGGACACTATCCTCTTTTTTTGAAGGCATAGGCATCAGTTTATTTATACCTTTGCTGCAAAGTCTGGACAATTCTGCTTTGACGACAGGTAACAACAACTTTTTAGTTGTTGCTCTTAATCAAATATTTGTTCATGTTTCTTCTAGTAACCGTTTAATAATTATTGCTATTGCCATCGTTGCCAGTATTCTGCTTAAAAATTTGTTGATATATGGTAATAGTATTTTATTTGCATGGTTCAATTCGCGCATTGGTCATGACCTACGCGCCAAGATTTATCACCAGCTTTTAAGCATTAGCTACAGTTTTTTAGAAGGCAATGAATCAGGTAAACTGATGAATACTTTGGCTTCGGAAACTTGGCGGACTGGTCAGGCTTTATCAGCATTTGTTAACTTAATCACTACTTGTTGCACAATCTCCGTATTCACTATTTTGTTGTTATTGCTTTCTTGGCAATTAACTGTATTAGTGGCTATTCTCATGGCACTAATATCTACTAGTATTCAGCTAGTGACAAGGCGAGTAAAATATTTAGGACAACAAGCAGTCGAAAGCAATTCCGCTTTAGCAACCAGAATGTGGGAAGGGTTAGCGGGAATGAAGGTAATTCGTGCTTTTGGGCGTGAAGATTATGAGCAAGAACGTTTCGATAGAGTTTCTAAAAAGGTACGTAGTACATTTTTTAAACTTGATGTTCTTTCTGCCAGCGTTACCCCCATATCTGAGGTTTTATCAGCAGTTTTATTAGTGTGTATTTTAGTTATTACATTACTACAAGATAGAAGTTCTCTACCACGGCTGTTAACTTTTATTTTTATCCTCTACCGCTTACAACCACAGGTAAAACAACTAGATGCTGCACGGGTAAGTTTAATTACTTTATCGAGTGCAGTAGATGATGTTATGTCTCTCTTGGATGATGCTGATAAACCTTATATTCGTTCTGGCAATTTTAGTTTAAAAAAAATCCAAAAAGGCATATATTTTCAATCTGTAAGCTTTGCTTACAATGCTACAGACAAGCCTGCTGTTCAAGATATTTCTCTTTTCATTCCTCAAGGTAAAACGACAGCTATAGTAGGGCCTTCCGGTGCGGGTAAATCCACAATTATCGGCTTGATATGTCGATTTTATAATTTAGAAATAGGGGAAATCTATATTGATGACTATCCTCTCAAAGAACTAAATTTACATGATTGGCGTGAGCAAATTGCTATTGTTAGCCAAGATGTGCATATGTTTAGTACGACAATTTTAGAAAATATTGCTTATGGTCGTTTAGACGCAACAGAAGCGGAAATTATCGCAGCAGCCAAGCTGGCAAATGCCCATCAATTTATTAGTGAATTACCTCAAGGATATGATACCAAAGTAGGCGATCGCGGTGTGCGCCTATCGGGTGGCCAGAGACAACGCATCGCCCTAGCACGGGCCATAGTCCGCAACCCGGAGATTTTGATTCTCGATGAAGCCACAAATGCTCTTGACAGTATTTCCGAACATTTAATTCAAGAAGCACTTAATACCCTTAGTGACAATCGTACCGTCATTGTAATTGCCCATCGCCTCGCCACTATCGAACAAGCAGACAAAATCATTGTGTTAAATTCTGGAAAAGTCGTTGAACAAGGTAATTTACAAGATTTACTCAAGCTAAACGGGTTATTCACGCAACTTTATAATTTACAACATCGTAATGCTCATATATAGTTATGCCCTATAAAATTAAAGAAATAGAATTAACAAAACCTTTGCCTGATATCTCCTTATCTCCAGATGAAACAGGTATGGCTCTAATTGTGCGGCGTAATGATAAACCTGTTGGGTTTGTGATCCAGCAATTTCCGGTAAAAAGTTTGATTTATAGCGAGGAAATAGCTCAACTAATTGCTAAAGAAATTGGCAGTAAACTAATTCAAGAATATTTACAAGAAGAAATAAAGCCAATTATTAACTTAGCTCTCTTTCCCTCACTTACTATTGCTATTTGTACTAAAGACAGACCTGATAATTTAGCGCGGTGTTTACATTCTTTAAAGGAATTATTACAACAAGCCCTAGAATTAGACGTATTAGTTATAGATAATGCCCCTTCTGACGATCGCACACAAAAATTAGTCGGTTCATTACCTTGGGTGCGTTACGTTCGAGAACCAAAACCAGGATTAGATTTTGCTAGAAATAAAGCTCTACAATCAGCCAAGGGAGAATTTCTCGCTTTTCTTGATGATGATGTAGTTGTAGATAGGAGATGGTTAACAGGATTAATCACAGCTTGGCAGGAAAATCCTGATGCGGCGGCGTTTACAGGTTTAGTTTTACCTTATGAATTAGAGACAGAAGCGCAAATCCTGTTTGAACAAAGAGGAGGGTTTCGCCGTGGGTTTCAAAAAATTCGTTACGGGCAAATTTTACCAGGAAATCCTCTACATCCCTGTGGCGCGGGTATATTTGGTGCAGGATGTAATATGGCATTTCGGCGGGAAGTTTTATTAAAAATCGGCGGATTTGATGAAGCTTTAGACACAGGCGCACCCTTACCCGGCGGTGGAGATTTGGATATTTTTTATCGGGTAATTCGCGCAGGTTATACCCTAGTGTATGAGCCTGAATATTTGGTATTTCATCAACATCGGCGGGAATATGAAAAGCTACAACGTCAATACTGGAGTTGGGGTTTAGGATTCATGGCTTTTGTGATCAAAGCTTATCAAACAGACCCACCACAACGTTCTAAGTTACGCGCTCTCATCTGGTGGTGGGTGAAGTATCAACTCAAGCAATTAAGAGATAGTTGGCGAGGAAATCATGTCTTACCAATAAACATGATTTTGGCAGAAATGTGGGGTGGTATTGTTGGCTTTTTTGGAGAATATCCTCGTTCCATGAAACGAATTGAAACGATTCGGAGGCAATTTTCATGAGTAATTTTGCTCCTTGGAAAATATTACATATTGACTTGAGTGAAGATATTCCCGAACTCAATCTTGAACCTCATTATCAAGGGATATATGCTGTTTTTTGGTGGCGCGGTATCCCTCTTGGCGATCGCCAAATTTTCGCTTCCCAGTTACCCTTACCCGCCAGCGCACTACGGAATCTCGCTATAGAAGCCATCACCCCAGCTATTGGCGATCGCCTCCTCGAAAACGGCTTCAAAGCACCTTTACCCGTGGTTTATCCTGATCCTGCATGGGATAAGCCACCAGATTTGCAGGCTTTGTTGGCTTTGCAGCAACCCCTGCAACAACTCCAACAAACCTACGCGCAACCAGTTAATAATTCTATATCTATAGTCATTTGTACACGTAATCGACCAGAACAACTAGCACGATGTTTGCGATCGCTACTTAATTTATCTCAACCACCACAACAAATTATCGTCGTTGATAATGCACCACAAGACGAAACCACACGAGGGATAGTTGCACAAATACCCCAAGTGCAGTATATACTAGAACCCACACCAGGACTAAGCAGAGCGCGGAATACAGGTATTCGTCACGCTACTGGAGAGATTATTGCTTTTACAGATGATGATGTAGAAGTCCACCCAGACTGGTGTGTGCGTTTACAGCAAGCCTTTATCAATCCCCAAGTCTTAGCAGTCACAGGACTGATGCTCCCGGCTGAACTGGAGACAGAAGCACAATACATCTTCCATCAAGGCTCAGGCGGTTCAGCTTGGGATTACCGCGCCATCAATTATGATAGGCAGTTTTTTGCCAATATGCAGCATCGCGGTGTTCCGGTGTGGCGCATTGGAGCTGGTGCAAACATGGCTTTTCGCCGTCAAGCATTTGAATTAGTCGGGTACTTCGACGAACGACTAGGCGCAGGCGCATCTGGATGTAGTGAGGATTCGGAAATGTGGTACAGAATCTTGGCTGAAGGTGGGATTTGTCGTTATGAACCCACATCTGTAGTTTTTCATTACCATCGCCGTGACATTACAGCTTTTAAATCCCAAGCTTATCAATATATGCGTGGTCATGTGGCAGCTTTATTAATACAGTTTGCTAACTACCAACACTGGGGGAATTTGCGGCGGTTGTGTCTCACCTTGCCTAAATATTATGTTGCCTCAATTTTGCGATCGCTCAAACATGGTTTTGCACCGCGATATAGTTCTGTGTTTACAGAGATATTAGGTTGTGTATCGGGAATCCAGTTTTATCTCAACAATAGAAAAAAGCCGGCATGGTCAATTCCTGTGAATAATTCCCAATCCCCTACACAAAGCAATCTACAAAATTCACAATTAATCACCTCATCGATAAAGCCAGGTAATTAAATATGGATAAACTCATATCTATTGACTTAATTATTTGCACTTACAACAACGCTGGCTTACTCGATCAAGTTTTAAATAAAATTGCTCAACAACAGGTTCCAGCTAATGTAAAATGGACAGTTTTAGTTGTCAATAATAACTGCACTGATGCAACCCCAGCCGTTGTAGAAAAATACATCCAATCTTACAGCATACCTCAATTATCTATGGTTTTAGAGCCGAAACAAGGCTTGAATCATGCTCGTGCTTGCGGTATTCAAAATACTACCGGAGATTGGTTTGCCTTTGTTGATGATGATTGTATGTTAGATTCTGATTGGGTAGCGCAAGCCGCTAAATTTGCTGCTATGAATCCAGATTGTGGTGCATTTGGTGGCAAAGTAATTTTAGATTGGGAAACGCCGCCACCTGCTTATGTATTAAAGTATGGTTATTCTTTTGCCCAACAAGACCACGGCATGGATATTATGCAGCCTACTTGTTTAGTTGGTGCAGGATTAATTATTAGTAGAAAAGCCATTTTAGATACTAACTGGCTGAACGAGCAATTTTTAAGCGATCGCGTAGGTAAAAAGTTAGTTTCTGGCGGTGATGTCGAAATTGTTTTACGCATCCGCAGCGCCGGGTACGCTATTTGGTACAATCCCGCCTGCAAATTACTACACTATATTCCCGCCAGACGTACCGAACATCAATACATAGTTAATATCAATTACGGTTTAGGAATTAGTCAGTTAATGGGGGATAGCTTAACTTGGAGTGATTCCTATAAACAACTGATTCTAGAATCTATTTATTCAACCTTCATAGCTACAGTTGAAATTGCTAAACAAGCGCTAAAAGTTAGGTTAAAGCGCGGTTATCTAGAAGTCGCAGAAATTCCTATTGTTTGGGGTTTTATTCGCGGCAAATGGACGGGGATATTAAGACTAGTCAAAATGAATCAAGAAGAACGTCAAAAATTGATAGGTTCTGCAAAATTAGTTCATGTAAATAATTAGATAATATGGTTACTTTATCTGTTAAACCCAATCATTTCAAACTACCTTTAGAGGAATTTTTAGCTGGCAATCCTTTTCCCGAACCATTAACTCAGGGCTTCTTTTATCGGGAAAAAATGCGTGCTATTCATCATATCGCCCCTGATCAAGAATTACCAAAAATTCTCGAAGTCGGTGGTGGGCAAAGTGGCTTAACAGCTTTACTTTATCCCCAAGCCAAAATCACCAATATAGACTTTAATCCTGAATATGCCAAAGCACCTTGTAATCAACAAGAACGAGTCAATTTCGTTTGTGGTGATGCGACATCTTTACCCTTTGCAGATGCCTCCTTTGATGCGGTGACAATGTTCGATTTATTAGAACACGTACCAGATGATCAAAAAGCCATATCAGAGGCTTTAAGAGTATTACGTCCACAAGGATTTTTGTTAATTAGTACCCCCAACGAAAACTGGCGCTTTCCCTATTACAAATTTATGCAATATATTTGTCCTAACGAAGCTGAAGTAATGGCAGAATGGGGTCATGTCAGACGAGGTTACACCTTAGCAGAACTTCAAGCTTTAATAAAATTACCTTGTGAGAAATATGCTACTTTCATCAATCCATTAACTGTTCTAGGTCATGATATAGCATTTTCTAAATTATCCCATCGCCAGCGTCGCATTTTATGTAAGATTCTCAGCCCTGTAACCTGGGCTAGTTATTACCTGCACAAGCCGCAAGCATTAGGCACAGAAACAGCTTCAGTTTGGCAAAAAGCCTAAAATTGGAATCATGAAAAATAGCCGTTCCTTTTATCTATTAATAGCCATATTGATGGTAGCAGCTATACTGCGGCTTCAACACATCAATCAGCCATTTGATGATGCTTTTAGTTGGCGACAGTCTAGTACGGCGATGATGGCAGAAAATTTCTATCGTCGAAACTGGAATATTTTTTACCCGGAAGTAAGTTGGCACGGGCCAGGGCCTAGTTACAATGGACGGGAATTTCAAACAGTAAGTTATATAGCTGCACTTTTATATATTCCCTTTGGTCAACAGGACTGGATAAGTCGTTTAATTCCAGTCATATTTGGTTTATGGGGGATATTTGCTTTATATCAACTCGTCCGTCGTGTGTGGGATGAAGAACACGCGCTGGCGAGTGCGACAATGATGGCGATTTTACCTGGAAGTATTTTTATTGAAAGGTCGTTTCTCCCCGACCCGGCAATGGTTTCACTGGTGACGACTAGTTTTTGGATGCTAGTAGTATATGTGCAAACCGAACGCTTTCGCTATCTGATGCTGGCAAGTGCGATCGCCACTTGGGGTTTATTAACCAAAATTCCCGGCTTAATTGTCGGTATACCAATGCTTTACGCAGTTCTCACAATCCTCGCCAGTAGGAGAACTCTCAATTACAAAAAGTTAGTGATCATCGGTCTGGCGGGTGTAATCACCTTCTTACCAATATTAGTTTATTATCTTTGGGCGAGACATCTTGCCCTTTCCTATCCGCCTTATCATTTTGCTGGTTCAGGTAACTGGCTTTGGCATCAAGGTTTACAGACATGGTGGGAGCATAAAATTTTTTTTCCTCTTCTCAGCCAGCGTTTTCGTGGTTGGATGTGGACTTTACCAATCATCATTCTGGTTGTATTCGGTCTTTTGTGTAAACCTCCAGGGAAAGGAGATAAATACAAAGCACCCTGGTTATTTCACTGGTGGTTACTAGCAGGCGTTCTTTACTACATCATTGGAGCCAAGGAACTTGTTGATAATCCTTGGAATTTCCATATTATCAATCCTGCTGGTGCGGCACTGGCAGGTCATGGAATCGTTGTCATTACCTCTTTTGCTTCCCGTATTTTTGGCTCACCCACCTCATTATTATTAGCAGGATTAATTATCTTGCTCATTGCTAAGGTCGGAATTAATAGCCTGACCTATATGTATTTGCCATATGCCAACCATAGTTACAAACTAGGGTTAGCCTTACGCCAACTTAGCCAACCTAGTGAATTAGTGATCACTATGGCTAATGATTTAGGTGATCCTATTCCTATCTACTATAGTCGGCGGAGAGGTTGGGTATTTCCGCCAGCGCAAAAAGACCAATCTTGGGCTGAATTACCTCAAGATGACAATCAATCCATTCAACTATTTGAGAATCTGCGTGTTGAGGGTGCTGATTGGTTTGGAGTTGTCAACAATCAGTTGCAAGAACTTCGGCAAAACCATCTTAAATTCTTGCAATACATCGAGCGTACTTGTCAACGTGAACAAGAAAATGGAGAGTTTGTAATTTATCGCATCCTCAAGCAAAAATAATCTTCAGCTCATGAGTAACCAACCATACACCATAGCCCTTTTACATTGGGGCGATTTAATTGAAGATTTTTTAGACACCATTGGCGTGAACTTTGAGGGTTTTTGCAACGAAATGTCCGGCGGCTGGATGTTTGGGTACATCGAGGCGTTAAAGTTAGCCAATGTGCGGACGGTACTTTTTTGTATTTCCGCGCGGGTGAATGAACCTGTGCGTCACACACACAAGCCGACAGGTGCAACTATCTGTGTACTACCTGCACCTAAACTTTATCAAGTTGTGCGCCGTCCCATGTTGCAGCCTTACGGCTGGACTATCAAAGAGGTATTTGGTGATGTGTCGGGTATCCGTCGTCATTTGTTAGCAGTGCTGAGAGACGCTGCACCTTATCTAGCCACCCCAATCTTACATCTTGCCCGTGAACTGCGGCGTGAAGGATGCCAAGCTATTTTGTGTCAAGAATATGAATATGGGCGGTTTGATGTTTGCGTATTGTTGGGGCGATTAATTAACTTACCTGTATTTGCCACTTTTCAAGGCGGAGACTTTCAACTTTCGCGCTGGGAACGTTTTTTACGTCCCCTGACACTCTCAGCTTGTGCTGGTTTAGTTGTAGCCACCCAAACCGAAGCCCAGAGGTTACAGTCTCACTACAATTTCCCATCTGCAAAGATAGCTAGGATTTTTAACCCGATGGATGTAGCGCATTGGCATAAACATGATTTTACTCAAGCCAGAACAACTTTAAATATTCCCTTAGATGCCCAGGTTGTAGTTTACCACGGGCGGATAGAAATCTATCGTAAAGGGCTAGATATCCTCATGGATGCTTGGCAACATATCTGTCAACAGCGTCCTGATAGAGATTTAAGGTTACTACTTGTAGGTACTGGTTCTGACGCAGAAAAGTTAGCTCAATTAATTGCTGAGAAGCAGCTACCTGGGGTGATTTGGAAAAATGAATATATCCGCGATCGCCATACTATCCAACTCTATTTATCGGCTGCTGATGTCTACACCTTGCCTTCGCGTCACGAAGGTTTCCCTGTCGCCCCCATCGAAGCCATGTCTTGCAGCTTACCAATAGTAGCCACAAATGCCCCTGGTGTACCTGATATTTTGCCAAACGGGGAATTATCAGGAGGAATTATTGTACCCCGTGAAGATAGCACAGCCTTAGCTCAAGCCCTTGGTTTCATCTTAGACAACCCAACTTGGGGGCAGGAACTAGGTAAACGCGCCCGAGATCGCGCCGAAACAGCCTTTTCTCTAGAAGCGATTGGCCAGCAACTACGAGAATTTTTATCTATACAAATTGATTCTGGTAAAGATTATGAGCGAATCAGTTAATAATGAAATATTATCAAAATCAACAAATATTTTACCTTTAGTATCAGTAATTATCCCCGCCTATAATGCAGCAAATTTTATAGAAAGAACTTTAAATTCTGTTATTAATCAGACTTATACCAACATCGAAGTCATAGTTGTAGATGATGGCTCTCAAGACGGAACATCTGCGATCGTCCAATCAATGATGCAAAAAGATCAGCGTATTCAATTATTATATCAAACTAATGCCGGAGTAGCTGCGGCTCGAAACTTAGCAATCAAACAGGCGCAAGGAGAATTTATTGCCCCAATCGATGCTGATGATATTTGGTATCCGCAAAATTTAGCAAAGCAAGTACAACGTTTCCAAGAATCAGATTCATCTGTAGGATTAGTTTACTCTTGGTCAGTTGTTATTGATAGTGAAGATAATCCTAGTGGTGATTTTCATATTTCTGAGTATGAGGGTGACGTTTATATTGCCCTTTTATATAAAAACTTTCTAGGAAATGCTAGTTCTACCTTAGTTCGCCGTAGTTGTTTTGACATAGTAGGTTTGTATGATTGCGAATTTAAAGCCAAAGGTTGTCAAGGTTGTGAAGATTGGGATCTTTATTTACGAATTGCCGAACATTATCAAGTCAGAATAGTCAAAGAATTTCTAGTTGGCTACCGCCAGACTACGAGTAGTATGTCCCATAATTATAGTTCGATGGTAAATTCCCAGCAATCTGTATTAGCGTTAATTCAGAAAAAGCATCCTGAAATTCCTCACGTTATTTATCGATGGTCTTGTAGTCTTTTTTATATCTATATAGCACGTAAAAGTAGTGTATCTGGCAAAAACATTGAAACTTTACTTTGCTTATATAAAGCATTAAAATTAGATTTTTCTATGACATTACTTAGACACGATTTGTATATACAACCTATTAAAATTTTTCTCAATTCATTTACCAGGACATTTGAGTTTTTATTTCCCAATAACTCTAAATTTTTAATCAAAAATCAAGATAACTATCCTCAAAATCTAAAGATTGAGAATGTGGAGAAAATAATAAAATTAAAGAGGATTTTACCCGCCAAGATATATGAAAATTGGCGGATTAATTGGTTATCTAAGAAAATAGCGGTTCAAAAATATAGAGTCACAGGGTGATACTGTAGTAGATAGCGATCGCCTATATTTTGTAGCCTTTGGTTTTTGAGAAAAATTAACTATTAACTATTTGTTGGCTAAATAATTCCCACCTGAGCAGATTTGAAAACTCAGGTAGGAATCATATAGTTATAAGTATGCTTATCAATAATCAAGTGATGACTACATCTACTCCTATCCCAGGCTCATCGCTAACGAAACGCGATCCTCAAGTAATTGAATCATTAATGCCGATTTGGGAATGGTTTTACCGTTACTACTTTCGAGTTCAAACTGATGGATGGCATCATATCCCAACAGAGGGTAAAGTCCTGCTGGTTGGTTCTCATAATGGCGGCATGGCTTCCCCTGACCTTGTAATGATGATGTATGATTGGTTTTCTAGATTTGGCACTCAACGTTCAGTATATGGACTAATGCACCCCTACGCTTGGAGGGTGAGTCCACAAATAGCCAACCTAGCACAGAAAGTTGGAGCCATTACTGCCCATCCCAAAGTAGCAAGTGCTGCATTTGACACAGGTGCAAGCGTTCTCGTTTACCCTGGAGGACAATATGATATGTTTCGTCCCCATAGTCAACGCTATAAAATTAATTTTGCAGGTCATCGCGGTTTTATCAAACTGGCTTTAAAAAAAGAAGTTCCTATTATTCCCGTCATATCAGTAGGCGCTCACGATACTTTAATTGTTTTAGGTGATTGCTACGATTTAGTCAAACAATTGCATCAATGGGGCTTACCCTGGTTATATCGAGTAGATCCAGGCGTTTTTCCTATATATTTAGGTTTACCTTGGGGTGTAGCTATTGGGCCTCTACCAAATATTCCCTTACCTGTGCAAATTCATACTCGTGTTTGTCCTCCCATCATTTTTGAAAATTATGGCAAAGATGCGGCAAGAAATCGTAAATATGTAGATGAGTGTTATCAATTAGTCCATACTCAAATGCAACAAGAATTAGACAATTTAGCGCAGACAGCAACAAATCGTGAGTGCTGAGTTATGAGTGCTGTTAGCGGAAGCGGGGCGTTCAGCCCGTGCTGAGTGCCGAGTGCTGAGTTGTAAGTAAGAATTTCTCCCTCATCTCCTCCATTTCATAACCAACACTCTGCGTAATCCTCAATATACTGTCGTATTGTGATTGGTGAACGATTAAGCAATTGTTCTGTATCCGATGTAATCAAACCTGCTAATCCTAATCGAGCAGTGGTGTAGATTGCTACCATCACGAAAATAAAATCTATTGGCAAACCCGATGAGTGCGTTTGCTGTACAAACTTTAGTAGAGAAGGATTGTAGCGTATCGGTTTACCTAAAACTGATGTGAAGATATCCGCGACATCATAATAAGTCAAAGCTTCTTTACCTGTAAGCGTATAGGCGCGTGATTGATGCCCATCTTCAATTAAAGTCCGAACTGCAACAGCCGCAATATCTCGCACATCTATAAAACTGGTTTTGCCGTTACCTGTCGGCATCAGCAATTCACCACGAGTTTTAATATCTTCGCGGTGAGTAGTGTTGAGATTTTGCATAAAGAAACTGCACCGTAAAAAAGTTGCAGGTATACCCAATTGATCAATATAACGTTCAATTTTTGAGTGCGGTACAAAAGAGTTGCGTTCAGCGCCTAATAACGAAAGAAACACAATATGCTCAACTCCTGCAAGTTTTGCGGCATTTAGTGCTGGGGCAATTTGTTGGCGAACATTAGCAAGAGCCGGTGGACGCACTAGAAACAGTTTATCAACTTCTTTAAAAGCTTTTGTAAAGGTGTCGGGGTTGGTAAAGTCAAAGGGGATACATTGGACATTACTACCTAATATCTGTTTAGCTTTTAGGGGATTCCTCACTCCTGCACAGACATGACAATTTTGCAATAGCAGCAAGTGAACAACTTCTTGGCCGACATTTCCTGTCGCACCCGTCACTAAAATTTTCTGCATCATTAACAATTCCTGTTACAGCTTTGGCTTGTGGCTGTACCAAGCTTGAGAAACTTCTTAACAGATGCTACGCCCCCATTTAGACGATCGCATCTACATAGAGTTAGGTATATTACTCATTCTTCGCTGATTAAGGTAAACTCACCCAACACTAACGAGACTACCACCTCAGACGAATCCTCATTCTCTACTTGAATTAACCAGCGTTGGTTTGCTGGACTATCTGAGTTGGACTCTCGACCACGAACTACCCCATATTTTCCAGCTACATAGGCAGGGCTTAAAATCAGGACTCTATCTCCTACTTGAATACGCGCTGAGTTTTCCAAAAACACTCCTGACACTATGGGCTTTGGTGATGATTAAGTTCATTTACACAACGTATAATTTTAACTAAAAATGACTTATTTAATAATCTTTTCTTAATCTAGCTAGTGTATATAACTCTTGCTTGGGGTAACTTCCTCGCCAAAACCCAAATAGTGTTATCATCCATTCCAGGTATGCCGACTGAAAAAGCTAATTAATTTTCCCAATAGTTAAACTTGGCTTGTAGCAAATATCACCAATTTTGTGATAAACCCGTTTGCATGAGGTAATCTCAAACCTATGCTACGTATTACTTTTTGAATAGTGTAATCCGGTTGTAAGTAAGTCGGTGGGAAAAAACAAAGCTAAGTTAAGAAAGGTAAACAAGGCTATAACCCTCTTCCCTCCTGCCTTCTGCCTCCTGCCTTGCCATAGCGATAATTTTTAACACTGAGCTACTTAATTCGCTATAATTTACTCCCCATTGCCATCATGATGACAACAACGATCGCCTACTTCCGGCACAGGATCATAACCACCTGGATGGAAGGGATGACAGCGTAAGATGCGGCGAGTTGCCATCCAGCCACCACGGAACACACCAAATCTTTCAATGGCTTGGATAGCATACATTGAACAAGTGGGTTGAAACCGACAAGTCGGGGGAAACAAGGGAGAAATAAACATTCTGTATCCCTTAATCAACCAAATAAATATTTGCTTCATGAGCGTCACCTAAATCTTATAAATTGTAAGAAAGGTCAAAACCGTCTATCTTGTATTATCTTTGTTAACTCTAGTTCCTCAATTAATCTCCGATCCGCCTTTGTGGCTGCAAATTACCATTGTTGCAGCTTGGGTATTTTTCATTCTAGCGATCGCTGGCTTGGTAAAACGCTTTACCACTAACGACTCGGAAATCATTCGGAAAATTGTCCATATAGGCGCGGGTCATGTTATTCTGCTGGCTTGGTGGTTAGATATTCCCGCTAGTGTGGGCATTGGCGCTTCCATTGTTGCGAGTATCGTGACTCTGCTGTCTTATATCTTCCCCATCCTCCCAGGTATCAACAGCGTGGGACGACAAAGCTTAGGCACATTCTTTTATGCTGTCAGCGTTGGCGTTTTAGTCGGGTGGTTCTGGCATATCCAACAACCCCAATATGCGGCGATCGGCATGATGGTCATGGCCTGGGGTGATGGGTTAGCCGCATTGATTGGACAGCGCTTTGGTAAGCATAAATACACGCTTCTAGGCTCACATAAAAGCTGGGAAGGCTCCTTAACTATGGCTTTAGCCAGTTATTTGGTGTGTAGTTTAATTCTACTAGGCGTAATTGGCAATGTCTGGCAAACCTGGACAGTATCACTAGTAGTTGCTTTCGTCGCCACTAGCTTAGAAGCTTTCTCCTTCTTGGGTATTGATAATCTGACCGTTCCTATAGGCAGTGCAGCCGTAGCATTTGCACTCATTCAGTTCTGGTTAGCTTCATAGAAAGGAGGTAGGGTAAAAGTCAACTCTCAGTTAAATTTCAGATTTTTTTTCCCAACTACTTGACATTACCCATATACAGACTGCTATATTAATAAAGTCGAAAGCTTTGGGGCGTCGCCAAGTGGTAAGGCATCGGGTTTTGGTCCCGACATCCCTAGGTTCGAATCCTAGCGCCCCAGTTAACTAAAATATAAAACAATCCATACTTTATAAGATTTATTATCTTACCTCTATGAAAAAAGAAGGGGTAGTGTGATACAAATCTTATTCTGAAAAAAGCTAAGTGATGAAAGTTTGTATTTGCTAGTAGTAATATTTTATTTAAGCAAGGCAAACTAAACCAAGCTTATCTCTCTGCTAAGGGACTTCCAACTAAAAAATATCCTATCACTGTGTAGGTAGGGAGAAGAAACAGTTGCGTTGAGTTCAAAAATTATTGGCATAATTTATTTCCTGGATTTTCCTAAGCTCAAAACCAAAAGCTTAGGCTTTTTTGTGGAGATTCTTAACCATTTGCTTACGTTAAAAATAGCATCAAAATATATGTTATTGTGCGACTTTACCTAATATCTTGTCTAGCAACTATAATACTAGATACAAGTACGATTTATAATAAATACCCTGCTAATATTTATGAAATATTTAGGTTATCTACTGCTGGCTCTATTTAATTTAGCACTGTTACTAAGAGCAGATAATGCTAACTGTATTGCAGCTGAAAAAATAGTTTTTCGCTATGGTTTATTAGAAGAGTCCTTACCTGTGTCTGACTTACGAAATTATGCACAGAAACAAGAGGTTTCTTCTGATTTGCAGTTTTTACTCAATTTTTTCAATCAGGAACAGAAGAAAGAATTACATCAGGCGCTACAAGTAAACATGATGCTTGATTTAGGAACTTTAGATAAATTATTAAATACAGATTTAGTTAAAGACAATTTAGCTATTGTTTCTCAAGGTATAGATCGTTCTGATGCAGCCGGAGTACAAGCACTTAACGCAGCTATTATACTGGGGGCTAATTCACCAAAAGGTTTAGGAATTGTTAGCTTTTTAGAAGCTTACCCCAGTCAACGAATAGTAATTGATATACCTAAAATATTAGAGATAGGTAATAATTTGAATTTATCTCCCAGCGAAACGCACCCTCAAGATAATTTAGCTTCCACATCTTCATGGCAGATTCAAGTTAAATATCAACAACTTGCTACTCAAAATAAAGAGTTTTCTACTTGCTTATTTGGAGATTCAGTGACGGCTGAGTTGGGTAATACATTAGGGAAAGGCACTTTTAATTTTGCGTTAAATGGTCTAAGTGGAATTTCCTTAGCTGAACAACTAAAAATTTTAATTACTAGTAAAGTTAGATGTAGGAAAGTTGTAATTGCTATTGGTGGTAATGATGCTTGGTATGGATTTAGTGATGAATTTTTTGCTAATAAACTTCAAGAATCTATTTCTCTGGTACAAGAATTAGGCGCGGATAAAATCTTTTTAATTCCTGGTTTTTATTCAACAATTGTAGCTAGTAAAAATCCCAAAATTTCAGCGACAAATGCTAGAGTCAAGCAGATTAATAATGTCATGCAGCAAGTAGCAATTAAAAATAATTTACCTTATGAAATGGAAGCAGTAGAAATCTTCAACCAAAATGATGCGTTAAAAGACAGTTTGAGTTCAGAAGATGGCGCTCATTTAAATGATGAAGGTGTAAATATTTATCGGCAAGCATTATTAAAAATAATTGCTAAATGAATTTAACTTGCAACCTCAACTTCTCCTACTTTCCCATTGTTTTCTAGAGAAGGAATATTTTTGAGTTGAAAGACTCCTGCGCCATGCTTCCATGTAAGTATAGATTACAGGAGTTAAATAAAGTGTCAGAACTTGCGAAAACAACAATCCACCAACAATAGCAATACCTAAAGGACGACGGGCTTCTGAACCAGAACCCGTTCCTAAAGCAATCGGTAATGTGCCAATTAATGCTGCCATTGTTGTCATCATAATTGGACGAAAGCGGACTAAACAAGCTTCGTAAATAGCATCAAAGGGGCTTTTTCCTTCATTCCTGCGCTTTTCGATTGCGAAATCTACAAGCATGATGCCATTTTTCTTGACGATGCCCACCAGCAAAATCATACCGATAAAGGAGTAGAGATTTAACTCCACCTGAAAAATGTACAGCGTCAGTAACGCACCAAAACCCGCCGAGGGTAAACCAGAAAGAATTGTGATGGGGTGAATAAAATCTTCGTAGAGAATGCCAAGTATTAAATAAATTACCAGAATAGATATTAGCAATAGCCAGCCTAAATCATTGAAGGACTGATTGAAAACCTGAGCAGAACCTTGAAAGCTGGGTGTAATTGTTGCAGGTAAAATCTCCCGTGCAACTTGCTTTATTGCTTCCGTCGCCTGACTTAAAGATACTCCTGGTAAGGTATCAAAGGAAATAGTTGCGGAAGGGAGTTGAGCAAGGTGAGTGACAGTGAGGGGGCCGACTGTTTGCGTGATATTAGCGATCGCACCGAGAGGAACTATTTGTCCATTAGGCGATCGGATATATAATTTGCCTAAAGCTGTAGGGTCGCGTTGATACTCTGGTTTCAGCTCTAAAATGACGTAAAACTGATCGTTCTGGGTATAAATTGTAGAAACCTGACTGGAACCGTAGGCATAACTAAGAGTTTTCTCAACTTGTTGAGCTGTAATTCCCAAAGTTGCGGCTTTCGCATGGTCAACCTGCACCTGTAGTTGGGGAGTGCTGAGTTGCAAATCACTATCAACACCCCGCAATCCTGGTATAGTTCTGACTTTATCTAACAATTTGGGTACATATTGGCGCAGGTCTTGGAGATTTAAACTCTGCAAAGTAAATTGATATTGGGAGTTAGTTTGTTGTCCACCAATAGGAATGGCAGCCGGAGCGCGGATAAAAGCTTGAATACCCGGTATGCGTCGTAACTTGGGCGTGAGTTCGGCTATAATCTGCTCTGCGCTGAGTTGACGTTGCTCACGGGGCTTTAAGCGGATAGTAATTCGTCCTGAATTGACGGAAGCATTGGGGCCACTCGCACCCACAGTTGAGTTAATAGCGTCAATATTGGGATCTTTGCGGATGATCTCGACTATTTTTTGTTGATGAAGCAACATATCATTAAAAGAAATATCCTGCGCTGCTTTCGTGTTTACCATTAGTTGTCCGGTGTCTTCAGTAGGAATGAAGCCTTTAGGAACAAGAGTGAATAAATAGAAAGTGAGTAATAGCAGCAAGCCAGAACTAATCAAAGTCATCAAGTGGTATTTCAAAACAATTTTCAGCGTCGACTCATAACCCCGCAGTAGTAAATCAAAGCCGTTCTCAGAAAATTTATACAAACGAGACAGAAACGTTTTGCGGGTTCTTGATTCTTGGTGGAATGAACGCAGAAAACGGCTGCATAACATCGGTGTGAGGCTCAGAGAAACAAAGCCAGAAATGAGAATTGCCACGCTAATAGTAATGGCAAATTCATGAAATAGCCTGCCGATTAACCCACCCATGAAGATGATAGGGATGAACACTGCTACTAGGGAAAGTGTCATCGAGATAATTGTGAAGCCGACCTCCTGGGAACCCTTCAATGCAGCAGCTAATGGTGCTTCGCCCATTTCTAGATAACGGACGATATTTTCTAACACGACGATCGCATCGTCAACCACAAAGCCGACAGAAAGCGTCAACGCCATCAAAGAAAGATTATCTAGGGAAAAACCCAATAAATACATCGCCGCAAAAGTGCCGATAATAGCCACAGGTAAAGCTAAACTGGGAATGATTGTGGCTGGCAAATCACGCAGAAACAAGAAGATTACCAAAACTACCAAGCCAACCGATAGCAATAAACTAAATTTGACATCGGCAATAGATGCGCGAATCGATTGGGAGCGATCGTAGAGAATACCCATTTCAATCGATTGTGGAACTTGTTGGCGCAAGGTGGGCAGAAGTTTTTTGACTGCATCGACAATTTCCACCGTATTCGCGCCTGGTTGTGGTTGCACAGCCAAAACCACAGCCGGACGATTGGAGACTTGGCGATCGCTGTAGCGGTTGGAGACTTTATTATTTTGTGTATCATCAATTACTTGCCCCAAATCTTCGAGCCGCACCACTGCCCCATTTTGATTAGTCACAATCAGTTGACGATAAGCAGCCGCATCCGTTAGTTGCCCATTGGCATCAATCAAATAGTTTTTATACTTGTCTGAAAGGCTACCTGTAGGTAGTTTGACATTTCCCGCCGTAATTGCAGCTCTTACCTGGTCGAGTCCAATGCCTCTGGAAGCGACGGCTTGCGGATCGATTTGCACCCGCACGGCATATTGCTTCTGTCCATAAACCTGTACTTGGGAAACGCCATTCAAGGACGAAATGGGCTGACCGATTGTCACTTCTGCATATTCGTCTACCGTAGAAATGGGTAGGGTTTCTGAATAGAGGTATAAAAATATTATTGGTGAAACTGAAGGATTGAGCTTACGATAAGTAGGCGGTTTGGGCATTCCTGCGGGTAATTGTCCAGCCGCCGCAGAAATGGCTGCTTGTACATCTTTAGCGGCTGAAGCGACAGTGCGGCTAAAGTCGAATTGTAAGGAAATATTGGTGCTACCAGTGGAGCTAGTAGAGTTAAAAGAATTGAGTCCCGCTATTTCTGTGAATTGTCTTTCTAAAGGTGCTGCTACCGACGAGGCCATTGTTTCCGGTGTTGCGCCAGGAAGACTAGCAGAAACACTAATAAAAGGATATTCAACACTGGGTAAGGCGCTAATGGGTAGAAGGGTATAACTCATCAGACCAAAAATGACGATACCCATCATTACCAGAGTGGTCATAACTGGACGACGGATAAAGATTTCTGATATGTTCATGAGTTCTTTCTCCCAATCAACATTTGATACCAATTCAAAATTCGTCTTGGAAAGTTTGCTCAACGGGGGAACCCCCGCACGCAACTTTCCGCAAAATTCAAAAAATCAGATATTACAAAGGTTTCATGGTTGGTATCTGTTGCTGAATTTTAGAGAATTGGTATAAGGAGAGTATTACTACTCTCCTCATTTAATAAGAGCAAAAATTTAACAATTAGCGGTCATAAGCTCGGCGTTCACGCAATTCACGGAAGCGGCGCTCACGGGCTTGGCGTTCACGCAATTCACGGAAACGGCGCTCACGGGCTTGACGTTCACGCAATTCACGGAAGCGTTGCTCGCGGGCTTGGCGTTCACGTAATTCATGGAAGCGTTGCTCGCGGGCTTCGCGTCTATCAAAAGCAACACGATTAAAATTATCATGCCGATATTGAACTTCAGCCGCATTAGCATTGTACGAAAATGCTGTTATTGATGCTGCTGCTAATATACCGCCAAGTAATATTGATTTAAATCTATTCACATATCCTCCAATTAGCCTATATTATTTAATTTGGCTGTTATTAATTTAGTTGGTGTATCTATGAATACGCCCGTGAGAAAGGTCATATTCAAACAATTACTTTTGTCACTAATTTCCTAATTTCTAACTATAGAAAGAGGTATAGCTTTTCTTACCCCAGGAAGGTACACGTAGGAATAATTGAACGCAGATGAATTTTTACCTCAGCAGAAGAGGAAACGCTATATTAATATTAATTATTACCATTAGTTAATTTTAATTTCTTACTTTTAAATTTTCCTGGCTGTAGGTTGAATATTGTCAACTTAAGTATCTTTCTAACTCTTAACTATTGACTCACTAACTTTGATTTTTTTCCCTGAAAACGCAGTTCTTTCCGCCACGCTTCTATGTATATATAGAATACAGGCGTTAAATACAAAGTTAAAATCTGCGAGAAAATCAACCCGCCCACAACTGCAATACCCAAAGGACGACGAGATTCAGAACCAGCACCAAATCCTAAAGCTATGGGTAAAGTTCCCATCAATGCCGCCATAGTTGTCATCATAATTGGCCGAAATCTGACTAAACAGGCTTGATATATTGCCTGTGCTGGTCTTTTTCCGGCTTCGCGTTGGGCTTCAATCGCAAAGTCCACCATCATAATTCCATTCTTTTTGACAATACCAACCAATAACATAATGCCAATGAAAGAATAAACATTGAGTTCCACATTGAATAACATTAAGGTGAGTAAAGCCCCGAATCCGGCTGAGGGTAAACCCGAAAGAATTGTTAAGGGATGGATAAAATCTTCGTAGAGAATACCCAGAATTAAATATATTACTAAAATAGCAATTAATAGTAATAGCAATAAACCGGGCAATGAACTTTGAAATACCTGACTTGCACCCTGAAAACTTGTGCTAATGCTATCAGGAATTACTTGATTTATGATTTTATTGATTTTCTCATTGGCTGTACCTAATGCTACACCCGGCGCAAGATTATAAGAAATGGTTGCCGCATTCATCCGCCCCGCATGATTGACCATTAATGGTGCTATGCCTTGCTCAATCGTGGCTATGGTTTTTAAGGGAACTGGTTGTCCAGTGCTGGAATTAATATATAAACTCAGTAGAGAATTAGTATCTTGCTGATACTCAGGTTCTAATTCTAGAATTACCTGATATTCATTACTAGCAGCATAAATTGTAGATACTTGATAACTACCGTAGGCATTTCTTAAAGTGTTCTCAATTTGCTGGGCGGTAATATTATGTATGCTAGCTTTATCCCGGTTAATGTTGATTTTCACCTGGGAGGTCATTTGTAAATCGCTGTTGACATCCTGGAGTTCTGGTAGTGCTTTTAGCTGTTCTACCAGTTGCGGTACATATTGTTGTAAGGCTTGGACATCAGTACTAGAAAGCGCCAGTTGATATAGCCCCGTGCTTTGCTGCGTGCCAATGGGAATTGCTGGGGGATTTTGTAAAAATACTTGGATACCGGGAACCTTAGCAAGTTGCGATCGCAAATTCTGCACTATCTCTTCGGCACTATCTGAACGTTGATTCCGTGGTTTCAAGCGAATAAACAAGCTACCAGTATTATCTGCTACCGCCGCCGAGCTACCACTAGCACTAGAACCAGGGCCGATATTCGAGTTGACTGCATCCACATCAGGGTTTTGTCTAATTAAATTAGCTACCGTCTGCTGGTGACTGACTAAGTTATCAAAGGAAGCATCCTCAGCAGCTTGGGTAATTCCGGTAATGCGTCCCGTATCTTCGCTAGGAATAAAGCCTTTGGGTACTACTACAAATAACCCAATAGTTACTACCAACATCACAGCCGATAAAATCATCGTTGTTCGGTGAAATTTGAGAGCTTTTCTCAAACTCCAATCGTACAAACTCAGAAACCAATCAAATACAGCTTCGGAAGATTGATATAACCGTTCTAGCCAAGAGGATGAAGAAGTATTTACCCCACTTTTTCCTTTGTCATGATTTATGGGGCGGAGAAACCGACTACATAACATTGGTGTCAGACTCAAAGACACAAAACCAGATACCAGAATAGAAACGGCGATCGTCACGGCAAATTCATGAAATAATCGTCCTAATAAATCACCCATGAACAACATGGGAATAAAGACTGCAACCAAAGAAAGGGTCATGGAAAGAATGGTAAAGCCGATTTCTTTTGAGCCATTCAACGCAGCTTCTAGGGGAGATTCACCCATTTCTAAATGACGGACGATATTTTCTAACATAACGATCGCATCATCCACCACAAACCCCACCGACAAGGTTAATGCCATCAGTGATAAGTTATCTAGAGAGTAGTTGAGCTGGTGCATGACTGCAAACGTACCAATCAGCGAAACAGGTAACGCCAAACTGGGTATAACCGTTGCTGAAAGGTTGCGTAAGAACAGGAAAATTACCAACACTACTAAACCAATTGTCAAAACCAGTGTAAATTGCACATCTGCAACTGACTCTCTAATTGACTGAGCAGCATCATAGAGAATCCCAACTTCTACAGAAGCGGGAATTTGGCTTTGTAACTGGGGCAGCAATTTTTTCATCGTATCGACAACCTGCACTGTATTCGTTCCTGGTTGCCTTTGAATACTGATAATAATGGCGCGGGTATCGTTATACCAACTGGCTACTTTAGTATTTTCTACACTATCAATTACTCGCCCTAGCTGTTCCAAGTAGACTGGTGCGCCATTTTTATAAGCCACAATCAGTTGGCGATAAGCAGCCGCGTCTCGCAGTTGTCCGTTAGTTTGAACTGTAAAGTTTTTATGCTCCCCGGAAAGGCTACCAGTAGGTAGGTTGACATTTCCCTGTTGTATGGCAGTTTGTACCTGATCTAAGCTTATTTGCCGCACCGCTAATGCTTGGGGATCGAGTTGAATCCGCGCCGCATACTTTTGGGAACCGTAAACCTGTACCTGCGCTACACCACTAATTGTAGATAGCTTCTGTGCTAAATAGGTTTGGGCATAGTTATCTACTTGGGAAAGGGGTAAGGTAGGAGATTTGAGGTAAAGGTAGAGAATTGGTTGATCGGCGGGGTTGACTTTGCTATAGGTAGGCGGATTTGGTAAATCATTGGGAATTTGTCCTGATACAGAAGCGATCGCAGCTTCTACATCTTGAGCAGCATCGTCAATATCCCTACTTAAATCAAATTGGAGAGTAATTTGAGTTTTGCCAAAGGTGCTGGTAGAGTTGAGGGAATCGAGTCCGGCAATACTAGAAAACTGTTTTTCTAGAGGTCTAGCGACTGAGGAAGCCATTGTTTCGGGATTAGCCCCTGGTCTAGCTGCACTCACCTGAATTGTCGGATAATCAACGCTTGGCAAATCACTGATGGGTAAGGAGCGATAACTCATCAAACCAAAAATTAAAATGCCTGCCATCACCAAAGTTGTCATAATGGGACGGCGGATAAATATTTCAGAAATATTCATGAGTCACCTCCTGCTGACTGGCGGCGGTGTCTTTGCGGTTGTGCAGAGTTGCCCATATCATTACCGCTACCTAAATTACCAGCCGTTCTCGCACGGATTTTACTACCAGTCACCAGATTTGCTTGCCCATCGGTAACGACTTTATCCCCTGGTTGCACTCCTTTTTCAATCACATCTAAACCATCAATGGTGCTGCTGACTGTGACTGGGGTGTTTTGTACTGTCATATCTGGCTTGACAACAAACACAAATTGTCCGTCTGGGCCATTTTGTACTGCTTGGGCTGGGACGACGGTGGCATTTGCTATCTGGGTGAGGGTCAGCGTTGCGTTGACAAATTGACCAGGAAACAAGCGTCCGTCAGCATTATCAAAAGTACCGATTAGCTGAATTGTCCCTGTAGAATTGTCAACTGTATTATTGATAAAAGTTAAAATACCGGGTATAGAATTATTCTTGTCGGGAAAAGTAACATCAACTTTCAACTTGCCATTTGATACATACTTTTGTACCTGGGGGAGATTGTCTTCCGGGATAGAAAAGGAAACTTGAATCGGATGAATTTTGACGATAGTTACGAGGGGATTTGTACTATTCGCCTGCACCACATTACCCAAATCCACCAGGATATTACCAGCACGACCATCTATAGGCGAGTAAATCTTAGTATAGGATGATTGGACTTTGACATTATCCAATGCACCTTGGTCACTACTTTTGACAGACTGTGCATTCTGGATAGCTGCTTGATCGCCCTTAAGCACTGCTTGAGCATTAGCGATCGCCACTATATCGCCTTTCACAACTTGTTGGGCATTTTCAATGGCTACTTTATCACCTTGCACTACTGCTTGAGCATTAGCGATCGCTTCTTTATCTGCTTGTAGTGTCGCCCCAGATGCTTGACTATTTGTAGAGTATTGTTGAGCTTGATCCTGGCTAATAGCACCTTCTTTGTATAGTTGATTGTAGCGATCGCTCTGTGCCTGAGCGTATTTTGCTTGGGCTGCATCTTTGGCTAAATTTGCCTGAGCCTGCCTGACTGCCCCTTGGTCTTTAGCTAAGGTGGACTTGGCTTGTTCTATCGCTCCTTGGTCTTTAGCTAAGGTAGCTCTAGCTTGTTCTACTGCTCCTTGGTCTTTAGTTAAGGTAGCTCTGGCTTGTTCTATTTGTGCTTCGTCTTTGGATACTACGCCTGCGGCTTGTTGGATAGTAGCATTTTGGATGCGGTCATCAAGAGTAAATAAAAGCTGTCCTTTTTTAACGTTTTGACCTTTCTGGAAATAAACACCGATAATCCGCCCACTGGCTTGGGGTGTAATTGATACTGTAGAGCCAGATTGCACATTACCAATCGCCTGTATTTGTACGGGTACTGTTTTTTGTGTAGCCTGTGCTAATGTCACTGGCGTTATTTGGTTCCTACCGCCATATTTGCTAGCTTTGTCTGGCTTTGCAGCACCCGCATGGATACTAAAAAAACCCATCCCTGCCAGAAATATCAACCCTAAAACAGTCAAAATCGTCCGTTTTTTTGGGCGAGGTAACTGTGGTTCTGGTTCCACAATATCCGTGAAACTCTTGTCATCAATACCCTGGCTCATCAGCACCTCCAAATTATTTTTTAGCAATCCACTTTAAATATGGTTGGGTATATCTGCACTCCTAGAAGCTGTTATCTTGGCGGAAATAATTATTCTGCTTTCTGTTTTGATTCCTGAAATCATTTGTGTAGATAGGCAGGGAACAGGGAACATTCCCTCCTGCCTCCTGCTCTACTTACCGCCCACGCTCTAAACCAACATGATTGGTACTTCCTGTACGAATCAATTGACTGAGATTATTGATAGCAGTGGCATATTGGGGATCTGCTAATGTGTTGAGGGAGTGATTTTCTACTAATGCTTTCTGTTGCGCCTGGGTTAAGCTGACGGTAATATCTGGATTAATACCCACATGATTAATATCTCGACCTTTGGGTGTGTAATATTTGGCTACAGTTAGTTTGAGTCCAGAGCCATCTTCTAAAGGCTGTACAGATTGAACCAAACCCTTACCAAAAGTGCGAGTTCCCACCAAAGTAGCGCGCTTATCATCTTGCAGCGCACCAGCTAGAATTTCGCTGGCACTGGCAGATCCTTGATCAACAAGTACAACTAAAGGTTTGTCAGTCAGGCGATGTCCCGTTGCATTGTAGCTTTGCTTAATTTGGTCACGATTGACTAAAGAAACGATCGCATCTTTATCTAACCACATACTGGCAATATCCAAACTGGCATCTAGCAACCCACCCGGATCGGAGCGCAAATCTAATACATAACCTTGTACTGATTGTTGCTCTAGAGCCTGAATTGCTTGCCGCATCTTCATGGCTGAGTTTTCTGTAAATTCTGATAAACGGATATAACCAATTTTGGCGGCGGAAGTTGTGTCAACCTTAGAAGTTACAGGATTAAGAGTAATTTTAGCGCGTGTCAATTGAAAAGTTTTAACTTGTTCACCTCGTTGAATTGTTAGTGATACCTTAGTTCCGGCTGGCCCAAGAATCCGCTTGACAGCATCATCTATTTTCATTCCTTTAGTTGATTGATTATCGATGCGGATAATGACATCGTTCGGTAAGATACCTGCTTTAGAAGCTGGCGTTGCTTCTATGGGTGCAACCACAGTTAAGGCTTTGGTTTTTTCATTTTCTGCCAGTTCTAAGCCGACACCGTTGAGAGTACCAGAAAGATCGTTACTAAGTGACTTAAATTCTTCAGGGTCGTAAAACTCGGTGTAGCGATCGCCTAATTTCGCTACCATTTCTTTAATTTTTGTGTATGCCTGCTGTTTAGAAGTATATTCCTGTCCCAAATACTGCTTGTGAATTGCTTGCCAATCTTGATGATTAAAGCTGCCATCAACATAATCTTGATTGACGATTTGCCACACTTCATCCACCAGTTTTTGTGGACTATATCTTGCTTGCCCTAATACTTTTCCCCCGTAGAGACTACTTCCTGCTACGAATACTGTTAGTAAAGCAAGTTTTATTTTAGCGCTCAATTTTGGCGATAGCATACTTTAAAGGCTAGGTCTAGGTTTACAAATAATCAAGCATAACATGACTGAAACCCATCTAAGAAAATGCGCTCATAGTGAGTACTAAGTTGGCATTTTTCCATAACTATTTGTTAAGCTTATTGTAATTCTCCTTTGCAAAATTGCTAATCAACAGTTGTCATAAAAACTAGATTTAGATAACAAAAAAACACTAGGAATTATTTTTTAGTTATACCAATTTGAAAAAAGAAGGTGGCAGATACACATTCCTCAAGTCTTGTTCTGTATGGATTCTTAATTTTGCATTGGTATTACCTTTGACGTTGAGTATAGTTGCTTTTCAAAATACTCTGTATTTTAGTCTTTTGTTCGTCACTCAGATTCAGACTATACAAAGCCTTACGCATTCTTTCGCCCTGTTGCAATTTCTCTTGTAACTGTTTTACCTGATCTGGTGTTAGTACCGCTTCAATTTGTTTGCGGACTTCTTCCCGTCTCTGCGTGCTAGCCACTCTATCTGTTTGAGAAGAATTTGCTTCGGGTACGCTAGTTTGAGAGGCATCTGTTCCCGATGTTTCTGTAGTAGATGCGTCCGATGATTTAGGACTAGAACAACTAGTTATTCCACCCAGCAATATAGTTGATAAAAGAATTGTGACTATAGTCAGATGTTTTTTCATCATTTTTGTGTGTTTGATTACAATCAGTTGTTGCTTTTTCTCTAATTAAAAAATTATTTTTTAACACCTCAAAGTAACTAAGAGTGAAAAAGCTATACATCAGTTGATTTTAAAGATAACGATAAATTAAAACATCAACTAAACCTCCTATCTTAACTAGGAAAAAAGTCACTGTATTACCATGACTTTTTTCCTAGTACTAAATTAAGTTCCATTGAACAATTAGATAAATTGTTACCAATGCCCAAACCCTGCAAGCTGTGGCGTTAATCGTGGGGGGTGAACCAACACACAGGCGATCGCCAAAAATCCTCAGACAAAAAACAATTAGACCCCACTGCAAAATCTCAAATTTCCTCAGCACTGAGTCCGTAACTATAAGTATTTAACTTATACATTTCTTATAGAATTTGATGGATTGAGAATTGCCACTAAAATCTGCATTAGTTCTTGTAAATCTGTGGGAATGCAATATAGTATTAAATCCTGATAAATTTACTAAGTATTTAGTTAGGATTTGTTTGTAAAATTTTGCAGCTAGCAGTTTTGTACCAAGAAGTCTGAGGGGTTAACTTGGGTGCGTTTGCTGTAAGTACTATATTGCCCCTACTATCAATAACCCAACCCTGCGCTTCTACAATTGGCGTAGGTTTAAAGCTCATCACATTAATAGGAACTCTTACATCAGAGTGTTGATCAACTTTTGGGTTAATAGTAATTAAATCTACCTGTACTGCATCAGTGTTGAGAGCTTCGCCGGGGTTAGGTGGTAAGCCGCCGCGACCAGTAATACTAAATTGGCAGCTTGAGATTGATTAACAAACAATCTGACTGGGTATTTCAGTGAATCCTAAACCAATTGGTACACTGCTGGTCAATAAAGGTGAGGGTGAGTTAGTGGCTCTAAAGTTTGTACCATCAGCAAACTTTAAAATATTTGCTGTACTTGCTAAGAATGAACCTTTGATATCTAATCGAGCATTCTTACCAAAGATAATTCCATGAGGATTAATCAAAAACAGATTAGCTGTACCATTGGTACGAATCAACCCATCAATATTAGAGACTGAGCCACCAGTTACTCGACTGAAAATATTTTGAACATCAACAGCATTATTAAAGGAAGCGCTCCCATCAATAGGGACAGAAAACTCGTTAAAGCTGTGAAACAAGTTTCTACCTGCTTGCGTTCCGCCAGTGATATTGAAATTGTTATCCTCCCTCGTAACGTTCGAGTTATTGGGTAAAGTGTTATCGGGGGTAATTTGAGCGATCGCATAGTTCATCGTACCAAAGCTGATACCTATGGTGGTCATGAAAACGCCCCAACAAGTAACACTCAAACTGAACATTGCAAGTCTCTAAAAATAGCAACAAGTTCAGTTAAGCACAAATGATGTTATTAACAATCTACTTCTTAACAACAAGTCATAGCCTTGTGACGCTATAGCAATTTTTAAGTAAGTGAGATACAGAGTTATTCTTTTTAAACACAGAGACAAGTATAAGCACCGAAAGCCAGTGGGAGAAGCTACGCGAACGGTAGGAGCGCGGAGTATATCAATTGTGTCGGCGGGAAATTGCTTTAGCTGAACCCCAAAGGCTAACAACTAATAACCCAATTATCAAGGAAGGTTCTGGTATCGGAGCTATTCTACGAAACTCTACAGGTGTAGCAAATAACAACTTACCATTAGATGCAAAAATTTGATCTAAAGAGTTAATGGAATTTGGGAAAATTGTGACACTAGAAACCACTTTGCCATTAGAACTAGTAGGGCAACCATTGGGAGCATTATTCCCTATGTAGCTATTCTGTTGCCAAAAAAGGTTTAACTCACAGCTTGTTTGCAATACCTGGCTATAATCAATAATCTGTTGTGATTGAGGTCGATTGCATAAACCACTATAAAGGCTGCTGGACTCAAAGCTACGAATGCTAAGATTTACTGACGAAGTTCCTGGCGAAAAAGAGTAAAGGCGAAAGCGATTAATACTTTTTTGCTCTAAATAAATGTTCTCTATCTCAGAGGTAGGGTTGGCATTTGTCAAGTCTACACTACAGCTTGATAAAGTAATTAATGGTATGGAAGGGTTGTTGGCTACTTGTTGAGAATTATCGAACAAACCTGTAAACCACTGTGCTACTTGTTTAACTTGTGTCTTTAATGGTGGCGCACTAATAGCATTAACTCGCGTGACCGGAGCAATTGTTAATACTGGAATTAGTGCTGTTAACGTATAGGCTTTATTTATATTCATAGTTAATCAAATCCTGGCAGTTTAAAATTATTTAACCATCTTTTAAATGTATTAATGCCGAAAAGAATGTTCAATTTACCTTCTTCTATAGGATTCCTACTTGATTTTCGAACAGATACGTAGATACGTAGGGTGTGTTAGCGACAGCGTAACGCACCTACCACCAAGGCTTTTGGTGCGTTACTTTATTTATATTCATAGTTAATCAAATCCTGGCAGTTTAAAATTATTTAACCATCTTTTAAATGTATTAATGCCGAAAAGAATGTTCAATTTACCTTCTATAACAAGTATGAAAGTATGTTCATGAGTTTGCTTACATTAGAGTGAGAGTTTTTTGCTAAAACTATTTTTAATGTTCTTTGAAACTGAACTTAGGCTGTTGCCTTGTGGTAAAAATCTTTCATTTGTGTCAACCATAAAGCGCGTGATTCATCCCAAGTGTAAAACATATGCCCTCCTGGAAAGGATTTTATTGTGATATTAGGACGAATTTGAGAATTTAATTTCATCAAATCCACTAGATGTTTAGAGGCAAAATAAGGTGTAACCAAATCGAAGAATCCATGAACGATGTAAACCTGCATGTAGGGGTTCAAAGTCATTCCTACACGTAGATCATCCACTGAGCCTAAAAAGCCCTGTTTGAACTCGCCTTTAAGATCAAATTTCCAAGCTTTAAATGTTTCCAAATTCAACAGACGGTAAGACAAGTCGGTTTCAACACCTAATGTATCCCGTAGGTGACTATTGATTGCCCCTGCAAACAGACGATCCAAACCATCAAGGGTAGGGTCACTGCCTTCATAACTCACACGAGAGGGGAAAGGATCTATTGCCGTAATTGAAGCGTCGTAAAGTCCGACAATTCTCTGTTGATCCCGTAGTAATTCTCTGGCAAAGATTTCAATGCCGACCCTTCCTTGTTGTCTCTCAACAACTGTTACAGGCAAGCCGATCAATCCTGCCATTTGCTCATAGGCAATCTGGCGCTCATCGCCTGTTACTACATCTCCCATTGCCAGAAGTGGAATTAGGGTTGTGCGTGCAAATTGTTCTGCTGCTGCTATGTGAGCTTGTAAATTACCTTCTTGCGCTGCCCATTGAACACGGTGATGATGCGCGGCGGCGGCGGCGAACGAAGGCATTACTGTTGCCCAAGCTGTCAGGTTGTAATCGCTACCCGCCAGCAGACTGAACTCTAAAGCAGGAGAAATCAAAATAGCTCCACAAAGACCAATACCAAATTCCTGTTGCAGCTTGCGGGCTAACCTAGCAACTCGAAAACCGCCGTAACTTTCTCCGGCAATAAAGATAGGGGATAACCATCGCTTATGACGAGAGAGAAATTGCCCAATAAATTCTCCTAGTGCTTTTAGGTCTCGCTCAACTTCCCAAAATTCTGTCTCCTTGGGTGTGTCCGTTTCCGAAGAATCGTCTTTATCGTTGTGTTTAATATCTTTATTTTGAGGTAAAATACGGCTAAAACCTGTGCCAATCGGATCTATGAATACTAGGTCTGTAAAGCTTAACCAACTTTCAGCATTATCTACTACCCGAACTGGAGGTTTGGGCAAGTTTCCACAATTATCAAAATAAACGCGCTTTGGGCCTAAAGCTCCCATGTGCAAGTATGCCGATGCTGCTCCTGGGCCACCATTGAAAACGAAAGTAAGCGGTCGTAGCGTTCCTTCTTCAACCTCGGCTATGTAAGCCACATGAAACATTTCGGCAACAGGTTTTTCATCTTCAAACAAGGTTTGCCATTGGGCCGTAGCAGTGTAGCGGATTTGTTGCCCATCAAGTAAGAGCGTTTGTTTAGTAATACTGGGCTTACGGTTTACGGGTGAGTTAGGAGTATCAACCATTTTGTCGTAGTTTGGTAACGGGTAGTGCAAACTGGCAATAGTGTAAAACTTTTCTGGATAAGCTATTTATGAGCAAAGCTAAATTAAAATTTTACTCGTTTTATTGTGTTTTCTAACATCAAAAATTTATTCATAATTTTTATGAGAATTTGCAATTTTTTGAATAAGTTAGAGATGCTCATTAATTCTTATTAATCAATTTATAACTTTACATCAGAGCGGATTGAGATTTTGGAGATAAACTTAACTTAAGGATTTAATGAATCTTGCATACGATTAATTACACAATGGATAACTTTAATCTCATTCACAATTCGCTCTAGTTCTATGGATAGGGGTGTTTGTTCTCGCACAGCTTGTAATGTGGAAGTGGAAGTATGGGGATTGATCCTTATTTGGGATAAACGAGCAGTATGTAAATTTTCAATTTGGTTGTGAATTACTTCTAGATACTCATTGAGTGCTGGGAACGGTTGGGGTGGCTGTCCCTTTTGGAGCGAATTTGCTAAATCTTCCAAAACTTGAATCATTGCGTTTGTAAGTTGCTGTAGTTCAATCAATTGATACCCACCGCTAAATTCTTGCAGATGTTCTGCCAGGGTTGTGACTGAACCAAAAAAGCCACGAATGTAGAGTATCAATGTCATGACAGGTTCAATTTCCCCTTGAATATGCCGGGGTTCACTGAATAATCTTTGGGCGGCGGCGGTAGCGTTAACGTTTTCTAGTGCTGCTTGATGGCGTAAGCTATTGATCATCGCCAAGGCATTATGTTGTGGCTCAAGGTAATTAGCGATAACTTGTTGAAAGTATGCAAGATTAGCTCGAATAGTCTTTTCTAGTTGCGTGGGAAGTTGCTGTCGTTCCCAACGAGGGAACAGAAAATAACTCCCAACTAGTGCTAAGAATCCTCCAGCTAGGCTATCCACAATACGCAATATTCCTACTTGCCATCCGCCTGCACTAATGAGGCTGAGTAGTAAGATGATGGCGGGGGTGAGCAAGATGGTAAATATGCTGTAGCTTAATGGACGTACCGACATGGCAATAAACACTAACAATAGCAAACATAGGGCGATCGCAATTTGATTTTTAACTAAAACAACCAGAACAATACCAATAATCCCACCCAAAATAGTACCGATAACTCTTTGCACCGTTGTCTGGTAAGTCCCGCCAAAGTTGGGTTTGAGTGCAACTAAGGCTGTTAGAGTTATCCAGTAACCTCTGGGTAGTTGTAATACTGAGGCGAGAAATTCCGCCAATGTTGTCATCAGTGCTAGGCGTAGCGCGTGACGAAAAATAACTGAATCAAAAGTTAAGTTATTTCGCAATAACTCCATAATTTGCCAACACATTAATCCAGGTTGAGGAGGAATATCTTCCTGAACAAGGCGGCGTTGTTTTCCTTGTCTTAAATCTGTAATGATCTCTGCATCAGTATGAATTTGCCCTGCCAAATTTACCAAACTGCTGGTAATTTTTCTTAAATGAATTAGATGACTATAGTCATCTGTCTGAGGGTAGGTTGTTTTGAGAACATGAGAGCGCAAAACTTGCCACTGATGTTGCAGTGCTTCAACGTTGCGGTCTAAATCCCCTAAATGAACTGAGTTTTTTCCTTGAGCGATCGCTTTTGAGATGATTTTTAGAGCGATCGCCAACTGTTCCATCACTTGTAGAATTTCTCTATGCAACTGAAAAAATAATTGGTGTTTAGAGGCGATCGCCAAAAGTTCCGTTAGGGCAACAATAGAATTAGCGATTTGATTGGCATCCTCAATTAACACCAGTAAATTTTGCCCCTGCTGGTTCGCACCTTTCTTTACAGTCCACATTGCTGTCCAGACACTACGGGCAGATGTCAAATTTTGAATTGCAGTATCATAAGCTTGTAAAAATTGTTCTGACCACTCCTGCTGATCTTGTGGATTTAAGACACTCTCCCTAGTCAAGTCTATAAGTTTACTTAACGAGACATAACACTTAGCTACTCCCTCCATGACAGGAGCCTGTGGACGCATCACCCAGGTTCCTAGTGATAATATAGTTGTCCATGTTCCCCCAGCTAGACATAGCGCACAGTGTTGCACAAGTGTTGAGAAATTAGTAAATGTAGCAAATTTAGCCAGTGCAATCACAAACATAATGGAAGTAACCAAGCTGACAGATGAGGCTACATTACCAAAAAGACCAGCTAAACCTGCAATAAATATCACAATAAATGTCGTCGGTACTGCTAACCACAGATGCCCACTCACTAGACTGGCAATTAAAAATACCGTAGTCACAGCAATAGTAGCTGCAATCATCGCCGTTAATTGCTGACGATATGTACCGTCAACATTTACCATACCAACAAACCAAGCCGCCATAGTAGCGATCGCACTTGCTGCTGCATTACCAGTTATGATCCCAATCCCAATAGGAACACCCAATATTAACAAGCTACGAAATCCATTAAGAATTGCAGGTTTACCCGGTTGGAGTTGAAACTGCTGCAATAACCAACTAAAAGGGCGTTTATCTGTAAATGGCATTTGTCTGAGGATTAGGGGCTAACAAAGCAGGAAGTACGGAACGAGAAAGAATAACTGTGGGGTTTTGACTAATGACTAATAACCAATCTATTTTCTAAGAATGAGAGCATCTAAGGAATATGCCCCAAGGTTTATAATTGATTTAGCGCTGCTGCTCCAATCAGATCAATGTCATAATTCTCTGAGTTAGAGCGCACACTTATAATACCGTCTACTTTCCAGGTCGCTATAGCTGTGGCTGAAACTACAGTGATTACTACTTTATTTTTTTATACTTTTAAATCAACATAAATATTTGATTTAACTCCAATACATTTCAATAGCGAATTTGCTAGGAGATATTCTTGTCAAAAATCAACTCTTGTTTATCTATCAAGTTAAAACTTCACCGTATGGTTATTGGAAGCATACTACTCATGTTGTCCATCACAGCCTGCAATCACTCGGCCAATTCACAAACATCATTCGCCAATCATCCATCGGTGGCAAATTCCTCAGTTGAGTCCAATTCTACTTCACCACCTGTTTCTGCCACTCAAAACCCTACAGATACCAACTCCCTGCAACAACAAGCAGTCCAAGTCATTCATGAGTATTATAATGCGATCGCTGCTCAAGACTATCAAAAAGCCTACTTGATTTGGGATGGGAATGGATCGGCTAGTAAACAATCTTTTGAGCAGTTCAAGCAAGGTTTTGCTGACACCGCATCAGTTGCTGAAGAAATTGGAAAACCAAGTCAAATCCAAGGCGGGGCTGGTTCTTGATATATTGAAATTCCTGTTACTATTACCTCTGTAACTACCAATGGAACTCCGCAGCGATTTTCAGGAACTTATTCGCTGCGACGAGTCAATAATGTTCCTGGCTCAACTGAACAGCAGCGTAGATGGCATATCTACTCGGCGAATATCTCTCCGGTTAAATAATAGGAAAAGTTGGTTAACTTTGGGGATGGGTGTCAACTCTATTAGGTGCGTAGGGAGCAGGAAATCTAATGCTACCGGGAAATTTTTCGGCTCACTGTGTGAGGATTTATCAGCAAACTGACTCCAACTGTCCAACCCAATGATACCATCCATCCTGCTAGTACATCAGAAGGATAGTGGACTCCCAAATATAACCGCGTCCATCCAATAACTAAAACAAACATAGTTCCCACAATTACAACGAACCAACGCCAACGACTATTCCAACTTAAAATTACCAAAGCAACTACAAAGGTCATACTAGCCATTGCATGACCACTGGGAAAACCATAATCTAATTCAGGTGCAGGTGAAGTCCAAAGATGAGGTCGTACTCGGTGCAACAATAACTTAGTGCTGCGATTCAGAATCCCACTACCAACCAAGGTAAACAGAAAAAATTCTAATGCACGCCACCTGCGTCGAAATATTAACAATAGTATAGTTACAATTGATGCCGGAACTACGCCCCAAAAAACTCCCAGATTTGTTAAATATGACACAAAAACATCTAGTTGAGGTCGAGCAGTACGGTGAATAGCTAAAAGAATAGGGACATCAAAGAAAAATCCCTGTTCCTCCCAGACATCTTCTGCCAAGTCTCCAAATATCACAAAAGGAACAATTACGCCAACTAATAACAGAACTACCGCCTGACGACGGGGCGTTAATTGTTGTTGAAGCCAAGAAAACAATGATTGCAATTGGATTAAGTGTGTAGATTAAAATAATCTTGGGGTATCGCTTGTTTTATCTGCCAAGTACAAGTAAATATTGTAAACCAGAGCCACCAGTCGCTGCTCTTGGGCGAAGTGATCTCTTAATGGTGTCAATTAGTCGAACTCACGTTAATTGCTAAAAAAACTAGCAGCGCAAAGTTTGCCATTCTAGAAAAAAAAGACGGGTTTGACCCCGCCTAAATAGCTTGAAAGTGGCAATACACCTTGGAATTTAGAAAATAGGTTAATAAATTTAATAAATTGCCAACAACGGTTATCTAACCGTGCTGAGGATATAAAAATATCAATCCTGGCAATTTCTACAAAAGTATCACAGGCGATTTCGGCAAAGTTGCCAAAATGCCCAAACTTAAGAAGCATTATTGATTCTCATCTATTTTTATACACGAATAGACATTGATCAGGGTTTGACTGTTTATACTGGTTCAAAAAATCTTTGCAAAACATTCATTATCTGTAGGGGCTTAAGCCCTGACTACAAACCTTTAATTTGTAATAGCTTCTTGCATTGCTGCCAAATCTAATTTCATTTTTAAAGATATACCACCTACTCGGTTAACAGTTTCACTACCAGGAATGATTTGCCAACCCAAGCGTTGATATAAACGCAAAGCTGGGTTTGATTTTCTGCTACTTAACGATATGGAAGGATGAACAACTTTAGCGGCTGCAATTAAATGGGTAATTAATTTTGTTCCTATACCTTGATTTCTATATTCTGGCAGAACGGCGATCGCTAGTTCGGGTGTTTGGTCATCAATATAACCATACCCTTGATTGTTTTTGGTGAACAAGCGCAACCATGCAGCCCCTACAGATACATCACTATTAACTAAGGTAGCAGCAAAACCTATGTCACCCGGCAAACCCCAATTTTCTACATACTTGAGTAACTCAGGATGATTCATCGCATCCTGCACCGTCAAATTACTTTCTTCTGCTAGATGTGCTGCTTCATAAAGCATCTGCCACAAAAAAGGTTCGTCTTGTTGTGTCAGTGGATGAATTACATAGTTCAGATTTTCCACAACCATTGCTCAAGTAAGAGAAACATCAGACTTCAGTTTGGCAAGAATATCTCTAGCCCTCGTCCAAAGAATTGAACCCCCTTGTTGAGGATCTACAATATGTGAAACATTGGGTAGGCGTAACGCCAAGGTTGCACCAAAATCAGGGGAGTGAACCGTACTGGTATCTAAAGCACCATACCACAAATCTACAGGAACATTGATATCCTCTAGTTTTATCGGCCAGTGACTCAGGGCATTTACAAGGTCGCGTGCGTATCCGTTTGCACCCTGAGCAAAACCTTCCTGCAAAGCTTGTTGGTATGCTTGAGCGAATATATCACTTTGGTATATTAGCCCATCGCATTCTGCACTCATACTAATAATTAACTGCCACAGTCCATCTGCTGTAGCTATCTGTGCAAATTGCCGCTCGAACTCTACAGGATCTTGTTGAATAGCGGTAACTATTCTAGCAACATCAGGATGCAGAAGCGGTTTTAAGCTTGGGTGGGAAAGTTCATCTTGTCCTGACACAATTGCTATAGCTTTTACTAGTCCGCATCCAGCCAGAGTGAAAGCAAACGGTGCGCCTTGAGAAAAACCAACGGCGAGAACATTATCGAGATGATGAGCTTGAATAAACTCTTGTATGTCATCTGCCCAAGAGGATAAAGTTTTTTGAGGATGAGGAGTAGACAAACCCAAGCCAGGGCGATCGATGGCAATAAGCTTCAAGCCTAATTCTGAGAGATAGCTAGCACCAAAACCCAGCCATCCGCTCATTCCTGCCCCTGTACAAAACAGAACGGGAACTCCATCAACAGGCCCCCATTCAGACCACGCCAACTTACGACCATCGTTAAGCTGCATCGCTGTTTGTCTTTCGGGCGGTGTGACAAAGTTATTCATGCTTTGATGGCAAATTTACTGAATTTAATGTTATTTCTATGCACAATTGAAACACAATTCAGTTACACTGTTGCCGTAATTGTTGAATTTGAGCAAGTAGTTTACTTTGTTGTTTGGGGCTAAATACTGCCGACATGAACACATCATTGCCACAACCTTTTCAAGCAAGTATTTATCAAACACTCCTACCTAGTTTACAAATTAGAAGTGTCAATCCCCGTGATCCAATTGAAGTTTGCTATGTTCCCCAGCCTTGGCAGCTACTAGGTAGAGGAAATTATGCAGCAGTATTCTATCATCCTGATTACCCTAACTATGTAGTAAAAATTTATGCTCCTAGACGACCAGGCTATGAAGAAGAAGTAGAAGTCTACCGCCGTCTAGGTTCTCATCCAGCATTTTCTGAGTGTTTGTATGCTAAAGATGGCTTTTTGGTTTTGAAGCGGCTTTATGGAACCACACTTTACGATTGTATGCACTTAGGTTTACCAATTCCTCAGCAAGTAATACGGGATATTGATGAAGCCCTGAACTACGCCAAAAAGCAAGGACTCTATCCCCATGATGTCCACGGACGTAATGTGATGATGCACGAAGGACGAGGATTGGTTGTAGACGTTTCCGATTTTCTGCACCAAGAATCTTGTTCAAAATGGGTCAACCTCAAAAGGGCTTATTACTGGTTTTATCTCCCTGTGTTACGCCCTCTGCGATTACGTGTACCATACTCGGCTTTAGATGGAGTGCGCAAATCTTATCGTTTCATAACTAATTGCATACACTTGTTGAATCAACTAGTCTTAAAAGTAAACTTTTTCAAATATTTAAAGCTTTAGTAGTTTTATATCCCTAATGGCAGAAATGATTCCATAATTAGCTTGTATAATAGTAAGAAGAGCTAAATATATGATATTCAAAAATTATTTATTAATCACTAAATCTGTTAGTAAAGAAAATCTCCATAACACAATAATTCTAAATAAAACTGCATGGAGTATTGATCACCAATGAAATTACGAATACCATTCATTATTCTCGCCATAGGCTTAGGAATTTATGCTTCTGGAAAGGCTAACGCTGATCAGATATCTCAAAATCAACAGTACTTATACCAACAAACAAGACCCTTGAATCAACAATCAACTTCTCAAAAATTATGGGAGAGTTTTAGACAACAGCAAGACCAATATAGATTACAACAGCAACAGCGACTCGATCAATTTCGTTTCCAGGATCAAATCAGGCAACAGCAAAATGTGCCAATGGGGATGGATCAATTAAGACAACAGCAAAATCAACAGATGGACACTTTGAGATTACAACAACAACTACAGCAAAGATAGCCGCCAAGATTAACGCTTCTGTGCGATACGTTTTTGAAAGAGTACAACCAGAAGTAATAATGCACCACGAAGCACAAGCTGCCACCAAGGGGTAATAGTTCCCTCAAGATTTAAGAGATTGTACATCATTCCTAGTAAGAGTACACCGATGAGCGTCGGGAATACACTACCCTGACCTCCTGAGAGAAATGTTCCACCCATAACAGTGGCAGCGATCGCATCTGTTTCCCAACCAAAGCCAGCCACGGGTTGAGCCGCCCCTAAACGACCTGCCAGCACCACACCAGCCAATCCCGACAGCAACCCGCTAAATGTGTAAACTACCAGTTTCACTCGGTTTGGGTTCACCCCCATAAGTCGAGAAGCTTCCTCATTATTACCAATAGCGAATATGTGCAGACCTAAGCGGCTTCTGTACAGTATAAACCAAGTGGCAAAATATAAAAGTGCAACTATCAGCACTGGGACAGGAAACCAACTTATAAAGCCCCTGCCGAGCCACACCAACCCCGATGCGGTCGAGGATATAGCAATCGACCTCTCTTGAGTAAGGCTTAACGCTAGTCCTCTGGCCGCACTAGCAGTAAATAACGTGACAACAAATGGTTGCAGCCGTGCGCGGGACACCAAAAGACCATTGACCGCTCCCAGTAGCGCAGTGCTGGCAATGCCGCAGGCGATCGCTACAAAGCTTCCTTGTCCAGCCAACATGGCCGCAACTACACCACCCAAAGCCGCCAGCGAACCTACAGACAAATCAATTCCCTCGCTGAGAATCACCACAGTCATACCCAGCGCTACCAATGCCAGCATACTGTTTTGGCGCATGATGTTCATTAGATTGAGCGGTGTGAGGAAGGTTTCATAACGAAACGATGCAAACACAGCCAAACTCAGAAGAATGATTAGCACACCTTGGGAGCTAAGAAGCTTGCCAAAACGCTGCAACAACCGCCAACCCGCAAGTGAGACAGACCTAGTAGTAGTCATGACCTGTTATATCTCCTCATAGCTTTTTTATCATCTGTTTAGTCATCGAAAATGCGGGGGCTAATAAATGCGTATTAATGCTACTGCGAGACAATCGCTTGCTAATTGAAGGGTCAATTATTGATGGAAAACAACCCTAACACCTTGGCAATGCAACTCAATTTTAGGCGAAGGTACAGAGTTTATTATTCAAATTCCTATGTTATTAAACATCAGTTTCAGGTAAAACAATTCTAATGCCATACTCAGGAGCTATTGCTAATATTCTGTCAATCACTTCCTGAGTTATAGGTAACGGAGAAGCTGATGAGTTTTCTACTTTTACGCCCACTCTAGCGAAAAATTTTTCTAGTCCGCCTGGCGCAATCAGTATGAGCATTTTAGCTGGTACTGAACCAATATTTCTAAAACTATGCAGTTGACCTTTAGGAGAATTTAAAAATGTTCCAGGGGTAGCCACAATTGTTTGGTCATCTAGACTAAACTCGATTGAGCCTTCTTGAATATAGAATGCTTCATCCTCTCGGCTATGAATATGAGGAGGAGGCCCTGCCTGTGGAGCAACTACTACTTCAAACAGTGCATACTTGCCATTCGTTTGTTCACTATTAGCTTTAACAGTGACTACATCACCAGCTACAGAATAAGAATCACCTTCACCTGAGTATGATAAAATACCATGCGCTAATGTCATCCTTGTACTCTCCTGATTAATCTATTTAACAGGTTATACCTCTTACTCAAATAAGAAACACAAAACAAGGGCATAATTAACACTTTTAAATTATCAATCGATTTTGTAAAGCTAATCTGTAAATTACATTCTAAGCTCAAATTTTTATTAGAAATAAAAAACTGCCATGCTCTTTGATTTTTAATAGACCACTTCAAGAGCATGGCTCATAATAATTCCTTCTGTTCATAGGCATCGCCAAACCATTCGGTCTATTGACATTAAGCCGTGCTTACTAATTTCCATAAGAATTAATAGGATAAAAAGTATTCTATATAGGAATCCGATTTGATTTCTGTATCCCTTACGGGAGCGTAGCCATAAAAATCTCAGTATTTGTAGGATGGGCAATGCCCACCGTATCATATCTTTGGCGCTGCATTGCCCAACGCCACTTGCTTTATGTCGGGAAACCCGCCCAACGCAGTGGCTCCCCTACGTATATTTCAAAAATCAAGTATTAGTCCTATGTCTTTAAATTGATATTCTGATGTTTGCCAAAAAGTGGTATTAATACTAAGTTGCGTTCAGAAATAGTATTCCTACTCCCCACTCCCTACTCCCTACTCCCAGCCCAAGTTACTATCTTTGATTGCAACTTGGTATAAGTTAGGTTTAATTTAGGGGCTAAATATTTTCCTACTTAATTCACCTCAAAACTTATGAATAAAGTCATACCGGAATCATGACTTTATTCCTTTGGATCTAAGCAGTTACTATTTTAAAGTAATAACAACAGAGCAAAAACAGATAATTTATTGTAAGAACAACACTTACTTTAATTCTCTAAATTATGTAAGGCAAAATGTTCATCAATAATTAATCAATGCTCTCAATACTACAGGCAAATCAATTGGAAGGGATTTGAATATGAAACGTTTTTTATTAGGTACGCTGCTGGCTTTGCCATTTGCAATTTCTGCATTACCATCACAGGTATCAGCAGCACAAGTTATTGTCCGACCAGAGGTTCGTAGAGCTACTGTTATACGTAAACCCGTTGTTGCCAGATTTCAACGTAAGTTAATTCCTGCTCATTGGGAAACTGTTCGGCGTGGTAATAGATGGGTTAGAGTTCGAGTTCCCGCTCGTTATGTGAATATCAGAGTTTAATTTTTAAATAAATTTAGACTAACAATTATACTAAAATTGTTAGTTCCAAACAGCCTTTAAAGGCAAAAAAGAAGAAGGAATGCTATTCCTTCTTCTCTTTTATAAAGGCACAAGTCCATAAAGTCGATTTCCTAACAACTTGATTGGCAATTACAAGATGTCAAGCAAAACTTAACTTACTTGGATTTGTTCTAAAGCGAATGTCCATCTTTTTAAAAGTACACCTTTTAGAGAAGTTTTTCTTAATTCCCATACCAACTCAGCCACCCCCAACACACTACCCTAACTAGATTTAATCTTAACAAGCGTGCCATTCCGCTCTAAATCCACAATAAAGTTACCCAAGTTTTTATCCCAACAATCCCATCTGCTTGCAAACCTTTGGATGTTTGAAAACTAATAACGGCCGTTCTAACTTGCTCAGAGAAATGCCCATCAACAGCATCAGTATATAACCCAATATCTGTAAGTTGCTGTTGTAATTGCTTGACTCTTAATCCAGAATCACCTTGTTGCAATTCTTTAAACCTATTTAGATCGGCTTTACCACTAAGTAGAACAAGGTGAAAAAACCAAAGTGTGTAAAGATAAGTAAATACATAAATGTGTCTACCAAGGTAACAGGGATATGGGCAGCCGTTTAAGGGTATTTCTGACTCCTAAGCAAGATAAAATTTTGTTCAACCTGAGAACGGCAGATGTACCCCAGAAAGTGAAAGACCGAGCCGAAGTGATCAGATTAAGCGCACATGGTTGGTACGTAGAGAAGATAGCAGATCACTTTGACTGGACTGCCCAAACAGTAAGAGAAGTTTTGCATAGATGGGAAAAACAAGGTCTAGAAGGACTGTGGGAGAAAGCAGGGCGGGGAGGAAAATCAAGGTGGGCAGAAGCTGACATGGCGTTCTTAGAAAAATGCTTGGAGCAAGAACCACGTACATATAATAGTGTTCAATTAGCCCAAAAATTAGAGCAAGAACGCTCCGTGAAATTGAGTCCTGACTGGTTAAGGCAGGTACTCAAAAAAAGGGGGTCATTTGGAAGCGAACTAGAAAAAGCCACAAAGGAAAGCAAGACAAAGTATTGCAGCAAATCAAACAGGCAGACTTAGAGATGTTGGAATTATCTGCTGCTGCTGGAGAAATCGATTTAAAGTATATGGATGAATCAGGGTTTTGTGCCTGGAGTGAACCCAGTTACAGTTACTACTTCCGAGGTCAGCAAAAACGCCTGGAGCAGAGTAAGCGTCGGGGTCGAAGGTTAAGTATTATTGGGTTTCTTCAACCCCTAATTAGTTTTGTGTACGGTCTAGTGATTGGTGGCGTTTCACGCAAATCCTATATTCAAATGATGGAGCTTGAAGCACTTGAAGCCCAAAAAGCAGGTCGTATCAGAGTCATCGTTCAGGACAACGGCCCGATACATCGGTGCAAAGAAGTTCAGCAATTATGGACAAAGTGGGAAGAGATGGGTTTGTACATCTTCTTTTTACCTAAATATTGCTCAGAGATGAATCCAATTGAATTGGAGTGGCAACACCTGAAAAAAAATGAACTAGCTTCTCAAAGTTTTGAGGATGAATTAGACCTTGCCTATGCTGTCATTGATGGAGTTCAAAATAGAGGAGAAAAGGGAAACTACAGTACGCAACGTGTAAAATTTAACTCTTATTCTTCTGCTTAATTCTTTGTTACATACTTATAAATTTTCTCCACGACTTACTTAACACCAGGTACGCCAGGTACATTCTCTTGAAATTGATGGATAAGATAATCTCCTTGCCAAGGGCTAGGAATTTTTGGAGACTGAGTTGTGTAATGTGCAATCCATAGTTGGTAAGCAGCAAAATCAGAAGGATTACCAAGTTCTTCCCAAAAGCCAGGGTATGTATAAATAATGGGTTTGATTATTTTCCCTGTCTGTTGTTTTAGTTCATTTTCTACTTCTGTTAACCATTGCTTCGCTGCATTAATTACAGTTTTTCGATCTACTCCATCATTTATCTCTATATCTAACACTGGTGGCAAGTCTCCAGTTTCCAAATTACCCACAGTGTTTAAAAATTCATGTGCTTGTTTAACAGGGTCAGATGTATGTGGGTGAAAGAAATGATAGGCCCCGCGAATAACACCAGCAGCTTTCATATTTTGCCAGTTATGAGCAAATGCAGGGTCTTTGACAGTAACACCTTCTGTCGCTTTGACAAAGGCAAAAGTCTTACCAGAATTTCTGACTGCTGTCCAATCTACTTTGCCGTCTTGGCCCGCTACATCAATACCAAACATAAAATTCCTCTTGTTTTTTCAAAAATTAACTCTTCAATGATAAAAATATGCCGCAAAAGCAGGAGTTTTGAACCTGATTCCGGGTAATGCCTCTATTTTGGTCAAGCCCTCTATTGCGATCGCAATGCTAGGGATTTGCAATTTTTCTTTGGTCAGTTCAAGCATAATACTAAGTGCAGTACATCCTGACACCAATACAAATTTTTGGTGATAGGTGGTGTGAAGGCAGAGTATTTGAAGTTCGGGAGGGTTGAGCAGTTAAATTTGATTTAAGTAAGGATTATGATTTTGTTTACGAGTCTGCTCTTGGAAAATTGCATAAACAGCTTTTTTCGTAAATATGTATAACGGCTGACATATTTTTACACATTATGGTAGATGCCAAATTTCGCTATTTTCATGTAAATTCTTAAATTTAAAAGCCATAGTAAATAAACTTCTGAAGCCAATTTATCAATCATCTAAGTAGTAAAATTTTTGATATTATTTTTGGCTGAAATCGTTAGATATATTTTACTTGGATTACCACTGATAACGTCTAAAAATTCGTTATTCATAGCAAAAATTACTGATCGGAACTTTATTTATGTATGTAGCTGTCTGGCCAGGGAATGTATATCCTTTAGGCGCAACTTGGGATGGAAAAGGCACAAATTTTGCTTTGTTTTCAGAGAATGCTACAGGTGTAGAACTTTGTTTATTTGATAGTCATGGTCATGAAAACCGCGTACCTTTAACAGAAAAAAACAACTTTGTTTGGCACGCTTATCTACCAGGAGTAGGCCCAGGACAGCGTTACGGGTTTAGGGTTCATGGAGCTTGGGTTCCTGAAGTTGGTCATCGTTTTAACGCTAATAAACTACTAATTGACCCCTATGCCAAAGCTATTGAAGGTGAAATTCACGATCACCCAGCTATTTTCAGCTATTGTTTAGATGCCCCAGAAACAGACCTGACTTTTTCCGATTTAGATAGCGCTCAAATGATGCCCAAGTGTATTGTTATCGATGAATCCTTTGATTGGGGAGATGACACACTACTGCGTAGACCGTGGCACGAAACCATTATTTACGAAACTCACGTTAGAGGCTTTACTCAGCTACACCCAGACATTCCTGAACAGCTACGCGGTACTTATGCCGGACTGGCTCATCCTGCGGCAATTCAATATCTGCAACAACTAGGAATAACGGCTGTAGAATTGATGCCTGTACATCACTTTTTATCCCGCCCCGGTTTTTTAGTTGATAAAGGACTCAAAAATTATTGGGGTTACGATTCCATCAATTATTTCACTCCCTACTCTGGTTATAGTGCTAGTGGTACTCTAGGGCAGCAAGTAACCGAGTTCAAGCAGATGGTCAAGGATTTACACTCTGCTGGAATTGAGGTGATTTTAGATGTCGTCTACAACCATACTGGTGAAGGCAATCATTTAGGCCCCTCACTATCGCTACGAGGTATTGACAATAGCGTGTACTACCGCTTAGTCAGAGATGATCCTCGCTACTACATGGACTTTACTGGTTGTGGTAATTCTCTGAACGTGCGTCATTCCCAAGTTCTCAAATTAATTATGGATAGCCTGCGCTATTGGGTAATAGAGATGCACGTTGATGGTTTTCGCTTTGATTTGGCTTCAGCATTAGCGCGAGAACTGTATGAAGTAGATAACTTAGCCGCTTTCTTTGATATTATTCATCAAGACCCAGTATTAGCAGATGTCAAGCTGATTGCTGAACCTTGGGACTTGGGAGAAGGCGGCTATCAGGTAGGTAATTTTCCCTTACGCTGGTCTGAGTGGAATGGCAGATATCGTGATACTGTGCGCGATTTTTGGCGTGGTGAAGATGATAGCCTGGGACAATTTGCTTACTGTTTTACTGGTAGTCCTGATCTGTATCAAACTAACGGACGCAATCCCCATGCCAGTATTAATTTTATCACTGCCCACGATGGTTTTACTCTCAACGATTTGGTCAGTTACAACCAAAAGCATAACGAGGCGAACGGCGAAGATAACCGAGATGGAGAAAGCCACAACAGGTCTTGGAATTGTGGTATGGAAGGGGAAACTGATGACTTAGAGGTAGTTCGCTTGCGCGATCGCCAGCGACGCAACTTATTGGCAACTCTGATGCTGTCTCAAGGTGTTCCCATGCTCTTAGCCGGGGATGAAGTTGGGCGTTCTCAGAAGGGTAACAATAACGTATACTGCCAAGACAATGAAATTTCCTGGCTTGACTGGAGTTTACAAAATTCCAATGCCGAACTCTTAAACTTTACTCGTGAACTCATCTATTTTCGTCATCAGCATCCAGTATTTAGACGGCGAAAGTGGTTTCAAGGTAGACCAATTCATGGTTTCGGCATCAGTGATATTGGTTGGTTCAATGCTGATGGTACGGAAATGACCGAAAAGCAGTGGCTAGTTAGTTATGCCAAGGTCATGCAAATTTTCTTGAATGGCGAGGGTATTATCACTCCAGGTTCCCGTGGCGAACGTATTATTGATGAAAGTTTTTTGCTCTTGTTTAACGCTCACTACGAGATGATTGACTTTACCTTACCCAATGTTTTCCAAGATAGAGAATGGGAAATGGTGATTAATACTAACGAAGCTCGATTTATTGAACCAGGAAAATTTATTCTAAGTGAGCAAAGCATACCAGTGACAGAGCGCTCAATTATAGTTTTGCGCCGTCTCACTTAACAAATAAGAAAGTTAGGACTTACGCATGAGAAAAATCAAGGGTTTCTTCCCCCTGATCCTTGCTCCCCTGCCTACAAAGTGATGGGATATTTTTTTAGTGGGAAGTCCCTTACCTCGGTGCGTAAGTCCTATTAGCTTGTCTTTTTACTCCAGAGATACGCCTATCAATTTGAGATTGTCTACCCTGAAAAGGGTAATATCTAGGCTCAGGATATGGCAAACTTCACTATTGGCGACTAAGTAGAGGCAGTTTACAGTTTCATAGCTCATTTTCTGATTGAGTAATTCTTTGGAAAAGATAGCCAGTACCTCTGGTTGTCAAAATAAATTCTGGATTATTGGGGTCAGTTTCTAACTTCGAGCGTAATCTGGATATATGCACATCCACGACACGAGTATCCGCATGTTGTTCTGCGCCGTATCCCCATATCTGCTGTAAAATCTCTCCACGGGAAAATGATTTTCCATTGTGACTCACCAGTAACTCTAACAGGCTGTACTCTAATCCTGTGAGTCTAATGCGTTCATTACCTCTGTAAACTTGTCGTTTATTCGTGTAAATTTTGAGATTGTCTATTTCGATTATGCCTGAGTCGGGAATCCCGTCACTAGTTGTCTTTCTAGAGCGTCGCCTCAATATTGAGCGAATCCTTGACTCTAATTCTTTTGGAGAAAAGGGTTTGGCAATGTAATCATCTGCTCCTAATTCCAAACCTGTGATCCTGTCTGCAACGTCTGACAAGGCTGTAAGCATGATAATCGGCACATCCGATTCTTTACGTAATTCCTGACAAACACCGTAGCCGTCTAATTTAGGCATCATGACATCAAGAACTACTAAGTCTGGAGAAGAAGCACGAAAAGTTGTTAACGCTTCTTCCCCATCAGAGGCTGTTACTACATCGTAGCCAATCATTAAAAGCCGCGTCTCTAAAATCCGGCGAATGCTTGCTTCGTCGTCTACCACCAGAATTTTTTCTGCACTACTTTCCAACTTCAGGAGCGCTCCAAGGAGATGAAAAATTAACTCATTTCTATCATGTCCGAACTAATAAATTTTGCCACTGTTGCTGCAACATATCTTATTTATGGTTTCACTTGGCTGGTTGATTCAAGTGTATACCTCTAGGCTTATTAAAACTCACTAAAAACGTGTCAGCGCTCGTAAATTCCCACCAGCCGCGCCTGTTCAATCACATTGTCTGCGATCGCATCAAGCAGTTCCTCACGGTTCATCTTTGGCTTTATGACGATTTAACTGGTTGGTCGCTAACTTCTGCAATTGACTGACTATATTGGTTTTCCATGCTTGTGATTACTTGTTAGCTGATCCTGGCTCAGTCAATTGACGGTGCTGTTCGGCATTAACGGTATCGGGTAATACCTTAACGTGAGTTCGACGGAGCTAAAAAATGGCAGGAGGTAGAGCAGGCAAGTCTTTTGGATAAATATCAATAGATGGTTTTTTAGGCAAATAAGTATAAGCTGCCAAGCCTGCCATTAAATTAACCAAAAAGTTAAGTGGACTACGATGTCGAGAGTGTTCTATTTGACAAATATTTTTGAGATGGTCATTCACTGATTCAATGACTGCTCGTTTACGTAACAAAATTTTATCAAGCAACTTGACCAAGCGATTTTTCATGTTTTTCTTGGATTTAGTAATTAGCTCTAAACCTCGTTCGTATAACTCTTCAAATAATTTTTGTGAAACATATCCTCGGTCACCAAACAGTTTGCCAATCAAATCCTCAGTCATTTCTGGCACTGGCTTGCGGTCATCTACGTTGGCAGAAGTTAATTTAAATGCCAACAATTCACCTTGGTCATTAATTATCAAATGAAGTTTGAATCCGAAGTGCCAACCGACCGAGTTTTTGCCCCAATTTACTAATCCTTTAAATACTTTATGTGCATGGGCGCGGCAATTATGGCACACATTAATAGGCGTTGAATCAATAAAACTAATTCCCGTAATTTCTCCTGTCCTTGTATGCAAAAAGCAGCACAACAGCATTAAGCACCACGGCATCAATTCTACAAATCTGTTGTAGCTCACCAAGTTGGGAAATGCCCCACGCCAACCAGGTAGTACGTGCAATGTATAAAATTCCTTAAATGTTCGATATCCACTACCATGAAAGGCAATGACTATTGTCATCACTTCCGATATGCTCATCCTTGAGCGACTACGACGTTCTCCTGTTATCGATGGTAGCTGTGGGATCACTTGCCATAACTGTTCCCACTGTTTACAGAAATCATCTACATCACAGAATACTTGTGTAATATCGAGGCGAGATACAATAGTAGACATAGCCGAGACCCTGATTTTGTAATGATATTTTTTAGTCTCGGTCTTTTTTTATGTTTTTTTCACCCTCTTGCCATAAATTTTACTGTTCTTTGATTTCCTTGTTCGCCAATTCCTTTTTATACTAGCTTTCTGGCTTTCTTCTCTCATCGAACTCACGTTACCTTACTGATTCCTAGCTCCTTAAAAGCTCCAACCACTTGATTGATGCTAGATCCGGTAGCAGTGACGAGCAAATCAAAGCCATTTTGCGCAAACTGTTTAGCGAGTTCGTAGCCAATACCATTAGATGCTCCCGTGACAACAGCCAAGGGACGGGTAAGTGAATTATTCATAATTGTCAAAATTCCTACGTAACTGCTTGATGCTTACTTATGTTGTGTTATCAGAAGTTTTGAGCCGATAACAAGCTTTCAACCCTTACCATCCTAAAGAAGCACTTAGATAATCACTTCTACCTAGTGAGGGATATAGCAATTTCCAAGCGCATGAAATAACCCCCACCCGCACTATCGCGCACCATAGCTTTGGAAAGGCAAGGGTTGGAGAGGGGTGATTTTGTACCTCACCAGAATGAGAAAGGCTATAAATATTATTCTTTGTTTGCTAATATTTCTATTGAAGTACCATCAATATCAATTTCTACTTTTGTTGCTGCTAAATCTAGATTATTTATTTCATTTAATTCCCCAGACCGCCAACTATCAGCTATGTCCTTAATAAAGCTGGCTGTGGGGATAGCAATTAATAAACCTAAAACACCTCCCAACTTAGCACCTAATAATAAAGAAATCACGACCCAAACGGGATTTAGACCTGTTAAATTACCTAAAATACGTGGAGCTACAAAGTTAGAATTTACTTGGTCAATGGCAACAGCTACACCCAAAACTTCTACACCTAACCAAAAGTTTTGTAATGCCACCAAAAGACTGACTATAGCAATACCGATACCTGTACCAAAGGGAAATAGAGAAAATAAACCAATTGCTAAACCAAACAGTAAAGCCAAAGGAACACGCAGGGCTAAAAATGCCAATGTAATAGTCAATCCTAGTACAGCCCCCAAGGTGGCTTGACCGATGAAATAATTGTGAAAATCCTCGCGCAGTATTTGCCGTACCTTAGAACCTATATGCGTGGGGAACCATTGGTAAAGACCATCCCATAAGCGATCGCCATTTAATACCAAGTAGATAGTCAACACCACTGTCAGCAGCACATTGACGACAACACCGATAGTATCAAAAGCCAAACCCAAAATTCTCCCAGTTACCGACTGCAACTGACTAGAAACCCTCTCCAAAATTTGCGTCACTAACCCACTTAAGTTTACAGGTAACTGTTGGGTAGCCGCCCACTTTTGGAAAGCATCAAGCTGTTGACCTCCAGAATCCACCCAATAAGGCAGAATATTCACCAACTCGTTAATCTGTTGTATAATTAATGGCACTAAAGTCAGACCTAACCCGACTAAAATCACCACAGCTAACAGTAATACTCCCCCAATAGCCAGGTTACGCTTCACTCCCCTTTCCTGGAAAAATTGAATTGGGTAGTCCAAAACAAAAGCCAACAGCACAGCCGCCGCAATAACATTTACTAAAGGTTGGAAATACTGCACTACCTGAAGCAATAGCCAACCATTAAGAGTGGCGATAGGAAACGCCAAGCCTAAAGTTAACCATCTGGGCAATTGTCTTACTGATTGCATGAGAGGTAACTCCATGTGAGGGAGTGGGAAGTGGGGAGTAGGGGGAGACAAGGGAGAAGATGTTGACTGTTGACTGTTGACTATTGACTATTGACTCTTTTCCATAAACTCCAATAAAATTTGCTGTGCTACTGATCCTAGAGGTTTTTCAGATCCGGCGTTGGCTGAATAAAATTTACCTTTACGAATATCATCTGGTGTTAACAAGCCCATGTCCCAACCTTCATTTAACACCAGTTGATTAAATTCTACTAATAGTGGGGCATGAAACACATGACGCACCACTGTTTGGTCTGGGTAACAACCAAATTTGGTAATCTGGGGGAGAGTATAGCCAATTTCTTCTAGAATTTCTCGCTGTACTGCGATCTCTGGTGTTTCCCCTGGTTCGATGTGACCACCAAATAAAGCCCAATGTGCAGGATAGGGAATAGTGGGGATATCATCCCGTAACTGCATAAGATACTGATTATTTTGGTAAAGGATGGCGATCGCTACCTGTACTTGTTCTTTACTCATAAAATTAAACTAGAAGTTTCTGTTACCAGTATTACTCCTCTATTAAATAAACTTCCCCAAACTCTTGACCAGCTATAGGAATGCTTTCGTAGCGAATTTTACCTTTAAAAACTGCCGACTCCCCCACTTTGAGACGATCTTGCTTACTCACCACCCAGATTGTGCCAGTAGAATCATTAACTTGATACACCCGCCCCTGCAATAGAGGAACTTGTTCTTCTACCTTCCCTTGTACGGAAACTGTAGCTTGTTGGTTTTGTGTTGGTTTAATATCCCGTATCGGCGTAACATTGCGACCAAAAGTAAGATTACCGTTCTCCAATCCTGAAATCCTCAAGTTATCGCAACCCCACAACCCCACCACCAATAGCAGCATCAATGTCAAATTGTTCATCCTTACACACTCCTGTTAGTCATTAGTCAATAGTCATTAGTCAACAGTCCATAGTCCATAGTCAAAAGTTATTCTCCCTCATCTCCCCCTACTCCCTCATCTCCCCCACTCCCCACTTCCATTATGCGAAGATAAACACTGCGGACACTGAAATTTGCACAGAAGGCGCATCTTCTGGGGGTTGTTATGGAAACAAAAACTGCCAAAATTCTTGATGGTAAGGCTTTAGCTGAAAAAATCTACAAAGAACTTACGGCTCAAATAACTGAGTTACAAGCGAAAATTGGTCGCCCTCCTGGGTTAGCTGTGTTGATGGTGGGAGATAACCCAGCCTCAGCAGCCTATGTAGGTAATAAGGAAAAAGCCTGCGCGAAGGTAGGTATTGCTTCTTTTGGTAAGCATTTCCCAACAGAGACTACCGAAGCGGAATTAGAAGATGTCATCGCTGCGCTTAACCAAGATGAACAAGTCGATGGTATTCTCGTACAGCTACCCCTCCCCCCGCACTTGGATGCGGTGAAACTACTGCACCAAATAGAACCAGATAAAGATGCTGATGGACTGCATCCGGTAAATTTGGGGCGTTTGGTGCGTGGGGAAAGGGGTTTACGCAGTTGTACACCAGCCGGAGTTATGCGACTGTTGGCAGAATATGAAATTTCTCTGCGCGGAAAGCAGGCTGTGGTGGTGGGACGTAGTATTTTAGTAGGTAAGCCAATGGCTTTGATGCTCTTAGAAGCTGATGCTACGGTGACTATTGCTCATTCGCGATCGCAAGACCTCAAATCCATTACCCAAAATGCCGATGTTCTCATTGCTGCGGCTGGTTTGCCAGGATTAATTAATGCTGACATGGTGAAACCAGGGGCGGTTGTGGTAGATGTGGGGATGAATCGCGTCACTGGTGCTAATGGCAAGAGTCGCTTAGTAGGCGATATCGATTATGCAGCTATTGCTGGAGTGGCAGAATATATTACCCCGGTTCCTGGTGGTGTTGGGCCTATGACTGTCGCTTTGTTATTACAAAATACAGTCGCCAGCTATTTACAAACAGCCAAAGAAAGCGGAGTCTTGAATGTTAAATGAAAAATTACGAATCGTAACATAAAGCATCATTTATCATTCATCTTTAATGATTAAAGACGCAACAGTTAATCTTTTGGCTCCAGAGCATCTTAAAATTGTGACGTGTATGATAAACAGCCAAAAGCCAAAAATTTAAGGAATTGTGAGAATGGTAGCAGCTGATAACCTTCAGAAGATGTCAGAGGAAGCCAAATTTAACTTAGTAGCTTATCTCAAAGAACGGCAAAAACTTTGTGAAGCAGCTTTAGATGAGGCTATACCCGTCATTTATCCAGAAAAAATTTATGAGTCGATGCGCTACTCACTGTTAGCTGGAGGTAAGCGCCTGCGTCCCATTCTCTGTTTAGCTACCTGTGAAATGATGGGCGGCACAATTGAAATGGCTATGCCTACAGCTTGTGCTGTGGAAATGATTCACACCATGTCTTTGATTCACGATGACCTACCAGCGATGGATAATGATGATTACCGTCGCGGTATGCTCACAAATCACAAAGTTTATGGTGAAGATATCGCAATTCTAGCGGGAGATGGCTTACTCGCTTATGCTTTTGAGTTGGTAGCTATCCGCACTCCTGAAATTGTGCCTAGAGACAAAGTTTTACAGGTAATAGCCCGTTTAGGACGCGCCTTGGGGGCAGCTGGCTTAGTTGGGGGTCAAGTAGTTGACCTAGAATCAGAAGGAAAATCTGATATTTCCCTAGAAACCCTCAATTTCATCCACAATCACAAAACAGCCGCCCTCTTAGAAGCCTGTGTTGTCTGTGGCGGTATTTTGGCTAGCGCCTCACTAGAAGATATCCAAAGACTCACACGCTACTCGCAAAATATTGGGTTAGCATTCCAAATCATTGATGATATTCTCGATATCACCTCTACTCAAGAGCAACTAGGTAAAACTGCGGGTAAAGACCTCCTAGCCCAGAAAGTCACCTATCCCAGCTTGTGGGGCATTGAACAATCAAAAGTCAAAGCCCAAGAGCTAATAGAAGCCGCGTGTGCAGAACTAGAACCATTTGGAGAACGCGCACAGCCTTTAGTTGCGATCGCTCACTTTATCACCAGCCGCAACCACTAACAAGCACGGGAGTAGAGGAGAATAACTGTCAACTGTCAACTGTCAACTACTGCTAACATTGACTAATCAAACCAAAATACCATGCAGGACATAGGCGCAATTTTAGACAACCGGGTGCTGCTGGTTGCTCTGGTAGCTTGTTTTGTTGCTCAAGCTTTGAAGCTATTTATTGAGCTAATTAAAAATCGTAAACTGAATGTGCGCGTTTTAGTAACAACTGGCGGTATGCCCAGCGCCCATTCAGCATTAGTAACAGCCCTTGCAGCCGGTGTCGGGCAAACTCTGGGCTGGGCATCACCTGACTTTGCCTTGGCTGCGGTTTTCGCCATCATTGTTATGTACGATGCCGCCGGAGTTCGCCAAGCTGCCGGTAAGCAAGCACGTATCCTCAATCAGATGATTGATGAATTATTTCATGAAAAGCCCGATTTTAGCCAAGACAGGCTCAAAGAATTGCTGGGACACACACCCGTACAAGTAATAGCCGGGTCAGCTTTAGGTATAACTATTTCTTGGCTGGCTAGGGCTTTATTTATAGTTAATGGTCAATAGTCCATAGTCAACAGTCAACCGTAAACAGTCAACAAAATATCACCGCACAACCGATCGCAGTAAAATGACATTACGGCTATCTACTAACACAGCAAAAAAACCTCGTTCATTGAGTCTTTGTAGTGTGTTGTAGGCCTCTTGTTGGTTAGTAGTGTAAACTGCCAACAAGTAAGGGCGTTGTCCGTAGGAAGCCAAACCTACATTACCGCCTACGGTTTGTTGTACGCTAGTGACTATTTCTGGACGGTTGTAATAATCAACCAACACAGCATATCCCTGACCTAAAGCTTGGGGATTATATGTCACTCTAGGAGCAGAGGCTTGTTGAACTGGTGCTTCTCCAGGCCGTGTAGTGATGATGGCAGATAAGCCAACTATAGTGTTGATGTATCTAGCCCAACGGTTAGCATCATCAATACTTTTAAACCCGCCTATTCGCGTCACCGTATCATTCAAATATTGACAGGTAGTAGTTTTAATTTCATTTGGTAAAGCATTACGTAACTGAGTTCTATTTTCTGCTGTGGGGCTAACTACCAACAAAAGATACTCGCCAGCACCTGGAGGTTGACACACAGGAACAGAAGACTGGGCGTTTGCAGAAGTTATGCTACCCATTAACCCCGCACTTGCGATCGCCAATCCTACCACACTAGGTAAAGTTGCAAATTTCTGCACAGAATTTAATACTTATAAATAGTGAATACCTAAAAGATTCTATTTAGTTATTAGTCAATAGTCCATAGTCAATAGTCCAAAGTTTATGACTATTGACCAAGGACTACATTGACTAAGAAACTGTAGCTAAAGATGCCAAAGGATCAGGAATAGTTTCCGAAGGGGCAGAAAATTCTCCTGTAATAACGTACTCCAACCGGAGTTTGAGCCAAGTAATGAATTGAGGATTAGTAGAAATAATCGCGGCGGCTGGCTGAGGACACTTCGCTTTAATTTCTGCAAATTCTGGTGTTTCTAAAAATGCAGGTTGGGGAACCAACCAAAAATCAATTTCTTTTTCTTGTTCGTGGTAATGGCGAGTACGTTCTTTCAGCACTTCCTCCATAGGTTCTTCTTGTAGTAAAAAGCGTCGGCTAGCCAAAACGTAATAATATGTTTGCATTGTCATCCTCTGTTTACTAATAGTTTTAGGGTACAGTATTCAGGGGTATAGAGGTGTAGGAGTACATGGGTATAGGGATGAATATTTATTTCTTAGGTATTTTGTAGAAATAAATATTCATTTTGTGGGGTGGGCATCTTGCCCTACCAGACTCTAGGACAGGCAAGATGCTATCCTACAAGAAAAATATAGAATATTTTTTGATTTAGCAGTCCTTCACATCCCTAACCCCCTAAACTAACTCTTGCCAGATTTTTTAAACCAAGAACCAAAAGGACAGCCACTTCCTTTGGTTTCACTATTTGTTTGTTTACCACCAGCTGTCAACTTATCTAAGAACAGCGTGTTATCAAAATAGTGTTCCAAGGAAATAATCTTTAAGTCATCAGTAACGTGAGCTACACTCAAACCTATGATTTCTACTGTCTCCCCAGTGGGCGCATAATCTTTATATGCACCGCGAAAATGGCCCCAGTGTCGCCATTTGAATGTTACAGTTGGTGGCCCTGAGTAGACTTCCAACACCTCCCAAGGGAAACCTTGAGGAAATGTAGTATGGAAAAGTTTAGCGGATGATTCAAAGCTTTCTTGAGATGCTTTGTAATGTTCAGAATCCGCCATAAATAAATTGTAAGTACCTTGGGCAGATAAATCTTCGGCTGTGTACTCCGCCCCGCCATTAGTACTTACACGAAACTTGTCATTAACAATTGACAACCACTGCTGCGGGTTAGCTTTGAAAGAAACCTCCATTTCAAAGGTTCTAACTAAGTTCTGGACGATCGCTTCCAGTGTACCCTCTAAGTGATTGCGTGTACTCTCTTTGGCAAGATTTTCTTTGGAACGAGAATAATCTGGAGGAGTCTGATAGCGCCATTGAACATCAGTGCTTTCAGCAATCACCTGATCCCTGTCCTGCACCCAAAGCGGTAGGTTATTAGATTGTGTTGCGCTCATAGAAGTCTTTCAAAATACCACAGATTTTCCAGATTTCGCAGCAATTCCCCTCTAGAGGCAGGAGGTAGTTGACAGTTGACAGTTGACAGTTATCAGTTGTTCTCCCCTGCTCCCTCATCTCCCGGTTGGTGAGCGTAGCCGAACCACATCTCTCCCCACTCACCTACTCCCCTCTAATAGCCTGCTTCATCTCCCGAACTGCCCTTTCTATCCCTACCAAAGCTGCCCGGCTGATGATGGTATGACCAATGTTGAGTTCTTCCATACCTGGGAGTGCAGCCACGAGGTAAACGTTCCAGTAGGTGAGGCCATGACCAGCATTAACTCGCAGCCCGGATTTAATCGCTTGTTCACACCCTGCGGCTAAAAATGCTAACTCGTGGTGGCGGCTAGTTTCATCGGTTGCTTCGGCATACCTGCCAGTGTGCAGTTCAATAAACTTTGCTTGTACCTTGACAGATGCCTCAATTTGTGCAGGTTCAGCATCAATAAATAAACTCACAGGAATGCCAGCACTCTGCAACTTACTAACTACCTCACCTATTCTAACAATTTGCCCGACAATATCTAAACCACCTTCTGTAGTTACCTCTTCTCTTTTCTCTGGAACTAGCGTCACATAATCTGGTTTGATGTCAAGGGCTATTCCCACCATTTCATCTGTAGCCGCCATTTCTAAATTGAGGTGTGTACGCACAGTTTGACGCAACAGTCGCACATCACGGTCTTGAATATGCCGACGGTCTTCCCGTAAATGTACAGTGATACCATCTGCCCCGCCTAATTCTGCCAGTACAGCCGCCGCCACAGGGTCAGGTTCTACCGTCCGTCGCGCTTGCCGGATGGTCGCAATATGGTCTATGTTCACTCCAAGAGTAGCCAAGCCAAGTATCTCCCTATCCACAGTTCTCAGAGTATTAATCTTACCTGAGATTGTCTGACGATAAACCAAGTAATTATAGGTTTCAAAGCAGAGCTAGCTTGTAAATACATCCATCACCGAGCAGCACGCACTGGAAGTATATATACTTATAGATAATAAAAATTATAGTGTTAAATTGATTGGGTAAATGTCATAGCAATGATTACTATACTTAACAAATACAATAAATCTCATAACAGTAGCTACTTTAATTTTGGAAAAAATTATAATTCGTTGTAGTATTTGTAGGCAATATCCAGCTTATTATAGTTTTGTAAGGCACATTTTTGCCTACACATTTCTTAAACAACCGAATAATTTTTATAAAATATCAGTATTTTAAACTCATGTTTAAATAGATTATTCAATTAACTAAATATTGTTCACAATATAATATTTTTTTTTGGAAAAACTTGTCTTTTGTTCAAAAATATAGATTCAATAACTTAGGTATTTATTCACAGCAATATGTCAGAATTATGGACTTATTTTTCTAATTCATCCCCATTTATTCCACATGGTCATTGCTATCTATGGAAGACAGACTTAGTTTGGTTACACATTATATCTGATGGATTAATTGCATTAGCTTACTATTCTATTCCTGCTACACTTTTTTACTTTGTTCGTAGACGGCAGGATTTACCGTTTTATTGGATGTTCCTGTTGTTTAGCGGATTTATTGTGGCTTGTGGTACAACCCACATTATGGAAATATGGACACTTTGGTATCCTACTTATTGGACATCCGGTTTTTTAAAGGCAGCAACAGCACTAATATCTGTATTTACAGCATTAGCATTAATACCTTTAGTACCTCAAGCTTTAGCACTTCCTAGCCCGGCTCAACTAGAAAGAGCTAATCAAGACCTACAAAATGAAATATTAGAGCGATTAAAGGTAGAGGTAGAACTAAGAAAATATCAAAATCATTTAGAAGAAATAGTTACTTTACGCACAAATGAAATTAGTAAGGCCAACGAGAAATTACAGCAAGAAATTCATGAACGTCAGCGTATTTTAGAAATTCTCAAAGAGAGTGAAGAACGCTATCGTTATCTAGCAGAAGCCATTCCTCAAATTGTCTGGACAGCTAATGCCAACGGTGAGTGTGATTATTTTAATGAAAACTGGTGTAATTATACTGGGTTAACTTTAGAGGAGTCTTTAGGTTCTGGATGGTTAGCAGCACTGCATCCTGATGATGTAGAACGGAGTCATGAAGTATGGTTAAAAGCTGTAGAAACTGGGTCTTTATACGAGAATGAATACCGTTTTAAACGTGCAGTTGATAGTTCCTATCACTGGCAACTAGGACGGGGATTTCCACTTAAAGACCACCAAGGTAAAGTAGTTAAATGGTTTGGAACATGTACGGATATTCATGAGCAAAAACAAATTTTGGAAGAAAGAGCGCGGCTTTTAGAGTTAGAGCAAACAGCCAGAGCCGAAGCAGAAACAGCTAACCGCATTAAAGATGAATTTTTAGCAGTTCTCTCTCATGAGTTACGTACCCCTTTGAACGCAATTCTAGGTTGGTCTAAATTGTTGCAAGAGCGTCAGCTTAACCCCGCGAGGACATCACAAGCTTTAGCAACAATTGAACGTAATGCCACTTTACAAGTACAACTGATCGAAGATTTACTAGATATCTCCAGAATATTACAAGGTAAGTTAGTAATAAACGTTACTAAAGTTAATTTAGTAATTGTGATATTAACAGCGCTGGAAACCATGCGTCTTGCCGCCGAAACTAAGTCAATTGAGATAACGACAAGATTTGCACCCAAAATTGGACAGGTTATGGGTGACTCGGCGCGTTTGCAGCAAGTAGTCTGGAATTTACTTTCTAATGCAGTTAAATTCACGCCCAACGGTGGCAAGATAGAAGTACGCCTAGAAAAAGTTAATGGCTATGCTCAAATTGTAATTAGTGATACAGGCAAAGGCATTAGCCTAGAGTTTTTACCTTATGTGTTTGATTACTTCCGCCAAGCAGACAGCAGTTCTACCAGAAAATTTGGTGGACTAGGGTTAGGGCTGGCTATTGTACGGAAAATTGTGGAAATTCATGGTGGTATTGTGACTGCTCAAAGCCTTGGGGAAGAACAGGGTGCAACTTTCACCGTGAGATTACCAATGCTTCCAGAAGAGGATGTGAGTGTGAATTATGAGGAATATCACTCTGCATCATTACAAAATAATTCTTTGCAACTTTCGGGTATTAAAACCTTGGTAGTTGATGACGATGCAGATTCACGAGATTTCTTAGCCTTTATTCTAGAGCAAGAAGGAGCCGAAGTGAGCTTGGCGACTTCAGCATTGGAAGCATTGGAGCTATTGCCAAAAATTAAACCAGATGTTTTGGTGAGTGACATTAGTATGCCAGATATGAATGGCTATACATTAATGCAACAAGTAAGGACATGGACAAAAGAACAAGGGGGAGAAATTCCGGCGATCGCCTTAACAGCCTTCGCGCGACAATATGATCGAGAACAAGCACTCCAAGCTGGATATCAGCTACATCTCCCCAAACCACTCAACGCTGATGAATTAATTGCGGCTGTTGTTAAGTTGGTCATTAGTCCATAGTCAATAATCCATAATCAATTCTTCTCCCTTGTCAATTATCAATTGTCAATTGTCCCCATTCTCCTTTTCCGCATACTCTCGTAGCTGCTTTAATAACTTTTCTTGAGATGATGCGATCGTTTTTGGTTGAGGCTGGTTATCCGCAGTTGTTACGGTGTCGGGTGAAGAATTAGCGGTGAGAGTGGGTATTACTGCGGGTTTGGTAGCGGCTACTTTCATCGACTCTAGGGTGGTGGCTAACTTTGCTTGCTGTTCCATCTGGTCTGTAGAAGATACCAAATTACTCAGACCATTTACCAATTGCCTGAGATTTTTGCGGAAGTTAGGATCACCCGTTAATTCATCTAAATCTGATGTAATTTTTTGTGTATTTTCAAAGGTTAGTCTGGCTGAGTCCAAAGTCTGTTGTAGCAGCACGGCATTTTTTGGATCATTTAAACTTTGGGTGGCATTACGCAGATTAGCCGAGGCTTCAGCTGCGTTTGCCGAGAGTGTTTCTAAATTTTTGATTAACTCTCCTTGAGTCAACCGATTCAGACTTGGTGATAAATTACTGACAGTCAAACGTAGTTGATTGCTAGTTTCTGTAATGTTATTCAAAGCGCCGACTAAAGTTGAGCGATTGGTATTTAATAAACTATCCAAATCACTCAATAAACGACTGGCTTGAGTTGCTGTTGTGTTGAATTGGCCTGCTGTTACACCAAGCTGATCAACAGTTTTAGTAGTAGAAGCTGTCAGTTGGTTAGTTGCTTTTTGTACAGTAGTAGCAGTTGTAGTAAAAGTATTTAATTGTCCTTGAAAATTCTTAGTCAAACCGCGAAAATCTTGAGTCAATGCGGCTACACCAGTCGCAGCTTGTGAGGAAGTTTCCAGAAGTTTATTCACCCTCTGATAAAATTCTGGGTTGTTGTAGGTACTGGCTAACTCAGTACTACTACGAATCAAATCATCAAGACTTATACCTATTTGTCCCTTTAAGCGGGCATTATTACAAATGATGAGGCTGGCATTACAATTTTGGTCTAAGGGTTTAGTCAGATTTTGTCCAGTAGGTAGTGATGATTTAGGTGTAATATCGATGATACTTTCACTAATTAATCCGCTTTGATTCGCTTCAATCACTACATCACGAGGAATAATTAGATCAGGTTGAGCAATTTCGATTTCTACTTCTACAGCATTTGGCCCTGGTTGAATCTGAGAAATACGTCCTACCTTTACACCACGATAACGAACTGATGCGCCTCTTTGCATCCCGCCTGCGTTAGCAAATTCTACAATTGCCTTGTATGTACTACGAGCAGCAGTATACCTATTCAACCATAGGAGAACAACACCAAAGGTTGCTAATCCAAATAGGAATAACAACCCCACTGAACCTTCTCTTAGTGTACGTTGCGACGTAAAACGATGAGTAAAAAAATCTCGCATATCAACAATACCAATTTAAAATTCAAAATTTATAAAGCTATACATAATAAAAGTTTGAGAGGCGCGGCTTTCATTGTCTTGTTTTAAATTGCACTATTCATATCTCAGCACTTGTTTAACCAACTACCTGAATTGGACCTTGGACGCTTCCACTGATGAACTGTTTGATTAGGGGGTGGTCGGTGTTATCAATATCACTAACTGTTCCCTCCCACTGCACTTTACCTTGATAGAGAAACACTAGTCTATCAGCTGTGCGTCTAATCGTACTATCTTGGTGAGTAACGATCGCATAAGTACCACAAACTCCATGTGTAGATTGCAACTCGCGGATTAAATCTTCTATCACAGTAGAAGCGATGGGATCAAGTCCGGCTGTTGGTTCGTCGTAGAGTAAAACTTCTGGTCCTTCTGCGGCATTATCAGGGTTAGACATAATCGCGCGGGCAAAACTCACCCGTTTTCGCATCCCTCCAGAAAGTTCTGATGGGTAAAGATCACTGATACCATGTAAACCAACCATGTCTAATTTTTCATGGACTAACTCCCGAATGCGCGATCGCGGTAACTTAGAATGCTGATAAAGTAAAAATCCCACATTCTCTTCCACCGTCAAAGAATCAAATAATGCCGCTTGCTGAAACACCATGCCAATACCAACAGGATCTTGACTATCTTCAATCAACCCTTCCCTTTTTACTCCTTGCACATAAACTTCCCCAGTATCAGGAGTAATTAAGCCAGCAATTACACGCAAAATAGTTGATTTCCCAGTACCAGAAGGCCCAATAATTCCTAAAGCTTCACCCCGGTAAATCGTCAAATCTACATGGTCTAAAACCTGATGATCACCAAAAGATTTAGAAACGCCTTTGAGTTCAATTAGTGGTTGTGTCATTTGTCAGTTGTCATTGGTCATTAGTCATTAGTCATTAGTCAACAGTCAACAGTCCATAGTTATTCTCCCTCATCTCCCTCATCTCCCAAACCGATATGACCTCCCCACTCCCAACTACCAACTCCCCACTCCCCACTCCCCCACTTGATGCCATAGTTATCGGTAGCGGTATCGGCGGTTTATGCGCGGCTGGGTTGTTAGCGCGTTATGGTAAACGGGTCGTTGTGTGTGAAAGTCATACAATTGCTGGTGGTGCAGCCCATAGCTTTAGACGGCGCGGATTTGAATTTGATTCTGGCCCCTCCTTTTACTGTGGTTTGGCGGATAGTCAAAGTTTAAATCCTGTTAAACAGATTCTTGATGTCTTAGGTGAGTCACTCCAAGTTATACCCTATGATCCTCTAGGAAAATACCATTTTCCTGAAGGAACTGTTGCAGTATACAGCAACACTGAAAAATACCTTCATGAAGTACAGCAAATAACTTTCCAAGGTGCGGAAGAACTCCAGCGATTTATAGAACGCTTGTTGGGGTTATATGAAGCTATGAAAGGTATTCCCACCTTAGCATTGCGGTCAGACTGGCAGGTAATTTTGGTTTTACTGCAACGTTACTTACCATCTTTGGCGCAAATGTTACCTTACTTACCCTTGGTTCAGTCTTCTGTAGGGAATGTGATGGATACCACGGTTAACCACCCTTGGGTAAGAAGACTGATTGATTTAGAATGTTTTCTCCTATCTGGCTTAAAAGCACATGGCACAATTGCCCCAGAGGTGGCTTTTATGTTGGGAGAACGTTCCCGCGCTGGAGTTGAGTATCCTGTAGGGGGTAGTGCGGCAATTGTCAATGCTTTGGTGCGTGGGTTGGAACGTTGGGGTGGTAAATTACGTTTGGGATGTCACGTTGAGCAAATTTTGGTAGAAGCTGGTAAAGCTGTAGGTGTAAGGTTACAAAATGGGGAAATTCTCAACGCGCCTATAGTCATTTCTAATGCCACAATTTGGGATACTTACAATCATCTATTACGACCTGAAGATTTACCTGCGGCTTACCGTCAAAATGCTTTAGATACGCCAGCCGTAGACAGTTTTATGCACTTGCATTTAGGCATTAGGGCAGATGGATTAGAAAATTTGACAGGGCATCATGTAGTAGTTCATGATTCTCAGCAAGATATTACTATCTCAGGTAATACCTGCATGATTTCGATCCCCAGTGTGTGGGATGCAACTCTCGCACCAGAAGGACATCATGTCGTCCATGCTTACACCCTCGAACCTCACGCCGGATGGGAACGCGGTGATGGGTATGCAGTGAAGAAAAAGGAGAAAGCAGAGTCTTTATACCGTGCTTTAGAGCGCATTATCCCTGATATTAGAGAACGTGTGGTATTGGAACTCATCGGTACACCGTTAACTCACTCCTATTACCTACGCCGCCATCAGGGAACCTACGGCCCAGCTATTGCTGCTGGTAAGGGGATGTTTCCGAGTACGCATACGCCTATTCAGGGTTTGTATCGCGTGGGTGATAGTACAATGCCAGGAATTGGTGTCCCGGCGGTAGCGGCTTCTGGGATTTTATGCGCGAATAGTTTAGTAGAGCGATCGCAAATAGTAGAGTTATTGAAAGTTATTGCTCATTAGTCTACCGTTAACAGTTTTTACAATTTACAAATTGCCTTTAAAACTTGTAGCAATTCAATTGCACGCGGGGGTTCCATCAAATTTAAGGATGGCAAAAGGTGATAAATAGGGGGATTTCCCTGTTCAATATAAAAGAACTGGTAATTTCTCCCATTGGTTGTCAAACCCCAAACTGATTTTTGATTATCTATGCCTTTATAAGCGTAAGTTAGTAATTGAGGAAATCCCGTTGATATATCAACTTGGCTATTTTTAGATTCTATTATTAGTACCCAAAAGTATGCTGAGTTTTTTGTATATTTAGCTTTATTAATAGCTAAAATATCAAATCTGCCTTTAATGAGAATATCTTCATCTTCAACTTCTATATCGGCAATATTTTCTTCTAAACGAATCTCAATCGGATAGTGATAAAAACCAGCTAATCTCAGCAAGGGCGCGACTACAAGAAACTTTACTTGACCTTCTGATACTTTACCTGTTGTTAGATATCTATCAAAGTCTTCGTAAATTTGTTGTAATTCCTGCTGTTCTGTTTCAGTAAGTGGTTCCAGAGATAATAAGTTGGAAAATGAGTTATTGAATTGTTTTTGAAAGCCAAACAGCCGATGAACTTCTTCTAAAGATAAATTACTAGCATTAAGAATGGTCATAAATTCAAGTTTTATGTAACTAAGAACTACTTACATTTATTTTAGATAATTAATATCAAAATTAGGATTTTATAGGGCAGAGGACTAGGAATTAATACTTTTCCCCGTCCTCAATCCCTATTTTCCAACAAACAGCCGATCCCACTCAGGAATTGCTTCCTGTTGAGCGATTAACAATTGCTGAATGCCTTTTTCAGCGCAATCTAATAACTGATTTAATTGGGTACGGCTAAAACTGCCTTCTTCTGCTGTTCCTTGGACTTCAATAATTCCCAATTGTTGATTCATTACTACATTAAAATCTACCGTTGCAGCTACATCTTCTATATAGTTCAAATCTAAATATGCTTCTTCTTCTAATAAACCCACGGAGACGGCTGCTACTTGCCCGCATAAAGGCGATCGCTCTAATACCCCGCGCTGCAATAATTGAGAAATAGCCCCAGCTAAAGCCACAAACCCGCCTGTAATCGCTGCGGTTCTCGTACCTGCGTCGGCTTGTAGCACATCCGCATCTACAGTTAAAGTTCTTTCTCCTAACGCCTCAAAATCTATTGTTGCGCGTAAGCTACGCCCAATCAAACGCTGTATTTCTTGCGTCCGTCCAGATAATTTTAATAATTCTCGTTCTTGCCGTTGCTGTGTAGCTGATGGTAGCATTCGATACTCAGCCGTTAACCAACCTTTGCCACTACCTACAAGAAACCTGGGTACGCCTTCGGCCACGCTAACTGTACACAGTACCTTAGTCTCACCACATATTGTCAGCACTGAACCAGGAGCAAAGCGGGTAAACCCCGTGTGAAACTCAACAGGACGGAGTTCATAGGGTTTTCTACCGTCGGGACGCTGCCAAACCATGAGAGTTGCCTCTAACTTTTATTGTAGAATACCGCCTTAAAGTTACCTTAATTGAGTAATTTATCTAAGTACTGTATCGTAGGGTAAGCATCTCATAAATTAATTCAAAATTCAAAATTCAAAATTCAAAACTCAAAACTTTTACTCCTGCCTGAAAGCATGACAAATATTGTGCAGTACACTGCAACCAATCACAGAAAATTTTAAGTTTATTAAAGGAGTTTAGGTAACGGAAAGTAGATTGAGAACGCTTTGGGAGACTAATTCTGGTGGCTGATCACCGTTAATCGTCAACAAACGACGGCGACGGTCATAGTACTCTAAAATAGGAACAGTGCGATCGTAAAAGATTTCTACCCGACGCTGCACTATTTCTGGTTGGTCATCTGGTAAAGAACGTCCCAAAGAACGATTGACCATAACAGCTTCCGGTACTTGTAAATAAACTGCCCAATCTAACTTCTGTCCCAACTCCTCCAGCAAAAAATCTAACTCTTCAGCTTGGAAAGCAGTACGCGGATAACCTTCTAAAATCCAACCCTCACTTACATCATCCTGCTTCAGCCGCAATCGAATTAATTCAATAATCATTTCATCAGGAACTAGCTCCCCTTTAGCTACATATGGGTGGGCATGGCGACCCAATTCACTAACATGGGAAATAGCATCCCGTAAAATTTCACCCGTAGAAATCTGAGGAATTTCTAAGTGACTGCAAAGCCTTTGGGCTTGAGTACTTTTCCCAGATCCTGAGCCTCCCAGAATCACTAATCTCACAAAAATTCACTCCTCAACCAGTAACATTTAAAACATAATAAATTTGTTTTGCCCAACCTCGCTGCAAATCTAACATTTAGCTAGGAGGCACGGAAGATGCAGGAGATGAGGGAGAGAAAACTTATAACCTTCTGTGTTCTCTCCTTCCCCAACTAAACCCTTGACTTGAGACAGACGTAGTGTTTGACTTATAAAGCAGATTGCCAGACATATAACGCTGAATCAAAATCAGATTGATTATACAGGTAGATTTTCTAAATGAATCCCTGCAAGACCTATTTTATTTATCGTGATTTTTTGAAATTTCTCTTATGGTTGCCCAGTTAGAAACACCCAGTGCCAATTCGTCCCTTAGCTTACCATACCCAATTGAAGGGCTAGTGCAAGTTTTCACTAGTTCACACCGTAACTTTTTTACCAGCGTCATGGGGCAAGCCCTGAGAATTGCTGGACAAGGTACACCAGTCTTAATTGTCCAGTTTCTCAAAGGTGGGATCAATCAAGGACAAGACCAACCAATTCAATTAGGTCAAAATTTAGATTGGCTACGCTGTGATTTGCCACGCTGTATCGATACGCCTCATTTAGATGAAGCAGAAAACCAAGCTTTACAAAAGTTATGGCTACATACACAAAAGGTAGTGTACGAAAACAAGTATTCTCTTGTGCTTCTAGATGAGTTAAGTTTAGCGATTCACTTTGGGCTGATAAGCGAAGGTGATGTTTTAGCCTTTTTAGCTAAACGTCCTCCCCATGTCGATGTTATTTTTACGGGTACAGAAATGCCGCAGTCTATTTTAGATGTGGCTGACCAAATTACCGAAATCAGACGTAGCCATCGCCCGTAAAAAAGTTCTAAAATCCAGATACTTCTGTTGCTGCTCTAGCAACAGAGGTAGGATTTGTTAAAAATAAAGCAGCTTTTTTCACTGTTAATTCAGATAAATCAATTTGTTTGAAAGTTACTAAACCTTCTTGAACGAAAGAATCTCTAACTAACGCTTTCTCACCACTGTTAAAAGAGGTTTCGTAAAATACTTCCTTAATTCCTGCGGAAATAATTAACTTTAAACAAGATAAACAAGGCTCTAGAGTCACATAAATACTTGCACCATCTGTTGATATTCCATGTTTTGCTGCTTGAGCGATCGCATTAGCTTCTGCGTGTACAGCCCTAGATGGTAAAGTTTTACTAGCATCACAACTATTCAACCCAGGATAACAATAACCTTGAGTAGTACAGTGAGCCGAACCTGATGGTGAACCATTATAACCAGTCGCCACCACTTGTTTATTTTTCACAATCACAGCCCCTACTGGAAACGCTAAACAAGTTGAGCGAGTAGCAGCAAGTTTAGCCAACATCAAAAAATATTCATCCCATGTTGGTCTTTGATGCTGTTCATCATTTAAAGGCATATTTTGTTAATTTATCAATTGCAATATTTATTTTAAGGTTCTGGCGGCAAAGAAAACTTTTTTTTCTCTTGTTCCCATTTCAATAAAACATTTTTAAGCTGGCTTAAAGCGTCTTCATGTTCATTAAACTGAATCTCAGCAATTACAGTAGGGATGCCGCGTGGAAATCTTGATATGCGCTTACCAGTTTCGTATAAAAGAATTATAGGAATTTTGTTTGTCTCGGCATAAGCTAACTCCATACCAACACCAAAAGAGCGCGAGCCTAAGTAAGCAATAACTAAATCTGATGTGCTAACTAGATGTTTATCTTGCTCAAAAACTTCACGAGGGCTAATGTCAGGATTATTTATTGGATCAGTTTGTTTGTGTGGAACATAAGCTTGAAAACCCAGTTCTTGGCAAAGACAACCAATTTCTTCATAAAGTGCTTTGCATTGTACTAGATTTTTCACATCCGTCAAAGCCCCTGAAATATATACTTTGTTCATATTTATTACTGCATATTCAAAAAACTATGAGTTACTATAGAGAAATTCAGAGTATAATTCCTCATTTGAAATATTTACTGTTAATTATTTCTCGAATTTCGAGTAAATTCTGATACTGCTGTATAAGCAACAGGAATAATAGCAATAATTAACTCATTGTTAACTTTATTATTACGATGGAAATAAAATAACATGAGTAAAGAAACTACTATAGGAGCAGCCCATCTATTCAAAATAGTCTTCATGCGGTAGCTTGTAGTTTCCTGTAAACGATTTCTCTTTACTTCTTGATATTCTTGAGATTCTTCTAATGTTTTTTTCAATATGCTTGTATCGCCAGTTCTCCATGTATTTTTACTATCGTGAATCCATTCATTTAGCGGTTGTGGTACATTATCAGGAAAATCGTTGAGTCTACCTGATTTATGTTCTGCAACAATAGATAAACTTCTCGAACTCAACTTATGAAATCTCAAGTATGCAATTACTTCATTAACGTACACCTTATTCTTATCAGTTGATAGGTTATGAATAGGTATAGACAATATACCTGACCAACCTGGGTTTACTTTAGTACCTATGTGGCTTAATCCTCTTGACACTATTAATACTTTAGAATGTATAGTACCACAATAAAAATCATTCAATGCTATACATTCGTTTGTAAATATTAAGACTGTATCTCGTTCATCTATCTCAAAATAAGACCTATTTGAATCTACATCAGTTTCAATTTTTAAAAGAGATTTATTTTTAATGGAGTAAGCACACTTACTTGCTGTTAAACCAAGAACAGAACCTTTCAACCTCTCTTTATTAAATGGATAAAACAGTAGATTACCACGTACTAACTCATCGATAATATCTCTATCACTTAAGACCGACATGCAAAGACTCCTTAATTTCACAAAACACCAGAACTTCTTACAATATTAACTAGCATGGCTATATAGCTATGCAGTAAAATTATTGCGTATAATTTTCTATAATTTATCTAACTGTATTGTTTAAAACGCCACCTTGAATATACGTAATTTAATACGGTAACTAAAGTATGAAAAAAGCACGTTAATTTTTAACTAATCAGTATCTATTCTAAGTTTGCTATCTATTGAGATAGATAACACTTTTGAGGCTTACTGATCCTGAATGTAAGGCTTACCAAGTTTCATCGATTGACTAGCCTTTTGTAATTCCAGACCTAAGTAACCTGCGTGTTCTGGCTGAATAGCTGGCGACTCAGCACAAATTTCTCTAAGTAAATTAAGAGGATTTTTTCCTCGATAAGATTTGACTACTTCACCACTACCTGATGTGGTTTGAGTCACGACAATTTCCAGATTATCGACTTCAATTAAAAAGTTTCCTGAAGGGTCATTATAATTACGCTGCTTAAGAATTGAAGCATATTGATTGGTAATTAGTCTGTCTGCATTTTCCCAAGTATCATCATATATGTGAGCCGACTGACTGATAGTAATCAATGGCCCCATCTTTAAATCATATTCAGAAATTTCCGCAATTTTATCTCTAATATGTTGTTGTAAAGCCCTGAGTCCCATTGCATTTGCAGGCCAAGCAGCAAACATATCATTACTTCTTAATGTAGCAGTTAGTGATAACTCATTATCAACAACTCTCAACCAAATATGATTCAGACATGGACTACCGCCTTTTTCATGGTCTTTCACATCCCATAAGCTCATGACAGCAGAAGCCGCGTCAATTTCTCCGATTAATTTATGAATAACTTGCTCAATTTGATCACGACCAAACCAAGAACGCAATCGTTGACCATAAGTATATTTCAAACCTTCACGGTATGGAGCATCATCTAGAATTTGTGAGATATATTCTTGTAAAAAATTGTGGTCAATTGGCAGATAATTAGGCTCAGGAAAATAAAAATCGGCAGGCTCATCAGTAATTACCGCCATTAAGTCAATCAGTTCTTGCCATTGTCCATCATAACCAGTGGGGCGAATTGTTCCGGTTGTTTTGATGCGATGAATAATTTTTACCCATGTTTCGGCTATAGTTTTACCTTCTATTCTGTGTCCGTATCTTGGCCCTGGTAGAACAGTCGGTTCAACAGTAGTCATGGGAAATTCTAATGGCGTTCCCCAAGGAGTAACTGCTTCCTCTTGTGCATAGGATTTAATTAAACTAACAGCTTCACTTATAGATTTTGCTTCACTATACTTTATTGACTGCCGCAGATGTTCCAACGCATCGGCATCTACTTCTATATCTATATAACCAGGAATAGCAGAGCGAATTACCCAACAACTAAGTCCAGTATCAGATACACCCTCTGTAAAACCATGACGGAAAAATTCTAGTAAGCACTCTCCTGCACCGGAATTTTTATCTTCCTTAGTGGCGTTAAGCACAACTAAATAACGCACATGAGGATTCCAAAGTAAATTACGAATCAGTAAACTGATGCCTCTGGTAGGTGAGTACAACTGCCCAATTACAGCATATTCTTGCGGTTCTATGTGTTTGGCGATCGCACTTTTTACAGTCCATCCTGTAATCACTGCTACTTGCCCATTGCCATAAATCAGTTGATTTGGCTTGTACAGTGCCTTGTACTCAAATTGGGTGGCTTTACCCGCTAGTGTCATGGTAGTTTGACTAGGTTTCAAAAATCAAGCGTTCTAATGTATCATTCTGTGGCTATGTGAGTAAATGGTTTATAAAAATATGATACAGATTGTGGAAATTAGTCTATAAAGAATTTTGCTTACCATACAACTGTAAATTAACTCTTAGGAACCGCAGCACAAGTTAAAGTCTGCACATTTGTAGAAGATGAGGTGGCGATTAACTCAATTTTACCCTGAGCGTTACGATACCAAGAAGTGGCTTGTGTGAGAGTTTCCGGTGATGTAGGTGCTTGGGTAGTCAAGTTGCCGGATTTGCGGAATACACTGATGTCGCGGGTATCAGACCAAGTGCGATCGCTCCCAATTTGTTGTTGGGGATTTTGTGGTATTCCACCCCTTCCTGTAGCGACAAAACTACTAGCTTGATTATTTGCACAGCCTGTAGAAATTTGCTGCGATGGATCTGTGACATTTGCAGGTAGTTCAACTAAGCCAGAGTTGGGATCAAGTCCAATGTTATTGATTTGCACCTCTCCACTAACTCCAAATTGAGAACTAGCAGTGATATCGTTTTCTGGAGTAAGTTGAGGACGATACTCTAAACCAAAGATACTTTTGGTAGTGAGTTGAATTTTCCCGCCATTCCCTTGGAAGGCATTAGCGATAATGTCGCTATTTTCTAGACCAATAATAAAGGGTGCATCAATAGTCAGATTGCCCCCATTACCTGTACCGCCTGCTTCGGTTGATATCAGGCTGCTCTGTCGCATAACTATAGTATTTTGCACCTGCAAGTTGAGATTACCACCCTCACCAGACTGCGCCGAAGCTGTAATCCTACCACGATTGTTGAGAAAAATAGAGCCAGCGTTGATGCGTAACGCCCCAGCATTACCGCTTCCCTCATTCTGGACATTGATTAATGCACCATCGCTAACAGTTAATTTACTTGTATTAATTGTTAGGCTACCAGAGTCTCCAGAGGGTGCAGGTGGAAGTTTAAAGCGTTGACGGAATGATTCATCTAAAATATTGGCAGAGGAACTAATTAGGCTGGGATTGCGGGAACCTGGCACAGTACCCATGACTTCAATAGAGTCAGTAGCATTAATTACTAAATTACCACCTTTGCCACTAGCAACAGTAGAGGAATCAACTCTGCCTCCATTGCTGAGGATGAGTCTATTAGTATCTACTTGTACATTGCCAGCATTGCCAGCAGAAAGAGCAGGAGAACTAATCGAACTAGGGATAAATAATCCCGGCATAAATCCATTTAATTCTATTAACTCAGTTGCCTTGACAGTCACATTCCCCGCCGCACCACTACCAAGGCTGGCAGCGCTAATTGCCCCACCATTTACAGCAGTTAACTGTCTAGTGGAAATGTGGATATCTCCAGCCGAACCAACACCGTAGGTTCCAGTAGAAATAGAGCTTGGATTGGGGTAAATGGGTGTAAAACCGATTAATTTCAATGAATCATCAACTTTTAGGGTAATATTGCTAGATTTACCCGAACCATAGGTGTAAGAATTAATTCTTCCGCCCTGCTCTAATACTAACTGTCTAGTCGTAACTGCAATCTCTCCATTATTACCAGTAGCCAAGGTTTCATTCCGCAAACCGCTAGGTATGAGACTATTGGCATCAACACCTATACCCTCGAACAATTCAGCAGCTCGGATGTTAATACCTTCAGAGGATTGTGACCCCAAGTTTTGGATGAGAGCAACTGACCCATCAATGAAACTAACCTGCACTCCTTGGATTTGAATTGCTCCCCCACCAAGACCACTAGCATCAGCTAAGGCTTTTTGAGAAAAGTGAATATCTCGGAAACTCTGCACATTGTCATAGTTAAATTTCCCACCCTCAAAGCTGACCATTCCAGCACCAACGCTGCCTAACTCGATACGTCCGTCCGTCGCTTTGAGAGTACCACCGACTAAACTAATATCCCCACCGATCAGGGCTAAGGTCTTTCCTGGCTTAACTTCTAGCTGTATTCCTGTGACATGGCTTTGTGGATTAATGGGTGAGTTACCTGGATTGGCTGAATTGAGTAGTTGTAATTGATGTCCTGTACCCTCAACCTGAATTGGTTTTGGGGTTGTGCCAAACTGTAAGCCAATGGGTACGGCTAGGGTGAGTAGTGGTGTGCCGGAAGTAGGTGTAACGACAAATTCTGCACCATCGGCAAACTTGATGCTATTGGCTGTGCTACCCACAAACGAGCCACCGATATCTAACTTGGCATGGGAACGAAACAGGATACCAGCCGGATTGAGTAAAAAGAGATTAGCGCTGCCATTAGCTTGAATTAAGCCATCAATGTCAGATATGTTACCGCCTGTGACACGGCTGAAGATGTTTTGAATATCTGTGGCGTTGTTGAAGACTGCCGAGCCGTTGCTGGGAACAGAGAATTGGCTGAAGCTGTGGAAGAGATTATTCCCGACACGAGTACCATCGGTAATGATAAATTTAGTGCCACTTTGGGTAACGGTAGTATTTAGCGTACCATCAGAGATAACATCGGCTTTGGCATAGTCATACCATATAAGCATCATTCCTAACGATAGCAATAAGCAATTGCTCAATATGCCTAAGTCATTAAACAAACCCAATAAAGTAGGGGGTTTTTGCATCTCCCATTCTCCGCATATATCCAATACTTAGTCTTCCCATAAATGACTTTATATTTAACACAAACTAATTATCTTAATTCTGGGCTTAAAGGCTTTGTTTATTTTCTACATTGGTAGTTGTATTTTCTACAAAAATTAGTTAATTTTTATTATTTTATCAGTGTTTTTTAATCAATTGTCTTAATTTATTATTTTTTAGATTAAAAATTACTTAGCCACAGTAATTAATTGGTAGAATAATAGTAAACTGTGTCCCATCACCGAGTGTTGAGTTACAATTAATATTTCCATGATGTTTATTAACAATAATTTCGTGACTAATAGCTAATCCTAAACCTGTACCTTTTCCTACAGGTTTAGTTGTAAAAGATTGTTCAAAAATTCTCGCTTGCACTTCCAACGGCATACCACATCCGTTATCTCGAATTGAAATTATGACATTTTCTCGCTGAGAATCAACTGATGTGATGATATGGATAGTGGGTTGGCTAGATGTCTGTTGAAAATATTGGTGGTCAGTTTCATCAAAAGCATCAACAGCATTGGCAATGATATTCATGAATACTTGATTAAGTTGTCCAGGATAGCAACTAATTGGCGGCAAATTTCCATATTCTGTAACAACTTTAATTTCTGTGCGGTTCCCACTACCTTTTAAACGATGCTTTAATAGCATCAAAGTACTATCAATCCCTTCGTGAATTTGAAACTCTACTTGAGATGAAATATCTGCACGAGCAAAGGTTCTTAGGGATAAACTAATATCTTTAAGACGGTTAATTCCCTGGCTCATTGATTTAATTAATTTAGGTAAATCCTCATGAATATACTCCAGGTCAATTTCTGCAATTAAATCCTCAATTTCTGGGTCTGAATCTGGGAATTTCTGTTGTTGTAAACTTATTAAACTGAGCAGACTATTTGTATATTCTTCTATATGAGATAAGCTACCAGCAATAAAACCAATGGGGTTATTAATTTCATGCCCAATTCCTGCTACTAGTTGTCCAAGAATGGACATTTTTTCGCTTTGGATTAGTTGTAATTGTGTTTGTTGTAAATTATGTAAAGATTGGGTTAATTCTGCGGTACGCTTTTGTACGGATTCTTCTAATGTGCGAGTAAGATGGGAGATTTTTAAATGTAATTTTAATCGTGCAATAACTTCTTCCTGTTGGAAAGGTTTGGTGATATAGTCAACTGCGCCAATTTCTAATCCCTTTACCTTGTCTTTAGCATCAGCCAGCGCAGTCATAAAAATAATAGGGATATTTTCTGTAATTGGATTTGCTTTTAACCGCCGACAAGTTTCAAATCCATCAATACCCGGCATCATCACATCAAGAAGAATAAGATCGGGAATGGCATATTCTGTCTGCTCGATCGCCGATTCTCCATCTGTGGCCATCAGTGCTTTCCAGCCATACCCTTGAATTGCTTCTGATAGCACCTTGAGATTATTAGGATTATCATCTACTAAGAGGATATGTACTGGCCTAGTCATTGGCGTAACTCCATTGTGATAAACGATTTAAGGAACTTACGGATTTTTGCTGTTTGAAAATCAGCAGCCAATTTGCTCAACTGGGTTGCAAAAGGAGTTAGTTGAGAGTTTGTTTGAGTTAGTTCTTTTATAATTCCCTCGATCGCCTGAATATCTCCCATCATGGCCAAGTGATATAGTTGCTGCAAAATCTCTTGGGATGGCACAACTAATTCACTATCAGATATCGCCTCAGATTGAGGAAGCGACGGTTGCGGTGTGGATGGAGCATCATCAATCCAGTCAAATTTCAACACAGAATGTATGGTATTGAGTAGTTCATCTGCGTGCAGAGGTTTTGGTACAAATGCGGTGGCTCCTGCTTGGATACTACGCTGACGATTTTCTTCAAAGACGTTAGCACTAGAAACAATGATGGGAATATTATTGGTTTGTGGCTGCTTTTGTAGATGAACGATAAACTCAAACCCATCCATATTCGGCATAGCTAAATCTAGCAGAATCATATCTGGATGGTGTGCGATCGCCATTTTTAACCCCTGTTCACCGTCGTTAGCTTCTACGGTGCGACAGCCAACTTCTTGCAACAGACGACTGAGGATAGCACGATGGTTATCATCATCATCGACAATCAAAATTTGTGGAGTATTACCTTGAATACCGATAATTTTTTGGTTGCTGGGGAATGGCGAAGCACCTACATTCTGCCAGTCATGGGAAAGAGGAATTGGTAGTTGTAAATCTAGCCAAAATAAACTACCTTCCCCTGGTTGACTCTGTACTTGAATTTCGCTGCCCATCAAAGCTGCTATTTTTTGACTGATAGCCAAGCCTAAGCCTGTACCTTCAGAACGTTGCTGTGCTGAACCAACTTGCTCGAACGGTAAGAATATTTTTTCTATTTGCTGTGCAGACATACCAATTCCGGTGTCCTCGATTTGGAAGCGGATTTTGGCAATGGAGTGTGGAGTGGGGGATGGGGATTGTTCGTTTTCTAGTAGCTCTACTTTTAGTGTGACACCGCCGTTATCAGTGAACTTGATGGCGTTACCTAATAAGTTGATTAAGACTTGGCGGAGGCGCTTCTCGTCTACTTCAACGACTGATGGTAGACTATCGCTTACGGAAATCTGGAAGTTAATACTTTTTTCTTTGGCTCGAATACCGCATATTTCCGTAATTCCGTGGAGAAAATTAGGTAAATAGACAACTGTAGTTACTAACTCTAATTTACGAGCTTCTATTTTTGACAAATCGAGAATGTCATTAATCAACATGAGGAGGTGTGAACCGCTTTGGTTGATAATTTTCACTCCTTGCAGATTTTTCTCGCTCATGTCTGGTGATATTTCTAATACCTGGGCAAAACCCAAGATGGCATTAAGTGGTGTTCTTAGTTCGTGACTCATATTAGCTAGGAACTCGCTCTTGGCTTGGTTAGCAGCATCAGCAGCTTGTTTAGCTTCCATTAGTTCGTGGGTGCGTTCCTGAACTTTTAACTCTAGGGTTTTGGAATAATCTAGTAATTGAGCGTTGGCAATTTCTAATTCTTGATTTGCTGCTTCTAATTTCTTTTGTTTATGGGCGTTAGTTGTGGCGATAACGCTACTCAAAAAAGCGGCTAAGGCTGGAGTAATTGGTATTAAAACACCACCTAAAAATAACCCATAACTAGCTCCCAGGAAGCCCCCAGTGATGCTAACGCTAGCCCAAAAAATGTTACCACCGGGAATTTGACGTTTGTAACGGGTACTACCTAAGCACCAACTACCTACCGAACCAATAACAGCCCACAAAACAATCCAGTATGAAGTATAAAGCCCAGAAATACCATTTAGGTTAGTTTTGCCAGTTTTTGCACCCTGTACCAGTTGCAAGGCGATATTAGCGTGAATCACCACACCAGGAGTTGGCTTTTGGGCATTTAGCCCGGACGAAAAAGGTGTGCTGAAGAAATCGTTAGTGCTGGAGGCGGTGGAGCCAATAAATACCATGCGATCGCGCATAAAATCGCTCTTAATTTTACCTGCCAATACATTACGCATGGGAACTGTGCGGAAGGCTGTTTCTGAACCATGCCAATTGAGGAGAATTTGATAGCCACCTAAATCAGCTTCTGTATAACCTGCATCTTGATGTTTGAGGGGAACGTAGATGGCTTTACCCAAACGGAATTTCTGTTGCTTTTCATCAACAGATTCTAAGCTAATTTTTTCTGCTTCTAGATATTTAAGTGCGACTAAAGTTGCCAATCCAGCTTTGATTTTACCTTGGTCTTTGACATCTTCCGCCGTTAGTAAAGCACGACGCACAAAGCGATCGCCATCTAACACTAAATCAGCTAATCCTACTTGCTCAAGTTTTTTCAGTTCCGGTGGGGGATTGACGCGCTCACCAGTAATTTTCTCAACTCCGATTAAATTGGGAGTAGTCCGAAAAACTTGCACCAGCTTTTCATATCCCTGACTTTCTGGCAAATCCCTATATAAATCTAAACCGATAGCTCTGGGTTTCTGTTGTTTAATTTTGGTTAGTAATTCTGCTAATGACCAATCTGGAATCGGCCATTTACCCACTGTTTGAATATCTTTTTCATCAATTGTGACAATGACAATTTCATCAGCGATTTCCTCAGATACGTGCTGACGTACCCATTGATCGCGTAGTTTCCATTCCAGTAAATTAAACAGTCCCAATGATTGCCCGACAATCACTATCACGGCCACACTAGGAGTAATAATCAAAATGCTGCGAGTGCGATTGATGAAGGATTTAAGTTTACGCCACATAGAGCAGAGAATAGAGAACGGAGGACAGGGAACAGAAAAGAAAATTTTTTGGAGTAAGGATTTTATTATTAGTTAATGTCTGATTTATCTAGGGCTTGCTGAAAAAGTCATTTCAAAGGAAGAGAAAAATTGATTAAGTAGTCAGTCCAGAAAAAAGATAAGTTTTTGTTGTTTAAGGTTTAATGAAATATCAGTTTCGATAATAGAAGAAGTAAAAAAAGACTCAGTTTTGAAAAATAGGCAAAAAAATACACAAAAAAGCCGTAATAGCAGAGTAGAAAGATTCATAACTAAAAAAGTTATGGCAATAGCGGTGAAAGAAGTATGAGGAAGTTTAGCCATAACTCTACCAAGGCTAAATCTTCGTTTACCTTGTCCAAACTTGCCCTCAATACAATTACGAATCCTTTCGTCATAAGCGGCTTGTTTCTTCTTTTCAGGGCTGACATTTTGGGGGGGTCTACCTAGTGGTGGGCCACTAATTCTAATTCCCCTTTCTTGACACCAAGCTCGATTCTCCCTCGTCCGATAAATCTTATCAACATGAACTGATTCAGGATAATATCCGGTGTAGTTTTTGTATGCTTCTACTTGTGATTTTAAGTCTCCTGATTCGTTAAAGTTGTCCCAACTAATATGGTCTAAAAATACATAGCCATCATAGTAACTAGCTGAAAACTTAGCCCCAAACTCTACTGTTCTCCCGGCTTTACCTCGGATAATCGGACGAATGTGTGGTTGGTTTAAACTGACAATGCGGTCTTGTATACTAATTTTTTGATTTTCATATAACCATAACTGTTGACGATAAACTTCTGCTACTACTAGCAACATCTTATATTGACTGTTGCTCAGTTTTAATAGTGACGCACCTAAATTTATTAGCTGCTGAATATGAGTTAAATTTCTGTTGATATATTGCAGTTGCTTTCTGATAGCTTTCCTTCTTTCTTTAACTGTTGGTTTTCTTTTCTTGGCTACTGCTAAATAATCCTTTCTTGCTTTGTTTCTGTAGGTTCTTGGTTTGTTGATATTTCTTACTAATAAGGACTTATATAATGTATCTATGATTGTTTCTGTTTGCTTTCTGGCTTGATTTAATAATCCTAAATCTGTCGGATAACTTATGTCTGCTGGCGCACAACTAGCATCTAATATTAATTTTCCTCTATTGGCTGGCTTACTTTTTGAATCCTCGACCTCTGGCTTTTTTGCTCTTACTTCTACCTCCTGTTTATTTTCTAACATCTTCCTGACTATTTCTTGATTGATTTTATTGACTAATTCTATATCTATCCTTTCTCTAAAATGAACTAGCATTGACGGGTCAAATGCAGATTCATTACTATATGCTGACATTCCTATAAAGTATTGCAGATACGGGTTCTCCCGAATTTGTTCTACTGTCTCTCTGTCACTTATTCCTAATTTTTCTTTAATTATTAATGCTCCCAACGCCATTCTAAATGTTTTGGCTGGCGCTCCCATTCTTGCTGAAAATATTTCTGCGTACTCTGCTTCAAATTTTGACCAAGGTATCATGTTCGCCATGATTACCCATCGGTTATCTGACGCTAGTTTTCCCCCAAAGGGTAGTTCAAAGTTTTCTGCTGCTTTTTCTTGCTTTTGCGCTCTTCGATACATTTTAACGCAACTTGCTACAAGGATTTTTACTTATCTTACCCTTTTTCTTTTCACCTTATTTTTCTTTCCTGACCCTGAAACTCTTCATTCTGCTATCTTTCGCCCTTATTCAGCCAGCCCTATCTAAAATATTGGTGACTATATTTGCGCCACCGAGTGATGTTATAAGTAAGCGTTGGTGAGGAACTAACTCACCAACACCTGAAAAATGTAGATTAAAAATTAGTATTAGTTTGCTGATGCTACTAGAGGCACAGTGGCAATATCCTTCAAGCTAACGGAGGAAAGTAATTCTTGCCATTGCTTGGTGATAGTTGCGTTGTGAGGCTGGGCAGACTGAACTGCTGCTAGTGTGGCTACACAGTCATACCAAATCCCATTTTTACCTAAAGCAGTTGCTAGCTTGAGCGCATCTTTTTGCTGCATAGCTGTAGTTACTTCCGCATTAGGCTGGATACGTTGAATCCAACCATCTACGTAAGGTGTACTGGGGCTGAGTTGTCCATCCACTTTCAAGGCTAAAAACCATTGGTAGTTTTTGCCAACAGCTAATGCAGGTGCATCAGCAGGCAATTTAACAGCAATCACTCCTGATTTTCCAGTCACAGGAATGGTCATTTTGTACTGAATATTACCTGCTTCATCCTTGATACTAAATGCAGCTTCTTCTGCATTAGTAGCTGGGATATACACCATGATTGTGGGACGTTCGGCAACTGTTGTGCCATAGAAACTCTGTGGCAAAAGAGCGATGAGGGCGGCTGGCCCTACAGATGCTACAGTCCCAGGATCTAGTTCGTAAGTGCCAGTGCGAGAAGCACCGCCTGCGGCTTGTCTGGGGGCGCTATTATTTTTCGCTGGGGTAAAGAGGTTGCCACGGGAAGCCCCACCAGCTGCTTGTCTAGGCGCACTATTGCCCCTAGCTGGGGTAAAGATATTGCCACGAGAAGCACCACCAGTGGCTTGTCTAGGCGCACTATTTCCTTTGGGTGGATTAAAGATATTGCCACGGGAAGCCCCGCCAGTGGCTTGTTTAGGCGCACTGTTGTTAGTAGGTGGCGTAAATATTACTGCATGGGCAGTAGTCCAAGTACTACTAGCCATCAGAGCTACGACACTCAAGATTGTAGCTAGGTAACGATGTTTCATTTTTAGGTTAGTCGTAATAACAAATACATTGTTAAAAGTGTGTTCAACAACTCTGGAACCAATTGCTAATTGAGCCATGAAAGGTGACACATATTAGCTTTTATAAACAAAATCTGCCATAAATACTATAAAGAAAATGACTTTTTTTCTTTATAAGCTCAGTAATATTACGTATTAAATCCAATTGCCAACCAGAACAAAAGCAGACCAGAAAAATGGGTCTTGAAAGTCAGTTTGCCGAATCAGACTAATTTGTGCTTGTCGTAATGCTTCAGCTTTAGTCATGTTGGGTTGGCGTAATTGGTCGTAGAAGCGAGTCATCAGCATTTCAGCTGCCTTATCTTTAACTGGCCAGAGGGTGGCGATGGTGGAACGTGCGCCAGATTTGACAGCTAAACCCGCTAATCCCAGGACAGCACGGTCATCGCCTGTGGCTGTATCGCAAGCACTCAGTACTAATAGTTCAATTGCTTTTGCGGAATTACCGCCACGATTTTTGAGGAGTTCGGATAGTTCTTTGACGTTGACTTGTCCATCCCAAGTAAGTAGATAGGTATCTTCAAGGCGGGAGCTAAATTGCCCGTGGGTGGCTAGGTGAACAACATTGGCATTACTAGATTTTATGCGATCGCTAAGAGCTTGATTTGTAAATTTCTGATTAAGTAACATCGAAGATTGTACTTTTTGAGAAATCTGCTTTACTTCTAATTCCACCGCAGGTAAAGCACTAAACCCAGAGCGGGATTGACTGATACCAGCAATGATCGCCTTAATTTTGTTTTGCCGCAATGATTGGGCAGCCATTAATTGCAATCCTGGCGACAAGGCGACGGCATACTTCTCAATCAGATATTGCTTACCGTCATATAAAGCTGCCATCGGGATGTTACGCAACTTCCCATCTAAGACAAAAACTAAGGTTTTGCTATCTTTAAAAGCTTGATCAATTTCCCCAGGATGAATTAGCCAGTCATAAATCTGTTGAGAAGATCGCTGTCTGTCTTTAGCGTCAGAAACTGGGTTGATAGCCACTAGTAAGTCATCTAAAGTTTGGTCAATTTGGTTTGATGATACTTGGGTGACATAATAGCGTAAGGGTTTTCCAGCTTGGGAGAGAATCACCGCTAGGCGATCGCTTAACATGATGGGATAGATCACCGTGGCATTGGGGTCAACTTGGTCAATTTGTGTGGTTTTATCTAAACAGGCTTCACGAAAGAAGTTATCGAGTTCGGCGACTTGCAGAGATTCGATTAATTCACGAGCCTGCACTAATTCAGCTTGAGTTGGATTATTATCTAGCAGTAAACCTACTAATTCTCGATATACAGGCTCTACACTTTCCCGAAAAGAGAATTGGACATCGGAGTTAACTGCAACTAAATCAGAACGCAATGCTTTTAAGGCTTTGACGGCTTCTTTATAAGCAGCAATGGCTTTTGAGCGCTCGCCCTGTTGTCGATACAATTGTCCTACCTGCCATGCCGATTGAGCGATAATATCGTGGGCTGTAATTTGCCGAGCAATATTCAAGGATTTTTTAGCTAATTCTTCGGCTTCTGTCCACTGTTGAGTGCGCTGATAAAGTTTTCCCCACTGATGCAGGGCATAGGCTTCGGCGGCTGCATCTTGAATCTGTTGTGCAGATTGGACTGTAGCCGCCATGAGTTGTGCTTGCTCTTTTATGGGGAGAATTTGCCTAGAGTTGCCATAACGATTGAGAGTTGCAACAAAATTTATGGCTGTGTAGAGGGAATCATGACTGGGGGGTAATACTTGTAGTTGTTGCAATAATTGGGGCGCAAGGGGTGCAGCATGTTCTGGTTTGTTGTAGTCGAGAAATAGTTGAAACCGAGCCAATCGCCCTTGTAAACTATCGCTGGGATTGGTAGCGACTTGTTCAGCCTGTTCAAAGTAATCTAGGGCTGCTTCTGGGTCTTGCGAATTACTGGCATTTTTGCCTAAACTGAGTAAAATAGAACTTAATTGAGGTTTAGCATCGATTTTTTTAGCTATAGCCAAACTTTGATTTAATATCTTTTGACTTTGAGGATCGCCAATCATTTGTAATGCTAAACCAAGCGATCGCAAACTACTAATTTTGACTTCCGAATCAGGCATTGCTGCCAATTTTTGGGTTAACGCTTGTAATTGTTGTTGAGAACGGCGATAAAATCCCAAATTTTGTAAAGCTTGTGCTTGGTTAATCTGAGTTCCCAAACTACCGATTGTATCACCCGCTTGTTCATAGAATTTTTGCGCTTTTTGCCAATTGGTTAGGGCAGTTTCGGCATTGCCAAGATGTAGTTGTAACCTAGCTTGAGTATTGAGTACCTGCGCCCAAATAATGGCATCAGCAGGTTGATTGGTTTGCAAAAGTTCTAAACTGTGTTCAATGGACTGCTTGGCGCTTTCCCATTGATTGAGTTCTTGTTGTGCTAGTGAGAGGTAGTTTAAACTGAGGGCTTCACTCTGGCGATCGCCTTGGTTACGGTAATACTGTACAGCCGCTTGCCAAGCTGTGGCTGCTTCTGTAAACCGTCCTGAATGATACAGGTTTCTTCCCTGTTCTAATAAGTTACTAGCTTGGGCAATTAATGTTGGCGCGTTCAAGGTGTCTGTAGGTAATTGCACAGATCCTTTTGCTGGTGTCATTGTCACAGATAGACACAAACTGAAAATACTCAAACTCACATACAGCCAACGGTGGTGTTTAATCAAGAAATTCATAAATAATTAAAAGGGTATAGGAGTGTATGTGTTCTCAGCCGTCAATGGCAATTAAAAGGGTGTATAGCGTATAGAAAAATACAGCCCATTTTCCTGGAGCGATCGCTTATCTCCTTCTACTGAGGTCAAGGGAATCCCCCAATCCAACCTAGCCGAGAAGTTATCACCCTGCCTCCACAATAGTCCTAAGCCTGTTCCTACTAAGGTGTCCTGCGATGGGTTTTTGCCATTGTTATTCCAACCTTTACCCACATCAATAAACGGCGTAAGTTGAAGTACACCACCAAGTTTCGTGGCACGGACTATAGGCAACCGAAATTCTGCTGAAAGAAGTACCCCGTTATCTGTGAGTAATACATCTTGACGGTAGCCGCGTACACTTAGCTGTCCTCCTAAACCAAATTGTTCTAGAGGTACTAATGAATCATTGGCTAGTTGTATGTCACCCCGTGTTAAAAATAGGGTTTCTGGGGCTAGTTGGCGTACCCATTGCGTCTGTCCTCGCCAAGCAAAAAAGCGGCTATCTGGTTGATCACTGCTGATATTGGCATCAAACCAACTCAAACCCCAGCTAAATTGCGATCGCGCGGCAAATACTTGTTGTTGACTACGTTGGGTGTACTCTTGAAAAAAGCGCAGGGCAGAAATTCTCGTTGAACCATTAGCATCTGCACCGGGTGAGAGGCGAAACGGGCCGATATTATCGATACCTAACTCGGTTTGGCTTTCCTGACGCGAAAAGGATAGTCCTATCGCCAATTCTTGAGTTGGTTTTTGCAATAACGGTTGTCGATATCCTAGTTCGTAGGAGTGGGTATTTGATTGAATATCCAAAACACTAAATGGTTCTTCAATCACATGATTCCACCCTTGGTTAAAACCAAAAAATACAGTACCGTTACGGGCATTAACTGGTAATATGTAATTGAGGTTAACGGTATTACTGCCATCAGTATTGGCATAATCGACGCTGAGGGTATCGCCTAAACCGAGTAAGTTGGCTTCTTGGATGTCTATTCCCCGGCGAAAACTACCTACACTGGGCGATCGCCCATTATCTAGAGATGCTGTTAATTTGAATGTATCTGCTTCTTGTACTTCAACTTGCAAAACGTTAGTCCCAGGAGTGACACCAGATTGCAATTCGGCTGATAAGTTTTGAATACGCGGGTCGAGGCGTAGCAGTTGTAAGCTTTCTAGTAAGTGTGGTATGTTGAGGGGTCTAGTTGCACCTAATTGTATGCGATCGCGAATGTAGTTACTTCGTAATCGCCTATTGCCAGTAATTTTGATTTCTTGTAGGCTACCTTCAATAACTTGAATCTTCACAACACCAGCTTCTAATATTTGCGGTGCAACTAATGCCCCTGTTGTGGCATAACCTTTATCTGTATAAAGTTTTGTAATTGCATCTCTGACTTTTAACAAATCTGCAAAGGTAATTTCTCGCTTAATATACGGGCTTGTAATTGCTGCAAACTGTTCTGGTGTGAAAACTGTACTACCAATAACTTCAATCCGCTCAACTTGGAATTTCGCTTGAGGATCATCTTGCCCTGAATCTGGCTGATTTGGTAGTTGAGGTGGAGGTAGTAATTGCTCTTGGGTTGATGGTGGCGGTGTTATTTCTGATGGTAAAGGATTAACAGGAACGTCATTAAATCTATCTGGTGGTAAGTCCTGTGGATTCTGGTTTTGGGCAATTACTCTGTTATTAGTTTCGGCACAAAATGCGGATTGATTATTCTGAAATAATACTGTTAATAGGGATATTAATAATAAAGGTTTTAATCCACAAATAAGATTCAATGACCTTTTCATAATTATGAATATAAAATATAATTGCTGTGAGAATAATTATCTAAAAAACAATTAAATAAGTGAGTCTATATTCATGAACTCCTACTCGCCAGAAGTACAAATTTACCTGTATCCATTAGAGTTAATCCTTGTCTGTTTGTTTTTAATAGAAATCGTTATATTAAAATAATTACAACTAGGTTTAATAACATAAATATTTGCACCCCGATACATCTTACTGATACTATGACTGCATAGTAATCAGATAATATACTGTTATTTTTATAATCATTAATAACTTTCTCAGTAAATACCGTATAGTCAGATTCAAATAATATTTAAGTAGCCATAAAAGCCGATATAATTTTATTATCTCAACATAAAAAAATCCCCTAATAAAAAATTAAGGGATTTTCTGATTGTAATAATGTCTTTTAATCTATTTAACATCTGCTGGGAGTGCAGAACCCTTCTCCTGAAAGGGTGGCAGCCCGAATGGCTTCTATGGGGAACTTGGGAGTGCGATCGCTATATAACAGCCCGTTCGCTTCTTGGAATGTGTCGGTAAATTGTGTGTAACAGAATCCACTGAATAGTTCAATACTATTTACCGTTTCTAGTAGGGCAGAGTATTTCATTTCTAATTCCGATACACTCCAACAACGCTCATATCCCCAGGCTTTATCTGCATTCGGCTCATCTTCTGGGGCATAGGCAATGCCACCGAACTCTGTCAGCATCACTGGTTGCCCTTGATGGGGGTAGTTGTCAAGGGTGAGGATACGTCCACCTGGGCGTTTATGATTAAGCATATCCGATAATTTCATCTCTGGCCCGTAACGCCGCAGTAGTTGCAGGGGCTTGGTGTCATAATCATGAATTGCCAGAATATCTGTATCTGTACTTTCCCAGCCATCGTTACCAATTACTGGACGAGTAGGGTCGAGGGTTTTAGTTAAGTGATACATTGCCAAAACATAGTTGCGGTGCGCGGCTGTCTCAACTAAATTTGGCACTCCCCATGATTCATTAAAAGGAACCCAAGCCACAATACATGGATGGCTGGAATCTCGTTTGATGACTTCCGTCCATTCATGGGTCATGCGTTCTACTGCTTTGCGAGTGAAGCGGTAAGCACTGGGCATTTCTTCCCACACCAATAAACCTAAAACATCTGCCCAATATAAAAATCGTGGGTCTTCTATTTTTTGGTGTTTGCGGACTCCGTTGAAACCCATTGCTTTGATGAGTTCTACATCACGCCGCAAAGCTTCATCACTGGGTGGAGTCATCAAAGTATCCGGCCAATAGCCTTGGTCGAGGACGAGGCGTAAATAGTAGGGACGACCATTGAGCATAAAGCGATCGCGCTGTATACTTACCATCCGCATTGCAGTGTAAGATTTTACTTCATCGAGTAGTCGGTCATTATCCCACACTTCAATTTCTGCATCAATTAGCGTCGGCTTTTCTGGACTCCACAATAATTCGTTACGGAAATCGTCAATTCCTGGGTCGCCAAGGGCTATACGGCGGTTGATTTCTCCGTTCAATACGTCGTAACTATCATTCGCCAACACCTTATCGCCAATGCTCAATTTCATCCTGATTTGTACGCCATCAGTAGGTAAATCACCCGCCAACGCTGCTTCAAAAGCCACTTCCCAACGCTCAAAATCACAATGCCAACACAAATGACCGAGATAAGTCTTACCTACTCGCTCAACCCAGACTGTCTGCCAAATACCGCTAGTGCGGGGATACCAAATACTGTGAGGTTTCAATTGCCAATCCTGCTTACCACGAGGCTTGGCCAGGTCTTGCGGATCATCGTGCGCCCAAACTGTAACTTTTGTTGTGCCACTGTCATTTAAGGCATGGGTAATATCAAGGGAGAAGTTGGTGTGTCCGCCTTCGTGTTCACCTATGTATATATCATTCACCCACACACGCGCCCGGTAATCTACCGCGCCGAAGTGTAGTAACAATCTCCCATCACCTTCTGGTGTGGCAAATTCTCGCTCATACCAACAATTAGGATGAAAATTTGTGTCACCAATCCCACTTCTAGTTGATTCTGGGGCAAAGGGGACTTCTATTAAATGCGTCCATTGCTTGAGGTCGCTTGGTTGCATACATTTGCCTTCGTCATCAAAGGCAAACTTCCATAAACCATTGAGACTATGCCAAGGCGATCGCACCAATTGCGGGCGTGGATGTATGAATGTTTTCTGCTCAACAGCATCCTCGTCATTACTTTCTACTGATAATGCAACTTCATCATTATCAACCTTGAGTAATTTCATTCAAACCTCTTTCCTATTAAAATCGGCTATTCTTAATTCTTAAAATTAAGAACACATTTAACTAGAATATTTACGCTTATTACAAGCTAATTATTTACATAAATTAATGTAATTTCTGCTTTTTCATGTTTTATTCTTTCTTCATTCTAGCGTTGTTTACCTACGGAAATACAAACTCATCAGTGTGCAACCGTATTTATCCTCTCTATGAGTAGTTAATTGTTTATTGTTTTGAATAATTATAGAAATATATTGATTACTTTGACTTCTACTAAAGGAATATCATTATACAAGTTTCAAATGATAATTACAGTTGTATTGTAGTTTTTGAGTAATATATTAAAGACTAATAAATTAATTTTTGAGAGATAATTACAGTGAGTAATGCCCACTACAGATCCTTAGATACTTAAAAGCAAGTCAGATTGAAATTATGTTTTCCACACGCAACAACCAATGATGAAAATGTTGACATTCCTGGCGTATTTTATCCAACCCGATATCTAGTGCCAGTACTGAACCATGTAGTACTTTGTCGTAGCCATTGCAACAATTACGGATTCTTTTTGATGGCGCTGTTAGTGGATTGTCATTAATATATTCAGGAGAAGGAAAGGCGTTACGTTCGGATTGCAAAATATCAACGACACTTTCATCGAACCATTGAGCAAACGCTTGTGGCTGACTGTACAAAAGCCCTTCAAATTCATGCACCAACAAATTCGGGATAAAATTATTGTGACCAATATCCTTGCCCATCTCTCGTTCTAAATGTTCAGCCTTCTCGAATGGGTCGCTAGTGTTGGGTATGGAATCACTTCCTGGAAAATCATCAGGCAAGGCATACATATCAAACATGGTAGTAACAAACGCAGTTTTATCTTCCAAACACTTCTGATTTAATTGCCGTTTGATTTTGGCATAACTCACAACTCCACCCTTACCGGTGGAACTGGTTTTGACAAGAATCGGATTGAAGTAGATACTTTTGCTTAGAAAATAGTCGTAAAGCAGTTCCCTGACAAAAGTTTCCTCAGTTTGCCCTTCTACAAAAACATTGACCCGCATCATCTGGCAGGTCTCCCGCCCAGGATGTTCTTTTTCCAAAGCTCACCCAAGCTATAATCTTCTAGCCATGCTTCCAACTCGTGCTGATTCAGCCTGTGAAGGTAAGACTTGCCTTCATTGCGGTCTACAACAATTACATCACTGGCTGCAAATTCGTTGAGCAGTTCGACAGATTGAGTAGAAACAATTACCTGCTTAGAGGTAGTACGGATCAAAGAAGCCAGTACTGTGATAGCATAGGGATGAAGACCTAATTCTGGTTCATCAACTAGAATTGTTTCCGGCTGGAGGTCTTCAGGTTGTAGAAAAACCGTGACTAGACAGATAAAACGCAGTGTGCCATCTGAAAGCAAGTGTGCCTTGAAGGGAATATCCTGCCCACGCTCAAACCATTCTAACTCAATCACCTCCTGATTATTTGGAGAAGGACGCAGGTAAAAGTCTCCAAAAAAAGGCGCAACAAGTCGAATAGTTTTAACTATTTTTTGATATGAAGCTGGGTAGGTGTCGCGCAATAGATACAGGAAGGCTGCAAGGTTACGTGCATCAGGACGCAGGTAAGCATTGTCATTGATACCTTGCGGTTGTTTTATGTAAGCGCTGTCACTGGTGTCATGAAAATGATAAACTCGCCACTGCTGCATGGCTGACAAAATATACTCATCAATTTTGGTTCTTGTACCAGTGAAAAGCTTTGTCTCAAAATGACCCCTACCTATTACATCCTTACCACCTCCTTCAGCGTCATCTTTAGGGGGTAAAGACTGAGGAATCATGAAATTACCTACACCCTTCATAAAATTCCCTTTCCACCAGAAAGATTCCTTAGCAAACATCAGCCGATTATCTTGGGTTGGTTCTAGAGTAGCGGAGTAATCATTATTGCCGAAATATAGCTCAAACCGTAATTGTTCAGTTGTTTTTCGTCCAAAATGTAATAAGGCATCAGGGCCGCCTTGACGACTGACAAAAACTTGCAGGTTTTCCTCTAGTAATTGCCCAATCATGCGGAAGAAGCCGATAAAGTTGGATTTTCCCGCACCATTAGCACCAATTAAAATGTTCACTTTTGATAGTTCAAGGTCACAATTGGCTATAGATTTGAAGCCTTTTAAAACTATTCTCGACAGTTGTTTATCATGATTATTTTCTGTCATGAACAGTCTCCCAATATACAAGCTCTTTATCTGCTGGTTTCACTTTATTTGCTAATTGGAGTGAACTTAACGCCTTTTCTGCTAATAGGCTTTAAAAATGAGGTAGTAGCCAAATTATAACTTTAATCTGCATACACTTATACCTCATGCCTTGAGTCGATTTTTCAATCTTCACAACTGATTAAGCCGTAAAATAATTAACCAACAACTAATTCTCTACTTCCAGAGAATTAGATATGAACTCGAACATAAGCAAGATGTAACTGCTGTATATTCAAATTAGGTTTATTTGCATATAACACTATCAAAAGCGGTATTGCAAACGATGGTTCAACAGCAAATTCCTGTAGATAATACAGCCATATTTAAGCAATTATGGGGTATTACCAAAGAACTCCGCCAGAAAATAGACGCGCGTTTTGAACTACAGCCAGATCCTTCTACCAAAGATTTACAAAACTATCAGGCGCAAGTAGGTGCAGCCCACGGTTCACTGAATACTTTTTCTGGTACAGAAATTGATTGGTTAGTGCATTCATGGTTACGCGAACCAAACTCAGGGTTTTGTAATATGCACTTAACTATTTGGTTAGGGTCGCATATTCGCGTTCCCCATTTGGCTTTTGCTTTCGCTACCGTACCACACTTATTCTTCTATATAGATTATATCGCTCGGAGTGATTTATTTACTGACTTAGATTACCTAGACCGCTACTACGAACCAGCAAATGAAAGATATTTAGCATTTGCTAATGATGAACGCTTCCAGCAATATATTAGTAAAACTCTTTACATTCGTCAGGTACAATCTCAGACAAGCCTTTGTTACACCAGCGCAGTCACGGAAGAAACAATTGCCGCGCTAAGTTCAGTCGCTCATGAGATGATAGATCGGTGGTTAGTTTGGGTTGATAAAGCCGAAGCTGTCCCAGAATCAGAACGTGTTGCTTTAGCCGAACGTGATTTAATTATCCGCCGGGCGATCGCCGAACGCGACCCAGATAATAAAGTTGCAGTACGGCTATTTGGCGAACAAATGACAGATAAATTAGTGCGATCGCTTTGGGGAGGAGACAGAATAATTCGTAATTCGTAATTATTTTCTTCCCCACTCTCCACTCCCTACTCCCTCCTCTATGGCAAACCCTGATTATCTCAATTCATTTCGCGCTTTGGCGTTGCAAGTTACTTGTCATGCAGTCAATCATGCAAGCGATCGCCAAGAGGCTGGGTTGATGATGCAAAATACAATTAACCGCTTGGCACAACAAATTGCTGCGAGTATTGCTTTTATTGGGGTTGACTGTCGCTTAATTGTGCTGCCAGAGTATTTTCTGACTGGCTTTCCGATGGGGGAACCTTTGCCAGTTTGGGCTGAGAAAGCTTGTTTGGAAATTAACGGTGCTGAGTATGAGGCTTTGGGTAAAATTGCCCAGAAGCATCAAATTTTTTTAGCTGGGAATGCTTATGAACTCGACCCTAATTTTCCTAATTTGTACTTTCAAACTTGCTTTGTAATTGACCCTTCTGGCACAGTTGTTTTACGATATCGGCGGTTAAATTCTTTGTTTGCGCCTACACCTGGGGATGTTTGGGATAAATATCTTGATTGTTATGGATTGGAGGGGGTTTTTCCTGTAGCTAAAACTGCCATTGGCAACTTAGCAGCTTTGGCATCAGAAGAAATTTTATACCCAGAAGTGGCGCGATGTTTGGCAATGCGAGGGGCAGAAATCTTTCTACATTCGACATCAGAAATTTATAGTAAAAACCTCACCCCCAAAGATGCGGCCAAAATTAGTCGCGCAGTAGAAAATATGGCATACGTGGTTTCTGCTAATACCGCCGGAATCACTAATATTCCTATTCCTATTTCCTCGGCTGATGGCGGTTCTAAAATCATTGACCATCGGGGAATCGTTTTAGCAGAAACAACTACAGGCGAAAGTATGGCAGCCTTTGCCGAAATAGACCTAGCTGCATTAAGACGCGATCGCACTAGACCAGGGTTAAATAATTTACTCTCCCGCCAAAGATTTGAACTCTACGCCCAAAGCTACAGTCAGGCACAATTTTACCCAGCAAATACTATGCTGAATAAAGAAGTAGATCGCAAACACTTTATACAAACACAACAAGCAACTATTGAACGCCTAACGCAGTTAGGGATTATTTGATGGGAGTGGGGAGTCATCAATTCAAAATTCAAAATTCAAAATTAAGAAATACTGCCTTTTGACTGTTGACTATGGACTATGGACTAATGACTAATGACTAATGACTAATGACTAAAAAAATAGAAGTTCGCAATCCACGGACTGGAAAATTTGATTACGTGATTATACCGCCGCCGCCGAGGTTGTTGGCACAGCAATGTAACCGGGCGCGACGGGCGCAGACACGTTGGCTACAGTTGGGTGTGGAAGGGAGAATTGCTGCACTACAGCAATGGAAGCAAGTTATATTATCTCGACGTGAACAACTTACAGACGCTTTGGTTAATGATACAGGCAGATTATCTATATCAGTATTAGAAATTGACTCTTTTCTCAACAGTATTGATCGCTGGTGTGGTTTAGCACCAGAATTACTCCAAGATTCTGCCAAAAATACTGGTATTCCTTTTATCGCTTTACAACAAACATCTGTTCCTTATGCTTTAGTTGGGGTAATTAGTCCGTGGAACTTTCCCCTGCTACTGTCGATGATTGATACAATTCCGGCGTTGCTGGCGGGTTGTGCTGTGGTTGTTAAACCTAGTGAAATTGCACCCCGGTTCGTCGCGCCATTGTTGATTGCATTGAATGAGGTTCCTGACTTGCGCGATATCTTACTCTTTGTTGAGGGAGGCGGGAGAACTGGGGCTAGTTTGATTGATTATGTTGATTTGGTATGTTTTACAGGGAGTGTGGCTACAGGGAGGGAAGTAGCAGAAGCGGCAGCTAGACGGTTTATTCCTGCTTGTTTAGAATTGGGAGGGAAAGATCCGGCGATCGTTTTAGAATCAGCCAATTTAGAATTAGCCACCTCAGCTATTTTGTGGGGTGCGGTCGTCAATAGTGGACAATCGTGTTTATCTATTGAACGAATTTATGTTGCTGAATCAATATTTGAAGACTTCTATCATAAATTAGTAGCCAAAGCCCACCGTCTACAACTAGCTCACCCTACCGTAGAAAGTGGCGAAATCGGCCCCATCATTGCCGAAAGACAAGCTGGTATTATTAACGATCATCTTTTAGATGCAGTAGAAAAGGGAGCTGTTATTCATTGCGGTGGGAAAGTAGAAGATTTAGGCGGAGGTTGGTGGTGTCGTCCCACAGTGCTAACTAATGTGAACCATTCGATGAAAGTTATGAGTGAGGAGACTTTCGGCCCTATTATGCCAGTTATGCCTTTTTCTAGCGTTGAGGAAGCAATACATTTAGCTAATGATTCAATTTATGGCTTGAGTGGGGCTGTGTTTGCTGGTTCGGAAGCTGAAGCCCTAGCCGTTGCCCGGCAATTAAATGTAGGTGCTATTAGTATTAATGATGCGGCTCTGACTGCCATAATGCACGAAGGAGAGAAAAACGCTTTTAATTTCTCCGGGATGGGTGCTTCTCGCATGGGTGCAGCAGCTTTAAAACGGTTCACGCGCAAACAGGCATTTTTGATTAAAACTAGTTCAATCAATGACCCTTGGTGGTTTGAATAAAGGGAGTGGGGAGTAGGGAGTAGGGAGTAGGGAAGTGAACAGTGGACAATGGACAGTGAACAGTGAACAGTGGACGTAACCTGTCAACTGTCAACTGTCAACTGTCAACTGTCAACTGACTAAAACTGCCAATTCGCTTGTATACCGATGATGTCTACTGAACCATCAAACTCACCTCTGAGGGTGTCTCCTGTGGTGTTGGTTTGAATAATTGAACTATTGTCAACGAATATATGCGTGTAGCCAACGTCAATATTAAATGATTTAGAAGGTTTATAAGTTGCACCGATACCGACTAGAGTGCGATCGCCTCCTGGTAATCTTGCGGTGTTAAACTCTTCTTTGATGGGGCTTGGATCAAAAGTCACACCAGTTCGCAGCGTTAAGCGATCATTGAGTGCGTAGTTTACACCCACCCCTACACGGTAGGTATCCTGCCAATTCTCCGGCTGTACGGTATCTGGTTGACTTGGGTTGTCATATTCAACTCGCAGTTCTTTAAAACGACTCCAGTTTGTCCAGGTGACATCGCCAACAACGGAAAGGCGGGGATTAACTTGGTGGTAAACTGCGAGGGATAAGTTATCGGGAAGGTTGACAACAGCTTTGGCTCCTGTGTCTGTAAATGCTCCAGTAGCAGTTAAACGACTAGCGTAGGCGTAGCCCGCCGCAGGCATCGCTGGTACAGTGAAATCAGCGTTACCCCGAATATCTTGTCTAATGGGAGAACGGTAGCTTAAACCAATGCGTGTACTCTTGCTTGGTTCGTACATAATCCCTAAATTATAGCCGACACTCCAATCTGAGCCTGTGACTTTGACAAAACCGTCAGCCTGTTGTGGTCGTAAAGGCAAACCCCGGCTTCCGCCAATTGCACCAAAGTCAATGGCATTAGAGAGGGTAGCTTCAGCATATTGAATATTTAAACCCGCACCAACAGAGAAGTTATCACTCAACTTAGCGGCAATGGTAGGATTAAAATTAATTGTCGTCAGTTTCGATTCTACAGCTTGATAACGTCCCACCCAGTCCCGATCATAGCTTGTAGCTAACCCAAAAGGAACGTTAACTCCTATACCTAATTTTACGCGATCGGAAAGACTCCAAGCGGCGTAGAGATTGGGTACAGCAATATCTATACCTGCATCACCACTATTACCACCAGTCAAGGCTGCACCTGTAGCTACCGTTGAACCTTGGTTTTGAAAATTGATTGTCGGAAAAATGGCAAAAGTTGAGCCTACAAGAGAAGTATCTTCTATCAGAGTTAACCCAGCCGGATTATAAAAGATAGTACTGGCATCATAAGCCGCAGCCGCACTCCCAGCAAAAGCATTACCCATACTTTTAACACTCTGTTCATTCAGAGCAAATCCCCCGGCCTGTGCTACGTTGGCTGTATTGTTTACTCCTAACACCACCAGTATTGGCAATAAAGCCAAATTCACCCGCAACTGTATCATTTTATATTTGAACTTGAAAACGTTTTTAAATATGTTAAGTAAGTAGCGGCAATTAAACAATGTTCAAGAAATATAAAAATCATGAACATTGGTTTGTAGTAAGGGCTTTAGCCCTACAGTTAGAGTTAAAGTCCTTACTACAAACCTGTAATTACTTACGCTGACTTACCTATCAAATTATTAAACAATACGGTATCTTTGCAGTAATTATTTAACAACTCTTTGACTAATAATTTAGTGTTAAATTATTGACAAAAAATCCTAAATATGTTTAATACTAATAACATATATTATGAGAATTTAATTAATTACGAATTACCCCATTGTTGTATTCTCTAACTGTTGTGTAATTTGTATTTTTCTATGTCTTCTAGCCAAAAACTGCGGCAGTTACTTGCAAAACCTGAAATTATTGTGATTCCTGGTGTTTATGATTGCCTAAGTGCAAAATTAGCTGAAAATATAGGTTTTGATGTAGTGGCTACTAGCGGTTTTGGTATTGCTGCATCTACTTTAGGTTTGCCAGATTACGGTTTTCTCACAGCAACGGAAATGTTATATAGTGTGGGGCGTATCGCTCAATCTGTGAGTATGCCTTTAATTGCCGATTTAGATACAGGCTATGGCAATGCTTTAAATGTAACGCGGACTATTAAGGATGCTGTGCAGTTGGGTGTGGCGGGTATATTGCTGGAAGACCAAGAATGGCCGAAGAAATGCGGTCATTTTGAAGGGAAACGAGTTATATCCAAAGCTGAACATGTTCTCAAAATTCGCGCAGCCGTGGAGGCGCGTGGTGAGAGTTGTTTAGTCATTATCGCCCGTACAGATGCCCGTGGCCCACTAGGTTTAGAAGAAGCGATCGCCCGTGGTCATGCTTATATTGAGGCAGGTGCAGATATACTATTCGTAGAAGCGCCGCAATCTGTGGCAGAATTAGAAGCGATCACCGCAGCTTTTCCTAACACACCTCTAGTAGCCAATATTGTGGAAGGTGGCAAAACTCCCCAAATCTCTGCCACAGAGTTGCAAAATTTAGGTTTTAAAATTGTCTTTTTCCCACTTACAGGTTTATTAGCAGTTACCCAAACTCTCACAACTTGCTTAACTCATATCAAAGAACAGGGAACCACAGCTAATTTTACTGATATAGTTAACTTTCAAGATTTTCAAGCCCTTGTGGGTGTTCCCCAATTCCTGCAAATGGAACAAAAGTTTTTGGAGAAGTAGAGTTGATATTGTGGGATGGGCATCTTGCCCGTCCGTTGTATAATTTGGGGCAGGCAAGATGCCTACCCCACAATAATCATGCCTTAACTTGGTAATGCTTTAACCAATATTCACTTTCACCACTTTATTTCTTTCCGACTCTGCTTTGGGCAAAGTAAGACGAAGAATACCGTTTTTGTACTCAGCTTGTACCTTATCGTTTTGAATTAAAGTAGGTAATGGAATTACTCGTTGGAATTTACCATATCTAAACTCGGAACGAGTTATGCCATTTTCTTCAGTCTTGGTTTCAGATTTGCGTTCCCCGCTAATCGAAATTGATTCTGGACTAGCTTCTACATGAATATCATTTGCATCTAAGCCAGGTACTTCCAGACGTACATGAACGGCATCTTCAGATTCTTCGAGTTCAGCCGCCGGGACAAATGTAAATCCCGTTCTTTCACCGCCATCTGTAGGCATTAATCTATCAAATAGGCGGTTCATTTGCCGTTGCAAGGTATCAATTTCGCGGAATGGTTCTAAGCGTTCAATTTCCCGGAATGGTTCCCACCGCATAATTGCCATAATGTCACCTCGAAAATGCACTATTTGCTTATCAGAAGCCATTTAAGCTTTTTGAGGTATATTTTTGGATTGTTCTGAATTAACATTTAAAAAGCTTAATCTTTAGCTTCTTTACTATTAAGATTATATCAATAATAAACACTTGTAGGTTCGGTTTTATGAACAGGTGCGATCGCAATAACCGTACTCCTAAAATATTTACTCTAAATCTATCTTTTAACTGATGATTTTTGCCGATTACAATACATAAATAAAAGCATAAATAGACTAGTACCTAGTAAATACTTAAGAGGTTCAGGAATCCTGGGATTAGGTGAGATAAATCCTTCAATAATCCCTGCAATAACTAACATTGGCACGATACCGAAAACTAACTGTACAGCTTGAGAACCGTAGAGTTTCAAGGCATCACCGCGCCGATATTCACCAGGAAATAAAATGGCTCTTGCTAATAACAACCCAGCCCCACCTGCAAAAAAGATAGCGGGTAATTCTAAAGCACCGTGGGGAAAAACGAACGCCCAAAAAGGATAAGCTAAGTTATTCTGCCCTACTAATGTAGCGATCGCACCTATAAGCAAGCCGTTAAAGACCATGAGATAGACTGTAAATGCCCCGGCTGTGATTCCGCCAGCCACCGCACCAAAGGACACTTTGATATTGTTAATCATAATGCCGCTTGAAGCTAAAGGTTCAATCCCCACGATTGACCCCATCCACAATTGATGCTCATCTCGTACTTTAGTAATTAACCGTTCTGGTACAATTAACGACATAAATGTCGGGTCTTGCCAAGCATACCACCAAGCAATGACTAGCCCTAGAATAAACAAAGTTGTAGCTGTGGCAGTATACGCAAATGTTTGCTGTATCGCGGCTGGTAGCCCCCATCGGTAAAATTCAACTACTGCTTGCCATTCCTGCCTTCTGGAACCTTGGTAAATTTGCGTATAGGCACGACTTGTTAAGGATTGTAAATTATGTATCAAAATATTACCGACTTGCTGCGTCTGGGCGCGTGCTAAATCTGCCGCTACTGAACGATATAAACTCGCTAACTCTCTAATTTCGGAGGCTTTGAGAGACTTGAGCCTCTTGGTTTCTACCTTTCTTAATAAAGCATCTAAACGCTGCCAATTTGCTTCGCGCCGTGCTACCCAACGTTGAATATTCATAAATTTTGGGAATATTAGCAATTAACGTACTTTAAGATAGCCTCAAAATCACACCAGTAATTTCAAGGAAATTTTGCATCTATGGCTGGAAACTTTGGTTCGCCCAATCCTACACAACCTTTAAGTGTAGGCAATGTTGTCAGTGCAGGGCTACGCTTGTACCGTTCTCATCTTAAGGACTACTTTTTATTAGCCTTAAAAGCTTATGTCTGGGTACTTGTGCCGATTTATGGCTGGGCTAAGTTTTATGCCCTCAGTGCGCTAATTTCGCGCCTAGCCTTTGGTGATTTGGTCGATCAGCCTGAGAGCATCTCATCAGGGCAGCGTTTCGTTAACTCTCGATTATGGCAGTTTTTGTTGGTTTTGCTCTTATTATTTCTCATCGGTATTGGCATTGGCTTGGGTGTAATAATTTTTTCTGCCTTACTAGGAGCGTTATCTGCGGTACTTGTTGGGGGAGTAGGACAGCAAGGTAATCCTGCTACTTATCTTGTGTTTATTCTTATCGCTTTTGCACTTGGGATTGTAGCACTCTTAGGGATTTTATGGCTGGTGACACGTTTTTATCTGGTAGATTTACCCTTAGCTGTGGAGGAAGGTATAGAGGCTACTTCTGCTATTAGCCGTAGTTGGGAATTAACTCAAGGTCATGTTTGGCGAATACTGTTAATTACCTTCGTTGGTTTCTTGATTACACTTCCCATTCAAATCGTAGTGCAGATTATCACATCTATTTTACAAGCAATATTTTTACCTTTAATTCGGGATGGTAATACCATATTTGCTTTGCTTTACTTTGTCCTGGTTTTAGGTCTCAGTTTTGGCGCTGGAGCGTTGCTAATACCCTTCTGGCAAAGTATCAAAGCGGTAATTTATTATGATTTACGTAGTCGTCGTGAAGGTTTAGGCTTAAAGTTACGCGATCGCGAAGTTTAGTTATTAGTCATTAGTCATTAGTCAACAGTCAACAGTCAACAGTAATTAATTATTCTCCTCTGCTCCCTCATCTCCCTCATCTCCCCCACTCCCTACTCCCTACTCCCCACTCCCCATTTTGTCTATGCACCTGTTTAACCGAGTCAGATACCGTACACCTGAAAGTGTAGAGTTGGAATTTACCCTTGCGGGGATTGGAAATCGCGCCTGGGCTTTAATGATTGATTATCTGATTTTAGCTGTGACTTGGGTGGTGTTTTTTCTTGCCTGGGTATTTATTTCCGCACAGTTAGTAGATTGGTGGACGCAAACTTTTGGTTCGGCTGTAGGGCTTTGGCTAGTGGCGATCGCATTTATTATTAGCTTTGCGATGTACGCTGGTTACTTTGTCTTTTTTGAGACTTTATGGCAAGGACAAACCCCTGGTAAACGCTCAGTTAAAATTCGTGTAGTCCGAGATGATGGTAGACCAATTGGGATGCAGCAAGCGACTTTACGCGCTCTATTGCGCCCTTTCGATGAGTTTTTGTTCCTCGGCGCTTTTTTAATTATGTTTACTCGTCCAGAAAAGCGCCTTGGTGATTTTGTCGCTGGTACGATTGTGATTCAAGCTGAAACCCCAGCCTCATCTAATTTGAGTATTTCTGAGGCTGCTAAATCACTTCATCAAGAGTTACTGCGAATAACCGATTTATCAATATTATTGCCGGATGACTTTGCTGTGATTCGTGAGTATTTACAACGACGTAGCACAATGACAGCTAAAGCCAGAAGTGCTTTATCTATCAAATTAGCCGAACAAGTTCAAGAAATTCTTCATTTAGAAAAAGTACCAACCACTAGTTCTGATGTCTTTCTAGAGGCTGTTTATCTTGCATATACCCTAGATTCCACAGGTAAGTCAGGAGATGTATAGTATTTTTTATTTATGACAGGATCAGCCTCACAAATAATAGCAATTCAAAATAGCAATTTGTAGAGACGCTGCACGCAACGTCTCTACATCATTATTGGGTGCAATTTCATAGAGAATTGGTATTTGGTATTACTAAATCCAAAGTTTGCGTGACTTTTTTGGGTTGCTCTAGGCTTAACCCAACCTACTTTTATAGTTTGAAAACACGCCTTATTTTAAGTATCACTCTCATACAAAATTTTTAAATGAGCAGGTAAATCTATTTCTTGAAACTGTTCCGCAGGAGTAGTAGGAAGTCCGCTTAATTCCGATAAATCTCTAATTTTTCTAGCTAATATTTCAATTAAACTTCCATTCTGAGTTAATTGAAATAAATCTTCCTTTTCTAAAACAACTATAATTTTATTTGTTCTGGCATGAAAAATTATCTGGCGAAGTCTACAATCACTAACTGCTCTTTGTCTTGTACTATCTCGTTTAGGAAATCCTGATGCCCCATTTAATGTAATAAAAATACCAAGACCTGCACCTCTTAAATTATGCTCCATAATGCTGCATAATCGAGCAAATTGCTTATCTGGTAAAGGTGAATTTGTAGCCTTTGCTTCAATTACTATATCTCTCTTTTCCCGGTCAAGATATAAAGTTTTACACATTACATCCCAGGACAGATCATCTCCACTTACTAATAAATCATATTGAGGCCCTGCGGACTGGAAACTTTTGATAGTTTGGACACCTTTTAGTCCTTTAAATAATAAAAGTACAATCTGTTCCAAGAGTTTGCCTGCATCCTGGGTTTGTTTGCGTGTTGGCTTATCTAATTGTATATATATATTAAGTTCATCTAAATACTTGGAAAGTTGTGCATCTGCTTTATACAAATAAGAAGCTAATTTATTTAATGCTGGATTTCCTGACTCCAAGGACTTCATCGCATTAATAATGGATTCCACAAGATTGTCCTGGCTTTGCATGAATCAATCAAACAAATTCAATTGGTTGTTTAGATATAGCCATAAGATCAAACGATAACTCATCATAAGTTTCCACAACGTTCTCACAATTGGGACAAGTCCAAGGTAGATCAGGAAAGCCTGTACCATAAGGTATTGCATCTATAGGTACATCTGGTTCACAATTATGATATATTAGCAGCTTCATCTCACAGATTCCTTTAGATTCCAGGTCTGCTAAGAGTGCTAGAGCATCAGAGTATTCTATACCTAATTGCACAGCAAGTTGATGCGGCATTACGTTGGTCGATGCCTTCATAAAATACTTGCTCAGTTCCGCTTTTTGATTTTCAGATAAGAAGCCCAAATGACTCTTGTGGATGAAGCTAGTCATGACCTTAGCCTTAAAGTCCAAGTTCTCTCAGCAGAAATTCAAGAACGGACGTACTACCACCATAATACCCTGAATGGCACTTGAGATGCTGAAGAGAATCTTGTGTTGTAGAGTGAGGTTTTAGTCCAAAATAGCAGTGTGCTTTAATAAGACGCTTGAGTTTAACTTTTTTTAACTGGTCTATCTCCATTTCAGCCTGAGATAATTCCTGATCTAGTTGAAACTCATAAGATTTAGTACCCCATTCTTTAATCAAAGTTAATAAAATAGCGTCTTCAGCATCATGAATTTTTTCTGGATCACCTACTAAACCAAGTTTATCTAAAACCGAATTAGCTAATTTCTCTGAAAGAGCTTGTAATCCTTCAACATCAATTTCCTTAACTCCTGCGCTATGAGCATTGATAGCTAGTCCAGATGCTTCTGCTCTAATACGTAAATGTCGCCATTTATATGGGAAATGATTAAGATATTTATCCCACATCTCATGCAAAACAAGCTTATGAAGATTGGGAGAACTCCATTGTGCTTGGCAATGTTGAGCCAATTCGTCAAAAAAACCAGGAATATGATGCCAGAAAGGAAATTGAGAGGGTTCTATCCGTTCACTTGTTGTTGAACTAAAGGTAAATCCATTCCAAGATAAAGCTACATAATCTTGTGCTAACTCAGCAATAACAGACCAGCGAATATAACGCTCATCCGTTTGACCAGCATCTCCCGATCCTCGACGCACATAATCAACAATTCTTCGAGTTCTGATATACCATTTTTTATTAGGTTGAGTCGGTTCTTGAATTGGCCCATACCAACCTTCATTACCAAATTCTTGTAATAAAGATGCAGCAGAATTTAGTTTTGGTGTACCAGTGCAAGCACCTATTTTCAAGCTTAACCATGTTCTCGACTGTTTCACATATGCTAATAATATTTCATCTGAAGTAAGCTTACCTGCTTCAAGTGCATTGACTATATTTAATGCTAATTCACCTTTTTTAGCTCTACTTGCTCCAGATGAAATAAGTTGGAGGGTTTCAACAGTAAACTCATTACTAGATAAAAACTTATCACAAAATTCCCTACCCGGAGAAAACCCTTGATCAACAAAAGCGTTAATACTCATAAACTATTGCTTAAAATATTGTGTCTATGCACTTGAAAGGTCGTTAAAAGAAGAGCATAGCAAAAAGTATATACGCCTAAGCAATTAATAGTAGGGCAGGTAAAATACCCGCCCCTCAAAAAACAAAACTTAAGACAAAGCAGAGTTTAACTCGCTCTGTGCTTGTTCCAAAGCTTCTGATAACTTACTAGCATCGCGTCCCCCAGCTTGGGCGAGGTTTGGTCTACCGCCACCGCCACCGCCGCAGATTTTGGCGATCGCACCAATAAATTTACCCGCCTGTAAGCCTTTCTTGTTGACTTCTGGGCTAAAAGCTGCCACTAAGCTCACTTTGTCAGCTTCGGGAACGGAACCTAGCACCACCGCACCATTACCGATTTTCTGTAATAGGCGTTCGGCTGCACTTTTCAAGGATTCGGGGTCAACGCCTTCTAACTGGGCGACTATAATTTTATGGTCGCCTACAGTTGCGGCTGTTTGCAGTAAGCTGTCGGATTTAGCGATCGCCAGTTGTGATTTCAGATTCTCCAGTTGCTTCTCGGCTGTTCGCAGTTCGTTTTGCAGTGTGGTGATTCTTTCGGGTAGTTCTTCTGGTTTGACTTTAAAGCGATCGCTTAAATCTTTAACTACTTTATCCCTTACATTTAGGTAATCCAACACAGCCGGGCCGGAAACCGCTTCAATGCGTCGCACACCAGATGCAACGCCAGCCTCAGAAATAATCTTGAATACGCCAATTTCCGCCGTATTGCTAACGTGTGTACCACCGCACAGTTCCATCGACACACCAGGGAAATCGATTACCCGCACTTCATCACCATATTTCTCCCCAAACATGGCTACAGCGCCCCTAGCTTTAGCCTCAGCTAAGGGTAATATTTCGATTTTCGCAGAGTGGGCTTCCGCAATCCAGGTGTTAATTTGTTCTTCGACTTGTTGAATTTCCTCTGCTGTCAAAGCGCGGGGACAGTTAAAGTCAAAGCGCAATCTGTCGAAGGAAACCAAAGAACCAGCTTGAGATATTCCCTCATCAACGAATTTCTTCAACGCTGCTTGTAATAGGTGAGTGGCGGTGTGGTTAGCTTGGGCGCGACGACGACAAGAATGATCAATTTGGGCGGTGACATTATCGCCTACCCGCAGAGTTCCCCGTTCGATGCGTCCGAAGTGAACAAAGAAATCCGATTCCTTCTTCACATCTTCCACCCGCACGACAATACCATCGCCGGAGATATAACCGCGATCGCCTATTTGTCCGCCAGATTCAGCATAAAATGGCGTTTTGTCAAGGACAACTTGGACATCTGTTCCCGCTTCGGCTTCTTCTTGGGAAACACCACCTACTAACAAAACTTCCACCTTCGCCGTCGCCGCAGGTTGGCTATAACCTATAAACTCGGTGGCTTGGATGTGTTCGGCGAGTTTGTCGAGGGAACCTTGTACAGTTAAGTCAATGGTTTCGTGGGCTGCTTTGGCGCGTTCCACCTGCTTTTGCATCTCGACATTAAAGCCGTCTTCATCAACAGTTAGGTGATTTTCCTCAGCGATTTCTTGAGTGAGTTCTAGGGGAAAACCAAAAGTATCGTAAAGGGTGAAAGCACTCTCACCACTAATTACAGTTTGCCCTTGCTTCTTCACCTGTTCGATAATTTCCGCTAGGAGTTTTTCACCCCTATCAAGGGTTTTGAGGAAGTTGGCTTCTTCCCGTGCGAGTTCCGCCTTGATTGAGGCTTCCCGTTGGCGGACGTTGGGGTATGCTGACTCGGAAAGAGCGATCGCCGTTTCCGCAACCTGGGTGATAAACTCCCCAGTAATCCCAATCAAGCGTCCATGACGCACCACCCGCCGAATTAATCGCCGCAGCACGTAACCCCGTCCCACATTTGAGGCGCGGATTTCATCAGCAATCATGTGAACTACAGAACGCACATGATCACCGATAACCTTTAGGGAAACTTTGGTATTCTCGTCGCTGCTGTGGTAATCAATCCCAGCAATTTTTGCTGCTGTTTCGATAATCGGGAAAATTAGGTCTGTTTCGTAATTATTCGGCACTTTTTGGAGAATTTGGGTAATTCTCTCCAAGCCCATTCCTGTATCAATGTTTTTGTTTTGCAGTGGTGTCAAATTACCCGACGCATCGCGGTTGTACTGCATGAATACCAAGTTATAGAACTCGATAAACCGGGTATCGTCTTCTAAATCTATATTCTCATCACCCCGTTCTGGGTGAAAATCATAATAAATTTCCGAACAAGGGCCACAGGGGCCAGTGGGGCCAGATACCCAAAAGTTATCATCTGCACCCATGCGCTTGATTCTCGCTTCCGTGACACCAATTTGATCGCGCCAAATAGCGTAAGCTTCATCATCTTCCTCAAAGACGCTGACTACTAAGCGTTCCTTGGGTAAGCCAAAAACTTCGGTGGAGATTTCCCAACCCCAGGCGATCGCTTGTTCTTTAAAATAATCACCAAAGCTGAAGTTACCCAGCATTTCAAAGAACGTTTGGTGGCGTTTGGTGCGTCCGACATTTTCGATATCGTTGGTACGAATACACTTTTGTGAAGTTGTCGCCCGTTTAAATTCTGGTGTGCGCTGCCCCAGGAAGATTGGCTTAAATGGTAGCATCCCCGCGATCGTCAGCAGCACGGTTGGATCTTCTGGCACGAGGGACGCACTTGGTAAAATCTGGTGTCCCCTTTGAGCGTAGAAGTTGAGGAATCGAGAACGAATTTCGTTACCGCTTAGGTGCTGGGGGTTTGAAGACATGGGAGGAAAATAAAAAGTAGTTTAATTTAACCAGGGATTAGGTATTAGGGAGGGGTTTTAAGAACTGGAAATAGTTCGGTTTATATTTAATTCCTAGTTTCCTGTTCTCAGTCCCTAATATTCAATACTGACAAAATATGTCTCAAGAAAGAACTATGCCAAAAATTCAGCCACGTCAAGAGGGAAGTCTATTAAGTGGATTTTCATAAGCAGCTTTATATATTTTTGCATTTTGTTTGCTTTTGCTGCCAGCAGCCTTGGCAAATAAGTTATTTACCGTGTTTATACTAGGTTGCATGTAAAGAATATTTAATTACTGTCTGTATCCAGTTCGTCTTACTGTGCTTGAGGTTAAGTAGCAATTGGCGAGTGAGAAGTTGCTAAAAACGTCAACCAATTAATATTTTCAAATATTGAAAAAGTTTTAAACAATAGTAATTTTCACTTACTTAAATAACAATAATATTTACGTTTAATGTTCCTATCTTCTCCTCAAGTACAATCTAACAGCCAAATAATTTATCAAATTCTTAATAATTACCTATAACAATATTTTATTCATAATAAATACTGAGAAGATGAGTTGGCTTTATATAATTTTTAATCAAAAAAATAGTATTTCTACTAATTTTTTCATTTGTAAAACAATTATAACTATTTATTAAAAATGTATAACCATTATTTCGGCTGATATAAAAACGTAAAATTTATTGTGATTTTACGTGTTTTTTGGCTTGAATACCTTAAAAATACGGTTATTTTGGCAATTTTACCAAAAATTTTAAGTATTTTTACTGTTTGAAAAATACGCAATAAAAAGTGAAACTCAATAAATGTAAGGATTGTTATATATTTGACATCTATCATTGGGGGTATCTTAAGAGTAAATTAAAATTCGTAGGTATATTTATATTCAAAGTTAAGACTGTATCGGTATATATAAAAATCTCCTGTTTTCAGAGAAGATATGTTCACGAATCGGCGAAATATTAGTAATCCCTATTAAAGTAAAGGCGCAAAATAAAGCCATGAACATGAAGATTCTGGTCTTTGGAAGTTATGACTTTCTTACAAAACTTCCCGATCAGATCCATGAGAGAGCTACTGTTGATTTAGTAGCAATTATGGATTTTCACCAAGCAGTAATACAAATTCAAACTGCATCGCCTGATGTCATATTTGTACAGGCGAGTCTCAATGGTAGTGTAGAACTTTGTGGCTGGTTAAAAGAACAAACGCAGTTATCTTGTATACACTGTATTTTGGTGGAAGATCGTCTGCAACAATTAGTACAGCGAAATCAAAACGGCTGGAACTGGGAATTGGAGATGACAACCGCAGCGCTTAATCAAGGTGCAGATGCGTATATTTGGCAAGGGGAAGCAGAAGAGATAGCTACCCATCATCTGATGTTAGGACAATTAACGGTAGGTTTACGTAAAGCCCAAAAGTACCGGGATTTGCTTGAGAAAAACCATATCTTATCAGCGATCGCTCTAGCGGATTCGTTGACAGATTTGAATAATCGCCGTGCCTTAGATTGGGAGCTACCTAGACAAATTACCAAAGCTAGGAATCAACACACTCCCCTGAGCATGGTGATTTTGGATATAGATTATTTCAAAAGAGTCAATGATCAGTATGGACATTTAGTAGGCGATCGCTTGTTGCAATTGTTGTGTACACGTCTGCGTCATAACTTACGTTCTCAAGACACCGCGTTTCGTTACGGGGGTGAGGAGTTTATTGTCCTTTTGGCTCATACCACTGGTGAGGAGGCGCTGATAGTAGGAGAACGCCTCAAGCGGATAGTAGGTGAGCAGCCCTTTGGTATCAATAGTAAGCTGACAATAGATATCACAATCAGCTTAGGTGTTGCTAGTTTGGAAGATGATGATGACGAACAAGGTATGAGCCTGTTACATCGTGCCGATCAATGTTTACTCGCAGCTAAAAAGTCTGGACGGAACCGTGTCATGGGTTGGCATCATTTATCCCCACACTCAACTTTGGAAGCTGTCTCTTAATAGTTATTGGTCATTAGTCTATGGTACTTATGCCATACTAAAATATTAGGGCAACATACGTATATTATAAATAACGAGCGCGGAGGGATTTGAACCCCCGACCCACAGAACCGGAATCTGTTGCTCTATCCACTGAGCTACGCGCCCTCGTCTTGGAAAATTATATCATACCTTAGAACATTTTAGGCTACAGATAATCGGCTGGGTTGACTGGTGTACCGTTGCGTCGTACTTCAAAATGGAGGTGTGGCCCGGTAGATAAGCCAGTGGAACCGACAGCCGCGATCGCCTGTCCTTTTTGTACTGATTGCCCCTCGGATACATACAATTGACTAGTATGGCCGTAAAGTGTAGTGATGCCATTGCCGTGATCAATAATTACAGCTTTACCATAACCCCCATACCAGCCAGCCATAATTACTGTTCCTGAATCCGCAGCCCTAATTGTACTGCCATAACTAGCGGCAAAATCTAACCCAGCATGAAAGCGCCGATAACCCAGAATGGGATGTATCCGCCAACCGAAGGGACTACTTGTCGGTGCATCGCTAGGTAAGGCAAACAAGCCTGTTCCCTTCATGAGAACGTTAGTTCTAATGTTGGCTTTTGTTTGCGCTTCTTCTGTTGCTTTGGCTTCGGCTATCTTTTGCTGAATCAAAGTTTCTAAACTTTTGGAATCCCTTTCTAGCTGATTTTGTGCAGCTTCTAAGGCGAGGCGATCGCTATTTAAACGCTGTATCAATTCTGACTGAGTTTGTGCTTGAGTTTGGTAATCTGCTTTTTGTGCTAGTAGTTGTTCCCGAAGCAAAGCAATTTCGTTCTTTTGTTCTTCTACCTCTGTCTTTTGTTTATAGATTATGTCTGCTTGCGCACTGAGTTTCGCCAAAATCTTCTGATCAGCCTGATAAACTAACTTCAACTGATGACGACGGCTGATAAAATCACTAATATCTCGGCTTTGTAGCAAAACAGCCCATCCTTGACTAACAGGCGATCGCTGAAGATAACGCAACCTTGCTACAGTTGCTACTTGACGTTCTTCGTAAGCCCGTTGTGTAACAGCTAAGTTTGCCTCTAGCTGTTGCAGACGTTGGGAAGCTTGCTGTAAGCGTAATTCACTATCTTTGATTTGGCTATTAGTAGTTTGTAAGTTTTGAGCAATACCAGTAAGACGATTTTGTGCCGCTTTTTGGAGATTCGTCAGGCGATCGCTTTCTTGTACAATATTTTGGTGTTCTTGCTGAATCTGTTGCTTTTGCTGTTTTAGCGTGTCAATTGAAGGCGATATATTAGCGAAGACTGGCATGAGTGTTAGTAAAACACAAAAAACACAGCACAATCCAATACATAATTTTATAAGTCTTGTTTGTCGAAAAATTGGCGCTTTCATGCCGTTATCTTCAGCCAAGGAATTGCAAGCATAAACAGCATTGTTCCCTAAAGTTGGCAGAATCTAACATTGCAGTTGACAGTTGACAGTTGTTACTCTCCCCCATCTCCCTCTACTCCCTCATCTCCCCACCCATAATATATAGCTAGGGGATGCCTGTAATTATTTCCTTGGGGTCATGCTCAGACACCACAGTATAAGTAAAAATACGACTTATGCTTGGGAAAATATGGCTGCTTGTAATAGGCTGAGTCACTTATACAATTATGGATTATGTATCTATTGAGACTGCAACTCCTCTGACTTCGGAAATTCTCCCCATTACTCCACCAGAAGCAACACTTACCCTCACCACTAAACCAAGTCTTCGCATTCCCAAGGATGTAATACGCACAAGTTTAAAAGCATCAACTATAGATTCTGTATTCGCCACAGTCTATTCTTTGGGTACAAGTGGCATTTTGCTGAGTAATTTCTTAATAGAGTTAGATGCTAACCCAGTAGTATTTGGGATGTTATCTTCTATCCCTATGCTGGTGAATTTGATTCAGCCTTTGGGTGCTTACTTATCTGAGCGTACCACCAGCCGTTTTCAATATTCTATGTGGATTTTTGGCACTGCTCGGTTCTTGTGGCTGATTTTATTTATTGGAGTGATTTTATTCAACTGGGGGAGCTTCAGTTCTCAACAGTTAAAAATATTGACATTATCAATTTTATTACTCACCAATTTATTGGGAGGTTTAGGAAGCCCATCTTGGTTAAGCTGGTTAGCTATGATTGTACCTCGGCGTTTACGCGGTAGGTATTTCGGATTGCGTAATAGCGCAGCTAGTTTAACTAATTTGATTTGTGTACCCTTAGCTGGCTTGCTTGTCTCTCACTGGTACGGTGGAACTATCCAAGGTTTTGGAATTGTACTTTTAATCAGTATTTTATTTGGGTTTTTGAGTTTGGGGTGTCAATACTTCAAAGTGGATGTAAATCCTCAATTGCAAAATGCGATCAGCTACGCTGGGCGGAACGCCATCGCTCAACCCCCGCAAACAACTAAAGTTAGTCATATAGCCGAACCAACTACCACAAGCGAAATTACTCCACCACAAAATGAGTCACCCAGCATTTGGAAAAACTCTAACTTTTTAATGTTTCTGTTTTATTTCGGTTGCTGGATGTTAGCTGTCAACATTAGCTCCCCCTTCTTTAATCTTTACATGCTAGACACCCTCAACCTAGATGTAAGTTGGGTAACGCTTTACGGTAGCCTCCAAGCTGGAGCAAATTTGCTCATGTTAATTTTGTGGGGTAAGTTAGCAGATAAAATAGGCAATCAACGTATTTTAATTATTATCGGCATTTTAGTAGCACTAACACCATTACTCTGGTTAGGAATTGGTGCTGATACTTGGGGCGTTTGGATATGGTTTCCTTTACTACATCTTCTGCTCGGTGGACTATGGGCAGCAGTAGATTTATGTAATAACAATATCCAGTTAAGTATTGCCCCAATTAAAAACCAGTCAATTTATTTTGCGATCGCCTCTGCTGTAGCTGGAGCCAGTGGCGCTTTAGGCACAACCATAGGCAGTATTATTGCTCAATTTCCTCAATACGGAGGTTTATTCGCCGTCTTCATCCTATCTACAGGCTTACGCTTAGTTGCCCTAGTTCCGTTGTTCTTTGTCCAAGAACCAGGAAAATAGGGAGTAGCTTTCAAGGGTAGGGAATTAAAAATCAGGCAGTAGAGAGAGTGATTTGAGATACATAGAGTTGTGAAGTCAAGATGTGCCACGGCTCAGGGAAAAAACTATCGATTGCTAAAAATCCACAGCGAAAACAACTTAAGCAACAATCGAGGACACTGTTTTTAAAGTTGCGTCGTGTTGGCATTTTGCTTCCCACACCCTTTGAGTTCTTCGCCGTATCTGCCTTGCTTATTTTTGTGGGCTGACAACAGTAGTGTATTTTACCGCCTAAACTGTCCCTTGCTTAACCCCCTAACCTTGAACACACTCCCCACTCTCAATTTATTGAGTCATGATGAATTAGCGGTCAAAAATTGGGCATTATTCATGAGTGGATAAATTGCTGATGACTGAATTGCAAGTAGTGAGGAAACATAACGTGATTTTTCTTGAGTATTTATTCTTACATCAAAATAATACTTGGCGTTAAGTCATTGCTAATATTAGTTAAACCCTATAAACCTGACTATCATTAGATTTCAGTCATCGACACCAACCAGAAAAATGATTTAGCAGTACAAGATATAACTACAAAAAGGTAGACAAATGAAATCTTTACTGTAGAATCAAAACCAACTTCTAACCTAAAAAATTACGTGTTTATTTTGGAGGTAGGCTTATCAATCCTTCTAGCAGCTTACCAGATGCCAAACTGGTATCAGAAGCAGACTCCTCAGTCTTGCAAATTTGGGGCGGGCATTCTTTACGGGGTCATGTAAAAATTAGTGGGGCAAAAAATTCAGCATTGGTCATCATGGCTGGAGCCTTACTATGTTCAGGAGATTGTCGGATTCGCAACGTTCCCTTATTGGCGGACGTAGAACGCATGGCTGAGGTAATCTCGGCATTGGGTGTACGCCTGCAACGACAAGGCGATACTCTCGATATCAACGCCAGCGAAATTAAAACATCAAAAGCTCCCTACGAATTAGTAACTCAACTGCGAGCTAGTTTCTTCGCCATAGGCGCAATTTTGGCCCGTTTAGGCGTGGCACAAATGCCATTACCTGGGGGTTGTGCAATTGGAGCCAGACCTGTTGACTTGCATGTCAGAGGGCTGCAAGCAATGGGAGCAGAGGTACAAATTGAACATGGTATTTGTAATGCTTATGTTCCTGGCAGCAGTGGCAGGTTAAAAGGAGCCAAGATTTATCTAGATACCCCCAGTGTGGGGGCTACAGAAACTTTAATGATGGCTGCTACCCTTGCCGATGGGGAAACAGTACTTGAAAACGCGGCGCGGGAACCAGAAGTAGTTGATTTGGCTAACTTCTGTAAGGCAATGGGAGCGAACATTCAAGGTGCTGGCACTAGTACCATTACGATTGTTGGTGTTCCTAAACTACACTCGGTTGATTACAGTATTATCCCTGACCGCATTGAGGCAGGAACTTTCTTAGTTGCGGGAGCAGTTACCCGCTCAGAACTTATACTGTCGCCAGTAGTACCAGACCATCTAATTCCTGTAATTGCCAAACTGCGGGATATTGGTGTACCAATTATCGAAGAAGCGCCAGATTGCTTACGCATACTGCCAGCAGAAACCCTCAGAGCCACAGACATTGATACTTTGCCCCATCCTGGGTTTCCCACGGATATGCAAGCGCCATTTATGGCTTTGCTGACTTTGGCAGAAGGCGACAGCATTATCAATGAATCAGTCTTTGAAAACCGCTTACGTCACGCCTCCGAGCTAAATCGCTTAGGGGCAGATATTCGCGTTAAAGGCAACACTGCCTTTGTGCGTGGAGTCCCCATGTTATCCGGTGCGCCAGTTATTGGTACAGACTTACGCGCATCAGCCGCCTTAGTCATTGCCGGACTAGCAGCCACAGGCAAAACCACCATCAAAGGCTTACATCATCTTGATCGCGGCTACGATCAACTTGATGTAAAGCTACAGCAGTTGGGAGCTAAAATCTCCCGCGTAAGTGAAGTTGCAGCAGATGCTGAAGTAGCCGCAAGTAACAATACTGCGTCAGCATCAGTTTCTACTTAGAGGAGATGAGGGGGATGAGGGAGACGTTTCTTCTTAATGTCTCTCCCCCATCTCCCCCTACTTCCCCATCTCCCCCTACTTCTCCCACGCCCTCATCTCTCCCCTTGCCAATCGTTATACTAACTGTGGGAGGCTGTTGATATTTGTTTTTCCAGCTGGCTAGATCATGTCCTTGTTCCAATCTCCGCTCATCGGTTTAAAAGCTGACTCGTTTCGTCATCCATTAGACCTGGAAGCAACTACATCTCTAAAGCAAATACCAGGCTTGGATATGTTGGTGCGAAATTTACTAGGGCCAATGGCCGAGCAAGTTTTTTATGTGGAAAATATTGCTTCTAGTGTATTGGTAGGGGAAAACCAACTGCCTCATTTACACAAATTGTTGTTAGAAGCCTGCAATACTCTAGATATAGAGCCTCCTCAGTTATATGTCAGACAGCATCCCGCTCCTAATGCTTATACCTTTGCTATGCGGGGTAAGCAGCCTTTTGTTGTGATACACACTTCTTTAATCGATATTCTCACGCCAGAAGAAATCCAGGCAGTAATTGCCCACGAATTGGGACATCTCAAGTGTGACCATAGTGTTTATTTAACACCTGTAAATTTATTAGTATTGGCAGCATCAGCCGTGCCGAATATTGGAGCTGTCGTTGCCCAAGCTATTCAGGCACAACTTTTAGAATGGGTACGTTGTGCTGAGTTTACCTGCGATCGCGCTGCTTTGCTAGCTACCCAAAACCCAAAGGTGGTAATGTCTGTGTTGATGAAGTTGGCTGGCGGTTCACCCACCCTAGCACCACAACTCAATCTCGACGCTTTCATTGCCCAGGCTCGCGCCTACGATGATATTAGTAAAACAGAAATGGGCGAAATGGTCAAAGCTGCCCGTACAGCCCAATTAACCCACCCTGTACCTGTTTTACGTGCGCGGGAGATCGACCGTTGGGCAAGTAGTCAAGAATACCAATTATTACTACAAAATCATGGACAGAAATACACCAGCGAAACCACTAATACAGGTGGTTGGCGTAATTGGTAATTAAGGACTAGATATTAATATCACTTGGGGGCGTGTATCTATCTGTATGCCCCCACTTATAACAAGTTAAAAAGTGCAATTGTTCAAAATTCCCTCTTCATCTTAAAAACTGACGATTTTACAGCACTTCTTTTTCTAAAGCTTTCTGCGCAATTCGAGTTACATATACTGTTACAATCACCGTAGCGATAAAACCAAGAAGCCGAATTGCCCATTGCAGGGTGGGATTGCTTGGTTGTGAGTCTGTACCAATCATGGCTAGATTCCCGGCTAAGGAACCAATATAAACGTACATGATAGTTCCAGGAATCATGCCTACAGAGCCGATAACATAATCTTTAAGTGAAACTCCAGTAATTCCAAAGGCGTAATTTAATAAATTGAAAGGAAATACAGGAGATAGTCTGGTTAATAAGACTATTTTTAAGCCTTCTTTACTAACAGCTTGGTCTATAGCCGCAAATTTATTGTTGTCGGCAATTTTTTTCGCTACCCAACCTCTAGCTAAATACCGTCCTACCAAAAATGCAGCCGTAGCACCAATGGTTGCACCGACAAAAACGTAAATAGAACCCCAAACTACACCAAAGACAACACCAGATCCTAAAGTGAGGATTGACCCTGGTAAAAAAGCGACTGTAGCAATTATATATAGTGCTATAAAGGCGATCGCTCCTACGCTTCCTAATCCATCAATCCATTGCAACGCATCACGTAAAACACCTTGGGGACTAACAGAATTGGGACTAGCGAATGCTGATGCTTGATTAGTTAGGAAGGCGATCGCTAACACTAATGTTATAGTAAATAATCTCAAAAACTGATTTTGCCTCATCATCTTCTGCCCTCCACACTTTGACTTAAAGCCTTTTGAGCAATTTTAGTAATATATACAGTTACACCCACAGTTGCTATCAATCCCAACCCTTGCATTATCCATTGCCACATTTGCGTTTCTGGTGTAACTGGTTGATGATTTGTGTTAGTTAGGGCTAAATTTCCAACCAGAGAACCGATGTAAACATACATGATAGTTCCTGGCACAATTCCCAAGGAGCCTAACAGATAATCTTTTAAAGATATTTGGGTAATACCAAAAGCGTAATTTAATAAGTTAAAAGGAAAGACAGGAGAAAGCCGAGTCAATAAAACAATTTTCCATCCTTCCTTTGCCACAGCTTGATCAATCGCTTTAAATTTTGGATATTTTTCTATCTGCTGCACTACCCAATCGCGTGATAGATAGCGCCCAATGAGAAAGGCTAAGGTAGCGCCAACAGTAGCCGCTATCAACACATAAATTGAACCCCAAAATACACCAAATAAGCAACCTCCTTTGAGGGTGAGTAGAGAACCGGGAATAAATAACAAGGTTGCCAAGTTGTAGATAATCATGTAGGCAATCGGCCCTAAAATCCCAAGACTTTGTACCCACAAAATTAATGTTTGGAAAAGTGCCTGAATATTAAATTGTCGTGTCAAAATTATCAGGATAGTAATTATAAAACCAATAAATAATAGTTTGTGTTTGCTATTGAATCGAGGCTGATTTTTGGGAATCATGGTTTAGCTTCGTTTTTTAGCGTTACTTTTAAGAATACAGGCATAAGAAATTAAAGAAATATCTTTTTTCATTATTATGAGTTAATGCGTCCTCTAGCACCTGTTTTCAAGATTTAATTGTCATATTGATTACAACAGCCTAGAAGCAAAAAATTTCTAGATTTTATTTGTATTAATTTTTCATAAAAATCATATTATACCAGCAACAATACTTGCAAATAATTACCATTTTGCAAGACAATCAAAGCAAATGCTGCTTCTGGCAGGATTGAGCATCAGTTCTATGATGAACTTATGTGGCTTAACAAAACCGTATACCGACAAGAAAATTTGTGAGGCTGTTTTATGTCTGAAGTCAATTATCAACAGCCCATTAGTACAGTAGCTACACTTATCGATCTGTACACTACGGGAAGGCGTGATTTTAGCCGTGCCGAACTGGGTAACGCGAATTTACAAGATACGAATCTCAAAGGTTGTGATCTTAGCTATGCCGACTTAAGTACAGCTAACCTCAAAGGAGCTAACCTGCGAGGAACTGACTTAAGTTATGCCGATTTGAGTCAAGCAGATTTGCAAGATGCGGATTTGCGAGGTGCGCTGTTAATGTCTGCAAATCTCCGCCAAGCTAACCTACAAGGGGCGAAATTAGAAAAAGCGGATTGCGATCGCAATACTCATTTCCCTGAAAATTTTGATTTAGTAAAAGCTGGTTTGCAAATTAGAGAATAAAACCTCTCAGCCAGTAGGCGAGAGGTTTGAATAGGGGGGTATTGTTAACTGTTGAAAGACTATCTCAACGACACCAATAGATTTTCGTTGATGGTCATTTGTAAGTCGGTGTTGGGGTCGATAGCGATTAAGTCAACACTATTTTTGCCAAAGAACAAGCCAATTAATCCGCCTATAGCTGCGCCGCCTAAAACTTCTTCAGTCGCGATCGCGCGATCGCCTGTCACCGCAGAAACCGCCGCCGCCGCACCTGCACCTAAAACGGTGTTTCTAATAATCGCACCAGTGCTAGTACCCTTTTTGACTGTTTCTGTTTTATTGATAACTTCAGAAGTAGCATTCAGTTGATACTCTTGACCTGTAGTTAAAACCAGTTTTTGAGCTACAAATTGTGAACCACCTTGAGCTGGTTTGAGTTGACCAATTACCTGACTACCAGCCGGAATCACTACAGTACCCCCTTGGGTAACTACATTTTGATCTACTGTGAGTGTTAAAGGCGCTGTTTCATCCTTCGTTACTAGAATTTTCTTAGCATTTTCATACTTGACTGGAATTACAGTTCCTTGGGGGATAGTGATAGCTGTCGGTGTTCCAGGAGTGGTAGGTTGAGCTGCGACAATATAGGGTGAGGTAATAGCTGAGGCTTGATTAGAACTGACTAATGCTTGATAGATAAAAGCTGCTACTTGCGCTCTTGTGGCTGTTTGTGTCGGATTCAAAAAGTTGACGTTGGGATAATTCACCACAATTTTTTGCTCTGTGGCGGCGGCTATGGGACTACGCGCATAGCTAGCAATGTTATTCGCATCGTTAAAGTATTGTAGAGTGCTTTCAACATTACCATTAGGAGCATATTCCAGACCATTGGCGAGGGAAACTAAAACCTGCTGACGGGGAATAGCTTGATTAGGCTCAAAGCGGTTGCCTGGATATCCTGAGAGGAAACCAATCGTATAGGCTTGTTGAATAGCTGTGGATGCCCAATAGTTACCCGGTACATCAACGAATCTGATTGCTTGCCTTTGTGGTGCTTTCTGAAAAGCCTTATTGACCATTGCGGCAAATTGAGCGCGAGTTACTGGTTCTTCTGGACGGAATGAACCATCAGGGAAGCCTGCAATTACGCCTCGTTGTGACAATTGTTGAATAAATTGTGCAGCCCAATAGTTGGACGAAACATCGGAAAAAGTAGTCTGAGCAAAAGATGGAGAAGCTATTAAAAAAGGAGCTATAGTTCCGGTTGTAATGCTCAAAGCCATGAGTGCCGCAGCGCCAGATTGCCAACGATTTACATTAAACATATATTTTATTTGCCTACTCAATTCTTTGTTTTTCTTGTTACTTACCTAGACATTTTTTAGAATCTTTAGTTCCACTTTTATGCAAAAAAATGTTTTTTTAGTTTAAAAATAGTTCAAAAAATAATAGTATTCCATAAGTTATAGGCTATAAATAATAAGCCTATAACTTATGAAGTATAATAATGTTAGTTAATTTTTAATTATTAGGTCATAGACAATGTTCAATTCTTTCAATTCCTAGTGAACATTGTCTGCTTTACAAATTAGACCACTCAATAAAATAAAAGGTTCCTTGTTCATAGCAAGATATTTCGATAAAAATCAATCACTGCCGATATAGACGTTCGCGGTAGCATTTCGTAGAGACGTTTTGTCGTAAGGTACACCTCTACACTATGTCTCAACAGACAACCTTAGTGCGTAAATCCCGGCATTAAAAAATAAGGTGAGCATTGCTCACCCTATAGATATACATTGATATTTTTTCCAAAATCGAATTAGGTTCTTATATTTATTCTTGAGTTGTAGGCGCAGTATTTACTGGCGGCGTTGCGGATTCTGATTGGGTGGGTTGACGTAAATTCCGCAAAGTTGCTCTTAGCTTGTTTTGACTAGCAGATGTATTATTTTCTCTGCGTCTTCGTCGGTTTGTATTTTGTGATGTTTGCTGTGCAGAATTATCAGTTGTTGATTCCCGGCGAAGGCGACGCAAAGTTTCTCTAGTAGTGCTAGTTCTAGTTACTGATGAGGTTGTGTTTGTGTTTGTCGATGGTTGACGAGGTGTTTCTGCTGTAGATTCGCTTGTGCGTCTGACTCTGGTTTCACTGGAGGTTTGAGCGGGAATATTTCCATCAGTGGTAGTTATAGAACGCTTACGTCTGCGGGTTTCTTCGGGAGCATCTGTATTAGTGGCAGCTGTCTGCTGGGTTCTGGCTTCAGTTTCTCTCCGTTTTTTCTGTTCCTGGACTTGGCGATGTCTTCTTGAACCTTGTAAGGCAAATTCAGTGGCGATCGCAACACCTTGTCTACCACCCTCTGCTGGTTTTAATTTCCAATTACGTGCTTGTCTTAAGGTTTCTTCGTCTAGTTCCCTATTACCGCTAGAACGGGCAACCCTAACATTAGTAACATTACCTTCTGCGTCAGTATCAACAGCTACTTCTACCCTACCTTCAATACCTCGTTTTCTTGCAGCTTCTGGATATCTAGCATTACACTCACGACAAGCGGCACGACCATTTATTGATCTATTACTATTGTTCGGTTCAGTAGGGATTTTTGGTAGTGTCGGTGCTGTTGCTACTGTTGAAGAGTTGCCGTTGCCATTACCATTACCCGTTCCGTTACCATTACCATTACCTGTGCCATTACCCATTCCGTTACCGATGCCGTTACCCGTTCCATTGCCAATGCCATTACCCGTTCCGTTACCATTACCTATAGGTAAACTAGAACTATTTCCATTACCCACATTCGCTTGAGTGCTTTGAGAATTTCTTAGTCCACTTAATAATTCTCTTAAGTTGTTATTACTTTGATTGGTAGAGGGATTAACAATTGTTGACTTTGTAGGTGCTTGTGGTTCGGTAGCAATTTCCTGTGAAAGCTTATTAACTGGTTCTGCTTTCTCAATAGGGACTGTAGTTTTTTGCGGCTGTTGTTGAACTTGAGGCGTTTTGAAGTTTTCTACGACCTTTGGAACTGGACGTGACTGGTTGGTGATTTTTGGCTGTGGTGCAATGGAAATTTCACTACTAGAGCCACCGCCACCACCGCCACTACTTCCCGTGCTATTATCTGTTTTCAGTTCTTTCACAACCTCTTCGGGTGGTTTTTCTACTTCCGCAGTTACAGGATCAACGATCGCTATTTCTATCGGTTCTTCTTGCTCTTGCGGCACTCTTGCCAAAAAATTACCAATACCTAAAGCCAGCACACCAACGTGTAGAGCCATTGAGCCAATCAAACTGTAAGTCAAAACAGTTTTGAGAGCCTTAACTTCTTTAGAACGCTGCTCGACATTATAGCCGGAAAATGTCATAGCCTATTGCTACCTATTCTCACTAACCTAGTCATCTTAAAATGACACTTGATAAATATCAAGTCAAATAATTATCTTCCTCAGTAGAATTTTAGAGTGAACAGACCGGAAATATATTCAGCTTTTATCTGAAATGGGATACAGCAACAGACTAAATGTTTTTTAGATATCAATAAGAATTATTATCAATAGCTTATTCTATGGAATATCCCTAGCTATCTAATTGGTATACAAAGCAGGTAAGCTGAGGAAAGCACCTACCAGCAGTAAAAAATTAGTGATAGTAAAGTTGCCTCCCCATCGCCCAGAACGAAAATTCAGTAACGCCAAACGAATAATATTAGAATGTTTGCTCATGGAATGTGTCCATTGTGGAACAAAGTTGGTGCTACGCAGACCAAAGCATATGCGTAAAACAGTTCAAACAATGGATGGTGTAGTATTTGTGGCAGGCAAGAGTAAAGAATGTACCAATTCCAGTTGTACACATTTTGGTAAACATTACTATGCGACTGGCGTGCTAAAGTACAGCTTACCTTACAGTACCTACGGGCTAGACGTACTGGCATTTATTGGTTGGCAACATGAACATGAGCATCAACAGTTGGTAGAAATTCAACGAGAATTAAATCAGCGTGGTGTTGAAATTAACGAGAGTAATGTAGGTAAGTTATATCGTCAATTTCTGGCACTGTTGGGTGGGACGATGGCACATACCCAGGAAAAATTAGCTGCCACAGCGATTGAACATGGTGGTTTGATTTGGGCAATTGATGCCTTGCAACCAGAAGGACACGGGAGTTTGTTATACGTATTGTATGAAGTATTAAGTAGCACGCCAGTCAGCGCAATTCAATTACCACAGGCACAGACACAACAATTAATTGAGTGGCTGCAACCATATCAGGAGTTACCGTATAAAGTGCTGGCAACTTTGTCAGATGGGGAAAAATCAATCATCGCGGCAATGAATTCAACTTGGACAAATGCACCACATCAACGTTGTCAGGCACACTTTCTTAGTAACCTGAGTGAAGCGGTGTTGCCATTAGATACAAAGCTCCGACAACAATTAAAGGCAGACTTAGACGGACTGCCAAAAGTCCCAGATGGCTCTGAAAGACTCCAAAACCCAAGCTCCGAACAGCAATAGTTCAATTGCCTCAGACTTGGAGGTGGCGCACGAGTGGTTGCAACGAATTGCTGAATGTTTACGTTATCCTAGTCAGGATAATGTAACTGATATTACAGATACTAGCAACGTATCTTTAACAAGTTTTCAAGTTAGGCGTGAGATGGAAGAGTTATTACAGCAGTTTCAACCTGATCATCAACAAAATCCAGCACAGTTTGCTTTAAAGAAAAAGTTACAGAAACTGTGGACTAAATACGGAACTAACTTATTGCATTGCTATGATATTCCTGGCTTGCCAGCAGACAATCTCAAAATCGAGTCTTTGTTTAGTAATTTGCGCCGCCATCAACGCCGAATCAGTGGGCGCAAATCCACCGTCGAATTGCGCGATCTTGGACAATTTCAAGTTCTATTCGTTGCCGAAACCGAAAAACAATTACTTGAACAAATTCAGCAAGTACCTGTAAGTGAGTATAAAACTCAACGTCGTAAATTAGCAATGGCTGAAGCTCCTCGTCAACGCAAATATCGCCTTCACCATGATCCAATTACCGCAATACAAGGTTTGGTTAATCAACATACAGAAATTCTCTCTGTGCTTGAGTCTCAAGCCCTAAAATACCAATTAGATAGCTAGGGATGGAATATGGAAGTTGAAAGTTGAAAAAAGAGATTTCACCTTCAATACCTTAGCCAATTTACGAGGGTTCAACACCTGTGGAAAGGGGATGAATAAGTCCCAAAGAAGTGAGCTTGGCAAAAATTTGGGCTAATAAAATAGAGTCAGGCTTTTGAGGAAGTATTTTTAACATTTCATGAAAATATCGAAAACCCCGGTAATAAGCTTTCAGGTCAATAATGCCAGAACCAGGATTATGTTTACGGAAATCAGCCAGGAGATGATGGGATAAATTAACCATAAAGAAGGCGAGATTAGCAGCGTTAGTCACAGCAGTTTGACTCAGATTCATAAAATCTTCCAACCCCCAGAATTGTTTAGCATCCCGAAAATTAAACACGAGAGTGGAAACGTAGCTTGTAATAATCAATAATTTTCTCAAATGTCAAGTCTAGGTCGCTGGAAAATAAAATTACATGGCTAGCCGTATTGGTCTTAAGATTAGTTTTGACCAAAATAACTACATGTTTACGAAAAAACAGCCAAAACAATGTTGCCCAAGGTATGACTGTAGAGAAAAATCTCCCCATCGTCCGATAGCTACCACCTGTATCTGTCCAACGTGCAATTCCCAACATCGTGACTCGACCACTCATTGCTAACATTGCCAGGATAATTTGGTTCAACTGCCGCATCGTTGTCGCGTTTATCTGCGGTAGCAGGCATTGCAAGAGTGATAAGATGTCCGGCATGGGCTAAATCGTAGTTTTTGAGTTGTCGTTTGGCAAGACCATAACTCTACTACTACCGCCCTACCTCTTCATACTCTTTTTTTGGCAACGCTATTGACCTTTGATTGTCATAGTTTTCCGATCATTGGATAGGGGCGTATAGCTATCATTGGTGTCAACTTAAGGAAAAAGTAAAGAAGTAGAGTTAAAGTAGGGGAGTAGAGACAAAAACACCAGGAGTTGTCAAAATGGCTACTCCCTGCTCCCTACCTACAAAGTGATGGGATATTTTTTTAGTGGGAAGTCCCTAACCTTACCCAACCTGTTCCAAATACTGGTTAATATCCTCAATCACTCGCGTAAGTTCGGCTTCTGTTGTCAAGCGAATGCTAACATCACGGATTGTAAGTAGTACTTTGGCTGCAAAAGGGGTAGGCCAGATATTAGGATTACAGAAAATTTCTAAAAAAACCTCCCCAGTGTAACGATATTCTAATGGTGGCTGGGGAGTAACTTTAGTACCAGAAGTTGGTTTAGTGCTAACAACCTTCAAGCGTTCCATCAATTGATCAATCGCCGCCTTTAATTCCCGCGCCGCCTGGGGAGAAAAACTAAAAGAGACAGAACCTTCAACTAGGTTCAGTGTTAGAGGACTAGTAGACATAAGCTTTTACCAATTACCAACCGCCACAGATATTATCAGTGTTACATCTGATATGACATGAAGTCGTGAAAATTTTAACTTGCTCAAGATTAGGAGTATATTATAATACTATTTTACAAAAATATGATACGGATGCAAACGCCCAAACCTATGCTATGTGTCACTTTTTGAATTTTGAATTGGTATGAGCCTTATAGTTAAAAGCGTAATTTGTAATTCGGATTAAGATGCTAAAGTTTTACTACAATCCCATCTCTATTAACGCGCGTCGAGTTTGGGTAGCTTTACTAGAAAAACAAATTCCTTTTGAACCATTGTTATTAAATCTCAATGGTGATCAATTGCAAGACCAGTTCACTGCTATTAACCCCCTCCAGCGTGTACCAGTGATAGTAGATGATGGCTTACGTGTGGTGGAATCGTTAGCGATTTTGGATTATCTAGAAGCGAAATATCCTACGCCATCACTAATTCCTAATGAAGCAACTGCGATCGCTACCGTTCGCATGGTAACAACTACGACAGTAACCGAGCTTCAACCTGCTACTGTTATCTTAACTAGACCGTTAGTAGAATTAGACACTGATCCCAAAAAGCTAGAATCAGCCCAAGAAGCTGTAGCGAAGATTTTAAGTTTTTATGAAACTCTTTTAGGAAACCAGACTTATTTTGCAGGTGAAACATTTACCCTCGCAGAAGTAGTTGCTGGTACATTGATTCCTTCTCTACCTCTATTTGGCTTCTCCTTAGATGATTATCCACATTTGTTAGCGTGGGCAGAAAGATTAGAGGAAAGAGAAAGCTGGCAAAAGACTGCACCAGATTTCGCCGCTATTGCAGCCGCTATCCCCAACATTAAAGCAATCTTGGAACGGAGGTTTTAATTGGTCATTAGTCATTAGTCATTAGTCAAAGGAAAGGGGAAAGGGTTTTCATTGTTCCTTTTCACCTTTCACCTTTAAACTTTTCCTCTTTCTTCCTCATCTCCCTCATCTCCCTAGTCTCCTCCCACTCCCCACCTGACAGGTGTAGGTTTTTTACAATTAGGAGGAATTGAAGCAAAAGAAATCGTCAACAGGAGTATGAGGAAAAGCACTCCAACTGGGAAGATGAATAGGAAGATGGTTGAGTAAATCAGCAATCAGGGTCAACAGGCCTAACAAAAAACAAGAAATCTGACGCTGAGGATGAAGGTGGAAAGGCTGAGAAAAGACAACATGTCGAGGTGGAAGTTGTTCGAGAGTTGGGGGAGAAGATTGATTTTCCGCTTCGCCCCCCAGCATCACCATCCAAAGAGTGGCAACAGCGATGGCTAACCACAAACGTTCAGCACGTTGTGGTGAGAGCAAACGAGTATGATGCCAATCCCAACCATCTCCTTTGACATCCCGATAAACACATTCTGTAGAAGGACGTAAACCGTACCAGAGTGCAGAGGCGCTCGTGGGTTCAAGGTCAGTCAAAATCAACCAAGGGTCTTTGTAACCAAAATCCCAACGGGCAAGCAATGTACATTCAACGGGATTGGTGACAAAGCAAATAATTCGACCTGACCAAGATGTTCCAGGGGTACAAACCACATCTTTTAGTGGATGCCATGTATTCCCAGATGGCAGGCGATAAGTTCCTTGATGGTTAATACGTAAAAACGGATGCCAGCCAGCAGCCACAATCAATTCATACAACCAACAAGCATACAGTCCTCTGTCAGCAGTGACTATGACATCAAACTCAGTTGGGATGGCATCTTTGATTGCTGTGAGCAGATTGTGCCAATGCCCTTTCCAACTTCCTGGCTCATGTGCTTTGACCACACACCATGCTATCGGGATTCCACAACCCGCCAAGAGTATGTTTACTGATAAGACTACAAACTTATTGCCGATACTGGTTGCGTCTAGTGCTAGCGCAATACGCTTGATATTGGTAGGTAGCAAACTGATCACCCATAACAGCAATGGCGCAAAACAACTACTTACATCTAGAGTCCGACGATGAAGCCCTTTTTTGGCAGAGGCTTCCTCATACCATTCTTTTAATCTTTGACGTACTGTATTTGCCTTTTCTGAGTTGACTTGAGCTATGAATTTTGACACTTTGCTCAAGCTACTTGATCTTGTCATCACTATGCCAAAACTCCATGTTGCCAGCCCTACCACTTGTGGTAACGTCAGATGTGGCATTTTCTGTGACACTATATTTGTCCATTGTTTGAGGTACTCATTTTTCAGCATTTGAGCCTCTGTTTCACTTTGTCAGTCTGCTTTTATTTTCTGTCAAGCGTGAATGAATGCTCACACTCTTGTAAAAAACCTACACCTGTCAGCCACTCCCCACTCCCTACTCCCCACTCCCTACTCCCCACTCCCTACTTGCTCACGCAGTAAAGCACGGAATCCGGCTTGTTGAAAATGTTCATTAGCAGTTAAAGCTTCCGTGATTCCGCTATATTGCATTACAATAAAAGATACACAATCAATAAATCCCCATTCTTTGTCAGGGCTTTCACAGTATAACTGGAAAGCCCTTTTGTATAATTCTTGTGATAGGGGGACTATTTCTACTTTGGGATCTACCGCTAGAGAATTTAATAGCACGATCGCCTCATGACGATGTGGCTGTTGGCTTAAAACATTGCCAATTTCCAACATAACTGTTTGTGTGGTAACTAGACGTGTACCAGCTTCCTCTAATAAATGCGCTAAATATACGGCTTGGTGATGTAAGCGATCGCTAGGTGCTGCTAAGGCAATAGCAAATGAGGTATCAAGAAATACTTCAGACTTCATGGCAAATTTACTGGCCATATAAATACTTGTCAATATTAGCAGACCAATCAGCAGGGCCTTGGATTTGGAGCGATCGCGCTGTCGCTAGAAATGATACTGTAGCTTGGGCTTGTGATGGTAACACTTCTACACTCAACCTTACACGAGCGTTAACTGGCAGAGCGATCGTTTCTAGAGGATAGAAAGCCTTGCCATCAAACATCGCCGTAATTACTTTCTCTGCCATATTTTTAACCATAGTGCGTCACATCTATACTATGCGCTACGTGGGGGAAATAGGGAATGGGGAGTGGGAGGAGATGGGGGAGAGTGGGAAGTAGGGGGAGATGTAGCTTTAGCTTCTCTTTCCCTTCGGGACGCTGCGCGAACAGAGACGCTACCGCGAACCCGCAGGGTGGCTACGGTGTACACACATCTCTATGTTGAGCTAAAAAGCTCATTTGATCCCCCTAAATCCCCCTTAAAAAGGGGGACTTTGATTCTTGTTCCCCCCTTTTTTTAAGCTACGGTGTATACACAAGTCCTAAAATCCTTGCTTAGTAAGATACAAGCCTTAGTAGGCAAGGTTTTGAGTTGAGCGAGTGATTATCAATAGTGTCAGCTTATTGATAGAGCTTTAACGGAAAATCAAGGATTTAAAAAATAATTTCCCGTTCTTTTCTGCCCATTTGACTTCCAATTCGACTTGTGTATACACGGTAGCTTTTTTTAAGGGGGGTTAGGGGGGATCAAAACATTGTGGGACTAGGTTATCAGACTTGTGTGTACACCGTAGGCAAGGTGGGAGAGAGGAGAAAAATAATAACTATGGACTATGGACTAATGACTAATGACTAATGACCAATGACTTTTCAAATACGACAACATGTCTTTTGACGCAATTTACCCAAGTATAGTAACAGTAACACTTGGTGATTGTTACTACTGAGTGTGAGAGCAAGTGAAAAAGAGCTTATTTTGGCTGTCTGTTTCGTTTCCGAGTTTATTTTTAACATTTCCTGCCTTGGCAAGTGATGCGGAAATTACTCAACAAGAAGATAATTCGGATATTCCGTATTTAAGTGAAATTAACTTACCTACAACTAGTGCTGAATTATTAACTCAAGCTCCGCCAAGTGAATCAACTCCACAGAGTGAACCAAACAAAGAGCCAGAAAATGAGGAAAATACTAGTGATGATGTAGATATTACGATAGAAGCGATCGCCGAGCCAGATACCGCACCACAATCTACACCTACTTACGTTATTGATCAAGAAGAAATTAAAAAACAAGGTGCTACCAGTGTCGCTGATATATTAAAAAGGATGCCTGGTTTTGCTGTTAATGATGTTGGACACGGTGCAGATATTCATACAGGTACTTATTACCGAGGAGCATCTATTAATCAATCTGTATTCCTCATTAATGGTAGACCAATTAACAACGATGTCAACACATATCACGGTGCAACCGACCTCAATAGCATCCCTGTAGAAGCAATTGAACGAGTCGAATTATCTAGCGGTGTTACTTCTGCTTTATATGGTGCTTCTGCCTTTGGTGGAGTAGTGAATATCATCACTAAAGAAGGTTATGGTCAACCTAAATTATCTAGTAGTTTAGGATTTGGCTCCTTAAACTTAAATAATCAACAGTTTAGTTATAGCGGTTCAGTTGGTGCAGCTAGGTATAACTTTAGCTTTGAAAGATTGTTTATAGATAATCGTTATCGTGTGCCTGTAGGTGCAGCAAATCGAGATTCTCAAGGCTTTTTATCTAATGCAGATACAGCAACTAGCACTTACTTTGGTAATATTGGCATAGATTTAAACCAGAGAAACTCATTAAATTTAGATATCACTAAACTCAGCAGCCGTAGAGGCTTAGTTTATTTTGGTTTTCCTCTACAACAAGACCGCCTAGACCATGATGGTTTAAATATTGGTTTATCTTGGAAAACGCGCCTTGGTAATGGTGATACTTCAAATATCACAACTACATTTGGCTATAACCAGAATTATTTTAGTACCTATGGCCCAACGTTTTTCGCAGGTAGACAATTCTATCGGACAGGTGCTTTAGATACACAACAATTCACTACTAGAATTGATCATGATTGGAGTATTACTGCAAATAATAGATTGCGTTGGGGATTGGATTTAAAAAATACTAACTTAAACGGAGATGTTTTAAGCTCTAGCCCTAATAGAATCGCTTTTAACGAAACTGAGAATAGAGACGTATTAAATACAGCCTTATTTGCCGTCAATACATGGGATATTACTAATAGTTTTCAGTTAGATTTAGGACTCAGACAAAGCTTTGATACTCAGTTTGGCAATTATCTCAACCCCAGTGTTGGTTTACGTTACGCTATCAACTCATTAATTGCTGTGCGTGGTAGTTGGGCGGGAGGACAACGTAATCCTGGGTTAGATCAATTATATATTTATGACACTGTTCATGGTTGGGAACCAAACCCAGATTTAGAACCAGAAACAGGTTCTTCTTGGACTGCGGGAGTAGATATTAAGTTAACTGAGAATTTAACAGGACAGTTTACTTATTTTGGCAGCAGTTTAGATAATCGCTTAGGGGTTGTTAATGGAAGATGGGCAAATATTGGCTTAGTAGATACCAATGGTTTAGAAGCTGCATTAAGGCTAAGATTTGCTGATAATTGGTCAACTTTTCTTAACTACACTTATACTGATGCCCAAATTAAAACAGGTGCAGAAAGAGGTTTACAGTTGGGGATGATTCCTTATTCTGTATTACAAACTGGGATAGGTTATCAAAATTCAGGATGGCAAGCGAACCTATATCTTACCTACAATAGCGGCGCACGTAGAGCCTTTTTCACCAGACCGGGTGAAAACATTACAGATTTCGTTCCTTCTTATGTGAATCTAGATTTAAGCGGTCGTATTCCGTTAACTGGTACTTTAGGGTTGACAGTCTACTTAGAAAACTTACTAGGTGAACAATACGAGCGAGTTAATCGAATTTATAGTCCTGGGTTTACTTTCCGTTTAGGTTTAAGTTCAAGTATTTAATCAAACAAGGTCTGGTAATTGGTAATTGGTAATTGGTTGGTTTAGTCATTTTGGCTGCTTTCTCCCTTATTAGGAACTAGCTTTCGCCCTTGGCGTGCCGTTAGCGCAGCTTCTCTTAGAGAAGGTATAGCCAGAGGGTAATGGAAAAACAATTCAATTACCAATTCACCATTACCTATTACCGACTAAATTCTTTTTTGATTAACTTTGGCAAATAACTTGCCGCATTTTACGCATATTGGCTGGTAATTCAAAATTCATAGCTTGTTGAATGAAAATTGATGGTATGGGAATATGTGGAGTAGCTTGGACACCGTAAATTAATAAAGTGCCGTTACCATAATCTTGCAGTTCTAAATTGGCAGTGAAGTCAATAAAAGTGCCTTTTTCCATGCGGAATTGAATTTTTTGACCAAGCACTTCAACAACGTTGAGATAAATTTCCACTTGTGCTGTGAAAAAGAAAAACGCTTTTTGTGCTGCCTGATACAGACGTTTAACTTCACCACGCTGTAATACTTCACTTCTAGTAATGTCTGGAAAGTATTGTACCCAACGAGGGTAATCAGTGATTTGTTGCCATACCTGCGATCGCACCACGGGTAAGTACATACAAGCAGACACCGCACCACCCCAAGCAGTATGCGATCGCGTTTCTACTATAATTTCACCCTGCATCAATAACCTTTGATTTTCTTGACTCCAAGTCATATTAGTACCTGCAATAACTGGGTCGGAAATATAGGATGCAGACATAATCTCTTATCACCACTCCTCAGATTTTCCACCTATAGGTTAAATCACAAATCCTAATTTGGACATAAAATTTAACCTGATCAATTTTAGTCCCAGTTCAACGCCCAGGTTTTCTAGAACTAAACAGTTCTACGGTATTTCTTAGAAAATTTACGTAAAAAAGCGGATATATTACCGCAATATAAATTTTAGTTAAAGTTATAGCAGATAATGCTGATAGAAAATGGAGCGAGGAAGCACAAGAGAAAAATATGAAAGATACAAGTGAAAGCTGAAAATCCTTTACCCCTTACCCTATCTCACCCTTTGAGTTGACTGTTGACTAATGACTACTAAAACTTATGGCACAGTCTGTCCCCGATTTCTATAATAATGAGGCAGTTTTTGCCAAATACATGAGTCATCGCCAACGTGTAGATACGGCAAATGACACGTTAGAAAAACCCGTGATAATGGATCTCATTTTACCCGTAACTGGTAAACGGGTTCTCGATTTAGGCTGTGGTGATGCAGCTATAGGCCCAGAACTTCTACAGTATGGTGCAGCAAGTTACCTTGGTGTTGAAGGGTCACATAAAATGGCTGCTACAGCAAAACAGACACTAGCAGAGATGCCTGAAAAAATTATTCTCCACAATATAGAGGATTGGACTTATCCCCATGCAGCCTTTGATTTGGTCATCGCCAGACTCTCTCTGCACTATATCGCCAATCTCGCGCCAATTTTCACCAATGTCTTTCAAGCACTCACACCTACAGGAAAGTTTGTCTTTTCAGTCGAGCATCCTGTGATTACATCATCCGACAAGGGCTGGATATCTGAGACAAACCGTCAAGATTGGTTAGTCGATGATTATTTTACGACCGGATTGCGAGTTACAAATTGGCTGGGTGGTACAGTACAGAAATATCACCGCACAGTGGAAGACTATTTTCGTCTCTTGCAAGCAGCAGGATTTATGATTGAGGGTTTGCGGGAAGCTTGTCCAAAACGCGAGAATTTTCAGGATGTCAAAACTTATGAAAGGCGATCGCGTATTCCTCTATTTTTAATTCTCGCAGCCAGTAAACCATTATAAGAGGAACAGGTAACAGGTAACAGGTTTGATACTCAGCACTTTGCTATAAATTCCTGCTACCTTGGCAGTATAGAGAAAACTTGAACATCAAAGAGAAAAGTCGTGAGTCAATCTTCCTTAAACCGCAGATTAATCCAACTTCTAGGCATAGTTTTAGGCATTGGTATAGCTGTTTGGCTGCTGAGAGGCTTTGGTATTCTCACCTTTATTCCCGGTGGTGTGATTTTACTATTTTTTGTAGCAGCGATCACGATCGGTCTTATTGCCTATGCTCAAAAAACTTGGTGGCGGTTTTAGAATTAGTCATTAGTCATTAGTCTATAGTCCATAGTCCATAGCTATTCTCCCCTATCTCCCTCATCTTCCCCCACTCCCCACTCCCTACTCCCTACTCCCCACTCAAAGTAATCACCGTAATCTCTGGACGGGCGAAAAGGCGCAGGTGCAAGCCTGTCATTCCCAAGCCTCGGTTAGTGTGTAATAGCATATTGTCTACTTGATATTGCCCTGAGTAATACTTTTGCGCCCAAGGCGGTAGGATCATTGGCTTGAAAAAAGGTAGGCGTATTTGTCCACCGTGTGAATGTCCTGATAGTTGTAGATCAAATCTTCCACTTGCTGCGCTGGTATGGGCAAAGTCCGGTTCATGGGCTAATAAAATTGCCGATCCTTCATTTGGTAATTGTTGCAATACCAAATCCAACTTGCTTTTACCCATTTGTACATCATCAACCCCAGCTATGTGTAACGCAGCGTTGCCTTTTTGAATCGTATAAACGCTATTACAAAGATGAAATATCCCACTTTGTTCAAGAACTTTGATTAGGGCGTTGGTGTCGTTCTCGTGGTCATGATTACCTAAAACGACAAAAGTTTGTGCTTTGGCTGTAATTTGTTCTAAAGCTGGCTGAAGAGATGGAATTAAGGATGAGGAATTACGAGTAACTAAATCACCTGTAATAGCTACTAAGTCCGGTTGTTGTTGGTTGACTAAGCGAACAATGCGCTTGAGGCGCTGTGTCGTCATCCAATAATCACGGTGAATATCGCTGATTTGGACAATGCGATAGCCATAAAATTCTGATGCTAGACGGGGTAGTGTTAGTTGTAAAGAATTGATTTCAATCCAATTTGGTTCAATTAATTTGGCGTACAGTAAGGTACAAAGTCCTAGCCAAAATAACCAGCGAATATACGGCCAAGCGAATCTCCTGGCTTTGATCAGCCATTTATGATTTTTCAAGGCTCATTCTCCTAATGATGTGACTGCCAGTTATCCTGTGATGTGACTTCTTGAAACTTGGCTGTGAAACTTGTTTCATAGGGAGTGCTTCATGCTCCCTGTCAACTGTCTCCTACGATAAAATGTAGAGATGTGATATACTATCTCTCTTAATTACCCTTGGTTTATGGGACTGCCAATTGTTGCTATTATCGGTCGCCCAAATGTGGGCAAATCTACCCTGGTTAATCGTCTCGCCGGGGAACAAACGGCGATTGTCCATGATGAACCGGGTGTGACACGCGATCGCACTTACTTACAAGCTTACTGGAGCGATCGGGAATTTCAAGTTGTAGATACAGGCGGTTTGGTCTTTAACGATGATACAGAGTTCTTACCCCTGATTCGCCAACAAGCACTAGCTGCGCTTAGTGAAGCCTGTGCTGCTATATTTGTTGTCAACGGTCAAACAGGCCCCAATTCCGCAGATGAAGAAATAGCTGAGTGGTTACGCCAGCAACCAGTACCCGTTTTCCTTGCAGTCAATAAATGCGAATCCCCTGAACAGGGATCGATTCAAGCTGCTGAATTTTGGGAACTGGGCTTAGGAGAACCATATCCGATCTCTGCAATTCATGGCAACGGTACAGGTGAGTTACTCGATGAACTCATTAAACACATTCCATCTGTGACGGAATTAGAAGAAACCAACGAAATTAAAATTGCCATTGTTGGACGACCAAATGTTGGTAAATCAAGTTTATTAAACTCTTTTGTTGGTGAAGAACGGGTAATTGTCAGCCCCATTTCGGGAACAACCCGCGATGCAATTGACACTTTTATCGAACGCGAAGGACAAAAATATCGTCTAATTGACACAGCCGGGATTCGCAAAAAGAAAAGCATTGATTATGGTACAGAGTTTTTTAGTATCAACCGTGCTTTTAAAGCAATTCGCCGCGCTGATGTGGTTTTATTGGTACTAGATGCCCTTGATGGTGTTACCGAACAAGACCAAAAGTTAGCTGGCAGAATTATCGAAGAAGGTAGGGCTTGCGTCATCGTCGTCAATAAATGGGATGCGGTCGAGAAAGACTCATATACTATCTACGACTACGAAAAAAATCTGGAAGCAAGGCTACATTTTACAGAATGGGCTGATACTATCTATGTCAGTGCGCTGACAGGACAACGGGTAGAAAAGATTTTAGAGTTGGTGGTTAAAGCCAATGAAGAACACAAGCGCCGCGTTAGTACATCAGTAATTAACGAAGTTCTCGAAGACGCTGTAAGTTGGCACTCGCCCCCAACCTCTCGCGGCGGTCGCCAGGGTAGGATTTACTATGGTACGCAAGTCAGCACCCAACCCCCTACTATCGCCCTATTTGTCAATGAAGCTAAACGCTTTAATGACAATTACCGCCGTTACATCGAAAGACAGTTCCGTCAACAATTAGGTTTTAAAGGTACACCCATTCGTCTACTTTGGCGCAGCAAAAAAGTTAGAGATGCAGAACTTGGTAGTGCCAACCGGGCAACTCGCGTTTAAGATTGGTCAATAGTCAACAGTCAACAGTCAACCCTCCGGGTTCGGCAGTTCGGACTCGACGGGAACCGCCAAGACTCCGACTGCCTCACAGTCAACAGTCAACAGAGTTTCGTACTATTGACTATGGACTATTGACTATTAACTATGGACTATTGACTATTGACTATGGACTTACTAAAATCGCTACCTTTAGGGCTGTACTTAGAACAGCCGCAAACTTGGTTACATAAACTTGACCCACGAGTCAAGTTTATCTGGTTGATGAGTTTTCTTACTAGTTACAGTTTTGCCAATAACTTCTGGCGGATACTACTGGTAGCATTATTAATAATTTTTACTGTTGTTGCCAAAATTCCCCGGCGAGTGTGGCAACAGCAAATGGGTTGGTTATTAACATTATCATTTTTTGTGTTGGCGATCGGAGCTATTAGTCCTGATGCTTTGGGTGTAGAGTACCAGCCGCGCCTCCCAGCTAACCCCCAAGTTTTAACCCAGCCAGCCAATGCTAATAATTTGTCCAAAGCCCCAAAAGAACTAAAAAGTAGTAAAGGCTATAGTTACGTCTTATTTAATAAAGGCCCAGTTAAAGTTACTCGCCGTTCTCTAGATTTGGCTGTGCGCCTAAGTACAATTTTATTTACTGTTATTTACAGCACTAACTTATATTTACTGACAACCGCCCCAGAAGAAATCACGGCTGGTATAGAAAGCCTAATGCAGCCCTTGAGACGATTTAAGATACCTGTAACAGAAATTACCTTAACTTTAACCTTATCCTTGCGTTTCATTCCTTTAGTTTTAGAAGAAGTGCAGAATTTAATCCGTTCTGTGATGACTAGAGCGATTAATTGGAAGAAACTAGGCTTAAAAGGCGGAGTGAAAGTTTGGATGATTGTGGCTGAGAGATTGTTAGAAAACTTATTGTTACGGGCATCACAAATGGCTAGCGCCATGACAGTACGTGGTTTTACTAGCCCTAACGAACATCGCGTCCCGTGGCACGATTTACGGTTAAAATCATGGGATTGGTTAGCGATCGCTACTCTCACCCTATTCTGGGGGATTAGGGTAGTCTTTGGCAATGAAATTTCGTAGAGTCAGGGACTAGGGACTGGGGGGATGAGGGAGATGAGGGGGAAGGGGGAAAAGGTGAAAGGTGAAAGGGAAAAATTAAATCCTTTACCCCTTACCCTTTTCCCTTTATCCTGACTGTTGACTAATGACTAATGACAACTGACAATTTCCGCAAACTGTAGCAATACCGACTGTTATCACAAACAGTTCTTAGGAAAATGCGCCTGTTGGCTATTTTGCTCCAACAAGCGATAATTATGGCAACATGGAGAGAAGTTAGAGTAAACAGCAGTATGAAAGTCTGTGCCAACAACTTCAAAGGGCGCATCTCAACGTCACTGGAAGCTGCAAACAAACGCATCAGGGATTTTCCATGCTGCCAATGACGATTTTGAGAGTGACGAGTCATGTTAGCGCAAGCGGGGCGTTCAGCCCGTGCTGTTAGCGGTAGCGGCACGTTTAGCGCGTGCTGGGTGAGGAGTAAGTGTTACTAACCTCCTGCCTCCTGCCTTCTGCCTCCTGCCTCCCTACTGCTGGCTTCGTCTACCAATGAAGAATGAGATCCAGGTCTTCATAAGCACCATTTAAGGGTAAAATTTGCTGATTCTCACCTGACTTTATCCAAATATTCTGGCGCAAGAGATATATCGTCCGAATGTTGGAAATTCACTGCGAAAAAAATTATAGATTCTGCTACTTGAGTGATAGATGAATCCAGAAACCTCGGAAACTTACATAAACCACCCTACCTGGGGTTTGCTATATCGGATCTGTATGGTTGATGAAAACCAGGATCTGTTTACCACCCTCTACGCCCAACGCTTGTTTTTTCTAGTAGTGAATGACATTAAAGCCATTAAGTTCCAACCTATAGGACGCACTGAAGCGAGAATGTTGTTGGAAAATCGTTTACGAAATTTACGTCGCAATGGTCAATCACAGGAGTACGATCAGCTTCAGAGTGTTTTCCAACGCACCTTCCAATGATTACTAGTTCGATTAGCGAACGTATTACTCAAATTCGGGCTTCCCTACCACCTTCAGTCAGGCTAATTGCTGTCACTAAGCAAATGCCGACTGAAGTTATTCGTGCTGCCTATGCGGCTGGTATTCGTGATTTTGGCGAAAATCGTATCCAAGAGGCTGCTAACAAACAAGCTGAGTTATTTGACTTACCTGATATTACTTGGCACTTTATCGGACATTTGCAAACGAACAAAGCCAAGAAGGCACTAGAACAATTCAACTGGATTCACTCTGTAGATAATTTGAAATTAGCACAACGCTTAGATCAATTAGCGCAACAGCTAGGAGTTAAACCTCAAGTTTGCCTACAGGTGAAGATTCTCCCAGATCCAAATAAGTCTGGTTGGAGTGTTCCCGAACTATTGGCAGACTTACCCGCGCTTGATCTTTGCAAAAATTTACAAATTCAGGGTTTGATGACAATCCCGCCTTTTGGTCTAGATGATGCGGAAATCAATTATGTATTTAACAGCACTAGTAAATTAGCCAAAGAAATTGCTGCACAACCTTGGACGCACCTTCAAATGAATGAGTTATCGATGGGTATGTCAGGCGATTACCAACTTGCAGTGCAAGCAGGGGCAACGATGGTAAGATTGGGAACTATTTTGTTCGGCAAGCGTACTTAAGCAAAAGTACTTGTGTTTTTTCGATGGTATCAATCAGCGCTGGCTATGGGATACAGAAAATTTCGCCCATACCAGTGCAATAAAATACTAAAAATCAATGTAAATAAAAGTAAATAATTAAGAAAATGCACTAAATACAACATTCGTCAACTTTCCATCGGGGAATTGTTGGGATATAATCTTGACTCAATTATTGTATCTAGGTTAATGTACAGGCGTTACTAGTAGCGCCTGTCATTGCCAACAGCAGTAGTAGATGCTACAAATAGCGATAAAATTAATAGGCCATTTGCCCTTTGTAGCGATTTAATAGGCTACATCAAGAATGAACCGAGTTATCAAAGGCAATTTGCAGAAGGAGTGCAACTAAATGAACAATATATTCTCTAAGCTAAGAGACTTTGTTGGTCTCAATGAGCAAGTAGAGTACGAATACTACGAAGAAGATCCAGATACAGATAACTACCAAAATCTGTACCAACAGGAAAATCCTCAACCCGCTCCAGCAGAAGCAGCGCCAAACAATCGACGTTGGCGTGAACCAATGACTACAATGGGTGATGACGTTGCGACAGGAACAAAATCAACTATGGGGAATGTGATCGGTATGCCAGGAGCAATTAACGGAATTTCTGAAGTGTTGGTGCTTGAACCACGTACATTTGAAGAAATGCCCCAGGCAATTCAAGCATTACGTGAGCGTAAATCAGTAGTGCTGAACTTGACAATCATGGACCCAGATCAAGCACAACGGGCTGTTGATTTTGTTGCTGGTGGCACTTACGCATTAGATGGACATCAAGAACGCATTGGCGAAAGTATCTTTTTGTTTACGCCCAGCTGTGTGCAAGTTAGCACCCAAGGTGGAGTTATCCATGAAGTACCCCAACCCCCCGCTCGTCCTGTACGCACCGCACCAGCCAATCCCACTTCTTGGGGAAACGAGACCAACCGGATGGCACAATAAGGTTAAATTAGTCATTAGTCCATAGTCAAGAGTTCAAAGTTACAGTTTTTGACTATTGACTATTGACTATTGACCAATGACTAACAATTCACGACTAATGACTATAAAATTTGGTTTAATTGGTGGCGGGGTAATGGGAGAAGCGTTGTTATCCCGCCTTATTGCACGAGAAATTTATCAACCATCACAAGTCATAGTCAGCGAACCGCAAGCAGCGCGACAAGCTTTTTTACAAGAAAAATATCATGTGGCTGTTACTACAGATAACAGCTTGGTATTTACACAAGCGCAAGAAGTTGTATTCTTGGCTGTGAAACCACAAGTATTTAGTGCGATCGCTCAAGAATTAGCAGAGATCGTTTTAACAGAACACTCACCCCTAGTTATCTCCATCTTGGCGGGAGTATCCTTAAGCCAGTTAGAGGCGGCGTTCCCTAATTCACCAGTAATTAGGGCGATGCCTAATACCCCAGCTACCGTAGGCGCAGGGATAACAGCAATAACATCTGGTGCATATACCCACGCCGAACATCACCAATTGGCACAGCAAATTTTCTCCGCCGTTGGGGAAGTGGTGGAAGTGCCGGAAGGTTTGATGGATGCAGTTACAGGGCTTTCTGGGAGTGGCCCGGCTTATGTTGCAATATTAGTAGAAGCCCTCGCCGATGGGGGCGTTGCTGCTGGTTTACCCAGAGGAGTTGCCAATCAACTAGCACTACAAACTGTGCTAGGAACAGCCCAGTTGCTGCATGAAAGTAAGATTCATCCAGCCGAACTCAAGGACAGAGTTACCAGTCCTGGGGGTACTACCATCGCTGGTATTGCCCAACTAGAAAAAGCTGGGTTCCGTTCCGCCTTAATTGAAGCAGTCAAAGCTGCCGCAGGGCGATCGCAAGAATTAGGCAAATGAATATCTTGCACCTAGTCTTGGCGATGAGCAATTGTGGCTATACACACTAAGCCCGCCTGCGGGCGTTGCGGAATCAAGGGATGATTCTTGTGGGGTAGACATCATGAGCGCCCTAGAATACAAGGGACGGGCAAGATGCCCATCCCACAAAACTAGTAAATCATCCATCCCGCAAATATGCAGCGCCACGCCTGCGCGAACTAAGGCATAATTAGGGTTTTGGAACCTGTACAGGCAGATTTTATCTGTATAGTTGCAACTCCCAATTGCAACAAGCAATTGGGTAAATCAGTGATTAGGTACTACATGAAAAACTGGCTGTTAGTTTACAGCCATAATCTTGTAATTGGACAGGCACTAGTACCTAATTTCTAATCCTCATCCCAAGCTTCCACTGCGAGTAAATCGCCAATTGGGTCTTGCATAGTAAAACCAAAATCTAGTAGCTCCTGTTTCCAGTGCTGCCAGTCGTTACCATAAAGCAGCGCAATCTTCCAAATGCTATCAGTCGGCTTGATAATATTTGATTCAACGAGTGATTGCACGTTACGCTGCAATTTCACCATTGGGTGAAGAACTTGCTGAGTCATAACTCGATTCAATTCAAATTTTGTTGGATAAATACTTAATCAAAACTGCTTTCCGTTTTGCAATGGGTACCAATTCGTAGAGTTCAGTAATTGGCAAAGCTAGTCTTAACTTCTTTACTATACCATAACAAACTCTATCAAGTTGTGACAAACTTCGGCTTTGTACGGTAATTACACCACAATGCCTAAATATCTCTCTACAGATGTAGGCAAATTCTAGGCGATAGGTCTAGAAGTTTTTAAAATGCACAAACAAGTAGGAACTGTATATCAGCTAGAATCTGTGCAATTGTGAAATAGCTCATGTAATGCTGGCTGATAGGGGGTGTTAGTTGCGATCGCTTTTTAGGATAACGCAAACATCCAGGTGTGAATCAGTTCCCGGAAAAATTTAATAAAGCTTTAATCCTTGGCGAAAGATTAAGCATATTTACTATATGCGTATAATTCTACACATATAGTAAAAAATTATTTTTATAACCAACATATTTACATAACCATATCAATAATAGTTATCGTTTTTGCATCTATTAAATTAGCAGCAATTTTCTTTGTTTGTATCAGCAACATCAATTTATATTTACATATCTTAACATTAAGCTAAATCTAAGCATAAAAAATTATTAGCTTAGGTGTTAGTTTCTGTGAAGTAATGGGTAATCTCATATTTAGCACCTTAAATTAACTAAGTATTTACCACATTGAAAATATCATGGCTAGTTCAAGCGAAGACTATATAATTGTCCGCAAAAAGCAAATAGAAAGAAAAAAAAGACTTTTAACTATAGTTTCAGTTGTTTCCTTCTTTGGCTCAATGGTGTTTTCAGGTATTAGAGTAATTCAAACAGCAGTACAGAATCAAAGTACCCCAAGTAAGACAGTAACAGTGTCTAATGAATCTTCATTAAAAGAACAGGAGCGGGGTTATGAGTTAGTTTTACAAAGAGAGCCAAACAACCAAACTGTAATGGAAAAATTGTCTTTAACAAAGTTACAATTACAAGATTTTAAAGGTGCTAATGAAATTTTAGAAAAGTTAGTTAAATCACATCCAAATAGGCAAGACTACAAAATTGTTTTAGAAGATATAAAAAGGCGAAACAATCATACAAATAATAACTTTAAATCTAAATAGTTAATATAAGATATTGCAAATACTATACCGTCTTGGAGACGAAAATGTTTAATGAAAAAGCTATTTTAATAACAGGTGGAACAGGCTCATTTGGGAAGCAATTCGTTAAAACTCTTCTCAGCCAATATCAGCCTCGGAGGGTAATTGTTTATTCACGAGATGAACTTAAACAGTATGAGATGGCACAGGAATTTAATTCGCCTGTGATGCGCTATTTTATTGGAGATGTACGCGATCGCGATCGCCTTCATCTAGCTATGCGTGATGTAGATTATGTAGTTCATGCTGCGGCTCTGAAACAGATACCGGCTGCTGAATATAACCCAATGGAATGTATTAAAACTAATATTCATGGAGGTAATAACGTTATTGATGTAGCTCTAGAACAAGGAGTAGAAAAAGTTATAGCTCTTTCCACAGATAAAGCAGTAAATCCAATAAATCTTTACGGCGCAACCAAACTAGCTGCGGATAAACTCTTCGTTGCAGCTAATAATATTGTTGGTACGATGAAAACTCGCTTTGCTGTTGTTCGCTATGGTAATGTAGTTGGTTCTAGAGGGTCAGTTGTTCCATTTTTCCAGAAGCTAATTCAAGAAAAAGCTCCCGAAATACCAATTACAGATCCACGTATGACACGTTTTTGGATCACTCTACAACAAGCTGTAGATTTAGTTTTCGACAGCTTTGCCAGAATGCAAGGAGGAGAGATTTTTATACCCAAAATTCCTTCAATGAGAATTACAGATTTAGCAGAAACACTAGCGCCAGGTGTGCCAACTAAAATTGTGGGTATGAGGCCAGGAGAAAAGCTACACGAAGCCATGTTTTCTAGTGAATCATCTCATTTAGCAGTAGAATTTTGCGACCATTATGTAATTAAACCTACTATTGAATATTCCTATTCTCTTGATTACACTCGTAATGCTTTGGGTGAAGTAGGTAAATCAGTTCCCGAAGGGTTTGAGTATAGTTCAGCGACAAATACAGAATGGCTTAAAGGTTTTCAACTATTAGATATGCTCAAGCAATGAGTCACTATATTCCTTACGGACGGCAAGATATAATTCAAGCAGATATTGATGCTGTAGTTGAAGTTTTACGCTCAGAGTGGATTACTCAAGGCCCTAGTATAGAAAGATTTGAGCAAGCAGTTGCCCAATATTGTGGAACTAAATATGCTGTTGCTGTTTCCAGTGCCACAGCAGCATTACACATAGCTTGTTTAGCACTTAATTTAGGGCAAGGGGATATTCTTTGGACATCTCCTAACACCTTTGTCGCCTCAGCAAATTGTAGTCTTTATTGTGGTGCAAAGATTGATTTTGTTGACATTGATCCAAATACATACAATTTGAGTGTAGATGAATTAGAGCGTAAGTTAGCTAAAGCTCAACGAGATGGATGTTTACCTAAAGTTTTAGTACCTGTACATTTTGCCGGACAATCTTGTGAGATGGAGCGAATAGCCGCTTTATCACATCAGTATGGTTTCCGAATTATTGAAGATGGTTCTCACGCAATAGGCGGAAAATACAAGGGTCTACCCATTGGCAACTGTAAATTTTCGGATATAACAGTATTTAGCTTTCATCCAGTAAAAATCATTACGACTGGTGAAGGTGGCATGGTGTTAACAAATCAGGAGGAATTGTATCAAAAATTGATTAGATTGCGGAGTCATGGAATTACGCGCGATGCCAATTTAATACAGGGGCAATCTCATGGTTCTTGGTACTATCAACAAATCGAATTAGGGTTTAATTATCGAGTAACTGATATTCAAGCTGCATTAGGTGCTAGTCAACTACAACGACTAGATGAGTTTGTAGAACGCAGATGTTTTATAGCTCAAAGATATAATCAACTATTGCATGATTTACCTATTATTTTACCCTGGCAACATCTAGATACTGAATCTAGTTGGCATTTATATGTAATTAGGCTCAAGCTGGAAGATATTAATAAAAATCACCGTCAAGTATTTGAAGAATTGCGTCAGGCTGGTATTGGGGTGAATTTGCATTATATTCCCGTTCACACACAGCCTTACTATCAACAACTAGGGTTTCAATGGGGGGACTTTCCAGAGGCAGAAAAATACTATCAAGCAGCTATAAGCATACCGATATATTACGGTTTAACGAATAAAGAACAAGAACAAGTAGTAACCTTACTCAAACACATAATATTATGCAGGTAGATGATAAAACTTTAAACGAAATTCAAGAAGCGATAGAACCAGATGCTATGACATTAGCTTTAATGTTATCTACATCTGAATTAGCTAATTATAGTGATGAAACAGACTTGAACAAAGCAATAGAAATATTTATAGATGGCTATAATATTTTTACAGAAACAGGGGTTACTCCCGGCGAAGCTCACATGGCTTTTAGATGGTTATTTTATGCAACAGATGGCTATTTTAATGATTTTGTATCCGAAATAATTAATCAATTTAATCCTCCGCATAAATTAGCAAAAATTGATGGAGTATTAGGCGAATTACAGCAGCATAAAATAAATTATATAGTTGAGCAAATACATAATGATGGATTCTATGTATTTAAAAATAAATTATCGAATGCAGTGTGTGATAGATTAATAAATTTTGCGTTAACAACACAAAGCATACCATATAATCCGCCATTTACTCATCAAAAAACAGTTTATAATCGCCAAAATTTGTTAGCCCCTACTTATCATTTTGATGAGTTGGATTTAATTAACGATCCTGAGATTCAAAACTTACTAACAGATACTTCTATATTAGCGATCGCTCAATCATATCTTGGATGTAAACCAATTCAGGATTTAGTAGCAATGTGGTGGAGTACAACCTTTGAAAAGCAAGCTAATTCTGCGGCGGCTCAACTCTATCACTGTGATATGGATAGAATTAAATTTATTAAGTTTTTTGTTTATTTAACTGATGTTACTCCAGAAAATGGGCCTCATTGTTATGTTAAAGGTTCATGTCAAAGTAAACCACCTGAGCTACTCAAAGATGGGCGAATAGCAGATGCAGAAATTTATCAATATTATCGTCAAGAAGATATTGTAGAAATTACAGGCTCATGTGGGACAATCATTGCAGCTGATACGCGAGGCTTCCATAAAGGTAAACCATTAAACTCAGGTGAAAGACTGGTTTTACAACTTGAGTTTTCTAATAGTTTATTTGGTGGTGCTTATAATTCAGTTACTTTAGAAAAGGTTAAGGAAAATACCAGTTTCACTAATTATATAGATCAATTTAAACATACATATTCAAGATTTATTTAATGTTTTAAATAAAAACTTTTGAATATTTTTTGAATATATTTAGTATAAGTTTTTAGCCATGCTGTCAGTTATATACTTTATTGGAGGTGTATATGCACTTGTTGAAATTAACTTTTAAATACATCATCTTTCTTTTAAAAGAACCTAATTACTTTGAACAGTATAGGACTTTTTTATTATCAATAACTGAGAATTTTAATCAAATTTTTGATGAGCGTTTCACAAGAGAGCTATTAAGAATTTATCCTATAAGATTGTTAGTAAATATTGGACGTAGCATTTATTTTGTGAATATTCAGGAAAATCTGTCAGTTCTTGATCATCATACCGCAGATGTAGGTAAGAATGCAATTACACATAACTTGAGTGCGTTTGATAATTTCCAGACCTTCAGCATCCCTAGAGTTGATAGATTAATTAAGCCTTTTTCTAGTATTGAGTTATTAACCTCAAACTCTAGCATACTGGTCATCGGCCCTCGTAGTGAAGATGATTTACTGTGCTTACTTGGCTATGGTTTTAAATCAGAAAAAATTAAGGGTCTGGATCTCATATCCTACTCTCCTTGGGTCGATTTAGGAGATATGCACAAAATGCCATATGAAGATAATTCCTGGGATGCGGTTATTGTAGGTTGGGTATTTAACTATAGTAAAGCACCTGCAAATGCGGCTCAAGAGATTATTAGGGTAGCAAAGAATGGGGCTATTATTGCTGTAGGTATTGAGTATAATCCCCTGACAAACGAAGAAATTGAGAAAGTATATGGTTATTCAATAGATGGTACACGCACTCAATCAGTAGCAGAAATACTGAGTTTCTTTGGTGAATATGTAGATGATGTTTTCTTTAGCCATGATATAGTGGCGAAGCAAAAAGATAAACAAAGTGAATTAATGGTAATTTTCTCTTTAAAAAAGTAGTTAGTATTTAGGAGTAATTTACCATGAAACTAGCTATTGGTACTGCACAATTTGGTTTAGATTATGGTATTTCTAACCAAGAAGGAAAAATACCGGAAGCAGAGGTAGGTAGGATTTTAAATTTAGCTCTAGAAAATGGTATTCGATTCTTAGATACAGCACCAGCTTACGGAACTAGCGAAGAGGTATTAGGAAAAAATCTGCCATTACAACATGAATTTGCAATTGTTACCAAGACACCTCACTTCTCTAAATCTTGTATAACTCATGATGACGTTCAAACGTTAGAGAACAGCTTCTATAAGTCACTTCGCACATTAAAACAGCAATCGATCTATGGATTGTTAATACATAATGCTCATGATGTACTTGTAGAAGATGGTTATTTATTAGTCAACAAGATGATGGACTTGCAAGACAAAGGGTTTGTAAGTAAAATTGGTGTTTCTGTCTATAAAGGAGAAGAGATAGATAAGATTTTAGCAAGATATAAAATTGATGTAATTCAATTACCTATAAATATATTAGACCAACGTTTGATTAGAAGTGGTCATTTATTTAAGCTGAAAGACCAAGGTATAGAAATTCATGCTCGTTCAATATTTCTTCAGGGTTTACTACTGATGAATCCTGAACAAATACCCTCTTATTTTCATAGGATTAAGGAACATATAATATGTCTTCATGATTTGATTATTTCACATGGAATGTCTATTGTTCAGGCTGCGATCACCTTTATCAATCACTTACCAGAAATCGATAAAATTTTGGTTGGCTTAAATAATTATCAACACTTGCAGGAAATGATTGAGGCAATAAAAAAGCCAACTTTATTGACTAATCAAGATTTTTATCGGTTTGCAATTACCGACCCAAATATACTAAATCCGGCAAAATGGAAAATTTAATCCGGGTTTACGTATTTAATATTAATTGGAGAATTAATTTACTATGTCTAAGCTAAAACGTTGTGCTAGATGTTTACTCCCTGAAACTCATGAAACCATCATGTTTGATGAACAAGGGGTTTGTAATATTTGCCGTCAACATGAAATTAAACAAGGCAAAATAGATTGGGATGCTAAGAAGAAGGAACTAGACTCACTCATAGAAAATTATCGTGGCAAGTATGAATATGATTGTATCATTCCTTTTAGTGGTGGTAAAGATAGTACATGGACACTATATTATCTTGTGGAAACCTATGGTATTAAACCTCTAGTTGTCAGGTTTGATCATGGTTTTTTGCGTCCCAATTTGCTAGAAAATACAACTCGTGTCCTTCGCAAATTGGGAGTAGATTTTCACACATTTACTCCTAACTGGAAAGTTGTCCAAAAACTCATGCTTCAGAGTTTTTTAGAAAAGGGAGATTTTTGTTGGCACTGCCACACAGGGATATTTTCTTATCCCATGTGGGTGGCAATTCGTTATCAAACTCCTCTGATTATGTGGGGCGAACCTTCTGCTGAATACACTGCTTACTATAGTTATGACCAGCCAGAAGAAGTAGATGAAAAACGCTTTAATCGCTATGTAAATTTAGGGATTAGTGCAGAGGATATGCTAGTACGCTTGCAAGGTACTGTGGATGAAAGAGATGTTAAACCTTTCACATATCCCCCATTAAAAGAACTGAGAAAAATTAATTATCGTTCAGTTTGTTTGGGTTCTTACATACCTTGGGATGTGAAGCGACAGTATAAAATCATTGAGGAAGAACTGGGATGGCAAGGCGATCGCGTCGAGAATGTGCCACCTGGGTATGAGTATGAAAAAATCGAATGCTATATGCAGGGTGTACGCGATTACATTAAGTATATTAAGCGTGGTTATACTCGTCCTTCACATTTGGCAGCACTTGATATTAGAAATAATCGTTTAACAACTGAAGATGCTTTGGAATTAATTACTCAATATGAAGGGAAGCGTCCCCCCAGTTTGGATTTGTTTTTAGAATATACGGGTTTAACGGAAACAGAATTTTTAGAAATTGCCATGAGTCATGGAGTTTCACCTTATCAACATGAACCAGCCAAGGTAACTCCAGGTGATAAACTTCATGATTTTGAGCAATGGTCAAGAGATGGGGCAATGCCCAGAGAACAAACAGAAATTCAACTACAACGATGGCAAGGTCGTAGTTAATAAACTTATTTATTTAAGCTATCTTTGAGGTAATTATGATTGGCATCGTAGATTATGGCATGGGCAATCTTCTGTCTGTTTACAATGCTTTAGAAATGGTTGGTGCAGATGTAAAAATCTGTCAGCAAGCTTCAGAACTCAAAGATGTAGAACGAATTGTTTTACCAGGTGTAGGCGCATTTCGAGATTGTATATTAAACCTCAAAAATAGAGGTTTTATAGAAGTATTGGAAGAAATGGTTTTGGATAAATATCAGCCATTTTTGGGTATTTGTCTCGGTATGCAGGTGATCGCCCGGCGGAGTTTTGAAGGTGGAGAACATGAGGGATTAGCTTGGCTAGATGCTGATGTTGTCAGACTCAACCCACAAGATTCTTCCTTTCGTGTACCGCAGGTAGGCTGGAATGATGTGCAGTATAGCCAAGATAGTCCCCTGTTTGTAGATTTACCGCCTGCACCGGATTTTTACTTTGTTCACTCTTACCATATGAGTTGCGATCGCCAAGCTGATATTGATGCAACTTGTGACTATGGAGGTGTTGTTACTGTAGCTGTTCGTAAAAATAATATTTTTGCCACTCAGTTTCATCCTGAAAAAAGTCAAAATTACGGTTTGCAAGTTTTACAAAACTTCTTGAGATGGAACCCCTAAACCTATGCTCAAGCATCGTCTTATTCCTAAATTACAAATGAAACCTAGCCGTTTTGGTGCTACCGCCAGAATGGTTTTAGTTACTACTAAAGACTTCGGAGAAGTTATTGAAATTGGCGATCCTGTATCGCAAGCAAAAATTTACGAAGCACAAGCCGCAGATGAACTAATTTTTCTTGATTTAGATGCTTCTACTGACAATCGCAGCATTATTTTAGATGTAGTGAAAAAAGCCGCCGAACAAATATTTATGCCGTTTTGTGTTGGTGGTGGGGTTCGTTCCCTAGAAGATTTTCGTAAACTCCTCTCCAATGGTGCAGATAAAGTCAGCATCAATACATCTGCCCTGGAAAACCCCGATTTGATTAATCAAGCTGCTGAGATGTTCGGTTCTCAATGTGTCGTCGTCAGTATTGATTATCGTCAAGAAAATGGGAACTATATTGTATATAAAAAAAGCGGTAAAGTGAACACAAACTGGCATCCTTTGGCGTGGGCGATAGAAGCTCAAAGAAGAGGAGCAGGAGAAATTCTTTTAACATCTATCGAGCGTGATGGTAGCCGTCGCGGTTTGGATGTAGAACTAACTCGTCAGGTTGTGGATAGCCTATCAATTCCTGTAATTACTTCTGGTGGTTGTGGGTTAGCTGCTCACTTTGTCGAAGGTTTTCTGGCTGGGAAAGCAGCAGCAGTTGCCGCAGGTACTTATTTCTGTTTTAAAGATGAAAACCCTATGCAAACTAGAGCGCAAATTAAAAATGCAGGTATTTCCATTCGTTTAAATAATTAGAGTAAACAAAATTGGACAAAACTTATAACTTTTATCCATTTATTCAAAGCACAAGAATTTTTTTACGTGAAGTTAGACAGAGTGACGTGAATGAAACATATTATCAATGGCTCAATGACCCAGAAATTAATAGTTATTTAGAAACTAGGTTTATTTGCAGGTCTATAGATAATATTGCGGAATATGTGAAAAAAATGGACGCTAAAGAAGATGAACCGTTTTTTGCGATTTGTTTAAATGATAATCAAGAGCATATTGGCAATATTAAGCTAGGGCCAATAAACTGGCATCATCGCAATGCGGATGTCAGTTTATTTATCGGCAAAAAAGAACTGTGGGGAAAGGGTTACGCTACGGAAGCGATCGCCTTAATAACTGAATTTGCTTTCCGCAAGCTGCATCTCAACAAACTGAAAGCTGGTTGTTATGCCGCAAATTTCGGAAGTGCTAAAGCTTTTCTCAAATGTGGCTATCAGCAAGAAGGTTTACTGCGAGGGCAAGTCATCTTTGATGGTCAAGATATGGATGTAATTTTATTAGGCATGAGATCTGTAGATTATTGGCATAGTAAACAGACATGATTATTGCAATTCTTCAGGCTAGGGTTAGTTCTTCACGTTTACCAGGAAAGGTGTTAAAACCCATTCTTGGCGTACCGATGTTGTTTCATCAAATTGAACGTATCAAACGGTCAAAAATGATTGATCGGTTGTTAGTAGCCACAAGCACCGATTCAACAGATGACCTCATTGAAAAATACTGCCAACAAAGAGATGTAGAATGCTTTCGGGGCAAATTAGATGATGTTCTCGATCGCTTCTATCAAGCCGCTAATTCAATTTCTCCAGCACATATAGTCCGCCTGACTGGTGATTGTCCTTTGTGCGATCCAGAGTTAATAGATAAAATTATTATTCATCATCTATCAGGGGATTTTGATTACACCAGCAACACAATTACACCAACCTTTCCTGATGGGTTAGATACTGAAGTATTTCGTTTTAGTTGTTTAAAACAGGCTTGGCAAGAAGCCAAACTTCCTTCCCAAAGGGAACACGTTACACCATTTATTCATTCACAAACACATCGTTTTTGTCTAGGTTTGTATAAACATAATACAGATTTATCCTATTTACGTTGGACTGTAGACGAACCATTAGATTTTGATTTAGTCGTCAAGATATACACAGCTTTATACCCATCTAATCCCAGGTTCTCAACTCAAGATATTTTAAATCTTTTAGAACAAAATCCAGATTTAAAAACTTTCAATACTTGCTATCCGAGAAACGAAGGCTGGCACAAATCTTTATTAGCAGATGAAGTATTTATAAGTCAAAATGCAGGTGCTTAACTATGTCACAACCTTATTTAGAATCAGAAAAATTATTAGCAAGGGCGCTGCAATCTATTCCTTTAGGTACTCAAACTTTCAGTAAGAGTAAAACTCAATATCCTTTTGGTGTTTCTCCTTACTTTTTAACTAAAGGGTTTGGTAGCCATGTTTGGGATGTAGACGGAAATGAGTACATAGATTTTATTAATGGGTTAGCAGCAATCACTTTGGGATATAATGACCCTGACGTTACAGCCGCAGTACATTCACAGTTAGAAGCTGGGGTAATTTTTTCTCTACCTCATCCGCTAGAAATTCAAGTTGCGGAGAAATTAATCGAGATGGTTCCCTGTGCAGAAATGGTGCGCTTTGGTAAAAACGGTTCTGATGCTACAACAGGGGCTATACGTTTAGCAAGAGCTTATACTGGACGAGATCACATTGCTGTTTGTGGTTATCACGGCTGGCATGATTGGTATATCGGTTCAACCACTCGGAATTTAGGCATACCCAAATCTGTACAGGCATTAACTCATACTTTTATCTACAATAAATTAGATTCTTTACATCAAATATTTCAAGAATATTCAGGTGAAATAGCAGCAGTGATAATGGAACCAGTAAATGTTGCTACACCAGAAGCAGGCTTTTTAGAAAGTGTTAAAGAATTAGCTCATCAAAATGGAGCATTACTAATTTTTGATGAAACAATTACAGGATTTCGGTTTGCTAATGGTGGCGCTCAAGAATATTTTGGTGTTACCCCAGATTTAGCTACCTTTGGTAAAGGATTAGCAAACGGTTTTCCTCTATCTGCTGTAGTAGGTAGAGCAGATATCATGCAAATGATGGATGAGATATTTTTCTCTTTTACCTTTGGTGGAGAAACCCTCTCATTAGCGGCTGCATTAGCAACTATGACTAAGTTGGAAAAGCTGCCAGTTATCGATACGTTAAGGCAACAAGGTCAAAAGATTATCACCGGGTTACAAAAACTAATTGAGCAGCTATCAATGAGCCATATTGTCTCTCTCGCTGGTTATCCTTGCTGGTCATTTATATTATTTAAAGATGTTCATCCTTATAGCCAATGGCAGATTAAGACTTTATTTCTACAAGAAATGTTTGCTAAGGGTATTTTGACTCTGGGAACGCATAATATCAGTTATTCTCATAGTGATATTGATGTGGAAAGATTATTATCAGTTTATAGTGAAGTATTTTCTCTATTGCGAGAAGTAGTTACAGATCAAAGTCTCGATAAATATCTCAAATGTCAACCCTTAGAGCCATTATTTAAAATCAGATGAATTTGCTGTTTCGTGTTGATGTATCTCCTCAAATCGGTACTGGTCATTTGATGCGTTGTTTAGCATTAGCTCAAGCTTGGCAACAGGCTGGAGGTAAGGCAGTTTTTATCATGGCTGAAACAGCACTTATATTTGAGGAGAAGCTAAGAACGGAAAACATAGAAGTTATTAAGATTTCGCCAAAATTAGGAAGTTCAGAAGATGCACAAGCAAGCGCGATTTTAGCGCATCAATTAAATAGTAATTGGTTAGTTATAGATGGGTATAATTTTGGAGATATATATCAAAAAAACATCAAGAATGCAGGGTTAAAAATTCTCTTTCTTGATGATTATGGACACGCAGGTTATTACTGTGCTGACTTAGTATTAAATCAAAATATTTCTGCTGATCCAGCTTTATATACTCATAAAGAACCTGACACGCAATTATTACTTGGGACAAGCTATACACTTTTACGGCGTGAGTTTTGGCAATGGGGAGGATGGCAGAGAGTTAACCCACCTATAGCCAAAAAAATACTGATAACAATGGGTGGTGCTGACTATGATAACGTGACTTTAAAAGTGATTCAAGCGTTACAGTTATTATCCGGTCATGCTTTAGAAATAGTAGTTGTGATTGGAGGAAGTAACCCACATTATGAGGAAATAAAGCTTGTAGCACAAACATCTGGGTTAACAATTCGTATAGAACGAAATGTCAACAATATGCGTGAGTTAATGGCTTGGGCTGATATGGCTGTTACTGCTGGTGGGAGCACTTGTTGGGAATTAGCTTTTATGGGTTTACCCAGCTTGATCATAATTTTGGCTGAAAACCAACAGGCGATCGCTCAAAAATTACATTCCCTACAAGTATTCATTAATTTAGGTTGGCATAGCAATATTTCTCCTAGTGAAATAGCTACCGCAGTTCAGGAATTATCACTAGCAATTAATACTAGATTAGCCATGACTAAATCTAGCCAAGAATTAATAGATGGCTGGGGTAGTCAACGTGTAGTTCGATATATAAAAAACTATTTCTTAAAATTACGTCCAGTATCTATAGAAGATAGTAGATTATTATGGCGATGGGCAAATGAGCCACAAGTGCGTGCTGTTTCTTTTTCCTCAAAACTTATTGCTTGGCAAGAACATCAAACCTGGTTTAAATCTAAATTCAATGCTAACTGTATTTTCTATATAGCTATGAATGAAGATAATATACCTGTCGGGCAAATTCGTTATGAAATAGAAGGGGAAGAAGCTGTTATTTCTATCAGTATTGCTCAGGAATATCGTCAACAAAGCTACGGTACTTATTTAATTGAAATAGCCCAGAAACAAATTTTTCAAAACACCGGTATTCATCTAGTGCACGCCTATATCAAACCATCCAATCAAGCATCAATTAAAGCCTTTACTCAGGCAGGCTTTCACATAAAAGATACAGTAATCAAACAGGGACAACAGGCAATTCATTTAGTCAGTACCGCTAACAATTTACCAGAAAAAATATATGCAGGAAATTTATATTGCTGATAATAAAATAGGCGTTAATAACCCGCCATTTATAATTGCCGAAATGTCTGGCAATCATAATCAATCCTTAGAAACAGCCTTAAAAATTGTAGAAGCTGCTGCTAAATCTGGAGTTCAGGCGCTGAAAATCCAGACTTATACAGCTGACACTATGACATTGGATATCAATGCAGGTGAATTTTACATTGATCATCCTCAAAGTTTATGGCATGGTAAATCTTTACATAACTTATACCAGCAAGCTTACACGCCTTGGGAATGGCATCAACCAATTTTTCAACGTTGTCGAGAATTAGGAATTATTGGTTTTAGTACACCCTTTGATACTACGGCTGTAGATTTTCTGGAATCATTAGATGTTCCTTGTTATAAGATAGCTTCATTTGAAAATACAGATTTACCCCTCATTCGCCAAGTCGCCAGCACTGGTAAACCCATGATTATTTCTACGGGAATGGCGACAGTGGCAGAATTAGATGAAACTGTACGCACCGCCAGAGAAAATGGTTGTCAAGATTTAATATTACTCAAATGTACTAGTACATATCCTGCATCTCCAGAAAATAGTAATTTGTTGACAATTCCTCATTTGCGCGACTTGTTTAATGTGGAAGTGGGGTTGTCAGATCACACCTTGGGAATTGGTGTTGCTGTAGCCAGTGTGGCTTTAGGCGCAAGAGTTATCGAGAAACACTTTACTCTCAGTCGTGCTGATGGTGGCGTTGATGCGGCTTTTTCAATGGAACCTGAAGAAATGCGTCAGTTGGTAATAGAAAGTGAGAGATCCTGGCAAGCAATGGGTACTATACAATACGGGGCGACTCCAGCCGAGAAAGATTCATTGACTTTTAGGCGATCGCTATATATTTCTCAAGACATGAAAGCTGGGGATATCTTTACACAAGATAACCTCAAAATTATACGTCCAGGTTATGGTTTAGCACCGAAATATTATGATGTTTTGCTGGGCAAGCAAATCAAGCAAGATATTAAAAAAGGAACACCTATAACGTGGAATATACTGCATTAAGGCTCAAATATACTAGATTTTTTAAATAAAATTATGACTCAACCAAAAAAAGTTTTATTTTTCTCCCTATATTCCATTCCTCCAGCTTGGATATTTCATCATCAAGTTGATGCAACTGTTGCTACTGCATTAACCATGCGAGGCTGTGAAGTTTTAACAATTGGATGTAATGGGCTTTTTAAATCTTGTTATATCCTTAGAGGAGCAGGAGAAAGACAAGAGGAATTATGTAATTATTGCTCTCATACAAGCCAAGAATATTTTCATGATTTATTTGAGCTTCCCCATAAACAACTTAGAGATTTTGTGCTTCAAGAAGATGATCATTTAGCACAAGCGTGGATAGAAACTGTTGACCCAGAAAAATATGCTGAGGCTTACTATCAAGATTTACAGATAGGTGCATGGGTTACGTCATCTATATATACTTATTTCAGAATTACATCAACAGGGCTATCTCATCCAGATGTGAGAAAAGTTCATAAAGATTATTTGATTGATGGTTTCATAACTTATCAAGCAGTATCTAGATTAATAGACTTTTATCAACCGACTCATCTATTTTTATTAGGTGCTAGATTAGCACCTTCTAGAATTGCTTTTGAGGTAGCACGTCAACGTAATATTGATGTTATTGTCCAAGAAAGAGGATATATTGATGACACCTATACTTTAGTCAGTAATCATACTTGTTATCATTCTACACCAGCCCTAAATTTAATTAAAGCCTGGGAAAATGTTCCTCTAACAACTTCTGAGTTAACGCAGGTCAAGCAATACTGGTTAGAACGGGAAGCCGGACGAAACTTAAATTTCTCTTCATTCTATGATTATCAGACAGATTATAGTTTGGTTCGTCGTCAGCTAAATATTCCCGAAGATGCCAAAATTTTTGCAGTATTTACTTCTAGTGAAGACGAATTAGCTATGGCGGAAGACTTCGCCGGGATTACATCTCAGCTTGAAATCATTGATAAATTAATAGAAATATTTGCAGATAGAGATGAATATTTAGTAATTCGCCATCATCCTTATATAGCAGGCGAAAAATATGTTAATGCTGAGATGGATTTCATTAAAAGGGCGCATCAGCAAGCTTTATCTATTCCCAAAAATGTGCGAATTATCATGCCATCAGAGCAGCTAACATCTTATGCTTTGTTATGGCATACTGACGCTGCGATCGCTTTCTTCAGTACAATGGCGATTGAGTGTGCAGCTAAAGGAATACCTACAGCAGTTTCAGAGCAATCTTTGTATTACTCTGCCTTGCGCCATGTTATTCATCAGTCTGATATACCATCCTTAACAGTTTTAGTAGATAACCTGTTATCGGACTCAGCACAGCTAACTATAGAAGATTATAGAAAGTTATACCGCTTTACTAATACTTTATTTTTTAGATTTTGCAATAAGTTTAATTCTTTTAATTCTAAAGGATTATTATACGAAGATTTTAGGCAATTAGAACCAGGAATTGATCCCACATTAGATAAAGTTTGTAATAGTATTTTATATGGTACTTCAATATACAATTTACCTAAAATTGAGCAAAAACAGCCCTCTATTCTTGAGGAGAATGACTTTTTAGAAAAGTATTTAATAGAAATTAATGAATTTCGACGAAAGATTAGATACGAATCATCTATTAAAAATCAAATAGAATTAACTTATCCAACCGTTGGTGTTGTAAAAATAAAGTATAATAGCGAATCAGAAAAGGAAGATTTTTTATCTCAAAGCTTGAAAAGTTCTCTATATAAGCAAATTAATGAATATTCTATAAAGTTTGATTTAACAAATTACTCTCAGGCTTTAGAAAATGTTTTAACTTTATTAAGAAAAATTCCTGATGAATATATTTTGTTAAGTCATAGTAATATTCAATATTGTGAATCTGCAATCTCCTCAGCAATGGAAGCATTACTAGCTTATGGACATGATAAAATTCCTGGGGTTTGGTTTGGGGGATGGTTGCCTAGTCAGGGTAAGTTAATCGAAAAAGGTGTATTTTTACCCCAAGGGATTTTTACTAAACGAGACCCTAATTTTATTTATGAAGAGGCTGTAGCTACTTTACCCTGGCTGCAATATCCACTTAGTTTATTGGCATTTTGTCTCATCCGCAAACAAGCATTAATCAAAATTATCGATATTTTACAATATCTTCCCAGTGGGCAACAGGCAGCAGAAGCTTTATTTATATTTTTCAAGGGTATAGAAGTTGAGAAATTAGAAAAAGCTATGTTGCTCATCCACAGTATCCCTACCGAAATTCAAAAGCTTTGGCAACAAGATAAATCAATTGAAATTCAAAAATCTCTGAATTTAAAACAAACTAATTTCATTATTTTTCCAGATTGGCATCAACCAGAAGATTTAATCACTGCTGACTTAGAAGAAGTGATCAAAGCAATTGCATATCATCCTGATTATGAGAAAATTACGCTACTGATTAATGCCAATAATATTCCTACCGAGGAAGCAGAGTTATTATTATCTGGCGTGGCGATGAATCTTTTGATGGAAGAAGACTTAGATATTAGTGAAGGATTAGAAATTGCTCTGTTAGGCAATGAGTCTGAAATTCAGTGGGAAACTTTAATACCTCACATCTCTGCCAAAATCACTTTACGACACGAAGATCAAGAAGGTTTAACACAAGTACCAGTAGAAAATATTCCTATTCTACAGGTTAGGTAGTTAGCATAATTATACGTTTTATTGAGAGACGCGATTTATTTTATCGCGTCTCTCATTTTATGAAGATATCAGGCTACTAATCTTGAATATATCTTTGCCACATTTGGGTGTAAGCATTTTCCATTTCACGAGTGAACTGCTTACCATTCCACAAAGGTGATGTTTTTCTGGATTGTTTCAACTTCCAAGCAATTTCTTTTCTTAAAGCTTCATCCTTACCTAAACGTACACCCCACTCTACATATTCTTCATCAGTCCAAGCGATACCTTCTGTAATACCAGCATTCATCATCATAGTATAGCTATTGCGGGCAGCGAATTGTTCACCTACCTTTGTCACCATAGGAATACACATCCACAAAGTTTCTAAAGTAGTTGTAGCACCATTATAAGGATAGGTATCTAAAACTACATCTGCGATGCCTAAATTAGCTCGATGAATCGATTCGGAAAATACGATAGGTAGAAATCGTAATCTTGAAGTATCTACCCTTTCCTCGTCTGCTAGTTCGTCAAAAAATATTTTCAGAGATTCTTCATCAGATATTCCTTTAATTAAGAGGTAGCTATTAGGAACTTCCTTGAGAATCTGCAATTGCAATCTAGTAATATCTGGATGTCGTTTAAAGCCTCTTTGCCCACAAAGATAGACTATTGCATCATCAGGAATATTTAATTGATCACGACGAACTGTAGGCACACTTACTTCAAACCCATCTACTGCAACATAAGTTTGAGGTAAACGCCAGATTTTTTCTTTGTAGTATTCTTGGGCTGAATCTGGTAAAACGTAGGGGTCAGCAATAAAATAATCTACGGCTGGAATTCCTGACGCATCCCAACCAAGCCAAGTAACTTGAATAGGTGCAGGTTTTATAGCTATGATGTCACAAGTAGTATCTAAAGTAATGCTATCTAAATCAATTAAAATATCAATTTCATCTTGATAAATTTCTTCAGCAATTTGCAAATATTCATTTGATTTATAACCTTTATCAATCTTACCAAGATACCATTCATGTAAGGGGTCTAAAGCTGGACTAGTGTTTATAAAATAGGCATTAACTTGAAATTTGTCTCTGTCGTGGTACTGAAATAACCATCGTGCTAACCAACCTACTGAGTGGCTTCTTAAACAATGGGATAAGTAGCCTATATTTAATTTTTTCTTCTGGCAATTTTGTTTTTTTCTAGCAAAATTGCCTTGAGAATATTTGTCTATTTCTGCTCGATTACAATTAACTATATTTGCCTGGCAGATACCCATTAATTGATTTTGAATATTTCTATTTTCTCTAGGATTATCTTCTATATAAGGTGTAAAAAAATTAGCATTAAATAATCGAGATATTCTCGCATTGTCAAGTTGTGTAGGATTATCTTCTATTAGCAATTTTACTAATGATTCTTGATGGTGATGGGCAGAATAAGATTCTTGCCAATGACCACCTGCGGTCATTAGCCCTCTCAAAATTTGGCGATTAGCAAAAACCTTATTGGCTGGTTCTTCTACTAGAGAATAGAATAATTTAGAAACTTCTATACCTTTTTCATATTGACCCGCATTTTGATAAATGCTAGCCAGATGACCGATGACTTCTTGGTTATGAGGATTTACTTTTAAGTAGAGTTCACATAATTGGGCTGCTACACTATATTGTCTATGAGAATAACCAATATCTATGGCAGCAGGTAACAAAGTTACTAGTAAGGCTTGGGGATTATTTTTGCAATGTGGTAAACAAGCTTTGACGAAATCTATGGTTAAAGGATGAGCAGGTGCATAATCTAAAACACTCTTTAAAGCTGCCATTAATAATTCTAAATTAACTTCAATACTAGGTTCAGATTCTAGAATTTGGATAATTCCTAGCTCTTGTAACTCTTCACCTGTATAAGTTTCTAATTTAATAGATAGTTTGAGTAGATGTAATAAGTTGTGAATCTCTAGAGGAGAAAATTCTTTAATATTTTGACGTATTTTTTCGCAAATTGTATAATTTTCTAGTTCTTCTTGCCGTTGAGCTTCTGTTTCTAAAATTTTTACCAATTCACAATTCCCAGCTTCAAGTTCTTCTGGTTCTCCTTCCATCATTGCCATGAACCAAGTTGTTTGTGCTTCTACATCTTGACCTTGTAAAAGCAACATTAAACCCAAATTCCAATAATAAGATTTAATTTCAGGCTCTTTACTAATTGCTTCTTCATAAAGACTAGCAGCCTGAAAATAATTTCCTGCTAGTAGATGTTTTTCTGCAAGCTGTTGCCATTGGTTTGGAGAAGTTAAGGAAAGCATAATTAAACTGAAAATATTAGAGAATATGAAAATACATGTGGAATCAGCAATCTGAGAAAATTGCAAAAATTGGGTAATGTGTAAAAACATTACCCAACCTAATAAAACTTCGATGTGACACAGCTTAGATGCTTGGTCAGTAAAATCTGTTATTTATCTAGACAAAGAAACGAAGTTAGCCGCACATGCTGTATCGAAAGCGTTAATAGCAGCTACTGTTGTACCGGGAGCAGCTGTCTCACAAGCTATTGCTACGGTTAAGGCTTCAGAAGTAGCACCACTTCCTAATTGTGTGCCTACTAAGCCATAGTATGATTTAAGCGCAGGTTTAATAGCTCGTCCTCTAAATTGAGCAACGTTAGAAGCTGTACCGTTGTTAGTTTGGATATCATACTGATAGTTATCTGATGGTGTTCTAATCCCTACTTGTAATTCAGAGAGGTCAGTGGCAAATCTTTGATATTCTAAGAAGAAAGCTTGTTGAGAACGGTTAGCTGTACCTACGTAGTTTCTTGCTTCTGACTGTTTAGCTTTGTTGACCTGACCAAGTAGCGAAGGTAACGCGATCGCAGCAAGTACACCGATGATAATTACAACTACTAGCAGTTCAATTAAGGTAAAACCTTCTTCTTCTCTGTTCTTACGATTGCTGAGGTGGCTGAGGAATTTAGCTTGCAATTCTGGCTTGAGCATTGGTTTCTCCTGAAGTTTGGGATATGTAGAAGGCGATCGCTCTTTTCTACAAACAACTTACCCACTGGTTATTGTTGATCTATCACCTGAGTAAAAATTTTTTTGCTAAATATCTAAAATAAGTAGATTTACGAATAGATATATTATTGCTAATAGAAAAGCAGAGTTATCTCCTGTTTTCTACTGAGAACCTGAATCAGAATCACATTAACAACCAGAAAAAGAAATTATGCTTATATATAAAGAATGACCCGTATAAGCGAGTTTTATCTGGGGTTAATAAGTGATTGGTTTTCGTTAAGCAAGGAATTAAACAATCATCAGTATTGAGTTAAACTCAAGTGGATGTTTCCAGCATTAAGTAACCACAGCCTGCCAATATCAATACAGTTTTCTGAACAAAACTAAAAGCTTGGTCTACTTCGGTTGGTTTTAAGGTTAACGGATTTAAAGGTCTAAATTGCAGCCAATTTTGTACTAAATCCTTGATTAACTGAGGTTGATTTAACAAAGGTAGTAAGCAGATTGCCATTGAACTATCAATGTAAAATGATTCTTCAACTATAGGTAAGTATTCCCTTGTAGAAAATACTTTCCCCTGTGTTATACAACTTGCTAATTCTTGCTCAAATTTTTTAGTTTTTAATTGAGGATGTAAATGTACCTTGGCGATTTGCCAATCTGCATCAGTCCAGTCAGCAACGGATAAATAATTATGTGTTTGTTCAGGATTTCCACACCAAAAGTCTAATAAACGATGAATAGGATTTATTAATTCAAATAGCTGTAACTGCTCTTGCAATGAAGTTTCTGGTAAGCCTATTGCCAAAAAAGCAGGTAAATTTTCTGGCTCTTTAAACAAACTCATCAAGTCCCATTGTTGCCAGTTTACCATACTAATAAACTCTAAGCCTGCTGCTTCTAACATGGTGAATGTATCAGAAACTGTATAACCTTTATCTCCTTGTAATAAATAATTCATTAAAATGTTTTCTTTACCATCTTCTCCTTCAAATAGCTGAGAGTAAGCCTCTGTTTTTAGTAGAGTATTCTCTTTTAATGAAGTCATTATTGCCCGAATCATTTCTATTTCAAAATCTTCAGTATTATTATTACTGAACCCCATAATTTGAAACAATTTTTGAGCACGATAAAATGGCGTTCTCTGGTAGACACTATGTAGATTAGTACGAATAATCCCATCGGGTTGGAGAACAGATTTCATTGCTTTTAGTGCTAAAGCAGGTTCCGGTAAAGTATATAAAACTTCGTCACAGTTAATATAATCAAATTGGCAATTTAATTTTTCTAAATCTAAAATTGATAAATTATAAAATTCCGCTTGATCATAACCATGATACTTTAAACGTTGTTCAGCCAATTCTATAGATTTTTCAGATATATCAATACCAACAATTTTTGCGCCCGGATTCGCTGCTGCTAAAATTAAGGCTTTAAATCCACTCCCACATCCTGCATCTAAAATGATTTTATCACTAGTATCTATGACCTTTTGATTTCTTAAATAGTAAGAAGTGATTAAATTATGTTTATAAATTTCATAAGGACGATTTTCAGGAAAAAAATCGATGGGCATATTAGGATATGGTAAGCGATCAAATTGCTGGCGGATTCTCTCAAATATTTCAGTCGGTAAATTATTCATTTGAATTAACCATAATACTATTTTCGTTGCATACAGCTTATAAAGGTTTAAGCTATGAGTACAACTGAGTGATAGTATTCCCGAATAGTTGATGTTAGTAACAAACTTTCTCGAAAATTGCCGATCGCAATTCCACACATCCAGTACAAAACTTCTTACCCAATCTATAATTTACGTGTATTTACTAGTAAACTGCTCTTGGGAATAAAAAAACAGGATTTATCTCCTGATATATACTGAACAGTCTCATCAAACCAAGTAGCGCAGGGTGCGATCGCTACAGTGTATTGCGGAAACTAAAGCTGTGGGTTACTGTCCTAATGTTTGATATATAAAAAGCTTGAGATATGAGTATGAGAAACAAGCTGGCTTTATTTTCCCTTAGTTTAGGAATCACCTTTTTTAACCCAGTACAAATTGCTGTGAGTCAGGTATCACCCACAGTCGCGCCTTTAAAACTTGTTGATATTGGTACTAACTGCACTCCTTCCCGTGCTTGTTTAGGTTGGGATGAACAACTATTTATAGGTCATGGAAGCCTTAAAAGCGATCGCGCCGGTCTGTTACGCTCAATAGATAATAGTTTGCGTTACCTAGAAACCCCAAAAGCAGCAGCAGCATATAGTAACTACCCCATCAAAGGAATTACCCTTGATAGAGTGCGGCGGAGTTTGCAGCGTTTTCGTCAGTTGGTAGCTACAGCAAAATCACCAGCACAGTTACAAGCTGCGGTGCGGCGGGAGTTTGCCTTTTACAAGTCAGTTGGTAATGATGGACAAGGTACGGTCAAGTTTACTGGCTACTATGCGCCGATTTACTCAGCCAGTCGTGTACGCACTGCACAATATAAATACCCTATCTATCGAGTACCACCAGATTTTGACCAATGGAGTAAACCTCACCCCAAGCGCATTGATTTAGAAGGGGTAGATGGTTTGTTGGGAGATAAAAGCCGATTACATGGCTTAGAGATGTTTTGGTTACGCGATCGCTTTCAAGCATACATGATCCATATCCAAGGTTCTGCTAAACTCAAGTTAACTGATGGGACTCAAACCAGTGTGGGTTTTACAGGCGGAACAGATTACCCTTGGACGAGTATTGGAAAGCTACTATTTCAAGATGGCAAACTAACCAAAGAAGAATTAAATATGCCTGGGATTATTCGATACTTCCGCAAAAATCCCCAGTCGATGAATAATTATCTCCCACGCTGGGAGCGATTTATTTTCTTCAAAGAAACCAAAGGCGAACCAGCTACAGGTAGTATCGGCGTACCTCTTGTACCAGAACGTTCCATTGCCACCGATAAATCTATTATGCCACCAGGGGCTTTAGCTGTAATTAATGCTATATTCCCTTATCCTGGTCAACGTAACCAATTGATTCAGCGCCATGTCAGCCGTTTTGTCTTGGATCAAGATACAGGTAGCGCCATCAAAGGCCCTGGCAGAGTCGATTATTTCCTCGGCTATGGCGACTTAGCAGGCGATCGCGCAGGTGTTACTGTGACTGCTGGTTCTATATATTACTTGCTATTGAAAAAGTGAATTAGAGGTTGGGGAGTGGAGAGTAGGGAGTGCTGAGTAACTATTTCTCCCCCCTCTCCCTCATCTCCCACCCTTCGGGAAGCAAGCTACATCTTCCCCATCTCCAATCCTACCTCGCCTGTTGTCGCAGATATCGCCCATCCAGCCCTTGCTTAATCCAACTGAGACATTCGTACTCAGATTTGAATAATTTGGGTGCAGCAATGTTATTCAATAAATCTGGTGGGTAGTGGTCATAAAAGTATCTATCATTTTCATGAAAGACAACAATTAAATTATTGCGATAAATGTAGCGTGATTGAAAGCTATCTTTATCACTAACAAAATCAGCGTTTTGGTCAATATGCTCTTTTGCTATTTCAATGATATTGCTAATGCTATTACCGTAAATTTTGGCTGGGTTTTCAGCTTTATGTAGTTTACTTTCTCGACCAAATTCTGACAATAGTTTATAGGAATAGATTTCATACCTATCTGCTTTGCCAAAAACAAATGGAATGATGAGATATCCTTGATATGAAACTGAATTTTCATAAAGAAGACGACTCATCTGAACCTCCTTTGATATAACGGCTTAAACAAAAAGCACCTCAGCAAATACGCACTAATAATTAACGCCTTTTTGCTAATTAATGCTTGGCGTTATTGGCATCATGCGTGTAATTTTGCCAAGAGGGGTGTAACCCCCTATTTGGTTGATGATGGCTTTTTATGTCTTATCAGACAAGGATTACAAAATTCATTATTACTCTTTTTTTAATTACTCAGGACGAAATAGGCGAGGAAAATTAAAAAATAATGTATCTATCAACAAGATGCGATCGCCTCCGGTGGGGTGCAGCTCATCGTACCCATAATTCTGATAGAAAATGAACGGCGTTGGGATGAAGCTTTTGCGCGTTCTTCAGATTTACTTGCTAAATTAGCATCTGAGGCGATCGCTGAATATTATGCAGGCAAAACTCAAGATTTAGCTCAAAATAAATTGTGAAATTACCTTATAAAATAAGGGCTTTATGCTGCGAGTCTTTCCAATCTTATAGTATTGTAACAACAAAATACGGTAAATCGGTAAACTTGCAGTAGAATAATTTTCAGCTAAGAACGTTTCTTTGTTGCTTACGCCTGATGGCAACACACCAAAGGAAACTGGCTTTGCAAATAGCCTCTATAAATCAAACTCAGGAGAACTAAATGGGTTACAAGCACATTGAAGTTAAACCTACATCTGGTTTTACTGGTGCGGAAATCAGTGGTGTAAACCTTTCCACTCATCTAGAAGATGAAGTCATCGCAGAAATTCGCAAAGCATTATTGAAGTGGAAAGTCGTATTCTTCCGCAATCAAAATATTGACCATGCTGCCCAAGTGGCGTTTACATCTCGTTTTGGCGAAGTAACCTACGCTCACCCCCACGAGGACGAACCCATCGCAGAACATCCTCAAATTCTACCAATTGACCGCAGCCGCTACGAACGCAAGAATGGTTTGCGTCGTTCCAGCTACGAAAGCCGTTGGCACACTGATGTCACAGCAGCCGTTAACCCACCTGCGGCTTCAATTCTCCGCGCAGTTAACGTTCCTAGCATTGGTGGTGATACACAGTGGACTAACTTAGTTGCAGCTTATGAAGGTTTGTCTGCACCCTTGCGTGAGTTAGCTGACAAATTGAAAGCCGAACATCGTTTCAATGCACGTTTACGCATACCCAGCAACAGCAAACTGGCTCAACGTATTGCGGCTAATCCTATAGTTTCCGTCCATCCTGTAGTGCGTGTCCATCCAGAGACAGGCGAACGTGCATTATTTGTTAACCCTGGTTTCACTTCTCACATTCTGGATGTGTCACCACAAGAAAGCGAATTGCTGCTTGAGTTGTTCTTCAACCAAATTACCAAGCCAGCATACACCACCCGCTTCCGTTGGCATAACGGTGACATTGCCTTCTGGGACAACCGCGCCACTGCACACTTAGCTCCTCAAGATTTAGATCATATAGAGGTTGAGCGTGTGCTGTATCGCACTACCATCACTGGTGATATTCCTGTGGGAGTTGACGGTTTCCGCTCACAAATAGTTGAAGGCGAGATATTTAGCAGCGAATTACCAACCGTCTTAAAGAACAAAACAGAGAAAGTTGCAGAACCAGCGCTTGCTTAGAATTGTCAGTGCAGAGTAATGAGTCAAGATTATACTTAATACTCTGCACTCAGTATTAAATGAATCCTGTTTTTTAATGGCAAACTGTGTTGCTACAACATCCAGTAGAAAAGTAAGACGAAGTTTATTAAAAATATCTGGCTTTATTGGGTAATACAGCATACAATTATCCATCAGTATTTTATAGAATCTAAAAGAGTTAACTGATGGGTGTAACACCTCGTCCCAGCTACGGATATCAAGTAGGGGGCAGTTTAGTAGTTGATGCGCCAACCTACGTTAGACGACAAGCTGACCAAGACTTATACGAAAGCTTGAAACGAGGAGATTTCTGTTACATCCTTAACTCCCGACAGATGGGCAAATCTAGCTTGCGGGTACAAACCATGCAACGCTTGCAACTGGAAGGGGTTGCCTGTGCTGCCATTGACATCACTGAGATTGGTACGGAAGATATCACCCCAGAACAATGGTATGCGGGAATAATTGACAGTTTAGTAAATAGTTTTGATCTTTACACTACCTTTGATTTGAATGATTGGTGGGTAGAGAATGAATTACTTTCACCTATACAAAAATTAAGCAAGTTTATTGATACAGTACTTTTAAAAGAAATTATTAGTAATATCGTTATATTTATCGATGAAATTGATAGTATTCTCAATTTGAAATTTCCTTTAGATGACTTTTTTGCAGTTATTCGCAACTTTTATAACCGACGCGCAGACCAAAAAGAATATAATCGCCTCACCTTTGCCTTAATTGGTGTTTCCACTCCCTCAGATTTAATTAAAGATAAAAGACGCACACCTTTTAATATTGGTCATGCAATAGACTTGACGGGATTTCAGCTTGCAGAAGCGCAACCATTAGCTGAGGGATTAGCAGCTGTTGGCGATCGCCAAGAATTACTCAAAGTTATTTTAGACTGGACAGGAGGACAACCGTTTCTGACCCAAAAGCTATGTAAATTAGTGGTGGAATGCGGTAAAGAAAAAGAGGAAGAATGTTCCATTGCACATTGGGTAGAAGAGGTAGTGCGATCGCGTATTATTGATAACTGGGAAGTACATGACGAGCCAGAACATTTAAAAACTATCCGCGATCGCATTTTACGTAGAAACAGACAAAGTAGTGGACGATTGTTAGGGTTATGTCAGCAAATTTTGCAGCAGGGAGAGGTTGTAGCTGATAACAGTGCTGAACAGGAAGAACTAAGTCTAACTGGGTTAGTAGTCAGGCGGGATGGGAAACTGCGAATTTATAACCGCCTATATGCAGAGGTATTTAACCTGCGATGGTGCGAAGGAGAATTAGCAAAACTGCGTCCCTATGCTGGGCTTTTAAATGATTGGGTAGATAGTCAGCGTCTAGATGAGTCACGTTTATTACGAGGAAAAGCACTAGAAGATGCTCAAGCTTGGGCAGCAGATAAAAGTTTAACTGATTTAGACTACCAATTTTTAGATGCTAGTCAACAGCTTAAAACGCGGGAGATTGAGAGGAAATTTGAATTAGAAATCGCAAAACAAAAAGTCGCAGCACAAAAGCAAATAACTAGAAATGTAATTGCGATCGCATCTATATCTATAACTCTTATCTCTATCACTACTATTATTGCTTTAATCCAATGGAAACAAGCAGATAAGCAACAAATCCAAGCATTAACCACCTCTGCTAATGCAAAATACATCAGTAATCGAAATACTTTTGATGCCTTAATAGATGCTCTCAGAGCAGCAAGAAGGCTTAAAGAGTCTATTTGGTATGGAAACGATACTGTACTGCAAAAACAAATTACGGATGTGCTTGGTAATGCAGTTTATGGAGTCAGAGAAAGCAATATCTTAGAAGGGCATCAAGGCTATGTGATGCAGGCTCGGTTTAGCCCTGATGGCAAGCTAATAGCTACTGCCAGCTACGATAATACTGTTAAACTTTGGAACTCAGATGGCAAAGAAATTTTAACTATACCCCACACTTCGCAACTTATAGATGTCAGCTTCAGCCCTGATGGTCAAATCATAGCAACTGCCAGTAGAGATGGAGTAACAAGACTGTGGAATTTGCAAGGAAAGTTGCTTGTACCTCTTAAAGGACATAAAAATGACGTTTTAAGCGTGCGTTTTAGTCGGGACGGAAAGATAATTGCTACCGCTAGTACAGACAAGACTGTTAAATTGTGGTCGTTAAATGGCAGACTGCTAAAAACTTTAAATGGACATAGCGCATCTGTCTTTGATATTAGTTTCAGTCGTGATGGCAAAATTGCTACAGCTAGTGCCGACAAAAAAGTAAATCTTTGGGATGCTCAAGGTAAGTTAATTAAAACTATGAACGAGCATCAAGCTTCTGTGTTGAATGTAAATTTTAGCCCAGATGACAAAACTTTAGTCTCTGTTGACAAAGATGGAACATTTATTTCCTGGAACTTAGAAAAAACTCAACTACTCACCCAACGCTTAATACATCCAGCAAAATTAAGTACTGTTGCTTTTAGTCCTGATGGTGAAATCATTGCCACTGCAACTCAAGACGGAACTATCAGACTTTGGAGTAGTCGAGATTCGACCTTACTAGAAACTTTAAATGGACATAAAGGTGGAGTCACTAGTTTAACTTTTAATCCCCAAGGTAATATCCTTGCCTCTACAAGTTATGACAAAACAGTGAAACTCTGGCAGCTAAATGACTGGCTGACTAACTTGAGTGGGCATAAGGAAGCAATCTTGGCTGTTGACATTAACCCCAAAGGCTACATAATAGCAACTGCCAGTAGAGATAAGACAGTAAAATTATGGAACTTCCAGGGAAAACAACTGAAAACACTGGTGGGGCATACTCAAGCCATTAATAGTATAGTTTTCAGCCCGGATGGGCAAATGATTGTTAGTGGTAGTGATGACTATACTGTTAGGCGATGGAATTTACAAGGACAGGAACTCACTCCACCCCTGATAGGACATAAAAAATATGTTATTGGTGTTGCTGTGAGCAAAGATAATAATACAATTGCCTCTACCAGCCTTGATGGTACTGTAAAACTGTGGACTCGCCAAGGAAAACTGTTAAAGACTCTGACAGGCAAGATTACAAAAGGCTCAAGTGTTAGTTTCAGCCCCAATGGCAAGATTATCGCTGCTGCTAGTCGAGGTACTGGCACGGTACAACTCTGGAACGGGGACGGAAGTAGCTTACGTGACTGGAAAGGCCACAACGCCTCGATTTACAACGTCCGCTTCAGTCCTGATGGTAGAGTTATTGCTACTGCCAGCGAAGATAATACAGTGAAGTTGTGGAATCTGGATGGCCGTGAAATCAAGCCTTTAACAGGGCATACTGCGGCAATTTGGGGTTTAGATTTCAGCCCCAACGGAAAAATGATTGCTACAGGCAGTGATGATGGTACAGTTAAAATATGGTCAGATGGAGGTGTTCCCCTTTTAACCATTACTGGCGATCGCGCTCCTTTTAACGCAGTAAAATTTAGCCCTGATAGCAAAATCCTAGCTATTGCTAGTTCAAACAGAACGGCAACGCTTTTAAATATAGACAACTTAAGCCTAGAAACATTTACTTTGCGTGGATGTAGCTGGTTAAGGAACTATTTAAAAAACAACCCAAAAGCTCCTATTGATATTTGTAAGTAAATCAAACTGTAGCTCATATTTTAATGGATAAAATTAACACTTAATTATAAATAAATTTAAAATAAAATTATGGAAAGTAACAAAAATCAGCAAAAAAAACGGTTATCGACAAAGAAAAGTTTGGGCTGGATTCCAGATTATCCAGACCTACGAGATTATCATTTAGAGGAAGAGGGTGTCAAAAACCAACTTACATTCAAAATAGAAGAAAGAACTCGTGGTCTGGAAAAAATGATAGAAGCTATGGTAAGCTTCATTGCTGATACCTCAAGTTGTACGCAAGAAGAAAAAATAAATGAATTTAAAAGAAGGATACTTGGAAATATAGGATTTGCCAAAATTAGAGTACATAAGTTATTAATCAATGAGCATGAGAATACAGAACTAGATAAGAAATATCCTCCTAAAAGAATTGATTATCAAAGTATACTTTCAAAACAAACGACTGAATTAAAAACATACCTTGCTATTCTAAAAATGCAAGAAAGAATGCAAGAAAGCGCAAGTAATCCAGAAAATCCAAGTCGCATAAATTTTTGTTCTGTGTCAGAGGTTGTGAAATGGATAAGAGATGAAAAATATGATGAAGATACTAAGTCGCTTGTTAAGGACTTCCAAAAGAGTTCAGGGATTCTTGATGATGGCATAGTTGGATTAGAAACTTACATAACTTTAAATGAATACTTTTCAAAAAATCAGACATTAACACAATCTGAAGCTCCAAATAATAAAGTTAAAGGTTTATCGAAAATAAAATTTTTCTCTGTTACTTCATTAATTTCTCGAAAACAGTTTGTAACAATACTAAGTATTTTTCAATCGAAAGTAATAGAACAAATTGAGAACGAATATAGTAAATGTACTAATAATAAAAAGATTTTTGAATATGTTTTTTTAAAAAAAATAGATGTAGAACCATCTCTATTTAAAAAAATATTTGAAGGAAAAGAAAGTTTAGCAGGAATTAAGGAATGTATTAGTGAAAAATGTATTTGCGATAAAAATAGCGACATACCTCAATCCGAGGATATAGTAACATTATTACAAAATTCATCTGTAACTGAACCAATATTCTCAGTTATATTAAAAATAATTTCTCCTTTATCTCAATGGAATAATCTAACTTGGGAAGAAGTGATACAACAAGGTTTTGACAAGTTTGAAGAAATCGTTAATGATAGTCAACAGCATCGTAGCTCTAATAATTCAAACATAGAACCTGGGTATTCTGAAACAGAACTAATAGAAAATGCAATTTCTCAAACACTATCTCTTATTAAATTAGAACTTTCTTCTATAGAAGATACAAAAAACAATACGGTTATATTCTTATACTTTTTGCTCAAGAAGTATCTAAATAGATTTAAAAAATATATTTCCAAAGCGGAAGCAGAAATTAACCAAGAAGAGAAAAATAACATTTTTAATAAAAAAGAAGTATTTGAAATAAAACTTTTATCTAATGATGAGTTCATACCTTCAAATTCAGACGAAAAGGAACCAGACAAAGGAGAAGAGTTATTTTCTAGTTTAGATTTACATATACCAGTAGTCATGAGTGACGTTTATCTAAGAGAGTTGTCACGATTGCAAAAAGAAAAGAACTCATCGAAAAAACTCTATTTTCTTCTTCCTACAGTAATTGATTTGAGTTTTTGGTGTTCTCCAGTTCGCGACCAAGGATCGCTGAATTCTTGTACTGCTTTTGCCGCGATCGCCCTATTAGAGTATTTTGAAAATAGAAACTTTGGTCAGATAATAGATGCTTCTCCTTTATTTCTCTATAAAGCTGCACTTAAAAAAATGAAGGCTCAAGGAGATGCGGGAGCATCTATCCGGGAAACAATGAAGGTTTTAGCTTTATTTGGCGTGCCACCTGAAGAATCTTGGCCGTATGAAGAAGATAGATTTGATCAAGAACCAGAGCCTTATTGTTATGCCTATGCCCAAAATTATAAAAGCCTCAAATATTTTCTTCTAGATTATGCTGGTATTACGACAGAAAGTCTTTTGTTTCAAGTTAAAGCGGTTTTAGCTGCTGGCTTTCCTTGTATTTTTGGCTTGACACTTTACACCTCAGTGTATGAACAAACCAACTATGAAAAAGGTTATATCCCATACCCAGATGCGAATAAAGATAAGGTAGTGGGTGGACATACTGCCGTTGTAGTTGGATATGATGATTTTAAATTTATCCGGTGTGCTAATCGTGAATCCTACTCAAGAGGTGCTTTCTTAGTTAGAAACTCCTGGGGTACTGAATGGGGAGTAAATGGTTATGGATGGCTTCCTTATGACTACGTTCTCGCCGGGCTTACATCTGCTTGGTGGTCATTACTAAAAGCAGAGTGGTTTGATGAAAGTAATTTTGGCCCGGCTAGACAAGGAGGAGAGGGCCAACCTGATAACCCAAAAGGCGGTTAAAATTCTTAAACTCATTTCTCAAGTCCTACAAAAATATTGAGTAGTCAGTGGTGTAGAAGTTTCATTAACAACTGACTACTAAACTAACTAAGAATTACGCTTCAATGCCAAGGTTAACCCATCGCCAATAGGAACTAGAGAAAGTGTAACCCTCTCATCATCGTGCAGTTTTTGATTTAAAGCGCGGATGGCTTGGGTACTTTCATCTTGAATTTGATCATCTGCAACCCGTCCAGACCATAAGACATTATCAATAGCAATTAAGCCACCAGGACGAACTAATTGCAAGGCTCGTTCGTAGTAGTTATCATAATTTTCCTTATCTGCATCGATGAAGGCAAAATCAAATGTTCCAGCTTGCCCATCGGCTAGGAGTGCATCTAATGTCACAACGCCAGGGGCTAACCGTAAATCGATTTTATCAGCTACGCCTGCTTGCTGCCAATAACGCCGCGCGATCGCAGTAAATTCTTCACTCACATCACAAGCGATAATTTTGCCATCCGCAGGTAGCGCCAAAGCTACAGAGAGTGAACTATAACCAGTAAATACCCCAACTTCTAGAGTTTTCTTAGCTCCTAATAACTGTACCAAAAGCCTCATAAACTGCCCTTGTTCTGGAGATATCTGCATTCTGGCGTTGGGATGGTTAGCAGTCTCTTGACGCAATTTCCAGAGGATTTCCGGTTCTCGTACAGAGGTATTTAAAAGGTAATCGTAGAGTTGTTTATCAAGTCCGATAGTCTGCGCTGACATACTTTGATGAGAAAATTGTAGGTATGTAGGGCTATACTATCGCTGAACTTGATAAAAAATGACATGATGCGATTATTTTTTACAGCAGTATTACTGATATTATTAGTAGGGTGTAACAACATTGGCTTATTACCCACTAGCGAGTTAGTGCAGAAAGCGATCGCTCTTCAGCTAGAACAAACTCAACAACAACTAAACCAACAGCTTGACTTAAATTTTCAAGGCTTTAAAATTCAACACCTGAAAATTCGCCAAGAACAACCCCTGACAATCCAGAATTTACCCACTTTCCGAGTCTTGGGAACCTACGACTTAACATTTCAACTACCCAAGAGACAGTTAACCAAACTGCAACAACCCTTTGATGTTTACCTGCAAATTCAACAAGAAGGTAAAACTTGGCGATTATTGCTTCCAGATAAGGGTAGTAAAGATACTGAAAAAGTTTGGCGTAGCTATCTTATTCCATAGAAATTATGTGCAAATAGAAAAAGCATCACAGATTTCTTTGTATAAAAGCTTAAGTATAGCCATGATGAGATTAATTCTATTTGAGGTATGGCTATATGTATGCGTACTTTTTTATAAGTTCTATCACCGGAATTGCAGTTACCGTACTGGTAGCTTTTGGCTTACTACAATGGTTACATATACCTGCGGGTAGCTTTCTTGATTGGATAATTGGTGGTGCGAGTTTTTGGTGGTTATTGGTAATTGTCACTGTACCTTGGAATATTCATTTTCAAGCTAAACAAGTTTTAGCAGAAGCTGCACAGTCAAGAGAAAGAGATATTGCTGTAGACGAAAGACAAGTGCGATATGTCCAAAGTTTAGCCAAGCGATCGCTATGGGTGGCTTTGGGTTTACACTTGTTCTCAACCATTGGTCTTTATACTCTCGCCGCTATGGGAATTAGTCCTGTAGGTTATATCAGTTCCGGTGCAGCTTTATTATTAACAATTCTCAGACCAGCAATTCGTGCTTATGAGTATATTTATGCACGATTGACAATGATTAGCCAAGATTGGAAATATCCACGGGAAGATATTGTGGAACTCCGCAATCGCTTTGTTGAATTAGAAGAAAAAGTTAGAGTTTTGGAAGACCAATTTAACTTAGAACAACCCTATTCTTTAGCCGCAACCCAACAACGTTTTGCTGATGAAACTCGTAAAGATTTAGCAAAAATTGGGGCTAATTTGGAAGAATTACGAGCGACAAATAATAATGAACATGAGCGATTATCTAGAGAAGCACGAAATGCGATCGCTCAACTTTCTACTGATGGGCAATTCCTTGATCATGTGCGGGAAATCATTCGCTTTTTTAAAACAGCTTGAGATGAACCAGTGATGGCTTCTTGGTTAACAATTGTGTAAATAACGCTCCATATCTTCCATATTTAATATTGCTTTGAATTGAATCTCAAATTTTTGCAAACCAATCAGTGTCAACTTCAACAGACTCAATCATTGTTATCTTCACACCAAGTCCCAACTCTTTCAAACGTTGAACTAGTTGCTCACCATCTATTAAGTCAATTGGGGGTGCGCCGTCTCGTGTAGCTTCTTTAATGGCATCTCTAGTGAAGGTTCCAGTCGTAATGAACAAACCTTTATCAGTACGCCCTTGCATTGCTCCTCGAAAATCTCTAATTTGACTCGCTGTAACTGAACCTTGATAACGTTTGCATTGGAAGAGAACATGAAAGCTCAAAAAACCACTCAGACGAGCAATACCTACACCATCAATACCGCCATCACCGGATTTACCAGTAACTTGTACCTGTATAAATCCTGATTCTCGCAGTAATCGCTGTACTAAACGCTCAAACGCATTAGGCTGTAAAGATGACAGTGTTTTATGAAGTTGTTCATGCCATGTTACTTCTTCTAATGCTGCTGTAGTCACAATTGATTCATTAGAAGATTCTGTTGGTGTCGGCTTAATTTTTTCGGCTTCACGAACAGTCTTGACGATTTCTTTAGTATCCAATTTGTCCAGATTTATGGAAGTTGATATCAATGACCATATCCCTCGCGCAGAGTTTTCTATCAGTCCATACTTTTTTAAATAAGTACGACTCCAAGCTAGTCTATATTCAACTTCACTTTGTGACGTAGTGCCATGAGGTATTTCAAGTACCTTGTCAGGCAAATTCAAAATCTGCACAACCTTGTCATATATTTCTTCGGTCGTACCAGAACCGCCTAGAATTTGTAAAGCTTGTACAGTAGGCAATAGCATTACATCAAACGTAGGCATTGACGAGGAAGAACGCTTCATTTAGGGGATGTTGAGTAACCTGAAATTTTGTTTTGTTGAATAGAATAAAGATTCTACTCAAGACCTTGAAGTATAACCTCAAAAAGATACAAAATAAAAGAGATGCCGGCAGAATGAGATGATTCAATTTACAAGCAGCATATGTGAGTACGGCTTTTAGGTCATCCATTTCTAAATCAGGCATTTCTGCTAAGATTTCCTCGGCACTAAGACCCACCGCCAATAAATCAAGCACATCTGATACCCTAATTCTCATACTCCGAATGCAGGGACGGCCACCACACTGTCTAGGGTTGACTGTGATTCTTTGCAATAAGTCTGACATTAAATTAAGACTCCACAAACTATTACTTCCAGTGTGGTGGTGTACATCCTTTTAAACTGGCAACGCCTGACGCAATTCTATCGGTTCACCTGTCAAACTAAAAGCGCGAACTTCGTTAATTTTCACCTTAACTAATTGCCCTTTGAGTTGGTTAATATCTCCGGTAAAGAAGGTGAGACGGTTTCCGCGTGTACGTCCCATGACTTGGGTTTTATCTTTGAGGTTTTGGTCTTCTACTAAGACTTCTTCAATGCGTCCCATGTAACGCTGCGATCGCTCGGCTGCTTTTACATTAACTAAATGGTTTAATCTTTGTAGGCGATCGCTTTTTACTTCTTCACTCAGTTGATTTTCCCACAATGCGGCGGGTGTGCCTGGACGGGGTGAATAGGCGGCTGTGTTTAATTGGTCAAACCCGATATCATCCACCAGTTTCAAGGTATTTTCAAACTGTTCTTCTGTTTCTCCAGGGAAACCGACAATGGCATCAGCGCTAATCGAGGCATCTGGCATATACCGACGAATGGTATCAATAATCCGGCGATATTTTTCGTGGGTATAACCCCGCGCCATTGCTTTTAATAATTGGTTATCCCCAGATTGAAACGGTATATGGAAGTGTTCGCAAACCTTGGGTAACTCTGCACAAGCCTTAATTAACCTCTCCGTAAAATAACGAGGGTGGCTTGTAGCAAATCTTATTCTCTCTACTCCTGATACATCATGGACGTAATATAGTAAGTCTGTAAAAGTGTGTAGGTGTCTTCCTTCGGGTGTTACTCCTGGTAAATCTCTACCATAAGCGTCAATATTTTGACCAAGCAAGGTAATTTCTTTATAACCTTGCCGTCCCAATTCTTCCATTTCCGCGCGAACAGCTTCTGGTGTGCGGGACTGTTCCACGCCGCGCACGTTGGGAACTACGCAATATGTACAACGTTCGTTACAACCGTAAATCACATTTACCCAAGCTGTGACGGTGCTATCTCGCCGTGCCTGGGTGATATCTTCCATAATATGCACGGCTTCAGTCGCCACAACTTGATTCCCAGCAAACACCGACTCTAGTAAATCTTTGAGGCGGTTGGCGTGTTGTGGCCCCATGACTAAATCTAATTCTGGCACACGCCGTAATAGTGCTTCGCCTTCTTGTTGGGCAACACAACCAGCTACAACTAAGGTTAAGTCTGGTTGTTCGTGTTTGCGCTTGGCTTGTCTACCAAGGTAAGAATAGACTTTCTGCTCGGCATTATCGCGGATAGTGCAGGTATTGTAGAGAATTACCTCTGCATTGTTGGGATCTTCACAAAACTCAAAGCCCATGTCTTCTAAGATGCCAGCCATGCGCTCTGAGTCGGCTTTATTCATTTGGCAACCGAAGGTAGTAATGTGGTAGCGGCGTTTAGAAGTGGTCATGGGCAATTATGCTTGGTTAGCTGGATGTTAAATATGCTTTGTCTTCTTCTCTATTCTATTAAAGTATAAATAGAGTAACTGTAGTGAAAAACCATCTCTTTGCTTTCTGTTGTACCTTAGTTGTTATTGATGGCTAGAAAATCCTTTACGCCGTCAATAGAACATCTTCCTCAGCCATAAAACCTAAAATAATTTTTTCTTCTAGAATACCTTTGGCTATTAAATCGGCAGTAATTCCCGCTTCCATGCCATCGTATTCTATCCAAACCTTGCCGTCATGTAGGGTAACATAAATTAAGTTACCTCTCACCCGTCGCCCTCTATCCCAACCAACCTGCATTAAGGCATAACGGTCTTGGGTTTCATCAAATACGGTATCTAATCTGATATTTCCATGCGATGGTCGCAACTGGGCGTATTGTGTAATAACTTCTTTCACTATTTGGCGATGATAAGCGGTGGTATCCATTGTTTTATCTCTGCTTTATTAATATCTACAATAATCAATTTTAAGGGTAAGTTATTAATCACAAGTTGTCCTATCTCTTCTCTAAAAATTTCTTCATAGATGATATTGGTTGTAGCCAAATATACTTCACGTCCAGGGTCAACTTGATTGAGTAATAAACTATAAAGAACATACTGACCAATCGCTTGTTCTAAATCCCCAATCACTGATTTATTTTTAAAGTCTTTTATTTCTATTGCAATTCGACTATTGTCTCTTTCTGCACCAATAAAGCCACCCTGAAGATTATTAATTTTATTGTGTTTACTAGCTCCAAGGTCTACAAATAAAAACCTTTCCCCGTAGGAAATCACATAAGGATCAGCAGTAATATTCCAACCATCTTTTATGATTGCTTGTTTAACAATGTCATGAATTGCATCTCTTGGCGGCACTAGTTTAATGCTCCATAAATCCTGTCATGACATTATTAAAGCAAATTAGTATTCATGCACTGTGCCAAGTGCCGTGGAAACTGTGGGGAATGACGCTGGGTAATTGTAATTTACAAACTGGTTCTTCGTCTAGGCGATCGCTATCATATACCCAAACTTCGCTACTATGAGAATTGCCATCATATACCACCGTTAACACCCAATTATCTACAGGGATAGGTTCGGAAGGATAACGATTTTCTCCAGGGTAGGCTTCTGTAAAAGTGTCGGTTTTGTGGTCGAAACGGGCAATTGTATTTAAAATTTCTTGACTGATATTTGTCCCTTGGCGGAAACTGGACATATATGTGTATCGAGAAGCTTGTCCGACATATTGTGCTGGAACGTTAGGAAATTCACAATGTCGGTCTAAGATTTGCTCAATTGCTGTAACTTTAGCTGTTTGAGGATTGAAAATAACTCGTGAAAGGCTACTCTTGGCTGGAGTTTGCGTTTTGCCTGTGGCGACTTCTTTAAGATATTGGTTAGTTTGGAAATCTTCATAACGGGCAATATCTACAATGGCTGCACCGCTACTATTTACATAACCATTAGCAAAATGCCACTGATACCAAGGTTCTGTTTCCCCTCGACTTACTAAAGATAAAGTATCACGGTCTACTACCAAAATTTGCGTTCCTAATTCTGGTTGCCATTTCATAGAATCACTATAGTTACCTGTTCCCAATAAAACAGGAAACATATTTAACCGTACTGGGGAAATAAAAAATATCAGATACTGTCCGGCTAAGACAAAATCATGTAATAAAGGCAACCCATCTATCGGGAATGCAGCTTTACGAACAATTTTTCCTGTAGAGTCGCTTTTATAAACATTCAATTTGCTATTTAACCCTGTACTTACACCAAAGTTAAAAATTTCTTTTGTTTGTGGGTCTTGCTTACAGTGCGCCGAATAGGGTAAGCCATCAGTTAAACCACTTAAATCATCTTCGCCGCAAGTTTCTAAAGTTTGTAAATCCAAGGCGTAGGGTTTACCACCTTCCCACAAAGCTAAGAGTTTATCAGGTAGTGCCAGCACTGAAGTATTCGCAGCATTTTTAACTGGTTTACGCCATTGATTCCAGACTGGGCCGGGTGCAGTCATGCCATAATTGCCATACAAATATTTCCCGGCTGTGCTTTCTTCTTGATAGCCAGTGGTTTGTACGTAGCGATAAACTGCACTAGCGCCTGCATCAGTAAAATTAACCGCCAGAATTGCGCCATCTCCATCAAACCAGTGTCCGGCGCGTATACCACCACGTTCTAACCTTGCAGGGCCGTTGCGATATAGTGTACCGCGTAGTCCTTGGGGAATTTGACCGGAAATCACTGGTAATTGGGTAAGCCCAAATTCATTTGCAGGTTCTATTACTCCGCCTGCCCAAGCTTTTTGGTTTAAATCTTTATCAAGTATTTGCATATAAATTTGTTGATTTTAAATTATGAGGACTTACTTAAGTAATTACCACTAATAATAGTAACCTTTCCACAGAAACATGATGAGTAGTAAATAGCATTATTTAGCAACAGAATCAGCATTCTACTCAATCGTCAATTTGATAATAATATTTTTAATTTAACAGTTACTATACTTAAAGTATTATTTATCAGATTTATTTCCACCATTAAATGTTCATTAAGCTCTAACAAACTATTTGCTGCCTTATCCAATTTCTAAATGCCCTCATAGTGGCATTTCTCCCATCAGTTTTACTACGCACTAAATATTCAGGGATTACTTGAGTAATAGGTAAATTTGGCAAGCTGCGGCTTTGGCTAGTTTGTACATATACACCATCCACAAGTACATTGATTTCTAGCCTGCTTCCATTCCAACGCCACAGTTCAGGAACTTTTAAAGCTTGATAATTATTAAAACGAGTCCGAGAGGTAATATCAATCTCAATAGCTAAATCAGGAGGTGGGTCTATTTCCAGGTTAATTCTATCTTTACCTCTAACTTTAGCTTCATTTTCTATATAAAAACAATCATCAGGTTCTACACCTGCATCCATAATTTCTTTATCAAAAGTTGTAGAGCCTAAACTCCAAAACTCAATATCGAGTTCTTCGAGTAGAATCTCCACTAAATTTCCAATTATCTTCTTGCCTACTTCATGCTCTGGGAATGGAGCCATTATTTCCAGCACCCCTTGACTATAAGATACTTTGTAATTACGATTTTCTCCTAATTCTGCCAGAATATTTTTGTATGTTGCCCAGGAAATATCTTTCATCAATAACTGATGACCAGCAGGTACAATTAGTTGATTGAGTTCTAGTAACATAAATTTTTTTGATCGTAATGCTTAATACTAATTCAAGATGCAAAATTAAGAAAGTCAAATCTTGCCAGGGTTTCTGAGTTTAGCTTTGTTAATATATGCAGAAGATTGGTATAACTTAATTTTAATACGTTTACTAGAAAGTAAGGCTCATTTAATTGCTTAAGAGGTTGCCAGGAAGAGTAAGCTTCACTCAATTGTTTCACCCATTTGGGTGAATTAGGGAGAGTACATAGAGAAGGAAACTTTTCTCATTTGTAATTTCATAGGTGTAAATTAGGTTAACTTAATCATAAAGAAAATATTAATTTATATTAATTAGTATCAATGCTAGCTCAAATAATCTTATGTAACATTTCTACACAAATTGACTTCCTGCCTAAGTTGGGTTTTTGTCCGACTAAGTTAAACTTTGATAACAGTTGCGATCGCTTTTTTAGCAAAATTTCTTGCACAATTAATATATTCCATTGTCATCAGTCTAGAAGCTTAGGTTGTGACAACACAAGGATATAACTTTGTAGTGCTATGCCTAGCACCAGGGATATAAACTAATCCTGCAACACCTACAGTCAGAGCCTTTCTGTAACGTTCCCTGTTCTTTGTCACCTATTCCCTCATCTAGCTAGTCTTACCTGATGGTGCTTTCACCCGCCGTGAGGTGGACATCTACCGCAATTTTAAGTTAAAGTTGTAATGAGTTTGTTTTAGATTAAGGTGTGACGAAGCAACCTCTCAAAGAGCAAAAAAATTATTATCTCCAACTGTGATTACCGCACCAGACAAAAGCAACAACACAGTTAGAGGTAAGGAATTTTCATGTAATATCCTCACATATATAAAACAGCCATAACCATCAAACAGGGCAAATACCCCCATAGTGAATAAACTTATTAAATATGCAGCAACAGGCAATATCTACAAAACCAATTCGTTCTCTAGAAGATGCACTTGAGCGGTGTCAGACGTTAGGAATGCGCGTCAGTCGCCAGCGCCGCTTTATTCTAGAATTGCTATGGCAAGCAAATGAGCATCTTTCTGCTAGAGAAATTTACGATCGCCTCAATCAACAAGGTAAAGATATCGGACATACATCTGTATATCAAAACCTAGAGGCATTATCCAGCCAAGGTATTATCGAGAGTATTGAACGTTGTGATGGGCGTTTATACGGTAATATCAGTGACTCTCATAGCCATGTCAACTGTCTGGATACTAACCAAATTTTAGATGTACACATTCAGCTACCAGAAGATTTTATCCAAGAAGTGGAACAAAGAACAGGAGTCAAGATTACAGATTACAGCATCAACTTTTATGGATATCGCCATCCTCAAGTTGAGGAGTAGAGTGAGGGAGGTGAGGGAGATGTAGCTTTAGCTTCCCGCAGGGTGGGAGTGGGGGAAGAGGGGGGAGACAAGGAAGATTTATGACTCATCACGCGCTAAACGCGCCGCTACCGCTAACACAACTCATCACTCACAACTCATCACTCACAACTCAGCCCTTAACTAGCACTCATAACTCAACGTAGGCATCATTGGCTCACCTTCTAAGCTTTCAATTAAGCCTGTATCGATAATGTTTTGATTCCAAAACTGCGTTTCGTCTGTGGTATCGAAATCACTAATATGTGATTGTTTAAACAATAAACTTTTCATTACTTGAAATTGTTCTACAGAGAATAACGCACCGTTGAGTTTGGCTATTTCTCTATCAGCTTCGGTAAGGATAGCATCACATAAACAAGCGTTGGTGAGATTGACGCTTTCTAAATTCACCCCAGTTAAGTTAGCACCAGTTAAGTTAGCACCAGTTAAGTTAGCATCTGTTAAGTTGGCATTTACTAAAACTGCGTTAGACAAATTTGCCTGTTCAAGATTCGCCCCAGTTAAGACGATTTGCGATAAAAATGCGCCTGAGAGATTAATTTTAGCTAAAGATTGTGAGCAAATACGCTTAGTTAAATTATTTGACAAAACTGATGCTTTAGCTAATAACATCAGCATTGTTTCAGGGTAAAACTCATGAAGATTTTCTCGATTACCACAAGGGCAAAAACTAACCTGTATATCTCGATAAATAGCAGCAAGCAATAAAAATGTATTCACACCCACATTTGTATTTACTTGCTCAACATTCACTAGGTTTTGTAAGTTGTGAAAATAGGGTAGTATCTTGTGAGCCACTCCTGCATCTAACCAACGTCCCTGACACCAAGCACGCCAAAAAGACTCTAACCGTTGTAATAGGTTTGACTTTTGCTGAGTTTGTAAAGTGGCAATGACTAATTCTTCTATTTCTTGTGTGATAATGCCGTAACCTAGTAAATAGTAGAGATGTTCGGCAACACTGCTAGGATTTTCTAAGATAAATGTTTCTGTTCCATACACATCAGTTTGATATTGAATTAATTTTTGTAATTGATTAGCTAAAGCTTCAGCACAGAGATATTCCCCTAATTTGGGGTGAGAAAATTGTATTTTAATCGTCAGTTGTTTGTCAGTATTTCTTGCTGAGTGACAACTGACAGAATAACGGAAATACAAAGAGGGTAAGGTATTTGTATCTACTGTCTCATTCAAACTAATTTGATGACGATCGCTATGTAAAATTTTGAGAGCGATCGCCTGAATTTGTTCGAGCAATTCTTGGGGATGATAATGTGATAGTAAATTGGCGATCGCTTCTGGTGTACGGTGAATATGAGCCATTCCTGGGCGTGTTAGCAATGCGTTCATTTCTCCAGACAAAGGATAGCCTAGCAACCATCGCCTCAAGCGGGAATAAATTTCCCAAAGCAGGGTAGGGCGATAGTTTTTTTGTAATATTTCATCATCTAATAATCCATCACGGTGCAGAACAGCCAATAAATACAACATTAATGGTTGATGCACTAGATAAGTAAGCTCTGATAAGTGTGATTTAGGAGTAAATAATCCTGCCTGTTTTAAGAATGTAAAAAAGTTTTGGGCAGTAGGTAGAGACTGAACTAAAGCCCATTTTTGAAACCATTGCTTTAGTTCATTAACTTCTAGTGGTTGAATTGTTATTCGTTGCCATTGTAGAGGTGTTTCGGCAATAATTTCCTGCACCGTTGTCGTGCGACTAGTCAATACAATTTTATGTTGTCCTTGAGCTTGGAATTGCATCAACTGTTGGAGAAAAATTGCTTTTGCCCTATTTCCACCAGGAGAGGGGGGAAGTTCATCTAATCCATCTAGTAATAAAACACATTGAGGATGTGCTTGCTCTAACCATTTAGCTAAATTGATATGACTATTAAATGTAAAACCAGAATTGAGAGTTTCTAGTAAAGTTTTTCCATACTGAATATCCCGTAAGCAAATCACCACTGGTAGCCAAGTCGGGTAAAGCTTTAACGCTACTTCCGCCGCCCAAATTTGACAGATGCTGGTTTTACCATAGCCTGGTTCTGATTCAATTACAGTAATAGTTTCTAAATCAATTAATTGTTGTTCTACCCATGTTTTTAAATCAACTGGCTTGCCATAGTTAAGTTCTTGAGGTATGCCAACCAGAGGAATATAGACATCCTTGAGGGAAAAATACTCCATCAGTAACGGTGTACTGAGAGTTTGCAGTAAGCAGGCTCGATAATTTTCTCTGTATAAGTCGATGGTGGAAATATCGCCTAAAGTGCCTAAGCTGAAAAATTTTTGTAGTTGGGCTAGAGGTGTAGGATTCTGAGCAATGATTTTTAATAGATAGCCTGGAAGTGCGTTGTTTAAACGCTGCGTTATGAGTTTGGCTACAAATTCCTCCGCACCATTAGCAACAAACCAAGCTTCAGTAGCATTATTCATTTGTTGCACCAATAAGGAATCTGCAACAGAAGAAAGTGCTTGTTCAGCTTGAGTATCGCTTAATTTGCCAGAAGAGAGAGTTTTTAAGAAACCTTGGAGTTGAGGATTTAAAGTAATTATTTTTGTTTGGGCAGGTATTCTGGCAAAATTAAGCCAAGTTCTTTGTAGTTGTTCTTCTTGGAGTAAAACTTGTTCTAATGCCAACAGGTAAGCAATTTGGAATGCTAACCAAGTACCTTCATTACGTTTGAGTGCTTTTTTCTGGCTGAGGCTACGCAGAAGATTTTCAGTTAATGAAGCCAGCACAGCAATTTCTTGCTCAACTGTGCCTAATGGTAATTGTAATACTTCTGCTAAGGTACAAATATCTAACGGCATCAGGCTTTTAAATTCCATATCCTGAACCATACGATGAGCAATACCTGCTAATTGCCCTGATGTACATGTTTTTATATGGTTTATATCAATTTGACGTTCTGTCAACCAATGCCGGATACTGAGGTTCATTTAATCACATGGATAACTGACATTTATGGTCATTATCTTTCATTTCTTAGTGTACGGAAACAGGTAAAAATGGCTATTGGTCATTAGTCATTAGTCCATAGTCCACAGTCTATAGTCTATATTTATTTTCCCCCTGCACCCCTGCTTCTTTCTCTCCCCCCTCTCCCGACATCCAAGTGTACTTGAGACGAGTATGAGCGATCGCCCCTTACAATTATTATTAGTAGATCAAGATCCTATCTTTCGTCTTGGACTACGGGTAGCGTTGGAAGCGATACCTCATTTACAAGTGGTATCAGAGTTAGAAACAGATACAGCCGCCTTACAAATACTTGCCCAGCTTGCCCAAATTGATCCCAATCAAGTGGACTTGGTAGTTTTAGAATTAGGCAATAGTCGCTCAATTGATAGTCAGCAGCAAGGTTTACAACTCTGTCAGCAATTAAAAGCTACATACCCCTCATTACCAATTTTGCTCCTCAGTTCAATTTCCGAAGCGGGAATACTTATGGCAGCAAAGGCTGCTGGTGTTCAAGGTTATTGTCCTAAAGGTACTCCCATTACTGAATTAGTCACAGCTATAGAAGCCGTCGCATCTGGTAATTCCTACTGGTTGACTGAAAGGGTGAGTAGAGAAAATCCTTCGGTTGTTGCACCCGCGCCTCGTTTTCCTTTGGTTTTATGGCGGCAAAATTTACGTTTATCGGGGATGAGTTATATTGATGCTGCGCTGCAAGAAGTCACAGCACAATTACAAACTCCTGGCTTACCAATATTAGAAAGAGCAATTCTCGCAGGGAGACGGCGAGAACTTTTAGCAAGTCGTTGGTTAGTGAATCAATTGCTAACTTTACCGCAAGAACAACAGCAGCTACCAACCTCCAATGTAGGGGAAGTTAAAGCTACAGTTTCAATAGTACCTCCACCAACGCCTACCATTACTACTTCCAACTCACAACAGACATCAACATCGCCACCACTTCTCAGTCCTAGAGCTTTACAAGCTAATTTATTTGCCTCTTGTATTAACAAGCTGCAATTTCCTTTGCATAATGTTTCACCTTCCGTTTTAGAAATTGATATCTTGCGTGAAGATAAAAAACGAGAACTACTATATTTAATTCTGCAAAAACTAGCTCAACAATTAGATGCTTTACGTAATGCCCAAATTACAATCAATCAATTGCCGGATTTACCACCTGTAATCCTATATGATTTATGGCAAGCAGTAGTTACAGATTTCTTTGGTAAATTTTCCAGAGTACAAGTAGGCAACCGCAATCTAGAAATTGTCACAGTGTTATTACAGAACCCCGGAGTTGTACAAACAGCGATTCTTAATAAAATTCCTTTAGTATCAGACTTATTATCTTATTTACTATTTCAAACAGATTTAATAGTCGAGCATACCTCTTACCCAGCAGGCAGTTCGGAAGCTAATTTCCATGCAGAAATATTATTAGAAAATTTATTAATTCAAGTAGCCAATAGTGTAATGCAACCACTATTAAATTACTTGGCAGATATAGAAGAAATTAAACAAGATTTCTACATCAAGACATTAATGTCAACACGGGAACTGGAACGTTTTAGAAATGATTTATCGTGGAAATACCGCTTAAATAATTACGTCAACGAAGCCAAGGCAATTTTTGAAAGCCGCTATGAACTTTTAGTGTTTGCATCCCGTGGTATTGCTCAAGTTTCGATTTACGCTCCCCGTAACGCAGAACTAGCACAACTATCTGGACTACCTTTAGCAGTAACATTAGGACTAGAATTTCGAGATGCGATCGCTCCTCGTTTACAATCCCTATTATCTATTATTGGCAGTGGTATTGTCTTTGTGCTGACACAAATAGTTGGACGAGGTTTAGGTCTAGTCGGTCGTGGTATCCTCCAAGGTATTGGTAGCGTATCTTTTGATAAGAATTTTAAGCGGAATAAGGAGAGAGGGGAGTAGGGAGTAGGGAGTGGGGAGTGGGGGGAGATAGGGGGAGAAAGACTGTGGACTGTGGACTAATGACTAATGACTAATGACTAATGACTAAATAACTAATGCCCATCGCTAGACCAATGAGGGCGATCGCTTGCTAGTTTAATTACACCATAGGAGCGTCCCACTTGCCAGAGTGTGGAATTTTCGTAACTTGTGCAAGGTTCACCAACATTAACTATATTGCCACTGGCGTTTTTTACTTTTAAAGTTCCTGTCCAGGTAATTTCCCAGTCAATGGCTAAACCTCTGGTGTGGCGCGAAGTTAGCACTGGACGATAAGCAATATTATAAGCATACACCATATCTTTTGCTGCTTGAATAGAAATGGCGTTGTTGTAATGTACCCAATTAATATTTACATTAGGCATCGGTGGTACATCTTGAGCAGCGATTTCATTTGTGCTAATTCTAAAAGCGTAGTGCATTAAATAAGCTCGTTCTGCGGGACGCAATACTGACGCGACGCTGATAGTAGCACCAGCTTCTTTTAAAGCCCGCTCAAATGCTTGTACTTTTTGGCGGAAGGGAGAAACTAAATCCTCAATTGAATTTCTATCTGGAAAAGAATCAACCCAATTTCTGCCACTGAGACGTTCTCTAAGCCGTTTAGCGTAGGCGGTAATATTGTCTAATGCTGGTGCAAAATCATCACCGAGTTTTGCTTTCGTTGCATTAGAAAGCTGCTCGGCTAAATCATTTGATAAATTAACATCTCTTTTTTTATAAGCTTCCGCTAATCCTCTAATACTATTATTGCCAAAATCACCATCAACTACCAACGGTGGATTTAAAGTAGCGATCGCAGTTAAACTTTTTTGCAAATCTTTAACTTCATTATCGCCAAAATTGAGATAAGTTAAGAATCTTGTAACTCCATTGCCATAGAAAGCAATATATACTGCAAAACCTTGTTCTAATGCTTTTTGATAAGTAGCAATGTCAACAACTCCCGTCACCTTCAAACCATTTTTAGTTTGATACTCACGGGTAGCTTTATCGGTAACATTGCCAAAATCGCCATCTACCGCACCAATGGAGAAATCATTCTCTAATAGAAATCTCTGCCAAATGGTGACATTTCGTCCTTCAGCACCTTTTTGTAGCGTAGGAAGTTGCAAAGCCTCAATTTTAAAACTCATGTTCAACTAATTACTTAGTGGGTAATGGGTCATGGCTAATAAGTTATGGTGTTTTATTATGACCGATTACCAATTACCAATCCCCAGAGATATTATAAATGTTCAAAAGGAGATGATTCTTGCAAAAAAAACAAATCTTCTGGCGTATTACAGTTAAATAATACTTCTGGTGTAGGTAAAGATAACAGTTGTACAGAATGGTGGTGTAACCATTGCTGAAAAGAACGCCCGCCTTGATTAATAAACTCTAATAATTGAGGTAAACAACGACGGCGATAGAAACCACATAAGGGTTCCCAACCTTTGGCGTGATGAGCTAAAGCTGCGATCGCATCTTCTGGTACACTATCAAGACTAGCCGCCCAATCTTGCAAAACCTCAACACGTAATTTAGGTAAATCGCAAGCTAACAGCAATACCCATTCAGATTTTACCTCAGCTAACCCTTGAGCAAAACCAACTAAAGGGCCTTGTGTTGCCGCTTCTTGAATGAATTGACAATGCGGTAAAACTAAATGCTGATAGCGTTCCGGCCAAGGGGTGACAATATATACTCTATCAGCACAACTAGCCGCAATATTACAGACAAATTGTAATAACGGCACACCTTCAACTGATATTAAAGCTTTATCCTGTCCCATCCGGGAACTTTGTCCACCTGCAAGTACAATAGCGTTTAAGTTATTAGTCATTAGTATTTGTAGGTTGGGCAATGCCCACCAAAAGCGTAATACGGAATAAGAACATTAGCTGATCAAAAAGGCAAATCATCTCTACGTTAAGTTAGGATTATTCTGTACCAGATTTAGGAAAGTTAATTCATGAGCCTAGTTTTGAAATCTGAGACACCGCCTCTGCGAGAAGATGAAACCGGAGCCATTCGAGTTGGCAATTCAAGGGTTTTATTAGAGACTGTGATTCGAGCGTTTCAAGATGGTGCTTCCCCTGAGTCTATTGTTCATCGGTACTCTACCCTATCATTGTCTGATGTCTACAATGCAATTGGTTACTATCTTCGACATCAAGATGCTGTAGAAACATACTTAAATCAGAGAGAGCAGTTAGCTCAATCAGTGCAACAACGTTTGTTTAGTATTCAACCTGATCTCAGCTTAATACGTAATCGCTTACTATCTCAGCAGAATCAAGATTAATGGTTATGTTGAGTTTGTTAAGTGATGAGAATTTCAACGGTGATATTATTCGAGGGCTGTTGTTGCGTCAACCAAATATTGATCTACTTCGGGTTCAAGATGTTGGTTTGCGGAAAGTAGAAAATCCAGCTATTTTAGCTTGGGCAGCAATTAATGAGCGTATCTTGCTTACTCATGATCGTGCCACAATGCCAGATTTTGCTTACAACCGCTTGGTACAAGGAGAATTGATGGCAGGGATGTTTGTAGTTAATGATAGAATGCCAATTCGGCAGGCAATTGATGAGCTATTGTTACTGATAAATTCTAGCGAACAAGCAGAATGGCAGGGAGTTGTACTGTATTTACCTTTGTGAAAGCCAAAGCCTCTGACAGTTAAACGGCTGGTTTCTGGTTTTGCTTTTATACAATAATCTATGCGACAACTGCTATGTAACGAAACGATATGCGATGCGATCGCCATTTCACGATTCAGTTACGTGACAAATTATTTATATTAATTATCAAAAAAGCGATATTGGTAACGAAACGCATTTTTTTACTTATCAAAAACTTAGTTTCGTAACGAAACGATTCGCGTTCGTTACCACAAGATTCAGCTTTGTAACGAAACGATATGCGTTCGTTACCACAAGATTCAGCTTTGTAACGAAACGATATGCGATCGCTACCACACGATTCAGTTTTGTAACCAAACTGAACTTATAAATTCTCCAGTAGAGCAAATATATTGCAACAAGATTGATATATACCTTTAGAAACTTCCTCGATAACGCATAACTGATAACCGAATAATCTATTACGCTATAGTATTCTTTAAACCCTTCTTGTTGTGTTTAAGAGGTAGTAGTGTTTGACTGGAACCCTTATCTAGAATCGATTAGGGACAAATACGCTCAATGGTGGGAAAGTTACACCATAACGGATGTTGTGGGTAAAAACCCTAACAAACTAGTGGGAAAGCCCAATTTGTTGAACTTGCAGGCAAGCATAATTACAGCAGATCCAGTTCAAACAGACAGACAACTATTACCAGAAGCAAAGGAAGAAAAGGAAGTTTTAAATGTTCTGGAAGGTTTGCAGAAATATGCAGCAGAACACATACTTTTAATTGGTCGTCCAGGTTCAGGAAAATCAACAGCTTTGGTACGGTTGTTATTGGAATTTGCCAGATTTGGCGAAGCTAACTCCACACAGCATCCTCAAGGGAAACAGAACGAAGTCATTCCCACAACTACAAACAACTTCCAAATTCCCGTGCTTGTGGAACTTCGTTATTATGAAACCTCCATCCTTGACTTGATTACAGCCTTTCTCAATCGCCATTACCCCAGTTTAAGCATTGACACCGAAACCGTAAAAACATTATTGCGACAAGGGCAATTTTTACTCCTTATAGATGGTGTGAACGAATTACCATCACCAGAAGCACAGCGAAATTTACAAAAGTTTCGTCTAGATTATGAGAAAACCACCCCAATGGTTTTTACAACAAGAGATTTAGGGGTGGGTGGTGATTTGGCAATTACTAAAAAGCTGGAGATGCAACCCCTAACAGAAGCACAGATGGCGGATTTTGTGCGAAAGTATCTTCCTGAAACTGGGGAACAAATGCTGCAACAGTTGGGGGGGAGGTTAAAGGAGTTTGGCGAAACGCCGTTGCTGTTATTGATGCTGTGTTCGGTATTTGCCAGCAATAACAATCAAATACCGCCAAATTTGGGTTCGATGTTTCGTCTGTTTACAGAAACTTATGACAATAAACTCAAGCAGGATATTCCTGTTTCCCAGGAGTCACGACGTTGGTGGAAGCGGTTATTGCAGCATTTAGCCTGGGTGATGATGAACTCTCCTCAAACTAAAAGTAAGGGATTTAGGGAGTTAAATCAGAATGAGAAAACCGAATTTCTCGTAGCCATACCCCGACAGCAAGCCGAGGAAATATTCACCGAATTTCTTGCAGGTAAAGTTAATTGTGCCGCAGATTGTGCTATTGCTTGGTTGAATGATTTGCTTAAACATCATTTAATTCAAATTGGTGCAGATAATAAAATTGAGTTTCGTCATCAATTAATTCAAGAATATTATGCAGCAGAAAGCTTGTTGCAGAAAGTAGAAAAGCTCACTGATGACGAATTGCAGTGGGATTACTTGAATTACTTAAAATGGACAGAACCAGCAGCTTTAATGATGGGATTAATAGATGTCTCTGCGCTTGCCTTGCGTGTAGTCAAGTTAGCATTAAAGGTTGATTGGCAGTTAGGAGCTAGATTAGCAGGTAAAGTTAAATTAAAGTGGCAGAAAAAAACTGTTGGTTTGATTATTGATTTGAATCTACCGCAATTATTGCAAATTCGTCTGTTAGGAATTAGTCAGTCTGACGCAGCAGTATCTTCATTAATAGATATATTAAATAATGAAGATACTGCTTTTTTTGAAGATACGATATTAGCTTTAGTTGCAATTGGTTCAAAAAAAGCAATGGAGTCATTAGTTGAATTTATAAAAGATGAATACGACTATGAAGATATATTTATTTGGGATGATAATACAATTTCTTTGGAAGATATAGATTCTTGGGACAAAATATTAAATATATTTCAAATCTCAAAATATGATCTAACTTATAGAAACAAATATATTTTTAAGACAAGCCTTGGAGATAGCAATGAAACTATCGGAGAACAGGCGATTACATCTAGAAATATTCAATATTTATTAAATCCAAACAATCAAAGGGAATATTTTTATATAAGTAACGAAGAAAATATTAATTATGAGGTATTAATATCTGAAATACTGGACGAAGTAAAAAACGACAATCGTGAAATTAGAAACCACACTTACTTAAGATTAAGCAAGATTAGTTCTAGAAAAGCAATAAATATACTAGTCCAAGCTCTAAAAAACGAAGATGATAACTTGATTCTTCATCGGCTTTCTGCAACTTTGAGAAATTTAGTTTCTGAACCAGATATACCTGTATTGATTCAACTGCTCCAACATCATCATTTTATAGTTCGTTTAAATGCTGTCTGTGCTTTAGGGAAAATAGGTTGTGATTCTGTAATACCAGGTTTAATGATAGCTCTACAAGATAAATCAGAGGATGTTCGTTCTGATTCAGCCTTGGCTATTGGTGATATTGGCTCTGATGTTGCAAGTCCTGGATTAATTGCACTAATGAAAAAGCAATATGCGCCTAATTTAATCAGGGCGCTTGAAAGAATTCAACAGCGCCGAAAATACTACAAACCTAGACCTAAATTTACTATGTCCAACATCCTCTCTCATAACTACGCCTTACTCATCGGTGTAGGCGAATGCGAAGAAGCTAAATTATCCTTACCCGTCACAGTTAAAGACATTCAAGCCCTAAAAACTCTCCTCACTGACCAGAATGTATGCGGCTATATTGATAATGATCAACATCTATGTTTACTGCACGATGCAACAGCAACCAGCGAAAATATTTTAAATGGTTTAAACTGGCTCAAACAACAAGCCGAAAATGACCCAGAAGCCACTATATTTATTTATTATTCCGGTCATGGTTTTTTAGATGAATCGGGAGATTACTATCTTATTCCCCACGAAACAGACCGTGTAGATATTCCCAATACAGCTTTATCTGCAAAACAGTTTAACACTGCATTACAACAAATCCCAGCAAAAAGATTATTAGTCACTATTGATAGCTGTCACGCTCAAGGTATGGCATCGTCCAAGGAAGGAGCAAACAAGCGTTCTATCCTACCAAAAGGTTTTACGCAAACCGCTTTACCCAAAAATATAATTGACGAACTCAAACAAGGTACAGGAAAGGTAGTGTTCACCTCCTCCACAGGAAATCAATTATCGTGGATACGTCCAGATAAAGAAATGAGTGTCTACACCTACCATCTCCTCGAAGCATTACAAGGTGCTGCTAATCAACTAGGGGATGAAGTAGTACGAGTTTCCCATTTAATGAATTATTTAGGCAAAACCGTTGCCGAAAGCGCCAGAGATTTATGCAAAGCCGAACAAACACCATTTTTTGACTTTGCAACCGAGGATTTCCCTGTAGCTTTGTTGCGTGGCGGTAAGGGTTTAGCACCCGCAGGATGGGATAAACAGGAAGCAAAGGAAAAGATAGAGGGAATTTATAATAATTTTAATATTAGTAATAACAAGGTTGATAAGATGTTCAACATAGGAAAAATAGAGGGTGGTACAATCCACGTAAATTAATGTGAGTTGGATGACCTCTCTGATGCAGAGAGGAACTTAATCATTATTTGAAGTCGAATGAAAATTAAAGCTTTTCAAGCTTAACTGATATTATTCACCTATTTAGGATCAATAGATGGGTATTGAAGAATTACTATTACCATTCAAAGAAGAAATCTTGAGAATAACAACTAAGTACGGAGCGTATAATGTCCGGGTGTTTGGTTCTGTGGCTAGAGGACAGGCCAGGCTAGACAGTGATATAGATTTTTTGGTAGAACTGGAACCACAACGAACGCTTTTAGACCAAATTGCTTTGATACAATCACTAGAACAATTACTCGGACGCAAAGTAGATGTAACTGAACCAGAAACTCTACATGATTTAATTAGAGATAAAGTATTGCGCGAAGCTGTGATGTTATGAGAGATGATCGTCTTTACTTGAGTAACATCTTAGAATGTATCGAGCGCATTGAATCTTATACCCAGGATGGCAAACAAGCATTTTTGCAAACCACGATAATTCAAGATGCAGTAATCAGAAATTTTGAGATTATAGGGGAAGCAACCAAGCGGTTATCTCCAGAAATTAGAGCAGCTTATCCTGATGTACCTTGGCAACAAGTAGCTGGTTTTAGAGATATACTAATTCATGATTATTTAAAGGTAAACTTAAATCGAGTTTGGGGCGTGATTGAACAAAATTTACCTCAACTTAAGACAACTGTTGAGTCTATTTTGCAGAATTGAGAAATTTGTGAGAACTGAATAAGAAAGTTAGCTGATCAAAAAAGCCAATCCGCTCTACGTCAAGTTACGATTATTCTGTACCAGATTTAGTAAAGCGAAAAGTAGAAACGTACAGATGTACGTTCCTACCCAGGTATCTATCGCATTCTTTTTTCAAATTGATACAGTGAAACGATTTGCGATCGCCACTTCACCATTCAGTTTCGTTATAAGTTATTAGTATTAATTATTAGAAAAATGAGCTTGGTAATGAAACGCATTTTTTTACTTATAAAAAAATCAGGTTCGTAACGAAACGATATGCGATCGCTACCATACAACTTAGTTTCGTAACCAAACGATTAAAATAGCGCTAATTATCAGTGTTTAATCAGAAACAATATACACATTTCAAATGTTCACTGGCTCATAAAATGTAATACATACACCAGCAACATCGAGAATTACAAACTCTTTCATACTCCAAGGTTTTGTTTCTAAGTGACCATTTGGATGAATCATTTGCCCACCCTTGGCTTGAAACTCCGCATAAAGTTGTTCAATACCATCGACTTGGATGCGGAAAGTTGTCTGTTGTGCCAAGTGTCGGTCATCATTTTTTTGTAAAATAATTTGTGCCGAGTCACGTTGGATAATTGCCATCCTAACCGGATTACCTTCTTTATATAAAGTGGTAAAACCTAACTGTTCCTTGTAAAAAGTAATTGATTTTTCTATATCCCCACCAGCCGGAATAATAGGGGTGATATTTCCCAATACAGGCGGTTTATTCATAATCATTTAGGCTCTATTCTGACTCTGCTGCACTTGCTGTAATAACTGTTCCACAGTAGCAGCCGATGGTAAACACTTCAAACCTTGGCAAACTAACCCCACACTATTGTCAGGTAAATTAGCCACAACAGAAAATGCAACAGTGGGTAAATATTGAGGAACCAGAGAATTAATCTGCTCAGTTGTACTACGAATTAAAGTAGAGTTACGATACCAATCTAAAGCCGTGAACAAACTCGGACAAGCTTGCGGCGCACTAGACATGATACTTTTGAAAGCTTTCAACCCAGCCTCAGCTAAATCGAGATAATGTAAATCATCGGTGAGGAGACAGAGACGGACAAGATTTGCGATCGCCACACCGTTAGCTGATGGTGTAGCATTATCTGCATAGCTACGTTCCCGCACAATTAAGTCTTGACTAGCATCACTAGCTGTATTAAAGTAACCACCAAGTTCCACACTCCACAGGAACTCATCGAATTGTTGTTGAAGTGCGATCGCTTTCTCTAACCAATATTTATTTTCAGGTTGCGCCGCGTGTAAATCTAACAGTGCTTTAATAAACAAAGCATAATCTTCCGACTGAGCTAACACCGTCGCTTCGCCTTGATAGTTGAGTCGCTGGAAACGCCCATCAATAAACTGATGCTCTAAAATAAAATTCGCTGCTTTCGCTGCAATATCCAAATACAAAGACTCTTGGAACACCGCCGCCGCTCTCGCCAAGCCGGAAATCATCAAACTATTCCAAGCCACTATCATCTTTGTATCTGTCACCGATGGGATACGTCCTGGCCAGTTAACAGATTTCGCCTCTTGGTTATCCCTTGCTGGTGGAAAAGTTGCTAGTGCATCAGCCGTACTACCATAACGAGCTACAAACAACTTTCCTAATGCAGCTTCTACCGTTGCGCTTAATTCCCCAGGTTGTCGGCGTTGCAGTACATTCTTACCTTCAAAGTTACCCTTGGGACTAACTGTAAACTGTTGTTGTAATTCTGTTAACTCTGCTGGCGTTAAAAGTTGTTCTAATTCGGCGTAACTCCAGACGTAAAAAGCGCCTTCCTCTGGTTCATGTTCTTCAGCAGTCGTAAAACTATCAGCATCTTGAGCCGCGTAAAAATAACCCTCTGGCGCAGTCATTTCTCGTTGCAACCAAGCAATAGTCCCAGCCACAGCCCTTTTGAATGCTGGCTCTTGTACACCCGCACTCCATAAATTAGCTAAATACTCGACAATTTGCCCATTGTCATAAAGCATCTTCTCAAAGTGGGGAACTGTCCAAGTGGGATCAACAGTGTAGCGGTGAAAACCTCCCGCCACATGGTCATAAATTCCCCCCAACGCCAAATCTAAACCCCGTTGCGTAGTAACTTGTTTGCCATCATACCTAGATGCAAAATTAAATCTAGTCCCCCGCAATGCCAATTCAGCATAGGGGATCATCGGAAAACTATTACCGAATTGGTTGGGAGTAATTACACCTGTGTTAGTTTCCCAACCTTTTTGTAATAATTCACTTTCTTGAGTTTCTTGGTTAGCATCCCCTTTCAACACCGCAGAAGTAAGCAGTGACTCAACAATTACAGCCTTGCGTTCCCGTAAATCATCTTTTTCTGTATCGTAGTAATTGCGTAGTGCTTGCAGAAGTTGCAAAAACCCTGGACGATTATATTTAGGTTCTAAAGGAAAGTAAGTACCAGCGTAAAATGGCACTAAATCTTCAGGTGACACAAAGGCATTCAAAGGCCAGCCACCTTGCCCACTCATCATCTGCAACGCCTGCATATAAATACTATCGATGTCTGGTCTTTCTTCCCTATCTACTTTAATAGGTAAGAAATTAGCATTCATATACTCAGCGATCGCTTGATCAGAAAAAGCCTCACCTTCCATCACCGTACACCAGTGACAACTGGAATAACCAATCGACAAAAAAATTGGTTTATCCTGTGCTTTAGCAGTAGCCAAAGCTTCATCACACCAAGGCCACCAATCAATAGGATTTTCGGCGTGTTTGCGAAGATAAAGACTCTTAGTCTGGGCAAGACGATTAGTCATAATGCAGATTGTGGTAGTGCCTTCTTTGCCCAGTCTAGCTTGAAATAGGAGAGCGGGGAGTGGGGAGTTGGGAGTTGGGAGTGGGGGAAAAATTATTCACTCCTGTCAACTGTCAACTGTCAACTCTCTATTGTAGTGAACGCAAAAAACTAACGAGTGATGCTGGTGTTTGTTCTGGTGCGGGTGTAACCACTCTTGATTGGATTTTAGTATTGGGATTCATTCCTGCTATCAGGTGGAGCAAGAAAGTAATGATGGCGGCTTGCACAAGTTTTTCTAGCATGGCAGGTCTCCCTCAGTTGATAGCATTGCCAGTGAAATTGCTTAGTTTAACTACACCCCGTTATATTGGTTTACCGGATTTCACGGAAATATCCAGTATTCTGGTTTATAAAAAATCTAAAGAAATGTTGAAGCTTAAACCAGAGGTAGGATGTTTGGGCGATCGCCAAGCACTTCATTTCTCTAGACGCATCCCACTATCAAAAGTGCCTGATGAGTTATGAACATCTGCCAAAGTAGGTAGGCTTAATCAGTTGACAGTTATCAGTTATCAGTTGTCAGATTGTTTCTACTGTCCACTGATAACTGTTCACTGATAACTGACACACCCAGGTTAGGATTTCCGCCCTATTGCAAATCCCCAATACCCAGTCGCCTGTTGATAAAATAATCGTAAATTAGGTACAAGCACGCTGCATGACTATTCCTATCGTCATTGAACAATCGGGTCGAGGCGAACGCGCCTTTGATATTTACTCACGGCTGTTACGTGAGCGGATTATCTTTTTGGGTCAACAAGTTGATAGCAATTTGGCTAACTTGATTGTGGCTCAACTACTGTTTTTAGATGCTGAAGACCCAGAGAAAGACATTTATTTGTATATAAATTCTCCAGGTGGTTCTGTGACTGCCGGTATGGGGATTTTTAATACTATGAAACAGATTCGCCCTGATGTTTGTACTATCTGTACAGGATTAGCAGCAAGTATGGGTGCTTTTCTTCTCAGTGCTGGTACTAAAGGTAAGCGGATGAGTTTACCCCATTCGCGAATTATGATTCACCAACCTTTAGGCGGCGCACAAGGTCAAGCAACTGATATTGAAATTCAGGCGCGAGAAATTCTCTACCACAAGCGACGTTTAAATGAATATTTAGCCGAACACACTGGTCAACCCCTCGACCGCATCGCGGAAGATACTGAGCGTGATTTCTTCATGTCTCCCCATGAAGCCCAAGAATACGGCTTAATTGACCAAGTGATTGACCGTCATGCTGCTGGTAGTCGTCCAGTGGCGATGGTTGGGCAGTAGTTAAGGTTTGTAGTAAGCACTTTAGTGCTGAATCATTTAGGACTAAAGTCCTTACTACGGACTAATTAAAACCCCGCAATTGGATCTGGTTGAGATTCTAGGTATTTAAGGAAGCTGTGTAATTCGTCTTCTGTTAATAAAGTACGTCCGCGTTTACCGTAGGTTTTAATTAAATATTCTCTCCCTTGTTCTGGTGTCCAACCTAAGCGCTGCAATTCGACATCAGTTTTCGCAATTACATCCGATAAATCTACAGGCTCGGATTTTTTCTTTTTCTTCCCTGTACCACCTGATATGCTGGTTACATTTTCTTGTGGTGTGTAACTACGGGGGGTAAATGGGGTGACATTACTACTCGCTACTTCTGGGATGCTAGGTAGTTCTGGTGGTTGTGAAGATAACAAGGGTAGGTCTTCTATTGGTGGTTCAAATTCTGGTTCTTGGTAGGTAGTGGTGGGTAAGCTGGGGCTGAAATCAGGGGTTGGGGTAGTGGTTTTACTAGCCTTGGGTACTTCAGATTTTGCTGGCAAACTATTTAATACATCTTTGCTTTCGTCATGGGTGCTGTTAATTGACCAACTTTTACTGGCAAAATCTTCATTTTTAACTGGGGTATAAGTCGGTTCGCTAGGGGTAGAATTAATCTGTACTGGAGATGCGATCGCCTCCGGTGGAGCGTAGCTCATCGCCGTAGCAGAAACAGCAGGAGTCGATGATACTGATGCCTGTGGTGCATCTGTAATCCCCAAAACGGTCAGCGCTCTAATTCTTGCTTGGTCTTCGGCAGCTTCCACCGTTTCTGCTGCTGCCATACCAGTTGCACGAGTTACACCTTCAATTTGAATGCTTGCCCGAACGATATATTTTCCTTGAAAAATCTCTACTAATTCAGAAATTAGACTGCCGTTGGGATACAAGCTCTGGAATTGAGCCAACATAATACTGCCACCAAATCTAAATCTACGGAACAATGGGGTTGATGCTACCTGTGTACCCCAGCAACTTGTTATACCAATTCGTAATGGGCTACGCCCCGCTTCTCTACGTTCTCGGAGCGTGTCGTAGACAGACGCTACGCGAACGCTAACATAATTCGTAAAAGTTAGACGGAATTTAGCTGAATAACTTTGAATCCCGTTGCCGAATTTTCAAGAATTGGGGGTTACTCACTTTAGCGAAAGTTGCTATTGTTGATTTATTTTAACTTGACATCCACTGGTAACAATTCAAAATTCAAAATTAATAATTTCAACCTGCTGCCTTCTGCTTCCGACCTAACTCTAGGTGGCTTGACTAACTAATGCTATACTATTTACCCAATTCAACATCTAGAAGTATTTTCTGGAAGTACGCTCTAAATCTACAATAATGAAGATACGGTTCGCCCTCACTGCTTATTCAACTGCTACCTAATTGTGGCCAATTCTACATAAGGACAAATTGGGTAATTCAGCAGTTTCTCCTAGTAAAATTCAGAGTATCATGGCGTAAAAGTACCTTCAAGCTAGACAATCAAACACCTGTATTTTCCCCTACATAACGCTTTTGGTGAGCGTGGAGAGTAAATCTTAGACCAGCCTCTCAGAACCAGTTGCGTATTTACCAGATGGGGCAGAATATCAATCAGGTTGACTCTCTCAGTTTTGTTAGATGAAGGAACCCCAATGCTAGCTAACTCTGTTGTCGTGCAGTGAGAAGTTCTTCAACGTTGTACTCTTGCGGAGAAATAACCTACGCGGAGGGTCTTGTGAAGAAACAGCTTACTTTATAGGTTGGGTTAGCTTCCTTTGGGAGAATTTCGGGAACTCAATCTGAGAGTAATTCGTTTCCAGCTAGTATCTTTAAGCCGTGAGGGTATACGGCACAGAACCAAATTCAAGCAAACATGATGTTTTGACCAAAGGTCGGTTCACTGCATGGAATTTTCAATCGCTACACTCCTTGCCAATTTCACCGATGATAAATTGGTAGCTCGCAAAGTTTTAGAAAAGAAACTCGGTTGCGAGGATGAAGACAGTTTAGAAAAACTCCACATCGCCCTGGAAGTATTGGAGAAAATCGGGATTTTGGCGAAAGAACGCGGGAAATATCGCCGCATTTCCGAGGAAGGTCTCATCGAAGCCAAGTTACGTTGTTCTAGTAAGGGCTTTTGTTTCGCTATTCAAGATGTCGAAGGGGCTGAGGATATTTACATCCGAGAAAGTCATCTGAGTAATGCGTGGAATGGCGATCGCGTTTTGGTACGTGTTCTCAAAGAAGGTAGTCGTCGCCGTTCCCCAGAGGGCGAGGTAAAGCTGATTTTAGAACGTTCCAATCACACTCTACTAGCAAGAATTAAGCAAGTGGAAGGTGGTTTTCGCGCTGTTCCCTTGGATGACAGATTGCTGTTTGAACTGAAAATTCAAGCTAACAAATTGAAACTGGAAGAAGCAATTGATCACCTCGCCCATGTCGAAGTTCTACGTTATCCTTTAGCTCAATACCCGCCTGTAGGTCGCGTAGTCCAAATCCTGGGTAGTGATGCAGAAGCGGCGGCGGACATAGATTTAGTTACCTGTAAACATGACTTAGCTCGTAATTTCCCTGAATCAATTTTAGAAGCAGCCGCTAAGTTACCCAAAAGGTTACTCAAGGCAGACCTCAAAAATAAACTAGATTTACGTAATCTCTTTACCTTTACGATTACAGGTATTAATGGCGACACAAAGGTCATAGAACATGCCTTTAGTTTAGAAAAAACAATTTCTGGTAATTGGCAATTAGGTTTTCACATTGCCGATGTTTCTCACTATGTCCAACCAGATGAACCCCTAGATAGAGAAGCTATTAAACGGGGTAGGTCGGTATATTTGGGAGATTTAGTATTGCCAATGTTACCAGATACGGTGGCCGATCGCGCTTCACTGGTAACGGGAAGCGATCGCTTGGCGCTATCTTTCTTAATTGCCATTTCCTCCCAATCAGGCGAAGTTTTGGAATGGGAAATTCAACCCAGTGTAATTAACGTAGACACCAGCATCACCAAGCAACAAGCCCAAGCTATTCTACAAGGTGAAGTTGGCAAAAAAGACCCAACCCAAGTAGTAGAAATACTGCAAAATTTAGTTACCATTGCTCAAGGTATTAAAGATTCACGCCTGACTCGTGGGAGTTTGCAGTTAAATCTGCCTTCAAATCAAAACCCCTACTACGACGAAGGCATTTTAGGCGCTGTGTTGGTGAGCGATTCCCCAGTGCGATCGCTACTAACGGAATTGGTGTTATTAGTCAATGAATTAATCGCCACCCATCTGAGTGCTTTAGGTGTTCCCGCTATTTGGCGAGTTCAAGGTACACCAGACTCGGAAGATGTCCAAGAAATGCTGAAACTGGCAATTAATTTAGGGGTAGAACTGGCACTAGAACCAGATGTAGAAATTGAACCCCTCGATTATCAACAGTTAACTAGGGCATTTGCTGAGTCTCCCTCAGAACAGGTGTTAACTTATCTTCTACAAGATACCCTCAAGCCTGCGTCCTACAGCACCACCAAAACATCTCACTTTGGGTTAGCGCTACCACAATACACTCACTTCACATCGCCGATGCGCCGTTACCCAGATTTGCTGATGCAGAGAGTATACTATCAGCTACTAGAACACGGACGCGATCGCCGCAACACCAGAGTCAAGGAACGGGTGAACCTCCGCCACTCCTCTAGCCATGCGGAAATTAACTGGAACGTGTTAGCGCCAGAGTTGCAGCAGGAAATGCAAAGCGACTTAACTAGGGTAATCATCCAAATCAACGACAGGGAGAAAGAAGTTCAAGAAGCCGAAGCCGATTTAGCTGGGTTGCAAAAAGCCCAACTGATGAAACAGCGTATTGGGCAAGTCTTTCAAGGCGTGATTACTGGCGTACAGTCCTACGGCTTCTTTGTAGAAATTGAAGTCCCAGCCGCCGAAGTTACCACGAGTACTGGCGGGCCTTTGCGTGTTGAAGGGTTGGTACACGTTAGTTCTCTCAAAGATGACTGGTATGAGTACCGCGCTAGACAACAAGCACTGTTTGGCAGAAAAAATCGCGCTTCTTATAGATTAGGCGATCGCGTTTCTGTCCAAGTTAAGAGTGTCGATTACTATCGCCAGCAAATTGATTTAGTCACTGTCGGTAGTGATGGCGTACCCAAAAATTTAGGTCTTGGTGATGTTAATGGTGATATGGGCGATATTTATTTACCCAATGACCTTGATTCTGACGATTTAGATCCTTATGCTGATGATGAAGACTAACTTTTGTTAAGCATCTGGTGTCACAACATAACAAACCCCTAATCATCGGCGTATCAGGAGCTTCTGGACTGATTTACGCCGTTCGCGCCTTAAAATTTCTGCTTGCAGCCGACTATGAAATTGAATTAGTCGCCTCTAAATCAACATACATGGTTTGGCAAGCAGAACAGGAAATTCGGATGCCAGCAGAACCACTTCAACAAGAGCAATTCTGGCGAGAACAGGCTGGGGTTGCTCATTCTGGTAAACTGCGTTGCCATTCTTGGAGCGATGTCGGAGCCAATATTGCCAGTGGTTCCTTTCGCACCGTGGGGATGATTGTGATTCCTTGTAGTATGAGTACAGTAGCCAAGCTAGCAGGCGGCTTAAGTTCCGATCTACTAGAACGGGCGGCTGACGTTCAACTCAAAGAAGGACGTAAGTTAGTTATCGTTCCTAGAGAAACCCCCTTCAGCCTAATTCACCTGCGAAACTTAACCACCTTAGCCGAAACTGGAGTCCGCATAGTCCCTGCTATTCCAGCTTGGTATCACAACCCGCAAACAATCGAGGACTTAGTTGATTTTGTCGTCGCCCGTACCTTAGACCAACTCGACATTGATTGTGTACCCTTGAGAAGATGGGAAGGAGGGAAGCGTAATTCGTAATACTATGGCTGTAATTCGCTTAACTTTATTAGTAGCGGTACTAGGTGGACTAACACTGTTGTTAGTACAGAATTTGTCGCCAGCATTACCTCTGGTATTTTTAGGTATGCGAAGCCAACCATTACCCTTGGCAGTTTGGATACTATTTAGCACTGCTGCTGGTGCTGGCACATCTTTATTAATAACGAGCTTATTTAGATTATCTAGTTACTTTGGTGGACAACCACGCCAAAAACCGCCCAAATCAACTACAACCTCCAGGCGTAGTACAGCTAACCGCAAAGAAGAATTTACACCACCCCCATCAAGTAAAGAACCAGCAAGTAAAACTAACTACGCTGCTAGTGATGAGATTGATGATTGGGAAACTAATAGTGCAGATGATGACTGGGATATTGAAGAGAAGCCACAGGAAGCAACCACAAGTAAATCTCAGTCCGACTCATTTTCAAATTCTTCCACTTACGAACGTCCACAAAATCCTAAGAGCGGTACTCAGTCTGGTTCTACATATTCTTACAGTTACAGAGAACCAAAAAACACCGCAGCCGGGAAAACCGAATCAGTATACGATGCTGATTACCGAGTCATCATTCCCCCATATCAGCCACCCACTAAAGATACAACTGATGATGATGATGATTGGGGCTTTGATGATGATGATGAATAAAGTTTTCAGTTGTCAGCTTGTTTCCACTGTCAACTGTTCACTGTTCACTTCACTCCACACCGTTCACGAGACTCCTGCTTGACCTTACCGCTCATAGCAGCTTCTTGCAAACTCATGAACGCATTTAAATCTTCTAAATCATAGTGAGTAGTTAGTAGATAGCGTAGTTTATTTTCTGCCTCAACTGTAAGATAGCCTGTAGCTAAAGCTTGTTGCACAACATCACGGATTCGAGTCATGGTTGATGCCTCATTACACACCACATTAATTAAATTGGGCTAACGACTGTAGGATATGCAGTAATTGTTATGCTTCAACCGTTAATTTTGTTAAAGCTATCTAGTGTTTTTTTACACCTAAATTTGCAATACTGGTTTATTAAAGCCAATTACTGCTAAATCTAAAATCTTGGTTGTGTGTTGAATAAAACACCGGATCATCTTCAAACAAAAGCGCCTTGAGAAATATAGAGTCAGTCTTATTTATAGTGACTGGAATTTGTTGATTAAAGTTTCAAAGAAGTTTTAATAAATTTCTTTTGAACTCAACCATACACAACACATTACTACGAAGTCAATTAAAAAAAGTGATTAAATCGGTGATAAATTTGTCTAAACTTTGTATGAACTGAATGGAAAGATAGTTAATAGATTGTCTAAGTTACATTCAATACACAAAAACCTGTAATAGCAACAATCCATTCTCAGCAGACAGATGAGTTAATAGCGCCTACAAATAGTTAAAACCTAACAAAATATACATTAATTTAGCTTCAAATCAAGGAAAACTAACTTTGAAGCTAAAGTAACTGACAAGACACAATAACAGCAAAATTAGTGTATTTGATAATTGTTATTTTCTGCACCTACCCTAAAGTAGATATTAACTCGACTAAATTGTACTTCCTGTTTTAATTCAGAAATTGTCATCACAGATACAGTAAAAAATATATTTTTCAATTAATAAACTATTTTTCGCCCGGCACTTTATTTTTTAATTGAAAGGTAAGTATCAAAGTTTGTCTTAACTACGGACTTGAGAGAGTGTACGATTGAGCGCTTAATAGAGGAGAATTTTAAATTGAGTGCGCAGTAAGCAAATACCATTTTGATAGCGCATCTCAACAACTATAAAAAAGCCAGTCGTTGCACAACGGAGAATTAAACCAGAGTGAGTAGTTTATTGCAGGGAGTTAATCTCTACTTAATCGGCATGATGGGTGCTGGTAAGACTACAGTAGGACATATACTCGCCAAGCAATTGGGTTATATGTTTGTAGATACGGATGATATTATTACCCAAGCTGCCAAAAAATCCATCAGTGAAATATTTGCCGCAGAAGGGGAAGAGGGATTTCGCCAGATAGAAAGTGATGTGCTGGCTCAGGTTTGCGCCCATACTAAGTTAACTGTAGCCACAGGTGGCGGTATTGTCTTACGGCGAGAAAACTGGAGTTATCTGCACCACGGTTTAATTGTGTGGTTAGATGTGCCAGTTGATTTACTATACGCACGTTTAGCAGAGGATACCACAAGACCATTGTTGCAAGACCCTGATCCCCAAGGAAAATTGCGATCGCTCCTTGAGGCGCGAACACCTCTCTACTCCCAAGCAGACTTGCGTATTCCAGTCACCGCCGAAGAAACACCAGCACAAATTGCTGATAAAGTCATACAGGCAATTCCTAGCGTGTTGAAAAAGCAACAGACAGAGGAAAATAACTAATGGCTGTTGACTGTTGACTAATGACTAATGACTAATGACTAATGACTAATGACAACTAACAAGATATGTAATAAGAGATTGTGACTCGTAGCAAAGTCTTTTACACTGACTGGATAAATATTAATAAATTTCCACGGCTTCTCGATGATGGTCAACGATATTGAGTATATCAGGCAAGCTGAAGCTACTCGTGTACAGGTACTAAGCGAAGCACTACCTTATATTCAACAATTTGCTGGGCGCACCGTTGTTGTTAAATATGGTGGTGCAGCAATGAAAGATAGCAAGCTCAAAGACCAAGTGATCCGCGATATTGTGTTTTTGTCTTGCGTTGGGTTGCGACCAATTTTAGTACACGGCGGCGGCCCAGAAATTAACAGTTGGTTGGATAAGTTAGGCATCGAACCGCAATTTAAAAATGGTCTGCGAGTTACTGATGCGCCCACAATGGATGTAGTAGAGATGGTGTTAGTGGGTCGAGTTAATAAAGAAATTGTTTCTTTAATTAACCAAGCTGGCGGTTTAGCCGTTGGTCTTTGTGGTAAGGATGGTAACTTAATTACTGCTCGTCCTCAAGGTCAAGAGGGTATCGGCTTCGTTGGGGAAGTAAGTAACGTTAATATCAAAATTTTGGAAACCTTGGCGAGTAACGGCTATATTCCCGTTGTCTCTAGCGTTGCGGCCGATGATTCGGGACAAGCTTACAATATTAACGCCGATACTGTAGCGGGTGAAATCGCTGCTGCCTTGGGTGCAGAAAAATTAATTTTATTAACGGATACCAGAGGTATTTTAAAAGATTATAAAGACCCTAACACCCTAATTCCCAAGGTAGATATTCGGGAAGCTAGGGAATTAATATCTAGCGGTATCGTTAGCGGTGGCATGATCCCCAAAGTAACATGTTGTGTGCGATCGCTTGCTCAAGGAGTAAAAGCTGCACACATAATTGATGGTCGCCTTCCCCACGCTTTGTTACTAGAAATCTTTACTGATGTTGGGATTGGAACAATGATTCTCGGTTCTCAGTATAGTTAAGTTATAAGGGAAATGAAGGAGATGAGGGAAATGAGGTACACAAAGCAAATAAGATAAATAAAAATTATTCCCCCACTCCCCACTCCCTACTCCCCATTCTCCATTTCCAAAACAATGCTGATTAGTGAGTAAAAAGTGACTACAGAAAGTTTAGAACTGGCTAGAACTCGATATCAAGCAGGTAAGGCTGCTTTTGAAAATGGACAATATCGAGAAGCTGTAGAAAATTTGGAAAAAGCTAGGGCTTTATTGGCGCGTAACACCCGCCTTGGTGGTGAGGTGGAACTTTGGTTAGTGACAGCCTATGAAGCAGCCGGACGTACAGAAGATGCGATCGCACTTTGTCAACAATTACGTCGTCATCCCCACTCAGAAACTAGCCAGCAAGCTCGTCGTTTGCTTTATATCCTACAAGCACCAAGGCTAAAACGACCTAGTAATTGGATGACGGAAATACCCGACTTAGGTGCATTGTCTGATAATGAGTCCAAAATTCGGATCACAGCCAAGCCACTTAAACCTAGTGAACGCAAACCACCTGCTGAACCAGAATTTGTTGATCTGTCCCAAGTCAATACTAAAGATAATCGCTTTATTGGGTTGGCTTTAATTGTAATTGGATTAACTATTTCATATTTGGTTTGGTTGGGTTTTTAAGAGGCAGGGGAGCAGAGGGGCAGAGGGGCAGAGGAGAGAAAACAACTGACAACTGACTAATGAAATTGAGGAGAAATATATTAATGAATTATGGTAAATTTTTGAAGAAATTAATTCAGAACTTTAATTTTGTTTTATCAAACTTAACTGATAAAAACAAAATTAGAAAACCTATACTTTTATTAATGGTGGCGGTATCACTATTATTGTCCGGTTGTGTTGAGTATGATGTAGGAGTTAATTTTAATAACTCTAATAGTGGACAGTTAGTCCAGCATATCAAATTAGGTGAACAGCTTACCAGCTTTAGCGGTGATTATGTCTACGAATGGTTAAATAGTATAGAGCGACGCGCTCGTAAACTGGAAGGGACAGCTAAAAGAATTTCTCGGCAAGAAGTTGTTGTTACAATTCCCTTTAGTAATGGGAGAGAATTACAAACAAAGTTTAATGAGTTTTTCAATTCTGGTAGGCAGCAAGCAACAGAAACTAGCGCGGCAGAAAACTCAGAGTTACCCAAAGTTGAATCTAACTTACTCGTAGTACAGAATAATTTTCTGTTAGTAGAAAGAAATGAGTTAATCTTTGATTTAGACTTGCGATCGCTCTCTTTAATTGCTAGCAAAGGTAATGTTTTAGCCGATGCTGGTGCTATTCTCGATTTAGAGTTTGGGTTGAAAACTCCTTGGGGAGCGCAAAACATTCAAAGAGTAGAAACTGCGCCCCAACCTGAAAAGAAAGGTGGACGACTCGTTTGGCAACTACAACCCGGCGAACTCAACCATATAGAAGTTGTTTTCTGGCTACCAAGTCCTTTAGGCATTGGTGCTTTGTTAATCACTTTATTCGTCTTGGGTGGAATTTATCTCAGATATAGATTTATGCCTGATCCCCAACTTCAATTTGCTACTAAATCACCAGTAACAGAGTAGGAGGAGATGGGGAAGATGGGGAAGTAGGGGGAGATGGGGAAGTGGGATTAGCAAGTGTAGTCATCAAAAAATCATTAATCTCCCTTATCCCCCTCATCTCCCACCCTTACGGGTTCGCGTAGCGTCTGTCTCCGACACGCTACCGCGTTCGCGCAAGCGTCTCGTAGAGAACGTAAGAGAAGCAAGCTACATCTCCCTCATCTCTCTACTAAGGTGATAGTCGCTGAATTTCCCAGCTACCATCCACATGAGTATAAAGCAGGCGATCGTGTAGGCGGCTAGAGCGTCCTTGCCAAAACTCAATTTCTGTGGGTATCACTCGCAGCCCTCCCCAATGCTGAGGTCTAGGAATCTCTTGATTTTGGTATTTATCTTGCAATTCCTGCATCCGTTGTTCTAAAATCTCCCGGCTGGCAATAATTTCACTTTGATTAGATGCCCATGCACCTAAGCGGCTTTTAGCAGGACGGCTTTCAAAATAGTAATCTGATTCGCTTTCTGAAACCTTCTCCACTCTGCCTAAAATTCTGACTTGGCGTTCTAGTTCTGCCCACCAGAATACCAGGGCTGCTTGCGGGTTTTCTGCGAGTTCTTGACCTTTACGGCTGTTATAGTTAGTGAAAAAGACAAAACCCCGTTCATCAAAGTCTTTTAACAGTACCATCCTTGCCGATGGCTTACCGTCTGGTGTGGTTGTGGCAATAGTCATTGCATTAGGTTCTGGAAGTTGTGCTGCCAATGCCTGCTCAAACCATTTTTTAAATTGTATAAAAGGATTGGGTTCAACCTCGGTTTCACTCAAACCTTCTAAGGTGTAGTCTCTGCGAAGGTCGGCTATGGTTTTGTCCATTGTCATTTATTTCCTTGTTGGTCATTAGTTATTAGTCCATAGTCAATAGTCAACAGTCCATAGTCAACATTCTTTTTCCCTATCTTCCACTCCCCACTCCCTGTTTTCAGTGACATCAGATGCGCCGTTCATCATCCCTGCAACGTTTACTGATTTATGGTCTGAGCGGCCCTATTGTCGCTCTAAATGTCTGGCTACTGTCCGTACTCTTTCGCTATTTTCAAAACCCAATTACGATTCTGAGTATGGCGGCAATTTTGGCTTTTTTGCTGAATTATCCGGTAAAGTTCTTTGAACGCGCCCGAATAACTCGTACTCAGGCTGTTATTATTGTTCTACTGATTACTTTAACTATATTTAGCATTTTGGGTGTTACTTTAGTCCCATTGCTTATTGACCAAACTATTCAACTTTTAAATAAAATTCCTGATTGGTTAAGTGCGAGTCAAGCTAATCTAGAGCTAATTGAAAAATTAGCGAAGCAGCGACGTTTGCCTCTTGATTTGCGGGTGGTGAGCAATCAAATTAACGCTAGTATCCAAAGTTTAGTACAGCAATTAGCTTCTGGGGCAGTAGGATTGGCGGGAACGCTGCTTTCTGGATTACTCAACTTTGTGTTAGTGGTGGTATTGGCATTTTATATGCTTATATACGGCGATCGCGTCTGGCATGGTTTAATCAACCTATTACCATCACAAATTAGAGATTCCTTCTCTACATCTTTACAACTAAATTTTCAGAACTTTTTCCTCAGCCAGCTATTACTAGGGCTGTTCATGATTCTTGCTCTTACGCCTATATTTCTAGTTCTTAAAGTGCCTTTTGCTCTGTTATTTGCCATACTCATTGGTATTTCTCAACTTATTCCTTTCATCGGGGCAAGTTTAGGCATTGGCACAGTAACAGTGCTAGTACTTTTACAAGATTGGTGGTTAGCAGTTCAAGTCGCTATAGCCGCAATTATAATGCAGCAAATTAAAGATAATCTTATAACTCCTAAGTTACTAGGTAATTTTATTGGACTTAATCCTATTTGGATTTTTGTGGCCATTTTGATGGGTTATGAAATCGCAGGTTTATTAGGAACCCTAGTTGCAGTTCCCATTGCTGGCACAATTAAAGGTACTTTCGATGCTCTCAAAAGTGGTAAGCAAGGTGATTTTATGTCTACTGTCACTATCGCTCATGATTCACCCATTGAGTAAATTTGGTCAACAGTCAACAGCAAACTAATTTTTTACTACTTTACTTTTGCGTTGTGCCACGAAACCTAGTGAGACTCGTTTCATAAGTAAGTATAAAATTTCTAGAATAATCAAGCTAATGGTAATAATTATTAGAGGCTGTTTTCCTACAAGTTCTTCTACACCTCTAGTAAGTAAAGCATCTGGCTGAGTAATAAAATCCCAACTATTAAAACGGAGAAATCTACCCCAATAAATGCCAATGGCACAAAGAGCATGAGTAATTAACTCAACTCTTACAATCCATTGACTTTTATTAATTCGGTGTAAATAATATCCTAAATTAATTAAAGAGATGACATAAGCTTCAAATCCAGCCAAAATTACTATTAAATAAACTGGAATTAATACTAAAGTTATCATCCACACAGATTGGATTGTGCGAATATCATATATCAAGTGAATTACATCTGTTAATAAATAAGGCGCATTTGGTAAAAAAGCATAAAAAGCTAAGAACCCTAGCCACCATAACCATGAGCCTCCGCGTCTAGTGCGAAACAACCAAACACTTAAAACTAATGGTATAAAAGCCAGAAATAAGTTCCAAGTCATCCATCTCATATTTATGCTTAAGACTTGCAACACTTTGGCTAATAGTTCTTCTTGCATACCTGTTTGCTCTCAAAACTTATAATTAATATTAATGCGCAATTTATTATTAACAATCTTGTTATTGAAAAAAGCAGACTTTTGGCATACTTTAATGATTGAATTAACTCATCGATTATTTTGATAATATAGCTAATACTTGTTGGTTGGTAACTAAGAAATTAGTATCAACAAACTCCAGTATAACTAGAAAATCTTTAAGAGCAAATTAATCACTCGTAAAAAAAGCAAAAGTTGTAAAATAAATCACAAAATGCTTAAGTAAAATTCAGGTCAATTGATGAATAATACATAAATATTATTAAGGCTGATTGCAGTACTTGTTAAGCTCCACAACCAACTTATCTGATTCTTTGCCAGTAGTTTTAGCTGCATTGGTCAGAACAGTATCAATCTCAGTTCTAGCTTGGCGGAATTTTTCTCTACCTGTTGATGATGCTTCTAGTGTTTTAGCTGTACTTAGTGCTTTACTCGCCTTAGCGATCGCTTGACTAAGATTTTGGAAAACCTTGATATATCGGCTTTGGATATCTTTGAGATTGGGGTCGCTTAAATTAAGTTCCTTTAAAGAAATAGTAATCGCCTCTAAATCTTTGGATAGTTGCAAGCTAGTAGTAACTTGCTGTCCTTTATTTTCTTCAATCAGAGAATTGCCAGCATTCACCACCTGAATCAATCGCTGACATTGAGTAGTCTTATCGTCAAAACAACCACCAAGTAATAAGGCAATGGTTAAACTAACGGGAACAATAACGTTACACTTACGCCAAATCAACATATATTATCTACCACAGTCGAATCTTGACAATCATAGCTAATAGTCATTAGTCATTAGTCAACAGTCAATAGTCATTAATTTATTCTCCTTTCCTCCCCTACTCCCCCTACTCCCTCATCTCTCCCCACTTCCTCATCCCCGCTTCTAGCTACAATAATAGGATGTCTGAAACTTCTATCACTACCACACGCCCTACGTTCATCCTCGTAGATGGACATTCCCTCGCCTTCCGTTCATACTTTGCTTTTGCTAAGGGACGGGATGGTGGCTTGCGTACTAAAACGGGTATTCCTACCAGTGTATGCTTCGGCTTTATCAAATGTTTGTTGGAAGTCATGGCGACACAACAGCCGCAAGCAATGGCGATCGCATTTGATTTAGGTTTGCCTACTTTTCGCCACGAAGCTGACGATACCTATAAAGCTGATCGCCCCGGAACACCAGAGGATTTTGTCCCAGATTTAAAAAATCTTCATGAGTTGCTGGAAGGCTTTAACCTGCCAATTTACACAGCCCCAGGTTATGAAGCAGATGATGTGCTGGGAACTTTGGCGCAAAAAGCTACCGCCGAGGGGTATAAGGTGAAAATTTTGACAGGCGATCGCGATTTATTTCAACTCATCGATCCCCAAAAGGAAATCACTGTCTTAAATTTTAGCCCGGATGCGCTAAAACGCTCTACTAATAGTATTAGTGAAATAAGTACAGAACAAGTTAAAGAAAAATTAGGTGTTTTACCTACCCAAATCGTTGATTATAAAGCCTTGTGTGGGGATAAATCAGATAATATTCCCGGTGTTAAAGGTATTGGGGAAAAAACCGCCGTACAGCTACTTAATACCTATGGTTCACTTGAAGAAATTTATCAAGCTTTAAATGAAATCAAAGGTGCGACTCAGAAGAAATTAGCAGAAGGTGAAGAAGATGCTAAGAAGTCGCAATACTTGGCAAAGATAGTTACAGAAGTACCATTAGAAGTTAATTTAGAAGATTGTAAATTAGTTGGGTTTGATGAAAACATCCTCATTCCCATCTTAGAAAAGTTAGAATTTAATCGTTTTTTATCGCAAATTAACGACCTAAAATTACGCTTTGGTGGCAAAGTAGAGGAAGCACCAACTCCAGAAGTAACACAGCCATTTAATACTGATGAAGATGACAATGATTTGTGGTTTTTCAGTGCTGAAGATACCGCAACCTTTACCCAAAAAACTGATGCACTAATTCAACCACGAATTATTGATAATGAAGCTAAACTTGCAGAGTTAGTAGAGATATTAAAACAATTTACTAACCCAGAAAATCCTGTTGCTTGGGACACAGAAACTAGTGACTTAGAACCAAGAGATGCAGCTTTAGTCGGTATTGGTTGCTGCTGGGGAACAGAACCAGACGCTAACGCTTATATTCCTGTAAGTCATGCAAAAGGAAATAATTTAGATAAAGATATTGTCCTGGCTGCACTGCGCCCAATTTTAGAAAGTGCTGACTATCCTAAGACTTTCCAAAATGCTAAATTTGACCGCTTAGTCTTCCTCGTTCAAGGAATTAACTTAACCGGAGTTGTCTTTGATCCCATGTTGGCTAGTTATGTTTTAAATCCAGATACTAGCCATAATTTAAGTGACTTAACTCTGCGTTATTTGGGGATAATAATTCAAAACTATGTCGATTTAGTGCCTAAAGGTAAAACTATCGGTGATATAGATATCTCTGCTGTAGCAGATTATTGTTGTCTACAAGTTTACGCCACATTCCAACTTGTAGGAAAATTGCGTGAGGAATTAGCAAAAACTCCGGCATTATATAAATTACTGACAGAAGTAGAACAACCCTTAGAAGAAGTTTTAGCGGCTGTAGAATACACTGGTGTCCGAATTGATTCAGATTATCTCAAAGAACTTTCCCAAAAATTAGAGATAGATTTAGCTAAACTACAGGAACAAGCAACCACATTAGCTGGAGAAAGCTTTAATTTAGGTTCTCCGAAAAAATTAAGTTATATATTATTTGAAAAGTTAGGGTTATCTACTAAACATTCACGCAAAATTCAGACTGGTTACTCCACAGATGCAGCAACTTTAGAAAAACTCCAAGAAATTGATGATACTGGTTTCGTCAATGTCATCATTGAATATCGTACCTTATCTAAACTAAAGTCTACTTATGTAGATGCTTTACCTGCATTGGTACGCCCAGATACTCACCGAGTACATACAGATTTTAACCAAACAGCCACATCAACTGGTAGATTATCTTCTTCTAATCCAAACTTACAAAATATCCCCATTCGTACAGCCTTTAGTCGGCAAATTCGTAAAGCATTTTTACCCGAATCAGGTTGGTTAATGGTAGCGGCTGATTACTCGCAAATTGAGTTAAGAATTTTAGCTCATTTGAGTCAAGAGCCAATATTAGTGCAAGCATATCAACAAAATGAAGATATTCACACAGTCACCGCCAAATTAGTTTTTGAAAAAGAAGATATCACCCCAGATGAGCGGAGAATAGCAAAAACTATTAATTTCGGTGTGATTTATGGAATGGGTTCTTTGAGGTTCTCTCGTTCAACGGGAATAGATAAAAATGTTGCCAACGAGTTTATTAAGCGATTTAACGAACGCTATGCCAAAGTATTTGCTTATTTGGAAAGCATGAAAAAACAAGCGATCGCTCAAGGTTATGTAGAAACTATAATCGGTAGGCGGCGGTATTTTGACTTTACCAGCAACAGTTTACGCAAATTTAAAGGCAACAAACCAGAGGATATTGATTTAAGCAAGTTAAAAAACCTCGGCGCTTACGATGCGGGGTTACTGCGAGCGGCTGCTAACGCTCCAATTCAAGGTTCTAGTGCTGATATCATCAAAATTGCGATGGTGCAGATTCAGGAAGTTTTGAAGAAATATCAGGCGCGGCTGTTATTACAAGTTCACGATGAATTAGTTTTTGAAGTTCCTCCGCAAGAATGGGAAGAATTACAACCACAAATTAAGTCAGTAATGGAAGGTGCTGTTAGCTTAACTGTCCCGTTAGTAGTCGATGTGCGTGCAGGTGAAAATTGGATGGAAACGAAATAATTTGTAATTCGTAATTATTTTTAGTGCATCCTAGCTGCAATGTCTACATCATCACCCTTTAGCTGACCATCTTCCATATATATAATTCGATCAGCAATATCTAGAATCCGGTTGTCGTGGGTAACGAGCAATATTGTACAACCTTGTTCTTTAGCCAACTTCTGCATCAATTCCACCACATCGCGTCCTGATTTCTTGTCTAAGGCGGCTGTAGGTTCATCTGCTAATACAATTTTAGGATGACTGACGAGGGCGCGAGCGATCGCCACCCGTTGTTTTTGTCCTCCAGACAGATTTTCGGGATAGTAATTAACTCTTTCTCCTAAACCAACAGTTTCTAACATAGCGATCGCTTTAGCATTGATGTCTTGATTGAAATACTCATCATGCAACTCAAGCGACATCCGCACATTTTCCTTAGCTGTGAGAAAAGTCATCAAATTATGCGCCTGAAATATATAACCAATCTGACGGCGTAATTTAGTTAACTTCTGCTTCCTGGCTCCACAAATTTCTTCTCCCAAAATTTTCAAACTCCCTTCTTGAGCAGAACGCAAGCCACCCATCAAGGTTAATAAAGTAGTTTTTCCTGAGCCAGAAGGCCCTGTCATAATCACAATCTCACCCGCGTTAATTTGCAAATTAATATCAAATAAAACTTGTTTACGCAGCGAACCCGAACCAAAGTAGTGATTAAGATTATTAACAGAAATCACAGGTTCTAAACCAGATGATTGGGTATTAGGCGCAGGTATAAATTCTTGTAACATAGGTTTTTAGGGAACAATGACTAATGACTAATGACCAATGACCAATGACTAAAAAACATCCGCAGGATCAGCAGACCTGAGTTTTCGCATAGCGATCGCACCCGAAACACTACACATAATTACGGTTAGAATAAATACATTAATTGCCCTGTCTAACTTCATCGCTATAGGCAACATGGTTGCAGCGTAAGTCAGTTGATACAACCCAAAAGAGAAGATATATGCAGGCAAATAACCAAAGAGTGCGAGTAATAAGGCTTCTTGAATTAAAGCTACTAATAAATAGCGGTCTGTATAACCCATTGCTTTGAGTGTGGCATATTCTGGCAAGTGGTCGGAAACATCAGAGTAGAGAATTTGGTAAACAATTACAATCCCGACGATAAAGCCAACACCTACACCCATGCCAAAAATAAAGCCGATACCTGTGCCTGTCGCCCAGTATTCTCTTTCTGTTTGGGCAAACCCTTCTGGGGTTAAGACTCTGACATCATTAGGTAGATTGGCGGCTAGTTGCGATCGCACTTTCTCTGCATCTACCCCTGGTTTAAGTGTGATTAATCCTACCTCTATACGGTCTGGTTTGCGTTCTGGAAAGAGTCTTAAAAAGGTAGAATCGCTGGTAATAACGTTACCATCAGCCGCAAAAGAAGCCCCATTACTAAATACTCCTTTGACATTAACGCTGATACTATTCAATTCCGTCTGAAAATTGTTTGTTTTTTTGAAAATATCACCCACAGCGCCGTATTCTGGGCGGCCTGCTTGATCAAATAGGACTTGATTTAACTGTTTTATCTGATTAATGTTCTGTTGAATCTCAGGAATTGCGAAAGCAGACTTCGCTGGATCAATACCCCAGACTAAAATAGCCCTATCCTGACGAGTTTCGGGATTCCGCCATTGTCCCGTGCCAATATATACAGGACTAACTGACTCTACCCCCTCATAACCTAACGCCTGATACATGCGTTCACGAGAAAAGCTTTTCACAGAAAATAGTGTTTGAAATTGAGGATTAATCAACACTAAATCTGCTTGTAAACTGCGATGAGGTTTGATAGCTGCATCAAATAACGCACTTTCAAATCCCATTTGAATAAACATCAGCATATCGGCAAAGGTAATACCTGCCACTGCTACTAATAGACGAGTTTTTTCCTTCATTAATTGCCGCCAAGCAAGCGGCGTTTTTTTAAACATTTTGGTAAGCATGAGATTTAATTCGTAATGGGCTAACGCCCCGCTCCGCTAACGTAATTGAGTTAAGAATTGATTGTTTCAGTTTGTTGTTCTAGATGTTGTTGTCGTATTAACAGAAATAAGGGTAGTCCGAGGGAAACACCAACTGATAGATTTAAAGCTATATAAATCCAGAGGTTTGACATCTTCAAACGTGTACCTTCCCAAAATACAAATACCCAAAATACCAAAGATGTAACAATTAAATCCAAGCCAAAAAAACTCGATATTCTGTTAGCAAATAGCTGTTCGATAAACAGGGGAATATTCAGACCATGTTCTGATAAAAACGGTAGGAACTGGGAATAAGGTAAAACAGTTCCTAAGATACAAAGCAAAAGATAGATAGTTTTCACCATGATCAACTTACTTTGATGGTTCGATTTCTGTTTGTACTTGCAAGTTAGTCAAGCCTGCAACCCGTTTGCTATCTTCGGGACTGAGACGAATTTTCACTTCTACAACACGACTGTCTAAGTTTTCACCCGGTTGGTTGCTAAATACGTTTTGACGGTTTACTTGTAAGCCAATGTGAGAAACTTTCCCTCGCAGTTCGCCACCAAAGGCTTGACCTGTAATTGTTGCTGGTTGTCCTAGTTTTACTTTACCAATGTCGGTTTGATAGACTTCTGCTACGGCTAACATTTGCGAGGTTTGTGCTAAATCAGCTATGCCGTCATCGCTAATTTTTTCGCCGACACGGGTGTGAATTTTGAGAATTTGTCCAGCTATGGGTGCTTTGATGTAAGCTGCTGCTAAGTCAGTTTTGGCACGCTGGAGTGAGGCGATCGCATTTTCTACTTCTGTTTGGGCTGCTTGCACATCCACTGGACGGACTTCGGCAATACTGGTAAGGGTGGCTTTGGCTTCGCTGATTTGTTTATTGCTGGTTGTGTTAATCCTGTTTAATGCAACTTTGGCTTCGGCTAATTGTTTGCTGGCGGTTGAGTTGATGCGGTTGAGTACAGCTTTGGCTTCATCTAGTTGCTGTTGAGCGGTATCTACTGTTAATCTTCTAGTATCAATCGCTGAACTGGAAATTGCTCCTTGGGAGTAAAGTTGCTGATAACGTTCATATTCAGCTTCGGCATTTTTGAGTTCTGCTTCTAGCCTTTTGATTGTGGCTGCTTGGGCTGTTCTGTCGCCTTCCCATTGCGCTTCTATCCTGGCGATAGTCTCTTGTTGGCCTGTTCTATCGCCTTGTAACTGGGCTTGTAAACGTTCTACGCTGGCTTCTTGGGCGCGAATATCACCAGTTTTCGCACCTGCTTTAACTTGATTGAGTCTGGCTTGGGCTACTTGTACTTGTTTTTCGGCTTGTAATACGGCAGTTTGCAAACGGGCGCGGGAGTCTAAAATTGCTACTATTTGTCCAGGTTTGACGTTATCACCTTCTTGGACGAGCATTTGGGCTACGCGATCGCCATCTAAAGCCAGTGGTGCAGATAAACTAATTACTTCTGTTTCTGGTTCTAGTCTACCCAAGGCGGTTATTTTTGGGGTAGCGGCTTGGGTTGGTGCTGAGTCAGATGCCGTAGTTTTAGTTTGCCCAAACTGAGAAACTGCATAAAAAGTAATTCCCGCCGTCATCACAGTAGCACCGATTACTAATGCAATTAATCCTTGATTTGCTGGTTTGAATAGCAATTTTTGACTCATATTCCCCTCACAAAATAAGTTTGTTTAACACTGTCAGTTGTTGTGACAGTTAGCCATTTTTTCTACTTGATTTTGCTGCAAATACGCCTTGAGCATTGTGCCTAACAATGCACATTGTTCTTGAATATCGATGGTTTCATTACACCAAAGCTTTTCCAAAATCAAGCCATTAACTAAACTCAATACAAAGGAAGCTATGACCATATCTTGAATACCTAAAAAGTCACACACAGCCTGCTGGTAACGCCGACTAACACGCTTGAATACAATGTTATTTTGTACTTCCTTTGCTCCTTGGTGCTGGCAAAAATTCACCCAAATATATGTCCACTTGATGCAGTAGTCTTCATTTCTAACTAAATACTTACCTAAAGCTGTCATGGCTTCTTCTATGGTTTTTGCACCATCCATTTCAGCTAATGCTGCACTGATATCTTGTTGACTGATTTCCTCCACTAATTGCTCAAATAATGTTTCCTTACTGGGAAAGTAATGATAAAGCGTACCTGTAGAAACTTTTAATGCTTGTGCAATTTGCCTCATCGTGACGGAACCATAGCCCTTTTCGGCAAACAAATCAAAGCATTTATTGAGCAGTTCTTTACGATATTGGTCATGGTCAACAATCTTAGGCATGGTTATAGTTGATTTATATCGAACGCTCGTTATTATAAACTACGTTCAGTTATAAAGGTTAGTCAAGTACCCACCAAATAAAGCGGTATTAACCTCCTAAAAAAGATTATTACTAGCTAGAAAATTATTAATTGAGAGAGAAAGTGTTAAAAAATCTTAAAGCATTACACATTTCTTAATGTATTCTAGGTCAATGGCGGTGTCAAGGTATTTTCCAGAATCAATCTTGACATTACTGGCAGAGGCGATCGCCCGTAACTCCGGTACTACTTCAAGCTGCAATATTGTAAAATGTTTGAAAACTCAATCCTAATTCCTGTACTCATGAGTTCTCATCCCCTGTTAAAAGTTGAAATTTCTGAACTCAGCGTTGCAGAACGTATCCAACTTGCTGAAGATTTATGGGACAGTATCTTAGAACAGCAAGAGGAAATCCCTCTGAGTGCAGCGCAACAACAAGAATTAGATCGTCGCTTAGAGAGTTACAAAAAAAATCCCGCAAGTGGTTCTAATTGGGAAGATATTAAAAAGTTTTCCCAAACAGAATAGCTTAACAGGCTGTGAAGCGATGAAATCATCAGATTCAGCAACCTGAAACTACTCCTTCCCTAACTAAGCAGGTACTACGAATTTTTCGCTACCAGCTAACTCAAAGGCTGAGTGTATAACTTGCAAAGCTTGGACACCTTGTTCTTGAGAGACAACGCAGCTAATTTTAATTTCCGAAGTTGCAATCATCTGAATATTGATTTGGTGTTTAGCTAATGCGTCAAACATTTTGGCGGCTACACCTGGTTGTCCCACCATACCTGCACCAACAATACTAACTTTAGCGATCGCACTATCTAAAACCACATCACCCCAACCTAATTGTCCTGCTACTTGGGTAAGTAATTGCTGGGCTGTTTCGCCATCGATGCGGGGAACTGTGAAAGCAATATCTCGACGGGGAACACCATCAACGATACGGCAACGTTGGGACTGAATAATCATATCCACGCTGATATTGTGCTTTGCCAGAATACCGAACAATTGCGCCGCCATCCCCGGACGATCTGGTACTTGACGAATCGCCAGACGGGCTTGGTTTAAGTCTAGGGCGACACCGCGAACGGGGGGAAGGGAGTGGGGAGGAGCCACTGCGTTGCGCGGGTTCCCCGCGTTGTAGCAAGTGGCGTTGGGGAGTGGGGAGTAGTGAGACAGCGCTGCGGGAGGGTTTCCCTCCGCAGGCGACTGCGAACCCGGAGGGGGAGTAGGGGAAGAAGTGGCTGGGGTTTCGATTTCAAATGCTTTACGCAACGCTGTAATGGCGCGATCGCCATCTAGGGCATCAACTACGCAACTTACCTTGACTTCGCTAGTGGAAATCATTTGGATGTTCACGCCAGCTTCGGCTAGGGTGGCGAACATCTTCGCGGCTACCCCAGGACGGCCGATCATCCCTGCGCCAGCGATGCTGACTTTGGCAATGTTTTGTTCTAACATTACCTCTGCTTCGTCTGATTTGGGGTTGGTGGGGCTGCGGAGAGATGGGGCGATCGCGGCTGCTACGGCTTCGGCTCGTTTTAATATAGGTGTGGTGACGGTGAAGGCGATGTCATTACTATTACCTTCGTGGATTGATTGAATAATTAAATCTACGTCTACCTTTTGCCGGGAAATTTCCCCAAATAGTCTTGCAGCTACCCCTGGTTTATCAGGTACACGTAATAGTGCTACCTTGGCTTGGTCTGTATCTAATTCTACTTCATCGACTGGACGAGCTAATTCTAAATTGACGAGCGATCGCCCTTGGGGTTTGGGTGTAGTCACCCAAGTACCAGGGTCATCTGTCCAGCTAGACTTGACTACCAAAGGCATACCATAGTTACGAGCAATTTCCACAGCGCGGGGATGGAGGACTTTTGCTCCCAAACTTGCCAACTCCAGCATTTCATTACAGGTAATTTCCGCCATTAACTGGGCTTCGGGTACGAGGCGGGGGTCTGTAGTTAAAATCCCTGGTACATCTGTATAAATTTCACAGAAGTTTGCTTGTAAGGCAGCCGCTAAAGCCACGGCTGATGTATCAGAACCACCACGTCCCAATGTGGTGATTTCTAATTCTCCATTGCTGGAAATACCTTGGAAACCTGCTACGACAACTACCTTACCTTCATCCAGATGACGTTGTAGACGTTCAGTTTCAATGTGTAAAATTCGGGCGCGGGTGTGTTCAGCTTCGGTAACAATACCTACTTGTGCGCCAGTCATGGAAATCGCAGGTTGTCCGAGTTCCTGCAACGCCATACTCAAAAGTGCGATGGTGACTTGTTCGCCTGTGGAAAGCAACATATCCATTTCCCGGCGGTTAGGATTTCGAGATATTTCATTGGCTAACTTGACGAGTCCATCGGTAGTTTTCCCCATAGCAGAAACCACTACCACCAGTGAATTTCCTGCTTGCACTGTTTTATAGACACGCTGTGCTACTGCTTGGATGCGTTCGACTGAACCGACAGATGTACCACCGAATTTCTGAACTATAAGCGCCATATCTTTGTATTAAATCAAGTTGCCTACTTCTTTCAAGGCTCCGCCGGGTTAGGAAGCTTTGAAGGCGTGTTAGTTATTTAGTTTACTAAATATTGAGCAGGATGCTTGATTATTAATAACGCAAAATTTAACAATAATCGAGGAAATATAAACTCTGTGTTCTCTGTGTCTGTGTGGTTAATAAAGTTTAAAGCACAGAGACAGAAAACACAAAGAAAAGAAGTTTTGATTTTTAACGCTTTTAAAACTTTATACTGAAGGCGGCAACAGCTAACGCACCCCAGCCAAGTAAAAAGGCGACTCCACCGAGTGGGGTGATTGCACCTAAAATTTTAATTCCGGTGAGGCTGAGGGCATATAAACTGCCGGAAAAAATGGCAATACCTAGAATAAATAACCAGCCACTTGCTATCAAAGTTGTTGGTGGTGTTTCTAGGCGAGTGATTAAGACGGCTACTAGTAAGAGTGCTAGAGCATGGTACATTTGGTAACGAGCGCCAGTTTCAAATATCTCTAGCGATTGCTCACTAATTTTTTCTCGTAGGGCATGGGAAGCGAAAGCCCCGGCGGCAACTGACAAACCACCTAAAATGGCTCCTACACTTAAAAAAATCTGCGTCATTAGACCTAATTGTCAAGAGATAGGGAATCAGACATCAAAATGATATGATACCGAACCTTCCTCACTGACTTTAAAATTAGCGTTCAATTCTTTAGCTTTTACGTCTAAATATTCTCTAGCGGTGGCTGTAGGGAGTTGTGACTGCATTGCAAAGCCTAAAACTGTAATCCGTCCTTGATTTTCTTGGATCATCCCATAAAAGGTAGCTTGTAGGCGATCGCTTAATTGCTGCTGAAGTGCTTTTTTAGAGTTTCTTTCTTGCAAGTATAGCCCTACACCCAGCCACGTTCCTAAAATCATCGTTGGCACACCAAATATCACACCATTTGTAGCAGTATTCTGAAGTTCATTCAGAGCAGGTGTATTCACATCATCAAATGCAACCTGTTCATTATTACCTGTAGGTATGTCTTTAAGCATTGTATGAATTTCCGCTACCGCAGAGGCTGATAATGTAAGAAACGTGAATCCGAGTGTTAGTAGCCAACCCGCAGCCAACTTTTCCGCAGTCTTCATAGTCCCACTCCAGATTTAAAGTTTGCTTGTGATTTTAACCTCACTTTGTTAAAGCTTCCAATAAATTTATGTAGTTGAGGCTGTTGACTATGGACTGTTGACTATGGACTATTGACTACCGTAAACAACGATATAAAATCTCCTTCCATTTGGGTACATTTATTTCCCAAACGACATTGATATTTGGCTGTTTTTGTAACACTCCTAACTCATCGACGACTGTAGCGCCTCTGGTGAGTTCGCTATTTATTTCCACATCTACGAAGTATTTGCCTTGACGTGTGACAATAGTTGGATCAAGAGCAACTGCGATCGCTACAGGATCAGCTAGAGTTAAACCAGCAGCACCTTGCATTTTCATGGAAACTTCCAAGGCTGTTTTGTTGCAGTCCATTGCTAAACGCGCTCTTTGTGTACCGAAGTTTCTCACTGTTTCTACTTCCGCAGCCGTCAAAGCTGCATCATGACGGCTCAACTCCCAACCAACCATCTCCATCGTCATACCGCTATCAAAGACAATCTTGGCGGCTTCTGGGTCTACCCAAATGTTATACTCAGCCGCAGGCGTGACGTTGCCCACTGTATTTGCAGCACCCCCCATAATTACGCAACGCTGAACCAATGTAGCTATTTCTGGCGCTTTTAACAGCACAGCCGCAATATTTGTTAACGGACCCAACGTCACTAACGTAATTTCCCCAGGATATTTTTTAATAGTTTCAATAATCGCATCAATAGCATGTGCTGAGTGGGGTTCACTTTTCGGTTCTGGATAGAGCATGTTACCCATACCATCTTTGCCATGAAACCAATCAGCATAACTAGCTTCCCGTAACATAGGCTTGTTGCAACCCACATATACAGGTGTAGAAGCGTTGCATACATCAAGGGTGTACAAAGCATTCTTCACGCCTTGCCCAACGGGAACATTACCGTTGACTATTGTTAGTGCTAAAACTTCCACATCTGGCCAATGGTGCGCCATAATGAGCGCCACTGCATCATCAGAAGCTGTATCTGTATCAATGAGAAATTTACGCATAAGATTAATGGTTGATAAAAACGCATGATAACAGAATAAGGTTTATGATTTTGATACACAAAGAAATAAACACTTTACTTATAAAAAAGTTCTTCAAAAACAATTAATAACTAACAATTAAATACTGTATTTTATCTAGCAAATACTTATTAAATGTTTAATAGGTTAACCCATCAATTGAAAATAAATTTTTATTATCTCATCAAGTAATAATAGACTAACATTTCTATATTCCTGGTGTTTTATATAAAGATGGCAATAACCACTGATAGACCGAGATTAACTATACCTGGGCCTAATCCTTTACCCATTTTTGGACGCATTGCACCGCTTGTAGGATATGTTCAAGACTCTATTGCTTTATCGCGTTGTCTATTTAAAAAATATGGTTCAGTGGTGTCTTTAGTAGCAGGAGGCGGGACAAATCTTTACTCATCAGAAGATTACTGTCCTGGTACTGTGCTGGCTTATGGGCCAGAAAATGTTCGAGAGGTTACAAGTCAGCATGAGGTTTATCATAAATACCCCTTAACTGGAGGCTTATATCGTAAGCGTCATGAGTCTCCACGCACGGAAACTTTAAAACATTTTGGTGTAGGTTTATTTGGTGTTAATAGTACAAATCATCGTCAGCATCGCCAATTATTAATGCCAGCTTTTCATAGACAGCGAATTGAGTCTTATTGTGATGATATTGTGACTATTACGCAATCGGTTTTAGAACAATTACCAATAGGTAAATCTGTGAATCTTTGTGAAGTGATGCGAATGCTGACATTGCGCGTCGCTACTAAAACCTTATTTGGTGAGGATATTGGTAATGAGGGGGGTAAGAGTGCCAGATTATTGCAGCAAATTGGTACTTTGTTGGGTTCACCTGCGATCGCCATTCTACCATTCGATATCCCAGGTCTACCTTTCCACCGTCTGCTGAGTTTAATGGCGCAGCTAGATGATGAAATGCGTACCCTCATCCGCCAGAAACAAGCCCAAGGCTTAGACTCAAAGGATGTACTGTCAATGCTTATCCAAGCGCGGGATGTGGACAGTGGCTTAGGATTAGCCGAAGATGAATTACTAGGTCATGTCAGCGTCATCTTTGCAGCAGGTCATGAAACCAGCGCCAACGCCTTAACTTGGACGCTGTTTTTACTTTCCCAACATCCCCAAGTAGCAGCCGACTTACTTGATGAGTTGGAAAGTGTTTTGCAAGGCGCACCACCAACTGTAGAGAAGTTGCAGCAACTACCCTTGTTAGAGCGAGTAATTAAAGAAAGTTTGCGAGTATTACCCCCTGTACCCTGGAATGCGCGAGTAACATCGCAACCAACATCTCTGGGAGGCTATGAATTACCAACAGGGACAGAAGTTTTTGTCAGCATTTACCACACCCATCACATGCCAGAAATCTTCCCCAACCCAGAGAAGTTTGATCCCCAGCGCTGGGAACATAAAGAACCCACGATGTACGAATACAACCCGTTTAGCGCTGGTTCTCGCATTTGTATCGGCGCACCCTTTGCGCTCATGGAGATTAAAATAGTTTTGGCAATGCTGTTAACCCAATATCGCCTGCAATACATTCCTCAGCAACGGTTAGACAGGGATGCACTAATTGTCATGGCTCCCAAATATGGAATGCAAATGCTCATCAACAAGCAAGACCGTCAATTTACCAAGGGTGTGGGTAGCGTCCGAGGTAACGTATGTGAAATGGTAGAACTCAATAATTAATTAGGTAGGCAGGAGGCAGGAGGTTTTGAGCTTCTTGACCTTGACTTATGTAGTTCAGTTTATTTGCCTCTTCCTGCTTAATACCAATTCTTCAAAATTCAACTACTAAATTTTGAATTTTGAATTTTGTAGCGTTAGCTTCCCGTAGGGTATTTTGAATTGATAAAAGCTATCAGCTGTCAGCTGTCAGTTAATCATTATTAAGCTGACGGCTGAATGCTGATAGCTATTTAAGCCATTTGATTTTCAATCGCCCACCGTGCGAGTTCAGTACGGTTATGGAGATTGGTTTTGCCCAACATATTGGACACATGGCTTTCAACAGTGCGCTGACTAACGTTTAATTCTTCAGCGATTTCACGGTTAGCTAAACCCCTAGCAACAAACTGTACTACCTTCAGTTCGGTTGGGGTTAACTGGACATCGAAAGGAACCTGAATGCGGGAACCGTTTTCCCCACCTTTAGCTTGGTGTTCCTTCCAACGGATAGTCTGTTTCAGTGAAGATTCTACTTGTGCAACAAGTTCTTCTGGTTCAAAAGGTTTGACCATGTAAACATCTGCACCTTTGTTCAGACCTTTAACTCGGTCTGCACTTTGTCCTTTTGCCGAGAGGAAAAGAACAGGAATCCAACTGGTACGTTCATTTTGCCGGACTTGTTCAACAAAGGTATATCCGTCCATTTCTGGCATCATCACGTCACAGATGATCATGTCTGGAACATCATGTTCAAGAATTTCCAGAGCTTCTCTTCCGTTTTCTGCCGTGACGACTTCATACCCTCTAAATTCCAAGTAGTCCTTCACCAGCAAGATGAGGTTAGGGTCATCATCAATTAATAGGAGTCGTTTGTGATCTTTCATGCTGGGCTCTTTCATAGCAGTGGCACTTGTCGCGCTTCGATCCATCAAGGTCTTGAATGGTTATCCTTAATATGGTGGATTGTCGAGATATTGTCATTTTTCCCACTTAAGTTGCCCTTTCTTCCTTGGAGTCTTAAAAGTGGTGTTCACTTTCGATGACATCACCAGTGCATTGGCAAAATTCCAGTAAGGATACGCAGAGCAATAGTATTATAATGCGCTATTATATATCCCTTTGAAAGTTGCGGGTGAAAATACACTGATTAAATAATAATCTTTCTAGTCACAAGTAAGTATTGGCTTAAGATGACCCTATCTGTAACACAACCCGCGTTTTCATCGGCTTACTGCTCTACATTACCCTTGTTGATTTTAAGCCTTTGTTGGATGTCCACAAGCAATTCAGGGAACTTTCGGCAAAGGATGGGTTAAAAATGAGATTCTTGCACCACCATTATGCCTATCAAGTGTTTTTTGGATGATCCGCTCAATAACCTCCGGTTTTGCTTGGCGAAACCAGACACTTCCGGTTAGACAATTATTATCGATCTAGAACAACAAACACGCAAGCTCTAAACCTTGAGTTTTGTTGCACTACATCACTGTATTGTTACTCATTGAGCGTATCTCTAGTTACTGTTCTATAACAAATTCCCCACTTTGCAAATAAAGTTCTCCATATAAAAATATTCGTTACTTACAGAAAAAAACCTGAAAATTACGAATAATTGAGTATTAGTACTTACGGGGTTGTTAAATTTGTCATTAGTCATTAGTCATTAGTCATTAGTCATTAGTCCATAGTCCATAGTCAAAAGTCAGGAGGCAGAAGAGGCAAGGGAGCAAGGAAGAGGGACTTCCACCTTTCCCCCTGCTCCCTGCTTCTTTCTCTCCCTCATCTCCCTCATCTCCTTCCTCTTCCCCACTCCCCACTCCCCACTCCCTACTCCCCATTCCCCAGCAATTCCAGTTCGGAAACCCGTACACACTCAAACATTGCCATGCTAGGATGGTTTTCGGTAAATTAGCACTCAGGAGTTGAGAGTGCTAACTCTGGAGAAATTAAATATGGCAGCTGTATCTTTAAGTGTATCGACAGTCAAACCTTTAGGCGATCGCGTTTTCGTGAAAGTGAGCGCATCGGAAGAAAAGACCGCAGGTGGTCTATATTTGCCCGACACCGCTAAGGAAAAACCCCAAGTAGGTGAAGTTGTAGCCCTTGGCGCAGGCAAGCGTAATGATGACGGTAGCCGTCAAGAATTGGAAGTAAAAATTGGCGACAAGGTGCTGTACTCCAAGTACGCTGGCACTGATGTAAAGCTCGGAACAGAAGAATACGTACTGCTTTCTGAAAAAGACATTCTAGCAGTCGTTGGCTAATTAGTCATAGCCATACCAATGACTAATGACCAATGACCACTGACACAACACTTGATTTAACTTCCTGAGATTGACACAACTATGGCAAAGCGCATTATTTACAACGAAAACGCTCGTCGCGCCCTGGAGCGTGGTATTGACATCCTAGCTGAGGCTGTAGCTGTTACCCTTGGCCCCAAAGGTCGTAACGTAGTATTAGAAAAGAAATTTGGTGCGCCTCAAATCGTTAACGACGGTGTAACCATCGCTAAAGAAATCGAATTAGAAGATCATATTGAAAACACTGGCGTTGCTTTGATTCGCCAAGCTGCTTCTAAAACCAATGATGCAGCAGGTGACGGTACAACTACAGCTACCGTTTTGGCTCATGCAATTGTCAAAGAAGGCTTACGTAACGTTGCGGCTGGTGCTAACGCGATTCTGTTGAAGCGCGGTATTGATAAAGCTACCAACTTCTTGGTAGACAGAATCAGAGAACACGCTCGTCCTGTAGAAGATTCTAAGGCGATCGCCCAAGTTGGTGCAATCTCTGCTGGTAACGACGATGAAGTCGGTCAGATGATTGCTGAAGCTATGGATAAAGTAGGTAAGGAAGGCGTTATCTCCTTAGAAGAAGGTAAGTCTGTAACTACCGAATTGGAAGTAACAGAAGGGATGCGCTTTGACAAAGGCTACATCTCCCCCTACTTCGCTACCGATCCCGAGCGGATGGAAGCGATTTTCGATGAGCCTTTCTTGCTGTTGACCGACAAGAAAATTGCTCTTGTGCAAGATTTAGTACCAGTTCTAGAGCAAGTAGCGCGTGCTGGTCGTCCCCTGGTGATTATTGCTGAAGATATTGAAAAAGAAGCTTTAGCAACTTTGGTAGTTAACCGTTTACGCGGTGTACTGAATGTAGCTGCTGTGAAGGCTCCTGGATTTGGCGATCGCCGTAAGGCTATGCTGGAAGATATCGCTATCCTCACCGGCGGTCAATTAATCACCGAAGATGCTGGTCTGAAGCTAGACAACACCAAGCTAGACAGCTTAGGTAAAGCTCGCCGCATCACCATCACCAAAGACAGCACCACAATTGTTGCTGAAGGTAATGACGTTGCAGTTAAAGCTCGTGTAGAACAAATTCGTCGCCAAATGGAAGAAACCGAATCTTCCTACGACAAGGAAAAACTCCAAGAGCGCTTGGCTAAACTTTCTGGTGGTGTAGCTGTAGTTAAAGTAGGTGCAGCTACCGAAACCGAAATGAAAGACAAGAAACTCCGCCTAGAAGATGCTATCAACGCCACCAAAGCTGCTGTTGAAGAAGGTATCGTTCCTGGTGGTGGTACAACCTTGGCTCACCTCACCCCAGACCTAGAAACTTGGGCTAACAGCAACCTCAAAGATGAAGAGTTGACTGGTGCTTTGATTGTTTCTCGTGCATTAGCCGCACCATTAAAGAGAATTGCGGAAAACGCAGGTCAAAACGGTGCTGTAATTGCTGAACGTGTCAAAGAGAAAGCCTTCAACGTAGGTTTCAACGCTGCTACTAACGAATATGTAGATATGTTCGAGGCTGGTATCGTTGACCCCGCGAAAGTAACCCGTTCTGCCCTACAAAACGCTGCATCTATCGCTGGTATGGTGTTGACAACCGAGTGCATCGTTGTTGACAAGCCAGAACCCAAGGATGCTGCTCCTGCTGGTGCTGGCGCTGGCGGCGGTGACTTCGATTACTAACATTCTGTAGTGAGATAAGTGAAAAAACAGCCGCTTCCCTTGTGGAGGTGGCTGTTTTGTTATCAACAATTGAAGTATGAAGGACAAGGAAGCAACAAGTTATGAAAGAGAAAGATGTAAAAATGCTTTGGGGTCGTTCTGGAAATCGGTGTGCTATTTGCAAAATCGAATTAACACCTGTTGGTTCAGAAAGTGTACTAGGCGAAATGGCTCACATTATTGCTGATAAACAGAAAGGCCCTCGCGGGGAAAGTGACCTTACTGCTGAACAAAGAGATGAATACAATAATTTAATCCTTCTGTGTCCAACACATCATACTTTAATCGATAAAAATGAAAAAGAATGGACAGTAGAAAAATTGAAATGTATAAAGTTAGAACATGAAAATTGGGTTACTAATCAACTAAGTCAAAATAATATTTATATTAATCAGATTGATAATTCTAAATTTATTGAACTGAGAGAAAAAGAATGGATTAATTTTGCTGGCAATCAACTATGGGTTATAGCTAGTCTTACACCTCTTAATATTTATGATGATAGTATTAATCCTTTAACCCCACAGTTGTATAACTTAATCAATAGCTTACGTTTGCCTCAATTTGATGGCTATTCAATGCTGTCATATAATTTGAACCCATATATAGCGTTTCTCAGTCTGGTGAAGTACAGTAACAAGAATGGGTAAACCAATTATAAATATCATTTAACGAAACTTGATTAAAAGCACTTTCAATTGCTTTTGCTAAGTCTGGATAACTTCTAGCTCCAATAGAACGTAGTAAATTTTTAATTTTTGACCAACAGTTTTCAATTGGTGAAAAATCCGGCGAATATGGTGGCAAATAAATCAATTTAGCTCCAGCAGCTTCGATTAATTTCTCAATATCTCCACCTTTATGAATTGAACAATTATCCATGATTACACAAGCGCCTTCCCACAGAAGAGGAACTAATTTTTGAGAAATATAAGCCTCAAATGTCAGCCCGTCAGATGCTCCTAAAATACTATATTGACTAATCACGCCTTTAAGAGCAATCGCTCCAATTATGGAAACATTTTTACAGCGTTTTTGAGGTCGTGACCCATGCGCTCTTTTACCTTTTTTAGAACGGGCGGAGTGTCTTATTAAAGATAGATTAGCTCCGGCTTCGTCAAGAAAGACAAGGTTTTCCTCTGGTATCCCATGAAGTTGAAGCCAGAACTGTACCCTTAATAATTGAACTCTTTCAGTTTCTTTTTCGTCAGCGTGCAATGTTTTTTTTTAAGGCTTATTTCTCTCCTCTGTAACATCCTGTCTACCGTAGATATACCAACTGTTATTCCTGTTTTTTCTTTGAGAATGAAGCGGATTTCTGATAAAGTCGAATCATTCTTAGCTTCGACTATTTCTTCCAGAATCTTAATTTGTTCTTCGTTGAGCTTTGGAGGAGTTTGTTTTGTCCTAACTTTAGGAGCGATACTTGCTGTTTCTCTATATTGCTTTAGTAATTTCTCAATAAAACCTAAACTGACACAAAATTTGTTTGCTAATTGACGTTGTGATATTCCACCTGACAAGTATGTATCAAATATTTTTTGGCGAAAGTCCAGGGAATATGGTTTCATTTTTACCCTTGAGTAGATACACTGATTTATTTTAATTACTGTACTTCATTAGACTGGTAAACGCTATAATACAAGACCAAATGAACATGGAATTATTAACCAAGATTTACCTAATGAACAGCTAAACAAACTTGGTCATAAAATTCAAATTTTTAGAAATGGTCATTGTGAATTTCTAATTTCTTTAGAATGTCTTAGAACTGGTACAGATATAACCTCTAATAATATTTTAAGATATTTAGATATGAGCAATAGTTTTATTTCTCAGATAGAGGGAATAATGAAAATTTGGAATACGTATTTACCCTTTAATGATATGTTATTAACTGTCACAATGGTTAATACTAATTATATTAGTTTATATTCAGGACAACGAATATCCTTTGCTGGCCCTTTAGTAGGAGAGCCAGTAACCTCACAAACATTGAAATACAGTAGAGTTATTAACAAATCTGAAAATATACAAGTTTTACAAGAGTTTGTAGTAAAAAGATTTGTAAACTATTTTGGGCTAAATATTAATAGTGTTTTTTCAGAAAATGGCAATATTAATTTACCTAATAGACTTTATTTTTAACAAGTAAAATGCGTTACAGCTTATCATATATAAACATCCTTACATAGGTATTCAAAATCAAATTTGAGTTACGACAACGCTTGTAAATATTTAGCAGAACAGTATCCCCAAGAATTTGTGCGCTGGTTGTTGGGAATAGATGCACAACAAATTGAAGTATTAAAAACTGAATTAACCCTTGAACCAATTCGCCGACACTACATTATTTGAGCGTGTTGGGAATTTATCTGCTGATCAGTTAGAAGATTTAGGAGAAGCGTTATTTGATTTTGCAGAAGTTAGTGATTTAGAAGTTTGGTTAAATCAGCAAAATTAGTATTTAGGGCTTGCTGAAAAAGTCATTTCAAAGGAAGAGAAAAATTGATTAAGTAGTCAGTCCAGAAAAAAGATAAGTTTTTGTTGTTTAAGGTTTAATGAAATATCAGTTTCGATAATAGAAGAAGTAAAAAAAGACTCAGTTTTGAAAAATAGGCAAAAAAATACACAAAAAAGCCGTAATAGCAGAGTAGAAAGATTCATAACTAAAAAAGTTATGGCAATAGCGGTGAAAGAAGTATGAGGAAGTTTAGCCATAACTCTACCAAGGCTAAATCTTCGTTTACCTTGTCCAAACTTGCCCTCAATACAATTACGAATCCTTTCGTCATAAGCGGCTTGTTTCTTCTTTTCAGGGCTGACATTTTGGGGGGGTCTACCTAGTGGTGGGCCACTAATTCTAATTCCCCTTTCTTGACACCAAGCTCGATTCTCCCTCGTCCGATAAATCTTATCAACATGAACTGATTCAGGATAATATCCGGTGTAGTTTTTGTATGCTTCTACTTGTGATTTTAAGTCTCCTGATTCGTTAAAGTTGTCCCAACTAATATGGTCTAAAAATACATAGCCATCATAGTAACTAGCTGAAAACTTAGCCCCAAACTCTACTGTTCTCCCGGCTTTACCTCGGATAATCGGACGAATGTGTGGTTGGTTTAAACTGACAATGCGGTCTTGTATACTAATTTTTTGATTTTCATATAACCATAACTGTTGACGATAAACTTCTGCTACTACTAGCAACATCTTATATTGACTGTTGCTCAGTTTTAATAGTGACGCACCTAAATTTATTAGCTGCTGAATATGAGTTAAATTTCTGTTGATATATTGCAGTTGCTTTCTGATAGCTTTCCTTCTTTCTTTAACTGTTGGTTTTCTTTTCTTGGCTACTGCTAAATAATCCTTTCTTGCTTTGTTTCTGTAGGTTCTTGGTTTGTTGATATTTCTTACTAATAAGGACTTATATAATGTATCTATGATTGTTTCTGTTTGCTTTCTGGCTTGATTTAATAATCCTAAATCTGTCGGATAACTTATGTCTGCTGGCGCACAACTAGCATCTAATATTAATTTTCCTCTATTGGCTGGCTTACTTTTTGAATCCTCGACCTCTGGCTTTTTTGCTCTTACTTCTACCTCCTGTTTATTTTCTAACATCTTCCTGACTATTTCTTGATTGATTTTATTGACTAATTCTATATCTATCCTTTCTCTAAAATGAACTAGCATTGACGGGTCAAATGCAGATTCATTACTATATGCTGACATTCCTATAAAGTATTGCAGATACGGGTTCTCCCGAATTTGTTCTACTGTCTCTCTGTCACTTATTCCTAATTTTTCTTTAATTATTAATGCTCCCAACGCCATTCTAAATGTTTTGGCTGGCGCTCCCATTCTTGCTGAAAATATTTCTGCGTACTCTGCTTCAAATTTTGACCAAGGTATCATGTTCGCCATGATTACCCATCGGTTATCTGACGCTAGTTTTCCCCCAAAGGGTAGTTCAAAGTTTTCTGCTGCTTTTTCTTGCTTTTGCGCTCTTCGATACATTTTAACGCAACTTGCTACAAGGATTTTTACTTATCTTACCCTTTTTCTTTTCACCTTATTTTTCTTTCCTGACCCTGAAACTCTTCATTCTGCTATCTTTCGCCCTTATTCAGCCAGCCCTATTTATAGTTATATGAAAGCAGCTACTTGTTATAAGTGGCTGTTTTTCATAAAAATACTTCTGGTAATTCTTTGGTATTTATATTTACTAAACTTTCTATTGGTGTGTAGAAAATGTACTTTTTAGTGCGATCGCCTAACATGATATCGTTTTGTGGAACGCCAACACACCAAATCCCCTATATTAAAGATTGATTCTGAGTTTTGCAACAACATATATGAGCGAAACTGATACCACACCTCTACACACCCTCAAGCCTCTAGATAGATTTTCCGATAGAGCGGAAGCTTATGTAAAATATCGTCCTAGCTATCCAGCCGCAGCTATTGATACTCTTCTTGATGGTTTATCCTCGCCAGTTGTAGCCGCAGATATTGGCGCTGGTACAGGAATTTCCTCACGCTTATTAGCTGAACGTGGTGTGAGAGTTATAGCTATTGAACCAAACGCAGCGATGAGAGAAGCTGCTGAACCTCATCCATTGGTAGAGTTTCGTGAGGGAACGGCAGAATCTACCCAAATAGCGGATAATTCAGTTGATTTGGTAACTTGTTTTCAAGCCTTCCACTGGTTTAACCCAGAACCAACTTTATTAGAGTTTCACCGCATCCTCAAACCATCGGGACGGTTGGCTGTGGTGTGGAATAACCGTGATAAAGAAGATGCTTTAACCGCAGAGTATAGCCGCATAGTCCGCGAAGCATCGAATAACCACCCAGCAGAATCAAGGATGCAGTCGGTAGAACCTTTGTTAACTACTCCACATTTTACTAATATTCGTGAGTATACATTTATTTATCGTCAAGAATTAGATTTAACTGGCTTAATTGGTAGGGCGATGAGTGTATCTTATCTTCCGAGTGAAGGTGCTGCATACGAACAAGCGATCGCTGATTTACAAGATTTATATCAACAGTTTCGCAATGACCAAGGTTTAGTGTACATGGTTTATCGTACTAGCGTACACCTTGGCGAAGCAATTTAAAAATCATATCTATATAAATGACTTCTAATGCACAACTAACAGAAGGCTGGCATGGAAAACTTAATTTAGTTTATGCCGATCGCTCCAATAACACCCAGTTAATTTACAATCACCAGCAAGCACCGCTAAAGGTACAGCGTCCGTTTTATCCAGAAGGGGATAAGGTTTGTCATAGTGTGATTTTACACACGGCTGGGGGTGTGGTGGGAGGCGATCGCTTATCTTATAATTTCCACCTCCAACCCAACGCGCAGGCTTTAATTACTACCGCCGCAGCCGGGAAAATATATCGCAGCAATGGTTTACTGGCGAAGCAAACTATTAATATTCAAATCGATGCGGGTGCTTGTTTGGAATGGCTACCGCAAGAAACAATTTTATTTAACGGGGCAATTTATCGCCAAGATTTACGGGTAGAATTAGCGACTGGGGCGAATTTTTTAGGCTGGGAAATTACGCGATTTGGTCGTAGTGCTAGGGGAGAAAAATTTTATCAAGGAGAATGGCGATCGCATACCGAAGTTTACCAAGAAGGTGTTCCTTTGTGGATAGATCGTCAATGGCTACCAGGGAATGAGGCGGTTTTCCACAGTCCACACGGCTTACATGGACAGCCGATAGTCGGTAGTTTTGTGTGGGTGGGTAGTGTGGTTTCTCAAGAATTTGTGCAGAAAGCACGGGATTTATGGATTGGTGTTGGGGAAGTTGGGGTAACGCAATTACAAAATGGATTTTTGTGTCGATATCGTGGTGTTTCTACATCTGAGGTGAGAAACTGGTTTACGGTTGTTTGGCAGTTACTACGAGTGTCTTTTCTGCATCGTGGTAGCTGTGTACCCAGAGTATGGCAGGTTTAGTTTGTAATTCTTAATTTATGCAGCTTACACCGCAGGAAAAAGATAAATTATTGATTTTTACAGCCGCTTTAGTAGCAGAAAGGCGCAAGAATAGAGGTTTGAAATTGAATTATCCAGAAGCAGTGGCTTACATTTCTGCTGCTATTTTGGAGGGTGCAAGAGATGGACGGACAGTGGCGGAATTGATGAGTTATGGCACAACTCTTTTAACAAGAGATGATGTGATGGAAGGTATAGCGGAAATGGTGCATGAGGTGCAAGTTGAAGCCACTTTTCCTGATGGGACAAAGTTGGTGACAGTACATAATCCTATTCGTTAATTTGAAAATTATGATTCCAGGTGAAATAATTACACCAACCGGCGAAATTGAATTAAATGCTGGTCGTGATACTGTGAAATTGCTAGTAGCTAATACAGGCGATAGACCAATTCAAGTAGGTTCCCATTTTCATTTTTATGAAGTTAATAATGCGTTGAATTTTGATAGGGAATTAGCGTTAGGAATGCGTTTGGATATTCCTGCGGGGACGGCTGTTAGGTTTGAACCAGGGGATGAGAAGGAAGTGAATTTGGTTCCTTTGGTGGGAAGTCGTCGGGTTTATGGGTTTAATGGGAGGGTGAATGGGGAGTTAGGAAACGCGGAGGGGCGCTGAGGTTAGCGCAGAGGGACGCGGAGTTAGAGGTTGTTGGCTACACGTTTGATACCTTCTTTGAGGTGGCGGACGTTGAAGTTAAGGAGGAGTCCGAGTTTACATTTAGTAAGTTTTAGGTAGGTGAGAAGTTGGACTGAGTGAATGGGGTTGAGAGATTCCACCGCTTTAACTTCAATTATGACTTTATTTTCTACCATCAAATCCAATCAATAAGCACAATCTAATTTCACTTCTTTATACACAAGCGGTACAGGAATTTGCTTACCAACCTTAAACCCCTCCTGCTGCAACTCATAAAACAAACACTCCTCATAAGCCGACTCCAACAACCCTGGCCCCAACGCCGTATGCACCCTCATTCCACACCCAATTATCCTTCCACATAAACTATTCTCATCCATTCTCTGCGTACCTCCCTCCGGGTTCACCAGTCGCCTGCGGAGGGAAACCCTCCTACAGCGCTGGTTCACCGCGCTAACCTCCGCGCCCCTCCGCGTTTCAACTATAACCTCATTTCTCAGGAGTGTATAATGCCTTACAAAATGTCCCGCCGCGCCTACGCCGAAACCTACGGCCCCACAGTAGGCGATCGCATCCGCCTAGCTGATACAGAATTATTTATACAAGTAGAACAAGACCTCACCACCTACGGCGACGAAGTGAAATTTGGTGGTGGTAAAGTCATCAGGGATGGGATGGGACAATCCCCCATTTCTAACGCCGATGGTGCAGTAGATTTAGTCATTACTAATGCTTTAATCCTCGATTGGTGGGGGATAGTTAAAGCAGATATCGGCATTAAAGATGGCAAAATATTCAAAATTGGGAAAGCTGGGAATCCCTATATTCAAGACAACGTAGATATTATTATCGGCCCTGGAACCGAAGCCTTAGCTGGGGAGGGAATGATTCTCACGGCTGGCGGTATTGATACCCATATCCATTTTATTTGCCCCCAACAGATAGAAGTAGCGATCGCCTCCGGTATCACTACCATGATAGGTGGTGGTACAGGCCCAGCCACGGGAACCAACGCCACCACCTGCACCCCCGGCCCTTGGAATATGTACCGGATGTTGCAAGCGGCTGATGCTTTCCCCGTCAACTTAGGATTTTTGGGTAAAGGTAACGCCAGTCAACCCCAAGGACTCACAGAACAAATTTTAGCAGGGGCGATCGGTTTAAAGCTCCATGAAGACTGGGGAACCACACCCGCCACCATTGACACCTGCTTAACTGTCGCCGACGAATACGATGTGCAGGTAGCCATCCACACCGACACCCTCAACGAAGCCGGATTTGTTGAAGATACCATCGCCGCCTTTAAAAACCGCGCCATCCACACCTACCACACCGAAGGCGCAGGTGGGGGACACGCACCAGATATTATCAAAGTCTGCGGACAAGCTAATGTCCTCCCCTCTTCCACCAACCCCACCCGTCCTTACACTGTCAACACCCTAGACGAACACCTCGATATGTTGATGGTATGTCATCACCTAGATCCAGCGATCGCTGAAGATGTAGCCTTTGCCGAATCCCGCATCCGCCGCGAAACTATCGCCGCCGAAGATATTTTGCATGATTTAGGCGCGTTTAGTATGATTGCGTCTGACTCCCAAGCGATGGGTAGAGTAGGAGAAGTAATAATTCGCACTTGGCAGACATCTCACAAAATGAAGATACAACGCGGAAGCCTTGCGGGAGATGGGGAAGGAGATAATTTAAGAGCTAAAAGATATGTTGCCAAATATACTATAAATCCCGCAATTACTCACGGCATCGCTCAGTATGTAGGTTCCGTAGAAGAAGGCAAACTTGCAGATTTATGCTTGTGGCGACCAGCGTTTTTTGGCGTGAAACCAGAGATAGTCATTAAAGGCGGAATGATAGCTTGGTCACAGATGGGAGATGCTAACGCCAGCATCCCTACACCGCAACCAGTACATATGCGCCCCATGTTTGGCAGTTTTGCAGGCGCGAGACACGCCACATCTTTAACCTTTGTTTCCCAAGCTGCTTTAGAAAGAGATATCCCCAGTCAGTTGGGCTTAAGAAAATCAGCCATCGCCGTTTCTGGAACACGCCAATTAACTAAGCAGGATATGAAACTCAATGATGCTTTACCTCATATAGAAGTAGACCCGGAAACCTATGAAGTTAGGGCTGATGGGGAATTGTTGACTTGTGAACCTGCGACAATTTTACCTATGGCACAGAGATACTTTTTATTTTAAATGACTGAGCAATCGACCGATTACGATAGCCCGTGGAAAGAGGTCATCGAATTATATTTCCCCCGCTTTCTGGAGTTCTTCTTTACCCAAGCTTACACCGAAATCGATTGGACGCGACCTTACGAATTTCTGGACAACGAACTACAACAACTCGAACCAGACGCAGAAATTGGAAGGCGTTTAGTTAATAAAGTTGCCAAGGTTTGGTTACTGGACGGTGAAGAAGCTTGGGTATTGGTTCATGTAGAAGTGCAAGGACAATATGACAGCCAATTTGCCGAACGGATGTACACCTACAATTACCGCTTGTTTGACCGTCATAAAAAGCGAGTCATCAGCTTGGCAGTTTTAGCCGATGAACAAGCAAATTGGCGACCTAATAGCTATAGCTATCAACTAGGCGGTTGTCGCGTCAGTTTGGAGTTCCCCATAGCGAAATTGTTAGACTATGAAGCAACTTGGGAAACCCTAGAACAAGCCACCAATCCCTTTGGGATAATTGTGATGGCACATCTCAAAACCAAGGCAACGCAACGAAACCCAGAAAGTCGGCTACAGTGGAAATTAAGCCTAGTGAGAAGGCTATTTGAGAGGGGATACAGCCGAGAAGATATTCAAGAATTATTCAGGTTCATCGACTGGATAATGGTTTTGCCAAGGGAATTGGCGCTAAGTTTTAAAACAGAAGTCAGGAGTTACGAGGAGGTACAAAGGATGCGGTACGTAACCAGTATTGAAAGATTAGCAAAAGAAGAAGGCAAAGAAGAAGGGATTAGAGAAAGTGTGCTTGATGTTTTAGATACCAGATTTGGCGAAGTACCAACTTCTATTGTGGAAGCGATTAATAGAATTGATCAACCATCCTTACTCAAGACACTGCTGAAAAGAGCGATCGCAATTCCATCAACTACAGAATTTCAGCAACTCTTAGATAATCTCACATCTGGAGAATAAACAATCAAATGAGTGCAAAATCTCCTCAATCTGGCAAAATTCTGGTGGTTGACGATTCGCCAGATAACGTATTTTTAATTAAAACTATTTTAGAAGAAGAAGGTTATACCGTTACCACTGCCGAAGATGGCTTCTCAGCATTAGAACAATTGCAAGCATCCCCTTGTGATTTGGTACTGTTAGACTTAATGATGCCGGGAATGGATGGTTATGAAGTCACCAGGCGGGTTCGCGGGGAGATGAATTTACAGCAGTATATTCCCATCTTGTTAATTACTGCCCATGATGCGCCAAATGTAGCACATGGTTTAGACTTGGGTGCTGATGATTTCATCCGTAAGCCTGTAACAATGGATGAGTTACTCGCCAGGGTGCGATCGCTGTTACGCTTGAAGCATAGTATGGATGAACGCGACGAAATTGCCCGTCAGCGTGAAGATTTTGTCTCTCGTCTCACACACGATTTACGCACACCTTTAGTTGCAGCTGATCGGATGCTGGTATTATTTCAACAAGGGGCATTGGGAGACTTATCACCGCAAATGCACGAAGTAATTACCATTATGGCACGGAGCAATATCAACTTGCTTTCGATGGTAAACACTTTATTAGAAGTTTATCGCTTTGAAGCTGGGCGTAAAACCTTAGCATTTCAACCAGTAAATCTTAGACAGTTACTAGATGAAGTAATTGGAGAATTAAACCCTTTAGCCCAAGAAAAAGGCTTGGTAATTAATAGGGATTTTGAGGAAGCATTAATATCAAGTACCGTGACAGGCGATGGCGTTCCGCCCACCGTAGGCGATCGCTTAGAACTGCACCGCTTATTTACCAATCTTATAGGCAATGCCATTAAATTTACCACATCTGGTTCAGTAACTATCCGTATCAAAACTGTAACACTAAGTAAACAGCAAGATTCTTCTTCATCTGCCATCAACCAAGACTATATAAATGTAGAAATAGCAGATACAGGCCCAGGTATTCCCCTGGATGAACAAGCCACATTGTTTGAAAGATTTCGTCAAGGTAGTCATAAAATTGCTGGTAGTGGATTAGGTTTGTATCTTTCTCGACGGATTGTTGAAGCTCACCAAGGTAATATCTCTGTTGTTTCCGATACAGGCAAAGGCAGTATATTTACTGTTAATTTGCCAGTCAAAATATGAATCTAAAGTATAATTTATATTTGATTGAGTATGCTAAAAAAAATAAGGTAAATATAAATGGTTACTATTTCTACATCAAAAATTACTGAAATAATCGAACAACAACGTATTTTTTTTCATACTGGTAAAACTAAAGATGTTAATTTCCGTCTAAAACAACTTCAAAAACTTAAACAATTAGTTACCGAAAATACGGCAGCAATAACTCAAGCCTTAAAAGCAGATTTAAACAAATCAGAATTTGAAGCTTATGCCACAGAAATAAGCTCAATTAATGAAATTAGTTATGCTATCAAAAATATCAAAAATTGGACTAAACCGAAAAAAGCTGATGTTCCCCTAGACTTCTTTTCTTACTCAGCAAAAATTTATCCAGAACCGTTAGGTGTGGTTTTAATTATTAGCCCTTGGAATTACCCATTTGGTTTAATCATTTCACCCTTAGTTGGAGCGATCGCCGCCGGAAACTGCGCTATCATCAAACCATCAGAACTTGCGCCTCATACCTCTAATTTAGTAGTAGAACTAATTACTAAATATTTCCCCAGTGAGTATATTGCAGTAGTAGAAGGCGGTGTAGAAACTAGCCAAGAACTACTAGCAAATAAATTTGACCACATCTTTTTTACAGGTGGTACATCCATAGGTAAAATTGTGATGGCAGCCGCAGCCAAACACCTCACACCAGTTACATTAGAGTTAGGTGGAAAAAGTCCTTGTATTGTTGATACTGATATTAATCTCGAACATACAGCCAGACGAATTACTTGGGGTAAATTTATTAATTCAGGTCAAACTTGTGTTGCACCTGACTATCTTTTAGTGAATCAAAATATTAAACAAGATTTAATCGCCGCTATACAAAAAACACTCAAAGAGTTTTATGGTGATAACCCAGCCCAAAGCCCTGATTATGGCAGAATTATCAGTCATAGACATTTTGAGCGTTTAACGAAGTTTCTCAACAACGGAAAAATTGTAGTTGGAGGCGAAACAAACTTTGAAGAAAAATATATCGCTCCAACAATTTTAGATAACGTTGCTTTAACAGATACAGTAATGCAGGAAGAAATTTTTGGGCCGATTTTACCAGTGATTGAATATACAGATATTAAAGATGCGATCGCCTTAATTAATTCTCAAGCAAAACCCCTCGCTTTATACCTATTTACGCAAAATCAACCTCTACAACAACGCATCCTGCAAGAAACCTCATCTGGCGGAGTCTGTATCAACGACACAATCATGCACATAGGCGTTTCATCCCTACCATTTGGTGGCGTAGGAGATAGCGGTATCGGTAGTTATCACGGTAAAGCCAGCTTTGACACCTTTTCCCATTACAAAAGTGTCCTAAAAAACTCCTTCTGGCTAGACCTAAACTGGCGTTACGCCCCTTACAAAGATAAATTGAGCTTACTCAAAAAAATTATTAAGTAGGTAATAGGGACTTTGGAAAAGGGGAAAGAGGAAAATAACTATGGACTGTGGACTAATGACTAATGACTAATTAACTATACCTTTCCTCCGCCCAAGGTTCACCCCGACGGTTGTAACCATTGCGTTCCCAAAAACCCAGTTCTTCCTTATCCAGAAACTCCAGACCATTAACCCACTTAGCACTTTTCCAAGCATAAAGATGAGGTACAACTAAGCGCATCGGCCCACCATGTTCCAAGGGGAGGTCTTCACCAAATAATTTAAAGGCAAAGAAGTTTTCTTCCCTCACAAAATCGTCCATTGCAATATTTGTAGTGTAACCACCATAGCAATGTTCCATTACATGAGCGGCTTGAGAATCTACCTCAATCAGATTCATAAAATCTGTAACTTTAATCCCCGTCCATTTCACATCAAGTTTAGACCAACGGGTAACACAGTGAAAGTCTGCTGTAAATTCGTGATGAGGTAAAGCTATAAAATCCGACCAAGTAAAAATGGCAGGTTTTACCAAACCCCAAACCCGAAACTCCCAACCATCAATACTGACTTTAGGTGCTGCGCCATAGGTGAGAACAGGGAAACCCTTAGCTAGATGCTGTCCTGGGGGAACTCGGTCAGCATTTTCTTGGTCTGGTTTCTGAAAAAATTTTCCTAGCATATTTATATAAAACGTAACAATAAAGATGTTGCTGAGTACAAATCAATACTTTCATTTTCCCAGCAAAGAAATTTCTATCGATAAATATTAATTTTAATAAACACTAAAAAATCTGGAGCTATAGATAACTTACTCTTTATATGATTATTTGATCATCAGTCATGGGTGAAAGGTAATGGGTAATTGGTTCTGCCGATTACTCATTACCCATTTTTTTCTTATTCTTCTTCGTCTTCTTCTTCCGCAGTAGGATAGACAAATGTAGAACGTCCAGTCAAAATTGATTTGCCCAAGGAGATAGCTTTTTGCGCTTCCACAGCAGCCTTATGTCTCCAGGTAGCTCGACGCTTATCGCGTTTTGATTTAGATGTTTTCTTCTTAGGAACCGCCATACTAGCTGATATCGTAATTCTTGACAACCTTCCTATTCTAAGCGATCAAATCACGATGATCACTATCTGGAAAGAAAAAGGGAATAGTCAATAGTCCATAGTCAACAGTCAACAGTTAACAGTCAACAGTTAACTGTCACCTCTACTTCGGTTCTGCTGGTGGCTGGGGAGAGGCTGCGGGAGATGGTGTAGGGGTGGGATTGGGTGCTGTTGTGGGAATTGTGACGGCGGCTGCTGGGTTGGCTGAGTTTTGGGGATTGTTAAAGAGTAGGAGTGATTGGGCGCTTTTGAAGTAAGTCGCCCAGCGTTGTGGATCGGGACGGGTGCGCCATTGCTGACGGCTGACATCCAAAAGTAAAACTGGTGCGATCGCTCCATAACTTTGTACGGAGATGTACACAGAAATATCTGTAACTAAAATATCCTTATCAAAGCTGCGTTGAGCTGCTGCCCTAGCTGCCATTTCTGCCCGGCGTAGTATGGCTTCGTAGCCCTCATCAGGTAATCTATCAATAGTCAAGTCAACTCTGGCTGTGTAAGCTCGCACAATCTGGGGAAAAGCTATTTCTGTTACAAGCCATACAGGAACGGGAAACAAAAGCAAAAATATTAACGGAAATGTCCGGATTTTTTTGTCAATTTGGCTAATAGGTTTAAAGGGAATGGTTAATGATAGTTGTTGAGGACTACTTTTACTCATGACCTGTTCTCTCCTTAATTGAGGTTCTGTACTTTGAATGGCTTGGAAAATTTTCGGAAACGGAAAGTAATAAAAAATACGTAATTTTAATGACTAGATGATAATCTTCTAGACTATTAGACATAGGTTAGCTTTGTTTTTTCAGCAAAGCCAACCGCAATTTTAGGCAACCATACAAACAACCTACAAAGAGCGGGATGGCAAACTACTGGGCGATCGCCATAGGCGTAAATCAATATCATTTATTTCAACCTTTACGTTGCGCTCAAGCCGATGCCGAGGCGCTAAAAGACTTTTTAACTCAACAAGCAGGCTTTTTCCCCCAACAATGCCTGCTGATGACGGATACTTCCACACCTGTTGAAGACCGACCTACCTATCCCACTAAAGACCATATATTGTTATGGCTGGAAGATTTAGCCGCAGTCTGTTGGCAACCAGAAGACCATTTATGGTTTTTCTTTAGCGGTTATGGAGTCAACCACAACGGCAGAGATTATCTCATGCCCGTAGAAGGTGATCCCAAATTTGTGGAAGAGACTGGTATCGAAGTGCGATCGCTAATGCAAAGTTTGCAGTTAGCTAACCTGAATGTATTACTCATCTTCGATATCAACCGTGCTTCTGGCAGCTTGGGAGAGACTCCCGTCGGTAAGGAAATCATCGAACTAGCCGAAGAATTACAACTCGCCACCATCTTGTCCTGTCAGCCAGACCAATTTTCTCAAGAAAGTAGAGAACTAGGACACGGGATATTTACGGGTGCATTGTTGTCGGCTCTACGTTCCGGCTATGGCAGTGATTTAACCCAATTACAAGAACACTTAAGTGGTCTTACTCCCGAACTATCTCAACATTACTGGCGACCTACACAAAACCCTGTAGCGGTTATCCCCTTCCCTGAACAGGCAATTCTGCCCCCAGTAGAAAACACAACCGAGACAGAAGTAGAACTTAGCGCCTCGATCCCCAGCACCATAGAACCCTCGGAACCTGAAGCAATTATTTTTTCCGAGGAAAACTTTGCTATGGCGTTTACAGCACCCTCCATAGGAGAACCCCCAAAAAATACCGACAAGCTGCCAAAATTCGATATTTGGAAGGGATATCAAGGTTTAGAAACTAACGGTAACGGCAAATCACCAATCCTCACCCTAGATAAACAACCATTACCCAGCACAAAAACGGAAGTTACCCAGCAATCTGAAGAAGAAAGTGCAGCTGGGCGGTTCATCCCCGAAGCACCCCAACCTTATATCTCTCGGCTACCCGCTAGTAAGGTAGAGCCTCCATTGTGGAAACAGTTTCTTCTGTGGGGTGGTGGGACTATGGTAGTGGTGTCCTTAATTTCTATTGTTCTACTTCGCAATCAGGTTAAGGTTTTAAAAGCGAGGCAGCAATTAGCCGCTACAAGTGATGCACAAATCATCAAAAAACCTTCAACTCCAAGGCCACTTCCTAAACTATCTCCCGCCCCGCTAACAATTCCCAAAAATCAATCAACTGCTCAAATTGCGCCTATTTCTGAATCAAAAAAACGCAACCAAGCTGTATTAGACTTAGCGAAAATGTCCCTGAGACAGACTCAAGCTAGTGATCTGAGCTTGGCTATTACCACAGCGAAAAAAATCAAACCCGGCGAACCCCTACACGAACAAGCCCAGGAAAATATTAAAATTTGGAACCAGATGATTTTAGACTTAGCAGAAGGTCGCGCCAAACAAAGACAATACGCCAATGCGATCGCAGCTGCTAAATTAATTTCTAAAGACGAAATTCTTTATACTAAAGCTCAAAAGTCAATTGAACAATGGCGTTCAGAAGCCAAACAATTGTTAGCCAATCAAACCTTAATAGAGGCTGCTAACGGCTTAATTAAACCAGGGCAAGCTTCCACTTATAACCGTGCCATTGAAGTAGCCAAAAGAGTACCACAAGGTCAACCAGGCTTTGATTTAGCAAAAACATCTATTAATAAATGGAGTGAAAAAATTCTTGACCTAGCTAAAAATCGCGCCGATCAAGAAAATTTTAATGCGGCCATTGCCACCGCTACCTTAGTTCCAGAAGGAACAGCAGTCTACGAAGATGCTCAAGAAGCCATCCAGAAATGGGAAGCAAGAAAAAAGAGTCAATAGTCCACAGTCCACAGTCAATAGTCCATAGTCAGACAGCTTTCACTGTTGACTAAGCGCAAAGTCTGAGCGGAAGTTTCCTCCGCTCAGAACTTTGTAAGAGATGACTAATGACTAATGACTAACAATACTGTGATATATCCTCGCCGCATTCATCCGCTAGATAACATAGGGCGCGGAAACGCAAGCTGACGACTTCTTCATATAAAGGGTTGAGTTTACACATTGGCGGAATGTGTAACAAAGTCTTACCGAATAATTTAATGTCGCGCTCAAAGGGACATTGAGCCGGAATCATTTGACATATGCGGTGAGCTAATTGGCGATCGCTCACTTCAACATTGTCTAACCAGCGTCGTAGGGGTTTAAGAATATCCCACCCTGACCGAGAAATTGGCAACTGGGTTAAACGAGTATTGTTAACTTCTGTGTGATTTATAAAAACCCAGCTTGCAACAAAAAACTTTTTTGTGGTATTATCAAATACCTTCATGGTTGTGCCTCTTTGTTTATGAGGATATTCACCTTTCCGATGAACTTATACAGTGTGACCACTACCTTGTCGGGAAAAAACTAACTTTGGCAACGATTTAACTTAAATTTGGGTAGTTACTGAGGTTCAAACACAATTTATTACTACGTCAAGTTAATCGCAAATTTCTCGGAAGCGGTAGTGTAATCATCCGATCTTGTTCATAACTTGACACAGTTTAAATTTTAGTGAAGACATCTATCTTTGGACAGAATCAAACCTAATCTTTACAAGTCTTAACACAGACAGATATTCTTTAGGTAAATAATTTAAAAAAACAAGTAGTATCACTGATAAATAGGTGATGTAGAGGCTCTGTTTAAGTATTACTACTTGCAATAACTTAGTAAATATCGTGCTTTTCATTCAATTTGCAGTTTACGCCGTATTAGGGCTGACATATCTAGGGTTAGCCTTGGGCTACATTCCGGGTTTGCGGATGAACCGTGCCACCATTGCCTTAGTTGGCTCTGCCTTCTTAATTGCTTTGGGTGTGTTGAATTTGCAGGAAGCTTGGCAAGCAATTGATGCTAACACCATTGTGTTTCTGTTAAGCATGATGGTAGTTAACGCCAACTTAGCTTATGCAGGGTTTTTTCGCCGTGCCTTATCGGTGTTGTTGAGCTTTACCCGTAGTCCTTTAGGCTTATTGATAGCTTTAACCTTTGGTAGTGGGATACTGTCGGCTGTTTTCCTCAACGATACTCTGGCGCTAGTGTTTACGCCTTTGACTTTGAGTTTGGCTCAAGCTTTGAGCTTAAATCCTATTCCTTATTTACTAGCGATCGCTGGAGCAACTAATATAGGTTCTGTAGCTACCCTAAGTGGTAATCCGCAAAATATCTTGATAGGTTCTTTTTCTGCCATACCTTATCTAGAATTTTTGCGTGTCTTAGCTCCCGTAGCCTTTACAGGTTTGATAGTTCAGGTAGGCTTATTGTGGTTACTTTACCCTGATGTACGTTCAATCAAACCTTGCCAAATTTTACCCAGCACCAACCAACGAATATATAAACCTCTATTTAATAAAACGGTAGTCATTACTACTGGCTTACTTATAGCTTTTACTATTGGCTTACCTTTAGCACAGTCAGCTTTAGTGGCGGCCAGCTTGTTGCTAATTACCAGAAGAATTAAACCCCAACGAATATTAAAAAAAGTAGATTGGAATTTGTTAGTGATGTTTTCTGGGCTGTTTATTTTGACAAAAGCCACTCAGAAATTAAACCTACTACAGCCATTTACTCATGCCATTAACTCTGCTGCCAGTTTGTTGGGAGTAACAGTTATTTTATCTAATATGATTTCTAATGTTCCGGCTGTGCTGCTATTGCACCCTTTGATTTCCCAAGGTGATACAAAATCATGGCTATTATTAGCAGCAGGTTCAACTTTAGCAGGTAATTTAACTTTATTTGGCTCAGTAGCCAACTTGATAATTGTAGAAGCTGCGGCAGATTTAGGTTATAAACTTACTTTTTTAGATCATTTACGTTTTGGTGTGCCATTAACAGTCTGTACTGTAATTTTGGCTTACTTTCTTGTGATAAACTAACTCAGATATTTTTTGATTCCAAAATGGCTAGTCTTCCACATCCCATTCAGTATCAAGGTAGTAAAAGAAATCTTGCGTCAAGTATTCTTAGGTTTCTACCTAATAAGATAGGACGACTGGTAGAACCATTTGCTGGAACCGCAGCAATTAGCATTGCTGCCTCTGCTAAAGGCATTACTCAAGAATTTTGGCTCAACGATTTGAATCAACCATTAATTGAACTGCTGGAATTAATTATAGAAAAACCAAGTAAGATAGCAGATCAATATACAAATGTATGGCATGAACAGCATGAAAATTCAATCTATCACTACTTTCAGGTGAGGGAAGAGTTTAATAAAACGAATGATCCGCAACTATTTTTATATTTACTCTCCCGATGTGTTAAAGGTGCTGTTCGTTACAACTCTAATGGACTTTTCAATCAAAGTCCTGATAAAAGACGAAAGGGAACACAACCTGAAAAGATGAGGAAAAATATAGAGGGTGTTTCTAACCTTTTGAAAGGTAAATGTAAATTTACATGCTTGGACTTTAGAGATGTTTTAGCTGAAGTTCAAAGCAATGATTTTGTATATCTAGATCCACCTTATCAGGGTGTGTCAGGGGATAAAGATTCAAGATATTTTTCTGGAATAGTTTTTAATGATTTTGTTTTAGCCCTCGAAACATTAAATAGAAGAGAAATATCATTTGCAGTTAGTTATGATGGCAAACTAGGCAATAAAACATTTGGTCAAGAATTGCCTGAAGAATTAGAACTTAGAAGGATTGAAATTGAAGTAGGGCGTTCATCTCAAGCAACTTTGTTGGGAAGAGAAGAAGTAACGGTAGAATCTTTATATTTATCTCAAAGTTTGCTGAAAGAATCTATTTTCAATATAGAAAGCTATATTCACAGAGTACCCAAACAACTTGCTCTGTGAGAATGATATGGACAGTCATCAAAATCTACCAGATGATTTTATAAAACTTTGTCAATCAGTGACAGCTAAAAGACCGAAAGCTGTTATTAATCATATTCTGCAATATGGTTTTATAACTACAGAAGAACTGAAAGAAAGATACGGATACAATCATCCTCCCAGAGCAGCACGAGATGTTAGAGAACACGGAATCCCTTTAGAAACCTTTCGCGTAACAGGTAGCGATGGTAGAAAAATAGCTGCTTATAAATTTGGAAATGTTGCTAAAACTAGATTTTCTAGGTTATCTGGTAGAACAGGCTTATCGAAGCAGATAAAAAACGAATTAATCAATAAATATGGTTGTAAATGCTTTATTTATTTAGAAGAGGTTGACGAACGTGAATTACAGATTGATCATCGTGTTCCCTTTGAAGTTGATGGTGAACCAGAGTTAGAAGCTGATAACTTCATGTTACTTTGTGGCTCCGCTAATCGGGCTAAATCTTGGTCATGTGAGCATTGTGAAAATTGGCGTAGCATCAAGGACAAGTCTATTTGCTTATCATGTTACTGGGCATATCCAGAAAACTATACACATATTGCAATGCGACAAGTCAGAAGGATAGACCTCATTTGGCAAGGAGAAAATGTTGAGATTTACGAAAGATTAAAACAACAAGCAGCTAGTTTGAACAAAGAAATCCCTGAATTTATCAAAGAGATTATTGAAAGAGAAATTAGACGAAATATTGACGATTAACAACTAACACTTCGTCATAGCGATCGCCTCACGAACTCGTCTACACTAAATATCACACAACAAAACGCAAAGACACCTTACGTACCTTTGCGTCTTTGCGCCTACCGCAAGCGGAACGCCTGACGGCGAATGCGTGAGCTAAATCTTAAGAAGCTACCTGAGCAGCCGTCCGAGTCCGCCGCCTTCTACCATCAGTAGCAACCTTCACTGGTTGTTCATCAGGAATTTGCATCAATAAAGTCACCGATGGCTGACATTGCAACTCACGACGAATAGAACGTTGTAACTCACGCTCTAAAGTCCCTTGTAAGCCACCCCAATCAACTTCAGGTTGCTCACCTACTGTAGTGGCAAATTCAGACCAACGCACACTCAAAATTTCTTCTATGCGCTGTTGTACCCACTTTTGCAGAAGCGATCGCTCTACACTAGTGACAACACCACGCAGATGAATCTCTGGTTTAGCCAGTAATTTACCCTGCCAATCGATAGCAGCTGCAATAGTCACAATTCCTTCTTCTGCCATACGCTGGCGTTCTTGCAGCACCTTGGCACTAACCATACCGGAACTTGTAGTATCCACCAACTCAATACCCGATGGCACTTTCCCAGCGACGCTAATTGAGTTTTCTGTGAGTTCGATGACATCCCCATTCTGAATAATCACCATATTCTCGGCAGGAACACCCATCTTCTGCGCTGTTTGAGAGTGTTTTACCAACATCCGGTGTTCGCCGTGGACGGGTACAAAGAACTTGGGACGGGTTAACGCCAGCATTAATTTCTGGTCTTCCTGACAGCCGTGTCCAGAAACGTGAATCCCCTGTTCCCTACCGTAAACTACTTTCGCCCCTTGCAGCATCAACTTATCGATGGTGTTGACTACGGCAATGGTGTTTCCGGGAATGGGGTTAGCAGAGAAGACAACGGTGTCACCTTCGCGGATTTTGATGTGGGGGTGTTCTTTGTTGGCAATTCTCGTCATCGCCGCCATTGTTTCACCTTGGGAACCAGTGGTGAGAACTAACACGTTCTCATCTGGCAAACCACGAACTGTATGTAGAGGTTGCAACAAATTATCTTCACATTTGATATAACCCAAATTACGAGCATGGGCAATCAAATTCAACATGGAACGTCCAACAACTGTCACTACACGGTTATGCTTCTTCGCCAGTTGCAAAATCATGTTGATGCGATGCACGCTGGAAGCAAAGGTAGTAACAAATAACCGCCCTTCTGCTTGGCTAAATACTCTATCTAGGTTGGGGAATACTGAGGCTTCCGAAGGGGTAAAACCTGGTACTTCAGAGTTAGTAGAATCACTTAACAGACAAAGTACACCTTTCTCTCCATGTTCTGCGAGGCGTTGGATATCAAATCTTTCACCATCGACTGGGGTATGGTCAAATTTGAAGTCGCCTGTGTGGATGACTACACCCAAAGGTGTGTGAATAGCTACCGTGAAACTATCAGCGATGGAGTGAGTGTTACGGATATACTCAACAAAAAATGCTTTACCAATGCGGACTACATCACGAGGTAAAACTGTCCTTAATTCTGTGCGATCGCGTACTCCCGCTTCTTCTAATTTACCCTCTAGCATTGCTATTGCTAGTCTAGGGCCATAAATCACCGGAATGTCAAATTGTTTGAGGTGAAAAGCAATCCCACCAATATGGTCTTCATGACCGTGGGTGACAACCATCCCCTTAATTTTATGGCGATTTTCTCGTAAATATGTCGTATCTGGCAGGACGATATTTACCCCGTGCATCGCCTCTGTAGGGAAAGCTAATCCCGCATCTAACAAGATGATTTCATCATCGTATTCAAAAACGCAGGTGTTTTTCCCAATTTCGTGTAAACCGCCCAAGGGAATAATTTTTAGGCTGGTATTAGTTTCGTTGTTAACCATTTTCTCCTTAGTTTGTTGTTTGTCGTTTTAGAGTTAATAAGTTTGTAAATTCAGCTTCTTTTAGGGATGACAAGATTAGCCTACTTGTGCCAAGCAGCCATTTAATTAAATCTGCAATTTTCGCTAAAATAAAAAGGGTTTTTATGTTGAATAATTCATTCTATATTTATTAGGTTTTAGCACAAGTTTTGAGAAGATTAGAAGCCAGGCATGAATAAAACTTTTCTCATCGATTTTTGCAGTTTTTTATACTAAATCGTTATTTCTGCCAAGCTCCATAAATAATTAATATCTTGTTTTAGTCAACGTAATAATGACGATTAAATTAAACCAAGATTTTTCATGACTGCCTCTAATTTTTGGCTGACTTCTGCATCAGCTTCGCTTAGTGGCAAACGAGTAGAACCAACCTCCCAGCCTTGAAGTTTTAATGCTTGTTTAATGGGAATCGGATTTGTGGTGATAAATAGAGCTTTAAACAATGGTAAGAGCCGAAGATGAATCTCACTGGCGACTGTCACTTGCCCAGCATTGTAAGCTTGAATCATTTGCTGTAGTTGGTTCCCTACCAAATGGGAAGCCACACTAACTACACCTTTTGCCCCGATCGCTAACAAGGGCAAGGTTAACGAATCATCTCCAGCGTAAATCTCAAAGTCTTTTGGTGTCAAGCGGCGGATTTCCCCAGCTTGGTCGAGATTACCACTAGCTTCTTTAATACCCACAATGTTGTCGATTTCGGCTAACCGCACAACTGTCTCTGGGCTGAGATTTTGACCAGTCCGCCCAGGAACGTTGTATAACAATAGCGGTAGGTCGGGACAGGCTTGAGCTATCGCCTGAAAGTGCTGGTACAAACCCGCTTGCGGCGGTTTATTGTAGTAGGGTACAACCTGTAGAGTACCATGTACTCCTATTTTAGCTGCTTTTTGCGTAGCTGCGATCGCTTCTTTGGTGGAATTGGAACCACAGCCAGCAATTACCTTGGCTTTACCTGCCACAGCCTGTAAAACTTCGACAAATAACTGGTATTCTTCATCCCAACTCAAAGTGGGTGATTCTCCTGTTGTCCCACACACCACCAATGTATCTGTCCCATTGTCAGCCAAATGCGCTGCTAGTTCCGCCGCTACAGCATAATTAACACTCCCGTCCGCTTTGAACGGTGTAATCATAGCGGTTAAAACTGTGCCGAAATCTCCCACCCTTTTGTTACTCCTCTATATTTTTTTTGTTAGTTGTCAGTTTGTGTTCACCATTCACTGACTAACTCGCAACATACGCCTTTGCAGGTTGGAGTAAATTCTTTTCTACCAACAACTCGGCTATTTGTACCGCATTTAGTGCTGCACCTTTACGAATTTGATCGCCGCACAGCCAAAGTTCTAAACCGAAGGGATGAGAAATGTCTTGGCGGATTCTGCCTACTAAAACTTCATCACGACCGCTTGCTTCTATGGGCATGGGGAAGTAATTTTTACCCCAATCTTCTAATAATTTTACGCCAGGGGCGTTCCTTAATATTTCCCTGGCTTCATCGGGAGAAAACGGTTGGGCAAACTCTAGATTAATTGCTTCTGAGTGGGCGCGTAGTACGGGAACCCGTACACAAGTCGCTGTAATTCTAATTTCTTGTGTGCCGAAAATTTTGCGGGTTTCGTTGACCATTTTCAACTCTTCCTCACAATACCCTATGTCAGTTAAGGGGGAGTTATGCGGAAATAAGTTAAATGCTAAGGGGTAAGGTAATACTTCGGCTACTGGTTCCTCACCGTTTAAGATAGCGCTACTTTGAATTTTGACTTCCTCCATCGCTTTTGCACCCGCACCACTAGCAGATTGATAGGTAGCGGCGACGATGCGTTGCACTGGTTTAACTTGGTGTAGCGGCCATACTGCCAATGTCATCAAAATTGTAGTGCAGTTGGGGTTGGCGATAATCCCTTTGTGGTTGGCTGCGGCTTGAGGATTTACCTCTGGTACGATCAGGGGAACATTAGGGTTCATACGGAAGGCGCTGGAGTTATCGATCACCACTGCACCCTTTTCTACCGCTACCGATGCCCAAGCTTTGGATGTGGAACCACCAGCACTAGCTAAGACTATATCGACATTTTCAAAGGCGCGATCGCTCACTGCCTCTACTTGGATATTTTCTCCTTTAAACGGGAGCGATCGGCCAACGCTCCTTTCTGATGCCAATAATTTTAACTCCCCCACCGGAAAATTCCGGCTTTCCAGTAATTCCAGCAACTCTGTGCCAACAGCACCAGTCGCCCCTAAAATAGCTACGCGATACGATCTAGACAAATTAATTCCTCCTTCCTTAGAGGTGATGGTTTATTTTTGATGTTTTTTACAGAAGATTTTATGAAAATAAGAATAGTTGAATATCTGAGGTCAATTTTTTCTGATTTTTAGCAATATTTTTGAAATTAGTTTTTTTAATTTTCGGGTTTACAGAACTTAATTAATTTAATTAAAGAAGTCTACAGGATTTTTTGCTTAGTTTTACAACCAAATCTAAAAAAATTATATTTATTATACAATAAATCGCTGTCGTAGATAAAAATCAGGGAAGTATAAGATTTTGACTACTTTTAAGTGTTTCCTTTCTCTATCTTTGCCTATGCAGAGAAAAATCTAGGGAGTAGGATGTTTCATATATATCTATAAATTCATTATTCCAGCAATTACAATCACACCTATGATGTGCGTTAGCTAGATAAGCATGTAATATGATGCAATGTAAACCAAGACAGTATAGTCAACCAACTTTAAAATTTCAAGCGGCAATTCTTGGATTAACCCTGACAATAGATCCAACATTCTAATATAGGATACAGACTTGTTGGTTTATTGGTTGTGAAAACCAGGATATCACGATAACAGCCCCGTAGAACTGATGCAGTAGCTCTAACTATGACTGTTGCGGTAAAGTTATAGCGCTAAAGCGTCAAGTCCTTTGCCATTAGCAGTAAAGTGGAGAGTGCCAAGTGCTGAGTAAAAACATGAGCCTCCTAGCCTTGAGCCTCCTAGCCTCTGTTTCACATTTGGCAGTTAAACTTATTTCATCAGTCTGCCTTGTAGACACCTCCCATTCTCACCAAGAGACATTAACTCAAAAGAAGCGATGAAAAATCATGAGTGCCGAGTCCTAACTGAAAAGTTCCGAGTCATGAGTGCTACTATCCACTCAGCACTCACCACTCATAACTAAGGTTTAGTCAATCGCATCTTAAATATGTACTTGGAGTCACAAAATCCAAAATTTAGAGACGAAGCATGAAAGTTACCCAGGAAAAACTCCCCGCCAGCCAAATCGGTCTGGAAATAGAAATTACACCAGAAATTACGCAAAAAACTTACGAACAGGTAATTAAAAACTTATCCAGTACTGTCAATATTCCTGGGTTTCGTAAAGGTAAAGTGCCAAGAAATGTATTATTACAGCGTTTAGGCACAACTCGCGTCAAAGCCGCAGCTTTGGAAGAACTATTGCAGGATGGGATTGAGCAAGCAATTAAACAAGAATCCATCGCCGCCATTGGTCAACCACAGCTGCGCTCATCTTTTGATGATTTAATTAATAATTACGAACCTGGAAAACCCTTAACTTTTTCGGCGGCTGTGGATGTAGAGCCAGAAGTTAATCTCACTAAGTACACTGGGTTAGAAATTAAAGCTGAGGAAGTTACGTATAATCCAGACCAAGTTGACGAAGTTTTAGAAAAAGAACGTCAACAATTGGCGACATTAATTCCGGTGGAAGGTAGAACCGCTCAAATTGGTGATGTGGCTGTAGTCGATTTTAAAGGCGTGATTGCCAAAGCAGAAGGCGACGACGAAAACGCAGAACCAGAACCCATTCCTGGCGGTGAAGCCAGCGATTTTCAAGTGGAATTACAGGAAGATAAATTTATTCCTGGCTTCGTGACTGGCATAATAGGCATGAATCCTGGGGAAACCAAAGAAGTATCAGCACAATTCCCCGATCCCTACGTTAACCAAGAGTTAGCTGGGAAACCTGCCATTTTCACGGTGACACTCAAAGAAATCAAAGAAAAAGAACTGCCAGAATTAAATGATGACTTCGCTCAAGATGTGAGTGATTTTGAGACAATGGAAGCGTTGCGTGCTTCTTTGGAAGAACGTTATCAAAAAGAAGCCGAAGACAAAACTAAGGGGAATAAGCAAGAGGCTTTGTTAGCGGAACTGCTGAAGTACCTAGAAGTAGATTTGCCAGAAACCCTAATTGAGAAAGAAGTAGACGCAATTCTGTCACAAACAGCAATGCGCTTTGCTCAACAGGGAATGGATGTGAGGAAAATCTTTACTCAAGAAATTATTCCACAGTTGCGGGAGCGATCGCGCCCTGATGCTGTAGACCGTATTAAGCGGTCTTTAGCATTACAAGAAGTGGCAAAACGCGAATCAATCGAAGTCACTCCAGAAGAAGTTCAAGCCAGAGTTACTGAACTGATACAACAGTATCCTGACGAAGATATTGACCAAGATAGATTACAAGGGTTCGTAGAACAGGAACTAATATCCGAAAAAATCATTGATTGGCTGTTGGCAAATTCTACCGTTGAACTTGTACCCGAAGGGTCATTAGCAAGTCAAGAAGAATTAGATACAACTGCACCTGAGACTGAGGCGGAAACTATAGAAACTGCCGCAGAATCAACAACAGGGGAATAATTAAGCTGGTTGTGTAGGGTGTGTTATGCCGTCAAGGCTCAAACTATAATACACCCTCTCAACTTTTAGTCAATACTACCCAAATACCCCCTCACACAAACGGGGATTTTTAGGTTATAAATGCTGAGTCATGAGTATTAAAAATTTTTACTCATCACTCAACGCCTAATGCACACAAAGTAGCCAATGGCAACGTTTACACTCGCCCTTGCCTGATTGGGGGTCACACGAGAAGAATGTAGATGAGGCATAATGGTTAACACATAGGTAAATCAAAATCTCATTTATTGACCTAGAGGCAGCATTTGTTGCCGAAATCTCTGTACCAACTATATTTAACGTTCTCCTATGCTTTTATCGCAGTCGGCAAATTACCCCATCAAAAGTTTAAGTCGATTTGGCATGTCCTCCCACCTCAACGGCATCAGTAACATTGTGCCAATGGTTGTCGAACAATCAGGTATGGGGGAAAGAGCCTTCGACATCTACTCCCGTCTACTGCGAGAGCGGATTATCTTCTTGGGAACTCCCATTGATGATGCTGTAGCCAACACCATTGTTGCTCAGTTGCTATTCTTGGATGCTGAAGACTCAGAAAAAGACATCCAAATTTACATCAACTCTCCCGGCGGCTCTGTCTACGCAGGCATGGCAATCTATGATACAATTCAACAAATCCGTCCTGATGTTGTTACTATATGTTTTGGGTTAGCAGCAAGCATGGGGGCATTTTTGTTAACCGCAGGAACTAAGGGTAAACGTATGTCTTTACCTGATTCCCGCATTATGATTCACCAACCCCTCGGCGGCGCTCAAGGTCAAGCCATCGATATAGAAATCCAAGCGCGGGAAATTCTTTACATCAAGGGTCAATTGAATCAGTTATTGGCTGATCATACTGGTCAACCCCTAGAAAGAATTGAAGCAGATACCGATCGCGACTTCTTTATGTCAGCAGAAGAAGCCAAAAATTACGGTCTAATCGATCAAGTCATCTCCAGACAAAATCTTCCCACAGCAGGGGAAAACGTCACCATCGTGAATTAAGAGGCTGGTATGTCTAAGTACGACTCCCATTTAAAATGTTCTTTCTGTGGCAAGTCTCAAGAGCAGGTGCGGAAATTGATCGCAGGGCCGGGAGTTTACATCTGCGATGAATGTGTAGACTTGTGTAACGAAATACTAGATGAGGAGTTGCTAGATACAAGTGGTGCGGCGGCACAACCAGCACCAAAATCAGAACAACCTCAAAAACGCCGCGCCCGTTCTGCCAATCTCTCTCTAACTCAAATACCCAAGCCGAGAGAGATTAAAAAGTACCTAGACGAACACGTTATAGGTCAAGATGAAGCGAAAAAAGTATTATCTGTAGCTGTTTATAACCACTACAAACGCCTAGCAATCTTGCAGTCTAAGGGCAGTGGAAAAAATGGAGATGATGCCGTAGAACTGCAAAAATCTAATATTCTCTTAATTGGCCCTACAGGTTGTGGTAAAACCCTCCTTGCCCAAACCCTAGCGAAAATTCTTGATGTACCCTTCGCTGTGGCTGATGCGACAACGCTCACAGAAGCAGGGTATGTAGGGGAAGATGTAGAAAATATTTTACTACGATTATTACAAGTAGCCGATTTGGATGTAGAAGAAGCCCAACGCGGCATTATCTACATCGACGAAATCGATAAAATTGCCCGTAAGAGTGAAAACCCCTCCATTACTAGGGACGTTTCCGGCGAAGGTGTTCAACAAGCCTTGTTAAAAATGTTGGAAGGTACAATTGCCAACGTTCCACCCCAAGGCGGACGCAAGCACCCTTACCAAGACTGCATCCAAATCGATACCAGCAATATTCTATTCATCTGTGGTGGAGCCTTCGTTGGTTTAGAGAAGGTGGTAGAGCAGAGAGGCGGCAAAAAGGCAATAGGATTTGTACAGCCTGGAGAGGGGCAATCCAAAGAAAAACGGGCAGCCGATGTACTGCGTCATCTAGAACCAGATGATTTGGTGAAATTTGGTATGATTCCCGAATTTATCGGTCGTGTACCAATGGTAGCCGTAGTTGATCCGCTAGATGAAGAAGCCCTGATGGCAATTCTCACTCAACCACGCAGCGCCCTAGTTAAGCAGTACCAAAAACTGCTGAAGATGGATAACGTCCAACTAGACTTTAAACCAGATGCGCTGCGAGCGATCGCACAAGAAGCCTACCGTCGCAAAACTGGCGCAAGAGCATTACGCGGTATCGTGGAAGAACTCATGCTAGATGTGATGTACGAGTTACCATCCCGTAAAGATGTAACACGCTGCACCGTCACTAGAGAAATGGTAGAGAAGCGTTCTACAGCAGAATTGCTAGTACATCCTTCTTCACTACCTAAGCCAGAATCGGCATAATAGTCATTAGTCATTAGTCCTTAGTCATTTGTCATTAGTTAATAAACAGTTGACTGTTGACTATGGACTATTGACTGTGGACTATTGACTATGGACTCTTGAAAAAATGCCTTATATTACTGTTCGCGGCGTTGAGCATTATTACGAGTGGATAAAACAGCCATCTGAAACAGCAAAGCCTGTGATGGTGTTTATTCATGGTTGGGCTGGTTCGGCTAGGTATTGGCAAAGTACAGCTAATGCTTTATCAGACCAATTTGACTCTCTACTCTACGATTTACGTGGGTTTGGACGTTCCAAGGGAAAACCAACTGTTGTTGGTGCTGGTGAGGCTGTAGCTGAGGCTGAGACAAATCAACAAAAGTCTCAAGCTATTCAAGAATTGACTTATGAATTAGAAGAATACGCCCAAGATTTAGCAGTGCTACTTGATGAATTGCAGCTTGGGCGTGTTTATATTAATGCTCACTCGATGGGTGCTTCCATCGCCACATTATTTTTTAACCTCTACCCCCAACGAGTGGAACGGGGAATTTTAACTTGTAGCGGTATTTTTGAGTACGACGAAAAAGCCTTTGCTGCTTTTCATAAATTTGGTGGCTATGTAGTCAAATTCCGTCCTAAATGGTTAGGAAAAATTCCCTTTGCTGACCAGATGTTTATGGCGAGATTTTTACATCGTCCCATACCCAAGAGCGATCGCCAAGACTTTTTAGAAGACTTTCTCGCTGCCGATTATGATACAGCTTTAGGAACAATTTTCACTTCTGTCAGTAAGGCTCAATCTGAGTTAATGCCCCAAGAGTTTGCTAAGTTACAAGTACCAACTCTACTGGTAGCTGGAGAGTATGACCAAATTATCCCCGCGCAAATGGGACAACAAGCAGCAGCCTTGAATAACAAGGTGAAATTTGTAGTAATGTCTGATACAGGACATTTTCCTATGTTAGAAGATGCGCCTACTTATCTGCAACATGTGCGAGAGTTTTTGCAAGTGGCTGCACCAGAATTGCAAGCCAATTAATTTGTGCAAAAGATTACCAAAGTTGAACATTACACCGAAATTTACCTACTTTTAAGAATTTGCTTTTACACTAAAGATGTAATTTCAACTATCAGACTATCCTCATGCAGTCTCAGCAAGCCTACACCACCCTGAATCGTCCAGGTGATAATAGTACATTTGTTTCAACTATCTCAACAATGTCTAGTTATCACCCTTGGGGGAAAACACCAGACCAAGCTCGTGGTGAACTTATTGACGTTGCTGAATTATTTCAACAAGAGTACGAGGAAAATGAACGTTCTCTACCGGAATATGTTCACATATCCACAGAAGAAGAACGCTATCAGCTAAGGTGACTAGTTTGTATTTCACTCTAATCTTAAGAGTGTATAAATCCGCTTTTTTAAGCAAGAATCATTTTGTCCATCGGGGAACCAAGCACTACGATACGCTACACATAGCTTGCTTCTTTGCAGCAGTATGTACGCACGCTTTGATTAAGGCGTAGTTTATTGCATCTGCCTACCTCAGCTATCATTTTATACTTAGTCAATAGTCAACAGCCTATATTTTGATTTTTGTTAATTTACTAATAACTGATGACTATTGACTAATGACTAATAATTAACCAAACCAGTGGGATGGTTCACAACCTACTTGTACTGATTGACAAAGGTGATGACTAATCCAATCTGCCTTTTCTTGGAAAATAGAATAAATACCTTGGTGAATTAAACGCTGTAGGTGTTGTTGCTGTTCTAATGGACTACGAGGTAACTTGTTGTTCATCCAGCTTTCTTTGTCACCGCTTTGCATTAGTAGTTGCTCGTCCGATATGACGCTATACAAGCAAGGAATACGGTTGAGGACAAAAGCGATCAACTCTTGACGCAAATCAGGAATGGCAAATGCTTGTTGATAAGGATGATAAGCATAAGTATCTAAAACATTGTTAATCTCTCCCAAGACTGATTGCTGTGTTAAATTAACTACTGTTTTCATCATGTTTTAACTCCTTTTTTATCTATTTAGCAATTAAATTTGCGCAGAAAAACACCCTTCTAAATGGCAATCTCTTTCAGATCAGCATTTAGAAGTTATCTCTGTATTAATATTCCGACCGTAAACGAACTTTTTATTTGTGTAGCTGTCCAGAAAACTGGCCTTACACTTTATTTAGGAATTGAGACTGATTGACAGTATAACGCTTAAAAAAAGTACTCAAGAAACCAAGATAGTCTGATGTTTTCTAGTTATATTTTAATTTTTTCAAATTTATGAGATTTTAATGAAAATCTACACAAAATGCAGTAATCATGTTGAGGGATCAGATAAAAAGTATCTTAGTACTATGAATAACAGTAAATAGTTAAGCGAAGTATAACTAACTTGGTTTCTTAACATTACTTATTAAATATCAATTTGACTACTTTATAAGGCTTAGTTTAATAATTCAGCCATTTCAAATATTTTAATTTTATGAAGAAGTATAATTAATAATAAATATAAAAATTTCGTAATTATTTAAACTATCCAAGGATAGATGCAACCATAGAAATTTATGGCTGCATAAGGAAATATAGCCCGTATTCATAAACATTCTCTTCTCAATGTTGGAAGAAGGAAAGAAAAAGCTTAGGTGAATACTTTAAGAAAGTTTTCTCCTGGTAGAACTAGCTCCATCAAAACATTATTAATCTCTACAGATGCGGCTAACCCAGAAAGCATTGCCCCTTCTACAAGATTACCTCCACACCAGTCACCACAACAGACTAGAGGTAGTTCAGCTTGTGCAGATAAAACTTGCTGTTGCCAAGGGTTACGAGGAAAGGCGTAACGCCAACGATGTACTTGTAACCATTCTGGTGTTTCTAACCAAGAGAGTTCTAGAGTTTGGGCTGCATATTTTAACATTTCCTGACCTACAGGTTGTAAATCTGAAGCCTCCAGATGCAGTTGAGCAAAATTAGCGCTGCTTTGCAAAACAAATACTGCTTGTTGGGGTTGAGGACGCTTGCTACTATCTAAACCAATCCATCCCAGAACAGCATCATCGACAAAGGTGTAAGCTTTCCAATTTGGTAGGGGATGAGACGAAGAAGGTACTCCCGCGATCGCACTAATACAAGGATAAAATTCTACAGCACTCAGATTTGTCAGAAATTCTTTACCTAACACATCCTCACCCAACGGATTTAATAACATCGTTGCTTGAGGTGCTGGGATAGCAATAACTAAAGCTTTAGCAGTTAATTTTTCATTACCGGATTCTAAAGTTAAACACCAGCTTTTTTTTGGTGTTAGGTTAACTTCTGTAACACGCTCATTTAGCAGAATATTAATATCTTGCGCCAGAAATTTAGCGATCGCACTCATTCCCGCAGGCGCAACATAACGCGGTGTGGTGTTGGGTTGGGGTTCTGTCCAGAGTTCTAAGATATGGCGATCGTACAATAACTCTACCAAACTAGTAAATAATTCACCTTTAGGCTTTAAATAGCAAGCTCCATGATCTGCGCAAGTGCCGTGTAAGCGCCGTGTAGCAACTCGTCCGCCTAAACCACGGGACTTTTCCACAACTAAAACCGAATATCCAGCTTGACTTAATTGTTGGGCGCAAACCAAGCCAGCGATACCTGCACCGATAATTACAATGTCATTCATAAAATTATTCCCTATTCCCTACTCCCCATATATTCTGATAGCTAATAGTAGAATAGGGTACAGGAAAGCTGCATGGAAGGGAGGAAGGGACATTGGATGAACTGAGGGCGGCGTTAGAGTTAGCAACTGAAGAAGAATTGCAAGACTTAACAGCAATTTTGTTTAGTCGTAAGTTCAATCCCCTCGATTATGTTCAGACACCTGAACCTATCGAAATTCAAAGCCAAAACAGAGAAGCTTGGCTAGATTCACTAGAACATCGCTTTCGGTTTTTAGCCGCCGATGGAGTGACGGTATTACGAGGCAAGACAAACCAAGTAACTTATCGTCAAGCATTAATTCAAGTCTGTAAGTATTTAAAAATTCCTTACTCTCAAGATTTAACAACAATTGATTTAGAAGCAGAAGTATTTTTACATCTGCTAGGACAAGTTTGGAAAAAATTACCAGAAAAAGAAAAACAAAAATTGGCTACCCAAGTGCAACGTCAACTTGTGAAATCAGAGGTAACAGAACCTTTACCTCTGTTGTTACAACCTGATCCCTTGGGCTTGCTGTTAAAAGGTGGTAGCGCCTTAGCTGTCACATCCCTTGTTAAGCCATTTGTATTACAACAAATTGCCAGACAATTTGCCATTCACTTTGCTACCTATCAAGTCACTAAAGACGCACTAATTCAAGGCTCACAAGCAGCAACAACACAGTTTCAAAGCTATGTTGCATTGCAAATGGCGCGTCAGGGTATGACTGTAAGCGCAGCCCGTTATGGGGCAGTTCGCAGCCTCTTTGCCTTTGTTGGCCCAGTTATGTGGGCTTGGTTTTTCGCCGATTTAGGCTGGAGAACTATCGCTACAAACTACGGTCGCATCATCCCTACTGTTTTTGCTCTAGCACAAATTCGTCTTACCCGTGCTGAATGTTGGGAATTGGCTTGAAGACAGTGGACAGTGGACAGTGAACAGTGTAGAAAAAAGGGACTTCCCACTAAAAAATATCCCATCACTTTGTAGGCAGGGGGCAGGGAGCAGGGGGAAGAAACAGTTGCTTTGAGTTTAAAAATTGGGATAATTTATTTTCTGGACTTCCCTAACCTGATAACTGTCAACTGTCAATTGTCCACTGTCAATTGTCAACTAACTATTAACCTGGGGTTCTAACTTGAAGTTAGCTTTTTACCATCCCAAACCTGACTGCCAATTTTCTTGGAATTGCTTTCAATTGGGACTATTATTTTTTCCGCTCACACCTTTTGTAGGATTTGTGAGCATTATGTTAGCGGCGTTAGTAACTTGGGTACGCCAATACCGCAGCATCATTCGCCGCCCGATCAATTGGGGATTTGGGTTACTAAGTTTTTTATTGTTTGTTTCCGCCTGCTTTGCCAATGACAAAACCGCAGCTTTTGTCGGCTTGTTTAACTTACTCCCATTCTTCGTATTATTTACAGGCTTAGGCTATCTAATTCAAACAACTGCTCAATTACGCCAAATAGCTTGGATTCTAGTCATTGGTTGCGTACCAATGGTAATCATGGGCTTTGGGCAGTTGTTTTTGGGCTGGAACTTGCAAATACAAGTTTTGTGGATTTTATTAGACTGGACGATCGCACCCGGTGGAAGTCCTCCAGGACGCATGTCTGCTCTATTTATGCACGCTAATATCTTTGCAGCTTATCTAGCGATCGCTTTCACTCTCAGCATTGCATTACTGCTGGAACAATGGCAAGAAAGAAGGCGGGAGCCAGGAGCCAGGGAGCAGGAGAGACAAGGTAGAAAATTCCTATTACTCCCTCATCTCCCCCCACTCCCCACTCCCCACTCCCCACTCCCCATCATATTTCTCTCAATCTCCGCCATTGCTGACTTTACAGCTTTGATTTTGACTAACTCACGCAATGGGTGGGCGATCGCAATTATTGCTTGTTTAGCTTTTGCATTTTATCAAGGTTGGCGTTTACTAGTCGGTGGTGTTGCGGCTCTAGTTACCAGCGTTTTATTAGCAGCTTTTGCTCCCTCTTCAATTGCTCAAGTTTTCCGTAAGGTAGTTCCTGGGTTCTTTTGGGCGAGATTAAACGATGAAATGTATCCCGATAGACCAGTTGCCTTGATGCGAAAAACTCAGTGGCAGTTTGCTTGGTCTTTAACTCAACAACGTCCCTGGACAGGGTGGGGATTGCGTAATTTTACAGACCTTTACAAAGCCCAGATGAATATAGACTTGGGACATCCCCACAATTTATTTTTAATGCTGTCGGCTGAAACCGGGTTGCCTAGTGCTTTGCTATTTTTTGGGCTACTTAGTTGGATATTATTTGCTGGTTTTCAACTGATAGGGAAATCCAACTATATAGCTAATAAAGATAAATTGATTTTTTTCAGTTATCTTGTTGTTTTTGGTGAGTGGTTGTTATTTAACACAGTTGATGTAACCCTTTTCGATTTTAGAGTCAATACCTTATCCTGGATAATTATGGCGGCTATTTGTGGAAATATATATTATTATAATCATCCAAAAAAAGATTTAAATTAGCAAATTCAATCTTTTATTGTATTAATAAAATTTTGATTAGATTTTAGTTAATAAATTTCGTTCACAAAAATAGGAATAAACTCCTTAATCAATAAATATTTAGAGCTTCTAACTAATCAAAAAAATACTATTAGTATATTTAACGAAATCTTCATTGATATCTAAAACGAGTTTTCAGTGGTTACACTGCGGCATCAAGAGTTAGTCCTGATTAATATGATTATATTCACGTTTGTGACTGTGAGTGTGGCTAACACTAATTAGCCACTGTTGCTGATTGTTGGGAAGGTGTAGGGATAACCCTAAAAGGGTTTTCCTGCATAACGGGCATCTTTTTGAGATGCCCTTCTTTATTTTTATTTTAGTTTTCTCAAAAGAGAATAATTGTTTTAATTTATAGTAATAAAACTGTGAATCAATCAGATGCTCATACCGTTTTACAAAAAATATGATACAGATGCTAATGGTCAAACCAATGCTATGTCTCACTTTTTTAATACGTGAATTTTAAATTGGTATAGCCTACCCTTTAACAACTCGCTGTTCAGTTACTAAAGTTAAGCTTACCCATTCGCCTTTATCGTTGTACCTACGAACCATGCGTTGGCGTAAGTTTGGTTGAATTAACCAACCGACTTCTAATATAAAACTTTGGCGCACTTGAACTTTGAGGGGAGAAGTTGTAGAAGCACCGTTAGATAATAATAATACTTGTATTTGTTTTTGTGGGTCTTGGTCAAAGAGGATAATTGAGTCTTTGATAGTAGCGGTTGTGGAGATTGTACGTCCGGCAAAATTCAAAGTTTGAACTAAGCGCCCACTATCATCTAACTCTAATTTAAGGTTGGTAGAAATAGTATCAGGCGATCGCCAATCAGGATAGATTGTGGTCGCTTCCCCTTGCCATTCGCCTAATAAATCATCTACTTGTAGTGGTGGGTTTTCTATTGCTTCTGTACCCGCTAAATGTTCACGAATTAAAGTAATTTGGTTGAGTTGACCGTTTTTATCAAATAACTGCACCAAGCGCAGACGGCGATTTTCATAGATTAAACCCAGTTCTGCACCAAACTCTGAGAACGGCCCTAACTGAATAGAACCTTGAGAAAAAGCCCCATTTTCAAAAAATAAGACACTTCTTGCCAAAGAGCTATACTCTAGAATCTTTTCTGCACCTTCTTGGCGAATAATTTGCCGGACTGTCTGATTGTTATTTAACCCTTCTAGAGAAACAATGGTCGGAATATCATTTAAAAGTTGACCTTGGGGTGAAAATTGGGTGAATGAACCTTGCCACTCACCCAGATTCTTTAATAACCGTTCCCACTGAGATGACATAGTGTAATTGGTGCTGTTAGCGGTAGCGGGGCGTTTAGCCCGTTATGAGTGCTGATTAGCATATCAGTTTTGTAGCTTTGTAGTAAGGACTTTAGTCCTTAATTTCTAACTTCTAGCAAAGCGCCGTACTGCAAATAAGCTACCCATCAAGCCTACACTTGCACCAAAGCCGAGAAGAATTAGCGGTAACAGTAACACTTGGGCGGGAGTGAGTTGTAAACCATTGGTAATAAATTGAATAAACTCTGGTTGATTGGTGAGTAGCTTACCGATAAACTGTTGAATTAGAGAAATGAAACTCCAAGCGATCGCACCACCAAGTAAACCAAATGTTACACCCTGCAAAATAAACGGCAGATAAATCCAAGCTGTAGTTGCTCCCACTAACTGCATGATTTCAATTTCTCGACGACGCGCCAGCACAATTAGGCGAATCGTGGTTGTCGTCACGGCGATCGCAGTTAAAGTTAAAATAATCGTAATCGTTAAAGTAATCCAATTTAGACCCCGATGCAATTGAGCGATGCGTTTGACAGCTTCATCGACATACTGCACCGTATCAACTCCTCGTAACTTAGCTAATTGAGTCGCTAAAACTGGTACAGCTTGAGAATTACGTGCTTTCACCTTGATCTCATCGACCAAAGGATTTTCCCCAAGCTGTTGAGTCGCACCTTCAATATCAGAAATTCCTAATTCTTTAACTAACTTAGTCCAGGCTTGTGCTTTAGTAATAACTTGCATTCCTACCACATCTGGAATTTGCGCCACAAATGGTTCAAGCGTTGGTGCTGATATACCAGAATCGAGATAAACGGATACTTCTAATTGACTCCCAAATTGATTGAGAAGTTTTTCTACTTGCCAAGAAGTTTGCAAACTTAAACCAAATAAGAACAATAACACCGTAACAGTACTGACAGCAGCCCAATTCATCCAGCCACCACGCAGTAAACCCAGAAATGTTTCTTTCAGTAAATAGTCAAGTTTCGTGAGAAATTTAAACACAACAATAATTTGTAATATTTTTCCCGAATATGTGGGGAGTAAAGTTTAATTTTGAATTTTGAATTTTGAATTGATTTCTCCCCAGTCCCTTTTATACTCGATAGACTATTCAATTTGTAAGACAACTAATGTCATATCATCATTATTTTGTCTGTCGTCACCGATGAATTGCTGAACTTGGTCGAATAGATAATCTACTATTTCTTCTGGGCCGTTACAGTATCGGCAAGCGGTATTAAAAGCGGTAACAAAATTTTCCTCATCGAAGCGATCGCCACTAGCTGCGGCCGCATCGGTCAACCCATCTGTATAATAAACTACTGTATCCCCTGGCTCTAACTGCACCTGAGCGTCTTCATACTGACTATTGGCATCTAACCCAATTAACATCCCCAAGGTATCTAAGCGGGAGACAGTTTTTGTGGCTGCGTGCCACCACAAAGGTGGATTATGGGCTGCATTGCTATAAGACAAAAGACGTTGTTGAGGATTATATTCTGAATAAAATAGCGTAATGAAGCGGTGAGAATTTTCCAAATCCGCATACATGACTCGGTTGAGGTTCTGCAAAATCGCTGCTGGCGAGTTACCGTGTAAAACTTCTCCCCTCAGCATACCCCGCATCATGGTCATAATTAACCCTGCCGGTACGCCTTTACCCATAACATCGCCTATCACCAAACCCCATCGACCAGAATCTTCATTGACTATGTTGTGTGGATAGATTTGACTATGGCTGGTGGGAATAAAATCATAATAATCTCCGCCCACACGATTGGCGGGTCTGCAGCGTGCTGCTACACTAGCACCAGGAATATAAGGACATTGACGGGGTAGTAACCGCCTTTGAATCTCCGCACCAATTTCTAATTCTTGGTCTAGGCGTTCTTTCTTTTTCAGTTCTACGGCTAGTTCGTCGTTTTCAATCGCAACTGCGGTTTGGTCTGCTACTAACCGCACTAACTTTTGTCGAGTTTCTGTCCAGCTATATTCAGGATCACGGCTTAATACATACAACCAACCCCGTTCTGTATGCTTTACCAAAATTGCCGTGCCGAAGATTTGTACATCTGGCCCCAAGTAACGGTGCATCTGGTCATCTAACATGCCTGTGGCGGTCGCTAGAGGGGCGCTGCTGGGCAGAAGTGTGATTTGACTACTAGCTGTTTCTAAAGCTTTGCGGATGTTTTTGCGCTGGCGGCTGTCTTGCCAGTGTAATTGTTCTAATCTAACCTGGCCATTAGGCTTGTAGAGAAAGAGAGCGCTACCATCGGCATCTGTAACCCTTGTGGCCATTAAAGGAATCAGTTCCAAAAACTGATTCAAATTATTGAAGCTTCTGAGCGCAAATCCTAGAGAACTCAGCAAATCTTGGATTTTATTCTGTTCCCGGTGCAATCGTGACACGAGTTCTTTTAGCGCTACAACTGGTGTGACATCTGTCGTAGCACTGTTATTGTTGTCCGTGGGTTGGGAAGGAAATTGAGGCACAGAAGTTATGGCACTGGAAAGGGTGAACTGTAGATGAAAAATGAAAAAATTTTTAATTAGCGATCGCTAAATAATATTGGGTTAAACTTTAGCGCTTTAGCAAGAGTAGAAAGACGTAAGACTTAATTTGACATAAGTATTACATTTGCTCAAAGGATTTCTATCTCTAGAGAGGAATTTCAGGTTATTTACTTTAATCCACTGATACTATATGAAATTTTCTTAAACTTTATTAGCAAACCTAAGTAGTTATAGCTTGAGCAAAACTCCTCTTACTAAGTCAAAATACTCAATACTGTTTTGATAACGACTAAACTAAGTTATCAAAACAGCATTAGAGTGAAATTTTAGCAAATAACATCCAAAATGTTATAAAAAATTAACCAAATTAGCAGAAATAAATAATTGGGAGTAGGGAGTGGACAATTGACAGTGGACAGTGAAAAAACCCCACAACTGTCAACTATCAGCCACTCAAAAGAGCTTCAACAAACTCGTAGCTAGAAAAGGGGCGTAAATCTTCAATACCTTCACCAGCGCCAATAAAGCGGATGGGTAGGCCAAGTTGCTGCACTACTGCTAGGGCAACACCGCCTTTGGCTGTACCATCTAGCTTGGTTAATACTACGCCGCTCAGTTGGGCAGCTTGAGAGAAGATTTCTGCTTGTCGTAATCCGTTTTGACCAAGGGTAGCATCTAAAACCAAAAGCGACTCTATTTTGGCATCAGGGGCTTTTTTATCGATGATTCTGCGGATTTTACTCAGTTCATCCATCAAGTTTTTCTTGTTCTGCAATCGCCCGGCTGTATCTACTAGTAATAATTCGGTGTTGCGTGATTGAGCTGCGGCGATCGCATCAAAGACTACGGCTGCTGGGTCTGTGTTTTTTCCGGGATTGGCGATTACTTCTACACCACTTCTTTGACCCCAAACTTTAACTTGTTCTACAGCCGCCGCCCGGAAGGTATCGGCTGCACCAATCAAGCAACGATAACCTGATCTGTTTGCTAGGTGTGATAGTTTGCCGATGGTGGTCGTTTTACCCGCACCATTGACTCCGGTAATTAACCAAATATTTAAGCTGTCTTTGTCTGGGGCAAAACTGGCTTTGTGGCTTGTTTTGAGGGGTGCATCCAGCATGTCCCGCAAAATTTGTTTTAAGTAAGCGATCGCTGCGTCTGGTGGTGTGACTTCTTCCCTTAGTTTTTTCTGGAGGGAACCAATAATATGATCCGTTGCTTCTACACCCACATCGGCTTGCAAGAGTAAAGATTCAATTTCCGCTACAGCCGCTTGGTTGAGAGGCCCCTGTCCAACAATTGCCTTAAGTTGGTTAAGGATATTCCGGCGGGTTTTATCTAATCCTTGACGTAGTTTCTTTAGCCAAGTAATTTCTTCAATAGATATATCTTCTGCCCGTCTACCCTGCGCAGCCAATACTTCTGCCGACCAAACAAACCCTTCATCAAAAGTTATACCCTCAATTTCTGGGGCTGTTTCCTGTGTGGTAGCGGCTGGCTGTACTACTTCGGGTTCTGGTATTTCGATAGCACTGGCGATAAGTCTTTCTTGCCTAGCTTCTCTTTCTGCGGCTGCTCGTTCTAGGAAGGATAATGAAGGCTGTGGCGTTGCTTCTGCTGCCGCTACAGACTCTACTATTTCTGGCTCAGTTTCTACTTCTTGTGGTGTAGTCGCTGTTACTTCATGTATTTCTTCAGTAACTGCTTCCACTTCTGGATTTTCAATATTTTCTGTTACCTCAGTAACAGTAGTATCTAATAATTCTGGTATATTCTCTACCTCAGCAGTTGCCGTTATTTCTTGTTCAGTAGTTGCTGATTCAGGTTGAGATTCTACTTCTTGAGGTTTTTGTTTTTCTTGAATATTTTTGTAAGCCGCTTTTGCAAACGCCAACAAATCCGTTGTTGAGTCTGGTACAGTAGCGGCTGGCTCTGGCTGAGATTCTGTTACCTGGGGTGTTTCTTGTTCTTTTGTCTCCGGGGGAGTTTGCGCGGAATCGTCTTGTTGACGACGGAACCAATTAAAAACCATTGCAGCTAGCGGTGATAAGTTGTTAAGAGAGTTACGAGTTATGAGTTATAAGTTATGAGTTTAATTTAACTTTTGACCTCTACCTAGTGTGAAAACCTCCGGGTTTTCCGCACCTTTGAAAGAGGGAGTGATGAAAGGGAGGGGGGAGACAAGGGAGACAAGGGAGAAATTTTTACTCATTACTCATTACTCAGCACGGGCTGAACGCCCCGATACCGCTAACAGCACTCATTACTCAGCACGCGCTAAACGCGCTGCTACCGTTAACATCACTCATCACTTACTTAAACACTCAATGCCTTTTTCTGGTCAGTAACTCGGCGCAATACACCGTTAATAAAACGATGACCTTCGTCGCCACTGTAGCGTTTAGCCAACTCTACAGCTTCGTTGATGGCTACGCTATCAGGCAGATTAAAGAACCTCATTTCTGCTACGGCAATGCGGAGAATATCACGGTCGATTTGAGCTAGGCGAGTAACTTGCCAATCTACTAGGGCTGCGGTGATTTGCTCATCAATCGCGGTGCGTTCTTCACTGACAATTTTGACAAGTTTGATGGCGTATCTACCAACTTCCTTATCTTGATTTGCTAGTTGAATTAGTTCGGGAAACTCAACTGCTGCGCCTAGTTGATTAATAGCTGTTTGTGTATAGCCGATCGCTTCTTGTAGCATATTCCGAGCGGTATTCAAATCAGCAGCCCGTGTTTGACTAGTTAGAAGGCGATCGTTACTCCGTTGCAATTCTGCCGCCGCGTTGTCCAATGTATCCTGTACTTCTGCTCTCAAAGTACGTACTGTGGCTAATACTAACTTAGGCAGGTGTTCTTCTGTTAACTTTTTAGGATTTAATGGTAACTGACTCAGGCTTAATAAAGCCAGTTCACGCGCGATTTGCTGGGGTTTGCGGTCTTGCATAAAAGTAAATATTTCAGTAGTAATTTAATTTCTGGGTGACAAATTGATCAATTGTGACAAAGCCAGACAACCATCTTATCTGTAATAGGTGTGAATTTACCGGATTTTTTTAGCTTTGTTTCATAGGAAGTGGGAAGTAAAGATGGGGGAAGATGAGGAAGTGGGGGGAGTAGGGGGAGATGAATTTATAGATACATAAGTCTTGGTAACTAAGAAATATTCTTGTTTTTTCTCATCTCCCACCCTGTGGATACTCTGTGAGAACGCTTACGCGAACTTCAGAGAGGCTAAATTCCTTTCATCTCCCTCATCCTCCTCATCTCCCCCTACTCCTGCCTTCTTGAACTAACTCAAGGGGTAGCAATGGGGTATTAGGTGCTACAATTCCACCGGAAACTATAACCTTGAAGGCATCTTCTACAGACATCGAAAGGTTAACTACTTCGTCTTCTGGGACTACGGCGTACCAGCCTGTGGTTGGGTTTGGTGTGGTAGGAATAAATACACTTAACATCGGTCGTGGCATTTGGGACTGAATTTCAGTACTCATCACACCTGTAACGAAGGCGATCGCCCAAATTCCTCGACGGGGATATTCTACTAAGATGACCCTGCGAAACTTACCATTGGAATCTTTGAGTAGTGTTTCCAAAAGCTGCTTCAAAGTTTTATACACCTGTCCAGCCAAGGGAATTGCTTGCAATAATCGTTCCCCAAAGTCCAACAACCAACGCCCAGCAATATTCCGAGCCATCAACCCAATTACTAAGATGCTTAGTAGTGGTACAGCTAGCCCCACCGCTAAATTCAATATATTTACTAAGATGGGATGTAGTCCATCAAATGGGTTTAGTTGTTTAGGAACTTGGGTCAGAAAGTCAATCACCCAACTCGCAATAGTAATCGTTAACCAGATAGTGGTTGCTAGGGGAATTACTACTAACAACCCTGCAATCAGGTCGTTTTTTAAGTCCTGCTTTAAGCGGTCTATTCCCAAGCCTCTATTCTCTTTTTTTAGGATAGTGGAACTTTCGTTATTGGTACTCATTCCAGTAAATTTGTCTAATAGCCCAGTTATTTTTTGCAATATTTGCTACTGCAAGTTTCAGCGTTACTATTAAGTATGAGAACTGTAGCTAGAAATTTAGCTAGCATTTAGCTGGCAATAGGTTTTCCTACCACAGTCTATACAGTTACATTCCAAATAAAACAAAAGCCAGTTTGTCTGTGAAGACTTTACTTTTCTTTGTACAAATTGTAAATGATCGTTGCAAATCCTTAGTTATTACAATCCTATCGTTTTCTGTTAAAAGCTGCTATGTCCATAAAAATAAGTCCAGTACATTGATAATAACGACTGAACCAAGTGCTTTTTATGAAATGGAATGTTATAAATTTTAACTTATGGTGCGTGGGCTTAAGAATTATGCTAATTTCGATGACAGTAAAGTTACTAGCTGCTAGACCCTAACCCCTCTTTTTGAGCTTCTTGGCTGCTCTGTGTACTCAAATCTATTGGTGCATCTAAACTTGGGGTAGGTAAATACTTCATTTCCCAGGCTTTCAACAAAATTAGGTACTCATAAAAAGCCTGTAATGTACACCATGCCAGTCCTGCACGCCCATCTAGACAACCACCTAACAGGAAGTACATATACAAAAAACGTAACAAAGGTCTGGCGGGTAGTCTTAAAGACAAGTCTTTTAAAGCACGTCGCCTAGCAACTTCCGAATTACCTAAGAATAAATCACGCCACTCAACTTTGCCGTTCTCTAACTGGTATAAAGTTTCCTTTGCTTCATCAGTAGAATAACGGTTATGTTTTTCTATCCAACGGCTCAACCCTTTACTGCAAGTGTAGTGAGGATAGGTTTCCTTTAAAAAGCTGGTAGCGCCCTCGCACACTTCTCGTTCCGTATGCCCATAATCAGTGAACCACACCTTTCCGTGACGGAACAGACGCATCTGATAACGGGGATATTGAGTGCTGTAACGAATCCAGCGATTCATAAACATGACACGTTCCGCCACATAGTAACCTATGTATTCAGAACTTTTTAATGCTTGTTCGCACTCAGCAAACAATTCTGGAGTCATCCTTTCATCAGCTTCGAGGATGTATACCCATTCATGTTTCGGGGGAATGGATTCTAACATCCAAGTACGTTGACGACCATGACTTTCAAAGGCGTGCTGCACAACACGAATAGGATAGCGACTGGCAATTTCTACAGTGCGATCGCTACTACATGAATCGACAACGATAATATCATCCGATAACGTCGCGGATTCTATACAAGCTGCAATATCTAATTCTTCGTTATAAGTCAGTATATAAATAGAAAACATTGCCAAGTTTTAAAGTAATTTTTTTAATAGTCATTAGTCATGAGTCCATAGTCCAAAGTTATTTTCCCCTACTCCCCCTACTCCCTCATCTCCCTTGTCTCCTTCTTCTCCCCCATCTGCGATTGAGGGCTAAGAGTGTCATGTCAAAAATTACTCTCTAGCCCCCATAGTCAAACGAATCAATGAATTAACGTGCTGGCACTTTACCTTTACGTCCACCACCTTGTAAAGCACCTGAACTTCTAAGTCCTGACCAACCGATAATGATGTAACCAATGGACAATATTAAGCTACTGATCCCAATTCGGAGTCCTGATTTCCAAGCATTGTCTTTAGCTTGTTTGGCTGCGTCTTCCTTACCTTGACGGATTTGGTTTAATCTTTGATTGGCGAGTCCTTGAGGATCTGTTTGCTGGGCGATAAACTGATCCAATTCTTGCGGATTAGCTTTAAACTTCTTGAGTAATTCTTTCTGTTGTGCTGGTACTTGAGGATTATTTAACGCTTGTTGATATCTTTGGTCATCTTTCAACAGTTCAGTAAACTGATTTCTAGCTTGGGCGCGTAATTGCTCTAATTGAGCTTTTCCTTGCTCAGTGTTGGCTTGGGCTTGGAATTGTGCTAACTGATTTTTAAGTTGATTTTCTGCCTGTTCTGCTTGTTGATTGATTTGGTTTACAGCTTGGGTACTAGCTTGTCGGACATTATTGAGATGTAAGGGGAAAATTAGTAAGAACATTAACCCCAAAATGCTAGAGAGTATTAAAACAGGAACTCTTAAATCAATGCCCTTGGTAGCCCCATCACTAGCACTGTCTATCCAGTACCCAGTGAATAATGCTCCTAGCCCCACCAAAGGCACAATCCCTCGGTCAACTAATGCTGTTGCTAGATTGATTTGCCATAGCCTATCTGTGGGTTGAAACGGCAACAACAAAATCAAGAAATCTAATAAGAACGAGACAATTAAGACTATCCCCACAACTTTGAGGATGAGGGAGGAATTTACAGAGGCAAAGCGATTAACCATAGTTTTTTAAATGTGTACTGGATTTAGATTGAGTGATGATCCTATCTAAAGTTACTTGAATATTGTTACCCTATCGCTAGTTGTTATATGAATCTACCCATATTTTGGAGATCAAATGCAATGCTGTTATGTGACAAATTTTTTGTTCTTGAGTTTCAAGCTACACTACGGTAGCATTGCTGGGCTGAATTTCACCAGTATTACTTCGGTATTTTGTAATACATCGATAACTCGGTTTATATTTGCTACCTCATCTTAACTTCTGTTTCCCAAACTTGCTGCCAAATCGGTAAATCCTCTGGTCTGTCCACATCAGCTAACTCTGGTAGATAATGATATGAGAGGTTGAGTTTGTTCGCAATCTCCACAGTTTGGTGTAATACTTGCGAACTTCCCCAGTCGATATTGACAAATAATTCTGGAATGAAGCAACGCAACCCTATTAAGTAATAGCCACCATCAATTGCTGGGCCAATTACCAAATCAACTGTATGTATTTGCTTAAAAGCTTGGGTAAGGATCTGACAATTCAATCCAGGGCAATCAGTGCCGATAATAACTACTTGTGTTGCTTGTGCTTGAAAGGCATTATATAGCGATCGCGTCATCCGCAAACCCAAATCCCCATCACCTTGAGGCTGGTAAACTAAATCTGTACCCAACCAATCTTGCATTAGTTGCACATCACCGCCTGCAAACCGCACCTCTGAAGATACGTTAATTACCTTTTGCAGTTCTTTAACCTGAGATATTGTATGTTCAGTCATTTGGCATTGCAGGTTTGCAGCACCAATAGCACCCAAAGCTCGTATTAATCTAGTCTTTGTCTTCCCTGGTTCTGGGTAGCGACTAAAAATAATTAGGTGCTGTGAAAAAATTTCTAATGATTGCAGCACATCATACATTGTTTAAGGTTATGTTCGTTTAAACACTTATACTACCGTAAAAGTAGTAGTGGCGTGGCAAGGCTAAGATGTTGCATTAGCTAACCACAGAAGCACGGAGGGTTAATTAGTTGCTACATTTTAGCTGTGTCAATCTAGTAGGCTAGCGCACCCCAAATTTTAGTAACAATAGTCTCCATCACTATTAGCTCTGGTACGCTCTTGCGCTGTCCGCATTGCTCCTAAAATTGTGGAAACAAAGACGCAACGCTTAATTCTACTGCGAGACTTGCTAGACAATGTAATTCTACCTAGAGGTGGTTGTTTTACACTGCCTAAATGGTCAAATTGAATACGCCTCACACCGTTTGATTGCTGTAACGTCGTTTCTGCATCAAGGTTCACGCGAGAATCAAGATTATTCCAATCATTAACAGTGGGACTAACAGTAGCCGGATGAACAGCCCATTGAACTATACCATTCTGTTCCCGAAAACTAGCTTGCCAAGTCAATTTCTCTTTACTTGCTTGGCTTTGGGCTTGTCTAATAGCATTATATACCTGGCTTTGAGCCTGATTAAGACGTTGATTATCTACAAAAACTAACCAGTTAGGTAGTGCTAAAGTTGCTAGTATACCGATGAATAAAACGGTCACTAAAACTTCTGGCAATGTGAAGCCATCAACAAACCGAATATTCTGGCAAGATTTCCGAGCAAGAAAATATAACAGATGCACCTGTCGAGGCATTTTGAGATTCAGATTCTATTATCTACTATTGCAGAAAACCTTTTTTTAGGTTTTTCTACTTTCATTATAGATAAAAGGCTAGTAGATATAAAAGTAGGAAATACAAGGATTACTAAAATTTTCAATAATAATTTGATAAAGAAACTTTTCTGCTTTAATCTATGATTATCATTGATAAAATATTTACATAAAAACTTGAATGCTACAATGCCCTTTTCTTTGTCGCAAGGCTCTTGTAAAGCTTTACAGGTTAGGTACTTATATATATTTGCCTTGCTTAAATTTAAAGTACTTTTACTTTTTGCTGGTCTACGTTGAAATGAGTTTTCCAGAACTTGTAAACAATATTTTTCTTGCCTAGTTAAGTTCGTAGATAAAGATTTGGAACTAACTCGATATAAAATTTGTACTTTGGGTACAGCTACAAAGGAATATTTAGCAGCTAATCTTAACCACATATCCCAATCTTGAGCGGCTTTGAGGGATTCATCAAAACCACCCAACTCCATTAATAATTCTCTAGCTATTAAAGGATTGGAACCATTCTCTAAAAAATTATTTATTAATAACTTTTCATAAACATCTCCATTAACAGATACACGTCTACCTGATACTATGAAATTACCTTCCTCATCAATATAATCAGTCCAGCTATAGGCGACATGAGTATCTGAGTTTTTTTGTAGTGCTTCTAATTGAGACTCTAGTTTATCCGGTGTCCACATATCATCAGCATCTAAGAAACTAACATAGTTTCCTACTGCAAGATTTAATCCACGATTCCGGCTAACATTACCTCCAGCATTATCGAAGGAGAATATTTTCAGTCGTCGATCTTGAATTTCACTAATAACATTTAAGGTTGAGTCCTGTGAGCCGTCATTAATTATAATTAACTCAAAATCAGAAAATGTTTGTTGTAAAACTGAGTTAATTGTTTCTTTTATAGTCTTTTCGCAATTATATGCTGGGATAACTACAGAAATTTCTGGTGAATTATTCATTATTTACTTTCATGTTTTTATTGGTTAAGTTATGGAAATAAAATACTAATGAGTATAAGGGACTCAAAATGCTTCCTAAATAAAAATTAACTTCAACAAGTGCAATTATATCTGTGTTTAAATTATTTTTATACTTGATGATATGCTGGAGTATCCTCCGCAGATTACCTAAAGTTGTTTTTAGTAAAATTACTGGTACTTGCCATTTTTTAGCATTAATCAGTCTGAGTTGGAAAATACATAAGCCACAACCACGAGCAATTTTGAGTAAGTAATTTCTCTCTAAGCGCCAGTGAGGAATTTTGTGATAAATTTCCATTTTGGGGTTATACCAAATTTCCCAACTTGATTTGTGTAGGTGTAGTAGAACTTCTATATCTTCTCCTCCTACCATTGATTTTCCAACTCTTCCTACAAAAAACATCTGCTTAGGTAAACTTTTTAGCCAAGCTTGTTTACGAATAACAAGTCCTGCACTGGGGGGTAGTCTTAAATTATCAGCATCGAATATATATGCTTTTTGACCATGTTCTCTGATGGCTAAAAAAGCCTGAATTTTGTCAAAATTATCTGGTGGTTTTACTTCAAAATCACCATGTATTTGCCCACTCCATGCACCTGCTTGAGAATGTTCCTCACTAAAATTATATGAATGTAAAACCCAGTCAGGTGCTGGTAAGTTATCATCATCTAAAAAACCAACAAATTCACTCCTAGCCTCATTTACAGCTTTGAGTCGAGCAAATGCTGATCCTTGTTGTGTTTCCAAAAAGTACTTCAACTCACATTGAGTAAATTTTGCTTGGTAATCTTTCACTACTTCTGGTGTGCGATCGCTGCTATTATTATCGATAACAATCACTTCCCAGCTTAGGTGTTCTATACCAGTTTGTGCCAAAAGCTTATCTAAAACTTCTGGTAATCGTTCTGCACCATTCCATGTAGGGATAGCGACAGTAAAATCGATTGTTTCGGCTATATTATTTGCTTCTTTTTGGTTAAATAAACTTATCATAATTGTTGATTATTTTTACTCAAATATCCATTTTTCCAAAGATAGAAAGGACTAATTAAGCTGCTAAATATGAGTTCTGTTTCACAAAGTATTACTAAATCTGTTTTTATCTTGTTTCCATACTTAAGTATTTGGAATAAAATTCTCTTACTATCATTTACAAGATAAGCAACGAATATAAAAGGTTTGTAATAGGGTTTTACGTTTGTCATTCTAGTAACATAGCGACTTAATCCAATACCTCTAAAGAATGGGATTAAATACTCTTTCTTTAATCTGGAGCTTGGAATTTTATGATAAATTTCCATTTCGGGGTTATACCAAACTTCCCAGCCGGACTTTTGGATATGACATAACATTTCTAAATCTTCCCCAGTGAGCATATTCCCAGTAACTCTACCAGTTAATATAGGCTGGTCTGGGACAGATTGTAACCAAGCTTCGCGGCGAATAACTAGTCCAGCAGAGGGAGGAAGCAGTTTTTTCCTTGGATCGTAAAATAGAGGTTTATTTCCGCGTTCTGTAATTGCTAGAAAGGGGCTGATACGCTCAAAGTTTTCTGGCGGCTCAACTTCCCAATCTGGGTGTATTTGACTACCATAAGCACCAGCTTGGGGATACTTTTGAGCGAAAGCATAAGCTGCTGCTACCCAGGTTGGTATAGGGTAGTTATCATCATCTAAAAAACCTATCAATTTACCTGAAGCTACTTCAACACCCTTTTTTCTGGCGTAAGCAGCACCTTGCTTATATTCAAAGTTATATTTTAAAGGGTAAGCACATTGCCAGTTTTCTTGGTATTGCTGCACCACTTGGGCTGTGCTATCTGTACTGTTATTATCGACAACAATTATTTCCCAAGAAATATTTTCGATGTTGACTTGATTTTGTAGCCTTTCTAATAGTTCGGGCAAGCGAATCGCACCGTTATAAGTCGGAATAACTACTGTAAAGTCAATCAGTTCTATCATATTTTTAAAAGGATTAAATTACTAATAATTGGGTTAAGAAGTAAAATATTTAATTTAATCAAACCAATTTGAAAAATGATTACGACAGATGGATTGCTCGAAAGCTCAAAAGTAACCCATCTTACAACCTAAAATGGTATTAGGTATTTAATTAATATAGCAAAATACCTAAATTAAGTTTTGTTGACAGGTATTAAATGCAAAAAATTGTTTTACAAAAAATACTGAAATATAAGATATTAAATTTCATAATTTAGCTACATGCGTTGTTTTGTGCTGTTTGAATTGAACCTAAAAGAGTTCTAATAATAACGCATCGCCTTACCCCACTTGGAGATGTACCGTTACTACCTACAGGTAAAGCTAAAACAACTCTCAGCCCCGTTGGTTCTGTAGAACCTGATGGTATTGTACCAAAGTTAGCATTGGGTAAAGTAGCCATGTAGTCAAAAGTAATTTTTGTTGGGTCTGTTAAACTAAAAGATATAGAAGAACCAGCAGTATTTTCACTGCTGAGATTTGCGCCAAGTAGTAATTGTTTGGAATTGATCGAAGTGACTCCTGCGTTTTCTCCTAAAGATTTCCAATCAGTATTGGAAATGTCCGAAAAACTTCTAACAGTTCCATCAGGTTTGAGCGTGGGGTAAATGACAAATTGTATCGGTTGATTCGCACTAGTTTTGCGAAAACTGACACTATAGCGAGTTTTATTTCTTTGGGCTTGTCTCTGAGTTTCTTGAATAGCTGTAATAACAGCATCATTGGCTTTATTTAGCTGCTGTCTGTTGACGAAAGCAAACCAGTTAGGGGCTAATATTGCAGCTAAAATACCTATCATCATTACCACAGCCAGCATTTCCACTAGGCTATAGCCAGCATTTAACTGGCTGTACCTTAACAAATCACTTCTTTTGGCTAAGTGTTGTTGATTAATAAAATTCTTGCTAATGTACAATAACTTCAAGCTAATTTTTTTCATATCGCTTTTGATTGAGTAACTCGCAATTGTTTTTTTTAGATTTACTTGGTAAATAATATACCCCGCCCTTGAACGGTGATACTCGCAGTTGGGAAGTAAGCCCTATTTGTATCTTGGTAACTCAAGTTATTGCTTTGTAGGCGTGCTAGAGCATTACCTCTAATAAATACCTGTGCTGTTGTATCAGCTCTATCAATACAGGCATAAAAGCTGGTCATGCTAAACGTAGTGCGAGTATTGAAATTGGTCGTATTTGGTGCAACTAATGTTGTGCCAGTAGGACAAGCTACTTTTACTGGTGCGTTTGTTGTAGTTTGATCTATATAGTATAGAAGTGTTATGGGAGTGTTAGAGTAATTAACCGTATTTACTACATCTTGCCCACCAGCATTTTTTGTTGTGTATTGACTCAGCCTCTTCCAAGCATTCATTTTTTCTTCTAAAGTGCCTGTCCCATCTAAATTAAATGGAGCAAAACCGGCATCTGGACAATAATCAATACTGTTAACACTGACATATTTTCCTGTATATCCAGGGCAGTCTGCACCAGTACTAGCAGATGTAGGTACACCATCCCTAATTTGCCATCTGGCAATACGAGCAGCATTAGATGGACTGATGGTATTAGTGTTGGTATCTTTGATTAGATAGTAGGCAACCAGTGAATAAACATAGGTATCATCTCTTTGATTAGTGGCGATCGGAATTACTTGGTTAACTAATTCCCGCTTCCAAAAGACTAACACAGGCACTCTATCTGTAGAGTTGGAAAAGGGCAAGCCTAAGCCTGAAGGATTGGTTGTGTTAATTGCATTGACTCCAGCAGAATCGTAAATATAGACTGCTTGTTGTAAGTCACGAGCAATGTAATCAAGAGCAGCTTGGATTTCTTGTTCTGTAGTAGCTTTAGCTTGTTCCTGTGTGTCTGTACTCATGATGGTGAGCATGATGCCTAGTAAGGGTGTGATTACTAAGAAGGCGATAAGCAGAGCTACTAACAACTCAATGAGGGTAAAACCGCTAGATTGCTCTTGATGGGAAAGTTTCAGTTGGCTAGTGAGTAGGAATCTTAGTATCCTTTTCATGTCTGTTTTTCTCTCAAGTGATATAGATACACATTTGTCAGACAATGGAATTTTGGCTACTAACTACAACCTTTATTGGTTGCAACACCAAGACGCTGACATAAATCATTAAAAGTGGTGCTAGTGTTACCAATGTCGGTTGTCATTTCTAGTAAAGGAGATTGCCGATCGCCTAAACCGCCAGTGTAGGGATTTTGTGTTTTCTTACTACTTTGTCCGGTGCTGGCAGTTCGAGGTCGAGTAAAATCAACATCAGCCCTGTAAACTCGAATAGCCAAGCGATAGCCATCATTATCTGAACTTCCTGTAACACCCATTCGTGCTGCTTGAATGTAATATTCAAATGACTTTTGTGTACAATCTGCGGTGGTAATAGTCCCAGACCTTGTAAAGCAATATAAGCCAGTGGCAGATGTAGGGACTGGCATTTCATCAGTAGTTGAGTTCTCAACTAAATAATCCTTTGGTTTTCCGGTGACACTTGTTGGGACTGTAACAGTGGCAATCCGTCTGGCATTAGTGTCAGTCGAAGCATCAATGTTAATTGTTTGACTTGGTGCAGCGATCGCACCAGACCTGATACCATCAATGAAAGTTTTGGCAGCTTGTGCTGCTAGTTCCACCCTTCTGGCCTGTACACGAGTAGCTGTTGATATGACAAGTACAGGAGTGATCGCCGCTAATAAAATAGCAGCGACAAGTAAGGCCACTAGAGATTCAACGATAGTAAAACCGGAATCACCACAAAAAGTTTTTTGTTGTTGCTTTTTAGGTTTGATCATTGCTCATCACCAACTTGGAAAATTTACAGCGTTTCTCGGTTAGAAGCTAAGGTCTATTTTTAAACTACCTATTATGTGATTAAAGATTTTTAGATTCCCCTCTTTTTTAAGTGGGTTAGGGGGGATTACCAGACTTTGAAAATACATCTAGAGTGATGTGTTTATCTAGATGAAAAGTGCTGTAATTCTTAAGAGCAAGAACCACGTTGATCTGCATCTATGGCGTTAGTATCGTCTGCTGCTTTTTTGGCACACAACAAAATTTTCACCCAAGGATCATCTCTACCAACTTCTCTGAAGAACTCATCAGGCAAATCATCGGGAATTGTTACCAACTTTTGGGCAAGCAGGTCAGGTGATTGAGATAGCAACGCCACATCATAACCCCATTGCCTTAAAGGCGGTAAGTAGTATGGAAGTTTACCGCTACTGTTCTGGATTTGATAGAGATTGTCGGAAAGCCCAGCAATAAATGGTGCAGTGGCATAAGCACTACGTTTGACTTGGTAAAAAGCGCCGCTTATTCTGAGAGCAGATGTAGTGGCATCAGCGTCCCAGTTTTCGATAAGACGTATAAAATTGTGTAGACCACCATTATCCTCAGCAGCGCGAGTTGGGCTAGTTGTTTTAGGAGATGCACCAGGAGTATCCCCAACGGCAGCAATTACATTAACAGTGGTTGTTGTCGCTCTTTGTAGCCAGTTTCCTGGTTTTGCAGTTTTGATATCATCGTTATCTACTTGCCCAATAGTTCCAAATGGTTGATTGTATTGGTAAATTGGTTGAAACACGAGATTATTATTAGTATCACTTCTTGAATTTCCTTCAAACCAAGGAATGAAATATGGATTTCCGCTATTATCTACTGCATCCACTGGTACACTTGTACTTGTGGTTGTTAACGGCCAGCTGAACTCTGCAACCTTCCCACTACTATCAACACCATAAACTTTTAATGGAGTGGTTATTTGACCAATATTAGTACCACTGAGACTACGTACAAAGGCAATTCTCGATGGTCGATTGACTAAGTTAGCGTTAGGATTATTACAAGTTGTTGGTTGGCCAACTACTCCGGTTTTAATTGATGTTATTGGTTGACCAATAATGTCTGCCGTACCATCGTTCTTTACGTCTCGCCAAACATTTTGACCTATTGCTTGTGTTGGGCAGGCGTTTTTAATTGTCCAGTTTCTTGGTTCAGTGCATGGATCTTGATAACAAACTTCTAATACTAGCTGTTTGGCTCTAACTTTTCGCACAATTGGTGTGACGAAGTTATTAAGATAAGAACTACCCTGGAACCCTGTTGTTGCCGTATTACCATCAATATCTGGAACTAAATCTCTTGGTAAAGCAAGACTGCTGCTGGTGTCGTGCCAATTGGTAATCGGTACGTAAGAATTGACACTGGAGAAAATAGTGGCATAGCTTGCTGGGCGTGTAGAAGTATCAAGCTGCCAATCGTAGTCTCCTTCATTGCGGAAGCCAAATCTAAAGTTATTGGAAAGTACCGTTAAAGAATCTGCCAAGACAGCAGCAGACCGCCATTGATCACCAGTTGAACAAGAAGGTAATCGAGGATCACCCGGACGACAAGCAAAGTTAGAATCTAATGTTGTACGAGTGTAGAAATTGTCCCAATTATCAGTTAGTGCTGTGGTGAACTCTTGTTTAGTATGCAGATTAAAATCACCATCAATATAAGCTGGCAAATTGGTAGCTAAAATCAGCCCCTTTTCTGCATCTCGATAAGTATTGCTTGCAGCACGGGCAATAGCTTGACCGTTGACAAGCATAATGGCATTGGGACGACGAGTTGGATCAAGTTTGTAGTCTACGGTACTTTCTTGCTTTTGGCTCTCAGTTGGAGAATTGATATTTGCTACTGGTGTGGCACTCAAATCTTGTAGTGCATCATCACGAGTAGCATAAATAATACCACTATTAGGTAGTAAGTACTCCTGGGCTGGTGTGGTTCCGCCGATTGTTTTTCTGCGGAGTTTATCAATATCTAAGACTGTGGCACGAATTTCTAAAGGTCTTCTATCTTGCTTGGAAAGATCGTAATTTCTGCTTCCGGTCGTTGCGTCATTTGCTTGAACCTGTCTGCCGTCTAGAAACGCAACTTCATAAATAGAGCCATGATCGATGGCACTATTTGTAGGAGTGGTCAGAGTACCATCGAAGATTGCCAAGCCACAAATTGCTGCATCAATAGCAGACCTTTCCGAGAGAGTACGTTTACTAGTATCGCTGGCTTTGTCTAAAGCTCTTTTAAGTAGTCCATCATCAATTAAACGTCCATTAGGATATTTTAAATCTGCCAGATAACTAAGGACGCTGCTATAAGAGCTTTCAGTTTTAGTTGTGGGAAAATCATAAACTATACCGTTATTGGAGCGAGCTTTAGCTGCATCAAAAGTTGCGCCTGGATCAGCAGGAGGATTCCAAGGTAATGCTGATAAATTACGCGCTGTATTTTGATCTGTTGGATCATAGTAGCTACTAACGCAGGCTATGGGCGTGGGGCTAGTTTGGCTGTAACTAGTAGATTTATAGTGATACACCACTGTCGCCCGCATCCGCAGATATGGTTGAGCGGCTGGTGGTTGGAGTATTTGATAGGTAAGGTCTAAACCATAATCCTTGTAAGGCTTCTGTGGTGAAGTAACTTGTGTTGAATCAAGAACTTTAGTAGTAGTATTTATTCGCGGCATTGCCAACAAGTCAGACCAAATTTGCCTATTAGTAAGCGAAGTATATGTTGTTGAACTTAAGTTACTAGGAGTGACAGAATCAGGCAAATAAATTCCTGCTCCAGTTACTACTCGCAGACCACCTACGGGGTCTTGTGGGCTATTTGGTATTTGGGCTGCTGCTAATTCCCAGTCTGCATCTCGGTCTGTACTACCCAAATCTTTTAATGTTTCTACACGAGTGCGGCGAGTGCGAGTTCCATCGCCATTATCCCATTTAAAGTCATTAATAGATTGGGTATCATCGGCATTTGGCCCGACAAATGCGTTCTTAGTGTTATTCCACCAAAGTTGCGGTAGGTTATTACCAATTAAAACGCGATCGCCAAAATAACCTTCTACTTCTTGCAATTGTTTTACGAGCTTAACTGGTTCAGTTGCAGCAGGGAAGAGCTTGTCACTACCATTTGTATTTAAACTCAAGCCGGCATAGCCAGTTGCGTCTTTACCATCGGCAGGATCGAAAGGATACATCCAAAAGTTGGGGGGACGTAAAGTATTGCCACTACCTTGTAATACTTCACCCTCCTTAGAACCACCAACTTTGTAATCACCTAAAGCATCACCATCAAAGCCAACTTCTACATAAGGTACTTTGCGGGTACGTCTTTTAAAGTAAAGTTCAAGCTGCTTGAAGCGTAAACTGGCTTTCTCAACAGTCGTTAAATCGGTTAACGTTCGGCCTTGCTTGGTGACGACATCTCGCATCCCATCGGTAACTTCTGACGGGTCAGCGCTTCCGTCAGGATTAGCCGCTATCTGGGCAGTAACTAAACGGTTGATGCGTTGTGTGTAAGCCAGACTATTGTAGGCAATATTTGTGGGAGTATCGTTAACTGACTTATTGTTAGTTGACCCATCTTTGACAGCGACATTAGAAACAGCAGTTGATTTACCTTTGTACAAATCAACCTTTGTGTTATTAACATCAACACTACCTGTCATAGGACCAGAGGCAAGATTTCCCCCAATCACTATTTTGGCGTTATCAGGGTCGTAGAAACACGATGCTCTAGCGCTAACTTGATATAGCGTGATAGATTTATTGCCTGATGAGCCAATCAAAAAGTTACTATTGGTGAAAATGCGTCCATTTAACCTGAAATCAGGACCCGGCGATAATCCTAAATCATCTTCATAAACAACCGCGTTGTTCACCAAGGGTAATTGTACGCGGTCTTGCTGAAGTTCCATAGCCGAGAAGCCTTGATTACCGCTCTTACGCTCATAGTTAGTATCTGTCGGTTGTGAGGTAATGGGAACACTAGCGGTATAAACAAAAAAGGCTTTTTTCAACTTGGTTCCATTTCTAAACCAACCTGTGTTACCTACTAAGGCAGCACTTGTATTTTGACCAGATCCGCAACTGCTACCGATACTATTAACAGTCATGGGCGGAGTTCTCGCCTCTAGGGCGTTTCTGGCACGAGTATATTGTCCATTAGTAACAGGTGGATTTTTAAAGTAAATTCCATAAAGGGCATAAGTATCAAACTTACCGTTGTTATCGGTATCTATAGGGTACATCCAAGCTGTTCTGAGTTCGTTTGAATTTTGAGTTACTTTTAATTGAGTTTCGTCACCAAACGTATACTCATTGATATTTGTTGTCAAAGTGTTGTACAAAGCATCGTCTGTTGGCGTAGCGCGTGGTAGCCTTGGGTCTTGAAATAGTTTATTTATTTTCGCTCTAGCGCGGTCAAGCGCAGGAGCCGCAGCATTCAACGCCGCTTCATTTACTCTGACATTACTAGCATTTTTAGCCCGATCAAAAGACCGAAATAGAATTGCTGTAGTGAGTAAGACAACTACTAGGGCTACCATTGCTACTGTTGGTAACACAAATCCAGCATTTGTTGTACCGCGTCGATTTTTAGTGACAAATAAAGTTCGCAATATGGAGTTTATTTGCCTTTTGAATGCCAATAAAGGATTATGTTTAAATAATTTTTTTCTCAATAATTTGGATACTTTTCTAATTGTCTTGACTAGATGGCGTTTCCTGGTCATAGCTGCTTTCCTGTCAAGTTATTTGCTACAAATTTATCTTTTTATGCAATTGACAATTATGCCCATAGAATCAATCTAAAGGCATAACCAAATTTCTATTTACTTCACAAAACTCTGTTTTGCTAACTCCGAATTATTGGATTGTTTACTTTATATCATTGTTCAACTATTAAGTTTTTTCGGAAAATACGGAAATTTTGAGAAATCTTTATTCTCTGAGGAAATAAGGATAGCTTCACATTTATTTCATACAAATCAATTGCATAGGTAGTTTGCTTCATGAAGATATGGCTATTTAAGTAAACTTATAGTACCCGCCTATGCCATGAAAGATGTCAATTCAATAAGGTTGAATTTTTAATTATTTAAAGAGTTAAACTTATTCAACATACCAAGCTAACTCGTTATTTTGTAAGTATTGCCCACCCTACAAATACTTTACCCTGCTGATAAATAAACAAATCCTCGACTTCATCAAAAAGTCGAGGATCTCATATCTTGCCAAAGAGGGGTAGATTTATTAAATATTTTCTGAAGATATGGAAATTACCTAGAAAATAAAATCAGCAAATTCCAAACCCTGCATGAGCAGTTTAGTAATGATTGAGGTTAAGACCAGCTTCTTTTGCCATTGCTTCTAAACCTTTGACTTCTAAGGTTTTAATGGCTTTGGTAGATAACTTCAGTTTTACCCAACGGTTGCCACTTGGCCACCACACGCGCTTGGTTTGCAGGTTGACTTGTTGCAAGCGTTTGGTACGGCGGTGGGAGTGGGAAACTGCAAAGGCGTTATTTGCTTTTTTGCCAGTTAAATCACAGCGACGAGACATTGTTGCTATCTCCAGATTACGATTTGAATACAACCTTCCTATTTTAGCTGACTGCGACAGAGGGTAGGTAATTCGTAATTCGTAATTCGTAATTCGTAGCTCGTAATTAAGCAAACAGGGTGCGTCAGTATGAATATTTTCTAAGTATAGCTAGGGTTTCTCGTACTGACGCACCCTACATCTAATATTAGCTGCTGGCTTGTTGTGTCAGCTTAGTTAGGACTTCGTTGGAACGTTCGACAAAGGATTTCATTCCTTCCGCGTCAAAACCTTTCTGGGACATCAACGCTAAATCGTAAACGTGTTGGCAAATTAAGTTTGCTAGGGGATTTATTGTTTGTCCATCGCCTTGAATGATTGTACCTTGGTTGAGATTTACCAAGTTTTGTATGAGGGGATGGGCTGTATTTACTAGTAAAATATGGTCTTCGGGAAAATCTGCGTTTTGCTGTTGCATAATGGCGGTCATTTCCCTCATGCGGCGGAGAAATTCTGGTAGAAGCACCATTGCCGGTGGTGTACCTTGAGGATCGTCAGACTTGAGTGCTTCTGTGCGAATGTTGACTCTGGGTTTGTTGAGGGATTTCTCGAATAACTCTTTAATTACCTCACTCTTGGTTTTGTTGGTTGTGGGGTCAACAATTTCCTGCGCTTTGTCTTGATCTAGTAAGGTGTTATCTAGGTCAGAGTCTACGCGGGTAAATTTGACATCGTTATATTCCCGTTCCAGGAAGTTGATAAAGTGGGTGTCAATGAAGGAGTCGAGGAACAGGACTTCCAAGCCTTGGTTTTTGTGTAGTTCTATATATGTAGCTTGGGTGGCTTCATCAGTGCTGTAGAAGACGCGGTTTTCGTGGCGTTCTTTGTTGCGTTCTAGGTATTCTTTCAGTGTTGTGTATGGGGAAGCGGATGTGGAAGTGTCGGGGGTAGGGGTGACATCTTGCCAAGCATCTTCTTCACTTGATTGTACTTGCACTGAAGCAGTCTCAGTATTTGCCTTGTTCTGTGCGGTGCGGCGGAAAATAATGATGTCTTCGACCTGCTTTTTAAATTTCTCATCGTTGAGAACGCCGAATTTGACAAATGTACTTAAGTCTTTCCACGCACTAATATATTGTTCGCGGTCGTCGCGGTAAAGTTCTTTGAGTCTGTCGCCGACTTTCTTAGCTATATAATCGCCGATTTTGCGAACTGTGCGATCGCCTTGCAAGGCACTACGTGATACATTGAGGGGTATATCTGTACTATCAATTACCCCGCGCATCGGTACAAGGAACTGGGGAATAATTTCTTCGCAGTTATCACTGACAAAAACTTGATTACAGAATAATTTGATTTGTCCTTTGGTTACATCCACATCGGGACGCATTTTAGGGAAATACAGAATCCCGTTGATAATAAAGGGATAGTCAGTATTCAAATGCACCCACAGTAAAGGTTCTTCTTGAAAAGGATAGAGGTAGCGGTAAAATTCTAAATAGTCTTCTTTGGTTAAGTTGCTGGGAGACTCCCGCCAAGGTGCTTTTTGCTGGTTTAAAACTTCACCATCCAGTTTGATGGGTACTGGCATGAAGTCGCAATAAGTCTTGACCAGATTTTTTACTCTGGCAGCTTCTAAATATTCTTCTTCGTCTGGTAATAGAGTCAGGGTGATGGTGGTTCCGCGAGTGGTGCGGGATGACTCTTCTAAGGTGAACTCTGGGGAACCATCACAACTCCAGTGAACTGCTTGCGCTCCTTCTTGATAGGATAGGGTATCAATTTCTACCTTATTCGCCACCATAAAGGAAGAGTAGAAACCTAAACCAAAGTGACCGATGATTGGTTGGTCTGATTTACCTTGATATTTGTGAATAAACTCTTCCGCACTTGAGAAAGCGACTTGGTTGATATATTTCTTAACTTCCTCTGCTGTCATCCCGATACCATTATCGGTGATGGAGAGAGTTTTTTTATCTTTATCAATCGCCAGCACAATTTCTGGTTCCTCGACTTCTCCCGCATATTCTCCAGCGCGGGACACCATCTTCAGCTTTTGGATGGCATCGACAGCGTTAGATACTAATTCCCGTAGGAAAATTTGGTGGTCTGAGTAGAGGGACTTTTTAATGATGGGGAAAATATTCTCAGTATGAATACTGATAGTGCCTTGCTCTAGCATGATAAGTAATCGTATGTGAAGGTGTTTGTGTAGTCAAGACATTGTAGCCTTTTATATTATGGGTAATTCCCAAAGATATAAAAGACCATAAGGGCAATAAAGATTTTCAAGGTATAGTTTATGCGATCGCAGCTAGTTACCAGGATTGTTTGCCCCCCAAACTGTGATGCGGATTTCCCTACCAGACACTAGTCTATTACTATATATTTATTTACTCACTATTTTCTCCAAGACTAAAAAATAGTGATATGGATGGATAGGGTCGGTAAATTCCTGCTTAATAGTTAAACCAGCTTTAGCCACAGATTTGTGTATGCGCTTTTTTGGATAACCCTTTAGTCCGATTTCCCAGAAATGTTCATCGGTTTTAGGCTTATTACTCCAAAATTTTGGCAAATTAATTAATAAATACCGCGATCGCTTTGTAAAAGAAAATTTTACTTGAATTGCGAAAAATTCGGAATTATAAGGTAACGAAACTATTAAATATTTTTTCGTTGCTTCTGCCAGTTTTTTTAAGGCTTGTTCTGACTGTTCGTAGGGTAAATGTTCTAAAACCTGAAACAGAACAATTGCATCATATCTATCTTTTTCTATATAAAAATCACTGGTCAAATCTAGTAATATATCTGGTTCTAGATTGCTATCAATATCTGCTGTTGTGACTTTGTAACCTTTGTTTCTCAGTAAGTCTGTCATAATGGAATTAAAAATTCCAATTTCCAGAATGTCTTTTATCTGTTTGCCAAGGTTAAGTATCAGCCGTAATTGATGGTGATAACTTATAAAGCGGTCTCTTGATAAATATTCAGAGTTTCTTAGGTTTAACGAAGTGATAAGCTGCATATAATTTTGTCTTGAATCTGAGTAACTAAAAGACTAGTTGTTATATATTTAAGGTCTTTTGTGATACTGAGTTCAAGGGGCAAGCTTAGACGCAAGTGATTACATAGAGACGCACTATCAACTGCGTCTCTATAAAGTTAGCTAAGTCATAATCTGCGTTACGGAAATTTTTGCTGGTGCTTTGTTGCTAAAAGTGAGAATATTCTCACCCTTATCGATGTAAACGGTGTCACCAGAAATAAAGGTATTTTCTAATATTTTGGTGGCGAGGGGGTTTTCAATTTCTCGCTGAATGGCTCGTTTTAGGGGTCTTGCGCCGTAAACTGGGTCATAACCTTTTTCTACTAGGAAATCACAGGCGGCTTGGGAGATATCAAAGGAGATTTTTTGCTCTCGCAACAGATTTTCCACCCGTTTGAGTTGAATGCGGATGATGTGGCGCATTTCGTCACGACTGAGGGTGTGGAAGAGTATTGTATCATCAACGCGGTTGAGAAATTCGGGGCGGAAGTGCGATCGCAAGGCCTCCATGACCCGATTTCGCATTGTCTCATACTGAGAATCATCACCAGACACATCTAAAATATGTTCGCTACCGATGTTACTGGTCATGACAATGACGGTGTTGCGGAAATCTACAGTTCTCCCTTGAGAATCAGTAATCCTCCCATCATCTAACACCTGTAATAGTATATTGAACACATCGGGGTGTGCCTTCTCGACTTCATCCAATAACACCACCGAATAAGGATGACGGCGGACGGCTTCGGAAAGTTGACCCCCTTCTTCGTAGCCTACATAACCAGGAGGCGCACCAACTAGCCTGGAAACTGAGTGTTTTTCCATGTACTCAGACATATCCAAGCGCACTAAAGCATCATCGGAATCAAACAGGAATTGGGCTAACGCACGGGCGAGTTCGGTTTTACCTACGCCAGTCGGCCCCATGAATAGGAAGGAACCGATAGGACGGTTGGGGTCTTTCATACCCGCACGGGCGCGACGGATGGCGGCTGCAACTGCTTCCACTGCTTCCTGTTGTCCTATTACCCGTTGGTGGAGGTGGCTTTCGAGTTGCAGGAGTTTTTGCCGTTCTGACTCCAACAGGCGGTTTACGGGTATACCTGTCCACTTAGCGACGATTTCGGCAATGTCGGCTTCGGTGACTTGTTCACGCAACAGGGTGGAACCTTGGCTTTGTAATTCTAGTAGCTTCGCTTCTTTGGCTTCGCGATCGCGCTGTACTCCCTCCAGTTTGCCATACTTCAACTCAGCCGCTTTATTCAAATCATAAGCCCGTTCTGCTTGTTCAATTTGCACCCTTAAAGCTTCTTCTTCTTTCTTTAACAGGCTGATAGCTTCTAATACTTGCTTTTCTCCTTGCCACTGATTGTTTAAATCCTGCTGTTTTTCGGTTAAATTGGCGATTTCCGACTCAATTCGTTGCAAACGCTCTTTGGTTGCGGCTGCTACTTTCTCTTCCCCAGCCAAAGACAACTTTTCCATTTCTAGCTGCATTAAACGGCGGTCGATGGCTTCTAAATCTGCTGGTTTGGATGTGATTTCCATTTTTAACTGTGCTGCCGCTTCATCGACCAAATCAATGGCTTTATCTGGTAGGAAGCGATCGCTAATATACCTCGCCGATAAAGTAGCCGCAGCTACCAGTGCGGAGTCAGAAATTTTTACGTTGTGGTGGACTTCGTAGCGTTCCTTCAATCCCCGCAAAATTGAGATTGTATTCTCCACACTCGGCTGGTCTACGTACACTTGTTGAAAACGCCGTTCCAGGGCTGCATCTTTCTCAATGAATTTGCGAAACTCATCTAAGGTAGTAGCGCCAATACAACGCAGTTCTCCCCGCGCCAGCATAGGTTTGAGTAAATTCCCCGCATCCATCGCCCCTTGTTGGCTGGAACCAGTACCGACGACAGTATGTAGTTCATCGATGAATAAGACAATGTTACCGTTAGATTCCGTAACTTCCTTGAGGACGGCTTTGAGACGTTCTTCAAATTCTCCTCGCAATTTTGCTCCAGCAATTAGGCTACCGATATCTAGGGAAACGAGTTGGCGGTTTTTCAAAGATTCGGGAACATCACCATTAACTATACGCTGTGCCAAAGCTTCGGCGATCGCCGTCTTACCCACCCCTGGCTCCCCAATCAACACTGGGTTATTTTTGCTACGCCGTGATAACACCTGAATCACCCGGCGAATTTCATCATCACGCCCAATTACCGGGTCTAACTTCCCTGCTTTCGCCTGTTCTGTTAAATCTCGACCAAATTTTTGTAAGGCTTCATAGCGAGATTCTGGGTTTTGGTCTGTCACTTTTTGGCTACCACGAACTGTTTTTATACTTGCTTCTATCTTGGCACTATCTACATTAAAGCCTTTAAGTACCCGTCTACCAACCCGTTCATCATCGACAAAAGCTAGGAGGATATGTTCTACGGAGATGTAACTATCTTTCATTCTCTCGCGGATTTCCTCAGCGCGATCGAGCATTACATCTAAGCTCCGACCAAGGTAAAGCTGATCACTTTTGCCTACTTTTGGTTGACGTTGAGTAAAAGCTTCTAATTGCTGTTGTAAGCGAATGGGATCTATTTCTGCGCGTCCTAAAACTCGGATAGCCAAACTGGTGGGATCTTCTATTAGAGCAAGAATTAAATGTTCAACGTCTAGTTGCTGTTGTTGATATGCACGGACTATATCTTGGGATTTAACAATGGCTTCCCAGGCTTTATCTGTAAATTTATTAGGATCTGTAGGCTGCATTTTTACGATTTTTGGTGTATTATTTCAGACTTGTATTTTGTGTATAAAATCTGGGCAAAGTAGACAACTAGAGGTTATTCCATAATCTTTTGTTAGAGCATAAACATATTAAATAAATATAATTCGTATAAAATATAACTTATTAAACGCAGAGGAAGAGGAGGTCAGCGCAGAGAGTTTAGTTGGTTCTTTCTCTGTGAATTAAGGAAATTGACTCACTACCTATTTCCTAATTTAAAACGAAAACACCTTTATGAGCTTACTTTGCAAGTTGGGCGAAGGAAAATATTTAATTTGGTAGACAAGGATTTGGGAGATAAGGGAGCAGAGGAGAAAAAAACTGTCAACTGTCAACTCTCAACTGCTCACTCCCCAACCCCCAGTCTTTAATTTTTCACCAGTTGTTCTGATGATTCTTGTTTGCCTGTCGAGCCTTGAGTACTTAACTGGATGAGTTCAATTTTGTATCCGTCTGGATCTTCGACAAAAGCAATTACTGTTGAGCCATGCTTCATCGGCCCTGGTTCTCTTGTTACTTTACCGCCCTGATTTCTAATAGACTCACAGGTAGCGTAGATGTCATCTACACCAAGAGCAATATGACCGTAAGCATTACCTAATTCGTACTTGTCCACTCCCCAATTGTAGGTTAGTTCTATAACTGAATGATCGCTTTCATCGCCGTAGCCAACAAAAGCTAGGGTAAATTCTCCTCCTGGATAATCTTTTCTCCGTATTAACTTCATTCCCAGGACATCACAGTAAAATTTTAATGACTCGTCCAGGTTTCCCACCCGTAGCATTGTATGTAGCAAGCGCATATTTACCTCTAGTAGTGGTTCTATTCTGCCAACATTGTACAGAAGGCAGGAGGTAGGAGGCAGAAGGCAGGAGGCAGGAGGTAGGAGGCAGAAGGCAGAAGGCAGAAGTAAATTACTATCTACCTCCCCCCACTCCCTCATCTCCCCACTCCCCACTCCCCACTCCCTACTCCTTTCAAGGGCAGTAATCAATTTTACTCATTTCTCTACTCTCCCCAAAACACCAAAAAACAACTATTGACTAATGACTATTGACTAATGACTAATAACTAATGACTATTGACTTTGGAAATCTTCATTTAATCTGAGCCGATAGGTCGCCTCAGCGCCTATGCTAACGATGGGATTGAGCGATGCCACTGTGTGCGATCAAAGGTAAGAAGGAGACAATAGATCAATGAATAATATTCTCGATACCGCCATTGAGGCGATTGTAGCCCGTGAAATTCTCGACTCACGCGGTAGACCAACAATAGAAGCGGAAGTACACTTATTAAGCGGCGCTGTAGGATTGGCACAGGTTCCTAGTGGCGCTTCGACAGGAACCTTTGAAGCTCACGAACTCAGAGACAAGGATAAAAGCCGTTACGGTGGCAAAGGGGTATTAAAGGCGGTACACAACGTTAATGAGATACTAGCCCCCAAATTAATTGATTTGGATGCCCTCAATCAAGAACTCATTGACCGGACTATGATTGCCCTTGATGGTTCTGGTAACAAATCTAACTTAGGTGCAAATGCAATTTTAGCAGTTTCTTTAGCAGCCGCCAGAGCCAGTGCTGACTCTTTGGGCATTCCCCTATATCGTTATTTGGGTGGGCCTTTGGCGAATTTGTTGCCTGTACCTTTAATGAACGTGATTAATGGTGGGGCGCACGCCGCTAATAATGTGGATTTCCAAGAGTTCATGATTGTCCCCATTGGTGCATCTTCTTTCCGTGAAGCTTTGCGCTGGGGTGCGGAAGTATTTGCTACCCTCAGTGAAGTGCTACATGACAAGGGTTTGCTGACTGGTGTAGGTGATGAAGGTGGTTTTGCTCCCAACCTAGAATCTAATCAGGTAGCCTTGGAATTGCTAGTGGCGGCGATTGAGAAAGCAGGCTACAAGCCAGGGGAACAAGTAGCCTTAGCGCTGGACGTTGCGGCTAGTGAGTTTTACAAGGAAGGGCAGTATGTCTACGATGGTAAACCTCATGCGCCAACAGAATTTATCGATTATTTAGCGCAGTTAGTGAGCCAATACCCGATTGCCTCAATCGAAGATGGTTTACATGAAGAAGATTGGCAGCATTGGCAATTACTCACCCAAAAGATTGGTTCTCAGGTGCAGTTGGTTGGTGATGATTTGTTTGTAACAAACGCTACCCGCTTGCAAAGAGGCATCCAAGAAAAAGCAGGTAACGCCATTCTAATTAAACTCAACCAAATCGGCTCTTTGACGGAAACTTTAGAAACCATTGATTTAGCAACTCGCAACGGTTTCCGCTCAGTAATTAGCCATCGTTCCGGTGAAACAGAAGATACCACCATTGCTGATTTAGCCGTCGCAACCCGCGCTGGACAAATCAAAACCGGTTCCTTATGTCGTAGCGAACGTGTAGCAAAATACAACCGCCTACTACGGATTGAGGATGAATTAGGCGATCGCGCCATCTATGCTGGGGCTGTAGGTTTAGGGCCAAAATAAGCACAGGAATAGGTAGTAGTTTTTCCTATTACCTATTACCCAACTAGGGATAAAACCCCAAATTAGGTAGTCCCAATGTTTCATCCCATCCCATCATGATGTTGAGGCACTGAATTGCTTGACCCGCTTGGCCTTTGATGAGGTTATCAATTGCTGACATAGCAACTACCCGGCCAGTACGCGGGTCAACATCTACACCGAGATAACAAAGATTGCTACCAGTCGCCCATTTTGTTTGCGGATAAATGCCGTTTTGACACACTTTGACCCAAGGGGAATTACGGTAAAATGCTGTAAAAATAGTAGTTAAATCATCACCGACTAAACCAGGATCGCGGAGGGTGGCGTATACAGTGGCTAAGGTTCCCCGGACGATAGGGACGAGGTGTGGCGTAAATAAAACTGTAACTTCGTGACCTGCTAAATCACTACAAATTTGCTCGATTTCTGGAGTTTGGCGGTGACGTACCACACTATAAGGAGCCAGAGAATTGTCTGCTTCTGCTAATAATAAATAAGTTTTAGCATCTCTACCACCACCGGAAGCGCCGGATTTAGCGTCAACAATAGCGGTTTCTGGGGCGATTAACCCTTGCTTTAACAGGGGGAATAATGCCAAAAGGCTGGCTGTAGCGTAACCACCAGGACATCCGATTAATTGGGCTTCAGAAATTTGTTCACGGTATATTTCAGGTAATCCATATACGGCAGTGGCGGCTGTGGTGCGATCGCGCCTTTCCAAACCATACCATGAGGTGTAAGTGAGCAAATTACGGAATCGATAATCTGCACTCAAATCTATTACCTTACACCCCCTTTCCAACAAAGTTGGGGCGATTTGACAAGCCAAACCATTATCTAGCGCCAAAAATACCACTTCGCAGCGACGCGCAATAACTTCTGGGTCTATTTCCTCAATTGATAATTTAACTGCATGAGCTAAGTGAGGGTAGAGAGACGCAAAAGATTTACCAATACCACTGTCTCCACCTAAGTAAACTAGTTCGACATTTGGATGATCCATCAGCAATCGCACTAATTGCACTCCACCATAGCCTGACGCGCCAACAATCCCAACGGGTACGCGCCGAAAATTGCCCATGTTCTCAAATCCTTATCCGTATTTGGTTAGTTTGTGAGTTAATTGACAGTTGACAATTGACAGTTATCAGTTATCAGTTATCAGGTTACTTATACTGTTCACTGTCCACTGTCTACTATTCCCAATCAAAACATTGCTAGTCTATATCTTCGCCGTATAAACGAGCTACAATCTAAAATAAGAAATTGTTAAAAAAATTTACTATTGCTCACTCAAATCCTCTGTGTCACAAATTAAAAATACACAGCAGTCCTCCACTACTCCCTTAAACGGGAGAAACCAGGCACGGGTGTTCTTAAGTATCTGCCTATTAAAAAGAAAAGTGTATGTTTGATTCCATTGATGCTGCCTTATCAGACCTAAAAGCGGGTCGTGCCATTGTAGTGGTAGATGACGAAAACCGAGAAAATGAAGGCGATTTGATTTGTGCTGCCCAATTTGCCACGCCTGACATGATCAATTTTATGGCGGTGGAGGCAAGAGGGTTGATTTGTCTGGCGATGACGGGCGATCGCCTAGATGAACTCGATTTACCATTGATGGTAACTAATATCACTGATCCTAACCAGACGGCTTTTACTGTCAGTATTGATGCTGGCCCTCATTTGGGTGTGTCTACAGGCATCTCCGCCGACGATAGGGCGCGGACAATTCAGGTAACACTTAACCCAGCCACAAAACCTTCAGATTTGCGTCGTCCTGGTCATATTTTCCCTTTACGTGCTAGAGCTGGTGGCGTACTCAAACGGGCTGGACATACTGAAGCGGCTGTTGATTTATCACGCTTGGCGGGATTGTATCCGGCTGGGGTGATTTGCGAAATTCAAAACCCCGACGGTTCAATGGCGCGATTACAGCAGTTAATTGATTATGCCAAGCACCACAGTTTAAAAATTATTAGTATTGCCGATTTAATTAGTTATCGCCTGCAACACGATCGCCTAGTGTATCGTGAGGTAGTTACCAAACTACCCAGTCAATTCGGTCAATTTGATATCTACGCCTATCGACACACTTTAGACAATACAGAACATGTCGCCATTGTCAAGGGTAAACCAGAAAACTTCCACAATGAACCTGTGATGGTGCGGATGCACTCGGAATGTTTAACGGGTGATGCTTTAGGTTCTATGCGCTGTGATTGTCGGATGCAGTTAGAAGCTGCATTAAAAATGATTGAGTCGGCTGGTCAAGGCGTGGTAGTTTACCTCCGGCAAGAAGGACGAGGGATTGGGTTAATTAATAAACTCAAAGCCTACTCCCTACAAGATATGGGGTTAGATACAGTCGAAGCAAATGAACGCTTGGGCTTCCCTGCTGATTTGCGAGATTATGGCATGGGAGCGCAAATGTTGATGGATTTGGGTGTAAAGAAAATTCGCCTGATTACTAATAATCCCCGAAAAATTGCTGGTGTCAAAGGTTACGGCTTGGAAGTGGTTGACCGCGTGCCATTATTAATTGAAGCCAACGATTATAATTCTTACTACTTAGCTACCAAGGCGAAGAAACTAGGTCATATGCTGTTGCAGACTTACCTAGTAACTGTAGCCATTCACTGGCAAGATGACCCGCAACAGGTGACAAAACGCTATGAAAGGTTAGAGAAACTGCGGCATTTAGTCAGAAGCCATGATTTATTATTGCAAGAAGAAGCTCGACCTTTAGCGATCGCACTTTTCGACAAACCAGCCTTAACAGTACACTTAGGCTTTGACCAAGCAAAAGTTGCCAGTTGTGATTGGTATCGTGAAAGCGGTCATCCTTATGTACAAGCAATTCTGCCAATTCTGGATAATCTAGCAAGTTTACCTTACGTCCAGAAATTAGAATTTTTGATTTCTTCAGGTAGTGATCCTTTGGCTAATTTGCAAGTGCAGTTAGATAGACAGACAATTGCACCTAATGAATTACCTTCATCAGTAGGGAATGATTTGGAGACACAAAAGATTTACAGTTTTACTAAAGAAGTTGAGGAGCAAATTAACATCTAGTTTCCAAAAGAGGCGTTAAGATTATCTCGCCTCTAACAGTTTCTCAACTGTTAAATTAATATCGTTACTTCTTCATCTTCCAGAAGCATTTCAATTACTTCGCGGAGGTTTTGTAGTAACTCATCTAAAGTTTCTCCCTGAGAATGCGCTCCCGCAAATCCAGGGATGTAGCCTAAATAGAGTTTTGTATCTAAATCTTTCTCAATGATAGCGGTGAAGGTTTTCATCGAAGTTTACTAGAGGCTTTTATTATTAAATCATAGCTTCACAATGAACTTTTTAACTGGCGATCGCTTGCAGCTTCGAGCCAACCTTCGATAGCATCCTTCAAATTAGCCAAAACTTCCTCTATTGTCTCACCTTCAGTAATACAACCAGGAAGCGCCGGAACCTCTGCCCAATAGCCACCTTCCTCTCCTGGATGAATGATTGCTTTAATTTTCATACACCTGTTGAGTTAGATTTTGAGAAAGGCTAATAAGAAGATATGACTACTCTCAAATTTGCTGTATTTCTAAGCCAAGCTGATATCTTAATGCTTTAAAAAAATCTTAACACTTTTTAACAATTTATCATCATTTAGTTAATTTAGGTTCGTATTTTTCTTTCCACCGTCTTTTGGCTTTACTATCCATTCTCATATTTATGTTAATAATGGATGTACAGACCGCAATTAGTATTCTACTATTCGTTATGAGAGAAATGTTTTCCCTAGTACAGATACTAAAAATATTGCAAACTACAATAGCAACAAGTATATCTAATATTATTTGATGTATAGTATTCCAAATAAAATACCAAGAAGCGACTACTTTGATTTTACCGAAGAAATCACATTTTTCAACTATCTTTTTTTTATTAGGTATTTCTTCAAAAATAGAATTTTGCATTGTTGTTCACGAATAATTGTATATAGAGGATTTAGTTATGTAAATAGCTTGCTTAAATTCACTATAGGTTACCTATTTTAATAACAAATTATTTATCACTAATAAACCTTAAACCTAAAAATAAAGCTGCAACAGTTCCCGCCACTGAAATTTCGCCTTGGGTAATTTTCTCTAAAATTAACTCTATAGGAATTAATATAACTTCTATTTCTTCTGTAATATCTAAATTTTGCTCTCCCATTTTCACAACATTCTCTGCTAAAAATAAATGAATCTGATTAGTTTCTTTACTAGGATTATCGTATAAGGTAGCGATTTTTATGAGTTGTTTAGCTGTATAACCAGTTTCTTCTTCTAATTCTCTTAATCCAGCATCTTCAGGATTTTCTTGTGTTGGGTCAAATCTCCCGGCTGGTAGTTCTATAAAAAATTCTTCTGCACCATGTCTGTATTGACGAACAAAGATAACTTCTCTATTAGCTGTGATAGGAAAAACTAAAACAATATCAGGTTTAATATAGACGAAATAGTCATCAATTACTGCACCGCTTGGTAATTTAACCTCATCTTGCCTAACTTGACACCACTGATGATTTAGAACCATTTTTGAGTTGATTATTTGCCATTTTTGTAATTTACTCATGGATTTATTTATTTACTACCTATAAATTAAACTTTTATCTATACAGAATTAATGTAAAAAAGTATAACAGATGGGTTAAATAAGCTAGACTTTGTATTTACACTATTTTTGCTCTCGGCAAAGATTGAGCATTCTTTATGCAGGTAGAAGTTAGTTTATTTACGGTCAATAAAAGATTTCCTTTGACTATTAGTCGCGGTACGACAGCAAAGACAACAAATGTCTGGGTGAAGATATTACATGATGATATCGAAGGCTGGGGTGAAGCTTCACCTTTTGGTGTGGGTAATTATGGACAGTCCACTGAGACTATCAAAGACTACTTGCAACAACTTGTGCCACTATTACAACCATTTAGCCCTTTGCAGAGACAGGAAATCGAGCAATTATTTATTAAACATCAGGTTCCTTCAGGGGTGAGGGCGGCGTTAGATATAGCAATGCACGACTGGTTGGGTAAGCGTGTAGGTCTACCCCTGTGGCAAATTTGGGGACTTGATCGTCAGACTATAGTCCCAACTTCAGTTACTATTGGCATTGATACACCGCAAGCAGCAAGGATACGGACAAGAGATTGGCTAGAATTGACAGATGTTAAGTTGTTGAAAGTGAAGTTAGGCAGTCCTAATGGTATAGAAGCAGACAAGGAAATGCTGTTAGCTGTCAAGGATGAAGCACCAGCACAAGAATTTTTTGTTGATGCTAACGGTGGTTGGAGTTTAGCGGATGCTGTCCAAATGTGCAATTGGCTGGCTGATTTGGGTATCAAGTATGTGGAACAGCCGTTAGTTAGGGGAGGGGAAGAAGATTTAATTAAATTAAAGGCACAATCTCCCCTACCCATATTTGTTGATGAAAGTTGTTTCAATAGTACTGATATTCCCCGTTTAGCTAATTATGCTGATGGCATTAATATTAAATTGATGAAATCAGGTGGTTTAACTGAAGCTTTGCGGATGGTAAATACAGCTAAGGCTTGTGGGTTGCAAGTGATGTTTGGCTGTTATTCTGACAGTACATTATCAAATACGGCTGCGGCACAACTAGCGCCACTGGCTGATTATTTAGACTTAGATAGTCACCTCAACTTAAGTGATGATCCCTTTACAGGTGCGTTGCTACAAGAGGGGCGAGTGTTACCAAATGACTTACCAGGCTTGGGAGTAAAATATAGTGCGTCTGCCACTTAATCAAAAAGTAGCAATTTTGCTACATGAAGGAACTACTGGATCTGTTGGCAAAACAGGGTTAGCTCTTTTACGCTATAGTGAGTCCCCTATTGTGGCTGTAATTGACCGTAACAGTGCAGGTAAATCTTTAAGGGAAATTACGGGGATTAAGCGTGATGTACCGATTGTAGACTCGGTAGCTGCTGCCTTAGAATACCAGCCCCAAGTTTTAGTTATTGGTATTGCGCCTAAAGGTGGGGCAATACCTGATGATTATTGGATAGAACTGAAAACGGCGTTAGGGGCTGGAATGTCTTTGGTAAATGGTTTACACACACCCTTAGCAAGTATCGCTGATTTAACTGCACTTCTCAAACCAGGACAATTGATTTGGGATGTCCGCAAAGAACCGCCTAATTTAGATGTTGCAAGTGCGGCGGCGCGGACTCTACCCTGTCGGCGGGTGTTGACGGTGGGAACAGATATGGCTGTGGGGAAGATGTCCACCAGTTTAGAGTTACATCGGGCATCAAAATTGCGGGGTTGGCGTTCTAAGTTTTTGGCTACCGGGCAAACTGGTGTGATGTTGGAAGGGGATGGTGTGGCTTTGGATGCGGTGCGGGTAGATTTTGCTGCGGGTGCGGTGGAACAGATGGTGATGCGTTATGGCAAAAACTACGACATTCTGCATATTGAAGGGCAAGGTTCCTTACTCCATCCTGGTTCTACTGCTACCTTACCCTTAATTCGTGGTTCCCAACCTACCCAACTGGTACTGGTACACCGTGCTGGACAAACTCACAATACCAATAATCCGCATATACCGATTCCACCGTTAACTGAAGTAATTCGCCTGTATGAAACTGTGGCTAATGCGGGTGGGGCGTTTGGGAATGTGCCGGTGGTGGGGATAGCTTTAAATACTGCCCATTTAGATGAGGATGCAGCAAAGGAAGCGATCGCCCAAATAATAGCACAAACCGGTTTACCTTGTACTGATGTCGTCCGCTTTGGTGCTGATGTTCTTTTAGATGCTGTCATGCACAATTAAAATATAAATAGGGTGTACCTCAATAATCAAGGGCGATGAATAGGCGAGGCGATAATTCTTGGGTAGAACGTGTGACTGGTGTCTGGCAAAAGGCAGCAGATAGCGTGGTGCAGAGATTACCAGTAGAACAAGTTTCACAGAAGTTTGTCCAGTGGTTCAGCGTGAGTGAGACGGAAGTTGCGGAAATTCTGGACAAGGTGCGGAAGGAACTGCCAACTACCGAGGCTTTACTACTAGGTAAGCCACAAGCTGGTAAGAGTTCCATTGTCCGTGGACTGACAGGGGTTTCGGCGGAGATTGTCGGACAAGGTTTTCGTCCACACACCCAACACACCCAACGCTACGCCTATCCATCTAATGATCTGCCACTGCTGATTTTCACTGATACGGTAGGTTTAGGTGATATTAATCAGGAAACTAGCGGAGTTATTCAGGAGTTGGTAGGAGATTTAAAAGAGAAAAGTGGACGCGCCAGAGTCTTAATTTTGACAGTGAAGATTAATGATTTTGCCACTGATACCCTACGACAAATTGCCCAAAATTTACGTCAGCAGTATCCAGAAATCCCTTGTTTACTGGCTGTTACTTGTTTACACGAAGTCTACCCGCCGCATGTGGAGGATCACCCAGTTTATCCACCAGATTATGAGGAAGTTAACCGGGCTTTTGCAGCAATTCAAGCAGCTTTTGCGGGGGTTTATGACCGTTCCATCCTCATTGATTTTACTTTAGAGGAAGATGGGTATAATCCAGTATTTTATGGCTTAGAAGCACTCAGAGACAGTCTAGCAGAACTTCTCCCAGAAGCGGAAGCCAAAGCTATTTATCAATTATTGGATAAGCAAGCTGGTGAGAAATTAGGCAATCTCTACCGGGATATTGGCAGACGTTACACCTTATCCTTTGCAGTGATGGCGGCTACACTAGCGGCTGTACCCTTACCATTTGCTACTATGCCAGTGTTAACAGCTTTGCAAGTATCGATGGTGACGCTTTTGGGTAAATTATATGGGCAAACAGTTACACCATCGCAAGCTGGGGGAATTGTGAGTGCGATCGCAGGTGGTTTTTTAGCCCAAGCTATAGGTAGAGAGTTAGTTAAATTTATACCAGGATTTGGGAGTGCGATCGCCGCATCTTGGGCAGCAGCTTATACTTGGTCTTTAGGGGAGACAGCTTGTGTCTATTTTGGTGATTTGATGGGTGGGAATAAGCCAGATCCACAAAAAATTCAATCTGTGATGCAGGAAGCTTTTGTCAAGGCAAAGGAACGCTTTAAGGGAATTAAGTCTTGATTTTTTAACGCGGAGGGATGAGGAGGTTTGAGGAGAGATATTATCTAGCTTTATACCAGCATAAGTATATTAATATTATTTAAGGCAGCATTAATAAGTATAAAATAATGAAATTTCGTGACTGGGCTACCAGGGTTACGCTTATTTTTCTGATGTTAGCCGCTTTAATATTGGCGTTACTAGTTGGGAAAGCTAGACAGTTACCGCAGGGTGCAGCAACATCAACTTCAGAAATTACGACTTGGCGACAATATCCCCAAATTCAAGTTCATTCATTCTCAAGTAAACAAAATCAAGCTGCAAATATCATTAAATCTGCAAATACTAAAAATCAAGCTGCGGGTAGATATACAACTACTCTTGCTTTTGATAAGTACAAGCCTAGATTGGAAATTGCGGCGGTAGATCCGAGCAATTATGGTGAAAGATTTGCTCAGGATATCAATGGTGTACCTGTAAAGAATCAACCAATTGTTGTTATTCACGAGACTAGTGATTCTGCTGCTAGTGCAGTTAACTTTTTCCAAACACCTCATACAGATGAGAACGTCCAAGCAAGTTACCACGCTATTATTAAATTAGATGGAACTGTTTTATATTTAGTACCTCCAGAAAAAAGAGCATTTGGTGCTGCTAACTCAGTTTTTGTAGGCTCAGATGGAGAAGAAACTGTCCAAACTAATCCTAATTTACCACCATCTGTAAATAATTTTGCTTATCACGTTTCTTTAGAAACTCCACTAGATGGACGCGGCAATAATTTCTTAAAATCTCATAGTGGGTATACAGAAGCGCAATATAATTCTTTAGCTTGGTTAATAGCTCAAAGTCAAGTACCAGAAGACAGAATTACTACTCATAAAATAGTAGACCGTTCCAACCAAAGAGTTGACCCCTTGAGTTTTGATTCTGATAAATTTCTGCAATTACTTAATACTTATCGTCAGCTAAGTCCAGTTTATAGAGCGCAGAAATAGGTATTTTATCTTGCCCACTGTAGCAAAATGTAGGCATAAAAAGCCTCTTTATCTACTGTATTCATAGCTAAAATTTTACGTCCACCAGGGACGACTTTAGTTCTTCCCTGACTTATACCAGTGGTGATAATTTCTGTCTCCCATTCGCGGAGTTGATAAAATTCTGGATGTCCTAAATAAGCGGTGGCTAATACATCCCAAGCATAATGATCTTGAGGAGTTACTAAGGCGTAACATTGTCCAGCTAAATCGGAAATGGGATAGTGACGTTGTTTTCCCATTTTGTAGACTAAATCCGATGTTACAGGCACATTATTAGTTAAATCTAAAGGACACATAATAATTTTAATTTGGCTTTGCCATACCCGTGCTGCTGATACCGCATCCCAGTACACATTCCATTCAGCAGAACCATCTTGTCCAGGCTCTAAACTTTTTTCCACATTACCAGGCACATTCAACGCGCCACCCATCCAAACAATCTTGGCAATTTTGGCTTCGATATCTGGTGCTTTATCTAAGGCGATCGCAACTGTTGCTAATGGCCCTGTCACCATCAGGGTAACGGGTGCTGGTGCTTCTCTCAAAACTCTCACCATGAAATCTTGGCCTGTTTCTTCTAGCAAAAGGGTGTGAATGGTGTCGTTTTGGTTGAGAATTGGCAGATGGTCAACAATAAATGAATCACGACGATACAAGCGAGGGAATGGATTAATCCCGCGTACTGTACTTTCTGCTACTGGTATGTGAGAAAATCCCATCAAATCAATAATTTTACGTGTGGCACTGAGGGCTGGCTGGACATAGCAATCAGCAGGGGTGACGACAACACCAAGCAGTTCGATGTGATCCATCGTCAACAGCAGCATAGTTGCTAGATAATCATCTACACCGCCATCATGATCCATTAATACGAGTTGTTTTGTCATGTTAGGGAGATAAAAATATGGATGAATTTATGCAGGCCGCGATCGCAGAAGCTAAACAAGGTAGACAAGAAGGGGGGATTCCTATCGGTTCGGTGCTTGCCAAAGATGGCAAACTTCTTGGTAGAGGACACAACAAGCGTGTACAAGATGGTGATCCCATAACTCACGCGGAAATCGATTGTCTCCGTAATGCCGGGAGAATTGGCAGCTATAGAGGCACTACATTATATTCAACCTTAATGCCGTGTTATTTGTGCGCTGGTGCTGTGGTGCAATTCGGAATTAAAAAGGTAATTGTTGGCGAATCTCGAACTTTCCCTGGCGCTAAAGATTTTATGGTGTCTCACGGTGTGGAAGTGATTGATTTGAATTTAGATGAGTGCGAACAAATGATGAGTGAGTTTATTGAAACCAATCCTGAGTTGTGGAATGAGGATATTGGGAAGTGAGTGTGGGGAGATGAGGGAGATGAGAGAGATGAGGGAGATGAGAGAGATGGGGGAGATGAGGGAGATGGGGAAGATGAGGGAGATGAGGAAGAATAACAACTGTCAACTGACTCCTCACGAGTTCCTCAAGTTTTCCTTTTATTCTCAAATTAAAGCTACTCCATTCAATACCAACCGTGAGATATGGAGTTTTGCCTAAACCCAGGAGGACAAATCTATGCCTTGCCTGTATTTGTGTGAGAACTAAAAATCATGAAGAAGACTGTAATGGTAATCGGCTATGGTAACGATTTGCGGAGTGATGACGGTATTGGACAACGGATAGCTAATGAGATAGCTTCTTGGCATTTACCATCTGTCGAATCTGTTGCAGTCCATCAGCTTACACCTGATTTAGTGAACTCATTAGCAGGTACTGACTTGGCTATTTTTGTTGATGCTTGTTTGCCTGTGGACAACTTTGATGTACAAGTACAGTCACTTGCACCAGCTTGTGATATGGATACTAATGTACATACAGGCAATCCCCGATCGCTTTTAGCATTGACTGAGGCTATCTATGGTAATTGCCCGCAGGCTTGGTGGGTGACAATCCCTGGTGTTAATTTTGAAGTTGGCGATCGCTTTTCTCGGACTGCGGAATCAGGAGGTGCGATCGCCTTAGTTAAGATTGTCCAAATACTTGACAAGGTAAAGAATTTTTGGGTCGAAAATAGGGCAGTAGCATAACTAGCAACTACGAACATGATGCAGAAATCTTCTAAGCCAAGTGACCGCACCTATGATATCTTGCAGGCAGAGAAGTTAAATCCTCTTGATGCCATCTTTGCTCCTCGGAGTGTAGCTGTTATCGGTGCTAGTGAAAAGGCTGGTAGTGTCGGACGCACCATCTTATGGAACTTAATTAGTAATCCCTTTGGTGGAACTGTTTTTCCTGTCAATCCGAAACGGCATAGTGTACTAGGAATTAAAGCTTATCCCACAATTGCCGCCATTCCCGAAGCAGTTGATTTGGCAATTATCGCTACCCCGGCCTCTACAGTACCGGGGATTATTTCTGAGTGTGTGGATGCAGGTATCAAGGGTGCGATCGTTATTTCTGCTGGGTTTAAAGAAGCTGGTGCTGAGGGTATTGCCTTAGAACAGGAAATTCTCACACGGGCGCGTCGTGGTAATATGCGGATCATCGGCCCGAACTGCCTGGGGGTGATGAGTCCGCGCACTGGCTTAAATGCTACCTTCGCCAGTTCTATGGCCCGTTCTGGAAATGTAGGTTTTCTCAGTCAAAGTGGCGCATTGTGTACCGCAATTCTGGATTGGAGTGTACGGGAAAATGTGGGTTTTAGTGCCTTTGTCTCCATCGGTTCGATGTTAGATGTGGGTTGGGGAGACTTGATTTATTACCTTGGTGATGACCCACAAACCAAAAGTATTGTGATATACATGGAATCGATTGGTGATGCGCGGTCTTTTATCTCCGCAGCGCGAGAAGTAGCACTTACCAAACCGATAATCGTTATCAAAGCAGGCCGTACAGAAGCCGCAGCCAAAGCAGCCGCATCTCATACTGGTGCATTGGCAGGTAGTAATGCCGTATTAGATGCAGCTTTTCGGCGTTGTGGGGTGTTACGGGTAGATAGTATCTCTGATTTGTTTGATGTGGCGGAGGTATTGGCAAAACAACCCCGTCCTCAAGGGCCGCGTTTGACGATTTTAACTAATGCGGGTGGGCCTGGGGTACTAGCGACAGATGCTTTAATTGAGGCTGGCGGCGAACTTGCACCCGTATCATCGGAAACAATCAATTCCCTCAACCAAATCCTCCCCACACATTGGAGTCATGCCAATCCCATTGATATACTCGGTGATGCTGACCCCCAACGCTACACCCAAGCTTTAGAAATTGCTGCTAAAGACCCTAACAGTGATGGCTTATTGGTAATTCTCACACCCCAAGCCATGACTGACCCCACCCAAACGGCGGAACAATTAAAACCCTACGCGCAAATATCCGGTAAACCCGTCCTAGCGAGTTGGATGGGAGGTGCAGATGTGGCGGCTGGGGAGGAAATCTTAAATCGTCAACGTATCCCAACCTATGATTATCCCGATACGGCGGCGCGGGTGTTTAGTTATATGTGGCAATCTAGTTACAACTTACGCGGTATCTACGAAACGCCTGTATTACCTACTGTGGATGCAGCATCAGGTTTACCAAATCGCAGTCTAGCCCAGAAGATTATTAGCATAGCTCGTCAGTCAGGACGGACTATTTTAACTGAGTATGAATCTAAGCAAATTTTAGCAGCCTATGGCATCCCCATTGTCCCTACTTGCGTGGCGAAAACGGAAGATGAGGCGGTTAGATGTGCTGAGGGTATTGGTTATCCAGTTGTTGTCAAACTCTATTCCCAGACAATTACCCACAAAACTGATGTGGGGGGTGTGCAGTTAAATCTGCCAGATGCAGATGCAGTACGCCGCGCTTATCAGACTATTGCTGCATCAGTGGCAGAGAAAACAGGTAAAGAGCATTTTTTAGGTGTTACTGTCCAACCAATGGTGAAAATGGACGGCTATGAACTAATTATTGGTAGTAGTCTTGATCCTCAGTTTGGGCCAGTGCTGTTATTTGGGACAGGAGGACAGTTAGTCGAAGTGTTTGAGGATCGCGCGATCGCACTTCCTCCTCTTAATACTACTTTGGCACGGCGGATGATGGAACACACCAAAATTTACAAAGCGCTGAAGGGTGTGCGGGGACGGCAAAGTATTGATATGGAAGCACTGGAACAACTGATGGTGGCGTTTAGTCAGTTGGTAGTCGAACAGCGCTGGATAAAAGAAATTGATATCAACCCATTGTTAGCTATTCCACCCAATCCTCTAAATCACAGTGGCGAGGGTTTAATTGCTCTAGATGCGCGGGTTGTGTTGCATGAACTCGATGTGACACAAGACCAACTACCAAAGTTAGCGATTCGACCTTACCCTACACAATATGTAGGACAATGGACTATGAAAGATGGCACTCCTGTAACTATCCGTCCTATTCGTCCTGAAGATGAACCTTTGATGGTGGAGTTCCATAAAACCCTCTCAGAACAAAGTGTCTATTTTCGTTACTTCCACCTCATCAAACTAAGTCATCGCATCACCCACGAACGCCTTACCCGTATTTGCTTTATTGATTATGACCGCGAAATGGCTTTGGTTGTGGAATCTCAAGGGAAAATTTTAGCCGTTGCTAGATTAACTAAACTGCATGGAACTAAGATATCTGAGTTTGCTATGTTAGTAAGCGATCGCTATCAATGTCAGGGTATAGGCACAGAGTTATTAAAGCGGTTGCTGCAAGTTGGACACGATGAGCAAATCGAACGCATCACAGCCGAAATCCTCGCTGATAATTATGGTATGCAAAGAGTTTGTGAAAAGTTGGGTTTTCAAATAGAACGCACCAACGAAGCAACTATTATGAAAGCAGAAATTGTCATTAGTCCATAGTCATTAGTTATTCTCGCCTATCCTCTGTTTCTCACTGCTTTGTAAAGTATTATTACTTACTACTAGGAACTGTAGTTTTTGCAGTAAAGTTCTTGTAATAATTCAATATTACAAGTATGTTGCAACATCGATTTAAATGTTCATTCTCAAGTGATCCTAACTTGAGCGATCGCCTTTTTGAATTGGTAGACATAACATTTCCTGGACTTAATGAACTGGTAGAATGTGGCAGAAAATTAGGTGTATCTTGGGAAAGTGTTTCAACTCCGTTTATTCGCTTTCATGATGATGTAGCCATTACCCATGTAGGCGTATTAGAAATTCCGATGGAAATTATGGGACAAAGGGTAATAGTAGGTGGAATACACGGAGTAGCGACCCGTGAAGAATTTCGTAGAAAAGGTTATTATCGAGAAGTAATGCAGGAAGTATTAGAATATTGCGACCAAATTTATGAAACCCTAGTATTAACAACACCACAACCAGATTATTATTTACCTTTTGGTTTTCGGGTTATGAAAGAATACATTTTTCATGTGCAATGTAGTTCCAAAGGTAATACAAATGGCTGGAGAATCCTTGATTTTTCAGATAGCCAAGATATAGCATTGCTGCACCGTCTATTAGAAACACGCGCACCAGTTTCTCATGTAGTAGGGGTAGTTAATGAAAAGGCAGTATTCTTTGTCAACGAAGGCAGTAGAACTTTATATTATGCAGAAGATTTAGATTTAATTGCTTGTATGGAAATAGATAACAATCAACTGCATATCTTTGATTTAGTTGCCACAAAAATCTGCTCTTTAAAAGAAATTTTGGTAAGAATACCTCAATTAATTGAAGAAGTGAAAATTTATTTTAGTCCAGACCTGCTTGAGATAGATAATGTACAAACATTTCCATATCAATTAGAAGACACTGTATTGATGATTCGTGGTAAATTTGCGGCTGAGGGGGAAAAGTTTACCTTACCCCGTTCTGGCAGGTGTTAGAAAGTTTAGCAGGCTAATTTTTAGTCAACTTAAGAAAACTTTATATTTACTGTTTATGACAGTTGATTATCAGTAATCGTGAAAGATAATTATCTATTAAGGCTGAGTTCAATGATTTCCAGCATAGGTTTTTACTAGATTACACTGTCATAACCCTATCCCCATCTTTAATTTTTCATATAGTTGCTCAGTCATAATACTAAGAATAATAAATACGTAAGTAATCTCAAATAAACATATTTACTGGTGATTTTTCTTCTGATCAAGCAAATAATAGTCTTAAGTATGAGCAATAACACATAACTCACTATACGAGGAGACATAATGACTGAACGTGTTACTAATGAATTAAATTCGCTTGTGAAAAAATTGTCACGACGAAACGCACTTTTGTGGCTTGGAGGTACTGGGTTAGGCGCTGCTTTTGTTGCGGGAACACAAAAGGGAGCGATCGCTCAAACTCCATCAAAAAAACAAGTACAATTGATCAACCCACCATATTTATATGACGCAACCCGCAATGGTTATAGTCATATAGCTGTGACACCATCAAAGACAAGAACCGTTTATATTTCTGGTCAATTTGGCTCAGATTTGCAAGGTAATATCGTTTCTCCTGATTATGAACCGCAGTTAGTTAAGGCTTTTGAAAACCTCCGTCTTGCCTTAGATGCAGTTGGTGCTAAACCAAGCGATGTAGTAAAAACTACTGTACTGATAGTTAATCACACTCAGGATAAATTAATCCCATTAGGGCGAGAAATTCAGAAATTATGGCCGTTTACCCCACCGGCAAACACATTAATTCCTGTTCCTAGACTTGCATTAGACGGAATGCTATTTGAAATTGACGCTTATGCAGTGATTCCCGATAACGGTTAATAAATTAGTATAGGGATGTAGAGGTGATAAACATCCACATCCCTACACCCCTAATTTTTCACTCTCGCCAAATTTGATTAACAACACTACCATTTACTGCAACTAATTCGATGTGTAAGGGCATTTGCCCGGCGGCGTGAGTAGAACAACTTAAACAAGGATCAAAAGCACGGATTCCAGCTTCTACACGATTAAGCATTCCTTCAGGAATTTCTGTACCTTGAATAAAATGTCGAGCGATTTGGGCGACAGTGCGATTCATCGCTAAATTATTTTGACCAGTGGCAATAATTAAATTGACTTTTTGCAATAAACCATTTTCATCTACTTGATAATGATGAAATAATGTACCCCTTGGCGCTTCACTTACACCCACTCCTTCTAATTGATTTACACCCGCTTCTGAGCGTAATCTATTTAATAAAATATCTGGGTCATCAAGTAAAATTTCTATATGTTCTATGCAGGCCAAAATTTCAATTAACCGAGCATAGTGATAGAAAAAGGATGATTTAGCTATACCTGAAGTAAGTTCACGGAATTGTTTTAATTCGCGGTCTGCTAAAGTTGTCCCAATGTGACTACAAATATTCAGACGAGCTAACGGCCCTACTCGATACATGCCGCTATCTATCCGACATTGGTCATTTTCGTCAGGATAACCTAAAGGTCGATAATAAGGCGATTTTAAATAAGAATCCGGTTGAACTGCTTCACCTATAAATTCTTGATAACGTGTGGGGTCGAGTTTATCGGCAATGATATTACCTGCACTATCGACAAAGCGGATGTGTCCGTCGTAGGTTTCCCATAAACCATCTGGTGTAACTAAACCCATAAACAAGCTAGGGAAATTGCCAAAGGTTTGTACTTCTTTTTCATAATCTTTGAGCAATTTCTTGAATCTATCTAACGCATCCAAAGCAATAGTCCGGGCTTCAGGAATGCGTTGTTGTATATGGGTGCGTCCTTCCAAAGAAAGCGGTTCGCGGACACCACCAGGAACAGCCCAAGCTGGATGAATCTTTGCACCTCCCAATATTTGAATAACTTCTTGCCCAAATTGGCGCAGACGAATACCACCACGGGCGAGTTCTGGCTGAGATGCAATTAAACCGAAGATATTGCGCTTTTGCGGGTCGCTATCCATTCCCAGCAATAAGTCTGGGGCAGTGAGGTGAAAGAAACTAAGGGCGTGGGATTGCAGAATTTGCCCCAAATTCATCAAGCGACGGAGTTTAGTAGCCGTTGGGGGTATGGTAACAGATAAAATGCGATCGCCTGCTTTGGCAGAAGCCAACAGATGACTCACCGGACAAATACCACACACCCGCGCCGTAATTCCTGGCATTTCCCAAAAGGGGCGACCTTCACAAAACTTTTCAAACCCACGAAATTCTGTCACATGAAAGCGTGCATCGCTTACTTGTCCAGTATCATCCAAGTAGATACTAATCTTAGCGTGGCCTTCAATACGGGTAACAGGGTCGATAACGATTCTTTTAGACATGGGGTAGTGGGGAGTAGGAATGTCAGTGAACAGTTATCAGTCAACAGTTAACAGTTAACATCTCCTGACCACTGATAACTGATAACTGAATTAACGTTCATATAATCTTGCCTCTAATGCTTCATCCTCGTAGCTGTCATTATCAAAGGGGGTGGTGCTAACTTTTTCGGCTTTTTGGTGCGCTATTTCTGATTGCATTTCTTCGACTGCATCCCAAGCGGCGGCACATTCCTCAGAATTAGCTCCTTTTTGAGTACAAACAGTACGAGCCTTTTTAATTTCGTCTTGTAATTGTTGCTCTAATAGGACTGAGTAGGGTTGTTCTAGAAATTCACTCTGAGCCAGAATATCAGTTATGGAGATGATGCCTACCAATTCACCTTGAATAACAGGCGCTCTGTGCAGATGGTAATTAGCAAATAGTCGAGCGACGTATTCTAAACCCAGGTCAGGATTAATGGTAATGCAAGGTTTAGTCATCACCTCGTAAACTCTAACTTGATGCGGGTCTTTACCGGAGGCAATGACTTTATAAACAATATCGCTTTCGCTAATAATACCGTAAGCATCCTGTTCATGACGACGCTCGACAATTAGCGATCGCCAATCTCTAGCACGCATTAATTGCACAGCTTCAGCTACAGTTGCGGAACTACGAATAGTAGCCACATCTTTAGTCATAACGTCTGATGCTTTTAACATAATTACCTTCGTGGCGGGGAGTGGGGGGAGATGAGGGATATGAGGGAGAAAGAAAACAACTGTCAACTGTCAATTGTCAATTGTCAACTGACTACTTACCCAAATTTAATAAATTCTCGTCCGGCTAGATGTGGTATTTCTCCTCGTAATAGGGGTTCTAATACAGCACGAATCCTGGTGGCTGAGGGTGGACAACCGGGTAAATAAATATCCACTGGAACTACGGAATGTACTGGTATGACTCTATCTAATAAAGGTGGGACAATTCCTGGTTCTTGGGGAATTTGGGGGTTGATATCGGCTGTTTGGATGTAGCAACGTTGTAAAACTGGTTCAGCACTACCCAAGGGATTACGTAAGGCGGTGACATTGCCAGTTACAGCACAGTCACCAAAGGAAATTAAAACTTGAGAACGTTCTCTAACGGTTTTGATCGTGGTTAAATGTTCTTCATTAGCGATCGCACCTTCAACCAATACTACATCTACTCCCTCTGGATATTGTTTAATATCTGCAAAAGGACTAAAAACTATATCTGCCTGTGCTGTTAAATCTATCAGCCATTCGTCCAAGTCAAGAAAGGACATATGACAGCCAGAACATCCACCTAACCATACTGTTGCTAGTTTCAAGCGAGACATAATAATTCGTAATTTAAAACTCAACCTTCAGCACTCATTACTTTTTGCCATTCTTGTACGACACTTTGGGGAACTGAAATGTTGATGGTGTCTTTGGGTACAGAAATGCTTAACACTAAGGGTTCTATGGATAGTTGGGGCAGTATATCTTTCAAGTTATACTGACCGATAGTTGGTGCTGGCGCTTCATCTAGGAAAACATCAGCAGCCGTTAAAACTTTGCCTGTGGCGGTGGTAATTTTTAAGGGTTGGGGGTGGAGTAATTCCGCAGAACCAGGAAAGCCTACTAGCCGCAGATTTACAGTTTGGGTTTGACCAGGATAAACTTGCTTGAATAGCACAGCTTGCCAAACGTGTCCTGATTGATCATTTAATTTTGCAAATGAGCGATAGAGAATTTCTTTTGATGCTGATTCTGGCTGATTGATACCCGCAATTGCAGTTGGTGCGGTTAGTCCTCCTAAACCCAGGAATATATACAGTATCAGTATCCCCAACAATAGGAGCCACCAAAACAGAGTTTTTAAAGAAGTGGGAGACAAGCACATCGACAATCGAGATTGAGTCTTGTTTTGTCTGGTAGTCTTGGACATCCGTTTCACCTCCTGGTTTTTTGAGAGATGTAGCTTTAGTTCGCCATAGGGAGGAAGAGGAGGGAAATAGAAATTCTTCCCCATCTCTCCCTACTTCCCCATCTTCCCCACCTCTCCCTAAAGGTTCCATTGCTGTTTTTCCCGTGCGGTGACTAGAAAGTCGAGTTTGGCGCGATCGCGTTTCATTTCACCAACGCTGGAACCTTTGTAAAATAATGCACCTGTGGGGCAAGCGTTTACACATTTACCGCAGGATGTACAAGTGTCAGAAGTTCCCCAAGGTTGGTTTAAGTCGGTAATTACGTGAGATTTTGTTCCTCTACCTGCCATATCCCAAGTATGTGCGCCTTCAATTTCGTCACAAACACGGACGCAACGGGTACAGAGAACACAACGGTTATGGTCAATACCGAAGCGATCATGCGAAACATCAACTTGGCGTTGGGGGAAGTGGTACTCTAGGCGGACATGATCCATCCCCATTTCAATGGCTAGGTCTTGGAGTTCGCAATTACCGTTAGCCACACACACCGAGCAGATGTGATTGCCTTCGGCAAAGAGCATTTCTACAATTGTCCGACGGTATTTTTGTAGGCGATCGCTATTCGTGCGAACTTCCATACCCTCAGTAACTTTAGTTACACAAGCAGGTAACAATTTATTACTACCAGCAATTTCCACCAAACACAACCGACAAGCGCCGACATCCCCCACACCTTCTAAATGGCACAGGGTAGGAATATGAATACCTGCCTCTTGCGCCGCCTGTAGCAAGGTTTCGTCCTCTTGAGCGCTAATGAGTTGGTCGTTAATTGTTAAAGTTTTGACTGACATTGCCCTTAGCCTCTTGGAGAATTAGCCTTTAGTCGTTGTCATAATTCATTCTTCTCACTGAAAATTTTTGACTACCCTTGTCTTGATTTATAAGACAAGAGTTTGAGGAACTTGTGAAGGACAGGAATTAGATGATGTTTGACAACCTAGCTAAACCCTTACACCCTTAGATCCCTGCACCCCAATCCTTTCAATGAAACTCCTAACTTTGGTAGCTATCACTGGAGATATAACAAGGAAAACTAAACCAATGGGCATTAATCCGCCTTGCAGTAAATTATAGTCAGCCGCGATTCTTTGCCATGAATAGCCTAAGATGAAGCGCCCTAAAATTATTTCAAAGACAACAGTTAGCAAAAGCCACAGCAACCCTACTTTTATCAGTTGCGAAGTTCTTGAGGCATGAAGCCATTTTATAAAAATAGTGGCGATCGCCAAAATCAACAGCGACCCCATAATAAACGAAATTTGATGAGCGCGTATCTCCCCCAGCAATGGCACTAACCAGAACATCCGCACAGTACCATTAACACTTTCAGCAATAATAAAAATTAACCACACAATAATTGCTTTCAAAAATACCATAACTCCCCCAAATGTTCGTAGTAAGGACTTTAGTCCTTAACTCTGTTCAATTAACGCCAAATACTCATCACGGAAATAACGCAACGTACTAAATACAGGATTCGGTGCAGACTGACCCAGACCACATAAACTGGTATTCTTCACCATGTCACACAGTTCCTCTAATAGTTCTAAGTCAGCCAGTGTTGCTTTACCTTCCCGAATCTTCGTTAACAATCCATGTAGCTGTACAGTTCCCACCCGGCAAGGAATACACTTACCACAAGATTCATCCATACAAAATTCCATGAAAAATCGGGCAACATCTACCATGTTGGTGGTGTCATCCATGACAATCATCCCCCCAGAACCCATCATGGAACCGAGATTAGTTAAAGATTCGTAGTCTACAGGAGTATCAAAAGCTGAGGCGGGAATACATCCCCCAGAGGGGCCGCCTGTTTGTACAGCTTTGGCAACCCCACCATCAGGAATCCCCCCACCCATTTCTTCTACAATCTGCCGCAAGGAAGTACCCATTGGCACTTCGATTAAACCTGTGTTGCGGATTTTTCCAGCCAGAGCAAATACTTTTGTTCCCTTACTTTTGCCTGTGCCGATACTCGCAAACCAGTCCGTACCTTTACGGATAATCGGGGCAATATTGGCATAGGTTTCAACGTTATTAATTAAGGTAGGACAGCCCCATAACCCAGACTCAGCCGGATAGGGAGGACGGGGATGAGGTACACCACGTTTACCTTCAATCGAAGCCATCAGGGCTGTTTCTTCGCCGCACACGTAAGCCCCTGCACCAATGCGGATATCGATTTTAAAATCAAAGGGAGAGTCAAAAATATTACTACCTAATAAGCCAAGGCGTTGGGCTTGATGGATAGCAGTTTGTAGACGTTTGATAGCAACAGGGTATTCTGCCCGGACATAAATATAACCTTGACTAGCACCCACAGCATAAGCTGCGATCGCCATTCCTTCCAACACCCGATGGGGGTCACTTTCTAAGACACTCCGATCCATGAATGCGCCAGGATCGCCCTCATCCGCGTTACAGATAACGAATTTGCGCTCGCCCTTTGCCTTAGCCACCGTTGCCCATTTCAAACCCGTGGGATAACCAGCACCACCACGCCCCCGCAAACCACTACGGCTAATACTCTCCACAACCTGCGCCGGAGTCATCTCCCGCAGCACATGGTAAAGGGCTTGATATCCTTCGGCAGCAATATAAGCTTGAATCCTCTCTGGGTCAATTTTGCCGCTATTTTCTAAAACAATTGGCTGCTGATAGGTAAAAAATGGCTGTTCTAAATTCACAACGGACAATTCCACTTCTTTCCCCTGCAAAGCATCCACAATTTGTGGTGCATCATCAGCAGTTACCTTTTCATATAGCTGTTCTTCCTCATTTCCCGACACCTCCACCAAAGGCCCCTGACAACACAAGCGCATACAGCCAACACCTGAAACTTGTACTTGTGCGTCCAAACCTCCAGCTTTCACCGCCGCTTCTAACTTTTGCTTCACTGCTTGCGAATTAGCAGACAGACAACCAGCCGCCGTACAACAGCGAATTTGCACTGATTTCTGTTGTGAGTGTTCTTGCTGGGAAATTTCTAATAATTCATTAAGTTCCATGTTTTATCTCAAATTCAGCAACGTTTAAAATCTGAATTTTTGAATTTTGAATTTACTTTAGCCATCCTTGCACACGCTCATTCACTAATTCTGGAGTTTCATGACCAGCCACTTCTCCATCAAATACTACAGCTGGAGCAATGCCACAAGCACCTAAACACCGGGCTGTCAGCAAGGATAATTCACCATCAGCCGTAGTTTCCCCTGCATGAATGTGAGTAGATTTTTCTAAATCTGCCAGAATTGCTTGTGCGCCTTTGACATAACATGCCGTTCCCGTACAGACTATACAACTATGTTTTCCTTGGGGTGCTAGAGAAAATAGATGATAAAAAGTTGCTACCCCATAGACTCTGCTTGGTGGTAGCTTCAACTGATGGGCAATGTAAAGTAATAAATCGTTTTCTAAATAGCCAAAAAGTTCTTGAGCTTTATGCAGGATTTCAATTAATGCGTCTTGTTGATATTGGTGACGCTTGATAGCTGCATCTAGCATCTTCAAGCGTTTATCACCAATTAGATGGGAATGAGTTGATGGAGCAGTAGTCATTCTTCTTTCTTGGGGAGCGGGGGGAGATGAGGGAGATGTAGCTTTAGCTTCCCGTAGGGTGGAAGCAGGAGAGCAGGGGAGCAGGGAAGAAAAAACAACTGTCAACTGTCAACTGTCAACTAAGCCGACAATACCTGTTGTTGCGAGGATTCTTCTGTACCTTCAGCTTTAACTAAACTACGTACTACATATACTGAACAAGGGGCGTGATGTAACACATAGTTACTCACACTACCCAGTAATAATTCTCTAATGCCAGATAATCCTCGGTGTCCCATGACAATTAAGTTAGCACCGCAATTTGTGGCGAGTTTACATATTGTCTTACCAGGATTACCCATTGTTTGGGTAAACTCTGTAGATATTCCGGCTGTGTTGGCTTGAGCCGCAAAGTTTTGCAGCATCTTCACGCCTTCAGCTTTAAAGTTATCCCACTGATTTTGATATATATCAAAGCTTTGTCCGCTTAAACCAGGATAGTAGTCATAATTAGATACCATTGGTATGTGGGGACTGCCTTCTTCTTCTGGTGAGAGAACGTGTAGTAGTAATAAGTCGGCTTTTGTTGCCTTGGCTAATACTAATGCTTGTTCAAAAACCTGTTGTCCTATTTCTGAGCGATCCAATGCTACGAGGATTTTGTTTGGCATATAGACCTCTAGTGGGTGGGTAAAAGGATACAAGGAACAGATAAAATATGAACTATGGAGTATAAACAACTGTCTTACATCTATTATTCATAGGGTAACAATTTGAGGAACTTGTGAGGAAGAAGAAATCGAGTTGGAGGGCGATCGCTCTCATCAATAACGCACATATCAGTTCTTTTCCCTTGCGCTCTTAACAATGACTCTTTAAGCGAACATGATATAACTGGAAAAAAGGGTAGAAAAGTTCAAGAATATGAAATCGTCTTTAACACCTGCTAGATTTAAGAATATTTTCTTAATTATTAGTTTATGTGTATCATGTCCATATTTTTTTATTAAGTAACATATGTCTAAAGTTTGATAATTATGGATATTTATTACTTAAAATAAATTTTTATAAGATTTAAAACCTAAAATAGTTTTTAGTATAAAAATGTTACTCATTATTATGTTTGCTGTACTTGAGAATTGTATTTAATTATCCGAGTCGGTTAAATAATTAACATCAAAAAGACTTTTATATATGAAAATTTTAGTTGTCGAGGATGACAAGTTAAATGCTTATGCACTGACAGCCGTTCTCACAGAGCAAAATTATGCAGTTGAAGTTGCGGTTGATGGTGATGCGGCTTGGGATTTAATCGATACCTATGACTATGATTTAATTCTATTAGATGTAATGTTGCCAAAGCTGGATGGTATTAGCCTTTGTCGGCAAATACGTTCCAGTGGTCGGCAGATGCCTATCCTGTTATTAACAGGCTGTGATAGTGGTCACGAAAAGGCAATTGGATTAGATGCTGGTGCTGATGATTATGTAGTTAAGCCGTTTGATCAAGAAGAATTAGTGGCGCGTGTGCGGGCTTTATTGCGGCGGGGTGGAACTACAGCACAGCCCATTCTCGAATGCGGTAATTTGCGGCTTGACCCCAGCAGTTGCGAAGTCCGATACAATCAACAATTGCTCTCCCTCACTCCTAAAGAATATGCTCTTTTAGAGTTATTTTTGCGTAACAGCCGCCGTGTCTTTAGCTGTAGCATGATTTTAGAACACATATGGTCTTATGAAGACACTCCAGGGGAAGAAGCGGTTCGCACCCATATCAAAGGGTTACGAATGAAATTACGAAATGCAGGTGCGCCCAGTGATTTGGTAGAGACAGTCTATGGAATTGGCTATCGTCTCAAATCACAGGAGGAAGAACAGGAGAAAAAGAGTAATTCTCAAGGAAAACCTCAGCAGCAAACGCTAACAGCAATAGCTGGTATTTGGCAGAAGTTTTACGGACGGGTGGATGAGCAAGTCAGGATTTTGGAGCAAGCTGCAAACGCACTCACCCAACAAGCTTTAGACTCAGAATTGCGATCGCAAGCAACCCGCGAAGCCCACACCTTAGCAGGTTCATTGGGAACGTTTGGTTTACCAGAAGGCTCGAAGTTAGCGAAGAAAATTGAGCAGCTTTTAAAATCAGATAAAAAGTTCACACCAACAGAATTAAAAAATCTGCAAAGTTGGGTCAAATCATTAAGACAAGCAGTTGCAGCACAAGAACCACAAGCATTACCACCATCAACAACAGCAGCACCCCAGTTACCACAACACCCCCAAGCAGAAGCAAAAGTCTTAGCAGTAGATGACGACCCGCAAATTCTTGCATTGTTACAAACTTTACTTCATCCTTGGGGACTACAAGTAATTACCCTAGATGATCCGCGTCAATTCTGGGAGAAGTTAGCAGATGTCAACCCAGACCTGTTAATTCTAGATGTGGAAATGCCTTACACAAATGGTATAGAACTATGCCAAGTCGTTAGAAATGACAGCCAATGGAGCGAATTACCCATACTGTTCCTCACAGTCCACAACGATAGAGAAATTGTTAATCAAGTATTTAGTGTGGGTGCAGACGACTTTGTAAGCAAACCCATCGTCGGCCCTGAACTAGTAACCCGAATCATCAATCGATTAGAACGGGTAAAATTGCGGCGGAAAGTAAGTGAAAGTAGGAGTACAGGGGTACAGGTGTATAAGGGTGTAGGAGAAATCACCTCTCCCCCATCTCCCCCTACCCCCTCCACTCCCTCCTTCACCGACTGGCGCACCATTTTCAATGCAGAACCAGAATGTATCAAAATTGTCGCGGCTGATGGTACTTTATTGGATATGAATCCAGCCGGGTTGGCAACTATAGAAGCCGATAGTGCTGATGCAGTGATTGGGAAGTCAGTATATTCGTTGATTGTGCCTGAATATAGACAGGCGTTTCGTCAATTCAACGAAAGTGTTTGTCAAGGACAAGCAGGAAAGCTGGAATTTGAAATTATTACTTATAAAGGTAATCGTCGTTGGATGGCGACTCATGCTGTACCAGTGTGTAACGAAACAGATGGTAACTTGGTGCAGTTGGCAATTACACGGGATATCACACAATATAAACAAACAGAAGCAGAAATTAAACGCATCAATCGCACACTGCAAACATTAAGTGATTGTAACCAGTTGCTAGTGCGTACTCAAGACGAGAGCGAATTATTACATAAGGTCTGCCAAATTCTAGTGGATGTGGGTAACTATCGCATGGCTTGGGTGGCTTTTGGTGAAAATGATGCGCAGAAAAGTATCCGTCCAGTGGCTCAAGCTGGTTATGAACAAGGATATCTGCAATCTCTAAATCTTACCTGGGCAGATACGATTCGCGGTCAAGGGCCGACGGGAACGGCAATTCGTACAGGAAAAACCGCTATTATTCAGAATATTGAGACTGATTCCAGATATGAAATTTGGCGCTGTCAAGCTAGTAAGCGAGGTTACGCATCATCAATTGCTTTACCTTTAATAGATAATGGTCAAGTTTTTGGTGCGTTGAATATCTATGCTGCTGAAGCCAATGCTTTTGATGCAGATGAGGTCAAGCTGTTGGAAGAACTAACGGCAGATGTGGCTTATGGCATAGTAGCATTACGCAATCAGCATAATGGTCAACTAGCCGAAGCAGCACTTAGAGAAAGTGAGGAACGTTTATCCCTAACTCTGGAAGCAGTTAACTTAGGCATTTGGGACTGGAATCTAGTTACTAACAAAATTATCTGGTCTGAAGGTCACGCCCGATTATTTGGTATAGAACCAGAAGAATTTGATGGCTCTTATCAAGCCTTTCAAGGTTTTACTCATCCTGAAGATCGGGGAGATTTAGAGCAAGTAATTAACTATGCGCGTCAGCACAAAACTGACTATAACCATGAGTTTCGCATCATCTGGCCAGACGGTAGTATTCACTGGATTGAGGGAACAGGCAAACTCTACTACAACGATACAGGCGAAGCGGTGCGGATGTTAGGTATAGTCAGAGATATCACTTCCCGCAAGCAAATAGAAGCTACTCTACAAAAAGTCAATAACGAACTAGAGTTGAGAGTGGCAGAACGGACGGCTGAGTTAGTCAATGTTAATCGCCAGTTGCACTCACAACTTGATCAACGCCGACAAATTGAGGAAGCACTACGCATCTCGCAAGTAAGACTGGCGCGAATTTTAGATATCGCCGATGATGCGATCATTTCTATTGATGGTACTCAACGTATCACCCTATTTAATCAAGGTGCAGAGAAAATTTTTGGTTATTCCGCCGAAGAAATTATCGGACAGCGCCTAGATACACTCATACCCCAGCGTTTTGCTCAGGCGCATCGTCAGCACGTTGGCGAATTTGGACAAGCTCCCAGCTTGGCGCGGCGGATGGGAGAACGGCGGGAAATCTTCGGTTGTCGCAAGGATGGGACGGAATTTCCGGCTGAGGCTTCTATTTCTAAATTCAAATTAGATCAAGAAATATTTTATACGGTAATCCTGCGTGATGTAACTGAGCGCAAACAAATTGAGCGAATGAAAGATGAGTTTGTCTCTGTTGTCAGCCATGAGTTGCGTACACCGTTAACCTCAATTCATGGTTCCTTGGGGATGCTCACCAGTGGATTATTACCAGCAGACTCAGAGCAGGGAAAAAGGTTGCTACAAATTGCTACTGATAGTACGGAACGCTTAGTCAGGCTGATTAACGATATTCTGGATATTGAACGCATCGAGTCTGGTAGGGTAAAAATGGAGCGGGAAACCTGCGACCTTACCGACTTAATTGAATCGGCGGTTAGTATTATGCAGCCTTTGGCGAATAAAGCAGGGGTACAGTTATCAATTTCTAGCCCATCGATTCAATTATGGGTCGATCCTGACCGAATTGTGCAGACTTTAACTAATCTGCTGAGTAATGCGATTAAATTCTCGACTCCTGAGAAAACAGTCTGGCTAGTAGCGCAACAATACGGTGATGAACTATTGCTGACGGTGAGAGATAACGGCCGGGGTATTCCCACCGACAAACTTGATAGTATTTTTGAGCGCTTTCAACAGGTGGATTCTTCCGACTCACGTAATCATGACGGTACTGGGTTGGGTTTGGCTATTTGTCAAAGTATTGTACAGCAGCACGGCGGACGCATCTGGGCGGAAAGTATCTTAGGGGAAGGTAGCACATTCTACCTCACCTTACCAATATTGCCTATACCCCAAAATCCAGAAATTCCCGAACTTACCCACTCCCCACTCCCCACTCCCCACTCCCCTTTAGTTTTAGTCTGTGATGATGATCCTGTGATCCGTATAGAACTCCAGACGCTCCTAGAGCAAGGGGGATATCGAGTAGTAACTGTAGCCACAGGACAAGAAGCGATCGCCTTAGCGTCAACTCAACAACCAGACGTAATTGTACTAGATTTGCTCATGCCAGGGCTGAATGGCTGGGAAACAATGGCAATACTCAAAGAAAGCACCCAAACCAAACATATCCCCATAGTGATTTGCAGCGTCTACAAACCCACAGACAATACTCCACCCACTAGCGATTTTGTCGATTGGGTAAGTAAACCAGTGCAAGAAAGCTATCTGTTACAATCTTTGCGACAAGCAATTGCTAAATCTTCCAGGCGAGTCCGTATAATGATTGTGGAAGACGACGCAGATTTAGCTGAACTATTCGTGACGTTATTTGAAAGACACGATATTGAAACCTTCTTAGCTAAAACCGGACGAGAAGCCATTCACCTCAGCCAAGAAGTCAATCCCGACTTACTCATTCTTGATTTAATCTTGCCAGAAACCGATGGCTTTGCAGTGGTAGATTGGTTACAAAAACACAATCGTCTATGCAAAGTTCCCGTAGTAGTTTACTCAGCGAAAGATTTGGAGGAATCAGAACGTAAGCGTTTAAAGTTAGGACACACAGAATTTTTAACCAAAGGAAGGGTGACAACCCAAGAGTTTGAGCAACGAGTTATTGAGTTACTTCAACGAATTACCCGTGTGAGGGAGTAGGGAGTAGGGAGTGGGGAGTGGGGAGTGGGGGGAGATGAGGGAGATGAGGGAGAATAGCTTTTGACTGTGGACTGTTGACTATGGACTAATGACTAATGACAACTGACAACTAACTAATAACTATGAATAAACGGATTCTAGTAGTTGATAACGAGCAGTATATCCAAGAAGTTGCGAAGATTTGCTTGGAAACTGTGGCGGGTTGGCAAGTTGTGACAGCCAGTTCAGGACAGGAAGGTATAAATAAAGCCGAGAGTGATCAACCAGATGCAATTTTATTAGATGTAATGATGCCAGATATGGATGGTATCGCTACCTTTGAGAAACTGCAAGCTAATCCTGTCACTAAAGATATACCTGTAATATTATTAACAGCTAAAATTCAAGCTTCAGACCGCCGCCGCTACTCAAAATTAGGAATGGTTACTGCGATCGCTAAACCTTTTAACCCCCTAGAACTCGCTGGACAAGTGGCTACAGCCCTCGGTTGGAGTTTGGAAAGTGGGGGGAGATGAGGAAGATGTAGCTTTAGCTTCCCGTAGGGTGGGAGTGGGGGGAGAGAAGCTTAAACAAAGATTTTCTTTTCTCCTGTAGTTCCCAGTTCCCAATCCCCAGTTCCCGCCCAAAGATAAAATAAAGTTATTGACCAGTATAAATTCCAGCATGATTAAGCTCGACCAATTTTTGAAATTAATAGGTATAGCCCCGACTGGTGGACAAGCCAAGCTGATGATTCTTGATGGTGATGTCAAAGTTAACGGTGCAGTCGAAACTCGACGCGGACGCAAATTAGTATCAACCGATCAAGTGACCATAGCAGGGCAAACTTTTGAGGTTGGGGATGTCATATCATTGACGGATGAATAATGATATGGTTGTATTTCTTTTATTACAAAATAGATGAGGACAGGAATGAATCTCAAACCCTGAATAAAATCAATTTTCAGCCTGTCACCTATCCCCCAAAAGCATTTGGGCTTTCTCTAAGCAAAGCTGAAATTTCTGAGCCAGCACCTTGACAAAAGGTTCAGAAAGTAGGGAAACGTGAGAACCTGGAATATAATCAACATCTAAATTTTCTACTAAATCACCCCAGCCAAATTGCGGATCGTATTTTATTCCCACAGCGCTCTTGCGGTTTTGATCTTCAGTCCTAAACAAAGTGACATTACCTGAATACTTTTGAAAACTGTAGTTCTTTAGGGCTTCGGCGTTAGCATCCATAATGTTTAAGTGCTTGTCGGTTTCTGGGGCATCTACAGCAGTATTTAATACTTGGCGTAAAATGTTTGAGTAATGCTTATATACTTCGTGTAATTGGTATTTATATACCTCACTTAAACCTACAGCTTTGTGCCAGATGTAATGTGGCCCCTGCTGAATTATATTCTCTAAATGTATGAGAACTCGCTGCGAAAATGATGACCTTTGGCTGTAACCAGGACGAAAGGTGTCAATCATCGCAACCAACGCTACTTTTTGCCCTTGTTTGTGGAGTTGTTGCGCCATCTCAAAAGCCACTACACCACCAAAAGAATATCCTCCTAAAAAGTACGGCCCCTGTGGTTGAACAGTCTGGATTTCTTTAATGTAATATACAGCCATATTTTCAACTCGGACAAATGGCTGTTGTTTTCCGTCTAATCCTCGCGGTTGCAAGCCATAAACAGGTTGTTCTGCGCCTAGATAATTTGCTAGGTTATGATAACAAAGAACTTCTCCTCCCAAGGAATGAATCAAAAATAAAGGTGGCTTGGAACCATGAGGTTGAATTTTGACAAGTGAAGACCAATCAGGCTTTGATTGATCTTGTTTTTCCCGGATAATTTGGGCGATCGCTTCTACAGTAGCAGATGGAAATAAAGCAGCTAATGGTAGTTGATAACCAAATTTTTGCTCTATCTGTGCAAATATCCGTACAGCTAATAGAGAATCTCCGCCTAATTCAAAGAAGTTGTCTTGCACGCCAATAGGTTGAACGCCTAAAATGGTTTCCCAAATCTCTATTAATTGACGTTCTAAATCATCACGCGCAGATACAGAATTTTCCAGCGAAAAATTAGGTGCTGGTAAAGCCAGACGGTCTACTTTACCATTAGGTGTTAATGGTAATCTGTCCAAAAATACGAATGCGCTCGGAATCATGTATTCAGGTAATGTAGCTTGCAAATAATCCCGGAGTTTTTTAGTAGTAGGTTTTATTTGCTCTTGGGAAACAATGTAAGCTACCAATTTTTTCTCATGGGGAATATCTTCACGAGCTACCACGACCACTTCTTTTAGTTTACCAGTTTTAAAAAGTGCCATTTCAATTTCCGCAACCTCAACGCGGAAGCCTCTGATTTTCACCTGGAAATCTTTTCTACCCATGTGTATAAGGCAACCATTAGGCTCAAAGCGTCCTAAATCTCCAGTACGATAAATCCTTTCTTGTGTGTTTTCAGCAGCAGATAAAAATACTGTTTTCGTTTTTTCTGGTTTGCACCAATAACCAAGAGCTAAATATTTACTTTTGACCGCAATTTCTCCAATATCACCATCATCAACTTCTGCACCAGCATCATTTAGCAGCAAAATTTCCATATCTGCAACTGGGTAGCCGATAGGTACAGCACTAGTAGTAATTTCGCTATCTTTGTCAACAATAAAATTACAAAATGTTCCTGTTTCTGTAGCTCCCAAACTGGCATATAAAACACTATTAGCAGAAAAATATTTTCTATAGTTTTCTACATCCCTTTGTAATGTGGCTTCGCCTCCTAATTTTACTAAGCGAATCTTGGGAAATTGTTCTGTACCTGTGAAACTGTCAACAAAATGCCGAAATAGTGTAGCGAAGGAATGATAAATCGTAATTTCTTCTTCAATCAGCCAAGTAACTAGATTGGTAAATCCATCTTCTTTGACATTAAATAAATATAAAGATGCTCCGTTGAGTAAGGTGTAAAAAAGACATAAAATACCACCTAATGCCCCACAAGAGTAGAGAAATATTACTCTGTCTGCTGCACTAATGAGTAAAGTATTGGTGTCATTCATGCAATAATGCAAGCTATGACGATGATTATGAATAACTCCTTTGGGTTTTCCAGTAGAACCGCTTGTGTAAATTAAATATGCTGGTGTATCAGGGTCAATTTCTCTGCCTGGATTTTGACTAGAAACCTCTGGAGATATATCATCAATATTAAATATTTGGCAGCCATTACCAGCTAACTGATTTGCTAAAGGTAAATTAAGATTATTAGTAATAATTAAATTAACTTGTGCATCCTCTAAAATATAGGCTAGTCTTTCTTGAGGAAAGCCTACATCTAGAGGAATAAATATTTTCCCTGTTTTTAATACACCAAAAATACCAACAAAAAAATTCGTTCCCTTTTCTAATAGTAACGTTACAACTTCTTTCTTCTCTCCATGCTGAGAGAGAATACTATTAGCTAAACGGTTCGCCCTGTTATTTAATTCTTCATAAGTTAGTAATTCTGTCTTGCTTTTAACAGCGATCGCCTGGGGATATTTCTTGACTATTGTCTCAAAACGGCTGCTAATAGACTGATGTATCTCTGTTTTCAGAAATTTAATAAAGCCTTGAGGTATGTTTAGCCAACGGTTACAAACAAATGCTTGATTTAAATAAATTTTGGGTAAAAATTTTGTGCTGTTAATCATGTAATTGAAAAGGAATAATTTTTGACAAAACCTAAGTAAATTGAAACTAAAGATGAATTTAAAATATCTTGCTTTGCAAATTCTTCCGGTTTAGTTTCTTGATGTTGCTAGGTGATGGAAATTTACCAAGACAGAAAAATATTCCAGTGATAATTTATATGAAGATACACCAGAGAATGGCTAAAAGCCGAAATTTATATTGTTCACCCTGTTCTCAACAATTACACCCAGATGTTTGAGACTTATAACTAATCAGGTAGAGATTAACAAACAAAGTCTATTGCTTTCACTCCAGCAATATTACTTGTATGCTTGATAAGCATAGATAGTATAACTATTTAACAAAAACTGCCAAGTCTAATGTCTCTTGTTTTACTAAATCTTTATTTATACTTTATAAACAAACTTTGAGATTACGAGGACTTATATCAAGTCTGGCTAATTTTTATCTAATTTGCCTCTATCTGTATTATGCTTAGGCGATTAGCCTAAAATTTGACACTCACAACTTTTCAAACACCCTTTTACCAGGCCACTAGATGACTATCTTTGATTGCAACTCCTGATAGGTGGGTATCTGCGGAAGTTGGCGATTGCTAAAATTACGATATTTACTATCAACCTGATGAGCTTTTTTCGCCAACTGGTCATATGAGAGATGAGCCTGCTTGAATCCCTGAAAAATTCGCTGAGGGTCAAATAGATGAGTTTGTGGTAATTTTTCCCCCATTTCTTGGAAAACTAAACCCAGAGGTACATTAATTTCGTCTTGGAGTTGGAGATAACGCGCGAAAAGGGGGCCATAAGCAGCAATTAGCGATCCTACTCCGCCTCGTGGCTGGAACCAACCGATAAAATATATCCCTTTGTAATCATCTAAAAACGAACCTCCATAACATTTGACTACTGACCCTTCGACACGCTGAAGTTCAGGGGGGAGGAAAGGATAGGACACATAATAACCAGTTCCACAAACAATGAGGTCAAAGGCTTCTCGACTCCCATCAACAAATTCTACTTCTTCACCATCTAACCGACTCACGCCAGGTTTAGGGATGATGCGTCCGTGTTTGATATAGTAGGGAACCTCACTATTGACAGTTGGGTGTTTCTCAAAAATCCGATGCTGGGGTTTAGGTAAACCATAATCTTCGTGCTTACCAAAGCTGAGACGGATCAACAGATGCGTCATTAATCTTTGATACCATATTGGCGACACTCCTGTAGTGCGATCGCTAACTGGTACTCCACCAAAAGTTTTAGGGATGAACCACACCGATTCGCGCATACTTAAAACGGATTTAGCTGCTACACGCGCTGCTTCTGCGGCTACATCACAAGCTGAGTTTCCGCCACCAATCACCAAAACTCGTTTACCACGTAATTGATCAGGGTGTTTGTAATCCTTGGTATGGATAATCTCGCCGTTAAATTGTCCCTCAAATTTAGGAAAACGTTTACACCAATGATGACCATTGCAGACTAACACGCCTTTATAGATGCGTTTTTCTCCATTGGTAAATGTGGCTTCCCAAAGATTGTTTTCGATGGGACGTAAATAACTGACTGTTTTGTTCAGTTCAATATGCGGACGCAAATCAAAATGGTCAGCGAAAGAGTTTAAGTAATCCCGCATGTTTTGAGCGCTAGGGAAGTCGGGATAACTCTCCGGCATGGGAAAATGAGTAAACTGGGTGACTTTGCGTGAGGAAATGATATGTGCGGTTTCATAAACGCCATGATACCAATTTCCACCAATATCATCACTGGCATCTACTTGGTCGTAGGGGATATCAGCCGCCTTCAGTGCTTGCGCCATTCCTAATCCCACAAAACCAGCACCGATAATTAAATGCTTTTGAGTTGTACTCAATTTGTTTTGTTCTTTACTATAGTTAATCGTTTCTATCATTTTTTATACTCCTACCCATACGACTATTGATCCAATTAACTAACGGCGGAAAATAGCGTTGGAGAAGATGCAGCCTGTTAGCAGTTGAATCGGGAAATACATGAAGTTGATTTTTAACAATTCCTTGAATTGTGGCACGCATGACATCAGCTGGCTCAGTAATCAAATGTTCTGGTAAACCTGCAAAAGTCTTAGCTAAAGTTCCAAAACGTTCCGACTGCAAAATCGGAGTCCGGCTAAAGAAAGGATAAACAGCTGTTACTTTTACATTGTAGTCTTTTACTTCATTGAACAGCCCTTCACTGAAACCACGTAAACCAAACTTACTAGCACTATAATGAGCCATGCCTGCGATCGCGCACCACCCCGCCAAGGAGGAAATATTCACAATATGTCCCTGTTGGCGCTCAATCATATCAGCTACAAATAAGGAACTTAACCGCATCGGTGTCAGGAGATTAACCTGCATTAAATATTCCCATTTTTCTGGAGGAATTTCGTCCATTCTTCCGAATAAGCCGACACCAGCATTGTTAATTAAAATATCGATAGGGGTAGCGAATGCTTTCACCTGATGATAGAGGGTGTCACATCCTTGAGCATGAGAAAGGTCGCTACCTAGACAGGCTAAGACTTCACCTGTTTTCACTTCGCTTTGAATTGCTGCAACTCGCTCACGCAAAACCGCTTCATTGATATCCGTTAAAATTAGTCGGCTACCAGCCGCTAACAATTGTCGGGTTAGTTCCTGTCCAAACCCACCAGATGCACCAGTAATTAAAACAACTGCTTTGTTTAGGTTAGTCATTAGTCATTAGTCCATAGTCAACAGTTAATAGTGAGATAGTGCGTTCCTGTCGCCTTGCGTCGGAAAGCAACTATTGAACCCGTAAGGGTCAACAGTTAACAAATTTAGATTTTTGGTGATTTTAATATAGTTAGTAACAAAATTGACCAAGGGAGTTTTAGGTCGGGTATGAGCCAAGAGTATTTTTTCAAGGCAGGTAGTGCTAATGGTAGTAGGAAACGTAGAGAGCGCAGGGATGCGGGTAAGTTACCATCTTTATCTACAAGACCATATTGTTTAGCTAGTTCCGCAACAATTTGGATACGCCCTGTACGATTGATCACATCTTTTTCGGCAGCTAGTCTAGCTATTACTCTCCCTGTGAGTAAAGGTGTTTCCCAGTTGTAACGGTCAGCAAAGAATGAGTTTTTCTGGTCGGTTGTTTCCTGACTACCTGCGTTTGAGGCTAAACGCGAAAAGAGTTCAGTCCCAACAATGCCTGGCCAAATTCCCACAGATGTAACATTATAGGGTTGTAATTCTACCGCCATATCAGCAGCTAGGCGATCGCATCCCGACTTACCTGCGCCATAAGCTGAACCAAATAAGTAAGCCATCCCACCCCAGGAGGAAATTGTACAAATTAGTCCCTGCTGGCGTTTGGTCATCATTTGTGCGGCATAGACACTGGCAATATAGTGACTACGCAAACCAACGTTGTTACAAGCATCCCAAAGACTTGGGTCATTATCCCAAAAAGGTTTTCCCTGAGCATCGGTGAGCGCTTGAACTCCGGCGTAAACATTGTTAACGAGTAAGTCAAGCTGTCCATTTTGCTCATTTTGAATGCGTTCAAAAAGTAACCGTACTTGCTCGTCGTTACTGTGGTCTACTTGCACAGGAATACAAATACCACCAGCCTCTTCCACAGCTATTTTCGTGTCATTAAGACTACCTGCAACATCATCACTAGAACCTGAGCTATTATCCAACCTACGCCCGGTAATATAGACAGTTGCACCCGCTTCACCAAGGGCGATCGCAATTCCTTTACCTAGACCTCTTGTTGCACCCGTGACTAATGCGACTTTTCCTTCAAGGATTTTAATCATTAGAAGATTTTGATTAGTAATTATTAATAGCTATATTGATAGCTCATGCTCAACATCAGATTTTATCAGCCTAAAAGCAGATGTAATATCTGCCCAACCGTAGGCTACTTCCACTAATGCTACACCGCCAAATTCCTCTAATTTTTCTCTGAGATACACACCACCCAAACGCTCATAAAATTGATAACTGGGATTCTTCGCTAAAACCCAGACCAACATAGAATTTATATTAGCTTGGCTAAGTTTTGTTGCTATCTGAGAAATTAAACATTTTCCTAAGCCTTGACCCTGATAATCTGGCAAAATATAAACGGCATACAATTCGCCTTGATAAATGCGATCACCTACGGTGGGGCGTAGCCCATCGCCTGTCCGTTCTCGACCACCACTAGCGAAACCTACTATTTTTTTGTTATAGTCTTCGACAACGTAAGTAAAATTTTCTGTTGAGGAATTTCTCAGAATATCTATCCATTGATTCTTGCGCCGTTCATAAGATATGTTTGCCAGAAAATCGGCAGGCATCAACTGTTTATAAGTTTCCTGCCAAGCTTTTATGTGTACTTCAGCAATGCTTGCTACATCAGCTAAATTGGCTTCTCTAATTAACAAGGAATAAAACTCACATAAAAATACCAATACAAAAATTTTACCTAACGGGTGCTTTTTGTGGCTCTAGTTACTGAATACGATTTAGTAACTTTTGGAAGCCTACTTTGATTACTTCCCCAAGCGATCGCCTCTCGAAATTTTTGCCAGATCATCACCCCAAAATTATTAGTGGCTGTACCAGAAGAATTTACTTTACCAGAAGGTAAGTTTGGACAGGTTTGACGATAAGGTTCTTTACCAAAAGCTTCTTGCCACTCTTTCAGAGTTAAGTTGCGTCCTGCTGTGCGACAAGCAATATTGATTAAGTCATCATTATTGAAAGACACTCGCCACAGACGAACATCACTATCAGAACCACTCACAAGCCAACGACTATCAGTGCTAAAGGCTAAAGGGCTAACAACGCTATCATGTCCACGTAGTACAACAGGTGCAGAGGTTATGTCTGTGGGATTCCACAAGCGGATGGTAAGGTCACCACTGGAACTTGCTAACCATTGGCTATCGGGGCTGAATTTTAGACCAAAAACACCCCCGCGATGTCCGGCTAGCAAATCCGGTTTTTTGGCAAGATTATTCATATTCTGTAACTGAACTTGATAATTCCAAGAACCAGCAGCCAACCAGCGACCATCTGGACTAAACGCAACTTGAGAAACGCGACTATTAAATGGAATAATCTTTGGATTCGCTGAGGGGTTACTAGCAGTAATATCCCACAGTATAGCTTTACCATCCCAACCTGCTGTTGCTACCCAACGATTATTAGGGCTGAATGCTACGTCTGCAACTACATCGCAGTGACCAAATAGAGAAATGGGTTTGCCATTGGGGTTTTGGTTGGTTAAATCCCAAACCAAGGTACTTCTGTCACTGCAACCAGTGTTACCACCAGTAACCAACCAATGCTCATCTGGGCTAAAGGCAAGCGATCGCACTCCACCATTCTGAGTATTTCTCACAAAGCTCGGCTTAGTTGGTAAACTGGCTTGTTTCATGTCCCATACCCGGATACTCCCATCGTAGCTGCCAGCAGCTAACCACCTACCACTAGAACTGAATGCCATATTCCAGAAACCCGGCCCATTGAGGACATGTGGTTTTTTAGCAGGATTGGTCATATCCCACAACCGGACAGTTCCATCGAGGCTACTTGAAGCTAACCATTTTCCATTGGGGCTGAAAGCTAGACTGTAGATAATATTTGTGTGTTCAGTTAGTAGGATCGGTGGACGCATTAGATCACTTGTGTTCCATAGTCTGATGATGTTGTCGTTACTATTAGATGCTATCCATTTGCGATCGGGACTAATTGCAACTGCCCGTACAAAATCAATACCCGACAAAACAATTAGGTCATTCAAAACGTTGGGAACTTTCCATAATCGGGCTTGATTGTCTTCACTAGCAGTTGCTAACCATTGCCCTGTTGCGTCAAAAGTCAGGGTATTGACCCATCCTTCATGTCCTTGAAGAACGATAGGTGATATTGAGAGGTCAGTGATATGCCACAACCTAGCTGTTCCATCTTGACTGGCTGTTGCTATCAGCTTTCCATCAGGGCTGAAATTTACTCCAATAATAGCAGCGCTATGTCCTCGCAAAATAAAGCGACAAACCGAATAATTTGTGTCAGTCTCACAGTTTGAGGATTTGGGTTGGGAAAAATTTAAACTCTGCATATCCCACAACTTTAAGTCATTGCTAACTGTTGCTAACCAACGACTATCAGGACTAAAGGCAATGGAGTTAATCCACCCGTCATTTTTACCTATGATCGTGGCTGGGGTAGTAGCTAAGTTTTTAGAAGTTAAATCCCAAACTTGAGCAGAGTAAGACATGGCGGCTGCTAGTCGTTTTTCATCAGGACTGAAGGCAAATCCCCGAATATGATTCTCAGTAAATTTTTGAGTCTTGAGGATTATGGGTGTAGCAGAGGAACTAATCGCTGTCATATTCCACAGCCGTACATCAATATCAACTCCTTCACCTGTAATGTCATTTGATTCACCTGTAGCTAACCATTGCCCAGAAGGACTAAAAACAACTTGGCGAACCTCTGATTTATAACCTCTCAATGGAATCATTTTCGAGCTAGGCACTTTAGCTGTCATATCCCATAGCCCGACAATGGCATCTTGCCCAGATGTTGCTAACCATTTGTTATCAGGACTAAAAGACAGGGCATTAATTGGCTTGGTATGTCCTCGAAGAATTGTTGGTGTGGTGTTGACGTTCGGTGTACTGATATTCCAGAGGCGAATGTAGTTGTCATTACCAATTGTTGCTAACCATTTGCCATCATGACTAATAGCAACAGCCTTCACTTCACCTGTATTTCCTCGTAAAACAATCGCGGGTTTATCTGGATTGAGCTTATCCCACAGCCGAACTGTGCCATCTTTACTGCCTGTAGCTAACCAGTTTCCTTTCGGACTAAAGGCCACAGTAACCACTGGTTTCTCATGTCCAATTAAGGGAATACCACCAATTTCACCTAGCAAACGCCGTAATAACGCCCCTGCTTCTGTAGGTCGTAAAATATTCGTCCCTCTGTTAAGAGATTCTACTGCAAATAAAAGGCTGCGTTGCGGAAATACGTCACGCAATGCCAAAGCTTGTCCTGCTAAGGTTTGAACTAATTTTGCTGTTTCTGCTATTTGGCGTTGCTTTGCTTCCGCTTTTTGTGCTGTTTCTGCAATTCGGCGTTGTTCGGCTTCGGCTTTTTGGGCTTTTTCTGCATCCTGCCGACGATCATCCGCAAGTTTTCTGGCTGTTTCCGCTTTATTTTTTAACTGTTCGGCAATTTGGCGTTGTTTGTTCGCTTCTTCCCGTTGTGCTTCTGCAATTTGACGTTGTTTTTCTTCAGCCTTTCGGGCTGTTTCTGCTTGTTGGCGACGTTGTTCGGCTAACTTCTGGGCTGCTTCGGCTTTTATTTTTTGCTGTTCAGCGATCGTCCTTTGTTTATCTGCAATTTGACGTTGCTGATCTGCTTCTCGTGCTTTTTGTACAGCGATCGCTTTTTGTCTATTTGCCTGTTGAGCCTGCCACAAACCAAATGCTGCTAAAGGTACTGACAAAAACAAAATCAATCCAATCAATCCCACAGCCGCACGTTGTAGCCGCTTGGCCCAGTTAACGGGTAAATGAGTGTTAATCCAGGTATTATTAAATACTTGTCTGTAGATATTATTGCGAACTTTGAGGATTTTGCCTTCGCGCTTGACTACGCCAGAAAGCTTGAGGTGTGATTTTATAAGGGATTGTTCCTCATCAATAACAGGACGGCGATGCCTGCGGCGGCCTTCGCCTACGCGCCACACTTGCTGATATACAGTTAAAACATTAATGATGTCAGGCGCACGCTTAGTAAGCATATCCCTCACGAATTGCAAGTTATTGTCTTGCTCACTGGCATTGCCAAAAAAGGTACTATCTACAACACGATCAACCTCAGCCTCAGACCAATCTGCTTGATTGCGATCAGCAAGAATGCGACAAAGACGCTGAGTTAAATTTGGGTGTCCTCCAGTCCATTTCAAAACCCACTGCAATACTTGTTGGGCATTCTCAATGGGTAGTCCTAAGCCTGCTGCTAAAGGCAATGCTTCTTCAAAGGTAAAATCTGTTAAATCTACTCGTTGTCCAATATTAAAGGGTGTACGCTTTGGGTCACGAATTAAATCGCCTGGTGTGGCAACACCAATCAAAACAAAGGAAAGGCGACGAAATTCGGGATTTGTGGCACGGGCAACGTAAAAGTAACGAACGGCTGCGTAAAAATCATCAGTGAAATCTAGGCTAAGAGTAGTATCAATTTCATCAACAAAAATTACTATGGGTGTCGCTATTTCAATCAGTAATACATTCTTAAAAAACAAAGTTAGCCGTTGAGTAATGCCTAAATTGTTATGCTCCTCCCACCACTGATTTGTATTAGTATCCAGGATAAGTTGACTGGCTATTGAATAAAGCAACCCTTTGTACCATTGTTCAGCAGTTAACAGCTTACCTAATTCACCACTGATATCAACGATCGCACATTGAATCCCTTCTTCAATCAACTGTTCTGCCGTCCGAACCATCAGGCTAGATTTTCCTACTTGGCGGGGAGCAAGGACATAAGCAAACTCAGCAGTACGGCACAGTTTGAGTAACTCTTGATCTGCTTGTCGAGAAATGTACAACTTTTGGTTATACGTTTCGATAGTACCGCTAACGGTATAAATGTTTGGATTACCCATATAGATGCTCCCGGAAATAGTCAGCGTATAGTTGACACCGCGCCACAACCATTTGACCCTCACGTCGAATCAAACCTGCTGCATTGAGTAATCGGTAAATACGCTGGTCTGGACAAGTATTGTTGCGAATTACTTGGAGTAAGCTTTGTACTAAGTCTTTCCTTTTATCAATGCGGAATAAATGATACCGCAGATGATCACCAAAGGGGCCGCGATCGCTAGTTGCTTGAGCAAACAGTTCTGTTACTGAAAACTGCTGGTTAGCAACCACATACAACGCACGTCGTACCAAATAAGGATGACCATTCAATAATGTCATCAGTTGGTTTTCTTGCAACTGCGTCAGAGGGGAACCGTGCCTTTGATTCAGATCGGCAATTTGTTCTAGTGTAAAATCCCTAAACTCAATCACTTCACCCACATTAAACGGAGATTGATTAAGGTTGGCAATAAGATAATAAGGTTCGGTAGCAGTCACTAAAGCTAAGTCGAACTGTCTCCAAATCCGCATAGTAGGTAAAGGTGAAGCACGATTATTGTGCCAACTACGCAACATCCCAAAATAGTCTGACTGAAACTCAGTATCAAAAATTCGATCTACTTCATCCATCACTAAAACAAATGAAGCACCGAGTTCTTTGAGCAGATAGGATTGCATATAGCGGGTACAACGCTGATTGTTACCTGCACCTTGCTGCCAAAATTCTTCTACTCGATTGGGCATTCCCAATTGTTCAGTTAAAATCGCGCAGAACTGTTGATAAAAAATCTCTGCATTGGTGAGGGCTTCTTGGTCAAATGAGGATTGAAAATCTATAAATGCCACCTTTTTACCGATTTTAATTGCTGCATCAATCACTCGCATCAGCAAGGAACTTTTACCAATTTGACGTGGCCCCTTAATTGTTAAAGTGGCTCCTTGGCGCTGGATTGTGGCGATCGCGATCGCATCTTGGGGACGTTCGATGTAAAATCGAGACTCTGAGTCCATTGTCCCTTCTGGCATTTCTAGGAGTATTGGTTGAGCAGAAGGAGATGGAGGCGGTAAAGGTGGTTGTGGCGAAGTTTGCAGCAAGTCGGCTTTGGACTGTTCTGTATTGATAGAAAGAGTATCGCCTGCGATCGCTTGTTGTAACTCTTGAATTAACTTGGGTGTGTCTTCATTTCCCCGCCATAACGCCCAGTTGATACCGTTGAGATAAGCACTCAGGGGGTACTGAAATGGTTCTAAATAGTTGAGACGCACTGGTAAAATTACAGGATGTCCCTGCTCTTTGGTCAGACGGTGTGCTGTTTCAATCTCAGCTTCCACCATCTCACTGTGAACAGACCGTTCCGATAGAAACACAATCAAAAATTCTGCCCGTCGCAATTCAGCTTCAATTCTTTCTGCCCAAGGCGTACCTACCAGCATCGTTTGATCAATAAACACCTGATGCTGTTCCCTGAGTACCTGAAACACCTGCATGGCAACTTTTTCATCAGTTTCTGTGTTACGTTTATAGCTGATAAAAATGCGCCTTTTGGGAGTTGGCGAGACTTTCTGCACAGATGATGGTCGTTGCTTGAGTTTTGGTGTTGCGTACTCTGGAATACCTTCTAAGTTGATCGCATTACAACCAAATTTAAAAGCTTCTTCTAGTGATTTTCCTGCACCTAGACCATCATAAAACCCAACAGCAAAATCAATAGCAGCGTGATCGCCAATTGCCTGATTCATCCCAACTACACAATCAATGTGTTGAAAAATAGCTTCTGCTTGCACCTCGCTGTAACAGGCATTCAATAACACACACTCAACATTTTCTTGACACAGTTCAAATAGCCCCGATAAAGCTTGAGAACTGACTAGCTGTATCTCACCTACGTCGTTTTCTAAAACTAATCCTTGAGTACCTGCCCCGTGTCCTGAAAAATGCACAATTTGCGGTTCGACATCCAACAACGCCCGCCGCAAATCTCTAGGGCGCAACGCCCACCGTGATATAATTTCAAAATCATCTCGTCTGCGCGATCGCATTAACCCTTCTGTGATATCTCGTACCTCTTGATCAAGACGTAAACTATTTGTGTGTTGAGGATTAGCTGTGAGAATCAGAATTTTTTTCACGGGGCTAGCTTGCGAATATAACCGTAGTTTTGAGAATATCCTGAAATTTTGTCAATATAAATAAAAATTAATAGTATTTTACAGCTTGTAGAATTAAGTATTGAAACATTTATTTTTCTCTGAAAATATTTAATATTGCAGTAGCGATCGTCATTTCTCAAATACGCTGATTACAAACTTTTAGTTGAGATTATTCATGGTGTGGCTAGGAGTCGATTAGTTAAAACGATTTTCCTAAAAATCCCTAACTCAGTTTACTCAAACAGCACCTAATCTCAATTAAAATTTTTATTATCGATTAATTACAATTAAAAAAAATAAAATATGTCAAAAAAATTGTTATTGCTGAGTAATTCCACAAATATAGGTGAAGCATATTTAGCTTACCCACAGCAAGAAGTTAATAATTTTTTAGGAATCTCTATCAAAAAAATAGTATTTATACCTTTCGCATCTGTGACAGCAACTTATGATCAGTATGCCGAAAGAGTTGATAGAGTATTTCAAAAGCTAGGTTATGTAGTTGATACTATTCATTTGGCTGAAAATCCTCATGAATTAATTAAAAATGCAGAAGCCATAGTAATTGGCGGTGGAAATACTTTTCATTTATTGCATTGCTTACAAAAGCATAATCTGATTGAAGTTATAAGAGACAAAGTTAATCAAGGAACTCCTTATATTGGCTGGAGTGCTGGTTCTAATGTTGCTTGTCCTACAATTAAAACCAGTAATGATATGCCAATAATCGAACCTATAAATTTTCAAGCATTAGATTTAGTGCCTTTTCAAATCAACCCCCACTATACAGATGCCGTAATCCCAAATCATAATGGGGAAACAAGAGAACAAAGACTCAAAGAATTTTTAGTTTTAAATCCAGATATTTACGTTGTAGGCTTGCAAGAAGGCACAATGTTAAAAATTGCAGACTCATCAATCAAATTGATTGGTGATAAGAAGATGTATGTATTCAAGTTTGGAGAAGAGAAAAAAGAATATACCAACAGTGATGATTTAAGTTTTCTTCTTTGAGGCTAGATTCTGTATAATTTGGATTCAAAGTATCTTAGTAATACATTTACAACAGTTTCGCTATTTGTGAAATACTGTAGAGACGTTGCATGTAACGTCTCTACAGGGTTTTGGGTACGGCTATAAATCTCTTAAGTAGCAGCATTCATCTAATAATTCTGTGAGGAAAGTAGCTATGATAAATCAATTCTTTACCTGAAAATTGATTCCTCTTTTTTACACTTCTTCATCTGCTGGTAAGGGAAATATCTCCCCGGCTAAGTAAGCTTGAAAGTGCTTTTGGAAGTATAGCCAAGAAGTCATATCTTCACCTTCAGAAAAGGCTTTTGGCGCTTGTTTATATAAAGGAACGCGATGATTAATTTCATCTTGCAGTAGTTGGGGTAATTCGGTTAAACCACCGACTTTACTGCCAAAAGCACTATAGATTAGATTACCTGGGCGATCGCCCATTTTCATCCAAGGCAACCACTGTCCAATTCTATCCCAGCTAAGTCTTAGTTGAGACACTGTAGGTAGGTCTGCGTTAAATAAATCTGCGGTTGGGACTGTGAGTTTAAATAATTCCGCCGCCTGATAAGTTTGATAAGGACTATATTCGGCAAATTTGGGGTCTTCGGCCAGGGGGTTGGGGTATGTCGGAAAGATATCAAAAACAAAGGTTGTTGTTTCTCCTTCCACTTGAGCCGGAAATTTGCCTTGAAAATGGCCTTGTACGGGGTCATTGGCAACATGAAGAACTGGTACAGTCTCACCAGTCCAAGGGTTTTCCCATTTACGCAAAATCTCGTCATTTTCTGGGTTCAAGTAATAGGTTAGTTCCCTAGAGGTAAAGTCCCAACTTCCTTCACCTGTGGGTAAACATCTACTAATACTGACTCCCACCATTTTAAAAAGAAGCTTTCTTTTCTCCCCTGGAATCAAAGCATAAATCTTTCCTGTCCATGTTAGGAATGTAGATTGGCTAGGGTCAAGAGAAGAGCGAGTTTTTACCCAATGCTGGGCATCTAATTCTTGGATTTGGGCAACCATTGACTTATTCAACTACTAAGTTTACTCGTCTAACAAACTCATCAATGCTTGGAATTGTTGGTCTGGTGGTTCTGACAATTGCGATCGCAACTCTAATAACTGTGCCTCCAATGCTTCAGCTACATAGAGCATATTAGATTCATGGGCGATCTTAAGTTGAGTTTCCTTAACCTTGATTTGTCGCAGCAGTTGATTTACAGCAAAAGTTGAGTCGCTATCATGAAAAATCATAACTTTGCGTCTACTAAAAATTTAAAATCAAATTTTTAGTACACAGTATAGATGGGAAATGGTCATTAGTCATTAGTCATTAGTCATTAGTCATTAGTCAGTTGTTTTTTCTCCCTCATCCTCCCCCACTCCCTCTACTCCCTCATCTCTCCCCACTCCCCACTCCCCATCCCATCAAGACGGCGGAATAAAAACAGCCAAAGTGGTAAAGAACTGTTAATGGCAATCAACCTGATTAAGTGACCTACTGTGACGACTTCTACATTGTGATGTAACGCCAGAGAAACTAAAATCATCTCTGCTGATCCTCCTGGTGCTGTGACTAACAAACAAGTCAACCAGTCCCAAGAGGTTAATTGTGTGGCAATAATAGCAGCGATCGCACCTGCAACCAAGGTCATGGCTACGGACATTAAAGCATAACCTACTGTTCTTTTACCAAAGGTGGGTTTTTCTCCCCAATATTCACCAATGGTAATACCTAACAGCATTTGACCAATAATGTTAACCAACAGTGGTGGATAGAATTGAATATCGCTGGCAAAAGGTAAATAATGTAATAGAGAATTAAATGTTGCCCCTAAGACTAATGCACCAAAAAAGTCACCAGCCGGAATATTCAGCGTTATGGCTAGATAAACTATAATCCCTGTAAATAGCAAAACTACTGCCAGTAATTCTAGTTGTAATGGTGCAAAATCGATTAGCACCCCTTGAGGTGGAACTGGTGGAGGATTCCCAGAATTACCAACAGATGTCCTAGCGATAAAGGGAATGAGTAGAACTACAGAAGTAACGCGAATCGCTTGCACTAGCGCTACTAGCGTGACATTGCGATTATAGTCGGCGGCGATAGATGACATCACACCCACACCACCGGGAACTGTAGCCAACATTGCTGTTAATATGTTGGTTTTACTTAAGCGTGAGTAAATATAGCCAATCCCCACACCACATAACAACAAAAATAAGGTAAGAAAAATAAATATAGGAAACCCAGAAGCAAGGCTCATGATGTTACTATTGGCATTTGATGCCCCAACAGTCAAGCCAACTAATCCCATACCTACTTTTCTGGCAGTGCGGTTAGGTTTGGGCGAATAGTTATAGAATACTCGACAACATTGTAAAATTGCTGTTCCTGCGACAATTCCGCCAAATATCCAAGAAATTCCCCCAAAATGCAGCTTTGTCAATGCCCAACCCACAGGCAAGGCAACTAGCATTTCTAAACAGAGGATAATAAGTTGTTTAATAATTAATTGTGATCTAGTAACTATAGGATTTGTGTTAGTTGGTGGATTTTGGGAAGAAGCAATACTTAAACTGTGATTCATTGACAAAGGTTTCTAGAATTATTTTAACTAAGTAACTAAAAATATTGCAATAGACGTATTAACACTTAGAACAAAAAGCTGTTTGTCCTAATATACATAGACAAACTCTACACACCAAAGATAAAATATGTATTTTACGACACAACAATATATTCAGAAGAGTCCGCCTTATTATTCATTAACATTAGTTTATATATCTCTAGATAAATAATCCTGTATCTGATAGGGAGTATTGATAGAAATCATGCGATTCACAAGTTAGAATTAATTTTTCCTCACATCAAACTGTTGACTATGAAACTAGGGACACAGCTATTGTGTCCCTGTGCCAGTATATATTGCTGTCACGAACTTTACTCAAAGTTTAATCTTCATCCAAAGCCGGAAAAATTTCTTCAAATTTCCATAATTGGTCTTTATGGTTGATAAACCAAGTCCGAGTTTCTGGTGTCAATTGACTCCAAATGATATCACTAGCAATACTGGGTGAGTCGTAGCGATATTTCTTGCCAAGTGATCTGAGATTTTCCGCTACATTATGAGGAATACCTAATTGTTGCCAGTCTACATTTATGTATCTTCCTGATACTCCTCCAGCCGGATCAAAAACCAATTGTGCAGTTCTAATTAAATCAGCAAAATGTGTTGGTTTAAGATTGGCTAATTGCTGAATCTGAATTAATTCGTCATGTTCTTGAGACATGGTGTCTGGAGTAAACAAAGGTTTTGAACTTTAGAACTTACTACCAGAGATTTTGATTACACTCGTCACTTGTTGGTGGTTTATAACTTTAGTTCCATTCACCCACAAGTCGATAGAGTTTTTATCCCCATATCTTTAGTTTAGCGCAGAGCCACATTTTGAAGATTGATTTTTATTAATTAAGTGAATCTTGCTATTAGTTAAGGGTAATAATTTGGATATAGTATCTTTACCAAAACAACTGACAAAAAGAAATTGTTGTTTGGAGGCGATCGCCATGTTAGGAATACTCTGGATTACAGGTTTTTGCTTTATTTGGCTGATTGGTTTTAGTCTGCTGGCGGAACTCTGGTTCTTTGAAGAAGAACAAGAATCATAAATTGGTCAATAGTTCATAGTCCATAGTCCATAGTTATTTTCCCCCAGTTCGTTTTAACGTAACTGTGCAATCATCTGTGCAGGACTCCAATAGGCGCGAGTCGTTTGAATTTTACCTTCGGCGTTAATCTCGAAAATTGTAATTCCTTCAAATTTCACGGACTTACCAGTTTTGCTAACTCCTGCCATTGTCCATTTAACGGCTGCTTCATTAGCAGCAATGAATATATGCTCACTTGTCGCTTCCAGTTTCTCAAACACCGCCTGTAACTGACCGATAAACTGACGATATCCCTCATGCACTTTCGCTGGTGGTTCCCCAACCGGATCGTGACTAACAGCATCTTCAGCAAAATTATCAATCCAGCCTTCTGGATTCATAGCGGCAATATTAGCAAAGTAAGCAGCAACAACTTGTTTAATAGCTTCTTGTGACATAGAAGTGAGCGAACAAAGGACAATAAATTTTGACTATGGACTGTTGACTATGGACTATTGACTAATCACTAGTTTCTACTAAAACAGTTACCGATGCGATCGCCACTAACATCTCGTCATTTTTATCATTGAGTTCAGCAATAGCACGCCCCTGAACTACCATACCCCCAGATTCTACCTGCAAACTCTTACGCCCAAAAGGTAAAACAGCTAACACTTCTTCCTCTCTTACTTGTTCTGGATAGGGTACTGCAATCTGGACTTCGACAACCATATCATTGGGATGACTTAAACCCGCAACTTCCCAAACACCAGGTAAAGCATTGTGTGCGATCGCATTACGTACCGCTCTTGCTGCTGCTACTGTTGGCTCCTGCCCATGTTGATCTACACCCATTCCCATCTCAATAATCAAGCGTTTTAGAGCCACAGCTATTTCCTGAAATCATTATTTTCACTGTATCGCTATCTGGATGACATAAAACCAAAATAATTGAATGATTTATTAGGCATCTTCGGGAATACGATGTAATATTTTCTTTCCCATTACAGCGTGTCTTGGGTGATCAATCAATCCCGTATCTAGCAACATTACGCCAAAAAGTATTGCCCAGCCTAGAGCGCGTTGTCGTGTTGCCTCTGAAATATTTGCATATTCTGCCAGCACTTGTTCGCGTGTATTGCGCTCAGAAAAAAGCATCCAGATAGAAGCCAAGTCTGTGGCAATATCACCTGATGTTATGTCACCCCAATCAATGATGCCTGTAATCACACCATTCTCGACCAAGATATTGCGTGGATGCAAGTCTCCATGTAGCCATTTTGGTTCAACATCAATAGGAGCATTTAAAGCTGTATTCCAGGTGTCTATCACCTTTTGCGTAATCAGATTAGTTTTTCTCTGGAGTCTTTGCATCCGTTCTTCCACAGCAGCCTGACGCTGACGAAGTGGTACACCACGGACTGTATTTAAGGGTGCATTGGCTGGTGCAGGTATATGTAATGAGCGTAGGAATGATGCAAAGATTTTGGCTTGATTTGCATGGGGTTCTGCTTGATCCGCCGCTACACCAGATATCCACGGTACTATACTCCATTGCCAAGGGTAGTCGTTTGCTGGCTTACCTATTCTGTATGGATTGGGAACTGGTAGAGTTAGTTGATTTGCCAGTAATGGCAGCCAACTTTGCTCGTTTTCGATGAGTTTTGCTGCTATTGTTCTACGTGGGAGCCTCACAGATAAGCGATCGCCCAGGCGAAACATCACATTATCCCAACCAGTATCAACCAGACGAATCGTTAAGTGTGCCAAATCTGGGTGCTGATCTGACAACAAACTATATACAAGGTTTGTATCTATTTCTATCTCTGATACTGGCGTTCCCATTGAATGCAAGTGTGCCTCTGATTCCATATTTGCCTCGCCTAATTTGTTATATCTCTAAGCAGCAAATTTTTGATATACACTACTAAATCTTTGCTATGCAGTAAAATTCTGCCAATTGCTAACTTTGTACTCGTTTTCAATCAAGTATTGCCAGCTTCTCATAAATTCATTTATATTCTAGGCGATCGCATTACTCTTTCTCAGCCCTGACTGGAGATTTGCTCAAATATATTTAACGACACTGTTTAAAAGTTGAAAAATTTCCCCTGAGAATACCAAGTGCGAAGTTGCGCTGGTTTTATCCCTAGTAAGTAAGCAATAATCACAATTTGATTAATTAGAGTAGTTTTGAAAACTCCCTTTTGTAACCATCTCCGGGCTGAAGTTACCACTGGTACAGAGAGAATAGTAATTCTTCCCAGACGCTTTAAACGGCGTATGATTTCAAAGTCTTCCATTATAGGTAATTCAGGAAAGCCACCAACTTGCTGAAATACTGCCTTCGTCATAAAAATTGCTTGATCACCATAAGGCATTTGTAAAAAGCGCGATCGCCAATATACCCCTTTTTCTACCAAACGCAAACTCGCCAAGTCTGCATTAATTCGCAAAGCAAACGCGCCAGCTACTACCCCAGGCTGTTGTAATGCTGCAATAATCATCTCATCAAACCCAACGGGTAGGAGGGTATCTGCATGGAGAAATAACAGCATATCGCCAGATGCTAACGCTGCACCCGCATTCATTTGCATTGCACGCCCTGGAGATGATGAGATAACTTTTACACCTAAAGACATGGCGATCGCCACCGTATCATCTTGTGAACCACCATCTACCACAATTACTTCTATATTTGCACTTGGTTGAGTAGTGGCGATCGTTTGTTTAATATTGCCAGCTTCATTTATCGTAGGGATAATAATAGAGATTTTTCTACGTTGAATATTTTTGCTCATTATTAGCTTTTTAAACAGTGTATTCCGGCTAATTAGCCATCAAACATTATTAACACAGATAAATAATCTTAAGGATTTTGGGTGATAAATCAGTTGAGCCAGCCGGGAACAATATTCATAAGTTAAGTTTTATCAGCACAGGCACAAGTCATGAAAATTGTAGCCACAACCGCTAGTAGGTTAGAAATGAAGCATTTTCCGATTAACAATTGGTGTTCGGGAAGCTTATTAATTATCGGTAGTCTATCTTTTTTGATTTATCTGATATTTTTTATGGCTTTTGCAGCTAGCCTCAAATGCCAGCGCATCGCCAAACTTGGAATCAATTGTGAGTTGAGCCACTATTATTTAGTCGAAAAACCCCAAAACCAAAAAATATTTGACGTTCAAGAAGCAAAAATAAAGACTATAGTTAGTAGTAAGGGTAGCAGAAGTTATCAAGTTATCATTTCTACTCCTTTTGGCAACTACGACTTATTATCAGCAAGTAGTAACTATGACGAAAATGAGCGAATTGCTACACAAATTAATGATTTCTTGTACTCAACAGAAAGCTACTTATCAGTAAGACAAAACCGATGGCACAACTATTTCTTTTATATAATTATCATAAGTGGTTTCGCAATTACTGGAGTTTTTTTATGTGCATCTCCTGTTGTGAATTGTACTTTTTATAAAAGTTTGAATAAAGTAGTTATCGAGTACAAAGGCTTAGGTGGAGTTACAATTGAAGAATATCCTTTAGAAAATATTCTCAGAATTGATAGTCAAGAACGAGAAACTCGGTCTGGTAAATCTTATCGTCTTGTATTAGTATTTCGTTCGCCCAAGGTGGGAGGTATTACATCACCCGATAGTATACCCATTCACAATGACTATACCAACGCACACAGCACTAACAATATTGTTTACAGCGTAAATAGTTTTCTCTGGTCTTAAAGAGTAAATTATCAACTTTGTTGATTACGAATCACCTGTTGAAATTCTGTCACAGCATCATATTGATCAGGCATAGCAATATACGGTAGTAGCAAAGCTGGGTCTAAATTAGGAAAAAATCCACTTCTATTTACTTCCTCATACTCACCACTATCGTTAAGACGGAATATTTTGATTGAATTAGATTTCCAAAACCAAACTTCTGGCACTTTTTTGGGCTTGTATAATTCTTTCCTATTGATAGTTCCACTAGTGACAATAACCTCAATCACAATATCGGGAACTTCTTTTTTTACACCAATGCTGTAAGATTCATCTGGTGTGCCAGAAGCATACCCAGGTTTTTCAAGAGTGAAACCACCACGGGCATAAAAGCGAATGCCTAATTCTCTCATGTAAGTTTCCAGCAACAATCCGAGAGTCCTTTTCACTTCTTCATGTTTATCGCCTACGGGTGACACAATTTCCAACACTCCTGATAAATAAGTTAGTTTAACGCTGTGGTTGTCCTGAAGATGTCCCTCAATACCCTTGAATTGCTCCCAAGATACATCCTTGAGTATTACTAACTTTTCTTCTGTGGGCTGGTCTACAAGTGGGATGCTCATAACAACGCTGCCTTAAAAAGAGTCGTGCTTACTAATTCTACTGCTAGTTTAAGAAGGGAAGTGAGGGGGATGTGGTTCTCTGCGAGACGCTCCGCGTTGGCGCAGCCTCTCGTAGAGAACGGCTACGCTCACCAACCGGGAGATGAGGAGATACAACTTTACTTAGTCCTAAGCAGTTCTGCAATTTTGAATTTTGAATTTTGAATTAGTATAAGCTGTTTTATCTAGGCAGTTTTTCAACTTCATTATGGCAACGATTAACGACAACTATCTCAAACTGAAAGCAGGCTACCTATTTCCTGAAATTGCGCGGCGGGTAAATGCTTTTGCAGAAGCTAACCCGGATGCGAAGATTATTCGCTTGGGTATTGGTGATGTGACAGAACCATTGCCAGAAGCTTGTCGCACGGCAATGATTAAAGCAGTGGAGGAAATGGGCGATCGCGCTTCTTTTAAAGGTTATGGCCCAGAACAAGGTTATGCTTGGTTAAGGGAAAAAATCGCCACTCAAGATTTCCAAGCGCGGGGTGCAGAGGTAGACGCTTCCGAAATCTTCATTTCTGACGGTTCTAAGTGCGATACAGGCAATATTCTCGATATTTTTGGCGATAACAATATTATTGCTGTCACAGACCCAGTTTATCCTGTATATGTAGACACTAATGTCATGGCAGGACACACTGGGGCTACTAACGACAAAGGCGAGTTTGAGGGTTTAGTTTATCTACCTGTCACCGCCGAGAATAACTTCACGGCGGAAATCCCTACCGAGAAAGTAGACTTAATTTATCTCTGCTTTCCTAATAACCCCACAGGTGCAACTGCTACCAAAGAACATCTCAAGGCATGGGTTGATTATGCCAAAGCTAATAATTCGATTATTTTCTTTGATGCTGCCTACGAATCATACATCACCGACCCGTCCCTACCCCATTCTATCTACGAAATTGAAGGGGCGCGAGATGTGGCGATCGAATTTCGTTCTTTCTCCAAAAATGCAGGCTTCACCGGAACTCGTTGCGCCTTAACTGTTGTTCCCAAAACCTTAACAGCCAAAGCTGCTGATGGTTCTGATGTGGAACTGTGGAAATTGTGGAACCGCCGCCAGTCTACCAAGTTTAATGGTGTATCTTACATTGTCCAACGGGGGGCGGAAGCTGTGTACTCAGAGGAGGGACAAGCACAAGTTAAAGATTTGGTGAGCTTCTACTTGGAAAACGCCAAAATCATCCGCGAGAAACTCACAGCCGCAGGTTTATCAGTATACGGTGGTGTAAATGCGCCCTATGTCTGGGTGAAAACTCCCAATGGACTTTCCAGTTGGGATTTCTTTGATAAGTTATTGCAAACCGTCAACGTAGTTGGAACTCCCGGTTCTGGCTTTGGTGCGGCTGGTGAAGGTTACTTCCGCATTTCTGCATTTAACAGCCGCGAGAATGTAGAGGAAGCAATGAAGCGAATTACCGAAAAGTTTAAAGTTTAATTATTTAGTCATTAGTCATTAGTCCATAGTCATTAGTCAACGGTCATTAGTGATTTTCCCTTGTTCCACCCTCTCCCTTGTCTTTTTTCAATCTGTCAAACTTCTAAGAAATAAACTTAATAGGGGGAGCAGAAGAGTAAAGGAGAAAAACTAATAACTGTGGACTGTGGACTATTGACATTTAATAGGGAAAAAGACTTGGTTTCTAACCAAGCCTTAAGTAGAAGTAGAATCTATCTGCATAATTTAACTCTTTTAGCTTATTAGTTCATCACTCTCTAGATAGTATTTAAGTCTGGGACGATGTGATAAAAAAATCCCTCAGTATTTCTGAGGGAAATTAGAGAAGGAATATTTGTCGATGAGAAAACTATGCAGGGTTGGGTTGAGTGCGATTTTGCAATAGCTGAATAATCGCGGCTTTCTCTAGGATTCCTACTAATACACCATTGTCACGAATTACGGGGAGGGTGGACAATTTTTGTTGTTCTAGTAGTTGCACTACTTCTAATAATGGTTGATTTGAGTTGATGGTAGTCGATTGAGTTGGACGCATGACTTGTTGAATCTGAGTTTCTGTCCACAATGCAGTGGGAATGTTTCGCAAGTCATCAAGATTGATTGCACCTACTAATTGTCCTTCGTTGTTGGTGACTAAAAATCGTCGCCAGTTCTGCCCTTGCACAATTTGTTCATCGGCGAATTGTCTTAAGCTGAGATCGGCGGAAACAACCGGACTATCGGTAGTAACTACATCTGCGGCTGTTAAGCCTGTAAGTTTTTCTTGTACTCTGGCAAATTGGGCTGTATTACCAGCATTTTGTAGTAAGAAGAAGCCGATTAATAAGTTCCAGATATTGGCGAAGCTACCAAAATATAGTATGGGAATTATACCAGAGGCGATCGCAATCCAACCAAAGATTTGTCCCACGCGGCTGGCAAAGGCTACACCTTTATATGGATTACCTGTAACCTTCCAAACGATAGCTTTGAGGATATTTCCACCATCCAAGGGTAAGCCAGGAATGAGGTTAAACAATGCCAATGCTAAGTTTACAGAAGCCAAAACTCCTAAAATCGCTGCCAATGGCCCGCTAACTGGGGTAGTGAAACCAATCACAGTGACGATACCACATAATAATAGACTGACTAAAGGCCCGGCGATCGCTACCCAAAAAGCTTCAGCCGGGGTTTTCGACTCTTGTTTTAAACTAGCCAAACCACCAAATATAAATAACGTAATCGAATCAACGTTAATTCCTTGGCGGATGGCGACAAAGCTATGTCCTAATTCATGGGCGACGACAGAAGCAAACAACAATAACGCCGTCGTCAATCCCAGTATCAAAGCCAACCCCCCAGATAGTTGGGGAAATTGGGCTGAGAGTCCACCGCTATAACTCCAGGTAATTAAACCCAGAACCAAAAACCATGACGGGTGGATATAAAAAGGAATACCGAAGAGATTCCCAACGCGAATTGTGCCATTCATGTCGTTCACCTTATTGCAACTGCGAGTGTTGTCTTTACTCGCTGTTATTAGTGTAACGAAGTGTTAAATCAATCTCATATTTCCTACAGTAGAGGTGTCCGTCCCTTTTAGGTGTGGTTTATAGGACAGGAAAGTTGCTCGATTCTCATCTTAATGATTCAATCAGATGAGAAGAAATTGCTTACTTGCTGCCGTTCGCGTAGCGTCCTGTAGGGAGGGTGGGAACGTATGTCACAGCCATTAATCGCTTCTTTGTTCGCACGTATTGCCATGTTGGAGCAAGAGAATAATGGCTTGAAGTTGCAGATTGCCCACTTGCAACAGTCTGAGGCTAACATACAGACGCATCAGTTAATCGCCCCAGTTGCCAAGATGTATGATTATGAGAAAACCGAAGACTTGGTTAGATTAATACCAAATGGGTTTCATGAGCCGATTTGGCTTGAGACGCAAGCGCCAGAACTCGAACTTACACAAGCGATCGCTCTATTACAAACCCAAGTTGCAGAACTGGCAAAAACTAATCAAACTTTGAAAAACTCGTTTGCTCGTCTGGCTGCTAACCCCAATCTCAACTCATTTTTGGGTTACGTACTACTCGAAATTACCCAACAATTAAACCTAGATTTCGCCAGCCTGAGACTGTATGACTCTACTACTCAAACTCTACCGATTGAGATAGAAATTGTCCAAGGTCAGATAAACCTGAAGCATCAAATACAAGCACCTGAAGCTTATTTGCGTCCATCTACACTCAGCACCCCCGTTTGGAACATTCTGCTGCAAACAAAACAACCCGTGGTGGTGAACCACGAAAATGCACCAGCATATTGCTTTCAAAACACCTACGAATATCAAGCTCATCAGTTAAATCTACAAATTGCTGCTAATCTTTTGCTGACACTAGGCGATGAACCCATTGGCATGTTAGCGTTAGCATCCACTCAACCCCACAACTTCACCCCGGAAAAACTCAAACTGGCCCAAGCCCTTGCTCAACATGCAACTCTAGCAATTCAACTCACCCGCTTGGCAGACGAAGCCAAACAAACTGCTCTGCTTGAAGAACGCAACCGTATGGCCAGCGAAATTCACGATACCCTGGCTCAAACCTTCATCGGCATTTCCATTCAGGTGGGTATGGCACAAAGACTCGTCACCACCAACCCCAGCGATACCCAACAGATTCTAGAGCGTGTACTCAAGCTGGCACAAACCGGACTGGCAGAGGCTCGGCGTTCTGTATGGGAACTACATCCAACTGCTGACGAATACACTGACCTTGTTCACAACCTGCAAACCTGCATAGATCACCTCACAAATGGCTTACCGATGCAGGTGGAATTGCAAATAAGCGGAACTCCCTGTTTAGTACCTGCAATCATCGGTCAAAATCTGTTGCGAATTGCTCAAGAAGCGATCAACAATACGATTTCTCACACTCAAGCTACACAACTTTGGGTCAGATTGAATTGGCAACTTAACATGCTAGAGTTAAGCATTCAAGACAATGGGGATGGTTTTGACCCTAAAAGCGAAAACGGTGGCTTTGGTTTAGTGAGCATGTCCGAACGTGCCTCCCGTCTAAATGGACATTTTACCTTATGTAGTCAACCCAGTTATGGGACGGAAATTCGTGTGAAAGTACCGATAAAATAAGATTCAGCGCTGATACCAAGTTGCAATCAAAGATAGTATCTTAGGCTGGGAGTAGGGAGTGGGGAGTAGGAATACTGTTTCTAAACGCAATTTAGTATGAGATTGTTTTTTTTGAGGGGATAAACTTACGATCTGTCATGGCTGACTCGATTAGCGTTCTTGTTGTAGATGATCATCCTGTAGTGCGAAACGGACTTACACTTATGGTGCAGCATGAACCAGGAATGACTCCAATTGCCGAAGCTGGCAATGGTCAGGAAGCGATCGCACTTTTTGGGCAACATCAACCCGATGTTACACTAATGGATTTACGCCTCCCCGACATCACCGGAGTCGAAGTGATCACCACCATTCGGCAAAGCTATCCTGAAGCCCGCATCATCATCTTAACCACTTACGACAGCGATGAAGATATCTATCGCGGCTTAAAGGCAGGCGCAAGAGGATATATGCTCAAAGATGCTCCACTCGATGAAATAGCACGGGCAATTGGCACGGTTCATATAGGGAAGAAATACATCCCGCCGGAAGTGGGAGCAAAGTTGCTAGATCGCATCAATAGATCACAGTTGAGCGATCGCGAATGTGACGTGCTACGCCTTGTCGCTAAAGGTAGAAGTAATCGTGAAATTGGCGAAATTTTGAACGTCACAGAAGCTACAGTAAAGATGCACCTAAATCATATTTTGCATAAATTGCCAGCGAGCGATCGTACTCAAGCTGTAGTCGTGGCCATCAAAAGGGGAATCATTCAGATTTAGTTACTTTTGGTCATTAGATGACCACGGCCATTATTGCTAAAGTTGCTTTTAGATGTCTGCACCCTAACTTTCGATCAGGTACAGCATTAACCAATTGTTGGGAGCTAAAATTAAGCGATCGGCTAGGTGACATAAAACCTGAGCTTATTTATAGTGTGAACAGTGACAAAAAGGGATTTCTAGTATCAGGTTCGCTAAAACACTTATCAACTAAGGCAAACATATTTACAAGTAATACTGATTCAAAAAATCTTTGCAACACTTCATTATTTGTTGGAGTGCAAGGTCTTGCACCCCCACCCAGAATATTTGTCGCATTCTTTTTCAAATTGGTATGATTAGCTGGACTTGGTATTATCTCTTGCAAGCGCATAAGTGTATATATAAGATATTCAGGCCTAAGTAGAATCTTATCGGGGTTTGTTAGTAATAGTAATTTTCCAAAATTAAGCAACAGATGTAGCACAAAAAAATCTCGCTACATCTGAGTTTTTTCATTATATGGGCGTAAGCCTAGCCGGAGGCTATGACGAATTACGAATTGGTTTGACTATGTAATTCATTGTGCTTTCTGTACAGTGACCAATTAGGTCAGCAACAAACGAGGTTTGTCAACAAAGTAAGGAATTTTGTATGGATGCGTCAAATTCTTCTCGTCCTCTACCTGATCAAGACGAGCAAAACTCTCATCATCTCTCAGGCTCACCAATTATACTGACACAAAAAGTTGCAGTAACTACCCCATCTTCCCTAGTAGACGAGCCTCCCATTGTGCCACCAGAGAAAAAACCCAGCCGTAAATCACTCCGTAAATGGCTGTTGCTAGGTTTGCTGGGTATCGCTGGCATTGCAGGTAGTATGTATGGCTACCGTTGGTGGCAATTTGCTAGTACTCATCAAGAAACTGATGATGCTTACGTTACGGCAGATATTCATCCCGTCAATGCTCGGATTAATGGAACTGTTGCTGAAGTGGCAGTTCAGGATAATCAGTCTGTCAAATTGGGGACAATCTTAGTTAAACTTGATCCCCATGATGATCAAGTAGCACTCCAACAAGCACAAGCTGCACTGGATGTTGCCAAGCAACAAGCGGCTGTGGCTCAAGCAAATATTAACGTTACTTCCACCAACGCTCAAGGACAAACTACCCAAGCACAGGGTAATATTGATGCTGCTACCGCCAGCATTTCCACAGCACAAGCATCGTTAAGCGAGGCACAAGCAGGTGTCCCGGTTGCTAAGGCACAGTTAGCGCAAGTAGAGGCTAATCTGATTAAAGCCAAACTAGATTACGATCGCTACAATCAACTAGCCGCAGAAGGCGCTGTTCCTCGCGCTCAGTTTGATGCCACTAAAGCAGCTTATGATGCGCTACTTGCACAACGCAAAGCTACACAAGAACAGATAGAACAAGCACAGGCGCGTGTGACTCAAGCACTAGAAAATCTCAACAATGCCAAAGCCAAACTTGCATCAACCAAAGGCACTTTACAACAGGCAAATTCCGTTAGTCAACAAACCATCGTAAATCGGCGGCAATATCAGGCAGCACTGGCAGCAATTGAACAGGCACAGACCCAGGTGACAAATGCCCAACTACAGTTGTCTTATACCACGATCGCAGCTGCGAATGTGGGAACAGTGGGTAATAAAACCGTAGAGGTAGGGCAGCGCGTCCAGCCAGGGCAAACGTTGATGTCGGTGGTGAGTGATAATCCTTGGGTAGTAGCAAACTTCAAAGAAACCCAGTTAGTAAAAATGCTGCCAGGTCAAAAGGTCGAGGTGAAAATTGACTCTTTCCCCGATCACATTTTCATCGGCAAAGTCGATAGTGTTTCCCCAGCATCAGGGGCGAGATTCTCACTTTTACCCCCCGATAACGCCACAGGTAACTTTACCAAAATTGTCCAACGCATTCCCATCAAGATTGTCTTTGATCCACAAAGTATCAAGGGCTATGAGACAAGAATTTCGCCAGGAATGTCTGTAGTTGCAACTGTGGAAACCCATTGAGAGTGATGTTAGCGGTAGCGGCGCGTTTAGCGCGTGCTGTTAGCGGTAGCGGGGCGTTCAGCCCGTGTTGAGTAATTTTGAATTTTGAATTGGTATCAGCACTTTCATCTCCCAGAATTAACCATTCTCAAAGGCAAGAAAAGTATGGCAATTGCGACTCATGAACCTGTGGAATCACCCAGTCCAAAGGTTTCACTAAAAAACTGGATTGGTGTATCTGCGGCGCTGTTGGGGGCGTTTATGGCAGTGTTAGATATTCAAATTACCAATGCCTCCCTCAACGATATTACCGGAGCATTGGGGGCATCGTTAGATGAAGGAGCTTGGATTTCTACTGCCTATCTAGTTGCAGAAATTGTCGTGATTCCTTTGACTGGTTGGCTTTCTCAAGTATTTTCAGTACGGCTTTATCTGCTCGTTAACACAGCACTCTTTATTGTTTTTTCTATCGCCTGTGCTTTTGCCACTAACCTACCACAGATGATTTTTTTTCGCGCAGGACAAGGCTTTACAGGCGGAGTGCTAATTCCTATGGCATTCACGATAATTTTAACAAATTTGCCTCCTGCTAAACATGCTGTGGGGTTAGCTATGTTTGGCTTATCTGCCACCTTAGCGCCTTCACTGGGGCCTACGGTGGGCGGTTGGCTGACAGATAGCTATGGTTGGCAGTACATTTTCTACCTCAACTTGATTCCTGGTTTGCTGCTGTTGGTAGGAGTTTGGTATGCTCTACCCCAGCTACCCATGCAGTTAGATTTAATTAAACACGGTGACTGGTTCGGAATTGCCACAATGGCGATTGGGTTGGCTTCGTTAGAATTTTTTCTAGAGGAAGGTAATCGCAAAGACTGGTTTGGCTCGGCAGAAATTCAACGAGCAGCACTATTAGCAGGTATTGTTTTACCTATTTTTATCATCTGGCAGTTTGTTAAAAAACAACCGTTACTAAATCTGCGATTATTGGTACGACGTAACTTTTTGATTGCCATTCTCACAACTACAGGTTTGGGTGTGGGATTGTATGGCTCAACTTTTATTCTGCCGATGTATCTGGCACAAATCCAGGGTTATAACGCCATGCAAATTGGCGAAACGATTATGTGGGCAGGGATGCCTCAGTTATTGATTACACCGTTTATACCTAAGTTGATGCAGCGTTTTGATTTGCGGCTATTAGTTGCGATTGGTTTTACGTTCTTTGGGGTGAGTTGTTTTATGAATACCACCATGAGCCATGATACGGCTATTTTGCAACTGATTCCAGCGCAAATTATCCGCGCACTTGGTCAACCTCTGGTGATGACTCCACTTTCTAGCTTTGCTACTGCGGGGATTGAACCTAAGCAAATTGGTTCAGCCTCAGCGATTTATAATATGGCACGTAACATAGGTGGCTCCTTTGGTATAGCGACTTTGGGAACTTTGCAATCAGTACGAGAGCGATTTCATTCTAATCGTCTAGTCGATGCGGTTTCCTTGTCAAATCCATTGACACGCGATCGCCTTGACCAACTTACCCAGATGTTTCTTCAGCACACATCTGACCCTACAACGGCACAAAACCAAGCTCTAGCTCTAATTGATCGAACAGTACGCCGTGAAGCCAATATAATGGCGTTTAACGATTGCTTTTACTTTATGGGCTGTGTACTGTTGTTAAGTGCCTTTTTAGTATTGTTCTTCAAAAAAATTAAACCTGTGGGGGGTGGTGCTGTACATTAATCGCAATGACACTTGCATCGAGACTGTCTATCGAACTCACGCTATATTGGAATTTGTGATTTCAGGAGTCTCAGCCTTGCCATTTGTCCGCGTCCGTCAGCACGTCAACCCACTAGCCAAAAAATATAGTCAACCAGCCAATCCTCTGGAATGGGAGAAAATTTATGGCACTCCCCACCAACCGCTACACCTGGATATTGGTTGTGCTAGAGGTAGATTTGTGTTGCAAATGGCGCAGGTAGAACCCAAGTGGAATTTTTTGGGTTTAGAAATTAGAGAACCTTTGGTAGTCGAGGCGAATCAATTACGTTCTCAGTTGGGTTTAACTAATCTCCATTATTTGTATTGCAACGCCAATAACTCACTACAACCGTTACTATCTTCTTTACCTACAGGGATTTTACAGCGTGTAAGTATTCAATTCCCCGACCCTTGGTTTAAAACTCGTCACGCCAAACGCCGTGTAGTCCAACCAGAATTAGTTGCAGATATAGCTAATTATTTGGCTGTTGGTGGTGTTGTCTTTCTGCAATCAGATATGGAATTTGTGGCTGTGGAAATGCGCGATCGCTTTGCCGCAAATCCAGCTTTTAGTAGAGTGGGAACGGGAGAATGGTTATCCGAAAACCCCCTACCCGTACCAACCGAAAGAGAAATTTCCACGCAAAGTAGAGGCGAACCAGTTTATCGTGCTTTGTTTGAGAGACTGTAAAGATTTGGCGCACTGCTAAAAAGAAATTATTTTGCGATCGCGCACAAATTTACCGCTTATGTTACGTGGAGCCTCTGTTGCTAACCAGACGGCTGTGTCTGCCCCCTTTTCGGGCGATCGCGGTGCAGATGCGCCACCCATATCTGTTCTCACCCATCCCGGACACACGGCATTAATAACAATGTTTTTTGCTGGCAAGGCTTGTGCCAACATAATTGTTGCACCATTTAAGGCTAATTTCGATAGACAGTAACTTGGCACATCAGCTGATAAGTCTTCTATTGCTCCATAGCCACTAGAAAGATTAATTACTCTAGCATCGGCAGATTTTTCTAGTAGGGGTAGAAATGCTTGCACCATCCGAATGGGGCCAAAGGTGTTGGCATTCATCGCCGAATCGAGCAGTTCACGGGAAATTGTCAGAATATTTACACCTTCGTCTGGATACACGCCAGCATTATTGATTAACACATCTAAGCGATCAATTTGTGGGCGCAAAGTTTCTACAGATTGGTTAATAGAGCGCTCATCGCTCACATCCAACTCGATGGGGATCACGTTTGATTGCAGTTTTTGGGCGGCTTTTTGGGCATTTTCAAGCGAGCGAGAAGTAATTATGACTTCATAACCTTTGCCTACTAGAGTTTGGGCGATCGCAAATCCAATTCCTCGGTTAGCACCTGTAATCAATGCTCGTCTATGTTGTGTGGAGTTCATTTTCAGTTCTACCTGGTTGAAGTAAATATTGAAGATAATTATGGTTTATTTGCCTTCATCCTCAAGATAGAAATAATAAAATTACTCTGCTCAAGTTAAATAAATAGCTGCATCTTGATATAAATATTTATTAATTTTTACAAAATATTTATGAGATTCATTTTGATCACATAATACTTCTATATTTTCGGATTCTAGTTGGCTTTTTTGATTGGGTGCATATTTAATTAAATAACCTTGAGAGTCTAATATTCTATGAATGGGGTAATTTTGGGCAGATGTCTTTTTAAGATATGTAGGAATTGCCCTCATATAGCTTTTATCTACGCCAATTACTTCTAATATATGTTTGTATGTAACTACTTTACCTGCTGGTACTTTTACTATAAAATCGAGAAACCGCTCATAAGGGTTTTCAAACAAAATTGGGAACTTCTCAGGTTGAATATTAACCTTATCACCTATACGAACTATGCCTGAATTGATAACTACACCTAACAAGCCTCTTTTATATTGAATAGTCTTTAATGAATCAACTAAATGTTCTATGCGTTTACATGGTTCACAATGAAAAGTTAAACGAATAGCAGCACCACTATCAAAACTTATCAGAGAACCAGAAGTAAAATCTTCAGATGTTATCCCGGTGATGACAAGATTTTCTCTTAATTCTCCTGGTGGAATTGCCAAATCTATACTCTCTTCATATCTGAGAACTAAAACTTGTCTAGGGCTGAAGGGATTAGCATTAACATCTCCTTCAATACCATAACCTCTTGTGAAGCTGAGTTCGTTAACTTCTTTCATTTCTGAACCATGCTGCTGTTTAATAAAAAGGTGTAAAATAGAAGCGTTATAAATACACATATGTGAATAATTAATTTACAAATGGATAGTAAACGTATATCTATAAAAAATATCAAATTACAACAAGATATTATATTACAAGAAATTTTTAAATTAGCATCTAACCTTAATGATGACTCACAGCAGATCAAACAATTACATAAAAGTTTAATTACAAAGGCGACAATCATTGAAAAAATATGTGTTGAACAGCAAATAACACCAGCAAACCTAACTGAACAATCTCGTAAAATATATTCATGGATAAAATTTCTTACAGATGAGGATTATCTAAAACTCCATATACAAAATACTGGTTATCTATGGGAAACTGCTAAAAATATTTTGAATAGGCGTGGGCAAAAACAACTACAATTAATGATTGCGATCGCTAATTTAGCTGGGTTATATAAAGGTAGAGTTTCTGCTAGTGCAGCTAGTATTATAGTTAGTGAAGGTTTTATCAATGCACCAAATACAGTGTTACAAGCTTTGGTAGAATCTGCGCTTATAGGTAAGAGTCGCACTCATACACAAATTATTAGACAATTCGCTAGTACAGAAGAATATAGTAGCGTTTTGTTAGAGCTTGATTTGATTGCTGATGTGCTAGCAGACAACACACAAGGTAAAGTTTATAATCTTGATGAGTTGTTTGATAAAGTTAATCACGAATATTTTTCTTCTAGCCTTGCTAAACCCCGTCTAACATGGAGTCGAATCAACACTTACCGAAAATTAGGACACTATGAATCAGCTAGAGATAGAGTTGTGATCAGCCTAACTCTTGATGATGCTAAAGTACCTGAGTTTGTAGTTGAATTTGTGTTATATCACGAATTATTGCATAAATATCACGGGACAAAATGGGTTCAGGGAAAAAGAATGGTGCATACTAAAGAGTTTCGTGATAGTGAAAGCAAGTTTAAGTTTTACAATGAAGCATCAAGATGGTTAAAAAAGTCAGCATCTCAATAATATTTTATTTATAAAATAAATTTTACTAGAAATGATTAATAAAAATCAATCTGAACGGATTCAAATTAATTTAGAATTGTCATCAGAATTGTATGCAGTTATAAACAATTTAAAACAAGAGATGAATGGAGATACTGCTGAAGTGTTGCTAAAGGGAATCACCCTTTTAGAAATTTCTATAGAAGCCAAAAAGCAGGGTAAGCAAGTTTGGATTACGGATGATAAGCAAAACCTGGAAACCGAAATTGTAGGAATATAATAAATGACAGATGTAATAGATATATCAGAGATAATAGCTACCAAAGGTAAAAATCATCTAATTGTTTTAACAGAAAACAAACAGTCTCCAGAAAATGTAAGGCTTGAGAGAAGACTGCAAGAACTCAAGTTTAAACAAGAACTAAGGAAAGATTGGATTTTATTTATAGTTAGAGATGTAGTGATATATTCGGCAATTATCCTTTTCATTCTGATGGCTAGTGGTTACTCCTTATTTATGCACATTTATCGATAAAACTGGTATTTACATGAGAGCGATCGCACTACAGAGAGATGGGGAGAAAGTAATTTTTCTGCATCATCAACTAAGTAAATCTTAGTAAATCCTTTGAGGCAGGAGTATTGTCATTAATGAAAGATTCTCAACACACTCAAGCGCCTCTGTGGATTGGAGTTGCGATCGCTTTTTATGCCTTTATTGCCATCGGCATTGCAGAAGCTGGGTTAGGCGTGCTTTTACCCTCGATAGTATCTACTTATGAACTGAGTTCAGCAACCGTCACCCTACTCTTTATCAGCCAAATAAGCGGCTATATTCTCGCCGCCTTTACCAGCAGTCTGGTGAGTAACCGTTTGGGACTAGGGAAAATGCTATTAATTGCGGCGGTGGCGCTGACAATGGCGCTCGTAATTTATGCTACTTCGCCCTATTGGTTGTTGATGGTTGCGGCTGGAACAGTTTTGGGATTGGGTATTGGGTTAATTGATGCAGGCATTAACACTTACATTGTGCAAGACTCGCGCAGTGCCAGTTTAATTGGTATACTACACGGCTTCTATGGTATTGGTGCATTCTGTGGCCCCACAATCGCTACTACATTGCTAGTATTGGGACTGAACTGGCGACAGGTTTATTGGGTTTTAGCCTGGATTGTTAGCTTATTAATCGTCAGTGTCTTGGGTGTGATCATGTACCGCTACACACCAATGACACAGCAGGTATCAACATCGAATGCAACGGCAGTGAAAAATTTAGGGCGATCGCTCCAATCTCCGGTAGTATTGATAACAGGACTACTACTAGCGGTTTATGTTGGCATAGAAGCTTGTATTGGTAGCTGGGCGTATACTGTACAATTCGTTGGTCGTCATACTCCCCGACTTATCGCTGGTTATAGTGTCAGTGCCTACTGGTTAGGCTTAACTGTAGGACGTTTTATTTTAGGTTATTTCCTGCAACGACTTGGCGCAGTCCGCACCATCAGTATGTCGCTGACTCTTGTGATAATTGGCTTACTTGCTTGGTGGCAACTACCACATCAATGGGTTAGCTTACCCTTAATTGGCTTTGGCTTGGCAGCAATTTTTCCCGCCACCATCTGGTTAATACCTCAAAGATTACCAGAAACCCTTGTGCCTGCGGCTGTCAGCTTCGCCACCAGCATTGCTAGTTTTGGTGCAGCACTTATACCCACTGGTGCAGGTTGGGCAGCAAGTTGGGCAAGTTTAGAAATTATTCCTATATTAATGCTACCATTGGCGCTTTTAATTGTGGGTTTACATTGTTGGTTAGTGCAGCATTCGGTGAAAGACATTAATAGTAATTCGTAATTAGTATATAATTTCTTTACTTTTACAGTGAAATTGAAGTGAAAATACAGTTTCCTCTTAGGATAATAACTTTTACATTAGTTGCGGCTCTCACACCTACTATACTAACCGCTCAAACTCCTTCGGATGAAATGCCAGGTAAACTTCACACTTGTCCATCGAGAACAGAGCCAACAACAGGAGCGCCTAGTGTTGAACAGGTCAAGACATACTTTCAATGCGATACAGAAAAAGAAGTAGACATTGGTGATGGCTATTTAAAGTGGATCACAAATCTCACCATTGAAGTTGCCCCTGTCTCTCGACCTTTTAATGAGCGAACTGACGGAAGATATTTAAGTATTGATATAAAAGAACCTGTGTATGATATTCGAGGGACTTATATTAATCATTTTTGCAACAAGCGCAACGGCTACTGTGATATCGATCAATACTACGGCAGCGCTGGAATCTGTTACCGGAATACTTTTAGGGATTGGCATTGTCATATGACAGGCCCAGCAAAAAGGATTAGAAACTAATTACCGTAGTCTTTTTTCTCTCAACTTGCGTATTTTAAAACCTTTATATAGTAAGGCTTTAAGAAGTATCAGAAAAATGTGCTTGTTTTATATTTTGCGGGAGCGTTAATCACGCCTGTGGGAGGCTCATATCTTGCACCTGAAAATCTGAATGTCAAACCCAGAACTACGTGTAAGATGAGTAAGGCGTTCAATATCAAGTAAAAAAGGTTATACAACTACATGATCAAAAATAGACTCAAGGGCGGTTTGTGCAGCCTGACCCCAATCAGGTGGTGAATATTTTTATAATCACCTATTTACTAAGCTACAAACTGAATTACTCCCCATTGACCATTTGTTAACCAATGAGGGTCTGATTTGGTTAATTCTTCAACAACTTCAGGTTTTAAACCTACTGCTACTTCTGATTTGAGGGTGCGTAAGGTTACCATTGGTGTTGGTAAATAGCAAATTATATCTGCAATGTTAGTAGTAAAATCCCAATGGCGATCGCCTAATAAGCGGCGATAATTTGCGTCGCCTTTAACTATAAGCAAACCTGTATTAGCTAACTCATCTTTGATATGTTTAGGCATTTCCCAAAATGCTAAAGGTGATGTCCAAAAATAATCTTCAGACAATACTAAACACCCTGATGAAATGTGATGTTGCCATCTTTGAGCTAGAGATATGGCTTGTTTGTTGCTAGTAGCTAATAAATAACTTATTGTACCATGTACATCCTTAATCATAGCATCAGAAACGAAAGTTGGATGCGGTTTTAAATGTAGATAAACTTGATTAACTAACTTGCTACTTAATAAAAAATCTACTAAACATAAATCACAAATAAGTTCAAAACCAGCATTATCGACTATAAAATCGACACGTTGCACTTGCGGATTAGTTAATAACTCACTAATTTTATCAGTATCATTTACTAAAATGTTAGCTAATTGGCTTTGCACATCAAATTGACTGCGATCGCCTTCAAATGCTGACCACAAACTTAGGTCAACTCTATTCCCCCATAAAGCAAAATATAAAAGTGTAGTTAAAGCCGTTTGATTTGCTTTTGCCTCATTTTGAGAATCATTCAACCATTGATTTACCTGCTCACATAAAAGGATAGTTGAATCGATTGAAGCTTCTAGACCTTGAGATTTTTGTAGTTGAAAGGGGTCAATACCTTGCCATCTACCAAGAGGAAAATATTGAGTAATTTCTAGAATTAGTCGATAGAAATAAGTTTCCACAAAAAACCAAGGAATATCTAGCCAACGCTGACCTTTGTAAGATTGGAGATATGTATCCCAAGCAGAATAATCTACGGTGGAATCATTTTCAAGCGGGAATAAACACCCTATAGGCAACTCTGTAGCTAAATTTTCTAATTTGGCATTAATTTCAGATGAAAAATTATTTTCTACCACAACTCGACGGGCGATCGCAGGCATTCTTTGAGTAACTGTATACTCGGTAAAAGAACCGACTTCCGAGCCTACAAGTGCTGGCGGTAAAGGTAATTTTGGTATTTGAGAGTAATTGTTCACAATTTTTCTTACCCTTGTTGATTGATAAACTGTAAAATATGTTGAGATGTCGTTTGTGGCTGTTCAATTTGGGGCGCGTGACCACAATTTTTGAGTTTAATTAGCGCAGAATTAGTAATATCTCGGTGAAACTTTTCAGCATCTCCAGATGGGAGCATATTATCATCTTCTCCCCATAAAATTAGTGTTTGTTTGTCAACCTGGGTAATTCTATTCGCCAAGTCTCTATAACCACCAGTTTTGACATAAGCAATCATAGCATCATGCCAACCAGACATTTCTTGATGTAGCATGGCACATTGAATAGCCGAAATGATTTTTATATCTATATTAGGTAAAATACTAGCTATATTTAACGCTATAATTTGGCGCTGGCGTAGATATTCCACAGCAACAAAGTCAAAGGGAGGAAACAAGTATTGGCTAAAAGTAGGTGCAGAAGTATAACCCAAACTATTAATCAGTACTAAGGATTTTACAGCTTTGGGATAAGTAAGAGTAAAGTCAATTGCCGTAGCACCTCCCATTGATGCACCTACCAGTACAATAGGTTGATTAATTAAATTTTTCCAAAATTCGTAAAGGTGAATTTTGATAGTATCTGGACTGTATTTTATTGCTTTTTGCCTTTGTGTAAAGCCAAAACCTAACAAATCTACTGCCCATGTTTCATTTTGAGTAGCAAGTAATGGCAATAGAAGCCGAAACTCCAAGATAGAACTGTCAAAGCCGTGTAGTAACAGAATTGGGGTTCCTCCCCTACCTTGGTGTATGTATGTTGTGAGGATTGGTTGCTGACTAAGGGACGTTGCAAGGGGAATCCTCTCTATATTTTCCACAAAAGCGATCGCCTCTGCGTCTTTGAGTTGATTAACTTGTGATGGCAAAAAACTGGGAAACATTTGATAAATGCCTCAACTCACAATTTCCCCTTACGGGGGCTAAAACTAGAATGACGGTATTTTTACTTAATTTAACCGTTTGCTAGGCATTTCTTAATCTAACTGGGATAGCGTGAAACACTGAATCAACTGTTGATATAACAGTGCCTTAGCGATCGCTCAAACTGTGGGGTATATCTTTGCAGTTGAAATTTTCATGCCAAACCGCAAGAAGATAATGCGATCGCCTATTGCTTCCAAACATACAGAGCTGAGATTTTAAGTTTAGCCGCAATTTATGGTAACTACTAATTCTGTTCGCTTTTCTCAGTTTAACGCCTCCCTCAATCGCAACGCTGAGGGTAAGTTAATCACTGATCTATCTACCCCCGATAATGCTCAAGCAAAAGCTGTAGCTGAGATTATCCAACGCAATAACCCGGATGTCTTACTAATTAACGAGTTTGACTACGTTCAGGAAAACCCACTACAAGCAGTCCAACTATTTCAGCAGAACTACCTGAAAGTCAGCCAAAATGGTGCGACTCCTGTTGAATATCCTTATATATATATAGCTCCTTCTAACACTGGTATAGCTTCTGGGTTTGATTTAGACAACAATGGGCAAATTGTTACTACCCCAGGCGCACCAGGATATGGTAATGATGCCTTCGGATTTGGAGATTTTCCTGGTCAATATGGGATGCTATTACTTTCCAAATATCCCATTGACACTGCCAACGTTCGCACCTTCCACAACTTTCTGTGGAAGGATATGCCAGATTCTTTGTTAAGTACTATTAGTAGCCCTGGCAGTAACGAATCTTGGTACTCAGAAGCAGAAAAAAATGTCCTCCGTCTCTCATCTAAAAGTCACTGGGATGTCCCCATCAAAATCAACGGTGAGACAATTCATGTTTTAGTTAGCCATCCCACACCGCCAACCTTTGATACTGCTGAAGACCGCAACGGTAAGCGCAACCATGATGAAATCCGCTTTTGGGCAGATTATATTACCCCAGGTAAAGGTAATTACATCTATGACGATGGGGGTAAAACAGGTGGTTTAGCGGCTGGGTCACGCTTTGTTATTATGGGGGATCAAAATGCTGATCCTTTAGATGGTGATAGCTTTGATAATGCTATTCGACAACTCTTGCAAAATCCCAATATCAATACGAATGTCGTTCCTACAAGCCCAGGCGGGCCGCAACAAGCTGTTTTACAAGGCGGCGCTAACAACAGCCAACAAGGCAACCCTGCCTTTGATACCGCAGATTTTGCTGACACAGCCCCAGGTAATTTACGCACAGATTACGTCTTACCTTCAGCCGATTTACAAATCATTGACTCTAAAGTATTTTGGCCTCTCAATACTAACCCACAATTTACGCCTGTAGGTACTTTCCCTTTTCCCAGTTCTGACCATCGCCTAGTTTATGCAGATGTACAAGTAGGGGCGACAGTCGCAGGTAAAACGGTGACAAATGCTGGATTTATAGGACAGCAAATTTTCCCCACAGGCTTTATTCCCAATGGCGCAGCCGGAACGGTTAATGGTAATGCAACCCCAGTTGGAGGCTTATCTGGTGTTGCTTACGATGCCGCTAACAATCGTTACTACGCCATCTCAGACGATCGCTCACAAAATGGCCCTGCTCGGTTCTATACTTTTACTGGCAATCCCTCTACAGGCATAACTTTTACCAACGTAACGCCGCTTAAAGACACTAATGGTAACTTTTTTGCACCGTTGAGTTTAGACCCTGAAGATATTGCCCTGACTAACAAAGGTACTGTTTTTATTACCTCGGAAGGCGAAGTAAATATCAATGCTGGTCGGGTAACAAATCCGTTTATCAAAGAGTTTTCCTTAACGACTGGTCAGGAATTGCGATCGCTATCCGTTCCGACAAAATTCTTGCCTGTAGTCGAAGATACAAATGGTGACGGTATTATCAACAATGGTGATACACAGAAATCTGGCGTGCGTAATAACTTAGCGTTTGAAAGTCTCACCATCACACCAGACCAAAAAACCTTATACACCGCCACCGAAAACGCCCTATTCCAAGACGGGCCGACTACTACCACTACTACAGGTACTCGTTCTCGGATTATTCAATACAACTTGGTTTCAGGACAACCTGAAAAAGAATACCTCTACATCACTGACCCAGCCGTCACACCAAACCCAGCTACAGGCTTTAGAGATAATGGTTTGGTAGATTTACTCGCCATTGATAATCGTGGCACGTTATTGGCATTAGAACGTTCTTTTGCTGAAGGTGTAGGAAACACCATCAAAATCTACGAAATCAGTCTGCAAGGGGCGACTGATATTAGTACCATCAACTCACTAGATTTGAGTCCAGAACAGTTAGCAGCAATTCAACCAGCGCAAAAACGTTTGGTATTGAATCTAAATGATTTGAATCTATCGACAGGGTTGGACAATATTGAAGGTCTAGATTTTGGCCCCAAACTACCCGATGGTCGTCAATCAATTGTGCTGGTGAGTGATAATAACTTCAGCCAGACTCAATTTACCCAAATCCTGACTTTAGGTGCAGATTTAATTCCTACAGTTGCCCCCAGAGTCGAAACCCGTCCTGATTTGTTGGATGATGATATTCAAAATGCTGATGCTGATGACCCAGCAATTTATGTCAACGCCAACAATTCAGCCGACAGCTTAGTCTTAACATCTGTCAAAAATGGTGGGTTGCGGGTTTATAACTTATCTGGCGAATTGTTGCAGACAGTTAATCCTGGAAATATCCGCTACAACAATATAGATTTGCAATACGGCTTTAAGCTGGGTAATCAAACAATCGATATTGCCGTAGCCAGCGATCGCCAAAATGATAAACTGGCAATCTTCAAGATTAACCCCAACAACCCCGGTCAATATTTAGAAGAAATCACCGACAGCAGTATCGGGGCTATCTTCCAAGCATCACCCTTTGACCCTCCCTATTCCTCCTCCTCTCGCAGTGCTTATGGTGTTACCCTATACCGTAGCCCTGTTACCAATGATTACTACGTCTTCGTTAACCGTCGGCAAACTGGCGATGTAGCGCAGTTTAAGCTAATCGACAAAAGTAACGGCAAGATTGATGCGGAGAGAGTACGGCAATTTACTATACCAACAATATCAGAGCGATCGCCCCAAACTGAGGGTATGGTAGCCGACCAAGAAACAGGCTTTTTATACATCGGTCAGGAGGATGTGGGGATTTGGAAATTCGATGCAGAACCAGACCGCAGTAGTTCAGGCACATTGATAGATAAAGTCCGGGCTTTGGGTGGTACTCGTCTTACCGATGATGTAGAAGGTTTAACTATTTACTACGGCAAAGATGGTCAAGGCTACCTATTAGCATCCAGTCAGGGAGATAACACATTTGTTGCTTACGACCGCCAAGGCAATAACAGCTATTTAGGTAGCTTTGCCGTAGGTAACAACGGGTCTATTGATAGTGTGCAAGAGTCTGATGGGGCAGATGTAGTCAACGTCTCCTTAGGCCCCAACTTCCCCAATGGATTATTCATCACTCAAGACGGTTCTAACGACCCCGCAACCATAGTTGATGGCGAAAACATCAGCAGCAACTTTAAATTTGTGCCTTGGGAAAACATCGCCAATGCCTTCCCCAACCCTTTAACCATAGACACCGCTAGTTACAATCCTCGCAATCCTCAATCTATGATTCCCCCCAAAGTCACCCTCAAAGGTTTTGCAGTCCTCCCAGCTGATAGCTTTGCTGAAGGCCCACCATCTGGTAGCGCCATTACAGGTACAAATGGCCGGAATGTACCCTTTGCTAAACAACCAATACAAGGGTTTAGTGCTGTACAAAAGGCTAGTGATAATAGCTTCTATTTCTTATCTGACAACGGTTATGGCAGCAAAGACAATAGTGCTGATTTCCTCCTGCGGATTCAGCGTCTAGACCCTAGTTTCCGTGGTTTAGAAGTTGGGGGTAATGGTAGCGTTAAGACATTGGGTTTTATCCAACTATCTGACCCTGATAAGAAAGTTCCTTTCAAGATTGTTAATGAAAATACTACTGAACGCCTCCTCACTGGTGCAGACTTCGATGTCGAATCTTTAGTCATCGCCGAAGATGGTACATTTTGGATTGGGGATGAGTTCGGCCCTTACCTACTCCACTTTGATGCTACAGGTAAGCTTTTAGATACGCCTATTCCCACACCAAATATCACCAATCTCAACACCTTAGATGGTCAACCCCCAATTGTCATTGGACACCGAGGCGCAAGTGGTGAACGGCCAGAACACACCCTTGGTTCATACATGCTGGCAATTGAACGCGGTGCAGACTTCATCGAACCCGATTTAGTCGTTACTAAAGATGGTGTACTTATAGCCCGTCACGAACCGAATCTCATCAACACCACCGATGTAGCCGACCGTCCAGAGTTTGCCAACCGCAGAACTACAAAACTTGTTGATGGCGTAGCCGAAGAAGGCTTCTTTGCTGAAGACTTTACCCTAGCGGAAATCAAAACCCTCCGGGCAAGAATCCAGCCTAGTTTCCGCCCTCAAGTGTTTAACGATTTGTATGAAATTCCTACCTTCCAAGAAATCATCGATTTGGTGAAGCAGGTAGAAAGAGATACAGGTAAAAAGATTGGCATTTATCCAGAAACCAAGCACCCAACATACTTTAGCGATCAAGGTTTCAATATTAGCCAAAAGCTAATTGATGTCTTAGTTGCTAATAATTTTACTGACCCCTCACGGGTATTTATTCAGTCTTTTGAGGTGGGGAATCTCAAGGAACTGAATAATGTGATCATGCCCGCAGCTGGTATTGATATACCATTGGTGCAATTATTAGATGCGATAGATGTCAATTTGGATGGTTCACTACAAGAGGCCAAACCTTATGATTTCGTTGTTAGTGGCGACTCCCGCACCTATGGAGATTTAAGAACCCCCGCAGGTTTACAAGAAATTGCCACCTACGCCGAAGGGATTGGGCCTTGGAAACGGATGATTGTTTCCGTCAAAGGCGTTGATAACAATGGTGATGGGCAAGCAGATGATGTCAACGGCGATGGCTTAGTTAACGATGCCGATAAAACCCTGACTACACCTACTTCCTTGGTGCAAGATGCCCACAATGCAGGGTTATTAGTCCACCCCTACACCTTCCGCAACGAAGGACGATATCTAGCCGCAGATTATAACGGTAATCCGCAAGCAGAATTTAGCCAATACATCCAGTTAGGTGTAGATGGTTACTTTACAGACTTCCCCGGTACTGGTGATTTTGTCCGTGACCAGTTAACAGGGCAGTTTGTCAGGTCGCCGCAAAACCCCGATGTGTTGAATCAGCGAGAGTTTGACACTTTAACTGGAAAAGCACCTTTGGTAATTGGTCATCGTGGCGCAAGTGGATCGCGTCCTGAACATACCTTAGAATCGTATAAATTAGCGATCGCTCAAGGTGCAGATTTTATCGAACCCGATTTAGTCGCTACTAAAGATGGCAGATTAATTGCCCGTCACGAAAATGCTTTGGCAATTCTCAATGCCGATGGTACAGTTAATTTAACAGACACCAGCACCGATATTTACCTCCGTCGTGAGTTTGCTGACCGCCTCACCACTAAAGTTATTGATGGACGCACAATTAGGGGTTGGTTTACAGAAGACCTGACCCTAGCAGAAATCAAAACCCTCAATGCCATTGAACGGCTACCCAATCTGCGGGGAACCAGATTTAATAATGATGGGCTGAAAGTGCCTACCTTAGAAGAAATTATTGATTTGGTGAAGCAGGTAGAAGCTGAAACAGGTCGGAAAATTGGTATTTATCCTGAAACTAAGCACCCCACCTATTTCGCCTCACAAGGTAGACGCATTGATGGAACACCCATCAATACCAGTCTGGGCAAATTACTCGTTGATACCCTAGTAGCGAAAAACTTTACTGACCCCTCACGGATATTTATTCAATCCTTCGAGGTAGGCAATCTCAAGGAATTAAAACAGAACTTAATGCCAGCTGCGGGTATTAACATTCCTTTGATACAACTATTTGGCGGCACTACTCAACAACCCTATGATTTCGTTGTTAGCGGTGATACTCGCACCTATGGAGATTTAACTAAACCCACAGAACTGGCAGCTATTGCCACCTATGCCGCAGGTATCGGCCCCAGCAAACGCTCAATTGTTCCCGCCACTACAGTAGACCGGAATGGCGATGGTAAACCAGATGACCTCAATGGTGATGGTCTGATTAACGATGCTGATACGGTTTTAGGTACACCCACAACGCTGGTAAAAGATGCCCACTCTGTAGGCTTACAGGTACATCCCTATACCTTCCGCAACGAAGGCATATTCTTGGCATCAGATTACAATGGCAATCCAATAAAAGAATATGAACAATTCATCAATTTAGGTGTTGATGCCTTCTTTACAGACTTCCCTGGAACTGGCGATTTAGTCCGCGACCAATTTGTAGGACAACCAGCCGTTGCTAACCTTGGTGGTTCTAAAGGTTTTGAAGGTTTAGCCATCAGTCCCGATCAAAAAACTTTGTACCCATTACTCGAAGGTACGGTGGCTGGTGATCCTCCAGGTTCACTGCGGATTTATAAATTTGATGTAGCATCCAAGCAATATCAAGGTTTAGTTGGTTATTACAAATTAGACAACCCCAGCTATGCTATTGGTGACTTCACTGTAGTTAATGACAATGAATATCTAGTAATTGAACGCGACAATAATCAAGGTAGTGCAGCCCAGTTCAAGAAAATCTTCAAAGTTGACTTCTCCAAAAAAGATGCCAATGGCTTTGTTGAGAAGGAAGAAATCGTAGACTTGTTGAATATTCAAGACCCCAACGACTTGAATAAAGATGGCAGCACTAAATTTACCTTCCCCTTTACCACCATTGAAGATGTCTTAGTCTTAGATGCCAACACAATCTTAGTTGCTAACGACAATAATTATCCTTTCTCTAGAGGTAGAGCAGGGGATATTGACAACAACGAAATCATCATTTTGGATCTAGATAAGCCCCTCAACGTTGAGCATTCCTTAGTCAAGAATGTCGAAAATGATATTTTTACGATCAAAAGCATTGGTCAAGCCAGACTGCAAGTAGACCTCACCGGACGCACAACTAACCGCACCAACGAATTAGGTGTGTTTACTGTAGACGATGCCCAAGGCAGAATCAACGGTATCGCACCAGGACAAGCAGGTTATACTCAAGCTGCTTTAGCAAGGGCGAAAACAATTTTCTCCGTACTGAATCGAGGTTTGAATAACGTCAATGTCTCTCGCAGCTTGGAATTTGATTCAGGCGATCGCCTACGCTTCTTTGTAGTAAAAGATGGTACAACTGACGGTGTACTGGCTGGAAATATCCCTCTTGCCAACGTTGTCTTTGCTAGTAACACAACCCAAAAAGTTACCGACTTGGGTAATGATAATTTTTCTCTAGCTTGGGAAATTCAACCAAATAACGGTCAGAACTTCCAAGATTTAGTAGTCAAGATTCAATCAATCAGCCAAGATTTACCCATCGGTACAGATGTGCAAGGCGAGTCCCAAGCAGAACTCATCGACTTACGCACTCTCACAGGTTCGGTTAAAGTTGATTTTGTCGTCAACAAAGATGCTTCTTATAGAAACTACGTCAGCTTCTATCGAGTTACCGATGTTAACGGTGGTATCGACATCAATAACGATGGTAATGCAGATATCTTACCCGGACAGGCTGGTTATACTGAAGCTGCTGTAAGAGCGCGTGTTGCAGGCATTAACCTCACAGCCAACCAAGGCACAGCCAATTACACTGCTAACCTCCAAGCAGGTTACATTTATGCACCATTTATCATTGCCAATGGTACACCAGAAGCAATATTGGATAGTAACCCTAACAATAATTCCCCAGTTTACTTCTCATTCTTAGGTGCTAATCCCAGAAACACAGACCAAATTACCTTGTTAGGCAATAACATCTTTGGCTTTGAAGACTTACCCAGAGGAGGAGACAGAGATTTCAACGATATGATTGTCCGCGTTAATTTATCCGTTGCTTAGTTACTGACGATATTGTTGGTTTAGGCGTTAATTGGTAATGGTTTTCTCCCATTACCAATTATCAATTAAGATTTCTTCACCCCAAACCACTTATCATAAAGCACTTGATATGTTCCATTCTCCTTTAATTCCAACAAGGCGCGATTGATAGATTTGCGGTAGGGACTGTTATTAGGTAAAACAATGCCATAGTTTTCTTCCCGAAAGACACTACCTACAACTTCTACTTTTCCTTGACCTTGATTAGCAGCATAAAATAGAAGTACAGGAGCATCAAACACCACAGCATCAGCTTTTTTCTTATCTAAAGCATCGTAAGCCTGCTCAATTTTGGCGACTTCTAAAATGGGGATTTTATTTTCCTTTAAGTATGCCGCAGCTGTGCTACCAGTTGTGGTTGCTACTAATTTACCGGGTAAATCATTCACACTTTGAATATCAGCTTGTAACTGTTGCACAGTTAATGAAGTGGTAGCCGCAGCCGTAAAGTAAGCAACAAACACAACGCCAGCAAACATCCACATCACAGCTAACACCCGACTGATGATTCCTTTGGGCATTTCATCTGCTTGGGTAGCTAAGGTAGCAGCAGCCCACCAACAGGCTTTAAAAATTCCGGGAAAGTAGGATTTGTCAACAATGCTTTCTTTGTGATGACGTTCAGATAACCAAATGATGTGAGCTGCTATCACAGTCAGTAATACAGCCAAGCCTATTACTTGCAAGAGCGTCACTGAGAACAATAATGACAAAATATCTGGTGCGCCACCACTATTAATTTTGGAGTTGCGTACCAAAATTTGTAATCCCCCACTAAACATAGGTAAGGAAAAATCAAACTTTTGCTGACGTTCAGCCGTAATAGAAATAGCGGCAATGCCTGCGTTGGCTTTACCATTCTCAACAGCTGAGAGTAGGTCAGCTACGTTGGCATACTCCTCAAATTTAAACTTTGCACCAATTTCGCTGGCAATGCTGCGCCAAAGGTCTATACTAAAGCCGGATAGTTTACCTTTGTCATCAAAAACAAAGGGGGGAATGGCTCTAGTAGCTACAACTAACGATTGTTGAGATTGTTGAGTAGTTGGTTGTTGCGATCGCGCCGGATATGCTATCAGCAAGAATACCAAAATTCCACATCCCAGTCCCAACCATATATTTTTATCTCTAGCCTTGAGAAACCGAGAAAATTTCTGTGCAAGCCCATTAAGCATAATATTTCTGAGAATAATAGGTAATATCTATCATTCCCAACGCATAACGAATATCACATACGCAGAAAAACAAAAAATCCAGGGTTTAGACAAGAAAGGATATTACGAAGTAGGTATTCAACACCCTCCTCACTAATTACCAACCACTACTATATGACACCTATGTAATAATACTGGAGGTTTTGAGTCAAAATATCTATCTAGAACAAGTGATACAAACATCGAAAAAAATAATCAAGCCCTCAGTCTCAAAGGTAATTGTGATTGGAGGCGGAATTGGTGGGTTAACTTTAGCTCGTGCCTGCTTAGATGCAAACATTGAAGTAGAAGTATACGAGAAACGTCCACTGAATACAATGCTTTCTGGGCCAGGCGGTATTTTTATTCAACGAAATGCCATACGAATTTACCAACTTCTTGACTCAGGAAAGATTTACCAACGTTTTTACTCACAGGGTGGCAAAATTCTCAAGGGTGGTTTTTCTAGTAAAGATGGCGCTCCCTTGTATATTAACTCTCCAGAATTTGCTGGTGAAAAAGACTTAGGTATATGTCTTTCTAGAGGAGAGTTGCAACAAATTTTGTATGAAGCTTTACCACCAAACACGGTACGTAATGGGATGACTTTTGAGAAATTTGCGGCAACTGAAGATGGTGTACAAGTGTACTTTCAAGATGGCAGCACCACAACAGGCGATATATTAGTAGGTGCGGATGGTCTTTATTCACGAGTACGTGCCAGCATGTCTGGACAAAAAAGATTAGAGGAGCCAATTTACAGTGGAACTTGTTGCTGGAGAGGTGTATTCAATGGCTCAAACCTTCCCTTGAATCAAGAATATAGTTGGATGGAATATTGGGGTCAAGGAAATCGCTTTGGATATTTTGATATAGGTAAAGGGCTGTTCTCATTTTATGCGTTCAGTAATACAGAAAAAGGGGGGAATGATGACTCAGTTGGCGGTTCCTTAAATGCCTTGAAGTTAACATTTTCAGATTATGCTGAACCTGTACCGTCAATCCTCAAAGTTTTAGAAGACCAAATAATTTACCGAGATGATATTTTTGATCGTCAACCTTTAGGTAATTGTTGGGGTAAGGAGAGAGTAACGTTAATCGGGGATGCAGCGCACCCTGTTCAACCAAATCTGGGTCAAGGGGGTTGTATGGCTGTAGAAGATGCCTTTGAACTAGTTAAGTTGCTGACTAGAGGCGCAAGTTCTGATCATGTTTCACTGTTGCGTCAATTTGAGTATAGCCGTAGTCAACGAGTAACTCGTGTATTTACTACTTCTCGACAAGTTGGTCAGCTTGGACAAACTAACTCTGCAATAGGCTGTCTTCTGCGTAATTGGATTTACAAACTGACTCCTACTTGGTTAGCAGACTTGCAGTTTAAATGGTTGTTTGATTACCAACCTTCCTGGGAAGATTAACTTTCGGTTTAGACAAATTTGGAGGAGTCAAAGAAAAAACTTGCACATTATGACAACTATCTGAGAAAATGAGAAGAATATGAAAACCATCTAGAAAAAAAATTACTACCTGTGAAACTTGACGCTGTACCTTTTACCAGTTCTAGCCTAACTCAGACTCTTAGCGAGTCAGCTTTACAAGAGAATACTGAATCCCATCTATCTACTGTAATTGTTGAGCAAGTTAAGGAGTGTCCAAAAAAACAAGGGTCAGCAATAGGTGTATTTGCTACCACCTTTGTAACTATATTTTTGGCGGAAATCGGTGATAAAACCCAACTATCAACCTTATTAATGAGTGCAGAGTCGCACTCACCCTGGATAGTATTTCTAGGTTCGGGAGCAGCATTAATCACTACAAGTTTAATAGGTGTACTTTTAGGTAGCTGGGTATCTAAACGCTTAAACCCCAAAACCTTGGATAGATCAACCGGATTCATGCTTCTGTTTATCTCCCTTACTCTATTTTGGGATGTATTTCACGGTTAATCACAAATCACCATTACCTTAAATATTATGGATTGGCATCTTTTAGGCATCAGTTTTATTACAGTTTTTTTATCAGAATTAGGTGATAAAAGTCAGTTAGCTGCGATCGCACTTTCTGGTCGTGGTCAGTCTGTGAAGGCTGTATTTTTTGGCTCTGCTGGCGCACTCCTATTAACTAGCTTATTAGGTGCATTGGCAGGAGGAGCAGTATCAGAATTATTACCAACACATATATTAAAAGCGATCGCGGCTGTAGGATTTGCAGTTCTCGCCGCTCGTTTATTGTTATTTAAACAAGAAGAAACAGCAGAATAACAATTCAAAATTCAAAATTCAAAATGCGCCTGTGTAGTTAGTTACTTTAACTACACAGGTATAGATATTATGATAGGAAACCCCTACCTTTACAAGAGTAGAAGCCGCCTCATTTCTACTGAAAAGACTTTAGAATAGAAGTAAGTTGATCAGAGCGATACATTAACTAAGTTTTGAAAAATTAATTGCAGACATCAGCCAGATAAATAACAAGGGAAGATGTTAGTGAATATAGTTGAAGAACGTGTGTCTACAAAAGCCGCTAGGTTGTGGATGCCTGAACGGGTAATATTTACACCTGCTGCGTTGAATGAGCCTTGGGGACAAAAGATTAAGGCGCGTGTGGAGTCCCTCGGACTACCAATAGAAGAGTTACCACGGAACAGACTGACAGGCTTACGTGGTGAAAGCGATCGCCAGACTTATGATATTTCCAAGCGGACTCTCGCAGTTGTGACTGCACCACCAAGCCAGTTTAAACTTAGTCCTATTCCCCCCTCTGCTGATTGGCAATTTCATCTAGCTGAGGGTTGTTCTGCACATTGCCAATACTGTTACTTGGCTGGGAGTTTGTCCGGGCCACCAGTGATTCGTGCCTATGCCAATCTACCGCAAATATTAGAGAATTTAGCCAATTACGAGCAACCAGGAAAGATGACGACTTATGAGGTAAGTTGTTACACTGACCCTCTAGGAATTGAGCATCTGACTGGTAGCCTAGCCGAGTGCATCCGTTATTTTGGTACTCGTAGCGATGCACATCTACGCTGGGTATCTAAGTTTGATGCCGTTGATGGTTTACTCGACCTACCCCATAATGGTCATACTCGTTGCCGTGCGAGTGTAAATGCTGCACCGATTTCTGGCAAATTTGAAGGGGGTACAGCGTCGGTAGCATCGAGACTGGCCGCATTGCGTAAGTTAGCTTTACCGCGAGATCAAGGCGGTGGTGGCTATCCTGTAGGCTTAGTGATTGCGCCAATTATGCCTATAGATGATTGGCAGATGCACTACAGCCGCTTGTTTGATATGATTAGCGCCGCACTGGATATGGACTGTGACTTGACTTTTGAGCTAATTTCCCACCGCTTTACACCAGGGTCAAAAGAAGTTTTGCAGACTTGGTATCCCCAGTCAAAACTAGACATGGATGAGGAGAAACGCACCATCAAGCGTAATAAGTTTGGTGGGGTCAAATATGTTTACGATAATGACACCATGAAGACAATGAAGCGCTTTTTTGAAAGTGAGATTCAACAGCGCTTTCCCAAGGCGAAGATTTTGTATTGGACGTAAATCAGTGAACGGTTGACAGTTTACCCTGAGCGAAGTCGTTCGCGTTAGCGTCTCCGTAGGAGAAGGGTAAACTGTCAAATTAACGAGTGGACAGCGCAAAATTCCCGGACAACTTCACTAAATTGCTGATTCTGTTCCATCAATGCCATGTGTCCGCCTGGCTTGATGGATACTCTTTGGGAGTCGGGTAATTCTGCGTTTATGCGATCGCTTGCTTGGGGTAGAGTAGCAATATCAGCTACACCAGAAACCACCAACACAGGTATATTAATCGTTTCCAGTGTTCTAGTTTCGTCGTAGTGAAACATTCCTAGTGTGCCACGAGCGAGAACGCCAGGAGAAGCAAATGCAGATAATAAGGCGGAGAAATCAAGTTGTCCTCTTGTTTCCGTACCTGTAAAACCCGATAGTTCTACACTGATGTAAAGTAAGCCGTTGAGGTAAGACAGCCAAGTCATCAACCACAAAAGCGGTGATAACACGACACTCAAGTATAGTAGAGGTTCTAGTAACGGCTTCTGCAATTTGCGTAACAAGCGGTTGAAGATGCAGGTTTTCAGAGGATTGGTATAGGTAGTATCGACAAGAATTAAACTAGCTACCCGACTTGTTAAATATTCGGGGAACAGTCGGCAAAATGTGAGGTTAATCATACCCCCCATACTGTGACCTAATAAAATTACTGGTTTATTACCCGCAATGTCAATCACAGCTTGCAAATCACGGGCATACTTTTCAATAGAATAATCATTATTTTTCGGACGCGCCGATTTTCCCAATCCTGGTAAATCCCAAACGATGACACGAAAGCGATCGCTCAACTGTTTTTTGGCATAATACCAGACTGTACTGTTAGGCCCCCAGCCATGAGATAAGATAATCGGCTGTGCATCTTCCGGGCCGTAAAACTCTACTTGCAATACACTTCCATCATCCCTTGGCAAACGTTTTACTGTTTTGCTACGCATGAGTTTAGGTTCATCAACTCCACGGCGACGTAAAAGCGGTAAGCTGATAAACCTCCCGCCAAAAGTCCACAAAACCATTACCAGTCCGCCAACTAAATAACCTATTCCGGTGAGTTCCCCTTCATACCACTCATACAGAATATAAAGTCCTCCACCTAGTACCCCTGGCGAAATCAGTTGCAATAGCCATACAAGTAGAAAACCTGGAGGCATGAAGAGCATGGCAAGAAACCTTTGAATATTTTGCTTGTTATCTTCTAGGTTCATAACATGGTAAAAAGTCATTCTCTTTCAATCCAGAGAATGATTATTGATGAACCGCAAGATATGCCTTTATTAAAGCGTCCCAGCGATATAAAAATATTGTGAAAAATTGGCATTATTTTTGAGGCGATGGTTTTCGGCTAACCAGAGGCGATCGCATCCTAAATGTGATGAACTGAAAATGTAGCTTAAATAAGCTAGCAAATTTACCTTCAAGACACTCACATGAAAAAAATTATTTTAACTACTGCCTTAACTGGCTTATTTTCCTTCTCATTTACACTTACAGCTAACCAAGGCTTAATTTTAGCTCAGTCTTCACAAGTAGCACAGGCGCAAATTACAGTCATACCTGTGGCAAAAATAGGACTAGGAAAAATTTGTCCCGGTATGTCTGAACAAGAAGTACGTAGGATTTTGGGAAAACCTACTAGTAGTAAAACCGAATATAGCCAAGGTGTTGGTGATAATATCCGCACACTTCAATATCCAAACATTTCTTTATCTCTAGTTCCCCATGTAAATAAGCCGAACAAATTTTTTGTTTACCAATTTGTTACCCGCAGTCGTCAATTTTCAACCCCAACTGGTATTAAAGTTGGCGATACACAAGCTCAGGTAATCAAGGTTTACGGAAAACCTTACATATCGCAAGAAGGCACAGTTACCTTTTTAGGATATACGGTTGGGAATAAAGATAGCGCTACAACATTTAGGTTTCGTATCGAAGCTGGCAAGGTAACAGAAATTCTGTATAGCGAACAGCTAGTCTAATTTCTGTACAGAAATTAGAAATATAAATCTGTTTTATTAGTCACTTCTTCGCTAATTCCTTAATGATAATTTGGGCTTGATGGCGAGAGCCTTCACCTAAAGCTAATATAATAAGGAACTAGCGAAAATCTTATGTGGATAAATGCCATAGTCTCGTATTTGCATTATTTAAGCTTCATGTTGTGTTTTGGCGCTCTGGTATTAGAAGCACATACCCTTAAAAAAGAATTAAGTTTAAGCGAAGCTTGGAGAATCGTAATATCTGATGCAGTCTATGGTATATCAGCCACTATTGTTTTAATCACAGGTATTTTACGTATTATCTACTTTAGTAAAGGAACAGATTACTATTTAAGTAACTGGGTTTTCTACATCAAAGTAGCAGCTTTTCTGGTTGTAGGTTTAGCATCTCTCTATCCCACTATTAGTTTCATTACTTGGTTAACTGACTTGCAACAAGGACAAACTCCAAAACTAGAATTAGCAACACTGAAGCGTCTAAAATGGTTGCTCAAAATTGAATTAGTAGGTTTAATTCTCATTCCTCTATTAGCAACAGTTATGGCAAGGGGAATAGGTGCTATCTAGGCTTAACTAATAAAACTGATTTTACAGGTCGCTTGATGAAATTACCTTGTAAATCGAACTTTCCGTAAATAGCTTTACCTTTGTAGTAAAGCGAAGATGAACTACCACCATCCAAGTTCATCGCTTCAGATGCACCAAGGGTTTTCATTAATTGGGCTAATTGTACTAGAGATATTCCAGAATTATTTGGTTGTGAAGGTTTTTGTGCAACCATTACTAAAATGACACTACCATCACGAGTAATACCTACAGCCGTTCTCGCGTTAGGTTGTTCAGTTCCTAACGCATCGCGTCCTTTAGTCTTATCCACAAAACCCTCTTGTTCTGATGTCAATTGTGGTAATAGTCGAGGGCCTGCGCCAATGGCATCAACTAGGCTACAATCTTTTGGGAGTGATTCGTTATGTAAAGCGATCGCATAAGTGGTAATCTGACCACAGAGATAGCGACGAAATTCGCTGCGATTGAAAATTTGATTTAGGTAAGGCTTTAACTGCGGGTTGTTCACTAACCGCTCATTATCTTTGGGATTAGCTATCTGCCGTCCAGCAACAACCACATAAGATGTAGATTTTTGGTTGGCTGGGTCAAAAAAGCCTGCATTGAAAATGGCAGTGGCTTGATGTTTTTGAGCAAATTCCTCTACATTATTTACTGTAGGTGATAATGCCCCTGTCACGACAAATGGACTATTGGCGGGAATTAACAAAATGTGAGCTATACCTTGAGGTAAACTACGCTCAATGTAACGGATGGTTGTTGCTGGTGATGGTTGCGCCTTTGGGACTACAGAAGATGTCGGCTGTAGTAAGAACGTACACGTAACCATAACAGTTTGGAAGATGATGCTGCTGACTTTTGCCCGCCTTGTATTTTTATATATCCATTGGTCTGGGAACAAGTTAACTTTCACTATTCAAAATAAAACTGTTGTAAAGTCAAAATGGCTATGGATAAACATTTGCGAGTTATATCGTAGTTTAGCACCTAACTGGTTTGGATTCTATCAAGCGATCGCCAAACTACTTCTCATTAGTTTACTCGCTGTTTTACTATGTTCAAAATTCTGCCTAGTTAATGGCTTGGTCGTTCTCATCTTTAAGTTTCAAGTTCTGACAAAGTTAGAGGGGTTTTGATCTAGTCGGTGTTTAGTGGGAATAGGTTCTGGCTGCCCATCACCCACAAGGGCTGCGGTTCTCTCCAAAGATTCCCTCAATCGCTTGGCTGCGTAGATGGACATATCTCGCGGTACATTAATGCGATCGCGCAGATATCTTAGGGCGACATCAGATCCCGATGGAGGTACACAGTCAACGCCTGTCATCATGTGTGTTAAAGCACAACGTAGAGCTTGATCAAACAATTTATCATCTAAGGGGTTGACGCGGATAATATTGATCCGGTGTTCAATAGTTCTTTGAAGTGCTTCCATGCGGGAGTTTTCGGGTTCTGGATAAGTCACATCTGGTAGACCGAACCAGGGGCCGTGATCTACCCGCGCTTTATTGATCAGCATCTGGGGTTCGCCATTTTCCCAACAGCCCCCCATTTGGGGCGGCAAATCATGTACGTGGGTGTGAAAGTCACTCTGTGTACCGCAGTAGGTCGGTCGGGTTTCCATTGCCGCAAACCATGCGTTTAAGCGAGGGTTTTCCTCCCGCAGTGAGTAGCCCTTGTAGTAGTAAAGACTCGCATTCATTCGTTCTACATAAGGCGTAAAAATGACATCAACGATGCCAAAGCTTTCTAGAAAATAAGGGCTTGGGGTGCGACCTAGTGCCTCCTCGACCTTAGCTACCACTGTGACAAATTGTTCTCTATTGCGTTTTTCTTGTTGAGGGGAAATTGCTGGATAGCACAGCCAAGCGCACCAAGCTCTAAATAAAAGTCGTTCTAATTGACGTAGAGGGATTACCGTGGGGTCTTCCATCCCTTGGCTCAACGCTCCAAAAACCTTTTCCAAAGCGATCAAAATGTCATCGCTTTCCTTAATAATCCGTCCATCTAGCTCAATCGCCGGGAGCATACCTGATGGAACCTTACGTTTGTACCAACTTTCTTTCTCCCCGTAGCAGAACATTGTCACTTTTTCGATGCGGTAGGGGATCTGTTTTTCCTCTAGCCATAACCAAACTTTTTGACAGTAAGGACACCAGGCATGGTTATCGCGGTACAGCGTTACCCGTACCTCAGATTCGGGCTGACCAAACAAGCGCAACCGGGCTTTAGCGTTGGTAAGACCATTAACAGTATCTATTTGATAGTTCGTGAGGGTTTCTAGTTCTTGCCAGCTTAAGGGTGCGGTAGTCATAGGGTGATTTGCATAGGACTATTCTTAGGACTTTTCTTGACTCTACAATATTTTGAACGTACCACCAATTATAGCCGCAGGCTTAGTTGGGGATTCATGTGCTAAAAAGCTATAAGACTTCTCAACCCGTCGGTCACAAGCTTTAGGGAAACCAGCTAAATGGATAATATTCAGTATGGTTTTACCTTTTTTGAATTGGAGCATTCGCGTAGCGTCTCCGTTCGCAGAGCGTCCCGTAGGGAAGGAGAAGCGACTTGACGTAAAATTGTTTTTCTCACCGATTTACTTATGATTGATTTTGAAATTTGGGATCAGCTTTTGCGTCAATATGTTGATGCACAGGGTAGAGTTAATTATCAGGCATGGAAAACAGAACAACCTCATGCACTTAATCAATGGTTACAGCATTACCAAAATCGGCAGATTGAATCTAACCTAAATAATTTAGAACAGTTAGCATTATGGATTAACCTCTACAATGCTTTTACTATTTCCACAATTTTAGAACGATATCCTCTAGATTCAATTTTACCTCGATTTCTGGGTATTCCTAATTGGCTCGGTTTCTTATGGTTCTTTCAAAGGAAGGCTTATTACATTTTTGGAGAGCATTACAGTTTAGGACAAATTGAGCATCAAATTCTTAGAGATAAATTACAGGAACCTCGAATCCATTTTGCGATTGTTTGTGCTTCTGTTGGTTGTCCTTTACTGCGTGCAGGTGCTTATTTCCCTAAGCAAGTTATCCAGCAATTAGATGAAGATGCTAGTAGATTTATCAATAATCCTGAAAAAGTGCGTTATGATTTTTCTACCCAAACACTATACTGTAATAAAATTATCAAGTGGTATCGCCAAGACTTTTTAAAGGTTGCACCTTCACTACCAGAATATATTGCTACCTACTTAAAAATAGATGTCAATTTGATCTCTACAACTCCAATATTTTATCTTAATTACGACTGGAGTTTAAATCAGGGGAAATGCACCTTATTTCCTAACAAAAACTAATAAGGATTTCAAAATCATCTATATAAGTGCAAAACTTGACAAAAATATAAACAAAATAAATCGATTTTTTTACAATCGCATAAATTAACTTATCTTTAATAAAAAACTCTTGTTTAAGGATAAATTAGCTAACTATTTAGCCATGAATAAGTAAATTTATCCTTGAAAATAAGCAACAATCTTAACTAAATTATTGACAAGTTAGTTTCCGCTAAAGCTAATACTTTTTCTAAATAGTTATTGTCCATTGCTGCCAAAAACTGTTTATTTTTGATTCCCCGTTTCACACGCTTCTCTTTACCTAAAAGATTTACTGCTATCTGCCGCATTACTGCAAAATTTTGTGGAGCATTATCTTTTCTAATGCGACAGTCATCTTCTTTGAAAGCCACATCTAATACCCAATGCAATGAATTTTCTATCCCCCAGTGACTCCGAACAGAATTAGCAAATTGTTTGGCATTATCCTCAAGGCTACTAATAAAATAACGAGTCTCCACTGTTGTTTCACCACCTACTTGCCGGACGGATTCTACCATCCCAATACTATTAAAGTTTGACCAAACTGAATCAGGGTCAAGCCGAGATTGAATTCCTGTTAACATCGCGTAGTTGCGGATTTCATGACGGCCATGCCCATGTTCTTCTGTTTTGTATGTGCTATGTTGAAAATCTTGAAAACCCTTGCCTATCTCTGCTTTAAATAGTTGCTCTACTTCATCATACAGATTACCTTGATTCTTTTTGAGGGTAATTACATAATCTGCGTTTTGTTGGCTAATTAACTTCACAATCTCCTTCTGGCAACCGATGGCATCAATTGTCACAATACAACCAGATAGTTCTAATACTTTTATTAATTCGGGAATTGCTGTAATTTCATTTGATTTCTCATCCACCTTTACCTGCCCTAACACTAACTTATTTGTAGTTGCCCACGCACTTACCATTTGTATTGCACTTTGGTTACTGCTTCTATCATGGGAGCCACATAAAGTTTTGCCGTCAATTACTACTACCTCACCATCCGTCCTGATCTGTATTGACTTTATCCAATTTAAGAAACATGACTGAAATTGCTGTGAATCCAATTGTGCAAAGACTCGTGCAAATGTATCGTGTGTTCGCGTAGCGTCTCCGTCAGGAGATGGTATTCCATTTGGTAGCTCCAAAAACGTTTTCAACCACTCATATTTTGTGCAGCCATACAATTCAATTGCCACCCAACTGTCCGCTCCACATATCACTGCACATAAAGCAATGGTGAGAATGTCAATTAACTTGTGCCGTTTTGTCCGATCTACTCTTGGATCTTCCATCTGTGCAAAGTGTTCAGTAATCGTGATTTTGGGCTTGAGCTTCATGAAGAGAGTGGTACGGTAGTTCTTCTTTTTTTCTCGCACTCTTGAATTTACTACAAAAACGAACCCACATTGCCCTGGCAGCCTACGGTTGTCACAAACCTCACCCCCCCCTCAAAACGATTATCATTATTATTTGCTTACTTCTGACAGTCAGGAAAAAGCGTCCTTCTGCGTAGGCGCAGCCCGCCACAGGCATCGCTATGCAAAAAAACTTTTTGGTTTACTCTAGATAACACAACTCTTTTCTTGGTTAGTGAGTCAGGCAAATTATGCAACTACATCGATTCGACGACATTCAGGAGTTCTGGCACTCCACTTAGGCTTACTTACTCCAGCATCAGATAGAAAACAATGTTTTGCTCAGTATTTCGCATACCTTGTTGCATAACCCAGAACGTTATCTAGGCAAGCCTTATTTAGCAATTGTCCAAACAAGTGGTGAGATTCTGGCTGTTGCCATCCGCACCCCACCCCAAAAATTGATCCTATCCAAAGCCCAAAATATGGATGCCTTGCGGTTGATTGCTCAAGATTTGCGTCAACAGCAACTGCCAGGAAGTATGGGACTGGCAACTGAAGCAGAAATATTCTCGCAGACTTGGCAAGCCCTGACAGGACAATTCTATCAACGGTCGGTGGTAATGAAAATTTACCAATTAACGGCAGTGCAAACAGTCTCAACGGCCAGAGGATATCTTAGATTGGCAACTGAAGGCGATCGCTCTATTTTGATTAAGTGGCTTTCTGCATTTTTATCTGAGATCGATGAGGCGGTGAGCGAAGATGTCGAACACCAGGTAGATAATCGGTTGAAACAGCAGAATACTTATTTTTGGGTTGATAGCACTCCAGTTTCCGTTGCGTCTAGTAAACAAGTGTTACCTACAATTGGTCGGATCAATTTAGCTTATACACCACCAGAGTATCGTCGTAAAGGATATGCCACTACCTGTGTCGCTGCATTAAGCCAAAAACTGCTAGACCAGGGATGCCGCCATTGTTTCCTCATAGCAGATTTAGCCAATTCCACAGCCAATCATATTTATCAAGCGATTGGGTATCGCCCCATTCGCGATTGGCACGAATACTCATTCACCTCCAAGCAGTAAGCATAATAAAGCAATCGCTTCCAGGCTTGGGAAATAAATCAAACCAGAAATATTAATTTTTTCATCAGTTCTTAACCTTGTTTGCCATTGAGAGTACTTTAGATGCGTTCGCCCTGGAGTTTAAATGATATTAGTCATTAGCAACTGACAATTTAACGAATATCTTGATAAAACTTTTTGAGATAATTAGCATCAACACCAATTCCCCATAAAACTCCGATGTAGAGATAGATGGCGGTTGCTTTCCAGCTACCCCAATGCGCTACACGGCGATCAGAACTTTGGACGATGCGGTTTACCAAAGCAATGCGTCCTTTATGTACCAATTTAAGACATAAATCACCGTCTTCCATAATTGGTAATTCTTCATTAAATCCGCCGCACTCTAAGAAGTCAGTGCGACGACAGAACATTACTTGATCCCCAAATAATAGGCGCAATCCTCGGAAAAATAAATGAGGTCTAAATAATAAAGGTGCATAGTAGGTTTTGAGGTAATTGTGTAGGGAAATACCCCAGCGCGTGGTTTGAGTCCCTGTCATCAGGGAAATAAATCCGCCACAAGTAACTTTTGGTTCTGCTAGAGTATTCTGGATGACAGCAACTAAGTCATCGGGAACCGAAGTATCTGCGTGAAGAAAGCACAGAATGTCTCCTGTAGCAAATGATGCTCCGTAGTTCATCTGGATAGAACGTCCACAGCGCTGAGAGAAGATAACTTGTGTATCTGTGACTGGGTGAAATAACTCAAAGTGTTGTTTGGCGATCGCTATTGTCTCATCTTCGCTACCACCATCTACTACTATTACTTCCTTTGCGGGGGGGTTAAGTAAAGTTAGTTGGCGCAGAGTCCGTCCTAAACTCACTGCTTCATTTAAGGTAGGAATGACAATCGAAACTTGAGACATACACTTCAATGAATATTATTTAATTTGTTACGGTATTGAGATTTGAGTAGATTTCCCCATATTGCGTCATAGGGGTGAACCAAGGTTGCTGGTGTTGTATCATCTTGAAAAATAGGTCGCCCTTCATTTGTCCACTGGAAAAGACCACCACTCAAATTAAAAACCTGGGGAAATCCTAGATTTTTTAATTGTTGGGCTATCTTGGCGCTACGATAACCAACTGAACAATATACAACTATTGGCCTATTGTGTGAAACTGATAATAATGCTGTGAAATCTGGTGCAATGGGATCAACACGTACTGCTGTTTTGATATGACTGACATCATATTCTACTTGACTACGTGCATCTAATATCAACGGCTGCGGTTTTATAGAATCTAATAGCCACTTAGCAAATTCTGCTGTAGTAATTTGACTTATATTTCCAAACTTACTACTAATCAAGTATTGAATTAAACTTAGCGCTATATTTCTCAATCCATCAACAGAGCGTTTAAGAAGCTTCAATTTGTTGCTTTGTATCTTGTTTTAAAGTTTTTACCTTCTTATACTACCGCGAGAGTAACTTATGTCTAGACCATTACAAGCATCCCAATTTATCATCCATACTTAGCTATAACTGGTTTATATAACTTTATATAACAGTTGAGTATAACTATCAGGTAATAAGTGCTGGTTATGTCATAGTGGTAGGTGAAAGTTAATTCGGCGACCGCGTTTGTTTTTAGTATTGACGGGCTTTTTCCTTTTGGTATTTACAGACTTTTCTCCGAAATTTAAATTTCTACAACCTTATAATTTCGGAGACAATTTATGTCAGTGTATGTAGGCAATCTTTCTTATGAAGCTACAGAAGACACTTTGAATGCAGTTTTTGCAGAATATGGCTCTGTAAAGCGTGTTCAGTTACCTACTGACCGTGAAACAGGTCGTGTACGCGGTTTTGGTTTTGTGGAAATGGGTACAGATGCAGAAGAAACAGCTGCAATCGAAGCACTAGATGGTGCTGAATGGATGGGACGTGACCTTAAAGTTAATAAGGCTAAACCTAAAGAAGATAGAAATTCATTTGGTGGTGGTCGGGGAAGCTTCGGCGGACGTAACCGTTACTAAGATTTATTGATTTAGCTCTTAAAGCTAACGCATTAACCTAGCACATTAATTGCATTCACTATAAGTTTAGGCAGAAATGCTTGAGCTTTTTTAATACAGAATCTGAACTGGACAGAGAAAGAAAACTCAACCTTTCTCTGCCAAAACCTAATATCTGGAGTTTTCTATGTCAGACTCAGGCACTACCCTAGAACCTGCTGTTTTAATCACTATCATTGGTGAAACAGTCTTAAAAGACCGTATTGTTAAACTACTAAAAAGCCATAATGTAAGCGGCTATACCATTAGTCAAGTGCAAGGTGAAGGTGGACACGGAAGACGATTGGCAGATTTAGCAGGCTACAACACTAATATTCAAATCAAGACAGTAGTGTCATTGGAAGTATCTGATGAGATCCTTTGTGCGCTAAAAGAGGATCATGGTAAGCACGCTTTAATCGCTTTTCGACACAATATAGAAGGTTTTTATTAATTAATTTTTCCTTCTACAGCAGTTTTTAACTGCTATGTAATTGAAAAATTTAATCTGACTCGCTTTAATATCAGGTAGCTAAAGTGACATAATTAGCAACATTACACGATAATGCTTGTCCTAATAACAGATTGCTAAGTGTATCAAGAATGAAAACTAGTTCAAATATAATTCCATAATTTGAAAAATTATTTAGACAAAAATTTTAACTAAATAATAGTTAGTTAAAAAAAGCGAGCGATCCGCCCCTATACTAATTCTTGGGTAAGTAGTCTCAGAATAAGAACTATGATCACTGCCCAAAAATTAGTATTTTTTATCAAATAAAATCAACCTGTAGATGTCGTCAGATATTTAAATTCACCCTTTAGAAACAAAAAATATTCTAGTTTAATTTATAAATATCATCCTTAAGTAGCATGACTTAAATCCTGAATATGCCCCAAGATAGAAGAGTAATGTATTGAGTATGATACAAAAATTGCCTTGAAGGCTCTCCAATTATCAACGAAGCTCATATTTAAAAAAGCTTTATAATGAGCTAAATCAAAGTTGAAACTACAAGTATCTAGCTAAAATTTCAATTTTTACACGCTTTTTAATTAATCCAAAATTTTAAGTCCATATTTAATTCAGGTGTTTGCCAGTAAATATATAGCTACGGTTGCTTGAGGAGGTAATTATGTTTAACATAAGTCTAAATCAACTACAAAATAACCTAAAAACTCTTAGTTATCCACTCAGCAAGAAATCATTAATTAAGTACGCTGAGGAAAAAGGTGTTGATGAGCAAGTCCTGAGATTTTTGAAATTGTTGCCTTCAAGACAGTATGAATCGTTAGGTGATGTCAGCAATTATATTGATGAACTGACTATAACTAAAGTTAATCCAGCGCAGTTACGGAAGAACTTGCAACGAGTTAATTATCCCCTGAGCAAAAAAGAATTGATTAAGTACGCTGAGGAAAAAGGTGTTGATGAGCATATTTTAAGAGCTTTAAGGTCTTTACCATCGAAAGAGTATCAAACAGTAGATGAGGTGAACGAAGCTATCAACACATGAGCCAGTTAACTATCTATTTGGATAAAAATGAATGTAGATGCACACTGTTACTGGTTCATGTTTCTTCCACTTTGCTTCTAAATAAAGTCGAGTTAACCAGGTAATCGGTACATCATAACTTTTCCTTTGGCGTTCTCTTCCACAAAGACTAAATATTCACCATTGGAACGACGAAAGGCGCGAATGCCGTAGGGTACATCTATCCAGCCGCTTTCACCTCCTACTTCTGCACCGGGTTTTAAAACTTGAACTTGCTCTCCTGTGCTGGCTTTGTAAACGTAAACCCCTGCTTTTTTACTATCAACGGCAAAAACTCTATCTCCGACAATATCCATTGATTTAATATGCAGTTTGGGGTTAGATTTAGTCTCGTAGGGAAGAGCTATTCGCCATCTAATCTTTTTGTTTTTGCTCCAATTGTCGTAGCGGATAATTTCTGTGCCAACTAACCCCCAGTCACCATCAAGATTTGGGCGATCGCTAGTATAACCCCCCAGATACATCACATCTTGTTTGGGAAAATATTTAATTCTTGTTAAAGTCTTAAAAGGCGCTGGCATGGGTATTTTTCCGCCAGTCTTTCCATAAACTGGACAGCCATGAGTATCTAATTTTTGATAGGGATAACGTTTAATATAGCCAGCTTCGGCGGCTTGCCAAATATCTCCTTTGCTGTCTATTTCCCAACCCCAAACCGAACCATCTTCTTCGCCTAAAATTTTGTATTCGTTGCTTTGAATTGCACCATCACCATTTGTATCGTGCCATAACCAACTAGCATTTTCTGGCTGGTTAGCAGGCCAACTAAGATGGTTTTTACCAAAAATACCGCAAGGAACAGCTATCTCTCCATCAAAACGATAAATTAACAATCGTTCTGACATCATTTCTGAGGATAGATATAGTAAGCGTTTTCCACCTAAGCGACGGACGAAGGCGGCTGTAGGTGTGGCGTGGAGTCGTCCATCATCTGGATAGCGGAACTTGTCTAAGGTAAATGCTTTATATGTCCATTCTTTGCCGTTGTTTTTGCTGTAGTCCATGACGAAGTGTTCATCTTTTGTGAACACATCTCTACCATCAGTGTCAGGATCAGCATCGGCGCTATCTAAGAATTGCAAACCAAGTAAACGCCACTGGAGTTTTCCTGATGACGAAAACTTTCTTAAGTCAGCACCACTGTTACTAAATCCGTTATTAGTAATGTAAATATTGCCGCTTTTATCTGTACCTACTCCGGTAATTCCATTGAGTTTCAAATCTTGGACTTCACCAGGAATACCTGCATAGATACCGCCTTTTTTCCCAAAAGTACCTACCTGTTCTGGCTTATCGGTGATTTTATAGATGAGTATCTGTTGACGCTTACCGTTGTCAGCTACTAAAAGTCTACCTTGAGAATCAAAGGCGATCGCAGTTGGGTTAGCAACATCGGTGATTTGTTGCGGTAATTGTTTACCTTGCGGCGAATAACAGGCAACTTTTTTGTTCTGCACAATCCATAGGTTATTCTGGTTATCGATAGCGATCGCACCAGGATTAGTCACCTTAAAGCTGCGTAGCTCCTGCATGGTGTCGGTATGATAAACAAGGATGCGATCGTTAGCAGGATCACTCACAAATAGTTCATTACCTCTAGTTGCTAACCCTGTAACTTCTTTTTTAGTATTGACTATTACCATACTTTTATCCCAACCACGCCCACCAGGAAAAGGTGCAGGTTTTCCAGATAAGTCATAGCGTCTGACGTTGTACCAAGTGGTTCCCTCTGGCGGGTAATCTTCGTCTGGTTTACCTTCTTTTGCTTGCTGCATAGCTATATACAGGTACTTTTGATTGCCAGTAATAGCTATTCCTCCCAGTCTTCCCCAGCCATGTAAATCGTCAAACTTACCAATTACATCACCGTCTTTATAAATACCTACTTCTCTCCCAGCTTCATCCCAATGGCTGGTAACATATGCTGTGCCATTTGGGGCAACATACATCCCCGCCATTTGGATTTGCACCCACTTTTTACCACCAAAAGTATTTCCTATCCAAGAGGTTTTATAGGCTGGTTTATTCGAGGTTTTATTTGACTCTTTAGCAGTTAGTTGTGCAGATGTATTGCGAGTAATTGTTTCCGTGGTTGTTGGTAAAATATTTGCAATCCAGGGCAGATAATGACCTATAGGATTAATAATTATTACCATCACCACAGAGAGAATTAGCAGATATATTTTCAACCCTCGGAAGTTGCGATTACGAGTTAGTTTTTTGATATACTGAATACAGTTTTGGTAAAAATTGTGCAACTGCGGAGCTAATCTTTTTTCCATAAAAATATTTTCATGATTAATTGGTATGTCAAGACGGCTATATTGCAATAGGTTGAGACAAAATTAACCGCCAATAATTGCAGATGAACACTGATAATTAATAATGTTAAATTTTAGCTATGTAGATTTCTAGTTGTGGTTAATAACCACACCCACCCCACTAGATGTTAATGAACATCTATATAAATGATTTTTACTAGCAGCTTAATGTTATATCAGTAAAATATAAATATTTTTATGGTAATTAGTAAATAATCTTTGTTTATGTATACCAATCCTTATTTCTGAGTCGTTTAACTCTATCACTGGTAAATTAGTAGATACGTAGTAACGCACCTACCACCAAGGCCTTTGGTGCGTTATGGCTTACGCCTAACACACCCTACATATACTTAGCTTTTTATGGCTACGCTCCCGTAAGGGATACAGAAATCAAATCGGATTCCTATAATCCACTACGTATATTACATAAGTTAAATTTGAATCCTATAATTTAGTTATAAAACTGTCTCTGATATGAAAATCAGCTTCTTTACCTTGATGAACTAAAGCCCAGTAAGTTATGTCACTATCTTTTTGCTTAATAACGGTAGTAATTCCTACATCAATTAGTTGTTCTGAAGAAATAATTTTTCCTAAGTCTACATTTAAAGAAATAATTAAACTATCTGAATGATGTTCGACGTAAAAAGGAAGCACATTAAAAGCTGTTTCTTCCTGCATTCCTTGGCGATAGCTATCAAATCGATAAATATTCCAATGTCCAGCCGGGGAAAGATTAAATTCCCAATAGCGTTGAGAGTTATTAATACCAAGGAAGAACTCAAAACAAGTATCTTTCCATAGTTCATCCTGGCGTTTTGGTGTATCTGCGGCAGCAATTACAATTGCTTGTAAGTTCCCGACAAGTTGATAATTAATAGTCAGTTGATTATGATCTCGGCTGATAGTTCCTGTAATTTGCACAGGTGGAATCTCAGCCGAGGGGAAAGGTTGTAAAGAGAAAGTTTGTTGACTCATATGAGGTTTGCTTAAACACTTATCATCTCTTGGTGGTTGGTAATGGGTAATTGGTAATGATAGATAAAAATTACCGATTTGCTATTGCACAAAGTCTGAGCGGAGGTTTCCTCCGCTCAGAACTTTGTAAGAGAACCTATTACCAATTAAAAGAACTATATCTTAAGTAATTAGTCAGACTTGATATCATTTCATATCTTGAATAATTTTCTGAATCTTGATAGCTTGAGACTCAATACTTTCTGTGAGTTTAAATTGCACAAGCGCCCTGACTAAATTATGTTCTGGGTATTTAATCTTAAAATAAACATTCCCGGCTAGATAGTCAGCGAAGAATCTTAATCCTAATTCAAAGGCGATGAGGCGTATAGCATCATACATATATGCGTAATCATTCTCAGTAAGAAATGCCTTTGCTACCGACAGATAACCCTGTAAGATTCCTTGACATAAATCTGTATCGAAATAAACGCTTTGCCAGTGTTCCGTTTCTTCTCCAGCCGGATTGCAACCCGATCGCAAACAATCACCAATGTCATAATGTACTAAACCGGGTTTAACTGTATCTAGGTCGATGACGCTCACAGCTTGGTGGGTTACAGTGTCAAACATGATATTGTTAATTTTTGGATCACCGTGCATTAAGCGTAACGGCAATTTACCCTCAGTTTTAGCGTCTTCTAGGATATGTGCGTAAGTTTGGCGATCGCTGACAAATTTTAAGCAATAATCTAATTCTGGGGATGGTTGCTGTGTGCTTGTAGGTAGTACTTGTTCGTAGTGGCGCAGATAAAGTGGTGTAATGTGGAAACCCGCCAGGGTATCCGCCATTGTTTCTGGTGGTAAGTCGCTGATTAAGTTGTGAAACATCCCCAAAGCATAGCCAATTTCTTGAGCTTGGGCTAAGTTCTGCATGGTGTCGAAAGATTGCGACTTGTCGATAAAACTAATCGCCCGCCAAAAATCACCGTTAACATCAGTACAATAGTCATGATGATCTTTGGTGGGGAGTACGCGCGGTACTTCCCACCGACGGTTAAGAGGTGTCTGTTGGAGACGTTTTTGAACATGATCACTGTATATCCGCATATTCTGCATGATCAGTTCAGGCTGGCGAAATACTTGGGTGTTGATACGTTGTAGTATAAAAGGCTTTTCCTCTAAAGAATCAACAGTTACCAAAAAAGTATCGTTAATATTACCACTGCCAAAGTTCTGCACATTGGTCACTTTACCCTGAAACGTAAATCTATTGGCAATATCAGCTAAATTAACTACAGACTGTGTACTTGTAACTTCTGTCATAGCTTATGTTCTACTACTCCCCACAATAACTGCACAATGGCAATAGGAGACATAGTAACTCAAGTTTTACGCCGTGTCTGTGTAAAAGTGTTGCAATACCATCAGCAACAGGCGCTTAAGTTTTTTAACGTTGCTAAATCCAAGTATGAATGATGCGATCGCTTCACACAGACGAATCTCCCACAACTGTATATTTCCAAATTCCGCAGATTTAATTAGTAAAACCATATAGTTTACTACGTCATAAATTAGTATAATCACAGACAATGATTCTTAGTTTTATACAGGATTTAGAATGAATTTTGCCCTTTAACTTCTGACTCTTCAATTCTGTTTGATAAGTAGCAAATGTGTCATTTGTCTCCAGCCAATAATTTTATAGTTAAAGCTCAAAGTTTGGAGAACATAAATGCTGCCAAAAAATCAAGGTGTAGTTGTGATTACAGGAGCATCAACAGGAATTGGTGAAGCCTGCGCTTTGCTTTTAGACAAACTAGGATTTTGTGTCTTTGCTGGAGTACGTAAAGAGGTTGATGCTCAAAAACTTCAACAGAAAGCCTCTCAAAGACTCATGCCTATTTTTTTGGATGTGACCGATGCTGATTCAATTGCATTTGCAGTTGAGACAGTAAAAAATACCGTTGGTGATGAAATTTTCGGTTTAGTAAATAATGCTGGTATTGCGATTCCTGGCCCACTAGAATTATTACCTATTGCTGAATTTCAACAACAAATACAAGTTAATCTGGTTGGACAATTAGCAGTCACACAAGCATTTCTTGGTTTATTGCGGCAAGGTCGAGGACGAATTGTCAATATGGGTTCTGTTAGTGGTAGAAGTGCTGCTCCATTTCTTGGTGCTTACAATGCTTCCAAATTTGCCCTTGAAGCGCTCACCGATGTAATGCGTATGGAATTACGACCTTGGGGGATTTCAGTTTCAATTATTGAACCAGGTGCGATTTCTACCCCTATTTGGGAAAAATCTTTTACTCAAGCCGATATAGCAAAGCAAAATTTGTCACCATCTGCCGAACATCTCTACGGTTCCGCTATGACTGCTGTACGTAAACAAACGGGAATCATAGCATCTAAAGGCATTTCACCGGATATTGTAGCTAAGGCTGTTATTCATGCACTCACGGCAAAAAAACCAAAGACACGCTATCTCATCGGTCAAGACGCAAAATTGGCAGTGATACTCAAGTATCTTTTGCCTGATAGATTGTATGATCGGGTGATTTTATATTCAATGGGTTTATAGATATTGAGCAATCTTTACTAGCAAATAAACCAAAATATTAACTAAGATAAAATTTCTGCATTTCACTTTAATGATTATTTTTCTAAGCTTTTAATGGCAAATAAATGGTGAAAGTTGCCCCTTGATTATCAACGCTACTAGCTATAATACTTCCTTGATGAGCTTCGATAATTCTTTTAGTGATTGTTACCCACAGCTACTGGTCTGGACTTTTTCATTGTTATGAAATTGAAGATTTTCCTAGAACTAATAATGACTTAGAACACGCTTTTGGTATGCTACGTCATCATCAACGTCTTTGTACTGGTCGTAAGGTTGCCCCCTCATCCCTTGTTATTCGTGGCTCTGTCAAACTTGCCTGTGCCATTGCTACTAAACTTCATTCTTTTACCGCATCTGATTTAGCACAAGTTGATATTGTTACTTGGCTCGAATTACGCTCTCAATTGCAAAAACACCACAAAGCAAGAATTGAACAATATCGATTTCGCCGAGACCCAAAGGCTTACTTAGCTAATCTAGAGAGTCGTCTTCTCTAGTGAGTTTTACCACACTAGAGATAAACTACTATGGTGTATAGGTTATAGATGTTTGCATTGGTGCGAAGTTTATCTGAAAGCTGCAATATTTTACAGATTTACCCTTACAACACTTTTACAGTTATCTCTCGAATTTCATCCTAATTTCATCTTGACGTGGAAAACTTGGAATAGAAAGCTTTTTCACTCTCACAAGCTAAATAATGACAGTATTGCATTTGTTAGCTATGGTTCCCAGACATAAGAGTGTGTGAAGCACGAAGCGCAACCCCAAACCCCAAGTATCGCCCAAATTAAGCTGAAACTTAAGGACTATTGAAGCGTGATGCAAAATTCCCATTCCCAAGCTGCAAAAACCATCCGTTGTATTTCTGGAACAATCCTCAATCTTTTATTACTGGCTTACAGTGTACCTGTTTTAGCCGGTGGCGGTCACAGCCACGGTAGCGGCTCAGAATTTGGTAGCGGTTCATCAACGACTTCGCAACAAGTCTCAGTAGATGCTAAAACTGCTCAACGGTTAGGAGTTAAAGTTGAACCAGCTAAACGTCAGCGTCTAGCAGTCGCCATTAAAACCACCGGACAAATAGAGACTCTACCTAACCAAAAAGTAGAAGTAACTACTCCCATTTCTGGGGCGAAAGTGGTTGAGTTGTTAGTAGAACCCGGTGCAAGTGTTAAAAAAGGTCAACCTGTTGCAGTTCTATCCAGTCTTGATTTAGTGACACTGCGGGTTGAATCTCAGGAAAAACTCGCTCAAGGTCAGGCAGATTTGCAGCAAGCGCAAGCTGACTTGAAACTGGCTCAACAAAACTACCAACGATATCAGCAGATAGCCGCAGCTGAAATAGCCGAAGCCCAAAGTCAAATATCTTTTGCTCAAGAAAGGTATAGCAAGGATAAAGAGTTAGCAGATGCCGGTGCTTTACCACGGCGTAATGCTTTGGAATCCCAAACCAAATTAGCAGAAGCCAAAGCCTTACTTTCTAGAGCTAATAACCGTCGGGATGTCATCGAGGCTGAAAATCAACTCAAACGCGCTCAAGCAGCAGTAAGTGTAGCAAAGTCAAGAATCAATCTCAGTAGTGATATTTACCAAACTCGGTTATCCCAACTGGGAACCCGTGCCAACGGTAAAGGATTGGTGACAGTAACAGCTCCGATTTCTGGTAAAGTTGCTGACAGGGAAGTGACGCTCGGACAATCATTCGAGGATACAGGTGGCAAGCTGATGACGATTGTTAATGACAGTCGGATTTTTGCTACAGCTAACATTTATGAAAAAGATTTAAATAGAATTCGCCAGGGTCAGCGGGTAAGTTTGAAAGTAGCTTCTGTACCTGAGCGCACTTTCACGGGACGAATTGCGGTGATTGGGTCAGCAGTATCAGGGGAGACACGGGTAGTATCTGTGCAAGCCGAAATCGACAACCCAGGAGGAGTATTAAAACCAGGGATGTTTGCTGAACTGGAAGTCTTGACTGACCAAACATCTTCTCCGATAGTGGCAATTCCCGCTTCCGCAGTGGTTGAGGCGAATGGGAAAAAACTGGTGTATGTGCAGAATGGTAATGTTTACCAAGGCATTGATGTCACCTTGGGACAAACTTCTGGGGATATGGTTGAGGTTAAAACTGGCTTATTTGAGGAAGATATAATTGTTACCCAGCTTGCACCACAGCTTTATGCTCAGTCTTTACTGGGTGGTAATCAAGCTAAGGATGATGGTCATGACGAAGCAGCACATACACAAAAGGCGACGTTGGCAAGTACAAATGGACTGAACTTACCCTGGTGGTTAATTTTAGCTGCTGGGGGTGTGATCGCCACGGGCACTTTTTGGACGGGTACTGTCTGGGCAAATCGTCGTACTCAGCCTCGCATGGCAACGGTGGGTAGTTCTGACTCGGATACTCCAATGTATCAATATGAAGTGGAAACCTATCTCGACCACAATTCTAAAAACTCATCCCTTGTTGATTCTCATCATCCTGTGAATAAACAAGAAGACAATCATTAGAAATCCCAAGCATTTGATTCATTTTTCAACGCAAAGGGGCGCGGAGCTTAACGCAAGGTGTCGCTGAGGTTTCATGCGTGCTATTTGTGTTGTTTAGAAAAAATAAATAGGGTTTTCTTGATGAGTGCCTTTTAATTTTTACATTTAGTCAAACTGTCATTAATAGAATCTAATAATGCTAACTGCCATCATTAAGTGGGCTATAGCCCGTCGTTGGTTAGTCATCCTTGGTACAATTATTGCCATGATTTGGATATTTCGTACCATTATCCAAATGCCCTTGGATGTCTTTCCCAGTTTTGCACCACCCCAAGTTGAAATTCAAACAGAAGCACCAGGGCTAGCACCAGAAGAAGTTGAATCTTTAGTATCTTTACCAATTGAAAGTGCAATCAATGGTACGCCGGGAGTCTCGGTAGTCCGTTCTTCCAGTGCATCGGGAGTCTCTGTTGTCAAAGTTGTTTTTAACTGGGGAACAGATATTTATCAAGCCAGACAGTTAATAACAGAGCGATTGCAACAAGCGCAAAGTAAACTTCCACAAGGACTGGAAACACCGCAAGTTTCTCCCAACCGTTCTGTCATCGCCATTGTCTTACAATATGCCTTCACTTCCGAAACTACTCCTTTAATGGAAGTACGTCGGATTGTAGATTGGCAAGTAACAAACCGCCTTTTAGCTGTTCCTGGGGTTTCTCAGGTAGTGGCTTATGGCGGTGATGTTCGCCAATATCAAGTATTAGTTAATCCAGATAAATTAAACGCTTTTAATCTCACCTTAGAAGATGTAGTACAAGCCACATCTGCTGCTAATCTTAACGCTCCTGGTGGTTATTTAATTACTGGCGATCGCGAAAAGCTAATTCGCGGGATTGGACGCATTGAATCTATCGAAGAATTACAACAATCTGTAATTACTTCCCGCAATGGTACACCTGTGAAAATTGCTGATGTTGCTGATGTCCAAATCGGTGCAGCTATTAAACGAGGCGATGGCAGTTTCAACGGTAAAAAGGCGATTATTGTCATGATTAATAAACAGCCTCAAGCCGATACTCCCACTGTCACCCGTGCCATTGAAGCGGCGATGGAGGAAATTAAAGTAGGCTTGCCCAAAGATATCAAAGTTACTGCTACTTTCCGTCAAGAAAACTATATAGATTCTTCAATTGAAAATGTTAGAGAAGCTTTAATTGAAGGTGGTATTATCGTTGCGCTAATCCTCATCCCATTTTTGATGAATTGGCGGAATTTAGCAATTTGTTTAACTGCCCTTCCGTTGTCTTTATTAGTAGGAGTAATGCTCCTAAATTTGTTAGGACAAGGTTTAAATACTATGACGCTGGGAGGCTTGGCAGTAGCAATTGGTTCAGCTGTTGATGATGCCATTGTTGATGCGGAAAATGTTTACCGTTGCTTGCGCGAAAATAAATATTCTCCCAATCCACGTCCGGTTTTAGATGTAGTATTTGATGGTTGTCAGGAAGTACGAGACTCTGTATTTGGAGCGACAATTATTACTATAGTTGTCTTCTCACCAATTTTTGTTTTGAGTGGCGTAGAAGGGAGTATTTTTATTCCAATGGGGTTAGGTTATATGGCAGCTGTGATTGCTTCCAGCATAACAGCTTTAACAGTAACTCCAGCGTTATGTGCTATTTTATTACCTCATGGTCACTTACCAGAAAACGAACCTTGGGTAGCAAGATTTTTTAAGCGGTTTTATTCTCCTTGGTTAAATTTTTCCTTCCGCCGTTCAGGAATTATTTTAGCTGTGGCTACTGCAAGTTTAGTAGCTGCATTTGTAATTTTAGGCTCTTTCGGGAGAATATTTTTACCTGAGTTTCAGGAACAAACTTTAGTTAATTCCTTGACGCTATATCCGGGTGTATCTTTAGAAGTAGCTAATAACGCAGGTTTAGCTATTCAAGATGCACTTAAAGACGATCCCAGATTTCCTTATGTGCAGATGCGTTCAGGACGTGCGCCTGGTGACGAGGATGCGGCGGCGGTGAACTTCGGACACTTGGATGTTGAAATTAGCGATGAGGGAATGAAAGATAGGAAAGCGACGATCGCCAAGCTAAGGGAGGAATTTAGTAAATTACCAGGGGTAGCACCGAATATTGGTGGTTTTATTTCCCACCGCATGGATGAAGTTTTATCTGGGGTGAGAAGTGCGATCGCTGTCAAAATTTTCGGCCCCGACTTAGAGCAACTCCGCACTGTTGGGAGTCAAGTAAATGAAGTGATGAAAACCGTTAATGGAATTGTAGATTTACAACTTGAACCCCAAATACCCATCGAACAAATTCAAATTAAATTTAACCGTCTTGCTGCTGCTCGCTACGGTTTGACTGTCGGAAAACTTTCTGAAATTATTGAAACTGCTCTCAATGGTAAAACTGTTTCACAAGTTTTGGAAAAGCAACAAACTTTTGATTTAGTTGTCTGGTTAAATGCCGATTATCGTCAAAACCTGGATAGAATTCGCAATTTATTAGTTGATACTCCTGATGGTCAAAAGATTCCTTTAGCACAAGTTGCCACAATTGATAATGGTACTGGCCCCAACACTATTAATAGAGAAAACGTCTCTCGTTTAATTGTGGTTTCTGCGAATGCTAGTGGTAGAGATGTCCGAGCTATTGTCAATGAAATTCAGGATAAAGTTCAGCAACAAGTACAAATACCTGCTAATTACTATATCCAATACGCAGGTCAATTTGAAGCAGAAGAAAGAGCTACTCAAAATATCTTGATTTTCAGTGTCGTAGCTGTTGTTGTTGTTACGGTAATTATGTATCTTTCAGTCAAATCTATTCCCTCTACCGTCATGATTATGATTAACTTACCATTGGCATTAGTAGGAGGAGTATTTTCAGTAGCTTTAAGTGGCGGCGTAATTTCTATCGCTTCTTTAGTAGGGTTTGTAACTTTATTTGGGGTGGCAACTCGTAACGGTTTGTTGCTAGTAGATAATTACAACACCAAATATGCTGAAGGTATGCCATTGAAAGAAGTTTTAATTAAAGGTTCAATGGAAAGACTAAACGCAATTTTGATGACGGCTTTTACCTCAGCTTTAGGATTAGCACCATTGGTGATTGAAAGCGGCCCGGGAAAGGAAATTTTACAACCGCTTTCAATAGTTGTTTTGGGTGGTCTGGTTACTTCTACGGCGTTGACTTTAGTAGTTTTACCTGCGTTATATGCTAAATTCGGTAAGTTTTTACTACCCAAAAGAAGTTTGTCAATTGTGGATAATGGCAAAGTACCTGAAGGAGTATTGGAAAATTGATGTTATCTACATGAGCATTTTGTGTAACAAATTTGTGTTGATTTTTAACTATTTTGGATGAGGAGTAAATGTATGAAATCACTACAATCAGGATTAGTTATTCTAGGAAGTGCAGGACTACTTTTTTTAGGTGCTTGTAGTAATGGAACTCAAGCAAACAATTCGACAGTTAGCACTGAAGCAGCCTCGCCTGTAGCAACTACTGCAAAAACAGATACGGCTAAATCAGAGGCTGTTAAATCGGAGGACAAAACTCACAATGAATCCCATGAAGCAGGTAAAGAACATTCTCATGGTGGTCAAGTTATTGACGTAGGCCAGTACCATTTAGAGTTATTAGCTGATAAACACGATCAAGAAATCCATTTCGATTTCTTTTTAGAAAAAGGAGAAAAACACGAGAAGATTGCCAATGCTAAAGTAACTGCTCAAGTTCAGCTACCTGATGGAACTCAGAAAACCTTAGATTTAAAACATGATGCGAAGGGTCAACGCTATACAGCTTTGCTTCCTGGAACTGCTGCGGGTCAATATCAAGTAAGAGTTACTGCGGATATAGGAGGCGAAAAAGTGAACGGTCGGTTTACCGTTAATCAATAATCTCTCTAGTTTGCATAGCTGGAAAGGCAGCCACTTCCTACAGTTACAGTAGTGGTAATTACGAATAATAGTTATCTAAGTACCGTGTCCCAATTATTATAGTATGGCTGGAACACGGTTTTTAGGCTGATGCTCAACTTCTGACCACCTCTTCGGGAAAGCAGCAGAAACTAGGGGCTAATGGTGAAAGTGCAATGTTAATAATTATACTAGATGCTTTGTGTCACCCCTAGAGGAAAGGGAAATAACCAGGGCAATGCCTATAGCGGGCTATGCCTACGTCAGAAAAAGTAAACATTGCTGTTGTTGATTTCATCCTGATTTCATTGTCTCAACTTAAAGTGATATTTGGCGGGTCTGTCTTTGACTCGATACTTAAACTGAGAAAACATTATGAATCGCTTGATTGCTGCGATCGCAGTCTTTACATAACTAAATTTCCCAAACCTGGTAAGTATAAACTTTGGGGTCAGTTCAATCGCAATGGTAAAATCGTCACTGCCGATTTTTGGGTGAACGTGCAATAGCCTTGCCGGAATTTAATTGAAAAATTTTTTGTCTCAACTAGTCAAAATTTCATCTTGATTTCATAGTGACCTGTCAAGCTAGTTAAAGAGAGATTTATTTACCAACGATGAATCTGCAATCTAGTTAAAACAGATTACTACTTCAATAGCCAAGATGAACAGAATTTTAATTTACGTTACTGCATTCGTTATGGCTAGTGCAGCTTTAATTCACACTGATAGTGTAACTGCCAAAACTGGTGATGATACAGGTAACAAAATTGATAATTCTTTGCAGTTACCTTCTATTAATTGGCGCATTGTTAAACACACTTTCCAATTGCGCGTTCCCAAAAATGGCAAGCCCCTTTCCCAACTAATTATCGATGCTCCTACCACCGTAGCAGTGAGTAATGACATTACTGTGTTTGATGACCAGGATCAAGAAATTAACATTAATGTTTCTGTAGATAATAGAAGAATCATTATAGATTTTCCTGAAGCAGTTACTTCTAACATTAATAAACTCTTGATTGCCCTAAACAAAGTGCAACAACCAATTAACGGTGCTGATTCTGTTTATAACTTTTCAGCTAAAGTTGTTGGTAGCGATACAGAAATTCCCGTCGGTCAAGCTCAATTTAACACCTTTTAATCTTTAAATTTAGATAAGAAATAAAAAACACTCAGCTTTATTTCATCAATAACTGTGAAATGGAACAACATAGCATAATTCCACAAATGAGTAAGTTAAAATTAATTAATATTTGGATTTTTTCTAATTATATAGATGATTGATAAGATGGTTAATTTAAATTTTTTCAAGTGATAAAGCATCGATATAAAAATAGATTCATTCTTTTTAATGAACCTAGAATTTTGTTGGCATACTTGATTAAGTGAGGAGTAAATATGAAAAAATCGCTGATTTATGCTGCTATATTCACTTTGACTACCGCACTGTTAATTCCTACGAACTATGCTATTGCCCATGATGATAATGCTTCTTTTCCCCATATTGATGGTAACTCTGATTTTCCTCCTACGCACTGGGAACGTGTCAGACATACTTTTCGGATACACATTCCCCAAAAAAGCAAAGCTGTTTCTCATCTAATTATTCAGCTTCCAAATGTTGTAAATGTCAGTGAAAATAATGAAATTGAGATTATAGGTAATAAGGGGCAGAAAATTAACACTAATGTTTCTGTCAATGACAAAACTATACTAATAGCATTTCCAGAAACAGTTGCTCCCAACACCAACTTGGAAATTAACATTAAAAATTTGAAACGACCTACTGGTGGTAACGGGCCTGTTTACTGGTTCTCGGTCAAATTTATTGATAGTGACACAGAAATTCCTATAGGTGCAGCTAGATTTCGTATGAATTTATAGACCTATAGCAATCCTAAATGATTTGTGATAATTACTTCTTTTGAAGTGGACATACTGCAGCTTTCTGCAAAGCATCAGATAGACACAAAAAATAGGATCTTCCTATGCGGAAGTTACTACCGGTTTGTTTTACTTCTTTAGAGAAGTAAGCTACGTGTCACATCTTCTCAAAAAAGGAAAGTGTCCGTCTCAAAGAAACGATAAATAAAAAAGTTCACAAATTATTTAGGACTGCTATATTTTTGACTACTCGATAAAGATAAAGAACTCAGTAATTAATGTTTTATGAAGTGTTAAATACTTTTTCATTGGTCACAGAATTCCGCAATTAAGTAAATATATAAAATTACTAACTTACTATTAATAATTTCATCTTATTTTTATCTTGATCTGTCATTATTAATATTAGTTTCTTATATGCTTCTTGCAAGCCAGTTATAAAAGACTGGCTTTTTTGTTAAAAAATCTTTATCTAAGTTATATAGTGCAATTTTTGTAAGTTTTAATAATAAAAAATATTAGTTTAGTCTAGTTTTTCATCCTGATTTCATTTGTATTTGGCAAGATAAGTAAAAGGACAAAAAGTTAGTTTCATTTTGAAATAGCTATTGGAGTAAAAATGTTGATTGATAATTGCAAAATAACTTGGCTGCTTTCTTTTCTGATTTCATCTATACCTGCACTCAAAAGCCAAGATACCAAATATGCCTATATTAGTCAGGGTAATGCAATTCCCAATGCAGTTTTATGTGGTGCGATCCATAGGTTTGAAATTCATGTTCAAAGTCAAGCTCTTTCTGAACTAGTGATTAAATTACCAGTTGGTGTAACATTTCGCAAAGGAATTGAGGTGAAGAATAAATTAGGTCAAAAATTTGCTGCTAAGACTTTTATTAATGATAGAAAGACAAAAATTGTTTTCTGCCAACCAGTACCTCCTCAAACCAGGTTGGAAATATCTATGAAAGACTTTGATACTATTGTTTATAGTCGGATTTGGATGTATCGGCTCTATGGCAAAATAGTCAGTATGGCAACGGAAATCCCACTTGGTTCAGTTTGGGTTCAAACTGATGATAAATAAACGCTTCTGTGTTTTGATAAAATTTTACATTTTTATTGATGAGCAAAATCTGGCTACGGCAAATCTCCTATTCTAAAATTTACTGTGAAGGTGAGGTTTTTAATCATCACAGTCAACATATCTTAAAAATACTTAGGTTCTGAAATTTCATCTCAATTTCATCAAGTTCTGTCAATCTATTCTTAGGGCGAACCCGTAACCTATGATGCTTATTTCACAACATGACAACCAAACTTTAACGACTCAAGATGATTGTATGAGATTGTTACTTGTAGAAGATGAGCCAGATTTAGGAGTTGCAATTAAACGAACTCTGAATCAGCAAAAATATTTAGTTGACTGGGTGATGGATGGTACTGACGCATGGGCTTATCTGGAAAATAGTTGGACACAATACACCTTAGCGATTGTTGATTGGATGCTGCCAGGTATTTCAGGATTAGAGTTATGTCAACGGCTACGTAAGCAGAGCAATCCTCTGCCTGTGTTGATGCTAACAGCAAAAGACCGAGTAGAAGATAGAGTTGCAGGGCTGGATGCAGGTGCGGATGACTACTTGGTGAAGCCATTTAGCATGATGGAATTACTGGCGCGGGTGCGAGCTTTACAACGTCGTCCTGCCAATTTCCAATCTCAACAATTAAGTGTAGGAAATTTTACTTTAGATTACAGTAACAGTACAGTCGTTAGTACAGATGCTGTAGGGAGAAAACAGGAGATTTCCTTAACGACCAAGGAATTTCAGCTACTAGAATACTTTATGAAGCACCCAAATCAAATTATTACTACACAACAAATTCGCAATCAGTTGTGGGAAGTAAGTATAGAATCCAGTAGTAATGTGGTGGCGGCTCAAGTGCGGCTGTTGCGACGCAAACTAGTTAACAGTGGTTGTGCCAACCCAATTGAGACTTTACATAGCATGGGATATCGTCTAAATCTCACCGATGAATCAAAATAAACTATTTAACAGTACTCGTTGGCGACTGGCTTTCTCCTATGCTGGAGTCATGGCTGTAATTCTGAGCATATCTGGAATTGCTGTGTATCGAGCAATGTCCTATTTCCATTGGAAAGCCCTAGACCGGGAATTGGAGTCTGTGGTAGGGACATTGCATGACAATCTGGAAATGAAACTACAGCAGCCTGGACGTTTAGAGCCAATTGCACAGAAGCTGTTGTCAAATTTATGTATTGTTGGGTCTAATTGTATTCAAGAGCAATCTTTGTTCAAACGCCATGTTTTGGGAAAGATTAATCAGAGCAACTACTATGTGCGTTTTTTTGATAATTCAGGACGACTGATTGGTACAACAGGTGATTATCCTGAGAAAATCTCCAAAATCTCTGAAAATGAAATCTGGCAAACCCTTAAAGACAGTAAAGGTTTCCTTTACTACCAAGTTTCCCTAGCACTGCATACCCAAGATAATCGCAATTGGGGGTATATGCACGTGGGGCGAAGTCTTGAGGATTTTGAAAGCGAACTGGCTACTCTCAGATGGATTTTGGGGTTAGGATTACCGATGGTAATGGGTTTGGTTAGCGTTGCCAGTTGGCAGTTAGCAGGGTTAGCCATGAAGCCGATTTACCAATCCTATGAACAGATACAACAGTTTACGGCGGATGCGGCACACGAGTTGCGAACTCCTTTGGCTGCGGCACAAGCAACAGTGGAATCAGCACTTTTAATGCCGCAACTGGATGAGGCTGAAACACGAAATATTCTACAAACGTTACAGCGTCAAAATCACAGACTCACGACTCTAGTTGCAGATTTGCTGTTGCTGGCTCGTATAGATAAACAATCCCAAGCAGTACAACGGGAACTTTGTTGTCTAAACGATATTATCAGTGATTTAATAGAAGAGTTTTCCGCAATGGCATTTACGTCTGGGGTGACACTGAAATATTGCGGACAAGTAGAAAATCTTATTAATGTTGTGGGTGATTCTGATAAGCTTTATCGCTTGGTTTCTAATTTAATTGTCAATGCGATTCAATATACGCCCAAGGGAGGACAGGTAACTGTTTTCTTAAACCGCAATGACAATCATGCTGTGATTCAGGTTCAAGATACGGGTATTGGCATTGCCCCAAAAGAGCAAACACGGATTTTTGACCGCTTTTATCGGGTGAGTGGCGATCGCTCTCGTAGCACTGGCGGTTCTGGATTAGGATTGGCGATCGCCTTTGCAATTGTTCAAGCACATCAAGGCAAATTGAATGTGCAAAGTGATCTAGGTAAAGGTAGCACTTTTACAGTTCAATTACCTTTGGATGTTACGCCAGTAAAAAGCGATCGCCCAACTCATAACAATATAGCTGGATTTCAAAAGAATTAATCTTAAAACACCCTTCCTCGCAAGGGTGTTTTCCTGTATTTTACTCTTTAGTTTCAACTCAAAATTTAAAATTAACAAAGCGATCGCCTTTGATATCAAGTCTGGTTAATTTGTAACAGGTTCTCTTACAAAGTCTGAGCGGAGGTTTCCTCCGCTCAGACTTTGCGCAATAGCAAATGGGTAATTGTTTTCTCCCATTACCCATTACCAGCCACCAAGACATGATAAGTGTTTCAACAAACACAATATAATTTGACGATGTACAAGAATAGACAAGACTCACCTAATAAGATGCTGTAAACTTTTGTGGGTGGTGTCGCAATTGTAAAGAAATGAGAGTGATTGGTCAATTACTTGTTATATCTGTGTGGTGTTGGTGTCTCATTTCCCATACTAGCTACGCACTGGCTCAACCCTCACCAAGTATTGATGCTGAAAGCGAAGAACTAACTTTACCCCAAATAACCCCAGTCAACCAACTACAAGATGTACAACCCCAAGATTGGGCTTTTGTAGCGCTGCAATCTTTGGCAGAGCGTTATGGCGTAAAGCTTGGTTATCCCAACGGCACTTTTCAGGGAAACCGCGCCATGAGTCGTTACGAATTTGCTGTTGGTGTAAATGCAGTCTTAGAGCAGGTTGACGAATTAATTAGTTTAGGTAAGGAAAATTTAATCACAACCCAAGACCTTGAGACATTAAAAAGACTTCAGGAAGCATTTGCTACAGAGTTGGCAGTAATACTTACAAAAGTTGATACTCTCGAAGCACAAACAGCCAGACTAGAAGCCAATCAATTTTCCACTACAACCAAGTTAATAGGTCAAGCAATATTTGCCATCAATGCTGGCAGTTTTGCTGGTGACAGAATAATTGCACCTAGAGGCAGAGTAATTACTGAAGATAATCCTAACGCTACGTTTATTTATCGAGCTAGCCTAGATTTAAACACCAGTTTTTATGGTACAGACCTACTAAAAATTCGTTTGGTAACTGGGAGCGATGGGGCCAATGATAATGCAGGCGGCTTTCTAGAACCAAATTTAGGAAGTACCTTAGATTTTTCTATTCCTGGTAGAGATGGACAATTTAGCGTAGCGCGTTTATATTACACTTTTACTCCGCTTCCAGATTTACAGGTAACAGTTGGCCCAGCAATTGTCGCTGGCGATTTTGTAGATAAAAATCGCTACGCCAACAACAGCTTTTTGGATTTTTCCACACAAGCTTTTATTAATAATTACATATTACTTCCCAGACCTGCGGGAGCGGGTGCTTTTGTTGAGTGGCAGCCAAAAGCCATTCCATTAAAGTTACGAGGATTGTATGTTTCTGGAGATGCTACCAATTCATTACCAGAAAATGAAGGGTTACTTGGTGGTGGCACACCTGAAGATATTCGTTTATTCCCAATAGCTGGAGGCGGTGCTGAAGGTGGTTTATTTGGTGATCCCTACCAAGGTTTTATCGAACTTGAATATGCTCCTAATCGTGCTTTTGCTGTGCGCCTACAATACAGTGGTGGTAGGTTATTTGGTAGCAGTTTTCAGGGTTTGGGAGTTAATTTTGACTTAGCCTTAAATAATCGTGTAGGTCTGTTTGGTCGTTATGGTTATGCCAGTTATCCAAATACTTCATTAGGTGACATTGAGCCGAATTATTGGATGGCTGGGGTAGGGTTTCGAGACTTATTTGTAAATAGAGCGATCGCCGGAATCGCAGTCGGTCAACCTTTCGTTGAAAGTTCTTTGGGTAACGCAACACAAACAAATTTTGAAGCGTTCTATAACTTTCCTGTTAATGATAATATTCGAGTTACTCCCTTACTCCAAGTAATTACTCATCCCAGTAATCAAAATAGCAATAGCACAATTATTACGGGTACATTACGCACAGTTTTTTCTTTTTAGAAATAGAGATTTTTTACTTATAAATGTACTCACATATATTAGCTATTAACTTCAAAGTGTGAGTATTGAGTGCTGAATGAGGAGTAAAAGTTACTATTCTCTTGCCTCCTACCTTCTACTATTAGGTAAAATTCAATGACCTCAACCAACGAACCGGAACAATTTGAGCGCAATAAACCAGTTTTCCAAGAGCTAAACTTTCAAATTATCTGTGCAGTTACGTTAATTGCTGTAATTGGAGTTTCTAGTGTAACTCCGGCTTTTCCTGGATTAGCTAAAGCCTTAGAGGTAGAACCTAAAAACCTGGGTTTACTTGTGACAGTGTTTACATTTCCGGCTGTAATTTTAGGCCCTATTATTGGTGTCTTAGCTGATAGATTAGGCAGGAAAAAAATTATCGTTCCTTCCCTATTCTTATTTGGCATTGCTGGTACAGCTTGCGCTTTTGCCCGTGATTTCAATTTATTGCTGTGGTTACGTTTGCTCCAAGGAATTGGTGCAGCTTCTTTACTATCTCTCAGTATTACCTTGATTGGTGATTTGTATACGGGAAATAGACGGACTGCGGCAATGGGTTTCAATGCTAGTGTTAGTAGTATTGGTACAGCGAGTTATCCTACAATTGGCGGAGCATTGGCAACACTAGGCTGGTATTATCCCTTTATGTTGCCCATAGTCGCTATACCGATTGGGTTGTTGGTAATATTTGGATTAAATAATCCAGAACCAAAAGGCGATCGCAATCTCAAAAAATATTTAACTAATGCCGGAAAAGTATTAAAAAACCGTCGATTATTTGGGCTTTTTATTGCCAGTGCCGCTAATTTTGCCCTTCTCTACGGTGCTTATATTACTTACCTACCACAGCTAATTAGTGATGTATTTAAACAACCACCTGCTACAATTGGCATACTATTATCTAGTGTTTCTGTAGCTATTACAATTACATCTTCCCAATTAGGTAGGTTAGCAAGAAAATATAACCCCACAACTTTAATTAGAGCATCTTTTCTTTTGTATGCCTTAGCTCTATTTATTGTCCCGTTTATGCCCAGTATTTGGTTTTTACTAATCCCTACTACAATTTTTGGCATTGGTTTAGGTGTTGGTTTTCCCAGTATTCAAACACTATTAGCCGATTTAGCACCAAGAGAATATTTAGCAACTATTCTCTCCGTCAACGGCACATTTCTCGGTCTAGGACAGACATTAGGTCCGCTTTTGATGGGTATAGCTTTTGGCTTGGGTGGAATTAATAGTGTGTTTTATGCAGGTGTAGGGTTTTCGATTTTTATCTTCTTCGTTTTCAGATATTGCACTTGTATATGAGTGCTGTTAGCAGTAGCGGCGCGTTTAGCGCATGATGAGTACTAAGTACTGAGTGAGTATATCAGTGAAAGGTTAGCAGTCACAAGTGAACGTCATCTGATAACTGATTGAGTCTGTCTCCTGCGTCATCTCAACTAGAGATATTAACATCTTTCTAATCAATATTTATTACGGCAGTTAACATTACCGTTATGCTGCCGTTTTTTTTGGGAAGACTAGCTTTGACAGTAAATTCCTATATTTTTAAATTTTATGGCAGTCATCAATGTGTCGATTGGCTGTATGCCAATCGACCATCACCTTTAGATGGGGTGTTTTATGTCCGTTCTGAACCTCAAAAAAATTCTTAACAAAAAAGAGTTACTGACTCTGATTGAAAATTTAGTTAACCAACTCAACATAGCTGTAAGTGTGGAACTGGTAGATGGTACGCAAATAATCAACATTGGCAAGCAAATTATCAAAAATCGCCACCCCATTGAGGTATCGGGAGAAACTATAGGCTGGGTAGTAGGCGAAGAAGGCGCAAGCGTAGTGGCTGATTTGCTCTCTGTTTTGGGAAAACAAGAAGCTGAAAAGAAAGTACTTGCGAAAGAACTACTGGAGCGATATCAGGAAATTGATTTATTTGAGGATATTTCCACACAATTGACTAGAAGTTTAAATACTAGACAGATTGCTCAACTTGTCATTGAAGAATTGCATCAACTAATTGAATCATCTGCGGGAATGATTTTACTCCTGAGTGCTGATGGAGGCGGCTTTGAGGTAATAGCGGAATTTGGCAGTTTTTTTCCATCCCATCAACCGCAACCAAATCAAGGAATTATTGGTCACATTGTGCAAACTGGTAGGGCGGAACTGATTAACAACGTACAAATTGATCAACGAATAAAGAACGAAAAAAACGTCAACGCCTTAATTTGTGTGCCATTGAGAGCAAAAGAGCGGATACTAGGAGCGATCGCTATCGGTACAACTAGAACCGAAGCCTACAAAGCCGAACACCTCAAACTTGTCAGTATCTTCGCCTCACAAACTGCGATCGCCATTGAAAAAGCCCAACTCTACGAACAAAGCATTCAAGCAGCCTCGCAAGCCAAAGCCCAAACAGAAAAATTACAAAAAGCTCTACACGAGTTGCAATTAGCTCAAACCAAATTAATCCAAAGTGAGAAAATGTCCAGTTTGGGACAGATGATGGCTGGAGTTGCCCATGAAATCAACAACCCAGTTAGCTTTATTTGCGGCAATTTAAAATATGTTGCCGACTACTCTAACGACTTGTTACATCTGCTGCACGATTATCAGCAATTACTCCCAGTGGTTCCACCGGAGTTAGAAGTCAAATTAAACACCATTGATTTGGAATTTATTCAAGAGGATTTACCCAAACTATTGGATTCAATGAAGATTGGTAGCGATCGCATTGTCGAAATCGTCAAATCCTTAAAAAACTTCTCCCGCCATGATGAAGCAGAAATGAAAACCGTCAACATTCACGACGGGATCGATGGCACACTAATGATTCTTCGCCATCGCCTCAAACCTAACCCTCATCATCCGGGAATTGAAATTATTAAAGAGTACGCAGACATTCCTTTAGTTGAATGCTACCCCGGACAGTTGAATCAGGTGTTTATGAACATCTTGGCAAATGCCATTGATGCTTTAGAAGAGGGAATAGGGAGTAGGGAATGGGGAATAGGAAAAGAGTCAGGAGTAGCACAGAGTGATAAAGTCAGTCCTTTCTCCCCCATCTCTTCATCTCCCCCCACTCCCAACTCCCAACTCCCAACTCCCCAAATCTCAATTCGTACCGAAGCCCTAAACAACCAATGGGTAGTAATTCGCATTGCTGACAACGGCCCAGGCATCAAGCCAGAGATTATTGAACACATTTATGATCCCTTCTTCACTACCAAAGAAGTAGGCAAAGGAACTGGGTTAGGTATGGCAATTAGCCACCAAATTGTCGTAGAACGACACCAGGGCATTCTCCAATGTCGTTCTCAACCAGGACAAGGCACAGAATTTTGGATTCAAATTCCTGTGCAGTGTTCAGTTATGGATGTAGCTAAAAAACCTTACTCGTTTTCTAACCTGAAGAACACAACCCCATCATATAAAGACTTAGAAGGTTTTATTCCTTCAAAAATTCCCACTCTGCAACCAAAAGAATTACTAAGCCGCCATGCCCAAGTCATCCGGCGACTTGCACAACGTAATTCCGCCTTGGACACTGCATCATCTGAGGAAATTTACCAAATTCTTCAACGTAACCCCATTTCGTTGAAGCTTTACGCCACCTTGTTGTCCTGCTTCTGCAATACTCATCCCGCTCACAGTTCTGGTTACACAGATTAGTCATTAGTCAACAATTATTTTCCCTATCCCTACCCCACCACTAAGGACACCGAAGCAATGTCTAGCCAACTTGATGAATATAATCACCTCCTCTGGGAAAAATGTCCCGTTGGGCTGGTATTGTGGAATCCACATGGTCAGCTAATTAATGTTAATCCTGCTTATGCTGCTATGTTGGGGCGTACTGTACCTGAAACCCTGAACCTCAACTATTGGCAAATTACTGCTGACACCCAGATCGCCGCCGAGCGAGTCATGCTAGAAAAGTTGGAACAAACTGGGCGTTACGGCCCCTACGAAAAGGAATACATACACCAAAATGGAAACTTGGTTCCAGTCAGAGTTTCCAGTGTGATGATTGAGCGGGGTGGGGAGCGGCTGATTTGGTCGAGTGTGGAGGATATTAGCGACCTGAAACAAGCTGAACAAGAACGCCAGCAGAAAGAAAAAATCTTAAAACAGAGCGAAGCCAGATACCGTTCTTTAGTTAAAACTAATACGCAAATTATTTGGGTTAGTACGCCGCAGGGGATTTGCTTTGAGCTAGAAGACTGGATTGGATATACAGGACAAACGTTAGCTGAAGCGGAAAACGGCGGCTGGATTGATGCCGTCCATCCCGATGATCGTGGTTACACAGGAGAAGCTTGGGGTATTGCCGTAGCCAACCTCAGTCAATATCAAATTGAGTACCGTATTCGTGGCAAGGATGGTAACTATCGTTACTTTTGGGTCTGGGGCGCTCCTGTCATTGAAGATGATGGCAGTGTGCAGGAGTGGATTGGTACTTGTACAGATATTCACGATCGCAAATTAGCAGAAGCCGAAAATCAGCGTCTCAAGGAGCGATATCGTACCTTAGTCACTGCTACTTCTCAAATTGTTTGGGGAGCTACGGCGGAAGGTTTAGGAATCAGTAGTCAAATGCTCACTTGGATAGATTATACAGGGCAGACGGAAGCAGAAGTTGAGGGTTGGGGATGGCTTGAGCCGATTCATCCTGATGACCGCGCCCGTTCCAGCAATGAGTGGAGTCAGGCTGTGGCGAACCGCAGTATTTACCAAACTGAATATCGGTTGCGTGGTAAGGATGGTATTTACCGCTACTTCTCAGTATGTGGCGCTCCTGTCTTAAAAGCAGACGGTAGCATTCAGGAATGGATTGGTACTTGCACTAATATTCATGCTCGTAAGCTAACAGAAGCGGAAAATCAACGTTTATTAGATATGCTGAATCATTCCAGTGATGCCATTATTGTCCGTGACATGAGTGACAAAACTTTGTACTGGAATCAAGGCGCAGAAAGGCTCTATCATTGGACGCGGGAGGAAGTCATAGACCAATATATTTACACGTTTCTCAAAAAAATCTTTCCTCAACCCAAAGAAGAAATTACAACCGAGTTATTACAACACGGCAACTGGGAAGGAGAGGTAGAACACCTTACCCATGATGGCAAACTGATTACCGTCCAAAGCCGATGGACTTTGCAACGAGATACCGATGGTCAGCCTTGCGCGGTGTTGGAAATTAATACTGATGTGACTGCTCGTAAACAAGCTGAAATTGCTTTGCGGCAACTCAATCAAGAATTGGAAGCCAGAGTTGCAGAACGGACTGCGGCACTACAAGATACCTTAGCGGAAGCCCAAGGCTTAAATGCTATTTTGGATAACTTAGCAGATGGTTTGTTAGTGGTTGATACCGCAGGGCAAATTACTCATTTCAATCCTGCCTTTTTAGCCATGCACGAGTTAACAGCTAATACCCTCAAAGGACATTGCCGGGATTTGCCCATATTTGGTTTAGCAGATTTGGTGGAAAGAACCCAGTCCCAACCAGGTGAAGTATTTGCGGCGGAGTTGGATCTGGCAAAAGAACGCATTGGTCAAGCTGTCGCCACTGCCATATTTAAGCGGACAGCCGACAATGAACTCACCACCTGTTTTGGTTCAGCGTTGTTGATTCGGGATGTAACGGTAGAAAAAGAAATCGACCAAATGAAAACAGATTTTATCTCTACAGTTTCCCATGAGTTGAGGACACCACTAACTTCTGTCTTAGGTTTCGCCTCCATCATTCAAGAAAAACTACAAACTGATGTCTTCCCCATGCTGTCTGCCGAAGACCGCAAGTTACAAAAAACCATCAAGCGCGTAGCTGACAACTTAAATATTATTGTGTCGGAAGCAGAACGCCTCACATCTTTAATTAATGATGTTTTAGATATTGCCAAGATGGAAGCTGGCAAGGTGGAATGGCAAATGCAGCCTATAAATCTGAGTGAATTACTCGATTGGGCAACCACAGCCACAGCCGCCCTATTTGAAACCAATGGTTTGCAACTAATTACCGAAATTGATTCCTCAGTACCGCAGATAATAGGCGATCGCAATCGTCTATTGCAAGTTCTGATTAACCTCATTTCCAATGCCGTTAAGTTTACCCAATCTGGTTCTGTTACCTGTCAGGTTAAACAGGAAAGAGATGGTGTGTGCATTAGCATTATCGATACAGGTATCGGCATTGCACCAGAAGACCAGCCGAAAGTATTTGAAAAATTCCGCCAAGTCGGCGACACCCTCACCGACAAACCCAAAGGTACGGGGTTAGGCTTACCCATATGCAAACAAATCATCGACCATCACGGCGGTAGAATCTGGGTAGAGAGTGAAATCGGTAAAGGTAGCACCTTCTCATTCCTCATCCCCGTCTATGCTAACAACCCCAAAACAAATACTAATCTGAATCTTGATGCTCTAGTTAAGCAACTCAAAGAACACGTCATTACTACAAATACCGTAGCGAACCAAAAACGCAAAACTATTTTAGTTGTTGATGATGATGCCCACATTCGAGAATTACTACATCAACAACTGGAAAATGAAGGTTATAACGTCCGGGAAGCTAAAGATGGAGTAGATGCAATTCAACAAATCAAAATCATCCGTCCCGATTTAATTATCCTGGATGTAATGATGCCGCAAATCAACGGTTTTGATGTGGCAGCCGTCCTCAAAAATGACCCCCAAACCGCAGATATTCCAATCATCATCTTGTCAATTGTTGAAAATAAAGAACGAGGCTATCACATTGGCATAGATCGTTATCTCACCAAACCCATCAATACAGAACAACTCCTCAATGAAATTGGCTCACTGCTGAATCAGGTTACATCTAGTAAAAAGGTCTTGGTTGTTGATCAAAATGAATCTACTTTAAAGACCATTTCTAATGTATTACAAGCTCAAGGTTACAGTGTCATTGAAGCCTCAGACCCTCAAGAATGTATTAATAAAGCTCTGTCAGTTAAACCTGACATGATCATCATTGATTCTATCTTCTCTCAAGAATCCGAGTTAGTAAAAACCCTGAGATTTGAAAAAGAATTAGAAAATGTCTTATTCATTTGGGGATTAGGTATGGGAGATGAAGGAGATGGGGTAAGAATAAACTAATATCTCATCGTTAAAAGTTTTTGAATTTTGAATTGATGTGTCCCAATCTGAAAATTATGAGCCAGAAAATTTTGATTGTTGACGATGAACCTAACATTGTAATTTTAATGGAACAAGCCCTAGAGTCTTTGGAAGATGAGGGCGTAGAACTTTTAACTGCTAGAAATGGCGTAGAAGCCCTCGAAACCATTAAAACCGAAAAACCAAACCTTGTATTTCTTGATGTAATGATGCCTAAAATGAGTGGTTTGGAAGTTTGTGAAGTTGTTAAACATGAACTTCAAATGACTGATGTCTACATTATTATGTTGACAGCAAAAGGACAAGAATTTGATAAACAAAAGGGAATGGATGTGGGCGCTGATTTATATTTAACTAAACCATTCCGCCCAAAAGAAGTATTAGAGAAATCTATGCAGGTATTGGGTTTTTGAGAGAATTTTTACCTTCATGAATTAGCGGCTGTAGGAGCGTACAGATGTACGTTCCTACCAATATATTTGGATTAGGTAATACCATAAAATGGTATTAATTAGGACGACCATAATGAGCTTTACCTTTACCATCAAGTGTTTCTAGTACCAAAACTTCTTGACCATAATCATTTCTTTCTATAGACCAGCTATAGGTTTCTACTTTAGCTGTATTGCGGCGTTCATAGGTGTTTGAGGCGCTACATTGTTGACCTTTGACAAAGCTATTGCTAGGCTCAAAGATAAATTTCTGACCGTCTATTTTAACTTTGCCCTTTTCTTGAATAAATAAGTAAGAAGCGCAACCATAAGTGTTAATTTGGAGTAATCTGGCACGCTCATAGTTACCGTTGGGTGTTACTTTAAAGCGATCGCTAGAACCATTAGGTTGTGCTGATGTGCCTGTATAGCGGTCTTGATATTGAATCGAAGATATCCGACCATAAGACCATTCACCCTGTATTTGACTAGGTATCCCATCTGCACGACTGATATGAGGAATGGAAACAAGGCTGGCTGCAAGGGTTAAGTTGAGAGTTCCTCTGGCAAATTTGCGAACAAGGGAAGTTGCAGAAGTTTGTGCCTGGTTGTTAAAGTGTGTACGCATAACCGTTTAGTTCTTTTGTTGAATAGCTTTGTTGGTAGAAAAATTGCTCTGTTAAGACATCAGCTATAACTTGGGAACTTATGCAGGGAAAATTAAGTTAAATGCCACACTGATGTTTTAGGCTGCTATAGCTAGATAAGCGTAGCTATACTCAGAAAAAATAGATATTGATAAGTTTTAAACAATTTTATGGGCATAACAGGCAGAATAAAGCAAATATCTTCTTTAACACTGGATTTGTTTATACAAGACCCTTTTCTTGTTGATGCTTTCTTTGATGCTCAATGGTTGCCAGAATCTCCTTATTGGCAAGGAAGGTCGAATACAAGAGAATTTGAACAAATGAAACAAGATGCTAGAAAAAGATTTGGCAAACTACCTGAAAGAAAAGGTTTAAGCAGGTTCATCTTTAAAAATCGTCAAAAGTGGAAGTATACTTACGACTGGCAAGCACTAGAAGAACAGTTTCTTGCTGAATGGGCAACCCCCGAATTAGATTTAGGTAAATCTTGGCAGGAAATAACATTTTTACTAGCTGGTTATATTGCAGCATACTATAGTATGCCTCAAGGCAAAATCCCAGAGTTGAGAGTAGAAAAAGGATATAAAAAAGATTTTTTACCGTTTATAGTAATTCAAAACTCTCAGTGGGATGGTAAGCCATTAGTTAATGCTTTTGGTGCTGGTAAAGAAATTGGTTATGAAACAGGATATGGGCCAGTTCGTTATCTTTTAGCAGGTGAAGAAGTTGGACAAATTCTCGATGGTTTGTTAGAACTTTCTAAGGAAGGTTTTAAAAACCGTTTTATATACGAATCGCAAAAACAAAATCCTATACATTGGCTTGATTGGTCGGATGAAGACCTGCTTGAGTGTATGGTCGATTACTACACCGAAATTTTTGATTATTACAAATCTGCTGTTAGCAATCAAAAGGCATTATTGCTATATTTAATATAATTTTAGGTTGATACTGAGTTTTTTACACAAAAGCAAAGCAATATATAAAGTTAAAAATTGTCGTCCATAGCTTATCAAGTTAAAGGAATTTGAACAATGGTTATAAGCCAAAACGCCTTAAAAAACTTATTAACACAACATCATATTAACGCCGATACTCTAGAATTACTTTGGCAAGTCGATGGTGAAAATATTTATGGATTAACCGTTAATGGTGCTGATGCCATACAACATTGGCAGCAACTACGACAAATTACAGATGAGACGCAACATTATCCTTTGTTATTGGGTAATGAAGCTGAAAGTCAATCTTACATCGAATCCGTTCATTCCTATAGTGACTATTTATCAGAAGAACAACCTACAACTGTTCAGGAAATTATCCAACAAGGCAATCAACTAAATGCTAATGATTGGTTAAATACCACAGCAGAACAGCAAAGACAAGAAAGAGCTAATTACATAAATATATCGACATTACAAAATGATGTTGATGAATTTACACTAGCAGAAATCGGCGAGTGGAATGATATGATTTATCCTACTAACCGCTATACAATTCCCCGTGATATTTTAACTCGTTTACCACATCCAAACGTAATAATTGCATTAGTTCCTACTACATTTAGCTGGCAAGTTCCCGCTTTCCTGAAGTTTGGCAATTGGAATGATTGTCCAGCCCCGGAAGTGCAGGTTTGCCTTATGAAATATTGGCAAGAAAAATATGGTGCAGAGGTAGTAGGTATCACCCATGATGTAGTGGAAATGGTTGTTCATAAACCACCACAAGACAAAGAAAGCGCATTTCAACTAGCTCAAGAACAGTATATTTATTGCTACGATATTGTAGACCAAGGGGTACAAACTCTTAGTAATCTAGCTGCTAACTTATTAGGAGGAAAAGTCTGGTATTTTTGGTGGGATTAATTCTTGTTAATCAAAATAATATTTTTAAGCCACTCCATATCCTGTATATGGTCGCTTATAAGGTGGGTGTAAACCTAAAATAATATCTTCCTTGGGTACACCCATATCTACTAATTCCTGAGCAATATCTACCTCAGTCATATTACGTTGAATCCATATCTTACCATCTTTAATATCTAAATGAATAAAACAATTGTAAACTCGCTTTAATTCCTCCCAGCCTACATCCAAGAGCTGATAATGGTCGTTTACTGTGTCACAAATTATCTGAGATTCAATATCTGAATTAGTATTTTCAAAATCAGCGTGAGATTTTAAAAATTTTTGAATGATTTCTCGATAATCTTCTATTCTGTCCATACAATAATCTCCTCTTTAAACGGATTATAAATTATTAGCTTAACTTGATAAAGCTTGACAGCCTCTTGAACAAAGCGTTCTTGAAAGAAAGATTCAAACGTATCAACAGGAACCGCAAGATACAAGATTCTATCTGGTTCAGTTATTTGTAATGCAAGACGGTAGTTCAAAAATTGACCTAGTGCTAAGTGAAAATCAGTGATAAGCTGACACGCATCTAAATTTGATAATTTAGTGCCTGAACCCGTTTGCTGCATTAGGTTGTCTTGTAAAACTAGATGCCGAACAGCTTAACAGAAGTACTGATAAAACTTTTAATTTCAACGGCTATTTTTTGTCCTGCTTTATCGGCTGCCAAAAACTTATCAGCTGCTAAGTCAACTTCAAACTTGACACGCTCAATTTTAATTTTAAGCGGATCTGCGGTAATTACCCATTGTTCCTTTAGAAGTGCCTGTTTGACAGCTTCATGAAATAAGTCTTTGGCTGCCATTTTTCCTCACACATCCCCTAATCTAATTTTAAATAAACTATTGCAGAATGTAATAGTTTGTTAACTAACTACTGCGACTAAAAAATACAGCCGCCGCCACAATTAAAGCCAGAAGCGCCAAAGGAACCCAAAGATTAGGTAAATCCGCTAAACTCATCACATAGCTATTTTCAGGGATAATCCTTTTATACAGCAAACAGCCGACGCGGAGAAACCAGGATGACATCTCCAGATACAGTTATATGGCTACAAGAGCGGACAACTTTAGGTATTCTCTCATCTGCGGCGCTGGATGCGATCGCCCAAGTGATAGAACCGCAAACCATACCAAAGGGAAGTACCCTAGTTGCAGAAGCCACCCCCCCAACCGCACTTTACATCATCCGAGATGGACAGTTAGAAAGCGAGACTAGTAATCAAAATAGTTCAGTTTTAGCCCGTGGTTTCTTACCCGGTGCAGTAATTAACCTGCAAGAATTACTTTTAGATCAATTAATACCCTATAAAATCGTTACTCTCACAGAATCTCATGTCTGGGCTATACCTGCGGCTAAATTTCGGGAATTAATTAATCAACACCCAGAAATTACTCAAGCTTTTTCTCGTCAGTTGGCGCAGGAACTAGCGCAGGTAACATCCGCGTTAACCTATGAACAGGAACGTTCTGTAGCGTTGCGTCCTTATTTAGTTACCAAAGCGCAACGGGGAATTGTCGGGACAAGTCGCTACGCTGTACGTCTGCGAGAACAAATTCGTGAATCGACGGCTGATAGGAAGTCTGTAGAAATATTTGGTGAACCAGGGTTAGAGAAGGATAATATTGCCGCTTTGATCCATTTTAGTTCGCCCCAGCGACGCGAACCGATTATTAAAGTCAATTGTGGCATTTTACAAACTAGCGGTGCTGATTTATTTGGTCGCGCTGGTGGGAAGCCTGGACTGTTGGAATGGTTGGGGGAAGGTAGTATTATTCTCAATAACTTGCAAGAATTACCGCCAGAGTTATTACAACCTGTAGCACAGCTATTAACCACAAATACATATACCCCCGTGACGCGACAAGGGGAACCCACGGCGGAACCACGTAATAGTAAAGCGCGAATTTTCATTGTTTCGGAAAAAACCGAGTCAAAGATAGAACGCTGTGTGGGACATATTATCAAAGTCCCGCCGTTACGAGTGCGGAAAACTGACATTAAAGCACAGGTTGAATACTACACCAGTTTGTATGTGCGATCGCGCGGAGTAAACAAACCCCACGTTACCCCAGAAGCCTTACGCCGTCTTCAGTCATACGATTTTCCTGGAAACCTCAAAGAGTTGAAAAACCTTGTAGAACGGGCTATTGTCCAAGCTGGGGAACGCCGCGAATTAACAGAGGAAATATTCTGGGCGGCGGAAACGAAGAAAAAACAATTTCGTGTCAACCTTTTAAATTTATATCCAGGGTTACGGCAATTTTTGCGGAGTTCTTGGTGGCCTGACAAAATTAATTATGGTTTTACTGTGGCGGCTTTTGCGTTTATTGTAGGTGTGTTGTTTGTGGGGCCGCAAACACGCGATCGCAATTTTGCCTTAAATTTATTTTGGGCTTGGTGGTGGCCTATCATCCTATTTATTTTCCCCTTCTTAGGGCGGGTATGGTGTGCTGTCTGTCCCTTCATGATTTACGGCGAAATCACCCAAAAATTATCTCTGTGGTTATTCCCGCGCAAACTCAAACGCTGGCCCAGAGAAAAAGCTGAAAAATGGGGCGGATGGTTTTTATTTGGTTTATTTACCTTAATTTTCCTTTGGGAAGAACTCTGGCATTTAGAAAATACCGCCTATCTTTCTGCTTGTTTACTGTTATTAATTACTGCCGGGGCAATGATATTTTCTGCCCTATTCGAGCGGCGTTTTTGGTGTCGCTATCTTTGTCCCATCGGGGGAATGAATGGTTTATTTGCTAAACTTTCTATGACAGAACTGCGGGCGCAACAAGGCATTTGTTCTGCTACTTGTACCACCTATCAATGTTATAAAGGTGGCCCCGAAAAAGGCGAAGGGATGGAAACAGATGGTTGTCCCTTATATTCTCATCCTGCACAGTTGGAAGATAACCGTGATTGTGTTTTGTGCATGACTTGTCTCAAAGCCTGTCCTCATCGTTCCGTTGAGTTTAACCTGCGTCCTCCTGGGATTGAACTGTGGACGACTCATGTAGCACGTAACTATGAAGTCGCATTATTGTTATTACTGTTTGGGGGAGTTTATCTACATCGTTTACCAGAAATAATTGCTTGGTTGGGTTTACAACTTGATTTAACGCAATTTTGGCTACATTTAGGAATCTCAATTGTAGCTTTATTAATTCCCACGGTTGTTGTCTTATTAGCCTATGGCTTGATTAAACTATTTAATACTCGCCGTAAACCTCGACGCTTTATTGAACTTGCCTATGGTTATTTACCACTAGTATTAGGGGGAAATTTAGCTCATTATCTGCGCCTGGGTTTAGGCGAAGGCGGAAAAATTCTTCCCGTAACATTTGCAACTTTTGGATTAAGTGGTGAGCAATTACCCATATTAGTAGCACACCCAGCAGTCATTGCCTTTTTACAAGGTGCAACTCTCATCTTTTCAGTGCTGTTGACAATAGTATTAACTCAAAAAATTGCTCGGCAACCATTAACTACTATGCTTTGGCAACATATAACAGCCATTGTTTTGGGTGTCAGTATGTGGGCAATTATTATCAATTGATAATTACTTAATAGTATGGTTGTTAGGGTCGGTAATGGTTAATCATAAAACATTATGACCTATGCGCCATTACCTATTACCAAGCCATTAAGCTAGATGCGGTGGAATGGTATGAGGCGATCGCACCAAAGATCATCTAAACTCAAGGTGAGAACGATTATTCACACTGCCTGTTATGTCTTCTAGTTTAGATTCTTTACCACCTGCACTAGCCAAAATTGTCCAGCGCTTTCAACGTGCTACCGACCAAAAAAGACGTACCGAACAGTTAATTGCTTACGGTAACAAGGTCAAGGATTTCCCAGAGGAGGACAAATTACCGGAAAATAAGGTTCCAGGCTGTGTTTCTCAGGTTTATATCACCGCCAAACTCGAAGATGGTAAGGTAGTATTCCGGGCTGATTCCGATGCCTTCATTAGTAAAGGCATGGTTGGTCTGCTAATTGAAGGCATGAATGGACTGACTCCCACGGAAATCTTAGAATTGACCCCAGATTTTATCCAAGCCACAGGTTTAAACGTCAGCTTGACCCCTTCCCGCGCTAACGGATTTTACAACATATTTAAAACCATGCAAAAAAAGGCGCTGGAATGTAAGTTAGAAGCATCGGGCTGATGATAAAAAATTATGTCTACCAATTTGCTATCCACCTCTAACCCTACTGGATTTGGTGGAGTAATTAAGGAATTTCTCTGGCAGTGGGAAAATCAACCAATACGAGTGGTGTATGAAACCCTTGGTCAAGGTTCACCACTTTTACTATTACCAGCTTTTAGCAGTGTATCTACCCGCTTGGAAATGGCAGAAATGGCTAGGTTATTAGCGCCCCATTTTCAGGTTGTAGCGGTAGACTGGCCGGGGTTTGGCGAATCTTCCCGTCCCAGCCTAGACTACCGACCAGAAATTTATCAACAATTTCTCGCAGATTTTGTGCAAGCGGTTTTTTCTACCCCCATTACGGTATTAGCGGCTGGCCATGCAGCTAGTTATGTGTTGCTACTGGCGCAAAAACAACCGGATACTTTTGCCAAAATTGTCTTAGTCGCACCCACTTGGCGCGGCCCCTTACCAACTATGGGGGCAAATCTACAAGTGGCTGGGATTGTGAGAGGATTAGTGCGATCGCCTATTGTGGGACAAGTCCTCTACAAACTCAATACCACACCTTCATTTTTACGTTTTATGTACCGCCGTCATGTATTCACTGATACCGACAGGCTGACACCTAATTTTATCGAGAAGAAGTGGCAAACAACCCAACAACCAGGAGCGAGATTTGCTTCGGCGGCCTTTGTCACTGGTAATATCGACGCTATACACAATCAAGCTGATTTTTTGGCGCTAGTCCAGTCATTATCTGTACCCCTGATGGTAGTCATTAGTGAATCAAGTCCACCTAAATCAAGGGAAGAAATGAATGCTGTAGCCGCTATACCCGGAGTGCAAAGTGTAATAATTCCTGGTTCTTTGGGAGTACATGAGGAATACCCAGCTGCTATTTTTAGCGCCATTGAGGATTTCTTATTCTCACCGCAAAGTTAGGTATGTGGGGGATGAAAGAGAAGATGTGATTTATCACTCAGTTTCTACTCTCTACTCCCTTCTTCACCTGAGACAACCCAAAAGTTAATCAGCCTAGTAGTTCTAAATTTATTGTGGTTGAAGGTTCTGGTATTTGTTCAACTCGGAAATCAAACCTAAATGTACCAAATTCTAGTAGAGGAGTGCGATCGGCAAATCTTATCAGGCTTATTATCATATTTTGGGATTATCCGAAAATAGGTTTATTTTACTGACATACACATAGTGCTAAAGCCAAAGCCCGATGAAATCTATCTCCAGCCATGAGTATGACATATTCCGGCGCTGTATGATTGCTGCTCGCAAGGAAGCACAACTTACTCAGGAATCTCTTGCTAAATCTCTTCAAAAACCGCAATCTTTTGTTGCTAAATATGAGAATGGGGAGCGGCGCTTAGATGTCGTTGAGTTTCTCATGGTTACTCGCATAATTGGTGTAGACCCTTGTACTATTATAAGGAAGGTTGACGAGCAATTATCTGAAGCGTCTTGTGAACAAAAACTATGAATACAGCAGATGTAATCAGACTTGCATCTGAGTATTTAGTTAATTTATCGGGGCATACGTTTGATGTTTTAGACGTGTCTAAACCTGTGACTGTGAATGCAGCAGTAAATTTAGCTAAAGTTATCTCAAAGCTTTCACCATTACTTGGAAATCTAATCGAATTTAACACTGTTGAGTTTCTAAATAAGCAAGATGATTTTGCTGAGTTTGGAACATGGCAGAGGCAAGATCCAGGATTTCCAGACGCTATTTTTGTGGGCAACGTTCAACCAACACCTGGATTAGAGATTAAAGCATGGTTTCCATTGGCGACAGAAATAACCGCGAGATTCAAAGATAGTCAAAATCACTTTCAGTTTGATCAAACTCATGTTGCAATCTTGGCATGGCTACCTGAGAAGATTATTTACGGAAAACCTCGTATTTTAGATGTGTGCGTTGTATCTGGTTTGTCAGTAGCTCTAGCTAGAGACACTCATTATCATAATCCGCCAGATTATCTTGTTTTGGAGCCAGAGGATACCACCCAAAGGACAGCAAATTTACAGCAAACGAACACTAGCGGCTATAAGTTTCAAGGTTCTGCCAGTGAGTTTTTAGAAGCCCAGAAAATAGTTGAATCATGGGGGGCTGAATCTAAAATTTACAAGCCTACTAGGGAATATCAGCACCTTTTACGGGAGTTATTAATACGATATAAATACAGATTAGACACTAACTTTGCAAAAATAGACAGAATTGTGCATCCCGGCATTGAGCAATTCAAGAAACGTGTTTACAACGTTAAAGTTTGTGGTATGTCAGTTGGACAATGGAACAAAATTCTATCAAGCCGCCGAGAAGACACCATAACAAAATCATTACAGGAGTATTTAGAGATTAGAGAAGAGAGCATTAATGAACTTCTTGATTAAATCGCTGGACTCCATAATAAAAATAATCTGGATCGATCTCACATGAGTAAGCTTTGCGTTTGAGTGTTTGGGATGCTAAAGACGCACTAAATAGTCCTCCAAAGGGTTCCCAGACTACATCATATTCATCACTTGATGTTTCAATAATCATGGTCATCAAATCAAGAGGCTTTTGGTTAAGATGCAACGCTTTGCCAGATTTTGTTTTAACTCTTTCATCACCTCGTAGCGCTTGGCGTTCCCATACATTGGTAAAACCATGAGGACATCTAAACTTTGACCGCATTTTACTCCATTCTGCCCCTGTTAAGGGTTGATTGCCATCTAGAGAAAAATAAGGTTTTCCTTCAGGACTACCATGCTCATTTGCATAATTTACTAGCCTTTCAAACATCTCTGGAGGTGGAAAGTACCATAAATGCCCTTGATCAAAATATTTCCTAGTGGCGGCATCTACCACACCACACGCATCGTTTGCTCGTCGTAATGGTAATCTAGACCGTTTCCATTCTTTCAGTAACCAGGCTTTTAAGGTAAGTTCGTTAATTCTAACTTCTCTTACATATTGGACACAAACTTCTGTAACTACTGGAAATCTGCGAATTTTTTCTGTGTTAACATTCCCTGCAATGTGACCTTTGCCTTTATTCCAAACATTGCAGTTAACATACCGCCAACCATACTTTTCTAAAATCGGATGTACCACAGCCCAGCCAATTTCTGAGTTCCAAAACCAGAGTGTTGTGGATGGCATCGCTGCTTTTGACCACTCCTCAATATGAGGCTGATACCAATTGGGTAAATCAATATGATCGGATGTGTCTCCTTCAAAACCAAGAATACCATAAGCCCCATCTGAAACGATTACAGTAGGCTGCTCCCAATTTTTATAAAATTCAAGGCTATTACCTAAAGATAAAGCAACGTATTCATCTCTCCATTCAGAAAAGTTAAGTTTGGTGTTTAGGCTAACGACTTTTCCGCGACCAACTGTGCTGGTAGCTTTACTTTTCAAGGTTACTGTAGAACTAGCTTCTGAATGAGGTCGACTCATTGATCTTTCTGGCTCTTCAAATAATGATATATGCTAATTTATCCTATTTTGGGATATCAACCTAGTGTGAGACACTAAAATAGGAATTACGCATGAAAACGAGAAATCAAGGGCTTTAGCAAGGGTATAGGGGTATAGCGTTGAAATAGACGATCGCAATATCACTCCCTAAATATTTAGTATGTATCATGTGTAACTAAACTACCTCTTAACTGTCAACAAAATTTTGCTAGTCAAGCCGATTTTAGCGATCGCTAGTTACACTGATGAGGGTGGTGTGTCGTTTCATCTTTTAGGACTGTGTTTGATAACTTAAAAATGTAAATCGTCTATGAAGCTACGTCCATATATGCTGATAGGTTTTGTCCTCAGCCTGTTGTTGAGTGTTTTGCCCATTGCTGGCAATTTTACTTATGCTGCTACACCTGCATTTAATGTTGCGCCTGTTTCTGGCTTATCCTTTACCAAAGGTGTGCAGAAAACCGTATTAGATAACGGTCTGACAGTTCTGACTAAAGAAGTGCATACTGCACCAGTGGTAAGTGTGCAGGTATGGTATAGAGTTGGTTCACGCAATGAGCAGAAGGGAGAAAATGGTATCTCCCATCAACTTGAGCATTTAATGTTCAAGGGTACTACTAGCCGTCCAGTGCAGTTCGGACGGTTATTTAGTGCTTTAGGTAGTCAATTTAATGCTTTCACCAGCTACGATGAAACGGCTTACTTCGGCACAGTGCAGAAAGACAAACTCAAAGCACTGCTGACTCTAGAAGCAGACCGCATGGAGAATGCGTTAATTGGTACAGAAGAATTGACTAGTGAAAAACGGGTAGTCATTTCGGAATTGCAAGGGTATGAAAACTCCCCTAGTTATCGCTTAAGTCGGGCAGTGATGCGGGCTGCTTTTCCTAACCGCGCTTATGGTTTGCCTGTGGGTGGAACTAAAGCCGATGTCGAACAATTTACAGTAGAACAAGTACGGAACTATTATCAAACTTATTACAGCCCAGATAACGCCACCTTGGTCATTACGGGAGACTTTGACACAGATTCTACGCTCAAAACTGTTAAGGAAACCTTTAGCAAATTACCAAAAAGAGCGCCAGGGAATAGAAAAACCACAGCAGCGAACAAGACTCCTGTTTCTACATCTGCTGCAAAAGCGCCAATTGTGCTGAAGGAACCGGGAAGTGTATCCTTTTTACAAGCTGTGTATCCTCTACCAGATGTCAAACATCCTGATGTACCAGCAATTGATGTGATGGATGCTATTCTCACGGGGGGGCGTAGTTCTAGACTATATCAAGCTTTGGTAGAATCTGGTTTAGCTAGTTCTGTCAGTGGTAGCGCAGGGGAATTAGTTGAGCCTGGTTGGTACGAGATTAATGCAACAGCCGCTCAAGGGCAAGAGTTAACCAAAATTAACCAAGTACTGCAAGCATCTTTGTTAGAAATACAACAAAAGCCTGTTTCCCCAGAAGAATTAAATCGGGCGAAGACACAGCTACAAGCCTCCTTTGTTTTAGGAAATCAGGATATTACAAGCCAAGCCACCCAATTGGCATATAACCAAACTGTAGCAGGTGATTATCACTACATTGAACAGTATTTAGCAGGGATCGCCAAGGTCACACCAGATGATATTCAACGGGTAGCCAAAACCTACCTCAACCCTCAAAAAGAAACCATCGGCTATTTTGAACCAACCCAAGTCAACGGTCAAGCAGGAAACTCTGCTGCTGGTGAAAGCCGCACTGCGGAAAACTTCAGCCCTGGTAAGCCTGTAGACCCCGCAGAATTAGCTAAATACTTACCTCCCGCCACATCAAACACAGATACAAGTAAACAATCTTTACCTCAACAATTTTCCTTAACTAACGGTTTACGTGTCCTCTTATTACCCGATCATAGTGTGCCTACCGTTAACCTCAGTGGACAAATTAACGCCGGGAATGAGTTTGATAGTAATCAAAAAGCTGGGCTGGCCAGTCTAACGGCTGCTAATTTATTGAATGGAACTAAGACGAAAAATGCTCTAGCGTTAGCACAGGTTTTAGAAGATAGAGGAGCCAGTTTAGATTTTGCTGCTGCTCGTGAAGGTGTGAGTGTTAGCGGTGAAGGCTTATCAGCCAACTTGCCTATATTAGTGCAGACATTGGCAGATGTATTACAGAATGCTTCTTTTCCCCAAGAACAGCTAGAATTGAGCCGCCAACGGGCATTAATTGGTCTTAAAGCTCAGTTAGATGACCCTGGAAGCTTAGGAAGACGGGTATTTCAACAAGCAATTTACCCAGAGAATCATCCTTTTTACACCTTCCCCACGGAAGCAAGTTTAAAGAGTATTAGCCGGGAAGATGTTGTGCGTTTCTACCGTCAATATTACCGACCAGATACGACTACCATCGCCTTAGTTGGTGATTTTGACCCAGACAAGGTTAAAAAATTACTCAATCAATCTTTTGGTAAATGGCAAGCAATTGGTCAACCGCCAACGCTGAAGGTATCTAATGTAGCATTACCCAAAACTTTAACAAGGATGAACAAAGTGATTCCTGGTAAAGCCGAGGCTGTGACATATATTGGTTACAGTGCCATCTCCCGGAAAGACCCGCGTTATTATGCCGCATTAATACTGAATCAAATTTTGGGCGGTGATACCTTATCCAGTCGATTGGGAACAGAAGTACGCGATCGCCTGGGTTTGACTTATGGTATTTATAGTGGGTTTGCGGCTGGCATAAATCCTGGCCCCTTCCTGATTTCCATGCAGACAGCCCCCACAGATGCAGATAAAGCGATCGCTAGTACAATAGCTTTACTCAAACAATTACGCGAACAGGGCGTAACTGAAGCCGAAGTCAACACAGCCAAACGCACAATTACTAATAGTTACCCTGTAGATTTGGCTAATCCAAGTAATGTATCTAGCATCATCTTGGATAATTCTGTGTATGGGTTATCAACCTCAGAACTCCGCGATTTTCCCCAACAAATCCAAGCTGTAACTATGGCTGATGTGCAACAAGCAATTCAAGATTTAATCAAGCCAGAAAATCTAGTAATTGTCACAGCCGGGCCAGGAACAATTCAAAATTCTAAATCCCCTACGGGTAGCTAAAGCCACAAAATTTACGCATTAACAAATCTGAGTTTTCTATCAAGTCCGGCTAAAGACTTAGGATATTAAACCAGTATCTTCAGCTAAAAAGTCCTGTATGAACGGACTTTTTAGCTATTTTTATGTTTTGCATAAGATAGGCACACTAAAGCTGAAACGAATCTCTTAATTACGAATTAAAAAAATCCTGCGTACCTCTTGACTCTCCAGTTCACTGGAGCATTCAAGATAAAAACAGTCGTTAGTACCTGTTGGTAATTGGAGGACTCAAATGGATAACGCCACCTTAAAATTGCGTGGTATGAGTTGTGCTTCCTGCGCCAAAAACGTTGAGGATGCTATTCTTTCCGTCCCTGGTGTGCAGGAATGTAACGTCAACTTTGGTGCAGAACAAGCAACAATTAAGTATGATTCCCGCGCCACTGATTTACAAATAATTCAAGATGCAGTGAGTGCAGCCGGTTATTCTGCAATTCCCCTCCAAGAACAGAATTTGATGCTAGGTGAAGACGATGCTGAGAAACAGTATCGTCTGCAAGAATCTCGTAATTTACAGCGAAAGGTAGCGATAGGCGGCATTATTAGCATTGTGCTATTTATCGGTTCCTTATCGATGATGAGTGGGTTACAATTGCCCTTCATTCCTACATGGCTGCATAATCCTTGGTGGCAATTATTATTAACCACTCCTATACAATTTTGGTGCGGTTATTCCTTCTATACCAATAGTTGGAAAGCCTTCAAACGCCATAGCGCCACTATGGATACTTTGATTGCTTTAGGTACAAGTGCAGCATATTTCTATTCCCTATTCGTGACAATATCCCCCGACTTTTTCATCAGTCAGGGTTTGGGTGCAGATGTGTATTATGAAACTGCGGCGATTGTTATTACCTTAATTTTATTAGGTAGATTATTTGAAAGCCGCGCCAAAGGGCAAACCTCAGACGCTATCCGTAAGCTTATTGGCTTACAAGCAAAAACTGCACGCTTAATTCGTCAAGGAAAAGAGGTAGATGTACCCATTGCAGAAGTGCAAATTGGCGATGTCGTGTTGGTACGTCCTGGGGAAAAAATACCTGTAGATGGGGAAATTATTAGCGGCACATCCACTATTGATGAGGCGATGGTGACAGGGGAAAGTGTCCCTACTAAAAAGCAGCCAGGGGATGAGGTAATTGGTGCAACTATTAATAAAACTGGCAGCTTCACATTCCAAGCGACACGGGTAGGTAAGGATACCGTACTGGCGCAGATTGTGCAATTAGTGCAGCAGGCTCAAGGTTCTAAAGCACCTATACAGAGATTAGCAGACCAAATCACAGGTTGGTTCGTGCCTGTGGTGATTGCGATCGCCATTCTCACTTTTATCATCTGGTTCAATATCATGGGTAACTTTACCCTAGCATTAATCACGACAATAGAAGTATTAATTATTGCCTGTCCTTGTGCTTTGGGTTTAGCCACACCAACATCTGTCATGGTGGGAACAGGTAAAGGCGCAGAGAACGGGATTTTGATTAAAGGAGCCGAAAGCCTAGAACTAGCGCACAAAATTCAAACCATTGTATTAGACAAAACAGGCACAATTACTGAAGGTAAACCCACAGTTACAGATTTTCTCACAGTTCACGGTACAGCCAACAGTAACGAAATCAATCTAATAAAATTAGCTGCATCTGTGGAACGTAATTCAGAACATCCTTTAGCAGAGGCATTTGTCAGATATGCTCAATCTCAAGAAGTCAAATTAGTAGATAGCCGAGATTTCGCCGCAATTCCCGGTAGTGGCGTACAAGGAATAGTTGACAACCATTTAGTAAGAATTGGCACACAACGCTGGATGACAGAATTGGCAATAGATACCACAGCCCTAGCACAAGAGAAAGAGCGCTTAGAGTATCTAGGGAAAACAGCCGTTTGGTTGGCAATTGATAACGAAATTCAAGGCTTGATAGGTATCGCCGATGCTATTAAACCAACCTCCCTACAAGCCGTGAAAGCCCTACAACAACTTGGTTTAGAAGTTGTCATGCTCACAGGCGACAACCGCCGCACCGCCGAAACCATCGCCCGTGAAGCAGGCATTGAGCGCGTCTTAGCAGAAGTCCGTCCAGAGCAGAAGGCGGAGGTGGTTAGGCAGTTGCAAGAGAGGCAGGGGGCAGGGGGCAGGAAGCAAGGGAGAATTTTATCTCCAAAATCCAAAATCCAAAATCTAAAATCTAAAATTGTGGCGATGGTTGGTGATGGCATTAATGACGCTCCAGCTTTGGCACAAGCTGATGTGGGGTTTGCTATTGGGACTGGTACAGATGTGGCGATCGCTGCTAGTGACATTACCCTAATATCTGGTGATTTGCAAGGTATTGTCACAGCAATTCAACTCAGTCGCGCCACCATGAATAATATTCGTCAAAACCTATTCTTTGCCTTCATCTACAACGTTGCAGGTATTCCCATCGCCGCCGGAGTTCTCTTTCCTATCTTTGGTTGGTTACTCAATCCTATTATCGCGGGTGCAGCAATGGCATTTAGTTCAGTTTCTGTTGTTACTAACGCTCTACGCCTACGTAAGTTTCAGCCAAAAGTAATTATCTAGGAGTGCCAATGTTCAGTAAAAAGGTAATTCTCGCAAGTATGGTTTGGGGATTGATGTTTGGTTTGGGTACGAATGCAGCCATTGCCAACGTTAACCATGATTCGTCAACAACTCAATTCCATCCTATGGAACAACCACTTGTCATAAAGGCTGCGGTTACGGCTGGAGGTTTGACATTAGTTTGTTTAGAGATATGGTGGTTTCTCCTGAGCAAACGTAAGTTGTAGGGTGGGAGTGGGGGGAGATGAGGGAGATAATAATTCACTCCTGCCTCCTGTTCCCTGACTTTTGACTTTTGACTATGGACTAATGACTAATGACTAATGACCAATATTTAGGGCTTGCTGAAAAAGTCATTTCAAAGGAAGAGAAAAATTGATTAAGTAGTCAGTCCAGAAAAAAGATAAGTTTTTGTTGTTTAAGGTTTAATGAAATATCAGTTTCGATAATAGAAGAAGTAAAAAAAGACTCAGTTTTGAAAAATAGGCAAAAAAATACACAAAAAAGCCGTAATAGCAGAGTAGAAAGATTCATAACTAAAAAAGTTATGGCAATAGCGGTGAAAGAAGTATGAGGAAGTTTAGCCATAACTCTACCAAGGCTAAATCTTCGTTTACCTTGTCCAAACTTGCCCTCAATACAATTACGAATCCTTTCGTCATAAGCGGCTTGTTTCTTCTTTTCAGGGCTGACATTTTGGGGGGGTCTACCTAGTGGTGGGCCACTAATTCTAATTCCCCTTTCTTGACACCAAGCTCGATTCTCCCTCGTCCGATAAATCTTATCAACATGAACTGATTCAGGATAATATCCGGTGTAGTTTTTGTATGCTTCTACTTGTGATTTTAAGTCTCCTGATTCGTTAAAGTTGTCCCAACTAATATGGTCTAAAAATACATAGCCATCATAGTAACTAGCTGAAAACTTAGCCCCAAACTCTACTGTTCTCCCGGCTTTACCTCGGATAATCGGACGAATGTGTGGTTGGTTTAAACTGACAATGCGGTCTTGTATACTAATTTTTTGATTTTCATATAACCATAACTGTTGACGATAAACTTCTGCTACTACTAGCAACATCTTATATTGACTGTTGCTCAGTTTTAATAGTGACGCACCTAAATTTATTAGCTGCTGAATATGAGTTAAATTTCTGTTGATATATTGCAGTTGCTTTCTGATAGCTTTCCTTCTTTCTTTAACTGTTGGTTTTCTTTTCTTGGCTACTGCTAAATAATCCTTTCTTGCTTTGTTTCTGTAGGTTCTTGGTTTGTTGATATTTCTTACTAATAAGGACTTATATAATGTATCTATGATTGTTTCTGTTTGCTTTCTGGCTTGATTTAATAATCCTAAATCTGTCGGATAACTTATGTCTGCTGGCGCACAACTAGCATCTAATATTAATTTTCCTCTATTGGCTGGCTTACTTTTTGAATCCTCGACCTCTGGCTTTTTTGCTCTTACTTCTACCTCCTGTTTATTTTCTAACATCTTCCTGACTATTTCTTGATTGATTTTATTGACTAATTCTATATCTATCCTTTCTCTAAAATGAACTAGCATTGACGGGTCAAATGCAGATTCATTACTATATGCTGACATTCCTATAAAGTATTGCAGATACGGGTTCTCCCGAATTTGTTCTACTGTCTCTCTGTCACTTATTCCTAATTTTTCTTTAATTATTAATGCTCCCAACGCCATTCTAAATGTTTTGGCTGGCGCTCCCATTCTTGCTGAAAATATTTCTGCGTACTCTGCTTCAAATTTTGACCAAGGTATCATGTTCGCCATGATTACCCATCGGTTATCTGACGCTAGTTTTCCCCCAAAGGGTAGTTCAAAGTTTTCTGCTGCTTTTTCTTGCTTTTGCGCTCTTCGATACATTTTAACGCAACTTGCTACAAGGATTTTTACTTATCTTACCCTTTTTCTTTTCACCTTATTTTTCTTTCCTGACCCTGAAACTCTTCATTCTGCTATCTTTCGCCCTTATTCAGCCAGCCCTATTTAAAAAACTGCCAAAATGGCAACTCAAATAAGTATGACTAAGTTATCTTTATCAAAGATAAATGGCTTCCAAGGTGTTGTTATCAGGGGCTACTAATAATATTCAAAATTCAAAAAATGTGACATTTGCTGCATTAGGAATCATCTATTTGTATAGGCGTTGTCGTTAACCTGCACACCAGCCCCCCCAAATAAGAGGTAACGCCTTTACATGTTCCTGAACGCTACAGTAGCAAATGTCAGAGTGGGAGATAAAAGCGCTTGGTATGCTTTCTCCCACTTTTTTTTATTAGTCATTAGTCAACAGTCATTAGTCAACAGTCCACAGTTATTCTCCCTTGTCTTCCCCCACTCCCACCCTACAGGAAGCAAGCTACATCTCCCCCCTCTTCTAACTCCGATTATCAATTTGGGCGCGTTGTAAATTACCAGAAAAGTCTACATAAACGCTTTTCCATTCTGTGAAGACATCTAAGGCTGTGGTTCCGGCTTCGCGGTGTCCGTTACCTGTCTGTTTGACACCGCCGAAAGGTAGATGTACTTCTGCGCCAATGGTGGGGCCGTTGATGTAAGTGATGCCGGCTTCGATGTCGCGCATGGCGGCAAAGGCGCGGTTGATATCGCGGGTGTAAATTGAGGAGGATAGACCGTATTTGGTATCGTTGAGGATGGCGATCGCTTCCTCGAAGGTGCTAACCTCAATCAGTGCCACTACTGGCCCAAATATCTCCTCACGGGCAACTCGCATATCGGGTGTAACGTTATCTAAAATCGTTGGCTTAAAGAAGTAACCATGTTGTAACTGCCCATCGCTGGCAATTTCCCCACCTATTAAAATCTTGGCTCCTTCCTCACGGGCAATGTTCATATATTCGCGCACCCGGTGCAATTGACGATTATTAATTATCGGCCCGATATCTGTGTTAGCTTCTGTACCAGCACCCAAGCGTAATTTTTGAGTACGTTCTAGGAGCATGGCGGTAAATTTTTCTTTAATGTCACGATGCAAAATTAGGCGGCTGGTGGCTGTACACCTTTGTCCAGTTGTGCCGAAAGCTCCCCAAAGTGCGCCATCTAAAGCTAGTTCTAAGTCTGCATCTTCCATCACCACTTGAGCATTTTTCCCACCCATTTCTAAACAGACGCGCTTGTGAGTCCTGCCGCAAGTCGCGCCGACATAAGCACCAGTTTCGGAAGAACCTGTAAATGAGACTAAATCAATATCTGGATGTTCGACTAAAGCCTTACCCGCTTCTTCCCCGACTCCATGCACTAGGTTAATTACTCCTGGTGGTAAACCTGCGGCGGCGAAAATCTCAATTAATTTCGTTGCACAGCCGGGAGTATCTTCGGCTGGTTTGAGGATAACTGTATTACCACAAACTAAAGCTGGCATGGCTTTCCAACAAGGAATAGCCACAGGAAAGTTCCAGGGAGTAATTAAAGCACAGACTCCAATGGGCATTCGCACAGTCATGGCGAATTTGTTGGGCATTTCCGAGGGTGTGGTTTGCCCAAACATCCGTCGCCCTTCACCCGCACTATAAAAAGCACAGTCAATACCTTCTTGTATATCGCCCCTAGCTTCAGTTAAAGGTTTACCCATTTCCCGGCTGATTAATTGGGCGAGTTCTTCCTTATGCTGGAGTAATAATTCCCCAACACGAAAGATGTACTCAGCTCTCGCTGGGGCTGGGACTTTGCGCCAACTCTTATAAGCTTCACGAGCGGCGGCTACAGCCCTATCAACATCATCAGCTTGGGAACGGGGGAAAGTAGCAACAACTTCACTCTTATCAGCCGGGTTGTGACTGTTGAGAACAGTTTCGGCGGCGGCGTTTATCCATTCACCGTTGATGTAATTTTGGCAGTTTAAAGGAGTCATATTAATTCAAAATAAAATAATTTCTTACTCAGCAGTCAACAGTTAACAGTCACTACTAATTTAAGGTACTAATGCTAAAACTCCCACTGGCGAACCTGAGCCACCGCGTAGTCTGAGGATGGAAATTGCTAGATTAGTACCTTTTGCTGGTAGTTGATGCAGGTTTGTCAAGTTTTCTAACACGATACCTTGTTGTGCCAATACTAAGCGGTTGGTGCTGAAGTTGGTATCTTGTCCAGAGTCTACGCCGTGTGTATCTATGCCTACGCCTGCAATTTGTCGCTCATTTAGTAAAAACTGCGTTGCTTCACTGCCAAAACCTGGAAAGTGCATGATTCCGTTGGCATCTTGGTTGAGAAAAGCGTTTTTATCAGACCATTTATTCTGCCAACCCGTATGTAATAAGACTACATGACCAATGGGAATTTCACTGTGTTGTGCTTCCCAAGTGCGGATGTCGTCAATGGTGAGTTGATAATCTGCGTTGGCTGCTGCGGCTGCTTGGATATCTATGACTACAGCCGGGACAACCAACGACTGCGCCGGGTATTGGTCAATTCCCATACCTGATTGATAAAAACTATTGGGAGCGTTGATATGAGTGGCGCTGTGTTCCCCCATTGAGAAGCGACGCAGGTAATAGCCATCATCTGGTAGTTGGGCAACGGTGGTAAATTCGACGTTCGGATCACCGGGCCATTGGGGAATATCTGGGTCAATTATATGACTAAGATGAATAACGCGGGAGTATGCGATCGTTTTTAGGTTGGACATGATAATTAGAAATTACTTATAAAGTAAAAATAAAATTACTGTAGGGTGTGTTAGGCGCACATTTCGATATGATGTCTCACGAACAAAACTTAAGTGCCTAACGCAACGCTAAATAACAAGGTGCGTTAAGCTAACGCTTTAACACACCCTACTCAAGATTTACTTATTTATTAAAATTACGAATTACGAATTACGAATTAATAATTACGAATTATTTTATAGCTAACTCTTTGGCTTTCGCCTCTGGATCAAAATTTAAACCCTTATCCCACTGCTGTGCTTGGCGGAACTTAGCCACCGCGCCCTGAATATCACCAACTCGCGCCAACTTCTCACCTTGGATGACTAACACCGTTGCCCCTGGCACTAACAGCGCTGGTGTTTGGCATGATGGTAATTCTGCTAACACCTCTGGATGGGCAATGAGGTAATTATGCAGCAGGTCGCAACCAGTGGGTACTAAATTATCTAAGTCCAAATTCCATAAAATGATGGTGTTGTCACTACTAGCAGAAGCTAAGTGTTTGCCATCGGGGCTGTAGGCGACACTATTGACTACATCGCTATGACCAAAGAGAGTTTTAACGCTTCTAGCTGTGCTGATGTCCCAGATTTTGATGGTCTTGTCCCAACTAGCGGAAGCTAAGTATTTGCCACCGAGGCTGTAGGCAACGCTATTGACATAACTGGTATGACCAGAGAGTGTTTTGACGCTTTTACCTGTGCTGATATCCCAGATTTTTATGGTTTTGTCACCACTGGCGGAAGCTAAGTATTTACCATCGGGACTGTAGACAACATTATAAACCCAACTACTATGACCAGAGAGTGTTTTGACGCTTTTACCTGTGCTGATATCCCAGATTTTTATGGTTTTGTCACTACTGGCAGAAGCTAAGTATTTACCATCAGGGCTGTAGACGACGCTATCTATTCCACTACTATGGCCGCTATTAAACAATAAGAATTTCCAACTGAGGATTTTTAACAGTTTACCTGTACTTATGTCCCAAATTCTGATAGTTTTGTCTTCACTGGCAGAAGCTAACTGTTTACTATCGGGACTATAAACAACGCCATAGATCGAATCGTTATGACCAGAGAGTGTTTTAGTAGCTCTACCTGTACTTATATCCCAAATTTTGATGGTCTTGTCTTTACTAGCGGAAGCTAAGTGTTTACCATCGAAACTATAGGCAACGCTATTGACCTCATCAGCATGACCAGAGAGTGTTTTAGTAGCTCTACCTGTACTTGTATCCCAAATTTTGATGGTCTTGTCTTTACTAGCGGAAGCTAAGTGTTTACCATCGAAGCTATAGGCAATGCTATTGACCTCATCAGCATGACCAGAGAGTGTTTTAGTGGCTCTACCTATACCTATGTCCCAAATTTCGATGGTGTTCTCCCAATTGGCGGAAGCTAAATGTTGCCCATCGGGACTGTAGATAATAGCAGAACTGCCATGACTAGAGAGGGTTTTGACGGGTTCACCTGTGCTGATATCCCAGATTTTGATGGTGCTATCACGACCGGCGGAAGCTAAATATTTGCCATCGGGGCTGTAGGTGACGCTATAAACTGAACCGAAATGACCACCAAAGAGAGTTGTGAGAGCTTTACCTGTGCTGATATCCCAGACTTTGATGGCTGCATTATCACTGGAGGAAGCTAAGTATTTGCCATCGGGACTGTAGGCAACGCTCCAGACCAGACTGTTATGACCAGAGAGTGTTTTAATAGCTCTACCTGTACTTATGTCCCAAATTTTGATAGTTTTGTCACTACTGGCAGAAGCTAAGTATTTACCATCGGGACTGTATGCGACGTTCATGACCTCATCATCATGACCAGAGAGTGTTTTAATAGCTCTACCTGTACTTATGTCCCAAATTTTGATAGTTTTGTCACTACTGGCGGAAGCTAAGTATTTACCATCGGGGCTGTAGGTGACGCTATAAACCCCATCATTATGACCAAAGAGAGTGTTAACGGCTCTACCTGTACTTATGTTCCAAATTTTGATAGTCTTGTCAAAACTAGCGGAAGCTAAGTATTTACCATCGGGGCTGTAGGCGATACTCCTGACCTCACTGTTATGACCAGAGAGAGTGTTAAGAGTTTTACCTGTGCTTATGTCCCAGATTTTGATGGTCTTGTCCCTACTAGCAGATGCTAATTGCCTACCATTGGGGCTGTAGGCAACGCTATAGACCTGATTGCTATGACCTTCTAATATGTTTACCTGAATAGCGCGATTTTCTTTTGCCTCGTATGGTTTTAAATAAACTGCTTGCTGTAATGTAGCTATAGTTTGCATCCTAATATCGTCTCTTTTCTTCTCCAAAACTATGTGTTTGAGTTTGTCAGATGCTTTTAATGCTTCTATCAAAGCATCTGGATATTGATTAGAGAGTAAAAACGCTTCTGAGGAATTATTTAAGGACTGAATTTCGTTAATTTCAGCCTGTTTTTTCTGTACTTGTGCTAATTCTTTTTGACTTTTCGCCTCATAAGCCGATCGCACTGCTAAAGTAGTCACAATCGCTAGTCCTATACCTGCGGCTACTGAACCAAACAAGGCGCTTTTCAGGAAGCGGTTGAGTTTAGCTTCACCTTGCTTTCTTTGTTCTCGCTCTTTTTCCAGTTCCGCCATTACCTGTTTTAACTTCGGTTCCTGTTGCTGGCGGATAAAGTTAGCTAAATAGTCATGTACTAGTTGATAACGGTCGGCTGGGTTTTCTGGTAGCAAAACCACTAAGCCTGATTTGACAACAATCTCTAAAACTAAATCGAGCGACGTTAAACCCAACGTCTCCATAGGCAATATCTTTACATCCAAACTCTGCAAATCTTGTTCTAATTCCAGGCGCGTTTTTAACGGGCGAGTTCCTTTTTCATCAGTCAGCAAAAACAGCACAAATTCAGCCAACTGCTGATTTTCCGCACCGCAGTCATAGACAACTTCATTGAGATAATGCTGCACCAAGTCTTGTTTAGTACCAAACTGCCGATATTTCTCTAAAGTCGTGATATTCTCAACTTGTAATTGCGCCCCCACAACTTGTAACTCAATTGGTCGCACTTCACCCAATTCTCCTGCTAAGTCGTCTACCAGTGCATCAACTAAAGCTGGTTCTAAGCGAAAGCTAGTATTTGCCGTTAAACCTTGAATAATTGATTTTGCATCGTTGGGGGAGAAGTTTCCCAATTTGTAAAGCACGCGATGACTGAGAATGTCGTTACCAATAATTCCAAAGCTGGGCAAATCATTACATTCAAGTAAGTAATGGATGTAATCAACCCGCAAGGATAAGATAACTTTCGCTGAGAGAACTTCTAAACACGACCCCAAAAACTCAAAGAACTGCTTACGTTGTGCAGGTTCAGTGTAAACAAAGAAAAATTCCTCAAATTGATCAAAAACTAGCACTGTGCGGAGGTTGCGTTGTTCGTTTTCGCGCAATGCAAGGAGGAGGGTGTGAGGGTTTAGGGATGTGGGGGTGGTGGTTCGACTAGCGGTAATCGAGCGGAGTCGAGATTCACCAACCGGGTGTAGGGGTGTAGGGGAAAGAGGGGAGTTTGAGGCAGATGATTCTGGTTTTGAACTAGAACGTTCAGGTTCTAAGTCGGAAGTTTCTGGTTTTGAACTAGAACGTTTCGGTTCTAAGTCGGAAGTTTCTGGTTTTAAACTAGAACGTTTCGGTTCTAAGTCGGAAGTTTCTGGTTTTAAACTAAAACGTTTCGGTTCTAAGTCGGAAGTTTCTGGTTTTAAACTAGAACGTTTCGGTTCTAAGTCGGAAGTTTCTAGTTTCAAACTAGAACGTTTCGGTTCTAAGTCGGAAGTTTCTGGTTTTGAACTAGAAACTTCAACATCCCCACTCCTCACTTCCCACTCCCCACTCCCCGATTTTCCTAACAACCTTCCCAACTCCTCCACCCAGTTGGTATAAACCCGCATGACGATGACTAAGTTATCTTTGGCGCGAATTGATTGTTGTTGCAAGGCGGGGACTAAACCTGCGTTAACTAGGGAACTTTTACCCACTCCCGATTGCCCATGAATAACTATCAATTTATAATCATCATTGTTGAGGCGTTCCAGTAATCTTTCTACATCTAATTGCCGACCAGAGGCGGAAATTTCTGGGGCAATGTAAGATGTGGTCTGTGTTGGGTAGGGTGTTGTGTGTATTTCTGCAAATGTTTGTCGGCTGGCTTCTATTCTCCCTGCGCCAACGAAAGCCCTTAAGCCAAATTGTTGTTCTATAGAGCGTCGTTGCTGTTTGATGTTGTAAGCTTTGAGATATTGCTTTTGGGCAGAATAAAACTGCTGTAACTGATTGAGAATATCAATATAAAGTCTGACATCTTCTTGAGGATTTGCCCCGTCTTTGGCAGTTTCTAAGTTACGTACTGCATCTCCAGTGTTACCCAAACTATATTGAGCGCGACTCAAGATAAATTTATATAGATTTAAGTCGTAAGTTTGTATAGACTTTGCCAATCTATTATCTAAATACTGGCTATTAATTGTAGGAATAATGTCTAATGCTTGTTTAATTAAATATATTGCTTGCTTCCAGTCTTTTTCGGATAAAGCCACCTCAGCTAAAAAACTATAATCTCTGGCTAACTCTCTTTGCTGGTTGTTATTGGTATGAAAAGATAAAGATTGTTGAGCAAAATTTTTTAATTGTTGCCATAATTTTAAATCTTTGAGAATATTACCTACTTTTTCCAAGGAATTAGCAATGATATCTGGACGGTTAATGTGAGTGATTAGTTGGAGATATTCTGAAATATAGTTACGAGTATTCTGCCAAGCTGGATGTTGATTATCTTGTTGTTTAATTGCTTGCAGATAAGCACAAAAAGCCATCTCATACAGAATTTTTGCCTGCCATTCTGAGTTATTGCTGTGTCGCCACAGGTTTAAAGCTGTTTGATAATGTTGAATTGCCTCTGCTTGTTTATTATTAATCTGTTTGGTTAATCCTAATAATGATTCTATAAAGGCATTAATTTCTAAATTAGGGTTTTGTTCTATATTTTGGTTGTGAGAATTATCGGTTGATTGACCTAACCCCCTAACCCCCTTCCCTATTAGGGAAGGGGGAACAGGAAAGGGGTTTTCTAAATCTGGGGGAGGGTTTAATATATCAGTTATTAACTCTTTTTCTGCGGCGGCTAATTCAGTTTCCAGTTTTAAATATTCATAAAAACTTAAATTAAGTTGATTATGTAACCATTGATTGGCAGTTGTAATAATGAAATCTGTTAATTCTTGTCTGTTAATCTCAAAACTTTTAGTAATTGCCCAACTTTCTAAATCTGGTGCAACCTGTATGAATTGTTGATAGATTTCATCATCAATCCATACTACTAAAGGAAAGTTAAAATGCTCTCGAAACTCTTCTCTTACCTGATTAGTAGCGGTTAACATCTGCGCTAAATTCTGCACAGCCTCCAAACCGACAACCATGACACAGCCAGAGATGTTTTCCCCATATGTTTCCTGAATGGCTGTGTAAAGCGTCCTGTGGGACTGCTGGACAACTAAAACTCGAATTTCAACTTGGCAGATTTCCTGCAATTTGGTGATTAAGCGATCGCGCAATTTGGCATAATTACACCGTGCTAATATCAGCTTGAACTGTCCTACGCTATTTTCAATAGCCCAAGCTAATTGTGTGATAGAGCGATCGCTATTTTCTAAGTCATTGGTCATTAGTCAACAGTCAATAGTCCATAGTCAATAGTTAACACCTTACACCCCTAACTAGCCAACTCTCTCGCTTCCGCCAAAATAGGATTAACATCAAACCACGACTCGCCGCTTTCTCGGTATTCAAAGACGAAGCGACTGCGGATTAATTTTTGATATCCGTCATCATCGTTAACTTGCTTTGTCCGCTTAACATCCTTTAATAATTGCCATTCTGACTCGGAAATGGGTAGCTTCATTTCATTCCGGCGAGAACGAATGACTTGTTCTAAGACGTTATGAGTCAGGGGGAGTGACATTTCTTCCATAATCCAGGTATTCAAGAGCCTGAGCAAGTCCCGCACATGACCACCACTAGCAATACATAAACGCTCTAGGCTGCTAACATTATCAAAAATCTCGGTAATCTTTTCTAGGCGTGCTGCTGGTTCTAAGTCAGGGAAGGCTCTAGCTAATACCATCTGCTGCATTAATGCCATGCCCTGTTGATGGATACTACCATCAGGATATTGTACAGACACCATTGGTAAGACTTTGGGGTCGTCATGAAATCTTTGGGTGAGTGTGCCGTAATCATTGGAGAATTTAAGTGATAGCGGCATGGTGTAGATGAGATGACAACTCAGCTTGGTAAGATATTCACCTTGATCTACAAATAAATATTCTTGTTGCGGTCTTCCCCACGGCTTAGGACTATTATCTATGCGGTCGAGGTTATCGACAATGACAACTAGTCCTTGTTTACCTTGCTGCTTGAGTTTAGTAATTGCCGGCTGCAATAATTCTTGATTGATGGCTTCTAATAACTGAATCTTCTGCGGTGCAAGATACTGGTTGATTTTCTCTCGCAGTCGGGGATCACTTTTAATCTTGGTAGTGATTTCACCAATACCTACCGACAGCGATAGTTTTTCTTTCTCTGCACTAAAACCAACATCACCCACCCCAGGAACTTTAGCTTTTACCCCCGTTACCTCGGAGTTGAGCAATTGCAACGCACCTTGCAGCAAAGCATTAAACTTGTTGGTATCTTCCAAGTTAATTTTATCGAGACTTTGACTGATACGCCGAGCGATCGCCAGCAACACATCGGCAATACCTACATCAGTAATTTCTAAGTCATCAGTAGACTCAAAATACACTACATGAAAACCTAAGCTTTCTAATTCTGCCTGTAGTCTAATCAGTTCCGTAGATTTACCACAGCCTATGTGTCCAGTAAATAGGGTGCAGGTAGGTTCATCTGGCTGAAAAAAGGTAATTCTTTTCTTGAGTGTTTGGATAATATCCCCACCGCGCACCGAAGAAAAATCAATATAAAACTTACTATCTAAACTATTATTAATAAACAGAGTCCTGCTAGGATCTGTTGCTTTAAAAAATCCACGTAAATCTATAGCCATAAGTCTAGTAATCTAGTTTTCCCTGCAACCCCATACAACCGTGATTACAAGGATAAGATACTTACGGACTGATATATCGCAAATTATGGTTTTTCTTTACCACATACCCAAATCCCCGGTTTCTTGAAGAAATCGGGGTTCTTCACTCAACTGAAGGTCTTGGGTAATACCAATTCTTCAAAATTTTGTAGAACTTAGCCTAGCCGTAGGCTATGAATAGATTTTGAATTGATACTATGCTACTAATCCAGAACGCAAAGCACGCACAGCAGCTTGGGTACGGTCATCAGCGCAGAGTTTATTGAGAATATTCCGAACGTGGGTTTTGACTGTACCAACGGTAATGTAGAGTTTTTCGGCAATTTGCCCGTTACTACAACCTGCAACAATCAACTCTAGGATTTCTAACTCCCGTTGGGTGAGGGGGTATGTTTCCAGAACTTGTTCGTATTCTGAAGGTAGGGCTTCAATTTTGACGGTTTTTGGTTTATCGGATGATTGATTTTCGCCGGGGATGCCTTGACGCATCTTCTGTAATACTACATTAGCGATCGCCGGATCAATCCAGGAGTTACCGCCGAAGGTGGCTTGAATTGCTTCTGTGAGTCTGCTAATGCTGGTTTCCTTCATGTAGTAGGAGTCAGCACCAGCCGCAAAAGCAGCCAGTACAGCATCTTCGGTATGATCCATTGTCAGGATGAGAATTTTGGTGTGGGTTTGCCCACTCTCTGTTTGATAGCGTCTAAACTTGCGAGTGAGTTCAATTCCATCCATATCGGGTAAGCCAATATCTACCACTGCTACGTCTGGCTTCGCCGTTTCCAAAAGTTTCAACCCTTGAGTAGCGTTAGCAGCCTCACCAATTACCTTGATCCCGGTGTTAGCCTGCAACGCAGCTCTTAGCCCCATTCTAGTCAAATCATGATCTTCAATTAAAATAATGCTTATTTCGCTCATCTTTACACTCGCTCTTCTTTAATTGCTTCTTGCCGAAATAGGATTTTTTGACTCTTCGATGATTTTCCCAAACCAAAGATAGATGATATCTTGTTGTGCCTGCATCCACCGATAGAAATAATAAATCAATATTTTTTGGGTTTAGATAGAGATGAAAATACAACTGTAGATATATCGCTATTTTAGAGGAAAATATAAAATACTGGGACAAACTCGCGTTATTGATTGTTTTGTAATTCTTACTTAGGAGGTAAATTTCTAATTTGATTCATCCGTTACTTAAGACATAGAAGTAGTTTAACATATATTAATTTTAATAAAAATTAGTATTTTAAAGGTAGATTTTTTTAATTAAACATTTTGCCCAAGCTGATGCCCAGAATCAGATAGTAACGAATGTATTTTTCAAAAATCAGATTATCAGAAAATTTATAGCCGATTTTACTGGTTATAAGCTTAATAGTAGGATTTTTAGTAGTTTCATTAGAGGTCTTGTGTGGTATCAGCAACATATGAAATACTTTCTAAAAGCGATCGCCGCTCTGCGGTACTAGCTCAAAAGGCTCCTGTGGGTATATTTCGTACGTCAGAACCATGTAACTACCTTTATGTCAACGAGCGTTGGTGTGAAATTTCTGGAATTTCTCTAAAACAGTCTTTGGGTAAAGGTTGGCGAGTCGCTGTTCATCCAGAGGATTTACCTCTCATTGAGGCACAAGTCCAAAAAACTCTATCCAATAAAAAATCATTTAAAACGGAATTTAGCTGGCAAAATCCCCAAGGGAAAATCTCAAAATCAGTAGTAGATACTAGCGATGTCTTCGACGAGCTTCGCTTACGCAAACAAGCAGAAATTACACTGCAACAACGCGCAAAAGAACTTACCCGCGTTAATAATACCATCCAGGCAAAAACTACCACCCTCTTACACCAACGTAATCAAGAATTATACCAGTTTGCTTACGTAGCCTCCCACGAGTTGAAAGCACCTTTACGAGCGATCGCGTTCCGCTCACCGTTGGCGATCGCTAATTTGTCAGAATGGTTATGGGAATATTCCCGTATTGGTCGCATCCACACAGAATTAAGCGTAGTGAATGTAGATTACTTACTCCCACAAGTTATCGACTCGCTGCAACCACCGCCAAATTTTCAGATGGAAATCCAGCCGGGGATACCTACGTTTGTCACAAAGAAAGCGGATCACAATGAGATTTTTGTGATCTTCCCAACTCTCGAAGCACGCAATCGCAAAGAAAATACTGGTATAAGACTGGCGATCGTGAAAAAGATTGTAGAAACAGAAGGAGGTGCAATTACTTTCAAGCCAGTTTCAGGGACAGGAAGTAGATTGCGCTTTACTTGGTTAAAGCGATCTCTGGAATAAATCGCCTCAAGCTTATGGTACACAATCATTTTATTCAACTCCCACCTATGGGTGAGGACTTGTGTGAAGAAGCTCTTTTACAATTGGGATGAAGCTTAATTAAGTATTTTATTTTACTTATCAAAAGCTTAGTCCGCTCAGGCAGACAGCAATTGTAGTTTACTAATTAATAATTTATGAACAACAGTTCATTGATTATCTAATATTTAGTAAAAAATGTATTTTAAATACAAAAAATGTTAGGGACAATGATTAACATACTATTAGTCGAGGGTGATGAAGTTGATATAATCAATCTCAATGATGGTAGCGCTCAATCAGTATTAAACATTATGTAAAATGCCTTAATTTAACTAATACTCAGTTTGGCACAATAAAAGTTATGTAAGTTAGGAGATTGATAAACAGGCACGATTATATTAGGTATAATCATTAATTTAACTCTTATTTAAAAACTCAAATTCTTAGTTACATAATTTGAAACCAGAAATGTTAAAAATTACCCTGCATTTTGCAGCGAAGATAAAAACCGATGGACGAGAAGCTGAAGATTTTGGTTGTAGACGATGATGAAGTAGAACGCATGGCTATACGTCGTGCCTTAGATAATTCTGGGGTACGGATGGAACTTTCAGAAGTAAATAATGGACATAGTGCTATTTCTGCTTTACGAAATAATAAATTTGATTGTGCTTTTATCGATTATCGTCTACCAGATCAAGACACTTTAACCTTAATTAAAACACTATATTCCTTAAATATTAAAATTCCTTTAGTCGTGTTAACTTCTCAAGGCGATGAACAAGTTGCTGTGGAGTTAATGAAAGTTGGTGCAGTAGATTATCTCTCTAAATCTAGAGTTTCTGCGGAAACTTTAGCTCAGGTTCTACGCCATGCAATTCGTGTTCATCGTGCGGAAATGCAGGCAGCTATTGCCTATCAACAGTTAAGAGAAAGTCACGAACAATTAATCCGCAAAAATCAGGAATTAGAAAGGCAAAGGCAACAGATACAAATTCAAAATTTGAAGTTATTAGAAGCATCACGGCTGAAATCTCAGTTTCTTGCCACCATGTCTCATGAGTTGCGAACCCCAATGAATGCGATTATTGGTTTTTCGCAAATATTACTACGTCCTAAGTTTGGTAGCCTCACAGGTCAGCAAACTGACATGGTAGAAAGAATCCTAAATAATGGCAAGCATTTATTGATGCTAGTTAATGAAGTTCTCGATTTCTCTCGATTGGAAGAGGGACAATTAGAACTCAAGCCAGAGTTAGTAGATTTAGCCAAAATAATTAATACCGTTGTTGGTGAAATGAGTTCTCTAGCAGAAGCAAAAAAGCTGTCTTTGATTATAAATTTTAACTTACAAAATCCATTGATAGTCAATGATCCCAGCAGAATTAAGCAAATTTTAATAAATTTATTATCTAATGCTATTAAGTTCACAGAATCTGGTAGTATTTGGGTTGAGGCTAAAGACTTGCCAGGTAATCGAGTGGCGATCGCAGTCAAAGATACGGGTATTGGTATAGCATCTAAAGATTTTAAACATATCTTTGAAGCTTTCCGGCAAGTTGATCAAAGCATCACTCGTAAATATCCGGGTACAGGTTTAGGGTTAGCCATCATTGAGTCACTTGTACAAATGATGAATGGCAAAATTTTTTTAGAAAGTGAATTAGGAGTAGGTTCAATATTTACAATCGAATTACCAAAACAAATATCATCATCAAACTCATCTGTACCAAAATCATCCGTACAGATGGAAAATCAGCAAATGATTAATTCGACTCAAAGATTACACCAATCTCCGCCTAAATCCAACCAATCCTCAAACAAGTATCAGAAGCTCAAACGATAATTCACTATTAATTAAATTTATTATGTCTGTTGTGGAAAACGCTAAAATTGATCGGATTCTGGCTGTAGATGATACTAGAGATAATCTCATTTTGGTGCAAACAATCTTAGAAAGCGAAGGTTATGAGATTGATTTAGTTAGTGATGGTATTTCAGCCTTACATAAAGTAGAAGAGTCTCTACCAGATTTAATTTTATTAGATGTCATGATGCCGGGAATGGACGGTTATGAAGTAACACGCCGCATCCGTAATAACCCAGCAATTAATTATATTCCTATTTTGTTAATTACAGCCTTCCACGAATCGAGTGTAGTGGAAGGTTTAGATGCAGGTGCAGACGACTTTATCCGCAAACCATTTGATACAGATGAACTACTAGCGAGAGTGCGATCGCTCCTCCGCCTCAAGCACAGCTTAGACGAACAACGCAAGATGGCCAGGCAAAGGGAAGACTTTGTTTCCCGCCTGACTCACGACTTACGCACACCCTTAGTTGCAGCCGATAGGATGTTGGACTTATTCCAACAAGAAGCCTTTTGCAAAATTTCCCCAGAAATGAAACAGGCGATTTCTGTAATGATTCGCAGCAATCAGAACTTAATGCAAATGGTTAACACCTTGCTAGAAGTTTATCGCTTTGAAGCAGGGAAGAAAACATTAAACTATGAAGCCTGTAACTTAAAGCAAATAGCTCAAGAAGTAGTGAGTGAACTCACAGCTTTAACAGATGAAAAAGGCATAACCCTTAAACTAGATACTAATAATATAGATAATTTAGGAGACAAAGCTGGTGTAGTTATGGGTGATGCCCTAGAACTACGTCGGGTGATATATAACTTAGTAGCCAATGCGATCAAATTTACCGACACTGGCGGTATTGAAATTCGCTTTTTTGAACCTAATCCCCATTGGCTCATCATAGAAATTCAAGATACAGGTTATGGTATCGCACCCGAAGACCAAGTAAGCATTTTTGAGCGCTTCCGTCAGGGGAGAAATAAACGTTCAGGTAGTGGCTTAGGACTGCATTTATCCAGCCGTATCGTTGAAGCTCACGAAGGTACAATTAGTCTAACTTCTGAAGTAGGTAAAGGTAGTATATTCACAGTTAAATTACCAAAGAATACTTAATACTGTTTGACTATTGACTGGGTGAGAGCCTTTGATGAACGCACCGTTTACCTTAACAAAACAATAGACGAAGTACAAGAACAACTGCTTGAGGAACAGCCTACAGAAGCATAAATATAATATCAATTCAAATTTTGAATTTGCTGAATAGATGTAGGAATTTTTAGACAAATTTTATTATATTTATTCAGCAATTATTTTTAGTAGGGTGGGCAATTCTCACCCTACGTATATTTTAAAAATATAGTATGAATCTTATGTTATGTAATATCAAGTATTAAGATAATTTATAGTAAGCGATCGCCTCTAATTTTCACGCATATTTCTAAATCTGGAAATCAAAAATTATTAGTAAATATTGTCAATTTTTACAAAATATCAGGAGAATAAAAAATGGCGTGGGTATACCTATTGATCGCCGGATTATTAGAAATTGCATGGGCAATTGGGCTGAAATATTCACAAGGTTTTACTAAGCTCGCTTTTGGTATTCCTACAGTTATTGGTATGATATTGAGCTTTGTCTTTTTATCAATAGCACTACGTACACTACCAATAGGTACAGCTTATGCTGTTTGGACTGGGATAGGAGCAATGGGTACGGCTTTGTTAGGAGTAATTCTATTTGGGGAGCCTGCTTCTATGAAACGTTTTATTTGTATTGGGTTGATTTTGGCTGGTGTGTTGGGACTCAGGTTGGGAGCAACCCATTAATTTTGTCAGTACGGTGAAACTAAATCACTGCCGTAAAAAGAATACAACATAATATGTAGTAAAGGCGTACAAATATACGCCCTTACGGTTAATGAATGTGTTTAATTTAAGTATCAGCAGGTTCAGCCGATTTCATCCTTTCTTCACCAACTTCAGCTTTCGCCTCAGCGATGATATCTTCCCAATTTTCTCGCAATTCTCCGATAGTTCCTTTGTTATTTTCATAAAAAGCAATTCCACTTTTAACAATTGCTTTAGCTATTGGTCTACCAACACCACTTATTACTGGCAATAAAACTGGTATCAGAATTATCCCTACAATACCTGTGACTCCTAGCCCTTCTGCTAAATCTCCCAAGTCTGGTAAAATTTTTAATGACATAGTGCTTTCTCATCCTATGTATGACTTAATCTTAATTTAACTCTTTTGTTCAACATACACATACAAACATCACGCAATATAATGTTACTTTTTTTAACGTGTGTGCTGTTAATCGATTAATTAAGTGTAAGAGGACAATACAAACCTTTTGAGTTTTTTTCAATGATGATTTTGATTTTTAACTTTTGCCTGCGGAATTTTCTGATCAGGATTCATCCAAACTTCTAAACGACTAAAAAATTGAGAGGCTAAAAGTGTCAAACATAAGTAAAGTATGGCAACAGTAGCGTAAATTTCAAAGGCACGGTAGTTTTCTGCGACAATCAATTGCCCTTTACGAAATAATTCTTCAAACCCAATAATAGCAACTAAGCTTGTATCTTTTAACAAACTAATAAACTCATTACCTAATGGTGGTAACATTCGCCGGAAGGCTTGGGGAAAAATCACCAAACGCATGGTTAGTAAAGGACTCAAACCCAGTGATTTGGCCGCTTCTGTCTGTCCTATTTCAATAGATTGAATCCCGGCGCGGACAGTTTCAGCAATGTAAGCGGCTACATTTAGACTTAGAGCAATTACTGCTGCAACAAAACGATCAAAGTTAAATGTAAAGCCGAGTTCTTGAGCCAGTGCTGGTAAGCCAAAATAAATCATAAAAATTTGCACTATCAAAGGCGTTCCCCGGAAAAAATCTACATAAGCTCTAGCTAACCAACGTCCAGGAATCAAGCGAGAAAGGCGGAGCAGGGCTGTTATAGTACCAATTATTAAACCGAACACCGCAGAGAAAATTGTTAGTTCTATAGTAACTAATACACCTTGTAATAATATTGGGAGGAATGGCAAAATGAAGTTAGTTGAATTAGATTCACTAGAATTAGTTTGATTATCGTATGGTGATTTTGCTGGTAATGAAGATGGTGGCTCTGCTTTAAACCATTTTTGATAAATTTGCGAATAGGAACCATTTGCCAAAATACGATTCAAACCATCGTTAATTAGTTGTAAATTGGGTGAATTTTTGGCTGTGGCAATACCATAATATTCTTCTGTAAGTAATTTTTCGACAACTTTAATTCCTTGTAGATTACCTGTATTAATGGCGTACAAAGTTACAGGTGCATCATTAATGACTGCATCTACATTACCGTTGGCTAGTTCTTGCAAAGCTAGGGGTGCAGAATCAAAAGAGCGAATTTGCGCTCCGGGAATAGCTTTAGCTTTTTCTGCGCCAGTTGTGCCAATTTGAACGGCGATTTTCTTATTTTTGAGGCTGTCAAAACCTATAATATTTTGGTTGTCTGAGCGAATAGCGATCGCTAATCCCGCTTTAAAATAGGGACGGGAAAAAGATACTGTTTTTGAGCGTTCGGCGGTGATGGTGATAGAACTAATCGCCGCATCTACGGTTTTGCTTTGTAAAGCTGGGATAATCCCATCAAAAGGTATACTTTGAAAATCAACTTTAAAACTAGCAGCATGAGCGATCGCATTCATTAAGTCAATAGAAAAACCCTGTAAACCACCACCCTGTCCTGTAAACTCAAAAGGTGGAAAAGCTGGTTCTGTTGCTACTCGCAGAGTTTTACTCTGATTTAAACTACCACTACAAGCTGTAAGTAACAAACAACTTAAGCCAATTACCACACACCAGCGTAGCCAACTTCCAAAAACCCATTTAGTCATCTCATCTTCCCCTTGTAATTACAATTAACTTTAAAGGTTAACTGTTGACTGCTGACAGTTGACTATCATTAGTTGAATATGTAACAGGTTATAACAATGGGAATAGTTAATTTTCTTAATGGGATATGTCAGTTAACAGACATTGGTGTTGGGAATTTGAGTCATCAGGATATGGCCCTGATTGGTTCTGTAACATAGAAATTACACCGGAAAGCGTAGCGCACCTTGAGGCTTTAATTACTCAACTATCGCTACCATTCTTTACACCTATGCCTATTTATGAAAAGTATTGCTACCGTCACCAAAAGTTATGCAGCTATCATATATTTGTTAATGAATCTAATACTGACCTTTTTAGGGCCAATTTAGCAGTCACAGACATGGTAAATATCTGGATTTACCACTTGATAGAAATTCATAATGAAACTATCACAATTGAATGTGGATATGGAGGCTATCCACAAAGCGAGTACCACACTATTGAAACATCTTTTTTACTTGATTTGTGTGACAATCCCAATATAGCGATCGCTCAATGGCATTTATACGCTGGTGGTATGGGTTACGACAGCGTTACAGTCACAGAAGGTAAAACTTCTGCGGAACTCAAACAACACATAACAGGTTAAAGATACTCGCGCAAGAAATCAAAGGGATCATCTTCCCAGCAAGGTTCGGGTATCATTAAACGTAAATTGCTGTCGATGTCCGCTTCGAGTTCATCAACATCTTCTCTGTCAAACAATTCCATTAAAGCTTTCCAGTCTCGTTCTTTGAGAGAAGTAAATACTGGCGCGTATATCTGTGGATTGATCGGATAATTCACAGGCTAATTTAAGTTAACGAATGCAGACAATGGGTTTGAGACTGGCAAACATTCCTATTTTAGCCTGAACTCAAAAATTCTCAAATGTGCAGTTGTCATTAGTCATTAGTCCATAGTCATTAGTCATTAGTCAAGCAAGGTGTACATTAGGCTAATGACAACTGACAACTGTCAACTGTCAACTGTCAACTGTCAACACGCCAAACACCTCTGCAAAGGCTTGGATGACATGAACTCGCACTTCTTGAGTGGTGATGTTTGGTATCCATTGGGCTAAACTACCTACTGGCTTATCGGCAATACCACAGGGGACAATTCGCTCGAACCCTGTCATGTCGGGACAGACATTTAAAGCGAACCCGTGCATAGTTACCCAACGGCTAACTTTAATGCCGATCGCTGCAACTTTTCGTCCTTCTAACCACACTCCAGTTAAAGGTGGTGTGCGATCGCCTTTTAACCCATAAACTGCAAGTACCCGAATTATAACTTCTTCTAATTGCCGCAAGTACCAATGTAAATCTTTGCAATGGCGATGCAGATTTAAAATCGGATACCCTACCAATTGGCCAGGACAGTGATAAGTAACTTCACCGCCGCGTTCGATTCTATGTATCTCAAATTCACTTTGGTTAGGGTCAAATTTCAGAAAGTCCAAACTGCTGCCTTGGCCTAAAGTATAGACCGGAGGATGTTCCAATAAGATAAGTACATCATTTAGATTAGGGTTATCGATGCGTTCACGCAAGAGCGATCGCTGCAATGCGTGCGCCTCTATGTATGGCATCAATCCTTTGTTATATACCAAACAACTATTCACCGGGGATTCATTACTACGGATCATGCCAAAAATCAACTGGGTTAACAACTAAAATATATTTCAACTAACAAATTTAAGAGAAAAAATTGTCAAGCTTTGCAAAGGATTTTAAAGGAACATAAAGGGAACCAGCCATAAGAAATACAAAGTGCTAGTTTGAATATATAACCACATCAGGTGTTGGGAGGACTTCTCTACAATAAGCATCACGCCAAGTTCAGGGGAACAGATACACTGGCTGATGAATCTAAAATGAGTTATTTGCATCTACGGAACTTGTGTAATTCTTTAATGATGAGCAACACCTTTTTTAACAAACGATAAGTAACTGCTAACAGTTATATAAAGTTTGCTCTGATGAAGAAGGAAGTCAAAACAGTTATTGCTCACACTACCTTAATTGAAAAAAATATGCGCTCATTCAATTGTCTAGCGAACAGTTGAGAGCAACGTAAATTAGGTAGAACTATCACAAGCAGGATGTAAAAAGCTTAAAGAAAACAAGCTAGCAGTACATAAAAAAAGTTCAAAAGATGGTGTTGGTGCAATAAATATAACTTACCGCAATCTCTTTTCATACATAAACAACATCAAATATTGTGCTATTGAGCGGGAGAGTTTACATGAAGCTTGTCATCCACGGCAAAAATATAGAAATTACCGATGCGATTCGAGAATATGTGCATCAAAAAATTGAAAAGGCAGTTAGTCACTTTCAGAACATCACAAACGAAGTGGATGTCCATTTAAGCGTAGCTCGCAATCCCCGAATTAACCCCAGACAAGCGGCGGAAGTCACCATCTTTGCAAATGGTAGCGTAATCCGCGCGGAGGAGAGCAGCGAAAATTTATACGCAAGTATTGACCTAGTAGCAGACAAGATTTCCCGACAATTACGTAAATACAAAGAAAGAAGAATAGATAAGAAAACTCAAGCCCAACCAACTACCGACGTTGTTGTACCAGAACCAGTAGTTGCAGATTTAATAGGCGATCGCACTCCCGAACTCCCTCAAGAAGTCGTCCGCACCAAATACTTTTCCATGCCCCCAATGACAGTTGCCGAAGCCCTAGAGCAATTACAATTAGTGGGGCATGATTTTTATATGTTCCACAACGCCGAAACAGGAGAGATTAACGTTATTTACGAACGCAACCACGGCGGCTACGGTGTGATTCAACCCCGCAATAACAACGGACACACCAATGGTCATACAAACGGCAAAAACGGCAAAACTCATCATGTCGTGATGCCAGAAAAATCTCATAGTAAGTAAGGAACTGGGGATGAGGAAGATGAGGAAGCAGTTATTCTTTGTCTTCCCCACTCCCTACTCCCCACTCCCCACTCCCTTAGTTAACCGTCAACTGTTGCAGAGTCTTCAACGCTTCCTCCACATGTCCTTGGAAGTTGAACATTGAATCAAAAACGTACTGCACAACTCCTTGTTGGTCAATGACGTAAGTCACCCGACCAGGAAACAAACCAAATGCGGCTGTTGCACCGTAGAGTTTGCGTACTTGGTCGCCTTTGTCGCTCAACAGTGTAAAAGGTAAATTGTATTTAGTAGCGAATCGCTGATGAGATTCGTTAGAGTCACCACTGACACCAATAATCTCAGCACCAGCCGTCTGAAAAACTTCATAGCGATCGCGGAAAGCACAAGATTCTGCTGTACATCCTGGTGTATCATCTTTGGGATAAAAGTACAGCACCACAGCTTTTTTGCCACGAAAATCACTCAGGCTCACCGATGAGCCATTTTGTGCGGGTAAGGTAAAATCAGGCGCAGTGTCTCCAACTTTTACTGGCATATAAAATTAAAAAATTATACATTTCTTTATATTCTATAGTTATTAGTCATTAGTCATTGGTCATTAGTCAAAAGCATTCTCCCTCATCTCCCGGTTGGTGAGCGTAGCCGTTCTCTACGTTCGCGGAGCGTGTCGTAGACAGAGGCTGCGCCAACGCGGAGCGTCTCGCAGAGAACCACATCTCCCCACTCCCCACTCCCTACTCCCCACTCCCCAACTTTCTCTCAACTTCTTGGTCGAGTAGGTCATTTTCAGTGGAATAGATTAAATCTTCATTGCTGATGACTTTTTCTTGAGCAAATTGGCTGGCGTAGAGGATTTTTTGATGTAATGCTGCATCGGGACTTGCAAGTATTCTGGCGCGATTTAGGCGATCGCGGTTACGTGCAGCAATTTTTCTATTGCGCCATTTAATCCAAAGGTGACGTATTAGAGGAACGCCTAAAAAACCGATTCCATAAGCCAATAATACCCAGTAAATCCCTTGCACAAAAGCGACAAAGCTACCAGCTCTTGCCACAACTGTACCATCTGCCAACAAACCACCCAATATCACAGCACCAACTAGATTTACCACACCTAAACCAGCACTGAGCATAACTTGCCCAGAACTAGCAGCACTAAAACGCCAAGGAAATTCTTCTAAATAAACTGAGGCTGGTTGCAGTTGTTTTTTGCTGGCTCTTACCTGCAACTCTGGGAAGTAATAGACAATTTGTCCTTCAGGACTAACGCTTGGTTGCCCGTTGAATCGCAACAACACAGGCAACATATAATCTTCGTATTCTTGCTGATAAACTTCACCTATATCATTCAGGTATGGGGCAATTTGTTCTGCTACCACTGCACCACGGTTACTCCGAATCACAGTAGCGATTTCCTGCCAACGGCGTTCTTCTAAATTGGCGTTAGGGTTGCCATCACCAAATAAGAAAGAAAATATAGCTTCAAAGAAATTCATCTCGCTGCTATCATGCCTACTACGGCGACGTTGTGGCGCAGAATAACCATAGTTGGGGCTGAAGTACCAAAATAAATCAGGGAAGTAGAAAAATCCCCAACTACCACTAGAATTACTGCTGCGATCGTTATTGTTATTACTTGAGTTCATCGCCGTGATGATGAGGATGATAGCAATAGTAATCAAAGCGATAGAAGCGATGAGATAAATTCCAAAGGAAATGCGAATCAGGTAAAACAGAATCCCCCATATCTTCTGCCACCGTGCTTGCAATCGCAATTTTAAGTATTTATTTCGTAAAATATCTCGAAAATTTCGTGGAAACAGATAAACTACATCACCGGTTTCTGCCACCTGCAAATGTCCACCCGCATCACTGGCTAGAGCTAACAACCCTTGCCCAGCCTCCGCTAAATTCAATCCAGACTGAGTTGCCACATCACCAACGGTAACGCGATACCCCAGTTTTTCTACAGCCTGCATAATAGTGGGGTTGGGAGTCATTGCTCTACCCTCCTGTTGAAGTTTGTCGCCTTTACTTCAGTATAAAGTTAGGAATTTGTTAGTTGTCGGTTGTCATTAGTCATTAGTCAACAGTCCATAGTCCATCATTATTTCCACATCTCCCCCCTCTCCCTCATCTCCCACATCTCCCCTCTCTTCCCAATCCCCAGCCCCTTTAATGTTAAAATATCTCCATTAGGAGTGGTTAATCAGCATATGGTTCAGTACACACTAGCTCAAAGCCCGGAGATTATTCTTACCGTTCCTGGGAAAGATTCAGCTAAAGCTCGTGATAAAGCAATGGATCAGTTGGTTGAACTGATTGATGCTGGTAAGCTACCTACAGAACTTGAAGAAGGGTTTGGCCCTCAACAATTAATTGAAGTGAAAGAGCCATCGGCTGATGCTGTTAGTGGTGAAGATGCCATCACCCAAGCTGTCCAAGTTCTCAGCAATCTTGCTACCCTCAAGTTAAAGGTACAGGAATCACGCACTGAAGCTTTAGAAATTCGTCAAGCTGTTGATATTCTGTTTTCTGATGACTCCGTAACGGAAGAAGAAATTACTCGCCTCAAGGAAGGCTTTAAAGTTCTGAAAAATTTTGCTCAAGCAAATCTCCGCTACCAAGAAGCACGGGCTAAAGCCGAACAGGCTAGGCAAGTGTTAGATCAAGCTTTAAAATCACCAGAAAAGTAATATGCTGTCGAGTAAATCGCATAAGTAAAATGCAATAGTGAGGGTGCTTTTGGTGTTGAGATAGCAACCAAACACCCATGATTGCATAATGCAATTGACATTATTTTGTAGTTCTTTGGTTATCAACTCGCTCGTTGAGTTCTCTAAGTTGTTGGTTTAATTGTCTTTGTCGATTGAGCAAAATTTCTAAATCTTCTTTGGTGGCTAAATCTGCCCTGTTAGCAGGAATAACTTGATTTACCTGATTTAAGCAGCTATTCAAACCAGCCGCAAACTCATAACGTGTAACTGGACGTGAACCCCTATATGTATCATTACCATATCCAGATAGGCAACCTACTTGGGGAACAGTGTTGTTACGCCCGTTGCTTGGTGTTTGTGACAAAGTTTTAGATGGAGAGAAAACAATTGTTGTCAGTGCCAAAGTACTCGTAACGGTGACAGACCCAGCCAATTCAGCAATTGATGACATCCTAAACATTGGTCGTAGCTACCAACTATTTACTTCTTTACCTTAACAAAGGAATCCAATTCATCACCTTGTATTATACAGACGTATCTTTTAAGTCTGTGCCAGTAACTTATCGGATTTATTCTGCACCGTAGAGACTTTGCCTGCAACGTCTCTACATCATTTAATTGGCGCAATTTTATAGAAATTAGCATAAGAAAACTTAATATTGCTGAGAAACGTAAAAGATGGCATTGCATTCTTTATCTATGAATAACTACTGCAAGCAAATTCCTTTGTTTCTTGATCATCCTTAAGTCAGATTTCTTCCAAGAATTCTTTAAGTTAACCAAAACATAACCTTTTCTAAATATTGCACAACTACTTTTGGTATCAGCATCCATCTGATCAGAATTTAAGCATTTTGTAACCTGATTTTGTCAATCCTAACCATAGTTATATATTCACTGACGCTATTGTCAATGTGTGAGCAGCGTATTCAATAAACTATGGAAATAACTTATAAAGAGCAAACTCATGCTGAGTGCAACACATTTGAAGAGGCAATTGCAAGCAACTGCCACCGCAGCAATTAGTATCGCCATGCTTGCATTTATTAGCCAAGATACGGCCCAAGCTGTTAATTTGAAGACATTTAATATTTCGGGTAATTTTGCACCTACTGCTGCTGAAGGTTCACTCGGTTTACCAGTAAGTTTAGAAAATGGTTCTTTTAATGGAACCTATACAGTAGATGTAGATCAACTACCTGCTCCTAATTCTTTTGTGAATTTGACAAGCTGGAATGTAAATTTATTCGGTAAAAATGGGCTTTTGCGCAGCTTGTCCAACAATTTAACGAGTAGTTCAGCCTACATTCAAGAGAACACGCTTGCTTTTTCAGACGCAGGTTTATTGACAGGAGAAAACCAAAATTTATACAGTTTGGAACTGTACTTTAACAATAATTTCACAGGTAGAGGCATTACTAATAACGGAATTTTTCTAGATAACAGTGACCTTAGCGGTGTCCAAAGTTTTGGTAGTAATGCTGTTACTTTTGCTAGCAGTCAGCCTATTCCCGAACCTCGAACTTTTGGCGAAATGATAGTGGCTGTCAGTATTGGTGTGTGGATCAGCAGAAGACGAAAAAAAGTCATAGCTCCATAGTTTTGTTTGTACTCAAAATTATTCCGCCTGACTAAATAAAAAAACAAGAAAGCATAGTGTAACTAAAATACTAAGTCCCTCACTAAAACGCTAATGGAAATATGAACTTTTCCGTATGGCGCATATTAACTAAGTTAGAAATCCCCAAGGAGATGTGCTTTGAGACAACCTGTTAGATTTTTTGTGGCTTTAGCACTCCTGCTGCTACCGTCTCCTATCTTCACGACCCTGTTACTCGATTTGGCGATCGCCGATCAACCAAACTCAACAGTAACAAATCAGCCAGATGCCACACCGGATGTAGCAAGCTATTTAAACAACCCTGCTCAAGAACCCAAATTACCACCAAAAATACTCACACGGTTGCTTCAGCAACGAATCAAGTATGTTTTCGTGATTTTCAACGAAAATCACTCGTTTGATAACGAATATGGCACTCTACCCGGTGTAAATGGACTTTATTCAGACGGACAAAAGCCTCGTAGTCCAGAAAATACGCCAGGTTTCATCCAAAGTTATACGGATGTTAATGGTATGACCATCCAGGTTAAGCCATTTCGGATTGGCGCACAGCAGAACGCCAGCGTTGTTGACAGTGTTGATCACTCACATACAGGATTAGCTACCAAGCTCAACGTTGTCAACGGCAAGCCACAGATGGATAAGTTTTCCTACGATGAGTACAAACGCTTTGCGTCTAAGGGCGGAGCGGGTAACATCGCTAAAGGCAAGCAGTATGCACAACTTGTCATGTCGCATATTGACTGTGACACCATTCCCTTCTTCTGGAAATGGGCTAGTCGCTTTACTGTTTTTGATAATATCTTTGCTACAGAAGATACACCATCTACGCCCAATGCTGTGGCAATGCTCGCTGGGCAGGCGGGTGAAACTCAGTGGGTGAAGAACGGTTCTAGCGGCCAGTTCTACACAGTAGGTACTCATTCGGGAACAACTCAGGGAGTACCGTTAGTAAACGACCCACAACCTTTCTATGGCTCGCAGTTCGACACAACAACACAGAACAAACAGCCAGCAGGCACAAACGAGAGTTACGCCGATAGTAATATTGCTTCTAACCTCACCTTTGCAAGCTTGCCCCTCACATTCCAAGGACGTAACATCGAGTCGGTCTTAGCGGGAAACAAAAATCCGTTATTCGATTTGCCTGATATACAGCAAGATATTCGCTATATCCAGCAACTTCGGACTGAGCCTGTTAATTGGCGTTGGTATCAAGAAGGCTACAATCTCGAACCAACAGATACCAATGGCGTAGCCTCCCACAATGCCTACGTCAGCCATCATAACGGCGCACAATATTTTGGCTACATTGCCAATACGCCAGAGGTGAGCAAAAGCCTACGGGGGCTAAATGACTTTTTCACAGACGTAGCTAATGATACCCTGCCTAAAGGTGGCGTATTTTATATTCGTGGTGGCTATACCAATCAACAAAAACTCAAACCAGTAATCACTAACCCCAACACACCTGCGGATGAAATCGCTGCAATTAATGCGGCAAAGTCAGGCGACGACGACCACCCAGGCTATACTGATCGTCAACTTAGTGAAGCAATGGCAGCTAGAGTAATTAATGCGATCGCCTCGAATCCAAAACTCTGGCAGCAGAGTGCAATCATCATCACTTACGACGAATCGGATGGTTTCTACGACCATGTGCCACCCCGCATTTTATCCTATGGCCCTGATGGACTGCCACTTGCACGGGGTATTCGCGTACCGCTTATCCTCATCTCACCCTATGCCAGAACACATGCCGTCTCCCATGTAGAGGGCGATCATAACGCAGTCATCGAGACAATTAACACTATTTTTGGATTGCCTCCACTCGCCAGCTTACCTGATGAAGCTCAGGCATTAGCAGCTGGTAATTCTGAAAAATTTAACCAGTTCGCACCACCAGGATTTCAGCAGCAATACCTCGGCCCAAGAGATATCAACTCGCCAATTACCGAAAGTCTGCTGTCTGGTTTCGATCCTAGACGTTTACTAGGCATCTCTCCCCCATTGCCAGCATCCTTTGCTAAGATTCCTGAAAGTGTTGTCAACACCTTACCCCATTACGGTGGTAATGGCTGTAGTGCGATCGGCATCACTCCAGAAGACCAGCGTCAGGGAATAGTCAACGAAGTCCCTCCAGGCTTTAACCCTCTGCCAAGCACTTATCCAGCAGCTAACCAATAAAGCTATCACAGTTATCAGAGGATGTTCACTGTTCACTGATAACTGTTCACTGACTGACCAAATTTTTATTAGATAATTTATGCGCTTGTTATTGGTATTACTAACCATTCTTGGTGTTTGTTGTTCAATTCCTGCTGCTGAGGCAGGTTCTGTGATTAAACGTGTCAAATCGCGTAATGTAGTTCGTTGCGGTAGTATTGAGCGTATGGGCTTGGCAAGTGAAGTTAAGCCGGGTGTGTGGAGTGGTCTGAATGTAGACATTTGCCGAGCGATCGCCGCAGCCGTTGTGGGTTCTCCTGACCGGATTGAATATCATCTCTACGAGACACCAAAGAATTTTGACTCTGTACGCAACCAGCAGGATGATGTCTACTTCTTGACAGGCTCAGAAATTAATACACAAAACTTAGCTGGCTCCATAGTACCAGGGCCTACTGTTTTCTTAGAATCAGATGCGGTGATGGTCGCCTCAAACTCGGCGGCGCACCATGTTAGTGACCTTACCGAAGACAGCATTTGTTTTATGATCGGCAGTTCCGTTGAGCGTAGCCTGACGGCTTACTTTGATGCAATACACAAAAATTGGCTACGTCGAGCTTTTTCTGAGGAAGGAGAAATGTCCGACACATATAATGTGCAGAATTGTCATGCGATCGCTGGTGAGATTACCACCCTTGCACAGATGCGCCTCGACTCAGGAATAAATCGCTTGTCCAGTCGGATCTTACCTGAATCTTTGACCACCTTTCCTGTAATAGCCGCAACGCCAACCGAGGATGCACAATGGTCAGCGATCGTTGCTTGGACAGTAACTACTTTAATCAACGCAGATAGACCTCAAACCCAATGGTATGCAGGTGGAGCCGAGGCAATGCCCATCTTAGCACCCCAATTGGGTCTTGATCCAAATTGGCAAAACCGTATTCTTGCATCTACAGGTAACTACAGCAAAATCTTTGAGCGTAATCTTGGTAGAGGTTCTGTTCTCAAACTCGACCATAGAATAAATGCAAATTATATTAATGGAGGGCTTTTTCTAGCCCCATTTTTAGAGTAGTTTTACGTCCAATATTGAGTTTAGTTCAAATTAACAGGCAACATGAACTGTCTGTGGTAGGGGGTTGCTTCTATTTATGAGACGCTTACACGAACGCAGAGCGTCTCGTAGAGAACGTAGAGGAGGAAGTTAAGTGTTAGTAAAGCTAAATCTCCCACTGTACAGGCGCAATTAGATTCTTTATACAAATCTATAAATCATATTCAATAAATTATACTTGATTTTAATTACTTTCCTTGCCAAGGGGAGCCACTGCGTTGCGGAGCCAGTTGCGTGGGCGGGTTTCCCGACTTGAGCAAACTGGCGTGGGGTTCCCCCCGTTGTAGCAAGTGGCGTGAGGGTGCGCGATAGCGCGGGTGGGTGGGGTGTATTTCATGTGCTTGGGAATTGCTATAGCAATAGAGTAAAGTAATCAACAAACGTCACCTTTTTTTGGAAATGCCATCTCTGGCACTCTTGTTTCAAAAATAGGACTCAACGGAGGTTCTGATGAAAGTCCTTCATGGCTCGTGGATACCAAACCAATATAGTAGTGATTTTGTGCAGTCTGGAGCATTTTATCTGTGGGTAGAAACTCCGATTAATAACAAAAAGCGTACTCATACACAAGTTCATCCAGGACATCTATCTTCTCTGGAATTGAGCAATTTTTTGATTCAGACTTTGGGGATTAAAGAAACCGAAGTGCAATTAAAACAACGCATAGTTCCTAAATATTTTGCCCTACCAACTGCTAATAATCAGCCATTACCATCACCAGAGTTAGTCAAGTATTTAGAAATAGAAGTTCCTGAAGAGTATGAAGATTTTCAATATTGGCAGATAACTTGTTATGAAACTGTTACTTGGGTGAAAGCAGCGACAGCAATTAATATTATTAAACTACTCAAAGATATTCATTTTTTAGCCCTGTACAATCCTAGTGAATTTCAATTAGGGTCAGATTTATTATTTTGGTATCATTATACGCAAGCATTTAGACAAATAATTACTAAGGATCAATATATTCCGTCTTTAAAATATAGAGCGATCGCAGCGACTACAAAGAAAAAACCTAAACAAGCACCCCCAGAATTTGAAATATATGCTGGTTGGGAAATAATTTCCGAGCAGTATGAAGCCAATATTCAAAAATATCTTGAATATATGCCATTGATTTGTGTGGCAGGCAACAGCACACAGACTGAGAAATTAGAATTTTTTGCTCCAGAAACTTTATTACGCCACTTCAGCGAATACCTTCTCAATAATTTAGTGAGTAAGACACCATTTACCGCAGCATTTGACAAACAAATTGATGATTCTTTAATTCACTATTGTCTTTATCCTCAAAAACACAACCCACTCAAAACTCATACTGCTCTCCAAGAGTATCAGCAATGGTTGGCATGGAAAAATAGAATTATCCGTACCCAAGCTGAATCACCATTTCATCTTTGCTTCCAATTACATTCACCTGATGCTGAACAAATTGACAATTGGCAGATGCAATTTTTAGTATCAAGTAAAAAAGATCCCTCTTTAAAGTTAGCTTTGGCAGATTACTGGACGATGAATCCCAAAACCAAAGCTGGGGTACATAAAGAATTTGGCAAAGATTTCGATACTAATTTACTGCTGAATTTAGGCTATGCAGCAAGAATGTATCCCAAACTTTGGCAAGGTTTGGAAACGGACTCCCCCACAGGAATGCAGCTAAGTTTAAATGAGGCGTTTGATTTTCTTAAAGATAGTGCTTGGGTGTTGGAAGACTCAGGATTTAAAGTCATTGTCCCGGCTTGGTATACCCCGGCTGGTCGTCGCCGTGCAAAAATTCGCCTCAAAGCTTCTAGTGGTCGCAAGGTAGCTGCTACGGTAGGGGAAAGCAAAAGTTATTTCGGTTTAGATTCACTGGTACAGTATCAGTATGAATTGGCAATTGGTGAGCAAACTGTCACCCCCCAAGAATGGGAACAATTGATTAATACTAAAGCGCCACTAGTGCATTTTCGCGGTCAGTGGATGGAATTAGACCGGGATAAAATGCAGCAGTTATTAGAATTTTGGCAGTCCCACGGCGATGAACAGCCCCAAATGAGCTTGTTAGATTTCATGCAGCGCAGCGCCCAAGGGGAAGATGACTGGGAAATTGAATATGATGCAGCTTTATCAGAAATTATGGCAAAGTTACAAGATAAAAGTCAGCTTGAGCCGATTTCTGAAGACTTAAATTTACAAGGCAACCTGCGAGAATATCAAAAGCGGGGTGTGGCTTGGCTGCAATATTTAGAAAAATTGGGATTAAATGGCTGTTTAGCCGATGATATGGGACTGGGTAAGTCTGTGCAGGTAATTGCGAGATTAGTACAGGAGAAAGATAACCAAAATTCCCCATTACCAACATTATTAATTGCGCCGACTTCGGTTGTTGGTAACTGGCAAAGAGAAATTGCTAAGTTTGCACCCCATTTAAAAACTATGGTGCATCATGGTAGCGATCGCCTGCAAGATGCTGCGGAGTTTAAGGCAGCCTGTCAAGAGCATGATGTGGTGATAAGTTCGTTTACTTTGGCGCGCTTAGATGAAAAACTCCTGAATAGTGTAACATGGCAACGGTTAGTTTTAGATGAAGCACAAAACATTAAAAATCCCAAAGCAGCGCAGACTAAAGCTATACTCAAACTCAGTGCTAAACACCGTCTAGCTTTAACGGGAACACCAGTTGAGAACCGCTTACTTGATTTGTGGTCAATTTTTAATTTTCTCAATCCTGGTTATTTAGGGAAAGAAGCACAGTTTCGCAAATCTTTTGAAATTCCCATTCAAAAAGATAACGACAAAGTTAAATCAACTACCTTAAAGAAACTGGTTGAACCGTTAATTTTACGGCGGGTAAAAACAGACCAGTCGATTATTAAAGACCTACCAGATAAAGTTGAACAAAAACTTTATACCAACCTCACCAAAGAACAGGCTTCGTTATATGAAGTGGTTGTGAGAGACGTGGAAGAGAAATTACAAGAACTTGAGGGAATAAAACGCAAAGGTTTAATTCTCTCAACGCTGATGAAATTGAAACAGATTTGCAATCATCCCAGACAGTTCCTCCAAGATAATAGCGGATTTTTACCAGAGCGATCGCACAAACTTTCCCGCTTAGTCGAAATGGTAGATGAAGCCATTTCGGAAGGTGAAAGTCTGCTGATTTTTAGTCAATTTACAGAAGCATGTGAACAAATAGAAAAATATCTCAAACAAAACCTTCATTGTAATACTTATTATCTACATGGGGGTACAAGTCGCCAACGTCGGGAACAAATGATTAGTGACTTTCAAAATCCTGATACAGAAGCATCTGTATTTGTTCTTTCCCTAAAAGCTGGCGGTGTGGGGATTACTTTAACTAAAGCCAATCACGTCTTTCATTTTGACCGTTGGTGGAATCCAGCCGTTGAAGACCAAGCCACAGACCGCGCTTTTCGCATAGGTCAGAAAAAGAATGTGTTTGTGTATAAATTTGTCGCCCTTGGAACTTTAGAAGAAAGAATTGATCAAATGATTGAAGATAAGAAAAAACTTTCTTCCTCTGTAGTTGGCAGTGATGAATCGTGGCTGACAGAATTAGATAACGAAGCCTTTAAGAAACTAATTGCCTTGAATAAAAGCACAATTATGGAGTAGTTCTTATGAATAAGTTTAGCAGAACATGGTGGGGCGATCGCTTTATCAAAGCACTAGAAGATTTTACCGATGATGGCCGCTTACAACGAGGACGCTCCTATGCTCGTGGTGGTAAAGTTAAAAGCTTTGATATTGATAAAAACATCATCACAGCTAAAGTTAGAGGTTCAGTGAATCCTTACTTTGGAGTTTATAAAGAACCCACATATAATATAGTCATTGAAATTACCCCTATTGCCAAAAATCTTTGGCATGAAGCGATCAAAAATATTTCTGCCAAAGCTAGTATTGTTTCAAGGTTATTATTAAACGAAGTTCCTGAAAATATTGAAGAAACTTTCTCTCAAATGGGGTTACACTTATTACCCCATAGTAGTAGAGACTTTAAGACTAAATGTTCTTGTCCAGATTATGCTAACCCTTGTAAGCACATAGCTGGAGTTTATTATTTAGTAGCTTCCCAACTTGATAGCAATCCCTTTTTGCTATTTGAATTAAGGGGGCTGACCAAAGTAGAATTGCAAGCTAAACTAGCTGATTCACCTTTAGGTAAAGCACTATCCACAGTTTTAGATGAACAAAAATTGGCTGTCGAACCGAGTCAATCTTTTTACACAAGTCCTGAAAAACAAACTGTTAGTGTCAAACCACACTTAAGAGAGTTTTGGTTAGGTGCAAAACGTTTACCATCTACTATTGAAGTCGCTAATGATAGTGGAGTTTCAGCAATTTTGGTTAAAAAGGAAGGTGACTTTCCTGCATTCTGGCACAAAGATAATTCCTTTATAGAAACAATGGAAGAACTTTATCAACGAGTTAAAACTAAAAATCAAAACCTAATATAAATCACATACACGAAACTCCGAATGTAGAAATAACAATGAGTGATTTGCTAAGTTTCTGGGCATTGTCCAATATGGCGATCGCCATCATCATGCTGCAATAGAAACAGTGAAATTGCCGCAGTTAGTAAACCTCAGTGATTAACAAGACCTAAAGCCTCGAACATAAAATCCCCAGTAATATGACAAAAGCTTGTAGCCTAGTTGGCTGTCTGTGGCAAGTAGCGAGGTAGCTGTGGAAGGGATGAGGGAAAATACAGATGATAATAAGATTTATAAAAATTAGGAGCGTGAAATGGCGCTACATCTATTCTCCTACTTAATCATTGGAAATCCGAAAGCTATCATAATGGCGAGTGCTAAGAATAATAGCTATTTGTTTGGTAGGCAATCAAAAATTATATTTGCTCATTGAGAAAATTTATATGTCAATACCTTCACCTGGACTATTCTTAAATACAGTTAACGCTTACCAACGCAGTGCAGCGATTAAAGCCGCAGTGGAGTTGAATATTTTTACGGCAATTGGTCAAGGAATTGAATCTAGTCAATCACTAGCACAAAAATGCCAAACCTCAGAGCGAGGAATGCGAATATTATGTGATTACTTGGTAATTATGGGTTTTATGACCAAGGAAGCTCAAGGTTATGGGCTTACACCAGATTCAGCGATGTTCTTAGATCGGCAGAGTAAATTTTACATGGGTGATGTGGTGGAGTTTTTACTCTCTCCAATGATCATGGATAGCTTTAGTGATCTCAACGCGGCGGTGATTAAAGGAGGAACGGCTGTATCCTCACAAGGAACTCTATCACCAGAACATCCTGTGTGGGTGCAATTTGCAAAAGCGATGTCACCGATGATGGCACACCCAGCACAATTAATTGCTCAGTTGGTAAATGAAAATCAAACACAGACACTTAAAGTATTAGATATTTCCGCAAGTCATGGGTTGTTTGGGATTGCGATCGCTCAACATAACCCTAATGCCGAAATTTATGGTCTTGATTGGGCTTCTGTTTTAGAAGTTGCTCAGGAGAACGCGAAGATAAAAGGTATAGCCTCACGCTACCATACAATTACTGGTAGCGCGTTTGAAGTAGATTACGGCAGCGATTACGATCTGGTTTTACTACCTAACTTTTTACATCATTTCGATGTGATGACATGTGAAAAATTACTGAAAAAAATTAAGACGGCGCTGGCTACTGATGGAAAAGTCATAGTTTTTGATTTTATTCCTAATGCTGACCGTATTACGCCGCCTGATGCAGCTGCTTTCAGTCTAGTAATGTTAGCAACCACGCCTAGCGGTGATGCTTATACGTTTGCAGAGTATGAGAGTATGTTTAGCAATACTGGTTTCGGTCATTGCCAACTTCATCCGCTTTTACCTACTGAGCAGAAAGTTATAGTTGCATACCAATAAATAACTAGAATCAGCGATAGGTTATTGGATAGTTTATGTAGATGGTGATTAACTAAGTTAAGTGCATAAACACCATCTTTAATAGTTCTGCACGGGTAAAAGGTTTAGTTAAATATCCAGATGCACCAACTAATCTGGCTTTGACTTTATCTACCAATCCCTTAGAACTGGTAACAAATATAATCGGAGTCTTTTTAAACATGGAATTATTGCGGATGATTTTACACAATTCATAACCGTCAATACCAGCCATGTTTAAATCCAGCAAAATTAAATCTGGTTTGTGGCGAATAATTGACATAGCTGCTTTGAGTGGATCATTGATAGCAACTACAGTAAAATTTTCACTCTCTAAAAAGCGGCTAATTTCTTTGAGAATTGTTGGACTATCATCTACAGAAACGATTTTGTAGACTGGTCGCTTAGTTCCGGTAGCGGGTGTTACTCTTTGGGGAACAGATTTTGTGGTATTTGATAATGTTAGTTCCTGATGGCTTGTATTGGCAGGAGTATAAGTTTGTGGTGATCGAACTACAAGAGCTAAATTCTCTACAGTAAGTGTTGGGGTAATAGGAGTAGCATTGCTACTGAGTTCTACTACTGTATCTACTAATTTTTTGTTGATTAATCCAATTGTAGATTTAGGAGTAAATTTTGATTCTGCCAAAATTTTTGGTAACTGGTCAAATGGGGGATCTGGTTCATGTAAAATAATCTCTCCCGTCAGGATATAAGGATACAAATGTTGTGCAAGTTGAATTTCATCTTGATTCATGATTATAGCCAGATGACGTAGGCTAAAACCCTTCATCCAATAGGTTAATTTTGGCTGTAATTCTGGAGATTTTTTATTATTAATCAGCAAGTAAGGACGCTGGTAAGGAGATGTAATTTTAGGTAGGTAAGACTGCCAAGTTTGTAACCTCATTTGGCAACGTTCGATAACTTTGGTTACATCAAGTCGGCAAATTTCTGGCGATTTCTGCTGTGAGGTGGTTAATTCGTAAGTACCTGTTTTGATTAACAAAAATGATTCTATTACATCTTTAACAAGTTCTTGAATTAATACAGTGGCTTGGGTTGTATCCAAATAGCCTTGATTCACAAGCCAGTGAATAGCTTGGTAATCAGGAGGTTGATTAATTGTGTTGCTATTGTTTTGAGCTTCTGTTTCAAATAGCAAGCGTAACTGCACGCGAATTTCGTTAGTTATTTGAGGAATTTGTTGACTGAGGCTGCGCAGATGGCGTTCTAATCTGTCAAATGGTTCTACTGAATGGGTGGCATAGGTAATTGTGCCTTCTTCTATGTAAATTGACCAAGTAACTGAGTTACTAAATGCTTGTAAATAAGTAGTGTCAAAACAGCTAGATAAATGTCTTAATAAACTGTGAGGGCGTAGTGCTGTAAATGTACCGTAATAATTCATATATTATGTCTTAAATTAATGTTAATTGTCTGAGATTTGATTGATTTATAAGCATTTGACGAACTTAATTATTGCGGAGTTTGGCATATCTTTTATAAATAAAAATTTTTCAATTACTATTGGTTGTTAATTTATAGACAATCTAGCAACAGCCAATATATCTATCTTCAGTTGTCTTAGTTACATTAGGTATTTTTTCATGGTGATTAATTCAATTTTAATTTTTCTTTTTTTATAGGAAAATAGGATTTCCACACAGAATCTTTAAAAATATCTGTAGGCAAAAGCGAATCATTTATTATATTCTGTGGTTGCTCTATATAAATTTTGATAGATGGGTTAATGTCCTCAATCAGCATTTATGATTGCTCATTTACTCTACATTTTGATTAAGTTTTTCTTAAATGTGTAGAGCTTGCGGTAAAAGTATTCTTTTGTATGAAGATTAAATCACATACCGTTAAACATCTACCTTTGGTCTTGTCGGCTTCGGCTGTGGAAACTATATACTTTGAAAAAAGGAAAATAGAGCTTTGGACTATAACATAACACAAAAAGTTATGAGTGATACATTAGTACTAGATGAAGTAGTAGAGTTTGCTGAAAACCCAGAACCGCGCTGTCCATGCGTGTTATTGCTTGATACATCCGGCTCAATGCAAGGCGCAGCGATAGAGGCTTTAAATCAAGGCTTGCTGAGTTTGAAAGATGAACTCATGAAAAATTCCATAGCAGCCAGACGGGTAGAAATTGCGATCGTTACTTTTGATAGCCATATAAATGTAGTACAAGACTTTGTAACTGCCGATCAATTTAACCCACCTATTCTGACAGCGCAAGGATTAACCAGTATGGGAGCGGGTATTCATAAAGCGTTGGATATGGTGCAAGAGCGCAAATCCTTGTACCGTGCCAATGGCATCGCTTACTATCGCCCTTGGGTCTTTATGATTACAGATGGTGAGCCGCAAGGTGAACTAGATCATTTAGTAGAACAAGCGGCGCTGCGTCTGCAAGGGGATGAGGTAAATAAGCGGGTGGCATTTTTCAGTGTGGGTGTAGAAAATGCCAATATGACGCGGTTAAACCAAATAGCTGTGCGGACACCATTAAAACTCAAGGGGCTAAATTTTATTGAGATGTTTGTTTGGTTATCGGCTAGTATGTCGGCAGTTTCCCATTCGCAAATTGACGAACAGGTAGCACTACCGCCTATTGGTTGGGGGTCTATCTAGTGGTAATTTTGGATTTTGCGGAAAGTTCTGTAGGCGGGTTTCCCGCCGTAGGAAACTTTTCAAGACGGATTTTGGATTTTGGATTGGCAAACAACTCCTGACTAAGACGCTATTTCCAGAATCTCAAACAATCTATCCTCAATTAGTAATTGTTTGCGGATTGCGGCTTGACACTTACACAGCTAGCTGACAAAACAAATATATGAAAACATCAAAACAGAACCCTCATTGGCAGGTAGTCGCCGCCTCTGTCTGTGGTACAAGCCACATTAAAAATAAGCAGCTGTGTCAGGATGCTCACCACTGGCAATTATTGCCAGGGAATGTTTTGGTGGCAGCAGCCGCAGACGGAGCGGGTTCTGCCAGTCAAGGGAAAGTCGGGGCGATGGTGGCGGTGGAGACAGCCATCGAAAATTTATCGCTGAAAGAGATTACCAAGAAATCCCTAGCTGATGATGAAACTGTGCAATTGCTGTTAACTGATGCCTTGTTAGCGGCAAAAAAAGCTGTGGAAGATGAAGCAGCAGCTTGTGATCAAAAAGCCCAGGATTTAGCAACTACTTTAATTATTGCGATCGCCACACCAGAAATGGTAGCAGCCGTACAAGTCGGCGATGGTACAGCAGTCGCCAAGGATAGCGCAGGCAACTTACTGGCACTTACTTTACCAGACAACGGCGAGTATATCAACGAAACAACTTTTTTAACTTCACCAAGTGCATTAGAAACAGCCCAGATGCGATTATGGCGCGAAGCCATAGTCAACGTTGCTCTCCTCACCGACGGGTTGCAAATGCTGGCTTTGAACATGGTTGTTGGGGAACCTCACAAACCGTTCTTTTTTCCTTTATTTGATTTTGTGAAAAAAGCGCAAGATCAAGCAGAAGCAAAAGAGCAGTTAGTAAAATTCTTAGGCTCAGAGCGCATTACACAACGTACTGATGACGATTTGACATTAGTTATTGGGTCTTTTGGTCATTAGTCATTAGTCCATAGTCAAACAATTTTAGATTTTGGATTAACGATTTTGGATTGACTGCACCCACAAGGGGATGCAGCTTGGAGATTTTGGATTAACGATTTTAGATTTGTTCCGCCCACCAGGGGCAGGGCTTGAACCAAAAATAATCCAAAATCCAAAATTTAAAATCTAAAATTAGTACGGTCAACAGTCAATAGGCAGGAGGCAGGAGTGAATTAATTATCTCCCTCATCCCCCTCATCCCCCTCATCTCCCTCATCTCCCCCATCTCCCCCATCTCCCCCATCTCCCTCATCTCCCTCATTTCCCTCATCTCCCTCATCTCCCTCATCTCCCCCATCTCCCTCATCTCCCCCACTCCCCACTCCCTACTCCCTACTCCCTAAATCGAATCATGAAGGTATTACGTTATCTTCCACAGGAAGAGATTATCAGCCTCAGCGTCAGTTTGGGGCGTGGCGGTGAAGCTTGTATTTATGCTGTGCCGTCGGCGGGTGATTCTGTGGCGAAGATTTATCACAAGCCGACTGTTGCCCATGCCAATAAGCTACGGGCAATGCTAGCTAACCCACCGGAAAATCCAACGGCTAGTTTAGGGCATATTTCCATTGCTTGGCCGCAAGAATTATTATGGTCGGCAGATGAACACGAGCGGGTTGTCGGTTTTTTGATGCCGCGCATTCGGGGAATGCGTCCCATCATCGACTTTTACAACCCCCGGACTCGTCGTCAACATTGTCCTCTGTTTAATTACCAATACCTACTGCGGACGGCACGAAATTTGGCGGCTGCTTTTGCGGCACTACACAATAGCGGTTATTGTGTGGGTGATGTGAACGAATCAAACATCTTGGTGAGTGACACTGCCTTAGTCACATTGGTAGACACCGATTCTTTTCAAGTAAACGACCCGGAAAGTGATCATGTCTATCGTTGCCCAGTGGGTAAGCCAGAGTTTACACCGCCAGAACTGCAAAATAAAATCTTTGCTCACCACGATCGCCAAATCAGTCATGATTTATTTGGTTTAGGGGTGCTAATCTTCCAACTCCTTATGGAAGGTACGCACCCCTTTTCTGGTATTTATCAAGGCATTCCCGAACCACCGCCTTACGAAGCCAGAATTGCCTCTGGACATTTCACTTACAGCAAACAGCGACAAGTACCTTATATCCCAACTCCCATCGCCCCGGCTTGGGAAATCCTACATCCCAGCTTGCAAAAATTGCTTGTGCGTTGTTTTGAAGATGGTCATTACGACCCACAAGTTCGCCCCAATGCCCAAGCTTGGTTATCAGCTATAGCGGAAGCGGAAGATTCCCTGACTACTTGCACCGTTAATACTCAACATCGCTATAGTAACCATCTACATACTTGCCCTTGGTGCGAACGGACTGTACGCTTGGGTGGGCGTGACCCGTTTCCCTCAATTGTGGCGATTGAAAATAGAGAACATCTGCGTCCCCGTATCCCCAAGAAGCGGCAATATAATTCAGGACATCAACCAGCCATTCCCCTGCCAATTTTACCCACTTACCAAACTAACTGGCACTCGCCAACTCCCAGTTTCTCACCTTATCGCAATCGCTGGAAGGGTAAATTTTATCCGGTAGTTTGTTGTTTACTTGGTCTTGGGGTGTTGGGTTATGTGGATATGGTGACAAAATTCACCCGTCCTTTAGTGTCTCAAAATAACTATGCTCAACAAGCAATCATGCCTCAGCACGCAAGCGGTGGCACTTTAAGTTTTGCCGACTATTATAAACAAGGTCATGCTGCTTACCAAGACCGCAATTATAAACAGGCAGTGGATAACTTCACCCAAGCTATTCAACAGGAACCGACAAACCCCAAAGCTTTGGTTGACCGAGGTAATGCCCGTTACAACCTCAAAGATTACGAGGGTGCTGTGGCAGACTATACTGTGGCTTTGCAAGTTAATCCAGGAGAAACCAAGGCTTTTGTAAATCGGGGTAACGCCCGTGTGATGATGGCTGAGTATAGTAATGATCCTGACCAACAATATAAGTTAGCGATCGCTGACTTTAACAATGCCCTCAAACTCAATGATAAGGAAGCTGAAGCTTATATCCGTAGAGGGATTGTGCGATCGCAAATTGCTAAGTACAGTGGCGAAACCCTCAAGGATTTTCAACAAGCGATCGCTGACTTTGACCAAGCGATAAAACTCAACCCAGATAAGACCGAAGCCTATTTCCAACGGGGTTCTGTACGCTACCTCATTGCTCAGTATAGCGGTGATTCTCTCAAGGAGTATCAGCAGGCGATCGTTGATTTTGACCAGGCATTAAAAATTAACGACAAATTAGCCAAAGCGTATCTCAAACGCGGTATGGTTCGCTATGAACTAGGGCAAATTAATAACAATATATCTGGAGCGAATCAGACTAAAGCTCTTGCAGATTTACAACTAGCCGCCAAACTAGCTTTAGAACAAGAAGACACCGAAAGTTATCAACAAGCACTCAGCAATATCTGTATCATTGAGGAAAGCAAATGTAATGCTTTATTCCAAAGTTCTACCATGTGGGGATATGCAGGTACAGATATTAATCAATAGTCATTAGTCATTGGTCATTAGTCAACAGTCCATAGTCCATAGTGAAAGACTAATATCGTGTTGGTTTAATTACTTAAAATATAGTGGTGTTGGTAATTGGTGATGTGTAACAGTGAAAACCAATTACCAATTAGCTATTACCTATTACCAATATTAAGTAATTAGCCGTACTGATATAAAGTTTTTGACTATGGACTAATGACTAATGACTAATGACTTTTTTATATTCATCAAGCTTTCATATACAAAATATCGATATTTATCTCCTCTTTATACAATAGCCAAAAATAACCGTTAAATTATGTACGAAGAAACAAACATCAGGAACTAAGTTTTCTTCCAGTGCATCCGCTTCATACTTATAAATTTACCAAATTCATCTCTCCACACCTTTGAGGTAATTATATGAAAGCAGTAATTTTGGCTGGAGGACTCGGTACACGCCTCAGTGAAGAAACCAGCATCAAACCTAAGCCGATGGTAGAAATTGGTGGAAAGCCGATTCTTTGGCACATCATGAAAACATATTCTGCCCACGGCATTAATGATTTTATTATTTGTTGTGGTTACAAAGGTTACGTCATTAAAGAGTATTTTGCCAACTACTTTTTACATATGTCTGATGTAACTTTTGATATGCGTTTTAACCAGATGAATGTGCATTCTGGTTACGCTGAACCTTGGCGAGTAACTTTGGTAAATACAGGTGATAACACTATGACTGGTGGACGCTTAAAGCGTGTCCGCGAACATATTGGTAACGATACTTTCTGTTTTACCTATGGTGACGGTGTAAGTGATGTCAATATTACTGAATTAGTAAAGTTTCATCAAGAACAAAAAACATTAGGAACACTCACCGCAGTCCAACCAGCCGGACGTTTTGGAGCCATCTCTTTGGGATATGAACAAACCAAAATTAGTAGTTTCCGGGAAAAGCCTGAAGGTGATGGTGCTTGGATTAACGGTGGTTATTTTGTCCTAGAACCAGAAGTAGTAGATTTGATTGCCGATGATGCCACCGTTTGGGAAAAGGAACCATTAGAGAAGTTAGCAGATATGGAAGAATTGTCTGCTTTTAAACATAATGGTTTCTGGCAACCTATGGATACCTTACGAGATAAAAATTACCTAGAGGATTTATGGAAAAATAACCAAGCTCCTTGGAAAGTTTGGTCATAGATTTACGGGAAAGTAAAAAATAATTTTGGCATTTTGTCCTACATTATTTTGATTTTCGTTGTAAGGTATTGTTTACTACAACCATAGTGTAATTTTAAGTGCAGTAATACCAATGTACGATTTTGCCATTATCGGTGGGGGAATAGTTGGGCTGTCTACAGGGATGGCTTTGGGTAAGCGTTATCCCCAAGCACGGATTTTAGTATTAGAGAAGGAAAGTCAGTGGGCTTTTCACCAAACAGGTAATAATAGTGGGGTAATACACTCTGGTATTTATTATAAGCCTGGGAGTTTTAAAGCGAAATTCTGCCGTGATGGTAGAGACTCAATGGTACAATTTTGCCAAGAATATGGCATAGACCATGATGTCTGCGGTAAGGTGATTGTGGCAACTGATGAGCAAGAACTACCACGCCTAGAAAACCTCTACCAACGCGGTTTAGAAAATAACATAGAAGTTAAAAGAATTAGCCCCGAAGAAGTTAAGGAAATTGAACCTCACGTTAGTTGTGTAGGTGGTATCCGGGTTTTCTCCACTGGCATTGTTAATTATAAACAAGTTTGCTTAAAATACGCCGAGTTGATTCAACAACAAGGTGGAGAGTTACGCCTAAACACCAAAGTACTGAAGATTTCCCCCAGTGGTAAACATCACGTACTAGAAACTAATAACGGTAACTTTGAAACCCGTTTTGTGATCAATTGTGCCGGATTGCATAGCGATCGCATTGCTAAATTAGGTGGAGTACAACCCCAGGCAAAAATCGTACCCTTCCGGGGAGAATATTACGAACTCACCCCCGAAAAACGCTATTTGGTCAAAACTCTCATTTATCCGGTTCCTAACCCCGAATTTCCCTTCTTAGGTGTTCATTTCACCAAGATGATTGACGGGAGTGTCCACGCTGGGCCGAATGCAGTTCTTAGCCTCAAGCGCGAAGGTTACACCAAAACCGACTTCGACCTCAAAGACTTTGCTGAGGTCATGACATACCCTGGTTTTTGGAAACTCGCCGCCAAACACGCCGACGAAGGTATCCAAGAAATCATCCGTTCCTTTAGCAAAGCAGCTTTTACCAGAAGTTTGCAAAAACTGATTCCTGAAGTCCAAGCCGAGGATTTAGTTCCCACCCATGCAGGAGTACGCGCCCAAGCTTTAATGGATGATGGCAAACTTGTAGACGACTTTTACATCGTCCCTGGTAACAACTCCATTCATGTCTGCAATGCACCCTCACCAGCCGCGACATCTTCCTTAGAAATAGGAAAAGCGATCGCTGCACAAATCGCCCAACACTCAGATATGCCAGCAGTCGTCAGTTAGTTAGTAATGAGGGTTCCAGCCCTCACTAAAACCCATACTGATGGCGTATCGGCCAATTGTTGGAAATTACCCCATCAGTTATTGGAACTGAATTTATGCCAGTTGCATTACAACAGCCACTTGTACTCGTATGTGCTGCTGATAATAACTATGCAATGCCTCTTGCTGTGACGATTCGTTCAGCCATAGCAAATTTCCGAAGCGATTGCCCTGTCGCCTTGTATATCCTAGATGGTGGTATTAGTCAGACTAACAAACGCAAGATTACGCGATCGCTTGACTCAAAACAAGTTGAGATTAATTGGACTAGGCTAGACGATACCCTATTTACCAATTTGCCATTGTATAGCCACTTAACAATCTCTAGCTACTATCGGCTTTGCATTCCTGAAGTTGTCCCAAAACACTTTGATAAAGCAATTTATCTAGATAGTGATCTGGTAGTGATCGGAGATTTAGAACAGCTATGGAACATCGATATAGGAGATAACTATGTTTTAGCAGTTCAGGATGATCACCAATTGTATATGTCCTTGGCTCATTCCTGGAAAACCTATCAAGAGTTGGGAATTTCTCCTGATGCTAAATACTTTAACTCAGGAGTGTTAGTTATAGATTTGAAAAAGTGGCGCAGTGAGAATATAGGCATAAAGGTTCTTGAATATATAAAAAGAGGCAACCTGCTTAACGATCAAGATGGACTCAACTTAGTTCTTGCAGGCAAATGGGGTGAACTTCATCCGCAATGGAATCAAATGCCCAGGATATATGACTATCCATCTTGGCAAGAAAGTCCTTTTACCGAAGAAGTCTATAACGAGCTACTCCATCAACCTTACATTGTTCACTATACAACCATTCCTAAACCCTGGTATGCAGGATTGCGGCATGAGTCTACTCACCCTAAAAAAGATTTATTCTTTCAATATCTTGACATGACAGCTTGGGCAGGCTGGCGTGATACTTTGATACGCCGAGTGAGTAGAAAATTTTTGAAATTCGCATTAGTGAATAAATCCAAACTATAAACCTCTCCCACCAGTAATTATAGGCAGCTTACGTAATTACAAATTACGAATTATTCTAGTTAGTTTCAGTCAGTTCATTTACCAAAACAATTTTTCACCACAAAGAAATTACCGAAAATGAAGATTTTAGTAACTGGAACTGAAGGTTATCTTGGTTGTTTATTACCTTCTCTATTAATCAAACGCGGACACGAAGTTATTGGCGTAGATACTGGTTTTTACAAAGTAGGTTGGCTATACAACGGTACTGAAATTACTGCCAAAACTCTTAACAAAGATATCCGCCACATCACCCCCGAAGATTTGGCAGGTGTAGAAGCAATAGTTCACATGGCGGAGCTATCCAACGATCCTACTGGACAATTATCGCCAAATATCACCTACGACATCAACCATTTAGGTTCAGTACGTCTCGCTAACCTAGCTAAAACAATGGGTGTACGGCGCTTCGTCTATATGTCTTCCTGTAGTGTTTACGGTGTAGCTACAGAAGGCGATGTGACAGAAGAATCTCCAGTTAATCCCCAAACAGCCTACGCAGAATGCAAAACCCTCGTAGAACGAGATGTCACACTCCTAGCTGATGATGACTTCTCTCCCACCTTCATGCGGAACGCCACAGCTTTTGGTGCTTCTCCTAGAATGCGCTTTGATATTGTTTTGAACAACCTATCCGGCTTGGCTTGGACTACCAAAGAAATCAAAATGACCAGCGATGGTACACCTTGGCGGCCATTAGTCCACGCTTTAGATATCTGCAAAGCCATTGTTTGTGCTTTAGAAGCACCCCGCGATATTGTACATAACCAAGTCTTTAACGTTGGTGACACAGGTAATAACTACCGCGTTAAAGAAATTGCCCAGATTATTGCTGAAAATTTCCCAGGATGTAAATTGTCTTTTGGTAATAACGGTGCGGATAACCGCAGCTATCGCGTATCTTTTGAAAAAATCAACACCATCCTACCTGGGTTTAAGTGTGATTGGGATGCACAAAAAGGTGCAAGACAATTATTTGATTTATTCAGTCAAATAGATATGACAGAAGATACCTTTTTGTTTAGAGGTTTTACACGCTTAAAACAATTAGAATACCTCATTCGTACTGAACAAATAAACCAAGATTTCTTCTGGAATATTAAGTAATTTCACATCACAGTAATGGGTAATTGGTAATCGGTAATTGTCAATACATCCCAATTAACTATTACCCATTACCAACTTGATCAATTTTATTTACTCAAAGAGACATACTCTACATACCTCATATCTATTTAATCATGAATAAATTACTAACAATTTCTCTTCCTACTTATAACCGTGCTAAATTACTTGATAAACAACTTGCATGGTTAGCTAACGCCATCAAAGGTTTTGAATCTGAATGTGAAATTATTATTTCCGATAATTGTTCAGAAGATAATACTCCTGAGATAATTAAAAAATGGCAGATGGCTTTGCCAAATACTACCTTTCATGCTAACAGACATAGTAAAAATCTAGGAGTAATGAGAAACATTGCTTATTGCTTAAATGCCGCAACAAGCAAATATGTTTGGACAATTAGTGATGATGATAGAATTGAAGACACAGCGATTCCTTATCTTATCAAGACATTAAAAGAATCAGCTAATTTAAGTCTACTAATTCTCAACTTTTCTTGCCGTCATGAAGTAACAGGCGAATTATTGTACCCAAACTGTTATCAAATCCAAGAAGAAGTAGATGAGTCTGACGGTAAAGTTGCTTTTGAGCGCTGCATTCAAGAAAATCGCTCTGGTGTACAACTAATGTCAGCCCAAGTATATAGAACAGACTTGGCAAAACTTGCCTTAAAAACCTGGGCTGATGGAGTAAATAACTTAGACTATCAAGTATATTTAACCGGCTTCTGTGCTTTTCATGGTAATGTCAGAATCAGCAAAGATACTTATCTAGAAAATGCTTTTGGTGCTAGTCATTGGATGGTTAAACCAAAAATGCTGCTGAAGATGCAGTATACATATTCACCAGAAGTAAATATCAAGCTTAGAGAAATAGGCTATTCCAGTACTTTTTGCAGAAACTTGATTTTAGAACATTTTAACCATAATAATTGGCGAGTTCTATTAGGAGCTTTAAGAAGATGGCCAATTCTCGCTTTAACTACAGCAATTCCTTACTTTGGATTAGTCAGTATATCAGTTTTAGAAACTGTTATTTCATCTAAAGAAGGAAATCCTCAAGAAATCATTAACTCTACGAGTAGCAAAAGCTAACAATCATCACATCTTTCATTCATTAAATCCAGCAGCAGCATAACACAGCTACATCCCATGTTGAACACAATTAAAGATAAAATAGAAGCAATCAATTCAGAGGTTGCTTATAGAGCCAAACTCTTGCACCACGCTCAAAAATTACCTGCAATTGAACCACGCGATCGCCACATTGTTGATGCCCTAAAAAAAGATGCAGTTTGTATTACTACACTTGAAGAATTAGGGTTCGAAACTACACCGCAACTCCTCAAAGCTTCCCATACCATATTACCCACAATGGGAACAGGTGAGTACAAAGATTCAGACGAAAATTACCCAGAAATTTATACAGTTACTCACATACCCGCTTTTCATAACTGGGGAAAAGAACAAAGATTATTGAACGTTCTTGAAAACTATATTGGTCTTCCTGTTGCCTATCACGGCGTACAAATTCGCAAAGACTTTATCAATGCCAATCAATTCAGTACAATGTTATGGCATAGAGATTCAGAAGATCGTCGCATTGTCAAAATCATTATTTACTTAAATGATGTAGAAAAAGATCAGGGGCCTTTTGAATATGTACCTGCATCTTTAACATCCATTGATAACCTGAATTTCTATCGACTTTATCCTAAAATACATAAGTCAGGGATTAATGATGAACAATTAAATAAAATCGTTCCCAAATCAGCTTGGAAGTCATGCACAGGCCCAGCCGGAACAGTCATTATTGCTGATACCCAAAGACTTTTACATCACGGTACAGTCCGTACACAAGAGCGTTCCACGCTATTTTTCGCCTACACTGCTAACCCAGCCAAACGCCCAGGACTTTGTACTCAATATTGGGATGATACTTTTCCCAAACCAAATATTGATAAACTTCCTGTTTAGCTTGTTTATCTGGGTAAATACTAAATGGTGAGTATTTATTTTCCCATAACCAATTTTTAATTGAGAAACAACATATGATTTTTACAACTACAGCACTCAAAGATGCTTATATTATTGACCTAGAAGAAAAGCCAGATCATCGTGGTTTCTTTGCCAGAACTTTTTGCGCTAATGAATTTGCTGCACATGGTTTAAAACCCGTAGTTGCTCAGTGTAACCTTTCTTATAATTTTAAAAAAGGCACACTACGAGGTATGCACTATCAACTGCAACCAGCCGCAGAAACAAAATTAATTCGCTGTATTAAAGGTGCTATCTACGACGTAATTATTGATATGCGTCCCGAATCACCAACATTTTTATCACACATCGGCGTAGAACTAACTGCCGATAACCGTCGTGCTTTATATGTACCAGAAATGTTCGCTCATGGTTATCAAGCCCTCACCGATGATGCAGAAGTAGTATATCAAGTAGGCGAATTTTATACACCAGGATACGAAAAAGGATTACGCTACAACGACCCATTTTTTAACATTGAATGGCCTCTAGAAGTAACAGTAATTTCTGAAAAAGATGCCAACTGGCCTCTGTTAGAAACGTTACCAATTGGTAGCCCAGATCCGGTAGAAGCTTTTTGTTAGAAAGTGCTGAGTCAAAAGTCCATAGTCTACAGTCCACAGTCCAGAGTTTTTTGACTAATGACAACTGATTGAGTTTGCCTCCAAAAAATATAAAGGAACTAAACAAATGATTATTATTGATAACGCTCTCAAAGCTCGTGCTGCTGCGGGTAATCCTGTGAAAGTGGGAATGATTGGTGCTGGTTTTATGGGTCGAGGTATTGCCAATCAAATCATTAATTCGGTTCCAGGGATGGAATTGGTTGCTATTTCTAACCGCAGTATTGATGGTGCGAAACGCGCTTATATAGAAGCAGGAATCGAAGATATTAACGTTGTAGACTCTGTGAGCGAATTGGAAAGTGCGATCGCTCAAGGTAAGTATGCTATCACCGAAGATGCTAAACTAATCTGCCAAGCTGATGGTATTGACGCAATTATCGAAGTTACTGGGGCTGTAGAGTTTGGCGCTCATGTGGTGATGGAAGCGATCGCCCATCGCAAGCATATCATTATGATGAATGCAGAACTCGATGGTACTATCGGCCCCATCCTCAAAGTCTATGCAGATAAAGCTGGTGTGATTCTCAGCGCGTGTGATGGCGACCAGCCAGGGGTACAGATGAATCTTTACCGCTTCGTCAAAAGCATTGGTCTGACTCCCCTATTGTGCGGTAACATCAAAGGCTTACAAGACCCCTATCGCAACCCCACCACTCAAGAAGGCTTTGCCAAACGTTGGGGACAAAAGGCCCACATGGTAACAAGCTTTGCTGATGGTAGCAAAATTTCCTTTGAGCAGGCGATCGTTGCTAACGCCACAGGTATGAAAGTCGCCAAGCGGGGGATGCTGGGCTATGACTTCACCGGACATGTGGATGAAATGACCAACATGTACGATGTGGAACAACTCAAGGAACTAGGCGGTATTGTTGATTATGTCGTCGGTGCAAAACCCGGCCCTGGCATATACGTCTTCGCCACCCACGACGACCCCAAACAATGCCACTACCTCAACCTCTACAAATTAGGTGAAGGCCCTCTCTATAGCTTCTACACACCATACCACCTCTGCCATTTTGAAGTTCCCTTATCTGTAGCCCGTGCAGTCCTGTTCCAAGATGCTGTGATGGCTCCCCTAGCAGGCCCCCTAGTAGATGTAGTGACTACAGCCAAAATTGACCTCAAAGCCGGCGAAACCCTAGATGGTATTGGCTACTATATGACCTATGGACAATGTGAAAATTCTGATATTGTCCAACAGCAAAAACTCTTACCTATGGGTCTTGCTGAAGGCTGCCGCTTGAAACGCGACATTCCTAAAGATCAAGTGCTTACCTACGATGATGTAGAACTACCCGAAGGCAGACTTTGTGACCAACTAAGAGCAGAACAAGATAAATATTTTGCTCCAGAAAGAGTGTTAGTAACTGTTAGCTAAAACCTAAATCTAATACCAGTTTGAAAAATGATTGCGACAAATGGATAACTGAAAAGTTCACTAATGAAGCATTTCAAAATCCAAAATCTAAAATCTAAAATCCAAAATGGTATAAAGTAGGGTGGGCAAGATCCACCAACAGCTACAAAAACTAAATCAATTTTCTATAAATCGCCCTCCTTGTGTTTATAAGGAGGGCTGAAACATCTGAATATAGATTAATTTCCGCTAACTTCTACATATAAACTAAATTTTAACTTCTTATTTTTTACACTGTTTTTAATAGATATAAATGTATCAAAAAATAGTAAAAAAATATCATCTAAAATACCAAAAAAATGAAGAATTTCTGCTGAAATATCTTTAAAAGAAAAATTCTAACTAATTTAGAAAAATATGAAAGTTGCTCTAGTTCATGATTACCTAACCCAACGCGGGGGAGCAGAACGAGTATTTGAACTGCTTTGCAAACGCTATCCCGATGCAGATATTTTTACATCATTATATGACCCGCAAAAAACCATCGATATGGGTGAGCGGATAGTCAACACAACATTCCTACAAAAAGTTCCTGGTGCAGCTAAATATTTTAGACTAATGGCTCCCTTTTATTTTCCTGCTTTTCGATCCTTGGATTTACAAGACTACGATTTAATTATTAGTAGCAGTACCAGCTTTGCGAAAGCAGTGCGTAAAAGACCGGGTGCTAAACACATTTGCTTCTGCCATAACGTTACCCGCTTCTTGTGGGATACAGAAACGTATTTAAGAGAATATAGCGATTATAGATATCTATCACCATTAATCGAAAAAGTATTTCAATTAATGCGTGATGTTGACATGAAATACGCTCAAGAACCTGATATTTACATCGCCAATTCTAGCATTGTTGCTCGTCGGATTGAAAAGATTTACGGCAAACAAGCAATAATGATTAATTATCCAATTGATACCAGCAACTTCGTTTTTTCGGATACTAAAGACGAATATTACTTAGCATCAGCACGGATGATTAGTTACAAACGTCTCGATATCATAGTTGAGGCTTTTAACTGGCTAGGGTGGCCGTTAATCATATCTGGTGACGGCCCAGAAAGAGAAAGATTACAATCCAAAGCCTTAGATAATATCCAGTTTGTTGGGCATGTCAGTGATAGCAGACGTAAAGAATTATTCTCCAAAGCCAAATCTATCATCGTAGCGGCTTTAGAAGACTATGGTTTAGTGCCTGTAGAGGCTAATGCCAGTGGAACGCCAGTTGTAGCTTTTGGTGCAGGCGGAGTTTTAGATACTCAAATACATGGCAAGACTGGAGTGTTTTTTAACAGACAAACCCCAGAATCTTTACAAATGGCTTTATTAGAGTCCGGAGAAATCACTTGGAATTATGAAAATATTCGTAATCATGCAGTGAATAATTTTTCCGAGCCAGTGTTTTTTAGTAAAGTTGAACGAATTATTGACCAAACTTGTAGTCTTAATTAATAAAAAGTGCTGAGTTAAAAGTTATGAGTGCTGAGTTGAAAAGATTACTTAATCTCAGCACTCAGCACGCTGCTCATCGCCCCGCTACCGCTAACAGCACTCAAAACTCTCTTATTTAATTAGCGTCTCAAACACAAGGATTATAAAAGTGGTTCAAACTAATCTAAGTACAAATATAAACACCCTTGATTCAGAACTAAGCTATGGCAAAATTTTTTCAGTTTTTCTGCGTAGGTCTCCTTGGTTCTTGATGGGATTTTTAACAACAATTGCCATAGCAGGATTGATGACGGCTAGGACAAAACCTACTTACAAAAGCACAATGCAATTGTTGGTAGAACCCAACTATCAAGGTAAGAAAGAGGGAGGAAATTCAGAAACTCAATTTCTAGAACCAGATATACAAATAGACACTGCTACTCAACTCAACTTAATGCAGAGTACAGGATTGATTCAAAAAGCAGTGTCTAAATTGCAATCGGAATATCCAGATATTACTGTAGCTGATATTAGAAATGCCTTGGCATTAAGCCAACTGAGGACAAAAGAAGATAATCTTGCTACTAAAATTTTTCAGGTAGAATATACTGCTAATGATCCTGAACGGACTCAAAAAGTCCTCAGTGCTGTTCGCCAAGTCTATGTGGAATATAACAAACAGCAACAGGATAATCGCCTCAAAAAAGGTCTACAAGTCATTAGAGAACAGTTGAGCAAAGCTAGCGAAGAAGTAAATGCAGCTGAAGCCAACTTACAACGGTTCCGCAGAAACCAGAACCTCATTGACCCAGAAGCGCAAGCAAAGGCTCTAGAAGATTCTTTGAATACTATTGAGCAGGAACGGCGTACTACTCGTTCTGCTTATGAAGAAGCTTTAGCAAAGCAAAAATCTTTAGAAGAGCAATTAAATCGTTCGCCTAAGAATGCTTTGGTAACTTCTCGCTTGAGTCAGTCAGTCCGTTATCAAAGCTTACTCAACGAGATTCAAAAAACAGAACTCTTATTAGCTCAAGAACGTTTACGTTTCACTGATGAAACGCCTAGTGTGCAGAAGCTAAAAGAACAGTTAGGAAGCCAAAAAGAATTATTGCAGCAAGAAGTCAGCAGAACTTTAGGCGTTAAATCTGCTGATGGCTTTAACGCTACCGAACCACTGTTAGAACAGGGACAGTTTGGTCAAATCGACTTGACTCTGGCTGGTCAATTAGTAGATACACAAACGACCATAGTTTCATTAACTGCTCGTGATCAAACTTTGGCACAGAAAGAAAATCAACTACGACTGGAAATTAAGCGTTTTCCGCCCTTATTGGCTTATTACAATCGTATACAACCACAATTGCAATTTAGCCGCGAAAGATTAGAGCAGCTATTACGTGCAGAACAACAACTGCGTCAAGAACTGGCTAAAGGTGGGTTTAATTGGGAAGTTGTCGAAGAACCCCAATTAGGTATGAAATTAGGCCCAAATCTCCAACAGAATTTGATGTTGGGTGCAGTTGTTGGGTTAATGTTGGGAGGCATTGCAGCCTTTATTCGTGAAGCTTCTGATGATTCTGTTCACACCACGGCTGAGTTAGAAAAACAAGCTGCTTTACCTTTGTTGGGGGCTACTCCCAAATTACCACCTGCTAAAACTAGAGATTCAGTTATTAAGTTACCTTTTGGCAAGCCGGAAGTGTTGGGGCCTTGGACAGTTGAGGTTCTCAGGTCTTCCATCCGTTGGGAATCTTTGGATTTGATTTACAAAAATATTGAGTTGTTAAATTCTGTATCTAGCTTAAAATCCTTGATGATTACCTCCCCCATGTTTGATAGAGGTAAGTCAGGTTTGGCTTTGGGTCTGGCGATGAGTGCAGCTAGGTTACATAAACGGGTGTTACTGATTGATGCTAACCTACGCGACCCCAGTTTGCATGAACATCTTAACCTTCCCAATGAGCAGGGGCTATCAACTCTATTAGCCAGCGAAGTTACTCTACCTGAGCAAATTAGTGTACATAACGTTGGTTCAGCTTACATCGATATTTTGACGGCTGGCCCATCTCCTAGTGATTCAGCCAACCTCTTAAGTTCTCCCCGCATGAAACAGTTAATGGCTGCATTTGAAGAGAACTACGATGTAGTCATCATTGATGCGCCACCAGTTATTGGTTTGGTAGATGCGTTGCTTACAGGTTCATCTTGTCGGAGTGTAGTTATGGTGGCGAGTATTGGTAAAGTAACTCGTAACCAAATCGCTCAAGCTACAGCTATGTTGAGTAAGTTGAATTTAATTGGTGTCGTGGCTAACGGCGTATCTACTTCTAATAGCACTTATGTACCTTATGCTAGAGAATACCGTTTTGCCTTAGAACAGGCTGTAGAAAAGTAATTGAGGCTAAGGGATTAATCCTCGTTTTTGATTGTGCGATCGCACTTACTAAGAAAGCGATCGCACAAATTTTTTCCTATCAAAAATTATACTTAAGCTAGTAGTAAGGACTAAAGTCCTTATTTTTTTGTCCCTACAAAACTAACTAAGACAAAAATAACTATCAAATATATGCAATAAATAGAATTAAATAAATTAAAAATACTGTTATAAATAAACCTTTTTAGTTTTATTTTTTTGAGCCAATAATATATATACTTAAGTACATTTATCGCATCTTTATAAATAACCAGTTAATATTTTGAATAATTAAAGAATAAATGAAGAATTAAATTAAGCATACATATATTCCCTTAGATTCTTATATCCTAGAGATGGAAATTGACTTCAAATGGTTCTAAGCCAAAATTTGACAGGGTTCTAAGACTGAGTGTAAAGGTAGAAGGGTATCTATAACTAAACATCATGTAAAGTTCTGGAATTAAATAGTGCGGATTGCTAGTTTGGTATTTTCAAAGATTAGTTTAATTGCTCCAAACTCCTCAACATCAATCATCACTATAAAAATCATCGGTATTTTCCCGGTAACTTTACAAGTATGTTTATTTCTACCTTTATAAATAATAGAAAAAAACTTGTACTGATTCACACTAACAGCGTCTAGTTTTTATTTGCGCTTTCTACCATGTGCCGAATTAAATTCTGCACGTAACAATTCATAACTTTTTCAAGTAGAACAAATTCACCTCAAAGTCTTTGGCATCGACAGCCTTTGAGATCATCTCAGCGATTTAATTTATCTAAATCCAAAGACATTATGACCAGCGTAATAGTTTCAACTGTTGAGAATTACGAGCTAGTAGCTTCGCAAAATCAAATTCATTCCTCATCACATTACACCCTTCAGTGGCGAAGAGGCCAGTTGTTAGTAAAATGCGCTCACAAACTTACACAGCCATATTTGCCATCTCTCAATGATGAAAAATTATTAGTTAATTGCTTAAAAAACTCTTCAGTTAATTTGGTGAGTATAGATGGCAAATTAGGTGAAAATTGGCTGAAATTTTGGGCGGAGGCTTGTGAGAAAGCTCATAAGCCAATCTTTTTGAGTAGACCTATTCACCGTAAACTACCCAAATCAAGTAATTGGTTCGGGAAATTAATTAACTGGATATTAGCTTTTGTATTGTTCCTAATAACTAGTCCAGTAATGCTAGGGCTGCTGATGTTAATGCGAATTAATTCATCAGAACCTTTATTTACTTATGAATGGCGTGTAGGAGAAAAAGGTAAACTTTTTCGTGCAATCAAGTTCTGCACTGCTAGTCAAAACAACTTCAAAGTCTTAGGAATTTGCCTAAATACATCTGCTTTAAATTATCTCTCAAAACTGTGGCATGTACTGCGGGGAGAAATGAGTTTAACTGGAGATGAATGTTGGACTTTAGAGAAAGCAGTTTTACTTAGTCTAGAAGAACAGCCACAAGCAAATAAATTCCCAATAATTACAAGTTCATGGGAAGTACAAACAGAATCTTAATGTAAACAAATTAGTAATGGGTAAGCTTTTTAATACTTACCTATTACTAAGTACTAATCCTATAGATATAGCACTACTTGAAATGTGCATGATATGACGAGTTAATAGGTTTTAATTTCCCATAAATAGATTAATTAAGTAACTTCTAAAATAAAGTTTACCTTTGTCCTGAGAGAGCAAAAAAATCTGGAAATACTAAATTGATTAGTGTTCTTATTCAGAACATTTTTCTCTCAGCGTCACTACTTAAGAACAACTAAAAGCTTACAAAAAATCGCTGGCTCAGTTCTGTAATTAATCTATTTGCTGCTTGTGAGCTAAAAATGTAGCCCTATCAACTTATCTAGAAAATACATTACATATTTAGAAATGCCAAAGACACAACGTAATTTCTTTAAATTTAACGGTTATTTGCAAAATAACTATCTAATATTGAGAGAAATTAAACATTTTCGCAAAATAGCTATTTTAGCTGTAATTTCTTCATTTTTAGCCGCCAGTTTTGAAGGGGTTAGTATAGGCTTTCTGCTATCCTTCTTACAAAATTTGACTACGCCTGACAAACCAATTCAGACAGGAATTGGTTGGGTTGATATGATTTTAGCTTCTGATACGTTGCCACTTAGCCCTTTATATAGAATATCTTTACTCATTTTGTTGAGTACCTGGATGCGAGCTACTTTCAATTATTTTAGCGGCATTTATACAGAATCAGCGCAACTCCATTTAGCAGACCGCTTACATAAGCAGATTTTCGAGCAATTACAATCTTTCAGGTTGAGTTATTTTGCTCAAACTCGTTCTGGTGAACTCATCAATACAATTACTACAGAAATTGAAAGGATAAAACAAGCCTTTAGCGGCATGGCTTTTGTATCGACTAGAGTCATGACGGTTTGTGTTTACTTTATTGTCATGTTTCTAATTTCATGGCAACTTTCAATTCTTTCTGTTTTCATATTTTTATTAATTGCTGTGGGCTTATCCACACTAAATAAACGAGTACGAGAAAGCAGTTTTGGTATTTCTCAAGCTAACTCTCAATTTACAGCTACGGCGGTAGAGTTTATTAACGGAATCCGCACTATACAAGCATTCGGTACACAAGAATTTGAACGCCAGCGTTTTTATAAAGCTAGTAATGATCAACTTAATGCGGCGATAAAAGTTGCTAAAGCATGGACAATTGTTAAACCCATTGCTGAAGGAATAGCTACTACAGTTTTAATTAGTTTAATTTTGCTTTCATTCACAAAACTTACTCTACCAGTTGCCTCATTATTAACTTTCTTCTTTGTTCTGGTTAGAGTTATTCCTAATATTCAGGATATTAATGGTACTGTTGCGTTTCTGAGTACTTTACAAGGTTCATCAGAAAATATTAAAGCTATTTTGCAGACTAATGATAAGCCTTACCTGAAAAACGGCAAATTTAAGTTTCAAGGTTTAAAACGTTCAATAGATTTAGTATCTGTAGATTTTGGCTATACTGCCGATAATTTAGTGCTGCATAATATCACAATGACTATTGAGCGTGGTAAAACAACTGCGCTTGTAGGGGCTTCTGGTGCAGGTAAGACTACGTTAGCTGATTTAATTCCTCGATTTTACGACCCCATACAGGGACAGATTTTAATTGATGGCATCGATTCGCAAAAACTGGAAATTAATTCTCTGCGCCAGAAGATGGCTATTGTTAGCCAAGATACATTTATCTTCAATACTTCGGTAAGAGAAAATATTGCTTACGGTACACAGGGAGCAAGTCAAGCTGAAATTCGGGAAGCAGCTAAACTAGCGAATGCGCTGGAATTTATCGAACAAATGCCTGAAGGATTTGAAACTAGGTTGGGCGATCGCGGTGTGCGCTTATCTGGAGGACAAAGACAACGAATTGCGATCGCCCGTGCTTTACTGCGCGATCCAGACATCCTCATCCTTGATGAAGCTACCAGCGCCTTAGATTCAGTATCAGAACGCTTGATTCAAGAGTCTATCGAAAAGCTGGCGGTGGGAAGAACTGTCATTGCGATCGCTCACAGACTTTCCACAATTGCTAAAGCCGACAAGGTTGTTGTACTCGAACAAGGACGCATTGTCGAACAAGGAAGTTATCAAGAATTACTAGAAATGAAAGGCAAGCTTTGGAAATATCACCAAATGCAGAACGAATCAGGTTCTTTAGGCTAATTATCACCCTCAACCCCTGTATTTGCCTACAATTCTTCTTTCAATTCACCATACCCCATCTCTACTTATGGCTTTAGACAACAATTCTTTGGTTGTAGTGTGTGGCGCAGATGATAATTACGCCATACCCCTAACTGTAACTCTCTATTCCGCAGTAGCTAATCTAGAAAAAGGTTGTACACTTTACCTCTACATTATTGATGGTGGTATTACTAAGCAGAGTAAGCAACGCATACAACGAGTACTTAACGTTGAACACATTAATCTACATCTTAAGTGGCTTTCTGCTAGTAGTTTCACATCACTGAGCCATATCAAAACACCTGATTGGGTATCAGTAGCTACCTATCTAAGATTACTCATCCCCGATATCTTGCCAGACCATTTTGACAAAGCTATTTACTTAGATAGTGATTTACTCGTCAAGGGAAACTTAAAAGACCTATGGAACCAGGAAATGGGTCAACATGCCTTACTAGCCTGTAGTGACCTTGTAATTCCTTATGTATCTTGCAATTTAGGGATCATGAATTACAAAGAGTTAGGACTAGCTCCTAATTCACCCTATTTCAACGCTGGAGTCTTGGTAATGAATTTACCAAGATGGAGAGAGGAACAAATTAGCCAGAAAATATTTCGTTACTTCAGCGAATATCCAGAATATGTGCGAATGGGTGATCAAGAGGGTTTAAATGCCATTCTTGCTAATAATTGGGGGAAACTAAATCCCAAGTGGAACGTTATAGCCCACATTCTGGATTACGACAACTGGATAGATTCACCCTTTAAGCAAGAGATTCGACCGATAAAAGATGATCTCCTCCACAAGCCTTATATCATTCATTTCGCTGGTGGAGAAAAACCTTGGAAGATTGGATGTGAGCATCCAGCACAGTTGGAATGGATTAGCTATCTCAAAGCTAGTAGATGGTTTCAACCCATAGAAAGTCTTGTGTGGTTTACCAAATGGTACATACGTTATACCCCTTGGCGGCTAAAAGTCTTAATTAGAACATTGATATTTAACCTGGGATTAGGGAAAGTTTGGGAATCAATGAGAACTTATGTACACCAGTCATAATTCGTTTTTACCCTACGACCTATCAAAAGTATTGTCATTTTATTTAACAGCTTCACCGCCTGGAAGAAAGAACCATGAAAGTTTCTGTTGTAATTTCTAACTATAACTATGGTCGCTATCTGACTAAAGCAATCAACTCGGTTCTATCTCAAACCCACTCCGATGTAGAAATCGTTGTAGTAGACGATGGTTCTCAAGATGATAGCCGTAGTGTCATCACCCAACTTCAACAAACAGCACCAGATAAAATTAAAGCCATCTTCCAGACAAATCAAGGACAAGGGGGCGCTTTTAATGCTGGGTTTGCCGCCGCTACCGGAGAAATTATTGCTTTTCTTGATGCTGATGATGTGTGGAAGCCTCACAAATTACAACGCATAGTTGAGGTATTTAAGCAATCAGATGTAGTTGGTGTTATGCACCATTTAGATGTGATTGATGGCAATGACAACAGCATTAATAATGCTTCTACTCAAGGGCCAAAACTGAGCGAAGATTTAGCCAAAGTTATCTTAAAGACGGGGAATGCTTGGTGTTTTCCTCCCACATCTGGGCTCGCTTATCGCCGTGAAGCCCTAGAAAAAGTTTTCCCCATTGACCCTATTAAATGGCGTATTTGGGCTGATGGTTGTATTATTTACTGCACAGCGTTTTTAGGTAAGATTAAAACATTACACGAAAACTTGGGATACTATCGCATACATGGTGCGAACAATCACATGAGCGGAGCGATCGCCACCAAGGAACAAGAAGCCAAATCCCAAACTGGGATTGAGATGACTAACCAATATATCAATGACTTTTTGGCACGTATTGGTTATTCCCAAAAAGTTGACTTATCTCGCAATCTTCAGTATCGACGTACAAAGTATTATCAACAAGCCAAGTGGGATAGCAAGGAAGTGTGGGCTATCTCTGGTTTGATACTAGGATGGCCTTTCTACTCTGGACAAGAAAAACTATATTACCTAGCTCGATTTTTATTTAAAAGCGGAAAATTTTTAGTTTCTTCTCCTGTTCATACGGAAAGTACTACCGTTTAGCAGTAAATGTGATTGTCGCAATATAAACCAAGCACATCTCGACTATCCCATTATCCAGTAATTGTGGACGAATCATAGGTCTAATTTGGTCTGTGATGATTCCTACCTAATATTAAAACTATGGCTAGAGATACTAACTCCCCAACTCCCTTAGTTAGCGTTATCACACCTACCTATAATCGTCCAGAATACTTACAAGCAGCACTAAGTAGTGCGGTGCGACAAACGTATCGCAATATTGAAATTATTGTTTGCGACAATTGTAGTCCGCAAAATCCGCAAGCAATTGTTGAGTCATTTAATGACCCACGCATTCGCTTCTCGCGCAATTCATCGAACATGGGAATGTTCGCTAATACTTTCAAAGCCTTTCAAATGGCGCAGGGAAAATATGTCGCTTGTCTACTAGACGATGATATGTGGGAAGAGGACTTTCTAGAAAAGCTCATCCCCCCTTTGGAAAGTAATTCCGATTTAGCCTTAGCCTTTTGTGATCACTACATCATCGATGCTAATGGCAAGATAGATGATGCGCTCACAGAAGAATATTCTCGGACATATAAACGAGTAGATTTGGCTGAAGGAATTTACCAACCCTTTTGTCGCATAGCCTTAGTAGATAAATCCGTATCTACAGCCACGGCTGCTGTAATTCGTCGAGATGCTATTGAATGGAATACCATTCCGGCTGATGTTGGCGGTTCATGGGATATATATTTGAACTATTTGTGTTGTCGTTCTGGTTTAGGCGCTTATTTTTATCCCGAAAAACTGACTCGTTACCGCGTCCATGAACAAACAGACACCATGCTGAGTGGTAAACGAGATGCACAGGCAAAGATCCGTAAAGCTCAAGCTGATTTGTTCTGCTATGAGCAGTTTATGGCAGACGATCGCTTATCCGAGTTTAAACCCTATTTTCAGCAGCAATGGGCGCATGTAAATACAACCGTAGGAATCGGCTTAATGCGTGGTAAACAACTCAAAGCTGCACGCTCTTATTTTTGGCGTTCCCTAAAACACAGCCGCAAAATTCGCACTATGGCTGGACTGATGCTCAGTTTTACACCACCAGCGATCGCATCTCGATTTTAGGGGGTGGGGAGTAGAGGAGATGAGGGAGATGTAGCTTCCCGCAGCGTGGGAGTGGGGGGAGCAAGGGAGAATAACTGTGGACTGTTGACTATGGACTATGGACTATTGACTGTTGACTAATGACCAATGACTAACAATAAACAAATGCGCGTAGCTGCCTGCATCACAACTAGAAATCGTCCTCATGATTTAGAGAATTGTTTGCGATCGCTGTGGGATTCTCAGATCAAACCGCATTTAGTAGTAGTATCTGATGATTCACCAGATATTGAGGTACAGCAACAAAATCAGCAGATTGTTCAACAATATCCTGAGACAATTTATATTACTGGCCCCCGTCGTGGTGTATGTGCAAATCGTAACAATGCGGTGAATGCGACACCTATATTAGAAACTGATTTAGTTGCTTTTATTGATGATGATATTTGTGTGGAACCAGAATTTATTGGCAGTGCGATCGCTCGCTACACGCAAATATCCATAGAACAAAGAAATACTACCATCCTTTCTGGTGTTAGTCACGGTAGCAATGGCTATATGATGGTTTCTGGGAAACTTTCTTTTCGTGGCTATTTTTGTGCTAGTGATGTTCCTGAAACTGTAGCGATTCACGCCTCAGTTTTCCCGCGTCAATTTTTTGATCAAGAACAGTGGGACGAAAATATCTTTTTTGGTTATGAAGATGCCGAACTTTGCCTAAGAGCTTTAAAACGGGGTTACAAAATTATTCACTGTCCAGAATTGCGAGTAAATCATGATGCTGGAGTCAAGGGTAGCTCTTTGATGGTATCTGAAATCGGCAAGCTAACTAACTACGAAATTTCTATAGAAGCTGCTAGGCTCTACGTTGGTATTAAGCGCTATAAAGATTTATTTCCCAATGTTTTAAAACTTATTAGTTTCTGTTTTATATACTTCCTACACATGACGGCCTATCTGAGCAAACGAGCCTCCTTGCAAGCATGGCCGGAAATTATTCGTCGCTCCCGTATTCAAAAGTTATGGCAGCCGTCCTAACAATTCAAAATTCAAAATTCAAAATTAAGAATAAATCAGCGCTCACTACTCATAACTCCTCACTTACAGGAGAGTTAATTGTGAAATTATGTATTGTTACACATAATGTAATTAAAGGTAATGGTCAAGGTCGGGTTAATTATGAAATTGCTCAAGAAGCAATCCGGCGTGGGCATTATGTCACTATATTAGCTAGTGAAATAGCCTTGGAATTGCAACAAAGTGAACAAGTTAATTGGGTTCCTATTTCTGTTAAGCAATGGCCGACAGAATTACTACGAAACATGGTCTTTGCTTTTATCAGCGCAAATTGGTTACAAAAACATCGTTCTGAGCTTGATTTAGTCAAAATTAATGGTGCAATTACTCATGCTTTTGGTGATGTTAATGCTGTCCATTTTGTCCATAGTTCTTGGTTAAAATTTACTTCTCTTAAGTCTCAATTAAGTTCGACTACAACTACTAAATCACGCAGATTTTTATACAGTTTTTACCAGTGGTTGTACACGTCATTAAATGCACGTTGGGAAAAACAGGCTTTTCGTCGTGCGCGAGTAGTAGTTGCTGTCTCTAGTAAGGTGGCGGAGGATTTACAAGCCATCGGTGTAGCGCCAGAGAAGATTCGGGTGATTGTTAATGGTGTGGATTTGCAAGAATTTTCACCAAGGAATACTGAGCGCACAAGTTGGAATCTACCAACAGGAGTTCCCTTAGCCCTATTTGCAGGAGATATTAGAATCTCTCGCAAGAACTTGGATACAGTTCTCAAAGCCTTGGTGCAAGTGCCAGATTTACATCTAGCAGTTGCGGGAATTACGGAAGGTAGCCCATATCTTCAATTAGCTGAAGCTTTGGGACTGAGTGAACGAGTGCATTTTTTAGGACTGCGCTATGACGTTCCCGAATTGATGAAGGCTGTGGACTTTTTGGTATTTCCTTCACGTTACGAGCCTTTTGGCTTAGTAGTGATTGAAGCGATGGCTTCTGGTTTACCTGTGATTACGGCAACTACAACGGGTGCAGCAGATTTAATTACACCGGAATCTGGGATAGTTATAGCCGACTCCGATGATGTGGAAGCTTTAGCGAAAGCCATGTTGTTGTTAACGTGCGATCGCCATCTCAGGCAAACAATGGGTCAAGTTGCTCGTACTATTGCCGAACAACACAGTTGGAAAAGTATGGCACAGCAATATGTGGATTTATTAGAGGAGTTACAGGCAGAATGAAAATCACCGTTATTGTTCCCACTTACCGCCGGATTAAAGATTTAACACGCTGTTTAGAAGCATTGCAAAAGCAATCTCGATTAGCTGATGAAGTATTGGTAGTAGTGCGTGATACCGATATTGAGACTAGGAAATTCCTAGAAGCGATCGCCCCTTCGGTATTACCATTACGTACTACCACAGTTAGCATTCCTGGGGTAGTAGCAGCGATGAATGCTGGACTAGATATTGCTCAAGGAGAGATTGTTGCTTTTACAGATGATGATGCAGCTCCTCATAGCAATTGGTTAGCACAAATTGAATCTCACTTTTTAGCTGATGCACAGATTGCTGGCGTGGGTGGACGTGATTGGGTATATCATGGCGATCGCTTAGAGGATGGTATATGTCCGGTAGTTGGACAAGTGCATTGGTTTGGACGAGTCATAGGCAATCACCATCAAGGCATGGGCAAACCCCGTGAGGTAGATGTTCTCAAGGGAGTGAATATGAGCTTTCGTCGTTCAGCCATTGATAAATTACGTTTTGACCAACGAATGCTCGGTACAGGCGCTCAAGTTCACTTCGAGGTAGCTTTTTGTCTCACCTTGAAACGGGCTGGTTGGAAGCTAATTTACGACCCCCAAATAGGAGTCAATCATTATCCAGCACAGCGATTTGATGAGGATCAACGTCAAAGTTTTAATTACACTGCTGTAGCTAATGCAGTACATAACGAAACATTAGCTCTGCTAGAACACTTATCCCCCACTCAACAGTTAGTATTTGTACTCTGGGCTTCCTGCGTAGGCACTAGAGACGCTATGGGTTTAGTTCAATTTTTACGCTTTTTGCCCAGCGAAGGCTTACTAGCAGGGCAGAAGCTACTAGCATCTTGGCATGGTCGCTGGCGGGGTTGGCGAACTTGGCAAAGTTCCAACAAAATTCTTTCACTGTGGAGATTTTGAGTGAATCATACATATACTTTCACCAATAGTTCTGCGTCACCAGGTTTAATGGTTGAGAAACCACAACCTTTGGCTTGGTTAGCGATACTGTCTCTAATTCTATTCTCAGTCGTATGTATCTTTGGGGGAGCAGCTGGCATTCTCCGCACAGGATATGTTATTCTCTCCTTTGCTGTCGGTACTTTCTTATACATAAAATATCCAGTCCTTTACACAGGCTTTACTTGGTGGCTCTGGTTTGTCACACCCTTCATAGCTCGTGTAGTTGATTATAAAAGCGGTTGGGACCCTAGCCGCTTTATGTTAGTGTCCCAATATATAGTGACATTATTAACTTTTCACACACTTTTAAAAGAACTGCCAAAATCTTTACGTCAAGGTGGTTTGCCTTTTGTGTTAGCTTTTATTGGCGTATTTTATGGCTGTCTTATAGGCATAATTAAAACATCTCCCTTCACTGCGGCACGGGGACTTCTAGATTGGTTAACACCAATTACTTTTGGTTTCTATTTATTTATCAATTGGCGAGATTATCCACTTTATCGTCGGACACTTGAGCGTACTTTTACCTGGGGTGTATTAATTACAGGAATATATGGTGTTGTACAGTTCCTCAACCCACCTGATTGGGATTTATTCTGGTTATCAAGTACAAAATTAACTAGTATGGGTGATCCTGAACCCCTGAAACTGCGTGTTTGGAGTACAATGGCATCTCCTGCACCTTATGCAGCCATGACGATGGCAGGTTTAATATTATTATTTAGTAATAAACAATTAATTAGGATTCCTGCATCAGCAGTTGGTTATTTGGCTTTCTTGCTGACAACAGTACGCACCTTGTGGGGAGGATGGTTGATAGCTTTCCTGACATTTATCACCTCATTAAAAGCCCATTTACAAATGCGTCTATTTATCACAATTTTAATTATGGCGTTTTGTATAGTACCCTTAACACAAATTGAACAATTTTCTGATACTATCACTGCTCGTTTTCAAACTTTTTCTAATTTAGAGAAAGATGATAGCGCAAGAGTCAGGCAGAAAATCTATGAACAGGGTCTTCATAGCGCTTTAACTAATGGTTTAGGTAACGGAGTAGGGAATACTTTTATTGTTAATGAGAAAGGCTTATTAGAACCCATTATCATCGATAGTGGGATTCTCGATATATTTTTCACATTAGGCTGGTTTGGGGCTATATTCTATTTACTAGGAATGTTGATGGTTTTTACTCAATCATTCCAATATTTAGAGTACAGTTTTGATTCCTTTATGGCTGCTTCTAGGGCTATTGGTTTAGGGATGGTATCAACATTACTTGGTAACAGTGGAATGTTAGGTATGTCAGGAATGATTCTTTGGGGCTTTATCGCTATAGCTATAGCAGGACACAAGTATCACGTACATCAAAGAATAAGCAAATAATTTGTAATATTCTCTTGATGAACTGTACTTAATTTTTATTAGTGAGCTTAATACCAAATAAGTGGCTAGAAACCGCTTCTATACAGAAAACCTACGTACCCAGGTTTAAAACGTTAATTTTGAGCTTACTTAGGTAGGTTGTGAAGGGGGTGAGTCCAGTGTTGTAGGTGGGTTTCCTGCCCTAGATAACTGACTTTCCCCGAAAGTTTTCTCGTACCACTCCGTGTAAGTAAGATAGTTTTAGTTTGGCTTGCTTATAAGCGCAACTGAATAAAAAGCTGAGAAAAGCTTAATAAATAAGACATTTAATCCTAATTAACGTCCAAAACATCTCTCCTTTAGCAGATTCAGCATTTTTTAATATCGGTTTCAATGACTTCTAAAACTGATTAAGCCTGTAGAGGCTTACAGACTGGACTTTATGAAAAATACCCTTAATTTAAGGAATACAATCAAAATTATTTATCTCAAAATTTCACTTGCTATTTGATAACAAATCGCATAACCTAGACATTTAGTTGTATCCTTTTAGGGAATTTATGAACAGAAAGCTCATACTTAGTTTGTTTGCTAGTTCCTCTATTTTCACCTCGTTGATGTCTACGCTAGGAATAATCAGTCCTGCCCATGCTAATGTTAACTTGACTCAGAAATTAATACACACCAATGACGGACGTACCTGTATTACTAATCCTCATGGCTTGAAGGATTTTGTGTGTATTAAAGATTCCGAGAGAAGCCCAAATGCTCGTCCTGTAACTAAACCGATGGTAGTCTCATCGGTTCCATCAAATAACACAGTTGGAGAACTTCAATTCACCGAGGCAGAGAGTGATTTATCAATTAAACTCTTTGGCTGCGACTGTCCGTATTGCCTTAATTCTACACGGCAATTAATGGGTACTGGCAACTTGGTGTACTAAGTTGGCAACTGATTATTTAATATAAGTGTTACTGCTGTTTGTCTTAGTAAAAAAGCATTTTCTGTAACCAAATATATCCAATTTTTTTGATTGATATAGGGTTCCAGTTTGATATCTGAAATTATTTGCGTATTCAGGCAATAGGCAATAGGGTTATACAAGATTAAAGGGTACGGAATTTTATTCAAGAATCAAATACGAGTCTTATAGTTACTTAGATACTTTTTCGCTTTAGCAAATAAAAATTTTACCTTGTGCTGTATGGCTAGGGCTTACACACCGAGGTTATCTATGAAAATAGGGTGTGGGGGTGTAGGTTTAAAGCTCTTACACTCCTCTCTTACAAAGTTCTGAGCGCTGACTTCCGGCGCTCAGAACTTTGCGTATACCCTTATTCTCTTGCCATTGTCTTAGTACCATTCAGCTTTAGATGTAAGTTGAGTTAAGCACAGCAAAACCCAATATAGAGATTAAAAACTCAAGTTTAGGAGATCATTTAGCTATTTAGTTATTATCTTCTCAAATCAGCTAATCACCAGAAAATCTCACAACTAAACATGAAAGTGGTTCTTTTCCACTCCCCCTCCAGGTATGCCTCCGACACGCCAAAGGCGAACGCAGTCGCCTGCGGTACTCCTACGGAGAAGCAAGCTACACGTAAGCGTCTGTCTACAACACGCTACGCGAACGTTAGAGAGGGAAACCCTCCTTTTCTCGCCCCTACTTCTTACTCCCCACTTTCAAGCTAGAATAAACTGCCAAGGTTTCTTGATTCACACGCCCAGCTGTCAGCCATTCTAAATTTTGTTGTGCTTGCTCTTGCCAATGGTTTAATAAATTAGCATTACCAAGTAAATCTGTTAAAGCATTTGCTAGAAGCTGACTATTTTTAGGTGGGACTAAAATACCTGCTTGACCATTATCTAAAGCTTCAGGAATACCGTCTACATTAGTGGCAATGATGGCGCAGCCTGCTTCTCTAGCTTCTGAAAGTACAAGACCAAAAGGTTCGTGATGTGAAGCGAGAACAAAAATATCAGATGCTAACAGGTAACGTTGTGGTTCTGGCTGAAAACCTTCAAAATGAATACGATGATTGAAGGGTGTGCTTTGTGCTTTGTCCTCAAACATTTGTCTGTCTGGGCCGTTTCCAACTATATAAAGATGCGCTTGAGGAAATTCTGCGGCAATTTGGGCGAAAGCATCAATTAACTCACTAATGCCCTTACGTTGATACATGCCAGCTACAGTTGCGATCGCAGGTCGTTGTAACTCTATAGGCATATACTCTTTAATATTGCGAGTGCGGACGCTACCTAATGTCCCATTGCTGATTACTCGTAATTTTTGCTCAGGAATGCCTCGTTTAGCCATTGATTTAGCAACAGCATGACTGACAGCAATGACTCTATCTGCTAATCCCATCAGTACTGCGCTGCGTTGAAATTCGTTATGTACTGTAGCGACTAAGGCGTAATTGGCAGAACCTTTCAAGGCTCTTCCTAGTACAACCCCTGTCATCATATGGGCATGGACAATATCTGGTTGAAATTCTTTGATAATTGCTCGGTAACGTCGAGCAGCATTAATTAAATTACCAGGGGTTCTTGTTTGGTCTAACTCAAAGTGTTTAACACCATACTTTGTTAATAATGCTTCATATTCTCCGCCAGCAGATGCGACAGCTACATCATGATTATTTTTGCCTTGCAGACAAGCTAAGTCTACAGCTACGTTCACGATACCATTGCCAATTTCGCGGACGTGATTCAAAATATGTAGTATACGCATCAGATTCAGCTAGTGTAAATTCTATTTACACAAAATAAATCTCTATTCAGGGGCAATTATCCGGAAATTTTTATTAATTGACATTACTGTACACCTAATAAAGAGATCGCTCTAGCATAGATAATTACACTAGAAAAAATTAAAAAAGTTATCTGTAGGTCAAGTGGAAATTATTTCTCTGTCTTGACCAACTTTTAAAGTATTATGCCTTGGTCATGGCTTTGGTTGCTAAAGGCGATCGCTCGTATTGTGTTAACAAGTCTGCCGGATCATCATAAATGGCGATCGCATCCTTTAATTGACTATCATCAAAACCGCCGCAACGAAAAGCAATCACCTCCACCCCGGCTTGATTTGCCGAAGCAATATCAAAGGGAGTATCACCAAGCATCACAACTTCAGATGGCTGTATATTCAACCTCCCCAAAGCCGCCTCAACAATATCAGGAGCAGGTTTAGAAGCTTCTGCATCGTTGGAGGTCGTTGCCTCATCTTGACTGAGTAGGTCTTCCACTTGTGCAGCTTTTAACAAAACTGACAATTCTTTACTTGAGGCTGAACTCGCAATGATTAGACGTAACCCTACAGACTGCATTTTTAATATTAATTGCCGCGTACCATTGGCAGCAGTCAGATTTTTGGCAAATTTGTTGATAATTAGTTGTTTGCGTTTATCTGTAATTTCCTTTCCTTGCCCTTCTTCATCAGATAACCCTGGCGCAAACTGAGGAATAATTTGGTCGCCTCCCATGCCAATCAACGGACGGACTTGTTCAAACTTGACTTCATAGCCAAATTCTGCAAATGCTTCTACCCACGCTTGAGCATGAGCATCGTTACTGAGAATAAGTGTCCCATCTACGTCCAAAATTACGGCTTGATAAGTCATTAAGAATCTCTTGATTACTTTAGTGCCTCTAGGCTAATGAAAACTCGTTACCATTACCTCTACCTCAATTGTTACTTCTATTGACAGAATCACTAACTGAATGTGAGTGTTATTGATTACGCCTGGCCGTAGATAATTACGAATTAATCCGATTGGGAAATGATATTTCTAAGACAACACAACCGATATCAGTCTTAAATGGGCCATGAATCTCTCCAGGTGGTCTGCTAGCATAATGTCCGCTCTCTAACCACATATCAAAAGCTTGGTCATAAAGACGACCACTAACTACAAATATTTCTTCAGGATAGGGATGACTTTTCGCACCAAAAGGAGTGGTATCAGCACCGGGATGAAATCGAGTTAAACGAGTGTATTCACCTGTTTCTTCATCTATGCTGAGGGTGAGTTCTTCGGCAATTTGTTCTAAGCCTGGAATTGGTTGCCATTTCCCTTGGTTGGCTGCACTCAATGGATTCCAGTAAGTTTTGGTGGACTTCGCCATACTGATCTGTATTATTTGTTGTAGCTAAATTAATTTATATTAATCAGTATTACAGGGGCAACTTGGCAATATAATCAAGCACTCTTTTACACTGGATGCTGATTAATTTCTGTGCTTTTCTTAACTTTATTTTAAACTAGTTAATATCTTCTTAACCAGACTCCACATTTACTCTGCATCCGCCATGTTGAAAAAGCATCACGTAACCTTACCTGGATTACCAGGGTTTAAACGGCTGCAATCTTACCAGCGAGAATGGTTACTCCCTGATGTACTGGCGGGTGTAACGGTAGCAGCTTACTTAATTCCTCAGTGTATGGCTTATGGGGAGTTGGCAGGAGTGCAGCCTGTAGTGGGATTGTGGGCGATTCTGCCACCAATGATTATTTATACTTTGTTGGGGTCTTCACCTCAACTATCGGTAGGACCAGAATCGACAACGGCTGTCATGACTGCGGCGGCGATCGCTCCTTTGGTGGCCTCTGACGGTAGTAACTATGCAGCTATGGCTTCTATGCTGGCTCTCACGGTCGGCATTATCTGTATAATTGGCTATATCGCTCGTTTAGGATTTCTTGCAGATTTACTTTCTAAGCCAATACTTACAGGTTATATGGCAGGGGTTGCCGTAATTATGATTACGGGGCAGCTTGGTAAAATTGGTGGCATTAAAATTGAAGCAAATACTGTTTTTGGTGAAGTGGCTGAGTTCTTCAGCAAGCTGAATCAAATTCATCAACCTACGCTGATTTTAGGCGCGATAGTTTTAGCTTTCTTATTTATCGTTCAGCGTCGCTTTCCTACTGCGCCTGGGCCTTTGTTAGCGGTGTTACTAGCAACGGCTAGTGTAGGATTATTCGCCCTCGACCGACAAGGGGTAGCTGTAGTGGGAGAGATTCCGGCTGGCTTACCGCATTTGGCTTTACCTAAATTCTCAACTCAAGATTTATCTACACTTGTAGCTTCGGCAATTGGGATTGCGATTGTCGGCTATTCAGATAATGTACTCACAGCTAGGGCATTTGCTAGCCGTCATCAATATAAAATTGATGCGAATCAAGAACTTTTGGCGCTAGGAACTGCAAATTTAGGTAACGGGTTGATGCAGGGTTTTCCGATTAGTAGTAGCGGTAGCCGGACTGCGATCGCAGATTCATTAGGCAGCAAAAGTCAGGTATTCTCTTTGGTGGGGCTAGTTGTAGTTATCTTTGTTTTACTATTCCTCAGACCCTTACTAGCATTGTTTCCCAAAGCCGCATTAGGAGCAATTGTCATCTATGCGGCTACCAAACTTATTGAAATTCCCGAATTTCTCAGATTGACTCGATTTCGCCGCAGCGAGTTATTCTTAGCTCTGGTGACAACCGTGGGAGTTCTATTGACAGATATTTTGGTTGGTGTGGGTATTGCTGTAGGTTTATCTGTAATTGATTTATTCGCCAGGATAGCCAGACCACACGATGCAGTTTTAGGAGAAGTTCCCAGTTTACCAGGATTACATGATATTTCAGATTGGGAAGGGGCTAAAACTATCCCAGGTTTGGTAATTTATCGCTATGATGCGCCTCTGTGCTTTGCTAACGTAGAAGATTTTAAGCGTAGGGCATTATTGGCAATTGAGGCGGAAACAACTCCTGTAGAATGGTTTCTGCTCAACACCGAAGCAATTATTGAAGTTGATATTACTGCTATTGACGCATTAACTCAATTGCAAAGTGAACTAGCTTCTAGAGGTATTACCTTTGCCATGACAAGAGTCAAACAGGATCTCTACAGACAATTGAAGCGATCGCAACTTTTAGACAAGATGGGATCTGAACATGTTTATCTTACCCTGCATACTGCGATCGCTGCCTTTCATAGCCGTGAGAGGTTAGAGGCTAGAGGCTAGGATGTGTCATTAATTTAGGCAAATAACAGAAGCAGCAAGATAAATTCCACGTTTCCAGTTCCCTGTCCCTTTTAAAATAAATTATTGGTAAAGTTTAAAGGTAGTTTTACGTAAAAAATACTACCTTTTTCTATTGTACTTTCAACCCAGATTTGTCCGTTGTGTTGCTCGACGATATTACGGCAAATGGCCAAACCTAAACCCGTTCCACCCTGCTTGCGGGAATCGGAAGCATCCACTTGATGAAAACGCTCAAAAATAGATTCTATTTTGTCAGCAGGAATCCCTCTACCTTGGTCTTGTACCTTAAATAACACATCTGACGTGTGACCATCTTTTGCTTTGATTTCTTCTACCATCATTGATACAGTAGATCCTTGAGGCGAAAATTTAATCGCATTACTCAGCAAATTTGTCAATACCTGAATAATCCGGTCTTTATCAACTATTAAGTCTACAGATTGAGGGTTAACTGACAAATTAATTTCCGCATTATTAGCCATTAATTGCATCAATTCCGTGGCTTCTGTTAATAAGTCAGCAGCATTAACTTGTTGTTTATTTAAAGTAATTTTTCCAGATTGTAATCTTTCTAAATCTAGAATATCATTTACCAGTCTGACTAAGCGTTCAGAGCTTTCTGAGACAATTTTTATGATGCGCTTACCCTGTTCAGAATCAAGTTTTACCAAACCAGTTTTTAATAAGTTTAAACCTCCTTGGATGGAAGTCATTGGTGTACGCAATTCGTGACTAACAACTGAGATAAACTCATTCTTGATTTTCTCTAAAGCATAGCGTTGGGTAATATCTTCACCAATGCTCATCGTGCCTACAACTGCACCTTGTGAATCTTGTAGTAGCGTATTATTCCAGGCAATGACACGTTCTTCTTGAGATTTGATAATAATTGGGTTTTGGTAGTGAGGATGTAATTCTTGCTCTAACGTTTCTACAAAAATCTTTTTTACATTATCTTTTTGATGCTGCGGGATAAAATTAGCCGTCCAATCTTTACCTAGAATTTCTTCCTGGGTATACCCACTCAATTCTAAAAAGAAAGGATTAACGTATTCAACTTTACCTGTTTTATCTAGTCCAACAACTAACAACTTCACATTTTCTAATAAACTGCGCCAACGGCGTTCTGCTTCACGCAATTGAGCTTCAATTTTTATCTGCTGGTTGATAGTAGCTGTCAGAATATTGATTAATCTATGTAAATGTGAATTTGCTTGAGATAATTCAGTAGTTCGCTCTGCAACTTTGATTTCTAATTCTGCTTTTGATTGTTGCAAAACTGCTTCCGCTTCCTTGTTTTGGGTAATATCTACACAAGTACCAAGCATTCTTACTGCTGTACCTTCATCGTTATAGATACATTCTCCTTTAGCTCCAATCCAGTGAATGCTACCATCAGGCCAAACAACTCTGTATTCCACATAATATTCAGATTTATTGTCTTTGGCACCCATTACTGCTTGGTGAACTCTTTCTCTATCCTCAGGGTGGACGTGGGTGAGAAAAGCTTCATAGCTACTTGTAAACGTACCTGGAGTTATACCAAATAATTGCTCCTGACGACTTGACCATCTCAGATGGTTAGTAAAAATATTCCAATCCCAAGTTCCTATTTGTGCTGCTTCTAAAGCTAACCTTAACCGTTCTTCACTTTCCTGTAAAGCAATCTCAGTCTGTTTTTCTCTAGTTATGTCTTGAAAAAAAATTGATACGCCTTCTAAAGAAGGATAAATACGCTTTTCAAACCAGCGTTGGCTCGATGGATAAAATTTTTCTACTTGAATAAAACTTTGCTCATTTAAAGCTTGTAAATAATCATTGTAAGAATTATGACTAAATAATTCGGGAGATTCTTCCCCAATATTTTTACCAATTAAATCCTTTGCTTTCCTCCCGATAATTTCTGCTGCTTTTTGATTAACGTATGTATAACACCAATTAGTATCGACAGCTACAAAAGCGTCATTGATACTCTCTAAGATATTAGATAAACTATTTTTGGTTGCTTCTGCTTCTGCATAAGCAGCTTGTTCACTTATTACAAGATTTGCTATTTTTTCTTCTGTTTGCTTGCGGTCTGTGATATTCGTCAGCGTCACCACGCTACCAATAACTTGGTTGTCTAAATTTAATAATGGAGCCGCACTCAAAAGTAAATTAAATTCGCTCCCATCTTCGCGCTTTAATAATACTTCTACTCCTTTAAAAGATCGACCTTGCAGCAAACTAAATAGTGAAAACCCTTCTTGTTTTTGCTGGTAATTTTCTGCTTGATTAATCAATAAACATTCTTCTAGTTGTTGATAGCTACTACAATGATTATATTGCAAGGGAAACGACAAATCAAATTTTTGAAATAATGGATTTTTACCACAAAGTTCTTGTGCAGCTTGATTGGCGCGAATAATTTGCCAACTTTGATCACAGACAATGATTGCTTCGCCTGCTTGTTCCAGAATAGAATTTGCTAGTCTTTCAGCCGCCACAATTTCTGCATTGCGTTTTTGCTCAGTTAAGTCGGTTACTACTATGCAAGTAACTGCTACTTCATCTATTTGCAATTGCTTAAAAGATAAATAAACAGGAATTTGAGTTTCATCCTCAGCAATTAAGTAAACTTCTCCTCGGCAAAATTGCTGTTTTGCTTGCTGAAATAATCCTTGAAACACCTGTTGTTCTTGCGGTGCTATGTAATCCTCCAAGTTAGAGCCGATTACTTTCTCTAGTGGCTTTTTGAGCATTACTGCTAAAGGGTTATTACAGTAAAGAATTGTTCCATGCTCATCTATAGACACAGCACCTTCGTGCATCTCTTGTAAAAAAGCACGGTAAGGATAATCAGCATTTTGCAAAGTGAAAATTCTTTCTTCTTGATTGCTAGATACAACTAAAGCATCTACCTCACCCATTTTAATGGCTCTAAAAGTCTCTTCTAAAATTTGTATTTGATTACGTAGAGCTATATTTTCAAGTTCAAGTTCTTGGCGTGTTTTCACTGTAATCACCCTAAGCCAATTCGTAATTCGTAATTAGTAATTCGTAGTGCGTAATACTCCCTTCCAGCGAGAAGCAATCTACGTAATTAATTATATAGGAATCCGATTTGATTAATGAACATATTTGCGTAGTGAGGAAACTCTTAACAGGGAACGGATAACAATGAATTTAAGCATGTGCTGAATTCTGTCAGAAATTAAATATGAGTCCTATATGATGAACTCAATTAATTATAACTCTCTTTGTCCAGTTTAACTTAACTAGTAACTGGGGTTATTTATAGAAAAAGTCTCTTGATAATAAAAACAAGTTTCCGTGGATTTTCCGTCCATAAATGTAGCTACAAGTATTAACTTGTAGCTAATTTGAAGTTATCGCTAAATATCAAGCAATATCTAAAGCAATTACTACCTTATCAACATTTGTCAAATCGCCAATTAACTTTTGCAGAGGTGGTGGAAGTTCTTTAATTAAAGTAGGCACAGCAAGTATATGGTCTTTTTCTAAAATCTCAGGCTGTTGGTATATATCAATAATTTCTATCTCATAACGTCCTTCTAAGTATTTTTTACAAATTTTATTCAGCATTTGAATAGCACGCATCGATCTGATAGTATTACCAGCTATATACAAACGTAAAACATATTTTTGTGTCTCTAGTTTTGCTAGCGCTTCTTCAAAATCTTCTGTAGATTCTACAATTAGTTCCTCAGAACTATCTTGAGGTTGGTTTGAATTATTCATGACTATTCTTCGTTGATATCTACTTGACGTAAATCCAGTCCTACTAGTACTTTTTCAGTATTGGATAAGTCTCCAATTATTTGCCTTACAGGCTCCGGTAATTTTCTTACTAAAGTGGGAATAGCTAATATTTGATCTCCCTTGGCTAATTGGGGATTTTCTATGAGGTCAATTACTTCAATAAGATATTTACCTTCTAAGTATTCTTGACAAATTTTTTTCAGATTTGCAAATGCTTTTAAAGATTTAGGGGTTTGTCCAGCTACATATAGCCGTAGCTCCCAAACTTCTTCTGTATCATTAGATTGAGACACTTCATTGATATAGTGATTCATGGTAAAAATCTCTAATTATGTATTAAATTCGCGCCAATTTAACCTTTGTTTTTGTTCATCTAATAAAACTTTTTCTTGTATTTCTTCGATAGAAATTAATCTTTCAACTTCTTTCTTCTCAATTTCAAATTGAGCTTGTATAGCTTTAACTTGTGCTTCCATTAGCAAACGTTTATGTTCAATATCGCGCTGTTTTTGCTCAATTTTTTGCTGGCGAACTACAGCAGCAGCTTTGTCTTTTGCTTCTTGGATAATTCTTGCTGTACCTGTGAGTACACCTTCTGTCCCTAAATACACATCTAATAACTGTACTCCTTCATCAGTTAAAATAAATTCTCGTACTTGATTTGAATGTGATGTACCACGAGATTTAAGTACATGAATTAAGCGGTTACGCTCGCCATTACTCTCTATAGTTCGTAGCAGTATCCAAGTATCTGCTAAGGAAGAAATACCTATCTCTGTATATTCTACAAAAGCACTATTAGCTTCGTTTAAGTTTGCAAAAATTGTTGTGATATTTTTTGTTTTCAGATAATCAATCAGGCGCATCATAAATGATTTCATCTGAATATTATTACTACCAGAAGTTAGGTTAGATATGGGGTCGAGAATGATTGCATCAGGTTGAAAGTCATTAACTATACTCAGTATATTAACCAAGTGCATTTCTAAACCGTAAAATGTCGGGCGTAAGGCTTGGAATTTGAGTAAATTTTTATTAACAGCAACTTCTAAATCGATACCAATAGAACGCATATTGCGAATGATCTGTTGCGGAGATTCCTCAAAGGCGAAATAAAGGCATTTTTCTCCTCTTTGACAAGTAGCATCAGCAAAATGAGCGCAAAATGAACTCTTACCAGTCCCCGCCGTACCAGAAATTAAGATGCTGCTACCACGAAAGAAACCTTGTCCTCCTAACATTGTATCTAAGCGTTTAATACCACTAGATATCCATTCGGTTGTGACTGGATAATTTAAGCCGACAGAGGTAATCGGGAGAACGGAAATACCATTTTCCTTAATTAAAAATGGATACTCGTTTGAGCCGTGCCTAGAACCGCGATACTTAATGATTTGTAACCACCGAGTTGAAAGTTCATTCGTGACACGCTGTTCTACGCGGATGACACAATCTGAAACATATTCTTCTAAACCATGACGAGTCAGGCTATTTTCGCCACTTTCACTAGTAATGATAGCTGTAACACCTTTAGTTTTCAGCCAAAGAAATAATCGCCGTAATTCGGCTCGGACGATCGCAGCGTTATCCAATCCGCCAAATAATACTTCTAGTGTGTCGATAACTACTCTTTTAGCTGCGATCGCATCAATTTCATAACCTAACCTAATAAATAATGCTTCTAAGTCATATTCGCCTGTTTCTTGAATTTGGCTGCGTTCAACTTGAACATGATCAATTACTAGTTTGTTTTCTTTGATTAGTTTTGCTACATCCCACCCCAAGGAAGCAACATTTTGGGTTAACTCTTCAGCCGTTTCTTCAAAGGCCATAAATACGCCTGGCTCATCAAATAGGGTAGCACCCCGCACTAAAAATTCCATTGCCATTAGCGTTTTGCCACAACCGGCTCTACCGCAAAGTAGTATTGGTCTTCCTTGTGGCAAACCTCCATAAGTAATTTCATCTAAACCTTGGATTCCTGTTGGGCATTTGGCAAGCATACTAGGTTTTAGTTGTGTATCAATTTCTTGTTTGTTCATATCTCACCTAAATGCTTACTGGGGAAGAATAACAACAGTTCGATTACTAGTGAAAACGACTTTTTGTAACAGGTAAAAAAAGAAACATTATTCGGGAAAGATTAGTTCTAAAATTTATCTTCTATGTATTGTCTTTTACGAATTTAGAGAAAGTTTGTGAGGATTTTGTGAGGAAGTACAACTTTCTATTAATATAGATCCATATGTGCAATAGCCTTAAGCAACAATTATTACTATTTTATAAACAAATTACTAATATTATGCTGCACCCTAATTCTCTAATACATAGCCAATCTTATTCCAACTGTGTTACAAAAATCAAAATTAGTTATTTTAAATCAAAAATTGCTATTTTTGATATCATTATGATGATATATACTAACAAATTAGATTTATTAGATATTCTAACGACTTAGATTGTCTTTTCTCCTGATTTTAATTCCTCACAAAATCTTCACAACTCTTGGATAATATTTTATTGTAAAAACATAAAAATAATTTTATTCATATTATTTGACATCAAAAGGTGAATCAAGTTTGCTAATAAATATTAGATTTAAGAGTTTTGATTAATAAAAATATCTCTATAAAAAATAGGAGTAACCAAAATGATAAAACGAATATTAGTAATTGATGATGAAGATAGTGTGCGGGAAATTATTCAAATCTCGTTAGAGTTAGTGGCTGGCTGGGATACACTAACAGCAGCTTCAGGTAGTGAGGGAATAGCAATTGCAGAATCGGAGCATCCTGATGTAATTTTGCTAGATGTAATGATGCCTTACATGGACGGGCCGACAACTTTTAAAAAGTTACAAGCAAGTGTTACAACTTGTGACATTCCTACGATTATGGTAACAGCTAAAGCTCAAAGTTACGAACAACAACAATTGATAGATTTAGGGGTAGCAGGAGTAATTACTAAGCCTTGTCTTCCCCAAGATTTAGTTGATGAAATCTGTAAAATTCTTAATTGGGATCAAATCACCCATCTATAAATATTAAGACGGATGACACAGTAGTAGCAGATAAATACTATCAACTTTTTGAGTGCAATTTATCTTTCTGCTTCTGTTATTTGCCTTAATTGAAGACATACCCTAGCGCTTAAGAATCTTGAGTAATGATTTTAGATTAAAATCAGCTTCACATAACTTTAAATACCCACAGCCTTATCGAACCGCAGCATTTCTAAGCTTCTGTTACCATAAACCCCCTCAATTTGTTGCTGACAGCATTCAATAGCAAACTCATTTAGTTCTTCAGCCTCAATACCATACATCTCCTCAAATACCTCTGGTTCTACACGACAAAATCGGGGACGATTGGGATAAATGCGACATTCTCTGGTAGTGTGGTCGAAGTTAATGCACCATCCACCTTCCCCTACCATGCTGAGGTAGAGTTCTAGTTCATCTGGGGTGAGATATTCTTCTATTTCTGGGCGTTCTGCTGGGTCAAGATTACAGCAAGCTCCACATTGTTTGACACATTGCCATGTTGCCATTTTATGTTGTTTCCTATACTTTTATTAAGTAAATTAAATATCACAGGCGATCGCCAGATATGATCTAATACGGGTTTTGCAAATGCAACTGAGTAATTCTAAGACAATTGGGAGGAATGGAGACAAATGTTTGAAGCTTTAGCCAACATCAATTGGGAAGTGATCTTTCAGCTAACCTTTGTTGCATTGATTATCCTTGCTGGGCCAGCTGTGATTTTTGTCCTAGCATTCCGCAATGGCAACCTGTAATAGTTTCCAGTGCTGAGTATTGAGTGTTGAGTGATGGCAATTTACACTCAGGACTCAACATTCAGCACTGATAATGCCTGCATAGCAGCTTGAATAATAGAATCATATTGGGGTAAAGACAAGTCAATTTCTAAAGCGTCCTCACGGGTAGTTCCGAGTAATCCGATTGTACTACCTGGCTGCATGACTAAAACTTTGCCATCTGCGTTTTTAATTCTCAATTCGGGAAGCGAGTTATTTTCATAGATCCCACAAGTATATTGACGTTGATTGTGCTTGAAGGTGGTTCTTAAAGGTTTAGGCGAAGGTGAATAAAATAATTGCGATTGATTGAGTTGTGCTGATTGCTTCTGTGCCAATCTGACACCTAGTAATTCCAACTCCAGGTTAGTATTACCATTAAAGTTATTCTCGCGTAATTTATAAGCAATATCTAATTTTGGCGGTAAGGGGTAATAATCACGCCAACGCCATGCGATCGCTTTAAATTGATATTGTTGACCGTTAATAGTTTGGCTGAGTGTAACCTTGATATGACCTTTGCCGACTATTTGCTGTTCTACAACTTGAACGTTGGGTGTCCAGAATATGGGGTCTGGGTTATCGATACCGCAAGGATGCAAAGTATTTAACTGTTGGTACAGTTCTTGATTGATTTGATTGAAGTTAGCTTGAGCATCAATGTTTAATAACGGCTTGAGGTGCTGGAGTTCTAAACATTGATTAGCGAACTCACATAAACGCGATCGCAACTCCTGTAAATTCTGCGCTGGTAAAGAAAATCCACCAGCAGCTTTATGACCTCCGTATTTACCCAGCAAATCGTGACAATACTCCAAAGCCTCAAACACATGAAACTCAGGAATACTCCTAGCTGAACCGCGAATATGTTCCTCATCTTCATAAGTACCGATGAAAACAGGAACACCGTAACGTTCCACCAAGCGAGAGGCAACAATACCAATAACACCATGATGCCAACCCGGTTGAACAATAACTAATACCCGGTCTTGCTGTAAAGTAGAGAGGAACTGTGATTCTACATAAGCGATCGCTTGTTGTTCGATTTCCTCACACATTTGCTGACGGCTAGTATTAGCCTGTTCGCATTGCATCGCTCGTTCTAAAGCCATTCCCTCATCATCTGTTGTTAATAATTCAATTACTGTTAAAGGATCACCTATCCTACCAACCGCATTGATACGAGGCCCCAAGCGAAAGCCGATGTCCTCTGGCTTTAAAGATTTGGGAGTGGGGAGTGGGGAGTGGGGAGTAGAGTCATCATTAATTAATTTTGAATTTTGAATTTTGAATTTTGAATTGTTTGCTTGCACTCCTGCAACTTGAATTAGCGCCTGTACTCCTGGTAATTGGGACTTTGGTAAAAGCTTCAAACCGCGTTTTACCCAACGACGATTGACACCAGTTAGGGGAGCTAAATCTGCGATCGTTCCCAAGGTAAATAGTGCTAACATCGGCTGAATTAAGCCTTTGGTTTTGTCTAGTTTTTGTGCTAGAGATACTGCCAAAATATAGGCAACACCTACACCAGCTACACCCCTATATGGTGAAGATTCAGCTATGAGTTTGGGGTTGAGAATAGCGTCGGCTGGGGGTAGTTTTTGGGGGATGTCGTGGTGGTCGGTGATGATAACTTTTAAACCAAGTTCTTTGGCTCTGGAGATGGGTTCAAAAGCGGAAATCCCATTATCAACAGTGAGAATTAATTTCACACCTTCGCTATGAAATTCTTCGACAATGCGCTTATTAATACCATAGCCTTCGTGCATCCGGCTGGGAATAGCATAATCTACCTGAGCGCCTAAACTGCGGAGACTACGCAACAATAAAGCGGTGCTAGTCATACCATCTGCATCGTAATCACCGCATATAGCTATTTTACTTTGGGATGCGATCGCCTCTTGCAATAACTCCACACTCACCGCCAAATCTGGAAACTCTGTTAATGGCGAGGGTAAATTTAAAGATTCAGGCTCTAAAAATGCTTGTGCTTGTTCTGCTGTTTCGATACCCCTGTTAATCAACAATTGGCTAACAATAGGTGAAAGATTTGTTGCGTCTGCTAGTTTTTGAGCTAGTTCTATTTTTTGTAGGTGAATTTGCCAACGTTGGTTGGGTAAACGCCTGGAAGGTTTTGATAATTGCGGTCGTTGGTCTAGCATTGAGCTATAAAATCAGGTATCAAACACAAAGGGGTGAAGCATAATATTATCCTCACCCCTAGTATTACTCACAAAATCTTACCAAACGTTTACTTTAAATCAGTTATTAGTTGTCAACTTGTGTTCACTGTCAACTGTCAACTGTCAACAAATTGATTCAAAATGTTCCACAGTGGGAAATGGTTCGTAAAAATGATGGAGGAGTTGTTTCCATTGTTGATATTCTGGAGAACTTCTAAATCCGACTGTATGCGCCTCTAGAGTTTCCCATTTCACCAGCAATAAATATTTGCCTTTCACCTCTAAACAGCGATTCAGTTCATGGGAGATATAACCATTCATTGAAGCAATAATGTTTGAGGCTTGCTGGAAAGCATCTTCAAAATCTTGCTCTGCGCCAGTTTTGACATTAAGCATTGCTGCTTCCAAAATCATACGTCGGTTTTAGAGAATGTTTATGCGTCCATCATCCAGTATATAGAGAGAGCGATCGCCTGGATAGCGCCAAGTGGGACGAAACTCTACACGCAGAGTCCCAAAGTTGGGTTTAGAGACAACAGCTTGTACTGGCGCTCCCGTTTTATCCCAAAACACCAGAGACATATTAGGTTGAGAACCGTCTTGTTGGGGGAATGAGAGTTTCTGCTTAGGTTGTATACGGATGGGGGTAGCACCTTGGATTCTTTCCATCTCTATTAAATTAGATGTATTATTTATGACTTCTAACCGAATACGCTGTCCTGGTGTAAACTGGAGCGGCTTTGCTCCACAATTAGAGGCACAAGTTCCAGCTAACGTAGGGCGAGGATGGTCTATTGATGCCACTAAAATAGTAGCTGCAATTAAGGTTAAAGGCAGTTTTTTAAACATACTATCTAGCATATATACTTATACTAAATAGTAGCCCAGCGTATAAGTCCCTTACCTCAGCAAATATCCAGAATTTAGGATCAAGTGCAGCTAATAACTAACGATATCTTGGTTGCTTTGGTAATGGGTCATAGTTAATAGGTAATTGTTTTCCACATTACCCATGACCAATTACCTATTACCAAACCCTTAATCGAGGCTCATGTCAAACTCTAACTGATGACTTTGAGAAAAATCATGGGTGAAATGATCAACCACATTAGTATCAGCTAGTTCTAGATTATAAAAATCTACAAATTCATGGTCAAAATATGGGCCAGCGTGCCAAGTACCCTCATGTAATTTAATAAAACAATTTCCTGGAATACGAAAAGCTGCAATTTCTTCTAAAACTGGTATGTCTAAATCATTGTGGGGAGGACAAACAGCCATTAACCAATCTTTACCTTCCAGAGAACCTAAACATTGAGTACATTGCATATGGCGGGTAATTTTATGAAACTTCCGCCCTCGCTTTTGCAATCGCATAATATAAAAGCGGGGTATACCATTGTGCAAATTTAATTGAGCATCTTCACTATCAAAAGCTTTACCATCTGCACTAGGGAAAATTACTTGTCCATAACGCTGAAAATTTTCTGGTGTTATCCACTGTGCTGATAATTGTTGGACTGCTTGTGATGTAGTCATATAATATTTATGGCAACTAATTATTAGATAATAGTAAAAATCTCGCACTTAATTACATATCATCCATTATCAACTAAAACAACTATATCGTAGTAACTAACCGAACTGCGTACTAATTAAGTTAGTACGCATGAAGTAAATCTTACATTTAGTTGATCCATAAGTTCACATTGGTAACTTCTATTTAAAAAATACAAACAGACTGTAGCAAGGCTGTGTTTGTTAGCCTTGTACTGTTTTTCAACAACATATACTTGAACTATTTCGTATGAGCAAATCCAATGTCATTCGCATCTTGATTGCTGACGATCATCCGATTCTAGGACAAGCTTTAACAATGTTTCTCCAATGTGAGCCAGATATGACTGTAGTTGGTCATGCTGGCGATGGTAAAGAGGCACTAGAACTTTTTCGCTACCATCAACCCGACGTAGTGCTAATGGATTTACAAATGCCCCAGATGGAAGGTGCAGATGCGATCGCAACTATTTGTGCTAATTTTAAACACGCCCGGATTATTGTCTTAACTACTTTTGAAGGTGATGAGGATATTTACCGAGGATTAAGGGCTGGTGCAAAAGGTTATATTCTTAAGGGGGCGAAACCGAACGAACTTTTAGATGCAATTCGTACAGTTCATGAAGGTTACAAGTATATTCCGCCGCGTATAGCAGCTAAGTTAGCAGAACGGATGGATAGGGAGGAATTGAGCGATCGCGCAACAATTCTTTCCTATACCTATAGATTTATATATAACAAAATAGCCCACCCACTCTCTTAAATGAGGAGTGGGCGGGCTTAATAATCAGCTTTTAACGATGGGTATCTACCTGCTAACTAAAGGTGATATTACACACCTGCACCGCTAGCTTGACCAGCTAATCTTTGTTGAATTTTGCTTTTAGCAGCTTTGAACTCGGTAGCTAGTTGCTCGGTTTGGTCGCTGCTGAGGTTGTTGCGGATAGCAGCAAACATGGTGCTTTCTTCTTGACGAACGTGATCCATCACGATATTAGCTAGGTCTTTAATTCTATCTTTGATCTCAGGATTAGAGGGGCTGATAGCCTTGATTTCCTCTAACCGACGCTTCATATCGGCTTGTTCGTCATACAGTTCTTGGGTATCACTTTGACCGTAGAAAGAACGCACTCTGGGGTATACTACTTCTTCCTCAGCTTCAGCGTGAGCGGTTAGATCCTTGTAGAGTTGACCGAAGTATTCTTGGATTTTTTGAGGGTTGTTGCTTTGTGCAATTTCTGTGAACAGGACGTTAACTTTGTTGTGATCCAGACGAATAACGTCTTGGATGTTCATGTCTTTCTTGTCAGAACCTTGAGTTACAGCGCTACCTACTACACCACTGAAGGCTGCGATCGCATCTTGAACACGTCCCCAAATACCTTGGTCTGCGTCTTGTCCAGTAAGTTCACGCACACCCAAAATTTCTAAAATACCTTTGAGTTGTTCTTGGTGAGCGCGGTTCTCAAAGTTAACAGTGTTTAAGGGGCCGATTGCTGCTAACACGTCAGCGCCAACTTTTTGTGCTGCTTTGTGAACTAGCAAACCGCTCATTACTTGTTGGTGCTTGAGCAACTCATGTTGAGATACTTTTTCAAAGAAGCTGAGTTGAGAACCTTGCATCAATTTGCGAATTTGGTCAGCCATTTCGGTGACTGTTTGTTTTGGTTGTTGCTGAACGCCATATTGAACAATAACAGTTTCTATGATGCCCAAGTTCTTACGGTCATCTTCAAGGAAATCACGAATGCGGTTAGAAATTTCTTCGTCAGTTGATTCTCTCAAAAAGCTTTCTTCGTTTTCAATAATCAACTGTTGAAGTAGTCTTACATCTGCTAATTTAACGCCGATAGCATTACGTTTTGCATCATCTAAAGTTGATACCATTCTTAAGTTCTCCTCTGGAAAGTAGTCTTATTTTTAACTAATCTCAGATTGACACAGTTCTTTGTAATCTTTCCTCTTTCTTTTGAGCTATTAGATAGGTAACTCAAGATAGAAAGTTAATATTATTTTGACAGAAAAATATACTTCTACTTTTAGATATACAAACATTTAATATCTACTCCATCTCTAGATAGATAATTTTTTTATTTTAGTTGTTTAGATTAACTCAATAAGATTAAATTTATGGGAGATTTACTAATAATGCCTGAAACCCCCGGATTAGGAGAACAGGCGCTGAATAAAGCGGCAGAGGTCGGGTTAACTAGCCAGTTAGATGAAGTAGAAAATCTCGATATAGATATCAAAACTGATCCATTGAAACTAGTCCAAGGACAAGTGGATTCAGTCAAAATTGACGGTGAAGGTATGGTAATGCAGAAAGACTTGCGTGTAGAGTCAATGCAAATGCAGGTCAACAATGTTGCTATTAATCCTTTGAGTGTAGCTTTTGGCAAAATTGAACTTACCAAACCCACAGTTGGGACTGCACGAGTTGTTTTAACAGAAGTAGATATCAACCGTGCCTTTAATTCTGAATTTGTTATTTCCAAAATTCAAAGCCAGAAAATCCATATTAACGGGCAACTAAAAACAGTTAAACCCCAACAAATAGACTTCCGTTTACCAGGTGAAGAAAAAGTCGCAATCAATGCTGATATTCTATTAGTAGAAAATAACGAAACTCAGAAAGTTGCCTTTACTGCCGTACCCCGTGTTAGTGCTAATGGTACATCTGTGGTGCTGGAAAATGTCACCTACGGCAATGAACAAGAAATTTCACCAGAATTAACACAAGCTTTAGTAGAACAAACTAGTGAAATTTTAAACTTAAGCAACTTTGATTTAGAAGGAATGAGTTTACGAGTTAAGCGACTACAAGTAGAAACAGGTAAACTCACACTGCAAGCGGAAGCTTATGTAGAAAAAATTCCCTCAGATAACAACTAGGTGACTTAATTATGGAAACTACAGATACAACTACTACAGGTTCCTCTGCTTCTTCTCCATTTCCAAATCTTCCCCCCGTTATTGAAACAGACGATCGCGAATATCGTGATACAGGTGTACCAAGTACAGTAGCGATCGCCGGACACCCCCTCCACCCCCTCAGCGTAATTTTCCCCATTGCTTTCTTAGCAGCCGCCTTGGGTAGCGATGTCGGTTACTGGCTAACCCGCGATTTCTTCTGGGCTAGGGCTTCTATTTGGTTAATTGGCTTAGGCTTAGGAGGTGGACTTATCGCCGCCGCCATAGGCTTAAGCGACTTCTTAAAAATTGAACGTGTCCGCAAACGTAACGCTGGTTGGATACACATGATTCTGAATGTATCCATCCTAGTTTTGACACTAATAAACTTCCTGATCCGCTTCGGCAACATTGACGGCAGAATATTACCTTGGGGATTGTTAATCTCTTTAGTTGTTGGTACTCTAACTAGCGCTTCTGGCTGGTTTGGTGCAGAACTTTCCTATCGCCACAAAATCGGCGTAGTAGGTGCTGGTAGTAAGAGATATCCATAAGTAATATCAAGTCCGGTTAATTGCTTAGAATATGCTTGGTTTGGTCGGTAATGGGTGATAGCGAATAGGTAATTGCTTTCTACCATTACCAATTACCAATTCCCACTCCCCCCAATATGACAAGTGTTTAGCTTCAATAAATGAATCATCCTATTGCTACCACAATGAGTAGTGATAGGTTTTTTGTTTAAGTATGACAATTGCCTCTACCTATCAATGGTTTAATAGCTATGATGAGACTTTATATTATAGCAGTAGCTACAATTGTTAGGACATTTCTCTGTTCCCTGTTCCCCGTTCCCTATTCCCTTGAGAGCAAAATATGATGTCCTAACCAATATGTCCGTTGCCATACAAGATATTTTAGTATTTATTATCCCACCGATTTTAGATAAAATATAAATCATGCAGAAAAAGGTAAAAGTTAAACCTAATTCCAAACAACAAAAAATTGCTGAACAGGATGATGGCAGTCTCACAGTACACTTAAAATCACCGCCAGTAGATGGTAAAGCTAACGAAGAATTAATCAAACTTCTAGCTGAAAAATTTGATGTGCCGAAATCTCATATCATGATTAAGTCTGGTTTAACTTCTAGACAAAAACTGATTGAGATAGACACATAAGAAAGGGCTATAAGTTAATTGTACGAAAGTAACCACCCCAGAAATTTAAGCTACATCGTACTTTCTTATTTACGAATTACGAATTAGTATTCGTAGCATAACCGTGGCTCATGAGTAATACTAATATATCCAGATTGAGATTTAACTCTTTCTATCCAGGCTTGAATAGCGGGAAAGTGTGTTAAATCAAACCCACCTTCTTCAGCTACGTGGGTGTAAGCAAATAAAGCAATATCAGCAATTGTGTAACGCTCATCCACAAAAAAGCTATGGTGTCTCAAATGATTTTCCATCACTTTTAGTGCCGCGTACCCAGGTTCACGTTTTTGTTCTAAAGCCTCACGATATTCTTCGGCTTTACCTAAAATTGATACCCAAAATCTTGAGGTGGCAATATACGGTTCATGACTGTATTGTTCAAAAAATAACCATTGTAGGACTTGGGCTTTTAAATAGCGATCGCTCGGTAAAAATTCTGTATACTCACTCAAGTAAAGCAATATAGCATTTGATTCTGATAAATATTTACCAGGAGCAATTTCTAAAACTGGTATTCTCCCGTTAGGATTTTTACTTAAAAACTCTGAAGTGCGGCTCTCTCCCTTTAAAATATTCACTTCTTCTCGTTCAAATGGTACACCCATTTGTGTTAATAAAAGTCTCACTTTATAGCCATTGCCCGAAGGTAAAAAATCGTACAAACGTAAAGTTTCCATGTAGAAATTAAGATACAGAATATGTTGCGAGGTTAAGGTCTAAAATACAATATTTTACAAAATTATTCCTGAATAACAGGATAATTATCTTATCTAATTAGCCTATTTATTGAAAATATTAATTATTTGAATAAATAAAAATAGACGTATTAATTAATTCAGATATAAATGTTTTTTTTGATGCAATAGAGTAGAATATAAATATGTGTGGAAGATTTACTTTAACCCAGTCACCAGAAGCATTAGCCGAAGTTTTTCATGTCCAGCAGCTTCTGGATTTAGAGGCGCAATATAACATTGCACCTACGCAAACTGTAGTGACAGTGTTACATAGTGCCGAGAGTGACAAACGAGAATTTCAAAAATTGAGGTGGGGTTTAATACCTTCATGGGCTAAAGATCCGTCAATATCGACCAAGCTCATCAACGCTCGATCTGAAACTCTTGCCGAAAAACCATCTTTTCGTTCAGCTTTCAAGCAACGACGCTGTTTAATAGTGGCTGATGGCTTTTATGAATGGCAAAGAAAGCAGGGAAAAAAACAACCTTTTTATTTTCGCTTGAAAGATGAGCAACCCTTTGGCTTTGCCGGATTGTGGGAAAAATGGACAAACCCTGAAGGAGAGGTAATTAACTCCTGTACAATTGTAACCACAACAGCTAACGAAGTACTCCAACCAATCCATGACAGAATGCCAGTAATCTTAGCTCCCCAAGATTATGATTTGTGGTTAGATCCCCAAGAGCAAAAGCCCCAAGCGTTACAACACTTATTATCGCCCTATCCAGCCGCAGAAATGACTTCCTACCCAGTTAGCACTGTAGTCAATAGCTCAAAACACAATAGCGCCGAGTGCATTATCCCCCAGGGCGAGCAGAATAGCTCCCTAAATCAGTTACATTAACTATTTAGGGGAGTAAGAACTTAATTAGTGAACAGTGATCAGGTATTGTTCACTATTCACTGATGACTGTTAACTGAGACACTCACTCATCTCTCAGCACCACAAGCATAGAAACGCATATGCCAAGAACACAGAAAAACGATAATTTTGTTGATAAATCCTTTACTGTAATGGCAGATATCATTCTCAAAATACTGCCAGCCAACAAAAAAGCTAAAGAAGCATTTGTTTATTATCGAGATGGCATGTCAGCGCAGGCAGAAGGTGAATATGCCGAGGCTTTGGAATACTATGAAGAAGCCCTCACTTTAGAAGAAGATGCCAACGATCGCGGATTTATTTTTTATAATATGGGGCTAATATATGCTAGTAACGGCGACCACGAAAAAGCCCTAGAACTTTATCACCAAGCCATTGAAAATAATCCCCGCCTACCCCAAGCCTTGAATAATATAGCCGTCATTTACCACTACCAAGGCGAAAAAGCCAAAGAAGCTGGTGATAATGACGGTGGTGAAGCCTTGTTTGATCAAGCCGCCGACTATTGGGTACGCGCAATTCGCATGGCTCCCAACAACTACATCGAAGCCCAAAACTGGCTAAAAACCACCGGAAGGATGCAAATTGACGTATTCTTTTAGTCATTAGTCATTAGTCCATAGTCTATAGTTTTAAACCTAAATCTTGAGGTTGCGACTGTTGACTGTTGACTATTGACCACTAACAACACTTCGACAAGCTCAGTGCAACGCTGACCACTAACAAAATTATGATTGACCGCGAACAAGTCCGTAAAGTAGCTTTGCTTGCCCGTTTAGAATTGACTCCAGAGGAGGAGGAACAATTTACTACTCAACTGGGAAGTATTTTAGATTACGTTGAGCAATTAAATGAATTAGACGTGAGTAATGTACCTCCCACAACAAGGGCAATTGATGTTAGCAACGTCACCAGAAAAGATGATTTGCAACCCTACGCTGATAGAGAAGCTATTCTTAGCAGTGCGCCTGAACAAGAAGGCGAGTTTTTCAAAGTACCAAAAATCCTTAATGCTGAATAGTCAATAGTCAACAGTCAACAGTCAACAGCTAATGACTATGGACTAATGACTAATGACTAATGACAAAGGAGTAATTTATGGGTCTGGGTGTTCTTAAAGATGGTCAGTGGATACCTGAGCGGGATCAAGAAGATTCCCAAGGTAAATTTGTTCGTCCTTCAACTACATTTCGTCACCAGATTACAGCTGATGGCTCTAGTGGGTTTAAGGCTGAATCTGGACGATATCATTTATATATTTCTTGGGCTTGTCCTTGGGCGTGTCGCACCGCAATTATGCGCCAATTGAAGGGTCTAGAAAATGTTATTGGTCTATCAGTAGTCGCGCCAGTAATTGAGCAAAATAGTTGGGAATTTAGTGATGAGCCAGGGTGTATTCCTGATACTGTTAATGGTACTCAATACCTCTGGCAAGTTTATCTCAAAGCTGATTCTAATTATACTGGGCGGGTAACAGTTCCAGTTTTATGGGATAAGCAAACCCAAACTATTGTCAATAACGAATCCCGCGAAATTATTCGGATGTTGGATACAGAATTTGAATCTTTGGCACAAAAAGATATCAATTTCTATCCACAACATTTACAAAAGGTAATTGACGAGACAATAGACGCTATTTATCAGCCTATAAATAACGGTGTTTATCGGGCTGGTTTTGCAACATCTCAGTCAGCCTACGATGAAGCAGTAACAGAATTATTTGCAGCCCTTGATTATTGGGAAAATATATTAGGAAAACAACGCTACCTGTGTGGGAATCAAATTACCGAGGCGGACTGGTGTATGTTTACTACCCTATTTCGCTTCGATGCAGTTTATTACGTGCATTTTAAATGCAACCTACACCGAATTGTAGAATATCCTAATCTTTGGAACTATCTCAAGGAACTCTATCAATTTCCAGGGGTGAGAGAAACCTGTAATCTGGATCATATTAAGCGCCATTATTACAAGAGCCATCCCAAAGTAAACCCTACTCGCATTGTTCCAAAAGGGCCTGTAATTAATTTTGATGAACCTCATAACCGGGGTGAGAAATTTGTAGCTGTTGGTGTTTGACAGTTGACAGTTGACAGTTGACAATGATTAGTAGTTTTTCTCCCTCATCTCCCCATCTCCCAATTCCCTACTCCCCAAAACAAAGCTGATACTTTTCTTTAGTGATATTGGGGTTGGTGGTGAGATAATTATTTAGGCGATCGCAAGCTCGATTTAGTAACTCATCTAAATTTAGGGTTTGTAGTTCTATCCCTTGTAGGTTCCAAAGTTTGACTTTAAAATCATGTCCACCGGATACCAAGAGTTTACCGTCAGGACTAAAACTTATACTCCTCACCCCGCCTTGATGTCCTTGAAACGTTTTTAATAAAGTGCTATTGACTACGTTCCAAAGTTTAATTGTACCATCATCACTAGCTGAGGCAATGGTTTTGCCATCAGGCGAAAAGCTGAGGTTGTAAACTACATCACTATGTCCCTGCAAGGTGGAAATCAATTCACCGTCTAAATTCCAGAGTTTGATGGTTTGATCCTGGCTAGTTGAGGCGAGAGTTTTACCATCAGGAGAAAAATGGACACTCCACACACTAGCACTATGACCTTGTAAAGTCTTGATGAGACTACCATCTAAACTCCAAATTTTCACGGTTTTATCAGCACTGGCGGAGACAATAGTTTTTCCATCAGGACTAAATTGCACATCAGTCACCCAACCAGTATGACCTGAGAGGGTTTTCAACAGACGACCATCTATAGTCCACAGTTTGATGGTTTTGTCGCCACTGCCAGAAGCTAAGATTTTACTGTCAGGACTGAAACTCATACTCGTTACCCAATGGTTATGTCCTGGAAGAATACGTAATAATCTACCTTCCCGGTTATAAAGGTGGATAGTATGGTCAGAACTAGCTAAAGCAACGATTTTACCATTGGGTGCAAAGCTGGCGCTGGTGACATCAGGAAGTGGAGAAGATAAAGTTTGCAGTAATTTACCCTGCAAACTCCAGACTTTCATAGTGTTATCAGCGCTGAGACTGGTAATAGTCCGACCATCATCACTGAATTTAACGTAACCTACACTGCCTTTATGTCCCTGAAAAGTTTTTGGTAGAGTTCTATCCACAGCCCACAATCTAACTGTATTATCATCACTACCTGAAGCTAATGTATTGCCATCAGGACTAAAACTGAGGGCGTTAACTTCATGTCCATGACCATAAAAAGTATTTAATATATTGCCGTCCTTAGACCAGAGGTGAATAGTTTTATCAGCACTGGCGGTAGCAATTAACTGACCATCTGGTGAGAAAATTACTCGCCAAACGGCTGCATTATGTCCTACTAGAGTTTTTAACAGAGTACCGCTACGACTCCAGAGTTTCACATTATGATCTGCACTAGCTGAAGCAATTATTTTTCCATCGGGACTAAAGCTGACACTTAATACTTCTTTTGTATGGGAAGGGATAGTTGTTAACAGGCGACCATCTAAACCCCACAGCCTAATTGTACCGTCATCACTACCAGAGGCAATGGTATCACCTTCTGGGGAAAAGCTGACACTATTGACACCTTGGCTATGTCCATTCAGGGTAAGGAGTAATTTGCCTTCTCGACTCCAAAGATTAATGGTATTGTCATCGCTACCAGAGGCAATAACTTTACCATTAGGTGAAAAACTGACACTGTTGACACCCTGACTATGCCCTTTGAGTGTGTTGATTAATTGACCATTACGATGCCAAAGTTTAATAGTACCATCAGCACTAGCTGAAGCTAATATTTCACCATCGGGGGAGAAACTAACACTATTAACCCCATCACTATGACCCGTGAGCGTGTTGAGTAATTTACCATCTCTGCGCCAAAGATGGATGCTGTTATCTGCGCTACCAGAAGCAATAACATCTCCATCGGGTGAGTAACTGACGCTAGTTACCCAAGCATTTTCTAGGAAACGATTTTGTTCTTGGGTGCTGTAAACTGCTTGTTGTAAAATAGTTGCAGTTTGCATCCGGGTATTTTCGGGTACTCCTAGCCGGATTTTTTGTACTTCCTTACCAGCTTGTACACTAGTTACCAGTGCTTCTAATTGCTGGTGGGAGAGAAGAAAGTTTTCTGAAAGAGAATTTAACGCTTCAATTTCCTGGAGTTGGGCTTTTTGGCTTTGTTGATAAGCAAACACAGCTAAACCAAAGGCTGTCAAACCCAAGGTACTGATAATAGCTACAGCACTTTGTGCTTGTCTAAGTCGGCTTTGTTCCTTACGCTGTTTACGTTGTCGCTCATGCAGACAAGCCTCAATAAAATGCTGCACATCCTGGGATAATTCATCAGTGTAGTTGACATAAATTTCTTCGGCTTCCGCTAAACGAATACCCTGTAACAAGAAGTCAGGCTGATAGTCATTTTGTTTCCATAAAGCCGCAGCTTGTTCAATTTGCCGATGCGATCGCATTCTACTGAGATTTTCCTCTAACCACCAGCGTAATGTAGACCAGTGGCGGATTATTACTTCGTGGGCTACTTCTATGGTTACGGAGGGAGTAGGCAGAGATGGGGGAGATGAGGGAGATAGAAACTCTTCCCCTTTCCCCTTTCCCCTTTCCCCCTTCCCCTTCTTCTGTTCCCAGTCACCATTGACTACTACTAACTTCGCCACCGTCAATACTTGCAGTGTTCTTTCTACCAACGCAACGGGATATTTTCTAACTATTAACTCTGACTTCAATACTCGTCTTCTGGTATCTTCCGTTCCTTCACCTAGCTGTGTTAGTGATAAGAAAATCCACCTTGTACATTCTTGGGCTTCTGCATCTAAGCTATCGTAAACCCCTTGGGCTTTTCGCTCCAACGCGCCTTTGATTCCACCCAAGTATTGTTGGTAAGCTTGTAAGGTAATTACTCCAATACTACGATATTCCCATAACTGTTCGAGAACAAATTCCAGTAGTGGTAAATCTCCCGGTGAGTTGTGTAACTCTTGCAATAACACCTCGACTAATTCCGGTTCTACTGTTAACCCTACTTGTTCGGCTGGGTGAGTAATAATTCGGCGGTATTCTTCTTGGGTTAAGCAAGGCGGTAGCAAAATACTTGACTGCTGTAATAGTTTCGCCAAAGCTGGGACTTCTAAACAAGAGGCAATAAAATCTGCCCTGAGAGTAATGATTAATTTAAACTTGTTTGGTTCTAACTCTAACGCCCCTAAAACAGTATCCAGAAATTTCTGTTTATCTTCACTAGAGGCTAGGGTAAATAATTCTTCAAACTGGTCTATTACCAACACTACCATTGGTTCGCTGCGGTGATGTAGCCAATGGAGGAAGCCTTGCACCCCTTGGTATAACATCCCTTCTAATTGCATTTGTTGGTAAGCTCTCTCTCGCTCTGTACCGCTATCAACTAGGCAATGTGATAAGCTGACTAGAGGATTGTCACCAGGACGGAAACTCCGCATCCACCAATCTTGACTTCCTGGTAATTGCTTACCCTGGCGTAGTTGGGCAATGACACCCGCCTGCACAACTGAAGATTTACCACTCCCAGAAGCACCAACTAAGGCAATAAATGGTTTATTTGCTAAGTCTGCTATAAGTTCTTGAGTCAGGTTTTCTCTACCGTAGAAATATTGGGTGTCTTCTTCCTTAAAAGCTTGTAACCCTCGGTAGGGACAAATCCCTAAATCAACTGTAGTAGACTGATTACGCTTATTTGCTGTACTGGCGGGGATAATTTCAATTAAGCCTTGTGTACCCGATAGCCATATATGTAAGGGTAGTGGTGAGGATAGTTGCAATTGACTAATCCAAGCTGCTGCTGATAGGCTGGATTTTTCTTGGGCTGCTTGTAAGGTAGAGTGTAGAGTTTGAATAAATTGTCCAGGATTTTCTGGTGATGGGGCAGCCGCTATAATACATTGTCCTTGCTCAAACCCCAGTTGTAAATCTTCTACCCAATCTTGTAAGGATATATGACCGTGCTGACCCAGAGGTGTATCTAAGATGATAATTTGTTGGGTGTAGAGTGATCGCCTCAGTTGTTGTCTTAACCAAGAACGACTTAAGCGAATATCATCTCCTACCACTAATACAGGTTCTTCAGTCGCACTCCCTTCAATTCTTCCCCGCAAATATAAAAGTACGGTGGCAAAACTTCCTGGCTGTTTTTCTGCCTTTGTTTGGGTACTTTGCAAGCAATTTTGAATTATAGTCTGTAAATCTTGGCTAGTGTGAGCCAATGGCCAATACTCAATCTCAAAACCACCAACACCACCTAAAAGTTTACTAAAACCTAAAGTAGTTTGATTAGTCGCTAACCCTTCCACAATTAAAGCTTTGCGTAAGTCAGGTGACGCAACTAACGCAGGCTTAACTCCCAGAATTACCTCACCTACACCTTCGACAATGCGCTTTGGTGTTTGCAGTGGATATTCAGAGTAAATCTTGTTATCCCCTCGGCTACGGTTTTGTTGATTAATTAACCTTAATTGCTGGTTGGTTTGTTCTATATATTGTCGCGTTTGGTGATAAACATAACGATAAAGTCCATCAGCATCAATCAAACCTTGTGCGTCTGCGGCTTCACCCCGTAAACCCCGCATTAAATAATAAGTAAATACTCCATGTCCCAATTCGGGAAATTCCCAAGATTGTTGATTAGTATCACAGGAAAGTAAAGCGTATAAACCTTTACTCTTTTTCGCTCGTTGGCGTAGTAACTCCACCATCTGGGGTGTAGGATTGGGTAGAGATGTTTGTGTGTGGTTACTCTTACCACTCATCAACGTGAGATTACCACTATGACAAGCATCTAGCCATACTAACTGTGTCTGTGCTTGGCTGTTCCCCAAACATTGCAAAAGTTCCTGTAACCCTAAACCCGTGTTGAGTAAGTCATCTGTTTGAGTATCCGCTAGACACAAAATTGCTTGCTGAGAATTTGGCTCTAGCATTCCATGACCAGAGAAGTAAAATAAAATCGTATCCTCTGGTTGAGCTTGGCGAATAACTTGGGATAAACTTTCGCGTACTGTAGCTAGGGTAGGCTGTTGGGCAGCAAAATCATGATGTACCCACTCTGCTTTTTGGGGAAATCTCCCAGTCGTATCAGCTAAAGCTGCTGCTAAACCTTGACAGTCAACAGCCGAGTAACGCAATGAAGGTAATTTTTCGTCTTGATATCGGTTAACCCCCAACAGCAACAGCCATAATTTCGCTTTCCCCGTCGCTAGGGTATGAGTTGAGTGACTGGTAGCAACACCGAGTGGAGACATTGTTTTTAATTCAAAATTAACTATGGTTAGACTTACGCCTCTGTCCTAAGAAAACAAGTTACAGAGGTTAAATGTGTATTTAATTACAAGTTCATAAGCATATATATTTAATTTCTAGTATTAAAAATACGTAGATTGGACAATACCCACTCAAAGGATAGGTACTTAGTAGTTTTGTATTAGTTACTCTACTGTTTTGCCATGATTTAGGCTCAATATAAAAGACTTATTTTCCGTAAATGATGTTTCTTATAGGTATTATTTTGACATATTATGAACCCTTATAAATTAAGTTCTCCTTGTAGTTGGGTTTAATGTTTGTAATTTGATACACTTCTACATCAAAGCTTTTTCCAAAAAGTTAACATTACAATACATTTGTGAATAACCAGTAGTAATCTACAATTTTTATTTCCAATAATTAATAGGATTCAAAATCAGCCAAACTGGCTACATCAACAAGCTGGTCTTTGCTAAAGTATGAAAAGTAAAGGAATTTAGGGCTTAATTGTCCTACCTTTACTAGTCTTTCAAGAGCATTCAAAGCAGACTCATCCATATTAGTCTGCTCCTTCCTCAAATGTTGTCAGATTTGTGATCATCATCGCTTTGGTTGGGCGATGTTATCACAAAACTTTCTCCTAACAAAAAACGGCAAAATTAAGATTATTACTCTTTGTTGATTTCCTCTGTTATACCTCGTACATTTTCATCTGTACGAGGTATTTTTTTGATGAATTTTATTTATCAAATATTTAGTGTTTGGTATCTCCTTTTTGAACTGTCTAACTGTGCTTAATACCTTCTCGCTCAAGTTTCCTTCTAAAGTTGTACTAAATGCGTGATACTTTTCTATATATCGTTCCAAGACAATACGCAACGTTAATACTACCAACTACTAACCATCGATTACTGACAAACTAAACAGTAATCTACATCCTTATATGGGGTTAAAAACTATAAATATTAACGTGTAACTTTAGTTTTAAATTTTCCAGAAAATTGTCATTTTTTTATCTGACTGGTGGCTGATGTAGATAAAAGTTTTAATTAGTTTCCTAGAAAAAAGAGAAGACACGAAATAATTAATTCATGTGTCTTATTTCTGTCGCTAATTAGGGTACAAAATGTTTTATCACAATAAAAGGTTGCAATATTACACACGACCAGAAAGACCAGATGCCGTCTACGCAATGAAAATTCAAGAACTCATCGGTGGTACTTTTGGCGAAATGACCGTGATGATGCAGTATCTATTTCAAGGATGGAACTGTCGCGGCCCCGCTAAATATCGGGATATGCTCCTAGATATTGGTACTGAAGAAATCGGTCACATTGAGATGTTGGCAACAATGATTGCCCATCTCTTAGATAAAGCACCCGCCATAGTGCAAGAAGAAGGCGCAAGCGATGCAATAGTGGGTGCAGTCATGGGTGGTAGTAACCCCCGTGATGTCATTATGAACGCAGCTATGAACCCCCAACATGCGATCGTTTCTGGTTTAGGCGCAACAGCAGCAGATAGTGTTGGCTATCCTTGGAATGGTCGGTTCATTGTTGCTAGTGGGAACCTCTTAGCAGACTTCCGCTCAAATCTCCATGCTGAGAGTCAAGGACGCTTGCAAGCTGTACGCTTATATGAAATGAGCGATGACCCAGGCGTAAGAGATACCTTGAGTTTTATGATTGCGCGTGATACCATGCACCAAAACCAATGGTTAGCAGCAATTGAAGATTTAGAACAATCTGGTTTGGAAACAACTCCAGTTCCTAGTTCTTTCCCATTGGAGCTAGAAAAACGTGAATTTGCTTATCAGTTCTGGAATAATTCAGAAGGTAATCAAAGTGAGCAAGGACGTTGGGCAAAAGGCCCCTCAATGGATGGTAAGGGTGAGTTCGAGTATGTAGCTAATCCCCAACCTTTAGGGCCAGAACCCCACCCACCCCAACCAGATCCAAAACTTCACGGTACAGGAGAAGTTCCCCATAGCAGCCAACAAGGTAACAGTCATAGCGCACCACCTTTAGTTGAGCGTATTATCTAATACAGGGAAGGCGTATTATTCAACTAACGCATATAAAAAGGGGAATGGGAAGAGAAGGTTTTGACTTTTCTTTATCTTCCAGCCTGCTAATACGGGAAAATCCCGCAACCAATACCAAAATCTCTCTTCCCCATCCCCAACGCCCAGCCTTTGTTTGCGGAAAAAGACTTAGTGGTCTGGAAACTAAAAACTTACCAAGACTGAAATTATCACATCAAAAATAATAGGTTACACTGTTTTGACATATTCTGCGGTGAGAGCTATCACCCCTCATCCCGGTTTTATTTGCGTAACCTAGAATAGAGAAAACGACCACAGTGATTACCGTGATCGTAGACGAATTAACTATACGATATTGATTCTACTACAAACGTCTATTACCTTAATCCCCCAAAAGGGGTTTTTTTTTGCGTAACTATGCTCAAGAGCGTTTTTATGGCTATCAAACTGTGATTGTTTGCCAGTAATGCTTAATTCTTTCCTAATTTACACCTTGCAGATATTGAGTAGTTGTGGTTTTGTGCGATCGCTACACACAAATACTATACATTAATCCTTAAAAGCGGGATTTCCTGTTTCTATGCGATTTGCATGTTACATCTACTCTAAGTTAGAGAAATTAGTATCGCTCCTACTTGATTTTTCTAGTTGTTTATGAGAAAGTCTGATTTGATATAAAATACGGTAAATCGGTAGACTTATAGGAGTTACAATTGCCCTCGGCAGAGGGAAATCACAGTTGTGCTATCCACATAGCTATCGAAAACTCATGACAAGAAGCATAGTAGTCATCTATTGGGCATTGAATAGCAGTCATCAATGCTGATGTGACTGCTAACAATAGAAGCTTCAAAATCCTAAATTTAAGCACAAATTTAGTTGAAGCACCTTTTTTTGGGCGCAGCTAGTCAATTGACCTAGACCCTATTTAGCTGTCAGCCACTGCTTGATGTGGCTATAACTTTTTATCTGTGGAGAACCGCTTAATGTCAGTAGATCCCAATTCCCAGCAAGGCTTTCCGTCGGTTGATATTAGCAAAGAACAACGGACTCAGAGCAAAAAACGTCTATTTAATCGCAGTAGTGGTAGGCGGTCTTTTCTTAAAGGTGCAGGCTTATTTACAACAGCTGGGGTAGTTGCAGGAATAGCAGGTACAATACCCCTTTCTCTTAAGGAAAGAGAAAGTCTAGTACAAGCTAAAGATGTTGTAGGTAAGTTTGACTATAAGCGATTGTATGAGAAAGCCTATAAAGTGCGGGTAGCCGCAGCAAAGGCTAACCAAGAAATTCCCATTCCTCCCCATCCCACCAACGGCGACGAGGAACGCTATCCCAACAAAATTGGCTCTGACTCCAGAGGACTACCCCACAATAAACTGGGTGAAGTTGACCTCAAAGCCTATGAATCTTTAACAAAGGCAGTCACCACTGGCAATCATGATGACTTTGAAAAAGTCGTTTTGGGCGGGACACGAAAACTTGTCAATGCTCAGGGCCCTTTAGCCATCAGTTTGGAAGGTTGTAATGCCGTACAAGTAGCCGTCCCGCCACCAGTCGCTCTAGCCAGTGCAGAACGAGCTGCTGAGGCTATTGAGCTTTATTGGCAAGCCTTATTGCGAGATGTACCTTTTCATAAACTACAAAACAACACCGATGATCCTTTGGTATTAGCGGCTGTTGCAGAACTAAATCAGCTTTCCACATTCAAAGGGCCTAGACAGAATGGGCGTGTTACTCCCCAAACCCTATTTCGTGGTAGCGTCACTTACGTTGATAAGACTGACAAATCAGGGAAAACAGCAAAACACGTAACTCCATCCGGGGTATTAGTAGGGCCGCACATTTCCCAGTTCGTCTTATTAAATATTCCTTGGGGAGTTCAATATGTTCCACCTGTGATTCGGACTGCTCTGCCTGGTAATGACTTCCTCACTGATTACGAAGAATGGCTCAACGTCCAAAATGGTGGGACTCCTAAATCGATTAAGTATGACCCAGTACGCCGTTACATATCTACAATTCGTGACTTATCTGAATATTCTCACGCTCCTGGAGCATCATTTTTTGGCGCTTCTCTAATTCTGGGTACAGCTCGCAATGCTAATGATCCTTTTAGTGGTGGTATTGGCGCACCTCTAAATTCTGGTAATCCCTTTGTCAAATCAAAAACTCAACAGGGGGGCAATGGGTCTTTTGCTGTAGGACACTTACAAGCTTTGTTGAATCTGGGTGTATCCCGTGCCATTAGAGCCGCCTATTGGCAGAAGTTTTATGTACACCGCACTTTACGACCAGAAGCTTATGGGGGGCTGGTTCATAACAATATTGTGAATAAAACACAATATCCAGTTCACAAGGATATTTTAAACTCTAAGGCTCTAGCTCAAAGCTTTAGCAAATTTGGCTCTTATTTATTACCACATGGATTTCCAGAAGGCGCACCAATTCACTCTTCTTACGTTGGTGGTGCAGCATCGATCGCCGGTGTAAGTGCCACACTATTAAAAGCATACTTTGACGAAGATTTCGTAATTCCCAATCCTGTAGTTCCTGACCCCAATGACCCGACTAAGGTAATTCCCTATACAGGAGAGCCGCTAACTGTGGGTGGTGAATTGAATAAACTCGCAACTAATTATACCCTTGGTCGTGGTCACGGCGGTATCCATTGGCGTACAGATGGTTCTGCTGGCTTGGCTTTGGGTGAAGAGATTGCCATCAGTATCCTCAAAGATGAAAGACTAGGGTACAACGAGAAATTCGATGGTTTTACCTTTACCAAGTTTGACGGTACAAAAATTACTGTTTAGTTGAGACTGAGTTGCAGTCAAAAATAGTAATTTGGGCTGGGAGTAGGGAATAGGGAGTAGGAAGATTATCAAGACTTGCGCACCAAGGCTTTTTGTTGAGACTGGGTGTAGGGGGGTAAGGGTAGAACTCCTAAACCCCTATACCCTTGCCAAAACCTTTGATTTTCCGTTTTCATGCGCGAGTTCTAATTAATGCTCACTCGAAACTGTTCTATTTCATTCAATCCTCAAATAGAAGTGAACAAAATTAGGGTAAATATCCATAAAATAGTGATGCTCGACATATACCCCACCACCGCGTTCTAAAAAGCTGATGAATGGTTCGTAAGGGTGAGGAAGATTATTTTGTGGGATGGCGTTGAGTTCTCTTAATCGACACCAACATAAGTAATTATGTAGCCCTATTATCACATAAGTTCTGCCACGGAAAGGTAGTATGCGATCGCTATTGCTTAACTCTTCCAAGCATTGCATGATGGAAACTGGAAGTTCAATATCAGGAAGTATTTGAGTTGCCAAATTCTCAAAAATGTGCTTCTGGTCACTCTGCAAAAACTTAACCCATTGTTTCACCCGCAATAGGAATTGTGACATTAGTTCTGTGAGAGTTTCGTCTTTTTTTCCCTCTCCTAACTGTTCCCACTCAATAGTTTGAAGACGGGCAAAACCAAGGTCTAAGTTATAGAATGAGTAGGAATCAGTGTCCATATAAAGTGGATTGATGCTGAAAAATCCAAATTGCCTTTAGCATACTACGGCAACCAAAAATTGGGCAGGATGGATTTACTTAATCCCCGCACTGTCTGGTTGAGCGATCGCGCCACTTGGATATGTGCTTCATCTTCCTCTACTGGTAAAATCTCAGCAGGTGTACCCCCACCCAAATGAGAAATAACTAAATTAGCCGCCTCTAAACCTGTAACATAGGCTTTTTCCTGCGACCATGAACCGTGACGGTTAACAATCCAATCACCACTCATAAATACATTAGAAAAACTTGTCTTTGCTGGCAACATATAAGGATAGCTACCAGGAGCAAAATGAGTTACCGCTTGTGGTAAACGAATCACACTACTATCAATTACTTTTGCTTCTCTAAATTCTGGGATGCAGGTTGTTAAATAACGCTGAACGTTAGAGATAATTTCTGTATCACTCCAATTTAAAAACTGATTTGCATGATAAAAATCAGCTTCTATTACTGTCCCTGGCTCATCTTTATATTCATCATGTAAAGCATTCAAATCAAAGAAAGTCCATCCTGTAGTAGTATCAAAACCAAAACAAGCATTAGAAGGGCGGGGAATATCAATTTTGCGGTCAAACCAAATTCGCGTTGCTAAAACATCAATTGCCCCTAAATTATACAAATTCCGAAATTCAGCACGGCTTTGTAAACTAGGGCTATTAGAAACAATTTTCTTCATCCCAGTGATACCAACTGCAAAAATCACAGCGTCAGCATCAAACACCTCATTACCACAAACTACACTTTTTGCTTGATTATTACTATCAATAATTAAATCAGTAACACGGTGTTTTGGTAATATCTTTGCCCCGGCTTTTTCAATTTGTTCCACCCAAGGACGGAAGATTTTTTCGCCTACAGTGCCTCGACACCAAACTACATCAAAATCTGCTTGGTGCGCCAAAATGAAAAAGTAAAGCATCCCTAATGTAGCGGCGGCGGAACATTGTTCACCAGGGGCAAATAAGCCTACTAATAACATTGGTTCAAAAGCATCTTTATAAAGACGCGCCGATACACCAAAATCTTTAAATAATTCCCGTGCAGTTACACTATCATAACGCCGCCAAGCTGCATCAGAATTATCAAAATCTACCACGGCATAAAGTAAAGGTAAGGCGCTGAGGCGGTCAATTAAGGGTAGACGTTGGAATTGAGTGTAAATAAAAGTGCCTAAAGGCGTGGGGAGTCTGGGTAAGTCTTGAAAAATGGGTGATTCTACTTCCAACCCCGCAGGGGAATATTGGGCGGAACGAGTCCAGCTAGTGAAGGGATTAATATTTAACTCGTTAATCAGAGCGAATATATTTCTGTAAGGATACCAAAAGCCATGAATCCCAGCTTCTACAGATTTTCCCCCTGGTGTTTGCCAACCAGCCACCAGTCCGCCAGGATAGGGGCCTGCTTCTAGAAGTGTCACATCATAACCTTGCTTTGCTAGATGGTAGGTTGCACCCAAACCCGCCCAACCAGCACCTACAACTACCACTCGTTTCTTTTGTGACCCTTCTGTCATTTTCCCCTCCGTGTTCCTCTCTTAACTAATTTAACAGTCTTGAGGGTGGGGAGTGGGGAGAGATGAGGGAGTAACTCGCCCCTATCCCTAACCCCTCCCAGGAGGGGAACAGCAGAGGAGAAAAACAACTGTCAACTGTCAACTGCCTCCTGCCTCATTTCACAAATTCAGTTAAGAACTTGAAGGCTTTGAGGATATAAGTAGCGCATTCTTTCGGGGAGGTATTGTAAAACGATCGCCATGCACTAGCTTTGTCTTCATCATAGCGATCACCGCGTTCGGGATGGTTTTCTAGCCATGCCAAGCGTACAGCATGACCGATTAGTACATCCAATACTATATATTCTTCGATTTGCAATTTGGGGTTTCTAGAGGCGATCGCGGCTACTTCCATTAATGCTTCGATGTTGACTTGGCGATACTCTGGCGCTTCGATTTTATTTAATAGATGATCAATCCGTAGGGCAAAATTCTTTTCGCCAGGTGTCATTTCTGATAGCATCACTTCACTATCTAAACGATTGCGTCGTTCTAATTTGTCACCAATAACTAACCCTTTGCAATGTTGCATGATTAGCCAAACTTGCTGGAAGAAGTTTTTGGGAACGCGGTTTAGTGCGCCTTCGGCTTGGCGGAAGCGTCGCCAACCACCAAGGGGAATTTCCATCTCTTCGTTGATTTCAGGTAATACCACCCAGTCAATATCGCTTTCTTTTTGCTTAACGTGGAGTGATTCTTGCTGAAGTAATAGCTTACTCACTCCTGGGTAAGCCGTTAATACCCGATGTAATCGCGTTTTCACTTCAAAAGGTGCAAGTTCCATCAAGCGTTCGTAGCCTTCATCTTGAGTAACTTGCAATTCTTGGGCAAGTTCGCTGGTAATTAAAAGGATAAGATAGCCTACTCTTAAGGTGAGTAGTCCTTGAAACAATTCTGGTTCTGATCTAATGAGATTACCAAGATAGATGAGGACTTCTTGAGTGAGGACGCGATCACGGATATCTTCACGACAGAAGTTATTAATCTTCTCGGCAATTTCATTATGGGGCATCGGCACAGAAATCAGCGATGCTTCACTATACGCCCTACCTACAGCAATTTGCTTACCCCTAATCAAAATACTTGTAACAGCATCAGATAAACCAATATCCACCATTTGCCGTAAACCAGCCGCCCGGCGTACCACTGCCCACAAACCCAACTCCCCGGCTTTGGTGTATATCTCATCAAGTAAATCGGCTACAGTTACAGGTTGTCCTGACTCACCAAAACCTGTATCAAATTCCAATCCTTGCAATCGAGTCAAAGTCTGCAATAACTCAATTTGCTCATATAAATTTTCTGATGCACGCAAAGATGACAGCAACAAACCCAAGTTAGTTTCGTATTCGACTTGAAATTCTTGGGTATGTCCTAAACGCCAACTTTTCCCCGGATGATATGCCAAGTAATAACAACGTTTGCTAGCATCTTGTACTGCTGATTGGTGAAATTCTACATCAGACAGAAAATCAATTCTTTGAATCGCTCCTGTTAACATTAATTGATTCAATCTGCCTAATTTTACTGCTACCCCATTGCAGACACCATCTTTCAATTCCTGCATCAGTTCTAGTAATGCCTCAGACCCGGTTTCTAACATGGTATGGGTTAACATTAAAGTCAGAATTGGACGACCCAAATCATTCCAATACTGTTGAATATATGCCAGTTCGCTTTTAAGTTGGTCTACTAAAAAATGGTAATCAAGGGTTAAGTAAAACTGCTCTGCATCTAAAAATGAAGGTAAGAATACAATTGTTTCACCCCGGAGGCGGAAGGTTCTAGATGTAGTCAAACTCCGCAAGCGGCGCACCGGACGACCTGTTAAACCTAATTTATCGTTGCGTCCAATTTGCGTATAGATAGATGAAAGTTCACTAGCTTGTCTTACTTGAATTGGTGCGACTTGCTTTGGTGTTTGGGTTTCAATGCCATGAACTGCTAATTCTGCTTGTAAATCTTCATCTTCTGCTAACAGGGCAATTTGTACTAAAGCATCTCGTTTTTTTCCTACACATAAATATCTACCCAAGGGGTCAATATCGCCAACTGCGATTAACCCCTCACTCAACATTTGCCCCAAATAATATAAACTTTGCGCCCATACTAAGGGAACGTTTTCATTAGGTAAACGCGGCTGGCTTTGGGGTTCTAACTTTTCTGCTTCGACATTTTCGGCGGGAACATAATACAGTTCTGGTAAGAAGTATAAACCTTCCCGTTCTACTAGTAAGGATTCTAAACGTTCTTGGTAAAATTGGGCTTGTTTTTCATCACCACGAAACAACCCATCTAAAAGTAAATAAGTGAAAAATAACGGCCATTCACATTCGATATGTTCAAACTGTTTGAGTTCCCAAGGTTCGTAATGCAGACGTTGAGTATCTTCTAAAACGGTTTGGTGTCCATCACGCAAGAAGCGTTTGCAGCCGTATTTGCCTTGGAGTTTGTTGATGATATCGTTGAGTGTGCGATCGCGCAACTGCACATCTTCCACAGCAAACGCCGGATAACTAATAATACTTAACAATGCCGCATCAATTTCCTTAGATGCAGATTCTCTTGGTAATAACGATTCTAAGGTACTACGAGCGCGGGCAATTTCATCTGGGAGAACGTGAATTACAGATGCTTGACTACCCCAAACTCCAAACAAATCGAGTTCGTTCATTGCTTCTAAAGCAGCCTTAGCCATCCCCACAGAACTGGCGTTTAACTCTACATTACCATGATTGATTTTATTCCCCCGTTCCCAAATCCCATAATCAGGGGTACGATAAGCCCGACCAATGTAATAAACCAAATTTTGGACAAAGTTTACTTCATCAATGGTGTAGATAATCTGCAATCCTGAAGCTGTCATTTGTGCCAGTATCAATAAAAATATAGATGTGGCATCTAATTGCAAATGTCCCCATTCATCATCACCAACAACGATATCACCAGTAGCAGTGTTGTATTTGGCGTGTAACCCATCCAAAGGTGACTGAGTTTCCTTAAACTGTTCCACCTTATGCGCCTGACGCATCATCGCAAACAGCAACCCGCGCATCAGCTTAATAACGCTGTGTTTTAACTCGTAGGTGCGTCCTTTATCTTCATCAACCTTACGGTACGCCAGCGCTAAACCCCACACAGCCAAAATGCTGTAAACATTATCTCTCACCCAAGCATCTGTATAATCACCGTGGGCAGTGATGGCGGTACTCGCAGGTAGCAAACCAGTGATAGGACTTTGACGAGTCAAAATCACCGTTTTGATTTGCTGATAGTAGTATTCCAGTCGAGTATGTAGTTCGGTGGCTGTTTTCATCATCTTCTTAAACGCAGCTTGCAGACTTACCCTGTGGCTGTGGTATCAATTGTATAAGCCAAGCCAAAGTTTAGGCGATGGTATTACAGCTGAGGGTGGTGAGGATTTTCTATTATCTCGTATTCGTGAGTATTTGATTACAGGATTGTTAACGAATAATTACGAATGTAGAAATTCAATTGGGGAGTCGTTGTTGTCTCTAAAAACGTGGAATTGAAGATGGCAAACCAACTCGCATAAATAATCTTGCGAATGCTTGAGAAAAGTGTTCTAAGTAAGGAGACTTTAACCGCCACCTAAAGCCAAGCTCTGTGGCGTGTTTCAAAACATATTCGTAAGGTAGACTATATATCTCTCTAAAATCTACAACCAGGGCTTCCTTGTTATTCTCAGGGTTCGTTGGTGATGCAAGTAGATGTAAACCTTCAATTCTACCTGTTAAAACCTCGTTCCATTTGCCCTTGGTAGCAAATTTTGGGTTAGTTTCTTCAAATTCTGAAATTAGGTTAATTGTACAAACGACTACTTGATTAACCTTTTTGTTGTCTAGATCACAGCTTTGAGTTAAAACAATTAAATCTAATTCGTTTACTTCTACCTCTACTTCTTGAGTTTCGTTATCTTTTGTTCCAAAGGTGGTAGGGTCAAATAGTGGTACTGGTACTAGACACCCAGGCAGGTAATCACCTTGCCTGAGAGTCGGCTCATTAACCTGCACCCAGAAAGGGTCTATCGTCATTCTTCATCTAAAAGATACAGCAGAGGTTTTTTACGCCCTTTAAACTGGGCAATCATACGTACACGCTCTGAGCGTTTTGGTGGGACTGGATTGTAATCTATTTCATCAATATTATTGAAATATTCTAAGTATTGCTTAATTTCTTTCAATACCTGCAAAGCATTTTCTGTTACTTCAGCAATTTTTCGCCCTTCTGGGCTTTGCAACTGAGATGTAACAGTTGGTTCAGTTACTATCAATCTAAGCGGGGGTGATATACCGTTAGGACGTTGGCGTGTAATTGTAGCCATTAGTTGATCAACTCCCTTGTTCGTTCCGTAATACAAGCTTCAAAAACTTCATCAGCCAGCTTGTGCAGTTGTTCCAAAAAACCCCAAATTTCTACTTCATTATTTGGTGTATTTCGTTCTTTAAATATGTCAATATCCAAAAGTACAGAGACTATATCTGGCACTGGAGGAGGAACTATTGTTTCATTAAGAACGATAATTGCACCCAAATTATCTTGAGGAATCTGTAATTGCATGAAGTAACCACTTAGTCCTTGCGGCAAATCAGCAGATACTTCAGGAAATGTCCGTAAATAATCTTTTAAGTCACCTACAGGCAGAGGGATATCCAGACGATTAATGTAACGGACTGCTAGACGGACGATGGTTTTTGGATTAGTTAGTGATTCATAGATACTCCACAGCCGTTTTGCTTCATCCCGGAATTTCTCCCAACATTCGTAAGGAGCTAGTCTACTAAAGGTAAAGCCATCCAGACGTGTCTGAAGAATCTGTTTCTGGTCACTACTGACAAATCTATAGCCTATTTGGCTTTGATTTGCCCTAGCACCAACACTATCACCAACCATCATCAATCCCTCTAAAATAAACATATTCTCAAGTTCTGGGTACTCAGCTTGAATGCTAGATTGTACCTGCACCAGAACATCAGGTTGAACTTCTGGCAAAAGTTCAACTCGTATGTCTATCACCGCTTCGGTGATGGGGGTACGTGAGTAGTATTTTCGGGCTTGCATACCCATTATATTAAACTGCCTAAGTCTTAAAGGCAATCCAAATTACCACACTTGAAAATTTCCTCGGCTTTATTGACTCAACTTTTACTTAATATGAGTTGAAGTTGTAACTTGGTTTGGATATATGCAAGGGTGTGGGATAGCTTGAGGTTTTTTCTCTAACCGAAGCTTATCTCATGATGATCTTGAAAATCGGTCACAATAGATTTGGCTAAAACAGGACATATATGAAAGTTTACGAAATTGAAAGTGGTACAGGGATTGATGCACTGAAGTTAAGCGATCGCCCCCAACCGCAACTAGGTGCAGGACAAGTTTTGGTACAGGTACGTGCAACTTCTCTCAATTACAGGGATTTATTGGTGGTTGAAGGTGCTTACGGTTCTGCACAGAAGTATCCTCTAATACCTATGTCTGATGGTGCTGGGGATGTGGTGGCGGTGGGTGAGGGTGTGACGCGGGTGAAGGTAGGCGATCGCGTTGCTGCTATTTTCTTTCAAAACTGGATTTCTGAAACTTTAACTAGAGAGAAAATGAAATCCGATCTCGGTGGTGGGATTGATGGAATGCTGGCGGAGTATGTAGTCCTCAATCAAGAAGGTTTGGTAATATTACCGGATCACCTATCCTATGCAGATGGTGCAACTTTACCCTGTGCAGCAGTCACAGCTTGGCATAGTTTAGTAACCAAGGGTAATGTCAGTGTAGATGATACCGTGTTGTTACTGGGTACTGGTGGCGTTTCCATATTTGCGCTGCAATTTGCCAAAATTTATGGCGCGAGAGTAATTATCACTTCTGGTAGTGATGAGAAATTAGCGCAAGCAAGACAACTAGGTGCAGACGAGACAATTAACTACAAAACTACACCAGATTGGGAAAAGAAAGTGTATGAATTAACTGGACGCATTGGTGTAGATCATGTAATAGAAGTAGGCGGTGCAGGGACTTTACCAAAATCACTACAAGCCGTCCGTGTTAGTGGACGTGTAAGTTTAATTGGTGTCCTATCTGGCAGAGGTAACACCATTGATCCCATGCCGATACTATTTAAAAGTTTAACAGTACAAGGAATTTATGTTGGCAGTCGAGAAATGTTTGAGGCGATGAATCAAACCATATCTCAACACAAACTCCAGCCTATAATTGATCGAGTTTTCCCTTTCACCGAAGCCCTAGCCGCCTATCACTACCTTAAAAGTGGCACTCACTTTGGTAAGGTAGTCATTAGTCATTAGTCCATAGTCCATAGTCAAAAAGCAGAAGAGGTTAGGGAGAGGATTTTTCCCCCTACATCTTTCTCTCCCTCATCTCCCCTACTCCCTACTCACCGCTTCCAAGACTTTCTAATTCTCTCCAGTACCATCAATTTCTAAAGCTTTTAAGATTTTCAAATATAAATCTTCTACTTTCTGGGCTTGAGCATCACCAAGAGAAGCATAATAATCTAGTCCAGGGGCGCTATTGATTTCAATAATTACATAATCTGTCATTGGTCTGGTGATATCTGGAGTAATAATATCCAACCCTATTAGCCTTAATCCCATATCTTTGGCAATATTGAAAGCCAATTTCTTAAAGTCAGGATGGATACTCTCCGTAAAATCTATACCTTCGCCACCATTGGACAAATTAGCATTATCTAAAAGATAAATAATCTTCCCATTCGGGACAACACTTTCCCAAGTTAGTTTTTGTTTTTTTAATTTTTGTTTGATTCGCCAATCATCTAAATCTATTACTTTTTTACCAAAATTGTCAAAAAATACTCTCTGCTTATATTGTAATAACTCTAAAATAGTAGATTTTCCATCACCTATTATCGCTAGAGGAAGCCTCTGATACACTGCTATAATTTCATCATCTATAACGACTATTCTATAATCTTTCCCTGGATAAAACCTTTCAATAATTAAACCAGGACTAATTTTAAATATCTTTTTAGCTATTTGATAATACTCGGTTTTATTATGAATTTTGGCAACTAGCTTACCTTGACTAAGATTAATTGGTTTGATAAATGCAGGAAAGCCTAGACTCTTTGCATACTCAAACCCAGCATCAATATTTCTAGAATCACCTACTTTTTGACATATCTTATCATTAAAAAATGTTTCTCCTTCCGTAACACGATAGCCAAAATGCTTGAGGAAAAATTTGGAATAACCTTTATCTTTTGCTATCTCTGAAGAACCTAAACCATTGATATTAAATTTTGACCTAGTAAAAAAAACTTTCTTGCCATTTTTAAACGTAATATGTCCAACTAGCTCATATTCTGGTTCTATGATGACAACTGCACCAATTTGAGGTGCTATTTTTTTGATTATTGATGTTACTAATGGCATTTGATGAGAAAAAAATTATATTTTGATGCGGAAATTTTAACTAACTAGCAAAAATAGGTCAAGAAAAAAATAATTCTACTGTTAAGTAAAATTCTTTTAGAAACGCACTTAAAGCTTTATTTGAAATTATCTATACCTCTTAAGTAAATTGAAGTATTGTTAACTACTTAATTAGTATAGAAATACTGCAATAGAAAACATCATGGTTATTTCTAATACAATTCTTATTTAAAATATACTCATACTAAGTTGATTGATAAATTTTATACTAAACAATTATATTTTATTAACTAAACTTAAATTTTCTATGTAACGGCTCCTTTCAAAAGTCAAGTTTGCTTTCAACTTACCAGAGTAAAATTGATACATCCCAATCTGTAAATGATGTGATAAATCATACTTAAAGGGAGTTTATAACTTTAGTTCAGTCTAAAATATATCACTCGGTGTTGACAATTTTTAAATAATCGAATACCAAGGTGGCAGATCATAAAAAAAGCGCTAGTAAATTTCTGCTCAGAGATTTACTAACACCTTTACTGAAACTTTATACGGTTAAGACAATCATGCCACAAAATACAGAAATCGCAGCAAGCAATTCCGAAACTCAGCCAATTGCTTATAAACAACGTTTAAATTCTTGGGCGATCGCACGTTTACTTCCTGATACACAACGTGAGATTGTGGCTCGTTTTCGCAGCCGTTCTGATGCCGATGGTTATATGCAGCATCTACGTCAAGTAATCCCCAATGCTTCTTTTCTAGTTGTTTTTGACTGTCAACGCGAAGAAGCTGCTATTTAAGTTTTGAGTTATGGCTGAGGGTTAAGGGGACTAAGGGTGTAGGGGAAAGCAGTGAATTTAATTTAATTACGTATTATGAATTTCACCTCTAACCCTCAAGCTATAGATTTACATTAATTTAAAATCACGAATATTTGGCATTTTCTACATTTCTCCAGGGTGAGGTCGCCAGCGTAAAATATAACTTTCCAAAACGCGGACACCCCAATCGAGTAACACGCTAATGACTGCCAACACTACCAGTATTGCCCAGGCTTTATCAACATTTAAAGTTCCCTGCGCCGCTCTTGAGTGTAGGATTTGCGTTACTCAAGGTATATCTCCTTAATAGCAGGATGTGAATGATATAAGCAATGCTTATTCTTTTATATATACACGTAATTAGTCAAGATTAAATATATTTATTCATTTAAGTTGTAAATTTTGTTGTGTCAACCGTTAACTGGAATCATCATTGAATTGAGTAACGCCAAAATTCTTCCTCAAGGTTGCTTTATAAGTACCCCAAGAAAGATGCCATGACTAGATAAATCAGTATCAAATATATCAGGTGAAAAAGCGGCATCTTCTGAGAAGGGAAACTAAGGAAATGAACTTAAAAGCGATTTGGCAACTTTTGCAAGAGGCGTTTCAAGAATGGAATGATGATAAAGCCTCACGTTTGGCGGCGGCGTTAGCTTACTATACTGTGTTTTCAATCGCACCACTACTGATTATTGTGATTGCGATCGCAGGCGCAGTATTTGGACAAGATGCCGCTAGGGGTGAAATTGTTCAGCAAATTCAAGGTTTAGTAGGTAGAGAAGGAGCAGAATTTATTCAAACTGCCATCCAAAATGCCAATAAACCCAAGACAGGTACTATAGCTTCTATTGTAAGTATTGCTCTATTACTATTAGGTGCAACTGGCGTTTTTACAGAATTACAAGACTCCCTCAATACGATTTGGGAAGTACAACCAAAACCAGGACGCGGTGTAAAAAATATTTTTCGCCAGCGTATCTTGTCTTTTGGAATGATATTAGGTATTGGTTTTTTACTTTTAGTTTCTTTAGTAATTAGTACAGCATTATCAGCAATAGTAGGTTATTTCGGTAATTTATTACCCGGTGTGGGCTTCCTCTGGCAAATTTTTAATTTTGTTATTTCCTTCGTTGTCACTACATTATTGTTTGGTTTAATTTTCAAAGTTTTACCCGATGTCAGAATTACTTGGAATGATGTTTTAGTCGGAGCCGTTATTACTTCAATATTATTTTCTATCGGCAGATTTTTATTAGGTCAATATTTAGGTAATAGTGGCTTTAGCTCAACCTACGGTGCGGCTGGTTCAGTTGTAGTTATTCTCGCGTGGGTTTACTATACTGCCCAAATTCTCTTTTTCGGTGCTGAGTTCACCCAAGTTTACGCCAGAAGATACGGCAGACGCATAGTACCAGATAGTCACGCCATGCCATTGAATAATACAAACTCTAGGAGAAAGTAAAAATTGTTGACTGTTGACTAATGACTAATGACTAATGACTAATAACTAATGACCAATGACCCAAAGCGGGTTAAAATATGACAGTTGTATTCTGCCGCGAACGTTGATAGAGCGTTATACTCTGCCCGAAATGGGCAATCTGTGGACTGAATTTTATAAACTAAAAACCTGGCTTCAGGTGGAAATTGCAGTCTGTGAAGCCCAAGCGGAATTGGGTTACATTCCATCTGCTGCTGTTGAGGAAATCAAAGCTAAGGCAAATTTTGATCCGAAACGGGTACTGGAAATCGAGGCGGAAGTCCGTCATGATGTCATCGCTTTTTTGACGAATGTCAATGAGTATGTAGGTGATGCTGGACGTTACATCCACCTGGGCTTAACTAGTTCAGATGTATTAGATACGGCTTTAGCGTTGCAGTTGGTGGCTAGCTTGGATGTGTTGGCACAACGTCTGGAAGATTTGATTGGGGTGATTCGCCTAAAAGCGCATGAACACCGTTACACGGTAATGATTGGCCGATCGCACGGTATCCACGCTGAACCGATCACCTTTGGGTTTAAGCTGGCTGGTTGGTTGGCTGAAGCGTTACGCCACCAACAACGGCTAAAAACTCTCCGCGAAACGATCGCAGTAGGTAAAATTTCTGGTGCGGTGGGAACCTACGCCAACATCGAACCCCGTGTAGAAGCGATCGCTTGTCAAAAACTTGGACTCAAGCCAGATACAGCCTCTACCCAAGTTATTTCCCGCGATATTCATGCTGATTTTGTACAGCAACTAGCCTTACTCGCTGCCTCTATTGAACGCTTTGCTGTAGAAATTCGCAATCTGCAAAAAACAGACGTTCTCGAAGTTGAGGAATTTTTCTCCAAGGGGCAAAAAGGCTCTAGCGCTATGCCACACAAGCGCAACCCCATCCGTTCTGAACGGTTGACAGGGATGGCGCGACTAGTTAGAAGTCATGCGGGTGCAGCTTTAGAAGATGTCGCCCTGTGGCACGAACGGGATATTTCCCACAGTTCTGTGGAACGGGTAGTTTTACCAGATGCTTGCATTTTGACCCACTTTATGCTGGTAGAAATAACCGAGTTGGTGAAAAACCTGCTAGTCTATCCAGAAAATATGGCACGCAACCTCAACTGCTATGGCGGCGTTGTGTTCAGCCAAAAAGTGCTGCTGGCATTGGTAGATAAGGGACTCAGCCGAGAAGAAGCGTATGCGATCGTGCAACAAAACGCTCATGCTGCCTGGAACAAGCCAGAAGGCAACTTCCACGATTTGATTACTAAAGACCCGCGTGTGGCTAAAATCTTATCGCCAGAAGAAATCGCTGTGTGTTTTGACCCACAGCAACATCTCAAACATTTGGATCAGATTTTCCAAAGATTGGGTATTTAGAAATGGGGAGTGGGGAGTAGGGAGTAGGGAGTGGTGAGACAGCGCTGCGGGAGGGTTTCCCTCTCTGACGAGACGCTGACGCGAACCGCAGGCGACTGCGAACCCGAAGGGGGGCAGATAAGAGAGTAAAGATATAATCTTTTATTATGATTCCCCCTCATCCCTCTACTCTAACTATGCTGCTACAGCCTCTTTCTTCACTTTTGCAGGTGTCTTTTGAGTTAATAACTGAGTATATAACTTACTCAATTGAGAGGCTACACCGTCCCAGCTAAAGGTGGTTTCGACTCTCTTACGAGCTGCTGCACCTAGCTCATTCCGCCATGTTGGGTTGGAAATGATGCGGTCTATAGCTTTGGCAAAAGCTGCTTCATCTTGTGGGGGTGCAAGTAAACCAGTTACTTCTGGTACCACTGTAAACTGCAATCCGCCTACGTTACTGGCAACTACAGGGGTGTTGCTGGCCATCGCTTCAATTGCAACTAGACCGAAGGGTTCGTAGTGGCTGGGGACGACGCAAACATCAGCCGCCGCGTAATAGTAGGGGAGAATTTCATGGTCTAAGCGACCAGCAAAGGTGGTGCAATCAGTTAATCCTAATTCAGCAACAATATTAGCAATGCGATCGCGCTCAATCCCATCGCTTTGACCAGGACGGCTACCGCCACCAATTACTAGCTGTAGGTTAGCTTCACCTCTCAAGCTAGATTGAGCAACAGCCCTAACTAAAGTTTCAATACCTTTACGGGGATCAAAGCGACCTACATAAAATACCATCTTGGCATCAGGTGCAATTCCCAATTTTTCCCGTGCGACAGACTGTTCAATGTCGCCAAAATTATCAATATCTGTACCGCAGGGGATCATATCAATCCGCCCTTTCTTAGAAACTAGGGTTTCCATGTGTTCCTGTTCTTGAGGACTAGTAGCAACTACACGGTCTACAGTTTCTAAACAAGTTTTTTCTATAGCTAATCTCTGACTAGCAATGGCGGGGATATCTGCGATAGTGTTATATTTAATTGCCCCTAGAGAGTGGTATGTATGCACCTGCACTAAAGGTTGGCGCTTTTTCAACTCCATACCCACCCAGGATGACAACCAGTAATTTGTGTGGATGAGTTCGTAAGTATAACCTTGACGCTCTTGGAAGCGTTGTAATTCATCAACAAATTCTGTCAAGTATTCAAATACGTGATCTCGTCCAATGAACTCAACTGGCCCGGCTGTTAATCGAATTGTCCGGCAATTAGTGCTATGTTGAACGATCGCCGCTTGGTCAGGACTAATACGGCGGGTGAACATATCAACTTGCCAACCCATTTCGGCTAGTGCATAACCTACTTGCCGAACATATACATTCTGACCACCAGCCTCTTCTTGACCTATTTCTACAGCTGGGTCTCCAGAAACGGAAATCAGCGCAATCCGATGTGTGTTAGTTTGGAACATAGTGAGCTTCACCTCAAGGCAACTACTCCTGCCTCATATATAAGATTTGAGGACAGGCTAAACGAAGCGGAAAGCTACCAGCCAAGGACACTGACGACAGACATTATGGTTAAAAAATGCTGTTCGTTCAATCTCCTCTCAATGCCGACGAAGTTAGCTGACGGGCTAGAACTGAGAGATGTTCTTTTTGGATAATCCAAAATACGCCCCGAATTTGGTTCCTCCGCTCCTGATTTTGCTTAATTTATAAGGCAAATATCAGGATTAGGCTGACTGATTGACATTTGCTTATACTATACTTGCGATCGCAATTATAGTCAATGAATCACAGAACAAACGTGTCTTAAATTGCCTCTAAACTATTTGCTAATACCTTAAGGAAAGTATCATAAATTAGATTAGAGTAAGCAATCTTTGGCTAGAAAATTTATTTTCTATAGTCATGATATTAACCGGATGGCACTAGGTTGTTCAACTTTCTCAAGATATATTTCCATCATAGTACTTAATTTTATACTAGTTTAGTTAGCATCTGTCTTTCAATAGGGAATAGGTAGTAGAAAAGGTTGCAGGCAGTAGGAATTTGTGGATATTGTCAGGCAATGGCAACAATTCAGGCAATACTTATAGTATTCGCTTAAAAACACACAAACTTATCCGCTTGACATTTTAATAGTCTACGGCGATGAATAAAAACAAAATTTTTGAGATTTTATATCTGTAAATATTAAAAAAATATTAAAATGAAAAATTTAGTTAATGAGGATGAAGCTATAAATATATTTAATTTTATCTAAAATATACATCTTCTGGATATTGACAGATGTTACCATCTATAAATAGTTGAAAATATATAACAATCTATATATCAAAAGACATAATTACTGGAATTATGTCTAAATAGTTATGTTCTAATGCTTGATTTTTAAGAACAAGCTGCTAAAAATAGAGAAGGGATTTTAAAATCTCATAGTCAATTTCGATCATTTGACCCTTCTACGCTAGTCCGCTTGAGCGGACTTTTTTGTTATCTTCATCAGTTGCAAAACCCGTACATGCAAGAGCTTAAGCTTATTGTTCATTCGCTTGTGTACAGGAAAAATGCCATAATAATTTAGAATATCTAGGCTTGAACTAAATAAAGAGCAATAGTATAGTATTTTATTCTATGGATAATGACTTATTAGCTTTTTTTGCAGGTGTAGCGTTACTTATTATCTATCTCTGTTTCTCTGCATTGACTGAAATGGGAACTAAATGGCCTGGGAAAAAGTAATACCAGTCAACAAATCTCAAGGGTTTCCTAAATTCAGAAGCATCTGTTTCAAAAATAGTGTATTTCGCTCACAACAAGGATACTTACTAGAATTGAAGTAAGTACTGTAACCTAGAAATAAAATACCAGCCAGTAGTAGTGCTAAACCTGTTATCTTGACTAAAAGTCTTATGATCGAGAAGGAATAGAGTTTGTAAGGCTATATAGTGCAGATACAGGAAAATGATTCCTCAAGTAATGCCAGTAAATCTTACTCATGATTTATACTAGCTTTACTCTAACTACACTACCTAATCATTAACGTACAGATTCCACAATTACCATGATGGTAATTAAACACAATAAGATAACTGCAAGAGGCCCGAACACAGCTTGTAAGATGGCAACTAGCATACTGTTGATGTATACAGTACCTAAAACTTTAGAAATAACGTAGGCAATAGCAAAACCAAAAAGCATCAACAAAAAGTATTTGATTGACTTAGCAACTAAACGAAATAACAGGGTGTCTTTATTTGTGGTCATGACTCTATCTCAATAAATGGTGGATATATTTCGGGACAAATCAGCTATTTATCTCAACGGATAAACCGAGGTTATGCTTGTGGTTTATCGTTTTGTTTCTCCCAATTAATTAACACTGGGTGGGGATGTAACAAACTCAACAGCACCACATTTAAGGCAGACATGTGTATCAACATTTTTGCTATCTTGGACAAATGCTCAATAATTATGATTACACTCCTGTAGGGTGGAAAAACATATCAATATTTGCACGCTCTACAGAATCTAGTCAGTTAATACCTACCGCTTTTTTAGTCTAATTAAGTGATGACTAATGAATTTATTTATAATTTTTGATTTGGATTAAAAAACTAAAATTTAAAATCGCAAATCATTAATTATTTAGTCATCAGACCCTTCTTTATGAGTAAGCCAAAAGTATTAGCTTTACTCTTTTAATCTCTCCTCAACCGTATCTCCATTGGCAATTAACTTAACTTTGCCTGTATTGATTACAAGCATAATACAATGTTAGGAAATTTGCAGTCGGATAAAGTAAGAGATTTACTCCCCTACTGGGTAGGAAAAAGTAGTTTGGGGTATGACTGCCGAAAGAGAAATTCTAAAAATATAGTTATAATTAAGCACAAGTGATACAGTCAGGCGATCAATGGGTGCAGAAGAAGCTTTAGAGCTTTTGGATACTTTGGTTTTTCAGACAACAGGGGAACATCTAGATACAGCGCAGAGAACATTACTACGTAATTTATGGGAGGATGAAAGGCGGACTTATCAAAATATTGCTGACATTTGTGGTTACACAGAAGCACATTTGAAAGCAGTTGGTGCGGAACTTTGGCAAATATTAACAGATGTGTTGGGGGAAAAAGTCTCGAAATCTAACTTTTTTTCAGTAGTTCAGAGATTTGGGCGATCGCATATTGCAGGGCGTAGCCCATCGCAAACACTGCCGAAGATGTCGCCTATTTTAAGTCCAGTCGTTAATAATGGCAAGCCACCAGAACTAGATTACAACTTTGTGGGGCGTGATCGCGAAATAGTCGAGCTGAATAACTACGTAATCCGAGGCGCAAAGATTATTCTCATCCAAGGCGAAGGCGGCGTTGGTAAGACTACCCTGGCGCGTAGATATTTGAAAACGCAAGGTTATTATTTACTAGAGTTGTGGATGGCTAAGGAAAGCCAAAATATTGTGTCTGTGGAGAGTGTGGTTGAGGAATGGCTGAGGGTTGATTTTAACGAAGAACCTGGTAAAGAGTTCGGTATTAATTTAGAAAGGTTGCGGCGCAAACTAAGGGATGCAGCCTGCAAGATAGGGGTTCTAATTGATAATTTAGAGTCTGCTTTAGATAGAAATGGACGTATTATTACTTCTCGTCGTCCTTATGTAGAGCTTTTACGAGTTTTAGCAGACCCTAGCATTCAATCTATCACTTTGATAACCAGTCGTGAACGTCTGTATGAATCTGGGGTAGATGTGGCTTTCTATTCTCTGGGGGGTTTAGATGAGTCAAGTTGGCTCAAGTTTTGTGCTAGTTGTCAAATTAAATCTGACTCTACAGCATTGAGTGAAATGTGCAAAGCTTATGGTGGCAACGCTAAAGCTATGCAGATTATTAGTGGTACAATCACCACAGATTTTGAAGGCGATGCAGATATTTACTGGCGAGAGAATAAAAATGATTTATTAATTGAACCAGAACTAAAAAACTTGGTTGCTAGTCAATTTGACCGTTTAGAACAGATGGATAGTGAAGCATATCGTTTACTTTGCCGTTTGGGATGCTATCGCTATCAAGATGTGAGCCATGTAAATATTCAAGGGTTACAATGTTTACTTTGGGATGTCCCTGAAGAACAAGCTAGACGAGTAATTAAATATTTGACAGACCGTTTATTGATAGAATTTCGTAAAGGGAAATATTGGTTACATCCAGTCATAGCTACAGAAGCGATCGCCAGATTAAGACAAAGTGGAGAATGGCGCATAACTCACCAAAAAGCTGCCGAATTTTGGCATAATAGCGTTACTCAAGTCGAAAATCCCCAAGATGCTTTGATGGCATTAGAGGCTTATCATCACTACATGGAAATTGGTGATTTTGAGCAAGCTGCTAATGTAATTATTCGTGGTAGACCAAATAAATGGGATAATAGAATATCTTTGGGGGTTTTATTTAACCGATTGGGTTTATTAGAAACGTTGATTGCTGTAATTAATCGCTTAATTGAAAAACTAGATTCTGATTACCATTTAAATATACTATATAACTTACTGGGTAGAGCTTATCACCAAGTAGGTAATATTAAAGCAGCATTGGACTGCCATTATAAATCCAATGAAATTGCAGAAAAACATGGCTTTCTGCAAGAGAGAATATCTAGTAGTTTTAATTTAGGACTATGTTATACAGATTTATGGGAAATTGATAAGGCAATCCAGATTTTTCACTATGTAAAGAATTTAGCAGCAACAGACAAAAACTATTACCAATATGTGGTTTATTCTTTGTGTTGTTTGGCTTATTTAGATTCTTCTGTAGGACAGAATGAAAATGTAGAGTCTATGTTAAAAGAGGCCAAAACTGGGTTAGTAAATGAGAGATTAACTTCTTGGGGAATAGGCACAAGTTTACTATTTCTGAGTTTGACTTATAAAAATTTAGGCTTGATAGAAACGGCTTGGGAAATGTGCCATCAAGCTATTAACCATTGTCAGCAAAATCAGTTTAGCTTTTTAGAAGCCAGGGCTAAATCGTGTTTAGCCTCATTATATCGAGAAAAGGGAGAATTTACAGGAGCGATCGCTAAACATTTAGAAGCCATCAGCCATATGAATACGGTATCTGATAAATGTAACTTAGCTAAAGCATATTATCAGTTAGGTTTAACTTATCAAAAGATGGGGGATGTTAACCAGAGTAGAAAGACATTTCAGGCTGCGATCGCTATTTTTAATGATATGCCTGCACCTAAGCAAGTAGAGAAAGTAAAAATAGCAATGGCGCGTTTAGAAAACAGTTAAATTTTGTTAGACTGAAATTATTAACTCAATGGAGATAAAAGCAATGCCTAAACCAGAGAAAAACCTTATTAAAATTGACCCAGGAACCGCAGTTTTAATTGCTGGGGCATTAATACTTCTACCTCTACTATTCGCCGGATTTTGGCAATAATTGTACATACCAATTATTTTAGTAGCTTTTGTACCAAGCGTAGTGAAGACATCACTAGCTTAATACGCTGTTGAGTTTTAGATGCAGTTTTTACTTCATCTAATATCTTCTGCAACTCAATTAGATTTTCTTGATTAATGCCAATAATAGTAGATTTAAAAATAGCAGTTCTGACACTATCAAGGGCATTTTCGCATTCTTGATACACTTGTCTATACTCATTAGCATCATCCCATTTACTATCGATTCTCGCGGTTGTCAATTCAAACTGAATTTGTGGCAAAAGACTAGCTAATTCTGTTTCTATTTGATTTAGTTGCTCAATCTTTATTTGGTTGTTAGGTAGATTTTTTAATTTGGTAAGTATGGTTTGTAATTTATTAATTAATTCATTATTACTCTGCATAGAATTATATATAAATTAAGTTCATTGACATAGCTGCGGTTTAGATGTTTGCAGTTGTGTTCTTCTCAAAGATAGATCACTCACAAATTCTCTTAATGTTCGGTCTTCATTAATCACCCTTTCTACAGTTCTCATTCTAGTTCTAAGGCTACTATAGTTTTTACCAGTAAGATTGCTTGTTATCCCCATAATCTGCGTGACTCTTGTAGCAATGACATCAAAACTTAGATTTGAATAATCATCAATCAATTTTGATAGCTGTCGTCCAGTATCCGCCGCTATTAAGAGTTTAGTCATAGTCTCATCAAGTGCCGCTTTCTCATCAGCATTTACTCTCAACCATTCATCTATTTGTTCTGCAACTTGGCGTTTAATTTCTTCTGCTGAGGTTGATGAAGATGAATTACGAATATTGTATAGCCGACGAAGCTGCTGTAACCTAACGCTAATTAAAACCCGTTGCGAATTGTTTGGTTGAGGCGGTCTTTCTTGAATTTGCTTGGCTAAGAGTAACATTTTTACTGTTAAACATCTTGCAGGTTGAGCCGATTGAGCAACTATTCTAGAACTGCCATAATCAATGTTTTCCAAATTTTGAAATACTTCTAAAGCCGTGTCATATTCGGCAGTTAAAGCATCTAACTCTCGGTCAAGATTTGATGGTTGTTTGTTTGTCTCATTGTCTTGGGTAATAATTTTATTTATTTCGATAATATCTCTAAAGTTGACACTAGGGTCAGTAAGTAATTGCTGCGTGATCAACTCACGGGATAATTTGGGGTCTAGTGGTACATTTCTTAATGTATAGACATCTTTAACTGAGGTAATAGCTTCAACTACTTGGTCGTGAAATCTTTCGGTAGTTATCCGTAACATGGTTCTTCTCTCAGGTGTGCAACTACTGAGAGTTAAACTCATTGCCACAGTGAATATATAAAATTTGAATCTAGTCAATTTTGGTGTAATAAATTACTAAGATTAGAATTTTCTAGTTATATATTTTAATCCCAGTTATTTTGTAAAAACTACTTAATTCTTAATATCGATTCTCAACAACGGCGATAGATGAATGAATTGGTATGGTGAGTCTTGTTTATTTTGAATTTATGTATTTCTAGTCTTGAGAGTGCCAAGCTACCTGGTAGTATCTTAAATAGTCTAGATCCCCCTTAAAAAAGGGAACTTTGATTTCAGTTCGTAGGGGGATCAAGAAGTGCCTAAAATCGCAACAAAATACTTTTAAAACAACCTCTAACTTAAAACTTGCTGTAAAGCTGGAATCAACTGGTCTACACTTTCTTTACGACTGTTATAACCCATTAGTCCCACACGCCAGACTTTACCAGCTAGTTCACCCAAGCCGCCACCAATTTCAATGTTATGTTCATTGAGTAACTGACGGGCAGCAGCTTTACCATCAACGCCGTCGGGAATGCAGACTGTGGTTAAGGTGGGTAGTCTGTACTCTTTTTCAACGTGCAGACTTAAGCCTATATCTTCTAATCTTTCCCACAGATATTCTACGTTCTTTTGGTGACGTTGCCAGCAGTTGGCTAGTCCTTCCTGGGCAATTAAACGTAATGCTTCCCGCAAAGCATAGTATAAGTTGATTGGGGCTGTGTGATGATAAACTCTTTCGCTACCCCAATATTTACCCAGCAAGTTCATATCTAAATACCAGTTTGCTACCTTAGTGCGTCGGCGTTGTAATTTCTCCATAGCACGAGGACTCATGGTAAAGGGTGAAGCGCCAGGAGGACAACCCAAACCTTTTTGACTGCAACTGTAAGCTAAATCAACTCCCCACGCATCCAAAAAGATGGGAACACCACCCAAACTGGTAACTGTATCTATGAGTAGCAAAGTGTCAAATTCTCGACACAACTCACCTACACCTTCCAATGGTTGACGCGCACCTGTGGAGGTTTCCGCATGAACTAAAGCCAGAATTGCCGGACGATGGGTTTCCAAGGCAGTGCGGAGTTCTTCCAGGGAAAATACTTGCCCCCAAGGTTTGCTGATAGTACGGACATCTGCGCCATAGCGTCCTGCCATATCCACCAGACGATTACCAAAATAACCAGTAACACCAATCAAAACTACATCACCTGGTTCTACAGCATTGGCGATGGTGGCTTCCATTGCGGCTGTGCCTGTACCACTCACAGCAATGGTAAGTTGATTTTCTGTTTGCCACATGTAGCGCAACAAAGACTGAATTTCGTCCATTAGGGCAAGGAAGGCTGGATCTAAATGTCCCACAGGTGATACATTCATTGCTTGCAGGACTGCTGGATGGGCATTTGATGGCCCAGGCCCCAATAGCAGACGGGAGGGAACTTCTAAAGGTTCTAGTTGTAAGCGTTGATTGTCATTGATTGAGATTATTTGCGTCATAGCGATCGCTCATATAATACTTACCGCATCATAAAGCGATCGCATCACCGATGCTTTATCTAATCTAGATAATTATTTCTATTTTCCATCGACGTTGTTGCATTAATAGAGAAAATACTTAAGTTAACGCTAGGAAGAAGGCTATTATTTTGACCTTCCTCCAGTCCCTGTCTCTTGAAAAGTTCTGGGCTTTTGAAGTTAATGAGCATTATCAGTGAGGCAGTTAACATGCTCTTGTACTTTCACATGCTTTTCAAGGATCGATTAGCTTTCAGATACATTCCTATAAAAATGTTAAAGCTTGGCAACTAAGTTTTAAAAATTTAGTTTTGGAGTTTTTGGGTAATTCTATTAAAATAACAATGAAGTAATTTTAATTATTTTTTTGCAATGAGAACAATTGTAATTAGTGCCTTAACAGTTATAGCGAGTCTAGGGTTAAGTTACTCCGCTCAAGCTGCGACAATATTCAGATCCCAACTTAATGGCAATAAAATTATCGATTCTAATGGAAATCCTGCTCCTACTGGCTCATCAGCAATAGGTTTTGCTACTTTAGAGTTAAATGATGCACAGACACAATTAGCATACTCAATTACGCTCAATAATTTGGCTTTAGACACTGCTGGCGGAACTGTGTCCAAAATTCATTTTCATAGAGGTTTCGCTAATCAAAGGAGTCCGTTTCATGTTTTTAATATTTATGGGCCGAAAGATGATGCTGATGCAGTCTTTGGAAAGAAGGATAATCCAATAACAGTAAGCGGCATCTGGAGTGATACAGATTATTGTTTTACTCCCGCTAAAACAGGATTTACTTGTGATACTGACCCAGATACAACTAAGAAACTTTCTGATTACGTTGATGAGTTGTTAGCTGGTGGAATTTATATTAATGTTCACACCACTGCATTTGCTAGTGGGGAGATTCGCGGGCAAATTGAAGCAGTACCAGTCCCAGAACCTTCAACTATTTTAAGTTTAGGTACAGTTTTAACCTTGAGTTTTTTCTCGAAAAAAAAGCCATCTCAAAGGAGAAATAAACAAAAAATTTACAGCATCACCTAAAAAATACAAGCGGTTTGTCAAAGCAGCCCACTTTTATATTTGAGAAAATCATGAACGAGCTATCCCAAGTACAAATACTAAATGTACATTCAACATTGTAGTAATGCCATTGATTGAGTAAATAGAAATTTAGCCAAGTTATTGCCTACTTAGATTTGAAAGCAATTAAGGATGTTTTTACTCAACCCTAATAACTGGATTGCTCAAAGTTGTTTCCAAACCTTACCTCTGACAACACCTTTAGGAATTATGTATCCTTGCATAGGAGTATATACTGTCAATGACAATTAAAAATTACTAAATTTAAAAGAAGGTAATTTAGTGTTGTTAATACCTAAAACCCAGAGGCTGTGAGCATTTAAGAAATATGGCTCTTCAGTTCCTTTTATGGAGTCGAATAATAAATAAAATCTAGTCAGAGCTTATATTCCTTGCTATGACTGGATTTTAGATTTTTGAGCCTTTCTATAAAACGGCTATTTTAATGCCTTACCATAAAACCAACGCAAGAGCCGGTTTTTTAAGTCGCTCTACTTAAATGTCACCATCTGCTTGTTATGCCTCAATAGTGTCCGTATCTAAAAATTTCTTGATTTTTATCATTTTTCCTTGGCTAATACGAGTCAATGATGCTAAATTTTCCTTATTTAATTGCTTTAAGTAAATTTATGAACAAAGGCGAATTAATAGATACTATAGCAGCCAAGGCAAACATTACAAAAAAGCAAGCTGATGAAGTGATATCAGCTTTTTTAGAAGTTGTGACTGAAGCTGTAGCCAATGTGGAGAAGGTTACACTCGTGGGATTTGGCTCATTCGAGCGAAAGGTGAACCGGGAGTAATAATTTGAACTATAGCAATTCTGAAACTATTGTTAAAGGCAATAATCCTGAACCTATCCCACTAATACCAGCAATATGATAATCTGCTGTTGAAAACGGTAAGTTGTATCAGGGTATGGCGGGGAAATTTGAAGGGTTAAGTGATATGGAGTGGAAGTTGTTTGAAGATATATTCCCCAAGGAACCAGAAAACAGAGGAAGGGGAATGCCTCATGCACCATTTCGTCATGTACTGAACACGTTATTGTATATATTGATAACAGGATGCCGTTGGTGTGATGCTCCCACAGGAGAAATCTGGGCATCAAAAAGTGCAGCGCACAGATGGTTGCAACGTTGGGAAACGGACGGAACTTTGGAAAGTTTACAAGCAAGGATACTAGGAATTGCAGAGGAAAGAAGCCTAATCAACTGGAATTACGGTGCTGTTGATGGGTCTTTTTCCCCCTGGCAAAGGTGGCGGTGAAGGCGTTAAGTACGGTCATAAAGGTAAGGGAATTTTAATACACACCTTAACTGATGGTAATGGTATGCCCTTGGCTAATCGCACAACTCCAGCCAACGGTAGTGAAACAGATCAAGTGATACCACTGTTAGATAGTGTCAAAGTTAAAACGAATAGACCCGGTAGACCTCGTAAACGTGTTAAAGTTCTGGCTGCTGACAAAGGCTATGATTCCAAGGACAAACGGGCTGCATTGCGTAAACGTGGAATCAGACCTCAATTGCCGCGCGCGTGTTTGGAAGAATCGAAAAAATCGGGGTAGACCAATTAAAATTTCTGTTCCGCGTTTTCAACAAGAGCGCTGTTTTGCTTGGTTTCAAAGAAAATATCGCCGACTCGTTGTTCGGTGGGAAAGAATTTCTGCCTGCTTCAACGGTTTTCTTTCTCTTGCGACAATTCACATCTGGATTAACAGAATTTTATTCGTGGGATAGGTTCCTCTAAAGTTAGCTCGTTCTGATACTGCATGGTTGGTATTATCAGGAACAATGGCTTTGTTTGCTGTTCCGACTGCAAACGGTATAGAGCAAGGAGCGCGTCGTTACTTATTCGATATCAATCCAGGGGATGTTATATTCGGAATTCCTATAAATCTAGAAGGGAATTCTTACTCGCTGATTGCTATTGGTTACGAAGAAACTTACTTGCAAACAGTATATCTAACAAACTGGGGACAATACAGCCTAGAGGGGAATGAAAGTTTATCTCTAATTGCTGATCGCCTGCATCAATGGAGCGATCTCTTAGTTGCAGTTTTTGACGATACTGATATTGTTTTAGCTGGAATTAAGCCAGAAGAAATTAGTGGCACAACTGCAATCTTAGAACGCTTGCAGCAATTTCATAGTGATTTTTTACGCTGTTTGCACGAACTAGAACAGCAGGAAGATAAAACCCGTTTTCAGCAGTTTAACGCGCGTTTGCAACTTAATCAACAAGCTAGCGAACGGGCATTAGGAGAATTGACGAGTATTTTTCGCCCTCAAGAAGCAGAATTTCTGCAAGAAGGAACGGAATTATTAATTGCTGTAGGTGCGGTTGGTCGAGCGTTGGGAATTGAAATTCGTCCGCCCGCTAGATCGGAAGATCCCAAGCGGGTCAAAGATCCCCTAGAAGCGATCGCTCGCGCCTCGCGGATTCGCACAAGGCGGGTTATTTTAAGCGGTAAGTGGTAGGAGTCTAATAGCGGCCCGTTGTTAGCATACACCGTAGAAGGCGAGCGCCCAGTGGCTTTATTACCTGTAGGTAGCGATCGCTATGAAGTTTTTAGTCCTCACGAACGCCGTCGCATCCCTGTCAATATTGACACAGCAAGATTAATTTCTCCAATTGCTTATATGCTTTATCGCCCGTTTCCCGAACGGGTACTAAAAACAGTAGATGTTATCAAGTTTGCTTTGCGCGGACGCGATCGAGATATTTTGACCGTGCTAGTGTTAGGGGTTATTTCTACTTTGCTAGGAATGCTTACCCCCCAAGCAACAGGGATTTTGATTGATAAAGCAATTCCGGATGCCAATCGGGGAATTTTATTACAAATTGGTTTGGGTTTATTAGCAGTTACTTTTGGGAATGCAGTTTTTAATTTAGTTCAAAATATTGCGATCGCTCGAATTGAAACTGTACTAGAGGTGCAAAACCAAGCCGCAGTTTGGGATCGGTTATTAAAGTTACGAGTATCTTTTTTTCGTAAATATTCGACTGGCGACTTGCAATCTCGCGTTTCGGCGATCGCCCAAATTCACAAACTTCTCAGCAGTAACATTATCGGCACAATATTTTCTAGCTTTTTTGCGCCTCGTAGATGAATATTGTGCAGAGTACAAAGACCTGTTCAAAGAAGTAAGAAATTATGAATGTTTCAAATATTTACACTTAGGCATAATTTCACCAATCAAAAGAAAATCATTACCAGAGATAGCAAAAGTAGTCAGTATAAACTCAGCCCAATCATTACATCATTTTATAGCCAATTCATACTGGTCAGTAAATGAGTTGAAGAGCCGAAGATTAAAGAAAATAAAAAGAGCATTAAATGGTCAGACAATTACGGTAGTAATAGATGAAACCGGAGACAGAAAAAAAGGTAAAAAGACAGATTATGTAGCTAGACAATATTTAGGAAGTGTGGGAAAAGTAGATAAAGGGATAGTTTCAGTTAACGCTTATGGAGTTTATGCCAACATAACTTTCCCATTAATTTTCAAAGTATTTAAACCAAAAGGAACACTAAAGGATTCAGATAAATATAAAACTAAAATAGAGTTAGCATCAGAAATAATTACAGAGTTAATGGAATTAGATTTCAATATTGAATTAGTATTGGCTGATAGTTTGTATGGTGAAAGTAGCCAATTTATTAGAAAACTGGCTGAATATGGCTTAGGTTATGTGGTATCAATCAGAAGTAATCATGGAGTCTGGCTGCCAGCAGGGCAGAGCGTTAGGGCGAATAAGTGGTGCAAATTTGAAAGAACATTTAGTAACCAAAAATCAGAAACTAGATATATTAGAGAAATAGTTTATGGTAAAAAAGGAGCCATAACTTACTGGGAAATAACAACTGATCCAGAAACTATGCCAGAAAATTCTACTTCATTTGTCATGACTAATCTTTCAGGGAACCTCAAGAAAATTTTAGGCGACTTATATGGGTTAAGAACTTGGGTAGAATATGGTTTTTGGCAGTGTAAACAGGAACTGGGCTGGACAGACTACAGATTTACAAATTTTCAACATATTGAGAAATGGTGGGAGATTATTTTTTGTGTCTACACAATGATTAGTTTAAGTTCTCCACCTTTCTTATCCTTAAATCAAGCTCCTTCTGAAACAGAAATACATGACAGTGCTTGTATTAGTTGTGTAGATTTCTCTAACCATAAACAATGGAATCATGATTCTGGATGGAAGAATACTTTAAATAATCTTCGTTTAATTGTTCAACCTCTTTTATTATTTTGGTTGATTTATCCCTGGCTAAATGTTTTTCCCAATTCCGATTTATTGCTTGGATTTAATCACCTAATTTTTACAATGAACCAATTTAAACCTTTTTTCTCTTCTGGATAATTTCAGTTATTTACTACTTGCTTATTTCGGAAAGTGACAGAAGAGGGATATTTACCAATACAGTTGCCAAAATAAGAGCATGAAGAGGTAGGGCGTTTCGTAGTAGAGTTATTGTCTCTCACAACGACAACTCAAAAGCTACAAGCAGCCCATGTCCGATATCTTATCATTGTTACAATGCCTGCTACCGCAGATAAACGCGACAACGATGCGGCAATTGAACCAAATTATCCTGGCGATGTTAGCTATGAGTGGTCGAGTCACGATGAGGGGAATTGCCCGTTGGACAGAGGAACGCGGTAGCTATCGGACAATGGGGAGATTTTTCTCTACAGTAATACCTTGGGCAACATTGTTTTGGCTGTTTTTTCGTAAACATTTGTGGCGAGAAAATGATGTGTACTTGCTTGCAGGAGATGAAGTTGTAATCAGTAAATCGGGTAAGCAAACTTACGGGGTAGATAGATTTTTTTCTAGCCTAGCCAGTAAACCAATTAATGGTTTATCTTTCTTCGTATTGTCAACTCCAGTAAACGCTCTCGTCGTAAATACGGCGACAAGCTAGACTATCGTAATCTACCTGACAAATACTTGTGTAAAAGTGATATTGAGGACGAAATTCAATCTGATATTTATCAGGCGACTCTTCTTCACAAAGAATTTGCCCAGGCTTTAAATGTAGTTATTTTGGTCAGAACTCATCTTAAAACTCAGGCTCGTAGCCATGTAATTTTATTTTCCAGTGACCTAGATTTAAAGGCTGATAAGATTATTGACTACTACAAGTTACGTTTTCAAATCGAGTTTAATTTTCGTGATGCCAAGCAGTTTTGGGGTTTAGAGGACTTTATGAATTCTTCCCAAACTGCTGTGACTAATGCGGCTAATCTTGCCTTCTTCATGGTTAATTTATCCCATCATCTTCTGGCTGATTTCCGTAAACATAATCCTGGTTCTGGCATTATTGACCTGAAAGCTTATTACCGTGGTTTTCAATATGTCCGTGAAATGCTAAAAATACTTCCTCAAAAGCCTGAGCCTATTTTATTAGCGCAAATTTTTGCCAAGCTTACTTCTCTGGGACGTATTCATCCCGTTTCCACAGGGGTTGAACCCTCGTAGTTTGGCTAAGGTATTGTTTGACATTCATATTTCCAGGTGCAAGATTGAGTAGAGCAAATTCTAAATCTTCCGGAAATGCAAGTATTAGATTTTCAAGAACTAGAAAGGGAAGAAATAATTATAACGATAGAAAAAAGAGTGGATTATTCAACCTGTCCTGACTGCGGAAAAATTTGGTGAAGGGGCAAGGAAATTACTTGGCAGTATTAGTAGATTTAGATAGTCATAAACCCATTGAAATAATTCAGTCAAGAAGAATAGAAGATATCCGTGAAATACTTGTCAGTTGGCATTGTTGAATTTGTCCATAGCTAGTAAACCCAGATGGCTCCTGTAACCGCTTTTTTAAGTATGAGCCAAGAGGTGGAGTGATTGCCCCAGTCAGTGCAGATAGATAAACGATCGCGCTCACCGATGTATACCAGTGATCTAGAGGAGTTGGTGCAGAAGTTTTTGGATTCGCTGGGCAAGCTAAAGTGACACAACATTTCTTAAACTTCAGATTTTTTCGATAAAAATCCTAGATTTAAGTATATGCACTGCCTTTACATAATCTTTATTAAAAATTTATTCCTAAAGAGAGGTGCATAAGTGTATTCTCGTATCAGTGTCCATAAAATCACATTAGATATTATTTTTACACATATTAAAGAAATCGATATGATTCAAAATTTTCAAGTTCAAGAACTGTTGATCGCGATCGCCGTTCGGCAGCAAAACCCAAGCATTTTGACCGCAGATTTTCTCAAGTACACAGGGATTGTCCCCAGCAATTGGGAATTGGCTAGACCACCAGTTCTGACGAATACGGCGGCGCAGGTTGTTTACCAGAATGGCGTGAGCATTGTTGCAGAAGTCAATAGGGTTATTTTTGCGGAGGCGATCGCCAATAAAGAAGCAAGCGATGTGCAAATTGCGGCGATCGCACAAAAGTATATTGAGACAGTCAAACAGGTGAACTATCAGGGCGTGGGAATTAACTTACGTGGGATTGCACCTTACGAGTCGGAAAACTTGAGCGCACGTAATTACACGTTTAGTAAATTCCTCCAACCAGGAGCGTGGCAGGATTTTGGTTCTACGCCTGTAGAAGCGTCAATGAGGCTCGTTTATACGCTGAACGAGACACAGCTATATCTGGATATTAATGAAGCTCAATTACAGTATCCAGACCAAACAATAAAGCCAGCAGTTTTGTTTTCGGCTAACTTTAGTCGTGAGATTACTCAAGAAGAACCAACAGCACGTTTGGCAGCTATAAGTGCAGTGATTGACAAATGGCAAACTGATGTAGAAACACTCAAAGAGCTTGTCAATAGTAAGTTTCTCAATAATGAAACTTATATCAAAGTAGCGACAACAGAACCACTTCAGTTTCCATCTGCTGTAATGCAGTAACAACTAGAGAAAATAAGCGATGTCAGCAAATATATATTAGGGTGAGAATCCCAATGGATACCGGAATTAGCATTTTTGTCCACGATCAAATTTCATTGCATAACCATCCCTTATTGCCAGATACATTTGCTTGCTGGCAGCCAATGGGGTTAACTCAACTTGGTTCTAGCTCTCTCAATTTAGAATGCCAAATTCCGGTATCTTTTGCAAAATATGAATTATCACCTAAGTTTGTTGAATCGAATTATCCCGCAAGATTAGACCCTTTACTTGGAGACTCACTATTAGTTAGCGAAGAAGCTGTTAGTATATCGCTATTGCAAGTAACAGATTCGCTCAAGAGTTTTCTTGGACAACCTAATTATATTGATAGCTTAAAGCTTAGTTTTGGCTCAGGATGGCAAACGACAAAAGCAACAGCCATCTTGACAGATTTATCACAAGCTAAAAACTTGCCCCAGCTAAAAATTGTTTCAGGGCAAGAATTACAATCTCAAGGCGCATTCAGTCAGCAGACAAATACGATTTACCTAGCACAAAAATTTATAGAACAGAATCCTATAAATGCTATTGCCCAAGTTTTAACTGAAGAACTGGGCCATTACATAGATTCACAATTAAATACAGTTGATACTCCAGGAGATGAAGGAGAGTTATTTGCTGCTATCGTTGATGGCGTTGAATTAACATCAGCACAAATACAAGCAATCACACTAGAAGATGACCATAAGATAGTCACAATCAATGGTCAGACTTTGCTGGTAGAACAATCGGTTAACGAAATTGTTGGCACCGGTGGACGTGATATTTTAACGGGTACACCATTGAGCGATCGCATCATTGGTGGTTTTGGTGCAGACGTAATTACAGGTGGTAGTGGTGCGGATACATTCGTTTACCAAAACATTAGGGATGCAGGCGATATTATCAAAGACTTTGAACTACGTCAGGATGTGATTGACGTAAGCCAAGTACTGAGCAGTTTTGGCTACGGTGGGTTTAATCCGATAGCAGATGGTTATATTCAATTCGGCACTTATGCAGATGGAACAGTCATTCTCCTAGACAGTGATGGTAAAGGACCGTTATCAGCTAGACCATATATCTATGTAGAGAAAGTCACACCGAATGACCTCAGTAGCTACACTAAACACTTCATTCCCAACCCAGGAGAACCACCACAAATTCAAGCAGGTTTAGTTAATGATACAGGGGCATCAGCCAGTGATCGCCTCACCTTTGACCCAACAATTAGCGCTAAAGTTACTGCAACTAGCAATCTTATCAGTCTCAAAGCTGGATTAAATAATCAAGCAGTTACAGTAAATATTTTCGATACGCTACAACCAGATGGTAGTTTTAATTTGACTACTGCACGGTTAAAACAAATTAACGGTGGTAGCCTCAATGATGGTGCTTACACATTAAAACTGCAAGCTACGGATAATAAGGGTAATATCTCCAGTGTCTACAGTTTCAATTTTGTTTTAGACACAACCGCACCTATTTTAAACCTCCAACTTGACCCGAACTTTGATTCTGCACCAGTGGGAGATTTGCAAACTAGCTTTGAGAAAGTCAACTTAGTAGGCGCAACAGAAGCTAATTTAACTGTAAGTTTGCAACAAACTGGGGTTAGCAGCACTAGCAATAATTTAGGACAGTTTACTTTTACTAATATCTCGCTGACTCAAGGAAGTAATCTGTTTACTGTAGTTGCAAAAGATTTAGCTGGGAATCAAGGGTATTTTAGCCAAACATTTCAACGCTTGGTTCAACCAATCAACACAGCACCGACAAATCTGAGCCTGAATCCTGCTAGTAGTGCAGAGAATGTGCCAGATAATAACATTATTGGTACATTCACCACAACTGACATTGATGTTGCTGATACCCATACTTATAGTTTAGTTAATGGTGAAGGCGATACAGATAATACAGCATTTGTTATTGTTGATAGTCAACTTAAAATAAAAAAATCCCCGGATTTTGAAACTAAGTCTGCATATAGTATTCGAGTAAGAACTACTGATGCAGGTGGGTTATTCTTTGATAAAGCTTTTAATATTACTATTACCAATGTTAACGAAGCACCTACAGCTTTAAATTTAAGTAATGAGGCGATCGCAGAAAATGTTGTAGCTAACAGTATCATTGGCACATTCACCACAACTGAACCTGATGTTGGCGATACACACACTTATAGTTTTGTCAGTGGTGAAGGCGATACAGATAATACTGCGTTCACTATCTTGGGCAATGAACTGAGAATTAAACAATCGCCTAATTTTGAAGTTAAATCTAACTACAGCATCCGAGTAAGAACTACTGATGCAGGTGGGTTATTCTTTGATAAAGCTTTTAATATTACTATTACCAATGTTAACGAAGCACCTATAATAGAGGCGATCGCTAACCAAAATATCAACGAACAAACTCCGTTTGCCTTCACAATTAAAGCCACAGATCCCGAATCAGATCCCCTCACCTACACCTTAGATTCCAGCGTCCCTTCAGGAGTTAACCTCGATTCAACCACAGGTTTATTAACTTGGACTCCTCTAGAAACCCAAGGCCCAGGAAGTTATCCTATTACCATCCGTGTCACTGATGGTAAACTAGCAGACTTCCGTACCTTTACTATCAATGTAGCAGAGGTTAATACAGCACCTGTTTTAGCAAATATTGGCAACAAAACCATTACACTAGGCGAAACCCTCAGCTTTATCGTTACAGCCAATGATAGCGATAGTCCCGCCAATAGTTTAAGCTTCTTCATCGATGATGGTGCGCCGACAACAACCAAGCTTGACACTATCAAGGGAACATTTGCTTGGACTCCCACAACTGTAGGCATTTACCCCATCACAATTAGAGTCAAAGATAACGGTAATCCGGTATTAGAAGATTTTGAAACGATTCAAATCCAAGTTATTGCTCCTAATTTACCACCTACAGATATTACCTTAAATCCAGCAACTATCTCAGAAAATGTTACTTCTGGTAGTGTTGTCGGGACACTAAACACAGTTGACCCCAATGGAAATGATAACTTTACTTATGCTTTAGTCAGTGGCATTGGAGACAGTAATAATAATCAATTTATTATTGATGGCAACCAAGTAAAACTGAAGTTTTCTCCTGACTTTGAAACTAAATCAACCTACACAATCCGAGTAAAAACGACAGATAGTACCGGGTTAAGCTTGGAGAAAGCGTTAACTATAAATATTGCAGATGTTAATGAATCCCCCACTAACATCATTCTTAGTAACGCAGCAATCGCTGAGAACTCAGCTAATAATACATTAATTGGCACATTTAGTAGTATTGATCCGGATGTTGCGGATAGCTTTACTTATAGTTTAGTAAATGATGCAGGTGGAAGATTTGCGATCGCCTCTGGAACAAATCAGATAATCGTCGCTAACAGTAGCTTACTTAATTTTGAGCAGGCGAACAGTCACACAATCAGAGTTAAAACCACAGACAAGGGGGGATTGAGTTTTGAGAAAAACTTGACTATCTCCATTACCAACATCAACGAAGCACCTTTCTTTACTAGTACACCGATTAATAATGGAGAAGTTGGTAGCCCATACCAATATCTCATCACCACAGGCGACCCAGAAAACGATAGTCGGATTTTGAGTGCTACTAACCTACCTAGTTGGTTAACCTTAAGCAATAATCAAAATGGTACTGCTGTTCTTTCTGGTAATCCCGGAATTGGTAACGCCGGAATTTACACCATTCCTCTGGTTGTCACTGACGCAGGTGGACTAAGCAACACGCAAACATTCTTGCTTTCTGTCGGTGCAGTTCTGCGAGAAAGGACGAATTTTAGTCCTGAACTCACGACTAACCTGCTGATTTCTCAGCAACCGCAAATCCTCAGCTTTAAAGTAGTTCCTAGCTTTGATCTGGGTGATACCGATAGTATTAAAGATGCGTTTGAAGTCGCCTTGGTTGATAGTCAAGGTAATTCTTTAGTTCATACCATTACATCAAACCGGGATAGCTTCTTTAATATCACCGAAGGGTTGAATCCTGCCACTGCTGCTGGTACAAATTATGACCCAATCACCCAGACAGTCAAGGTTAACCTCACAGGAATTACACCTAATACCAACGGGCGTTTAGTCTTCCGGTTAGTTAATAATGACAGTGATATCGCTTCCTACGTTAGTATCAAAGAAATCAATCTCAACGATGCACCACCGGGAACTCTAGCACCTCTATCCTCGGTCGGGGATACACCTTTCTTAAGCAGCAGCCTCAATATCAACAAGGTTGAAGATGTCACTCCATCAATTCAACTCCAGTATCAGCGTACCTCCTTTAACGAGGAGACAAAACTGTTGTATGCAGATGTCGAAGTTAAAAATATTGGTAGCTATGGGATTAATGCACCATTAGTTGTAGTTGTCAAGAATATTAGCGATCCCAGTGTGCAGTTGCGGAATATTGACGGCTACACCCCAGATGGATTACCTTACTACAACTTTAGCGAACTCATTCCTGGCGGTAAACTTAATCCTCAGCAGGTCAGCAGCGATCGCTCTTTTGCTTTCTTTAACCCCTCACAGGTACAGTTTACCTATGATGTTGCTGTGTTATCAGTCTTGAATCAAAATCCCGTGATTCAGACACAACCAGTGTTAGAAGTAATTGGTGGACAACCTTACAAATATGATGTCAACGCCACAGACCCAGACCAAGACCCACTAACTTATCAATTATTAGTTGCACCCCAAGGTTTAGGAATTAATGCAGACACAGGTTTGATTGAGTGGAATACGAATGTAGCTAACATTGGTAATCACAACATCAGCATCCGAGTTAGTGATGGGCTGGGCGGAGTGACTCAGCAAACCTATACCTTGGCTGTCATCGACCGTCCTCCCAACAGACCACCCATATTTACATCTACACCAGTTGTTGATGCGGCTATTAATCAACCATACAAATATGATGCCGATGCCATTGACCCAGATCAAGACCCACTCACTTACAGCTTAGTTCTTGGCCCGGATGGAATGAAAGTCAATCCCACAACTGGGGTAGTAGAGTGGACACCGCCACCGGTCTTAACTTTGGGAGATACGGTTATTGGTCGGATTAGTATTCCCGGCGATGTAGATGAATTTACAATCACTGGTGTAGCTGGACAGCGACTGTATATTGATCCTTTACAGTCCAGTGGTGATTATTACCGTTGGCAGTTTAAAGTTTACAGCCCTAGTGGTTTGTTAGTGAATGATAGCCGCTTAGATGATAACAAACTGCTGAATTTGGCTGAGAATGGCAACTATCGGATTGTCCTGCGAACCGATGGTGACATGGTAGGAACTTACGGGTTCAGGGTGATAGACCAGAACTTAGTGCCGATAGTACCATTAGATACAGTCATTCAAGATAAACTTAGTCCTGGTTCTCAAGATCAGCTTTATCGCTTTACAGGTAGCCAAGGACAAAAACTCTTCTTTGATAAACTGAGCGACGATGGTAACTTAGATTGGGTTCTCTACAATGCCAGCAACCAAGTTGTTACTTACAATGGAAATTTTGATGATATTGAAATAGATTTACCTGTAGCTGGGGAATACACCCTAGCTGTGCGCGGAAGAGAAGCATTTACCAGTAGCGTTAACTACTCATTCTCGATTATCACCCCAGAGATTGTGACAACACCTCTGAATCTTGGTAGTGTGATTACGGGTGCGATCGCGGAAAAAGGAGAACAAGACCACTATACATTTATCGCTAAAGCCGGACAACAACTTTGGTACGATGCTTTAGATGGTGATCGTTTAACAGTTAACATTTACGACCCCCAAGGTCGGAACATAGGACTTTACAACCGCGATAGCCGTTCTGACACTGGCGTTGATTATCTAGCCTTAACAGTCGATGGAACTTATAAACTCGTCATTGATGGAGATGGAGAAACCACAGGAAACTATAAGTTCCGCTTATTAGACCGGGACGCTGCCTCCACAGTAGACTTAGACAAAGATATTATTGGGACAATTGACCAAAACGGTCTAGGGTCTACCCTGTATCGCTTCAACATTACAGGCGGTAGCAAATATCTCTACTTCGATACTCAAGCCGGCAGTTCTCCCAACCAATGGTTAGTTTACAAACCCAACGGTCAGTACATCACTGGCACATCTATTAATAATGACCAAGAATTTTTCTTAGATATAGGGGAATACCTGCTGGTGATGCAAGGCAACGGTGCAGCTGACACCAACTACAAAGTCCGCATCATTACCCCGGAACTGACAACAGCAGCCCTGACAATTGGTAATACAGTTAGTAGCAATATTAGCGAAAAAGGCGAACAAGATACTTACACCTTCACAGGCACAGCCGGACAGCAACTGTTCTATGATGCCTTAGCTAGTGATTACTTACAGGTGCGATTGTATGACCCCACAGGTAGGGAAATTTTCAATCGAGATAGCCGCTATGATGTGGGAACTGATGGCGGACTAGTCCTGTCCGTGAACGGCACTTACAAAGTAGTAGTTGATGGTAACGGCGAAGGCACAGGCAATTACAGTTTTCGCTTCCTCGACAGAGCCACCGCCCCGTTAGTCAATTTAGACACAGACATCACAGGCACACTCGATAACAGCATCGGCAGTAAACTGTATCGCTTCAACATCACAGGTGGTAGTAAGTACCTGTACATTGACGGTCAAACAGGTAGTTCTGCTAACCAGTGGTTAGTTTACAAACCCAACGGTGAGTACGTTACTAGCACATCTATTAATAATGACCGAGAATTTTCCCTAGATACAGGGGAATACTTACTAGTCATGCAAGGTAATGGTGGTAGTGACCTCAACTACAAAGTCCGCATCATTACCCCGGAACTGACAACAGCAGCCCTGACAATTGGTAATACAGTTAGTGGCAATATTAGCGAAAAAGGCGAACAAGACACATACACCTTCACAGGCACAGCCGGACAGCAACTGTTCTATGATGCCTTGGCTAGTGATTACTTACAGGTGCGATTGTATGACCCCACAGGTAGGGAAATTTTCAATCGAGATAGCCGCTATGATGTGGGAACTGATGGCGGACTAGTCCTGTCCGTGAACGGCACTTACAAAGTAGTAGTTGATGGTAACGGCGAAGGCACAGGCAATTACAGTTTTCGCTTCCTCGACAGAGCCACCGCCCCGTTAGTCAATTTAGACACAGACATCACAGGCACACTCGATAACAGCATCGGCAGTAAACTGTATCGCTTCAACATTACAGGTGGTAGTAAACGCCTCAATTTTGACAGTCAAGCAGGTGTTTATCTTAATAGCTGGATTCTGTATGCACAAAATGGGCAATATGTCAATAGTAATTCCCTGAGTGGCGATCGCGAATTAACCTTAGCATCAGGGGAATACCTGCTAGTTATACAAGGAAATGGGGCAAGCGATCGCAATTATAATCTTCAAATCAAAACCCTCCAAACTTTTACACCAACCCCACTGAATGATGCAACTCTAACCTTGGGTAACACAGTTAGTGGAACGATTAGTCAAGCTGGTGGACAAAAGAGTTATTCATTTACAGGCACAGCCGGACAACAACTGTTCTACGATGCCTTGGCTAGTGATTACTTGCAGGTGCGATTGTATGACCCCACCGGTAGGGAAATCTTCAATCGAGATAGCCGCTATGATTTGGGAACTGATAGTGGATTAGTCTTGTCAACAAACGGTACTTATCGAGTTGTTGTAGATAGTTATGGAACAGCCACAGGTAATTACAACTTCCGCTTCCTCGACAAAGCCGCAGCCCCAGTAGTCAACCTAGACACAGACATCACAGGCACACTCGACAACAGCATCGGCAGTAGACTATATCGCTTCAACATCACAGATGGTAGTAAATACCTGTACATCGACGGTCAAGCCGGAACATACTACAACAACTGGATCATTTACGCGCCCAACGGGCAGTACATCACCAGCACCTACATCTACGACGACAGAGAATTTAGTGCAGGTGTAGGTGAATACCTGTTGGTCATGCAAGGTAACGGTGCAACTGACCTCAACTACAAACTGCGTATCGTTACCCCAGAGTTCACCACCGCAGCGTTGACACTGGGTAATACCGTCACTGGCAGCATTTCTGAGAAAGGCGAACAAGACACCTACACCTTCACAGGTACAGCCGGACAGCAACTTTTCTATGATGCCTTGGCTAGTGAATCTTTCCGTGTGCGGATGTATGATCCCACAGGTAGGGAAATCTTCAACGCTGATAGCCGCAATGACGTAGGTACTAATGGTGGACTAGTCTTGTCGATGAACGGGACTTATAAAGTCGTTATTGGTAGTGACGGTGAAGGCACAGGTAATTACAGCTTCCGCTTCCTCGACAAAGCCGCAGCCCCAGTAGTCAACCTAGACACAGACATCACAGGCACACTCGACAACAGCATCGGCAGTAGACTATATCGCTTCAACATCACAGGTGGTAGTAAATACCTGTACATCGACGGTCAAGCTGGAACATACTACAACAACTGGATCATTTACGCGCCCAACGGGCAGTACATCACCAGCACCTACATCTACGACGACAGAGAATTTAGTGCAGGTGTAGGTGAATACCTGTTGGTCATGCAAGGTAACGGTGCAACTGACCTCAACTACAAACTGCGTATCGTTACCCCAGAGTTCACCACCGCAGCGTTGACACTGGGTAATACCGTCACTGGCAGCATTTCTGAGAAAGGCGAACAAGACACCTACACCTTCACAGGTACAGCCGGACAGCAACTTTTCTATGATGCCTTGGCTAGTGAATCTTTCCGTGTGCGGATGTATGATCCCACAGGTAGGGAAATCTTCAACGCTGATAGCCGCAATGACGTAGGTACTAATGGTGGACTAGTCTTGTCGATGAACGGGACTTATAAAGTCGTTATTGGTAGTGACGGTGAAGGCACAGGTAATTACAGCTTCCGCTTCCTCGACAAAGCCGCAGCCCCAGTAGTCAACCTAGACACAGACATCACAGGCACACTCGACAACAGCATCGGCAGTAGACTATATCGCTTCAACATCACAGGTGGTAGTAAATACCTGTACATCGACGGTCAAGCTGGAACATACTACAACAACTGGATCATTTACGCGCCCAACGGGCAGTACATCACCAGCACCTACATCTACGACGACAGAGAATTTAGTGCAGGTGTAGGTGAATACCTGTTGGTCATGCAAGGTAACGGTGCAACTGACCTCAACTACAAACTGCGTATCGTTACCCCAGAGTTCACCACCGCAGCGTTGACACTGGGTAATACCGTCACTGGCAGCATTTCTGAGAAAGGCGAACAAGACACCTACACCTTCACAGGTACAGCCGGACAACAACTATTCTACGATGCTTTGGGTGGGGATTACTTCCGTTTGCAATTGTTTGACCCTACAGGACGGGAAATTTACAACGCTGATAGCCGCAATGACAGAGGGACAAATGATGGATTAGTGCTGTCGATGAACGGGACTTATAAACTTGTCGTCGATGGTAACGTTAGTTATGGTAATGGTGAAGCTACAGGTAATTACAACTTCCGCTTGTTAGATAAAGCTGTAGCTACTCCCGTCATCTTCAACACTGATACCAGTGGCACTTTTGATAGTGCTGGCATTGGTTCTAAGCTCTACCGTTTCAATGCCCAAGCTGGACAACATTTCTATTTAGATACTGCAATAGGTCAGTATCCCAACTCTTGGATTATTTACGGAACTGGTGGACAGTACATTGGCAGTGGTTATCTCCAAGAAGGATACTCCAATAATGATTATGAATTTGATGTTCCCACAACAGGTGAATATCTGTTGGTCATGCAGGGGAATGGTGCTGCTAATACTAATTACAAGTTCTATTTAACATCGCCACAGTTTGACTACGCTAATTTACCATTAGGTAGTTTAGTAAGCGGTAATATTGCTACTAGAGGCGAACAAGATATTTACACCTTTGCTGGGACAGTTGGACAGCAAATCTTCCTAGATGCGATCGCCACTAATCCTAACCTCAAAGCTAAATTATACAGTCCTACCAATGTTTTAGTTGCTGACCGCGATATCAATAGTGATTGGTCGCCTGTTAACTTAGGCGAAGACGGAACTTACCGCTTAATCATTGACGGAGTAGGCACAACTACAGGCAACTATAGCTTTATTGTTAGCGATCGCACAGCTGCACCTACCCTGACTCTTAGTAATACTATTACTGGCAGTCTTACGCCAGGCAATCAAACTGACCTATATCAATTTAACGGCAAACAAGGACAAATTCTCAACTTTGACTTGAATGCAGTCACCTGGGTAGGCGCTAACTGGACTTTTTATGACCCATCTGGTAAAGCCATCAAAACACCTGTAGCTAATAGTCCTGACTTTAAAGCCACTTTAGCAGCAGATGGGATTTATACGCTAGCGATCGCAGGTAATAGCACTACTTCAGTTAATTACAGTTTCATCGTCACTGATAATTCCACAACTCCTGTCACCAATTCAGGATTAGGAACTCTACAAACAGGAACACTCAACACCGGACAGGTAATTGATTATAACTTCACTGCCACAGCAGGGACGAAGATTCTGTTTGATAGTTTAGATAATAATTATAATAACTGGCAGATTCGTGCTAGGTTAATTAAACCAGACGGCACGTATGTTTTTAGTGATTATGATACTCACTATGATAGTGACCCTATTTTATTAGAACAAACTGGCGACTATAAACTACAGATTTTTGGTTACTACAACACAACTATAGGTAGTTATAAATTCAAATTACTAGAACTGGCAAATGGACTCAAACCAGGAGTTAATTATTTAGAATTAGGTGGAGTTGTTGCCGGAAGTCTCAACAATTTAGAAGAAAAAATATATACTTTCAACGGCACAAATGGCTTACGTCTAATGTTTAACAGCATGACAGGCGATAATAATGTTAATGCTGTTGTCTATGATCCTAATGGCAATATTGTTTCATCCGTTAGTAGTCTATATTGGAATGCTGATTCTAATCCCTACACACTAACTCAACCAGGTTGGTATAGTCTAGTTCTGAGGAATCAACAAAATACAGCTAGCAATTTCTCCTTCCAACTCTTAGAACTGGATGCTGCACCGGAAATAAGCTTCAATTTACCCAATACATTCTCCTTGCCTTCGGGACAACAAAGCCAAGTCTACAAAGTTAAAGCCAAAGCCGGAGAAAGACTCTATTTTGATGTGATTTCTACCAACGGCATTGATGGTAATTCTCTCTGGAAACTCTATGGTGTTGGTAATAATTTACTTTTCGATCAATATCAAGGATCTAACGCAGAAGTAGTTATTCCCTACACAGGAGAATACAACCTATTAATCCAAGGAAGTTACAACACAAATAAAATTGATAGTAGTTTCCAAGTCACTCGACACAGTACTACAACCAGAGATATTATTATTCCCAGTAATGGGAAATCTTCCGGTGGCGGTGAAGGAACTTTAGGACTATTTAATGTTAAATTAGCAGCTAAAGATCCAGCAGGTGCAACGGCAATTCAAGACTATCAAATTCGTGTTGTTCCCGACCCCGAAAATGGCAACCCTGTAATTATTAGTACACCTCAAACTAAATATGGTTTAGATCAAGAAGCTTACCGTTACCAACTCAAGAGTGTTGACCCCGATAACGATGCCCTGTTCTATCGCTTAGTTGACGCACCTCTGGGGGCGAGTATTAACGGTGATACTGGAGAACTTCTCTGGTTTCCCACCTCTGGCGTGAAAAATGGAGATAAAGCAACTTTCAAAGTCGAAGTTTCTGACCGCAGAGGTGGCTATGATCGACAAAACTTTGAAGTCCAAGTTTATGGTGCTTTAGGCAAAATTCAAGGTGCAGTCTTTGATGATCTCAACAGCAATGGTATCCGCGATACTAAGCTGTTCAGTGGTGATAATCCCATTGTCGTCTTTGCCGTTGATACCTCCGGTAGTACCGCCGCACCTTTCTACGGCAAGGGTCAGTATAAAAATGTTAAAACAGTCCTGGATGCCCAAGTCCAGGCGGTGCTGACATTTATGGATGCTGTCGTGGCGCAAGGGTTAGGCGACAAGCTGAAAATTGGCTTGTTACCTTTCACTAATACTGCTGTCATTCAAGATATGGATTTGGTCACACCTGGAACTCAGCCCTACACGACAGCTTTGGCAGATAAAAATAATAATGGCATTGCAGACATCAAAGAAATTCTCAAAACTTACACCTCTAATGGCAGCAGTAGATTTACACCTGTATTAGAAACTATCGATACCTTACTGGGTACTGTTTCTGGCAATCCTAACTTAATCTTCATGTCCGATGGTTATGGGGCATTAGATGCAGTCAAGGCTGCTCAAGTAGCCGCAGATATCAAAGCTAGAGGAGGTAGTGTTACAGCTTTTGCGATCGGTCAGTATGCGACTGTAGAAACTTTAGATAAAGTTGATCCTAATGCCCTGCAAGTTCTAGAATTCGACGAACTTTTTGATATCTTCTCTGGCTTTGATCCTCGCTATGCCACAGAACCCCTCAAAGAAAATGTCTCAGTCTACTTAGACTTGAACAATAATGGTGTACTTGATAGCGGTGAACCTGTCCAAATTACCCAAAAAGATACCAGCGAATCGACGTTAGGCACAACCAAATATCAATTTACCTTTGATGGCTTAGAACCTGAAACATACACTGTCCGAGAAGTTGTGCCTAGTGGTTATGTGCAGACTTTACCCAGTAGCAATAAAGGCTGGACTGATACTGTCACTACTGTTGGGGAAAAATTCATTCATCTATTTGGTGTGGGTAAAGTCAGAGAACCTGCTAATGAAGACCCGTTCTTTATCACCAACCCAGCCGATTTAACTCAACTCAAGGCAGGACAAACTCTGCTGTACCGCGCCAATGCAGTAGATCCCAATGCCGATCCCGTTACTTACAGTCTGGTGTTGGCACCCAAAGGCGCAACCGTCGATGCTAAGACAGGAACAGTAGTTTGGACACCAACCAAAGCACAAGTTGACCAATTTTACAAGGAATTAAAAGAAAATAAAGCCAGGCTAGATGCCATTGGTCGGGGTTATGCAGCAGAGACAACAGCCAAGTTTAATATTCTGCTGACAGCTAACGATGGTCGAGGCGGTAAAGCACTGCAATATGTGAATGTAGAAGTATTAGCCGATAATAATGCTCCGATCTTTACTTCTACTCTGCCCGCAGACACGCAACCACAAGTAGGCAAAGTATTCCAATATCAAGCGACAGCAACTGACCCCGATGGCGATGCTATTAGTTTTGCATTAGTCAACGCACCAACAGGAGTGACAATTACCAATGATGGACTCCTGAAGTGGACACCAGTAGCCAGTCAGTTAGGCGATCGCACCTTCCAAATTCAAGTCAAAGATAACAAAGGTGGAGAAGCTTTACAAACCATCAAAGCCACCGTTGTTAATCCCCAACCCAACAGACTCCCAACAATCACCTCCGTACCCCGTACCTCCGCCAGACCAAGTACACCATACTTCTATGAAATCATTGCCAGTGACCCCGATGGCGACTCCTTGACCTATACCCTGACCACCAAGCCAGAGGGACTGACAATTAAAGATAATGTCATCACCTGGAATCCCCAACCACAACAGTCAGGTGCGAACAATGTGAAGTTGCGTGTCAGTGATAGCCAAGGCGGATTCATTGAGCAATCCTTTAGTATTAACGTTACTAACCAAATCACCAATCGCCCACCAGCCATTACTTCTGCCCCGAATTTAGTCACTAACCTCCAAAAACAATACCAATACAACCTCACAGGTAATGACCCCGACAATGACCAACTGTTCTGGAGTTTAGATCAAGCGCCTGATGGGATGGTAATAGATACCAACACCGGAGCATTGCGTTGGCAGCCAAAAGCCACTCAAATTGGTGATTTTGCTGTGGCAATTCGCTTAACTGATAATTATGGAGCTTATACAGTTCAGGAATACTCACTAAAAGCAACTGGTGTCAATACCCCACCCCAAATTCTTTCCACACCCATAACCAAAGCGGCTCAAAATCAGGCTTACACTTATCAAGTCGTTGCCAATGACCCAGAAAATGAACCCTTAACTTACAGTTTGGGGGCAAAACCGACGGGGATGGTAATTGATGGCAAAACAGGCTTAATTCAATGGACTGCGACATCTAATCAAACAGGTTCACAGCAAATTGAGGTGATAGTCCGTGATGCCCAAGGGGCAGCTAGCCAGCAAACCTACACCCTGCAAGTAGTCACTACCGCCATCAACCATGCACCAACTATTACCTCTACTCCCAGTTTCTTTGCGACTGTCGGTGGTGCTGAACCGTACAAATATCAAGTCCAGGCAACTGACACCGATGCAGGCGATATCATCACCTATAAATTGTTAGAAGCCCCGACAGGCATGATTATTAATGCCAGCAGTGGATTGTTGAATTGGGCAAATCCTGTTGCGGGTAACTACCAAGTGGTCGTGGCTGCCTTTGACAATCAAGGGTTAGGTGTAACTCAAGGTTATACCCTAGCCGCTAAAGTCAACAGTTTGCCTATTATTCGTTCCACTGCACCACGTACAGATGCTACCCCTGGTGTTACCTACCGCTACGATATTCAAGCTAACGATCCTGATGGCGGCACGCTCACCTATACTTTAGACACAGAATCACAAAAACGCGGTATTACCGTCGATTCACTGGGCAGACTGAGTTGGACACCAACAGCCAATCAAGTCGGGACTTATCCCGTTATTGTCACGATTTCCGACAATGCAGGTGGCAAAGTCACGCAAAACTTTAACTTAACCGTTGCCGCAGATACAACTGCCCCGCAAATCAACTTAATTCGTAGCACTAATATTGCTAACAAAGGCGACGAAATTTTCTTCCAAGTCAAAGCTACCGATAATATTGGCATCGCAAATCTGCAATTACTGATTGACAATAAGCCTGTTTTAGTCGATGCCAATGGTATAGCGAGATTAACTACTACTAGTTTAGGGACGATCTCTGCCAAGGCGATCGCTACTGACTTGGCTGGCAACAATGCCCAAGCAACTACTATCGTCCTTATCCTCGACCCCACAGATACGGAAGCACCAACTGTCAAGCTAGATTTATCAACAATTCCTGATACTATCACTGCCCCTATAGATATTCGTGGCCAGGTGAGTGACTCCAACCTGCTGTACTACACGCTGGAAGTTGCGCCTGTAGATGGCAGTGCGCCATTTAAGGAGGTATTTCGAGGTACACAAGCAGTTATAGATGGAGTCTTAGGTAAGTTTGACCCTTCAGTACTGCCCAATGATACTTACGTTTTACGTTTAACTGCTTATGATGCTGGTAATCATCAGAGTAGTGTGCAAACAACTAGCAGCATCACAGGGAATTTCAAGTTGGGTAACTTCCAAGTCTCGTTTACAGATTTAGAAATTCCTGTCAACGGCATTCCCATTATTCTGACTCGAACTTACGATACCTTCAACAGCAACACCAAAGATGACTTTGGTTATGGCTGGCGTATGGAGTTCCGCGATACCGACTTGCGGACGAACTTACCAAAAGATGAACTTTATGAAGAGATAGGCATTCGTACAATTGGTTTTGATGCAGGTACTCAAGTCTACATCACACTGCCAGGAAGAAAACGCGAACGTTTTACCTTTCAGCCCCGAGGCTACTTGTTACCCGGATTGTACCAACCAGGATTTGTTGCTGATAAAGGTGTTGCTAGCACCTTAACAGTAGCCTCTTCTGTGCTAATTAAAGGCACAAATGACCAGTTTTATGGGTTCAATGGGGGTGCTTACAATCCTGCTGATACAGATTACGGTTTTGGTGGTTACTATATCCTCACTACTAAAGAGGGAATCGTCTATCAAATTAATGCCCAGACTGGTGATATTGATAAAATTACCGACACCAATGGCAATCAGCTAACTTTCACTGATGGAGGAATTAGTAGCAGTACAGGACAAAAGATCACCTTTGAACGCAATAATTATGGGCAAATTGCCACAGTTACTGACCCATTGGGTAAGGTTATTCGTTATGAATACGATACTCAGGGAAATTTAGTCACGGTTACAGATCGAGAAAACAACAAAACTCAGTTTGAGTACAAAAATGAGCAACCACACTATTTAGATAAGATTATCGATCCTTTGAAACGTGTGGGGGTCAAAAATGAATATGACGAGCAAGGACGGTTAGTTAAGTTAATAGATGCAGCAGGAAACCCTGTACAGTTTGTTTATGACCCCGAAAACTCTCTTCAAACAATCAAAGATGGACTAGGTAACCCCACTACTTATGAATATGACAGTCGGGGAAATATTGTTAGAGAAGTTGATGCTTTAGGTGGGTTAACACAGAGAACTTTTGATGAAAGAAATAACTTACTAACTGAAACAGATTCTGAAGGTCATAAAACGACTTATACTTATGACATCAGTGGCAATGTTCTTACGAAAGTTGATGCACTAGGAAATATTAGTCGTTATACCTACAATAGCTTTAACAAACCCCTCACAGAAACAGACCCTCTAGGTAATACCTCAACCTACACCTATGACAGTCGAGGTAACTTGTTATCTAAAACTGATGCAGCAGGTCATCTTACGCAACTTAAGTATGACCAAGGAGGACAGCTGCTCTCTGTTACGGATGCAGGGGGAAATCTCATTAGCTTTGAATATGATCGCTTTGGTCATGTAACTCGTCAAGTTGATACTTTAGGTAATGCTACTACTTATACATATGACAGCAACGGTAATGAACTGACAGAAACAAGCCTAGTAAGCACTAGCTCAGGTCTACGCACCTTGGTGACAACTAAGACTTACAATGCTAATGGTCTAATCACATCTATTACAGATCCAGAAGGTCACAAGACTCAAACTGAATACGATGCGTTAAGTCATAAGACTGTTAAAATTGATGCCTTGAACCGTCGGACTGAGTATAAGTATGATGATAAAGGTCAATTGATTGAGGTGATTTACGCTGATAAAACTTCTGAAAAGATTACCTATGATGCGGCTGGACACCAAATTGCGAAAACCGACCGGGGCGATCGCACGACTCGCTTCACCTACGATGCTTTAGGTCGGCTGATTGCAACTATTTATCCAGATGCAACGCCTGATGACCTGACAGATAACCCCAGAACTCGTCTGGAATACAATAAAATCGGTAAAGTCGTTGCTCAGATTGATGAACGAAACAATCGCACTCAATATACATACGATGCCGCAGGACAAATAATTAGCATTCGTGATGCTTTAGGAAACGAAACTCGTTATACTTATGATGCTGTTGGGCATCAAATTAGTCAGACGGACGCGCTCAATCATACGACTAAATACAGTTATGATGCGATCAATAATTTAGTGCAGACTAGCTTTGCTGATGGTACAAGCATAGTTGATACTTACGATATCTTAGGACATAAAACAGCTACGACTGATCAAGCTGGATTTACAACCCGTTATGAATATGATGTATTAGGTCGCCTCACAGCAGTTGTTGATCCTCTAAAAGGGCGTACTGTTTATGGTTATGATGAACCTGTATATGCCTACGATGAAGAAGGTGCAGGGAACTTAATTCGCCAAACTGATGCTAATGGACACACAACCACTTACGAATATGATGCGCTAGGTCATCGTCTGGCTACTGTAAAACCTTTAGGTCAGCGAGCAAGTTTTACTTATGATCCAGTTGGCAATCTTTTAAGTAACACTGACTTCAATGGTAAGACCATTACTTATCAGTATGACAGTAATAACCGACTGATTAAAGAACAATTTTCTGACAATACTAATGTTAGCTACACTTATACACCTACTGGAAAGATTGCCTCGATTACAGATAGTAATGGTGTAACGAAATATATATATGATGCACGAGACCATTTACTAACTGTATCTGAATCTGATGGGCAACAGATCCAATATACCTATGACCTAGCTGGCAATCGGACTGCTGTTATTACTTCCTCAAATACAACCAGTTACACTTATGATGCTCTTAATCGTTTGTCAACAGTAATATCTCCTGATTTTAAAACTACTAAATATACTTATGATGCTGTAAGTAATTTGATTAAGACTGAACTTCCTAACAATATTGTAGAAACTCGTGCTTATGACAGTTTGAATCGATTGATATCACTGGAAAATGTGGGAGCATCTGGATTGATTTCTAGCTATCATTACACTCTAGATGCCGTTGGCGATCGCACTCTCGTTGAAGAAAGTGGAGGTCGTAAAGTTCATTATATTTATGATGCCTCACATCGACTCACTCAAGAAGAAATTACTAATCCTAGTAGCAGCACACGGACTATTAAATACACTTATGATCCAGTAGGAAATCGCCTTTCTCGAAATGACTCAGTTGCCGGACTAAGCATCTACACTTATGACCACAACGACCAATTATTGACTGAAGTTGTAGGCAATCAAACAACTCAATATACTTATGACAATAACGGTAATACACTCTCTAGGATTAAGAACGCTACTGACAAAGCAACGTATCACTGGGATGACCAAAATCGTCTGATAAGTGCTGATGTCATCACAACTACGGGAACCCATCATTCAGAGTATCGCTACAACTCAAGTGGCATTCGTATTGGCTCTGTAGTAGATGGTAAAGAAACCCGCTATTTAGTGGATACTAACCGTCCCTATGCTGAGGTTATAGAAGAATACACACCAGACAAAACTACCATAGCATCTTACGTTTATGGACATGATCTAATCTCTCAAACTGGAAACAATCAGCAGTCTTTTTACCTTTATGATGGACACAGTGGAGTAAGGTTGCTGACAAATACCACAGGCGTTGTTACTGACACATACACATACGATGCTTATGGCAATTTATTGCAATCTACTGGCACAACTCAAAATAGCTACCTTTACCAAGGAGAGCAAAACGATTCTAACCTTAATTGGCAGTATCTGCGGGCACGATATTACAATCCGAATCTAGGGCGCTTCACCAGCGTAGATCCTTTTGAGGGCTTACTGGTAAGTCCCATTAGCCTTAACAAATATTTGTATGCTCATGCGAATCCCTTAACTTTTGTCGATCCTTCAGGACAAACACCTCTAACAGATTTCTTGAGATTGGCTTTAAGATTTGGTCTTCTGAGTCCATTTCAGGCATTACCTTGGATCTTCGGCAGTATTGCTCATCGTGCAATCCAAGCAGATATCTTATTGCAGTTTCCACCTCCTCAAGGATTAGTAGAAGTGCCAATCCCAGGGGGAAGAATAGATGTTTTCATCCTACCAAATAACGTTTATGAAATTAAACCTCTTGGTGGTGTAGTAGATCCTAATGAACAACTGGATAGATATACAAGCGGAGTAATTACAGGTGGAGCACTTGCAGGTTTATTGCTAGTTAGAGGAAGCTATCCATTCAACAGCACAATTAATATTCCTCTAATCGTTGGTATTTCACTGCATTACTATTTAGAGGAACCGGGCATTATTTTATATGATCCATTCATTAATTCAACTGGAATTGCTATTTTTGTGGCTACTGTAGCAACAATAGCAATATCTTCAATCGAGCTTGATTTTAGTATTGCAGGTTTAACAGCATCCTTAGGTTTTGCTTTTTAAGAAATAAAATCGATATACAGCAGATTCGAGGTTGATGAGGTACAGTAACCGATTGAACTTCAAGTTTGAAAACTACCTTCTGAAATTGGTGTACCTCATTTGTATCAAATCCGTTTGCATTGGAATTATATCATCAAGTCCGGGTAATCACTTAGGATATAAGTTTTTGGTGAATAATTGCCTTTTCCCAATTACCAATTACCAGCCCCAACAGATATGATAAGTATTCCACCGGATATGATATCACACCACTCTGCACAAATCGGGAAACCTGCCCATGCAAGTTGCGTAGATTAAAGGAGAGCAAATGATTTATGTACACCGTGGGCTTTTTAACTAGGAAAACTTCAGGTAAATTTTAATTCTAAATTTAGAAAACATTAAAGTCACAAAAATTTATGACTAATTATTTAATAGATCATGTTCTCACAATTGCCAAGAAAAATTATTTTACTGAATTGTCATCATTGAACGCACATCCCAATGTTCGATATGTATTAGAACTTCCTTACGATTACATATTATTTGAATTTTATGATGAGCTTTATAAAGTTATTTATAATACTGATACAGAAATTAACTATGAAGTTGCTAGGAATCCTGAAATGAATCAAAAAGTTCGCCAATTAGGTCAAGAAAAAGAAAGTTTATTACAGCCATTATATTCTCATCCATCTGCCTATGATCGGTTTGGTTATCGTCATAGTTGTATAGTTTATTTTCTAAGAATAAAAAAGCGTGAGTATTGGGTGATGGAACCAGGAAAACCTAAACCAATTGATATTGATATCATAGGATTAATGACTAATTTTTCTAACCAAGTAGAATGTAGTGTTAAATTTAAACAAAATTTAGAAAAAAATGTCAATGCTTATAAAAAAGTTTTAAATGACTGGCGTACTTGGGCCGATAAAAATATGAAAATTAATGCTTTAAGTGAAATTGTATTCCAAGAAGATACAGTAAAAATTAATATTACATTTGAAAATGATTTTGAAGATTTCTTAGTCGTACTTATTGTTATGCTATATGAGACGCGAAAGAAAACATCTATTAATTTGATTCGCTTTGCTTAAAGTTAATAGATTGAGTGACAACGATATCTGGACTTGAATCTGAACTGAAGTGTTCGTGTGTTTAAAGTCTTTCTAGTCACATACTCAGTTTTTGTCAAAATATAAATATTTGGCATAAGTTAGATCGCGTATTTAACGAATAAAATACAGCACTTAATTATTAAGCCGAGTTAATTAAATTAAATTATTTCTTTTGATGTCTTGGATATTTCTTAGACAAAGCACTTAACCCAAGAGCTACCATAGTCCCAATAATAGTACTGGGTTCGGGTACGGGTTGACTAATTGGATTACTCTCTAAAGACACATTCCTAACAGAAAGAGCAGATGAAACAGTGTAATCATCTAAATCGACTACACCAAATGCTATAGTATATGTCCCAGCATTGTTAAAAGTGTATTTGAAAGTTTCAATTCCACTTTCTTTATCAAACGCTACAGAAAAATTAGGATTAGATTGTGTTGCATCATTAATATCTGCTAGCTTCTTAATTTGGTCGTTCACCAATAAAAAACTATAATCATTCAATGACCCACGAAAACTTCCGCTCACCAAAGAAGAATTTTCGTTAGTTAAAAAATTCCTTTGAAAATTTAAAGAGTCCCCAGCGTTGACATTCAACGTCCGCTTAATAGCAGAGCCTTCATAAGCAACACCATTAATATCTAGCGCATCTGCATTCAATCCTAGAAATTCAGTTAAGTTGGGACTAACGAAACCTACCTCACCCGCAGGCTGACCAGAAAAATTAAAATCTCCACTGCTTGCGCCTAACTGAATATCATCATCTAGATTAGCGTCAGTGGACAAAAGTGCTTCTTTGGAGTTTGAGAAGTATACATCCCCAAAACTAGACCAAGGAGAAGGGTTAGTATTAAAATCTAAATCGGCTGCTTTTACTGGGTTAGAAATTAGTAAACTGCCCCAAGCTATAAGACCAAAAAGTTTTAGTGTATTTCTCATATTTTTCTTTGATTATAGAAATATATTAAGCTTTCGTGTTTATTGTTATTGTCTCAACAGTAGTAATTTTTAAATTTATTGATAAATACAAAATATCATAGTAAATGTATTAATTATTTTAAAGTTTAAATGAAGAAGACTTTAAATATTCTTAATATATCCAACCCTTTAAATAGATAAGCTGTTGTGCAGCTAAATCGAATAAACAGCATTACCTTTATTTTTAACTTTGCGTTCCCATTTAATAATAAGACCTCCTTCGTTTAGCAATTTAGTTAATAGTTCTTCTAACTGTTATACCGACTCAAATAATCTGTGAGCTATATATTCTTTGGCTGAATGCCATACCAGTTCAATTAAATTGAAATCTGGACTATAAGGTCGTAAAAACTCCAAAATAATATTTGGCATTTCCGCCCCAATACGAACTAAAATATCACGAATAATTGGTATCCATTCATGAAAAGTGTCGTTAGCTTCCGTCTTAGAAATACCAAATAACATTCCTAATACTTGAAATGTTGGCATCTGTCGTAAGTAAAATAAGCATAAACATACTTGCTCACTTATTAATAATGGCTCTCCCAGACTTGGGTTGATAAATTAACACTAAAAAATGGTTCAAACTGTTGATATAACAAGGTTTCGCTAAAATAAAATCAAGGATTTAATAAAAATTTACTTTATTACTCTTGAATCCTAGACTATGTAAGGATTTAACCTGATATTAAGTATTAATTTGTTGTAGCTAGTCTAGGAGAGCATTAATAATTTTTCTGGGCGACCCCCACCAGCCGCATTAATTCTGATTTTTTGGCTTGACTGTTTGGCTTTAATTTCGTTGTGGCGATTTATAGCACAATTTAATAGCGATTGTAATTGTTCGTAACTAATCACTAAAATTTGTTTTGTGCGTCGTGGATATTTTTGGATATAATCAAAAACCATAACTAATTTTGAAAAATGGTAAATGCTCAATTTAACGTTTTACCATTTTTCTTTCCCTAAGTTAATATTTCGGACAAGTCTAATAGAAACCAAAGCTGGAGTAAACCCTGCTAAACCTACTACTAAATAGATAATACAGATGGTCAAAGCGCAGTAACGCTCTACCATATTTCCTGTTTTGATATTGTCCCTATTTATTTTCAGCCTCATCAATGAAAACTTTCTGCCCACTATTTATTTACTGATTTAGATAAAAGAATCTCATAATTAAAAATCAGTTGAATAGTGAGAGATAACCCTGGCAATTCAACTGATTTTTTGTATGTTTTACTCTATCAAAAGGTAGGAGGAGAGAAAGTCTTAAGGGACATTATAAATATCCCAATATTCAATGCCATCTTCACATAAAATTGCTTCTGCCCGATGAATTTCTTCTTCTGAGCCATCGACTATCAATAGGTAATTGCTTTGCTGTAGGCGATCGCTATATACTCTAGCTCGTTCTTCTGGTATACCTAATTTACCCATTGCATTGACTAGATTCTGTGTAGCGGCTGCACTCACAGCCACACCACCAATACTAGATACCAAAGCTACGCCCACAGAACCAGCTGCCAATACAGTACCTAAACCTGGAAGTGCTAGGCTGGTCAAACCAATCAATAATGTACCCCAACTAGTAGCAGATAAAGTATCACCGATCGCACCTGTTGTATCTGCGTTTTCCTTACCGATGCGATCGCTTGTTTGTACTTGTTGTTTTAAATTTTCAGTTCTTTCCGCATCCTTAGCAATCACTGAGATTTTTTATGTAGGAAAATTCGCAGCTTTTAAGTCACTAATTGCTTGCTCAATCGCTTGAGCTTTGGCAAATACACCTATACCATGTTTTAAAATTGCGGTTTCCATAATTTATACTTTCCCAGTAACAACTAAATTCAAATAAATTACTTGAAAATACTCAAATTTGAGCAATAATTTATCAAGATAATTACAGCAATTTAATCTAATTTTAGTCGTCTAGCTAAAGATATTTTTTTACTAATACCACACCGTATTTATTTATAACTTTAGGTATATGGAAAGGACACAGAACACCGCAAAAACATTTATATAAACTCTGTGCCTCTGTGGTCAAAAAATAATTGATTCAACCGCAGAGAACACAGAGAACAAACTATTAACTATCTACTACTCAGACTCAAACCAGCTTTGCTGCGGTAATGTCCGTTTTTAGCAAAGCGCTGTTGCAGAATTTGCCGATAAACTTCTTCGTAGCCATCAGTCATAGCTTCCTTGCTAAAACGATGCTGCACATACTCGCGGCAAGCATAACGGTCTAAATCTGGTACATTAGCGATCGCATTCACGCACTCTTCTACATTAGTACACAAGAAGCCCGTTTTCCCGTGGGCGATAACTTCTGTAGTCGATCCCAACTTCATGGCAATTACTGGTGTACCTGATGCCATTGACTCTATCATGACTAACCCAAATGGTTCTCTCCAAGTGATGGGGAATAAAGTGGCAACAGCGCCACCCATCAGGACATTTTTTTGTTGATGGTTTGCTTCACCTAAATACTCAACTTGCTTTCCATCAATATGAGGTTCAACTTCTTTGGCAAAATATTCTTTGTCAACAAGGTCTATCTTACCTGCCATTTTCAAGCGCCAGCCGGCTTTTTTCGCAATTTCTATAGCTAGGTGTGGGCCTTTTTCTGCTGACATTCTCCCCAAAAATGCTAAATATGGCGGTTCATCTGGTTGGGGATAAAACTTATAGCTACTAACATCAATGCCGTTGTAAACTGTGCTGATATAATTCATCCCTAATCTAGCTTCCCGTTGTGCATCGGAAATACTCACATAAGGCTGAGATTTGGCATATTGAAACATTTTTTCGTTATCAGGAGTAAAAATACCATGTAAGGTATGAATTGTGGGAATTTTTACTAGCTTTGCATAGGGTAATGAAGCACAACCCATATGTGAATGAATAATATCAAACTCGTCTGCGCGTTCATATACTGCACTCACTTGCAGCATTTCATAAATGTTGTATTCCTTCACACTGGAATCAAGTCTTAGCGCACGGGGATGTACTGACACTAACTTTGCTAAACTGATAGAGTCACCTGTAGCAAACAATGTCACTTCATGTCCGCGTCGGACTAACTCATCTGTTAATAACCCCACCACTAACTCTATACCGCCATAAGCTGGCGGGGGTACTCTTTCCCATAATGGAGCTACTTGAGCAATTCTCATCACAAACCTCCTACAAACTAAGTTTTGAATTAGATGTGTTTGTTTTTGGTTTCAATAGTGCTTCTAAACTCTTATATCTGCACAAGAAACTAGTTTTTAACACCAATTTTTAAATTAATTACATTAGAATTTTAGGCTTTATTTTCGTGATTACCTGTCTACCTTAGTAGGGAACTTTCCTATTCCTAAGAGAGAAATTTATTTTATAATTCATATTTTATGTACATTTAATAAGCAGCTAAGATGCTTTTATTACTTTGAAGGGGAAGGCTTTTAAGTGTGGCGTTTTTTTAGTTAAGGAAAATAAAGTATAAATTCCGCTCAAATATAGAAATAAAGTAAGTAAATTCAGTAACTAAATTAAATCTTATATTTGAAAACAAATTCTAAATTCTGCCCCTTGTTGAGAGTTAATAGCTATACTACCTCTTAACTGCTGCACTAAACCCCGAACTAAATTAATACCCAATTTTTTAGACTTATTACTATTAAAATTCTCAGGTAATCCAATTCCATTATCTTGGATGAGTAATATTAATTCCTGCCCATCTTGATATAACTTAACCCAAATTTCCCCATCATTTTTATCAGGGAAGGCATATTTTAAAGCATTAGAAACTAATTCATTAATAATTAGTCCACAAGGTATAGCCATTTCAATATCTAAGCTTACCTGCTCAATTTGCGTAGTAATCTTAATTTGCTGAGACTGAACGTTATAGGAATCAAGTAAATGATTGATTAACTGTGCAATGTATTGCGGAAAATCAATATTGGCTAGGTTTTCGGAAGAATATAGGGTTTCATGTATTAGGGCAATAGAGGCGATGCGGTTATGACTATCACGTAAAATTTCATGAGCTTGGGTATCTTGAGTACGTCGAGACTGCATTTGTAACAAACTACTGACAATGGCTAAGTTGTTTTTGACGCGATGGTGAATTTCTTTAAGCAATACTTCTTTTTCTCGCAGAGATGCTTCGATATGTTCCTTTGCTCGTTTGCTTTCGGTAATGTCTTCGACAATGTAAGAAAATCTGGGATAACCGTTACCACTGACCGCAATTAGGCATACACTCGCTGAAAGCCATTTTGAATAATTCTCAGTTTCATGGAAATATTCAAACCGAAGTGGAGCCTGAGTTTGTTGAGCTTGACGATAATAACTCACCCATTGTTGAATAACGCTTTGGGGCATACCTAAATCGCTGACAAAGCAATTCTGCATTGCTTCTGGAGTTGTGCCGAAAAACTGCGCGGCTGCGCGGTTATCCGAAATATGCAGGATATTGTTTTCATGTAGCTCCACAATACCCATTAACATGACGCTGCTGTCGAAGAAACTACGCAAAATTGACTCACTATGTTGTAAATCAGTATTGATTTGCGTTAACTGAGCAGTACGTTGGGCAACGCGAATTTCTAACTCTTCCTTGGCTTGTTTTAATTCTTCCTCAGCTTGTTTGCGTTGAGTGATATTTTGGAAAACTATAGCAAGTTTTCGACTTGATTCATCTCCAATCCTGAGCGCATAAACGTCGAACCAACGCTTCATCACCAGGGAATATTGCTCAAAACGAATGGGTTCGCCTGTCAGAGCCACTCTGCCGAAAATTTCAAACCAACAAGCTTCTAAATTAGGTACTAGCTGACGCATAGTTTTACCCACTACGTCTTGGAGTCCCGTTTGTCTGTCAAACTGCGGATTAACTTCTAATAAGCGGTAATCTAATACTGTCTGATTTTCATCAAACAGCATTTCCAAAATGCAAAAGGCTTCATCAATAGAATTAAATAAAGTCCGGTAGCGTTCTTCAGATTGTCGTAAGGCTTCTTGGGCTTGTTTGCGTTCGGTAATTTCTTCGCAAACTACACTGATACCAATAACACAATCGCCATCTTTTAAGGGCAGAAAACTTTCCAACCAAGTTCTGCGTACACCAGGTTGAGCGGGAGTTTCCCCGCTAATTTCTACGTTAAGAAATGGTTCGCCTGTCTCTAGAATGGGGCGTAGTAGTTGTTCGGCTGTGTCTGCCAAATCTGGTATAATTTCCCGTAATGTACGTCCAATATGCTCTTCAACACATACACCATTAATTTGAGCAAGGCGCTGATTAATCCTGACAAAGCGCAAATTGGTATCTAAAACGCTTAAACCTATCGGTGCTGATTGGTAGATGGTTTCAATTTCCGCTAATTGGCGCTGAAGTTGGATTTGATTTTCTTGCAGAGCTGCTTCTGCTTGTTTCTGCTTGGTAATATCTATACAAATACCAATCCATTCGCTAATTGTGTCGTCAGCATCTAGAATTGGTACACCCCTAACAGAAAAATCGCGGTAATTGCCATCTTTCATCCGCAACCGATATTCAGTTTCGTACAAGGTGCGATTTTGATAAGCAGCCTGCCAAGTAGCAGCAACGCGATCGCGCTCATCAGGGTGAACACATTTCAACCAACCGCAACCTAAATGCTCTATTGCTGTTTGTCCAGTTATTTCTTCCCAATTGTCCGGGGCAATTATCGCCATGCCATCGCCATCGGTGCGCCAGACAATCTGAGATGTAGCATGGACTAATGAACGATATCGCTGTTCGCTTTGTCGCAAAGCAACTTCAATTTGTTTGCGTTCTGTTAATTCAGTTTGTAACTGTTCAAATATAATCGATTGTTGAATCGCAATACTAACTTTATTAGCCAACTGTTGCAACAGGGCAATTTCTGAGGATTGCCACTCACGCGACTCTGCGCAATGATGGGCAATTAGTAGCCCCCACAATTGTTCCTTGTTAGCAATAGGAACAACGAGATTAGCTCTAACTTGTAAGTTTTTGAGCATTTCTAAATGACAAGGACTAATTGCAGCTCGATTAATATCAGCTTTTGCTATCACCAAGCCCTCTTGCAAGAGTTTGCGATACTTTTGGCTAAAGCAAGTATCGTAAATATTCTCAGCTAAGACAGATTTCCAGCCAGCAGCTACAGATTCAACAACCGCAGTTCCTCCATTATTAGGAAAAAACTGAAAGATGATGACGCGATCGCACCCCAAAAACTGCCGCACTTCATCGACTGTAGTTTGTAAAGTCTCTTGTAAATTGAGCGATCGCCTGATTCGCTGCGTAATATCCATTACTAAGCGTTGTTGCTCAAATTGCTGTTGTAGTAATATTTGCGATCGCTTACGCTCATCAATAGCCATGACAGTTCCCGTCATCCTGACTGGTTGACCAGTTTCGTCATAAAATGCTTGTCCCAGTCCTTCCATCCAATGAATGCTACCGTCTAACCAAATAATCCGAAATTCACACCGATAGTTACTATGAGTTTGTATTGCCTTTTGTAGTGTTTCTTTAAGTAAAGAGCGGTCTTCAGGATGCAGATGAGCATCAAAAGTCTCATACCTACCATCGAAGCTACCAACAGCCAAGCCAAATAATTTTTCGTGTTCTGGCGACCACTTAATTTCTCCTGTGAGCAAATTCCAATCCCACATCCCCATCTGTGCAGCAGACAAAGCCATTCGCAATTGCTCGGCATTTTCTTGAGCTAATTTTTGGCTAAGTTGTTGAATTTTCTGGTTACTTTTGCGGAAATTCCTGACTAAGAGATTAATTATCAATCCAACTAATAGGAAAATACTTAGATGAAATATATCTTTTGGTTGGTAAAGCCAAAATTGATATCGAGGTTCAACAAATGTATAGTTGATTGCGAGTACTGAAAGAATAACTGTGACTAACCCTGACCACCCGCCCCCATACCAAGTACTAGCGATAATTGCTATATAAAAAATACTAACAATTGCTTCTGATACCAGTGCTTCTAGGCAAAGTGTTAGCAGTAGGGCAATTATAGTAAAACTAACGGCAGTAAAGAAGGGCAATAAGAGCAAGTAAAGTTTCATTATTCTTTCATACCCCTGGTTCATCGCTGACATTAGGTTTAGTTTACGATTTTTTATACACAAAATTTTTGTATCTTAACTTAATATTTAAATGTACTTTCTTCAGCCAAAGGCAATATTTGCTATATGGGTAATCAGCAATCACAGAAATATTCTTTAATTCCATTCTTTTAAATATCAAATAGTAAGCACAAAGATTTTAAAGCATTTAAAAAATGATGGTAATCTTACTGTCAATTTTATGAAATAACTGTAACAGTTGTTTTATGTAAAGTATTGAGAAAATATAATTATGTAATAATATTTTGTAGTTAGTAAGTAGGTGGACACAATTATTTATAAGACGCATTTCGACTACGCTCAATGCTAGTTAACCTTATTAGAAGAGGGTTGAGTTTCGACTACGCGGTAATCGAGCGTAGTCGAGATTCAACTCCCGTGCAGTCGAAACCCGGCGCTATCAAGTTAAGTTTAATTTAGTCCTTCTACTTATTAAGTATTGCAAAGTTAGCGACAATATTGACGTTTGTTATCTTGTCGAATATATTTTAGACTTGACAATACTTTAATTATCAAAACATGAATATTTCTCCTCCGCAAAATAAACCGCGTGTCTCATGGCAGGCGGTTTTCTCCATACTCATCTTCTTATTCATGTACTTACCTATTTTGGTACTGGGATTTTATAGCTTCAATCAATCACCATACAGTGCAACTTGGCAAGCCTTCACCCTTGATTGGTATTACAAGTTGTTAAGTGACGATCGCATCTTATCAGCTTTGAAAAATAGTTTGCTCGTTGCCTTTTGTGCTGTCAGCATCTCCGCCGTGTTGGGAACCCTGATGGCGGTAGGTTTGGCACGTTATCAATTTCCAGGTAAGAAGCTGTACCAAGGTGTAGCTTACCTACCGTTAATTATTCCTGATATTGCGATCGCAGTTGCCACCCTCGTTTTCTTAGCCGCCTTTGCCATTCCCCTCAGCTTGTGGACAATTGTGTCTGCTCATGTGGTATTTTGTTTAGCCTATATTGCTTTAGTTGTTTCATCACGGCTCACAAATTTAGACCCCCACTTAGAAGAAGCTGCACTCGATTTAGGTGCGACACCAGTACAAGCATTTCTTCAAGTATTACTACCCCAATTAATGCCAGGAATTATCTCTGGTTGCCTACTAGCTTTCGTCCTAAGCTTGGATGATTTCTTAATAGCTAGTTTTACTTCTGGTAGTGGTTACAACACCTTACCAATGGAAATATTTAGTCGGATTAGAAGTGGTGTAAAACCTGATATTAATGCTCTCAGTGTCTTGTTAATTTTATCATCAGCAATTATTGCTATCATCGCCGAGTCAGTTCGTTCATTAGGGGAAAGAAAATAAACAAACTTGACAAACTAACACTTTTAAAGATATTATTCTCTTTGTAAGAAATATTAGCTAAATCTTACATACCCAATATACTAATAAATTTCATCTGTATCAGTCCTTTGAATATTCATACAGATGATAATTATTAATTCGTATTGTCAACTCCTCAACTGCAAAGTTATTAAAGATTTGAATTTTGAATTGTGATTTGTCTAGATATTGCTTTTCAATTAGCTAATATTGGGGCTAAGTTTGGACAAGATGCTATTATCCCTTCGTTATGCAAATCTGCCAACATCCCAATTGCTCAAACCCATTCAATCCTGATGGCAATAGATTTTGCATGAGTTGCGGACAAAGCAACTTCGGCAAACTCCTCAGAAATCGCTACCGCGTACTCGGACTATTAGGTGAAGGTGGGTTCAGCAAAACCTACGTAGCCGAAGACGCTGATAGATTAGATGCGCCTTGTGTCATCAAACAGTTCTTCCCACAAGTTCAAGGAACCGGAGAACGCTCTAAAGCAGCAGAGTTCTTTAAAGAAGAAGCATTCCGTCTATATGAACTGGGAGAAAATCACAGTCAAATACCGCGATTATTAGCTTACTTTGAACAAGGTTCTAGCTTATACCTTGTACAAGAGTTTATTCAAGGATTAACTCTTTTACAAGAAGTTAAACAAGAACCATTCACAGAAGAAAAAGTCCGGCAACTGTTAATTGATATATTACCAGTTCTCGATTTCATTCATCTACACAACGTTATTCACCGCGACATCAAACCAGAAAATATTATCCGACGTGATAGTGATGATAAATTAGTATTAATAGATTTTGGGGGAGCAAAACAAGTCACCCAAACGAGTATCGCTAGACAAGCAACAGCTATCTATACCCTTGGTTATGCACCAACAGAACAAATGGCAGGGTTTGCTTGCCATGCTAGTGATTTATATGCCTTGGGTGTAACTTGTGTCAGGTTGTTGACGCAATGTCTACCACAACATAATAGTTATGGGAATTTTGAGGATCATATTTATGATCCCATGAATGGCAAATGGCTATGGCAAGAACATTTACAGCAACAAGGTATCACCGTCAGCGATAATTTAAGCCAAATTTTAGATAAGTTGCTGAAACATTTACCTAACGAAAGATATCAATCAGCCGCAGAAGTTCTTCATGATTTAAAAGTATATACAAACATTGTTGTAGAAACCCAAATACCAACTACTCAACCGACATTAGTACCACAACCTCCAGCTATCCAAAAAACGAAACTACCATTACCCCCCTTACAAACCTTTGAGTTTGAACTGGTGACAGTAGATACAGCCGGGAGAGTAGTAAACCGCGATCGCCATAATGCCCAATATCTGGTAGAACAATTAAATAAAGATATCACCCTAGAAATGGTGTCAATTCCTGGTGGTGCATACCTGATGGGTTCGCCCAACTTTGAAGGAGATGCTGATGAACGCCCCCAACACCAAGTGGCGATCGCACCCTTTTTCATGGGAAAATATCCTGTAACTCAGGCACAATGGCGTGCTGTCGCAGGCTTACCCAAAATCAAGCAAGCCTTAAACCCCTACCCCTCAAAATATAAAGGACAAAATCGACCAGTAGAAAACGTTTCTTGGCATGAAGTTTTAGAGTTTTGTGCCAGACTATCCCAGAAAACTGGACGAGAATATCGCCTCCCCAGCGAAGCCGAATGGGAATATGCTTGTCGCGCCGGAACTACCACCTCATTTCATTTTGGCGAAACCCTCACCTCTGACTTAGCCAACTTTAGCGACGCTGAGAGTCAAAATATCGAAGCCAAAACCAGATACCGCAAAGAAACCACTGATGTTGGTAGTTTCTGTGTAGCCAACGCCTTTGGATTATATGATATGCACGGACTGGTGTGGGAGTGGTGCGCCGACCCTTGGCATATTAACTATAATGGCGCACCAAACAATGGTAGTGTGTGGGAAGAAGGCGGTGATATATATCGCCGGGTGTTGCGCGGTGGTTCTTGGAACTTTGGCGCAGAATTATGTCGCAGCGCCAGTCGCACTTGGAACGAGTCGGATGGCGGTTTGAGGATATGCGGCTTTCGCGTTGTTTTTTCCGTAGGTATGTAGGGACGTACAGATGTACGCCCTCAAAGATAATGGATGTGTTGCAAATATTCTTTGTAATATAAAACTATTAAAATTTCTAGTATTTGTATGAAAACTATTGGTATCCACCACATAGCAATTATTTGTTCTGACTACGAACGTTCAAAAAAATTTTATGTAGATGTTCTAGGCTTTAAAATCATTAAAGAAACATTCCGAGCCGAGCGAGATTCTTATAAATTAGATTTACTTATTAATGATAATACTCAGATTGAGTTATTTTCTTTTCCCAATACTCCCCTACGAGTAAGTAATCCAGAAGCTTGTGGGTTAAGACATTTAGCCTTCTCTGTTGAAAATATAGAAGAGACTGTTACTGATCTAAAATTGAATGATATAGACACAGAGAATATTAGAATTGATGAGATTACAGGCAAAAGATTTACTTTTTTTAAAGACCCAGATAACTTGCCTCTAGAGATTTATGAGGTTTAAAAAATATAGTAGAGACGTTACATGTAACGTCTCTACATGGTTTTGGGTTTTACGCTTGTACCTCATCTACGCAAAATTTGCTGTATTTTTCTAATTTCTCTCTTTTTCAATCAGCAAAACAAGAATAAAATAACGTGAGTTCGATGAGAGAAGAAAGCCAGAAAGCTAGTATAAAAAGGAATTGGCGAACAAGGAAATCAAAGAACAGTAAAATTTATGGCAAGAGGGTGAAAAAAACATAAAAAAGACCGAGACTAAAAAATATCATTACAAAATCAGGGTCTCGGCTATGTCTACTATTGTATCTCGCCTCGATATTACACAAGTATTCTGTGATGTAGATGATTTCTGTAAACAGTGGGAACAGTTATGGCAAGTGATCCCACAGCTACCATCGATAACAGGAGAACGTCGTAGTCGCTCAAGGATGAGCATATCGGAAGTGATGACAATAGTCATTGCCTTTCATGGTAGTGGATATCGAACATTTAAGGAATTTTATACATTGCACGTACTACCTGGTTGGCGTGGGGCATTTCCCAACTTGGTGAGCTACAACAGATTTGTAGAATTGATGCCGTGGTGCTTAATGCTGTTGTGCTGCTTTTTGCATACAAGGACAGGAGAAATTACGGGAATTAGTTTTATTGATTCAACGCCTATTAATGTGTGCCATAATTGCCGCGCCCATGCACATAAAGTATTTAAAGGATTAGTAAATTGGGGCAAAAACTCGGTCGGTTGGCACTTCGGATTCAAACTTCATTTGATAATTAATGACCAAGGTGAATTGTTGGCATTTAAATTAACTTCTGCCAACGTAGATGACCGCAAGCCAGTGCCAGAAATGACTGAGGATTTGATTGGCAAACTGTTTGGTGACCGAGGATATGTTTCACAAAAATTATTTGAAGAGTTATACGAACGAGGTTTAGAGCTAATTACTAAATCCAAGAAAAACATGAAAAATCGCTTGGTCAAGTTGCTTGATAAAATTTTGTTACGTAAACGAGCAGTCATTGAATCAGTGAATGACCATCTCAAAAATATTTGTCAAATAGAACACTCTCGACATCGTAGTCCACTTAACTTTTTGGTTAATTTAATGGCAGGCTTGGCAGCTTATACTTATTTGCCTAAAAAACCATCTATTGATATTTATCCAAAAGACTTGCCTGCTCTACCTCCTGCCATTTTTTAGCTCCGTCGAACTCACGTTAAAATATCATCACTCAAATTAATAAAGGCGCAATCTCTTGCGCCTCTACTTGGTTATCTATTTAATGAGTCTTGAAAATGGTTATAAATTTACACCAACTTCAAATCAGGATACTCAGCAAATAAATCATCAGAAGTGAGAGTATCACCTTCAGCTTGGGGAGTCCACAACACCTCAATTGCTAGAAGTTGTTCAGCTGGAAGACTACCAATTTGCCGTAAAGCTTGGCGCAAGTCATCAGCGCTGTTAACGGCTGGGAGTTCAAATTTACCTAAAGTCGCCGCCAAGAGGGTGACAATAATATATTCGCCAGGGCCTTCAGTTATTAGGCGGGTTGGGTTATCTATTTCATCAGCCGCAGGTAAAGCATCTTTAGCACGCGCTGCTTTTAGCTGGTTGTTGACGTTAGATAGAGTTTCTTCAGTAAACTTACTGCGTTCTGCTAACGCTAGGCGATTAAATTGAGATTCTGCTGCATTTAACTTCGCTTGTTGTGTACCAGCACCCGCATATACCCAATATTCAGGGTGACGTAGTAAAGCTAGGCTGGCTTCTTGCAGCACTTCAGCTCGTCCTTGGGGGGAATTGGTATCAGCCGTTTCCGCCATGTGGTTGAGTTCTGGCTGCAAATCTCGCGCTTGTGCTAATAAGCCAACTTGCAAGCGACATACTGTAACTGTGGGGTTTTCGCTGTAACCAACATCTTCGCCTACTTCTCCACTGGTGGCGCGACGGAAGGCTTGTAATAGGAAATTAGCGATCGCAAAAAATATTAAGATGCCAAATAAACCGCCAAATCCTCCCCCAATACCCCAGAAAGGCAGTAAAAAGGGGAAACCAAAGCCACCACCAGGGTAGGGAGCATAACCATATCCTCCACCGCCATATCCACCACCATATCCACCACCGGGAGGTGAATAAGTGCGGCTAGAAGGCGCTCTAAAGGAACCACCACCAATTCGTCCACCACTGCGAGCTGCTAATGCGCCATCGGCGTGTCCCAACGCCAAAGCTAACACCAGTCCCAGTGTAACGACAGTTTTTAACAGAGGTTTGATAGTTTGTAGTAGTTTTTTAGGCATATTCACATTCGCTCGAAAAACAGTATCACTTATTTAATTCTTATCTTTTGGCAGAAGCATTGCAGTGCTTATGTGATGCCAGTCAGTAGTTAAGTTAGGGAGTTTTAGGATTGGCAGTAGCTCGGTGTATGTAGCTACATATTCAATCTACCGCGTCTTGCCTTGGCTAGACAGCAAACCAAGGGGGGATTTCTATTGCAGATAACCGTACCTCAAAAGTTATCCTCTATGAGAGAACTTTGGGATGAATTAATAATTACAGAGGTAAGGAGTTAGAAAATAATTTTTTGATTTGTTACGTATTTTCCTTTAAATTACTGAAATCCTCGGTTTATACTAATTCTCCCAAATTCAGCCACAGTCAAAGCCCAGCAAAGTCTGTTTACATCTAATCTTTGCTTAATTATAAATTATGTTTTGGTATTTTTTGATACTAAATATGGCAATTACTTATACTCTAATTTTCGTCAGAAATTTTTGTCTTTGTTTATCCTATAGGGCATTTTGGCATGATATTTTGATGTAAATAAGATATGCTTTTGCCCAGAAATCTTTTTAGTATTTTTTGTTTCAGTTCTCGATTGAAAAATACTAATATAATTCTTAACTTACGTTTTTTAATGTATTTGTTATTAAAATAACAGTTCGCAACAAAATATTTAATTAACAAATACTTCACTAAATTAATAAATTAATCTCTATATTTTCTCCTCTAAAATAGAGTTAACGCCAACTAATTTTTTTCGTTCATTAATAACAGTAACTATAAAGTTCAGGGCTACCAGCGTAATTTGGCTGGACAGGAATTTGTAAATTTTTATAAAGAAAAGCCAAAAATACTGAGATTTTTGCGGCGAATTATTGGCTAAACTAAAAAAAAAGGAGAAAATTAGATACAAGATCATTGTTTTATTCAGTAAATTTACTAGAAAAATATTAACTTTCTGAAAAGAGGTGTAAATAACGACAATTAATTTTTTGCTTACAAGTAAGTAATGAATTAATTTAGTACAAAAGTATTAGTTTGCCCTTTGATGAGACAAACAGACTCACACTAGTTACTTCGCTTTAGTTGCAGTTTGAATTATCACGACTTATCGAGTTAACTGTATTTGACTTAACATGGAAAACATCTCGCAACTGGCAACAACAATCCAAGACACGACAGCCTCCCCAGAAATTTTAGTAATATCGCGTCTTTTTTTGCCTAAAGAAGCTGTAATTGGGGAGTATCTTTACAATCGCTGTCTTCAAGATCCAGAACAAGTAGTTGTTTTGGCGGCTAGTTGTAGAGGGGATAAAGCATTTGATCAAGCACAACAGTTTCCTGTATATCGTTGGCCAGATGCTAAACATTGGCTAGGTAATTTTTTAGGAAGTTATTTACAACCCTTGTTTAATTTGGTGGCAACATTTGTTTTCGCAATCAAATTATATTTTCGTTATCACTATCGTTATATTGAATGGGGACACGGCTACGAGTTTCCCTCACTCTTATTATTGAGCTATATCCTACCCATACGTTTCTTTATTTACTTACACGGCAATGATATTGCTGGTATTTTATCTAATCCTTTATGGCGATCGCTTTTTAAATTAACCCTCAAACGTGCCGAAGGGATTGTGTGTAATAGTTCTTCAACACAAAATTATTTAAGAAATACCTTCCGCTTGCAAACCCCCACCCACGTTATCAATCCCGTAGTTAGACCAGAAAAATTTGGTTTGGGAAGCAATGGTAAAAGCTTAGAAGAACTAAGGGATGGTGAACGCCTACGTCAAATTTACAATATTCCCCAAACTGCTGTAGTCATTCTTTCTGTAGGACGCTTAGTCAAACAAAAAAGCTTTGATCGGGTTATTGAAAACCTACCATTACTCTTAACTATCGGTGTAGATGTTCACTACATTATCTGCGGTCAAGGCCCTTGTGAACCTGAATTAAAATCCTTAGCAGAGCGTTTGCGCGTAGATAAGCGGGTACACTTTGCTGGATATGTCAAAAACCAGGAATTACCAAGTTATTATGCTGCTTGCGATATATTCGCCATGCTGACTGCAACAAACACTAAAGCCAGCAACTTAGAAGGGTTTGGCATCGTTTACTTAGAAGCCAGTTACTTTGGTAAACCTGTAATTGCTTCACGCCACCCTTCTTTAATTGATGTGGTACGCCACGAAGAAAACGGCTTATTGGTAAATCCCAAATCTGGTTACGAAGTTTTTCAAGCGTTCAAACAACTGTGCCAAAATCAGCAATTGCGTGAACAACTTGGCCGCCGGGGTAAAGAATTAGCCAAACGCAAAACCCTCCATCGTTCCTTATACATGGGACAGAGTTTAGAGGTTAGAGCTTAAATCAACCACCGCCAACAATTGTCACTACCTCTAAGCGATCGCCTGATTGTACTTGAGTATGTTCCCAGAACTGGCGGTGTAAAATTTCCCCGTTATACTCTACCGCCACTAATCGGGGATTAAACCCCAATTGCTGAAGTAAAACGGGTAAAGAAGTTTGGGACACACAATTTTGTGTTTCCCCATTTACTTGTAAGGTAATTGAATTAGTCATTGGTCATTAGTCAACAGTCAACAGTCAACAGTCAAAAGGCTGAGGTTTTTTCCCTTTCGCCTTTCCCCTTTCACCTTTTCCCCTCTTCCCACTCAACCCCCTGGCTTAATCCGATTGAGTTGTGAGAGAAAATATTGTGTAACTAGGGTTGGTTGTTCAGCCTGCATGAGCGATCGCACTACTGCCACCCTCTCTGCTCCAGCATCAATCACATCATTGATATTATTGGCATCTATGCCGCCAATAGCAAACCAGGGAACTGAACTATTTTGAGCAGCATACTTCACATATTCTAAGCCAGCCGCCGCCTTACCTACTTTTGTTGGCGTTTCATATACAGGCCCCACGCCTATATAATCCGCACCTTCTACAATTGCCCTTCGCATTTCCTCTGCGTTAGTTGTAGAACGACCGATGACGCGCTGGGGGCCGAGTAATTGTCTAGCAGTGGCGATCGGCATATCCTGTTGTCCTAGATGCACACCATCAGCATCTACAGCTAAAGCCAAATCCACCCTATCATTGATGATAAATAAAGCACTGTAGCTGTGGCAAAGTTGGCGGAGTTTCGCCGCTAGTTCTAAACGTACAGTATCGTCTGTCTCTTTATCACGATACTGCACTACTGTCAAGCCACCTTTAAGAGCAGCTTCCACAGTTGGTAATAAATTTTCTGATGGGGAGGTAACAAGATATAAACGCGATCGCCGCAGCAGTTGATGGCGCTGATAACCCATCAAATCAGTTTCTAGGCTGTAAACCCGATACCGCATCTGCTTACAAGCCTGCCCCATTTCAGGGTGATAAAGCTTACCATACTCCTCCAGCACCCGCAAAGCTTCCTCCACACGACAGAAGTTAGCTTGTAACAACGCCTTAATACTTGAACGTTGTTCCTCCTGGGGATGGCTTAAATCAGTACCGGGATCGCCAGGGGTATCTCGTGCTGCCCGTAATTCTTCAGTGTGCCAACTAGCAACCTCTTGACGCAAATGCTTAAATTCCCCTGCTAAGTGGGCGCTATTTAAGCCAAAGCGACACCATTCTTCAATGATCCGTAACCCTTCACGCGCACGGTCTAAATTAGCATCTAATATACGGTACACAACTTGCTGGATTTGCTGATGTTGGCTGTATGGCTCCACCATTACAACTACCCCATTAGTAATGCTTCCATCGTAATATCCAGCCTCTTTCATATTTGCAATGTTTCTCGCATCATAGATTTGCATAAAGATTAGGTATTGGGTATTGGGATTGGGTACTGGGTATTAGATATTTAATATTAGGTGTTGGAATTGGGAAACTAGAAACATTTTTTGTAGTTCCCAGTCCCTAATCCTTAGTCCCTTTAACTACTTTGTATTCAAAATAGCCAATCGGTCAATATAGCGGATAACATAATCGACATACTGAAGTTTTTGAGTATGAAACTTTATTATTACTTATAAGGAGTGGTGTGAATTGATTTGCCCCATTTTGTTTAAATATCATTTTTTAAATACCTTGCGAGTTAAGCAAACTTCCCTGGAATTAGCAAGGTATGCAGTTTCTAGCTTGTCCATACTATCTACTCTGGGAGTATGTAGTATAACAGTCTTGGGTACTATTGGGGGCAGTGTTCTTGCTCAGATACCACCTGTAGCAGAGCAGATGCCTGTAAGTGAAACAACAATCTCTCAGGTTAATGTACTGTTTGTCAACCCAAGTGCTGGAGATGACACAGCAGGTAAAGGTAGTGAAAGCGCACCTCTGAAGACGATTACCCATGCTTTAAAGCTGGCTAACCCTGGCACAGTAATTAAATTAACTCCCGGTAATTACAGTGAACAAACCGGGGAGATGTTTCCGTTGATGCTCAAACCCGGTGTTTCGATTCAAGGAGATACCACGAGTAAAGGGCAGGGAATCATCATTCAAGGTGGCGGACAGTTTCTCAGCCGCAGTTTTGGGGGACAGAACGTCACCATCGTTGGTGCTAATCAAGCAGGCTTAACAGGAGTAACCGTAAGTAATCCTAACCCCCGTGGTTATGGTTTGTGGATTGAATCAAGTAATCCAGTTATTAGTGAAAATACTTTTACAGGCAGTACTCAGGATGGGATTTCTGTCACTGGTAATAGTGCTGCCACAATCACCAAAAACTATTTTTATCGTAATGGAGCCAATGGCATCACCATCGGCGGTACTTCCCCTGCTCAGGTAAGAGAAAATGTATTTGCAGAAACCGGGTTTGGCATCAACGTTGCTCAAAATGCCGTGCCAACTTTGGTAAGCAATCAAATTCAAAATAATCGCTCAGGGGTGATTGTCCAGGCCAACGCTCGTCCCATTTTGCGGAATAATTTAATTCAAGGTAGTAAAGAAGATGGCTTAGTAGCGATCGCTCAAGCAATGCCAGATTTAGGTAATGCTACTGAAGCAGGCGGTAATCAATTCAGCAACAACGCTAGATATGACATCAATGCTAACGCCGCCAAACAGTTAATTGTGGCAGTTGGTAACACAATAGATAATAAACGGATTGCTGGTAAGGTATCCCTCAACGCTCAGGATGCAGCTGTAGCTACTACATCTAGTAATGTGTTATCCCCTATCCCCAGTAACCAAGAAATTACTTTTACTGCCCCTACCGCATCTAATAATACTAATCGACCTAACCAGCGCGTAGTGCGTACTCAAGGTAACAGCCAGCTACCTGCGCTAGTATCAGCCGATTCACCATTAACTGTACCCAGATACAATCAACAACCACCAGTCCCCATTCCCAATGAAGCGACAAACAGAGAAATACCAGCAAACATTCCCACAGCAACCTCCAGAACCAAACTAACTCCAGTACCAACAGTTAGGACAGAGACAGCACAATTAAATTATGTGCAGGTTGATCCGCACACAATTGAGTTTGTTGCTCCTCAAGCCCCACAATCAGAACAAATCGTTAAAACTCAAACAGCGCCACCATCAACATCTGAAGATACTAATATTTTGCCAGTACCCACTAGTAATATTCCCTTGGGTAACACCCGCAATATGCAAAGGGTATCAGCACCGCAAACCACTACAACAGCTTATGGTGGCAATTACCTATCAACCAACACTGCTGCATCTGTACGCTACCGCGTCGTCGTAGAAGCCACCAACGACAGAGAGCAAGAAATAGTCAAATCCCTTGCTCCTGAAGCATTTTCTACCATCTGGCAAGGTCGTAGAGTCATGCAGGTGGGAGTTTTTAGCGATCGCTCTAACGCCGACGAAATGCAAAGAATCCTCAGCAGCAGTGGCTTAAGAACCATCGTTGAGCCTTTGAATTAAGTTAGCATCAGTATGGTGGGCATTGCCCACCCTCTCTTAATTACGAATTACGAATTACGAACTTGTACTGAGCGTAGCCGTACCACTTTCCTTCGGAACGCTCCGCGAACGTGGAAGCAAGCTACGCGGACGTAGAGAAGTATTACGAACTAGTTTTTGCCCAATACCCTCTAGGCGGCTTGTCTATCCCATAAGCTTTACACCATTTCTCTACAGCCTTATCAGATACACCCAACTCCTTACCGATTTGCGCTGTAGGTTTTTCCCAAACCAGTTTTTCTAACTCTTCCTTAGACGGTCTAACTACTTTTCTTGTCAAAACCCTGGCTTCCAAATTCACTTTCCTAGTTGTTAAATCAACACCAAACTCCTTATAAGTTCGCTTAGGTGCTTCTTCCGTAAACTCTGTAAAATCTTCCCACCAGTAAAAGGGATTAGGAGATTTAGGTGGTTTTGTTCTAATACCGCAACCACCAAACTTTATAGATGGATATACAACTTTGTTAATATCTGGCAAATAAACTCCATAAAAATCAAAGTCATCCGAGTTATATTTCCTCTCATGACAACCATTTTTATCTGCCCAATTAGTCTTATTTTTGAGAACACCAGTGCTGCTGTATTTTGCTTGAATCCTATAAGATTTCCCATCTTTATAGGCTATTAAATCAAAAGGTGCGTGTTCAGTTACCACTGGAACAAAAACTGAATACTCTTTCTCAACTAAATCAGCTATCACTTTAGCTGCTGCTAAATCACCCTTATCTTTTGTATGGTGCATTTAGTGATACTCAATATTCTATCAATATTGAGTAATATATCATACAAAAGCTTACTGAGATTAGATGTTTAGACCTAACGAGCGCGGCAGGGTTCGAACCTGCGACCAACGGATTAGAAATCCGTGGCTCTATCCACTGAGCTACGCGCCCAAGTTAAAACTAGGCTCCTATTAGGAGTCAACCAGGAAATTATATCGTTTTTTTTACTAATAAGCAAACAAAAAATTGCAGATTTCCCAAAAGCAAGGCTAAGATGCTAGTCGCCAGTTAATTGATTTAGATTAAAAATGCGGCAAATTGGCTATTGATTAGCTATATTGTGTGGTCGATGGATGGTTATCTGCGTCTTGAGTTTAAACCTCACTGGATAAATTACCTTTGGTAAATTATGCGACAAATACCAGCCAAACTGAGCATACATCAGGTAAGTAATCGCACTCTTGGCGATGCTGCCAAATCAGACTATAAATCGCTTATCTACAAAGCCCCTGTGAGGAGTTAGTTGCTAGTGCCATGTTTATTTTAAAACGGCAGGATGTTGAAATATCAAGCATTCAGCACCCAAAAAAGGATCAGCAAGTGCCGATCCTCCATTATCAGGGGCAGACTTTTCGCTTGATTAGTGTGTTTAAAGCTGGACAAGAAGAAGAGGCTAGAGCCTTATGGAGAGATTTAACTGATAACCGAGGTAAAGCTTGTGTCTTGCTGGAAGAACCAGATCGCTTTAGCGTTTGGGGTAAGGTACGCTTAGACCAGTTAGGTAATGATACTGGTGGTCACAATAAAAGCGGGGTGTTTGTCCAAGCTAGTATTTTGCTTTTGCAATCTGTCTACATGGATATTGAAGATTTCCTGGGAACCAAGCAAGCTGCACTCTTTGAAAAAGAGATTGCTGAAGTCATGCGAAAGCAACAGTTCCCTGAAACTTCTTCCATTGAAGCAGTGAAATATTGGGTAGCAACTAATCCCTTAGAAGCCGCTAAACTCCCAGCTTGGAAAGAAAATCATGTTTCCAGTTTTTTACAAGAATTATATAAATTAGGAAAAACCTACTTTGGTAACGCCAACTTCGCCCATCAAATAGCTGATAAATTACAAGATATGCCAGAAGGTGAGCGATCGCTCTTTATCTCTTGGCTAAATCAATCTTCACTGAGTAAACTGTGGCAATAGCATAAAACTTGTAGAAAGAAAAGTACCTAGCGGTAGGTGCTAAATCAGTGCTGAGTACCCCTTGAATTTTGGATTTGCGATTTTAAATTTTAGATTGTTCAATCCAAAATCCGTCTTGAAAAGTTTCCTACGGCGGGAAACCCGCCTACAGAACTTTCCGCAAAATCAGAAATCTAAAATTACTACCTCCTGCCTCCTCTACAAGTTCTTGCACAACACAATCTTGCCAGAGTGCATTTAGTCAAACCCTATGAATAGTTCTTACAAAAATTCGGCTCAAGTTAGTAAATCAATTTTCAACACCCAGAGCATTGTTTTAGCTGGCATTGGTTGGGGTGTACTGGCACTGTTATACTTTTTGTTATTCAGTGCCAAAGTCCCTGGGCCAAATGGTACGGAAAGTCGGGCTGAATGGTATGTGCTGGGTACAAATATTTTTGAAGCCTTAGCCTACCTAAGTGCCGGAATATTGTGCTTACGGAATTGGCGCAGTCCACAAATTATGAGCAGTCGTAATGTGTGGCTGGCGATGGCCATAGGTATGATTTCTTATTTCTTGGGGGGGATATTTTTTGGCTATACAGAAATAGTTTTAAAAGAAGAACCGGATGCGTCGATCGGTGACGTGTTTTTTGTATTAAGTTATGTATCTCTAGGCGTAGGCATGATTTTAGCGGTAGCTGCTAGGCGAATTAATCTAGAAAAATGGCAATGGCTTATTGTTCTGGCAATTGGAGTGTTCGGCAGCTTGTTGGCATGGTGGATTTCTATGCAGCAAGGAACAGCCCCAGAAAACACAATAGTCACAATTTTGAACTGGTTTTACATAGTCAGCGACGTATTGTTATTAATCATCGCCACCACTCTGTTATTAGCTTTTTGGGGCGGGCGTGTTTCTCAATCCTGGAGAATGATTGCGGCTGCCGCCTTTTCGCTCTACATTGCAGATATGTGGTTTAAATACGCATCTCAAAATCCCAATTATCAAAGTGGAGAAATATTAGAAGTGTTTTGGGTGTTTAGTGGAGTGTTATTTGGTATGGGCGCAGCCCTAGAATATGACGCATCATTAAGCCGGACTCGGCGGGAGCGAGGAAGAAAACGAGCATAGAAAAGATTGGTATCTACCGTGAGAAAACTAACGAACTCTGACAAACAAGAAATTCTCAAGCTATATCGAGAAACTGCTGAAACGACCTCAACCTTAGCAGAACGCTATGACGTGAGTAATTCCACAATTAGCCGCCTGCTTAAAAGCACGTTACCAGAAGATGAGTATGAATATCTTGTTTCCTTAAAACGTGCTGCTAGGACTCCTGAAGGCAGAGCGCAGGTAAGTTATGACCAAGTTCCTTTCTTGACTCAAACAGAGCCAGAAGCACCTGCTATCAGTGAGAAGGTTGAGCCACCCCAACCAGCAATACCGGAAGTTGAACCGGAAGAAGACAAGCCAGCCCCAGTCATTAGAAGGACAAGGCAAGCCGCTAAAGCCGAACCTTCACCTGTAGAGGAAGAAAAGCCAACCCCGGTAATTAGAAGGACAAGGCAAGCCGCTAAAGCCGAACCTTCACCTGTAGAGGAAGAAAAGCCAACCCCGGTAATTAGAAGGACAAGGCAAGCTGCCAAAGCGGAACCTTTACCCGTAGAGGAAGAAAAGCCAGCCCCAGTCATTAGAAGGACACGGCAAACACAACCAGAGTCCTTTGCTGAGGATGAGGAAAAGCCAACCCCAACTATTAGAAGGGTAAAACGACGTTCAGCATCGGAGGAAGAAGAGAGGGAACCAGTAGCACGGCAATTGGAAATCCCAATCGTAAAATCCCAGGAAATCCCCAATATTTCCCATCCTTTGCTAGAAGACGAAACTGGTGAAGTCACAGCACTGGCCCAAATGCTAGGTGAAGACTTACTAGACGAATCAGAAGACTTGGATGATTTAGATGAAGACTTAGATGATGATTTAGATGAGGAGGACTACGAAGACGAGGAAGACGACTTAGAGGAATCAAGACCTCTAGTTACCAGAAGAAGATTTGGGGAGGCTCCAGTCCAAGTTTTACCCCTATCTGTGGCATCTTTACCCAAGACTTGCTATCTGGTAATTGACCGCTCCTCAGAATTAATTACGCGACCCCTCAAAGACTTTGGTGATTTAGGGCAAATTCCTAACTTGGAAACCCAGCAAAGAACACTGCCAATCTTTGATAATCACCGTGTTGCTAAACGCTTTTCTACCAAGCGCGATCGCGTAATTAAAATTCCCGACAGCAAAATGCTACACAAAGCCCGTACCCACCTGCAAGCTAAGGGTATCACCCGCCTGTTAATTGATGGTCAGGTTTACTCTTTGTCTCTGGTATAACGCAAAGGACACGGTTATGCCGTGTCTTTTGTTTGGGGAAAGGGGAAAGGGGTAAAATAACTACTGTCAACTGTCAACTGTCAACTGCCAACTGCCTCAGCAAAACGATTAGCTAAGTTAACAATGTCTTGTTTCCGGGCAATTTGCTTTACCCACTGTTGAGGGATACATTCTATTCCGTAGTAAATTCCTGCTAACCCACCTGTTACCGCCGCCGTTGTATCTGTGTGTCCTCCCAAGTTGACGGCTTTCAATACAGCCTCAGAGTACGAAGAACTGTTTAATAAACACCATAGCGATGCTTCTAGGGTGTCTATTACATAACCACCAGAATTTATCTGTGCTTCTAATAACTGGGCGATTTCTCTACTGAAGACTCGATGAAAGTGCGGCTGTTCTCGAAGGTATTCTTCAGCCGAATAGATTTTTTGAATATTTTCTAGCCCTTGTACATAGGCTGTTGGCAGATCAGCGCCTTTGAGAATCTCAACTGCAATACTAATGTAAATGCCGCAGGCCATTTTGGCACGGCGATGAGCGTGAGTGATGGCTGACACTTCATGAACACGCCAAATTAACTCAGCAAAAGTTAAATCTTTATAACAAAAAGCCATTGGCAAAATTCTCATTAGAGAACCATTACCATTACTCATTTCACTAATTCCCCCAGCATGTAACGGGGAGATTCCTTGCTTAAGACGCATAATTACGGCATGAGTGCTTTCACCAAGACCGAATAGTTCTCCACGGGGTGTCCAGTAAGCGTGCTTGTACCAACGCCGAAAAGAATGTGCGATCGCATCTAATGAATAACCCCTACATAGACTTTCTGCTAAACAAAATGTCAAGGAACTATCATCAGACCAAGTTCCAGGGGGTTGATTCCATCTACCGTAGCCTAGCATCTTTGTCACCGGAGATTTTGCTAGTTCGGCGCGGCTAGTAGACTCTACTGGCACACCCAAAGCATCACCGACACATAAACCTATCAAACCAGATAAAGTTTTTGGAGCGGTTAGCATTATCTAATCTCCATGTAGACTATCAAAAATTTACTTTATATATTTTCTGGAAATCTTGTTGCCATAGTTGTTACATCTCAATTAGTCATTGGTCATTAGTCCATAGTCCATAGTCAACAGTTAGGGGAAAGGGTAAGGGGTAAAGGATTGAATTTTTCCCTTTCTTACTCATCTCCCCCCACTCCCTATCCCTACTCCCTGACAGGTGTAGGTTTTTTACAAGAGTGTGAGCATTCATTCACGCTTGACAGAAAATAAAAGCAGACTGACAAAGTGAAACAGAGGCTCAAATGCTGAAAAATGAGTACCTCAAACAATGGACAAATATAGTGTCACAGAAAATGCCACATCTGACGTTACCACAAGTGGTAGGGCTGGCAACATGGAGTTTTGGCATAGTGATGACAAGATCAAGTAGCTTGAGCAAAGTGTCAAAATTCATAGCTCAAGTCAACTCAGAAAAGGCAAATACAGTACGTCAAAGATTAAAAGAATGGTATGAGGAAGCCTCTGCCAAAAAAGGGCTTCATCGTCGGACTCTAGATGTAAGTAGTTGTTTTGCGCCATTGCTGTTATGGGTGATCAGTTTGCTACCTACCAATATCAAGCGTATTGCGCTAGCACTAGACGCAACCAGTATCGGCAATAAGTTTGTAGTCTTATCAGTAAACATACTCTTGGCGGGTTGTGGAATCCCGATAGCATGGTGTGTGGTCAAAGCACATGAGCCAGGAAGTTGGAAAGGGCATTGGCACAATCTGCTCACAGCAATCAAAGATGCCATCCCAACTGAGTTTGATGTCATAGTCACTGCTGACAGAGGACTGTATGCTTGTTGGTTGTATGAATTGATTGTGGCTGCTGGCTGGCATCCGTTTTTACGTATTAACCATCAAGGAACTTATCGCCTGCCATCTGGGAATACATGGCATCCACTAAAAGATGTGGTTTGTACCCCTGGAACATCTTGGTCAGGTCGAATTATTTGCTTTGTCACCAATCCCGTTGAATGTACATTGCTTGCCCGTTGGGATTTTGGTTACAAAGACCCTTGGTTGATTTTGACTGACCTTGAACCCATGAGCGCCTCTGCACTCTGGTACGGTTTACGTCCTTCTACAGAATGTGTTTATCGGGATGTCAAAGGAGATGGTTGGGATTGGCATCATACTCGTTTGCTCTCACCACAACGTGCTGAACGTTTGTGGTTAGCCATCGCTGTTGCCACTCTTTGGATGGTGATGCTGGGGGGCGAAGCGGAAAATCAATCTTCTCCCCCAACTCTCGAACAACTTCCACCTCGACATGTTGTCTTTTCTCAGCCTTTCCACCTTCATCCTCAGCGTCAGATTTCTTGTTTTTTGTTAGGCCTGTTGACCCTGATTGCTGATTTACTCAACCATCTTCCTATTCATCTTCCCAGTTGGAGTGCTTTTCCTCATACTCCTGTTGACGATTTCTTTTGCTTCAATTCCTCCTAATTGTAAAAAACCTACACCTGTCAGATCCCTACTCCCCACTCCCTTTTTTCTAAATATTTATGGAACCTTTCCGTATATTTTTCGACTAATAAGATAACAGCAAAAAAACAAAAATTTTCCAAATTATGAAGAATATACTCAAGTCTTTGGTGACAATCTCTGCATTGTCTTCAATAATAATTGCGCCTATTTTAGTTAATGCTGGTCAAGCATCTGCGGAAACTAAAAAGGGTACTGATGCTAGTTATGTTGGTGCTGGTGTGGCTGTCGGTGTAAGTAATGGTGGAAATGATTCTGGTAACTTTGGCGGTAATCTTACAGGCCGTCTCAAACTAGGAAATACACCATTTTCTGCACGCGGTAATGTTATTTGGAATGATCAGACAAGTGCTATCATCCCAGAAGTTTCTGTAGATGTACCAATTGCTAATCGCACAAATGCGTTTGTTACTGGTGGTTATTCCTTTGTAGAAAAAAATGGTGCTAATACTCCCATTGGTAACAGAGATGCTGTAGTCGTAGGTGCTGGAGTTGAATCAGAAGTTGCTAAAAACTTCTTGATTTACACCAACGCTAAAGTAGGACTTCGTTCTTACCAAAATGATGATGCTTCTGCTGTCAGCATCAATGGTGGTATCGGTTATCGGTTTAAGTAAGGGTGAAGGGGGTAGTTCGGCTACGCTCACTTACTAGGGGATGAGGGAGATGAGGAAAAAATAATTTATTACTCAGGACTCATAACTCATCACTCTCTACTCCTACTCCCTACTCACAAATACAAAAAGCTGGTTTAATTAAGTGTAGAATCACTGACTAAGCCGGCTTTTTGCTGTGTTAAAATTGAGGTATTCTTCATATTTCCGACCGGATTACCGGGAAAGTGTCAGCCAAAAAACTTTGCTGATTTGCTAGTTCGGCGCTAGCCGATGCCTTATTGAGAATCCTATACAAATCTGATGGTTAAATCTGCTCCTCCTCCTACCACAAGCCGTAAGCCTTCCAAAGTCGAAGGACTGAAAGAAAAGAGTAATTTTTTACGTGAACCTGTAGCAACGCAAATCCTTGAGGATACGACTCATTTTACGGAAGATGCAGTACAAATCCTGAAGTTTCACGGTTCTTATCAACAGGATAACCGGGATAATCGTGTCAAAGGTCAGGAGAAAGATTACCAGTTTATGCTGCGGACAAAAAATCCAGGTGGACTTGTCCCGCCGCAGCTTTACTTGGCTTTAGACAAGCTTGCTGATGAATATGGAAACCACACCCTACGAGTTACAACTCGTCAAGGGTTCCAAATGCACGGGATTTTAAAGAAAAATCTTAAAGCAGCGATCGCTACAATTATTAAAAACTTAGGTTCAACTTTGGGTGCTTGCGGCGATATTAACCGCAATGTTATGGCTCCCCCTGCGCCTTTCAAAAATCGTGCTGAATATCAGTACGCTTGGGAATATGCCCAAAATATCGCTGACTTACTGTCACCCCTAACCGGCGCTTATTATGAAATCTGGCTTGATGGCGAAAAAGCCATCAGCGCCCAAGAAAGTCCAGAGGTAAAAGCCGCCAGAGAACGTAATGGTAATGGGACAATCATCCATGATACTGAAGAACCTCTGTATGGCACTTACTACATGCCACGTAAGTTTAAGGTAAGTGTGACTGTACCAGGGGATAATTCTATTGATTTATATTCCCAAGACTTAACTTTAGTCGTTATTACCGATGCACAAGGCAACCTGGAAGGATTCAATATCTTTGCTGGTGGCGGTTTAGGACGGACACACAACAAAGAAGAAACCTTTGCACGACTAGCTGATCCTATTGGCTACGTAGCTAAGGAAGATGTGTATGATGCAGTCAAGGCCATTGTTGCCACGCAACGAGATTATGGCGATCGCACTGACCGCCGTCACGCAAGGTTAAAATACTTAATCAACGATTGGGGTGTTGATAAGTTCTGCGCCAAGGTAGAAGAATATTTTGGCAAACCTCTAGAACCTTTCAAACCATTACCAGAGTTTAAATATGACGATTTTCTGGGGTGGCATGAACAAGGCGATGGTAAGTTATTCTTGGGTATTTCCATCGAAAATGGTCGGGTAAAAGATGAAGGTTCATTCCAACTGAGAACCGCCTTACGGGAAATCGTCGAGCAATTTAACTTACCCATCCGCCTGACACCTCATCAAAACCTGATTATTTACGAAATTGACCCAGAGAACAAGCAAGCCATTCAAGAAATTCTTAATCGTTGTGGTGTCGTCTCTGACCCCACCACCATCGACCCGTTAATCCGTTATGCAATGGCTTGTCCAGCTTTGCCTACCTGCGGTCTAGCCATTACCGAATCGGAAAGAGCCATCCCTGGTATTTTAGAAAGAATCCGCGTTCTTTTAGATAAAGTGGGTTTACAAGATGAACATTTTGTAGTAAGGATGACAGGTTGTCCTAACGGTTGCGCCCGTCCTTACATGGCAGAACTAGGTTTTGTTGGTAGCGCCCCAGAAACTTATCAAGTATGGTTGGGTGGTTCACCTAATCAGACACGCTTGGCACAACCCTATGTAGAGCGGTTGCACCACAACGACATCGAAAGCTTACTAGAGCCGATTTTGGTTTATTTTCAGAAATCGCGGCAACCTGGAGAAAGCTTTGGTGATTTTTGCGATCGCGTCAGTTTTGGTGCTATCCGCGAATTTGCCGCCCAGTACCAACCCCAAACCACACCAGTCACCATAGAAGCAGAAACAGAAACGTCCCAGGCTGCTTCTAGACCCCGTAAAGCCAGATATCGGGTCAGCCTACATGATGATTTGTACGCCAAGCTCAAATCCACAGCTACAAGTCAAGGTAGATCAATGACTGACTTGGTAAGAGATGCGTTAGAGGCTTACTTCCAAAATCAGCCGTAACTTGTGAAATTCACTCCTGGTATAGTTATTGAGCTATATCAGGAGATTTTCATAACTTTTATATCAATTTTTCTGAGTGCAGAATGTGAGGTTAAGCAATATTTAACCAACAGTCCGCATTTTGGCTCCATACTTAACTAATGCTGAAGTTTTGCGGTTAAATCTGGCTTGACAACAACAGTGACATCAGAAAGAATGTCTCCAATCGAAGCAACCTGCACCTGACCTATACCCAATGTACTACTAACAATATTGGCGGCATCTGGATTGCCATGTTGGGCAATAATTTGAGTTTTTTGTGCAGAATCTTCACTTGTCTCAATCTCACGGTTTGCAATGTAAACATTCCTGAATCCATGTTTTTGGAGATAGGAAACAACACTTACTGCATCTGCTTGATTACCTGTGCCATTGACTACAGCAATTTTTAAACTTGGCGATTTAGTTAAATTAATATCTTGATCTGGAACTTTTGCATTAGCAATATCAAAATAGTTAGCTAAAATCTTCGCTGTAGCTTGGGGAGAAGAAATCCAGTAACTAGCATGATATTCCTCCTTACGGCTGAAGCGTCCAGGTAACATCATTAAGTGTAGCTGGTGGCGATCGCTAGCTAAAATAGTTTGAGCAACAGCCAGCATCTCTTCTACAGATAAATCAGTATCTACGTTGTATTTTACTACCTCTAAAATTTTGGGAAGCTTTGCCAAACTTTCTGGTTTGAGTAATGTCAGTAAAATATCTTTGAGAACTTCCTGCTGTCTCTGTACGCGACCAATATCTCCCAAAGCATCATGGCGGAAGCGAACGTATTCTTGTAGATGCTGCCCATTTAGTTTTTGTTTGCCTGGAGAAAAGTGAATGCTGAGGTGTTGAGTATTATCTGTATAGTCCATCTGTTTGGGAACATTTACCTCCACACCCTCTAAGGCATCTACCAAGTGAATAAAGCCTTCAGTATCAACTCGGACATAGCGATCAATAGGAATGCCTGCTAACAAATTACTAACAGTATTAGCTGCTAGTTTTGGCCCACCTCTAACATTCGCATCATTGATTTTATCAATTCCTCCCCCATTTAAATGCACCAGTGTATCCCGTGGAATTGATAAAACATTTATTTGATGAGTATTTGGCACTAACCGAATTAACAGCATTGTGTCACTGTTTCCAGATAAAGCCTCAACAGGGGTAAATTTGTTTTGATGTGGATGCCCAGAATTGTCAATGCCAAGAATTAGGATATTAATAGGGTGTTCTAAAGTAGCGGGAATAATTCCTGTTAGCCTTGTAGGATTCTCTGACAGTTGTGAAGAAGCAGCATGATTTTTTAGTGGAGTTAGACTCATTAGACAAGTAAAAACTCCTCCAGCAGCGACAAATAGTATTGTAAAAATTCCCCATAAATAGGGTTGCCGCCATAATAATTTAGATTTCGGTATACTATCTTTTTTCTTCACCACTCACCTTTACATAAGTCTCAATAATCAACTATGAGAAATATCTGCCAACGCTGTTATACTCAATAAAAGTTATGTTAAGTGGCTGTTTCACTAACTAAATAATTAAATACTTAATTGTATTTTAAGCTACTTGACGAAATAGAATAGCAGGTATTGCCGCAGACTTCCCTATTTAGTGAAATGCCCATCACAATATAAGCATGATTAGCAAAAAACTAGCTAATTTTTATATAAAACTTGTAGAATTTAATATTTTATTACACTTCATATAAATGACATACATTAGTTACAGCAAAGTCATAGCTATTAGTTAATTTACCGATATTTTATTAAAAGTAAATTCTCTAAGCCTGACAAATTATGCTGTTTTTGGCAATAGCAAATGCAAACTGTGGCAGTGGTAGCGAAGTAAATCTAGACTTTGTTAACCTCGGCTGGATACAAGTTATCTTTTTGGGTATTGTTCAAGGCATTACAGAACTGTTGCCAATTAGTAGTACTGCTCATTTGCGGATAGTACCGACTTTATTGAGAATGCAAGATCCTGGCTCTGCTTTTTCAGCAGCTATGCAGTTAGCTAGCTTAACTGCTGTTTTGGTTTATTTTTGGCAAGACTTAAAGAAGTTAACAGGCGAAACATTTAGAGCTATTACTGGACAAGACTATCAATCTAGTTCTTTAAGGCTGATGTTGGGCTTATTGCTAGGAACTCTACCAATAATTATCGCAGGCGTAATACTCAAGCCGATTCTCAATGCCTGCAATTCCCCAATGCGAGGATTAATTGTTATTGGTGCAGCCTCTATTATTATGTCTGGATTGTTAGCGATCGCAGAAAAGTGGAGAAGAGGTAATCGTACATTTGACCAATTAAGCCTTTGGGATGGCATTTGGGTAGGAATTGCTCAAGCCTTTGCTTTGATTCCCGGTGTTTCTCGTTCTGGTTCCACTCTAACCGCAGGGCTGTTTTTAGGCATGGAACGAGAAACATCAGCGCGATTTTCTTTCCTGTTGGGCTTACCAGCAGTAATTTTAGCTGGTTCTGTAGAAGTCCACACCCTGTTTAAAGCTGGGCTAAGTGCATCTGGCTGGTTGATTTTATTAGTAGGTTTAATCTCTGCTAGTATTTCTGCCTTTCTAGCAATTTGGGGACTTTTAAGCTATTTGGAAAAACACAGTACTTGGATTTTCGTTTTGTACCGTTTTGTCATGGGTATATTTTTAATAGTTGGTGTAATGCTTGGTTGGTTCCAGAATTGATTAAGATTATCTACAGATGGTTTTAACTATCGTTATGACAAAGCTCCTCTTATCCTGAAATGGCTCAGAATTTAACGCTTATGTGATTTCAAATTGTCAGCAAAACAGATAGATTTCATTGCCGATTTACAGGCAAACTGTGACGTTGAAAAAAGTCCCAAATAGTTTGACTGGCATTCAAGCCAAGCTTCGCATTAAATTTATTGAGATTATCATCAGTTGAAGCACCACCAGGCCAGAAATGACCACCGTTAATTACTGCTACCTGCCAGACTTCAGAATTGTTAGTACAACCTGTGTAGATAGAATCTTCAACTTGATCTGAAGAAAACTCTGAAGAGCGAAGCGAGGAAGTACATTGATCGTGGGAGCGCCAAAAATCTACCATGTCTGAAATAGACATTAATGCTCCTCGTTGAGTATGGTCATCCCCTTCATAAAGTACATCATGATCATTTGTACCGTTAATCATCAACATTGATATAGAAGTTTGGGGTTGACAATTAGGCTTAAGTCGAACAGGAAGCGAACCAGCTACTGATGCGAAACCAGCAATTTGATTGGATAACTTACAAGCTAGTGCTTGAGTAAGTATTGCGCCTCTAGAAAAACCAGTGGCATAAATTTTGTGGCTATCAATATTAAGTTCCTGTTGAAGATGCTGAATCAAACTGCTGATAAATAAAACATCATCTACCTTTTCTGTAGAGTTAGCTCTTAAACTCCATGTTTGGTTGAGTGCATCTGGATAAACAACAATAAAACCTTCTTGCTCCGCTAATTGATTGAAACGAGTAACCTGACTGATGGACTTACCATTACTATCATCCCCATGAAATACTAAGACCAGTGGCATTGAACGTTGTGAATTATATGATTTGGGAATATAAAGATAGTAGGTACGTAACTTTCCCTGGTTATACAATTTTCCGTAATTATTACCCTTAAAAATTATTTCTCTAGCTGCTTTTGGTTGTTGGGAACTAACCAAACTGCTGCCTATAAATAAAGTTATTAAGATTATAGATATCAAAAAGCTTTTGGGGAATTTGAAAATTTGAGAAAATGTATTCATTTTAACTTAATACATTTATGTATTTAGACAGCTTAAATAACTTATTAAAGTTTGAGATTAGCTAAGTTGTTGCTAGTGTAAAATACATACAAAAAAATATCTAGTAGCATAAAGTCATATTTCTAGTATGACTAAAGTTATATGAGGCTATCTTACTAATAAAATTATGTAAATCCAAATATAAACTACTTAAACGCTCATGATATTGTTCACTTGGCAATCATGATGAGTCCTATAGCAGGTTTCCATAGCATAGAAAAATTGATGTCTCAACTGCAACGGATTACGATCGCACCTTCCCAACTCCAGCAAGACCTAATTGTACTCACTCCCCAGCAAGAACATTATTTAAAACGGGTGTTACGCTTGCGTGAGGGCGATCGCTTTATAGTTATGGATGGACTGGGTAAATGGTGGTTAGCCAGTCTCAGCAAAGAACAAGCCCAAGTCTCAGAAGAATTAACTGTAAAGACAGAATTACCTGTAGAAATCACACTGCTAGTTGCTTTACCTAAAGGTAGTGGATTTGATGAGGTTGTCCGCAGTTGTACGGAGTTAGGAGTAAGTTGTATTGCTCCTGTGTTGAGCGATCGCACTTTACTAAATCCCAGCCCTCAAAAACTAGAACGTTGGCGACGCATAGCCGCAGAAGCCGCAGAACAATCAGAGCGTGCGTTTGTACCAACGATTTTAGAACCAATGGCTTATAGTGATGCCATAAGTAATACTACAGCAACTCATCGTTATATCTGTGAAGCGCGTGGAGAGCATCTCTATCTAAAAAATTTATTGACACAAACTTCTGAGGAAATTGTAATTGCGATCGGCCCGGAGGGAGGATGGACAGACAAAGAATTACAGCTTGCTGTAAGCTTTAACTTTCAACCAGTATCTTTAGGACAACGAATCTTGCGTGCAGTCACAGCCCCATTAGTAGCCTTATCCTTAATTAGCGCAGCTTGTGAAGCATAGGTAATACCAATTCAAAATTCAAAATTCAAAATTAGAAATCCAGACAGAACAAGGCTTTGAGACTGTGTATTTGTCGCATTCTTCTTTCAAATTGGTATAAGGAGTGCTGAGTGCTGTTAGCGGTAGCAGCGCGTTTAGCGCGTGCTGATACTAAGTTGCGTTCAGACATAGTATTCCTACTCCCCACTCCCTACTCCCAGCCCAAGATACTATCTTTGATTGCAACTTGGTATGAGTTATGAGTATGGAGTAATTATTTTCTCCTCATCTCCCTCATCTCCCCCACTCCCTTGCTTCCCCATGCTCTTTTTTGGGAACCATATCATTAGTTTGCATTGAATGGCTCCCATGATTGAACAAGTTGCGATCGCCTTTGAACGTAAAGACTATCCCACAGCCGCTAAACTACTTAAACAGCTGCTAAAAGAATCGCCAGATAATCCTTGGGTGCAGTTTTATCAAGGTAGATTGTATGAGGTAGCCAACAAGCGCAAAGAAGCGGAGAAAATCTATCGGCAATTATTAAAGAGTACAGCTAATAGCAAGATAGTATTACAAACACGACAAGGTTTGCAGCGAATACGCGAAACTGAGCAGGAAGAAAAACAAAGAGCGATCGCGCAAGCAACAGCCGAACCCTGCAATACTGAACAAGGTGTACTCATTTTAGAGCCTTGCAGCAACGAAATCAGAGCCACAGCCGCCGCCAGATTTGCCGAAATTATGCAGCTTGACCTCTACAATGCTAAGTTATTCCTTCCTAGCCGTAGCTGGAGATTTTACCGCACTGGGCGCGTGGGAGAACTTAAATTTTATGGTATACAACTACAACAAGCTGGTATTCCTTGCTTTTGGACAGCTATTAGCGCCATTACTCAAATACAAGTATTTCAAGTCAATTATTTTTCAGAATCTCAACCAAAAGCTACTGTTATTTGTTCCAATCATACAAACCAAGTTGGTTCGCTCACATTTGACTGGTCAGAAGTTTCCGCGCGAGTGATGGGGCTTTTGCCTATTTTTGAGGAAGTTGTGGACGTTGGTGCTTGGCTAAAAACAGAACGTAAGACTCAAACTCAAGACTATGTGCAGTTTTGTGATTTACATTTACCCAGCAGACGTTGTATTCTCAGACTTTACGATCAAGGCTATGAATTTCAACAAGGTGTACAAATTGCCCCTGTATCCAGCCAAAATACCATCAGAATTAATTGGAATAACTTACTAAACTGGATTAACTTACACTTGCTACAAGCAAAAGTTTGGTCAGATTTTACACCTTTTGCCGAGACAGTACTAGAACAAAAAGAAATGCTGGGACATATTCAGTCTCACATTAACTTACATCGTAAGGAAAAGAGTGACTGGGACTCAGCATTTCATTTATATAGTGGATTGATATTTATGAGGCCGGATGCTAGGGACTGAGAAATCTTGGATCTGCAATTTTAAATTTTGGATTGTTCAATCTAAAATCCAAAATCTAAAGTCCAAAATTCAAAGGAGACTCATCACTTCCTAGCCAGGAGTTTTTACTTGGCTGGCCATGTCTAAGTAAGAACTCATATTCGCACCTGGACGACGACGACCATTAGAACCGGAGGCTGAAGGCGCTAAGTATTTAGGTGCAAATGTAGTTTCAGTTGGTGTGGCTATTTTCGCAACTGGCGCTTTTTCTGGTTCAGCTGGCTTAGGCGCAGCTTTGCCGTTTTTACCGTTTTTCGATGCTTCTACCTTAGCTGGTTTAGATGCCTCTACCTTAGCTGGCTTAGATGCTTCTACCTTAACTGGGGTAGGTGCAGGGCTGTTTTCTGTAGGTGCGGATGCTTCAGCTTTGGCGGCTGCTTTTGTACCGTTGGATGCTGCGGGTTCTGCTTTTGGCGCTGCTTTTGGTGCTGGGGTTGGGGCTTTTTCTTCAGTGGTGTCTTCTTTTAGCTCTAAGTAGTAGCCACCGCCTTTCTTACCACCGATTAATCCGGTAAGAAAACTGAGAATCCCAGCAAATAAATTTTTGATAAAACCGAACATGAGAATGGCTCCCGAAGTTTTATATCTGTAAATAGACCGTAATATTAAAAATTACGTCGTAATACTACATTTTTTGACTATCAGCTATTGAGTAACAAACCTTTCTAGTTTGTGCTTGATCAAGCTTAAGAATACAAGCTGAGGTTTTCAGCCTTTGTTGGCAAATACTTACAAGCTGTAGATATCGAGAATTAATTATTCAATTTTACCGCTACACAGAGCAAGATTCTGAAAGGTTGCTTAATAAAATTTAACATAATTTTATTTGATAGGTATACATTGACACAAATAATGATTGTAACCTCAACCAGTGGGAAGAGTGTCATAATCTTTTTACTGATGATAATCAGACTCAGTTAAATTTTCTACAGAATCGAACGCAAGCAATTTTGTCGATGAATACTCAAAATCAGCAGCGCGACCCTGTAGTCTTAGTACATGGTATTACTGATACGGAAATTGTCTTTAATCAAATGGCAGTTTACTTAAGACAATTAGGTTGGACTGTATACACACTCAATTTAGTACCTAATAACGGTGAAGCTCCACTGAATGTATTAGCACAACAGGTTGTTGATTATGTGGATGCAACTATTGGTGCAGAAAAACCCTTTGATTTAGTGGGTTTCAGCATGGGGGGAATTGTCAGCCGTTACTATGTGCAGAGATTGGGAGGTATAAATCGTGTACAACGCTTTGTGACAATTTCCTCACCTCATCATGGCACAGTAGTAGCTTATGCTTCTAGGCTGCCTGGATGCGTACAGATGCGTCCCAACAGTCTATTTTTGCAAGATTTGAATCGTGATGTGCAAATGTTGGAACAGTTAAACTTTACTTCTATTTGGACACCTTATGATTTGATGATTATCCCTACCAACAGTTCAAAAATGCCCGTAGGTAAAGAATTAATCGTCCCAGTAGCACTACATTCGTGGATGCTTACAGATTACAGAAGCTTATCAGCAGTAGCCGCAGTTTTAGCAGAACCGATTAATGGCGATCGCCAATTTGAGTATATTCGTAACTCCCAAAAATTGCCTCTGGGTGGCGATAATACTTAAATTCCATCAAATTATAAAATGGGTCTTCCAAAAAGAAAGTCCGATGTTCCAAGGGAGAACCCACAAAGCGATCTTTAGGTTTGTCACGGAAAAGTAGTTGTTTTTTTTCCGCCCTTTCTACTAACTCTTGCCAATCTTGTTCTTGAGTAAAAATTAGTCCAAAGTGTCGGGGATAAATAGTACGCTGGCGCATTAATGGTTCTTTGGTAATATGAGCCACTAATTGATGTCCATAAAGATTCAGAATTATGGCTTGAGGATTTTCACGACCAGGGATGCAGCCTAAGCCATCAATATAATAAGCTTTTGTTTGAGTAATATCGCTGACCGGGAAGGCGAGGTGAAATATAGCTTGACTCATAAGATAGTGATGAGTTGTGTTAGCGGTAGCGGCGCGTTTAGCGCGTGTTGAGTAGGTATTTTGTTAATTAGATTACTTTTTTAAATTGATTAGTAGTTAGTTAAAGTACAGTTTTTTACGAGTTTAGCTTATATCTTAATTTGGTCATTAGTCATTGGTCATTAGTCCATAGTCCACAGTTAATAATTATTCCCCTCGTGTCTTCTTTGTCTCTCTTACTTCCTTAATTAAAAATTAATTTGCCATTTTGCCTGTTAACGGTTAGCTTTACCCGTAGAGGGAATATAAACTATGCGCTCTCTAGATGGGGATCAAGGAAATTAACCACAGAAGTTCTAAAATTAGTTATTCTTTTCATATCTTGACAAAACTACTCGTGGTTGTTAGCTGATGCTTTCATTTATTAGCTCTGCGAATCCTTGGTTGGTGGGAGTTGGACTAAATACTGTTCTACTGAGTTTAGTCTGGTTCGCTCCTAAAAAATTGCTGACTCCAGCTGGTGTGTTTCATGCTTGGTTATTGGGCATACTGATTTGGGGTACTTTAGGCTGGCAAGGATATTTAGTAGTTGCGTTCTACTTTATTGTGGGTTCCGGTGTGACACGTATTGGAATGGCACAAAAAGAAGCTCTAGGTATCGCTGAAAAGCGTTCGGGCGCAAGAGGCCCGGAAAATGTCTGGGGTTCTGCTTTAACTGCGGCGCTTTGTGCTTTAGGTATAGGCGTTCTTAACGCTAAACTTTTCCCTCTTACTCAGTCCCTAGTTCCTAGTCCTCAATCTCTATTGTTATTAGGTTACGTCGCCAGCTTTAGTACAAAACTTTCTGACACCTGTGCCAGTGAAGTGGGTAAAGCTTACGGTAAAAGCACTTTCTTGATTACGACATTGCAACCAGTACCCAAAGGTACGGAGGGGGCTGTGAGTTTAGAAGGTACTTTTGCTGGTGTGGTGGGTTCAGCTGCGATCGCTATTGTCGGTTGGGGTGTCGGTTTAATCAGCCCACTCGGAATTGTTTGGTGCTTGCTGGCTGCTTTGATTGCCACAAATATAGAAAGTGTAATTGGTGCAACACTGCAATCAAAATATACATGGTTAACTAATGAAATTGTTAATATTCTTAACACTTTAATTGGTGCGATCGCTGCCATATTATTTGCCCTAATTTGGGCAAACTCTTTTGGTTAGAGGCAAAGACTGATAACTATTGACTGTTGACTAGATTCTCTCTTAGTTTAATGACTGGAGTAGAAAGATATACCTATGGAAATAAATGCTCATCGAAACAGTAAATCAATTAAATTTGACTTATTTTTATTTTTTAAGTTGCCATTAATTATTTATAGTTTATAAAATCTTATCTTTAGCCGTTTTTCACCAGGTGTTCTTATGGAAACTTTGTCTTTCTTAAGTATTGATGACCAACCTATCTCACTTGAACAAACAGTAAAATACCTCCAATCATCAGGAAAGTTAGGTCAATTCATTGGTGATGTGCTGCGTCAATATGTCATCGAACAGGAAATCCAAGGGCGAGACGATGTAGATATTAATCCAGCTTTAACCGAACAAACAGTGATTGATTTTCGCCTTAAAAATCAACTAGCTGACCCCCAAGCTTTCCAAGAATGGTTAACCAAGAATGGCACAGACTACCAAAGGTTCCACGCTTCAATTACTTTTAACTTCAAATTAGAAAAGTTAAAAACTGTGGTGACACAGGCAAAACTACCAGAATATTTTATTGAGCAGAAGATTTTTTTAGATCGGGTGGTATTATCCCGGATTATGGTGGATAGTCGAGAATTAGCAGAAGAATTGCAATTGCAAATTGCAGAAGGAGGCAGTTTTGAGCAATTAGCTAAAGAGTATTCTGTATTGGACGATCGCCTCGTTAATGGCATGATGGGGCCTATTAGTCGTGGTACTATGCCAGACAAGTTACGCTCTGCTATTGATGTAGCTAGTCCTGGGCAATTAGTTGGGCCTATAGAAATTGATGGACGCTATGGTTTGTTTCGAGTGGAACAATTTCTCCCAGCGTCTTTAGATGATATTCAACTCAAGCAAGCATTACAAAACGAATTATTTGAAAAATGGTTAGCAGAGAAAATTCAAAAGCTGACGGTGAAATTACAAGTGAGTTAAAACTTCTAGATAATGAATCGCTAAGAATCAAAGTGCTAACTTCCATACCTTGGACTCAACCGCCCCTAAGTTGGCTCACTCCTGAGCAGAAAAACCGTTTAGAAGAACGTTTAGAAATCCGGCGTTATCGACTGGGTGAAAAAATCTGGTCGAGTGAAACTGGCGGTTATCATTTTTTCATTGTGGCGGGGAAGGTGCGCTTACGGGAGGAAGGAAGCGGCCAATCTTTAGCAGCCTTACAGGTAGGAGATTGGTTTGGTGACTTACAAAAGCTACCGGGAGAATACAAAGCTGTAGCCGCTAGTAAAGATGTGATTCTGGCTTGCTGGGATACACATCTTTGGGCAGAAATATCTACTCCAGCAATGGAAGATTTCTGGTTGGGGTTAGTGGAACAGGATAATACAGTAGTTGAAAATGAAGTAAAACCTTTTCAACACACTGTTATTCAAGCACCCGTAACTCCTCCAGAACAGACGCTAAGTCAGCCAGTCTCTACACCTGTATTCAGCTATCCTTTTGTGAGTAGTTGGAATACGGGTGCTGCTTGTTTAACAATGGCAGCACAACAACTCGAAAATCCGGTGAACTTGGAATGGGTTCAACGCCAACTGCGGGGGCAAAATCCCAAACAAGTTGTAGAAGCAGGGGAAAAGCTAGGTTTAGTCTTACGACGACTGCAACTAAGTTGGGGAGAGTTGCGCCAGCTAACGTTCCCAGCTTTGCTACAGTTACAAGTTGAATCTGTTCCTCAGCCTACATGGGTAATAGCTTATGGGATAAAAGGCGATCGCTTAATTATTGCTAATCCCTTAAATCCTGATAACCTGTGTGAGAATCTCCCACAAACAGTATTAGAACAATGCTGGGATGGTCAGTTATGGCAAGTAGAACTGATATCTAAACAAGAGAAATTTAACTTAAATTGGTTCACACCAGCCGTTTGGAAATACCGCAAGCTACTCGCAGAAGTATTATTAGCATCTTTAACATTGCAGCTATTGGGGTTAGGAACACCACTAATTACCCAGGTTGTGATTGATAAAGTCATGGTACAAGAGAGTTTACCCACTCTTGATGTCATGGCGATCGCGCTTTTGTTAATAGCTGTCTTTGAGTCTGTACTGGGGATTTTGCGCTTATTTATCTTTACCCATACAGCCAGACGTTTAGATTTAAGCTTATCAGGTCAATTATTCCGTCATTTGCTACGGCTACCCTTGGCTTATTTTGAGTCACGGCGCGTAGGTGACACAGTAGCCAGAGTCCAGGAACTCGAACAAATTCGCCAGTTTCTTACAGGTACAGCCTTAACAGTAATTTTGGATAGCATCTTTGCCGTTGTTTACTTGGCATTGATGTTTTATTACAATATTCCCCTCACCTTTGTAGCGTTAGCTGTGCTGCCCTTGTTTGCCACACTGACCATAGTTGCTACACCAATTTTACGTAACTGGCTCAACGAAACCTTTAACCGTAGTGCAGACAGCCAATCATTCTTAGTAGAAACAATTACAGGTATTCATTCTGTTAAAGCTCATGCGGCTGAATCAGTAGCACGCGATCGCTGGGAAGGCTTATTTGCTCGTTTCGTGCGTACTGGTTTCAAAGCTTCCACAACTTCTAATATTAGCAGTAATATTGGCGACTTTCTCACTAATTTTTCTTCCTTACTAATACTGTGGTTTGGTGCAAAGTTAGTCATTGACCATAAACTAACAATTGGTCAGTTGGTAGCCTTTCAGATGCTTTCTGGCAGAGTCACCGGGCCACTGTTACGCCTAGTACAACTATGGCAAAATCTGCAACAAGTTCTACTTTCCGTAGACCGGATTGGTGATATTCTCAACGTCGCCCCAGAAGCAGAGATGGGAACTGGTTTAGTTTTACCACCCTTGAAAGGTCAGGTTAACTTTGAGCAAGTCTTTTTCCGGTACAAAGCCAATACCGAACCAGTGTTGCGCGGAATTTCATTCAATGTAGAACCAGGACAATTTGTCGGAATTGTGGGACGTAGTGGTTCTGGTAAAAGTACCCTTTCTAAGTTACTGCAAAGACTTTATCAAATTGAATCAGGACGCATCCTCATTGATGGTTTTGACATCAAAAGTGCAGATTTAGCGTCTTTACGGCAACAAACTAGCGTAGTTCTCCAAGAAGACTTTTTATTTAACGGTTCCATCCTGGAAAACATCACCCTTGGCAATCCTAATATTACCGCCGAGCAAGTAGTCGAAGCCGCCAGACTAGCCGTAGCCCACGACTTTATCAGTCAATTACCTTACGGTTACGAAACTAACGTAGGAGAAAGAGGCACAGCTTTATCTGGAGGACAAAGACAACGCATTGCCTTAGCAAGACTGTTCCTTTCTGACGCACCAATTTTAGTGTTAGATGAAGCTACCAGCGCGTTAGATAGTGAAACCGAACAACAAGTCCTGCAAAATCTAAAAAAAATATCTGCTAACCGTACGGTCTTTCTCATCGCTCACCGCTTTGCACCCTTAAAACGAGCAGATTTAATTCTCGTCTTAGAAAAAGGCGTAATTGCAGAACGAGGAACCCATACAGAACTATTGCAGCAAAAAGGCTTGTACTGGTCACTATATCAACGTCAACAAGCCAACGTATGAGTATTGTAGTAAGGGCTAAAGTCCTTACTACATACAATTGTATTACATAGCAGGAATAAGCTAATTTTATATTAAGAAATATAAGTGTAGATACGTTAAGCATTGCTTGACGTATTATTTTTTGCTTTTATACTCTTGCGTACGTAATAAATCAAAGATTGACTATTAACAAAAAGCATTATTCATAACGATTTTGGCATAAAAATATAATTTTGATATTTAAAAATTTGTAAATTTATATACTTTGAAATATTCTCTTTATAAAAAGAATACTTTAGCCCTACATAATTCAACGGTTAAAGTGTGCATTTTTCTGCATATCTTTTCCATCAAAAAATTATTACAATTCTCGCTGTATCTAAGTCTTTAGTTAGAAGATAGCTAGTTTTAACATTTATTGCTGTATAAATTTAGTTTTGAGGTCAATAATTCATGAATACTAGCCGTGAATACAACTTTAATAGAAAAAATAATACTTCGTTAGAAGCTGGAAATATTGGTATTTTAAATCGCCCTGAAGATTCACCTTTCCCAAGCTCAAATAGTATAAATGGCTTAACGGCCAAGCTTGTGAGTAGTTCTTCAGCGACAAATGAGAGTAATGGCGATCGAGATAATATTTTTACAACTGCTGCTGTACTACCAGACCTAACAGGGCCAAACGCCTCAATGCCCTCTTCCGTTGTGGTGGGTAGCAGCTTTCAGTTAAGTTATCAAGTCCAAAATATAGGAAATGCTAGTGCTGGTAGTAGCTATACTGACTTCTATTTATCACCAGATTTGAATATTGATAGTACTGATACGTATCTGGGCTACGACTATGTGAGTGGTATTGCTGCTGGTAGTTATAGCCAAGAATCCGCCACACTCACTATCGGTAGCAACATCAAACCGGGTAATTATTATTTGATTTACTACATGGATGCTGATGGAAACGTTAGTGAAAGTAATGAAAATAACAATGCTTTTGGTATAACATTTAGCGTTACTCAGCCGGATTTAACAGCACAAAACGCCATAGTTCCCTCTTCTGCAACTGTTGGTAATAGTGTTCAAATCAGTTATCAAGTCAAGAATCAAGGTACTGCTACTGCTGGAGCTAGCAACACTAAGTTCTACTTGTCTCAAGACTTGAATATAAGTAGTAATGATTTCTATTTAGGCTTTGACCCTGTTAGTAGTATTCTTGCAGGTAATAAGTAAGTCGTGGAGAAAATTTATAAGTATGTAACAAAGAATTAAGCAGAAGAATAAGAGTTAAATTTTACACGTTGCGTACTGTAGTTTCCCTTTTCTCCTCTATTTTGAACTCCATCAATGACAGCATAGGCAAGGTCTAATTCATCCTCAAAACTTTGAGAAGCTAGTTCATTTTTTTTCAGGTGTTGCCACTCCAATTCAATTGGATTCATCTCTGAGCAATATTTAGGTAAAAAGAAGATGTACAAACCCATCTCTTCCCACTTTGTCCATAATTGCTGAACTTCTTTGCACCGATGTATCGGGCCGTTGTCCTGAACGATGACTCTGATACGACCTGCTTTTTGGGCTTCAAGTGCTTCAAGCTCCATCATTTGAATATAGGATTTGCGTGAAACGCCACCAATCACTAGACCGTACACAAAACTAATTAGGGGTTGAAGAAACCCAATAATACTTAACCTTCGACCCCGACGCTTACTCTGCTCCAGGCGTTTTTGCTGACCTCGGAAGTAGTAACTGTAACTGGGTTCACTCCAGGCACAAAACCCTGATTCATCCATATACTTTAAATCGATTTCTCCAGCAGCAGCAGATAATTCCAACATCTCTAAGTCTGCCTGTTTGATTTGCTGCAATACTTTGTCTTGCTTTCCTTTGTGGCTTTTTCTAGTTCGCTTCCAAATGACCCCCTTTTTTTGAGTACCTGCCTTAACCAGTCAGGACTCAATTTCACGGAGCGTTCTTGCTCTAATTTTTGGGCTAATTGAACACTATTATATGTACGTGGTTCTTGCTCCAAGCATTTTTCTAAGAACGCCATGTCAGCTTCTGCCCACCTTGATTTTCCTCCCCGCCCTGCTTTCTCCCACAGTCCTTCTAGACCTTGTTTTTCCCATCTATGCAAAACTTCTCTTACTGTTTGGGCAGTCCAGTCAAAGTGATCTGCTATCTTCTCTACGTACCAACCATGTGCGCTTAATCTGATCACTTCGGCTCGGTCTTTCACTTTCTGGGGTACATCTGCCGTTCTCAGGTTGAACAAAATTTTATCTTGCTTAGGAGTCAGAAATACCCTTAAACGGCTGCCCATATCCCTGTTACCTTGGTAGACACATTTATGTATTTACTTATCTTTACACACTTTGGTTTTTTCACCTTGTTCTACTTACTACTCAAGAGTCGTTGACGTTCACTGTTGGTAGTAACGTCACTCCTGGCAATTATTATTTGATCTACTATGTGGATGGTGATGGAAGCGTTAGTGAAAGCAATGAAAATAACAATGCTTTTGGCAACCTCATCACCATTAATTCCGCAGGAAATCCAGACCTGCTCATCCAAAACCCCTTATCACCAACATCTGGATCATTAGGTAGCACTATTCAACTGAGTTATGGAGTAAAAAATCAAGGTGTTGGTAGTGCAGCAGCTAGTAATACTAAGTTCTACCTCTCCAAAGACGGGACTTTCAGTTCCGATGATATATTGCTTGGCTCAGATGCTGTTAATAGTCTTGCCGCAGGTGCTTCTAGTTCAGAGACAGCATCTATCTTGATTGCTAATAATGTCGCCCCAGGTAACTACCAGTTATTATTTAGAGCCGATGCTGATAATAATTTAGCTGAAAGTAATGAAACTAATAACATTGTTGCCAAAGCCATCACCATTAACCAAGCTGACCTCATCATCCAAAACGCCATATCACCCGGCTCTGCATCAGTGGGTAATACTATTCAACTGAGTTATGAAGTGAAAAACCAAGGCGTTGGTAGTGCAGCCGCCAGTAATACTAAGTTCTACCTCTCCAAAGATACAAATTACAGTTCAGATGATGTGTTGCTTGGCTCGGATGCTGTTAGTAGTATTGCCGCAGGTACTTATAATTCCAGAACATCTTCCATTTTGGTCAAAAATACCATTGTTGGGGGGAACTATTATCTATTATTTAGAGCCGATGCTGATAGTAACTTAGCTGAAAGTAATGAAACTAATAATGTACTTGCTAAAGCTATTACTATCAATGGCCCTAAACCCGACCTCATCATCCAAAATGTTTCTGCTCCTAATGTTGTTGACCCTGGTAGCCTAATCACAGTCAACTACCAATTAGCGAATCAAGGTGCAGCTAGTGCAAGTACAAGTACAACTAAGTTTTATTTGTCTAAAGACATCACTTTGAGTAGTGATGATACGTTGTTAGCCTCTGACCAAAACTACTTCTTATCTGGACTGAGTGCTGGTACTTATAGCTCTGAATCTTACTATTTAACTATTAGCAGTAACACCAATTTTGGTAACTACTATCTGCTATTGCAAGCTGATGCGAATAACGACTTAGCTGAAAGCAATGAAAGTAATAATGTTACGGCTAAGGCGATTACAATTGCTGCACCAGATTTGTTAATCCAGAATCCTTTGGCCCCCACCAGCGCTAACATTGGGACAACAATTTCACTCAGCTATCAATTAAAAAACCAAGGTAATGGCAATGCTGGTTATCATTACACGAATTTTTATATTTCCCAAGACCAAACTCTCAGTAATGATGATGTCTATTTAGGCTTTGATAGTATCTATAGTCTTGCACCCTCTGCTGTAGCTTCACGTTCCATATCTTTAACAGTTAAGAGCAACCTTATTCCTGGTAATTACTATCTGCTTTATAAAGCTGATGGTACTGAAATACTAAGAGAAAGCAATGAAAATAATAATGTTGCTGCAAGAGCGATTACGATTACTGCGCCAGATTTGGTTATCCAAGATGCGACTGCGCCTAGCAGTGCCATCATTGGTACGACTGTCCAAGTCAACTATCAACTAAAAAACCAAGGTAACGGAACTGCTGGGGCGAGTAAGTCAAGTTTTTATCTATCACGAGATACAACATTTGGTAATGACGACGATATCTTTTTAGGTACGGAAATTGAGGCAAATTCTACTATTGCACCTTCTGCCGTTATTTCCCGCTCTACTGCTGTTGAGCTTAACTCTATTATTAATGCTGGCAAATACTACCTCATCGTGAAAGCTGACGGCTCTGGATCTGTTGTTGAGAGTAATGAAAGTAACAATGCTGTTTACATCACAACACCAATTACCTTTAATCCAGTTAATGGTGGTGGGTTTAATTCCACTACAGGTTTTGGCTTAGTGAACGCCGCCGCCGCAGTAGCTAAAGCCCTTGGTCAACCTACTTTTGCTGATGTTCCTGACTTGGGTGGTGATAATTGGGGTGCGGATGCAATTAAAGCACCAGAAGTTTGGGCGAAGGGATACACTGGTCAGGGCGTAATTGTTGCTGTGGTTGATACTGGTGTAGACTATACACACCCTGACTTAAGCCCTAATATCTGGAAGAATACCAAGGAAATTGCTGGCAACGGCATAGATGATGATGGTAATGGCTATATTGATGATGTCTACGGTTGGAACTTTTTTGATAACAACAACAACTCACTAGATGACGAGGGTCATGGTAGTAGCTGGTACTATTGCTGCGGCAAGAAATAGCTTTGGTGTTACTGGTATTGCTTATAATGCCAAGATTATGCCAGTGAAAGTGTTGGGGCCAAATGGAGGATCAGATAATATGATCGCCAATGGTATTCGTTACGCAGTAAATAATGGAGCGCGTGTAATTAATCTCAGCTTAGGCGGGCCGTCTCCTCAAAGTGAGCTATTATCAGCGATGCAATATGCCGTAAGTAAAGGAGCAATTATTGTTTCCGCAGCCGGCAACGAAGGTGTATCAGCCCCAGGCTATCCAGCTCGCTACGCAGATCAGTATGGACTTGCTGTAGGAGCCGTCAATTATGATAGAACCCTGACCGATTTCTCAAACCGTGCTGGAACAACTCCACTGGCATACATTACAGCCCCTGGCGCATACGATGACTACTTTGGTATTGGTATATATTCCACATATCCAGGGAATCAATATAAAGACCTTTCAGGCACTTCTATGGCAGCTCCCCATATTGCGGGTGTAGTGGCGTTAATGTTGAGTGCAAAAAGTAGCTTAACCGATGCACAAGTACGGCAAATACTTACTTCTACAGCAGCAAATGGTGGTACACTTCCTAGTGTGAATGCCACATCTACTACAAGTAGCAATACAGCATTATCAAGTTCATCCAGCTACACACAAGCTTCAATAAGTTTATCTAGCGATACGACTGCTTCTAATTGGAACAATAATCTTTATAACAATTTTGATCAGCCAAGTTCGGTTAAGAAGGATGTATTTGTCAATAAATCCCTCTGGCAACAGTTTATTAAATATCAAGTTACCAATGAGAATAATAAATTTGCTCGCTTGGATGAAGAGAATGACAGCAAAACTGTAGGTAAAAAACGCAAGAAAATTTTGGAAGATTACAATAACTGGTTACTAAACCTGGGTAATCAGGTAGTTTAATCAGATTGTAGAATTAAAAAGATGTGCATCAAATATATAACTGTTTGATGCACTCTAAAGTTTATAACTATTTGCTTTCACCTCAAAACCTGTAGCGTTATACTTCATGCAAAAGAAAACTACTGTAATGGTAATGTAAACCAAAAGGTTAATCCTTGCTGGGGATGATGGGTAGCGCCAATTTGTCCACCGTGTGCTTGAATGATTTGCTTACACAGATACATTTTTAAGCAAATTGCGGTTGAACAAGGAGCTTGAGGATCGCGGATCTGTAAATCAAAAAGGCGATCGCACTCTGCTTTACTCATTGTTACACCGTTATCTTGAATATATGTCCGAATCATCCCATCTTCTACTATGGCATTGATGGTAAAATTTAACCCTGGAGGATTGTGCTGTAAACTATAAGTTAATAAATTAAGCAATACTTTCTCTAATCGCGTCTTATCAGCCATTACTAGAGGTAAATCTGGTGGTAGCAAGTTTGTGATAGTGGACTGATTTTCGCTTAAAATTGGTTGTAATTTTGTGATAATCTGCTCTAAGAATTCACCAAAAGGAACTAGTTCTTGATTTAGGTTTAATCTTTGTTCCTGACATGAATGAATATCCAACAAGGAATCTAGCATCGCTAATTGCCGATTGTTAGCTTGAATCATGCGATCAAGAATTGAGCGAGGAACAGAAATTAGAGATTGGGTATTGGGTGCTAGAGAAGATTTTTCTCCCATATTTTCTAACACCATCAAATTACCAATTACAAAAGTCCGTAAATCATGGGCGACAGTGTGCAGTACAACGTCCTTTACCCGTTGCATTTGTGCTAGTTCCGCAATTTTCTGTTGTAATTGAGCAGTGCGTTCTTCTACCTGATGTTCTAGATTTGCGTTTAAATCAGCCAGTTTTTCGTAAAGTTGGGCTTGCTTCTGTGCTGTCTGAAGTAATTTAATTTCTGTCTGTTTGTGTTCGGTAACATCGTGAGTGATAACCAAAAGGTGAGGAATACCATCTAATTCAATCACTTCGGCGGAAACCTGCACCGTGAGTATCTTACCTGACTTGCAACGAAATAATGTTTCTGTATTGCGAACTACACCTTGTGTCTGTAATTCGTGCAATAATTTAGTGCGATCGCTCTTATTAACCCAAATATTTAATTCAAAAGCAGTACGCTCAATCACTTCATCCCGTGCATACCCAGAGAGTTTAACGAAACTATCATTAACTTCGATGTAGCGTCCCTCTTTGAGTGTACTGATGCTGATGGGATCGGGACTGCAATTAAAAGCTGTGGAAAACTTTTGTGCTAGGTTATGCAAAGTAATTTCAGTTTGTTTCCGTTCTGTAATGTCTCGGACAATAGCTACAACTTCATCCACACCACTAACTACCAAACGCGCTTCATAATCGCGCATTCCTAATGGTGTTGACAACTGATATTCGCAAACTTGTAAATTTCCTGTATCCAATGTTTTGAGAACGATTCCAGCAATCATCGTGGCGACATCTGTTGGTAATACATTGCGTAGATTTTTACCAATTAATGTTTCCTCAGAACCAACCATATCTGCGGCTTCTCTGTTCAAGGAAAGAAAATTCCCGTCACGAGTGAGGCGAAATATAGAGTCAGGAATAGCATTCAAAACAGCTTGATACTGTGATTCAGTAGCTTGTAGGCGATTTATAACTTGTTGCTCTTGTACTTTGACGATTTCATCCACTCTATGTCCTTTGGATCTCCCAGCGAATAAATTATCTTGATAAATAATCATAGCTATTTTCACAGTCTTTATATAGCTTCAATCCTATTGATATGTTTGGAAATAGCATCTTGACGGCTTCTTACTTTAGGTTAATTCGTTATTAGGCGATCGCATTCACCCATTCGGGTGAACAATTGATTAATAGATCACTCCTTCTATGGGTAATGTAGTATTCATAAAACATTGTCTTACAAGGTAAAAATATTTAACTTGAGAAATACTTCCAGAAAATTCATTTATATGGATTACATTAAATACTATCAAAATTATCTGCGAATAGAAATATTTTAGCTTTTTACTTAGTAACGGAAGATGAGATAATATTTACCTGCACAAATTTAATTTATTAGACAAACTTCACGATAATAATGGCTCAAAATTTACCTAGCAGTTCCAGCTTTCAATCTTCAAAGAAAAATTTAGATATTTATATAGCCAATGCTATTCCTGAGTTCTACACTGTTTTCTCGAAAGTAGAAATTTTAGATATAATTCACGCCATAGAAGCTCAACGAGAAATTCCCCTAAAATACTCTTATAAAGGTGGTGGTGCTAGTATTTGGGATAAGTTTTATCTTAAATATATTGTTCCTACATGGTATCGAACTTCAAACATAGAGATTGAGTTATTAAAAGATAATTTTGTCTATCTTAATGGCAGTCATAAAAAAAGCGAACGACTTAATATTATAGATGTAGGATGTGGTAATTCCTATCCGGCAAAAGCATTTCTTGCCAACTTAATCAAATTGGGCAGACTTAATAAATATATTGCCACAGATATTAGTGAAGAGTTACTCAATGTATCTAGTAAAAATATGGAAAAATGGTTTCCTCAACTTGCTTTTGCTAGTTACAGATTAGATATAGAGAATTGCAGCATACCTAAAAGTATTTTAAAAGATAAATCGGAAAATACAGCCAATATATTTTTACACTTAGGTGTAACGATCGCTAATCACTCAAACAGAAGTAAAGCGTTCAAAAACTTGAGAGACAGCATGGAGGAAAATGACTTACTAGTCTTCACCAATGAGATTGGTTCTAATTCTCAATGGGATGGTATAGCCAGAGGTGGTTGTAAGTATCATGTAGACCAAATTTATAAATGGCTGAAAATTAATCTTGGTTTAAAGCAAGAAGATTGTGAACTGATCAGAAAGTATGATTCAGTAACGGATAGTATAGTCGCCAATATAAAATTTCTTCTTCCATGCAATATAAACTTCAGTTATTTAGAAATAAATAAAAGTATTGCAATCACTGCGGGAGAGGAAATTACTATTTGGAGACATCATAAATTTACAATTCCCGAACTCATTCAAGAAATAGAACAAGCTGGACTAAAGCTTGTACATTACAGCACTAATAAATATTCATCTCATCTTATGGTAATTTGTGAAGTTGGGAGCCATTAGTCATTTGTAAGAGCGGGTTGACAAATATATATTATGACTCACGATGATTTTGGTGAACCGCCCCACCTACACCCCTGCTTCTTTCTCTCCCCAACTTGCATAAGTCAATACACAATATAGAACGTTGGTATAGAGTTACATCAATGCTTTCCCATTGAAAATAAGATGAAACTCATCATACTAAAGATACATAAATAAGCGAAAATACTCATTCATAGGTCTTTTATTTCAGATTCATAGTTAGTTGAATAGCTAACCTCTACCAACAGGCAATTCCCGTGTTAGAAGCGTGCATATTAGCGACAATATTGTGCGGATTTTTTGGCATCATCTTGAAAAAGAACCTCGTCATGAAAATCGTCTCTATGGATGTGATGAGTACGGGGGTTATAGCTTATTACGTAATGATTGCATCACGTAATGGCTTGGTCACACCAATTAGTTCCCAGGTCAAAAATGCCGCTTACGCTGATCCGGTTCCCCAAGCGGTGATATTAACGGCAATTGTCATCGGATTTTCGATTCAGGCTTTAATGCTGGTCGGTGTGATGAAACTATCACGAGATAATCCGACCTTGGAAAGTAGCGAAATCGAGAAGAATAATACGCCATGAATAATATTACGATCGCCTGGATTGCACTACCGTTTTTTTTAGGGTTCGTCATCTATTTACTGCCCAGAATTGACAAATACATAGCTTTGTGCGTGAGTTTGGCTTCGGTTGGCTATGCGGCACTGTTATTTCCATACCAATCACCACTGACACTAAAGTTACTGGATAATTTCGGCGTTGTCCTTACACTCGACCAGTTGAGCAGTTACTTTATCTTGACTAATGGATTAGTCACTGCGGCAGTTATCCTCTACTGTTGGTATAGCGATAAATCAGCTTTTTTTTACGGTCAGACGATTATTTTGCATGGCAGTATTAATGCCGCCTTTGCTAGTTCGGACTTAATTAGTTTATATGTAGCCTTAGAAGTAAGTGGAATAGCTGCGTTTCTCCTAATTGCCTATCCTCGGACTGACAGCTCGATTTGGGTAGCCTTACGCTATTTGTTTATTAGCAACGTGGCAATGCTGTTTTATCTGGTGGGTGCAGCATTAGTTTATCAAGCCCATCATTCCTTTAGTTTTGAAGGTTTGCGCGTTGCACCGCCAGAAGCCCTCGCCTTGATTTTTGTCGGACTATTGACAAAAGGCGGAATTTTTGTATCAGGTTTATGGTTGCCCTTGACCCACTCCGAATCAGAAACACCAGTGTCGGCTATGCTGTCGGGAGTCGTGGTGAAGGCTGGTGTTTATCCCTTAGTACGGTGTGCGCTAATGGTTCCAGAAATTGACCCGATAGTGAGAACCTTCGGCGTTGGCACAGCGCTTTTAGGAGTGTTTTATGCAGTCTTTGAAAAAGATACTAAGCGGATGCTGGCGTTTCACACAGTTTCCCAGTTAGGGTTTATCCTTGCTGCACCAGTGGTTGGTGGTTTTTATGCCCTAACTCACGGATTAGTCAAATCCGCATTGTTTCTAATAGCAGGTACTTTACCCAGTCGCAACTTCAAAGAACTGCAAAACCAACCAATTGGCACATCAGTTTGGATTGCCTTAGTGATAGCCAGCTTCTCAATTTCCGGCTTCCCCTTATTGTCCGGCTTTGGGGCGAAAGTGTTAACAACAAAGAACCTGCTACCTTGGCAAGCGATCGCTATGAATATTGCCGCCTTGGGAACAGCAATATCCTTTGCCAAATTCATCTTCCTACCCCGTGGAGGAGAAACAAAAGTCAAGCCTGGATTTTGGGCGGCAGTAAGTGTGTTAATTGCTGGGTTGTTTATCGCCAATGTGGTGTATTACGAAGCTTACACCAACGAAAACATTATCAAACCCTTGATAACCATTGCTCTAGGATGGGTAGCATACTTGCTAATTTTTAAACGCACAATTATTAAGCTACCCCGTGTCCTTGAGCAATTTGACCATTTAATTGGTGTGATGAGTTTGATTTTAGTCCTACTGTTCTGGAAGGGGTTAGCATGGTTGGGCATCTAAATTTAATTTTACGGCTGAGTATTTGGTTTTTGCTTACTGCCGATTTCAGTCCGGCAAACATCATCATTGGGATTGCGATCGCCCTCCTCTTACCCGGTCGTCCCAGAACACCAGAATCATTAAAAGACTGGCTCCGTGTACTGTGGGAGACGATAGTAGCAATTCCCCAAGCATATATAGAAGCATTTGAAATCATCTTCCGCCCACATCAGCACGAAGAAATAACCTTAGAACAAGTCAAACCCGGACGTACACCCGGTTTGATATTTCTAGACATATTCGTCATTACCTTTACACCAAAAACAGTTGTCGTCAGATACCGCGATGATGGTGTGTATGAAGTACACCGAGTGCGACGCACAAGACCAGAGCGACGTAACCTGACAGAATAAGACCTTTTAAACAAGAGAAAGTAAACAAGGGAGAAAATACTCCCTCATCTTCCTCATCTTCCTCATCTTCCTCATCTCCCTCATCCCCCTCATCTCCCTCACTCACCCCGTTAACACATCAATGAACCTAAATCTAGTAATAATAGCAATGATTTTAGCTCTGCTCATACCCATCTACGAGGCATGGCAGGACGAAAACATCTGGCAGAAAATGTTGGCCTTTGCCAGTATCAGCACAAAGGCATCAATCATGATTCTAGTCGTATCAGTTTTGCGTGATGACTGGATGATTGGTGTAGTTGGAGTAATTATCTTAAGCGTAGGAAACGCTGCATTGATGTTAATAGCCCATCTACTTAAACGGATGAGCGATGTATTGCATTAATTAAATACCCATAGTTTTCTTAATTTTGAATTTTGAATTTTGAATTTTGAATTTTGAATTGGTATCAAACCCTATTCCCTTAAATTATGATCGACCTTTTAAGCTATACCTGTATCTGCGTAGGCATCTTCTTCTGGTTTTGGGGAACCTTTCCCTTACTTGGACAGCGATCGCTATTATTCAAACTTCATACTCTCACAGTTGCCGATACTCTTGGCTCAATGAGTATTATGTTCGGGTTACTCCTGAAAATACCCAGCAAATGGCCGCTCCTCACCCTCGCTATCATCTGTTTAGCGATGTGGAACACGATGTTGGGGTATGTGTTGGCTTACTGTTCCAGTCGTGAGGGTAGTTATGAACGCGAATGACACTTATATCTATGCCATCACAGCTTTGCTACCCCTAACTGCTTGTATGGTCGTTACTCAAGTAAATCCCTACAATGCCTTAGTCATCCGTGGCATATTGGGCGCAATGGCGGCAATGCTATATGCCATTTTAGGAGCGCCAGATGTTGCTTTGACCGAGGCCTTAGTTGGTACAATGCTAGCAATTACCCTTTATGCAGTTGCAGTGCGCTCATCTTTGGTGATGCGTCTTGGTGTCCTGAAAGATGAGTTACCCCAAGCAGATGACAACTCACCGCAGATCAGCCCTTTTCAGCAATTGCTCAATGACATAGGTCAAATTTTTCGTAAACGTCAAATGCGTCTGGAAGTTGTTCCATATCCAGATACTGAAGCTTTGCACCAAGCATTGATTGATAAAGAAGTTCATGCAACTTGTGTCTCACCAGAACAGGTTGATCCAGACAAAGCCACAACTGAGGATGAAAAGTCCTATCACACCGCCATCAGGGTGAAACGTATTTACGAAATTATGCAAACCGAACTGGCATCACCATCAACAACCCTTACCTATGTAAGTACACCAGATTCAGGGGAAAAGCAGACATGAAATGGGTCTATATTGTTGCTGGCATAGCACTGTTCTTCAAAATGCTGGCTTTGCCGAATTTCGTACAAGACTCACATGAGTTCTCTATCGTAGAAACCCTTGTGAAAGAGGGTGGTATACCCAATGCAGTAACAGTGGTCATCCTCAGAAATCGCCTGTATGACACTATTTACGAAGTTGTAGTATTTACGATCGCCATCATGGGAGCTTACTTTCTCCTGGCGAATGAAAAACCCTCCAGCACAATTTATCGTTTTACAGATCAAACATCGATTGTGCTGGCGCGATTGGGTGCGACTATTGCCGCAATGGTAGGTATTGAACTAGCTATTCGTGGACATCTCAGCCCTGGTGGTGGTTTTGCCGCCGGGGTGGCTGGTGGAACTGCGATCGGATTGATTGCAATTACCTCATCACCAGAATGGATGCAAGGTATCTACCAACGTTGGCAGGCTGCTACATGGGAGAAAGTTTCGGTTCTAGTTTTCATTGTCCTGGCTGCCATCACCCTGGCAGGAATAGAATTACCGCATGGAGAAATGGGCGCACTGATTAGTGGGGGAGTTATTCCCTTGCTCAATATCCTAGTTGCAGTCAAAGTTGCTTTGGGATCTTGGGCAGTAATTTTGATTTTTATTCGTTATCGCGGATTGTTGTAAGAAGTAGAGACTCAGTTACATTTATGTGGCTGTTTTTTTGTAGTATCTTCCAGGTAAATTAACTACACTAATCCAGCCTCTAACTCCTATTTAATTATCTTCTCAAAATAGAGAAAAATTGTATGGCAAATCATATTCTATTCTCCTAACTATCTCTACATCTCCTTTTTATGTTGTCTCAACCGCTAGAGAGCGAATTAACTCTCGAATTACATCGGTGGCTGGTCTTCCCGTTAGTTCACAATATTTTTCCAGCCTTTCTGCCTCCCCTGATGTGAGGTTGATAGTCATCCGTTTGACAGCCCATTTTTTATTCACAGCTTAAACAATTCATCTAAACTACATTTCTAATATCAATCATCTAAGCTGTTACTACAATGTGATAAATAATGATCTTGAAATTAAGTAGCAATAAAGAAAAAGCAATAGCTTTTTAAGCTGTAGTGAAGCTGTAACTTATTTGCCAAAATATTAAGCTTAGGTGATTTAATACTAGGATTTGTAAGTATAGCGTAAAATAAAAAAAACCCATACCTTTAACATTCGGTAGAAATACATGGTAGCGTAGAAAGTAATTTTCTCAAAAGAGAAAATTTTCTAGCATCCATCAGCTATTTCGATTTTCGTGGCGATTTGGGTGGAGTTCGATGTGCGCCAAAGTATTTTTCACTACGATAACGCAGCCACACCCGCAACACGTCGGGAATCTGTTGTTTTTGCTCTTTTGTTAGCGTATTGTAAAGAGCTAATGCCCTTTCACGTTCACCCCTACAGGCAGCATTATTATGAGCATCCCAATAACTACGGGCTACTCTGATTCGGCGGCATACCTCTTTGATTAAATCATCTCCACTAAGTGGATTGTCTTGCTTTTTCATAGCAAAGGGCAGGGATATAGAAGATTTACTCTTTACTATTATGGTCAAAATCAAAGTCAGTTAATTTTAGATTTTGGATTTTAGATTGACTATACCCATAAAGAGATATAGAAGCGCGGATTTTAGACTCATTGCGCCACGCCACTTCTCTCAAGTTGGGAAACCCTGCCCTTTGTGGCCAGCTTAGTTTAACTATTTCCCGTTCCCTTTTATTAAGTCATCAACCCAAAGACCAGTATTGAATGTGTCAGAATTTCCCCACTAATGGCAGACGAATCGAAGCCAGCCGTCTTGTTAGGCTCGACATGATGCTAGGTAAAACTATTCATGCACATTCATCATCTTAACTGCGGCTGTATGTGTCCCATTGGTGGAGCGTTATTTGATGGCTTCAGCCGTAGCCTAGCAGCGCATCTTGTGTGTCACTGTCTACTCATTGAGACAAACCAGGGGCTAGTTTTGATTGATACTGGTTTTGGTCAGCGTGATATTCAAGCACCCTCATCACGACTCAGCCAGTTTTTTATCAATTTGAATCGCATTCAGTTTGAGCATAAATACACAGCGTTGGCTCAACATGCTGGGGGTTTAGAGGATTTCCCAGAAGCAACGGTGCATGTGATGCAGACTGAGATGGACGCGGCGCAAGAACGGGGTGGTTTTATTCAAAGCCAACGCTATCGTCCTGGTCAGTGGGATGAGGTGAAAAACTGGAAGTTTTACGCGGCTGGAGGTGAACCTTGGTTTGGCTTTGAAGCAGTACGCGACCTTGAAGGTTCACCACCAGAAATTCTCCTCATACCACTAGCTGGTCACACCAAGTAAGTCGGTGGGAAAAAACAAAACTAAGTTAAGAAAGGTAAACAAAGCTATAACCCTCTTCCCTTCTGCCTCCTGCCTTGCCATAGCGATAATTTTTAACACTGAGCTACTTAGAGGTCATGCGGGTATTGCTGTTCAAACATCGGACGGCTGGCTTCTACATGCTGGTGATGCTTACTTTTACCGTGACGAAATCGGCTTTTCTAAAAGACGTTGTACACCCGGTTTACGTGCCTATCAGTGGATGATGGAGGTAGACCGCAAGGCTCGATTATATAATCAAGAAAAGTTGCGTGCTTTATCGTGCGATGGGCTACGCCCCGCCTGCGGCGATCGCAGTAGCAATGTTAGGCTATTTTGTAGTCATGATGCGATTGAATTGAAATCTTTCACAGAGCAGAATAATCCGCAATTCGTAAGCTAGTTACATATAGTTTCATCAACTGCTGCATCAAAATTTTGTTAGTTAAGTATTAAAGTCTGGAAGAACTATTCAGTTTTGTCAGTAAATTTACCCTTGACTTTAGATAACTTTCTTGGGTTCTGTCCGGGATTACGTGGATTTTCTCATATCTTTTGTTATTTTCTTATGTTACATAATATTGAAGATATTTTGCATGAAATTTGGCAAAATTTTTGCTAAACAATAAAATAAATTTTAGAAGATACAATCACATTTATAAAATTTATTAATTTATTTAATTTCTAATTCAATGTTTATTTATGCAAGCAACCCTTTCTTCGCTAGCTTTTAATTACCAGATATGGTAAATCCAAAAACAGAGCCAGATGTTTATATTGGAAAAGTTTTAAACAACCGCTACTTAATAATAGATTTGATTGGCAAAGGCGGTATGGGGCGAGTTTACCTAGCAGAAGATGCGGCTAAAGGTCGTAAGGTAGCCTTAAAAATTCTCATGTTGAATTTGGCTAATCAACAACTATCTCAACGCTTTGGTAGAGAAATTTTTATTGGCGCACAGTTAGGACGTAAAAGTAAAAATATTGTGCGCGTTTTAAGTTACGGTGTTACTGATGAAAAGACTCCTTTTTATGTAATGGAGTATCTCCAAGGAAAAAATTTAAAACAAATATTAAGAAATAACCCATTAACAATAGAAAAATTTTTAGAGATTTGTTACCAGATTTGCTTGGGTTTGGAATGCGCTCACCAAGGCATTATTCTCAAAGGCGAAATATTTCCCGTAGTCCACAGGGATATTAAGCCAGAAAACATATTTATTCTTGAAAATGCTAAACAAGGTGAGAATGTCAAAATTCTCGATTTTGGTATTGCTAAATTTTTAACAGAACGCAGTGGGATGACACTAACTGATTCTTTTATCGGCAGTTTACCTTATTGTTCACCAGAACATATGGAAGGGCGTAAACTACTTGATGTTCGTTCTGATATTTACAGTTTAGGTGTATTAATGTTTGAAATGTTAACAACTAAACATCCATTTCAGACACAGAGTAATTCCTTTGGTAACTGGTATCAAGCCCATCGCTTTCAAGTACCGCCTACATTTGCAGAGGTGAATAGTGAATTAAAAATACCAGAGGAACTGCAAAATTTAATCATGAGTTGCTTGGCAAAAGAAGTAGGCGATCGCCCTCAAAATATCCCAGAAATAATTCAAGTCTTGGAACAAGTTAAATACGATATAGAAAATCGTCATTCTAGCAGTAATGATATTTGGGAAACTTTACCTACAGTTCAATTAGTACCTGTAACCTCTATTACAGAAAAAGAATGTTTACAAAAAACTTGGCCGAAAAATAAACCAGTAAGTCTGATCGGATTTCCCCACCTTTTACCTACTACCCAAGGTATCATTCCAACTTTTTGGGCAATGTTGCCAAAACAAGAAATATCTCAATTATTGTCTAAAAATAATAGAATTGAATTTATTAATAAGCTAGATGTTTATCCCATGATTTTATGGGTAACAGTGTTGCACGACTTCCAACTATCTATTATCAGATGGCTATCTTATTTTATTGATTTACAGGAAGTTAGGGGTCAAAAGATTGTCAAAGCGTTAGCAGAAACCGGGTATTATCATCTACTTTTTTTTGCTATAGAAGAACCACATAATTGCGCTCAGGTCATTACCTTAACTCTTAGTGCCAAACAACGTCAACAACTTATAGATTGGTTAACAGCCCAACAAAATATTAATACGAATGAAATTACCACTACACAAGCTAAAAATTTACTAAAAACGGAATATGAAAAAATTAAACTAGAAATTATGCGTAATTTGGCAGCAAACAAACCTCAAGATCAGGTGGAAATAAAAAATTGGTTTGCTAAACTAATTGATAGAGTTTTACAAATTTTTAAACAACATCAATAATCTTAATGTTTGAGCTTTTTTATGCCAAAAATGGCTATAGACGAGGTTCTCAAAGTGAATCAAAGTACATTTGCATCTCCACATAGTACAGGATTACTTGCCAATCGTTACCAACTGCAAAAGTTGATTGGTACGGGTGGTATGGGTGAAGTTTTTTTAGCAACTGATATCCTCTTAGGAGGAACACCAGTAGCTATCAAATTTTTGACTCAAACTTTATGCGACCCCAAAATTCAACAAGATTTTGCTCGTGAAGCACTGATGAGTGCAGCTTTAAGTCAAAAAAGTTTGCATATTGTCCGGGCTTATGATTATGGTGTTAGTGACACAGGCAAACCTTTTTATGTGATGGAGTACCTCAACGGTAAAAGTTTAAAGGAATTAATTCCCTTACCTTTATCTAAGTTTATCCATCTTACCCGTCAGATTTGTTTGGGCTTACAGTGCGCCCATCAAGGTATTCAAATTGATGGTAAGGTTTATGCTTTAGTACATCGAGATATTAAACCAGCAAATATATTAGTTATTCCCGATCCCATATTAGGACAGTTAGTTAAAATCCTTGATTTTGGTATTGCTAAGTTTATTAATTATGCAGTTACAGTTAGTACAAATAGAGGATTTCACGGTACTTTACCTTACTGTTCACCTGAGCAATTAGAAGGAGAAAACTTAGATAGTCGTTCTGATATCTACAGCTTAGGTGTGATCATGTTTGAAATGCTCACTGGCGCTAAACCTTGGCAACCGGAAACAGATTTATTTGGCGCTTGGTATAAAGCACATCACTTTGAAAAACCAAAAGCGATCGCAGATGTTAAACCAGACCTAAAAATCTCGCCACATCTGAACAATTTAATCATGGCTTGCCTAGAGAAAAAAGCCAGCGATCGCCCACAAACTGTAGGGGAAATATTACAAATAATTGATGGAATAGAACCATCCCATTGTGCCAAGTTTATTACTAAATTCTCTTCACCATTAACACCTAAATTAACTTTGACCTCTGAACTAATAGTATCTTTAGAGAAGCAAGCTAAACAACTCACTTGGCCTCAAGATAAACCCATCAAAGAAATCGTTTTTCCTCAACAGCTAGACATAAACCAGCAAAATTTAGCTACAGTCTGGTTGATGTTACCAAAAAGAGAAATTCAACTACGGGTAAATTGTAAAGTTTATAATCGTTTTATTTTTGTTACATCACCTCATCCGATGCTGTTGTGGGTAACACTGCTTTACAACCAAAAGTTAGAGCCAAAATGGTTACCTTGCTATCTAGATATGCAGAATCCTGCTAATCGTCAACTAATAATATCTCTAATTAATAATGCAAACTACGCTCTAATTTGTTTTACATTAGAACTACCTAATAGCTGTATTCAAATCCTCAGTAGCGAGATTGAACCTAGCCAAAGACAAAAGCTGCAAATTTGGGTAGAACAAAGTCAAAAACTACCGCCAGCTTCTCAACCTCATGCAAGTAAAAATCTGCTCAAACAGCAGTACAAACACATTCAATCTCAGATGCTTCAGCATTTATCATCTACACACCAAATGGAACAATTAGCCAAAAAATTAAGTTAAAATTGAGCTTAATTGATTAAATTTGGAATATGCTTTTACCAGCAAAACTTCATTATTTATTATCAGTATTTTTTATATCATTAACGCTTGGTTCGTCATCTCCAGCGCAAGAACTCAATAAAAATCAAGGAGGAGTGATTACTGTAGACAGTATATCAACAGAAGCAGAAATCGCTTTAGCTCAACATCTGCAAAAGATAAAAGCTAAATTGTACGGTGCTTATTGGTGCAGCCACTGCTACGAGCAAGTATATCTGTTTGGTCAGCAAGCCTTTAAGTTAATTAACCGTATAGAATGCTCACCAGAAGGTAGAAACGCCCAGCCAAATGTTTGCAAAGCAGCCAAAATTAAAGGTTATCCCACTTGGGAAATCAACGGTAAGTTTTATTCTGGAGTTCAGTCCTTGACGGAGTTAGCGAGAATATCAGGTTATTTAGGGAATACAAATTTTAAAAATGCTAGACCTGTAAACATCCCCAGCCAGTATAGGGAATTTGCTCCCTCTGGGCTACCGCTTAACCTTCCTAATCAGGATAGTAAGTCTACTCCCTTTCAACTACCGCTTCATTTACCACTTGAGACACAAACACAATAAAAAATTCTAAAAATTTTCCCCAACGAGGTTGACAACCCTTAGAAGGTGCGTCATAATAGGGAAGTTGCCAATTAAGGGACTGTAGTTCAATTGGTTAGAGCACCGCCCTGTCACGGCGGAAGTTGCGGGTTCGAGCCCCGTCAGTCCCGTAGAAAGTGTTGAGTAATGATTGCTGAGTCCTGATTAGCATAGGGAGAGGACACAGATAACTAGTAATGGTTTGAAGTCCGTATTTCCTAGCAATACCTGATGACTCAGAGGCTTAGGTATTAAGCTAAATTTATTCATGCTTTGCGAGAGAGAGAAATACTGTGACTGTTAGAGTCAGAATTGCTCCTAGTCCAACTGGGAATTTACACATTGGTACAGCTAGGACAGCCGTATTTAACTGGCTGTTTGCCCGTCACCACGGCGGCACATTTATTTTGCGAATTGAAGACACAGATTTAGAGCGATCGCGTCCCGAATACACAGAAAATATTATGACGGGGCTGCGTTGGTTAGGGCTGAATTGGGATGAAGGGCCATTTTACCAATCTCAACGCCTCGACCTTTATCAAAAAGCGGTCAAACAACTTTTAGATCAAGGTTTAGCTTATCGCTGCTACACCACATCAGAAGAATTAGAAGCCTTAAGAGAAGCGCAAAAAGCCAGAGGTGAAGCCCCCCGTTACGATAACCGCCACCGTAACCTCACCCCAGAACAAGAAGCTGAATTTAAAGCCCAAGGGCGCAGTTTCGTCATCCGGTTTAAAATTGACGATGGCCGCGAAATCGTCTGGAATGACTTAGTACGGGGTAAAGTAGCTTGGAAAGGCAGTGATTTAGGCGGTGATATGGTCATCGCTCGTGCTTCTGAAGATGGTATTGGTCAACCCTTGTATAACTTTGTGGTCGTAGTTGATGACATTGATATGCAAATTAGTCATGTCATCCGGGGAGAAGACCACATCGCCAACACCGCCAAGCAAATTCTTTTATACGAAGCTCTTGGGGCAAAAATTCCAGAATTTGCTCATGCTCCCTTAATTCTCAACATGGAAGGGCGTAAACTTTCCAAACGGGATGGAGTCACATCGATTTCCGACTTTCAACGCATGGGTTTCACGGCTGAAGCCTTAGTTAACTACATGACCTTGCTTGGTTGGTCGCCACCAGATTCTACCCAAGAAATCTTTACCTTAGAAGGAGCCGCTAAGGAATTTGGTTTTGAACGGGTGAACAAAGCCGGGGCAAAATTCGACTGGGCAAAATTAGATTGGTTGAACAGCCAATATATCCACAACACCCCAGTTGATAAGTTGACTGATTTACTGATTCCTTATTGGGAAGAAGCAGGATATTCCTTTGCTGGGGGACGCGATCGCTCTTGGTTGGAAAAGTTGGTTAATCTAATCAGCGCCAGCTTGACACGTTTAACCGATGCTGTAGAGATGACCAAACTGTTTTTTACGCAAACAGTCGAATTGAGCGAAGAAGGCAGTAAACAATTGCAGCAAGAGGGTTCTAAAGCTGCACTTGAGGCGATTATTGCTGGCTTGGAAGCTCAACCCCAACTTACAGAAGCAGCTGCCCAAGACATAATTAAACAAGTGGTGAAAGCCCAAAGTGTGAAGAAAGGGTTAGTAATGCGATCGCTCAGAGTTGCCCTTACTGGTGATGTGCATGGTCCTGACTTAATCCAATCCTGGTTACTCCTAAATCAGATTGGTTTAGATAAACTACGCTTGAGTCAAGCAGTAGCGGCTAGTTAATCTCTCATAAACCAGTCTTCTAGTTCTTGTGGTGTGGGCATCCAGCCCGCACCAGACGGGAATTTTCACGCAACAAAATAAAGATTTACTTTATAAAAAGTCTGCGACCCTACCTAATTTTTCACCTAAAATTTAGGTAGTCAATTTCTCCCAAATTGGGAACTTACTCTGTAAAATTAGTGTCTTAACAAACACTGAGAAGCTTATGTAATTACAATGTTGAAAACATCGCTAAATAGAGGCATCCGGGTATCTTTAATGATAGTTACACTTGGCGTTATCTCGGCACTTCATACCGGAAGCAACGCCCAAGAAACGCCACCGATATTTGGAGATGTCGCCATCAGTCAGAAATTTTCTCCAGACCCCTTGGTAGTCCGGGGTATGAGTGGCGGTTCAGTAGCGGCAAACCAGGTAGCAGGCAGAATCGAAACGCCTACAGGCCCCTGTAACGGGTTTGTGGATGAAACACCAGACCACACCATCAAACTCAACAGTAATTTTGGTTACTTAAAGCTACAAGTCCAATCTCCTCAAGACACCACCATTGTAGTTAAAGGCCCTGGCGGTACTTGGTGTAACGATGACGTAAACGGCAAAAATCCAGGTATCAGTGGGGAATGGTTGCCAGGAAATTATCAGGTTTGGGTCGGCTCCTACGACAAAGATAAGTATTTTCCCTACACGTTACAAATTACGGAAGTCAAGTAGATTAGGGAAAGGGGACTGGAAAGATGAGGCAGTAACCCACCCCTAGCCCCTCCCAGAAAGGGAACAGGGGAGAGTAACAACTGTCAACTGATAACTGCCTCTTGCAATCTTGTATTAGAATTAAGTTAAATTTAATTAAGATTCTTATCGGCATCTTAGATTTAACATAATGGCCTTATAGCTTTATGGCGGTGCATGATTTAGATATCAGATTAAAGAAAATGGATTTATAAACATCCGTTGTAAAACAGTCTAGTAACACCAGTTGCTAGAGATGACAAATCGTAATTGGCATCTAGAGGCAAATTAAAAATGAAATTCTCTTGGAGAGTCCTACTACTCTGGACATTGCCAGCTTTGGTAATTGGCTTTTTCTTTTGGCAAGGAACGTTTGCTAACGCTCCTGCGGACATGACTAGGAATGCGGCTAACACTCGCATGACTTATGGCCGCTTTCTGGAATACGTGGACGCTGGGCGTGTTACCAATGTTGACCTGTATGAAGGCGGCAGAACAGCCATCGTGGAAGCCCAAGATCAAGATATCGAAGGCCGCATCCAACGTTGGCGGGTAGACTTGCCAGTTAGCGCTCCTGAGTTAATCAGCAAGCTTAAAGAAAAGAAAGTTAGTTTTGATGCTCATCCAGCACGCAATGATGGCGCTATCTGGGGACTTTTAGGTAATCTAGTATTCCCGATCTTATTGATTACTGGCTTGTTCTTTTTGTTCCGTCGTTCTAACAACCTCCCTGGCGGCCCTGGTCAAGCCATGAATTTTGGTAAGTCCAGAGCGCGTTTCCAAATGGAAGCGAAAACAGGGGTGAAGTTTGACGATGTAGCTGGTATCGAAGAAGCTAAGGAAGAATTACAAGAAGTCGTTACATTCCTTAAGCAGCCAGAAAGATTCACGGCTGTAGGTGCGCGTATTCCTAAAGGTGTGCTGTTGGTAGGGCCTCCAGGAACTGGTAAAACTTTACTCGCAAAAGCGATCGCCGGGGAAGCTGGCGTACCATTCTTCAGTATTTCCGGTTCTGAGTTCGTGGAAATGTTCGTTGGTGTGGGTGCTTCCCGCGTCCGCGACTTGTTTAAGAAAGCTAAAGATAACGCTCCCTGTATCATCTTCATCGATGAAATTGACGCAGTAGGTAGACAACGGGGTGCAGGTATTGGTGGCGGTAACGATGAGAGAGAACAAACCCTCAACCAGTTACTCACCGAAATGGATGGTTTTGAAGGTAACACCGGCATCATTATTATTGCCGCTACCAACCGTCCCGACGTATTAGATGCAGCCTTGTTGCGTCCTGGTCGTTTCGACAGACAGGTCACGGTCGATGCACCAGACATTAAAGGACGCTTAGAAATTCTCCATGTCCACTCCCGGAATAAGAAGTTAGATCCTAGCGTATCATTGGAAGCGATCGCTCGTCGTACCCCTGGGTTCACAGGTGCAGACTTAGCCAACCTCCTCAACGAAGCCGCTATCCTCACAGCCCGGAGACGCAAAGAAGCCATCACCCTCACCGAAATTGATGATGCGGTAGATAGAGTAGTTGCGGGGATGGAAGGTACACCTTTAGTAGATAGCAAGAGCAAACGCTTAATTGCTTATCACGAAATCGGACACGCCTTGGTCGGTACTTTATTAAAAGACCACGACCCAGTGCAGAAAGTTACCCTCATCCCTAGAGGACAAGCCCAAGGTTTGACTTGGTTTACCCCCAACGAAGAACAAGGTTTAATTTCTCGCTCCCAACTTAAAGCCAGAATTGCTGGTGCTTTGGGTGGTCGTGCGGCAGAGGAAATTATCTTTGGTTCTGCTGAAGTTACCACTGGTGCAGGTGGAGACTTACAACAAGTGTCGGGAATGGCACGGCAAATGGTAACAAGGTTTGGGATGTCTGATTTAGGCCCCTTGTCCTTGGAAAGTCAGCAAGGTGAAGTCTTCTTGGGTCGTGACTGGATGACCAGATCCGATTATTCCGAATCAATTGCATCACGAATTGACTCTCAAGTGCGGCTGATTGTAGAAGACTGCTACGAAACAGCTAAGAAGATTATCCGCGAAAATCGCACCGTCACCGATCGCATCGTTGACTTGCTCATCGAGAAAGAAACCATCGACGGTGAAGAATTCCGTCAAATCGTAGCTGAGTACACTGATGTACCAGAAAAGCAACAGTTTGTACCCCAAATATAAGCTGTTAGCCTTGTAATTAATTAGGGATGATTTTTATCATCCCTTTTTTTGTGTATTTACCAATTCACTAAAATTAAGCAATAGATGCGAACCATTACACCCGGATGGCATCTGTCTTGCTTAATTTTGAATTTTGTAGGCTTGCCTTTGCTACGCAACGCTATGCGAACCCGTAGGGTATTTTGAATTTTGAATTGGTATTACTGCTTACAAGCGGCAGTAGAGTCAGGAGTCGCATCGGGATAGAAGGTACGGATACCACCTCCTCTTACGACAAATACAGCTTTAAAGGTTCTACCCTCATCTGTAACGTTGACAAGACAAGCTTGGTTAGTGCTGCCAATGTTGGGGTTGTTCTTGTAAGCTAAAGATGCCTTTGACAAAATTTCTTCAGCATCGAGGCTGTAAGGATAACCTTTAACTCTAGACTGAGCCGTTCCATTACCTACCTTCATGATTACTCCCATAGTGTAGATAGTGTTGGGAACAACTTCTTCTCTAGACGTATTATTGGCAAGTCGTCCAGCTAAACCTTTATTTTGCAGCTCTACATAACGCCCAACAAAATGCAGTCCGCCAATAGAGCCTCCTTGAACTGGTTCTCCACAGAACACATGATCAAACGCTTTGACATTAAACCAAATATCGGTTAAATCGTTCAAGAAATCAGCATCAGCAGTACGCCCTGGTTTGAGAAAACCTCCCACATATGTCTTAATATTTGCCAAGACAGTGGGGTTTTTCTGCATCATAGACTGGAAGCCAGCGCGACTTACAACAGTACCAGGAGCGCCACAAAGCTCAACAACTGCTGTATCAAAGCTGTTAAGAACTGGGGCGGGAGGTGTGACATCACCAGGGCTACCAAGGGCTAACCCAGTTACAGGGTTGTTGATGTTGTCAAAGAAAGGTAAAGAACCAGGTGGTAAAGTTGCTGAGGTAGAACCCGTAGAACCCGTAGAACCCGTAGAACCTGTAGAGCCTGTAGAACCCGTAGAACCGTAATCACTAATTACGATGTCATCAATATTGGTTCGGTTTGCAGTCCCATCAGTCTTGCGAACTTCACAGCGAACTTTACCAGAGATATTAGGTGTAAAAGTTGCTGTTTGTAAGCTTGTAGAAGTGGTATTAACAGTAGAGCCAATTTGTGACCATGAAGTTCCACTGTTAGTTGAACACCAAACACCCCAACTGGTATTAGCATCATTACCAAACTTAGCGTATTTGATAGTAATAGAGCCTGCACCTGTATTGCGATCAAATCGCATTGATACTTTGCCATTATTACGAAGGCGTGCAGACTTTGCACCACTTTTTCTATCATTGCTGAGATCACCAATCACAGCATTATTGAAATTCCATGAGCCTGTGCTGAGATTAACATTACCATTTGTATAAGTTGTTTTTGCACCACTCTCAAATCCTTCAGAAATTGTGGCACTATTTGCACTAGTTATACAAAAGGCAAGCAGTATAATTGCTCCTGCTGATATTTTTACAGGTAAAGCTAATTGAGACATACTTTAACAGATGGGTTACTTGAAGGTAATTAGTAGTCTAGGTTGAACTTAAATAGTAGATGAACTAAACAAATTGCTTCGTTACCAACGAAGCTTTTAAGAAATTATACATGATTATAAATACTATAAATTCAGTAACAAACAAATGATTTAATATTAAGAATCTTATATTACATTCAGTAATATAATTATTGTTAATTACACTTTTTTATTAAACTTTTATTAAAATAAACTTAATAAATTGCCTATTAACTTAATTTATATTTAACCCATTAATCTTCATCTTTAACCCACAGTATACCAATCATTTTTGTACTGACAATAATTACACCTGTATCAAATGTTGATTCTGTAAGTGAATCCCAAGCACTCATTGCTGAGTAGTTGTCAGTAAATACTGCGTTAGTAAAAAACTTACAGGGGTTTTGAAAGAAATTAAGCATTTTTGTAGATATTTCTTCCGCTTTTCCTGTTGACATAATTTTTGCAGAATAAGCCAAATCTTTTGTTAATATACGTTCTAGAATTTTTTCGGCTGCATTTTGATTAATTTCTTTCCAATGAACACCAAGCCCTACATACCCCAGTTGAGTAACAAATAAATCCAGAATTGCTTGTAAATCTTCACTTTTATCGATATTTATCTCAGGGCTAATTTGTTTAAGCTCAAACACAATATTTCCTATACTGCGTTTTGATATTATTTCGTTTCTAAATTTCTGAATTGCTGGGTTATTTAGGGTGTCTAATATTTCGATACTCATTTTATTTTGATAAGTAATTTTAGCTTGTAGGAAACTTGATCTAAAATATCACTACCAAATTATATATCTCGCAATACGTCAGGAATTTCTTCTATCTATAGGATAAATTTCAATAATAACAATCGCCTCATGCTCATAGCGTGGGGCGAATTTATCTTATTTATCGTAAATCCGAGAGTTTAAGAAACTTACGTCTATAAGTAGTATATTTTCAGTCGAGGCTTAAATCCTCGACTGTTCGCACAACGTGCCGTAGGCAAAATGTCTTTAATTTTGAATTTTGAATTGTTAACCCGCACGCAGTTTCACTATCTCCTGGCGCTTTTCTTAGCTGAAAGTTTTGCCAGTGTTCCTCTTAAAACAACTAAAACAGGAACTCCAGAGATAATTAATGATGGAATTAAAGCAAAAGATAAGGATGATATGGCAACACCGAGTAACATGAAAAATAACCCGCCAAACAATACCCAGCCAGCAAACAGCACCCACCAAGGCATTGTTCCAGAAGACATACTTCTCATTGCTCTTCCTTCCACGTAAATATTACCCATTGGATCAAATGCTGACGGAATCCTCTGGTGATACATTGGTTCTTGGTCGGCTGGAATCTCTACCCTAATTTTATCTGAACTGAAATTGCTGTACTGTTCAAAGTAATTTTCAGGTTCGTCGTTATTGCTCATGATTTGTAGCAGTTCGTTTTGACTGCTCTTTACAAGATATAACTAGACTCTACAAGTGCTAATTGCAGCATTTCGCATTTGCTTTACGAATGAACACATTAGGACAGGTTTTTATGAAAGGCAGAGGATATGAGGTTATAGAGAATTTTTCCTGTGCCAAGGGATTTTAAGTAAGGACTAAAGTCCTTACTACCAACTAACCCAGACATACCGCTAAATCTTGTTCTGGTGTGGTGATGAGTTGGAGATTATATTTCTCAGAAAGCAATTTCACAACATTGGGAGTTAGGAAAGCTGGGAGGGTGGGGCCGATGCGGATGTTTTGGATACCCAGGTATAAGAGAGTTAGAAGAACTGCGATCGCCTTTTGTTCATACCAAGACAGTATCATTGATAGTGGTAGCTGATTGACGTTGACTTTAAAAGCACCCGCCAAAGCTACAGCTATTTGGATGGCTGAGTAAGCATCGTTACATGAACCTATCCCACGAATAAAATTCTGTTAATCCAGATGTGAATTGTCGCAAGAGAAAGAAAACCGTTGAAGCAGGCAGAAATTCTTTCCCACCGAACAACGAGTCGGCGATATTTTCTTTGAAACCAAGCAAAACAGCGCTCTTGTTGAAAACGCGGAACAGAAATTTTAATTGGTCTACCCCGATTTTTTCGATTCTTCCAAACACGCGCGCGGCAATTGAGGTCTGATTCCACGTTTACGCAATGCAGCCCGTTTGTCCTTGGAATCATAGCCTTTGTCAGCAGCCAGAACTTTAACACGTTTACGAGGTCTACCGGGTCTATTCGTTTTAACTTTGACACTATCTAACAGTGGTATCACTTGATCTGTTTCACTACCGTTGGCTGGAGTTGTGCGATTAGCCAAGGGCATACCATTACCATCAGTTAAGGTGTGTATTAAAATTCCCTTACCTTTATGACCGTACTTAACGCCTTCACCGCCACCTTTGCCAGGGGGAAAAAGACCCATCAACAGCACCGTAATTCCAGTTGATTAGGCTTCTTTCCTCTGCAATTCCTAGTATCCTTGCTTGTAAACTTTCCAAAGTTCCGTCCGTTTCCCAACGTTGCAACCATCTGTGCGCTGCACTTTTTGATGCCCAGATTTCTCCTGTGGGAGCATCACACCAACGGCATCCTGTTATCAATATATACAATAACGTGTTCAGTACATGACGAAATGGTGCATGAGGCATTCCCCTTCCTCTGTTTTCTGGTTCCTTGGGGAATATATCTTCAAACAACTTCCACTCCATATCACTTAACCCTTCAAATTTCCCCGCCATACCCTGATACAACTTACCGTTTTCAACAGCAGATTATCATATTGCTGGTATTAGTGGGATAGGTTCATTGTCCAATATCAATTAAGCGAGGAATACCACCGATATCGCCTAAATTCTGATCAAAGAAGCGGAATTTGCCACAGCCTAAAGTTAAGACTACACAATCATTAGGCATTTGTTCTACTAAATCGCTGTAGTAATTGCGTCCTGGTTTCGCGCCATCACAACCACCAACTAGAAAGAAGTGGCGAATATCACCTTGTTTGACAGTATTAATTACAGTGTCAGCTACACCTAGAACGGCATTTCTGGCGAAGCCTGTAGTTACTGTTTTTTGTTCACTTTCTTCTGTAAAACCAGGGAGTTCTAATGCTTTCTGGATAATTGGGGAAATGTCGCGGATGCTGATATGTTGCAAACCAGGATAACCCACAGGCCCTAAAGTAAATACCTTGTCTTTGTAAGTTTCATGGGGCGGCATGAGACAATTAGTAGTCATGACGATCGCACCTGGAAAGCGTTCAAATTCATGGGTTTGATTTTGCCATGCTGTACCGTAGTGTCCGTAAAGGTGTGTGTAAGTCTGTTTCAGCTTGGGATAGCCATGTGCGGGGAGGAGTTCGCCGTGGGTGTATACTTTGATTCCGGTTCCGACTGTTTGTTCGAGGACGGCTTTTAAGGCGAGTAAATCATGTCCTGAAACGAGGATGGCTTTACCTACTATATGACCAAGGAGAACAGTTGTTGGGGTAGGATGTCCAAAGGTTTCGGTATTACCTGCATCAAGTAATTCCATCGCTTTGAGGTTCATTTGCCCAACTTTTAAAGTTAAATCGAGCCAGTCTTGTAAACTCTTGTCTTGGGCATCGAGATTTGCTAAGACTTCATGGAAAAATACATACAAGCCTTCATTATGCTGGTCGAGTTCTAAGGCATGGAAAGCGTAAGCAGCTACGCCTTTAAGTCCATATAATACGGTGAGCTTGAGTGAGAAAATATCAACATTTTTAGCAGATTGGCTGATAAATTCAAATTCTAGGTCTTTTCCTTGCTGTATTTGTTGTTGTGTATTACTTGCAGGTTGAAAAGAGTTAATCTCTGACTGGATGACGGCGTTACCTGTAGCTTGAATTTGTAACTTGAGACTTTCGCGTAAGGCGATCGCACGATTGACAAAGCTAATAAAATCAGATGTGGAAAAGTTGACGTTTGTGAGTGTGGAGAATAGCATCTCACAGGTGAACTCATCTGTCTGGCGAGTATCAAGTCTTAGAGATTTTGCTTGTAGCGCTACTTGGGAGAGTCCGCGTAAACAATGTACTAGTAAATCTTGCAAAGCATCAACTTCTGGACTTTTACCGCAGGCTCCCCATAGATGACAGACATCGCCACGGGTGGTTTGTTCACACTGGTTACAGAACATATGTCTTCTCTCAAATCTTCATGCTTACAGAGTATTCCTTTGGATAGAGTAATTCCTTGATCTAAGTCAAGAGTATTTGTAAAGTTCGGTGAAGGAGGGAGGAGAGAGGAGAAGAAATTTTTAACGCGGAGGAACGCAGAGGTTAACGCAGAGGAACGCGGAGGTTTCTTGAGGATGATTTGTTATGTCTTCAGATAATTGGTGTCAGGTGTATCTTGATGGAGAATTGGGATAATGTGGACTGCTTTTGTTCATTTTTTTACATAAATCAAAGAGAAAGTTTTTCTATGACTGTTACGGAACGTATTTTAGAGGTTAAACAATTTTTACAGAAAACGCCGATTTTTCAGGATTTATCAGATGAACAATTGCAAGCACTAGCTAATATTGCTATTGTCCAAAGTTATAAAAAAGGGGAAATTATATTCTGGGAGGGTGATCAGGGTACGGGGTTATTTATTGTTAAGTCTGGTAGGGTGAAGATTTTTAAGGTAGCAAACGGCGGGAAAGAACAAATTTTCCACATATTCGGTGCTGAAGAATATTTTGCAGAAGTACCAGCTTTTGATGGGGGAAACTATCCTGCTTCAGCCGCAACGTTAGAAAATTCCCAGGTAGTGTTTATTCCCAGATCATCTTTTTTGACTGTGTTGCAACAACATCCTACATTGGCGTTGGCAATTTTAGGAACTCTGGCGCGACACTTACGCAAATTAACACACTTGGTTGATACACTTTCATTTCAGGAAGTACCGCAAAGATTAGCCCACTACTTGTTAAATTTAAGTAAACGCTTGGGTAATGTGGATGTCTTCGAGCTAGATTTACCCAAAGGACAACTTGCAGCTTTATTAGGAACCATTCCCGAAACACTTTCCCGCGCTTTGTATAAACTCGCTCAAGAAAAAATTATTGAGATGGAAGGGACAACTGTGAGATTATGCGATCGCGATCGGTTGGTTAATTTACAAGATAAAAAATTGTAGGAGACAACTTCTATCTTATATTAATCTTCTCGTTCCCAATCTTCCATCTATAAACCATTTACCCGACTAAATTCTCTAACATTATGCGTCACTAATATCAAATTATTCGCTATTGCAATAGCAGCAATTTGTAAATCATAAGGGCCAATTGGTGTACCACTAGCAGCTAACTCAGCCCTAATTCTTCCCGCTATCCTTGCCGCTTCCCCTTCTAACGGTAAAATAGTGAACTGACTAAAAAAACGTTGCAATATTTCTAAATTTCTTTCTTGTTGAAGACTACGGTAAGCACCATAATACAATTCTAATTGAGTAATAGAAGAAATTAAAATATCCTCTGGTTGCTGGAAGGATAATCGATTTGTTACCGCAGCACTACTATTATTGATCAAACGAATACAGACATTTGAATCAAGCAAATAACTCAAAATAACGTCTCTCTCGATTCATATTCTCCCTGTTCTGGTCTTTCTAACGGTTCTCCTACCCAACCACCAATTACTTCTTCAAAAAAACCAGGATTCCAGCCTTTAAATTGAGGTGTACTTTGTTGAATTTTATCGTTTGTTTGTAACTTGAGCCTAAAGAGAAGAAATTCAACAAAATTCAAAACTTCCTCTTGTTTATCTTGAGGAAGAGAACGCCATTTAGTTAATAAATCTTGTTCTGTACTCATTTGTATTCACCATTACTAAGTAAAAAAAACATAAATAAATTAATCAAGATATGGAGGGTGAGCATTACCTAATGTATCTTGGTCTTTTTCTGCCTCTTTAATACTAGTATCAGCCTTAAACGAAATACTATGACACCCCTACAACCACAAATCAATCCAGATTTTGCAAGCCGATCGCAATCTTACTATGTTTTTCTATTTGCCCCATGACTTGTTTCGCCCGTTGAATTACCACGGCTGGTAAACCCGCCAACCTTCCCGCCTCAATACCATAAGATTTATCAGCGCCTCCCGGTTGGACTTGGTGCAAGAAAATAATTTGGTCTGGTAATTCCTTCACTGTCACCTGATAATTAGCTACATTAGGTAACATTGCCGCCAGTTCATTTAATTCGTGGTAGTGAGTGGCGAAAATTGTGCGGGAACGAATTTCCATTGCGAGATATTCTGCAACCGCCCAAGCAATAGAAAGACCGTCAAAAGTTGCGGTTCCTCTGCCAATTTCATCTAACAAAACTAGGGATCTAGATGTGGCATGATTGAGAATATTTGCTGTTTCATTCATCTCTACCATGAATGTAGATTGACCCGTGGCTAAATCATCCACTGCACCGACGCGGGTAAAAATGCGATCGCACACTCCCAACCGCGCAGACTTAGCTGGAACAAAACTGCCAATTTGCGCCATTAATTGAATTAATCCTACTTGACGCAGGTAACAACTTTTACCACTAGCGTTAGGCCCAGTGAGAATAACTAAGTCGGGAAGTGAGGGAGTTTCTTCACTATTCCCCAATTCCGTAGAATTAGGGACAAAGAAACCCGCAGGTAAAGACTGTTCTACTACTGGATGGCGACCATCAACGATTTTTAACTCTCGTCCATTCACCATTTCCGGGCGACAATAGCCTTGATGCACCGCCAACTCAGCTAAACCACATAATACATCGGCGGCAGCTACAGCGCGGGACAGGTTGCGAATGGCTTCCGCCTGTTCTCCGACTTCTTCCCGTAAATTGACAAAAATCTCATATTCCAACTTATGTAAATCATCCCGCGCCGTGAGAATCCTGGCTTCCCGTTCCTTCAGTTCTGGGGTGATGTAACGTTCCTCATTTTTCAGGGTTTGCTTGCGGATGTAATTGGCAGGTACTTGGTCGGCTTTGGCGCGGGAAATACTAATGTAGTAACCAAAGGTTTCGTTAAATCCTACCTTGAGTAAGGGGATTCCTGTCCTCGCCCTTTCATCTACTTCTAAATTAGCTATCCATTGGTGGTCTGCTTCTACCGTCGCCTTTCTCTCATCTAATAGAGGGTTTACACCAGCACGAATTAAGCCCCCTTCTTTGATGTGTAACGGTGGTGATTCTACTAAGTGCGCGTGTATTTTTTGTGCTAATTCTTCCAAAATTGGTGGCACTTTCTGCAAAGCCTTGAGGAAGGGTGAACTGGCTTCAGTCACTAGGTTAGCTAATTCTGGTAAGCGGGAGAGGGAATCAGCTAATGCTACTAAATCCCTGGCGTTGGCAGTTCCCGAACTGGCGCGGCCTGTAAGCCTTTCTAAATCGTAAATTTGCCGTAATAAATGCCGTAAATCTTGGCGTAGGGAGGTATTTTGCACCAATTCTTCTATGGTGTCTTGGCGTGAGCGAATCCCTTTAGTATCAAGTAGCGGTTGTAACAGCCAGCGCCGTAAAGCCCGACTGCCCATAGCCGTGCTAGTTTTATCTAAAGCCCACAATAAGGAACCATGAAAAGTGCCATCGCGGACTGTTTGGGTAATTTCCAAGTTACGCCGGGTTTGGTTGTCAACTATCAGGTAGTCGGTGATAGTATAGGTGCGGAGTCTTTGTAAGCATACTTGTCCGGCTTTTTGCGTATCTTCCACATATTCCAACAACCCACCAGCCGCGCGGACAGCCAAGGGGAGATGGTCACAACCCAAACCTTCGAGCGATCGCACCTTGAATTTCTGCAATAATGTACTTCTAGCTTCGGCTTGGGTGAAGGGGAGTTGCGATCGCAAACTATAACAGAATGATGGTGGTAAACAGTCTGGCAAGCTTGGCGAAGTTTCCCCAGGACGTAGTAAACTTCCTAAATCTGGTGCATTGGTAGGAACCAGTACCTCAGAAGGCTGCAACCGCATCAATTCCTGGGTTAACCGTTCCAAATCACTATCTTGAGTTGTCAGAAATTCCCCAGTAGAGATATCTGCATAAGCTAGACCCCAATGATTCCCCGCAATTACCACAGCCGCTAAGTAATTATTGCGACTGGATTTTAACATTCCTTCTTCCAATAAAGTGCCAGGGGTGAGGATGCGCGTCACCTCCCGCCGCACCAAACCCACAGCCTCAGAAGCATCTTCTACTTGGTCGCAAATTACTACAGCGTAGCCTTTTTCCACTAGTTGGGTAGTGTAGCGTTCCCAAGCATGATGAGGAACACCAGTCATAGCCACCCGTCCGACTTCGCCGCCGTGTTTACTCGTCAGGACTAATTCTAATTCTCTAGCTACTGTTACCGCATCTTGAAAAAACGTTTCAAAGAAATCACCCACGCGATATAGCAACAGCGCATGAGGGTGTTTATCTTTAACCTCGACATAGTGCTGATACATCTTACTCAGCTTAGTCCGGTCTACTAGGCGAGTGTCGGCGTGAGGGGTTGGGGGAGTATTGGGTTGAGTTGGCTGGATGTCAGAAGCGGTCATAGATAGATGCTAGGAGTTACGCGCAGAAGTAGCCACAATACTCGATGATAACGTGATGTCTGAAATTGAGGGGCGATCGCTCAAAATTTTTTTATGGTTCCATTTTCTCTTGTAATGTGGTGAATAGGCGATCGCAATATGGGGAAGCTTGGCGGACTTTGGTTACATCCAGCAATTCCAGCAGCTTAGAAGCGTGCTTAATTTTCTGATACTCTCCCTTAGTCGTGTTAGCAGTAGCAGCTTTTAAACTAGGTTCCAGCCTGTCTTTCTCAACAGTCTCCACATTATAGTTTTTGGAAATAGCATTTTCCTTAAAACCTTGGCCATAAAATTCTTTCAGCGTTTTCACATCGGCAATAAACCAAGCCTCCATAGCTTGAACCATCAAATGACACTGACTGTCATCAACCCCTGACGGTTTATCCCAATTATCCCTATATTTTAAATGCTGCCAAGGTGAATCTACTTTTACAGGCGCTTCTGCATCAACCAGCAACACATTAAAAGCTTCTGGATGAGATTTTAAAGCATTTTGAAAATCTCTAAACGCATTATTGCGAGAACCACAGATAATAATATCCCATTTAATTTTTTTACTTTTGGCTATTTCCACCAATGGTTTTAAAAATTGACTAAACCCTTGTCGAATTAATGCTTTTTGGTTTTTACCATCTCCACCACCTTCTACATAAATTCGCACCTCCTTTACCATCTATTTCCCCCAATTTCACCCATCCGCCACAAGTCGCCGAGAGTATAATTTTCTAGCCAATGCTTCAGTTTTTCAGGTTCAAGCCGACGCAGATGAGAACCTTTTTCGTCTCGTTCGCATATTAATATTGATTCAGGATACTCATTTAAGGCAGAAACCAAAGCATCAGAGTGAGTGGTGACAATTAATTGTGTTCGAGTAGATGCTTCAATTAGCATTTCTGCAATAGTTGGTAAGATATCTGGATGTAAACCAATTTCTGGTTCTTCAAGACAAATTAGTGGCGGTGGAGCTGGGTCAAGCAGCAAAGCTATTAAAAATAAATAACGGAGTGTACCATCAGATAGACGAGTTGCAGGAATTGGTTGAGTAAGTCCCTCTTCTCGAATGAATATTTGTACTGTACCCCCATATATTCTTACACTGATGTCTTCTGCCAATTCGTAAAATTTTTTCAGTTTTTCAATAATTTTTCGATTACCTATTTGAAGTTGTAGGTTATTTAAAACCAAACCAATATTACTTCCATCCTCCATTAAAGGATATACAGGAAAATCTGCTTGTTGAGGTCTACGGGGCTGGCTATTACGACCAAATGGCAAATCCCTATATAAACAAATCGTAGATAATGTAGAACCCAGATATGTTATTTCTGGGTACTTTCTTATATCTTTTAGTTGCGATAAAATAGATTTATTAAACTGAAGCATTTGCTCATCCCATGCTTCTTCGTGGAATTTATATTCTCCTGATCCATCTTGATACCTAAATCTAGAGATTGTCCGACCATTATGATTCAATCTGTAGTAGAAAAATACATCTTCTCGATTTAAAGATAGTGGCTCATTTTCTATAGCTTCATCTAACAGTTGGAAATTCAATCCATATAGTGCAGTGAATTTCAGCCTATAACTTAAAGGTTGTAAGTTTAGCGGATGATTTAAAGTCACCTGAATTTCTGCTACTGGTATTTCCTTTCCGCCTTTCCACAAAAAATCAAGAGTTCCTCCTCCGTAACGTATAGCGGCTTCTACATCTCTTGGAACTTCACGTAAAATTCCTATTGCTTCTATTAAGTTTGATTTACCAGATGCGTTAGGGCCTATTAATACATTCAGTGGCTGTAATTCAATTTCTTCGCCTTCGCTTCCATAGGAGAGGAAATTTTCTAACCTAATTTTATGGATAAATCTTTTACCTTCCATTTACTTATCCTATTCGACTCATTGTTTCTTTCAGCTTACAACGGGAATTGTTTATTCTAAACGTAAACTTAAAGCTTATCTTAATTCTCACCTTGTTACACGTCGTGTTACTGCCACTTTTGCATAATCTCCCAACCATTCAGATTTAGGATTAATTTCAAACAACGTCGCTTCTAACATTGTCAATAATAATTTTTTGCGGCGTATGATTGTTTTACGAGAAATTGTTGCTTGTTGTCCTAAGCTTCTGTATCCTGACCAGGAAATGTCTGTTACTACACTAATACCTAAATCATTCAGCATTTGTCTTCTCAAACTTAAATGCTGTTCTAAAAGTTCATCAAAATAAACTTCAGGATGATACTTTCTTACTGCTTTTGGCTGTTGTCCAATGTAAGCAATTGCATCCAAACGATGAACTTTTCTATTAATTGTGGTTAAATCCCAATCTTGCGTTAATGAACTGTACATATAAGAGTATTTTTCTGGTTTGTTTTTGGTATCTGTAAAAAGTTGCCCAATTTCCACGAAACAATGATGTTGGGGATGAGCAAAAGTCCGAGCAAAGCCATTACTTGGTTCAACTTTATAGTCCATTAAATGCACAAAACCAAGAGATTCTAAATCTTTTGTTTCCTCTTGTAACCAAAATAAATCTAGTTGGGGATAATCTGTAATTACTGCTGTTTTAAAGTGGCATTCATTTGGCAGTGCTTGCAGCATTTGAGTTTTGATATTTCCTAAAAACCAGAGTAAAGGAAATAACACTAAAGCTACAACAATTGTCAAACCCATCAAATCCGGCAAACTCAAAAGATTCGCCAATTTCCAACCATTAGCAGCCAGTAGGTATAAAAACAACATCAAACCCAAAACTAGATAGTTAGCCAGTGCTATCCAAAATTTCTGTATTTCTGTACTCAGTTGCATTGCTGGGGTTGTTGAGATAGATGTACCTGGTTAGATTACCCAGCAATAGACTATGAGTAACTAAAGATGATAATTTTAAGTAAAGGGTGTATGGATGTACGACTATGCCCAGACTAAATCGGCACAGGTAGCTTTTACTAAGTCACCGACAAAGCGACTTGCTAAAAAGGGTATTGCCGTGAATGCGTTAGCGAAGCTTACCGAAGATATCGCACCCAGCTTATACTTGACACCGCTTCAGGTCAGTGGCAGTCAATCCCATAGTACAATTGTGAAGTTTGGCGGTAATACACCAATAGGTTGTCAAAGACAACCTGCAAAGCTTGCTCATTACCCATCCCAAAATATTATCAGTCCCATCACGGATGAACCCTTTATCAATTGATAATTGACAATTGTTTCATTCAAGGTTTAAGACCTCTCCTTTTCAGGAGAAAAAATCAAAAAATAAATCCTTGTCTCCAATCCTCTCACTTAAGCGCGAGAGGGAAAAAGTCAATTGTTAATTGTCCATTGTCCATTGTTGAATAACCTAATTTGTCCACCTATCGCTGTTTGTTGCGATAATTTTTAAGGGGAACACCTCTCCACTGGTTTGTCAAAGGGGGATAGATGAGTATTAAGCGGTTGATTTTATTTTTTGTCCTAACGCCGATAGCAGCTTTTTTAGCGATTTCGTCTTTATTTGGTAGTTTGCAAGAACCACAGTTCCAAAGCCGCTTGGAACTGTACCAAACTAATATCTCATTACTAGCTCAAGCTTGGCAGCCAGAGGATAGTGAAGATAATAGCCCAAAAGTTATTCAAGAAGCAATTTTGGGGCAACAACCTTTAGAAAATGCTATTAAGCAGTATGAAGAAACTCGTCAATCAGTGCAAACTAATTTGACGAAAATTCAGAACCAACTTGCACAACTGCACTCTCCATCTCAAAACGCTACACCGCCTAAACCATTACCAGATGAGCCTCACACTACTACTATCTCTCGTAATGATAAAGAAAAACAGTTGCAGCAATCTCAAAAGCAACTACAAAAATTCTTGGCAGAATTAGACTTAAATTTAGGCATTTTACAAGCAAAACAAGGACAAACATCAACAATTGATGTTTGGAGTGATTTACAAAAACCTCTAGACAATTCACAAGTCAGTACAAATATTGAACAAACTGCGGCTGTGCTGAGTGGACTGTGGAGTGACCCCCCAAGGCTTTTCCCAGATGCTCAACAATTAATCCAAAATAATTTAGAAGGCTGGTTTCGTTCTACAGCTTTGATTCAACTCTACCAACTCCAGCAACGACAAGACGCTTTAAAAGAGGTTCAATCAGCACAACAACAAGCTGCGGCTCAAGCTTTGTTTAAATTAGCTATAATCGCTACCGTCCCTAGCTTGACAGCGTTAGTAGGGTTGATACTGTTAATTTTCTTAATTGCTCAATACTTGCTCAAAGGTAAAGAATCTTTACTAGGACAAAATTCTGATTTAGCTTGGACAACACCTTGGGACGCAGAAACAATTCTCGCAGTTTTTGTCGTAGGCTTTTTCTTCATGGGGCAGATTTTCGTCCCTTCCTTGTTAATACTACTCCCTATACCCCGTCCCATAGTTGATGTCAGGCTGCAAGCTGTTTCTGTTTTGGTAAGCTACGTATTAGTAGCAGTCGGTGCGCTATCAGTTCTGTATATCTCAATTAAACGCTTTTTCCCCTTACCCCAGAATTGGTTTCGCTTCCGCTTCCAAGACAACTGGTTTTTGTGGGGACTGGGTGGTTATTGCGTCGCTTTACCTATAGTTGTGATTGTGTCCTTAATTAATCAACAGTTATGGCAAGGACAGGGTGGTAGTAACCCTCTACTGCAATTAGCGCTCGAAAGCCAAAACTTCACAGCATTGGGGATATTTTACGTGACAGCTGCGATCGCCGCTCCTTTATTTGAGGAAGTTCTATTTCGTGGCTTTTTATTACCCTCCCTAACTCGTTACTTACCCGTATGGGGAGCAATTCTCGCCAGCGCCACATTATTTGCGGCTGCTCACCTCAGCTTATCAGAAATCCTTCCCCTGACTGCTTTAGGCATAGTCTTAGGTGTAGTATACACGCGATCGCGTAATCTCCTAGCCCCCATCCTCCTCCACAGTCTTTGGAATAGTGGTACATTGTTAAGTTTGTTTATCTTAGGTAGTAATTAAGGGAGTAGGGGGAATGATGGAAAAATCCACCCCCCTATAATCCCCCCAAGGGGATAACCCTCCCAAGAGGGGAGAAGAATGAATAACTATGGACTAATGACTAATTACCAAATCTTAATTCATAAGTGAAAAACTTTTACTATCTTTTTACTAATGAATTAAGATTTATATTTGCCTATTGATTGACAACTACGAATGCTTGCCTTTTAGCGTGAATGTTTTTCATGTGTTTCTTAACGGTATTGATAGTAATGTAAAGTTGAGTAGCAATTTCTTTATAGCTGTTGTTAGCGCGGTACAGTCGCCAGATTTCTGCTTCTCTGGGTGTGAGAGAGTATTTTTTAATTTCGGCGATCGCTGTATTTGTTATAGATTCATATTGATTCTCAATTGTTACTAATAAGCAAGGTGTAATAAATCTTTCTAAATTAATTAATCTGACGCGAATCCTAAATGTTATTGACTTATTGAGCTTAATTTCATCAGATAAGATAATGTTTGTTTCTGGATAGGAATTATAGCTATTTATCAAAACTTGGCAAAATTCCCAAATAATCGGAGGAACAAAATTTACATCTAAATCGCCTTGGTTTAACTGACAAGATAAATCATACGCAGCAGTATTAGCATGAATTAATTTTCCATCATTACTGATAATCAAAATCCCATCATCTAGCCTTTCCATCACTTCTAGTAATAAGCTGGCTTGTTGCCAGTCATTAGTTAACGTAATCCTTGTTTGGTTTGATTGACTTTCTATTTGCTCCAAGGTTTTTGTTAATGTGATCATATATTGTTCCAACTTTCACCAAAAAGATGTTCTTATTTAATATGTTTAGCAAAGACAAGATATGCAGTTAAGCTCAATCAAAACTCATATAAAAATTCTCCATTCAAAACATTTTATCTACGCACGCAATTGAACACTTAGAGATTTAAAATCCAAATGTTTAGGCACAATACCAAAACTTAAATAAATTACTCAGAGTATGCTAACTTGCAGGCTTTACAGCTTGTTTTATGTATCATAACTTTGTGAAAATATGCTTTCAAACCCTTCAATGTACACTCATTAAAATATATTTCTACTTGAAAATAATACCCATGCTCAACCATTATTAACTACCATTAACGTTGATATATGAATATAATTTGATTGCTGAACTTAGTTGCACAAACAGCGAATATATCACACAAAACAGCAAAGAAATAGAGATAGAGGTACTAGATTCTTCTGTACCAGCGTAGGCTACGCCAACAAAAATCAAAGATGAATCTGATGGTGTTGTTAGCAATACAGATAACATACAACCTTGAAATTATTCATTTCGGATAAAGCTGCACTAAACTTTGAATCACAAGGCCAATAGCCTGGGATTTATGCTGAAAGTTGACTGCAAGCATAAGATACATTACAAATTCGTGATCATTCTCAACAAGCATTTTGAGCGATCGCCAGCTTCTTCGTTATTTAATGTATCTATAGTTGCACAGTAATTTGAGTAACCTATATTTTATATACGGTATCAATTGATGCCTAGTAAAGCCCCACCGTTGTAGCGTCAGAGCGATCGCTATATTTGCATCCAATCTGCATTTAATGACAACCAAAAAATTGACAGACCATTAAAACGTACCTATAAGCATACCCTGACACCCCTCGGAAGTTAAAGGTTAGTGTTCAATATTTATACCCAAAGAAGAATGAACATCAACGATTAATCTAGCTAACTTAGAGGCATCAATGGTTCTAAATACCAATCGTTTTTAAGCTCTTACTGCTCACACAGGAAAACAGCTTTAATTAAGTACAAGGAGTCATATTATGTCAGATACTAGCAACCGTGGTTTCGCCTCTATGGATGAGGACAAGCAACGCGAAATTGCCAGCCAAGGCGGTAAAGCTGCTCATGAAAAAGGCACTGCCCATGAGTTCAGTTCTGAAGAAGCTCGTGAAGCTGGACAGAAGGGTGGAAAAGCCGCTCATGAAAAAGGTACTGCTCATGAGTTCAGTTCCGAAGAAGCTCGTGAAGCTGGTCGCAAAGGCGGTAAATCTCAAGGTTAGGTTAGATTTTAACAATAGCAACTTTAGTAGTTTTCATGCTTTATAATCTACATTTGATTGCTTGAAAAGTACTAAAAAGATTTTCTAAGATTTAGATTCTAAAAAAGAGAACCTAAATCTTGTAATTAGACAATTAAAACTGCTTTGAGTTAACTTGAAGCAGTTTTATCATAAGCGCGAATTTATAACAGTTTGCGAGTAGGGAGTTTATAAATCCTGCCTCCTACCTCCTGTTGTATCTACTGTTTATAAGCAACTATGTTGAAGATGTGCCAGTGTTTTTGTTCGCCTAAAGCAGTTGTACCTGGGTGATCTTCTTCTTGAAAAAATTCAACTGTAAATGGTTCCAGCAATTTTTCTACCTGTATGCGAGTGTGATGGCTCATGTTAGGATAAATTGCCCAAGAGTCGCGATCGCCAAATAGTTGACCGCAGAAACGTCCTCCAACTGGCAAAGCTGCGACAATTTTGTGCCATAAACTAGGAAAATGCTCTGGCGGACAGAAGGGCAAACAAAAGCTGGCATTAATTAAATCGACTGATTCAGGCAGCGCTAAGTCTTCAAAGCGCGTCACGAGAGTTTCTAGACGATTGTAATCAATATCAGGACGGTTTTTCAGAAGGGCGATCGCTTCTTCTGTACCATCGATTCCTAATACCCGCCAACCCCGTCTGAGAATTTCTACTGTATCCCGTCCATCCCCACAGCCCAAATCTACAGCAAATCGAGGGGTATCTGTAGGCAAATTGTCAAATCTTGCCAAGGCTTCCAGTAAGGTTTCTCGCGGCGGACGACCTTCCACAGCTTGATAGTAAGCAGACCAATTGCGTTCAAAAGCTTGGCTGTCTTGTTGGTTGTTCATGTGTAGTTGCAATTGAATTTTTGAATAAAACTTTTGCGATCGCCTGATTTTAGTTTAGTAGACTATGGCTTTTGGCATTGATGCTGTTTCTAACCGCTCATTGGGCTTTAATTTGATAGCTCTATCCTATATGCCTTTTCTACGAAACCACCTAAAGACGGATTTTTTTAAGTTTGTTCCGAAAAATCAAGAAAACGAAGTGTAGACAATATGTGTAAATCACTGAATCATCTTCCTATGTTTAACAGATTAGCCATACCTGCACTAATTACAACTCTCGCTGTAGCACCCGTAGTTGTTAGTTGTAGTAGTAATAAAGTTCCTTTGAGTACACAACAACAAATGTATGCTGGTAAGTGGGTAGCTAGTGATGGCACATTTGTAAATATTTATTTGGATGGTGGTGGAGACTTTAAGACCTCAAACTCTGAAGTTACAGGTGGTACTGCAACCATTACAGATAAAACTCTCAAAATTGGTTTAGGCCCTATTAAAAAGGAGTTTAAAATTACTCAACCACCTCAAGAACAGAACGGTAAATTTACTATGCAGCTTGACGGTATTACTTATACCAACAACCAATCAAGTGCCACGAATCCTGTATCATCTTCTTCTGTATCAGAGGTTAAATCTACTACCACCGAAGAAAAAAGTCAGGCAGCTAAAGAAATAGAAAGCAAAATTATTCAAAGTTGGGGGCAGAATTTTGGAGGACAACTCGATTCTTTGAACTGTCCTAGCGAATTTGAGATTAAAGCCGATAATTCTATAAACTGTCAAGCATCAGTAGAAAATATCCCCTTTCAGATGAAGGTAAATTTCCAAGATAATGAGGGTAGTTTCAATTGGGAAGCTAAAGGACTTTTAGTCTTAGCAAAAGTAGAGGATAAAGTGGTAGAGGTATTTAGACAATCCTATGGTGCTAAGACTCAGGCTGATTGTAGTACTTCTAGGAATCAAAAATATCGTCCTTCTATTGCTCAGGATACATTTGAGTGTAAAGCCTCCGATGGTGGTCAAAATACCACGACGGTAAAAATTACAGTTCAGGATGACGAAGGTTCATTCCAATTATCTCCAATCAGTTGATCTAACATACATCACTGCCAGTCATCGATTGAGGTGTTTATATAGGGCTATTATTTGATTTTTGGAAAAATTGCACGCATCTGAAGAAGCAGAAAATCAAACTTATTGTTTCGGATAAACCACAAAATCTTGTAGTTTTGTATTAGTATTTACCGAAAGTAGTTTATTCTTGTTCACTGTTATGAAGATGTATTTTTCCTAATATCTAAAAGCTTTTGTAAGTTTCTTGAGATGGGGTATAGTGGAAGTCTTATGAAAAGTATTTGTGTCTACTGCGGCTCTAATTTTGGCGATCGCCCAACTTATCTTGAGGCTGCACAAAATCTAGGTAAAGAAATGGCAGAGCGGGGAATTACCCTTGTTTATGGTGGCGCAAATGTAGGATTAATGGGGGCTGTAGCCGATTCTGTTTTGGCGGCTGGTGGAAAAGTGATTGGAGTAATACCACAAGCTTTAGTTGATAAGGAGATTGCACACACTGGATTAAGCGATTTGCAAATTGTAGGCTCAATGCACGAGCGTAAATCACTCATGGCTGATCTGGCTGATGCGTTTATTGCCCTACCAGGTGGATTAGGAACATTAGAGGAATTTTGCGAAGTTGCAACTTGGACTCAGCTTGGATTTCACAAGAAAGCTTGTGGACTATTGAACATTGAAGGATTTTATGATGGATTACTTTCTTTTCTTAACCATGCGACTCAAGAAAAGTTTATCCGCCCTGAACACAGAAGTATTGTTTTAGCAGAAAAAACCCCCGTAGAATTAATTGAGAAGTTAAGTCAGTTTCAAGTTCCCAATGTACATAAATGGATTGACCGCGATCAACAATAAAAAACGGTGACTTTGCTCGTAAAATTGAGGTGGTTTTACTATTAATTACGAATTATTCAGCAAAAGCTTTTCATAATCCTCCAGGGTATCTATATCAATAACTCCCTCAGAAAAAGGAATGCTTAAACAACTAGCTTCATGCTGACGAATGATTTTTCTTGCACCCATGTCACCCTGAAGTAGAGCTAGTTCTGAAAATAAAGTTTTGTGGAATAAGGCAGGAACACCAAGAATACCACTGTATTCTGAGGCAACTATGGGGCAGTTTGTAGTTTGATACGCTGCAATCAGTTGATTAATTAAGGTGAGTGAGACAAAGGGTTGATCTGATAGCATGAGTACAAGTGCTTCAATATCAGGTGCGATCGCCTCAATAGCATTTAATCCACAGCCAATGGAACTAGCCATACCGCTTGACCATTGTTGGTTGTCAACGATGTGAATATCTAAATTGAGCAGATAAGGCTCAATTTTTTCGGCGTAAGCACCTAACACTACAACAATTGGCCGACACTGGGAATTAATCGCCACCTCTGTAATGTATTGAATCAGTGGTTTACCTTGGTAAGTTAAAAGTTGTTTGGGTTGACCAAGGCGTTTAGAAGCGCCTGCTGCTAAGATGATGATGCCAATTTTAGTCATTATTGCAGCAAAATCCAAAATTAACAAAAGAAAAAAGGGTGCAGATGAGAAAATATGTTTTTGTCTCCCTGCTCCCGCTTTTTCTGTATCTGGCAAATTGATGAGCGAAGATACCCGTTCATTTAGATGAGATAACCAAAGTTATACCAATTTGAAAAATGATTGCGACAAATGGATTACTGAAAAGTTCACTAATGAAGCATTTCAAAATCCAAAATCCGTCTTGAAAAGTTTCTTACGGCGGGAAACCCGCCTACAGAACTTTCCGCAAAATCTAAAATCCAAAATGGTATTAGAGCAACTTGTCAGGGGTAATAGGTAAATCACGGATGCGTTTACCTGTAGCATGATAAACTGCGTTAGCGATCGCAGCTGAAACTCCTGTAATCCCAATTTCACCTACACCACGCGCCCCGCCTGGGTTGAATTTGGTATCGGGTTCGCCTACGAATGCTACTTGAATCCTGGGGATATCTGCATGGGCTGGATAGTGATAGGTAGCTAAGTCGTAAACCACAGGATAACCAATATTAGGATCAAAGTGGCATTCTTCCATCAGGGCTTGACCGATACCCATAATCACGCCACCGCGTACTTGAGAGGCTGCTGTTTTAGCGTTGATGACTTTGCCAATGTCCATCACTGATACCCAGCGTGTTACCTGTAATCGTCCAATTTCTTCATCAATACTGACTTCACAAAAATGTGCGCCCCAAGATTGAAACGCCCACTTCTTAGTTTCATCACCAGGTGCAGAGGAGGCTGTGGCTTCAAATGCTGCCCTGCCAGACTGACGCAGATTAGCTAACGCTTCTTGTGCAGTTTTAGCCTTAGCTGTTTTGAGGACTTCCTTGCAGGCTGACATCACGGCTGGGACTAGCGATGCTGTCATCTGGGAACCACCAGCCAAGCCACCATCAGGTAATAGGGAGTCACCCATTTCGACTTTTACCTGCTCAACGGGTAAACCAAGCACCTCAGCAGCCGTCGCCGCCACAACAGTATAAGCACCAGTACCCATATCATTACCGGCTGTGAGGATGTGGGCAGTACCATTTGGTAATAAGCGGGCTTTGACTGTGGCTTTACCTCTCATTCCAGGGAAAGTGGCAGCAGCCATGCCCCAACCAATCAGTTTACCGTCACGGGTGAGCGATCGCACTTGCTTTGGTCTATCTTTCCAACCAAATTGTTCAGCACCTACTTGCAAACAGTCTGCAAAATGCTTGGCTGAAAATGGTAAACCTTTGCGCTGATGTTCCTTAGCTTCATTCTTGAGCCGCAATTCCACAGGATCGAGCTTCAGTTGCCAAGCTAATTCATCCATTGCTGACTCTAACGCCCACATACCTGGGTTTTCTCCAGGAGCGCGCATAAATGTGGGTGTGCCGACATTCATTACTGCCAGTTCTTGCTTGAGCCGCAGATTTGGTGCTGCATACATGGCTGGCGTAACACTAGTACAAGGTTCAGTAAAGACATCTACCGGAGAAGTAGAGGATTTTACTTCATGGTCAATTACAGTCAGTTTGCCATCTGTTGTTGCACCTAAACGGATAATTTGCTCAGTTTCGGAGCGATGTCCGGCGTTGGCTGTCATTTGTCGCCGACTGAGAACAACTCTTAGTGGACGTTTGATTTGCCGCGCGGTTGCTGCTGCTAAAACACCGTGTGGCCAGGGGAAAGCTTTGGAACCAAAGGCTCCACCGAGGAAAGGTGTAACAATCCGCACTCGCTCTGAGGGTAGACCAAACAGTTCTGCATAGGTGCGCTGAGTACCCATTACCCATTGGCTAGGCTCATAAATTGTCAGCGAGTTGCTATCTTGCCAATGGGCAATAATAGCGTGGGGTTCCATCGGCGCGTGCAGTTCTGTAGAAGTCTTGTAGGTAGCTTCGATTTTGGCTGTGGCACTAGCCAAGCTTGCGGTATTCCCTTTCTCAAACTTTAGCTCTTCGCCAAATGCCGGGGGCGCATCTTTATAGTTGGCTTTTTGGGCTTCTACCAATGGCTTTTGGGTGGTGTATTCCACCTTTACCAAATGGGCTGCATCACGCGCCTGCTCAAAAGTATCCGCTACTACTAAGCCAATAATTTGGCCGCCATAGTGAACTTTGTTATCTGACAACGGCAACCGCGCCTCGTAGATTTTCGAGGTCATAAAGTCGTTGCTTGGCTTAAATATTTTGGGCGGGTTTTTGTGAGTAAAAACACCAATTACTCCTGGTGTTTTTTCTGCCACACTGGTATCTATACTTTTAATTTCGCCATTGGCAATAGTGGCGGTAATGAGATAACCATGAACTAAACCGGGAATTTGATGTTCTGCGGCGTAGGTGGCTGTGCCTGTCACCTTGGCTAGACCATCTTTGCGATTAACACCCGTTCCAATGACTTTATTCATACTACCCCGCCTCCTTTGCTAGAAACCGTAAGTGCGCGACGAATTGCCCGCTTTGCTAATTCCACTTTGTAAGCGTTATGGCTCAGAGGTTTAGCTTGCTGTAAAGCAATTTCTGCTGCCTGTTGAAAAGTGCTAGAGTCTGCTGGCTTACCAATCAAAAATTTTTCTGCTTCTGTTGGTCGCCAAGGCTTGTGAGCCAAGCCACCCATTGCTAAACGCACATTTTTAATGCGATCGCCTGCCAACTCAACAGCCGCCGCAACAGAAACTAAGGCAAAAGCGTAGGAAGTGCGATCGCGTAACTTCAAATACACTCCCGATTTGGCAAAGGATACTGGCGGTAAAATCACAGAGGTAATTAATTCCCCTGGTTCTAGATTGGTATCTCGTTGGGGTGTGTTTCCTGGTAGCCGATGAAACTCAATGAAGGGAATTTGTCTCTGCCCTTTGGGGCCTGCTACTTCCACCACCGCATCTAAGGCAGCAAGGGCAACATTCATATCAGAAGGGTTAACTGCTACACACTGGTCGCTAGCTCCCAAGATAGCGTGCATCCGATTGATGCCAGTGGCGGCTGGACAACCTTGCCCTGGTTGTCGTTTGTTACAAGGAAAAGCTGTGTCGTAGTAGTAGGGGCAACGGGTACGTTGTAATAAGTTACCGCCGACAGTGGCAACGTTACGAATTTGTTGTGATGCACCAGAAAGAATGGCACGAACTAAGATTGGGTAATCTCGGCGCACATCGGCATTATCTGCAACTGCCGTATTACTAACTAAAGCTCCTATACGTAAACCTCCATTAGACAGCCGCTCAATGCGCTTCATTTCCAGGCGGGAAATATCAATCAGTTGCGATGGCTCATCTAAAAAAACCTTCAGGCGATCAATTAGATTTGTACCACCCGCGATAAATATTGCCTGGTTATCTGCTGTAGCTTTCTGCACTGCTTCTTTGACAGAGGTAGCGCGGGTGTAGGTAAAGTTTTTCATGTCAATGTCTCCTCTGGTTCACTCAGCATCAAATCAGCAAGCGGGGAAGGTGCTTTTTGTCCTGCGGCCTGCTGCACGGCAGCAACAATACCGTTGTATGCACTGCATCGGCAAAGATTCCCACTCAGCCGTTCTTTGATTTCCGCTTCTGAAAGTTCAGCCAGTTGTGGCGGACGAGTTAAATCTGGGGTGACAACGCTGGCGCAGCCGCGTTTAATTTCATCAAGTAAGGCAACTGAGGCGCAAATTTGTCCTGGTGTACAATAACCGCACTGAAAACCATCGTTTTCGATAAAAGCCGTCTGTAATGGATGCAGAGTATCACCCTTTGCTAACCCTTCAATGGTGACAATTTCTTTGTCTTCCTGCATCACAGCCAAAGCTAGGCAAGAATAAACACGCTCACCATCAACCAAGACAGTACAAGCACCACACTGCCCATGATCGCAGCCTTTTTTGCTTCCCACTAGCCCCAGGCGATCGCGCAACGCATCTAGAAGGGTCACACGCGGTTCAATTGTCAGGCTTTGCTGTTTACCATTGACATTTAATGTAACTTTCATATTGCCTTCGGCAGTTTCAAGGTTATCTTTTGCATTGCTGCTCTGATTGAGTAATGACGGAGCTGCTATGGCTGTCCCTGCTACAGTTAATGCTTGTCCTAAAAACCCACGTCTGGATGTTTTTCCCCTACCTTTTTTACCATGTTCCATCTTTTATACCTCTGGAGTCATAAGGATTTCACCGTAGAAATGCAAAGATAGGAATTATCTTTTTGATTATCAACTTGCTCACTTTATTAGTTAACCAGGAAAGTCCTAGTTTTCACTAACAATATAATTTTTGCTTTTGGGTAGTATTAAAAACTTAACGTATTTGAGTCTTTTTTATCTCGTTGTTCAGCTTACAAAATAAATTTTAACTAAACTTATTTTCTTTACTGATAAAAATTTAATCTTTTAATTTTGGTACTCACATAAAAATTTTAGATAAATATTTTTACTTACTCCTGATGCAGCTTGTTATTTTCTTACTAATGTGCTTATCATAATCTTTAGCTTTGAGGGCTTATATTGATTATCAACAAATAAAATAAGCATTGTTTTAGCTTGAAAAAATACTTTTAATTGAAACTTTAATTAGAAACACAAAGCCTAGTTAAAAGCTCCTGAATTTAGAAATCTTTCTATTACTTATTTCTATAAGTGACTAATCAAATATTATGAATGAGTTACAACATATCCTACAAGCATTTGCACATAGTCAAAAGTCTGGGCAGCGAACTGTTTTAGCAACTGTAGTCCAAACAAGTGGCTCAGTTTACCGCCGACCAGGGGCGCGGATGCTACTACTAGAAGATGGACAGATGATTAGTGCCATTAGCGGCGGCTGTTTGGAAGGCGATGTGTTTGAACGGGCGCAATCACTCATGTTTTATGGTGGTGAGCCGATGGTAGTCAGATATGATACAACATCGGGTGAAGATATTGTATTTGGCTTTGGTTTGGGTTGTAACGGTGTTGTGGATGTTCTGATTGAATCGCTGGATGGTGAAGTTGCTGCCAGTCAGATGTCCTTTATTCAGGATTGTTTACAGTCTGGGCAAGTAGGGGCGATCGCAACTGTCTTTCAAGTAGAGGGAGTCTCAGATATTACCGTTGGTTCTCGATTGATGTTGAAAGCGGATGGCACGGTAATTAATAGTATTAGCAACGCCGTCATTGCTCAAAAGATAGAAAAAAATACTTGTGATGTACTAGAAGCAAAACAAACTTGTGTACAATCATATACCTTAACTCCAGGACGAGTTGATGTATTGATTGAGGTAATTCACCCCTTAGTTCCACTGCTTGTATTTGGCTCTGGGTATGATGCAATTCCTGTGGTGCAGTTGGCAAAAAATCTAGGTTGGCAAGTTACAGTCATTGATGATCGACCAGGATATCTCAGGAGCGATCGCTTTCCCCAAGCTGACCAAATTCTCTGGTGTGAAGCCGATCATCTCGACTCATACAAATATTTGCTCACACCGCAAACTGTAGCAGTTGTCATGACACACCGCTATCTAAGCGATTTAGCATTTCTTAAAACCCTAATTACTTCACCAGTGCGTTATTTGGGGGTGTTAGGACCAAAACGCCGGATGCAGCAAATGTGGGATGATTTAGCCAAGGAAAATATCTTAGTTACAGATGCACAAAAACAACGCATTTATAACCCTGTAGGACTAGATATTGCAGCCGAAACACCCGAAGAAATTGCCCTATCCATCGTCGCAGAAATTCAAGCTGTGATTGGTGGAAGGAGGGGTGGTTTTTTGCGCGATCGCCCAGGCTCAATCCATTCTCTCTTGCAGGAACCATGTCTAACATTGGCATGATCACTGGTAATGTTAAGCCTCACCCATGACAAGCCCTTCGATTGTATGCGCTTGTACAATAGGTTCTAGCTCATCGACGATTCGGCAAGTCAAATGCTTTCGGTGTTGTGCAGGAATAGTCTCGTAATAAGCACGAGTAAATTGGAGGTCGTGTCGCTCCCAGTTTTTAGCATCAGGAGCATCTACGCCGAGTACCAACACTGGGCGGGATTTTTGCGATTGGTTGGCAGTCCCGCGATGAATTGTCAATGCTGACCGGACAGATATATCTCCACGCTTGGGCATTTTTCTCACGGCGCGTTGTTGGTATCGGTCGTAGAGAGATTTAGGCGGGAACATCTCATGTGTAAATCCAATGGGTCGATCCCACTGAGTACCAAGTGCTATCTCGAAAGGCCCCATGTCTTCTTCAACGTCCACAGTGGTCAAGTTGAAGGCGAGCGAGTTGAGTCTGCGTCCTTTCAGGGTGGCTTCAGGTGTAGAAAAGTCACGATGCCAAGGCTGATTCATAGAGCCAGCGAGAGGAACATCGAACCCAATCTCCACGATTTTATAGTCCTCTCCCAAAATCGCTTTTGATACTGCCACAACCCAAGGATGCGTCACAAGGTCGAGAAATCCCCTGATTCTCTCTGGGTGAATCTCTACATAGTATCGATTAGGCCCTCGCCCTACCGCTCCACCGGGGCGTGCAAGCGCTTCTGAGAAAAGAACCTCAATATCCTCACCCAGTTGATCTGCCCATGTTGGTGCGAACGCGCTTTTCAACCCAATAATACCATCGCCGTAAAGTCCGCCCATGATGGAGGCAGTATCGTACTGCTCGTCAAGTGCATCTGAGGGTATATCTTCTGTTTTCTGGGCTTGGACTATGTTCATGTAAACTTCATGTGCAAGGGTATTCATCCCCAGCTCCTTATTAGGACTATGTTAAAAAAGGTTGTAATAGGGGTTAACGTGAGGAAGTAGCAGAACTATATCTCTATCATCTTGCCGACAATGACCCCAAGAACTAATAATAATTTGGGGTATAAGACGTGCAATTAGGCTATAAAATTGCAAATAAAAGCTTTCATACGCGAAAATCCAGAATATGCTCCAGTTTTTAATCTGAGAAATTGTAAATAAAGTTAATAAATACTACTGTTGTGCTTGCCCTGGTAAGTCAAAATAAATGGCGATCGCCCCAGTAATATCATGAAACCAAATATCATTATCAAAAATGGGGATAAAGCCTAAAGTGGACTGGGGTAAGAGGAAAAAAGCCTTATAAAGACAGTTGTTTATTTTTGCTACAGTTTCATATCAATTCTCTATGAAATTGGCATAAATACATGATGTAGAGACGTTGCATATAACGTCTCTACGGTGCAGAATAAATTACATCTATGGCTACATCAAGAAAGGGTGTCAACCTTTTTTCGTGCTATTTTCAACCAGCCGAACTCACGTTACTTAGGGCATTCTGGTAAATTTCTTTCAGCGTAATTACAATCAAAATAAACTAGAGCTTCCCTACTAGAGTCAAAGCTTATGCTTGTAGTATAAGAATCACTGTCTGAAATAGCTTGACGTAACCAAATTTTCAAATAGTAACTCTGGTTATCATCACTAGACCATAATTCATAACGATAATCACCTCCTACCCCCTGGCTTGTTGGGTAGTCGGCTAATGTTATACTATTCTCAAAAATGTTTGTCACCGATGAATTGGTATAGGGGCGCAAGACCTTGCACCCCTAATATTTATTGAGTGAAATTAAATAACTGATGCGTAAGCCAAATCCAGTTCTTTATATTTTCTTTGCCAATTTAATCTAAAGGTTTTGAACACCTAATACCCCTGTACCTTTTCTTGTTTCCCTGTATCCTTGTTTAGACATAACTGGAAATGATTGAGGTTCACCTAGCAAGACAATGGAACATTTTAAATTTTTCATAACTTGCGTTGTCACCTCACTGACAGCTAACCCACCACTGGTACGATAGCGAACAAAACGTAACATAACTAAGTCAAAGTTACGGCTTTGCTCAATAATCACTTTGGCAATATCATCTCCAACAATAGTTTCAACAGTTGTATTTGCCTGTAACTGACCTTGAGCAACAATATTAGATAACTCAGATGTGAATGAATTAACTTGTTGCGCAGGTGTGTAACGATTGCAAACATGTAGAAGAACGACTTCAGCCTGATTAGCATTAGCTAAAATCTGAGCAAAACGTATAGTTCCAATAGTTAAGCGCGTTAAACTATCAACAGGTACGAGGATACGTTTAATTTGTGAAGGGCTATTTAGTAAATTAGCAACTGCCACTGGACAGTGAGCAGACCAAAAAACACTATCAATCAAACTACCAAATAAACGGGCGCGAAATCCAGTATTACGCCCCCAACCCATCACTATTAAATTAGCATTTTGTTCTCGACTGGTGCGAGTAATTCCTAAAGCTATGTTGTCATCAATACGAATAACTGGAGAAACCTCTACAGCAAATTCTCGGCTAATTTCTAAAGCCATGCTTAATCTCTGTTGACTTTGCTCAATAGATGAAATTAATTGTGGATCATCCATATGAATGTGAGCTTTAGTAATAGCTAAAGGCATAATTCGCCCAGATTCATGACTAGTTAGCATAGCTGCCATTTCTATCAAGTAGCGTTGCGTCTGTGGGTTGTAAATGGGAACAACTACAGTAAATGACTTGGATGAGCTTTCCCCTTCTTTTGGTATTGATAAACTTTCCAGTAAATTTTCAGCATCGTTTGGTTCTCTTGTGGAGGAAGTTGGCTCACCATAAGATTGCCACCACAGTGCCAAACTATCTGTTTCCCAGTTCTTAGCCGGAAGTGGTTGTAAAGCGCTAGCAACCCTAGCTGTAATTACTGGGCCTAAAGTAGCAGTAACCAACATGAGAACGATCACACTGTTGAGAACATTCTCATTGATGAGGCGCTGTCCAGCCGGGTTGAGTGCTTCATAGGCCACCAGCGTCGCCGCCAATGTAGCCGCCACTTGGGGTAGAGATAATGACCACATGGTCAACATCTGAGGCAAATTGTAACGGTACAATACTTTAGCTAAGAATGCGGCGATAAGTTTACTGCCAATCAATGCTACGACAATTGCCGCAGTCAACCCAATTGAACTGAGGGTTTTTAGGAAAGCTGGGATATTAATTAATAATCCCATGTCTACAAAGAAACAAGGGATAAATAAAACGCTACCAACAAACTCAACTTTTTCTTTAACAGGGCTATTTCCTAACACCCCATTAACTGCTAAACCTGCAAGAAATGCACCAACAATTTTTTCAACGCCAATAACTTGTGCGCCGACAGAAGCTAAAAATAGCGCCAATAAGACAAATAAGAATTGATTACCTTCTTCATCTCCAGTGCGGCGAAAAAATTCTTTCCCGGCTTTATTAAAACCAAATAAGATGACAACAGAGTAAATTGCTAAACCAGCTAATAAACTGATTAATTTGAAAACTGTAAAATCGCCTGCATGAATACCAACACAGATAGCCAAAACTAACAAAGCACCAGTGTCAGTGAAAATGGTTGCACCGATAGTAACAGTGACAGCCTCATCAGCCACAACTCCTAAACGGCTAACAATTGGATAAGCTAAGAGAGTATGAGAAGCCAGCAAAGACCCAATCAAAAAAGAAGCATTCCAACTGAAGTTAAATAAACGTCCTACAACGATGCCAGCAATTAAAGGTACTAAAAATGTCAGAGTACCAAAGCCAATCGAGCGATTTTTAGTTTGTCGAAACTGATCTATATCAATTTCCAATCCGGCGACAAACATTAGATATACTTTACCAATATCGGAAAGCAGTTTAATTGTTTCAGAATCAGAATTTAAAAGCTTGAATCCATTTTGCCCAAATATCACACCCGCTACTAACAAACCTACCAATCCTGGTAGTTTTAATCGCTCGAATAACGGCGGGACAATAAAGATAATCGCTAGTAGAATTGTAAATGAAATAATAGGTTCTGTTAGCAAGTCAATATCCCTGTAAACTAAAATTATGTGTTCTTAATAAAATCAATTTATATAGTATGATAAATAATATTTAATCTAACTTTGAGCTTCAGCAACATCTTTAATTCCTAATACCTACGATTTTCTCATTTAACTTCAGCACAATAATAAGACATAAAAAGGTAAAATGTATTTATGTCTTTAGGTAGGATTTTCTGTAGAGAGAAATCTAAATATTAGGCTTTAGGTAGAAGAGATTTTGTTTATATTTTGATAAAAAAAATAATATATTGACAAAATGCTAAAATGGTGAACTAAAAAATAAAAATAGCCGACAAACGGTAAGTCGGCAGAAATAATACAAGATAAGGTTGTCAAAATTTAGTTCGTAATTGGGAAAAGTAACTTAATAGCTAATTACTGCTTAATATTCGTTCTTTTCAAACAATCCCTCAATTTCTCGCCCAGAAACTTAACGTTGGCTCTAAGTATATTATTGTGGTTGCCGGGAATATCGTGAACTTCAACTTCTGCTAGTCCTTGCCAACCTAATTTGCGATCGCCTGCCAGCCACAAAGGCTGCTCACTACTCCGAAACAGGGTGATTTTACCTGAATATACCTGTGGGCAGTAGTTTTTAACAGCTTGTCTTTGAGTTGCAAACAAACTCATCTCCATAGGGCTGAGGTTGTATTGCACAGATACATCCTTAGCATTATTTATACCTGAATCTTTCTGAATCTTGAGGATAAATTTCTGGATTTCTATAAGTAAATACTCCAATTTCTGCTGTAATTTAAGTCCTAAAAAGTTCCGCCAGTGACGAGAAATCCATTGAGGCAACGACTCATGGAAATAAGCTGAACTATAAGTATCAAACAACCCTAACAGCTCCACCTTTTCTCCTTGGTCTATCAGTTGTTGCGCCATCTCAAAAGCAATGACACCACCAGCAGAATAACCTGCTAGTAAGTAAGGCCCCTGTGGTTGGATAGTACGAATTTCTCTAACATAGTCAGATGCCATATCCTCAATTTTGGTATGGAAAGGTTTTTTCCCATCCAATCCGTGTGGTTGCAGGGCATAAACTGGTTGGTCGGCATCCAAATAACTCACTAAGTTATGGAAGGCGATAACATTACCATCCGCAGCGTGTATGCAGAATAGCGGTGGTTTCTTACCATTGGGTTGAATGGAAATAAGCGGTTCCCACAGTGTAGGCGATTCTTCCTGCTGGAGAATCTTGGCTATTTGTTCCACTGTTGGGGCTTGCAAGAAAGTTGATAGGGGAAGGCTTTTACCAAATCTCTGCTCTAGTAGTGATAGTAAGCGCAAAGCAACGAGGGAATGTCCACCTAAATCAAAGAAATTGTCTTTAACACCAATGAAATTAATACCTAAAGCCTCTTGCCAAATCTGTGTTAACTTGAGTTCTACCTCGTTTGTTGGTGCGATAAAGTCTATTGCTAGTTCGGGGCGATTTTGTTCTGGTGCGGGTAAAGCACGGCGATCAACTTTACCGTTAGCTGTTAGAGGTAGAGATTCCAGCATGACAAAAGCTGACGGTATCATATAATCTGCCAATCTCTGCTTAAGAAAGCCTCGGAGTTCGGTAGTTGTGAGCGTTTGTCCTGCTTTTGGAACTATATAGGCGACTAACCGCTTATTATCTAGCTTATCTTCATGGGCTATAACTATGGTTGTCTGCACACCTGGGTGTAGCAATAGCTTCGCCTCGATTTCTTCTAACTCAATGCGGAAGCCACGAATCTTCACTTGCTGATCAAGGCGGCCGAGGAACTCAATGTTACCATCGCTCAAGTAACGGGCTAAATCTCCAGTTTTATAAAGGCGTTCTGAGGAATTAAAAGGGTGAGGAATGAACTTCTGTGCTGTTAATTCGGGACGATTGAGATAACCTCGTGCCAAACCAATACCACCAATGTGTAATTCTCCAGGTTCACCCACAGGTACAGGTTGTAAATCAGAGTCTAGGATATAAATTTCCGCATTAGCAATGGGGCGACCAATGGGAGCGGTGACATAATTTGTCTGGCGCTGGCACGTCCAAAAGGTGGCATCAATAGAGGCTTCTGTGGGGCCATAGCAATTATGCAGAACATTATCTAAGTTCAGACGAGCAAAAAAGCGATCTATGAGTTCGACTGTTAAAGCTTCACCACCACAGGTAATATGCTTGAGGCCTTGGCAGTTCTCAATCCCTTTCTCCTCCAGCAAAACACGCAGCATAGAAGGAACCATTGCCAAAACAGTAATTTGCTGTTCAATAATTGTCTTCACAAGATAGGCGCTGTCTTGATGTCCACCTGAACGGGGCAATATTAACTGTGCGCCGAAGCATAACGGCCAAAATATCTGCCAGACAGAGGGGTCAAAGCTAAAAGATATAGTTTGCAGGACTTTATCTGTATCAGTTAAACCAAAAGTTGTTTGCCGCCAGTGTAGTTGATTGCAAATACCACAATGGGGAATCATCACACCCTTTGGCTGTCCTGTAGAGCCAGAAGTGTAAATGACGTAGATCAGATTCTCTGGTGTTGTCCAATTTACAGGATTCTCCTGGCTATTGTGAGCGATTACTTCCCACTCTGAGTCCACACAAACTACCTGCGTTTCATGAGTTGGTAGTTTACCCAGCAGTTTTTCCTGGGTGAGCATAACTGGTGTTTTTGTATCCTCTAAAATGAAGGCTAACCGTTCTGGAGGATAAGCCGGATCTAAAGGTACATAAGCGCCACCAGCTTTGAGAACTCCTAGTATTGCTACTATCATCTCTAAGGAACGATTCATGTAAATACCAACCAATATCTCAGACCCAACTCCCAATGTACGCAAGTGGTGTGCTAGCTGGTTTGCTTTTTGATTTAACTGTTGGTAAGTTAGTTCACTAGGTTTGTGGGGAACGGCGATGTGCGTAGCACGTTCTGTAAATTCGTTCTCGTCTAGATATACCACTGCAACTGCACCAGGAGATTTTTCTACCTGTGCCTCAAACATTTGATGAACACATAATTGAGTGTTATTAGTTTGCTGTAAAAGTAGTGTATGTTTAATAACATTGTTAGCGCTATCTACATTATTTTTGGACTGAGAGTATGATTGCTTGGTGTTAATTTGCATCTGTATAAAATAAAAGAATTACTGTTTGTTGGAATTGGGTATTTAAAATTAAAAATTAATACTGTGTATATTTAAAAATTACTAGTATCTATAACTAAAAGTCAGAGATTAGCCTTAGTGTAGAAAGGGGCATGATAGATTTCTCTTAGAAAGTCTTTCATAGTCTAAATCTATACAACTTTCTTTTGTTATTTTCTCTCTAGCTAAAACCAACTCTTGATAAGCAGTTTTTAATCTTGTTTCATCTTTCGCTTCTTGCTGAAAATGCTGTAAATAAGCTTCTAGATATTGAATACGTAAATGTAGATTGTCTGTATTCAGAAGAAAAGGTAGATCAGCTTCAACCATGAAACGTATAGCTAACAGGGGAATAGGGCTACGTAGAGGATAGAAATTTGGATTATGCAGTCCCCTAGTTGCTGTACGTTTGTGAAATTCTCCAATCATTAAACCTTTTTCCACAAAAAAGGGTTTGAGTTTTTGTTGAATATCATCAATGAGAGTGGCAGCATCATCCATATCAATATCAGGAAAGATGAGTAAAAAAGCTTTATTGATACAGGCTTTTTTATCGCGTGTTTCTATGTCTAGAAAGATATCTCTATGTTTGAATACAATATCCTCTACTTGTTTAGGTGCTAAATTTTTCACACGAATTACCGCCATATGAATGCTATCTGACTTGACTGAGTAAGGGATAAAAGGGCATACAGAGCCACTTCTGCCTAAATCAGCATGAGGTTTTGCCAAAAAATTCTTTACCCATTCCATCACTTCAACTAGATAAAGAATGTCTTGCTGAATCCGCTCAATCTCAAACAATGTATAAAGCTGCATACTATTGTTGTAAAATGTATGTCTAAATTCATATGAGACATTTTTACTAAAGAATTTGTAATCATCCGGAATTACTTGAAATAAAATACTCAGCAGTTAACTATTTTTTGGCGATCGCGTCATTAAATCCTAAACATTCCCAGTCATCCTCAAGAGCGAATTGCCAAAGTGAGTGATGCTGATGCTGTAAGTGCTGCTGCTGCTCGAATATGGTTCCAGAAAGTCCAATTATTTAGGTAGGTAGTCCATAACTGCACCCCATCAGCACTATCTGGTTTAATCAAGGCTAATGCTTCATTAAGTGGAACATTAAAGAAAATTGTTACACTTAATGTACCTATGAGGTAGAGTAAACTACCTGTAATTAAATAGACAGCATTCGTTCGTTGCCACCTCAATAATGAGGAAATTAAAAGGAAAATACAAATTCCACCTGTTCCCAAAAATACCGTCATAAAAAGTGGATTAATCACTGTAATATTAATCGACTGCATAGCCGCTATCCCCTGTGTCGGTTGAAGTCGAGCAAGAGCATTCATGACGAATGCAGAGAATGCGAAGAAAACGCCTGCCATTAGTCCACAACCTAATACTGCAAATAATTTCAAGATGAAAAATGAGTGGTCAAAGATTGCCATAAAACTATCTGTAAACAGCTTTTAAATAGTATTGTCAGCAATACAAAAATATTTATGCAAGAGGTCTATTTTGTAATCTATTTCTTGAGATTGCTCGTTTAAACAATCTCAAGGGTAGTTAAAAATATTACACAATAAAAATCAATAAACCCCATAAAAGAACGGTCATCTAGGTAGTACTTATAACTGAACCCATAGACTTTATCCTGGTAAATGAGCTATTACTAATTTAGCTTTTTTTGATAGATACTAAGCACCTATGCCTAGATCACTGTAAGCTCCAATTTGTCTACTATCTGTAGTAATAATTTGGTAACAGAGGTATAATCCTCAACTAATACTCGTAGAATAAGAGCGATCGCTCCTACCATATTTTCAAATATCGTTAAGTCGGTTTTCGTGCAAGTATAAAAATTTTTATTCGAGAGATGTGAGTAAAAAGCTTTAAGAAAAGCAAATAGTGCAAGATGGGTCGTATCATACGAATATGAGTGTACGTATTGAGCTTCTTCAGAGTTTGTTTGTTTCTGTCTCCAAGCTAACTCGCGCGTTCAAGGTAGCTGGAACGCGGACAAGTCATGCTGATGACTTAACGGGACTGGGTATTTCGGACACCGAGGCCCTAATTTTTATTGGCAGTCAGGAGAATTGCATTAATAGTGATATAGCGACTTATCTTGGCGTAGCTCCAACCACAGCTACTAGTATCATTGATCGATTGGTTCGTAAAGGTCTTGTCGAACGCAAACGTACAGAAGATAATCGTCGAGTCGTTAGGCTTGTCCTGACACCGAACGGAAGTACAATGCGACAGGTCTTTATTGAGAAGCATTTAACAGACTGCCGACGGATGCTAGAGATGCTAACGGATGAAGAACAGCTTGTATTTGTGCAGTTATTTGCAAAGGTTGCTGAGGCTGTCGAGCAGAATCGAGCCTCAGACAGCTAGTACCTAGTGTCTTGACAGATATTACTAATTTCGTATAATACGATTTTAGTAATATTATGTATGCAATAGCACGGGAGGCCATGATGTCCAACATTGGTCTTATCGTTAGCACCTCATCTAGAATTGGTGCAGCGATCGCACAGCGTTTCTTGGCACAAAGCTTTGTTATATGTAGTACATCACAACTACGTATATCATCGCCAAGTAATGAGGGTGGTATTTAATGGAAATCAAGCAACTACAAAGGTACTTCAATAGCGCTTGGCTGAAGTTTAGTTTTGATACATTGTTTCGACTAGCTCGTGATCCTTGGCAGTACGTCAGTGCTTATGAGCAATGGAAGTATGAGCAAGAACTACAACTTCTACCATCCACATCTATTTTTCAAGCACTTGAATTAGGGTGTGCAGAAGGTATATTTACAGTTCAATTAGCTGCGCGTGTACAAAAATTGGTAGCGGCAGACATTTCACCGATTGCATTAATGCGGGCAAATCAGCGATGTGTTTTGCACCAATGTGAAAACGTCAAACTGATTCAGTTTGATATTACTCAGGATGAACTTCCATCGGAACGGTTTGACTTGATCATCTGTAGTGAAATCTTATACTATGTCGGCAATCAAACTATCCTACAAGAAGTTGCACAAAAGCTAGCTCAAGCACTCAAGCCCAACGGCTATCTATTGACTAGCAACGACTATCGAGTCAAAACGTCCCCACACAAAAGCGAAAACTTCAGTAACTCGCGCGTGTTTGGTGCGGAAGCCATCGGTGCAACCTTGTCTCAAACAAAATTACAACTAGTAAAAGTAATACGGACTCCGTTTCATTGCACTCACTTATTTCAGCGTTCTTTATCGAGTAGCGAGTCTGTTGTGTTGCCAGAAATTGTCAGTTTTTCCCAGGCGGAAATTCCACAGCCGCAAAAGGGTTTATTTGACTGGTTTTCGATTGCGGCGATCGCTAATGGGTGGCGAAGATAATCCAAGTTTGATTGTTCGTTTAAATACTTTGTTATGTCTTTTATGGTTTCATCTCCATCCACTGGGCAGCGTAAACCAAATCCCGCATAAAAGCGGTGAGGTCTAGCACAAATGATGCTGCACACAAAAACAGAACGGCACTACAGATTCCCAACACCACCGGACGACGATATGTAAGCATTGCCGCCAGAGCTATTGAGCTAATAACAGCCCAAATTATTGCCAGCATTCGGAAATGTGCAACTGCCGGTTCAGATCCATATCGATAAATCACCGTCTGACGAGCCAAGTCAAGATTGGTCTGTGCTGCTACTAAGTCAGCATTTAACTTTGCAGGAATGCCTACTCGATAACTGTAAGCTGCGGTGATCAGAGCGCCTCCCACAATCGTTAATACTAATGCACCTGCTAACCAGCCATGCCTATTTTTAATCCGCACACGATACCAAACAGACCAAGTGATAAAAGCCGCAACAGCGATAGTGATGATGTAAATGAGTAGATCACGACTCAATTCACTGTAGTAAGTACGAATGAGTAAATCAACATTCATAGGTTTCAATCAGTATTTCTGGAAACAGATTTTGTAGCGATGCGATCGCCATTTAATCAACCGCATCGCTGATACTTTGGCTTACCTAAAATTAAGTAACCTATAAAGCAAATCAAACTCAGCCCCAATTAATTCATTGCTTTAAAATCCTCGAATGGTGAAGCTTTTCGGCGACTCTTTGCAGCCGCTACATCACCCATTGGAAACATGCGAGACATCAAGGCATCCCAAGCACGGTCGGGTAAAAGGCGGCGAACCAAGGAGAAGATTTTTCCACTCAATCCCACTTGGTAACGAGTACGAGGACGACGAACAATAGCAGCTTCGACAATTACCTTAGCCACATCTGTTGGAGTTAGAATGCCCCAAGCATTACCAGCAAACATTTGTGCAATCTGCGCCTCAATGTTCTGCTTGAGTACTGCATACGGGCTATCACTTCCCCTTCGTGGCATAGAGACATAGAGTTTTTCTACAAATGGGGTACGGACTCCTGTTGGTTGAATTAAGACCACATCCACTCCAAAAGGTTTAACCTCATAACGTAGGGCATCCGTGAAGGATTCAACCGCATACTTGCTGGCATGATAAGCGCCATTACCAGGGGTTGTGAATGTACCCCCTATGGAGCCAACATTGATAATCCGTCCATATCCTTGCTCTCGCATTTCCGGCAGTACGAGTTGACACATCCGCAGTAAGCCAAACACGTTGGTTTCAAACTGGCGGCGCACATCTTCCATTGTCAACTCCTCTAAGGGGCCAATCTGGTTATAGCCAGCATTGTTAATCAAAACAGAAATAGCACCGTGCTTGGCTTCTATGGTTTGCACAGTAGCCAGCATGGATGCTTCATCTGTGATATCCAATGGAAGAATGTAGCAACCTTTTGCAGCCAAATCGCCCAATGCTAGAAGATTTCGGGCTGTGGCATAAGTCGTAAATCCGGCTGATGCCAATGCAGTGGCTGTCACTTTACCAATTCCAGAGGAGGCTCCTGTAACCAATGCAACTCTATATGGTGCTGCAATCATTGCTGTAACCCTCTTTTGTAGTTTAATAACTAGATCAAGTATTTACTTAAAATTAAGTAAGTAAATAGACAAAAAAATTAACGACGGCGCATTCCATCCAGCAGTATGTCAATCACATCCTGAGCTAAAACTTGCTTAGGGATGTTCTTGTATCGGTGCATATCATGCACTGTATCAATTAGGGATAGAAAAACGGTAGCCATAAGTTTGGCATCAACCAAGCGAATCTCTCCTCGCTCGTAAGCTTGTGTCAGAACTTGCCCTATTGGCTCTACCAGAGATGAATTTCCCAACTCATGAAGAGCGTGAGCATGTTCTGGAGACAGAGCAGGTAGATCCGATCGCGCCAGTCGAGTCATGTCGAGTGGAGGTTGTGAAAGTAGCCACTCTGCCATTTTGTTCAGTTGGCTAGATAAGTGGGGTTCGGCTTGTAAAATGGCACGATTCAGTCCTTGACCGTGACGCAGAAAACTGCGCTTAATCACCTCAAAGAATAACTGCTCTTTACCTTCGGGAAAATGATAGTAAAGTGCAGCCTGACGCACTTCAAACGCTTCTGCAATATCTCTCAAGGTGACTGCTGTGTAGCCTCGCTCACTAAATAAAGCTTCAGCCAGTTGCAGTACTTGCTCTCTAGATTTTCCAGTATTTGCTTTAGCGTTCACACATTCTCCACTTCAAACAATTAACTTACTTAACTTATAGTAAGTAATATAGCCAAAGCTTCAACAGCCGTCAAGAGAAAGTGCTAAGTTAATCTAGCAATCAGTGCAAATATACTATATTGTTCCCTGGCCCCTACCATATTACCAAGTGAGATTTGTGGCTTTAGTTCGCAACTCAAAAACCAAAGGTTCTTGGCTAACAGAAGAAATGATCACTCCATCTTTACTTTGTGGTATTGATGCTATTTGCTTTTTTATGAGGACAATATCTTGACCAGCAACAGTTATCCAAGCGCAACCTGATAAAACTTCTAATTCATCTACTGATTGCGGTATACGAAAAGATTGATTATAAGTTAAAGTAATTAATCTCGGCCATTCTGCATTTTGCTTTGATTTAAGCAAGTTAGAGATTTTCATTGAATTAACCAAGTGTGGAGGAGTAGTTTAAAGTTACAAGATGAAAGATGTATCAAACTTCCTCCATTTGATTCACCCAATTGGGTGAAGTATAAATGTAATTTCTGGACTGCTATGATTGAGTAATTCTGAAATCTTCAAACACCACCGAGAAACCATCACCCTGTGGTGAAGCACACATTAGTCCTACTTGCACTATTTCTGCAAGGGTGAGATATGCTAGGCGCAACATTTGATAATTCTTTCCATCTAGAGAATACTGTACTTCTACTGTTTCGACACGACGTTCTAGGCGTAACCATAAGGCATTTGATGGTTGTAATAAAGGCACTACTGACCAATCTGAATAATCTCGTGTCACTACAACACTGACATTCTGCACTTCCTCAACATATTCAATGCCACATTTGAGCCAGATATTTTCGTTCTCACGAATCATCAGTCCAGCTTGGTCATATAAAGCCTGATAATTTCCTATAACTTTAACTTCAACTGTGAAATTACCCTTTACCTCCTGATAGTAGAAGTTGCCGTTATCACGGATGAAATTATAGTGAGTCTTTTGCCAAAAATCAGTTTTTGCAGATGCGTTAACACAAATAACTCCTGCCTGTTCATTCCAGGTAGCAGGTTCGTTGTACCATTTCATTTCAGTCATCATTTTTATACTACTTATAACAATAAAATAGCAATTTAATATTTTTTAAAGCTATTCTTGATCATTGTTGTGACGCTCTGCAAAGGCGTTGATTTCGTTGACTAACCATGCTTTTTCGCTGTTGTTCAAGAATAGTCCGAAGTTGATTTTGAGTGGGGCGATCGCTAAAGTACAATACGAGTTAAGATTTTTGATCACAGCAACCTCTTGCTGCATAGGTGTCACACTCGCCTGGAGTTTGGCGTTTTTCTTTGTACGTATTGATGGTAGTTGCAAAGTGAACAGTCCAAAACAGTATGTTAATTGAATCTTCCAAAATGGCTCAATCTCATAACGACTACCGAAGGCGCTACTAAAGAACAAACTTTGAGCAGCATATAGGCAAATAACACAAGCCGAGGGAACAAAGGTAGTCATCAAAATGGCAAGGCGAAATATCCACTCTCTTCCAATGTCAATCTCAGCTTTCGGTTCTAATATCTCAATAATCCAAGCATAAGTAATCCAAAAGATGGGGATACATACAAATATTGGCAATAACCCCAACCACAAACTCTGAGGACTATTGAGGAGTAAGGGAGGTATATCAATAGTCATTTTGTTAGTTGTGGTGGTTAATTTAATTTTGCTTTGTTTGGGTCGTTTATAAGTGCTTGCACGGGGTGGGAGTGGTTGCTTTCCTTGTAAAACAACTAAGGCTTCTACAGCCGAGGGGAATCTGACTGTACTAATTGGTTCAATCATCCGCTCTAACCAAGCTGCAAAGCGTTTGGGTAATTGCACAACACTACGAAAGTCGATAGTAAGTTGACGATGTGGTAAGTCTGCGGGGGATTTACCTGTGAGCAAAAATAATAAAGTGGTTCCCAGTCCATACAAGTCTGTAGATAATACAGCCTGTCCGCGAAATTGTTCGGGAGCCATATAACCAAAGGTTCCGACAACGGTACTACCACCTGTTACAGTATTGTGATAGGTATCTTGAACTGCACCAAAATCTACCAGAAAAATTTGACCGTTTTCCTGACGGATAATATTTTGCGGCTTAATATCTCGATGAATTACAGGCGGGGTCAACTGTTGCAAATATACCAGAATTTCTAGCACTTGAGATGCGATCGCCTGGACTTCTTCAACGCTTGGTTTCCAACCTTGATTAACTAGCTCAAATAGAGATTGTCCTGGAGCTAGTTCTTGTACCAGATAAAAAGCATGGTTTTCATCTGTTTCTATTTCAAAATAATTCAAATATTGGGGAATCCCTGGATAGCTGAGGTTAGCCAAAATTTTTGCTTCGCGTGCAAATAATTCCAGCGCTTTCCAATCTTTGACGCGATGCAGAGAAAGTACCTTCAACGCTACAGGTTGATGAATTTGCAAATCCTCTGCCGCATAAGTAATACCCATTCCCCCATGTCCTAAAACACGCTGAATCTGATAGCGTCCAGCAATCACATCACCATAGTTATGTAAGGTGTTCATTCTCGCTTCCTATTGACTTTTTCGCTTTTCTAGTTCTTGCTGCCACTCACGCAGAAGTTGAGGATTAGATTCTTTATTTAGGGTTGCACCTTTTTCTAATAGCATCAGACCTATCTTGACCATACGAAACTTGATTGCCAAATCTAAAGGTGTGTAACCATAACTATCTTGCTCGTTGACATTAATGCCATTACTGTTGATTAAAAGTTCAGCAAATTCCGGTTGATTTCTATAAATCATGTAATGAAGTATCGGTGCTTCTTCGTGCGATCGCCCCCGATTGCTTTCACTGTAAACTCTAATATTGGGACTTGCACCGTATTTCAACAGCAATTTCATGAAATCCAAGCTATTATCAAGTACTGTTTTAAACAAGATTGGTTCATAGGACTCTCTAATGTTGGGATCAGCACCGTGTTTAAGTAGTAGTTCTGCATTGGCAAGGGAAGAAACACAAAATAACAAAGGCCATTGACTACCCCCACGCCAACTTAAAAATCGATAATGTTTGACGCGGAGGTTAGGGTTTCCGCCTTGCTGGAGGTAGTTTTGCAAAACATTTACATCGTCACATACACCCCTTGGTGACAAGCCAAAGGAACTCAATACTTTCCATTTAAAAGAGTTACCTAGCCAAACTGCCGCCAGTGTACCGATAACTAAGGCGATGAGAGCATTACGGGGGGAGAGTTGAGTTGTTTGTAAGGGTTTTGCTGGTTGTCTTAAGGCTAACAAAGCTGCTTCGGCGGTAGGAAAGCGATCCTTCACATCAGGTTCTAAAAGTTTTTCTAACCACTCCCCAAAAGCATCAGAAACTTGAATATGCTCCCGAAAATCTACAGACAAAGCATTCTGAGGTAACTCTGCTGGCGATTTGTGAGTCAATAAATATAATAATGTAGCTCCCAATCCATACAAGTCTGTTGCTGGGACAGCTTGTCCAAGAAACTGTTCGGGAGCCATATAACCATAAGTTCCCACAACAGTACTACCCCGCATTAAGGTACTGTAGTAAGTATCTCGCACTGCACCAAAGTCAACTAAATACAGTGAGCCATCCTCATGACGAATAATATTGTGTGGTTTAATATCACGATGAATGACTGGCGGGTATAAGCGTTGCAAATAAACTAGAATCGCTAATATCTGCCGCGCTATTTGTTTGAGCGTTGCTTCATCGCCGCGCCATCCCTGTTCTACCCATGCAGCCAAAGATTTTCCTGGCGCTAATTCTTGCACAATGTAAAAACGGCGATCGCTTGCGGTATCGAGGTGAAAATAATTAAGATAACGCGGTATTCCCCGATGCTGGAGTTTTGCTAGTACTTGCGCCTCCCGCTCAAACAACTCCACAACTTTCCAGTCTTGTGCTTGCTGGAGAGAAATGACTTTAATTGCCACGGTGACACCAGACTGTGTTATGTCTTCCGCCGCATAAGTAATACTGCTATTGCCTTCGCCTAAGATTATGACAATCCGATAGCGATCGCTCACAGGTTGTTTGGTAGGATCAACGATTACATCACCTGGTTGATGCAATGACCGAGCCATGATGGTTACTGTATTAACTCTAATTACAGTATTCCCATAGTTAGCTCGATTACTCTACATTCACTAAATCTACTGAGTGTTTAACTGGTAACAACATTCGTATCAACTGACCTAATGAGATGGAACGTTGTTCTTGGACAAAAATTAGGGGTACAAGCGCCACCATTCGTAGTAAGCCTGAGAGAGCAAATAGCCCTAGTAAACCACCAATAGCCGGAAAAGTTGCTAAGAAACTACCGAATGTAATACCAATTGCTCCAGTTATACCAGCAACCGCGCCGACGATCGCAAAATAACCAGACTGATAACGTAGAGGTGCGATACCCATCATCATATTGTTGGTACATAAATCGATTGCTGCCCATGTACCACCTGCTAATATGTGCAGTAACGGTAAGTAAACCCAGAAAGAAAGTTGATTACTTCCCACCGCCAACCACAACAAAGGAGTTATCGCTACCAAAACACCTACCAATACTAATAGCGGACGATTACCGATGCGATCGGCCAATTTACCCCATAAAAGCAGCATTAACATATTTGCAGCCGTACCCAAACCGTGATAAATCGTCACTACACTAATATCTATATTTAGGTTATCTAGCAAATATAGGTTAAAGAAGGGAGCGCTAACATTAACCGCAAAACACCAAATGCTTAAATAAAGCACGAACTTCAAAAAATTAGTATCCTTGAGCAAGCTAAAATCTATTCCTTGAAACTGTGATTTCTTAGCATCATCATCTTTCAACATCTGAGGATTGACATCAGTCATCCACATTTGGCAACCTACACTGATTATTCCCAGTATGATTCCTATAAGCAGAATTGCGCTGTAACCTTGAAGTGTTCCCCCAGGCCAAACCGATACTACTAGACCTAAAAGTGGCACACCAACAAAATTTGTTAAACCAAGAATGCTACTGCGAAAGCCGAAATATCTTCCTCTCAATTTTTGCGGTACTAACACAGCCGACCAACCAAGCCAAGGCGCACGACCGAAAGCTTCAATAATATTACCAACTAAAAGAATTATTAAAGTTAACTGTACTACTTGCTGCCCAGCTATATAAGATGACTTGGTTAACCAAATGGCTGGTACAAGAATTAACCATAACAACCGAGGCGGTAGAAAAATAGATATACTGTACTTGCGAAAGCTCAAGCTGCGGTTTACTAAATATGCTCCCAAAGGCTGAAGTAGATTCACTACTTGGGGGATAGCAGCCAGTAAACCAATTTCTACAGGCCCGGCCCCTAACTCTAACAAGAAATTACTCAACAATGCGCCACCAATAATACTATAAAAAATCGTGGCGAAAACACTCTCAAAAGTTAATGCCTTGAGACTATTGCGAATTTCTGATTTAGAAATGATTTTGAGAAATCTTTTTGGCGTTGCAGAAATTACCGTTTCTGTTAAAGTCCTATCTTCAGAAATCTCTTGAATAGGGATAGGTGGAAGCGAATTTGTTTCTAATTCAGTAATATCTTCTTGATTTATAGACATACAATTTGCTCAATATTTGAATGGTTGATTTCCATAACAATATGTTCTTCATTAATACAAATAATTGTTAATGAAGCAGTTCATATATAAAAACTAACAGAATACATTTACGTCACTAAACAATTCATGGCAAATAATCACTATACATTAGTGTTTAGAGAAAAATGTTATGTAGACAAACTTGTTATATAGCAATTTGATCTAATTGTTGAAAAAATTTATATATCGGTAGTTTAAGTGTAGAGTGAATATTACCCACCTTATCTTGCGGCCGATTTCAAAAATCAAATAGAAAATTAATTTAAGCTAAAACTGTTTTTCAATTGACATTTATGCTTGCTTATAAAACTTATTAGTAACTTTATTATGATAGAGATTATCGCCAGAAAAAATCAGGTTTTAAGTAAAAATCTGACATATTTCTCCTAATTCTCTCTGAGGTATTAAAAATCTTAAATTTTTAGCTACACAATTAACACTAACAAGATAGCCATTACGCGGGATAGGCGTTAAATCTACCTTCTGAATACTTGATTTTTGAAATATACGTAGGGGAGCCACTGCGTTGGGCGGGTTTCCCGACATAAAGCAAGTGGCGTTGGGCAGTGCAGCGTCAAAGATATGATACGGTGGGCAATGCCTACAAATACTGAGATTTTTATGGCTACGCTCCCGTAAGGGATACAGAAATCAAATCGGATTCCTATATTTCTATATAATCAGTATTAAATGTAATAAAAAGTACTAATTATTGTCAGTAGCGATTAAGTGTTGATGATTATAATCTCACAATTTATACAGTGTTTTTAGACAAGAATACATAAAGCATCTGTAATATCTTTACTTTTCCTCAGCTAATACCTATTAACAAGCTGTTATGTAGTGGTATCAATAGTCAACTGATTCATGTATTGCATAAATTCAATAAATAGTAATCTCTCTCTGGGAGGAATTGTAATCCTAGCGCAAGATTAAATTACAACGAGTTTATTAGGTGCATCCCTCGAAAGTTTAATATTTACAGGGACTTAACATGGTTTCAGTCAATTCAAAATTAGCAAAAAACATTGGGCGAACCAAGAAAAATCAAAAATTATCCACGGTAAACAATCTGCTATGCACGGGATTATCCATAACTGCAATAGCTTGTACCTACGCCACAATTAGAGCTATTAGCCCTTTCATTGTATCTTCTGTCTCTGCTGCTAGTGGTAGTTCGTTTCAGCCTACATCAATTATGTGGTTGACTAATCAATCTGAATGTGAACGTAGTGGTCGCTATTGGTATGACAAGCAATGTTGGGACGCAGAACATCAGCCCATGTTTTGATGGCAACAGATATTATTAGTCTAATTTAGCTGGAGGTGGCAAAGGCTGGACGATGCTGAATCCAAGGGTTAGCGGCTTCTATTTGTGCTGCCAGACTAATTAAAGTGGCTTCATCCGCAGGTTTGCCGACTAGCTGCACACTTATAGGTAAACCATGATTATCAAAACCTACAGGTAGAGCGATCGCAGGTTGTCCAGTAGCATTGGCAACAGGACAAGGCGCTACCCAATTCACAATCTGTTGGAATGTGTCTTCTGGACTCAAATCTGCCCATTCCCCAACACGAATAGGTGAGCGCAAATACACTGGCAAGACTAAAACATCTACATCATCAAAAAATGCTACGATTTGCCGCGCTACTATCTGCATTTTATAGACTGCTTGAATGTAATCAGCTACACTACCAGTCCGTGCCAATAGCCAACGATTTACAGGCTGTAATATCTCTGGTGGTAAACCCGATGCGGCTACACCAGATTGCCAAACAACTTGGAAGGGTTCCACCAACCCATTAAAATCTGGCGATTTTTCTACAACTTGATGCCCAAGTTGTTCTAATAGTTTCACTGTTTGCAATACACCTTGCTGACAGTTAGCATCTGCCATTCCCAAAGGCGGGATACCAGTCCCAAAGGCAATGCGTAACTTAGGAGGTTGTGTTTGTGCGGCTGCTAAAAATGACGGTTCGGGATCAGGTAGCCAGTAAGGATCGCCTGTAACATAACCTGACATAGCATCTAACAGAGCAGCCGCATCCGCAACGGTACGCGCAATAGGCCCATTAGCCGCAATCCCCGCCAAGCGATCACCTACTGGTGCTTTACTTACTCTACCCCGTGCTGGTTTAATTCCCACCAAACCACAACAAGCCGCAGGCCCCCGAATCGAACCGCCTCCATCGGAACCTTGAGCGATCGCACATAGTCCGGCGGCGACTGCGGCCGCCGCCCCACCACTAGAACCGCCAGGGGTGTAATCTAAATTCCAAGGGTTTCTAGCTGGGGGAAAACCCGTAGGTTCTGTATAAGGAAATGAACCTAGTTCAGAAGTAGCTGTTTTACCAAGAATAATAAATCCTGCTTGCTTGATGCGGGTTACTACCCCATCATCAAATTCGGGAATGTTATTTAATAATGCTGGACTACCGTAGGTACAAGGTACACCAGCCACAGCGTTTAGGTCTTTGATAGAAATTGGCACACCAAAAAATGGTGGTAGTTCAGAGGTTGTGCTGAGTGATTCTGTCTTGGCTTTAGCATCTGCGATCGCCAATTCGGCTGTCACTGTAAAGTAACTTCCCAACTGGGGATTTAACCTTTGAATCCTTTCTATATAGGTTTCTACCAACTCCAACGGCGACACTTCCCGCCGACGAATTAATTGCGCTAACTCTAGTGCTGGGGTAAAAGCTAAATCGGTTTCATTCATAAGGTTAGGGGAGATGAGGAGGAGCAGGTAAGCAGAGGAGAAAAACTGTTGACTAATGGCTAAAACTGGACTCGTTACTTTAGCAGAGTTTGTGGGAAAGATAAATCTATCGTTTCTATGATTTAACAATCAAACAGTTTGATTAGTCCTAACTAGACGAAAATTTAAGCACTTAATATCACTGAACCGAAGACAAAAAGGTTTTTTTTGCCAGTTACTACTCCTCATTTTCCACCCCCTATTTTTATCGCTATGACTGATTTGCCAACACTAATTAATAACTTGCCAAAAATTGTTTATGGTTTGAGACTTACTTTAGGTAATTCTCAGGAGATCATACAACAAGTTGCCTTGATTAACCATGCTCAGGAACAACTACGCCACATTCAACAAGAAATATCTACAGAGGCGATCGCCCAAAACCAACAATTAACTTCTTTCACTCATAAGGGTACTGCTACCCTAACCCAAATTCCCACTACAAAACGTTGGGTATTACCTAGTGTTTTGCAGATGGAACCAAATATTAGTGGTAACACAAGATTAATTATCGAAAAATTTGGTAGTCCTGAAGTAGAGGTATGTTTAGATACTTTAAAATCTAAAATCAATTACTGGATTGAATGGGGTGATTTATTACAGGCGATCGCCGCAGATATTTTAAGCGATGTTAATCTCATCAATCAAGTTAATTTAGATATTAACTATCCTAGTTTAACCAATCAAATTGAACATTTAAAAAAGTGCTTAGATATAAAACTAGCTTTGAATGATTTCAGAAATTTAGACAAACAACTTCAGCAAATACTTAATATTGAAGAAAATATATCAAAAGCCCAACACAGATTATCTTATACCGTCAACACTATTAAATCTAGCCAAGGATTATTAACAATTTTTATGGCTATTTCATCATTTTATGGCAAATCAGGCTTTGCTATAGAATGGTTGGATGATGCTCATGAATTAATTATTTCTAGTGAAGGTAAGTTTCAAGAGTTGACAGACATACTCAATGATTGTCAAATTTATCAAGATAGAATTAATATATACTTAAGCCAATGTCAACAATTAAAAGAACAAGCACAAAAAAATTTAAATCAAAGAAAATATAAAAGTCGAACTACGAAAAAAATCACTGAGAGTTTTTCTGCGTCACAAATAAAACGCATAATGATATATGCCGTCTCTGGTTTATTTATTGTTGGTCTTGGTGGTTTGATTCTTAAAGATAAAATTAATCAATATCAGCAAGCTAATCAAAATATTGACCCAGAAACCCAAGCTTTAAGTAACTTCAAATCAGCTTTAAAACTAGGGATGGAAGCCTCTTCACTTGCTCAAAATCCGCCCCATCCTTTAGCAAGATGGCAACAAGCTGCAACAAAATGGCAGCAAGCAATAGTTTTCTTAAATCGAATTCCTCACGGAACATCAGTTTCTGCCAAAGCAGAAGAAAGACTAATTCGCTATCAACGAAACTATAAATCTATCAATGAAAAAGCCGCAGTTGAAAAGCAAGCCATAAATAACTTAGAAACTGCTCAAAAATTAGCAACAGAAGCTGCATTTTTTATGAGAAATGCACCAAATTCTTTGTCAGCGTGGGAACAAGCAAAAGATAAATGGCAGCAAGCAATTCAATTATTAGAAAATATTCCCAAAAATAGCTATGCTTATCAAGAAGCTCAGACTAACCTATCATATTACAAAACACATTATGCAGCTATCAATGCCATAATTCAGAATAGATTTCAGGTTGTAAACTAAATACATATTTTGTATGTAGCTTTAGGAGGCGTATACACGGTAGTCTACAATGAGATACGCTTAAACCCTCTAGCTTTACGTTAGTTTTTAGATATATCTAAGCCTGTTTTTTGTTCTTTCTACATGGCTTGTAACAACCAAAAGCCAGTGTAAGTTATGCCTGAATCATCAGGCTGTACTAATAAAAAATGTAATCCTTTACTTTGCTGTTTACGTTGTTCGTAAACCTTCGCCGCCGCACTCACTTCTGCATCTTCAAAAGTGACTAAAATCCACCTATCCACCAAACTAGCTTCTAACACCAACCCATCGGGCGCACCAGCAATATAATTCAACTCTACAGGGCGTGCTTGAGCAATCCACCTAGCTAAATTTAGCGATCGCTTACCACCATAAATTACCACACCAGGAATCGCAATAGTTGATGCTAAACCTAAATTCAGGGGTTCGAGGGCTTCTGGTAAAGATAAAATGGGAATTGGGCGATCGCTAAACATCTCGACAATATCCCCAGCTTGGATGCTGGCAAAGCGCCACTCATCACCCCACAAATTATCCGGTAATGGTGTTGGTGGTGGCTTATCAACTGAGATAGGATATTGCTTTTCACTTAACCATTGCTTTAAAGCGAGGGTTTGCCGTTGCGGTTCCACTTTAATTCCTAAATTTCGTCCAGCCGCTTCTATTAAACTTAGAGACTGAGGACGAAAAACCTGTATTACATCTGGTAGTTGTTCACCTGCGGCTAATTGAAATTGTTCCGTTAACCAACTAGAGTTAGCCGCAGACTGAGGACAAGTTGCCGTATACGCAAAACTGCGAGTTGCATTACAAATTAATAACTCCCACAAAACTTTTCCATCTGCATCTTGCAGGGGACTACGATAAAAATCCGCTTGCCAAACCAGACTCATGTTTTGCTCTCTTACTCAACGGCTGCATCATGCCTGCTTTCCAGTAGTACCATAAAATTTTGACCAATTACTAACAAATTTGACAGATACTTATAGGTTAATTTTGCCTAAAACTGCTGTTAGCGGTAGTAAAAATAAAATTGTTGTAGGGTGTGTTAGGCGCAGACTTTGACTATAGGTTCTCATGAAAAATCTGATATAAGCGCCTAACGCACCATCTTGATCTTAGAGGATGTTTGAAAAGTTTTAGGAAGTCAAAAATTAAGCCAGTCGCTTCAGCATAATACGGATCATTGCAAGGTAGATAAAAGTTTCTGATGTTTCGGGCAATAATTCATAGTCTCTGACCAATCGGCGACATCCCATAAACCAACCAAAAGTGCGTTCCACCACCCAACGTTTTTTGAGCAAAACAAAGCCCTTAGTTTGCTCTGGTCGCAGCACAACCTGGACAATCCAGCGACAAAAATTCATAACCCATTGCATGAAAGGTTCTCCATCAAACCCACCATCAACCCAGATGGTTGTTAAGCGAGACTGTGGCTGAGATTGTTTGACTCGTTTGAGAACTTGTTGACCGCCAGCGCGCTCACCCACATTGGCAGCTAGCTGTGACCAAGACTCGTAGCACTAATCCCAAGGTATCAACTGTGATAAATCGCTTACGCCCTTTAATTTTCTTACCTGAATCAAAACCTACGTCTTGACTCACCATTGCCGCACTTTTAACACTTTGACTATCGATAATGGCTTCCGATGGATTCTTGTGTCGTTCCTGGTCTATTCGCACCCACTCCCTGAGACTGTCATGGATTAACAGCCACGTCCCATCTTTGCGCCAATTACGGAAATATGTGTACACTGTCTGCCAGGGCGGAAAGTCTCCTGGTAGCCCTCGCCATCTCACTCCTTCTACCAAAATATAGAAAATTGCATTGAGAACTTCCCACGTATCGACTTCACGCTTGCGTCCTCCTGGTTTTGCCTCTGGAATCAGCTCACTGAGAAATTCATATTGGTCACGGGTCAGATTGCTGGGGTATGCTTTACTCATGTCGCTCTCTCGGTGCTGTTTACTATTCATTTACAGCTTATACTGAGAGAGCTTTTTTACTACTTTCCCGACTTTTCAAACATCCTCTTAGGGTGCTACTTAAGATGTACTTTATAAATAGTCTCTAAAACTGCTGTTAGCGGTAGCGAGGCTTTCAGCCCGTAGTGAGTGCTGAGTACCCCTTGAATTTTGGATTTGCGATTTTAAATTTTAGATTGTTCAATCCAAAATTATTCCCTCCCGCCTCCTGTATTCTGCTTCCTGCTTAAATCTAATGACAATTACTGATATCCCCCCAATTAACAAACATCAACTTTGGGGTTAGGCGATGTAAGATGGTTTATGCCTGCAATCGCTGTTTGAGATGAAAATCTCCCAAATCTAGGCAGTCAACTTACCTTTAGGCAAGCGGGTTTGGGTAATATATCAAACTTGATATGGAGCGTAAAATCCCTGAATAAAAAGTTAGTTTTTAAAGGTTATGGATTTAATAGTTGAAGATTTAGCTGCCATTGATGATAAACTTTCTCAGCGTCATATTGACCTTGACCCTAATGGATATTTCATTATTTACATTGATAGGGCAGCAAGCTTAATTTATGCCAAGCATTTTACAAATGTTATTGACGAACGTGGTTTAGCTGTAGATCCAGAAACAGGAAAAGTAATTCCTGCTAGGGGAAAAGTAGAAAGAACTCACACAACAGTTTTCAGTGGCAGAACAGCAAAGGAACTATCTGTAAAAATTTTTGAAGAAACTCAACACTGTCCTGTAACTTTGTTAGATCACGCTGCATATTTAGGTCGTGAATTTGTTCGTGCTGAAGTGGCTTTGGTTACAGGGCAAGAGTACGTACAGGATTAGTTGGGGAGTAGTTAGAGATGGAGACTTGGGGGAAGTAGGGGGAGATGAAAAAGAATCTTTAATTATTTTTTCTCCCTCATCTCCCTCATCTCCCCCTTATCCCTCTCATCCCTCTCTAACCTTCAGATGATGGTTGAACGGCTAAGTAAATGTAGTAAGTTGCCATTGGGATGATAGTAGCAGCAATTAAAAGCCCTACTACCCAAGCTGTGGCGTTACCCTTGTCGGTTTCTTCTGCTTTCTTGAATGTGCCTTCTACTTGCACTTTATCAACAATTTGTGGGGGGCCAGGATCGGGTTGCCCAGAGATAACAGTAACTAGGCGATCGCTTGCATCTAAGAATGCTTGGTTATATTTATTACCATCCCGTAATGGTGCTGCAAGTGTTTCCTCTACTACGCTTTTGGCGATGGCATCTGTGAGGGTAGACTTGACATCTTGCCCAGTAATAATTGCTGTCCCATTAGTAACAGTAACTAGCACTAACAGAGTTTGATTTGCTTGGGCTTCTGCGGTGGGAAACCATTTTTTAAATAAAGCTTGAGCAAAACTCTCTGGTGTTTCACCATAGTCAAGCCGGTGGACAGTCACAAATCTGACTTCCTTACCTGTTTGTTTTGCTAACTCGTCAAACTTGCTGCTAATCGTACCTTCATTAATCCGGCTAATTACGTCACCTTCATCTAGCACCCATGTAGAATCACCAGCCGTTAAATTGGGGATTTGATACACTCCTGTAGCTAGTGCCGGGGCAGTAAATAGCGAAGAAGCTAAGACTACAGCTAATAAAGGTAAAATCATCTGGATGAAAAGTTTTTTCATTCCAGAAACTTGGTTGAGGATATGTGTCATTGGATAATTTTATAAGACCATCTAGCACCAAAAATACTACACAACCAATGTCAAAATCACTATCTTTAAAGATTTATTCTCATAGACGGGAGTTACACATGAGAGAGAATAACTGTTGACAGTTGACTGTTGACTAATGACCAATGACTAATGACCAATGACTAATAACTATGACCATAATCCTCACCAACGACGATGGTATTGATGCACCGGGAATTAAAGCATTAGCACAAGCTGTCCAAAGCAAAGACTTTATCGTTGCTGCACCTAAAGATCATCAATCAGGTTGTGGTCATCAAGTTACTACCACTCGCCCGATTAATCTACAAAAACGTTCTGAAACTGAATATGCGATCGCAGGTACTCCCGCCGATTGTGTCAGAATTGCACTAACACAAATTACTCCAGAGATTAAGTTTGTCTTATCAGGCATTAACGCTGGCGGTAACTTGGGAGTTGATGCTTATATTTCTGGAACCGTTGCGGCTGTACGTGAAGCAGCGATGCACGGTATTGCCGGGATTGCTATTTCTCACTATCGTAAAGCCAAACACAATTTCGATTGGGAACTAGCAACTTCGTTAACTGCTGAAGTTCTCACTGAATTATTGCACCGTCCTCTAGAACCGGGATGCTTTTGGAATGTCAATTTACCCCATCTACTACCAGGAGAACCCAAACCGGAGTTAGTGTTTTGTCAGCCTTGCACTAAACCTCTGCCAGTCAACTATCGCATTGATGGCGACGATTTTTTCTACGTAGGTGAATATAGTAAGCGTGAACGTACACCAGGAAGCGATGTTGAAGTTTGTTTTGGTGGCAATATTGCTATTACACAATTAAGAGTTTAAACAAGCGTTGCTGCATGAATAAGAAAACTCGACAATACAAGATACCTCATCACCTCGCAAAGGGAATGAAACTTGCCAATGCTGTATATTTCCGCATAAGCGCAATTAGTTTCCCAACCTTATTGCCCAGTAAGAGGTTATTTATAAAGTAAAAATAAAATTACTGTAGGGTGTGTTAGGCGCACATTTGGAAATGATGTTTCACGAAATGAATAACAGAAGCGCCTAACGCACCGCTAAATAGACTTGGTACTATAAAGCTCAGATAAAATCTCAGATGCTAGAGGTAAAACAGGTTGATAATCTTGGCTAACAAGGAAATCTGGGCGTGGTTGTGCAACTGGAGAGGGAATATTTTTAACACTATTATAAGTGATAATAGCTGTGGAACGACCGAATGGCGAAATATTATTTGCTGAAGCATGGACAAGATTGCTATTAAAAAAGACTACTGAACCTGCCACAGCTTTTACAGAATAAATACCATACTTAGATACTAAATCAGTTACTACTTCCTGGGTAATAGAATACTTCAAATTAGAAGTAAAACTCGATATCCATGCTGGACTTTCACCAGACTTCTGAGAATTATGAGCAGCAACATCAATCATTTCTTCTTTATGAGAACCGGGAATCACAAATAGAGGGCCATTAAATTCGTTCATATCTTCTAATATAAACATGGCATTAACTATTTGAGGTCTTTGCAATCCATCTTCTTTGCGCCAATAAATGTAGTCTTGATGCCACTGCCAAATATCACCGCTAAATGGGGCTTTAAGGTTAATTTTGAATTGATATACATATACCTGACTGCCAACTATTTGCATAGCAGGTTCAAGAATAGATGGATGACGTGTTAGGCGATTGAAAACATCATTCGTTTTATGTGTACCATGTAGAGAACGTACAGTTTTACCGTCTTTCTCAAGAACCCTTTTAGGTGATTCTTCTGCGGATATAGCAGATAATTCTGCTTTCATAGTTTCGATTTCCCCGCGAGGAAAACATTCTGGCAGAATAAAGAAACCTTGATTTTTGTATAGTAACAATTGCTCTTCTGTAAGGTACATACTAAATTTTGAATTTATGTACTATTAAAATTTAACTGTTTTAAATTTTATATACATTGCAAAAAATACTTAAATTTGAATAATTATTACAATTTAAAAAATCATGCTAACACATCAATTTTTTGTAAGGACGCAATGCTTTGCATCCCTACTTGGATATCTGTTTTTTATTTTAGCGAATTGATATGACTTGAAAAATAAAAAATATCCACGACTTTGGTAATAAAGTCGTGGATATGAAACCTATATATTTAAAAACCCGCTACGTTGAAAATAAGCTAAATAATTATTCATTAGCTTAGTATTCATTGAGGAAAATTTTATAGGCTGATCAGCGATCGCCTCAAGTGTATTACGACAATCGAAATCAGGAGTATTTTGATATAGTTGCCATGCAGTTAATCCCTCATGCACTTGTTCAGTTAGCATGGGTAGAAGAGGAAATAAAGGATTTTCCTGAGAGTATCGAGCTTGATTGATTAACGCATCTGTCCATTGAGCGTAAGGTACTTTTTTCACTGGGTAGCCACAAGCTGATACTAATTCAAATAATTTATCTAAATCAATATTTTCTGATGGTACAGGTGTTAAGTGAAAAGCTTTACCTAAAGATTCTGGCTTTTTAGATATTTGCATAATGGTTTTACTGGCATAATCTACAGTAATTAATTCTTGTTTTTGATTGACTAAATCTGGATAAGTACCTATCTGAATACAACCGTTAATCAATCTAGATATGTAGTCTTCTGTATTAGTTACACCAGTTTGGGGATGACCCATTAAAAACCCTGACCTAATTACTGTAACAGGAATACCTCTAGATTTAGCAATCCAAACAAGTTTTTCGGCTACCCATTTACTTTGGGTATAACCAATATCCTCATAGAGATAAGGTTCACTAGGGTCAATATCATTATCTTCAGAAATTACACTTAAGCCAGTTAAACAAGCAATTGTACCGAAAACTGCAATTGTGGAAATGTAATGTACTGGTTTGAGTTGATGCAGACAGGCTAACCTTAGAACTTCTTGTGTACCAAGAACATTTGCTGCTTTAATTACAGAATATGGTTTAGCAAAGTTAACCTGTGCGCCACTATGGTAAATTACATCAATTTGCTTTGCTAATTTTTCAAATTCTTCTAGAGAAAGTCCAAAACTAGGTAAAGCTAAATCTCCTGGTACGGGAATAATTCTAGAGCTTTGGTCTGCATCCCAAATTAAATATTTCTCTAGGGTTTTTTGTAGCCTTTGGAAACCTGCGATTTCGTTATTAGCTCGCACAAGGCAATATATGTTTGCCTCGGTTTGCTGTAACAATTCATGGACTAAGAAAGCACCTAAAAAGCCTGTTGCTCCTGTGACAAAAATATGCTTTGGTTGCGTTATATTCTGAGTAATTGGTGCTTGGGGATAGATACTTGGATCGAGTACGGCTTCAGCTTTCAAATTAACAGTTTGATTTAAAACAGCAGTGTCTTCTTGATGCAGTTTTTCAATAATTTGGCTGAGTCCTGCTATAGTTTGCTGTTCAAAGATAAATCTTACTGGCAATTCTACTTGAAAAGTTTCTCGCAGATACATCATTAACTGAGTGGCTAATAAAGAGTTACCACCTAATTCAAAGAAATTATCTTGAATCCCTATACGATCACTACCTAATACTTTAGTCCAAATAGCCACCATTTTTTCCTCAGTCGGAGTACGAGGTGCAATTAATCCTGCTTCCAAGCTGGTTCTAGATTGATCTGGTGCAGGTAGTGCTTTACGATCTAACTTACCATTAGGTGTAAGCGGCAATTTCTCTAAGCAGACAAAAGCTGTAGGAACCATATATTCTGGTAGCTTTTGTTCGAGAAAGCGGCGGAGTTCTACTGCTAGTTTGCGAGTGAATTTACTCTGTAGAGGTTGATTGGCGTAGTAACTCCAAGGTTTCAGGGTAACTATATCTTGATTAGCGATCGCTTTTCTTACCCCTTCTTTTTGGCGATGTCTAAAAACTACGTTGTAACAGTCAACTAGGCTAGATTTTGACCAAGTGATATCGAGTAGATAATCTTCGTGCAAATTCCATAGTTCTTCAGGATCGATGCCAATTTGTGGTAGTTGTTGTAGATGCGATCGCACCTCGCCTACTGTCTTCGGCTTATCTGGGCTGTTGAGCAATTCTATAGTCTTGACTTCCTCAATTACTCTGGCATTAGGTACATTTTTGATTGCTAAAATCTCTGGCTGCGTTGTTAATAGCAACTGACGCACAGATGACAGGGTTAATTGTTGTTGTTGCCAATCTAACCAAGGAATATCGACAGTATGATTAAGATTAGTTCCGATATGTAAAATCACATCGTAGCGGAACTTGGTCATTTCATTGTGATGCTGACCTCGTTTAACTTGAATTTGCACTTGGCCTATCTTCGGCAAATGCTGTTGTAAGGCTCTAAAAAAGTCTGGGTCTATTACCAATTCTTCCTCTTGGTTGAGGCGTTGGCGAATGCGCTCTTTTAGCTTTTCTGTAGAAAGTGTAGATGATGCTTGATACAATGCTACAGAAGTATGATAAGCCTCTAGTAAAGGTAGACTGCGTACATCTCCCATAAATATATAACCACCAGACTCCACAGCATTGACTGCTCCCATCAAAACTTGCACCAGATAATCAATGCTAGGGAAATACTGAACTACCGAATTGATAATTACCGTATTAAAAGCATCTTGTTCAATGCCGTCAAAATTATCAGCAGGTCTTTGTAATAATGTCAGTTGCGGCCAATCTTGACTAGACTGCAATAGTTGAATTTGTCGCAAGGCTTCTGGTGCAAAGTCAGTACCCCAATACTTACTACAATGAGAAATAATCCTACTTAACAACAACCCAGTTCCGCAACCAATCTCTAATACTTGTCTAGGTTGCAAAGAAAGAATGCGTTCCACAGTGCAAGTTACCCAGTCGGCCATTTCGTCGGCGGGGATAGGCATACCCGTGTAACTACTATTCCAGCCTAGAGTATTGAATACTCGGTTTTGTTTGTCAGTGGTTTGCTTATAGGTTTGATCGTAGATTGTTTGCCACTGGGAAAGATGTTCAGTTTGCCAATCTTCTAATAACTCTGGCGTACTGTCCTGTTGCTGATTCTGTACTACATAGGCTACTAAACGCTTTTGTCCGGGTACATCTTCTCTATCTATGACTACACCCTTACTAACTGCGGGATGTTGCGTTAACACAGTTTCAATCTCGCCTAATTCAATGCGGAAACCACGAATTTTAACTTGGTGGTCGATGCGGCTGAGGTATTCAATATTGCCATCGGGGAGATAACGAACTAAATCTCCTGTTTTGTAAAGGCGATCGCTTGTGTTTGTATAATTGAAAGGATTAGGAATAAACCGCGCCTCTGTCAAATCAGAACGATGGAGATAACCACGCGCTAAACCAGCACCACCAATGTAAAGTTCTCCAGGGACACCTACAGGCACAGGTTGTAATTGAGAGTCAAGTATATAAAACTGAGTATTGGCCATTGGACGACCAATCAAAACCTGTCCATCGTCAGATGTAACCTTATATGTTGCTGACCAAATGGTAGTTTCCGTAGGGCCGTAAACGTTCCATAAAGTAGTGCATCGCTGTTGCAACTGTTGGGCTAATTTTTTCGGCAAAGCTTCCCCACCACACAGGATTTTGATATTACTACCTTGCCAACCTGCCTCTATCAGCAGTTGCCAAGTGGCTGGGGTAGCCTGCATGACAGTAACGCCTTTGGTTAATGCCATTAACGCTGTGCCATCCATCGCCTCATCCCGACTAGCCAGGAAAACCCGCGCACCGAGAGTAATAGGTAAGAAAATTTCCAGTACAGCAATGTCAAACGATATAGTCGTGACGGAAAGCATGATATCTTGCTCTGTTAGTTGCAAATGCTGACCCATGAAGTGAAGGAAATTAACTACAGAGCTATGTATAATTTGTACGCCTTTAGGTTTGCCTGTGGAACCGGAGGTGTAGATTACATAAGCTAAGTTGTCAGGCTTAACATTTGTATCTAGGTTATCTGGACTTTGTGTCGCAATTTCCTGCCAGTCTTTATCCAAACAGACAACATGGGCTTGATGTTGTGGCAGTTTATCTAATAAATGCTGCTGGGTTAAGAGAACTGATAACTGCGAGTCCGACACCTTAAACGATAAACGCTGCTGGGGATAAGCTGGATCTAGAGGTACATAAGCCCCACCTGCTTTGAGAACTGCTAATAGAGCGACAATCTTTTCTAAGGAACGCTCTACACAAATCCCTACCAATACATCTGACCCTACACCTAACGTTTGTAAATGACGGGCTAACTGATTAGCTTTAGCATTCAACTCGCGGTAAGTTATTTCTTGGTCTGCAAATGTCGCTGCTATAGAGTCAGGTACACGCTCAACTTGAGCTTCAAATAGTTGATGGATGCTCTGTTGTGGGTAGTCTGTTTGTGTTTGGTTCCATTCGACTAATAATTTTTGAGTTTCCGCCTCTGTCAATAGGGGTAAATTTGTTACTTTCTCGTCTGGGTTAGCAATTATACCCGCAATTAAAGTCTGGAAGTTTTCGCCAATGCGAGAGATAGTAGCAGCGTCAAATAAGTCGGTGCTGTACTCAAACCAGCCACTAATACCATCCAGCGTTTCAAATAATTCTAGGAACAAATCAAACTTGGCTGTACCATTGTGTTCTAAATGATGGTTGATAGTTAAGCCAGAAAGTTCCAGACCTTGCATCGGTACGTTTTGCAGCGCAAAACAGATTTGGAACAAGGGATGACGGCTTAAATCTCGTTCTGGTTCTAGTTCTTCTACCAGTTTGTCAAAGGGGATGTCTTGATGAGCATAAGCTTCTAAGGTAATTTCTCGCACTTGCTTAAGCAGTTGGCGGAAAGTGGGAGAATTAGAGAAGTTGCTGCGTAATATTAAAGTGTTAACAAAGAATCCGATTAAATTCTCAATTTCTTGATGATGACGATTGGCAATTAACGAACCGACAAAGATGTCTTCGCTATTTGTATAGCGGAATAACACTGTTTGAAAAGCAGCCAAGAGGGTCATATATAAAGTTACACCCTCTTCTTGACTGAAGCGAGTGACTGCTTCGCTGAGAGACTTGGAAAATGATATAGGTTGACGCGCACCGCGATAACTTTGGACGGCTGGACGGGGGCGATCGCTAGGTAATTGTAAAATGGGTAAATCTGCTAACTGTTGCTGCCAGTAAGCTAATTGCTCTGATATGGCTGTTGTTTGTAACCATTGTCTTTGCCACACAGCAAAGTCTGCATACTGAATGGTCAGTTCCGCTAAGGGAGAAGGTAAACCATTGGCAAAAGCTTGATAAAGCAATGTCAATTCTTGGAATAGTACACCCACAGACCAACCATCAAAAACAATGTGGTGGATACTCAACAACAGTAAATATTCTTCTGTATCTAACTGCAATAAAGTCGCTCGTAATAATGGCCCCTGGTTGATATTTAAGGGTTGCTGAAACTCCTCAATCATCAACCGTTGAATTTCTACATCTTTTGCTGATGCAGCTAGGGAACGCAAATCTATTAGATGTAGCGGTACACTCAAAACGGGCGCAATGATTTGTACAGGCTGCCCATCTAATGCAGTAAAGGTAGTGCGTAAAACTTCATGTCGCCGGACAATTTCGTTAATGCTTTGCTCTAAAGCTTGGAGATTGAGGCTACCAAACAGGCGAAAACTTTGGGGGAAATTGTAAAACTGACTGTCAGGTAATAACTGTTCTAAAAACCATAATCGCTGTTGAGCAAAGGAAACAGGTAAGTTTTGATGGCGCGTTACAGGTGTAATTGCTGGAGTGTGCCATTTTTGATTTTGCTTGAGTTGTGCTTCGATACTTTCAGCCAAGCTAGCAACAGTAGGCGCATCAAATAAACTTCGTAATGGTATATCTAGCTGATAGTTGCCTCGAATGCGAGAAATTACCTGTGTTGCTAGCAGTGAGTGTCCGCCAATCTCGAAAAAGTTATCGTGAACACTAATCTGCGGTAATTTCAAAACTTCCTGCCAAATTTCTGTGACTACTTGCTCAACGGTAGTCCGAGGCGAAACAAAATCTTGCTCTTGATTGTATCGATTGCGATCGGGTGCTGGTAGAGAACGACGATCTATTTTGCCATTAGGTGTGAGTGGTAGAGCATCTAAAAACACAAAACTGGAGGGAATCATGTAATCTGGCAACTTTTGTCTGAGAAATTGCCGCAGATTATTACTGAGCGTGCGTGCTGACTCTGAACTCATTCCACAGACAACGTAACTGACTAAATATTTATTTCCAGGTACATCTTCACGAGCTATAACTGCGGCTTCGCGCACATCAGGATGTTGTAACAGCGTTGTTTCAATTTCCCCTAGCTCAATACGCAAACCGCGAATCTTAACTTGTAGGTCTATCCGACCCAGGTATTCAATGTTTCCATCTGGTAAATAGCAAGCTAAGTCACCTGTTTTATACAAACGCTGCGATTGTGGGTAAGGATTGGGAATAAAGCGTTCACTCGTCAAATCAGGTCGATTGAGATAGCCTCTAGCTAAACTATCGCCGCCAATATATAGTTCTCCGGGAACGCCTATAGGAACTGGCTTTAGCTCTGTATCGAGTATATAGATTTGCGTGTTTGCGATCGCACGACCGATAGAGGGATAAGTAGGCCATGAGTCAGGATTTTGATCTAATGCCAAAGCTGTAACTACATGGGTTTCTGATGGCCCGTAGTGATTGTGAAATGTGCAGTGTGGCAGCGATTTGAATAATTTGACAATGGCTGGGGTGATTTGTAGTTGTTCACCTGTGGTAGTAACTTCTTTGAGGCTAGTAAACAATTCCTGCCCAGATGCGGCGAGTTCTGCCATTTGCTGTAGGATGACCACAGGCAAAATCGCTTTTTCAATTTTTTGGTTATGAATAAACTGCGCTAAAGCTGTAGTATCGCGGCGTAAGTTTTCAGAGATGAGAAACAAACTACCTCCTGAACACCAAGCCGTAAACATCTCATAAAAGCTCGCATCAAAGCTCAAAGAAGCAAATTGCAGAGTCCGAACGCCTGTTAATAGTGAGTTTAAATGCCATTGCAGCAAATTCACTAAAGGACGGTGAGCTAAACAAATACCTTTTGGTTTGCCTGTTGAGCCAGAAGTGTAGATGATATAGGCTAAATTCTCGGCTGTAACTTCAGTGGAGAGATTTTGCTGACTGTATTGGCTGATTTTGTTCCAGTCGGTGTCTAAACAAATAACTTGTGCTTGATGTCGAGGAAGTTCTGCTGGCAAATTTTGTTGAGTCAGCAATACAGATATCTGCGTATCCTCAATCATGAAAGCTAAACGCTCTTGGGGATATGCCGGATCTAATGGTAAGTAAGTACCACCAGATTTGAGAACTGCCAAAACTGCGATCGCCATTTCTAATGTTCTCTCAACACATATCCCCACAGGCATATCTGGTTTTACGCCAAGGGAATGCAAATAATGTGCTAACTGATTGGCACGCTGATTTAGTTGTTGGTATGTGAGTGCAGCTTCTTTAAATACTACAGCTACAGCATCAGGCGATCGTTCTACCTGCGCCTCAAATAGTTGATGAACACATTTATCTCTTGGGTAATCTTTACTAGTTGCATTCCAGCTTTCTAATAATTGTTGACACTCAATTTCTGGTAATATATTTAGCTGATGGAAATACTCACATCCTTGAGCAATTTGATTTGCTAAAAGTAGAAACCTTTCTAAGGTATTGAAGTAAACAAAACATTCTTCATTGTAAAATAGTTCTAATTCTAGAGAAGTATTGTAATCGTTGACAATTAAATGAATCTCATTTTTTGCGAAAGAATTATGAACTGTTAATTTAGAGCCAAATTCAGCGATAGCAGGATTAACAAAGCTGAAATTATAAAAGTTATAGAAGAACTTTATTTTCTCATCCTTCAAATATTGATTCTGTAGAAGAATTGAGATATTTTGTAAGCTACCTAAGTTTTTGCGGTAAGTCTTGATAAATGAAATGTAATCAGTTACTTTTGATTCTCGTGCAGTAGTTGCTTGAGGTACAACCACAGGAACTACTTGATACAGACAACCTAAAATATCAAGCTCTCTCTCATTTCTTTTGCCGATAATATCGTAAAATACAAAATCTCCTGGTGCTTGAAAATACTTACTCAAGTAGATACCATAAACAGACTTAAAGAATGCTGGTAGATGACAGTTATTAAGTAGACAATATTCTCTAATCTGCGCTAATTCAGTTCCAGTGATTTGTACTTTTCTCGATTGAATTTTATTTTCCTTCTGAGGTTTTATATAAGAAGTAACAGGAATAACCTTACTTAAGGATTGCTGCCAATACTGCTGATTTTCTTGAGTATCAAATCCCAGACGATGCTCATCAATACAATCATAAAAAGAATATTCCTCAACGTTTTGAGGATTTTTGTTGGCTTTTAAAGCCAAGTAAACTTTGCTAACTTTTTCAAAAAAGATTTTACCAGAATATCCATCAAATAGAATATGAGGCGCACCTAATATTGCAGTATAACTACCCTGCTGCTCTTTGACTAAAATATTCTTAAACAAATATTCTTCGTTTAAATCTAACTTGACTTTAACTTTTTCTTGGACGACTTGATCTAAACTATTAAAGTCATTACTAGTTTCAATATCAATATATTCAAAATGAATATTAGCTTTTTTATCTACAAATTGAAAAGGTTCATCCTGATAAAAGACAAACCTAGTTTTAATAGTGTCATTTTCTTGACATACTATTTTTACTGCTTGTTCCCAAATAAATCTATCTAAAGTTTGTGGTAACTTTACTGATAGTCCTAAACTAAAAATACTACTATCTGAATGAAGTATATTATCTAGATATAAATCTATTTGTGTAGCTGTTAGTCGGGCAATTTTTCCAATTCTTGAGGGTTCATAAGGGTCATCTATGATACTTCCTGTGACTAAAGCCTGAAACACTTCTGAAGTTGAGATAGTTGCCATGTTGCTACCTTAAGAATTGTTAGTTATAGCCAGTTTTAGGTGGAAAAACTTTATTTGGTTAATTTAGGATTATGCTGATGCACTGGAAGCTGAATTAAAAATTCAGTTCCTTGTCCTGGAACTGACGAGCAGCTTATTTTTCCTGTATGTTTTTCTACAATAATTTTGTAGCTAATAGATAATCCTAAACCAGTCCCTTTGCCGATGGATTTGGTAGTAAAGAAAGGATTAAATATCTGAGAAATTGTATCTGTCGTTATACCAATTCCATTATCAGCAATACGAATCGCCAGCAAATTTTGCTCTAATACCTCAGTGGTGATTTTGATATAACTTGGATTTATTGCGGATTCTTCCACTGAACGCATAGAGTTATATTCTTCTAAAGCATCGATAGCATTAGTTAACAAATTCATAAATACTTGGTTGAGTTGACTAGGATAACAGTCAATTAATGGTAAATCGCCATAGTTTTTAATAATTTTAATTTGAGGATGTACTGAATCAGTTTTGAGTCGATGCTGCAAGATTAGTAGAGTGTTGTCAATACCCTCATGAATATCTACTTGCTTTATTTCTGCTTCATCTAGGCGGGAGAAGTTCCGTAAACTCAGAACTATCTGACGGATGCGATCGGCTCCTATTTTCATAGAAGATATCAACTTTGGTAAGTCGTTGAGCAAAAATTCCAGGTCAATATCCTCTTTTTCTGCCAGCATTTGCGGAGTTAAATCAGGCGACTCTTCCTCATAAATTTTGATGAGCCTTAGTAAGTCTTCAATGTATTCACTTGCATGGGCAATATTTCCATAGATAAAGTTAATTGGATTATTAATTTCATGAGCTACACCAGCAACTAGTTGACCTAGACTCGACATTTTTTCCTTTTGAATCATCTGTAACTGTGTAGCTTGCAGTTGTTGTAGCGTAAACTCTAATTCTTTTGCTTGTTCTTTTAAACATATATTCTTTTCATTTAATTCTTGGGTTCTTTCTTCGACTTTTAACTCCAGATTTTTGCTATAGTTTTCCAATTCCTGATTAGCTTGTTGCAAATTATCATTCAGTTGAGATAAGTTGCTATAAAGCTTGGCATTTTCGATGGAAATAGCTGCTTGAGATGCCAGAATTTTTAAAACCTCTAAACGTTCAGTTGTAAACGCATTTGTTGTTAAATTATTTTCTAAGAAAAGGATGCCAATGAGTTTATTTTGATGAATTATTGGCGTACATAAAATAGATTTACACTGCTTGCTAATAATATAAGGATCGCTAATAAATATGCCTTCACAACTAGCATCACCAAGAACAACGCTTTCTTTAGTTCTCACTACATAGTTAATGATTGACATTGGTAAGTATTGGTCAGTATCTAAAGGTACAGATGTCTTGGAAATTAGCTCATTATTATGGAAACCAACTACTGCCTCTATTACCATTTGACCATTTTTTTCTAAAAGGAAGCAACTGCTTTGTGCGCCAGCATTTTCCATAACAATTGTCATTAATTTCGCAAGTAAATTATCTAGCATAATTTCGCTAGAAATAGCTTGTGAGGCTTTAAAAACTGTATTTAAATCAAAAGATGCTAAATTGCTTACTTTGCTAGAAGTAGTTATTGAACCAGACTTTAAACTGGAGGAGTCATGACTTATTTTTAATGAAAAATACTCAGGATATTTTAATTCTAATTCCTTAACTTTTGTAATAGCTCCCCAACGTATGTATGTATTATAAGACTCTTTCAGATAAAAAAGAGCTTGCTTATCTCTACCACGAGAAAAGTAAAATTCTGCTGCTAATTCATTGGCTAATGCTTCTTCTTGAAGATATGCTTGCTCTTTTGCTCCTTGAATAGCTAGCTCATAATACTCCATTGCTACAAAAGTTTGTCCTAAAATTCGTGCCTTTTCTGCCTCTACAAGATTATATTTATGCTGATAGTTAGCAGGAGCCTGACTAGCCCATAACTGCATTTTCTCTTGATTTGCATTAATAATATTTAGATATTCTTGTTGAATATGAGGTTCAACATTGGGATATAAAGCAATCAAGGCTAAAGAATAATATAAGTTATGGATGCCAACTGACATCATGCCCATGACACTGCTGATATACTCTGAAGCCAAGTTAGCATTATCAACTGCTTGAGTATAATCTTTCAATAAATAATTGAGAATCATTTTGGCAACATAAACAACAAACAATGAAGTAGCATTATTAGTAGCTTCTAAATATGTCACCATCTTTGATTCATCAAAACTATCACCAATTAAAAGATGTTTATTTTCTGATAAATCTTGTAAATTTAATATTAATTGATGCCAAATTTTAATGTAAATTATAGGAAAATCTAGTTGGAATTTTTGTAGCAAATCAATATAGTAAACTTGCTGTTGGGCTACTAATTCAAGCTGTTCGCCACTAAAGAATAGATGACCACAATAGTGAACAGAGCAATACCCAACATACTCTAAATCTCCAATTTCTAAAGCATTTTGGATACCATCATGAAGGGGAGTAATTGTTTCTCTAATATGCTCTTTCCAATGAATTGTAAAACCATAAAATGGTGCATATACTTTACTTTTAATACCAATAGCTGGGAATTGCTCTAATAGCTGCCAAGCTATTTGACCAGAGTGATATCCTGCATCAATATTTTCTAGATAGCCACACAAAAGCATACCATAGTAAGCATATCCGTGAGCAGCTAAAGGTGAATGTCCGTGTTTTATGCAGAGATTGACAACAGTTAAAATTAGCTGGGGAAAAGTTGTTTTTGTTGGATTAGTAATAAAAGCAGCACCAGCAATAGTAACTAGGATTTTTAAAGCTGCTAATATGCAAGGATCTGTAAGAACTGGAAAATCTTTTAAATCCTCAAGTTTAGGTAAATTAGCGATGGTAGTTTGTTTATTTGGTGTCTCAGATAAAGATATTCCTAGCTGTGCGATCGCCTCTAGTCCAGCATCAATGGCTTGAAGCATTTGATTTTGAGCCATGTAAAACTGGATCTGTAATTGATACGCTTTAACTCGATCTAGCAAACTAGTAGCTTTTTCTAAGATAGTTTCGGTGAGGATGGCGGCACGATTAAAGTTAGCATTTAAGTATTCTATTTCTACGCTTTCTAAATGCAGTGCTAGCATCAGTTCGTAATGGCTTTCCCAAGCTGATGCTTGAAGCAATCCTAGCCCGATTTTGGAATAACTCAGCGCAGCTTCGTATGCTGATGCTGCTTTGGCTTTCTGGCTAGCTATCAAATTTAATTGAGCTAGTTCATCCTTTTGATGCTGTTCATGAATAAATTCAGCCCCAAAATTTAGATGATTGACAATATCAAAAATATTTTCTTCAATCTCTTGTGTTTGGTAAGACTGAAGTAATAATTGCCCAATTTTTAGATGAGTCTGCTTTCTTTGTGATTCTGGAATGAGAGAATAAGCTGCTTGCTGAACGCGATCGTGGAAAAACTTATATGAAATTTTTAATGTTTGAGAAGCTATTGAGTTAGATGTATCTTGATCTAATAGCAACGGAGCCTTATAGTTTTCGCTTAGTGGCGAAATTAAACTTGCTTGGAGTGCTTCCCATAAATCTGTTGCCGTTTCTGACTGAGACTTTTCATTGACAATTGCCAAAATATCTATACTGAAGCGATTTCCCACACAAGCAGCTAATTTTAATACCTGTTGTGTCTGCTTGGGCAATTTTTTTATGTTTCTCGTAATTAATTCGATGGCATCGTAATCTGTGATGCCAATGGTCTGGATTTGTTCAATTTCACATTGCCATACTCCACTATTAAAGTCAAACTTTAATAGCTTTTCCTGATACATCGTTTGAAGTAGCTGGTTGATGAAAAAAGGATTTCCTTGGGTTTTCTGAAAAATTAGGTTCGCTAATGTTATCGTATTGTCTGCTGTACTATGTAAAGTATCTGTTATTATTTGATGTACATTTTTAATTTTTAAGGGTTCTAGGATAATATTATTTACAACTGTTCCTGATTTTTGAATTTCATTCAATGCTTGCAGCAAATAATGAGTTGATATAATTTCATTATCCCGATATGCTCCAATTATTAATAAATATTGATTATCAGGTTCAAGCATTAGCATCTTAATCAATTTTAAAGATGCTAAATCTGCCCATTGTAAATCATCTAAGAATAAGACGAGTGGGTGTTCTTGCTGAGTAAATACCTTAATAAAATTTTGGAAGACTCGATTAAAGCGATTTTGTGATTCAGTCGCTCCTAGCTGTGGAACAGATGGCTGTTGACCAACAATTTTTTCAATTTCGGGAATAACATCAATAATAACTTGGCCAATGTCACCAAATGCTTCTAAAAGTTGTTGTTTCCAAACAACTATTCTTTCATGACTCTCTGTTAATAGCTGTTGAGTTAGTTCTTGAAATGATTGAATTAAGGCCGCATAAGGAATATTCCGCTTAAATTGCTCAAATTTACCAGATATAAAATATCCCCGTTGCCGAATAATAGGTTTATGAATTTCATTAACTAAGCAAGATTTACCAATTCCTGCATAGCCAGAAACTAACATCATCTCAGTCTTGCCAGCACTTACTCTGTCAAAAGCTGATATGAGATATGCTACTTCTTCTTCACGCCCATAAAGCTTTTGAGGAATGGTAAACTGGCTAGATTTATCTAATTTCCCAGGAATAAAATTTTCAATTTTGCCATTATTTAATAGTTGTTTAAGACAAATCTCTAAATCTGCTTTTAAACCTAAGCCACTTTGATATCTTTCTTCAGCCGTTTTAGATAACAATTTCATAATAATCTTAGATAACCCTTCTGGAACTTTAGGGTTAACTTGATCAGGCGCTATGGGTTGTTTGGCAATATGAAAGTGAACTATCTCTAAGGGATCAATGCTATTAAAAGGTAACTTAGAGGTCAGCAGTTCATATAAAGTTATGCCTAAAGAGTAAAAGTCTGTACGGTAGTCAATTGACCTATTCATCCGCCCTGTTTGCTCTGGAGACATATAAGCAAGTGTCCCTTTTAGCAAATTGGGGTTACTGATAATTGCATTTTCTTTTGATAGACGTGATGCAATACTAAAATCAGTAATTTTAACTTGCATCGATTTAGGATTAATAATTATATTTTGTGGCTTAATATCTTTATGAATAATATTTTCTTTATGTAAACTTGTAATAATTTCTGTAAGTTGGATAGATATTTTTAAACAATCTATTACATTAGGTTTAATATTGTCTATGTACTGTTTTAGGTTTATCCCTGCAATATCCTCTAGAACTAAAGTAATGCAATTTTGAAAGTTTTCTAAACCATATACTTTAATAATGCCTGGTAAGTTTAGAGATTTAGAAATCTCATACTCATGTTTAAATCCTGTAACGTATTCAAGATTGGAATACTCACTTTTAAGACTTTTTAAAACGACATTTTTCTGATTTTCAATATGTTGCGCTCTATAAACAATAGTCTCTAAACCTTCAGAGATTATTTCTAGTACTTTATATTGAGAATTTGTAGACATTGGGGTTCTAATTTTTAATTAAATAGCTGTTTTTGCGGTAACTCATTTGAAAACAGCTCTAAAAATAAGTTTGCTGTTTCAACTCGCTTAAATAACAATAAAAGCGGTTAATAAGTATTTTTACTTAAACAGAATATAATGTAGTAAACACTATATATTTTGTTGATTGTAGTGGGGCTAAAGCTTAATTGTAATCAGCTAATATACTGTTATTACGTAGTCTTAGATTTACAATCTTCTACGCAATTGCCGATGTCAGTCCACCAAACTTTGGTTGCAATTTTTAAAAGGCGGCGCATATTTAATTGGTATTAGGACGCTGCAAAAAAATAGCGAAAAGAATGATCACAGATTTCAAAACTAATGACCAAGTAAAAGGAATTAGCAGCATATTGAAACTGGTGGAGATGACCTGCATGAGTAATGCGCCTACAACCGTGCCGAGGACATTTGCACGACCACCAGAGAAAGGCGTACCACCAACAACAACAGCTGCGATCGCATCAAATTCTGCATTTACACCCACCTTACTAGGATCACCCATACCCAGCCTTGCAGTTTCGATAAGTCCAGCAAACCCAGCCAGCAAAGCACTAATTAAATAGACTACATATTTCACACGCTCCGCCCGAATACCCGCCAGCCGTGCCGCTTCCTCGTTACCCCCAACGGCAACGATGTGATGTCCGAAAAGTGTAGAGCGGATACAGAAGAAAGCACCAATAATCACAACTGCGGCAATTACTACCTGAGTTGGGATAGAAGCGACATAGCCCTTGCCGAGTGCTTCAAAGGTTGGGTTGGTAAAAGGAACAAGCTTACCGTCCCCAATAACCTGAGCAATACCACGCCATAAAATAAGAGATGCTAAGGTAGTAATTAAGGCATCTAGTTTCAAACGTGAAATCAGAAAACCGTTGAGAAGACCAACCAACAAAGCAGCACTCAAAGCAAACAAGACAGCAACAACTATCCCATATTTAATCAGCAAAGCCGCAACAACTGATACTAATGCCATAGTAGAGCCGACCGTCAGGTCAATGCCACGGGAAGCAATGACAAAGGTCATACCAATGGCAACTAACATGGTTGTGGATACTTGCAACAACATATTCAAAGTGTTGCTAACTGTGGCGAAACGCGGAGTAAAGACGGCGTTGGCAATATAGAAAATTAAGAGTGCCGCAGGTGCGCCAAAGTTTGGGTTCCACAGGGTTTGCCAACCTAGCTTATGCTTTTTTCTCTTCATCTCTTACCTCGCTGGGAGACTCCAAACTCTGCAAAACAGATATGGATAGGGAATAAGGGGGAATTTTAGGAGGGGGAACCCAGCAAAATTCCAGAAGTGATTGGCTTTGGCTGAGGAAGGCGGGATATTGGGCAATTTCTTCACTAGAAGAAAATAGCCAAGTCAATCATTTGAGAGATTAAAGAAGAATTATGCTCTTGTGAGCAACCCTGTGTATAGTGTCGTTGGGAAGATTCACATAGATGTTTTTCTAGTTAGGGTCTTCCAGATAAAAAATATTTAAACTGACGCACCCATTGAGCCAAATCCACCACCACCGGGAGTTTCTATGACAAAAACATCCCCAGGTTGCATTTCGACTGTTGCAGTACTATCTAAATATTCCTGTCTGCCATCTTGTCTTTCTATCCAGTTAAACCCAACTTTTCCCGCTTCTCCACCATCTAAACCAAAAGGCGGGACATGACGATGACCAGAAAGAATATTCGCGGTCATTGGTTCAAGAAACTTAATGCGGCGAATCACACCGTTACCACCTGAATATTTTCCTTGACCACCGCTATCAGGACGTAGAGAAAAGCTTTCTACTTGCACAGGATAGCGAGTTTCTAAAACTTCTGGGTCAGTCAAACGGGAGTTGGTCATGTGGGTTTGCACTGCATCTGTACCATGAAAATTCGCCCCTGCGCCAGAACCACCACAGATAGTTTCATAGTATTGATAGCGCTCATTACCAAAAGTAAAATTATTCATTGTGCCTTGAGAAGCAGCACCTACACCCAAAGCACCATATAAAGCATCAACAATAGTTTGCGATGTCTCCACATTCCCTGCAACTACTGCGGCTGGATAGGTGGGATTAAGCATACAACCTTCAGGAATGATAATTTCTAATGGTTTAAGACATCCGGCGTTGAGAGGAATATTGTCATCAACTAAAGTACGGAAAACGTATAAAACTGCTGCTTGAGTGACAGCTTTAGGCGCATTAAAGTTACTATTTAGTTGCTCAGATGTGCCAGTAAAATCAATAATTGCACTACGCTGTTCTCGGTTAATTGTCACTTTAACTTGAATTATAGCGCCACTATCCATTTCATAAGTAAAAGAGCCATCTTTAAGAACATCTATTGCTCGTCTTACTGACTCCTCAGCATTATTTTGCACAAATTTCATATATGCTTGTACTGTTTGAAGTCCATACTGAGCAACCATTTTTTGTAGTTCTTGCGCTCCTCTTTCATTAGCGGCAATTTGTGCATTAAAATCTGCAATATTTTGGTCAGGGTTACGAGCAGGATAGGGATGATTTAAAAGTAACTCCCTGACTGCTGTTTCTTGAAAAATTCCGGCTTCAACTAAGAGAAAGTTATCAAATATAATTCCTTCTTCTTCTACCGTAGAACTATGGGGAGGCATTGAGCCAGGAGTAATACCACCTATATCCGCTTGATGTCCACGCGCAGCAACATAGAATAGGGGAATAGAAGATACAGTATTTTCCTGATTGAGAAACACAGGCGTAATGGCTGTGACATCGGGAAGATGTGTGCCGCCGTTATAAGGATTATTAGATAAATAGACATTTCCTGGTTTTATAGTGTTACCTTTACTATTAATTAAACTACGCACACTCTCACTCATGGAACCTAAATGTACAGGAATATGAGGAGCATTAGCAACTAATAATCCAGATGAGTCAAAAATAGCGCATGAGAAATCTAAACGTTCTTTAATATTGACTGATGCTGCCGTGTTTTGCAAAACAATTCCCATTTGTTCGGCAATAAATTGATAGAGGTTCTTAAATATTTCTAAACGAACGGGGTCTGGTTGTGATGTAGTGTACATTTTTGGCTCCTAATTATAAGATTTATCTTACAAATAATTTCTAATTACTTACTCATTGATGGAAATGAGTAAGCAAACCGCAGTTTGTTTTCTCATTTAGCTAAAATGTTTTCTCATTTCGGTGTTTTCCGCAAGTAAACCGCAGTTTGTTTACTTATTTAGCTAAAATACTTTCTCATTTCGGTGTTTTCCACAAGTAAACCGCAGTTTGTTTACTCATTTGGCTAAAACGTTTTCTCGTTTTAGTAATTCGCGCATTTGTAACAAATATTGCTTATAGCAATAGTGATTGCAGATTTTTCAAAAGGTTTATTGTACTGACGTATCTTACATTTTGGATATTTTTTATCTGAAAGTCTCATAGTTTTAAAACGTTAAAGACTCATCTTGCAAATCACTAATAAACATATGCCCAGGAGAATGAGTAATCGCAAGTTCTGGTTTGGCTTGTAGAATTGCTGTTTGAGTAGTTACACCACAAGCCCAAAAAACAGGAACTTCATGATCCCGAATAGTAACAGCATCACCATAATCAGGCTTTTCTAAATTTTTAATTCCTATGACATCTGGACTACCAATATGTACAGGAGAGCCATGTGCTTTGTAATAACGGCTAGTTACCTCTACAGCACGCACAATTTTATTTGTAGGCAGAGGACGCATGGAAACTACTAAAGGGCTGGAAAATATGGGAGTAGAAATACATTGAATATTAGTCTTATACATTGGTACATTTTTCTCCTCTTCTATATGCCTGACTGGTAGTTCAGAATTGAGCATGGCATTTTCAAAAGAGAAAGAACAACCAATCAGAAAAGCTACCAAATCATCTCGCCAAAATGCTTTTATGTCAGTTGTTTCTTCAACGAACTCCCCTTGACAAAAAATTTTGTATCGAGGAAGGTCAGTTCTAATATCAGCACCAGGAGCAATGATTTTCGGTTCAGGGTTTCCTACTTCTGTTACATCAAGTATGGGACAAGATTTAGGATTACGTTGACAAAACAGCAAAAATTCAAATGCTAAAGAATAGGGTAATACAACTAAGTTAGCTTGCACAGATCCTAGTGCTAGTCCGGGGGTAGGAGTAGTTAATTTGCCTTCTCGACAAAGTTGACGAATTTTAGCTGGTAAGGAATCAGTATTTAACATGACTTTTGTAGAATCAAATGGTTACGTTCATTTAATCTTGCTTGCCAGTTTGGTTCAACTACAATTGTGCTAACTTTTTCGACAACGATAGCTGCACCATTAATCTCATCACCCGGCTGTAAATCTTCCCGGCGATAAACTGGTGTATCATGCCATTTATCAGCAGTAAACATCTTGACTATTTCTACAGGTTCGGGAAGTGATTCTAGAGGACGAGTACGAGAAATCAAGGGTTCTTCTAAAGTATCCATTTGCTGAATTACTTCTACAAAAATAGATTCTACAATTAAAGCTTTCTCTGGTTGAATGAAACCATAACGAGATTTATGTCCATCTATAAATGTGGTTTGCATTACCATGAAGTTTGTATCAAAATCAACGCTTAAGGTTGAATTAGTACCTTCATACTTCAAATTTACTTTTTGAATCACTTCTGCTTTTAGGCTACTATTATTTTGACTAATTTCTTTTCTTGCTTGGGCTTTTAATTCCTCAATTACTTTGACTAATCGAGGAATTAAATCTTGATTTAAAGCCTGTTCTACTCCCCCTACTCTAGTACTTCTCACATCAGCTAATCCCATTCCATAGGCGGAAAGAACCCCAGCATAAGGATGTAGAAATATCTGTTTCATCCCTAAAGTATTAGCAATTAAACAAGCAACTTGTGCGCCAGCACCACCAAAACAAGTAAGAACATATTTGGTGACATCATAACCACGTTGTAGGCTAATTTTTTTAATTGCATTTGCCATATTTTCTACGGCAATATCAATAAATCCTGCTGCTACTTGTTCAGGTGTTCTATAATTTCCGGTGACAGTGCTGATTTCCTGAGCTAATTGATGAAACTTTTCTAAAACAATATTTTTATCTAACGGTAAATTGCCTTTACTACCAAAGACATTAGGAAAATATTGGGGATGAATTTTACCTAACATCACATTAGCATCTGTTACCGTTAAAGGGCCACCCCGGCGATAACAAGCAGGGCCAGGATTTGAACCAGCCGATTTTGGCCCGACACGATAGCTAGATTTATCGAAACTCAAAATTGAACCGCCGCCAGACGCAATTGTATTAATTGATAATACAGGAACTCGCATCCGCGCCCCAGCAATTTCTGAATCTAATTGACGTTCGTACTCTCCTTTAAAATGGGCAACATCGGTGCTTGTTCCTCCCATATCGAAGGTAATGACTAAATCAAATCCTGCTCTTTTACTAGTTTGCACTGCACCAACAATACCACCAGCCGGGCCACTTAAAATACTATCTTTGCCTTGAAATTTTGCCGCATCAGTTAAGCCACCATCAGACTTCATAAACATGAGTCTAACGTTGGGTAATTGACTAGTTACTTGATTAACATAGCGGCGTAAAATTGGAGTTAAATAAGCATCTACAACAGTTGTATCACCACGGCTAACTAATTTCATTAGTGGACTAACTTGATGAGATACAGAAATTTGAGTAAAGCCAATTTCTTGAGCAATTTGGGCTACTTGTTGCTCATGTTGAGGATAGCGATCGCTGTGCATAAATATAATTGCACAACTACGCACGCCTGTCTGATAAACTGCTTGTAAATCTTGTTTTACTTGGGCAACATTTACAGGTATTAATTCATGACCATGAGCATCATACCGTTCCTCTACTTCAATTACTTGCTCATATAACATCGTTGGTAAAATGATATGACGCGCAAAGATATCTGGACGGTTTTGATAGCCAATTCGTAACGCATCTTTAAAACCTTTTGTAATAACTAAAACTACTCTATCTCCTTGCCTTTCTAACAGTGCATTAGTAGCAACTGTTGTTCCCATTTTGACTACTTCTATGGCTGTGTTTGGTATAGGCTCATTATTGATCAGTCCGAGAATATCCCTAATACCTTGAATAACAGCATCTGGATATTGTTCTGGATTTTCCGACAGTAATTTGTAAACAATCACCCATTCTTGATTAGCAAGAGGAACAATTAAGAAACGTTCTTTATATTTTGATAATCTGTCTACAATTGCCTGATTATTAGTGACTGCAACAATATCTGTGAATGTACCACCACGATCAGCGAATACTTTTAACATTATTATTTCCTCAATGTTATAGAAGTAGAGTAACAATAGAAGCAAAAGTATTTCTACTTCATGTGTAGAATATTTTTACAATAGATGTAGCTAAATTAATTCAGCAGATTTCCCATCGCCATTTTTGTTGCTTTGTATCCCATTTAATGCCTACTATCTCGGCTGGAGGATGAAGGCGATCGCCATTTTTCTCAAATTGAATAATTCCTGTTACTCCCTTTACCTGTTTTTTCTTTTTCTTAAAATATTGATCCATATGTATAAGTAAATCTTTGCTAGATTGACTGCGGTATTCTTCTATAACTTTTAAGATAATTAATACTGAATCAAAAGCTGTGGCACTACGCCATGTTAAATTTTCTATACCCCACAATTGGTTGCCTAATTTACAAAAATTATCGGCTAGAGAATTAGAACTTTCCCAACCATTTTCTCGACTCTGCCAATGCCAAGGAACACAAGCTATAATTTGTCGGGTAATTTCATTTGTATGCTTAATTGGTGTTTGTTCATGGAGCCAATTTAAAACATTATCATGATAAAAAGTTGCCGAGCCAGCTATTAAACAGTTGTTGATATTTAAGCGACTAATTAGCCCAGCATTTTCAAAGGAGTTGGGTTCAATTCCTCCATCGGGAATAATGATAATAATATCAACGTTATTTTCTTTAAGGTATTCTATATACCCTTGAACTTTAAGATAATTTTCACTAAGATAGTTACATTCTTTTAAAAACACAAATTTATCTTTATATTGTTCTAGATATTGTCTAATACTGTTTCTATAGGAAATACTATAACTGCTATTTTGATTGTAGATAATAGCTACTTTATTTAAAGATTGTTCAGGAAATTTTGGTATCAAATAATTAGCCATTTTTTCAGCATTAACAGCATCAGGTGTAGTTAATCTAAAAAAACATACACTCTCATCTATAAATAATTGAGAAAGTTCATTTGAGGTACTACTAGCATTTACTAACGCCAACCCTTTTTGCGTATAAAAATGTAGTGCATTTTTAGTCATTTCGCTGGAATAATGACCAATAATAGCATCAACATTTAGTTGTGGTGCTAACTCTGCTAATTTTTCTGCTGTTTGATTATATGGATTGTATAAATTATTGGGATCATTAACAACAAGAATTTGCAAGATTATTTGGCTATATGTCAAAGTTGATAATATTTGAGGTTTAAGATTGTCTAAATTTATCTCTTTATCTAAGGAAATTTTGTCAAAGCTTGGTAGATTAACTTGTAATTGTATTTGAGCAATTCCTCTCAAAATTTCCGCAGCAACAGAACCTTGATTATGATAGAATGGAGCGACCACAGCTAAAGTATAAATCTTAATATTGTTTTTTTGTAAATCAGACTTTGTATGTTCAATTAAGCAGTTACTAATATAAATTAATATTTCTGGATTCCCAATCCCATAATCTTTAATTTCTAGATTCCAAGCTTCTAGGAAACATTGCAAAGCCTGATAATAAAGCCCTTGCTGATAAAAGTTTGCTCCCTTCATCTGACATTGCACAATTTTCTGGTTAGCAGGATAAAGAAAAATCTGCCTGCCGAAACTGCCCTGAAAGTTATCACTATTTAATTGTGGTGGAGGATTGAGTTTATACCCGTTATGAATGTTGAGCAAAAAATTAATAATAATTACCCAGTTGCCTGCTATTTCTTCTTGGTCTACGCCCATTAAATATGCTATTTTAGGATAAATATACCTACTTAATCTGTCGGCAATTTTAATACTAGGCAGACTAACTATTTCAGCTATTTGTTGTCTAGATAATCCTAATAAAGAATTACAAATAATTTTTTTATCGAGTTGGGTCAGTTTTTTGGTATCAATAGGAATATCATCTAATTTTTGTAAAAAGACTTCAATATTAATAGCTAGATTTTCTCTAACTTGGCGACAGTTTTCACACATATTGTTTCAACCGTTATCATCTTTTGCCAAAATGATACTCTGAGTCTCATGTCAAGTTCTTCTATTGGTGTGGAAATAATTTCTACAGATGTCGCTTTTAACTCAACCAACAGCCATTGCGTGTAGAATCGCTTTGATGTTCTTCTGCTCACCAGTTAACTCTGCAATTGAGCGCCCATCACGCAGAACAACTACACGTTGCGAACCTTCAACTACTTCTTCTAGTTCGGAAGAAATCATTAAAACTCCTAATCCTTGGGTTGCCAGTTCGGTAATTAGGCTCTGAATCTCACGCTTTGCACCTACATCAATACCACGAGTTGGCTCATCGAGGAGTAAAAGTTTTGTATTCTTGCACAGCCACCGAGCCAAAAGCACCTTCTGCTGGTTGCCTCCTGATAGTTCATGTATTTTCTGTTCGGCGCTGGCTGCTTTGATGTTTAAGCGCTGCATAAAACGGTTGACAAGCTCAATCTGACGTTTGCGGGAAACAATGCCCCATTGCGTTAGGTTTGGTAGGGCAGCGAGGGTGAGGTTTTCGCGTACTGAAAGCTCAGGGATAATGCCGTCCGCCTTGCGATCCTCAGAAAGAAAAGCTATACCAGCCGCGATCGCATCATGAGGATCATCCAGAGATAAAAGCTTACCTTCAAGTTTAATACTTCCACCCTCAAGTGGTTCAGCCCCAAACAACGCACGCGCCGTTTCACTACGCCCAGAACCAAGCAAACCCGCCATGCCCACAATTTCCCCATGCCGCAGTTCTATAGAAACACCGTTGAGGCGGTTTTGATATTTTAGAGCTTCCGCCTGGAGTAGCACTGGCTGATTGCTTGAATTTTGTGGTTGCTGAGTGAATGCTGTTACCCCTTGGCTCACTTCGCCGGGTTGGCGGCCTAGCATTTGACAAACGAGTTCCAGACGACTGAGAGATGAGAGCGATCGCGTGATAATATTACGCCCATCACGCAGTACTGTCACGCGATCGCAAACCGCGTAAAGTTCTTCAAAACGATGACTAACGTAAACTATGGACGTTCCTTGCGATTTCAACCGCCGCATCACATCAAAAAGCACCGACACTTCAGTTTCCGTCAGCGAACTGGTGGGTTCATCAAGGATAAGTACACGCGCCCCAAAGGATACAGCACGGGCGATCGCTACCATCTGACGGTGGGCAATGTTGAGGGAATCAACAGGCGATCGCGGGTCAATATGCAGCCCCAGCCGGGCTAAAATATCAGCCGCCCCAGCATTCATCGCCCGTTTAGCAATAAAGCCAAAGCGCTGCGGTTCCCTACCCAGAAAAATATTCTCCGCAACGGTTCGCATCCCCACTAGCTGAATCTCTTGGTAAACAGCCACAATACCCGCCGCCTGAGCTTCCGTCGGATTTTGAAAAGCAACATTTTTCTCGTCGTACTCAACCACACCTGAATCTCGTCGATAAGCCCCCGTCATAATCTTGATCAGCGTCGATTTCCCAGCCCCGTTTTCTCCCACCAGTGCATGAATTTCGCCTGCTTCCAGTTCAAAATCCACCCCCCATAGGGCAGGCACACCAGAAAAGCTCTTCTTAATACTCTTCATGCACAAGACAGTTCGATTCATAAGCTTGACCCAATTAAGTGCTGAGTAATTATTTTCTCCCTTGCCCCTCTGCTCCCTAGCTTAATACGCCTCCTCTACAAAATTTCTGGCGTTACTTATGTCGAAAAGCCTATCTTTGAGAATGATTCGTGGAGGAATTTTCTCGCCTGCAAAATACTTCTCCATTGTGGCGAAAACAAGGGGGCCAAAACGCGGATTTGATTCTACACTTACGCCAAGTTCACCTTTCATAATGGCTTCCAGTGCCGTTCTTTGACCATCGATTGAACCGACGATCGCATCCTTACCGGGTTTTATCCCTGCGGATTTAAGAGCCTGAATTGCCCCTAATGCCATTTCATCATTGTGAGTATACACTGCGTTAATATCTGTACCCTTGGACTGGATAATATTTTCCATTACACGCTGGGCTGCTGCTCGTGAAAAATCTGCCGTCTGGGTAGCGATAATTTTCATGTTAGGATAACGGGCGATCGCATCACGAAATCCCTTTGCCCGATCAATTGCTACTGATGACCCGGCTGTTCCTGTGAGTTCTACAACAGAAGCTTTTTCACCTGTCGCCTTGGCCAGCCATTCACCCACACGGCGGCCTTGGGCAATAAAATCTGAACCCAGAAAACTAACAAAATCTTCCCCTGGTTTTCCCGCCGCTTCCCGGTCGATGAGGAAAACTGGTATTTTTGCCGCTCTGGCTGCTTCTAGGGCTGGTGTAAGTCCTTCATACTCCCGTGGTGCGAGAAATATGGCATCAACTTGTCTAGCAATTAAATCCTCAATATCAGAGAATTGTTTTGATGTCTGCCCCTGAGCATCGGTCATTAAAAAATCATAAATCTCTTTCCGCTTGGCGGCTTCTTCCTTAATACTGTTGGTTTCGGCAATACGCCACGGGCCGATGTTTTCCGTCTGCGAAAAGCCGACTATTTTCTTGGTTTTCTGGCGTACACAGCTAGAGACAGAGAATGCCGCAGCACCTATCACAAAGTGAGTGCTAAATATGAGGAATTTTCGCCTATGAGTCAGGAGTCCTGAGCATCCAAAACAGGTTTGTTTTTTCATAACCCCATCATGTTTGAACGCTATGTAAAGCTTATCTTGAATTGATACCCAAATATAAGTAGGGTGTGTTACGGCTTTAGCTGAATGCAACGCATAACACACCCTACAGTAATTTTATTTTTACTTTATATATAACTGCTAAATTAATTAACTTAAGTTAGTCATTAATTCATCTAACCTAAGTTTAATTTAGCGAGATACTAGTAAATCTTCTGTAACTAAACTTGATCTGCGGAAATAGGAAGCAGAATTAAGTCCCATAGCGTTGCAATGTTCAGCGCATTTACGACAAATTGCAGCACAGCGCATCATTGTGGCATCGTCGCTCATTTGTTCACAAGCCATTGCAGTGCGATCGCAAATTTGCGCACACAAACTACAGGTATTACCCATAAACTCAGAGCCATCATTAATCATGTTGACGCACATCATGCACATTTCCGCACAATCGCGCATCATGGACATCATCGCCATATCCATGTATTGACTGCCTTGGTTTTTGCAGTATTGGAGAGTTTCAATACAAGTTGTTTGGCACTCAAGACTGATTTCTTTACAAGCTTCCATTTGAGCGAGGATATTTTCAGTAGTCATCATAATTAATAGTCTCCCTTTCTTTTGCAGTTAACGCTTGGTAATGTGTCTGTCTTAATTAGCAAGGTAAAACTTTATTTTAGGGAAATCAATAGTTTTTAGATTGCTTGCAATTTCAAGGCCGCTATACCTATCTACTTGATGTAAATTGAATAGCTTTTAAGGATGTGATAAATAGTTAATAGGCGGAAATGATTGCTAAATAAGGATTACACGCTTTGGTTCGGTATCAAAAATGAGTGTATGTTAAGTTAGCTATTTTTTCGTACCCAAAATGTAGAGGCTGATTTACAGATTTATCTAGCTCTCAAATACAAAAAATATTGATGAGTAATAATACTTTCATAACATTATGTACCTATCATCAAAGCCTGGTTATACAAGCATTTTAGCTATATCTTCCATTAAGCGAACTCATGATTTGAAAAAAGTTATGAGTATATTTTCTTAGTGTTTAATTAATATCAAAATTTCCTGACATTGTTGAGATTTGTTTCACTATTCAATTAATATGACTTAGTGGTGTGAGGATACCTGTAAGGTTTGCAATCTTCTTATACCATTTCAGGCAATGCCTAACATAGATATATGGGTAGGGGCGTACAGATGTACGCTCTTAATTTTGGAAATGTATTAATTTAATGAAAAAGCAGCCGATTTGATGAAAGGTGCAGGAAAGCTATTCAATCTAATCAGTCTTAAAATATTATGAAAGAAATCTGGAAAAAATCCACGTTAATCTTTGTTTTGGCAACCAGTGTTTGGGCTAATTTTTCCTTAAAAGCCCCTGCTGATTCTACGGCTGGCTTAATCCTCAGCATGAAATGCCAAGGTGGATACAATATCAATGTTTGGAAAAAACGTGCTTCGGGTGAACTTCTCTATCGTTCAACCAGTTCCAACGGTAAATTGAGTTTAGGCAGAGGAACTAGTCAAGCGACGGAAGGGGTTCGAGTTTATAAATTTCGGAATCGCAATTATCAATACTGGGTGTGGGATGGGACGTTAGATAGTCAGCAATCTGGAACTTTAGAGGTGTATAAAAACAACCGTATCCTCATGCGGCAAGCTTGTACAAAAAGTTGATAGCCGAACAAATTTTGAGTCAGCTAGTTGAAATGGTTCTAGTTTAGAGAAGACAGATAAGCGATCGCCATCTGTGTTGACATTCCTAATATTGCTACTACTTGCGCCCCTACCTTTTATTTATACTAAAGTTGACACACCCAAAGGCCCACGAGTGACACCTAACTGATTTTGCAGCTTTAACTCGCGCCACAATTGAGAACCTGTAATTTCACCATTTAGTAACTGACGATAACGCTGTACAGTTTTATTTACCTGCTCAGGTGTCTCATTCACAAATTCGATGCGGAAATGACGCAAGCCTAAATCTATCAAACGCTGTACGTATTCGGCTCCAGTTTGTGCAGTGCCATTAAATACAGTATTGCGACAACCTGCATCAGCTTGAAGAACGTGTTCACTACCAACGCGATCGCGCAATTTTACCTCATGCTTTTCGCAAGGTCTGCCACAGTTAGTATAGTCTGTACCTTCAGAAAGAAAAGCACAAAATACACAATGCTCCATATGGAACATCGGGATATGTTGATGGATTGTTACCTCAAACCATCGAGCGGGGGAAGTAGTGAGTAAGTCTTGCAATTGGTTGATGTTTAAGTCGTAGGATGCTGTCAACCTTTCTAAACCAAACTTTTGCTTAAAGTAGTCGGCAGTTAAGGGGTTGGCAACGTTTAAAGAAAAATCACCAATGCAACAGTCAGCCGCAAAGAAATCTAACTGGTCATAGTTGCGGATCAGATAACCATCTGCGTTAGCAGCGCGGACTTGTTCCAGAATCCAGTTTTCCCCAGGTTTGGTAATTCGGGGAGGAGCGAGGAAGATTTGGGGAGATGGGGGAGTGGTTTGTTGTGCTTGGCGTACTAGGTTTACGGCTTGTTTGTAGGCGCGGGGGTCTTCAAATTCGCAGTAAAGGGTTTCGACTCCGGTTTGTAGAGCGGCTTGGAGTTGCTTGAGGTTGCGGACTAGGACGATAAGAGAGGGGGATAGGGGAGATGGGGGAGATGTGCGGGGGAGGAGGTCTTGGTAGGAAACATTTTTGCTTAATTGCCAGCGTTTGGGTTGGCTACGTAACTCTTCTAATTGGGTAACGACTTCTCGTCGCATCCGATTTAACTCGCTGACAGGAACCATCAAATTACCCTTGAGGTGATTGGTCAGAGTACCTAAGCGGAATGGTGTGTTACCTAGACGACCGAATTGTTCTTGTAGCCGGGCTGTATCTAGGGGTTTGGTGTGGGCTTCTACTAGTGATATTGCGGATTCTGCTTGTGTAATATTACCAAGTTCATCACGAGCGATCGCAATCAATGGCTGTCCTACTTCACCATAAATTTCCCAATCTATCGGACGTTGGAATTGAGGATTTTCACCCGCAAAGCTTTGTCTGAGTTGCTTATCAAGTTCTGGGTCGCTAGTTTTCCAAAGTTTATCGCCTACATGAATGCGGCGGAAGTTCAAGTTACCTCGACCAAAAGTTAATACTGCTTCCTTACCCTTCTGTGACACCCCATATACTCGTCCGCCTTCTTCCTTCGCCTCTGGATGACCGCAATCAAATACCACACCGTCACCAGGCTTCACAGGCGCTTCTAATTTAATTATTACTTCTTCGTTGCGAATGCGGCTAACTTCGCCCAGGTAAACCCCTCGCTTTTTGCCAAATCGGGCGTGTACTAGTTCTTGGTTGTTGATACCTTGAAACCACCCTGTGTAGAGTCCACGGGAAAATGCCATTTCTAAATCGTAGCGTTCTTGATTTGATACCTTAGTCTTGTCCAACTCCTCCATCACCCGGTCTAAAGCTTGGCGATAAACACGGGTAACATTGGCAACATATTCCGGGGCTTTTAACCGTCCTTCAATCTTGAGACTAGTTACACCTGATTGCACCAAATCTGGTAAGATTTCTAACCCTGCTAAATCTTGAGGACTGAGTAAATATTTGCGATCGCTCAAATCTACTATCTCCCCATCAGCGATTAAGTCATAAGGCATTCGGCAAGCTTGGGCGCATTCACCACGGTTAGCAGAACGACCCCCCAAAGCTTCACTAGTCAAACACTGACCAGAATAAGCTACACACAAAGCCCCGTGAACAAAAACTTCTAGTGGTAGGGACGCAGCCTTTTGGGAAATCTGCTGTTGAATTTTATTAATTTCCGCCAGAGAACATTCACGGGCAAGCACTACCAATTCACAACCGAGAGATTTAGCAAACTCCACACCAGCCGCGCTAGTGATAGTCATTTGCGTTGAAGCGTGAATGGGAAAATCAGGCGACAGATGACGGATAAGCCGACAAATCCCCACATCTTGCACAATCACAGCATCCACCCCAGCCGCAATAATTGTGCGCAGATACTGCTGGGCTTCAGCTAATTCTTGAGGAAAAATCAGTGTATTAACAGTGACATAACCTTTCACACCCCGCAGATGCAGAAATGACATTAATGCGGGTAAATCTGCTTCAGTAAAATTTTGCGCCCGCATTCTGGCGTTAAACCTATCCAAACCGAAGTAAATCGCATCAGCCCCATTTTCTACAGCAGCTTTAGCACATTCCCAGTTACCAGCAGGTGCGAGAATTTCTGGACGTTGAAAGGAGGATTGGGGATTTTGTAAGTCAGCGTTCATCAAGTTTGGGGATTGGGTACTGGGGTTTGATGATTAGTCTCTGTGCTAATCGATTTGGCAATTCTCATATCACCATAGTAATTTTATCTAGCTACTCAGTGAGTTGACATAAGTTGAACGATGTGAAAAAACCGAACTATGTAAAAAAAGTAAAATAGGCTGAAACATTCTTCCCTCCTGCCTCCTGCCTTCTCCCTCATCCCCCCTAATCCCACAATTTACCCAAAGCTATCAACTGTTCTTTGTATTCAATACGTATTACCCAATCTTCCGGCCAAGCATCCATCCCCAAGTAAGCGCCAGCAAAAGCACCCGCAAGGCAAGCTATCGAATCAGAATCACCTGCTGTCAGTGCAGCACGACGTATCGCGGCTAATGGTTCTTCTGGAAATAGCAAAAAACATAATAGTCCTGTTGCTAAAGCCTCCTCAGCTATCCAACCCTCACCTGTGGCTAGGCATGGGTCAGCGTCGCGGTTGGGGTTAGCTAACGCAACGTTAAGACGGTCAAGTACGGCTAAACATTCATCCCATCCACGGCTGATAAATTCTTCTGGTGTATTGACATAAGGCTGTTGCCAGAGAGAACCCAACCAATCACTATGATAAATTGAGCGTTGGCTGAGAGCGTATTCGTAGAGCCGAGAGGGTAAAGTTTGTACCTTAGCTCCTTGGGTAAGTTCAGCAATAGCAAAGGCTGTTAAATCTGAGGCAGCAAGCGCTGTAGGATGACCGTGAGTTAATGCAGCTTGGAATTGGGCGATCGCCGCACGCTGTGTTTGGTCTAATCGTAATAATCCTACGGGTGCAACACGCATGTTTGCACCACAACCTTTAGAACTTACCCTAGTTGCTTGCAGCCAAGGCTTACCCCTTTCTAAATCTTCACAAGCCCGTAAGCAAGTCATACCAGGGGCGCGATTATTGTCGGGACTGTTTAACCACTCGACAAAAGCCCGCCTTAAAGATGCTTCTAAATTAGCTACAGTCAAGTTGTTAGGTAGTGTTTCTACTAGCGCCTGCCCCACAGAGAGAGTCATCTGTGTATCATCAGTTACCTGTGCCGGATTACCAATAATTTCTTGCGGCCCATTGGGTGGAAAGCAACGGCGAATTTCTTCAACTGTTAAAAATTCTGTAGTAGCGCCCAAGGCATCGCCAAAGGCAAGTCCGAATAAACAACCAGAAGCACGACGCATAAAAGAGAGTAGGGGGCAGAGGAGCAAGGAGAGAATTACTAGGGACTGTTGACTGTTGACTAATGACCAATAACCAATGACTAATGACCAAAAGACGGCAAACACCACAATAGCGTTACGGTTGACCCTAATTACTCTTGGTATTAATTCTCATAAATTAGACACAGTGAAAGTAATTTAATCCATGAGCCAACTAAAACCAAATTTAAAAATTAACCGTCCTGCCCAAGGTTCGGTAAACCACCCTTCATGGACTGGCGATTACTAAGCTTCAGTATATATATCAGCATAACTTGGCGTTTCCACCCAGGAAGACCAAAAAAAAGGTTATGGATGCTGAACTGACTGCTTTTTTGACTAGTTGGTTCAGAAAATGAGCAATTTATATTCCCATTCATTTGTAGTTATACGGAGCCAGCACCTAAAATGGCAAAAGTAGTTGGAATTGACTTAGGTACAACAAACTCCTGCGTCGCAGTAATGGAAGGTGGTAAACCCACAGTTATTGCTAACGCAGAAGGTTTTCGTACCACACCATCAGTAGTAGCATTTGCGAAAAACGGCGACACCTTGGTAGGGCAAATTGCCAAGCGCCAAGCGGTGATGAACCCCGAAAATACTTTCTATTCTGTTAAGCGCTTTATTGGTCGCCGCTTTGACGAAGTAACCAACGAAGCTACAGAAGTTTCCTACAAAGTTCTCAGCAGTGGCGGTAACGTCAAATTAGACTCTCCTGGCGCTGGCAAACAATTTGCGCCAGAAGAAATTTCTGCTAAAGTTCTCCGCAAACTAGTTGAAGATGCTAGTAAATATTTGGGTGAAACTGTTACCCAAGCTGTAATCACCGTTCCTGCTTACTTCAACGACTCCCAACGCCAAGCTACCAAAGACGCTGGTAAAATCGCTGGGATTGAAGTATTACGGATTATCAACGAGCCTACAGCCGCTTCCTTGGCTTACGGTTTTGATAAGAAGAGTAACGAAACAATTCTGGTATTTGACCTTGGTGGTGGTACATTCGACGTATCAGTCCTCGAAGTAGGCGACGGTGTATTTGAAGTGTTGGCTACTTCCGGTGATACCCACCTTGGTGGTGACGACTTCGATAAGAAAATTGTTGATTTCTTAGCAGAACAGTTCCGCAAAGATGAAGGTATCGACCTCCGCAAAGACAGACAAGCACTGCAACGTTTAACAGAAGCCGCAGAAAAAGCCAAGATTGAGCTTTCCAGTGTTACCCAAGCGGAAATTAACCTACCATTTATTACCGCTACCCAGGACGGCCCCAAGCACCTGGATACAACATTAACTCGCGCTAAGTTTGAAGAACTCTGCTCAGACTTGATTGACCGTTGTCGCATTCCCGTAGAAAGTGCGCTCCGCGATGCCAAGTTAAGCAAGAATGATATCGATGAAGTTGTTTTAGTTGGTGGTTCTACCCGTATCCCCGCCGTACAACAACTAGTTAAGAATCTCTTGGGTAAAGACCCCAACCAAACCGTTAACCCTGATGAAGTGGTAGCAGTTGGTGCAGCCATCCAAGCTGGTGTGTTGGCTGGTGACGTTACAGGTATCTTGTTGTTAGACGTAACACCGTTGTCCTTGGGTGTAGAAACCTTGGGTGGTGTCATGACCAAGATTATTCCTCGTAACACCACAATTCCTACCAAGAAATCCGAAGTATTCTCTACAGCTGTGGATGGTCAAACCAACGTGGAAATTCACGTCCTCCAAGGTGAACGGGAATTTGCTAACGATAACAAGAGCTTGGGAACCTTCCGCCTCGATGGTATTCCCCCAGCACCACGCGGTGTACCTCAAATCGAAGTTGTATTCGATATTGACGCTAATGGTATCCTCAACGTTACTGCTAAGGACAAGGGTACAGGTAAGGAACAGTCCATCAGTATTACTGGTGCTTCCACCCTGGATAAAACCGACGTTGACCGCATGGTGCGCGAAGCAGAACAAAACGCTTCATCCGACAAAGAACGCCGCGAGAAAATTGAGCGTAAGAACCAAGCCGACTCTTTGGCATACCAAGCTGAGAAGCAAATTCAAGAATTGGGTGATAAAGTTCCCGAAGCTGACAAGACCAAAGTTGAAGGTTTAGTCAAAGACTTGCGCGAAGCGGTTGCTAAGGAAGACGACGAGCAAATCAAGAAGCTAACTCCAGAATTGCAACAAGCACTATTCGCCGTTGGTAGCAACATCTATCAACAAGCTGGCGGCGGTGCAGCACCTGGCGCTAGTGAACCACAAGATGGTGGTTCTACTTCCTCTGGTGGTGGTGATGATGTGATTGACGCTGATTTCACCGAAAGCAAGTAATCTAGGTAATAATTTAAGGTACATTAATTTGTACCTACTCAATATTGCCCACTCAGGCGAATGCTTGGGTGGGGATTTTTTTTGGCTGGGAGATGATGGAGATGTGGTTCTCCTGCGGAGACGCTAACGCGAACGGCTACGCTCACCAACCGAGAGTGGGGGAGCAGAGAAGAACAACTGATAACTGATAACTGTCAACTGATAACTATGCCATATTTAACTGATACCAGGGAAATCAGCGCTAGAGTTTTTGAATATACCAAGGCTACTACTTTATGGATTGATACGGAAGTTGCTGAATTTAACAGCCGTAATGCTAGATTATCTCTGATTCAGGTATTAGATGATCCTGATGATATGAGTGGCGATCGCGTTTATCTTTTAGATGTACTTGATAAGCCGAGTTTAGTGGCTGACTTTGTTGAACAAATTATGGTCAATCCTCATATTGAAAAGGTTTTTCACAATGCCAGCTTTGATGTCAAGTACCTGGGCAGTAAGCAAGCAAAAAATATTACCTGTACTTTAGAAATTGCTAAAAAAATTCCTTACTATCTCTTACCTGTACCTAATTATCAACTACAAACTTTAGCTACTCTATTATGTAATTTCAATAACATTGATAAACAAGAACAAGGTAGTAATTGGGCGCAACGACCCCTAACTGAAGAACAAATAGAATACGCTTATTTAGATTGTATTTATCTCGCACAAATCCATCGGCGTTTATTAGAATTACAGGCAGAAAGTAACCCTGACCCAGCCACGGATGATATAACAGTTCTCAACGCCCGATTTAGCCAAATTGAAGCGCAGTGGAAGCTGTTAAATTCTGAATATGAGCATTTACAAGAGCGCTTAAAAAAAGCTATGCAGGCTCAGGAGATTTCGGAAACTACTTTGTATAAGTTGACGAGTTACGATCGCAAAGTTGTCAAGGTGCAATTTTCCCAACTGGCAGATTTAATACAAACACAAGGTATCGATTTGGATTTTCCGGTTACGCTGACTCAGAAGTTGCAAAAGGATTTAGGGGAAAATCTTGAACAATTGTCGGTAGATATTGAACAAAGTACTTCTTCTCGATTGACTCCGAAAAAACAGGAGAATGATTTATAATTCGTAATTTGTAATTAAAAATTTTATACAACGTGAGTTCGACAGATACAAAAACCCCTTCCGCATCTAAGAGGGATTCATCGAAGTGATTGTCAAACAGCCCTAATAAGTGATAAACATTTATTGGTGAATTTTATACTTAAATAATTTATTTACTAAGTTTCCCGATGGATGTAGTGATTAAGTGTTAATTAAACCGAGGGTAAAAGTTATCAGCACTTCAATGAACAGTGCTGATTTTAGGTTTTAGATTAACAAATTTTTTTAATCTAAAATCGGCTATCTAAACTACCAAATTGATTAACTGAGGATATCTGTATACAGTCTGAGTCAATTTTAAGTTGGATAATTGACTTAGTTTGGTACGAGTTTTATCCAGTTATCATGGCGGTTTAAGGCAACTTATGAAACGGTGGTTATTGGAGCAAGGGCGGGTGAAGTTAAAAAAAATATTAACTATAGGTGTGCTTACCGCACTGAGCGCAATTACCAGCGTTTCCTGTAGTAATAACAAAGAGGTGTTGGTGACGGAAATAGGAGTAAATCCTCCCAGCCGTCGCACAGGTAACAATTCCCAAGCTGGGCAATTCTACATCCAAGGGCAAAGACAGCACTCCCAAGGTGATTCACAAGCAGCGATCGCATCCTATGATAAGGCAATTAGTCTAGATCCTGACTATGGTGCAGCCTACAGAGGACGAGGATTAGCTTACTTTGATTTGGGAGACAAGCAAAAAGCGATCGCCGACTATAACGAAGCAATTCGTCTTTCTCCCAACGATGCCGAAGCCTTTAACAGCCGGGGAAATGCCCGTGCTTCTTTGGGTGATAACGCTGGAGCCATTAACGACTACAATGAAGCGATTCGCCTTTCCCCCAACTACGCCGAAGCCTACAACAACCGGGGAAATGCCCGTTCTGTACAAGGTGACAAGAGCGGCTCTATAGAAGATTTTAACCAAGCCATTCGCCTCAACCCCAGATATGCGATCGCCTACAATAACCGGGGTAACGCCCGCGCCGCCCAAGGTGATAGCCAAGGGGCAATATCAGACTACAATCAAGCCATCCGCCTCAATTCTAACTTCGGCCCCGCCTACAACAACCGAGGCAATGCCCGTGCCGCCCAAGGTGATAAAGAAGGGGCGTTACAAGACTTACAGCGAGCAGCAGATATCTTTCAAAAGCAAAATAATAACGATTTATATCAGCAAGCGATGAATAATATCAAGGAGTTGGGGCAGTAGTAATTAGTTTTGAATGCTGAAGCGCGGAAGCGGGACGTTCAGCCCGTTACAGACTAAGTATGTCTTACTTAGTTTGTAACGGGCAAATTTGATATTACTTACCATTCACGATATAGCTTTTGGGCATGAAACATAATTTCTTCATTCGGTAGGCGAATCTTAGCTGGTTGGCGAGAGTAGGATGCTTCAATAGCGCGTGTATCTTGTTCTACTACTGTTGTCACTGCACTTAATACAAATTGCCCCAGCAGTGGTTTTAAAATGGGGTGTTTGGGTTTACTGTAGACTAAAACAAAGGTTTTCGTTTGGGTGGGAGTTTCTGGATACAAGACATGAACTTGCAAAACTTCGCCAAAGGGAAAAGTGGCACGAAAAGTTGTCAATGCGGGGAAGGCATATTCTAATGTGCCTGTGTAAGTTTTGGGTGCAGTCAAAGTCAGAGGATTTCGGAGAATATCATTCCAGGTAGTATCTTCCCGGTCTAGTTCTTGCACAACTTTTGCCCAGTATCCATCATGCTCAAATACGGGGATGCGATTGGCTTTAATGCCAAATAAATCTCGGTGTGTGCCGCTTTGATGGTTGTAGTCATAATTGATAGATATACTGTCCAAAAAAGTACCGCGCATACTTTTTTCTCCCGCAACTCCCAAAAAACTCATACCTGCGCTGACATTGGCAATAAGAACCGGGATGGGAATTTTGGGAGTATGACCGCCGTATGTCCAAATACAATCGTCTTTAATAATGATGTCTAGAGGAGTTAGCAGAGGTTGACTGCTCACTTTCTCGGAATTATGTAGTTTTCCCTCTCTATCAAACTTTAGCGCGTGAAAAGGACAGGTTATTGTATTTGTATCTTGACAAATCCAGCCGTCTGATAACGGCGCTTGCATATGCGGACAGATGTTATCAAGGGCAAACACTTCACCTTGCTGATTTTGCCACAGCACATAGTCATGTTCATTGAGCGTAACTTTATAAGGTTTATTAATGCCCAACATGGAACGATGAGCAATTAACCAAGGTGCGCCCGGCAGAATTGGTTCCATAGGAATCTCCCAAGGATGAGTTTTTAGTTATATGAATGCAATGACTCACGACCGAGCGATCGCCAACGGTGGGCGAAACGCGATCGCTCGACCATCATTAGAGTAAAATTGTGACAAAAGTTTCATCTTTGATTTTTAAAATACGACACATTATTCACATTTGTCAACTCAAAACGTGAGCCAACCAGAATCTACACCTATGCGTCGCCAACCCAAGCAAAAGCGCAGTCAACAAAGAGTAGAAAAAATTCTCCAAGCAGCAGCAGAAGTTTTTGTAGAAGTGGGATATGAAGCGGCGACTACCCACATGATAGCGGCGAAAGCCCAAACGGCGATCGGTTCTCTGTATCAGTTTTTTCCTGATAAATTGGCGATTTTTCACGCTTTAGAAGCGCGTCACATGGAACGATTGACAGCTATTCATTCCCAATTGATGCAGTCAGCCGATAAGGAAAAGCCATTATCAGAGTTTATTGAGCGTGTAGTGAGTACCTATGCTGAATATTTTACAGACCCTATACCGCGTATTGTCTACATTCAGTATTTCGTTGCACCAGAGATGTTTAAGCTATTTAACGAAAGCTTTAATCAGTGGTTAATCAAAGAGTTTGCTACCATGTTTCGCACTTGGAATCCAGACTTAACTGTCGAAAAAAGCGAACTCTTAGCAGAAACAGTTCACCTATCTTACAACGCTTTATTACTCAATGCTTTACGCCAGGATCAGCACCAAAGACAAGCTCGTTATGCAGAAATTAAGGCTTTATTACTGGCATACTTGACACCCTACGCACAGCAAGAACAGAAAAAAGTGATGAAAGTAATGATATGCCCCCATTGTCATTCATCTCGTTTATCTAAAAATGGGCATCGTCATGGGAAGCAACGTTATCTCTGCAAAGACTGTGGGAGACAGTTTTTACAAAGGTAAGAGGGGTTGTCTCCTGCCCCCTCAGATGAATTGTTGCAATTTTTGTTGTACATTCAAAGAAAATACTTAAGATAAATTACTATCTTCTCAAATTGCGGAGAGATACATCAGTGAAGAAAACGCTATTTCTCAGTCCTCCTTCCTTCGATGGGTTTGATGGTGGTGCGGGTTCCCGATACCAAGCCAAGCGCGAAATCACATCGTTCTGGTATCCTACATGGTTAGCTCAACCTGCGGCACTTGTACCCGGTAGCAAGTTGGTAGATGCACCACCACATGGTCAGACTGTGGAGGATGTGCTGCAAATAGCACAAGATTATGAGTTAGTTGTTATGCACACTAGTACGCCATCATTGGCTAATGATGTGAAGTGTGCTGAAGCTATTAAGGCGAAAAATCCCAATGTAGAGATTGGTTTTGTCGGCGCTCATGTGGCGGTTTTACCAGAGGAGACTTTACGGGATAATCCTGTGATTGACTTTGTGTGCCGCAATGAGTTCGACTATACCTGTAAAGAACTGGCTGAGGGTAAGCCTTGGGATGAAATTAAAGGATTGAGTTACCGAGACAGATTTTCCCAGATCCATCACAATGAGGAGCGTCCCTTGATTCATGATTGGGATGCTATGCCTAGCGTATTGCCAGTTTACGCTCGTGATTTAGATATTACTAAGTATTTTATCGGTTATCTCCAACATCCTTACATTTCCTTTTATACTGGGCGCGGTTGTCCAGCAAAATGTACCTTTTGCCTTTGGCCGCAAACCATCGGCGGTCATCTCTACAGACACAAAAGCCCGGAGGCTGTGGGACGGGAGATGGCGGAAGCCAAAGCCATATTTGGTGATAAGGTGCGGGAGTATATGTTTGATGATGATACTTTTACTATCGATAAACATCGTGCGATCGCCATCAGCGAACACATGAAAAAACTCAAGCTGACTTGGAGTTGCAACGCCCGTGCTAATCTCGACTATGACACCCTCAAGCAGCTACGAGATAATGGTTTACGCTTGCTGTTAGTTGGGTTTGAATCGGGAAATCAAGATATCCTCAACCGGATTAAAAAAGGCATTAAGTTAGAAGTGGCAAGAGAATTTATGAACAATTGCCACAAACTGGGGATTACCGTCCACGGAACATTTATTATTGGTTTACCGATTGAAACCCCGGAAACTGTAGAAGAAACAATCCGATTTGCTTGTGAACTCAGTCCGCATACAATTCAAGTTTCCATTGCTGCACCCTATCCAGGAACAGAACTGTATGAACAAGCCAAAGCTAACAACTGGTTTACAGACCACGCTCTTGTAGCTGATTCTGGCATTCAAACCTCTACACTGCAATATTCCACCCTTTCTAGTGCAGAAATTGAAGATGCAGTTGAACGGATGTACCGCAAATTTTACTTCCGTCCCAAAGCTATCATCCCCATTGTGCGGGAAATGTTAAGCGATCGCCAAATGTTGGTGCGTCGCTTACGTGAAGGTGGCGAGTTCTTTTCTTACTTGCGGGAACGACGGTTAACGGCGCAAAGTTCGCATTAGGCGTTGTTTGGTAATGGGTAATCGGTAATTGTTAATTGTTTTTTCTATTATCAATGACCAATTACCGATTACCAACCACCACAAATATCATAAATATTCCAACGAACATGATACTACAACAAAATTAAACCTAACCGCACACCAACGGTAACGGCTTCAGTACGGGTGGAAACGGCGAGTTTTTGGAAAATTGATGAGACATGAAATTTGACTGTGTGGTCTGAAATATGGAGATTTTTAGCGATCGCTTTATTTCCTAACCCAGAACCCAGCATTTGTAAAACTTCAATTTCTCGCGGTGTTAAGGATTGTACGGGATTAGGTGCGACCTTTTCCCGTATAGAGAAAGATTCTAGGATATCGGGATGGAGGACGACTAGACCAAGGGCGATCGCTTCAATTGCTGTTAAAATCTCTAATTCTGTACTAATGTCGAGTAATATACCCCGCACTCCAGAACGTAGTGCCGCTTCTGTGTCGATGTCGGTCAATTCTTCTACAATCACCATTACCCTTAACGGGTCTTGTTCCTCTTGGATGAGAAGTAATTTATCCCACACGACTGGAGAATCGTTACCTAAATCTAGCAGCACTACATCCGGTTGTAATTGCTTAACTTCCCTTGCCAATATATCTAAATCAGACACACTCCCCACAACCGTCATCTGAGGATTACTTGCCACCATAGCCGATAATCCTGCTCGTACTACAGGGGAAGCAGCAACTACCATTACCCCAATCATTTCGCCTCCACCGTAGTTTTCCCAAATACATAAACTACGAGTTGCTGTCCACCACGCCAAATTTGTAAGGGTATTGATTGGTTAGTTTGGTTTTGTTGCAAATATGTCCTTAAATCATCCGGTCGAGTAAATGACCTACCAGCAACACCAATCAATACATCACCAATTTGTAAACCAGCAGTTTCCGCCTCGCTACCAGGAAGGATGGATAAAACTAGTAAACCTAAAGCTTGTCTACTCAAGAGTACAGGTTGTAGCGTCACTCCCAATTGCGGACGGCTTTGACCTTGCAAAAAGCGGTTGACTGCGTTACTAGGAACAGCCACAGCCAAACCGTAAGCAATCATTGTATTGATACCTATAACTCGACCGAGACAGTCAGCTAACGGCCCGCCAGAATTACCAGGGTATAGGCGTAAATCAGCCATGATTGCCTGTTGATAATTGGTGTGAATAATCCCTGTAGTCACCGCACCACTATCAGCAAAAGGATTACCTACAGCCAAGACTAACTCACCCACACGCAAGCCATCAGAATCAGCGATAGTTGCATTGTTCAAGTCAGTGGCGGAAATTTTGAGGGCAGCTAAATCTTGTTGTGGGTCAAATTGAGTCCGCACAGCCTCAAATACTCTTCCGTCAGCCAATTCAACAGTTACCTGTGGGCTAGTAGCCACATGGGCATTCGTGATAATTAAACCGTCAGCTTGCCAGATGACACCAGAACCCACTCCTGTAGAACCGCTTTTAACTTTGACAGTGCTATTGCTTAAGTTGGTGGCGATTAATGAAAGTTCGTGAGTTATTTCCGTCAAGGATGTGTTGGTCATGTTGCTTTGTTCCCAATTGAAAATTCAAAATATTTTTGCCTTATCTTCTATGCCGTCTCCCACCTCTTTCATGCCTTCTCGTTTCTGCCTCACGCCTCCTGCCTTCTTCCACCACCAGGCTTTCACCGACAACAACATCTAACTCCAGCAAAGCCCCACCCCGGATAACTTGTAATGTGACAGGTTTACCGATGCGATCGCTATTATTAAGTAATGCCAAGACATCACCTGTATCAGTCACCGCAACACCGTCAAATTTCACCAACACATCCCCTAATAGCAAACCTGCATTATCAGCAGGGCTTCCAACTTCGATATTGACAACAATTACCCCAGTAGTTGCAGTTAAATTCAGGTCATTTTGGAAATTATTCGGCAACCTCACAGGCTGCATTCCCACACCCAAGTAACCACGAGAAATTCTCCCTTTAGCCAGCAATTGATCAATTACGCGATTAACTGTAGTTGCTGGAATAGTCAAAGCTGTACCCCGTCGTCCTGACGTATTCATCCCTACTACATAACCCGCCGCATCAACCAGCGCCCCACCAGCAAAACCAGGGTAAAGTGTAATATCGGGGCGGATAAATTGGTCGATATTCCCACCATTCATACTCCGCCAAGCCCCACTGACAACACTCACAGCCCCCATCGCCGCCCGTAAATCGCCTTCGCTACTTCTAGCCAAACCCAATACTAAATGACCAACTTTCAGCGTATTTGCATCACCAATATTGGCTATAGGAATTTGGGCATTTTCTAATTGGAAGACAGCTATATCTGTACTAGCATCGTGACCAAGGAAGGTAACAGGAAAGCTTTGCCCTGGTGATACGGTAATGGTAATTTCCTCGTAACGTGGTAGTGACTCATCAGAGGTAACAATAATTCCATCGCGCCAATGAATCCCACTAGGGGAAACCCTTGTACCAGCATTCACAGCAACCACAGAACCACCACCTTGTTCTACCGTTTCCGCTAGACTATTGGATAACGCTAATAATGAAGACATAAATTTTCTCCACAAGTTTTCTTTGATGTTCATATCTTGCCGTTTTCATAGCAGAAATAGCATCAGAAAAATGGGGAGAATCTCACCTAGAAAAATGGCTAGGGATAATTCGTAATTGGTAATTTTTCGTAATTTTTAGTATAAGATTTCGGCATTGCATAATATAGGGATGAATTGAGGCGTGAGTCACCAACTGGGCTTCTATATGGTGGCTCACTTTAATTTATTTCTGTCACGCACGCCTATTAATTCCAAATTATCCCTTTTTTGCTACGTTAGGGTAAAACTGGCAGGATAAGCATACTTTATCAGCAGTAATAACAGAGGAATAAGTGATCATCACCTCTAACTTCTAGCCTCCAATCTCTCCTCTAATAATTCACTAACTTGCTCTAATGAATCTAATACTTGGTAAGTCAAACATCTGATTTCTGGGGATGGTTGTTCTATATCGGGAACCATAATCGGATACATCCCGGCGCTAAAAGCGGCTTCTATACCCACACATGAGTCTTCAAAAACTACACACTGCATAGGTGCAACATGGATTCGGCGACTCACTTCTAAATATATATCTGGTGCAGGTTTACCTTGTAGTACATCTTCGCTGGTGACAATGGTTGTAAAGTAATGCAAAATGCCTGCGTTGCTTAAGCGGCGGATAGTGCGGCTACGGGATGTACCAGTTGCTAAAGCAACGACTATTCCTAAACTGCTGAGTTTGGCAAGTAAATTTAACGCCCCTGGCTTGATGGGCAAACCTTCTTGTAATTCTCGGCGATCGCCTATTTCAATTCGCTGTCTTTTTACCGCCTCAAAAGGAAAGTTATTGCCATATCTTTGTTTGAGGATTCTTTCTCGCCATGACAAATCACGCCCAACAAATTCATTGTAGAAATTGTCATTCATTATATATCCATGACTTGCTAACGCTTGCTGCCATGCCCAACGAGCGATACTTTCTGTATCAAACAGCAAACCATCCATATCAAAGATTGCGGCGCGGATATCTCGTAACACACTTAATCCTCTGTTTTTAGCTTGTCTACTTACTAACGGGAGCAATGCGATTGTGTGAGGCAAAAGAACGAGCGATGGGCTGCGCCCCACCGTAGGTGATCGCTATCGTATATCAGTCATAGTCCATTCGCAATTATTTTACCCATCCTCTTGACATTCTCTGAAACACATACTACATTTGTAGCATAAAGAAACTAATGATTAATTAATCAAACTTGGGTCTGTAGCTCTAATGGTAGAGTTCCCGGATAACCCTTGTGTCCTAACTCAAAAAGCTTACATACTTGCTCAAAAGTAGAGCAATCGCTTGATAAACGATAGGTGCAGGTGCGATTCCTGCGTATGAATCAACAGCTTTTTCAACTTACATGAGGTGTGAGTGTAACTCTCACAGGGAGGGTATCGGTTCAATTCCGATCAGATCCGCTTAGTAATTCATAGTTAAAAAAAGAGGTGATGAAGATGGTACATATTCGATTTGAAGGACGTTCTGTTGATGTGGGAGAAACCCAACTAGGAATTACAGCGAGTATGAATGATGTGGCAATTAAGGAACGTGTAGCTAGACATTTAGATGTAAATAGCGATCGCCTTGGTGCTTATGTAGTAGATCGCCGTCCTAGCGGAGATTTAATTGTCCGTCCTGAAGCGGTTTATGGCTGAAGACTCTAGTTTTCCGTGTCCCGACAGAAGAAGCATACATACACATTGATAACGGCCCTAAGGTAGTAAAATTCGAGCTATCGAACAAGCGAAGCATAGTTGCTAAGTCTCACGCAGATTTAGCGTGCGGGCCCACTGCCAATATTTGGTAAGAGCGGCCGTAGTTGTAAAAAGCGTCTTCGACTTGCACGGAAGTATTTAATATTCTTAATTATGAATTACGAATTATGAATTACGAATTAATATGATTCCGCGCCCCGACTTGTAAAGCTTACACACTGTCCGGCAACGGATTTACAGGTTCAATTCCTGTCGCTTCCATTAGAGGGAGCGTAGCCTAATTGGTAAAGGCAATTGTGAAAAACTCTTTACTAACTTGTGCAGAATCACTATTAATTAAATTGTATTTACTCATAACATTAATTCAAATTATTAACATATGGAGGTGAGTTCAATGATGTCCGTTCACTCATGTTTAAAAACAACCCAATCGATACGGCAATATTTAGATAAATTGAGGTATGAGCGAACATCGTTTGAGCGAAATCGTTATTGAACGCCCTCGTCATGGCATGAGAATTAGTCTCAAAAAGCTGAAGGGATTTAAAAAGCAGTTACACAAGCTTACTGAAGAAGCAAGTCAAGATGGATTGTTAAGTCCTTATTTGATTAAACCGAGAAATAAATCAAAATATCTTGCAGATCATCTTGGCCCCCTGCGTCGGTTTTTGCGTTCAAAAGTTGGGCAGTCCTGGAATGATGTTTACAGTGAACTGTGCCAAAGATTAAAAACCAACACAATGGCAGGACAGCACGTTATCGGTCATTTGTGGGATTTTGTGGAAAAAGATGTAGAAATTATTGATGGTCAGGTTTATCATAAAACTCGCCACAATTATAGAAATCGGTTAGTTGTAAGTTGCCGCGATCGCTTTTATATTCATCCTGAAACTGGAATCTTGTGTGCAGTCGAGAAAGTACCAAGAAAATCCAAGCGAAAGCAAGAGCAAACTGATATTCTCATCATTGATGATACTCATCAATACCACAAAATGAACGAGATTTGGTACTTAGTTACCTTTGAAGATTTCCCACCAACCGATTATGTAACTGATGTTCTCAGAGGTTATATTCATCGTTCCGTTGCCACTTATAGAGGTCGCAAGATTTATGCTGCTAGTAAACAGCAGTGTAACAAGAAAGAGATTCGGTTTATTTTAAATCAACTCTCTAAAAAATAAAGTTTCCACCTCGTGTCCTAACCGAAAAAGCTTACATACTAGCCGAATTGGAACAGGCACTTGACTTGAGATCAAGCGATTACGGGTTCAACTCCCGTGTGTGAATCAACAGCTTTTTCAACTCACACGAGGTGACTTATTGCAATTCACAGTTAAGTAATAGAAAAGACCCCTATCCATAGCGCTTAGCGCTTCTCGTAGAGTACCTCTCCCCTAAAAGAGAGAGGCTTAAAAAGCCCATAAATACTTTGACTTAATCGCAACTCATTGGAGGTTGCTATGTCTTTAAAAACTTTAGAAATTTTAGAACAAATTAAGTCTTTAACAACTGATGAAACTGTCACTTTAGTAAAACAGATTGAAGCAACCTTCGATGTTGATAGTTCAACACCTAAATTTACTCGGATTGAGAAGTTAAATTTAGATGATAATCAACCCCAAATTCAAACAGAGTTTGATGTGTTATTAGTGTCAGTTCCAGCAGACAAAAAGATTGCTTTACTCAAAGTGATTCGGACAATCACAGGGCTGGGGTTGAAAGAAGCAAAAGATTTTGTAGACTCCCTACCTCAAGTAGTCCAGGCGCAACTAAATCAAGAAGCAGCCCAAACACTCAAGCAGCAATTAGAAGAAGTAGGAGCTGTCGTTACTCTTGAGTAACAAAGGAAATGGGGTAGGGAGTGGAGAATAGAGGTATAGAACATAGCAAAGCATTTATTTCCCCCTCATCTCCCTCATCTCCCTCATCCCCCTCATCTCCCCCTACTCCTTCATCCACATGGCAGTTGTTGCCGCGCCCTAATCATAGAAGCTTACATAACTCTGCCCAAGTTAAACCAATGCTTCTAAAACTTGCGCGGTGACGATATCACCCCGCGTGCAACATCTGCCTCCTTCAGTTTTGGATTTTTGGTTTTGGATTTTAGATGGCAATCCAAAATCGTAAATCCGCAATCCAAAATTTTTTGAGGAGGTTCCAATGAACACCGCAGAACGTGACTTACGCTTGGAAATGCTTAATAGTTTGCTGACAACTCCTCACCGCAAACTAGAGCAAGTTGCAGAAATCCACAAATTAATTATTGAACTAGACCCGCTTTTCTACGGACATCTAGCCGTTTGGTATCAAAATCATGGCGATGTGCGTGACCACAAGGAAGTATTTGTAGCACATTTGCTCACTAGCAATTTGACTGAACACAGAGATGCTGGCTTTGTGATGCTGCAAGAGTTTCCACCTTATCAGGTGGCTCGGATAGTGGATTTTATGAAGCAGCAGCAAAATAAAATGCCTCGTTCTGCCAGAACTGCGGTACGCCGTTACCTCAAGACAAGGGAAAGTAATCATAATCTATTTGACCGTGCCGCGCTACGGGGTCGTAATGCCATGAAACACTTGTATGCTTCACTGCATATCAAGCCAAATGAACGGGCGAATGCAATTCTATTCCGTGATACTCCTCCAGAGGGTTCCCTAGCTTATGTGTTGAAGCAACTCGCCAAGGCAGAAAGTGCTGTGAAACAAGCAAGGTTAATTGTAGAGTACAAAATTCCTTATACGATCGCTATTGGTGTAATCAAGCAACTTACACCAGTTGTATTAGTGGCGTTAATTAACAGCATGACTCCCCAGGAAGTTATCAATAACCTCAAGTCTTTACAAACTAGAGGTGCAATGGATAACCCAGAAGTCAAAAAGCTGATTGATGCCAAGCTGGAAGAAGCCTCTAAGAGTGGGCGTGTTGCTGCATTCAAAGCACAAATTGCCGCAGATAACGCAGATTTCGACGCAGACACCGTTGCTCGACTGGAAAAAGTTACCAACGAGCAGGTAAAGCGACGGGGTACAATTTCTCGCCCAACTGCTTTATTAGTGGATAAGTCCGGCTCAATGGAAAGTGCGATCGAGATTGGTAAGCGCCTAGCTGCGTTAATTTCTGGTATTACTCAGGCAGAACTGTATGTCTACGCCTTCGATACCATTCCTTACCCTGTTACAGCCAACGGCAGAGAGTTAACCGACTGGCAGCGTGCTTTCCAGCACATTAAGGCGGGTAGTAGTACCAGTATCGGCTGTGCATTGGAAGCAATGCGACGGAAGAAGCAGGTAGTTGACCAAATTATTCTGGTGACTGATGAAGGTGAAAATGCTACACCTTATTTCAGTGAAGTTTACAAGAACTATTGCCGAGAATTGGGAGTAATGCCTAATGTAGTAATTGTTCGTGTAGGCACTTATTACAACTGGGTAGAAAGTCAACTCAAGCAGCAACAAGCGCCTGTAGAAACTTTTACCTTCGCTGGTGACTACTACAGCCTACCGAACCTAGTACCACTTCTAACTCGTCCCTCTCGACTGGATTTGCTGATGGAAATCATGGAATTGCCATTGCCTGTGCGAGATGATAAGTAAGATGATGTGGCACTACTCATAAAATCAATTTGTGACTAGTGCCATTTTTTCATTACTAAGAAATCCCTATCTGCTAAGAGGTTGGGATTATTCAGTAATTAACTAAAAATTCGATTGAGCTAATTAATTATAATAGCCACTGACATATCTAATTACGGGTTCTGATTGTATAACTTTGCCATTTCTGACAATATCTAGACTAGCTCCAGTAACAATATATTCATATTTTCCATTCTTAACGACATATCCTGTGCCTTCTTCTGTATAAGCTGGTAGAGAATAAATTCCTTTACCATCACGTTTAGAAATACCTGTATAATACAACTTACCCTGGCGATCGCAAAAATGAATAAGGAAATTACGAGTTTCTATTTGAGCGGCTAACCTTCCTCCACCTGCGTATTTAGGACAACTTCTTGCTTGGGCTATAGTTGTACTATTTACTGCTGAATTTCTACTAGGCATCAATTCTGAAGCAATAGCAGAATTAAATGTAGTAGTAAATGATAAAGCTGTTCCACAAACTGTAGCTAAGGTTAATAATAAAGATTTCATTTGTTTGCAAGAGTAAGTATTCATATTCATTCCATCCATTTGCGAAATTTGTACTTGTAGGCGATTTATCTTAACTAAAACAAATAGGTATAATCTAGATATATCTACTGGTCGATGATGTAATTTTCCCGATTCTTTCTAATTCCTTTTTAAATACCTTTGTGCGATTAATCTTTTTCATATTTAATCTCCTGTACGGAAGTAACAATCAACCTAGTTCTCTGTGTATTGAAGTCTGGCATTAGTCTTTGAACCTCTTGCTGAGTTACACGTTGAGGTTTTAGTTTTTATGCAGCAGTCTGGAAAATTTATAAATAAAAAACTTGCTGATTCTATGAAAAGCCAGTCTCAGCAGTGTCTTGGAGATAATTTTGTTAGAAAACTGGAAAATTTCTGTAATATATTGTAGTATACAAGTATCCTGCGTGTCCCAACTCGTGAGAGCCTACATACTAGTACGAGAGGAAAGGTAACACTGTTAATACAGTGGGCTTGTGTGAGCGGAGAGTGCGAAGAACCTGGAAAGTAATTTTCTTAAATATTGTAAAAGTTGAAAATTTGCTTAAATGTCTTAAATGTCCTTGCATTTTCGCTTTGATGCTGAGAATATTTAAAAATATCTATACCAATAGCAATACATCAGTAATTTTGCAAGTCTTTAATTGACTAATAGTAATTAAAAACTTACAAAATAAGTTCTGCAAACAAATAATATTAATCCTCTCAAATGCAGCACATAGATGTAAGCCTGCAAAAACTAGCTGCGTCTAGCTTTCTTAATTGCATTGGAATAGATATCCCAAAGGCAAACTTTCGTCAACAAAAAATTATCTTCCTGAAAACGCATGACTAACAAATTTACAACAGAGCAATATAATCCAGCCTTATTTGACATTACCCAAGATATTATCGGTAGCTTACCACTCACACTAATTCAAAAGTGGCTACTGAGTGAGCAAACCCAACAAGCAACATTAGAATTATTAGAACCTTATAAAGTTAGAGGTTACAGCATATCTTCCGATTCTGCTGGTCTAACTAAGCTAACTAAACAAAAAGGCTTATTAGAAATTTTGGCAATTATCAATCAACCAAAAGAAATTGTATATAGTGTTGGTACTGCGATTGGTGGAGAAGGTGTTGGTATCTGGGCTGCTGACAATACTCAAATGTTTTACCCAGCATCAGTGAAGCCTGAGACTGTTCTGTCTGCGCTATTAACAATCCAACGCGAAATCAGCCAACGTTGTCAAATAAAAATCGGTATTGGCGCGCATTATGGAGAATTTTACTATATTAATGGTGGTTTGTATGGTTTAGAAGCTGACGCGATCGAAGAAATTGCTGAGAACGACACTGAAGGTGGTGAGATAGCAATTAGTCAAGGCTTCTATGAACTCTTACCAACTAACCACAATTTTAGTATTACTCAAAAAGGCGAGGCTGTAACCGAAATAGGTAAGCTTTTCCGAGTTGTAGACGGGCCAAGTCTAGCAGAAAAACCACCTTTAAACACCCAATATCCAATTCCTTATTCTAAAGAGTTTTATGCAGACTTATTAGCATACGGAAATCGCCTGAGTGATGCCGAGTTTGGCAAGCAGTTAGGTGATAAATATTTGCAGAACAAAATAGTTGTCCTCATTGAGAGACAAACTGAAGAAGCCGAATCTCATGAAATTGGGATGTTTACTAACCTGGCTCTTTCAGCCGAACTCAAAGATACCGGATTACAACTTTTGCAAAAATATAGTGGTGTGGAAGTTAAGGTTGTTGGTTCTATCGGTATTTATGTTTTTGATGAAGCTGATACTGCACTCCAATTTGCTCAAGCATTCCGTCAGGAACTAACTGCACAAAATATCGCTTCTCGTACAGGTATTGACACTGGTTCCATCTTACTTTTTGACTTAGCTGCGGGTGGTAAAGACATTGCTGGTAATCCAGTTAATGTTGCGTCTAAAATGGCTCAAGATAAAGGTGAGCTTGGCAAATTATATTTGAGTTCCACGATGAAAACATTGGTAGATGTAAGCCAATTCAAAGAGATTACCTATACAGTTTCTGGAGTAGAAATTACTATTTATGAAGCGTAATATTGTAGAGCTTACGCAACCATAATCTCTTTGTTGAGAACAGTTGAACTGCGTTGTACTTTTTAGGTACAGCGCAAGTTCTCATCTTGATAAATTTGTTTTTATATTACCGATGTATTTACTTTTTGTGACTGGAGTTGCGCATAACTTCTATCCCTAAAATTTTTATAGTTCCATTATTATGACGGATGCTAAGTGAAGTCAACTCTTGACTTAACAAATAAAAACTACCTATAATACTGATAGAATTATACAGACCATCTTTTGATTTACTCAGGGTTATTGTAGCATTTCTTTGATTATTTACTCCTTTAAGTAATAGAACACCAGCGAAATTAAAGCTACCTGACGTAGTTAATTTGTTGCTATTAATGCTAGCGCTCATATTGGCAAAGGTATAACCCAAAAACTTAAGGTTCCCGGCAATACTGGCAGAATTATTTATATTTCCATTAGTTCCTTTGCCTAGAGCTACTGTAGCGCCGTTAAAAGCCAAAATACCAAAATTGAAATTACTGCTGGCTTGAAAACCATTAGCATTAAGACTAATACCTAATGCAGTGAATTGTTTACCCAGGAGAGTAATATTTCCGATACCGATGAGCTTTTTATTAGTTAAATCAAGTTGGAAATTAGGAACAGTTAACTTAATAATATTTGCCAAATTGAAAACTACATTATTAATTACAATATTCTGATTATTCAGAACCAGTGTACCGCTACCCAAAGATTGATTGAAAGCAGTAATATTTGCTGTACCTACTGCAATTTTATTTGCTAAGTTAACTGTAAGATTAGGAATATTAAAGGTTAAGAAACCTGCTAAACCTAACTGAACATCCTTCAGATTAATACTGTTTTGGGTAACGTCAAATGTGATATCTGCTAAGGTATTCCCTAGAATTGAAATTGTTCCTGAACCACTACCACTACCAGATTTAATATTTATATCTAGAGCATCAACATCAATGCTTAACAGATTGGCTAAACTGAGGTCGAAATTCTTAAATACAGCAGTATCACGAGTAATCTTAAATTCAACATTAGCAATTTCGTTATCGAGAATTTCTACATAACCGTCCCCTTGTAGATACTGCTCACTAGGCGTTACCTTTAGGGCTAAATCTAAACTATCATCATCAGTTCCCTTAATTTTCAAAAATCCTAAATCTATTTCCTCAACTTTTAACGCTCCCTGAACATTATTGAAAGTTTTGTCACTTTGCAGAGTTAAGGTTGCTTTATGCCCCCAAGCATTTATTTTGCCATTAATTTCTAACCCTTCAGATATTTGTTGACCTGCAATTGTCGTCGGGAAAGGAACATATTTAATTAAAGAATTAAGCTTTCCATCTCCATCGCCATCAATTGGTTCAATGTTTAAGTTCACCAAGTTTTGTAAAAATCCTAATGCTTGGTTGACTAAATCCACTGAATAGCCTACTTGCTTGGCAAGGAAGCCATTAACTGGCCCCCGCCATAAATCTACTAGGCAAACAGCTTGTCTAGGATTTAAAACCAAAGCCAATCTTTCAGGGTCATTAGTATCCATGAGAAATGCTACCTCAAGGTCGGCTTTTTCCCATTTCAAATCACCAACGAAGCCAAAGTTATCGAAGTAGGGTGGTAAATATGTTCCACCTCCTTGAAATCTCACATTACGTAGTTCAGTTCCTACCAAACCGTAAGGGTTACTCCAGGATTTTTCACTTTGTTGGCTGAAGAATGCTGTTAAAGATTCGGGTTCGAGACAGACACTACCACTCAGAGATAGTTTAGGTTCGTTTTCTTGGGTAGGGTCGTAGCCTTGAAGAATCAAATTTCCTGTTAATCCCAAGTTTGGTTCTAAATCAGACCCAATATTTAACCCTATGAGTAAATTATTAAAAATCGCTTTAAATTGTTGCTGGGAAAATAACTGAATATCGCCTGCAATATTACCTGTTAAGCTAACCTGTCCCTCTGGATTAAAGCTAATTACGCTACTTAAGCAAGTAATTCCTAAGCTTTTTTGAATAAAACTACTAAAGTTTGTCTGGAGATGGCTAAAATCAATATCTCCAATAAAGTTACATCCTTTGCTTAAGTTAATACTGCCTAATTTTGTGTGAGTAAAACTATAGCTGATGTTAGTTAACATTAGCTCTGCACTAGTTAGTTTTAAATCACTGATCAGAGGGACTGTATTTGTTAACTTGTCAAAACTAAAATTTTTAGGTAATTTATATTTTAAGGTAACTTGTTTGCCAAAATTTATCTCAATACTTCTGTTTTTGAGTAATCCTTTAAAACTGAGTTCGATGTCTTGATTATTTTGGTAAATTTTATATTTAGGTGCTGATATTTTGATTTCATGACTGCCAAATATTTCAACAATAATCCTATCAAGTGCCGCATCTATATAGGGAACTGGGCTATGTAGGTGAAAAACTTTGTCTAAATTTAACTGCAAATCATGGTCATAATCTAAATAAGTGGCTGAACTTGCAGTTGTTAGATTGATATCATTTAAATACTCAAGTTTTAATTTAATATCATCAGCTAATGTAATTCCTAATACATCAAAGTTTTTATTCATACATAAGTAGTGTAAATGTTTTAACAGATTATATCAATTGAAAAAATAATGCGACAGTGACAACCTTACACAAAAGGAGTGGGTAGAACCAGCATTACATGTAGTGATTAATTTTTTGATACTTAAGCTAGGTAAAAAGAGCTTAATTTTGTTTATTATCGCTATTGCACAGTTTTTCAGGCTAAATGCTTATTATCGACTGTAATCTTGATCTATCAAGCAAATTGATGTACTGTGTAATGTGTTTATTAAAAAATTCATAGCCAAAAAATTATACGACACTGTTTAAGTGTAGGCTTCACTCTTCCAAGAGTAAGCAGTAATGGCTATCCCAGATCATGTTAATTCTCAGTAAGTGTATAGTAAAAATTGTGAAAATTTTACTGGTAGAAGACGATGTATCAACGGCGACTATACTAAGTGAGGTTCTCACGGCAGAGTATTATACAGTTGAACTGGCAACAGATGGTCAAAATGGGCTAACACTGGCGACCTTATCAGACTTTGACTTGATACTTTTGGATCTGCTAATTCCTAAAGTTGATGGAATTAACCTTTGTCGCCAACTCCGCGCTCAAGGTATTCAAAAGCCGATTCTTTTACTGACTGCTAAAGACCAGAGTGCTGATATAGTCAGAGGATTAGATGCTGGTGCAGATGATTATGTTACCAAGCCTTATGATATCTCAGAACTGCTAGCCAGGATACGAGCATTACTACGTCGAGGTACAAGCCAGCTAGCACCTAGCTTGTTAAGTTGGGGGAATTTGTGTGTTAATACAGTGTCCGCAGAAGTTACTTATGAAAGACAACCGATATCCTTAAGCCCTAAAGAGTATAGCTTACTAGGGCTGTTTTTACGTAATCCCCAACGTGTTTTTAGTCGGAGTGATATTATCGATCGCCTATGGTCACTTGATGCTACACCAACAGAAGGAGCAGTGACCAATTTAATTAAAGATTTGCGCCACAAGCTCAAGACTGTAGGGATGTCTGCTGAATTACTAGAAACAGTTTATGGCTTGGGCTATCGCTTAAAAACTCCACCCCAGACTCAGGATAGTAAACAAACTCAAGCAAAACGACAAACAGCAATTGCCGGTATCAATAAAACTATAGAACGTTACAAAGATACCTTTGCTCAACGTTTAACTTTATTAGAACAAGCCGAACAAAGCTTACGTGCAGGAAAATTACCACCCAAACTACAGCAGCAAGCGGAGAAAGAATCACACAAACTAGCAGGAACGCTAGGGTCATTTGGCTACGAAACAGGCTCAAAATTAGCTCGAAAAATTGAGCATTTACTCATTGGGGATAGAAACTTAACATCAAAAGATGCTGTGCAACTATCGCTGCTACTTAGTCAACTAAAAGAAGCTATCAGCCAACCGCCAGCACCCTTAACTTTGCAAAGCTTTGAGCCAATGCAACTGCCTTTGGTGCTAGCTATCAATGATGAATCCTTTAGTAACCAACTGAAAACCCAAGCTGCAAATTGGGGAATAAGGCTGGAAGTAGTCACCAATTGGGAAAGTGTCCCACAAAATCAGACTCCCCAAGTGATTTTATTCAACCTAAGTGGTCAATCTAGCCAAAAAACCTTAAAATATTTGGATACACTGAAAAAGCAGTTTCCTAATACGCCACTCATCGTCATAGCAGACGAGGACAATCTCACACAACGAGTGGCTGTTGCTCGTTTGGGTATCCAGGCATTTCTGAGCAAGCCTACTACTAGTGAAGTATTTAGGGCAATTACTCAAGCCTTACCTCAATCCTTGGTTAGTCAAGCCAAGGTGATGATTATAGATGATGATCCCCTGATGCTAGAGATATTGAGTAATCTGCTGCAACCTTGGGGAATGATGGTTAAGACCTTGCAAAACCCTCAAAAATTTTGGGAGACACTGCTTACTACCAATCCTGACCTGTTAATAATTGATTTAGAACTGCCTACATATAGCGGTATTGACTTATGCCGTGTAGTCAGACAAGATCCTCGTTGGGGTAATTTACCAATTTTGGTGGTTACTGCCCATACAGATATAAAATTTATACAACAGGTCTTTGCCGCAGGGGCCGATGATTTTATTGGCAAGCCTATAGTTGAGCCTGAGTTAATAACTCGTGTGATCAGCCGCATTAATCGTTCTCTTTTACAGCACTCAGTGTTGGGCGTTCAGTGTTGAATAAGTAAATTCAATGGTGATTTACTTGGTAAAAACCCCGCATTTTGTGGGTGGTCAACTCACTACTCAAAATTTAGAAGCGGAGGATGCGCAGGTGTGGCTCTCCAATATAGTTAGGGTAAGGCCAGCTAACAATAAAAAGTTGAGAGTTTCCTTAAGAATTGTTCTCACTGTTCCCTTTGTGTTGTTAATCGGGGGAACAACTGGTTTAGTCAGCTATGTATCATGGCAAAATTCTCAACGTTCAGTTAATAGCTTGGCTTATCAGTTAATGAGCGAAATGAGCGATCGCATTCATTTATATTTAAGTAACTATTTAAAGACTCCACATTTAATTAATCGTCTCAATGTTCAAGCCAGCCGACTTAAACAGATAGATATTACCAATCCTCAAAGTCTAGAACCTTACTTTTTTGAGCAAATTCAACAATTTGGTTCCAAGAGAATCCATTTTATCAATCCCCAAGGTGGACTTGTGGGAGCCGGCAATGATGAACGGGGTTTGACGGTTTCTTTTACCAAAAATTTTGTTAAAGGCGAGCTTTATATATATAGAGTAGATAGTCAAAGGAAACGGCAACAGTTATTAGTTAATGAGCCTAACTATGATGGCACTCAAAGACCTTTTTATCAAAAGGCAGTCTCTACAGGTAAACCAACCTGGACACCAATTTATTTATATGTGCCAGCTTCTAGAGGTTTAGGAATTGCCGCCGCCTACCCTGTTTATAATCAGAAAAAACAACTTCTAGGGGTTTTCGCCAGCGATATAGACCTTTTTACTATTAGTAGATTTCTGAGGAAATTGCAGATAGGCACTCACGGAAAAGTATTTATTATGGAGCGTTCAGGATTAATGGTTGCTGCTTCCACCCCTGAACCACCTTTTATGAAGGATGCTCAAGGGATACTGAACCAACGCCTCATGGTGAGAGAAATTAAAGAACCCTTGATTCGTCATGCTGGCGAGTATCTACTTACGCGGGGAAACTTAAATCAAATTCAGACTATACAAAAGCTGAAGTTTGAGATAGACGGTAAAAAACAATACTTACTCGTCATTCCCTACAGTGATAAATTGGGGCTGGACTGGTTGGTTGTGACAGTTGTCCCAAAATCAGATTTTACCGCAGAAATCGTAGCTAATACACACCTGACCTTGATTTGTAGTCTTGCAGCTTTAACTGTGGCGATCGCTTTAGGGTTATTCCTCACCGAATTTATTGCCAGACCTATACAGAAATTAGGTCAAACTAGCTTGGCATTAGCTGAGGGAGAATGGCATCAGCCGATTGAACAAGATAGCCCCATTGCTGAGTTTCAAGTCCTGGGACACTCGTTAAATTGGATGTCCCAGCAATTGAGACAGTCTTACGAGTCTGTGAAAGTTGCTCTGCAACAGTCAGAAGAACGCTTTACAAAAGTATTCCGTACCTGTCCCGAAGCAATGGGTATTTTCACCCTCAATGGGCAATGTATAGATGTCAATGAAGCTTTTATTAATTTGTATGGTTGTTCTAGGGAAGAAGTCATTGGTCAAACAGTGACACAGTTTCAATATTGGCTCAATTTAGATAATAGGCAAAGTTACCTTCAAGATTTACTCTCCGGTAAACAAGTTCGTAACCAAGAATTTGCTGTCCGTGATAAGGCTGGTAAAACTCTCACAGTCCTAATTTCCGCCGATATTATCGAACTACAGGGACAACCACACATCATTGCAGTTACGAAAAATATTAGTAATCGCAAATTGGCAGAATTAGAACTGCGCCAACAAAAAGACTTGCGGGAAAGTATTTATAATGAATCTGCCGATGCTTTATTCTTGGTAGATACCCAAACACTGTTAATTACTGACTGTAATCTTCGAGCAGTAGAACTCTTTGAGGCAGACAGTAAATGTGAACTAATTGGTATTGCCGGACACACGCTACAACTACGGCAATTTATACCAGAAGAACTAGCAGACATTAGGGAGCAAATAGAGCAGAAAGGGGTCTGGAACGCCGAAATTCAGTATCTCACACGTAAAGGAAATTTATTTTGGGGCAACCTCGCTGCCAAAGAAGTAGCGATCGCCAACCAAGCCATTCATTTAGTACGGGTGACAGATATTACCGAACGTAAGCGCACCGAAGCCGCCTTACGACATAGCGAAGCCCGCTTTCAAACAATAGCAGCCGCTTCACCCGCACAAATTTACATCCTCACCTATTATCCTGATACCTATGAAATGCGTTATGAATATATCAGTTCAGGTGTGCGAGAAATTCAGGAATTAGAACCTCAACAAGTGATCGCAAATCCCCTACTCACCTATGAGCAAGTCCATCCTGATGATCTTGATCTTTATAATCAACTAACTACGCAAAGTCTCAAAGCCTTAGAACCCTTTGCTCACGAATGGCGAATTATTACTCCCTCTGGCAAAACGAAGTGGGTACGCGCCAACTCCCGCCCAGAACCCCGTCCTAATGGAGAAATTGCGTGGTATGGAGTACTACTAGATATTACTGACCTTAAACAAGCCGAAGCCGCATTGCGTGAGAGTGAAGAGCGGTTTCGTCATGCGTTCTATGATGCTCCCATTGGTATGGCGCTGTTGGGATTGAATCAACAATGGTTACAAATCAATCCCATGCTGCGGGAATTGCTGGGCTACTCTAGGTTAGAAATTTTTCACCTCCAGATATTTGAAATTATTCACCCAGAAGACCTGACTCAATTGGAGGAAAGTATTAGGCAGGTATTGAACAATGAGAATACCCGTGCGCAAGTGCAGTTGCGTTATGTGTGTAATGGCGGACGTATTGCTTGGGGATTAACCAGCCTATCGCTAGTAAGAGATTTGCACAATCAACCCCTCTACTATGTCCTTCAGATTCAAGATATTACCGAACAGCAAGCTATCGAGCAGATGAAAAACGAGTTCATTTCCATTGTCAGCCATGAGCTGCGTACCCCACTCACAGCCATTCAAGGATTCTTAACCCTGCTGAATACTGGAATTTACAACAACAGACCAGAAAAAGCTAAATGGATGATAGAGCAAGCCTTAACAAATAGCGATCGCCTCGTGCGGTTGGTAAATGATATTTTAGACTTGGAGCGCCTATCTTCTGGGCGAGTTGAGCTTGTCAAGGAAGTCTGCAAGGCCACAGATTTAATCCAAAAATCCGTAGAGGGAGTACAATCAATCGCCCTAGCAGCCGCCATCACAATTTCTATCACACCTACCAAAGCTTGCGTCTGGGCATCCCCTGACTTAATTATCCAAACCCTCACCAACTTATTGAGCAACGCCATCAAATTTTCCCCCCGTGACTCAGTGATTACTGTCTCAGCTCAACCCCAGTCAGGTTCAGTACTTTTTGCCGTCAAAGACCAAGGTAGAGGTATTCCCGCCGACAAACTAGAAACAATCTTTGAACGTTTTGGGCAAGTAGACATCTCAGATGCCCGTGCTAAAGGCGGAACCGGGCTAGGCTTGGCAATTTGTCAAAACATTATTCAACAGCATGATGGTAGTATTTGGGCAGAAAGCACCCTTGGTAAAGGCAGTACATTTTACTTCACCTTGCCAATAGTCATTAGTCATTAGTCATTAGTCAACAGTCAACAGTCCATATTTTCTTCCTTATCTTCCCCCACTCCCACCCTGCGGGTTCGCGGTAGCGTCTCTGTTCGCGCAGCGTCCCGAAGGGAAAGAGAAGCTAAAGCTACATCTCCCTCATCTTCCCCCACTCCCCTCACTTCCCACGCACATGAACAAACGCATCCTTGTAATTGATGATGAAGAATCACTCCGAGACCTTGCCAGCACTTGTTTAGAAGATTTGGGAGGCTGGGAGGCAATTATCGTCCAATCTGGTCAGGAAGGACTTTTGAAAGCCCAAGAGTATTTTATCGATGTAATTCTCCTTGATGTCTCAATGCCTGACATGGATGGCTTTCAAGTTTACGAAAAAATCAAAGCTAACCCCAAAACTCAAGCCATCCCAATAATTTTGCTTACGGCTAAAGTATTACCAGACGATTACAAACGCTTTGCACAGTTAGATATAGCCGGCATCATCACTAAACCATTCAACCCACTATTGATCTGCGAACAAATAGCCCAGATGGTTGGGTGGAGTTAGTGAGATGGGGGAGTGGGGGGAGATGAGGAGAATAACTATGGACTGTTGACTATTGACTATGGACGAATGACAACATCTTATCAGTTTCTTATTTTCTTGATTTAAGCTGAGGCTATACCAATTTTCTCAACCCCGGTAACGGATAGACCAGGAAAGCCTGATGTCATTAGACTTTCCTAATTACGAATTACGTAGGCGCAAGCCTTTGCTACGCAACGCTACCGCGTTGGCGTTAGCCTCTCGTAGAGATGCCGCAGGCTATTACGAATTACGAATTACGAATTGGTATTATCAGTCCCCTTCAACTTTTCACGCCTTTTGATCATGGCAATCAAGACTATATTATTGATTGATGATGAACCGACTATTCGAGAACTTGTACAAATTTGTCTATATGATTTGGTCGGCTGGAATATTGTCACTGCTCCTTCTGCCCAAGCTGGGCTGAAAAAGTTAGAGATAGTACATCCTGACTTAATATTGTTAGATGTTCTTATGCCTGGTATGGATATTACCTCATTTCTGTACAGGCTGCATGACAATCATTCTTTGAGAACTATCCCTGTTATTCTGTTAAGTGTGATAGCAGATTGCTTTACCTCACAACAACTTCAACATTTAGGAGTGGTTGGGGCAATTGCTAAACCCTTTAATCCCTTAACCTTAGCTGATCAGATCAATCACGTTGTAGGGTGGACTTTACAGCCTGAGTATCAGCTTAGTTCTTGAATAATACCTAAATTAAAAAAGCGATCGCTTCCTTATAAGTTTCTTATTTTTGGCTGGTATCTTAATGAGGATGAATTAGGCGTAACTATTGAAAATATAATATTTTCTTAAGGTTGTACTGATAGATGATTAATTTATATTCAACATTGAACATTGAAAGTTTTATTTTTATTTATGAGCAAAATTTATGTATGAGGAAATTAAAATTATAGCAATCACAATTTAGTAAATATTTGCGGCTAAACAAAGATGAAAATGACTGAATAATAATTAAAAATTATTTTTGGCATAATTAAGTTAATTTTTGATTATATCTAGATAGAATATTTTATCTTGTTTGGTAACAAATCTTTTTAAACCTACTAATTAGTAAATAATAAATGCTAAATTACTGAGCAAGTAGGTTCATATTTCATACATTGTTTCCCTTATCTCGGCAAACCGAATTACGAAAGCTTGGTTAATCTTGCATCTGCCAAAAGATACTGTTACAACATCTATGAAACTACAGCAAAATAAAACGAAAAGAAGACGAGGAGTAGTACTAACTCCTGTAGGGCTACAAAGATTACAAGAAGCAATTGTATCTTGGGAAATTTTATATAATAGAGGCGCTCGCTTAACTCTAGAACAACTTAGTCGACAAATAAATGTCTCTACTAAAACGTTGAGCCGATTGTGGTCTTTAAATGCCAGCGTAGACCACAAAACTTTAAAGTTGTGCTTTGCTGCTTTTAACTTAGAAGTGTATGAAGATGATTACACAGTTTTGACTGAAGAACATGAAACAGAACTACTTGATTTTCCCTTAGAGGACTTATCAAGTCAAACAAATAATCTAAATAGATTATTTACTCAAGCAGTAGAACATCATTATTCATATCCAGATGGGGCTGTACCTTTGGATTCACCTTTTTATATTGAGCGTCCACCAATAGAAGAATTAGTATATCGAGAAGTCACTCAACCTGGCTGTGTCATTAGGATTCGCGCCCCCAGGCAAATGGGTAAATCATCTTTGGTATTGCGTTTATTAGCCTTTGCCAATTCCCAAAATTATCGCACAGTTAATATCAAGTGTAATCAGGTTGATGACCAATGTTTGACTAACTTAAATAAGCTATTACGTTGTATTTGTTGGCAAATTGCTACACAGTTAAATATTGAACCTAGTCTTGATGATAATTGGGATGAGGAAATTGGTTGTAAATTGAGTTGTAGTTTGTATCTACAAAACTATATTCTCAAACAATGTGAAAATCCTATACTTTTAGTTTTGAGCGATGTTGATCGCTTTTTTGAGTATCCTCACATTGCTAATGATTTTTTTGCTCTATTACGTTCTTGGTGCGAGGAAGCAAGACAAAATTACACTTGGCAAAAACTCAGACTAGTCCTAGCTTATTCTACGGAGCAGTATATTCCTTTAGATATTAACCACTCACCATTTAATATTGGATTACCTATCCGCCTGCATGAGTTTACCCAGAAACAGGTAGAAGATTTAGCTAGGCGATATCAGCTTAAGTGGATACCTGGTAAAGAATCAACTCGGTTAATGTCTGTAGTTGGTGGTCATCCAGGACTTATACAACTGGCTTTATATTATCTCAGTTACGGCACTATAACTTTAGCAGAATTGACTCAAGACGCGATCGCCAATGGAGGCATCTATCGCCATCACCTACAACAGCATTGGCTCAAGTTACAAGCTAATCCTCATTTAGTCAGAGTGTATAGTAAGCTTGTGACTAACTCAAGCAGTGCTACTCTTAACCCTATGGATACGTATAAGCTGGAAAGTATAGGGTTAATTGGTTTTGAAGGCGATCGCATTGTACCCCGTTGTGAACTCTACCGCGCTTATTTTGCCAAACAATTATCTACAATTACGTTACAACATTCATCAATCCAAGAGATTTAAGGATGTTGGAAATATATAGGAACCTGGTTTGACTTGCGAAATTACCCGTGACGGGAGGGAACAGGGAACAAAAATTTTACTGAGACTGTTTCAGAAATCAAATATGAATCCTATATGTAGGTACAGTTGCTACCTACAGCAGTTAATCAACGGAATTGTTTTGCCATGTTCAATTCCCTTGATTATTTTTTGCTTGCAAATAGACCTAAATTTTTCCACATAGCACTTGCTCAAGAAAGGGTAACGCAAACCAATGATCAACTTGTGCAATTAACTATTATCAAGTTACTAGCTGTTTGGCTTTCTTTGTCTACACGAAGTAAATTAAGTCATCAAAACCGATTTTTTAGGATATAACTACAGATACTGAGAATTTTATGGCTACGCTCCCGTAGGGGATACAGAAATCAAATCAGATTTCTATATTACTAAACTATTTTGCAAATAACCTCGTAAGTATTGCTAATGACACTATAAAATTAACTAACAATATAGTCTAACTTTTTAAGTAAAAAAGCAAGGACAGATAAGACATTTAAAAAATTTTAAAAAACTTGTCAGACATTTAAGACATTTAAGACATTTAATATAAAAAATAGTCAACTGATGTGCTAAAGAAACCATATTTTTATAGTAATATGCTGATGCGATTATTGTATTTTTTATTCTTAAATGTAAGCAGAAATTCTCAAAGTAGAGAATTTTTCTGCTTTTGAAGATCCCTAAAGTAACATGAAATATCAGGTTGGTGGTAGTCTCCCTAGTGATGATCCTAATTATGTTATGCGTCAGGCGGACGAACAACTTTACACTAGCTTGAAAGCTGGTAATTTTTGTTACGTTTTCAATTCTCGTCAGATGGGGAAGTCGTCTTTACTACATCGTACAAGTCATCATCTGACTCAAGAGGGTTATACATGTATATATATAGATGTGACACGCTTGGGTAGCGAAGATACAACCTCTGAACAATGGTACAAAGGGATCATTATTAGCCTTTTTTATAGTTTAAATTTGGCTGTAAAAGTCAATTTTAAACAATGGTGGGAAATGCAGGCTGGTCTTTCTCCTGTACAAAAGTTAAATCAGTTCGTAGAAGAATTGCTACTATCGCATCAGCAAAGTGAACGTATATTTATATTTATTGATGAAATTGATAGCTTATTGAGTTTGAGTTTTTCGGTCAGTGACTTCTTTGCTTGGATTCGTTATTGTTATAACCAAAGAGCGCACGACCCAAGATTCCTAAGTTTAGGATTTGCCGTGTTTGGGGTGGTTACTCCATCTGATTTAATCACTGATAAGCGCCGTACACCCTTTAATATTGGTACAGCAATTCAGTTGTATGGTTTTACACTCATTGAAGCTACGCCATTACTTAAAGGGTTAGAAGAAGTAGTTAGTCAACCACAAGCAGTATTAGAGAAAATTATTGACTGGACAGGTGGACAACCATTCCTCACACAAAAACTTTGTCAGTTAGTTGTCAAAGCTGCATGGGAAACACCAAACGGGAAAATTGATTTACCTCCAGCTATAGCTGGCTATTGGGTAGAACAACTGGTACAAAGGCAGATTATTCAATATTGGGAAAGCAAAGATGAACCAGAACACCTGCGAACAATTCGCGATCGCCTTTTATTCAATGAACAACGCGCCAGCAGGTTATTAGGCATTTATCAACAGGTACTGCAAGCAGAAGCGACTAATCTACCCATAGAGATTGATGATAGTCAAGAACAAAAAGAATTATTACTATCTGGTGTAGTTGAGAAACACAATGGTTATCTGAAAATTAAAAATTCTATATATCGTCATGTTTTTAATCATCAATGGGTAATTAGGCACTTAGACAATCTCCGTCCTTATTCTCAAGTCTTCAATGCTTGGATAGCATCGAATTATCAAGATGAGTCACGGTTATTGCGAGGACAAGCGCTCAAAGATGCTCAAAGTTGGTCGCAGGGTAAAAGTTTGAGCGATTTGGATTATCGTTTCCTTGCAGCTAGTCAAGAATACGAACAGCGCGAAATTCAAAACGGATTAGAAGCAGCACGACTACAAGAAGTAGAAACGCGGCTAGCACAAGAGAAAAAAACAGCTAGAGTGCAAAGATTGCTGCTGACGGGAATGTGTATTAAGTTCTTTATTTCCACCGCTTTGGCTATAGGCATTTACATGATGTACTGCCAAGCCAAAACCAGCGAAATTCAAGCTAAAACCAGCGAAATTCAAGCACTTATATCAAGTTCCGAGGGAAGATTCGCCTCAAATCGTAAGTTAGATGCCATCTTAGAAGCAATTAAAGCCAAATATCGACTACAACAACTAGAAAAACCTAACCCAGAGGTAAACAAGCAGGCAGAGAAGGTACTGCGACAAGCTGTTTATAGTGCAGATGAATATAACCGTTTTTCAGGTCATACCGCAGCTGTGATGGGAGTAGATATTAGTCCTGATAGTTCTCTGATTGCTTCAGCCAGTCTAGATAGAACTATCAAACTTTGGCAGCGTGATGGTAAAGAAGTCGCCACCCTCGCAGGTCATCAGGGGGGAGTGAGAGCCGTTAAATTTAGTCCTGATGGTCAAATGCTGGCCTCAGCCAGCGAGGATGGTACTATTAGACTTTGGAAACGAGACGGGACTTTACTCAAGACTTTTCAAGGTCATACCGCTTCAGTCTGGGGAGTCGCCTTTAGCCAGGATGGTCACTTTTTAGTTTCTACTGGTTGGGATAAAACAGTAAGGCTTTGGAAATTGGACGGGACTTTACTCAAAACTTTTGCTGGTTACAAAGCTGGATTTTGGGGTGTGGCATTTAGTCCCGATGCTCAAACCGTCGCCGCCACGAATCTAGATGGTACAGTGAGACTTTGGCAAAGAGATGGTTCCGGTTGGCAAAACGCCAAAACCTTACAGCCGCTTACAGGTCACGCAGCTTGGGTGGTAGGAGTAGCCTTCAGTCCTGATGGACAAACGCTTGCTTCGGCTAGTGAAGACAAAACCGTCAAACTATGGCGGCGAGATTCCACAGGCAATTACCGCCTAGATAAGACACTTACAGGTCATAGTGCGGGAGTTACGGGAGTTGCTTTTAGTCCAGATGGGCAAACAATAGCTTCTGCTAGTCTCGACAAAACAATTAAACTGTGGAACATTGATGGTACACAACTAAGAACACTCCAAGGTCATAGTGCGTCTATTTGGGGAACCACTTATAGTCCTGATGGCAGCTTCATTGCCTCGGCGGGTGCAGAAAACCTTGTCCGACTCTGGCAAAGCCAAAATCCATTTTCCCAAAATGCGATCGCCCATAGTGGGGGTATTTGGTCAATAGCAATTAGCCGCGATAGTTCCACCATCGCCACAGCCAGCCACGAAAACAAAATTAAATTTTGGAGTCGCCAAGGCAAATTGCTCAAGACTTTCACACAAAACAAAGTGGTTTTCGAGGTTTCATTCAGTGATGATGGCAAGTTAATCGCTTTTCCCGCTTACGATGATACAGTCACAGTCAAGCGATCAGACAATACTACTGTAGCTACCTATAAAGATACTCAAGGTAAAATTACAGGAGCAGTATTAAGTCCTGATGGAAAAGCGATCGCTGTTGCTAATGTTGATAAGATAGCTCAAATATGGAAGCTTAATCAGCCTACACGGCAAATTCTCAGAGGGCATCAGGCGGAAGTTTGGCAAGTTACCTTTAGTCCCGATAGTAAAATGGTGGCTACTGCTAGTGCTGATGGAACTGCAAAAGTTTGGACATTAGATGGGAAATTAGTGACAACACTGGTTGGACACAAAGCAGGTGTATGGAGAGTTACCTTCAGTCCTGACAGTAAAATGGTAGCTACTGCCAGTGGCGATAATACTATGAAGTTGTGGACAATTGAGGGTAAACTGCTGAGAACCTTTAAAGGTCATACAGCAGCCGTATGGGGAGTAGCATTTAGTCCCGTTGGCGATAGCCTGCCGTCAGGCACTGGTAAAATACTGGCTTCTGGTAGTGTAGATGCTACCGTCAAGCTTTGGAAACTGGATGGTACAGAAATTACAACTCTCACCGGACATAGCGCCGCTATTAGAAAGATCGCTATCAGCCGCGATGGTACAATCCTCGCTTCTGGCGGTGATGACAATACCCTGATTTTGTGGAATATACCACGAATCGCCAACTTGAATGCCATAAAATATGCCTGCAATCTAGTCAAAGATTATTTGCAAAATAATACAGCTTTGACTGAGAGCGATCGGCGCATTTGCGAGAAGTTTTTATAGGTAATACCAATTCAAAATTCGCTCATTAAGAAAGCCAAACTTTGCTACGCTTTGAAAGCTTGTATCTGTTTCTCAATTTTGACTACTTGCTATTAACCGTAAATATACAAGACAAATCAACCCGTTTAATGCTTGTTGATGTACTGGCTCATTTTTGTCTTTATATTGACTTTATATATCTATTTTCATTGAACATTTGTTATGGTACGTCCGTCATCTGTTATTTGTATAGGATCTTGACATTGCTGTTAATAGCATTTCATTCTAAAAAAATATTTGGCTCATTTTCAATATCAAAAAAAATTAAAGTTATAGTTAATATTTTTCAGTGAATTAACTGTTGAAGTTGAAATATAAAAATTAATAGAATAACTATGTTTGCAAGAATCTACTTTATTTATATGAAATCTTTCTCCCAATCTTTAGCAATTCTAGCTTCATCTTTGGGGTTGTTATCTATCAATGCTATTATTGCTCTACCTGCTCATGCCTCAATTGTATGTGGCTCAGGGACAATTAGTAATTATCAGAACGGTTCCTTAGCAAGTTGTATACTTGATCAAGATACAACTGTGCAGGTTTCTCATTCTAATACAGGAACAGCTAATTTTTATTGCCAAGCTAAAAAGTTAATATCTTTTGATGATAAAGGTCAGTTTCAAAGTTGCTATCTTTATCAGGAAATACAAATTAGAAAAGATAACTTAGTTGAAACTTGTCCAACACAATATAGAGTCTCTATCTTAGCTTCAACTAAGGGTATTGAATCTATTAGTTGTAGTCCTTATTAGAGATTTTATGAAAATTAATTACATTGGCAGCGCATAACTCACCTGTACAGGCGTAGATTTTTACGAATATACGCCTGTACTATTCTATTGATCTAAAATTGTGCCTTCTACATTAGCTCCTTCTAAATTTGCGCCGTTGAGATTAGCTTGACTCAAATCAGCTTGGTTGAGATTTGCCTGTTCCAAGTCAGCCACAGTTAAATCTGCACCACTGAGATCGGCCCTATCCAAGTTTGCTGCTTGCAAGTTAGCTTCTTGCAACTCTGCTTCACTGAGATTGGCTTGAATTAGTTTGGCAACAGTCAAATTAGCTTTGCTTAAATTAGCACCATCTAAAATCGCACCATCTAGAATTGCACCATCTAGAATTGCACCGCCTAAATTACTACCTGAGAGGTTAGCATTTCTTAAATCTGCGCCATTCAAATCTGCTTCTACTAAACTACTACCCGCTAAATTAGCATCTCTAAGATCCGCTCCATCTAAAACAGCTTGATCGAAAATTACACCACTTAACTCTGCTCCCCTTAAGTCTGCCTCACTTAAGTGGATAGCAGTGAAATTTCTCTCACCCGCAGCGTAGTTTTTTAGGAGTTCGTTTGCTTTCATACTGATACTTCACCTATGCTAAATAGCCGATTAAAAAATTCCCAATACTCGCTATTGGGAATTTTGTCATCATTATGGAAACACACTCTAAATTAAGTTAACAAATATTAACTAGATACATAACTACCTTTAGGCATGGGTTAAATTCATTCCTTAGATAGATGTTTGAGCAATATCACTCAATTCAATAACGAAGATACAAGTGGGGACAATACGGTTCGGTTAAAGGGGAAAGGCGAAGGGGAAAAGGGAAGAAAAAACCTTTAACCCTTACCCTTTAACCTTTTCCCTAAACCAATTATTAGTTCAAAATGCTTATCCGAACCGTATTGCAAGTGGGGAGTAGGAGAGATGGGAGAGACAAGGGAGTGGCGAAAGAAACCCACCCCTAACCCCTCCCAGGATGGGAATAGGGGAAAACAACTATGGACTAATGGCTAAATTTGCAATTCTTATCAACTTTATTCGGGAAAACCAAATTAATAACTTGTATCCAGAAGCAATTATTTCTAAGCCGTCTGTGATTTGTGATCCCTACTGAAAATTACACGCAAAATACATAGGCTTAGTATCCTTCAGAGTAGGAGATTAGGTATGGTTCAAGTTCGCTACAGTGAACAGAATGGTGAACGGTATGAACTAGAGATTAGTGACAATCATATTGTAGTACGTACCGAAAGCCGCAGTGCGCTTGTGGGTAATAGACCGTTTGAAGTCGCCACTGTTTTGCCTCAATCCTATAATATTCTCAATAGATTTGATAACTCAAATCTATTTGCACAGGTGGGTGTAGAAGTGTTCCAAGCTAAAGAACCAAGTCAGGATAGTGCTTTGTGATTTCTTTGTGCGATCGCACCACATTTTAGGGAATCATAAATTTAATACCAATTTGCAACAACAAAGCAGCAGATACAAACGTAGAAACCTAAATAAAACCGCAACGTCTTAATTACAAATTACATCGTATTCGCTGAAAAACTTATCATATCTTGGTAGCTGGTAATGGGTAATTGTCGAAGCAATCACCCACTACTAATTAAACCAACAATATTGTAAGTAACTGACCGGATTTGATATTACGAATTAAAACTTGGTAGGAGGAGTAAGGCTGTGAAGCTGTTTTGGAATATTTGTTTTTATGGTATATTCTGGCTGTGGAATCTGACGTTCTTATCTTTTGTTTATTTACTGATATTACCGCTAGTAGGTGTACCTTTATTTTTAGCAACTTTAAGAGGAGATATCCCTGCTGAATTTTCCTTAACGCTTGTAGCCTTAATTGCCATTCCTACCATCGCTAGTATTATCGGTGGCTGGCGATTTCTCAAACAGCCATTACAACTTATTCGGCTATTTTATGGTGTTGAAGCTCCGCTATTTACCTTATGTTTATTACGGTTATTTCTGATTCGGGAACTGACACCAGCCAGCAGTCAAATTATGCTGACAACGGGTGTTTGTATAGCGGCTTTTGCGGGAGAACTATTTTGGGGTTATGCTTCTCGACGTAAGAACGGATTGCAGTGGGTGCAAATGTTAGCCCATACTTTGATGCTGATATTTGGCATTTATGCAGGTGCAGTATTATTATTCTATGCCTTACCTCTAGCCGTATTCTTAATAAAAGAGTTTTGCAAGTTTGAATGGGTAATGCCATTATGGTATATGTTATACCATTCAGCTTTTATTGGTGGTTTATTATTTATTTTACTGTGGTTAATTCTTACTGGCTTTAGTGCAACATTGTTTATTGCTATGCCATCGGCATTATCAGCAATGTATGTACATTCTGGAGCTAAAATTTTACGGTCATTTGCTTCAGAACATGGAAGAAACAAGACATTTGTTGGTGCTAGTGCAGTTATTGTGGCATTTGCAGTTACTTTTATATCGTTACAACAGCAGCCCCAAGTATTAGCTTTTTCTTTGTTAGCTAATGCGCCTAAAAATGATAGCGATCGCCAAACCTTAATAGCCAATTCAGAACAAATCCGTACAGGCTTAGTTAACGCTTATTTATCATCCTATCGCTATCTCAGCAGCAAGCAAGATAATAATCACATTACAGTGATGTATCGTGATATTTTAGGCTTAAATAAGTCGGCTGCTGATGGTGTGCAAGGAATTTATAATTTCCTTATGTCGCCATTTTTATATAATGGTTCTGAAAAAGATGCGGCTAAGGCAGAAAACATTTACGCAGAATTTTTTGATACGCCTTTACAAAAAGCTGAAAAAGCAGCAGTTAGTCACGCAGTACAATCTACTTTTAACGAACAAGAAGTTAAGGCAGGTTTATTAAATATCAACGAGAAAAAGGTTTGGTTAGCATCACAACAAGTCACAGTTAAAGAACATGGTGATTGGGCTGATGTAGAATTGTACGAAGTTTACAAAAACCAAACACCCGAAGTTCAAGAAGTTTTTTATTCCTTTTCTCTGCCGGAAAGCGCCGTCATTACGGGCTTATGGTTGGGTGATACTAATAACTTAAACCAACGCTTTAACTTTGTTGTTTCTCCGCGCGGTGCTGCCCAAAAAGTTTATAATTCTCAAGTGCGACGAGAACGCCCTGTAGATCCAGCCTTACTAGAACAAGTAGGGCCAAGACATTATCGTTTACGGGCTTTTCCCATTCCTCCCAACAATGTACAACAAATAGAAGGACAACCACCACGCCCCACCGAAATGCACCTATGGTTGACTTATAAGGTGATGGGAGAAGATAAAGGTTGGGCGATGCCTGATTTGGGGGAAAGACGTAATATCTTTTGGACAGATAAAACTAAGCGTATTCGTAACGGTAAGGAAGTAGGTTTGAAAGAAAATGCTTGGTTAGAAACATACATTCCCGCCAGTGGTAAAGTTCAACCTGTATTGCATGAGGTGAATTTAGCTGAAGGCTATAAATTATTAGCCAAACCTTTATCTAAAGGTGATTACACTTTACCTAAAAATCAGCGTATCGCCTTAGTTCTCGACACCTCCCGTAGCATGGGTGAACATACCAAGGAATTGGCACAAACATTATCTTGGTTGAAACAACACGGCTTTGCTGATAATGATTTAACCAACAATGATGCGGATTTATATCTTACTACTTCCCCTGGTACTACACCCAAACGATTAGATGATATCCAGCAATTCCTACCGGAAAAAATCACTTTCTACGGTACAATTCAACCCCAAGAAATGCTGGCACAATTTAATAGTTTGCGTGGGAATACAAGTTATGATGCTGTTTTATTGGTAAGTGATGAAGGCAGTTATGAACTGTCGAAAAACAATAAGACTGCGCCTACAATTTCTGCACCTTTGTGGATGGTACATTTAGGAAGATTGCCTGGGGCTTATAACGATGGCATCATCAAATCATTACAAGATAGTGGCGGTGGTGTTGGTGTTGATATTGCCGAGGTGTTGCAAAGAATAGCTACAAAATCAGTCTTAGGTGATACGGTTGTAAGTGTTGTTAATGGTTATGCTTGGTATCGGCAAACATTAGAAGCAAGAACCACCAATCAACAAGATGATTTACTTCCCTTAGCCGCTAGACAATTAATTTTAGGCTTGAGTAAACAAATTAAGCTAGACAATCTCAAAGGTTTGGACGCAATTCACGCGATCGCTAAAAAGTATCAGATTGTCAGTCCCTATTCCTCTATGCTGGTATTAGTCAATGACGAACAAAGACGCTTACTCAAAGAGGCAGAAGCCCAAAGCGATCGCTTTGACCGTAAAGTAGAGAATGGTAAGGAAAATCTCTCTAAACCCAATAATCCCTTAAAAGTTAGTGTACCTGAACCCTCTGGTGGATGGCTATTAGGTGTGAGTGCGATCGCATTATTTGTACTGGTGAAGCGTCGGCGCTAAATTATCCATCTGAAACTGATAGGTAATTATAGTTTGTAATTACCTATCATTCATAATCATTACCACAGATATTATTCTTTATTTGTCAATCATATTTACAAAAATATAAAAACATAGGTTACTATATTTATGCGTCAAAAACCACCTTGCATTCTTAACAACATATGATTATATGGAAGTCATAGACTTAACACTATCGAGCTACCGTTGGTATCGTCGCTTACGTGGTGGAACGTGGTGGGAAGTAGAAATTCCCTTATTTGATGGTTCTCAAATCCTTTGGGTACATAATTTGCCAGAATGTGAATGCTATGTTTTGCAAATAGAAAAATATTAGTTATTTATTGTCTAAGTCTTGGTAAATTGATAGTAAAAACTGCTTTACACTTAGGGCTACAAAAGCTTGTGTCCTACTAAAATAAAATATGCAAATAATTAGAAAAAAGATAAATTGGCGAATATTGATTTCATTTACTATTGGAGTTTTAGCCGCTAGCTTCTTATTCAGTAATGTGGCGATAGGTGCAGTAGAAATTAGCAGCATTCAATTTATCGGACAAGCTACATTACCGAAGGGGTTGTCATTTCAAAAGACTGAAGTAGGGGGATTATCTGGAATTACCTATGATGCTAGTAATGACCTCTATTATGCCATTTCTGATGATAGAGGACAAAAAGCACCTGCGCGTTTCTACACCTTCAAAATAGATTTAAGGCAAGGTAAGCTACAAGATAAAGGTGTGATGCCTGTAGGTGTCACTACATTATTAAACGAAAATGGTCAAACTTTTTCCCCTGGAGAAACCGATACAGAAGGAATTGCTGTTACTCAAGCGGAAACTGTCTTCATTTCCTCTGAAGGAGATGTAAATAAATTAATTCCCCCTTTTATTAAAGAATTTCCTTTATCTTCAGGTAAAGTTAGTAAAACATTACCGATACCAGAAAAGTTCTTACCAGATAAAGATAGTAAGCAAGGTATCCGCAATAACTTGGCTTTTGAAAGTCTGACTATTACACCTAATAATCAATATTTATTTACAGCTACAGAAAATGCTTTAATTCAAGACGGCCCAGCCGCACAACCTAATGTTGGCAGTCCTTGCCGAATTTTGCAATATAATTTAAAAACCAATCAACCAGAAAAAGAGTTTTTCTACCAAACAGAACCCGTATCAACATTGTTTAATTTAACAGGTAAATTTGCCAGTGGCTTATCTGATTTACTCGCGTTAGATAATCAAGGTCACTTCTTGAGCCTAGAACGAAGTTTCACAGGTTTGGGTTTTGATATCGCGTTATTTCAAGTTTTTCTGGAAGGCGCTGATGATATCCAACATATAGATAGTTTGTTAGCAGTTAACTCTCAAAACATCAAACCAGTCCAGAAAAAATTACTTTTAGATTTACGTACTTTAGATGTGGCACTAGATAATATAGAAGGTTTAACCCTTGGCCCTACACTACCTAATGGACAAAAAGCCTTAATTCTTATTAGTGATAATAATTTTAATTCTATACAACGTAATCAAATTCTCGCCTTTCAACTGAAAATAGAATCTCCTTTAATGAGGTTGTTACGGCGAATATTACCAAATTTTAACCGCTAATATTAAATTGCTATATTGCGATCGCCTGACAAAGATCCTTCATGCACATCTTGGCTTGGTGCATCTACCATCGTTTAACCCAGGTGATGATGGTTAGCACTAACAATAACATCTCGCAAAGCTATGTTAATCCCTTGAGCGCGAATTAAGGCGTAAGTTCTTACAGAATGTGGGTCTAATACCTAAAGTATCCCCTTCCAAACTCGGAAAGTGATTTTCCGCAGATGTAGATGTATAACAGGTATATTTATTTTAACTTATAGGTATGGAAGAAACCAAACAAACTACAACTTTTAGCCAATCGGAATGACATCTAATGGGTCAAATCCCACATTCTGTTATTCAAAAACCTTAAATTATGAATATATGCACAGTTAAATCTGATACAGATTTGTATAAACTCACCTTAGTAGAGTTTATAGAAATACTGGCAATGCAATTTGACTTATATCAAAATATTCCTAACATTGAGGCACATTAAATTACATTAAGTAATAGTCAAGAATTTTAGAGAATAATAATATTTTGCAAACTAGCCTTTCAAGACGTTGCTTGAGAGTGTTATTGATTTTTTTAAGATAGCTAGTTTATCACTATTTTTGCCTAATACTTTATGTCTTTTACTAGGTAAAATCTGTTATTTTTAAATTGAATCTCGATTTTTTTAAATTTACTATATACAAGGAGTTTATGTGAATAATTCATTACCAAATGATCCAGTAAATTTATCTATTGCTGATAACTTGGCAGTGGCTAGGCAACAATATCAATATAACTACACTCATATTCCATCAATTGCAATGGTGGATGAGCTGCCTGCTACAGAACAATTCTCTACTAATTGGCTTTTTTTACTAGCACAGCAATTACGTGTACTATTTATTAATACCTTAATTACAAATAGAGGTAATCGTGGTTCTCAGTCAGTTCGTGATGATGTCAAAAGATTTATTCTTGAAGCCATAATCAAGGGAGCTATACCTTTTCGACTTAGTGTTATTGCCAAACTGTTACAAATAATTCCTCAATTTTTAATTAAGAGCTTATCTAAAGATTTTAGAGAAATTGATGATCTATTGTTTTCGCTACTGAGAGAATGTGGACTATCTATTTTTGAAGATTCCTTAGACCGAGTTTTAAACTTATTGTATAAAGACCAACCTACAGGTCATGTAACCAATCTCCAAGATTACGAAAAGTTACTGCCAGAAATTCCACTACCAGCGATCGCTAGTACTTATCAGCAAGATGAAGTATTTGCCTATATGCAGGTAGCAGGCTTCAATCCGGTAATGATTGAGCGAATAGAAACTCTAGGCGATGGCGTTCTGTCCACCGTAGGCGATCGCTTCCCCGTCACAGACGAACATTTCCAAGCAGTCATGGGTAGTGACGACTCTTTGAGTGCAGCCGGGCAACAAGGTAGACTTTACTTAGCAGATTATGGAATTTTGGAGGGTGCAATCAACGGCACATACCCACATGAGCAAAAATATCTCTATGCTCCCTTAGCGTTGTTTGCCTTACCCCAAGGTTCAGAATCGAACCGTCTCTTGCGCCCTATAGCTATTCAATGTGGACAAACCCCAGGCCCAGACTACCCCATCATTACCCCGCAATCGGGTAAGTATTCTTGGCTATTTGCCAAAACCGTTGTGCAAATTGCCGATGCAAACTTTCATGAAGCCGTCACTCATCTAGGTAGAACTCACTTGTTCGTCGGCCCCTTTGTGATGGCAACCTATCGACAATTACCCACCAATCATCCCCTACGTATTTTATTACACCCCCATTTCGAGGGAACTTTAGCAATCAATGATGCGGCACAAAGGATTCTTATTGCTCCTGGTGGTGGGGTTGATAGGCTACTTTCATCCACTATTGATAACGCTAGAGTTTTAGCTGTGCGTGGTTTACAAAGTTACAGCTTTAATAATGCCATGTTACCAAAACAACTCAAGCAACGTGGTGTAGATGATCCGAACTTGTTACCTGTATATCCTTATCGAGATGATGGGCTGTTGATTTGGAATGCTATTCATCAGTGGGTATCGGACTATCTAAAACTTTACTACCCTACAGATCAAAATATTCAAAAAGACACAGCACTGCAAACATGGGCAGCCGAGGCACAAGCTTATGACGGGGGACGTGTGCCTGATTTTGGCGAAAATGGTGGTATTCAAACGCGCGATTATTTAGCTGATGCTGTTACTTTAATTATTTTTACCGCCAGCGCCCAACATGGAGCAGTCAACTTTCCCCAAAAAGACTTGATGGGCTACGCTCCAGTACTACCTTTAGCTGGTTACTTACCAGCTTCTACCCTGAAAACAGAAGTAACAGAGCAAGATTACTTAAATTTACTGCCACCTTTGGATCAAGCGCAAAGACAACTAAATCTTCTATCCTTACTAGGTTCTGTCTATTACAACAAGCTTGGTGATTACCAAAAAGAATACTTTACCAACCCAAAGGTAAAACCATTGTTACAAGCCTTTCAAACAAATCTCCAACAGATTGAAGATACCATCAATCAGCGTAACTTACACCGCCCATCTTATGAGTATCTTCTACCTTCACGAATCCCTCAAAGCATCAATATCTAACTTAACCTCATAATACTATGGAACTTAAAGATAAAATTCTCAAAAACCACGATCGCCAGATCAAACTCTCCTATACTTTAGCTAAAGTCGGCTATGATACAGCGATCGGTAAGTTGTTGCGCTTACGTGCTTACTATGGTGATGCCTTGATCATGCTCAAAGCATGGAAAGATTTTCTTTATACTCGTAAGGAAAATATCGGTGACAAATATTTTGCAGTAGATCATGCAATTATGCACACATCCCATACTCAAGTGCAGGAATTGATGCAAACCGAGCCGCAAATTCGAGGAAATGATTTAGGTATCATCAGAATCTTGGCTCCTAGCTACTTACTCAACAATCCTCTCAGTTTGGGGACAAACGGTAATGAACATACAGGGGTTCGTGCTATATTTTCGCAAGTCTTACCAGACCCATCAGCACAGATAGATATCTTAGGGCGTTTAGTAGAGCAAAGTCTATCAAAAGCTGCCAATCAAGGGAAATTACACATTGGCGAAGATTTACCAAGCATGATGCTGGACATTCTGCATCAACTGATTCTGCAAATATCTTTAACTGAAGCAGAAATCAAAGCATCACGTACCTATATTCAAGGTTTACCTTTAGCATCTATTCCTAACTTTATCAGTAAATATTTACTAGCATTTAAAACAGCACCAAATATTCGACATCGCCAGCATCTAATTAATAAGTATAAACAATCTCCTCAATGGGCATTCATTCTAGAAACAGGAACAAAGCATGGACTAAATGAACATCAAATAGCTAACAGTGTTTTCGATATGATTCATATTGCCGGAACTGCTGGTACAAGTGCATTGTTAGGCTCTGTAATTGGTGTTTTGTGCCTAGACAATACTTTAAAAAACCACGTTTTATCCGAAATTAATACTGTTTGGAACTCCCAAGAAACCCTAAATGAATCTGCCATTGAACAGTCCCACCTCATGAATCAAGTAATATTAGAAACTGCTCGGCTCTATCCACCTGTAAGATTTGTTAGCCAGCTAACTACTAACTCAGGTGAAGTCGAGATAGGGGGAACAAAATGTCCATTCCAAAAGGGAACTCGCTTACTTGGCTCTATCTTTACAGCAAATAGGGATGCTAATAGATACCAAAATCCAGATAGTTTTGATGTTACACGAGATTTTTCTGATATATTATCTTGGAATGGATATGGTCATGAGCGAGCTTGTCCCGGAAGAAACTTATCAGTTGGCTTGATTAAAGTTTTCTGTCTCTACCTTTTTAAAAATTATAAATGGCAATCATTTACAGAAGTAAAATGGGATTTTGCTAAAGTGACTGCTGTTACTCCTAATGATTTAGTTTTACAAGGTTTTGCTAAACAAACTTAGATGGTTGATCACTGATTTGCATATAAGGAGACAGGTAATGACTAGAAAAATCGAGAAAAAACAACTCGATAATATTGCTACATGGATGAAACCAGTTAAAGAAACGGACTTACCATCTGTCCTTGCAGGTGTATTCTTTATGGATGGCAATCCGCTTCCAGATGATTGCATTACAATGTATAATTTAGAATGGGATATCCAAAAGCAAACCCTAATCTTACCTGTTTTTGCTCCTTTACAGTGGACTTTTCACAACACAATTTTTGGATGGCTATTACTTAGCTTATCTCGATTATTTCGATTTACTTACAAAATAGAATTTGCTGATAAAACTTTACAGCACGGTCAAATTACGCCTTTTTTGTTAGGATTGCAGATACCTAAATGGTTTATAGATGCCACAATGCACCAAGAAGAAAACTCTCCAAATGGGAATGTTTGGTATCGAAAAACCCGTTGGTTTGGTGGTCTTTTAAGACTTGGTGAGTACACTCTACGTAAAGTGGTGGATAAAGATGGTAATTATACTCCTGCTTTTAAAGAAATGCTGGCTAAGGTTAAAAATGACTGTTTAGTAATTGTCTGTGAAAATCAAAGTTCTGTTGAGAAAGTATAGCAATCTTCAACGCCCTTCTGGAGAGTGACAGCAGCTGTTTACGGAGGCTATCTCGTTCAAGCACAGAGCAGAGAATAATCTAAATGCTGAACTTGAGATGATTGCAATGGAGAAACATGGGCAGGACAAATTTCTGCTCCACGCTAAAACAGCGATCGCCGCCGATAAATGACTAACCAATTACCAATGACTAATAGCTAATGTAATATTTACATCTGTCGGAAGCTACGGTAAGCATTTATAACCACAGTAGGGTTAATCTCCCTAGCTCAATTTATAAGATTTTGTGAGTGAGGTGAGTTTTGTAGCCTCAGCAATTATCAATACACAGTTCTTATTCAGTAATCGGAGATTTACCATGACTTACGCTACCGATGAACGCACCCAAAAAGCCATAGAACAATTTCGCGGCTTTGATGTTGATACACAGTTAGCTTTACTGTGGTTTGGCTATCTTGACATTAAAGAGCAGCTACAAGGAGAAACAAATCAACCTTCTGTACAAGATACAGCCGCCGCTTTATATGATCAGATCCGCGCTTTACCAAAAGAGCAACAATTACAAGCTCAACGAGATATCGCCAGTGGCGCAAGCACCGATATTAGCCGTGCTTACAGTGCATTACATTCCAGCCCCAAAATTGACTTGTGGTTGAGATTATCACGGGGTATGGAAAACGGCGAAATTATCCAAGTCCCTGGCGATTACAAGCTACCACAACAAACCAACAGCTTTGTTGATACTGTTAAAGGCTTCGACTTTCAACAACGCATTGACTTCATTCGCAGCATCGTTTTAGAAATGGGCGCAAAATAGTATAAATAATGGGGAACTCACTTCCCCATTAGTCATTAGTCCATAATTATTAATTTATCTCCCTCATCTCCCCTCACTCCCCCACTCCCCACTTTGTAAAGCCATATTGCATAAATAGACAGTTGATACTGAAAAGCTCTACAATCTGACTGGTTGTAGTAAATTTACCTATTGCCCCATCAACTCAAACATAGTTAAAGATTTTCTAGCGATTCTGCTAGGTTGGAAAATCACGCTATTAATATAAGTAAGTCTTAGTTAGAGAGTGACCACCAATGGACGTAAAACTAATTTTAATCGGTCTAACCGTAGTATTTACTGTTTCGTGCCTATTCTTTGGGACGAAAAACGGGTTTTATGACTCAGATAACTATCATGGCAATGGTTCTGCCCACTGAAAAATGACTGGTTGCTGAGAGTAGGCAATCAGAATTTTGTGACAGTACAAATGCAAGAGGCAAATTCTCTTAGTCCCCAATTTAAAGGCTTCTCCTTATCCAACTTTTACGAACCAGTACGAGTTCGCAAAAGGTGTCTGGCTTTAGGGGCGCACTACCAAAATTTCCCCCAAGCTAGGAAACCAAAAGCTATGTAAATCTTGGTTTTGCGGATAAGTTATTGATGAGGTTGGACGGGAGCGGAGTATGAGGGATAATTTGTCAGCATATTCGAGTATCGATACAGGGGAAGCAACGACTGAACTAGAATGTTTTCCCTATAGTGTCCAGCACCATGATGAGGGTGTGTGTCTACTTGTGCGAATGGGGCCGCACCGCATCCTGCTAGATTGTGGTTTGGCAGATATTTCATCCCTACAAAAACGTTTAACTCCATCCACAAAGCGGGCTACTCCCCCCTTACCAGCCGATTTAGTCTTAGTTACCCATGCCCACCCAGACCATGCTAGAGGTTTGCTGGCACTACATCAAGCTTTCCCTAGTTTACCTATCTATGGTAGTGAAGTAACTAGCAAGTTGCTACCTTTGAATTGGTTAGACCACAATCCCGAAGAGATTCCCCAGTTTTGTCACGCTTTGCCATTGCGATCGCCTGTAGAACTGCAAGATGGGTTAGTCGCGGAAATCTTCCCAGCCGGACACTTACCAGGTGCAGTGGCAATTCTCCTCACATACACCAACGAACAGCGCTCCTACAAGTTACTATACACAGGGGATTTCTTCCTATCTAACTCCCGCCTAGTAGAAGGTTTGCGCTTAGAAGAACTGCGTGGTCTAGATTTGAATGTGTTGATTATCGAAGGAACTTACGGCACATCCCGACACCCCCACCGCCGCAACCAAGAAAACCAACTAGCCGAAAGAATAAATCGAGCAATAGGCGATCGCCACTCTGTCATCCTTCCCACCCCCGCTTTAGGCTTAGGACAAGAACTGTTGATGTTGCTGCGTTCCCACCACCATTTCACTGGCAGGGATTTAGATATTTGGGTAGATGGGGCGGTTGCTGTTGGCTGCGATGCTTACTTAGAACTATTATCCCATTTACCAGCATCAGTACAGAACTTCGCCCGTCATCAACCCCTATTTTGGGATGAGCGTGTGCGTCCTCGTGTGCGCCGCTTGCAGCCAGAAAACCGCGCGATAGTAGGCAAATCACCCTGTATTATCCTCACAGATTCCACAGCAGATTTAGAGCAATATTGCCAAGCAGAAACCGGGCCTTGGCTGATATTATTGCCAGAAAAAATTGATATTAAAGTTAATCAAAAATACTCAGCCCCCACCACAATAGAAAGTTATCTGCTGGCTCAACACAGTGATGGGCCGGGAACTACTCAGTTAATACATAACCTCCGCCCCCAGCACGTCGTCTTCGTCCACGGTTCCCCCGCCTACCTAGCTGATTTAACCTGCTTAGATGAGTTACAGAACCGTTATCACGTCCATTCACCTGCGGCTGAGACTAGGGTAGAGTTGCTAATTGGCGAAACTTTCGTCCAACCAGCCGCACCAGAAACTAACTATGAAGGTGAATTAACAGAGTTAGGCACAGTTATCACCATTACCATTCCTGAAGCCATTACCGCCGATCCCAGGTGGCGACAATTTGCCGACACTGGTTTAATCGAAGCGCGTTGGCAAGGGGAAGAACTGGTACTGCGGGGGTTAACCCAAAGGGAACTACTCAATCAAAATAGCGATCGCAACATCTCTCCCACCATTGACTGTTGCGGCACTTGTCGCCACCAACGCGGACAACGCTGCTGGAATCCCGCATCACCTTTATATAACTTCAGGGTAACATTAGAAGGTTATTGTCCTGCTTTTGAGCGGTTAGTGGAATAGAAGTGGACAATTGACAGTGAACTTAACCTGTCAACTGTCAATTGTCAACTATTAACTGTCAACGGCTCAAGAAATTTGAAGGCGATCGCATGGGCATCAGCCGCAGGAACTCCTAGTGTTTTGAGGATTATTTTAGCGATTTGCTCAGGATGATTTGGCTGAGTGTGTCCTTCGAGAATGCTACGCATTGCCATAAAACATGTTCCTAAAATCAAATCAATGGCGGCTGGTACACAATCTATCTGAAAACGTTTGAGTTGGATACCTGCCTCTAAGTCAGTCATTACGCCTCTTTCGATGGTTTCACTTAAAGGGGCGGCTACTAATCCTATGCGGACAATGAACCAGCCCCACGTTGCATCGCCAATTGCTTGATGGAGAAATTGACGAATAGCGATCGCCATACGTTCAGATGGATCTGCGATCGCCGCAGACTGCGCCCAAATCTTTTGATTCATTTCATCGCTTAAAGCTGCCGCCACCGCCTTCAACACATCCTCACGGGTTTGGAAATAGTTATAAAAAGTACCCCTGGCAACACCTGCCTCGGCAATGATGTCGTCGATTGTGACGGCATCTGCTTCCTTTCGCGCAAACACTCGATAGGCAGCATCAATCAAATTAGTTCGCGTCCGTTCTCGCTTTTCTAAACCAATGGATGCTCGACGAGATGATTTCATAGGGCGGTTTGAGAATAGCTCCAAACCTAGCATACCTTGGCATTGATGCTATTATCAATATGACATAAATGTCATATTGACATAAATGTCATCGACAGAACCAATCCTATAAAACAGGAGTACCTGTGATGCGTATCGCTATCATTGCTTTGGGCAGTCAAGGAGATGTTCAACCTTATGTTGCTTTAGGGAAGGGTTTAAAAGCTGCGGGTCATTTTGTCCGTTTATTAAGTCATGAGAATTTTGCCGGACTAATCAATTCCCACGGTTTAGAGTTTTGCCCGATGTATGGCAATGTACAGGAAATAGTTAAATCTCCAGAAATGCGTAAGCTTTTGGAGACAGGAAACTTTTTGAAAATTACCGCGTACACCACAAAAGAAACCCAACGTGCAGCGATTAATTGGGCGCAAACAGGTTTAACGGTTTGTCAAGACATAGATTTATTAGTGGCTGGTGTTGGCGGACTATACCTTGGTATGGCATTAGCTGAGAAGTTGGGTCTGCCATTGTTACATGCCTATGTCTTTCCCTTTACCCCAACCACAACATTTCCGGGTGTACTTTTCCCACAGTCCCTAGCCAAATTCGGCGGTGCGGTAAATTGGCTCTCCCATCATGTAGTGAGACAAATTCTGTGGCAAGGTTCTCGTTCAGGTGATACATTAGCTCGAAAGCAAGTACTCAACTTGCCAGCATCCCCATTTTTTGGCCCTTATAAGCCTACTCGCTATCCGACACTCTACGGTTTTAGTCCTTCTGTCATTCCTAAACCACCAGATTGGCAAAATACCCATGTCACAGGCTACTGGTTTTTGGATGCTGCTCCTAATTGGACTCCACCCCCCACCCTGGTAGATTTTCTCCAAGGGGGTAAACTACCTGTATATATAGGATTTGGCAGCATGGGTATGCGCCATCCAGAACAAACCGCCGATTTAATCTTGCAAGCCCTAGCACAAACAAAACAACGAGCCATCATGCTTTCTGGTTGGGGTGGTTTGCATAAAGAGAATTTGCCAGATAACGTCTACTTGATAGACTCCGTTCCCCATTCATGGCTATTTCCACAAGTCGCGGCTGTTGTGCATCACGGCGGCGCAGGTACTACAGCCGCAGGACTCAGAGCCGGAGTGCCTACAGTGATTATTCCCTTTTTTGGGGATCAGGAATTTTGGGGGCAACGAGTAGCAGCATTAGGCGTTGGCACAGAACCCATTCCCCAAAAACAATTAACCCCAGAAAAACTAGCCCAAGCCATCCAAAAAGCTGTGAGCGACCAAACAATGCGTCAACGTGCGGCCGCCTTGGGAGAACAAATCCGCAGTGAAGACGGCATCGCCAATGCTGTTGCTGTTGTGGAAGAAGTGAAAAAATCTCTGTTCAGTTCAGTTGACAGTTGACAGCGCTGTACTAAGCTTACCGTACTACTCCGTGGTTCGCGGTAGCGTTGCGTAGCAAAGCAAGCTACGCAGAGCGTCTTGTAGAGAAGTGTTGACAGGTTAATTTAACTGTCAACTGTCAACTGTCAACTGTCCATTCCCTCATCCCCCAAAATAACGAATCCTGAGTAGGATAAGTTACTCAGGACTCAGGATGTCATAGCTTGTAGGAAATCAGTAGAGCAGATGGAGTGGGAGGATGTAAACTCTCCCCTTTGCCTTCTGCCTCTCTTATTCAGGATTAGAATCGGGGTAATGGTTACGAATACGCTCGGCTTCGGGACAATCTTCAGTCATGAGGGGTTCGACATTACCGCGAGGGACTGAAGCTAATTTTTGGGTAACAGCACCGATGCTTTCGAGACGAACCATCTCTTCCCAAGAGCAAACTTCATCTTCTTCGTCGGTTTCATAGCGCAGGGTTACTAAATCTCCCTCTATATCGATGATGCGGGCGCGTTCTATCCAGCGTTGCTGGTCCCGCAAGAATACACATACCTCCCGCCCATCGCAACACAGTTGATAAATCTTGCGGTGTAGCATGTACTGCTTCTGCCTTTTTAAACAACGTAGTTAAACTTTGAAAAATTTGGGTTTTACCCCAATAAAATAACACCCTCAAGAGTTGAGGAATTTGGTTCAGCATCAGTGTGTCTTTTGACCCTGCCCAAAGACTTACTTGATTATTGGTTTTAAGGATGTTTTGGGTCATAAACTTGTGCTTACTGCACCAAAATTTTATCTCTTTTAGGGTGAATCAGCTATTGTTTGCTTCATAGAAGTCAAACAATTCTGGTGTGGTTTTTACCAAGTGAATAGTGTCTGGTAAGTCATTCCTACCATTATGTAATAATAAATACTCCAAAACAAGCGATGATTGCGGTTGTTTAATTTGCCTAATTGTAATCATTGGCATTGCTGAGAAGCCTGGGGATTCGGCTTGACGTTTACCCCTACGTATTTGATCTTAACTCATTCTCAGGCTGACCTTCATGGTTTTCGACAACAATCCCACAGAATAGTTATGAGTTGAAGATTTTTTCTGCTGTTGTAAGACTATCTGCAAAAGAGAATTTGGCTGCATTAGCGAGATTTGAACCGTGAGAGAGAGTCTATAAGTTTTTGCGAGGACGCTTCTCGTTTAATTTTACCTGTAGTAACAGCATCATATAAGGATGCTAGGGCTGCGGAATCTTCTGGTTGATAGCACCGAGTAGCCAGCACCTGATGGAGTAAACCTTCAGATTCAACACTAAGATAACCAGTTTGAAAGGCAGATTCAACAAGTGCGCGAATCATCTTGTCTTGGGTAGAGTAAGCAATTTATTACCTCCAGTTTGGAATAATTTAGGCTCTACCTGACTGATATGAAACGGCAAATACTCGTGATTCTAATTACGTACTTTTGTGATCCATGTCACATACATTTAGAAGGAAATCTATTTATCAGCAATGTTATGTCTGAACTCCCAAGTTTCACTGTGATTGAGTAAGAGCAGAATGATCTGACTTTGAGTGTACGTAAAAGCCCAAGAGATAGAGGATACTTAGGAGTTGAGTGTTAACTATGAGTTAATGACCACTTTGAAAAAATTGACGGAAATCCTCATCGTGATTACTTAATTGTACCAAATCTAAATCTAAAAAGCGGAATTTTTCTACTAAGCGATCGCACGCTGGGCGTTCGGTGGCATAATGTCCAGCATCGATGAGAATTAAACCGCGATCGCGGCTTTCTTGGAACTGGTGGAATTTACAGTCAGAGGTAAGGTAAGCTTCTGCGCCTGTTTTAACTACCGCCGAAATATAGCTGGCTCCCGAACCTCCCAATACTGCCACTTTAGAAATTACCTGCTGTAAATCGGCATTGGGGGAAAAGATTAAATCGGGAGGGGATAGACGCTTTTGAATTACTGTCAGTAGTTCTTGTAAAGTTAAAGATGGTTCTAGCAACCCAACACGCCCGTAACCTAGTCCGTTTTGCGTCGGAGCAATGGGGGTAACATCTTTGAGTTGCAGAATTTGGGCTAAAACGTCAGCCGTACCATCTTCTACTTGATCGAAGTTGGTATGGGCGGTGTAAACGCCGATGTTATGGGTGAATGCTAACCTTACCATATCGGCGATCGCTTCACCACGGCACAGAGATTTGAGCGGATTAAAAATTAGGGGATGATGGGCAAAAATTAGATTAGCATGGAGAGCGATCGCTTCCTCCATTACCGCCAAAGTTGGTGTAAGGCAAACTAAAACCTTAGCCTCTTGTTGTAGTATCCCTGGTTCAATTTGCCAGCCGCAATTATCCCAACTTTCACACCATGTTGGATTTGCCCAAGATTCAAACCAAGTAATTAACTCAGCAATTTTCATCAGCGTTTCTGTGATTGAATATTCAATTTTAATGCTAATTCCTCACGCAAATCTCCAAAAGGTTGATTCCATATAGGAACGGCGTTCCAACTCCAGGCGGGTACGGGAATCAGTCTTTCTTTGGCAAGATGAGTAAATAATAGATATTCATCTTTGGGTTCGCGGGAAAAACTAAAAGGATTGCGAAAACCTTCTGCACATAATTTATATTCTTGACAACGGCCTTGCTGAATACGTTGCGTTAATTCCTGACTTTTATCTAATAAATAATCTATAAAAGTTAAACTAAAAGGTTGTATATTTACACGCTTTTCTGGTACTTTTTGTACCCATCTTGCCCACTCAAACCCATAGATAAAATCATGGACGTAGCGAAATCTAATTTCACTTTGAATCCCAAATAACTCAGTTAAAGACACCATCTTGTGTGCAAACTGCTCTAAAAAAGCAATAGCACCATCTTGTTCTGCTAAGGCTTGGTGTAATATCCCACTGACCATAAAATCAAAATCCCAAAAAATATTTTCGGGAAAGTTTCGCAACTGAGCGCAGACTATAATTTCCAATGTATTAATTAGGGTAGTGATGATTTGGTTATCCCTAGTTTCTTGTGTGATTAAATTACCCAATTCCACAAAGCTAGTTATAGATTTCTTGTGGGGATTGAGCGTAAATAAATTTACTGAAGCTTGATCGAGTATTGCATCAAGTAATTGGAAATTATGAGTTGGTGCTATGTGCTGCTTCATCATTGGTAAATTAGCCTAAATGGCTATGATTCAATATTATTTTATAACCTTGAATATATTAATTTTTAAAAAAATTAAATGATTTTAACGTTTCTATTTATAAATTAATACATACGATATATCCTCCACTCCCTCAAGAAGTAGAGGATATTATCTAGGCGATAAATAATTATGACTATTGGGAAATATGCACAACTAATTCCCTGATATGATTGCGCTGGCGGTGTTCCCAAATATATATTCCTTGCCAAGTTCCTAATACTAAATGACCACTATTAATAGGTATATTTTCAGAAGTATGAGTTAATGCAGTGCGAATGTGGGCTGGCATATCATCAGCACCTTCAGCATCATGGATATATTTGCCTGATTCTGGTACAAGTTTAGTCATATAATTCGCTAAATCTACAAGTACATCAGGGTCGGCGTTTTCTTGAATCACTAAACTAGCAGAGGTGTGACGTAAAAATAAAGTACAAAGACCAGTTTCCACACCGGATTCTGCAACTATGGACTCGATTTTAGCAGTAATATTGTGGAACGATTTGCCGTTAGTAGAAACTCTCAGTAGTTTTTGGTAATGTGCCATATTTTAGATGTGAGTAAATAACTAAGAAAAGGGTCAGCAGATAGATTTATTTTTTTGATTCTATCTAAATGTTGCAAGAGAACTCCCAGCACAGCTAACGTCAATTTGTCAAAGAGATGAATTACAACCAATATAAAACCAAGCGTAGCGAGGCTTCTACATGGATTAACCTTTGAGTCGCAAGTATGGTTATTTAATATAGAAATCTCTACTAACGGCATAGAGGCGATCGCACAGTTAGCAAAGACATGGTTAATAGCTTTATCCTTTTACAGTTGTGGCACGAAGTTGGATTACCCAGGAGATGTTCCTTCGTTTAACTGGGAACTTATCACAGCCATACCGAAAGACACTGTAATAGCAGCCAAGCATTTAAGCCAACTATGACAACAGCAACTCCCCAGGCTAAAAACTTTAACCACAAAGGATTAACAAACTCACCCATCAAACGGCGATTACTAGTAAACATCACCAATGGAATCACTGCAAATGGTAACTGCAAACTGAGAATAACTTGGCTAAAAACGATGAGGCTACTTGTACTATTTTCACCAAAAAGAATGATTGTAATTAAAGCTGGAATGATTGCCAGCAGACGGGTTATTAAACGGCGTAACCACGACGGAAAGCGAAATTGCAAAAAGCCTTCCATCACAATTTGTCCTGCTAAAGTTGCAGTTAGTGTTGAACTTTGACCAGAAGCAAGTAAGGCAATCCCAAAGATGGCACTAGCAGCACTAACTCCTAACAATGGTGAAAGCAGTTTGTAAGCATCTTGTATTTCTGCCACATTATGATTCCCAGAAAAATGAAATGTGGCCGCAGACACAATTAAAATAGCTGAGTTGATAAACAGTGCCAACGACAGAGCAAAAGTTGAATCAATTGTGCCAAACTTGATTGCTTCCCATCTTTTTTCAGTATTAGGTTGCCAATCACGGGTTTGCACAATTGAGGAGTGTAAATATAAATTGTGTGGCATCACTGTTGCCCCTAAAATGCCGATAGCAATGTAAAGCATTTCTGGATTCTGTAAAATAACTTTTTTGGGCAAATACCCTAATAAAATTCCCTCTATATTAGGTCGAGAAAACAAAATTTCTGTAGTAAAACAAATACCTACGGTGGCTACCAGTATTATTACCAAAGCTTCTGTATAGCGAAAGCCCTTATGTTGCAGAAATAGCAATACTAATACATCAAGTGCTGTGATGCAAACCCCCCACACTAAGGGAAGCCCAAAGAGAAGTTGCAGAGCGATCGCACTACCTAATAATTCTGCCAAGTCACAAGCTGCGATCGCCATCTCACACAATATCCATAAACAAAGGCTTACCCTTCGGCTGAAATAGTCCCGACAAGCCTGCGCTAAATCTCTTCCTGTAGCGACTCCCAAACGTACACATAGAGATTGGAGTAATATGGCCATCAAGTTGGACAGGAGGATGATTGTTAGCAGAGTATACCCAAACTTTGACCCCCCAGCGATATCTGTTGCCCAATTTCCAGGGTCTATGTATCCAACCGAAACCAAATACCCTGGCCCGGCATAAGCCAGCATTTTGGGCCAAAAGCTCTTGCTGTTAGGGACTCTGATGCTGCGGTGAACTTCTGGTAAGCTGGGTTTGTTTTGTGGCATAGTCGTTTATTCTGCCGAAGAAACTTGCAGATTCTTTTCACAATGTTAATAAATCTGGCATAAATATCAATTTACTCGATATGGATATTTATATTGACAAAATTCTCAGGAACGGGCTTTAGCTTCTCAGCTATTACCCTTTAGTTTTATTCTATTACTCAGTTTTAACTCAAACTAAGTAGGGCTTGCTGAAAAAGTCATTTCAAAGGAAGAGAAAAATTGATTAAGTAGTCAGTCCAGAAAAAAGATAAGTTTTTGTTGTTTAAGGTTTAATGAAATATCAGTTTCGATAATAGAAGAAGTAAAAAAAGACTCAGTTTTGAAAAATAGGCAAAAAAATACACAAAAAAGCCGTAATAGCAGAGTAGAAAGATTCATAACTAAAAAAGTTATGGCAATAGCGGTGAAAGAAGTATGAGGAAGTTTAGCCATAACTCTACCAAGGCTAAATCTTCGTTTACCTTGTCCAAACTTGCCCTCAATACAATTACGAATCCTTTCGTCATAAGCGGCTTGTTTCTTCTTTTCAGGGCTGACATTTTGGGGGGGTCTACCTAGTGGTGGGCCACTAATTCTAATTCCCCTTTCTTGACACCAAGCTCGATTCTCCCTCGTCCGATAAATCTTATCAACATGAACTGATTCAGGATAATATCCGGTGTAGTTTTTGTATGCTTCTACTTGTGATTTTAAGTCTCCTGATTCGTTAAAGTTGTCCCAACTAATATGGTCTAAAAATACATAGCCATCATAGTAACTAGCTGAAAACTTAGCCCCAAACTCTACTGTTCTCCCGGCTTTACCTCGGATAATCGGACGAATGTGTGGTTGGTTTAAACTGACAATGCGGTCTTGTATACTAATTTTTTGATTTTCATATAACCATAACTGTTGACGATAAACTTCTGCTACTACTAGCAACATCTTATATTGACTGTTGCTCAGTTTTAATAGTGACGCACCTAAATTTATTAGCTGCTGAATATGAGTTAAATTTCTGTTGATATATTGCAGTTGCTTTCTGATAGCTTTCCTTCTTTCTTTAACTGTTGGTTTTCTTTTCTTGGCTACTGCTAAATAATCCTTTCTTGCTTTGTTTCTGTAGGTTCTTGGTTTGTTGATATTTCTTACTAATAAGGACTTATATAATGTATCTATGATTGTTTCTGTTTGCTTTCTGGCTTGATTTAATAATCCTAAATCTGTCGGATAACTTATGTCTGCTGGCGCACAACTAGCATCTAATATTAATTTTCCTCTATTGGCTGGCTTACTTTTTGAATCCTCGACCTCTGGCTTTTTTGCTCTTACTTCTACCTCCTGTTTATTTTCTAACATCTTCCTGACTATTTCTTGATTGATTTTATTGACTAATTCTATATCTATCCTTTCTCTAAAATGAACTAGCATTGACGGGTCAAATGCAGATTCATTACTATATGCTGACATTCCTATAAAGTATTGCAGATACGGGTTCTCCCGAATTTGTTCTACTGTCTCTCTGTCACTTATTCCTAATTTTTCTTTAATTATTAATGCTCCCAACGCCATTCTAAATGTTTTGGCTGGCGCTCCCATTCTTGCTGAAAATATTTCTGCGTACTCTGCTTCAAATTTTGACCAAGGTATCATGTTCGCCATGATTACCCATCGGTTATCTGACGCTAGTTTTCCCCCAAAGGGTAGTTCAAAGTTTTCTGCTGCTTTTTCTTGCTTTTGCGCTCTTCGATACATTTTAACGCAACTTGCTACAAGGATTTTTACTTATCTTACCCTTTTTCTTTTCACCTTATTTTTCTTTCCTGACCCTGAAACTCTTCATTCTGCTATCTTTCGCCCTTATTCAGCCAGCCCTAAGTAATAGTGATAAATAAGTGTGTCATAAGAAGTAACAGACCACTCTCAAGTTAGAGATAGAATATTTATTATGATAGAGAAAATTGTAACTGTATTTAGGTAGATTATTAATTCTGAGCAACAATTTGCACAATCTATTTACCCAATATTTATATAAAATTATATGCTTTCTGATTCATCATCAAACAAAATGGAACAAACAACTAAAACAATTGATATAGATGGTCATCGTCCAGTAGATCCTAGTAACGTGGAAATTAAGGAAACAATTGACATAGATGGTCAGCGCCCAATTGAGAAGTCTGAAAATTACTCAGACAAAACAATCGATATAGATGGTCAACGCCCAATTGCTAAAAGTGATTTGCCAGACGGTGAGATGCTAAACGTAGATGGCAAACGTCCAATTGACCCTAATGAATTAGAGATAGAGGAAATCTTGGAGATAGATGGTCAACGTCCAATTACTAAGAATAGTTTTCAATTTCAAGATACTTTAGAAGTAGATGGTATTCGTCCAATTTCAGATAGTACTGTTGAAAAACAAATACCAACAGATTATATCGATTAAGATTACAAGTTTTTTAGGCTAGTCAATTGATAAGACAAAATTGCAACCTGCCCATCATCAGGAGCCACAAAGTGATACACACTTTCTCTATGACCTATTAATCCTAGCCTTCCCACATACGATAGTGGTCAATCTAAACTTATTCTCCATAACCCTTCTAACGAATTAGACTGTTGCAATTGACTACCAGTAGTATTAGTCCAATCATTATCATATGCCAAGCCTACACTGAGTATATTACTGACAGGATATTGCCCTAACTTGCCAAAACCTTCAATATTATTTGAATCAACGATTACCGGATTATTCAACCGTATAGTTATCTGGTTGCCGTCTTCAAAATAGATTTTGGCTAGTTGTTTGTCAAAGATTACTTGAACTTTGTATACTCCACCAGTCGCATAATAGTAAGCTCTCGCAGGGAGCTTTTGTCCATCAATATTTTGCCCTTTAAACTCAACTGCGATCGCTGGTGTGTTAAGTATCAGTAAAGCAGGCACAACCAAACCTAATATTCTCATTGCTTTTTTAAGAAAAATTAGTTATCACCTATTTTCTACTTTAAAGCATAAATTTTATCTATGATGCAGATGAATGAATCACCTGCAAATTGGCACTCAATGTTTTGCTGTTGCAGTTTCAATAGAGATATCAAAATACTGGAATAAACAATAAGTTGTAATTACAAAAATGAACAACAAGCAGGAAGTTTACTAGCACTTTATCAACAAACTCAAGCGATTTATGTCATGACCTGCCGCACCGGAATTTGCACGACGAACTCGGTTCCTTGTCCTACAGTAGAATGACACTCAATTTTACCACCGTGTTTTTCGGTGACAATCTGATAGCTAATTGATAGCCCTAAACCAGTTCCTTTCCCAACGGGTTTGGTGGTAAAAAAAGGATTGAACAGTTGAGAGCAAATCGATTCTGGAATGCCGACTCCATTATCAGCAATGCCAACTGTGACCCAGTTGGTATCGATAACAGAAGTACGGATGGTGATGGTAGGGGAGGTGATGTTTGATTCTTCTAAAGCATCGATCGCATTACTCAAAATATTCATAAATACTTGGTTAAGTTGACTGGGGTAGCATTCAACTTCCGGTAACTGTGCGTAGTCTTTAATGACTTGAATGGCGGGAAAATTCGGTTTGGCTTTAAGACGGTGTTGTAAAATCACTAACGTGCTATTAATGCCTGCATGAATATCGACGGGTTTAAATTCGGATTCATCCAAACGGGAGAAGTTACGCAGAGAAAGGACGAGGTGGCGAATACGCTCACTGCCCATTTCCATCGAACCCAACATCTTCAACAAATCCGCTTGCAAAAATTCCACATCCAAGTCTTCGGCCCGCTCTTGAATTTCCGCTACTGGGTTGGGATAGTGCTGTTGGTAGAGTTGGACAAATTCCATTAAATTTTGAGTATATTCCTTGACATGGGAAAGATTGCCGTGGATGAAATTTACAGGATTATTGATTTCGTGGGCAATTCCTGCCACTAACTGACCCAGAGCCGACATTTTTTCACCCTGTACTAAATGTAGTTGGGCTTTTTTAAGGCTTTCTAATGCTTGATTGAGTTCTTGTGTGCGCTGTTCCATGCTACGAGTAGCATGACGCAGTTGCAGATGTACCCGGATGCGTGCCAACACTTCCTCATTCTGAATCGGTTTGGTGATGTAATCCACTGCACCCAGGCTTAAGCCTTTGACTTTATCCACTGAGTCAGAAAGAGCGGTCATGAAAATCACCGGAATGTCGCCAGTGGCAGGATTGGCTTTGAGTCGTTGACAAGTTTCAAAGCCATCGATTCCTGGCATCATCACATCCAATAAAATCAAATTAGGTTGAGACATTTGCAGACGTTGCAGGGCAGTTTCACCATTTTTGGCGATCGCTACTCGGTATCCCTTTTCAGTAAGCAAATCAAACAAAACTTGTAGATTGGTAGGGGTGTCGTCCACAACTAAAATTGTATTTTCCTGAGCCAAGCAATCAACAGACATAGTTACATACCTAAAATCAATAGAGTGTTTCGGCGTAAGGTAGATGATTATATTGCCCTTTCCAGCAAACGTAGAATGGCTTCATCATCAAAGTTATGGCACAGTTCCAGAACCCGGTTAGCAAAAGCAGCATATTCAGGCGCTAATTGCTTAATTCGCTGTGCTTGTTGTTGGACATCGGTCATAAATCCACCTTGGATAGCGGTGTAAAGGGCAGTGAGTTCTGTCGGTGGGGGTAGCACTAGGTCAGCTTCATTGTCAGTTGTTGCAACGGCTGGGGCGGTTTCTGGTAAAGCTTCATAAACCCATTGCAACTGTAAAAGTCGCTTTAATTCAGCTAATAACCCTGTATACTCGATGGGTTTTGGCAAAAAGATATTACATCCAGCCTCCAGACTGCTGTGCATATCCACTTGGGAGAGAGTGGCGGGAGAAGCGATGATGGGGATGGTGGCAAAGTCAGACAATTGGCGTAGGCGACGAGTCATTTCTAAGCCGTCCATAACAGACATATGTATGTCAGTGATGATCAAGTCGGGACGCATTTGTAAGGCGGTGTTAAAACCAGCTTGTCCATCGCTGGCTTGTGCCAACTTAAAGCCCAACGGTTCCAACATATTGACTACAACCAAGCAGTTTTCTAAGTAGTCATCAACTACCAGAATTTTCCGTCGTTCGCCTTGATAACCAATCACTTTTTCATGGTTGGTCTGTTCTGGTGTCCAGTCGGAAGCTATAGGCAAATCTACTTCAAACCAGAAGCAACTTCCCTGACCAAGTACACTCTCAACTCGAATGGTACTGCCCATCTTCTCAATTATCTGCTGGCTGATAGCCAAGCCCAAACCAGTACCTTCAATATTGCGTTCTCGTTTTCCTGCCTGTTCAAAGGGTAAGAAAATCGTTGCCAGTTTGTCTGGAGGAATGCCGATACCCGTATCTTTGATTTGGAAACGAATCCGGCAGATATGGTCTGATTCAATTGGTACATCAACAACTTCGATTCGAAAGCTGACTATGCCGACATCGGTGAACTTGACGGCGTTACTGAGCAAATTCAATAAAACTTGCCGCAACCGCTTGTCATCGGCGTGGATGGCAGTAGGTAGGTTGGCGGTTGGCTGATAATAAAACTCCACACCCTTTTGTTCAGCCTTAACTCGGCAGATATCAACGGTGGAGGCGAGGAAATTTGCTAAGTGGAAGTCCTGGGGATAGAGTTCCATCTTCTGGGCTTCCAACTTCGACAGATCCAAAATATCGTTGATCAGGGTTAACAAGTGGTAAGCGCACTGGTGAATTACACCCAGTCCTTTAAGTTGTTTTGGGGTAGTAGCAGAGTCACGCAGGAGGATTTGGGCATAGCCGAGAATGCCATTGAGTGGAGTCCGCAGTTCGTGGTTCATGTTGGCGAGAAATTCGCTCTTGGTGCGGTTGGCGGCTTCGGCGATTTCCTTGGCCTGTTGCAATTGATCTGTCCGTTCTAGTACTCGATGCTCTAGTTCTGCCTTACTTGTTTCTAAAGCAGTGAAGGATTCACGCAGTTGCCCGGCCATTTGGTTGAAGGAATGGGTAAGAGATTGCAGTTCTTGAATGCTGCTGCCGATAACTATTTGGTCTAAGTTACCATTTGCTACTGCCTGACTCGCCTGATTAACGCGCAGGATGGGAATTGCTAACCAACGTGAGGTGAAAATCCCGCTCACCGTTGCTATTGCCAATGCTCCCATACAAAGCCAGATAGTAGTTTGGGTATTAGCGTTGATTTGTGCCATAAAGCTACTTTCTGGCACGCTGGTAATGATGAACCATTCCAAGCCATATTGGTCACGCCAAGGCGCAATATTTGTATAGTACTTCTGTCCTTGAAAATTGATTTTGAGGTCTTGAGCATGAGTGAGGGTATGCAGGTCTGGAAGACGCTTTTGGATATCTTTTGCTAAAGCGCTCACAACCGGATTGGGGCTGTCTGTGGCTTTGATGCGTTTAATTTCCTGACTGGTAACAGTAAAAGGCTGTTCTAGAGCGGAATTTGCTACCAACATGCCATTTCGCTCTAGGATAAATACTTGCCCAGAGCGGCTGATATCTAATGTGCGGAGAAATTTACTCAGTTTTAACAGATGAATATCTACCCCTACCACAGCCAACAATTGACCTTTAGCATCATAAACTGGGCGACCTGCTGATGCCGCAATGTAGGGTGGATATGTAGATTGGTAGTAGGTGTAGATTCTACTCCAGATAGGTTTTCCGGCTTTGATGGGTTCGGTGTAAATAACCTCGTTAACAGTGTCCCAAGTCGACGTATCGATAACTTGAGTAGGATTGCCATCGTGATCTGTCAGATAAGTGGTGTTGTTTTTAGGGTTACTAGATGTATATTTAGTCGTATCATCAATGGTGACAGTTTTACCATCGTAACGTGCTGCTCCAGCACCTTCCCCTGTAGGTAGATTCAGGCTAATGTAAGTCACATCATAAGCCTGCATTTGCTGCCAGAAAAATTTGGCAACATTTTGGCGATAGCGTACATTTAAAAATCCCAAACGTATGGCATTAGCATTGATTTGGTTGATTTGATGCGGAATTGCCAAATAGGTTTCTAGATGGCTATTTACTTGGCTGCTAGTACGTTTCATCAACTGCTTTGCCAAATCTTGAACCGCTTTCTCACTATTTTTGAATGACACATACCCAACCAATCCTACTGCCCCAAAAATCTGCAATACGAAGGGTACAATTAATACCAACTGCAAGGGGAAAGAGCGGGTTTTTAGAAAAGATAAACTCTTCTTCATAACTGAAAAAGCCCAGGCATCACGAGCTGAGGTGTAAGTATCAGCCCCAACATGGCAGATCCTAGAAATGATAGGTCAACAGACAACGATGACGATAGCCCAAGCTTTGGTATGTATTGTCTTAACCACCTTTCAAGTGAAAGATGTCCGTTTTTTGTAGATATTAAACCTATTATTCGGTTCGTTACGCTCATACGTGATTTTTGCCCAATCCTCAAGGAGAACTACAATATCCAACAGATACTGCCATTGCTCACAAACCAGTTAAGTTGAGACAATATCTCTCATCAGATATAGTTCCCAAATTGAGCGCTCAAACTACAACATTTGTACAGTGATACCATTTTGGATTTTAGATTTTAGATTTTGGATTTTGAAATGCTTCATTAGTGAACTTTTCAGTAATCCATTTGTCGCAATCATTTTTCAAATTAGTATGAGTTTTTAAATGTTGCAGTGTCAAATTAATATGATTAAAGGTGTAAAGCTTGTACTCCCTAACTTTAAGCTCAAAAGTACCACTGGGAGCTTACAAGTCACATAACAGAAGGCAACGTATTCCCTGCATTCAAGCTTTGAAAATGTCCGCGCACTGTGTGGCTACAGCTATATCAACGCAAACATCTGCAAAACTACGTAAGATTTTACTCAAGTGACATTAATTTTAATATATACACCGACTATATTAGCACTCATTCCAGAAGCGATCGCCTTTTCTATCATCGCAGGTGTAGATGCAAAAGTTGGGCTATATACCTAAGACAGGATGCTGGATTTTTCGTTACTTTTGGGGTTAATTAAGTCGGCTGCCTTTTCACCAATCATGATCGTAGATGCGTTCGTATTTCCAGATGGAATGGTTGGCATTACAGAGGCATCGACAACGCGCAATCCTTCAATTCCGTGAACTCGGAGTTGAGCATCAACTACCGCCAGTACATCGTTGCCCATTTTACACGTACCCACAGGATGCCAATAGGTATTAGCAGTTTGTCGAATGTAATCAGCGATCGCTTCATCACTGGTTATATCTTTACCGGGAGCCACTTCCTCCCTCAAGACTTTATCAAAAGCAGCAGAATGAGCAAGTTGACGGGCAATTTTCATGCCTTCTCCCAGCACTTGTAAATCAGTCTCAAACTGAAGATAGTTCACTTGAATAACGGCTGGATCGAGTGGATTTGTTGAGCGCAGCGTCACAGTACCACGACTTTGAGGTTTGATCAGACAAACAACCAATGTGGCTCCTGAAACATCATGGGTAAGAGTTGGAGACAACAGAGCCGGGCTAAAGAGGAACTGTAAGTCTGGTGCAACTTCGTTAGTTTTACCGCTATGCAGAAATAGCCCAGCTTCGACTATATTACTGGTAGGTGCGATCGCAGGTTGCGCTTGACTCGATTGGTAGCCAACAACCGCCAGTAGATGATCTTGCAGATTTTTACCCACCCCAGGCAAATCAACAATCACTGGAATGTCGAAGGCGTGTAGATGTTCCGCCGAACCAATTCCAGAGAGCATCAATAGCTTGGCAGAATCGAACACACCTGCCGATAGAATCACTTCCTGATTGACATAAACTTGGTGCAGTGTTCCTTGGTGTAAATATTCAACCCCAACCGTGCAAGTTCCCTTAAACAATAGTCGAGTCACTAATGCACCAGTTTGAACAGTTAAATTAGGACGAGCCAGAATCGGCACAAGAAATGCGGCGGCGGCACTATGTCGCTTACCATTTTTGATAGTTAATTGATATAGTCCCGCACCTTCTTGTTGTGCGCCATTGAAATCGGGATTGCGGCCGTAGCCGAGTTGCTCTGCTGCTGTGATAAATTGCTCTGACATGACAGCAGGCGCGAGCGGATTAGTAACGCTCAAGGCTCCATCAACACCGTGAAATTCGGACGCGCCTCGCTGCTGGTTTTCTGATTTCTTGAAGTAAGGTAATACTTCTGCGTAACTCCAGCCGGGATTGCCGAGTTCTTGCCAACAGTCAAAATCGTGGCGATTGCCTCGAATGTATATCATGGCGTTGAGTGAACTGGAGCCACCAGTGACTTTACCACGGGAACACAAAATTTTCCGCTTATTGAGGTGTTGTTCTGGTTCACTCCAGTAAGCCCAATCAACCTCCGTTCCTAGCAAGCTTGGCCAAGCTACAGGAATCTGGATCTCTGGTTTAGTCGCCGGATTGCCTGCTTCGAGTAACAACACTGTTGTTTCACCATCTTCTGTCAAACGGTTGGCAACAACACAGCCTGCTGAACCAGCACCGATTACCACATAATCGTATTGAGTCATAACATCCTCACTTGTATATTCAACTTCATGTATGCAGAAATGCAAGATTTTCCAAGGCATGGAGCGCATGGTGGGTGTTTGCAGGCAAATAAACAAATACTCCTGGTTCCAAAGTAATTTCACGTCCTTGCAGAGTAAGTACTCCCCGTCCTTCGATTACAGTCACCGAAATATTCCGAGGAGCAGTATGCTCAGGCATTTTTGTTCCAGCCGTCAGACAGAGTAAAGAGAAACTGTGTTGTTCATCTTGTACTAACGCTTTGCGAGTCACTCCGGGTTTCGTGTAATCTGCTAATTCCCGCAGATTAGCTGTCATTTCAGGATTATTTTTGGAGGGGTATACCATGATTTATCTCCTGTTATTTCAAGGTTTATGGAATCAATCCTGTTGTTCGACGCTGGTAGGAACCAATTCAAAAACAGTATGGGGACTTTTGAAAGTTTGCCGTGCTTCTGGTAGCTGGAGCGCCTCCATTGTTTTGACGTGTTCGCATTCGTCATCTCGAATATTCACGAATACGTCGTAGAGATTATCCACTTTCGGGCGGCGAAATTTATGATCTGATGTAAACTGGGTTTCTTCAAACATATAGAGATCGCCATCGCGGTAGTAGTTAATTGCGACTTTGGGCGCTGTTTGAGCTTTCAGTTCTGTTTCATGAGCTTTCAAGTAGTCGTCGTAGGTATGGTAAGCATGATTTTCAATCAGTTCCATTAGGTAATACGCATACTTGGGAAACAGCATATAGATGAGGACGACTACCCAGTAGTATGCTACTGCAATGTGTTGAGCAACGAAGCGATCAATCCAATAGCGATCACCACCCATTGATTCCATAATTAACAGATGATGTAATTCGTTCCAAGTTTCGGCGAAATGAACTTTCAACAAGTCAGCTTTGCGCCAGTAACCCAGCGTCTCGTAAAGATGCAGCACCGAGAGATAGGAAAAATAAGGAACGCGAGCGATTGTTTCCAGCACATAAAACCGAGGGTAAGAACGATTTCCGTAGACGAAATCGACAATAAATACAAAAAAACTGACGATCGCTTGAATCAAAACTTTCATACTGTATTCCTCTAGAATCAGAACAAATCCCTGATTTGACGATTTCGAGATATTATTTGCGCCAGTAGTTATTAGCAGCTGCGATCGTGGCAAACTCTGTTGCAACCGTCTGTCCAACGGCAATTAGCATCATGGCATCATTGCCATAAACATCTCGCAGTTGGTTGCGTTTTTCTTCATCCGGCTGAGTCAATTTAATAATTAAGCGTGACATTTTGACTGCTAGTTGTCGTCCTTCTTCTGGTGTCTCCGTCAATAGTGAGTTATTAGGAACCAATGTAACTTCGGGTGGTATTACAACGGGTGAATTGGTCGGATCTATTACATTATCCATGTCTAAATTTCCTGAATTAGTATTTACTTGTTGAGAACAATTTCGATTCCACGACAACAACTAAGGCAAAAGCTTGAAGTTTATGAATTTAACTTTTGCATTACCACCAATTCATAGCCCATTCTTAATGAACTACTTGAGCTTCATTGACCACGGGTACTTCAGATTTAAGAGCAACTGGAGTATAAACAACATGCACGGAACAAGGAGCATGGTGAAAAACATAATTACTCACACTGCCTAAAATCAATTCATTCAAACCAGAATGCCCTCGACGACCGATCACAATTAATTCAGCGCCCCAAGTTCGAGCAAGTTCACAGATATTCCGGCTGGGATTGCCAGAATTTTGGGTAAATTCAGTGCTTACCCCTGCATTGGTTGCTGACTCTGTATACGATCGCAATAACTTGAAACCCTCTTCTTCGTAACTTTGCCACTGCTTCCAATAATCCTCTAGAAGTTCTTTATGTAATGGGTGATATTCAAGAGTAAGCAGTGTAGGTGTTTGGGGGCTATCTTTTTCTTCACTAGATAGGATATGCAACAGCATCAGGCTTGCTTTAGTTGCCTTTGCTAGAGTCAGCGCTTCATCAAAAACAGCATTACCATTGGGGGAACGGTCAATTGCAGCTAGAATCTTGTTAAACATAAAATCTCCTGAATCAAACAAGTCAAACAATTTTAGATTTTGGATTGATGATTTTGGATTGACTGCACCCACAAGGGGATGCAGCTTGGAGATTTTGGATTGACGAAGCAGCGCGATTTGTTCCGCCCACCAGGGGCTGGGCTTGAACAAAAAATCATCCAAAATCCAAAATTTAAAATCTAAAATTAGTACGGTCAAAGAATTTTCCAACCATAAATGGCAGTAAGAACGCAGACAATCTTTTGCACTTGTATTTAGCCTCTAGTAGAAAACAATCCAGCCTTTTGTCAATCGCCCTGAAACGAAACGTTTTTCTCAACGGACTCACGGCTTATATGCAGATGATTAGCGGGAAAATCAGGATCGGAATAGCCAACGGCTAAACCACAAATGATTAATAATTCCGGTGAGATGTTCAATTCGTTACGGATGATTTCGGGATAATCCGCTAGCGAAACCTCTACGCAAGTGCCAATGCCACGAGCAGTTAAGCTCAACACCAGCGTTTGTAAATACATCCCCACACTTAAAGCATCGGCAACGCCCAAATCTCGGTGCATACAGACAATAGCAACCATTGGTGCGCCAAAAAATTCGTAATTACGCAAAACGGCCAACTGTCTATTCGCTTTATCGTCACGAGTAATCCCCATCGCCCCGTAGACTTGCGCTCCTAATTCCTGGCGGTAATGCTGGAAGGCGGAAGGCAAAGGAGAGACGTTAGGCTGCTGCTTGGCTTGGTTTAGTAAAGCCTCTTGCAAGCGATCGCGGCATCCACCTTGGGCAAACACCAACCGCCACGGCTGGATGTTTGAATTTGATGGTGCTAATTGCGCTAGAGTGAGAGCTTCATCGAGCAAAGCCCGTGGCACTGGTTGAGATAAGAATTTGCGTGTTGAGTGGCGGTCTTTAATAGTTTGGTCAAGATCAAACATATCTTATCAACCTCTATGAGAAATAAATGCGATCGCTAAACCGGGATTCCAGGAATTTACCCCTGACTTATGCCAATTCTCTAAAATCAAGCAACAGAGCCAAGCTCAGGATAAATCCGGCTTGCTGAATTACGAATTGGTATTAGGCATTCACCTACGGCAGTTATGCGCTGAACCCTCCATCAATCATCAGGTTTGCACCTGTGATGTAACCGGACTCAGGGCCAGCCAGATAAGCAACCAGCCCCGCAACCTCGTCAACCGTGCCGTAGCGAGCTACCGCAATGTGCTTTTTGAGCATCTCGGCAAACTCTCCCTCCGAGGGATTCATATCCGTAGCGATCGGCCCAGGCTGCACGTTGTTGATCGTAATTCCGCGTGGGCCAAGGTCACGCGACAGCCCTTGCACAAGCCCTTGCAGAGCAGATTTACTCATGGCATATACGCCGCCGCCAGGAAATGGCATACGTTCGGCGTTAGTGCTGCCGATGTTGATGATGCGTCCGCCCTCTTTCATGTGCTTGACTGCGGCTTGCGTCGCCACAAACACGGCACGCACGTTAATGGCAAAGGTTCGATCAAAGTCCGCCAACGTGAAATCGTCGATTGGGCCGATCGCCAGTACGCCTGCATTGTTGACGAGAATATCAATGCTGCCTAATTTGTTCACAGTGGCTTCAACAGCCGCGACCACCGCACTGGCATCGGCACTGTCGGCTTGGATAGCAAGAGCTTGGACACCTAGCGCCTGTACTGCCTGCACAATTTCGTTAGCTCGATCAGGTGAACTAGTATATGTGAAGGCGACATCAGCGCCTTCACTTGCTAAACGCTTGACGATCGCTGCCCCAATGCCGCGACTGCCTCCAGTAATGAGTGCGCGTTTATTCTTGAGTATCTGGTTCATTTAAATACCTTACAATGAGAAATTGGCTAATTCAGTGTGTACTTCTAATGAAAGAAAACTGCTCTAAATTAGAAGCAAGTAAACAATAACAGATGATGGTGGTTAAAATAATCGCAACAATTCATATAACCTTTTTTGGTTCCTGAATGGTTTTCAATGCCCAAATGCCAATCCAACAGCCAAATCCATCCACAATTAATGTCAGAATGGCTGTGATTTGGAATAGCAATCCCCAACCTGCAAAGGAAACTTGAGACACATGATCCGAACTAATTACGATCAAATGATTGTAGATTCCAAAAAGGATTGATGCTGCCATTGAAAAAAGTAAGATCCAGCTACCAATACGGTAAAACTGTGTCCAAAGTAAAACGACTGCAATGATGGGAATCGCATAAATCACAATACCCACAAATAAACTTTGAAGTATTGAGAGGGGAACTGGAATTTCCACATGTGCTAAACCATGCAGTCCATGTACGATCGCATGGATGACCACGATCGCTGTTCCATATTGAGCAATTTTCATCTCTCTTCTCCCCTAAATTCTTAACTGGTATGAGCCACGGCGCTGTTAACCATCCATTCCAAAGGTCGGGGCTGAAAATTTAATTCGCGTTTTGCTTTAGCATTGGATGCGCCTCGCATCTGAGTACCATAATAGACAGCATCCGCACCACTAATTCGCAGAGCATCCTCAACCGATACCTGCGGAGGTGGTGGAGCATTGAGCCATTTGGCATATGCAGGAAGCCACTGACGCACGGCTACGGGTTGATCGTCTGTAATTAGGTAAATGCCAGAATTGCCTCGTTCTGCTGCTGCAACTGTGGCGATCGCTGCATCTTCGATATGAATCCACGACCAGACACCTTCCCCATTCCCAACGATTGGGAACTGTTGCTGTCGCACCTGTTGGGCAACATCACCATCGGGAGCAAACCAAGTACCAGGCCCGTAAAGGAATCCATAACGCACCGCAATTCCTTCTAGGTTGGGGTTCCCTAGTAAGTCACGCTCGATCTCCGTGACTATGTGAGCATCTGCTGCAACCGCAGGCGAGGCATCAAAAGCTAATGGCGTTTCTTCGTCTGCCAAGCCTGCGCCGGGAATCGCCCAGAATGCGATCGACTGCCTGAGATAACGGCGCACACCAGCCCCTTGCGCTGCTGCCAGCACATTGGCTCCCCCTTCTCGACGGATGCGTGTATTCAGGGCTGAAGCTGCGCTCATCGACTCGCTAGTATAGGTTTTGGGCAGGGAAGTAAGTTGTTCAATCACTACTTCCGGCTGAGTGCGAGTCATGGCAGCTTTCACAGCATCGGCATCGAACACATCTGCGATCGCCAATTCCACGCCTTGTTTAGCTAAAGTTTGTGCTTTTTCTAAAGAACGTGTCAACGCAACTATTTCATGTCCTTGCTCTAGCAGTTGCGCGATTAAGGGACGACCGATCGCCCCTGTTGCCCCTGCAACAAAAATCTTCATTTGTGAACCTCCTGTTGAAACCTGTGGAATATTTGTGACAATATGAGTTTCAAACTGGAAATAGCGATCGCTATTTCACTAATAAACTTGAGCAGTAGCATGTTTAAGTTCAGCCGTGCTATGGATATTGGTTGAAACAACAGATTTTTAGCTTGCGTGTTGGCGTAACTTCTAGTCGAGCATCGCTGCAAGTAATCTCTCTGTATCCCAAGCATCCCTATAGCGAACTCCGTTAATAAATAAAGCTGGCGTATTACTGACACCGCTTTGTATACCGCCTTGAATGCTCTGAGCGACCCGCTCGGCATGAACATGACCCGTCATGTCCTGAAGGAATCGATTGATATCAAGCTGTATCTCATTGGCATACTCTAGAAGATGTCCATTGTTAAGAGCATATTGATTCTCAAATAAGAGATTGTGCATCTGCCAAAACTTATTTTGCGCGGCGGCGGCTTCTGCGGCTTCTGCTGCCTTTTGTGCTTGAAAATGAATGTGTATGCGCGGGAAATGGCGGAATACAAAGCATAATTGGATCTGTTGCTGAATCTCTTGAATCATCCTATGAACCTCACCACAGGAAAGACATTGATAGTCACCGTATTCAACTAAAATGATTTGTGCATCTCTTGTTCCTTGAATGTTATCGTATTTTGAAATTGGTATGAGCAGCCCGTCACCATCGCTTGTCTGGCTCATCGTTTTTTCATGCGGTCATAAATAGTATCGTTGCGATGAAAACGCTTAAAATAAGAGTAATAAATTGAATGTTGTTTCTTTATTCTCAAAATATGTGAATTTCTCCCTCTTTGTCGCATCCCCTGGGAGGAGTCTTTGCACTACCCCTAATGATAGCGATGACGTACTTTTAGGGCTAGAAATAACCTATCCTCAAGAGCAGGTGATACTCTCAACAGATGAATAGGTTGCTCTAGCTAAATTCTTAAAGTGTAATGATACCGCGCTTTAGAGCAACAATCATTGCTTGAGTGCGATCGCCCACTCCCAACTTACTCAGAATATTTTTGACATGGAATTTGACTGTTCCCTCAGCGATCGCCAAGGCAGTACTAATCTCTAAATTACTTTTGCCAGTTGCCATCAGACGCAGCACTTCCAACTCGCGATCGCTCAGTTCTGGGCTACCTATCCGCTCTGCTAATTTTGCGCCCACAGCCGGGGGGATGTACTTTTGCCCGTTGTGAACTGCCCGAATCGCTGTCAGTAGTTCCTCCGGTTCTGCATCCTTTAAGACATAGCCCTTTGCACCTGAGCGCAATCCCCGATAGATGTCTTCGTCTCCATCGTAGGTTGTCAGGACAACGATTCGAGCGTCGGCAAACTCAGCGCAAATGGTAGCGATCGCTTCAACCCCACTTAGCTCAGGCATCCGCAAATCCATCAACGTTACATCGGGTTGATGTTGACGGAACAATTCTACTGCTTCGCGCCCATTGCCAGCTTGTCCAACAACGGTCATATCCGGTTTATAGTCAATTACGGCTGCTAGACCTTCTCGCATAAATGGATGATCGTCGCTAATCAAGACGCGGATAACAGAGGAGTTTGGTGTAGGAGTTGATCTGTGCCATTGGGTCATAGTGTTTCTACTCTGACAATGATTTCTGTTCCTTGCCCAAGGTGGCTTTGAATCGTCAATTCTGCTCCAATTCTTTGAGCGCGTTCAGTCATTCCGAGTAATCCAAAGCCCCGACCAACCGACAGACTACTGCTTTCAAATCCTTGCCCATTGTCTTTGATATGCAATACCAGATGCGTTGGCGTAGCCCGCCGCAGACATCGCTCATAGCGCAACTCAAGACGGATTTCGCTGGCATTTGCATACTTAAAAGCATTGGTTAAGGCTTCTTGTCCAATGCGAAACAGATTCGTTTCGACCTCTTTCGCTAAAGGATATGATTCACCAAACGCTTCGCAGATCACCTGCACTGAGGTATGAGAAAACATCTGAGCCACGAGACGATTGAGTGCGCTATGCAAATCGCCTTCTTCTAATATTTGCGGGCGGAGTGCTTCCACCGAGCGACGGGCATCGGCAAGACCGGAACGCGCCAAGATACGCCCTGTTTTTAGGTGTGACTGGGCCGCATCTGGATCGAGCTTGATTCTCTGGGAGGCGGCATCTAAGTGAACGATGATACTAGTAAAAGCTTGTGCTAGTGTATCATGTATTTCTCGTGCCATACGGTTGCGTTCTTCTAAAATTGATGTCTCTTCGGCGCGTTGGCGTTCACACAGTGCAGCTTTTCGCTGTTCACTAATATCTGTAATCAGACCATAATATCCTCTCACCTGAGCATTGAGATCGAAATCGGGGATAGAGGTGACAGCAACATACTTTTTGCCCAACGGGAAAGAGACTTCTGCCTCATAGGTGATAATCTCCCCTGCTAGCGCTCGATTCATGTATGGTTCAATAATTTCATAAGCTGCCTCGCTCATGACTTCACGAACCTGCTTACCCAAAATTTCATCTCGACTACGACTAAAGCAGACTTCATAAGTTCGGTTGACAAATTGATAGCGCCGATCTGTATCTATATAACAGATACAAGCGGGGAGAGCGTCGGTAATCAATCTTAATTCCTGTTCTCGCTCGCGCAGTTCTGCTTCGCTTTTTTGTAAAGCGGCTGTTCGTTGAGCTACTTGTTGCTCTAAGGTACGATGATAATTTGCTAACAATTGCTCTGCTTGTTTGCGTTCTGTGATGTCTTGAAAAGCTGAGATCGCATAAATCACATTGCCCTGTTCGTCAAAAATAGGAGTTCCCCACCCTTCAACGGGAATGGTTACATTGTTTTGACGGATTTCTAAATCGTCAATTCTTGTGCGATCGCCACTCAACGCCCGCATCACTGGCAAGTTCTCAATGGGATATGGTTGGTCTGTTCCCGCTTGATAAAGTTGATAAATTTCTGCAAGTTGCTCTGGTGTCGCACCAGGAATAATCCCTTTGCCTAATAGTTGAATTGCCTGTTGATTAGCGTAGTAAGGGCGACCCAGCGTATCTACGACTCCAATTCCTACTGGTACAGCTTCCAGGAATTGCGCCATCTGACTTTCGCTTTTTTGTAGTTTTGAGTAGAGTTTGGCATTTTCAATGGCGATCGCTGCTTGGGTTGATAACAGATTCAAAACTTGTAATCGGTCTTGGGTAAATGCTCCAGTTGCTAATTGATTTTCGAGATACAATACGCCGACGAGCTTACTTCGATTCAGTAGTGGCAAACAGAAGATTGATTGAGTGTGGTTGTGTTGGATATATGGCTCATTGATAAAATTACCTTCACGAGTCGCATCATTTAAAATGACACATTCATGAGTACGAATAACATAATTAATAATCGATTCCGGTAGGCGATTTGCTGTCGGTATAGATTGCAGCACTTGCATAATACAGACATTCGCACCGTTATTGAGTTCGCCAGCAGCTTCAATTACCCACTCTCCTGAGTTCTCCAAAATTAGAAATCCTGTTTGTGCACCAGCATTCTCAATTAAGGTTTTCATCAAGTAGTTGAGCAATTGATTTAGTTCAATTTCACTCGAAATCGCCTGTGATGCTTTTAGCACAGAGGCTAAATCAAATGCGATGGGTGAGTTGTTAGAAGTAGTTTTATCAGCTTTAGGAATTAAGGTGTGATTTACATCTGATAACTGAGTAAATAACTGTGAATAGCGAGTTTCTAAATCTCTGACTTTCGCAATCGCTCCCCAACGTTCATAGCAGTAATGAGCTTCCTTCATATATGTTTGGGCAAACTTTTCTCGTCCTCGCGCCAAATAATGTTTTGCCGCCAATTCATAAGCTAATGCCTCTTCTTGGATATATCCATTTTCTCTCGCTCCAAGAATTGCTTGCTCGTATAATTCTTCTGCCTCTAATAATTGACCTACAACTTTTGCAATCTCTGCTTGTACTAAGTGATATTTATGCAAATGATTCATAGGCGCATAATTAGCCCATTGCTTTATTTTTTCTTGATTAACATCAACATTTTTGAGGATTTCCGCCTGCGCTTGAGGGCTACTTGCAGAGTATATTGCCAGTTTTGCTAGAGAGTCATAGAGGTAGTATAAAGGATAAAGTGCTGTCCCTCTTGCTTTGAGTAAATGTCTTTGTGCTTTGCTAGCGTTTTCAACTGCTTGAGAATATTCAGAAAATAGATAGCATAGGAAAAGTTTGTTGAAATTTACTAGAAAAATTACGGCTCCATCTTTTTCATCATCTGGGAGTCTATTGCCTTCATTATAAGCTTCGCCTAACAGACTCGTTAAACTGATCGAGCGTCCCATCAAATTTAAGACACACTGCTGAAATATTTGATTCCAGGCAAGTGGTGTTTCTTGTTTGATTTGATGAATTGCTTCACCGTAGGTTCTCAACTCGTGTTCAAGTTCCACAAGTTCCTTGCCGGCGATAAAAGATTGCAAGCAATAAGTATGAGCGCAATAGGCAGCAAACTCTAAATCTCCAGTTTCTAGTCCATTTTGATAACCTTCTGGTAGTTGCTGCGATGTTTTTCTAATATGTTCTTTCCAGTGGATAATGAAGACATAGACAATGAAAAATGTCTTAGCTGTGAGTGCATGGGTCTTGGACTGGGACAACAACCCCAAAGCAAGATGTCCAAATTGGTAGCCAGATTCGATATTTCCGACCATCCCACAAAGAATTAGCCCAAAGTTGGCGTATGCAAAAGCAGAAGTAAAGGCATTGCCATACTGGATTGACAAGTTGACTTGTTTCGATGCTAGTAGCGGCATCAAATCTGGAGCAGCTATTTGGGCAGCAATCATGATGCTTGATAAAATTCGCATTGCTGCTAACTTCTTTGGATCGGTCATTTCTGGTAAATGCCTCAAGTCTCCAATTGGCTTTTCACCCAGAAGTGATGTAATTGTATCTATCTCAAGCTGAATATCTGACTTACTTGGCAGTTTGGGAAAACTAACCCCTAGTTGCTGTAAAACTTGCAATGCAGTATCAATCGCTTTCAATGGCTGGCTCTGCGCCATGTGGGTTTGAATTTTAACTTCGTAAACTTTTATGAGGTCGAAAACTGTTTTGGCTGATTGTAGAATGATTACAACCCAGTATTCTACCTGCTCAAAATCGCCACACAAATACGCAACTTCTGTTGTTTCTATATATAAATCTAAGGTCAAATCATAGTTGGTTTGCCAGCTAGACGTTGCCAACCATTCTCTTGCTGTGGCTAAATATTTTTTCGCCATACTGTAGGCGATCGCAACTTTTGCTTTCTGACCTGCCATTAAATTTAATCGAGCAATTTCATTTCTTTCTGGTTGTTCTATGACAAGCTCAATTCCGTAATTCAGATGATCGACAATTTCCAACAGCCTATCTATTAGTCGCTCTGGCAAAGTTTTTTCTAGTAAATTGCGACCAATTTGTAAATGAATAACTTGTTTTTGCGACTCATCAATTAGTGCATAAGCTGCTTGCTGCACGCGATCGTGCAAGAACTTGTACTCTTGAATTAACAAGTTTTCATCTAATTCAGAGAGGGGTTGAATGAATCCACCTTGTATGGCTATCAGTATATTTAGGAAAACTGCTTTTGGAGTTTGCTCACAAACAATCGATAGTGTATTTAAATCAAATTCCGCCCCAACACAAGCGGCTAAACGAAGAATTTGCTGAGTAGCTTCTGGTAGTTTTTTCAATTTGTGAAGCATCAACTCCACAACATTATCGGTAATATTTTGAGTTTGAATCTGAGCCATGTTCCATTGCCATCCTCCTTGTCTCTTACCAAGGGGGATGGATTGAGGGGGGTCAAAAGTCAATAAATTTTCGCTATACAGCATTGTTAAAAATTCATTGACAAAGAAAGGATTGCCCTCAGTTTTCCGAAGCACTAACTCCGCTAAGGGACGAACGGTGTCTGTATTCCGATGCAGTGTTTCAGCAATCAACTGACTCAACGGCTCCAGTGTCAAAGGAGCCAAAATAATTTCCTGAAATACTACCCCTTGTTTTCGCAGCCTCTCTAGCATTAATGATAATGGATGCGTTGGCTGCACTTCATTATCTCGATAGGCTCCAATCAAAAATAAGGATTGGATTTGCTCATCCAGCAGCATCAACTCAATTAACTTCAACGTTGCTGAGTCTATCCACTGCAAATCATCTAAGAAAATCGCCAGGGGATGTGACTCCGAACAAAACACCCGCACAAATTGTTGAAAAATTCTATGAAAAAGGTTTTGAGCTTCAGTTGCTCCAACTTCAGGTATGGGTGGCTGCTTGCCAATGATTAACTCAACTTCCGGGATGATATCAATGATAATTTGTCCATTGTTTCCCAAAGCTGTGAGGAGACGCGATCGCCACTGTTGCAACTGCTCATCGGGTTCGCTTAACAGTTGTTGCACCAATTTGTGCAGGGCATGGGCGATCGCGCTGTAGGGAATATTGCGCCCAAATTGGTCAAACTTACCAGAAATGAAGTAACCGCGTTTTGCCGTAATGGGTTTGTAAATTTCCTGCACCAATGCTGATTTCCCAATCCCAGCATAGCCAGACACCAACATCATTTCGACTTTGAATTGAGAATTTTCTCTGCCTTCCGCTTCTTGGCAGACTTCGCCAACACTCCTCATTTGTGAAGCTGTGTCAAATGCCGCTAATAATGCTGCAATCTCTGCTTCGCGTCCATACAATTTTTGAGGAATTTGAAACTGACTCGGAACGTCTTGAATACCTAGTTGAATAGGTTCAATCTGTCCCGTTTCTGTAAACTGGCGAAGACACGTTTCTAAATCTGTTTTGATTCCCCAGGCACTTTGATAACGATCCTCGGCGTTTTTCGCCATCAATTTCAAAACGATATCGGAAACAGCTTTAGGGATCGCTGCATTCAGCTCATGAGGTGGAGGTGGCTGTTTAGCAATGTGGCAATGGACTAGCTCAAGGATGTCTGTTGTGGGAAACGGCAGATGTCCGGTTAGAAGTTCGTAGAATGTCACACCAAGGGAGTAAAAATCGGTGCGGTAATCGAGCAAACGGTTCATCCGCCCTGTTTGCTCTGGAGATAAGTATGCAAGTGTCCCTTCTAAAACATGAGGGTTCTTAAAAGTTGGATTCGTGCGGTTAAATTGAGTAGCAATCCCAAAGTCAATAATTTTGACAACGCCAGTATCCAGATTGAGAACAATGTTTCCAGGGTTGATATCTTTATGAATGACACTGGCTGCATGGATTCTGCCCAAAATATCGCAAACAGCGATCGCCAAACCCAGAAAAGTGGGTAAAAGCATGGGGCAGAAAATATCTGGACGCTTGTGCATCCATTGCTCTAGGGACTCTCCCCCAAAATCTTCTAAGAGAATCACCAGAGTGCGTTGATAATCCTGCTGGCTGTAAGCCTTGACAACTCCTTCCAGATTCAGGGAACGGGTAATTTTATATTCCTGTCTGTAGCGGGTTAGTTCTTGAGGAGAGGGATAATCAAGCTTGAGAATTTTTATGATGAGCGCTACTCCATCGTCTCTGATGCCTCGATACACGAGAGAATTACAACTTTCGTATACCTTGCTTTGGATAGCAATACCAGGTAGAGCAATCATAGAGCAACTCTTGAGAGTTTGATCTCGAATACCTCAAACTATACAGCAATTCTCATACTGAAAATAATTACTTTTCTCAAGATACACATTGTTTTGAGTCAGAAATGTCAATAAGTTCCAAACTTGCGGTATTTGTTCTCACTGTCGTTGGAGCATTTAAGTAGCTCAGTGTTAAAAATTATCGCTATGGCAAGGCAGGAGGCAGGAGGCAGAAGGGAAGAGGGTTATAGCTTTGTTTACCTTTCTTAACTTAGTTTTGTTTTTTCCCACCGACTTACTTACTTTTGATGGTGATGTTGCAGATGTCTCAACTCTCTATGCTTAATCGGTGACTACAAGGACAGCCTCTGAATTATCTACCACATCTTGGTAGAATTGATTGAGTGCCATGAAATCGCTGACTATCCACTCCCATGCCTCGTTAGTATCGATCGCCTGTTGCCACTTGTAAAGCTGTGCGTCTTGCATAAGTATCGTTTCGTACTTTGACTTAATGTCTTCTACAGCGATATCACTTAGCCAAATGTGAATCAATTTGCATTTATCAGGAGGAGTCCAACGGATGGGGAATCCCTGTATACTGCGTGCCGAAGGTAATACGTTTGAATGGCCAGTAATTGCAGTGACAGCTAACAATTCTTCCTCTTGATCCAAAGCACATTTCATCAACAACCATTTTATACAATCGAATCGCCGATCAAGATCGCAGTAGCGATGCTCAATTCCAGGGTGCGTTTCCACAAGTTCCTCAAGAGCATCGACAAACCGTTTATATTCAGCCTCACCGTAAGGAAACTTGTTGATTCGACTTTGCTGTTGGCGGCGTAAACGAAAATAGCTCCGTACAAACGTAAGATATTCAGCATCAATATCACCGTTGAGGACGCTTTCGAGTAAGGTGCATTGTGCGGGGATGGCGTTCAGTTCGAGTTCCCAACCCATGTATTCTCCTCTGTCAATCTTGGCTCTATGAGGCTGTGAAATAGTTAATAATAGCTTGGGCGATCGCCATATTTCCATCCTTAGCAATTGGTTGTGTTTCCTTTGGTGGTTGCACTGGTTGAGAGAGGAAATCCCAGTTACCATCAAAAAATTCTTCTGGAGTCAAAATTTGATGGGAATTATAGTTAACCAATCCCTTGAGTAAAAAAGCAGCTTCCGCAAAGTCATCACGGGGAATAGTGACAAGAGGTGTATCTAAGAGGGTGGCTTCAGAAAACGTACCGTAACCAGGTTTGGAAATAACTCGCCCACAAATAGGCATAAAATCGACTGGGCGATATTTGCGGTCTGTAATTTTGATTAAATTAGGTAAATCTGGGGCTGATTTATCAAAGATAATGAATTGCCAATCGGGAAAATGCTTGAGGTTGTTGTAGGGAATTTGTTGTAAACCTAAACCGCCAAAAGTGAGGAGGATAGTTTGATCTTTGGGTGCGGTGATACCCCAAGTAGAACCCAGTTCCTCAGCAGAGTAACGAGGAGAACCACCAGTTAAACCCACATCTGTGATATTGGGGAAAGCGGATAACGGTTCGTGGAAGGGGAGACGAAACAGGCGATCGCACCCAGAATAACATTCACTAATCCAATCAGCAATAGCTACAAATTCCCCTCCCCAGTCACGGTAGATAAAATCCCAGCCAAAATTACTCATCATCCAGCAAGGAATACCTGCGGCTTTGGCAAATAATGGTGCGAGAAAGGGAATATCAGCAAATATCAAATCCACCCTATTTTGGCGGATGAAATTGACTTCGGAAGCAATGAGGGAATTTTGCTGCTTTTTAATTTCTAATAATTTCGTCTTAGTTGCTTCCTTATCCATATTCAAACTATCAGACTGGACTACACCCAAATCAAAAGCGCGTTGACGATGGATAAAATCCCCTTCTATATAGCATTCCAGCAACCACCGAGGGGCGGTAGTCACTATAATTAACAGCACTTCTGGATATAACTTTTGAATTGTGGCGGCGACTGAGGCGGTGCGAGTAGCATGGCCGAAGCCGTGGTTGGTGATGGCTATATATAAGATGGGGCGTTTCATAAAATTATAGTTAGTAGCATTGCCTATGGAAAAAATGGTTTGCTTCCGGCTTACCAGGGGTTGACCTGACCAATGCTCAAGGCTTAAATAGAATTGAATTTATACAGTACAACTAAAAATTAAACAATTACTTATAAAGTTTGGCATAAGTAAGAAACAGAGTTAAGAAAAATTTTATTACTCTGCTAGAAAGCTTTACTTATAAGGATTACAAGAGCCAATGCTGTGCAACTTCCTTGCTCGATCATGCCGAGCAAGCTCTTGGAGTGCGATCGCGTTTTTTGGATGTCGTGAAATTGGTCGAAGTTAGGCAGTTATACCATTTCCAAACATTTTTGTAACAGATGAATTGCCTATAGGGGCGCAAAGCTTTGCGCCCCTGCTCCCAAATTGGGATGCTTGCGGGTAAAAAAGTGATCGCTAGTCATTTTGACCCGGCTGTATCTAAACAGTTAAAACAACTAGCACTGGAGCAAGACACCACAGTTCAAGCTTTGTTATCTGAAGCATTAAATGAACTGTTTGAGAAATACGGCAAGAAGCCAATAGCTTGAGTTGGCGAGATCCTCCAATTTCCATCTACAGATGTAAACCAGACAAGATACCAACAAAAAACCCCAGCGAATTTGCTGAGGTTTAAGATATCAATTTTAGGAGACAATCATGGCATATATTGACACAAATCAAAAAATGTTAGCTATGGTTGCAGTTGAGTAAATTCATCGCTAATTAAAAGACCGTTTCTGGTGGGATGATGGAAAGGGCTGGAAGAATATTCTTAATAATCTTCACTTAATTATTCAACCCTTTACCTTATTTAACTTAATCTTACCCTGGTTAACAGTTTTTCCTATCTCTCAATTATCTCAGGGTTTTTCTCAACTCCAATCTATTGTTTATAGCCTCACATCTCCAATTTTTCTACTCCTGATTCACCCTGAATTCTATTTTTCTTCTGCCTAGAGTGACTAAACAGGGTTAATACCAGGGGGAAAGTAGTAGGGGGGACAGTCCGTATAAAGTGTTCATTAGCCCTGACGAGTCTATCGCTACTAATCTTAGCAAGCTTTTCAGTCGAGATTTCAAGATCCGTAATTTGCAACATAATTGTGTTCTTTTTAATTAATTAAACGAGGGTGAAGAATGAAGTCGCACTTTTTACAGTAGGAAAATACGGTAACTTCCTCTTCTATCTGTGAACTTGATGATTAGCTCTTTCTATTCTCTTTAACGAATACCCAATGCAAAATATTCCAAAATTAGCCATGACTTTGCCTAGAAGAACTCAATTTAGGCAAAGTTCAGTAACTACAGAACGAAAGAATAGGGGTTTTAGCCCGCATTTCTCAGGTGTGTCACCTTATGTTTTAGATAAAGGTAGTTAGATTGCTCTTCATAATAGTTAGGCTATATCTACACCTAATAGTAGTTTCCTGTAACGCTAATAATAGGCGCAATACCTATTTCTGCAATCCTAAAATTTTTCTTGTCAGTTTTGGAATATTTTGCATTGGGTATTCGTTAAAGGAAATAGGAACGGTTCACGATTAAGTTCACAAATAGACAAGGAAGTTTGGCTATCAGCAAACATTTTACTTGGATATTTACCTTGATGTGAACTGTGACTGTTAGCGATGTGTGTACGTTTTCGTTATGAAAAAGTACCACTTCACTCTTGATCCTGATGCTGTTAATTAAGGAAAACACGATTATGTTGCAAATTATCGACCTCGAAAATAACGAACTGTTTACCCAAGTTTCTTCCGAAGAATCTGTTAGCGTTAGTGGTGGCGATCTCGCTTCTGCTGCGAATTATAATATAGTAGCAACTGCGTTTGCTGTTGCACCAGCTCTACGTAGAAATACTACATTGCTGTTTACAATTGACGCGCTAACACCCGGACACTAATAACCATTTTTTGTTCTCTCTTTAGCTTGTTCAGAATGCGCCCTTGCTCACTCTTAACAAATTTGACACAGTACTCAAGATTTAAGAGTGAGTGAGGTTGGCGCATTTAGTTAAACCTCCTACGAGAATAGACAGCTTCCTCATTAAATGTTCACTATCCCTACCTTTTTTGAATAAATTAAGTTTTTCTGCCATTTTTCAGAGGGTAGAGTAGTGAATAATTACTTGACTTTCTGACTACTAATAGGCGAAATGCTTATTTTGCACTTACCGCAATTTTTGTTGCCAATTTGGAATATTTTGCATTGAGCATTCGTTTAAGAAAATAGGAACGGTTCACGATTAAGTTCACAAATAAACAATAAAGTTTGGCTATCAACAGCAAACATTTTACTTGGATATTTACCTTGATGTGAACTGTGACTGTTAGCGATGTGTGTACGTTTTCAATATGAAAAAGTACCACTTCACTTTTGATCCTGATGCTGTTAATTAAGGAAAACACGATTATGTTGCAAATTATCGACCTCGAAAATAACGAACTGTTTACCCAAGTTTCTTCCGAAGAATCTGTTAGCGTTAATGGTGGCGATCTCGCTTCTGCTGCGAATTATAATATAGTAGCAACTGCGTTTGGTGTTATAGAACCTCTACGTAGAGATACTACATTGCTGTTTACAATTGACGCGCTAACACCCGGACAGTAATAATCATTTTTTTCCTCCCCTTAGCTTGTTTATCAAATGAGGTGAAGAACGCGCCCTTGCTCACTCTTAACAAATTTGACAGAGTACTCAACACTTAAGAGTGAGTGAGATGGCAGCGTTTATTAGACCTCCTATGACAATAGACAGTTTCCTCCTTAAATGTTCACTATCCCTACCTGTCTAGAATAAATTACGTTTTTTGGCAATTTTTCAGAGAGTAGGGTAGTGAATAATTATTTAACTTTCTGGCTAATAATAGGCGCAATGCCTATTCTGCACTTCCCCCATTTCTTGTGGACTATTTGGGAATATTTTGCATTGAATATTCGTTTTCACTGTTCATTTTCATTTTGTTAATTAAACAGAAGATATTATGCAAACTATCACTATCCAAAATCACGAACTGTTAAAGGAAATCTCCAATGAAGAATCTGCTATTGTCAGTGGCGGTGGTATCGAAACTGCTGCTGCATATCTTACCGTTTTACGCGCATTCAATCCTCGTTTAGCAGCTAGCCCGGAAGCACTAAATACAGCGTTTCTGTTTTTAATTGATGTGCTGCCCGCTCCTGGCAGTAACAAAAGCCCATAATTAATATGTAACATCCGATTAGCTTATTTCCATCATTTAATGTGAAGAAGTCAGCCTCACTCAAATACCAGAAGTTCGAGTGGATACTCACAGCTTAATAGCAATTCTCTATATATTACGGACGTTTATATTAAATTCAAACTTTTCAACCTCGTATATATGATGTCTAACCTGGAGATGATCCAGGTTTTTTATTGTTAACAAAAAAATAAACTTGCGCTTCTTCTGTTTGGAGGATGTTTAAAAAAAATCTTGGTATTGAACCGAGATATGCGGCTCAATACCTAATTAGCGAAAATATTTATAAAAATATCACTAATGATTAATACTTAGAATTAATTCCTTAGTTAAAGTCTAGAAAACATTGGAAACAACATGAATAACTCATGTTTAATTCAGCAAAATTATGACTGGCAATAAATCTAGCTTTTTATTCATACTTATTTATCCCAAAAGCCAGAAGTTTTTTATATCTTGATTAAAAATATAAATGTAATAATCTATGTAGTTTTGTCCAATATCGTTGTCTAATTATATTGATTTTTAGTTGTTTGTTGAAAAAAATTAGTTTAGAAGCAAAGGATTTTTAGTTGATAGCTTCAAGCTTTTTTTTGCAAAAACATGACTAAAAATTAAATCAAGAGCAAAATATATACAGTGTAGAAATTGAGAGCCATATAGTTAGTGTGTTTTCTAAGGTGTGACTGCATCTAGCTTCTCAAATTAATTTTACCTAAGAACTTATGCTATTAGAACAGAAATTATTGTCTTCTTATCAAGGTATTCTAGTCAGCGTTGACTATCAGCAGAGATTAGAAAAGATTGCACGCAAATACACTAGGGGAACAGGTTTATCTTGGGAGGATGCTTTTCAGACTGCCTATTTAAAAGTATTCTCGGCTTTGCAAGCAGGAAAGTTCCGAGAAGGGGATGTAGAACAGTTTTATTACTGGGCTGTTGCTGTAGCTAGATGTGTAATTATTGATTTTATTCGCAAAGAAAGTCTGCGGAAGTCCCAGAGTTTAGATGATAACATCCCAGGAACAGATATGTCTCTATTAGACACAATTCCTGATGAGTTTAGCACATTGGATGCAACAGAGCGTGCAGATTTAATTGTTAAAGCACTAGAGTCTATTTACCAACTTGATAAATGCTATCCACACCGAAATTATCTCAAATTATGGCAAGGTAAAGTTGATGGCAAAACACAAAATCAAATTGCGGCAGAATTAAGGATTAGTCAGGGTGAAGTCTCCAAGAGATGGCAAGAACTTTTAGGACGTATTACTGAATTATTAGGACTATTGGAAATTAAAGATGTGAAGGATAAACAGCTAGAAGCTCGTCAGCAAAAGACAGCATATAAGCGCTCAACAAAACAGTGGTAAGACAATAAAATCGCGCCTCATGGACATATTATCAAGATTAGAATGAATTAACATACTTGAAAACCTTTACTTGTTAAATAATATATGGATTTGCTACTATCGTATTTTAAAGATTGCCTCTTCAGTCATCGTTATATAAAACTACAAACATATGCAGATAAACTTGGGTGAATTTAGATTTTTCAATAAGCAAAGGTATAATATATCAACGCCACAACCCGGAGAAATTTGGGAAGTGAGTCGCTTAGTACAAAGTCCTTTAAAGTTCTCAATTCAAGAGCAACAAACTTTGTACTCTCCCTTAGCACAAAGTTTTTTAGCAGGCAACTCACTACCGCGCTATGTAATAATTGTCCAAGAACCTGAACTGTCCATAGAAATAGAAGAGCAATCTTTGATTGTTTCTGTGATGTTGCTATCAGTAGAGACCGATTTGATTAGTGATGTAGATTTGCTAATTCCTGTCAAAATATCTGGATTATGTCAAGATTTATTAGCAGAGACTTGGCATATTATTCCTGCGCTAGTTTGTAACTTACTACAGCCAGTTGGTAAACGACTCTCCCGCCAGATTTATGACTATCTGCTGACGGTAAGAGACTATCATAATGGGTTAATTTCTGAACTGCCTTCAATATCAGAAATCCAGCACTTAGAGTTAACAGATGAGAGCTTATGCTCTGCAAACAACTCAAAAATTCAAGATTTTCATCAAGCAGAACAAGCTTGGAGTGATGTATTGACAGTGCCAGTGGCAGCTTACCATACTTACTTAAAAAGTATAAAATTTACAAATGCAATAGTAGATGAAGCATTGCAATTAGAACAAGACCTGCAACCTGATAGATGATTCACCATGTACTACACGGGTGCGAAGCAAAATTTATTGATAGCAGCCGCGACCGCGCATCTTTATTGCGCGGTCGCACTTGTCGTAAACCTTGAAAAATCGAAGTTTTCTCTCCAGACAGTAAGAAACACAGTGGAATGGTTTCTTACTGCCCACCTTCGTGACCAATGACTAATGATTAGAGTGAAAACCTAGCTACAGCTTCAACTAATTTGTCGATTTCTGACTCCAGTGTTAGATAATGAACAGTTACCCGGATACAGCTTGGGTCGGCAATTGTGCGGGTTAATATCTTTTGAGAGTCGAGATATTGTACTAACTTAAGGGATGGGGTTTGGTGGAGTTGGAAGGAAACTATACCCGTTTGGGGCGGTGTATTTCGTAAACATTTGACATTAGGTATCGCCGTTAATTTACGCCAGAGGTATTCACTGTTGTGGCGAATTTGCGTGTAACGTTCCTGTGGTGTTCCCCATTGCTGATGAGTGGCGATCGCTTCTTTCAATCCCAAGTACAATGGATAAGCTAGGGTAGAAACTTCATATCTACGCCCGTCTGGTTTCCAGCTTACAGGTTTGGCTTGGCTATCGACAATCACCCCATACAAGCCGATAAATGTAGGGTTGAGGCTTTCTCTGACCTCTGGACGCACGTACAAACCACCTACGCCTTCCGGGCCGCATAGCCACTTGTGACCAGTGAAGGCATAGAAATCTACCCCTAACTGGGTTAAATTCAAAGGTAAAGCGCCAGCAGACTGGGCAGCATCTACAAGTAAGAAAGAGTTATTATTTCTGCATACCTCCACGATTTTTTCCAGAGGTAGCACCTGTCCAGTATTCCAGAATACATGACTTAGTACCACTAAGCGGGTATTAGGGCGGAGGTGTTGAGCGATAATTGCCACTGGATCGCCTTCGTTCAAGGTATCTTTGAGGGGACAGGTAGTCACTTCTATACCAAAGCGGCGGCTAATCTCTTGAGTAGTAGCAATTACCCCTGGATGTTCGCAGTCTGATAGGAGAAGATGGTCGCCTGCTTGCCAAGGGATGCCCCAAAGAGCGATATTACAGCCAACTGTGACATTATCTGTAAAAGTGATTGTATCAGAGGGGGCGTTTAATTCTTGGGCGATCGCTTCTCTAACTGCTTGAGTTTGTTTTGTGATCCAATTACCAGCCTCAGTCCCAAAGGGGCCAATTTCTTGGATGTAAGCCAGAGATTGGGTGATAGTATCCAATGCAGCTTGAGGCATCGGCCCCTGTCCACCATAGTTAAAATAAGTTTTATTAGCTAAAGCTGGAAACTGTTGGCGATGGTGATGCAACCTAGTCTGTAAAGTAGAAATAGTAGTCATAATAGTCATTAGTTATGAGTCATTAGTCATTAGTCCACAGTCAACAGTCCATAGTCAACAGTCAACTCCCCAAATGAATGCTTATTAATGCTGACCATCTGCTGCAATACCAACGTTGTAAACGTCGTCCTGTTTTAGATATTCACGGTGATAGAAGCCAACGAGATGCGCCTAGTGAATTGTTGCTGAAACTGCAAGAGGATAAATTTGCTCATCAACAAAGTATTGTGGCTCATTTTACATATCATAAACCTGATTATCCAAAACCAGATTGGGCAGCAGGGCAGTCCGCTACCATAGAATTGATGCAGCGTGGGGTTGAGTATATTTATCAAGGTGTACTGTTAGCTAATTATCATGAGCTAGTAGAAACAAATGAGACAAATTATACTTGTCTAAGTCGTCCAGATTTGTTGGTTAAACAGCCTGGACAATCTATATTTGGTGATTGGGTATATGAACCAGTGGATATTGAACTGGGTAAGCGTCCTAAGCAGGAATATCAAGTAGTTACAGCCTACCACGCCCAAGTATTGGCTAAGGTACAGGGAGTGGAAACTCAAAATGCTTGGTTGATGTTGCGGGGTAAAGAAACGTCTTATGGGGTAGATTTATGGAGATGGACACCCCAAATGCAGGGGATTTTACAAGAACTGATTCAAGCGTTAGAGTCGGAAACTACACCAGAAGTATTTATTGCCCGTCAGAAGTGTAATCTTTGTCTCTGGTACAGTCAATGTTATGCGATCGCCCAATCTCAGCAGCACCTTTCTCTATTACCTGGTGTCACACCCATCCGTTACAGCCAACTGCAAACCCTTGACATCACCAGTGTAGAATCTCTCGCCAATACCAGCCCAACTATTTTAGAGAATCTTGTAGGTTTTGATCCAGACGTTGCAGCTAAGTTAGTAGTACAAGCGCAGTCAGTTCTCCAAAAACAACCGCTTATATTACCATTCCCACCACCCAAGGGAAATCTCACCTTCAATTCTTCAGTAGAATTGTATTTTGATATTGAAGCGCAACCAGACTTAAATTTAGATTATCTGTTAGGGGTGTTGGTTGTTAACAAACAAACAAACACCGAACAATTCTATTCTTTTGTTGCCGAAAAACCGGAAGAAGAAGAATTGATTTGGCGACAATTTCTAGAATTAGTGTGGCGATATCCTGAAGCCCCAATATACCATTTTTGTGTGTACGAACTAGATACAGTCAAACGCCTAGCAAAGCTGTACCGCACACCATACGCCTTAGTAAGTCCAGTTTTACACAGATTTGTCGATATTTATGAACATTTAACCCAAACTGTAGCTTTACCTATAGAAAGTTACGCCTTAAAAGCCATTGCGCGGTGGCTGGGTTTCGAGTGGCGTGATAAAGAAGCCACAGGTGCTAAGTGTATATATTGGTATGATCAGTGGTTAGCAACAGGCGATCGCAACTTATTAGAAATCATTCTCCGCTACAATGAGGACGATTGCCGCGCTACCCGCAAAGTTAAAGATTGGTTAGTCGATTTTGTCCAAGATAAGTATGATTTGAGGCGTGTAGGTTAGTATGGCGTTTATCCGACACACCACCTTTGATTTTGCCACCCTTCAAATGTACGGGGCTTTTTCAGAAATCAAATATTAGATACTATTTATAAAGTAAATCTTAAGTAGGGTGTGTTGAGGCGTTAGCCTAAAGCACCGTATGATTTAGCGGTGCTTTAGGCGCTTAAGTTATTCTTTTCGTCAGACATCATCTCCCAATGTGCGCCTAACACACTCTACGGTAATTTTATTTTTACTTTATAAATAACCTCTTAGTCCTATATCTAAGGTTAACAGTATAGGAGAATGCAGAGTAATAAATTCAATTATGAAGTTATGTAACAAGTGCATAATCGTTTTATTTACACCTGATTAATAAACATGGCTAAACAATTAGCCGGGAAAAACAATACAAGGTCTAAATCATGAAAAACAATCGTAACAACAATCAAGCATTTGCATCTGTAGCAACTGAAGACGAACAAATTTCTTTTGAATTAAGTGAAGCAGAAATCTCAGGAATGAGCTTGATACAACAACGTAATACTGTCTCTAACAGAATTGTTGGTGGTCTGAGAACTGCTGTACCAGGCTCTTTGCTTTAATTAATCGACTGAACACGCCTTGAATAACTGTGGCTAATTGTATAGCCAAAAAACAACTAATAAATACTAGCGAGAAACCATGAAAACCAATCGTAACAACAATCAAGCATTTGCATCTGTAGCAGTTGAAGACGAGCAAATTTCTTTTGAACTAAGTGAAGCAGAAATCTCAGGAATGAGCTTGATACAACAACGTAATACTGTTTCCAACAGAATTGTTGGTGGTCTGAGAACTGCTGTACCAGGCTCTTTGCTTTAATTAATCAACTGAACACGCCTTAAATAACTGTGGCTAATTGTATAGCCAAAAAACAACTAATAAATACTAGCGAGAAACCATGAAAACCAATCGTAACAACAACCAAGCATTTGCATCTGTAGCAGTTGAAGACGAGCAAATTTCTTTTGAACTAAGTGAAGCAGAAATTTCAGGAATGAGCTTGATACAACAACGTAATACTGTTTCCAACAGAATTGTTGGTGGTCTGAGAACTGCTGTACCAGGCTCTTTGCTTTAATTAATCGACTGAACATTGCCTGAAGAACTAAACCATCTGCAAGTCAGATTGTTCCTGACTTAACTCTCGATTTTAATCCTGCTAAGGCAAAGTTTACTAAGCATAGCTTTAATCTTAGCAGGATTTTTTATGACAAATCTAAAATATTCATGAATTATGGAGATATTAAATGGTTATTGCTGCGCGGAAGATTGAAGCTTTCTCTATTGATCCTAGCGAAAAATGGTTATTTGCTGGTAACGTTTCTGGGCAGATTTCAGTTATTGATATTGACAAGTTTTCTATTATTAGCGAAGTTCAAGCACATACTGGCATTATTCAAGCGATCGCAGCTCATCCTCAACTACCATATATAGCTGCCTTATCTACAGACCGTACCACATCTATTTGGCGATATGACCCAGCCGGAAACCTCAGTTTGGTGTGTCAGGTTTTACTGCGTGATATCAAAGCATCCAATGATACTGTCGATATTCCTTATGTTCAGTCTACAAGTCAAGCGATCGGTTTCCATGACAAAGAGCGTCGCCTTGTTACCCGCAGTGGAAATGCCGGAGTATTAGAGTTAACATTTGATGATTCTGGCAATTGGCAATTACTTTATTGTGTTCGGCTACATGGGGAAGCAGACCTAATCAGTGCGCGGTTTATTAAAGATACTGATATGGTTTTAACCGGCTCAATAGATGGTCAATTAGTTTTATCACAAAAAGGGGAAATTATTCGCTATTGGCAACTTAATCAAAATGGTAACGTTCACTGGGCGGAATACGTAGAAGATACCACTTATCTACTAGCCAGTGATATGCGTTGCATAGTACGTTTTGATGTGAACAGCGACGAAGAGCCACTGATTGGGCCAATCTTTACCCGTGATGACCTAGAACACGTTACTTACAATCAAACCTCTAAACGGGCATTCGTAGCGAGCTTTGATCGTAAAATCTATGAGATTAATCCTGAAACCTGCGTACCCACAAGAATTGCATTTAAACCGCCTTTCAAATGCCGTTGGATCAAAACTCTGGAACGTTCACCATCCACTATTCTTGTACAATGTCGTGACGGTGGAATTTATAAAGCTAATGTAGATACAGGTGCTTGTGTAGCCAGTATTAAAGAAACTCCTGATAGCTTGTGGACAGGTGTAAATGCTCTAGATGGTAGCATCCTGTTAACTGGCGATGGTGAGTTTTTGCTAAGTGTAAAAACAGTCTCTATTAACCCTGCTGCTCGTAAGCCAGTCTTTGCAACAAGTCGCATTACACTGGATGTTCAACCTGGTTCATATACAAAGCGAATGGTGCAACATCCAAGCACAGGTCATTTGTTTTTGGGTCGGACTAACGGTGATATCGATATAGTAGACCATGATATAGTCAAACATCTGACAAATTTAGGTTCAGCAATACGTGATATTGATATTAATCCGTATCAAGCTGAGGTATTTGCAGCTTGTGAAGACGGTCATATATATAAAATTCATGGAGAAACTGGAGAAACGCTACTAGAGTATATGTCTCCTAATGGCCGGCCGATGTGGTCTTTAGCTTATAGTCCTGAGAGTGACTTAATCAGTTTTGCAGAACGCACAGGTCATTTATCAATCTTATCAGGTAGGGATTTTTCTCCAGTTGTCACTAATATTGTCAGTGGACGACCAAAACGCATCAAGTGGGTGAATGAACATATATTGCTCTATAACAAACTTGACCAACTGTATAAATACGACTTGAATACCAATAAAGAAACTCTTTTAGTTGACTCTGTTGGCAACACCATTGAAGATTTTATTTGGGATGCTGGCAAGCAGTATCTTGTGTTCATTAGTTACACCTCCAATGTTTATCTTTGTGACTTTAATACTGGAGATTTAATCAATTGGATACCTGATCAAATGGATTACTCCAAGGGTTTGCTATGGGTAGAAACTGCCAATCACCCAGACCTCTATCCTTTAGATTTCCTCACTTTTGGACGCTCTGGTACAGCGCATCACTTCCGTATACACGATGAAAAAATTCTCGCACTTGGGCCTGTGGAGTTTTTTCATCAAAGGTAAGCTGGAGAACATCTATAGGACTCATACTTGATTTTTGAAATATACGTAGGGGAGCCACTGCGTTGGGCGGGTTTCCCGACATAAAGCAAGTGGCGTTGGGCAGTGCAGCGCCAAAGATATGATACGGTGCTGCACTGCCCACCCTACAAATACTGAGATTTTTATGGCTACGCTCCTGTAAGGGATACAGAAATCAAATCGGATTCCTATAGTTAAAATTCCCATTTCACTTATCATCTACTTCATTAGTCAAAGTATATCTATTTTTATAAAAAACTTAACTTATTTAAAGGTACTAATAGATATATTTTTTCTAAAAATTAGAATCAAAAATATATTTTAACAATTTAATGTATTCTACAAAACTTTATATTTGAAATTTATAGTTTATTATATTCTGATTGATTGAATATCGATACTCTCTCTAAAAAATATGTAATTTAATTAAACCTCATTAACCCAGTTTTACCAGAATAATAAGTGAGGAAGTGTACCTGTAGTGTCCACATTAAAAAATTTAGACAATAATAAACAACAAATTCAAACTGTACCACCTAGCTTTAATTTTTTAAAAGATGTAGGTTTAATAGCTGGCGGTACAATGTTATCAATTACAATGTTATCAAGTGCTATTCTGGCTGGTGGGGTAGTGGGTTTAGCCATAAGTTTCTGTGATTTACCAGATGTTAGACAATTACGCAATTTTTGGCCTTCAGAAACAACTTATATTTATGATATTAAAGGTAAACTTTTAGCTCGGATACATGGGGAAGCTAATCGACAGGTAGAGTCTTTAGACAAAATTTCTCCAAATTTAAAAAGGGCTGTATTAGCTAGTGAAGATAGCAATTTTTACGAGCATCATGGCATTTATCCTGTAGGTGTTGGACGTGCAGTAATAGCCAATTTAGCAGCCGGGCAAGTCCGAGAAGGTGGTTCTACAATCACCATGCAGTTAGTAAAAAATCTGTTTTTATCTCAAAAACGTGCTTTTACTAGAAAGATTACAGAAGCTGTCTTAGCAGTACGCTTAGAGCAAGTTTTGAGTAAAGATGAAATATTAGAAATGTACCTCAATCAAGTTTACTGGGGTCACAATAACTATGGTGTGCAAACGGCAGCACGCACTTATTTTAACAAATCAGCAGCAAATTTAACTCTGGCTGAATCAGCAATGATGGCAGGCTTGATTCCTGCGCCGGAAAATTTTAGCCCATTTGTCAATATGAAATTGGCTAAACAAAGGCAGGAAGAAGTATTGGGACGGATGTTAGAACTGAATTGGATTACCCAGCAAGAATATAATAATGCCCTCAAACAAAAAATAAAACTTGGTAAAATTAAGTCATTTCAAGGTAGTGCTTTACCTTACGTTACCAATGCTGTAGCACAGGAATTGATTAAAAATTTCGGGCGGGAAACTTTGCTCAAAGGTGGAATGCGGGTACAAACTACTATAGATACTAACTTTCAGCTAATGGCAGAAAAAACTGTCAAAAAGTGGCATCGTATTCTTGAAGACCAAGGGTTAAACAAGAATCAAATGGCTTTAGTCGCGGTTGATCCGCGTACACATTTTGTTAAGGCGCTGGTGGGTGGTATAGATGCGAAAAAGAGCGAATTTAACCGAGCAACACAAGCCCAACGTCAACCAGGCTCTTCTTTCAAACCGTTTGTTTACTATACTGCTTTTGCTAGCGGTAAATTTACACCTAGTAGCACCATATTAGATACCCCAGTTGGATATCGTGATGGTAACAGTTGGTATTATCCAAGAAACTATGATGGTAGCTTTATGGGAGCAATACCCATTCGTACCGCTCTGGCTCTATCTCGTAATGTCCCGGCAGTTAAGCTGGGTAAAGCTGTGGGGATGAATCGAGTTATTGCAACTTGTCGTACCTTGGGAATTATGAGTCCGATGCAACCAGTGACTTCACTACCTTTAGGTGCGATCGGTGTTACACCATTGGAAATGGCAGGCGCTTATGCAACTATAGCCAATTATGGCTGGCAATCACCGACGACAATTATTGCTCAAATTACTGATAGTAGCGGCAATGTCTTAGTAGATAATACACCTAGACCGAAGCTAGTTCTTGACCCTTGGGCAGCAGCAGCAACTTTAGACGTGATGCAAACAGTTGTTCAAGAAGGAACTGGGAAAAATGCAGCTATAGGTCGTCCAGTTGCCGGGAAAACGGGTACAACCTCCTCAGAAAAGGATATTTGGTTTGTTGGTACAGTACCGCAGTTAACAACTGCTATTTGGGTAGGAAGAGACGACAATCGCCAATTAGCTCACGGTGCTTCAGGCGGAGTTATGGTTGCGCCTGTCTGGCGAGATTTTATGCAGAAGGCACTTAAAGGTGTGCCAGTAGAAAGGTTCCAGCCACCAGCTAAATTTCCTCGTCCTCAATCCAAGTAGAAGTATTAAGGTTAAGCTGAAGTACCTTAAATGCGCGGATGGGTAGGTGTTTAAAATCAAATTTCGAGTGATAAGCTTTAAATTCTTTCAGGACAAGGGTTTTTCAAAAAACTGTTACTCAAGTATCCGCGTCCCTTACACAGACTAGGTTTTAGGCTTTTCTCCACTACTCAAATTGTATTCTTTATGGTATGATTAGCTCACCCGCGCAAAAGAACCTTGAAAACCAAATAAGTAAAGGCTTTTGGGCTTCCGCCGTTAAAATTTCGGTTACTCCCTATTAGGGATTGAAACATAGATTTCATCAAGTTTATCCGCGCAGACAAGACAGGTGTTAAAATTTCGGTTACTCCCTATTAGGGATTGAAACTTCCTTAAGTGGCGACTTTCTTAAAGATGCTTTAGGTTAAAATTTCGGTTACTCCCTATTAGGGATTGAAACGCTACTAATCTTCTACCTGATCCTCTTTCTACAGGTTAAAATTTCGGTTACTCCCTATTAGGGATTGAAACCCAACGTAAACAGCTTGAAATTGATTTGTATAAATGTTAAAATTTCGGTTACTCCCTATTAGGGATTGAAACGATATACTTTGAAGTTTCCAATCGGGTAGGAACATTTGTTAAAATTTCGGTTACTCCCTATTAGGGATTGAAACATCTGGTGATGCCCCCAGTGGTGTTCCCGCCACTACGGTTAAAATTTCGGTTACTCCCTATTAGGGATTGAAACGTGGGATAGACGGTAATCCTTCATTGCTGAGGAGTTAAAATTTCGGTTACTCCCTATTAGGGATTGAAACACCATCGACCAAGCCAGTAAACACGGTAGCAGGAAGTAGTTAAAATTTCGGTTACTCCCTATTAGGGATTGAAACATCGTCTCATCTATTTCTTTGGCGATATTTAGGGGTTAAAATTTCGGTTACTCCCTATTAGGGATTGAAACTTTTTATATCTATTGACTATTACATTTTACTGTAGTTAAAATTTCGGTTACTCCCTATTAGGGATTGAAACCTTTAAGCTCGGATAAAGATTTCCAGCAGAGATTTAAGTTAAAATTTCGGTTACTCCCTATTAGGGATTGAAACCGAATCTCTATCTCTCCGCTTCCTTATTCAGTATAGTTAAAATTTCGGTTACTCCCTATTAGGGATTGAAACTGATGAGTGCGGCGTATTTCTTAATGCTCGGAGATGGGTTAAAATTTCGGTTACTCCCTATTAGGGATTGAAACATTTCATCGTTGATCAGTTAGATGATGGTAGGTGGAGTTAAAATTTCGGTTACTCCCTATTAGGGATTGAAACCCACTGTCTGTAGTGTCTTTGATAGCTTGTATTACATCTAAGGTTAAAATTTCGGTTACTCCCTATTAGGGATTGAAACATACATACTATGTACGTCTGCCATTTACCAAAGGAGTTAAAATTTCGGTTACTCCCTATTAGGGATTGAAACATAATTTTCATAACAGCTTTAACCTTGGTTTGTAGCGTTAAAATTTCGGTTACTCCCTATTAGGGATTGAAACCTTCTGAAGAAATTGAGACAACGCAAACAACTATTGTTAAAATTTCGGTTACTCCCTATTAGGGATTGAAACGATGAGGCTGCGTGGTGGGCGGCTTATGGTACTACTGTTAAAATTTCGGTTACTCCCTATTAGGGATTGAAACCTGTTTTTAAGGCTTCAATGATTGCATAAACCTGTTAAAATTTCGGTTACTCCCTATTAGGGATTGAAACAGTGAAGTTCCCTCAGCAGCAGCACCAGCAGAAACGTTAAAATTTCGGTTACTCCCTATTAGGGATTGAAACCCAACTTTTATCTACTCTACCTTTAGCTGGAATTGTTAAAATTTCGGTTACTCCCTATTAGGGATTGAAACGATTCGGTGGTTTTCTTCACTTTTATTCCTGTATGGATATGTGGTTAAAATTTCGGTTACTCCCTATTAGGGATTGAAACCTGCTGTATTAACTCTTTGCTGACTTATATGGAAATCAGCGCAGTTAAAATTTCGGTTACTCCCTATTAGGGATTGAAACCTTTTGGATTTAATCTAATTGTGGCGATTGCCACGTTAAAATTTCGGTTACTCCCTATTAGGGATTGAAACAAAAGAGAGACAAGTCAAATCATAATAAACTGTAGTTAAAATTTCGGTTACTCCCTATTAGGGATTGAAACGGACTTGGATTGAATGGATTAGGAGCATAATAAGGAGTTAAAATTTCGGTTACTCCCTATTAGGGATTGAAACTCTGGAGTTCCGAGAAAGTCTATGATTGCGTTGACAGCAAAGCAAAGTTAAAATCTTAATTAATCCCTAATAGGGATTGAAGCTGGATTCAGTACGTATATCCTAAGCGATCGCAGAATGTTAAAATTTTAGATGCCTGAGTGAAGTCTAGTTAAAAAGAAAAACTTAAGAACTAATTTCTAAATTGTAATGTTGACAGAGATTTTTCAGCTTTTCCAGCATAAGAGAACGCACATTCTCTGGTGCTAAAATTACACAATCTGGTGCATATTGCATTACTTCTCGAATAAACCAAAAGGTACTAGAGACACGCCTAACAACTCGCCTTACTTTTTGCGTTTGGGGAAGCCATTCATTTATTTTGTCTTCGGATTTGGGTTGATATGCAAAGGCTAAACCAGCAAACAGTTGCATTTCTACGTCTATTTCTGCTAACCCTAAGCGCCACTCACCAGTAACAGGTAAAATTACAGCGTCTTGTATTCTATCTAAACGTAAACTCCAATTGTGCTGTAATTCCTTGACATCTAAGTTACCCTCAGTCTCCTCACACCAGCAATCAAGGTATTGGCGTTTTTCATGAGGGTTAACTTTGGCGTAACGGACAGTAAAGTCAAATACTTTATGTGTAGCATCTTGATAAGAAAGTTGAAAAGGTTGCTGACGGAGAATATAACGGTCTATTTGTACTCGCCAACTTGGAGGGGTTTTCTCTAAGAAGGCTTGAATTTCATTGCGCAAGGGAATGGATAATTCACCCCGTTCTAGTAATAACTTAGCGATAATTTGGGCTTGTTCAATTTGACCGATATCTGTCAAAGCTGCAATACATCTATGTAGTGCGCGGATGCGCGACTCTTCCCAATCATTATTTTTCGTAATGTTCAGCTGCCGTTTAGCAATTGCTTTGATAAGTTTGGAAATATTGGGGTCATCTCCCCACATCATACCGAACTCATAAGCGATCGCTTCTAGTTCAGCTTTATCTTGTTCGCTTACCGACAGGGTTATAGACTGACCTTTACGACTCATAAAAATATACGGACACTTTTGTACTGATAAATCTTGCCAAGTAATATTTTGCGTGCCAATATAGTTTTTAACAACTAGTTACGGACACTATTTAAGTGTATGTCCGAAAGTTACAAAATTACTCTTAAACCCGTTTATTCTCAAACAGTCCCTACACCTGATGGGGTGCAGATACCTGAGAATTGGTCACTTTCTTGGCATCAAGCTGCTACTTTAGAAGCACTACGCAATCCAAATATTGATGTAGTATTTAACACCGCAATGACAGGTGATGGTAAAAGCTTGGCTGCATATTTAGAAGTTCTCCAGGGTGAATTTTCTGCGATTGGGCTTTACCCAACTAACGAACTAGCCCGTGATCAAGAAATACAGATTCAAGGATATATAAAGATATTTCAACCTCAAGATCAACCACGGATAGTCAGATTGAGTGGGGCTGATTTAGAAATTTATGCAGAAAATGAAGGATTGAAAAAAAGTGCCGCAATTTCTACTCTTACTAGCCAAAGAGAAGCATTATTAACAAACCCAGATATTTTCCATTATTTGCATAGGGGGGCTTATATAATTCGTGGCGATAGTCCCGATAAACTCTGGGGAAAAATTGATAAGGATTTTGATTTATTTATTTTTGATGAATTTCATGTTTTTGCAGCGCCACAAATAGCTAGTGTAGTTAACACTATGTTGTTAATTCGCTGCACAAATCGCCGGAAGAAATTTCTGTTTCTTTCTGCTACTCCAGATAAAAATTTAATTGATAGATTAAAACTGGCTGGATTTCGTTGTCAGGAAATTAACCCTATTGAGGAAAACAAATATCAATTTCCCGACACACCAGCACAAGAGGAGAAACTGAAAAACCAAGGATGGCGACAAGTTGCGCGGACAATTTCATTTAATTTTATCCCTTTAGAACCGAGCTTTAAAGCATCGGAAACTTGGCTAAAGGAAAATAGTAATTTAATTTTGAAACAGTTTCAGCAATATCCAGGAAGTAAAGGGGCAATCATTCTTAACTCAATCGCAGCCGTTAAACGGTTGACTCCATTTTTTCAAGTAATTTTGCAGCCTTATGGATTACAGGTAGGAGAAAATACTGGATTATCAGGAAAGGGAGAAAAAGAACAGAGTTTGTCGGCTGATTTAGTTTTAGGGACTAGCACTATTGATGTAGGTGTTGATTTTAAGATTAATTTCCTAATTTTTGAATCATCTGATGCTGGTAACTTTATTCAACGCTTGGGACGCTTAGGTAGGCATGATGGTTATGAAAAGGATGGGCAAGAAATTAAGTTTCAAAACTTTACTGCTTTTGCTTTAGTGCCTAACTTTTTGGTTGAACGTTTATTTCTGGGTGATACACCACCTTTAGCGGTGAATAGTATTTGCGATCGCCCAACTTTTCATAAAATTATTGCTGATAAATATCGCCAGATTAATGATTTTCGCGGCTATTACAAACGTTGGGGTGCAGTACAGTCATTTTATTTGTTCTGCAAATTAGGCGATCGCACGATTAAAGAACAGTATGCCCAAAGCCGAGAACAGTTTCAAAAAGCCTGTGAAGAAGTATTTGATACCAGTTTAAAATCGGTGGCTGGGCGTGTTTCAGGATGGGCGAAAGATTGGCAAGCACTGTCTGGTAATAAATCGGGAAATCCTATTGCAGATGATGCTGCTAGTTTCCGTGGTGTAAGTTCTCTGCAATGTGGTTTGTATGATTTAACGGAAAATAACGAAGTAGACAGGTTTAAAACCTATGATTTACCCGGCATTTTGGGTAATTTAGAGATTGAAGTCTGGACAGAGGCGGGATTTATACGGACACTTAAGGAAACGGCAGAACGTACAGGACAAGCGATCGCTAAAGGTAGATTTGCTCACTGTTTAGCATTTATGAAGTTGCGTTCCTACCGTGAGGAACGGCTGAACTGGAAGTTTACATATTCTGGGGATTTGCAGGCGATCGCAGATACTTGGAAGGTGCAAGTTTTAAAGGGTGTGGAAGTTTGGCAACCTGAGAACTACTGGATTGGGGAAATTAACAAACGACTGAAGAAGGAAGGTTTAGTCTGTTACGTAATTCGCCGTCCTGTAGCGGAAGTGCGGATGCGGCTACGGCTACCGATGCACTTTCAGATTTACCCAATTAGCGATCGGTACAGCTTTCATGATGCGACAGCGCCGTACTCTATGGCTTTTGGCCACTCTGCGCTGTTGCTGGATACTTTGGCTTACACCTTTAAAAGCAAAGGAGATGAGATATGGGTAGCTTGAAGTTTCAATCCCTAATAGGGAGTTTAGTCAATTGAGTAGGAAGTTTAGAGCAACGACCACCATTAGGCTCGCAGTGAATTGTTTCAATCCCTGATAGGGATTAAAAAATTTCATAATGAATTATGAAATTTTTCCTAACTTCACCTACCACTATTATCGTAAATCGTAATAGCAATGATTACAAGGGCTATGTGGGCTGACATAAATATTTTATACGGACACATAAATACGGACATATCTTGTCAAATTCTATTTTGCGTGTCAATATTGTTTTTAGCAACCATGTTTTTTAATCCCTTATACTTTAAAAGGGGAAAGCTTTACAGCTATCTGAGAAACGAGCGCGAGTAGGAACACAGAGATGTCATCCTCGCCCTTCTTGATATATTCACGGAACGGCTTGGTGTCAGTCTATCTGGGGGGGTAAAACCCCACCTATCGTCTTTAGGTAAGGGGTAGCTGTGGGGTTTTCCACCTTCTAAATAGACAGACAAAAGGAGAACTAAATATGCCAAAGCCACGCGGTTCTAAATCTCAAGAGCCGTTGCAATTGTTCATTCCATATTCCTGGAAGCCATACCTGGACAACAAGAAAAAAGTCCGGGGTAAAAACAGGAAAATCTTTGAGCAGTTACAGGAAGTTGTTATCCAACTACAAATAGCGCTTGAAAGAGATGAATTTGAGTCATTTGAGGTTAAGGAAGCAACTCGTGATTTCTTAACACTTGTTCAGGGAAATAAAAAATAGATATAAATTATCTATAAACTCTGAAGTTGTTGAAATAAGGCTCTACAGGGGTAGTTTTATTACACTTGAGCCTGTAGAGCTTTTTTGTCAAAAAATACCAATAAATTCACTTGTCGGGTGAGCCAACGAGAGCGTAATACTTTTACCTTGTTAACTTCTTTTCATCTTTCAAATATGAACGAACAAGAACTTTTGGAACGAATCACAGTGAAACCACAAATATTTGGTGGTAAACCTATTATTCGCGATCGCCGCCTTGCAGTTGAACATATTTTAGAAATGCTGGCGGCGGGAGACACTATCGAAACCTTACTAGAAGCTTACCCCTGGTTAGAACAAGAAGATATACAAGCCTGTTTAATCTGTGCGTCTCGACTAGTTAATCATGACTAAATTGAAAATCCACAGCTATGAGTAAACCAATTCCAGACGAGTATGGAAATTTGCTAGTGGAAGTGAAACAACGTATTCGTTCTGCACAGTATAAAGCACTGAAAGCAGTCAATAAAGAACTCATTACCCTCTACTGGGATATTGGACAGATGATTGTTAGCCGACAGCAGGAAGCAGGCTGGGGTAAATCAGTAGTGGAACAGTTAGCAAAAGACTTGCAAAGAGAATTTGCGGGAATTAGTGGCTTTTCTGCCCGTAATATCTGGAATATGCGAAATTTTTATCTAGCATATAGCCAAAATGAAAAACTGCAACCATTGGTTGCAGAAATTGGATGGACTCACAATCTAGTAATTTTAGAGAAATGCAAAGATGACCTAGAACGAGAGTTTTATATTAAAATGACTCGCAAATTTGGCTGGACAAAGAATGTTTTGATTCATCAAATTGAAAATCAAACCTATGAAAAAACTTTACTCAACCAAACAAATTTTAACCAAACTGTTCCCGCAGAAATTCGTAATCAATTAAAACTAGCCGTCAAAGATGAGTATACTTTTGATTTCTTAGAGTTAGCAGATGAACACAGCGAACGGCAGCTAGAACAAGCAATTTTGGCGAGAGTTGAACCATTTTTACAAGAAATGGGTGGCAGGTTTACCTTTGTTGGTAGCCAGTATCGCTTAGAAATTGGTGATCAAGAATTTTTTATTGATTTATTGCTTTATCATCGGCAATTGAAGTGTTTAGTTGCAGTTGAGTTAAAAACGGGAGAATTTTTACCTGAATATGTAGGAAAAATGCAGTTTTATTTGGCGGCTTTGGATGATTTATCTCGACTACCCGATGAAAATCTATCAATTGGAATTATTCTCTGTAAGTCTAAAAATAAAACTGTTGTTGAATATGCACTACGAGAATCAAATAAACCGATTGGTGTAGCAACTTATAAAGTATTTTCAACATTGCCTCAAGAATTAAAAAATCAGCTTCCCGCACCAGAACAAGTTGCCAAATTACTGGAAGGTATTGAATAGAATTGTAAAGTGAGGAAATAAATGTTAATCCCTATGGAGAATCATCAAATGCAAAACAATACTCCAACAATCAGAGAACTGCAAGAACTTTCTTTACAAATACCTGAAAAAATTCCTTACTTAAAAATGTTAGTTTTGTTTGGTTCTAGGGCTACTGGTAACATCAACGCTAAGAGTGACTGGGATTTTGCTGTTCTGTATGATCAAGAACAACGTGAGGCTTATGTAAAAGATAATAGTTTCCGTTTATTTGAATTACCTCTAATAATTGGCGAAGTATTCAAAGTAAATTCAGATCAAATTGACGTTGTAGACCTTGATCATTGTTCAGAACTTATATCACATTTTATTGCTCGTGATGGAATTATGTTATTTGAAAAAGATAACGGAGAATTTGAAAAGTTTAGATTAAGGTCACTTAAATCTGAATCTGAGTTAAAACATTTCCGTAAAGAACAACATAAAATTATTGAAATGGAATTGAAAAGGTGGGGTGCATGAGCAACATAGAACCAGAAATAGTTTTGGTTAGGCTAAGGTTAATTACCAAATATTACAATACTTTAGAAAAGTTTCGCTCCACTAGTCCTGATGAATTTCTCAATGATTTTGAAAAACAACTTGTTGTAGAAAGACTGCTGCAATTAATGACTCAAGCAGCAATAGATATTAATGAACATATATTATCAAGATTAAATCCTGGCAATTCTGCTACAAATTTTGAAGGATTTATTGAAGTTGGCAAATATCAAGTGATCACACCAGAACTAGCAAGACAAATCGCACCGTCATCGGGATTAAGGAACCGTCTTGTGCATGAATATGACGAGATAGATCCGCAAGAAGTTTTTAAAGCTATTCGTTTTGCATTGCAACAATATCCGCTTTACGTGCGCCAAGTTAGCTCTTATTTAATTTCTTTGAGTCAAGAAGATGGTTAAAAAAAGTAAAAGTTCAGATGAATATCAACAGTTATCACTTTTAGAAACCGAAGATGATGATTGGTTATCGGGTGATTTTGGATTTGATAGTGATGGTAGTCGCACTATCGAAACACAAGGAGAATTACTTAGCTTGAAACTACTACGCGAAGCAATTCAGGCGCAAAACCCTGATGATCCAGTTATGGCAGATTTCGCTGAGTATGTGTTACCAAATCTCTTACGAATAGCGATTGGTGTAACTGCTAAAGGTGGTAAGTATTTTGATGCAATCGATCAGCAAAGAGAAGCAGCAGGAAAAAGCAAAGTTAGGCGAGATAATGCTGCTGATCAATCATTGAATACACATTTATTAAATGGCTTATTCCCAGCAAATTTAATTGAGAGACGTTTACAACAACTCGATACTACAGTCCGGCGAGTAGTGAAAGAAAAAGAACGGCGTTTAGTGATTGCTGGGTTTATTTTACATGACTTTGAAAAGTTTCCTGATGTGCCGAATGATTGCCGAAAATTGCCGTTAGCAGAACATCGCCCAATTATTGATGTTAAAGTTCGTCAATTGGGATTGGATAAGTTTATCAATCCAGAAAATTCAGAAGCTTATCAAGAATATATTGATGATTTATTGTGCATGGCTTATAATGCACAAAGTAGGTGGGATACTAACTGGAATTTTTCAGAATTTGGGTTAAATCCAGTATTGCGCGATCGCACCCTACGCCAACTATCAGCTTTGACTTGTTTAGCTGACTCTCTCGCGTCAATTGTCAAACATCCCCAAGACGCAGAACACCCCAAACTTAAAGAAATTCTCCACTTATTAAGTGATGGACAATTAAAACTTACCTATCACAGCATTGCTGAAAATAGAGGGGTTTTAACTAATGTCGTCAACAATGCTCTAATTCAAGCTTATACCAGTCTGAATACAGATGAGCATACCTACTACGAACCTTTGTTATATCTGCCGACAGGCGTAATTTATTTAGCTGCGCGTAATGCACCGCCTATTTTACTGCAAGATTTACCAGACAGAGTAGTTGATAATATTAAATCACTTTGTGCAGGACAACTACGCCTGAGACAAACAGGTTTTGGTAGAGATGGTAAAGGCATGAAATATGCCGAATATTACAACTTATTTTTTGAGTCTCCAGGCTTGATGCAGGTGGCGTTGGATGCAACTTTACGCATCTTAAACCCTAATAAAGATTCAGTTGCTAAAAGTCGTAGTGAGAATTTAATTAAGTTTCAGCAACAAGGTATTTTATCTGCTGACTATGACTTTAATTTCGCTGATGATATCCGTATTGATCAAATTGCTGAGTTTGGTGATTTAGTTAGTCGGAAAATTTGGGATGAGACAGTAAATCGGATTGAGGATATCCGTAAGAAAGATAAAAAGCTGCCAGAAGTACCAGCCTTAGATTTAACTCATAAGGTTGCACAATTCTGGAACTTGACAGCATACTTACCCCAAGTTCGAGAAATTCAGCGCATCAACGAAAGCCTCAAAGAAAATAAATTGAAAGGAAATACGGGAGGTGTACCTTATGAATGGTATTACTTAGCAGCTAAATATCTCGAACATCATCCTGGTATTGAAAGTGTGCGTGCAACTTGCCAAGAAGTTATTCAATATCTCACAGGCTTAATTTCACCCATCATTACACAGTATGAACTACCTGATGGTTGGGATGATTTAAGGCTTTGGGTATCACGAGTTGTCATGTTGCCAAACCCGAATCAAGCAGTATCAGATAAAACTCAAGTCGATACATTTGTAGCCGAGTTGAATAACTATAATGCTGCCAAAAAACCAGGACGGGGAAAACAATTAATCTGCTCAATTTCTCATTCTGCTTATACGGTGACAGAACAGATGGAATCGGCAGTTTTATTTACTCCCCAAGTTTATACAAATAAGCAAATGTTAGGAGGTTCTAACGCTAAACGTAACATCTCTAGTATTGCGGGTGTAGAGATGATGCTGAGGCAAATTTTAATGAATCAAACTCAAGCGGTGGGTAAAAGATTTGAAGATGGGAAATATCGCTATCTCTATTTTTATCCGACTTATTACTTCACCCCAGAAACCAACAAGTTTTTACAGAAAGCTTACAACGGTATTGCTCAAACTCGTTTTGATACTAGCATCCGTAATCACTTTATTAGTAAGGATTTACAAGCAAACTTAGAACGGGAAAATTATCAAAGTATCGATGCTTTTTTAATTGATGAAAACTTAGAACGGGACAAAGACCGGACATTTAAACTGTCTTATCCTGAAGACCAACCTTTAACATTTTACTTCATGGCGCTACCTCCAGGCAGAGATAGCAGCGATACCGAATCTTGGATTATGCCAAGTTGGTTGGCGTTTGCCTTCCCGATGATTTTAGATGTTAAAACTGTGGTGTCTGAGTCGCCAATTCCGCCTTTTAATGATGGTGCAGAATTTGAAGAAAGCGTTTTTCTCGATAGTGCGCCTCATGCTTTCCGTGCATTAGTCAGACGCGATCGCTTCCGTCTAGATTATATCCTTGAAGGCTGGCAGGATAACGGTATTCAATACCCAGCGCCGTTAAATGTGCTGACAGCCGCCTATGCAATTCACTTGGATGTGAATGCTAGGCAAGGTAAATCTGGTTACGATGCTAACTGGGGTAGATTTACTGAACTAGCAAAGGATTTTGAAACGAGTCCTCTGCACGTTTTTTCTTACCTCAATCGTTGGGTGCGTAACCAAGGAATAGAAACAGCACGTATCGAGAAAATTAGGCTTTATGCTTATCATTTTTATCCTTGTTTTGACCCTTATGTACAGTATGAGATGAATACAAAAACCTTGAATGTGCAACCAGAATCGAGTTTGAACCATCCACAGAATTTAACAGAACTTTATCGCCGCTTTTATCGAGCGAATAAGCGTTACAATCCTAAATCTAATGCTGTCCTAAAACCTATCGATATTGCCGCAGACACTATTCTCAAAGGTGAATCGAATGTATTTCAAGGGGAAGCCTTAGTTGCAGCCGTCGCAGCCGAAGTTTTTAAACTCATGGATCGGGTTCATGCTTCTACGGCTGAAGGACGCTGGGTAATGAGTAAACGAGAAGAAGAAAGACAAGCTGTTTTGGACTTTGCCAAGTATTTTGTTACAGAAGTATTTGAGAAAGCATTTGCAGGCGATCGCGCACGTTTAGCAGGTCGTCAACTCAATTTAATTCGTGACACTTGTGAGTTTCTTTATCGTTTAGCCGATGACAAGGAAAATGCAGGTAAAGATGATAAATCGACTGAATCTGATGATGATTAATTAGCCATTTTACTCGACCATTACTAAATTATTTGGAGAGAAATTATGTCCTTGCTAAAAACTGTTGAATCTAAGTTATTCCAAACTGAAATTCCCTACAAACCAATGGGTAAATACGCCCATTTTCTCACAATCCGCATCACCGAATCTTACCCCTTATTTCAAACTGATGGAGAATTAAATAAAGCCAGAGTTAGAGCCGGGGTTAAAGATAAGACTACAATTAGTCGTTTGTCGATGTTCAAGCGTAAGCAATCTACCCCAGAACGTTTAGTAGGAAGAGAATTATTACGTAAATATGAATTGATGACTGATAAAGAATGCGAATATAACGTTAACTTTGCAATGGATAATCCTGATTGCATAATTTACGGTTTTGCTATTGGTGATTCTGGTTCAGAAAAATCTAAAGTTGTAGTAGATACAGCATTTTCAATTACCGCATTCGATGAATCTCATGAAACCTTTACCTTAAATGCTCCCTTTGAAAATGGGACAATGGCTTCTAAAGGTGAAAATGGTTCAAAGCCAGGTGAAGTTACTAGCCGAATTAACCAACAAGACCACATCAGACCGCAAGTTTTCTTCCCTAGTATTGTCACACTCAAAGACCCTACGGAAGCTAGTTTTTTGTATGTTTTCAATAACATTTTACGCACACGCCATTATGGAGCGCAAACAACCCGTACAGGCAGAGTCAGAAATGAGTTAATTGGTGTTGTATTTGCTGATGGCGAAATTACCAGTAATCTACGCTGGACTCAAGCCATCTATGACCAAATGAAAGCCAATAGTTCATTAAATTCTCCTGACCCTTTGGATGAAGATGAAGTAATTACGGCTGCTAAAAATGCAATTGAAACTTTAATGGCTGAAGAATTTATTGTTCACAATGACTTTATTGGTGATGCTTTTGAACCTTTGTTAAAAGAAGTTAAAAATCTCACTGCTAATGAAGCAGGAATTAAAAGTATCTTACAAAAAGCTGATGCAGAAGCTAAGGCTTACGCTAATAAGCATATTAGTAAAAAGAAAACGACTGCGAAGGCGGGGAAAGAGTAATGGTATTGATTTACCGTTGTCAATTAGAATTGCACGACAGCCTTTATTATGCCACGCGAGAAATTGGCAGATTATACGAGACAGAGCCAATAATTCACAATTATGCTCTCTGTTATGCACTAGGTTTAGTTGATAGCGAAACCTATTCTACTACCGTATCTGAAGAACATTCTTATCGCTATTTCTGCCCAGAACAAGTCCCCAAATATGAGGAACATCTAACTCCGCTTAATCAACAAGGTATTTACGTTACCCCAGCATTGGCAATTAGTCATTCTGCTATGCTCAACACATGGAAATATGCTAATAATAACTATCATGTGGAAATGGAGAAGACCCAGAAAAATATCCCTAGTTTTGGCAGAGCTAAAGAAATAGCGCCGGAAAGCGAATTTGAGTTTTTTATTATCTCTCAAAACAAACTCAACTTACCAAAGTGGATTCGTTTGGGTAAATGGATGAGTAAGGCTGAAATCACAATTGAAGAGTTACCAAAACCTAGAACTAATGAGGGTCTATTTACTTGTACCCATCCTTTAAATCCCTTAGATGTGATGTTTACTAATCATGTGATTAGCTACGATGTGGTAAACATGCCTCCAGTTAGTCTAATTCAAAATGTGCAAATGCGAGGGCATTATTATCAATTTGATGAGCTTAAAGCTATAAAAATTCCCGCACAGATGGAATATCGTTTTCGTAGTTAGCTATAACTATAAGATTCCTAGATACGTAGGGTGTGTTAGCGACAGCGTAACGCACCTACCACCAAGGCCTACATATACTTAGCTTTTTATGGCTACGCTCCCGTAAGGGATACAGAAATCAAATCGGATTCCTATATTACTTACTTAGGAAATATATGCCCCACAGTCTTGTGATTAACCTAATTCCTCAGTCTCCCATATATCCTGATTTTCTTACAGGTAGACATCTTCATGCTTTGTTCCTGACTTTAGTTAGTTCTGTAGATAAGGACTTGGGAGATTACTTACACTCTGCCAATACTGATAAAGCCTTTACTCTTTCTCCTTTACAAATACAGCGACAACAAAAGCCAAATTACCATAGTTTACAATTTATCCATCAAAAACCTATAGCGGCTGGGACTGTTTGCTGGTGGCGCGTTTCCTTGCTGGATGATACTTTATTTAGTCAGTTAACCCCACTATGGTTAAGCCTTAACCCCAAACACCCTTGGCATTTAGGTTCGGCAGATTTATATATTACTAGCATCCAAGGAACGCCACAATCAACGCAACCTTGGGCTAATGTTTGCACCTATGAGCAGTTGTATGAACAAGCTAGTGATAGAGAACGCAATCTTGATTTTACTTTTGCTACGCCTGTATCGTTCCGCCAAGGTGGATATGACAATGTTTTACCTGTAAAAGAATCTGTATTCAATAGCCTTCTTGGTCGTTGGAATAAATATAGTGGGATGGAAATTGCTAATATTCCCATTGAGTCGGTTTATCCCAGTTCTTTTAATATCAATACTGAAGTTTTGACTAATTATGAAAGCAAATTCATAGGTTGTGTTGGTCGCATGAGCTACCGCATATTGGGTGATGTTGAACCTTTAGCCATTAAGCAGATGAATACACTAGCTAATTTTGCCCTATACGCTGGCTTAGGACGTAAAACAACGATGGGTATGGGAATGGTACGCCGAGGATAATTAAATTATGAATGAGACTGATTACATCCCAATTGCAGCATTAAATCAATATAATTACTGTCCGCATCGTTGCTGGCGAATGTTTTGTGCAGGAGAATTTATTGATAACCAATATACGATTGAAGGAACAAGTTTGCATGAGCGGGTACATACTGTAGGAGAAGGAACCCGTGAAGAAATATGGCAAATCAGAGCAATCTGGCTAAAATCTGATCAATACAAACTCATAGGCAAATCCGATTTAATCGAGTCAGACAATGGTGAGTGGTATCCGGTAGAGTACAAACGCGGCTCTAAGGGCGAATGGGATAATGATGAATTGCAAGTATGCGCCCAAGCATTGTGTTTAGAGGAAATGACAGGGCAATCAATCACTATCGGCTATATCTACTATGCACACTCCCACCAACGCCAACGAATAGAGATTTCCCACGAATTACGCCAAAGTGCGATCGCCACTATTGAAGCGGTACAAACACTGTTATTTACAGGCGCAATGCCTCAAGCTATCAAGACTAAGCGGTGTGAAGGATGCAGCTTATATTCTTCATGTTTGCCCCAAGCTGCCCAAAAAGTTAGCCAATATCGGGAAGCGGCTTAATTAAAATTTGCTCACAAACAATAGATTTTCGAGGTAATCATGGGTACAGTTTACGTAACTCAGGAAGATGCGTTTATCGGTAAAGTCGATGAAAGGCTTCATGTCAAGTACGAAAAAAAGACGATTTTGGATGTTCCCCTAATTAAAGTAGACGGTGTAGTTATTCTCGGACGAGCAACTATCTCGCCAGCCGTCATCTCAGAATTACTCCAGAGGAATATATTTATTACATTTTTAACCCAAACTGGCCGTTACATAGGAAGGATAGAACCAGAAGTTACCAAAAATATCTTTGTGCGGAAAGCTCAATGGCAAGCAATAGGTGAGTCAGCCCAAGCAATTCATGTAGTACAAGGCTTTGTCCGTGGTAAGCTCAAAAACTATCGTAACTTTCTCATCCGTCGCCAACGTGAAAACCAGGGGTTGGATTTATCTAGTCATGTCACACGTATAGAGCAAGCGATCGCCGCTATTGATTCTACAAAAAACATTAACTCATTACGTGGGTTAGAAGGCGCTGGCAGTGCAGCTTATTTCGGTTGCTTTGATCAATTAATTCGCTCTACCGAGTTTACGTTTCATAGTCGTGTGCGTCGTCCACCAACCGATCCAGTTAATTCTTTACTCAGTTTCGGCTATTCCTTACTACGCCATGACATTCAGAGTGCAGCCAACATTGCTGGATTTGATCCGTTTTTAGGATACTTGCATTGTGAACGTTATGGTAGACCATCGCTGGCATTAGACTTAATGGAAGAATTTCGCCCTCTAATAGTAGACGCAGTAGTATTATCTACATTAAATAAGCAGTTGTTGACAAAAAGCGATTTTGTCACAGAACCCGTAAGTGGTGCAGTCTCCTTAACTCCAGAAGGTCGAAAAAGATTTTTGCAGCAATACGCGCAAAAGAAACAGTCCGAGTTTAAACATCCAGTCTTGGGACGCAAATGTACTTATCAAGAAGCATTTGAGCTACAAGCTCGATTATTGGCTAAATACTTAATGGGAGAAACCGAAAAATACCCCCCATTGGTTTTGAAGTAGGAACAGGAGAGGCGACCAATGAATGTGATTGTTTCCTATGATATTCCTGAAGATAAACGCCGTACCAAAATCCACAAAATACTCAAGTCTTACGGTCAATGGGTGCAGTATAGTGTGTTTGAATGTTCGCTCACTGATACTCAGTATGCAAAATTGCGATCGCGCTTGAATAAGTTAATTAAGCCTGAAAGCGATAGCATCCTCTTTTACTCCATGTGTGCCTGCTGTGTAGGTAAAATTGAACGTATTGGTGGAGAAAAAATCCGTGATGATAGCATTTTCTTTGCAGAATGCGCGGATGGGTAGGTGTTCCAAACCTAGTTTTGGAAAGACGGCTTCAAGTCTGCCCAGCGCAAGAGTTTCAGGGGAAATTGCTTCCAAAGTACCCGCGCTCCTTACACAGTCTGGGTTTTAGCAATTTGTTAGCTAATCAATCCATATTCTCCGTGCTATGATTTTCTCATCCGCGCAATAGAACCTTGAAAACTAAATATATATATAGTTTCGGGCTGTTGCCGTTGAAATTTCATTAACTCCCTATTAGGGATTGAAACTTGAACGGTGTAATTGATGGCCAAGAGTTTTTCGTTGAAATTTCATTAACTCCCTATTAGGGATTGAAACTGACAACTGACAAACTATTTTTTTACCAGATTCACGTTGAAATTTCATTAACTCCCTATTAGGGATTGAAACTTCATTTGATGATATCCGGTAGCGATATTCTCTCAAGTTGAAATTTCATTAACTCCCTATTAGGGATTGAAACGGAGAGTAGTAAGCCGTGGCTGATGAGCCTTTGCCAGTTGAAATTTCATTAACTCCCTATTAGGGATTGAAACAGTTTTTAATTATCAATAAAGCTGACCTTCCTTTGTTGAAATTTCATTAACTCCCTATTAGGGATTGAAACATCGAGTAAGAGTAAACGCTCATACTCAGCTTTCGTTGAAATTTCATTAACTCCCTATTAGGGATTGAAACCATTTGTACTATATCTGCAATACCGAACACATCTAGTTGAAATTTCATTAACTCCCTATTAGGGATTGAAACAGCGTGGTAATTAACGAAAAAACAACTGGTATTGAGTTGAAATTTCATTAACTCCCTATTAGGGATTGAAACAGTCTGTGCTGAGAACCGTATGTGGGAGGAGTTTCAGTTGAAATTTCATTAACTCCCTATTAGGGATTGAAACACTCATGGTGTGCTAATTAATAACACCACATCATGGTTGAAATTTCATTAACTCCCTATTAGGGATTGAAACATGCTGCAACATCTCTACACAAGTTAGCATCATTGCGTTGAAATTTCATTAACTCCCTATTAGGGATTGAAACGTCAAAATTATCAGAGGCGGCAACAACAATAGACGAGGTTGAAATTTCATTAACTCCCTATTAGGGATTGAAACAAACGGAGGAAATCAAGTATATGGGTCTATTGAGTGTTGAAATTTCATTAACTCCCTATTAGGGATTGAAACTTGGAGGTAGAGAACGCTGGGTCAACTGCTATTATTGTTGAAATTTCATTAACTCCCTATTAGGGATTGAAACGTACACGCACAGGAAGACTAGCAACAAACAACCCCAACGTTGAAATTTCATTAACTCCCTATTAGGGATTGAAACATATTCTATGTCATTCCAAGTGACATACGATATGTTGAAATTTCATTAACTCCCTATTAGGGATTGAAACATGATGTGTGGTGAGTGTCATGCACTGAGTTAACGTTGAAATTTCATTAACTCCCTATTAGGGATTGAAACGAAATCATAGCACCAGTCTAGCACGCTGGTATAGTAAGTTGAAATTTCATTAACTCCCTATTAGGGATTGAAACTTTGCTTTTTAACCCGCAAATTGTAATCACTGGGTTGAAATTTCATTAACTCCCTATTAGGGATTGAAACTCGACAAGGAAGACTTCCTACTCCCTGCTACCGTGTTTACTGGTTGAAATTTCATTAACTCCCTATTAGGGATTGAAACAACTTACTTTAGTGAGAGACTAGTTATAGGTCTAAGGGTTGAAATTTCATTAACTCCCTATTAGGGATTGAAACATAAACCAAATATTCTACAAGCTGTGAAACATCAGTTGAAATTTCATTAACTCCCTATTAGGGATTGAAACAATGCCTGATAAGCTTGTAGACTTCTTTAAAAACGTTGAAATTTCATTAACTCCCTATTAGGGATTGAAACTGAAGTAGTTTCACCGGGGACTGAAAAGCAAAAGAAGTTGAAATTTCATTAACTCCCTATTAGGGATTGAAACAAAGTGCGCGAGTACAACGGGGAAAAGTATTTTGAGTTGAAATTTCATTAACTCCCTATTAGGGATTGAAACGCAAACAGCATTTGCCCAGACGATGGGGTAAGCCGTTGAAATTTCATTAACTCCCTATTAGGGATTGAAACTATTTTTCTTATAGATAGTGCGGCATCAGGATTCGGTTGAAATTTCATTAACTCCCTATTAGGGATTGAAACACAGGGTGATCCCAATCCTAACTGGTTTATAACTAGTTGAAATTTCATTAACTCCCTATTAGGGATTGAAACCTTTTTCTTGGATTTCGGTTGCGATCGCCTGCTTGTTGAAATTTCATTAACTCCCTATTAGGGATTGAAACATGCAGAGGGATTTCACATTATATCTTGTACTGGCGTTGAAATTTCATTAACTCCCTATTAGGGATTGAAACCACTTGATTGGGGCATCGAAACGCAAAGAACACGCTGTTGAAATTTCATTAACTCCCTATTAGGGATTGAAACCGTGACGATATTTATAAGAGAATTAGGCATCTTTTAAGTTGAAATTTCATTGACTCCCTATTAGGGATTAAAACGACATCTCGCAGTATCACTTTGATGTGGTGTTTGGTTGAAATTTAATTGTATCTTCTGTTGAAATTTTGCGTTGCATATTTGCGGGATGATTTTACTATTTTTGTGGGATGGGCATCTTGCCCGTCCCTTGTATTTCAGGGCGCTCATGATGCCTACCCTACAAGAATCATCCCTTGATTCAGCAACGCCTAAATTCCACTAACTCCCAGTGAGGGATGGAAATTGCTAGTGATGACGTTAGCGTTAGAGCTTGTTTCTTTCCTCCTGGGTTAAATTTCTGCAATTCCCCCTTCAGATGACTTAGATGGCAAAAGCTGGCTCCATTTTTAGAGTAGGCAAAAAAATTGTGTACAGTTTTCCACCTATATTTTTTTGACTTGACTGGAAAAACGAACAGGGATTTATAATTATTTTTTAACAAAACACAAGCATGGCAGCATTGTTAGGACGAGACTTGTTAAGTCTGGCTGACTTAACTCCTACAGAACTTCACCAACTCCTGCAATTGGCAACCCAATTGAAATCTCAACAGTTGCAGTTGCGGTGTAATAAAGTGTTGGGTTTGTTATTTTCTAAAGCCTCAACTCGTACACGAGTCAGTTTCACGGTAGCTATGTACCAACTCGGTGGACAAGTAATTGATCTCAATCCCAACGTGACTCAAGTTAGTCGGGGAGAACCAATACAAGATACTGCACGAGTGTTAGATCGATATTTGGATATTTTGGCAATTCGCACTTTTGAACAGCAAGAATTGGCAACTTTTGCTGAGTATGCGAAAATTCCGGTGATTAATGCCCTTACAGATTTAGAACATCCTTGTCAAATATTAGCGGATTTATTAACTGTACAAGAATGTTTCGGCACAATTTCTGGCTTAACTTTAACCTATGTGGGCGATGGTAATAATGTCGCTAATTCCCTCATGTTGGGTTGTGCGTTGGCAGGAATGAATGTGAGAATTGCCACACCCAAGGGTTATGAACCAGATGCGAAAGTTGTCGCCCAAGCACAAACAATAGCTGATGGAAAAACGGAAATTCTCTTGACTCATGACCCAGAATTAGCGACTAAAGGTGCATCTGTACTTTACACTGATGTCTGGGCGAGTATGGGACAAGAAGCAGAAGCAAGCGATCGCTTTCCTATTTTCCAACCATATCAAATTTCCGAACAGTTATTAAGTCTGGCTACACCAGAAGCAATTGTTTTACATTGCTTACCAGCCCATCGTGGTGAAGAAATTACCGAAGAAGTTATCGAAGGTTCTCACTCAAGAGTTTGGCAACAAGCGGAAAATCGTCTGCACGTTCAAAAAGCTTTGCTTGCTAGTATCTTAGGAGCAGAGTGAAAAGTTAAAAGTCAAAAATAAAGGGGTAAAAGAAATGTAAATTGTCTTTCTTTTGCCCTTTTAATTTTTGTTTTTATCTTGTTATTAGAGGTTTTTTGTAGTACTAATGTTCTAGGGACATTTATAATTAACCTCCCTATTATTTTATGGAACGCCTAACAGAAGCTCAACAAGAACTTTATGAATGGCTGGCAGAATATATCCGCATTCACCAGCATTCACCATCAATTCGCCAAATGATGCAGGCAATGAATTTAAAATCACCTGCACCCATTCAAAGCCGTTTAGAACATTTACGCACGAAGGGCTACATTGAATGGACTGAGGGGAAAGCGCGAACTATTCGTATTTTACAACCAATTAAGCAAGGTGTGCCAGTTTTAGGAACGATCGCCGCAGGTGGTTTAATAGAACCATTTACTGATGCTGTAGATCATATCGACTTTTCTAACTTCACTTTACCCGCACAAACTTACGCTTTGCGAGTAACTGGCGACAGCATGATTGAAGATTTAATTACCGATGGGGATGTGGTCTTTTTACGTCCAGTTCCCGAACCAGATCAGTTAAAGAACGGCACAATTGTTGCCGCCAGAGTGGACGGTTATGGTAATACATTAAAACGTTTTTACAGAAGTGGCGATCGCGTCACCCTCAAACCCGCCAACCCCAAATACAACCCCATCGAAGTTGCCGCCATGCAGGTACAGGTACAGGGTTCTCTCGTCGGCGTTTGGCGCGGTTATATGTGAGGGGAGTAGGGAGTGGGGAGTAGGGAGTGTTAACTTCCTATTTTCAATCTCTCTACCCTAAAAATTCTAAAATTTTGAATTTTGAATTTTGAATTGCCATAACCTATGTACCTGAAGCAAGAACCAGTGCAGTATCCCGCTTTCCGGCTCAAATTACCATTTGTCAGGGAAAACCGGGGTAGTTATCAGACTCAGCCATTACCAGGGTGTCCTAGAATGCCGCTATCTGTACAGTTGCGGCAGTATCAGCGTCAAGCTATGACTAACTGGTTTGCGAACAATGGCCGAGGAACGCTAAAAATGGCGACTGGTAGCGGTAAGACTATTACTGCACTGGCGATCGCTTGTGAATTATACCAGCAGATTAATTTGCAGGTACTATTGGTAGTGTGTCCCTATCGTCATCTGGTGGCACAATGGGCGCGAGAATGCGAGAAGTTCAACTTGCAACCCATATTAGCTTTTGAGAATCTCCGCAGTTGGCAAAGTCAACTTTCTACCCAACTTTACAATCTGCGTTCTGGTTCTCAAAGCTTTGTTACCGTAATTACTACCAATTCCACATTAATAGGTGATGGTTTTCAATCCCAACTCAAGTATTTTCCTGCCAAAACTTTCATTGTGGGGGATGAAGCCCATAATTTAGGCGCACCCAAATTAGAAGAAAGTTTGCCCAGGCGAGTGGGTTTACGGCTGGCTTTATCTGCCACACCGGAAAGGTATTTTGATGATGATGGGACACAATCTTTATTTGATTATTTCGGCCCAGTTTTACAACCAGAGTTTACTTTAAGGGATGCGATCGCTCAAGGTGCTTTGGTGCATTATCTGTATTATCCCATTTTGGTAGAATTGACGGAAGCTGAGAGTATTGCTTATTTAAAGCTAACTAAAAGGATTGGGCGATCGCTATTATATCGAGAACGCAATACTGGTGAATCACCAAGTTTTGAAGATAACGAAGATTTAAAACCATTATTAATGCAACGTGCCAGATTAATTGGTGCAGCACAAAATAAACTCAAAGCCTTACGTCAATTAATGGCAACACGCCGCGAAACTACCCATACCCTATTTTATTGTAGTGATGGTTCGCTAGAAATAGGTCAACGCTCATCCCTGCATCAACTCAAAGCTGTGGCAAAAATTTTAGGTGGAGAATTAGGGTATAAAGTCAGTACCTACACAGCCCAAACATCTTTACAAGAAAGAGAAATTTTACGCCGTCAGTTTGAAAATGGAGAATTACAAGGTTTAGTAGCAATTCGCTGTTTAGATGAGGGTGTAGATATTCCCGCAATTCAAACGGCTGTAATTTTATCAAGTTCAGGTAATCCTCGCCAGTTTATCCAGCGACGGGGTAGAGTTTTACGTCCTCATCCCGATAAAAAACGAGCAACTATCTACGATATGATTGTCTTACCGCCAGATTTGGATAGAGACACAATAGAAGTTGAAACAACAACGATTTATTAAGCATTACAAGCCTTAACTCTAGTATTTCTAGTAACTATATAGTAGAAGTCAGTCTTTCCCGCTTAAAATCGCTTATTAGCGTACAAATGTACTATATTACTCATCTAGTAATTTTCTATTTTACCACCTCACTGAATCACTTACACCCGCTTAAGCTATACGTTCCTATCCTTTAGTGTTGTCTGAAATTCTTGAAGAAGTTTTTCAAGTAATTACTTCAAGTAATTTAGACCATAGTAGGAGACATAAAAAGACGCTCCCACTAAAGTTAGTACATAAATACTAAAACATATTCTGTATAACCACCCTGGACGTTACGTAATCAAGCCTTGATTCTGTTACGTTATCAAGTTATGATAGTGGAACGTACATTACATAACTGAATAGATGCCTAAATACCTAGTGGAACTGAGAGACGCTAACGGTGAGATGCAGTTAGTCCAGCTAGAACAGTCCAGCCTAGAAGATGCCTATAACAGTGCGGTAGAAGCTAACCCAGACTGTGAAGTGGTAAAGGTTAAGCATACACACGGTGGAAAGCGTAGCGGTGCTGGTAGAGTAAGTAAATGGGGTGATGGAGTTAAAACACAGGTTTATCGTTTACCTCCCTCCCTCGGTGAGAAAGTTGAGGATATCGTCACTGAATTAGAGATGGTTAACCACATCCTTGATAGCTGGCAATCAAAAGTTGATGAGTCAAAATCAAAGTCAGCTAACGGTCAACCGAGTGAGAGATATAAGTATGTAGCTCAACTGGTGACTGACTTGAGGGAAGCTATGAAGGTGACTGGTGAAAACTTACGGTGAATATATCTCTGTATCTTAGTGCTGTGTAAAATTCTTGAAGAAGTTCTTGAAGAAATTCAGAGCATAGTGAGAGAGGCACATATTAAGGTTTCTGTGTGTTGTGTAATTTTATCCAATAACTTATCCAATAACTTTTAACCATACAAAAAAAGAGGGGATAATAACCCCTCCTAACATTTCACAGATAATTCAACAATTAATTACATCGTTCCCAGTAGCTCTATAACCTCTACTAAATGATTCCTGACTTTATAGAGATTAAGTAATCTCTCCTGTTGATATCTGTCAGGGTATGTTAAATTCTTCCCTTCAAAAGTCACTCTAATTAAAGCTGACTGCTCAGGTGTTAACTCTCCCATCTCATCTAAAATCACTCCTATCTGTTCAAACTGAGAGAGAGTAGGACGTTTTAAACCTCTGTTATCTTCTAACTGCTTAACCGCTAACGCTGGGAATGCCATTAATGTTGTGATATAGCTCGTCTTCTGGCTACCTGTACCAGTCGGTTTTAAACCATACCTCAGTAACACCTGTCTCAACTCAGGAATTGTTAACAGTTCTAGTTCTTGTCTGCTAAACACCATAAAATAGGAATCGCCTCTATAAAAGTGGTATCGGTGGGTAACAACTTTTCCAGGGTTTACTACCCACTGATTAAAAACTCTATTCTAATGGTTTCGTTAGATTCAAGCCTTATTTACACTTCTCAACAATGCCTAACCCAAAAGGGAACCCTCAAAACTTTGAACCAGCACAGCCAAAGGGTGAAGAACCGTTAACCCAGCAAATAAGCTTTAGGTGTACCGAGTCAATGAAGGAAGCTGTTAAATCACAAGATGACCCTCCTGAATTTTGTAGGAGGGCAATACAGAAAGCTTTAGATGAAACTAATCAGCAATAATTAGGCATAAATAATAAACATGAGGGAGTGATGGTATTCCCTCTTTTTTGATTTACATTACAGAGGATTAGAATTAATGAATGATTTTATTCAATCGGCAAGTAATCAAATTTTTTCTGTGATGGATGAAAATATCGAGCAGTGTGTTGAAAAAATAAACAATTGGGGTGAAGGATATAGTATAAAACAAGATGATGAGGGATATTACTTTTGGACTTATGGTTGCATAACCTCTTTCGATGAAGATACTCAAGAAATTTATGAAACTCCAGAAGCTTGCATTACTGGATTATGTATATGGTTAGCAAACAAATTAAAAGAAGTCGATACATTTGTTCTAGCAGCGATTGAGAGAAACAAGAAGAATTAATTTAGTGAAAACAGCAAAATGTAACGCTTGAAAGAGGGATTTAATTTATTCCCTCTTTTGTTTGTGCTTATCAATTAAATGGTTCCCGTCTCTCCATTTTCTTATCACAATCACCACATTTAACATTTGTCGAGTATTTACCCTCTACACCTTGACGACACTCAGGACAAATAAATTTAAACTTCTTACCATTTTTACTTAACGGATTATCTAATTGTGCTGCAACATTTCTAGGTTTTAATAACCTTAAATCATCACCTTTATCAATCAGTTCTTTTGCTACTTGCATAAATAAACCATCGTGGTTAATTGATTGCTCATTAGAGTATCCAGATTCAATAATTAACCCTAAATTCTGCATTTTATCAACAAATTCTTTGTCATGATAATTTTTAGTTTTCTTTTTAAGACCATGTTGGTGTTGCCATAAATGAGCCATTTGATGAACAAGCACAGCTAACCAGTATATTGAATCTTCATTCAATAAATTTTCATCAACTAATATCTCATGATAACTTTGCTTCTTGGAATCATCCCATTTATCATGCAAAAACATACCTTCAGTTCTCAGTTTATAACTGAAGCCTAAATATATTTTGTTTTCTAATTGGTGGTCGAAAAGATAACGATTGAAGTGGTCATAAATATTCCTTAAATAAATCGCTTGTTCTATACCTTGCATACAGTCATACCTTGTGTGGACATTCCAGCCACATTGTAATGTACATTACAAAAACTGTAGGCTATTATGTAATGTACATTCCAAAAATTAATACCTTGTTCCGGGGAGCCTGTTTGTTGGCTCCTTCTTTGTTTGTGCTGATGCTCTCGCTGTTATCGCTGACTGCTGTAGTGCTTGTCATGAACTCACATAGAGAAATTACAAACCCTATAGGGTTTATGCAATAGAGCAATATAGCTGAACAGTGGTTATTTTTCACCGGAAGGGGTAAACCGTTCGGCTGTTTTTTCTAAAGAAATTCTGGTTATAAACGCCTGTTACTTTCAACCTCCAAAATGTGACCTATAGTTCTATAGCTGAAATTACTTGGAGTATTTACTTGAAGTAATTTAGTACATAGTGAAAGAGGCAAGCATAAACGCCCCATGCACATCTTGACAGTACCCTCTGATATCCTCCCATGTGTGATTTTTGCAATACTCCTCCAGTGCGTTAGCTGTTTTATTCTCATACTCATCCTCAGTTTTCACCTGTTGGAATACCCTATCTAATCTCCTCTCTAAAGCTTCCTCAGCACAGGCACAGACTAGAGCTAAAGCCTTATCATTACCCTTTCTAGCTTGATAACCCCAGAATAGACTAGCTAGATTAGGGGGAATAGCAATCACTCGACTACTTCCCCGTTTACCCTTCCCATTGCTTTCAACCTCTAAAATGTGACCCGTATAACCCTGATTCTTGCGTAGTTCATCAATAAATCTTGTGGTTGAATATTTATGGATTCCAAGTATTTCAGCTACTTGTGATTGACTGAGAAAGTATTTACCGTTGTTTTCAAACCCGTCAATCTCGATACCTGCGATTTTAATTACTGCGCGTTTAGCTTTGTTCATCTCTACCTAAAATTACTTGAAGAACTTCTTGAAGAAATTAACTTGGTAATTAATATCAGCAAAAAAAATACCTCCTAATAATTAAACTAGGAGGTTTATAAATTATTGATTTGTTATTAGTTAGATATCTTTTAATGTTGAATCTCTATCCTTGTCTAAATAATGCTCAATAATTACGTCAACACTATTTCCACAACTATCAGCTAATAACGCTAAGTCAGCACCATTGTTAGCTTGAATACTGATAAATGTATGTCGTGTTGAATAGGGTTTTAAGTATTGTAGTTTGCCCTCTTCTGCTAGTTCCATCACTACACCGTTGTAAGTGTATGGTCTGCCATTCACGACAACAGTGTTGTATTGCCATGCTCTTTGGATATAAGTTCTTCTAAGTCTCTTCCCGTCCGGCGTTGTAAACACTAATTCATCATTGCTTTTACCCTCCCCATACAACCGTTTTAATAAATTAATTAATCGTGTCATTCCCTGCATTTTAAACAGTCTATCAACATCGGTTTTAGTTCCTTTGGTGATGTTTGTTTGGGAGTCGTAGGATTCTTTAAAAATTATCCATCCTTTATCTAACTTTATACGTCCCCATGTGAGTGCTAACGCTTCCCCGTGTCGGCATCCTGTAAGGAATAAAAACTCGATTAAATCAGAAATTTGATTGACACTAGGCTTAGGATGGCTTCTGAAACTATCAATAATTAAGTCTCTCTCTTCGACTGTATAAGCTTTGTAGTCCTCAACTTCCGATAATTGCTTACTCTTCTTGGGAATAGAGTAATGAGATTTAACTTCATAAAAATAATCGGTTATACCGTTTTTTTGACAAAGTTGAGATAACAGACAAAGCAGAATTTTAACCACCTCCTTACCTTTAGTTCTGTTCACCATATCTTCTATTAAACTATTGGCTGTTTCTTCTGTTAACTCCTTATCCAAATAAGAGGAGAGAACGTGTTTATAGCTTATGCAATACTTTTTTAAATAGGTTGTTTCAGCTATTTGCTTAGTTCTGTATTTCCACTGGCTGAAATCATCCCACAACTCGCCCAACTTAGGTAAAGGTTTTGCTGTAGGTAGTTGAATCACTGAAGTCATAGCCTTGACCTCTAGGTACTTGACTAGGGTAGGGTCAAATAATCCGTCTGGGTGGTCAATGTCAGCTTGTATCCGTCTAGCTATACCATCAGCCCATTGTCTATTTTCTGTGGTATCGCTTCTACCCAGTCCTTTGTAGGCTTGTTTTTTCTGGTAGAACTTCTGACTGATTCGAGATGAGAACTGTAACCGTAAACTCCCTTTGTCGGTTCCTACTCTTACATCGGCTGCTATTGGGATGTTCTTTGCTTGCTTTAAGTACATATGTATTATCTAGTAAAATTCTAGTAATTGACCACAAAAAAAAGAGGTTTATCCCCTCTCAGTAAAGTATATGGCTTATTGAGTCAATTTTGGTATAACTTCAATAGAAGTTGAACGCAATCTTTTAAGAAAAGAATTGCGACGCTTTGTCGAGTTTGCTGATTTAGCTGATAACGCAGGCGAAGCGAGAATTAAGTTGCTTGACTTACAAAAGCGATACGGATTACTGGATGTTTAGTTATCAATTGATAATTGACAATTGATAATTGACAATTGTTTCATTCAAGTTTTAAGGAGAAAAAATCAAAAAATAAATCCTTGTCTCCAATCCTCTCACTTCCAGGGAGAGGAAAAAAGTCAATTGTTAATTGTCCATTGTCCATTGTTGAAGAGTATATAGGACTCAGGTTTGACTTCTGTTGGCGCTGCTTTCTTGCTGTCTCTTTCTTTCATAACTATATAGTAACGCTCCGCAAACGCCAAACCTCAACCAAGGGCATTTCTCTCCATATTCGCTAGTCCTTTTCCCTTCCTGCGCAAGTAAGTTCAGTAATCAAACTGGATTTCTAGATAGCATACCTAATTTAAAAGCGGGAATGACGGCAAACTTCAGTAATTTCACTCTAACTAAAAATATGGAGAACTTGTATTCTTATTGTTGTTCTGATATAAGTATTAGTTAAAATAAAATTACAAAATTAGAAAAAATAAATAAATATTAAATTATATGATGGTAAAGAAAACTAAAATATTGCCATTTATGTAGATAAAATAGACCGCTTATAAACACAGACAAGTATTAAAAACTAGTTAGATAAATTAATCACTAATTCATAAAATAAATTTCCTATTTTATTGATATAGCATAAATCCCTGCCCATATATGGACAGGGATTTTATTTTGTATGCAAATTTATCAACAATCTCTTATGGACAGATTAATTTATTAAGAATATTTAAGTTTAATTAGCGACACAAACGATATTAAAAATATTATTCTCTATTCTCCCTTTCCTTCCTCCTGTAAGCAGTTAAGGATTATATAACTATTTATTGCCAAGCATAGGCATTATATAGAAAATATTTTCCGTTGTATAAATAAAAATACTGAGAACAGAGACAACTCAAAAATCATGCGTACAAACACTGAACATTAGAGTTAGTCCACTAATAAATTCAGTGAAACAACGATGGTTTATTCAGCCCCAACTAACGAAAATAATTACAGCTTTAAAGAAAATATTACGCAACTCCAATTTGATAAGAAAAGGAGTTACAACAAAGGAATTTTTTATATGGCAGCAATTGAGTCCTCTATGCAAACTGATGGTATGGAGTTATTGCGCTTATACCACCAAAATCCTTCTATTAAACTTCGTAATAAACTGGTTCAATTACACACTGGTTTAGTCAGAAAGATGGCTCATAAATTTAGCCATCAATGTAATGAACCTTATGAAGATTTGGAACAAATTGGTTATTTTGGTTTAATTAGAGCGATAGAACGCTTTGACCCCAGTCAAGGTTATGCTTTTAGTTCTTTTGCTGTACCATATATTCGTGGTGAAATGCTGCATTTTCTCCGCGATCGCAGTAGTTTATTAAAAATTCCTCGCCGTTGGCAAGAACTATATAATGAAGGGCAGAAAGTCCGTAAAGAATTAGCAATATCTTTAGGTCGTCCCCCCAAAGATTCAGAAATTGCCAAGCATCTCAAGGTATCTGTACAAGAATGGCAAGAAACCAAATTAGCCGCCCAGAACCGGATGCCTTTAAGTTTGGATGCTACCGCAGTACACTATGTTGATTGTCAAATTACTTTAGGCGAAGCGCTTCCTTGTCCCCGGACAATTGCCCAACAACAACAAGAAGAAGAACGGCAACAACTCCAAGGGGCAATTAGCCTGTTAGAAGACAAGCCTCGCCAAGCAGTAGAAATGGTATTTTTGAAAGAACTGTCTCGCAAAGATGCTGCCAAAAATATTGGCACTAGCCCCATGACAGTAACCCGCTACTTGCAAAAAGGTATTCAAGATTTAATTTGTTATTTACAACCCCAAGCAATGCCAACAGGTTCATAGTCAATAGTCAAAAGTCCATAGTCCACAGTTTATTTACTAATGACCCCTCCGGGGTTCGCCAGTCGCTCATGGGGGAAACCCCCTTCGCGTAGCGTCTCGTAGAGAAGACCGCGCTGGCTCACTATTGACCATTGACTAATGACTAATCTAACGAGATTTTAAATCAGCGATCGCCCCTTTAGTCATGGCAGCAATGGCTTTATCGGTGGCTTTTGGCAGATGATAATATTTACCTCCTGATGTTTTTGCTAATTCCTTAGCAAAGCCAGTGGAGACAAATTTACTTTCAGTATCTATAACGAGTAACTGCATCCCCAAAGCGCGAATCCTGGCGGCGATATCTAATAGTTCCGCTTTGATGTCTGGTTTCTCTCCTGGTTCTTGGGGTTCACCCAAGGAACGCGACAAGGGAATATTTCCCCGTCCGTCGGTGATAGCGACAATCACAACTTGCCCAATATCTCCACCCATCTGGGCATTCACACCGACACGGACAGCTTGGGTTAAACCATGCGCTAGGGGTGAACCACCGCCACAGGGTAATCTTTCTAAGCGGTTTCGTGCTAAAGCGATAGAACGGGTGGGTGGTAATAAGACCTCTGCTTGTTCTCCCCGGAAGGGAATTAAAGCTACTTGGTCACGGTTTTGGTAGGCTTCGGTGAGTAGCTGCATGACTGCGCCTTTGGCTGACTGCATCCGGTTTAAAGCCATTGAACCAGATGCGTCTACTACAAACACTACTAACGCCCCGGCTTTGCGGACTAAGCGTTTTGAGCGAATATCACTCTGTTCAACAATTACCTTTCTATCTGGCTGTCTTTCTCGCCGTGCTTTTTGATAAGGTGCAGCCGATCGCAGGGTGGCATCTACGGCAATCCGCCGGACTTTACCCTTGGGTAACATGGGTTTAATATAGCGTCCCCTGTCATCGGAAAAGATGATGCTGCGACTACCAGATTTACCTTGACGCTGTGCCATTTGCGCGAAATACAGCACACTGTTATCTAAAATTACACCCTCTGGGTCGAAGATAAATTCTTCGGGTATGCTGGGGGGTTCTTGCTGTTCTTGTTCTTCCGGCTTGTCGTCTTGTTCTTCTTCCTGTTCTTCTTCTTGTTGTTCTTCTGACTCGTCCTGGCTTTGTGGTGGTGGCGGCGGTGGTGGGGGTGGTTGGTCTGGTGGCGGTGTCTGGATGACTGTTGCCCGTGGTACAATTACTAACTCTACAGCCCGACGCAAATCATCAGCATTGACAGTGGTGCGTCCATCTAAAGCCGCAGCCGCTTTGGCAACTCGTACAGCAAATAATTCGGCGCGATGTCCTTGTACAACGCCGCGAATGGCTTCATCTACTAAGTAAGCAATTTGTTCTTGGGTGATGGTAACTTCTTTCAACCATTCCCGCGCCAGGATGATTTGAGTTTTGAGCGAGTCTAAATCTTCGTTGTATTGTTGGAGGAAATCTTGGGGAGATTGGGAATAGGCGATCGCTTGCTCTACTGCTGCTACTCTTTGATCTAATCCGAGAACACCATCAGCAGAGAGGGCGATCGCAATTCTATCTAATAAATGCTCTCTTAAGGCTCCTTCTTCTGGGTTGTAAGTAGCGATAAACAGGGATTTACACGGATGCTGGAAGCTGATTCCCTCCCGTTCGATTTGGTTGCGTCCTTCGGAAAGTACGGTTAATAGTTGATTGGATATTTGGTCATCTAATAAATTTAGTTCATCTACGTACAGTACACCCCGGTTAGCTGTGGCGAGTAACCCTGGTTGAAATACTGTATCTCCTTGTTTGACTGATTGTTCCACATCCACGGAACCAAGGAGTCGGTCTTCTGTCACCCCCAGAGGAATTTGGACGAAGGGTGCGGGGATAATCTCCGTGGGGACATCCTGAATATTTTTATCAGCATTCTCCGCTATTAAGTAATCATCCCATTCTTCTGGGCGGCTGGGATCGCAGTTACTTAATGAGCCTTTAACAACTTCAATGGGTGGGAGTAAGGCGTGGATAGCACGCGCCATGACAGATTTTGCCGTACCGCGACGACCTGCGATCGCTACTCCACCCAAACCAGGATCGACGGCTGCTAATAGCAGGGCGAGTTTGATGGCTTCTTGACCGACTACGGCTGTCAAGGGAAAAGCAGTTATTGTGGGATTTAAAGTAGGCGCAGGCATGGTTTGCAGATGATGATGAGCAAAAGTATAGTCTTGTCAAGACTTTATAACTAGGAATTTTGACTCAGCAGTCAGCAGTCAACTGTCAACCGTCAACACTTTCAAGCTAGTCTCGGCTTTTAGCATATCAATTTCTGGCACATTTACAATAAGGGTTATAGGATATTAGGGCTTTATGCTGTCTTAGAGGTAGGATTTTATGAGTATTGCTCAAGCTAAACGCTTCACACTAGGCGAGTACCACAAACTAGCGGAATTAGGCTTTTTTCATGAGGACGACCATATTGAATTAATTAACGGGGAAATCATTCAAATGGTAGCTAAGGGTACAGCGCATGAAACTTGCTTACGCAACTTACTGAGAGAACTACCCAAGTTAGTTGGTGATAGGGCTACTTTACAGTGTCAAGCGCCAATTACTTTACCGCCTAACAGCCAACCAGAACCAGATTTTGCTATTGTCAAAAACAGAGATGACAACTATCTATCTGCTCATCCTAGCCCTAGTGATATGTTGCTGGTAATAGAAGTTGCAGATTCTTCTTTAAGTTATGACCAAGACATTAAAATACCTCTGTATGCCAAAGCTGGTATTGCAGATTATTGGATATTCAATTTATTTGATAATTACTTAGAATCTTACAGTGAGCCTTATCAAGATAATCAAGGAAAATATGGTTATCTCAACAAGCGGATTGTGTTAGCTACGATGGCGATCGCTTTACCCTGTTTCCCTGATTTGTCCCTTGATTTAAGTAGAGTATTCCCAGCAAAGCTAAACATGTAAGCTTTTTGGGCTATAGCCGAGCTTCCGTAAAAAAATTTACAAACGTTATATTGACATTAACTTAATTACTATGTAAGTCTAGATATAGACAGTAAAATAACACCATCTTAAAACATAAATTTTGGATGTTGTCTCAGCAGCAGAGTTCCTTGTTTCTTACCAAGCTTTGTTTCCTTCCATCGGCTGAAAATTTAGCCAAAGCCAAGTTAATTACTTAACTTGACATTTAACGGAAAGATACGATGATTGGTTGGATAAATGTTCAGAGGTAGGAATGAAGCAAAACTGGGTGGGAAGCCAGGAGTTCTACGGTTGAGACATCAGCTAAATCAATGGTTGAATAGCAAACTCAATTATAGAGAAAGATTTAGTTTTAATCTCTTCTCTAAATAAAATTTGTTATGGCATAGATGCGTGATATTCCAATGCTGTTACAAGCAACAGTAATAAGGAAAATCAACTCAATGAATCCTAAACAGAAGCGCAATAAAAAGCAGCGTCTTATTGATTTATTCGGCTCTCAATGTTGGTGGTGTTCTAAGAGCTTACCGCAAAAAGATTTAACAATTGATCACCTTTTGCCTAAAAGTCGTGGTGGAACTAACTCTTGTGAAAATTTACGGCTTTCTTGTTTTCCGTGTAATAATCATCGCGGTAACAGCCTCTACCCACCTAACTACAAAAGTCTGAACTATTTCTAGATAGCATTCAGTTTTTTAATCTCCTACATCATAGGGTAGGTATCTTGCTTGCCCTTGATTATTCATTAATTTCTAATAGATAAAATGCACGAAATTCTCAAATTCAATAATGAAAAACTTCTCCGCCAAGCACTCACACACCGTTCTTATGTAAATGAACACCCAGGCGAAGATGTACAAGATAATGAACGCCTAGAATTTCTCGGTGATGCCATATTAAATTTTTTAAGTGGTCAATATCTCTATGATAAGCATCAGGATAAAGGAGAGGATGAATTAACCCGTCGCCGTTCTGCATTAGTAGATGAAAAACAATTAGCTAAATTTGCTATTGAAGTAGGGTTAGATTTTCGGATGCGTTTAGGACAAGGCGCAATTCGAGATGGTGGTTTTCAAAATCCTAATTTACTTAGTAGTACCTTTGAAGCAGTTGTTGGCGCTTATTACTTAGATAATAATTCTAATATTGAAGTGGTTCGTGCTATAGTCAAACCTCTTTTTGATTCTGTACCCGAACAAGTTGTTGTTGGTCGTTCTAATGTAGATTCAAAAAATCGCTTTCAAGAGTGGGTACAAAGTACAGGTATTACAAATCCTCCTAAATATGATACAAAACAAATAGGCGGCCCCTCTCATGCACCAGAGTTTGTTGCTAAAGTTTTGGTGGAAGGGAAAGAATATGGTGAAGGTAAAGGACGCAATAAAAAAGAAGCAGAAAAAGCTGCGGCTGAAGATGCACTCATGAAATTGAAAAAGAAAGGACTGTTATAAAATCAACCTCTTTTATTAAAAAACCTCCGTGCAACTCCGCGCTGAACTCAGCGTTCCTCTGCGTTTAATTAAACCTCTACTGTCAGAGGAAAAGTCACTGTAAAAGTAGAACCCACACCTTCTTGGGAAACTAGGCTAATTTCCCCTTGCAATAATTTCACTAGGCGGACAACTATTGCTAACCCTAAACCAGTGCTATCAGGTGCGTAAGGACGAGATTGAGAAGTAACACGAAAATAAGGTTCAAATATCTTGGTTTGATCTTTTTCGGCAATACCAATTCCTGTATCTGAAACTGCGATCGCCCATTTTTCACTATCCACTACTTCACACACTATACTAATAGTGCCTGTCTCTGTGTAGCGAATCGCATTACTCACAAGATTTGTAACGATTTGTTGTAGTTGAAACCCATCTGTGGTTACTTCATTAGGCGCACGTTGCCAATCGACTAAGATTGATAAGTTTTTTTCAGATGCTAGAGGTTCCAACATTTCACAGACATTATGGATTAATTCTCTAGTATTAGTTGGTGCTACTTGCAACTGAATTTTTCCAGCTTCATAGCGCGACAGTTCTAATACATTATTAATTAAGCGTAATAAATGTCTGCCGTTACGTAATACACGTTCAATATGTTCTATATTAACTGGGTTATCTTTTGGAATTGTTCGTCTTTGTTGTCTCAGAAATAAATCTGAGTAACCAATAATTGCTGTTAAAGGGTGTTTAAGCTCATGCGCTAGTTGTGACAATTTATCTTCATTCGTACTGACTAAGCGTGTTAGTTCGTCATTATGTAGCCGTAAAGAAGCCTGGAGGTGTTCTAATTCGCGCAAGCGTTCCCCTACATAACTATGAAAACATCTGGCGATCGCTTCATCAATCACCGCGTCAATTAAACGCATATAACGAACAATCTCGGCGGGGGTTGCTTGTAACAAGTCAGTTTCCACAGCATCAAATATCACTTTTCTTAACAGGCGATACTCACGGGCAATCTCGGACGGATCAAAGCCTTGTTCAGCGCGTAGTAACCCATGTTTCCAACTGGCGGTGACAATGGATTTAATATCACTCTCCTGAGATTGAGACAACACTGTCACCATTGCCTGAAACACATCAGGTATATGATTCTTAATCGCTGTGTAGGATAAGTCATCAGCACTCTCAATCTGCCTGTCTTCACGAACTGCGGCAACCCATTTGGTGATGATAGTGTTACTATTGTCAGCCAGAACTTGACTAAATTCCATTCTCTTAAATTCAGCTACGCGATAGAGGAATTAATTCTATATGGAATTAGTTTAACTAGCGTAGTGGACATTATCATCATTGATGAGAAAATTCACCTACCAGATGATATAAATTTTGCATATAACAGTGAAAATGCTGATTAGCTCTTTAGTTGGATTGATTATTTTGAGTTTCTAAAAATAAGATTAAGTATGTTACGTCACTTAGATAGTTGTGATTATGGTTAAGCGCACTTAAGTACAATACTTACCATAACATTTATTTATAGTAGATTAGGGAAATATGAGTTAATCTAATGTAATTATATAAACAACATTTATCAATCGGAGATTGTTTTTCTGGCTTGAAGATGTTAAATTCTTTAGTACTATTATCTTGAATTAGAGTAAGTCAGCCTAATCCGACGCAATACAGTAATTAAAGTTGGAACGGAGGAACCACCTTGTGGGGCGTATCTCCAAATAAAGTGTTAACTAACGAGTCAAAAGTGAAGAATAACTCAATTTAAGTTATTTAACTCAGCAGGGCCTAAACGCCCTGCTACAGCTAACAGAACTCATTACTCAGCACTAAAAGGAGAGGGGCATCTCTCAGCCCTAGCCCGTCAGCTAACTTCGTAGGCATTGAGAGGAGACTGAAGAGACAGCATTTACTTAATGCTTAGTTCTCATCAGTGTCCGAGGCTGGTACTGCTCGTTTTTTCGTACCTGCATTGAACCTGTTGAGGGGGCATAATGATATTGCAATTAAATTTAGCAGCGATCGCAGCTGTTGCTAGTCAAGCTGCATGGAAAAAAACCAAGCCAATTCTCGTTAGGGATGTAGTCATACTTCCTGCATTGGGATTTTTAGGAATTATCTTGTTGTGGTGGATTATTGCCTTGGCAAATCATGAATTAATGCCAACGCCACCAGAGGCACTAGTTGCTAACTTGGACTATATATTAAACCCCTTCTATGAGAGAGGCCCTGGTAACTTAGGGATTGGTTGGTTATTAATAGCCAGTTTGCGACGAGTGTTAATAGGTTTTCTACTAGGTGCAGTAGTCGCCATTCCTTTAGGGTTTTTGATTGGGATGTCTAGAAGTGCGATGTTAGCACTCAATCCCATCATTCAAATCTTCAAACCCGTATCGCCCTTAGCATGGCTACCCATTGCCTTAGCTATCTTCAACTTAGCAGATCCCTCATCAATTTTTGTCATTTTTATCACCTCCCTCTGGCCGACTATTATTAATACGGCTTTAGGAGTAGCCAGCGTTCCCAAGGATTATCTCGATGTGGCGCGAGTGTTGGAAATGCCCCGTTGGCGGAGAATTACGAAAATTATTTGGCCTGCCAGCTTACCCTATATTTTTACAGGCTTACGCATCAGTTTGGGTATTGCTTGGCTAGTCATAGTTGCGGTAGAAATGCTTACAGGCGGTATTGGGATCGGCTTCTTCGTTTGGGATGAATGGAGTCGTTTGAACCTCAGTTCAGTCTTCCTTGCCGTCTTGGTTATCGGCTTAACTGGACTCATCTTAGATTTTGCCGTCAGCAAACTCCAAGAATTTGTCACTCATCGCCCGACAGCGAATAACTAAGGGTTATGTACTTGTTTGTAGTAAGCCCTTTAGTGCTTTGCAATTAAGGACTAAAGTCCTTACTACGAACAATTTGAAATTACGAATTAGCCACAACATGAATAATCATCACTGGACTCGACGAGACTTTATCAAAGGCATAGGAGCCACCACAGCCGGAGTTAGTTTATCATCCTGTGCCATCTCAGGGGATAGATCCGCCAAAGGTTTGACAGAGGAAGCTTTGGCGGTGAAACCTGTAGTGAAATCCAGCGACTTAGAAAAACCCGATATAGTTGTGGGATACGTGCCTGTAAATGATTGTGCGCCATTTGCGATCGCCTGGAAAAAAGGTTTTTTTAAAAAGTATGGTTTAAACGTCAAACTCAACCGCGAAGCTAGTTGGGCTACCTCCCGCGACGGCATAATATTTGGTCGTCTTGATGCTTCCCCTGTGGTATCCGGTGCTGTTACCAACGCACGTATTGGTGCAGAAGGTGCGCGTCACGCCCCTTTGTGCGCCGCCATGACAATACATCGTCACGGGAACGCTATGACAATGAACAAAGCCATGTGGGATTTTGGCTTGCGTCCTTGGTATGAATATCAGCAGCAATATGGCGAAGGGGCGTTAGAAGCCTTTGGTAAAGACTTTCGCGGCTACTTTGATAAGCAGTCAGCAGAAAACAAAGTCTGGGCGGTAGTTTTAAGTTCCGCAATATACGAATACTTCGTCCGTTATATATCGGCGGCGGCTGGTGTTGATCCCTTAAAAGAATTTCGCATTATTATCGTCCCACCACCGCAGATGGTAACAAATGTACGCATAGGTGCAATGCAAGCATACATGGTAGCAGAACCTTGGAACACCAGAGCCATTACAGGTAATGAGGGTATCGGCTTCACCTTCGCGCAAGGTAAGGAAGTTTGGTTAGGACACCCCGACAGACTGTTGGGTGTTTTGGAATCCTTCATCGTCAATTATCCCAAAACCTACCGTTCCTTAGTTAAGGCGATGATAGAAGCTTGTCAGTATTGCAGCAAGCCAGAAAATCGCCAGGAAGTAGCCGAATTAATTACAGACCGTTCCTTTACAGGTGCAAGACCGAAAAAACAGGGTGCGCCAATCACGAAGTTTACAGGGCCAGCTATTCTTGGTAACTATAACTACGGTGGTTTTGATGGTAAAGACCGCACTATCAAAGCTGACGACACCACAATATTTTACGATATCCCTGACAATTTACCCAAACAACCAAACGAACACTCGACATTTTTATGGCGATCGCGTAGTCTGTGGTTAATGACTCAAGCCGCCCGTTGGGGACAAATCAAAGAATTTCCCAAAAATGCTGATAAATTAGCCGAAAAAGGCTGGAGAACAGATTTATATCGAGAGATAGCTGCCGAAATGGGGATTGAATGTCCCAAGGATGATTACAAGGTCGAACCACCAGAAGTATTTATAGATAAAAAAGGTTTTGATCCCAGCGATCCCGTTGGTTACTTAAATAGTTTTGCAATTAGGGCTAACGCTCCCACTCGTTTTTTCATGTCTTAGATTGATTGGGATTTTACACATATATAGTTACTATTTTTAGGAGCTTTTGAGATGAAATATACACCATCAGTAGTAGATAGCCATGAAAAAGCTAAGTCTAACCCTAATTTTTTAGAAATAGAAAATTTAGTTAAGTCTTATCCCACACCAGATAAAGGTAACTTTGTAGTTTTAGATGGGGTTAATTTAACTATAGGTGAAAATGAATTTATTTCCGTAATTGGGCATTCTGGTTGTGGTAAATCAACGCTATTAAAAATAGTTGCCGGGTTAGAAAAATCCACATCTGGTTCAGTTAGGCTTGATGGTAAAGAAATTAACAAGCCAGGGGCAGAAAGAATGATGGTGTTTCAGAATTATTCTTTGTTACCTTGGTTAACAGTCAGAGAGAACATCCGCCTAGCGGTAGATGAAGTGTTAAAAAATGCTAATAGGTCTGAAAAAATTAGCATTGTGAACGAACACTTGGCAATGGTAAACTTAACCCCGGCAGCAGATAAATATCCTGATGAAATCTCTGGAGGTATGAAACAACGAGTAGGCATTGCTAGAGCTTTAGCAATTCGTCCCAAAATGTTACTTATGGATGAACCTTTTGGTGCTTTAGATGCACTAACAAGAGGCAAATTACAAAGACAAGTATTAGATATTTGGGAAAATAATCGGCAAGCCGTAATGATGATTACCCACGATGTTGATGAGGCAATTTATATGAGCGATCGCATCGTCTTAATGACAAATGGCCCAGCCGCAAACATTGGCGAAATATTAGAAGTACCCTTTCCTCATCCCAGAGATAGGGCTGCTATGCGAAACTCCAAAGAATATTTTGAACTGCGAAATCACGCCTTAAATTTCCTCGACAAATATTTTACACAAGAAGAATAATTTAGTTTATTATTTCTTTAGTGGGTAGCCTAATTCAAATTAAGCCTGAAATAATTTGGAACGGAGGAACCATCTTAAGGGGCGCATCTTACAAACGAGTCGCCAACCTAGAGTCAACAGTAAAAGCAATTAACAGTTAACTCAGCGCTCAAAAGAGAGACACCTTCCAGTCTTAGCCCGTCAGCTAACTCCGTAGGCAATGGAAGGAACCCCCAAAACTTTGGCTTTAATACCAGTTGTTATTGGGGTTTCCTTGCGGATATAAATTCCGTTTTACCCTACTTCTCATTTATTAGTTCGTTGAGTTTAGGAGAAGTTAAAGCTGTGAAAATTAAGCCAATGCTAGCACGCCTACAAAGTGCTATGGGTCGCAATGATCTAATTGACAAAATGGTATTATTACCAGAACCTCAAGAAACTCAAGTAACGTCATCAATCAACTTAATTGTCGGTTATGACGCTTCTCCTAATAGTCATGCTGCACTAGATATCGCCTTTTGGATTGCCCACCAAACCAGATTAGCGACTAATCAACAAGTCACAGTGCAAGCTGTTTATGTATTAGAAGAAAGTTGTCCAGTTGACTATAGTAATATCTTGAGCTTTGGTAAACGTACACCAACAAAAGAATTGTCTATAAGTGAACAAACAAAGTCTGTGACATCTGTGATAACTCAACCACAATTGACAGACATCAAGTCATATTTGCAAACAGACACAATCACACCTTTGCAAGAAGCAGATAGAGTTCTTTGGCAAGCTAGAAGTTTAGCCGAAGAATGGCAAGGTTCGTTTAAATCTCATTTACGCTTTGGTTGTGTGAGTACAGAATTAAGAAAAGTGGCAGAGTTAGAAGCTGCTGACATATTATTTATAGGTTGTAAATCTGCCTATCATCCCTTAATTCAAAATTTAGGTTCTGATTTTCCTTGTGCTGTCTTAGGTATTCCCGAATCGATGGATGAATAATTTCCTCTCAATAGTTGAGAAATTATTCATAGCATCTACTCAGCATTGAAATATAAACTTATCAGCCAACATCGACTTTTTCCTCTTTATCGTCGGTTAATTCACTGTTTCTAATAGAAGGAAAATCAGAATAAAATAACATACACAGAAAAGCCACCTGTACTTCAGTGGCTTTTTTCGCTATTATGCAACCAAATAAACTCCAAGGAGCATAGTGTGGAAAACTGGCAAGCACTCCTAAGTGTCATAGTATTTATCAGCGTTATTTTCCTAATTATGACCGAATGGGTGCATTTAACTATTGCTGCATTGTTAGGAGCATTAATATTAGTCTTTACCAACGTCATGACTTTACAAGAAGCTGTTGCTTACATTGGTAATAGTCATGGCACATTAGGTTTATTCTTTGGGGTAATGGTCTTGGTGAGAGCATTTGAACCCACAAAAATATTTGATTATTTAGCAACACAAATAGTAATACTGGCAAAAGGTGATGGTAAACGCCTCCTGTTGGGTATTGTTGGTATCGTGACTCCGATTTGTGCAGTCTTACCCAATGCCACAACAGTAATGTTATTAGCACCTCTAATTCCACCAATGGCTCAGGAAATAGGCATAAATTTTGTTCCCTTACTTATATTGATGGTTTTAATAGCTAATAGTGCTGGATTGCTCACATTAGTTGGTGATCCAGCTACATTTATTGTGGGTGATGCTGTTAATATTAGCTTTATAGATTATTTAGGAAGATTAAGCTTAGGCGGTGTTATCGCTGTTGTCACCGTGACTGCAACCCTACCATTTTTATTTCGGAAAATTTGGCATACCAAATTAGAAAATTTGGCAGAACTACCACATCCACAAATTAATCATCCACGAGTATTAAGTTTAGGTGCAGTAATTGTTGCCTTTGTACTACTGTTTTTTGTCATTGGTGAATCTCTACCTATACCAATTTCCCCGGCTGCGGTGGCTTTATTAGGGGCAGCTTTAGCTTTACTATTAGCTCATCAGAGTAAGCTGGACACAGTTAATAATATTTTACGAGATGTAGACTGGAGTACATTGATATTTTTCATGAGTATTTTTGTGCTGATTGGTGGCTTAGAAAAAACAGGTATAATTAACAGTTTATCGGGAGTATTAGCTGCAATTTTAGGTAAAAATATTATCTTGGGTTCCTTGGTTTTATTATTTCTGGTTGGTATATTATCCAGTGTTGTTCCCAATATTCCCCTAGTTGTGGCAATGGTTCCCTTACTCAAACAATATGTTGTGACAGTAGGGTTAGCACCAACAGAAGTTTTAGCGCGAGATTTTTCAGGACAGTTTCCACCGGAGGTTTTACCTTTGTTTTATGCAATGATGTTTGGTGCAACGTTGGGAGGTAATGGCACACTTGTAGGCGCATCTTCTAACATCGTGGCTGCTGGTATTTCGGAACAGCACGGACGGCGTATTTCTTTTAAAACTTTCCTTCACTATGGCGTTCCAGTAACAATATTACAACTGGTGACTTCTGCTTTATATGTGTTAATTCGGTTTTTGATATAAAGTACCTAATTTATTGAATTTCTACTGATAATTCTGGATTAACTTAAGTATTTGGTTCATCTGGATAACCACTGCGATCGCAAATAAAATGAAATACTTAGCCAACTTTCTGGTACTGACCGTTTAGACTGCGCGAGTCATAATCACAAACTTTTCCCTACTACTAATTTTGCTAAACTCTTCTACCTGCTCAAATCCTAACTTCTGCCACACACGTTGCGCTCGTTTATTGAACTGCGCTATCGTCACCCGAAATAATTGCGCTTCATATCGATCAGCCCCATACTTGATCACACCTTGGGCATAGTACTTGCCATGTCTAAGTCCTGTTAAGTCTGGTCGTATCCCCATACCTAAGTCCAATGCTTCAACCCTATAGTCGCCACCAGGCACTTGACCATCCGCTCCGAAAGAACAATAGCCTTCGAGTTCTCCTAGTGAGTTTAAAATTACGTAAAAAGCATTTTTTGGGTCAAGCAGATAGCGCAAATCTTCAAGGACGGTATCAGCGTTAAAGTTATAAAAATCGTATGGGGGAGTATAGCGCCAGTTAAGAATTGCCAACGCATGATCCTTGTGGAGTGTTTGAAATGTAAGTTTCATCTTAACTTTCCTCAAAGTTTATGCAGCAACTCTTTAAAGCGTTTACAGTGTATACACATCATACAAATACCCGACTTCACAAAGAAGTCGGGTATTTGCAAGTTCTTATTGTAGGCTTCTTGGCAAAGATTAACTATCGTTGCCAAGAAACGTTATTTAAGCTTAGTAACCGATGATGCGTAATACGTCACGCAGGACGCTGTAACCTGCTAAATCCCACAGCAAGTAAGCTAAAAAGCCGATCGCAGCCAAGCGACCATTCCACAATTCCGCTTGGGGTGTCCAACCAAAGATGAAAGCGTTACGGTCTACACCGTTGTATGCTTTAGCAACTGTTGGTAAATCAGTAGATGGACGAGTTTCAGTGTTAGCCATTGTTTTGTCTCCTTAAATTTTGCGATTTCTGTCAGTCGTCAATCGACTAATGACAATTTATACTAAGTTGCGTTCAGACATAATATTCCTACTCCCTATTCCCTACTCCCCACTCCCAGCCCAAGTTACTATCTTTGACTGCAACTTGGTATTAGTAACCGATGAGGTGCAATACATCACGTAGGACGCTATAGCCTGCCAAATCCCACAGCAAGTAAGCTAAGAATCCGATCGCAGCCAAGCGACCATTCCACAATTCCGCTTGGGGTGTCCAACCAAATAGAAAGGCATTACGGTCTACGCCGTTGTATGCTGTAGCAACTGTTGGTAAATCGGTAGATGGACGAGTTTCTTGATTAGCCATTGTTTTTATCCTCAAATTTTGCAAGTTGTTAGTCAACTCATGACTGATGACTATGGACTAATGATTTAGTAACCGATGAAGTGGAGTACATCACGCAGAACGCTATAGCCTGCTAAATCCCACAGCAAGTAAGCTAAAAAGCCGATCGCAGCCAAGCGACCATTCCACAATTCAGCTTGGGGGTTCCAACCGAAAATGAAAGCGTTACGATCTACGCCGTTATATGCTGTAGCAACTGGTGGTAAATCGGTAGCTGGACGAGTTTCTTGAGTAGCCATTGTTTTGTCTCCTAAATAAATTGTTTTTTTAGTAAATATTTAATTTTCTAATAACCAATCAGGCTTAAAACATCGCGCAAAACGCTATAACCTGCTAAATCCCACAATAAATAAGCTAAAAAACCAATCATGGCGAAACGGCCATTCCAAAGTTCGGCTTGGGGAGTCCAACCAAACTCAAAAGCATTACGATCTAAGCCGTTATATTCTGTAGCAACTGTTGGTAGGTCGGTGGAGGAGCGAGTTTGCATTTTTTTGTTCCGCAGCATTTGTTACTTAACTTAACTTTAGCTATTCATTAACAAGCTGCTTTCTGTCAATGGACACAAACTATAGCCACTTCTCAAGGACGATAGTTAAACATACTTTTATACTGTCAAATACCCCTTGAGGGGGTGATAAAAGTAGTATTTGTAAATAAATGTAAAGCCTTGAATTTTTCACTTTAATAAATAGCTAATTTTAAGAAAGAAATTAGCTGAAAATTAAGTAATTAAAAATAAAGCGGACATAACCTTAACTAGCAAGCATTTTCACGCTATTTTATAGAAAAATTGGTGAATAATTACTAGCCTAAATAATATAAATTCTATCTACCGCAGGATATAGGTTTCAAACTTTGGAGAGATGCTTTGATGTACTAATTTCTTAGATTCTGTAAACAAGAAGATTTGGGTATTGCGATAGATACAGAAATTAGAGATTTTGCTGACTAAATTCTAAAACCATGCAAATTTATATTGTTTAGAAGAAGGAAATACAATGTTTCAAAGTACGGAAATTTCATTGGAACTCTTATCGCCCCTATGGTGGGCGGCACAGATTCCAGTGGATACTACGACAAATGTAACACCAGCGCAGGCTTCGGTGCTTACTTCTGGGCCGCGCTTTTTTGTGGCTTTACTATCTGGGGTAATTTTGGCTTTTGCCTTCCAGCTAGTATTAACCAACCTCTCCGTCGCCGCAGGTATTTCTTACCTGGGGCGTTCATCTGACTCAGATCCCAATTCAGGGGAGTCAGATAGTTTTGGCGGTACAATTCGTAAGATAGGTACGGCTGTAGGTTTGTGGACATTAATTACTGTCACCATTGCCTTATTAGTTGCCTCTTTTTTGGCTGTAAAACTTAGCCTAGTAATTTTAGACCCCAGATTGGGTGCAATTCTTGGTCTAGTAATTTGGGGTGCATACTTCTTGTTGCTGGTGTGGGTTAGTTCCACTACCGTTGGTTCCCTCGTTGGTTCAGTAGTTAATACTGCTACCTCTGGCTTTCAGGCAATTATGGGAACAGCTACAGCCGCTTTGGGTGCAAAAGCTGTAAATCAGCAAGTAGTAGCCACAGCTGAAGCCGCAGCCGCAGCCGTCCGTCGCGAGTTGGGCAGTGCTATTGACCCTATCAGTATCCGCGAAAACATAGAAGATTATATTGAAAAACTGCGTCCACCAGAGTTAGACATATCTAATATTCGCAGTGAATTTGAAAGGTTGTTAAATGACCCCCAACTAAAAGCGATCGCCGGGAGTCCAGACTTACGCAATATTGATCGCCAAAAGTTCATCGACCTAGTTAGCAGTCGTACCGACCTTTCTAAAAAAGATACGAAGCGAATTGCTGACACCCTATACAAAGTTTGGCAACAAACCGTATCTCAACACGAACCCACCCAAGACCGTTTGTCTGAGTTGGTTGATTACCTCAAATCACTACCACCAGGACAAGCGAAAACTGACGAACTCAGTGCCAAGTTAGATAGGTTAATTGCCGAAACCCGTTCTACTAAGGATGATGCCCAAAAATCTGCACCCGTAGGGCCAATTCAAAGCAGCATCCAACAAGGTATCTCCGCCTTAACCGGAATTGCTTTGGGTAGAACAGACTTGTCTGATATAGATGTAGAGAAAATCTGGCAAGCACTGACCACAGCTAAAGACAAAGCTACAGAACAAGCAGATAAATTAGGTTTACCCGTTCCTTCACAACCCTACAGTCCCATTCGGGCGGATGTAGAAAACTATCTGTCTAACACCTATGCTTGGCAGTTGAGTGAACAAAGAATTGCCGAAGAGTTCCGCGATGTTATCCATGACCCAGCCGCCGACCCTGGTACAGTACGCCGGGAATTAGAAAGACTTTCTCGCAATGATTTTGTCAATCTTCTCCAACAACGGGGACTACTGACTCAATCCCAAATTCAGCATATTGCTGACAGACTAGAAGCTGTACGTCAATCGGTGTTAGTGATAGTTACCGCCGAAGAAGAAAGAGAAGTTACCCAAGATTTACAACGGCGGATCGAAAGTTATCTACTGGTTACAAACAAAGCAGATTTGACTTCCGAAGGTATTGAGAGAGATTTCAAACCCATCTTAGAAGACAAAGATGCAGATTATGAAACCCTGTCACGGCGGCTGGTAATAGTTGACCGTTATCCCTTGCAGCAAATATTGCTAGAACGCAATGATATGCAGCCAGGAGAACCGGACAGAATTATCGATGAGTTGGAAAGACAGCGCGATCGCGTCTTGTTAGAATCCAAAAACCTCGCAGACCAAGCCAAATATCAAGCAGAAACCCTGTGGTTAAATGTCGAGTCATATCTGCGTAACACTGGCAAAGGTGAATTAAATCCTGATGCCATCCGCGCCGACTTGAAGACCGTATTGTCTGATCCCCAAGCTGGAATCTCTGCAATTCGCGCTCGCTTGTCTCGCTTTGACCGCGATACACTTGTACAGTTGCTCAGTCAACGCCAAGATATCAGCGAAGACCAAGTACATCAAATTATCAATACTGTAGAAGAGTCTTGGCACAATGTCCGCCACACACCCCAAATAGTAGCCGACAAAGCCAAAGAACAATACGACTCTGTATCCACAACCATTTCCGAGTATCTGCGTAAAACTGGCAAAGAAGAACTCAACCCCGAAGGGATTCAACGGGACTTAACTAGACTGTTTGAAAACCCCAGAGAAGGTGCAGTGGCTTTGCGTCGTCGCTTGTCGCAAGTAGACCGCGATACACTTGTACAGTTGCTTAGTCAACGCCAAGACTTGAGCGAAGAACAAGTCAATCAAGTAATTGACTCTGTACAGGGTTCTATCCGCAATATTGTCCGCGCCCCCCGTCGTTTAGCTACCCGTACTCAGCAACGGGTACAGAACTTCCAAACTTATTTGGAAGAATACTTACGGCAAACTGGCAAGGAAGAACTCAATCCAGAAGGAATCAAGCGGGACTTGCAACTATTGCTGCATGATCCACGAGTCGGTGTAGACAGCTTGAGCGATCGCCTAGCTCATTTTGACCGTTCCACAATTATCGCCCTGTTGAAGATTCGGGAAGACCTCAGCGATGAGGAAGCTGCCAGAATTGCCGACAATATAGTTTCCGTGCGGGATCAATTTGTCGAACAAGTACGCAGCATCCAACGCCGGATTCAAGACGTAATTGATGGGATTTTTGCCCGGATTCGTAACTACCTCAATAGTTTGGAACGTCCCGAACTCAACTATGATAGTATTAAGCGCGATGTGCGTACCTTGTTTGATGATCCACAGGCAGGATTTGACGCTTTGCGCGATCGCCTATCTTCATTCAACCGCGAAACCTTAGTCGCCATCATCAGTTCCCGTGAGGACATCTCCGAAGAAGATGCCAACCGGGTTGTTGACCAAATTGAACGGGCGCGTAACACCGTCTTACAACGCGCCGAACGCCTACAACTCGAAGCGCAACGCCGCCTAGAAGAAGTCAAACATCAAGCCCAACGGCAAGCGGAAGAAACCCGCAAAGCCGCAGCTTCAGCCGCTTGGTGGTTGTTCGCCACAGCCATAGTATCAGCCATCTTCGCCGCTATAGGTGGTGCGATCGCTGTTGTGCTGGTGTAGGTAAATTTGTCTCCGCTCATTATTTCACCTCCCATCACGGGAGGTTTTTTCATTAGTCCATAGTCCATAATCCATAGTCAAAAGGCAGTAATAATTATTCTCGCTCCCTCATCTCCCGTACCTCCTACCTTTTTCAAAGGGCTACTTATGATAGAGGAATTATTTTCAGTAAATACCTATTATTAAAACCTTAGAAGTATAAATGCAGACAAGACTGCTTTTAAATTATGGATTTTAGATATAAATGGAAGAATGGAACACCACCCAGCCGAGATGCGGCTGTAAGGGAAAAACATCTATTAGACGAAAGTCAGTTTAACAGTGAACAAGACCATAAATTAGCAGAAGAAGCAGCCAGAAAACACTTAGGTATACCTCTGATCACCCCCGATGAAGAGATATCCACGCTACCTCATGCTGCTCCACCTGAGAAGAAAATGTAACAGTAAGTAGAGAGCAGGGAGCAAGGAAGAAAAAGTAATAACTATGGACTATGGACTAATGACTAATGACTAATGACTAATGACTAATGACTAACGAAATAAATCCCCCCTTGCCAGGTAAAACAGGGGGGGTGTATGGAGCTAAAGCCCGGTTGGGCAATCGGGCTACTAGTTATTTAGTATTTATTTGCTTAAATTTAATTCCTCCTAAAGATAGAGAAATATATAAAATGGAATAGTACTAAGCTTAAAACCCTTATATTGAATGCCTTTTAAATAATCCATATCCTAATTTATTTAGTAACAGCTATGGTCTTTCTGATTAAATACGGCTTCGTAAATTATGAGTTTTTAATTCATACTAAGTTGCGTTCAGAAATAGTATTCCTACTCCCCACTCCCTACTCCCAGCCCAAGTTACTATCTTTGATTGCAACTTGGTATCACTTGATTTAATATTATACCAATTGGAAAAATAATTTTGCTGTCTTTATATCTTTACGTATTTTTATTTACAAAACTATAGGCAGCAGAATGAGGAATAATCAAACCTTGAGCTTCTAAAAATTGCAGCACTTGGCTAACACATTGTTCAATAGTAGATTGCTCAGTTTGACAGATAATCTCTGGATTAATAGGTTCTTCGTAGGGGTCAGAGATGCCAGTAAAATTTGCAATTTGTCCTGTCCTAGCTTTGGCGTAAAGCCCTTTAACATCACGGGATTCACAAACTGCAAGTGAAGCCTGAACGTAAACTTCGATAAAGTTGGTAGTAGTCTGTTTGAGTTCTTCTCGAACTTGGCAATAAGGACTGATAGCAGCAACGATCGCAATTATGCCATTGCGACTGAGTAAGTTAGCAACAAAGCCAATACGACGCACATTGATATCTCGGTCTTGTTTGCTAAAGCCCAGTCCTTGAGAAAGATGAGTGCGAACGATATCCCCATCTAAAACTTCTATGAGGTAATTTCGCTTGAGTAGTTCTTTGGCTAAACCTTGAGCAATAGTGGTTTTACCAGCGCCACTTAAACCTGTTAACCAAATAATTGCACCTTGCTGTTGCATAACAATCTTCTATCTACTATTGCTCATGTTATCTTCAATTGGTGTTTTCTCAAATTCTGATATTTTTAAACTTCTTTAAAGACTCACACTCATTTATCTACCGATAAACTTAATGGTAATTGAATTGTGAATGTGGTCAAATTTTGATTACTTGTAACCTCTATTGTGCCTTGAATATACTGCACGAGTTTTTTCACTAGAGTCAACCCTATACCTGTACGACTGCTTTGTGGGTAATCAATCCGTGATATTTGATCATTTTGCTCAAATACAGACAATTTGTCTATTATTTTTTTGGGAGTAATCTTGTAGAAAGGCTCAAAAATTTTGGCTTGTTCTGCTAAAGGAATTTCTACCCCAGAGTTGTTAACTTTAATTTGGAAATAAGAAGATGAAGAGACAGAAGATAAATTAGACTGTGCCTCTTGAGGTCTTAAAGATTTTGAGTTTTGGTAGAAATGAACTGTAATAGTAATTCGCTCATTAGAGGGAGTATATCTACAAGCATTAAGGAGGAGTTCTGAGACAATCCTCGCCAAGATATTAGCATCAGAAACTAAAGCTGGTAAATCATTAGCTATACTAACTTCTAAAACTTGTTTTTGAGATTGAGCAATTTCTTGAAAACTGTTAATAATTTCAGGTAGCCAAGACTGAAGATAAATATCAGTTAATTCTAAAGGATAAATTTCTGTGTCTATGATTCGCATATTCAGCAAATCATCTACTAAATTTAACTCTCGTTCGCACTCCTGACGCATTATATTTAGATAGCGCGATACAGATGCAGAAGCAGTATTAACAGATGAAGACAAAATACCTTGTTGATTCATGACGTTTTCTAGCATAGAAATTGCCATTTTAATATTTGATAACGGTGTTCTCATTTCATGAGAGGTAGCCGTTAAAAAATCTTCTTTCAACTGGTTAAAGCGTTCCATTTCTGCCATTTGAATCTCTAACTGGCGATTGCGTTCAGCTGCAAGATTGCGTTCTTCTAGGAGTCGTCGTTGAGTGTCATCCCGAAAAACCATGACTGCGCCAGTGATTTCACCATTGTTGTTGCGTAGGGGTGTAGCACTATCAGCCACAGGAATCATTGTTCCATCTTTAGTAACTAGTAAAATGCGATCGCCTAAATAAATAGTTGTTTGTCTCTGAATAGCCGAAATCATCGGATTTTGGATAGAGCCTAGTGTTTGTTCGTCAATTAGCTGGACGACATCAGTTAAATTTTGGTTTTTTGCATCATCAAATTGCCAACCTGTGAGCGCTTCGGCTACTTGATTCATGTATTTGACACGTAACTCGGTATCAACGACAATTACCCCATCCCCCATACCCCGTAGTACGGAACTTAGAAATTGTTCGCGTTCATAGCGGTTAAGAGCGGTTTGAATGGCAACATAGAGTTCTTGTTCTTTAACGGGTTTGAGAATGTAGCCAAAGGGGAAAGTGAGAGTTGCCCTTTCAACCGTGCTTTGATCGGAATGTCCGGTAACGTAGATGATGGGAATTTGTAGATTATGCCAAATTTGCTCTGCTGCTTGAATACCATCCTTGTCACCCCGGAGTCTAATATCCATCAAGATGAGGTTTGGTAGTAGTTCTGTCGATTTCTCTATGGCTAACTCTGCCGAATCAGCTATGTCTACAACCGTATATCCTAATGATTCTAGACTTTCTTGGAGGTTAATTGCTAAGATATACTCGTCTTCCACAATCAGCACTCTGACTGTCTGAAGTTTATGTGTTTGTGAATATGTACTGGTCATGGTTAAACCCGGCTTGGCGTAAAAGAAATTTTAAATTTAGTTCCTGCTTGGCTTTGGATTTCTAACTGACCTCTTAGTTGCTTGACTAGACCTTGAACCAGAGTTAAACCCAGTGTTTTTGCCTTTTTACTATCAAATTCCGCAGGTAAGCCAATACCATTATCTTCAACAATCAGTGTTAATGTTTGGTCATTTTCTTGGTATAACTTGACTTGAATTTCGCCGCCGCGATTATCGCTAAAGGCATATTTCAAAGCATTAGAAACTAATTCATTGATAATCAAGCCGCAAGGAATTGCTGTTTCGATATCCAAACTGACATCATCAACTTGAATATTCAGGCGAATACAGTTTGAACTAACATTATACGAGTCAAACAGGTGAATTGTTAAATCGGGAATATATTGAGCGAAATCTATGTTAGCTAAATCATCAGAGCGGTAGAGTTTTTCATGTACTAGCGCAATCGAAGCAATGCGGTTTTGGCTATCGCGCAGGATGGCACTTGCTTGATGGTCTTGAGTCCGTCGGCTCTGCATTTGTAGTAAACTGCTGACAATACCTAAATTATTCTTTACCCGATGGTGAATTTCTTTGAGTAATACTTCTTTTTCTTTGAGGGAAGCTTTGATTTGTTCTTCTGTTTGTCTTTGCTCTGTAATATCTTGTTGAACAGCAACTAAGACAGTTCCATATTCAGGATGTTTAAACACAGATGTTGTTGCTCGACACCAAAAGGGAGTGCCATCTTTTTTGATATTTTGGACTTCATAGGTAGCCTCACCATATTGCTTAACAGCCGCCGCGATCGCCTCATAAACTTCTGTAGCGTTGGTGTTCTCATCTTCATAGTTGATGATCGAGATATGCTGACCAATTAATTCGCCGGCATCATAACCAAATATCTTGTCAAATTTGGGATTAGTATAGACAATTACACCATCATTGAAGCGAATTAAGGATAACCCCTCTGCCATATTGCGAGTAATCACAGCCTGTAACTCTAACATCTGTTGGGCGCGTTTCTGCTCGGTGATGTTAATACTACTACCGATAATGCGGTAAATACGTGAGTTTTCATCTCTTATGGGAGTGAGGTTAGTTATCCACCAAGTATCTTGATCTTGAAAAGTTAAACATTCTTCATAAGTAATAGTTTTTCCTACATCTATGCAAGCTTGATAGTTTTGCCGTACAGTTGCCGCTAAAATAGGCGGAAGAACTTGCTCTGGAGTTTTACCTTGTAATTGATGAGAAAGCAACCCTGTGATTTTTTCATGCGCCGGGTTTAAACCCATGTAATGAAAATTACTATCTACAACATCTACAACAAAAATTGAATTAGCAACACCATCATATATACTGCGTAAAAACTGCTCTTTTTCCTGAAGTTCTTGCTCGGCTCGTTGGCGTTCACTGATATCACGACCTTCGGGAATTAACAAAACCACTTGTCCTGTCTCATCATGCAGTGGGCGTAAGGAAAAATCAATAGTTGCTATTTGATTATTCGCTCCTAAAACATCTACTTCATAACGGATAAACTCTCCTTGAGCAGCTAAAGTAATTGCTTGTTTTAATTTTTCTTGAGTTTGGGGTGAAATCTGCCACCAATGAGTTTCCCAAAATGGGCGGTTGATCACATCTTGGGATTGTATTCCCGCAAAAGTCAGCGCAGTCTGGTTGGCTTCTAGCAAAATACCTTCAACTGTCAGCAATCCTGTAAACTGGAATGTGTTGTTAAAAATGCCTCTAAATCGTCTTTCACTTTCTTGTAGGGCAGATTGTGCTTGTTCGCGTTCAATGAGAGCAGATTGCCTTTCAGTGATGTCCTGAGCAGTTCCGTAAAGACGAATTACTTTTCCTTGGCAATTCAATTGTGCATTGCCGATCGCTTCGATATAAATTATCGTCCCATCAGCTTTAAATGCACGTAGAACCAATTTGTAAGATTGCCCTGTGGAAATGGTAAGTTCTACTGCTTGGTGTAATTTGGCTCTATCTTCAGGGTGGTGAAGTAGCAAATTTTCTTCGTAGTTTGGTGTGCCTAATGCTGGATCTCGTTGAAACAGTTCAAACAAACCCTTAGACCAAGTAATTTTTCCGGTGGCTAAATCATAATCCCAGTTACCCAGACGAGCTACGTGCTGGGACTCGGCTAATAGTGCTTCACTCTGGCGTAATATTTCTTCGGTAAGTTTAATGTCGGTAATATCAACAACTAACCCATCCCAAGCTACACGGTTATCTGGTAATAGGCGGGGAGTAGAACGAAAATGCAGCCATCTCAAATAACCTTTGGGGGTTTGTACTCGTAACTGTATATCGAATACAGATAAATTTAAACGAGACTCATTAACAGCTTGTTCTAAGCGTAGCGAATCTTCGGGGATAAACTGGCGGTAGAGTAAACTTGAATCTCTTAGGGCATCTTCAGCTCTAATTTCCATCAATCTTTCAATTCCTGCACTTAGGTAAGTAAAGCGATCGCTCCCATCTAATTCGCGGACTACCTGATATACTGCCCCATTAGGTAGGTTATCTCCTATACTCCGCAACATAGTTTTTCGCTCATGCAAGGCAAATTCTGCCAGTTTACGTTGGCTAATATCGGTGACACGTACTAAATTAATTTTTTCCCCAGCAACGTAAATCTGCTTAACAGCTAGGTTTCCCCAAAAAGAATCACCTCGCTTGGTGATATATTCAACTTCTCGACTCCAAAAACCTTGATAATTAAGTTCTTCGATAATGCTATTGATTTCATCAGAGGTAAACCTTTGTTTTTGTAGAGTTTGACCCTCAATACCAATCAATTCTGCTTTACTGGAGGCGGCAAACATTTCTACTGCGTGTTGATTACAATCTATAATCAGTAGCGTTTGCGGACTTACTAGAAACAAAGCATCGGCAGATTCATTATAAATAGCTTGTAGTAAATCTCGACTGTGAATAATTTCTAACTCAGCCAGTTTGCTATCAGTAATATCTTGAGTTGTACCGAGAACTTTATTAGGGCGATTATTCTCATTCCTAGCAAATACTACCTCCCGTGACCTTAACCAGCGCCAAGTACCATCTTTATGTTTCATTCGGCACTCAGTTGTTAACACTTCGCCATCAGCTGCATTTTCCCAATGGTTGAAGTTCCGTTGTAATAAAGGTAAGTCATCAGGATGCAGAACATCCAAGAAAAACTGAGCGCCTCGTTGCTGAATTTCTTCTGGAGGATAACCTAAAATATCCTCAGACTGGCGATTGAGATAAACATTACTACCTGTTATGGGGTCAAAAATATATAAAAGTTGCGGAGAGTGACTAATAACTTGCTCAATAAAATGTTTGCTTTCGCGCAGTTGCGCCTCAATTTGTTGGAGTTCGCACTGTGCAGCTTTTTGTTGTGTAATATCTTTAGCTAAGACAAATTTTGCCGGCTTTCCTAACCAAGTAATGAGATGAGAATTAATTTCTATATCTATGACCGTCCCATCCCGTAGACAGTGTTTAGCTTCACAGGTGAAGATAGTAGTAGAGCTATTGATATCAGACATGGAACTGAACAAAGCAGGAATTTCTTCATGGGGGCGAATATCACAAAGTGTCATTGAGAGAAATTCTGCTTCACTGTAGCCATATTTATGAATTGCTGCCTGATTTACAGCCAAAAAACGCAAAGTTTCGGGGTCAAAAATCCACATGGGATTGGGATTATTTTCAAACAGCAAGCGATATTGAGCTTCCGATCGCACTAAAGCTGTTTCTGCTTCTTTGCGTTGGGTAATATCTGCCAATGAACCAACTAAGCGGATGGGATTTCCTTGTTCATCCCATACAGCTTTAGCCCGTGAACGAAACCACCTGTAGTAGCCATCTCTGCATTGCAGACGATATTCAACATGATATGACGCTATTTCTTGTTTTAAATAAGCTTCTTTAGTGGCTATTACGTGGTTATAATCATCAGGATGAAGACGAATCCTCCATTCATCATTAAAGCTACTCAGTTGGTGGCGTTCATATCCTAACATCTCAAACCAACGCTCTGAACGGTAGGTGTGGTTAGTGGTTATATCCCAATCCCAAATCGCTTCATCTGTGCCTGCGATCGCTAATTGCCACCGTTGTTCACTTTGTCGCAAAGCTGCTTCTGCTTGCTTGAGTTCACTAATATCAATGTTAGTAGCTATGACAACCCAGCAGTCTGCTTGCGCATCGTAGCGAGAAGTGTAAGTAGAACCAAGCCAACGCAAAGAGCCATCTTTGTGATAAAACCGATACTCCAAATTAAAAGGTTTTCCGGCAAAGATATCTGCATAACTAGGTATGATTACCGTCTCTCTATCTTGTGGATGTACTCTAGACATCCATAATTGCTTATCATTAAATAATTCCTGTGATGTATATCCAAAAATGGTTTCACAGCCGATAGAGTGGTATTCATATTCCCAATCGTAATTAGGATACACTCGAAAACTGACAATAGCAGTACCAATAGCGTTATTAATAACATCATTTAACTTTGCTTGCGAGGCATGATACTGAGCATCTTTTTGGGATAGTAGATGGGATAGTTGCTCTTTTTGGGCTTTTTCTTGTTCTAATTGTGCGTTTTTAGCCTGTTCTAATGTCACCACACCTAAGATTCCCCTACTACCAACTACGGGTAAGTGACTAATATTATTTTGCCCAAAGCGCTCTAAGATATGAGTTAAATTCTCAAGTTCTGACTCCTTGATAGTAATGACAGGTTGACTCATCAGTTCCCCAACAGAAATTTCTGCCAACTGTCTTTGCTGGGCGATCGCTCTCATCACATCTGTTTGTGTAATAATACCTACTAAATTGTGCTGATTCACAACTAATATACAACTACATTGAATTTGATACATCTGCGCGATCGCTTCCATTACTGGTGTATTTTGCGCGACCATCACCAATGCTTCTTCATCGTTTTGCTTCAACAAACGTAGTTGGGGAATATTCATCAAAGTGTCAGTGATTCTGTGATCAATAATTGAAACTTAAGATTATGATAGATATTTTAAATTGTAAAATTTTTTACAAATATTTATTTTCTTAATTAATACTATATACACAATTACACTCACAAGGGTATTCTTCTTTTTATTAGTTTTCAGTAGATAGGGTTATACAAAAGTTGCTACCTACATACTTCTACGTTAGCAAGTACTTAGAAGATATTTGGGTAAGGACACAAGGTCTTCCGTCCCTACAGATAATCGATGTGTTGGAAATATTTTTTGAATCGATATCACACCCAATAACAAAAATCCCTCTGCTGCTGAACAGTCAGAGGGAGATGGTATGGTGTGAGGAGCAAACTGAATGTTCACTTAATATTTACAATAACAAGCGATTGTGACATCGTTGTCACAATGTTATGAAAATCATGCGACATCTCATAAGTAAGAACACAAGTTGTAAGTCTCTATAAATAGTCACACAGACAAATTAATAATCTCGGTTCGCCAGCAAAAGCTGCTAATAGATGAACCAACGCTACTGACCAAAATTTGGCGTTCCTGTAATATCTACTGATAATGAATATCATCGACAACAACTATTAAATCTAAATCAGAATACTCATCCATTTCTTGGCTTAAATAAGAACCAGCGATCGCCACACCTAATAAACGTTCATCCTGGCTTAATTTTCCTAAAACCTGCTTTAAAAAAGCCTGATGGACTTCAGGAATCAATATATTCTCTTCCATCTTTGTTATGTCTCACTTAAATATGAAAATTCTAGAGTAAATTTACGAAATCCCTAATAACTCAGGTGATATTTCTAGAAGATCCGTATTTTTCTAGTTGTTAATCTTATCTTTTCTTTTGACTATATGACAATGAAACTCATCCAGGGCAACTTTAGAATCCTTAAAGCTGCACCTGATGGCGATTCCATTCGCTTCTATCCCAACAACCCTGAACTGTGGGATGAACGAGTTCAACCAAACCGTACTGGCGGCGCACAACTGCGCTTAGATAGTATTGATTCTCTAGAAACACATTTCCAAGCCAAAGGCGGTTTAGGTACACAACACCAACCTTTAGAATTAGCAGATGGTGCGGCTAACGAATTACTGAAATTTTTAGGCTTTAAAAAGATTACGCGCAACGACAGAGAAGTTGTAACGGCGGCGGAACCAGAAGAAGTTCCTGGCTATATTCTCACCAGCTTTGCTGATGTGTATGGTAGGAGTGTAGCTTTTGCCTTCAAAGGTAAATCGGATGTAGCGGATGGTAGTGAGATTTTTATAGATAAATCCCTGATTAAAAAAAGTGCTAACTACCACATGTTGAATAAAGGGTTAGCATACCCCACCTTTTATTCCAAGTTATATCCTGATATCCGCAAAGAGTTGACCATTGCCGCCGAGAAGGCGCGGAAAGAGAAAAAAGGTGTATGGGAATTAGACAAGACTAATGAAGGTTTTGTTTTAGAAGACTTAAAAACCATCACTGATGATGTAGTCATCTTGCCTAAACTATTTCGCCGTCTCCTTGGCTATCTCGGCATCAATGATGGTAGTGCAGAATTAGATGGATTTTCTAAATATTTAAAATCTTTGGGCGATCGCGTAATTATTCTACCAGAGGGTCATGTCACCGGCTTCCATTACGTTGTCAAAGTTGAAGGACAGAAGATTCAGTTAACTGTGCAACCAGAAGATTTAATTTTCTTGGAAAAGTAATTTATTGTTTGTAGTAAGGACTTTAGTCCTGATTTTCTTAGGATTAAATTCCTTACTACGAACTTTAACTTTGAGACAAACGCTGCAATTCCTCACCCGCTAAAAGTTGATGCGCTTTGGCTAGAAATTGAGGAATCTTATCAGCGTGGGGACTAGAGGAAAGACATTGTTTTAAATCCACCTCTGCTAATTTGTCGGCTTTGTTACCAGGGAACCAATGACTAGCGTTACCTAGCAAGTTGTACCGCATTTTGGCGTAATCTACTAAATCGTAAGCAGTAGCTAGATTCAACAACCATAAAATCACGCGGATATTTACTTGACCTGGGGTATCTTCTAATTTAGGTAAATTAGTTTGCCAAGTCTTTACCCAATCTTCGCCCAAGGTAGCGATCGCCGCTTCTTCCAACCTCGCTAAAATAGGTGGTAATATTTCAGATGCTCGGTCTACTAAGTCTAATGTCTTCAAGTGTTCATCAAAATCTTGAGGTTTAGCTGCACCTAAACTCAAGGTGTGTACTTGCGAATGACTCAAGCAAAACAAATCATTGAACACTATTGGACTCAAAGGTGTGCATAAATCCACTAATTTTTGAGGTGGACTATATAACTTACCTCCCTTATCCGTAGGACTAATAATAAATACACCCATATCATGACGGGTAGCCGCTTCAATAGCTGGCCAATTCCATTGATTAATGTAGTACCAATGCAGGTTGACATAATCAAATTGATTGGTATTAATTGCCTTTACAATTACATCCGTAGCACCGTGAGTAGAAAAGCCCACAAACCGGACTTTACCCTCGGCTTGCAACTGCCGTACTACATCCAAACAACCCCCTGGACGTACACTATAATCTAATAACTCAGCATTATTAATACCATGCAGTCCCAGTAGGTCTACATAATCTAACTGAAGATAACTCAGGGATTGCTCAAATGTGTTGCGGAACTCTTTTGCATCCGCTACTGGCGAAACTTTTGTTTGGACAATCAACTTTTCACGGGGAAACTTAGGTAATATTTTCCCTAACTGCATTTCCGAACTACCATAACCACGAGCAGTTTCAATATGATTAATACCAAGTTCAACAGCTCGATTAATAGTAGCTTCTAGATTTGCCTGATTATCAGCCGGAATATCCGAGTAACTAACATCTTGCCATTTATGTTGGTATCTCATGCCGCCGCAAGAGAACACCGGTATCTGTAATTGGGTGCGTCCAAATCGTCTATATAACATTAGTGGGAAGGGGAAAAGGGGAAGGGGGAAAGGTAAGAATTTGTTGTCTTAACCCTTTGCCCTTCCTATGGACTATGGACTAATGACTTTTTATGCTGCATTTTGCAACTCAGCTGTCCGTACTGATAACTGCTGTGTCTGATTACCCCGTTGTACTCTCACCTGTAAAGCTTGACCCAAGCGGCTATTTTCCACCACATTCTGTAATTGTTCAGCAGAAGTGATGGCTTGACCATCAACTTGGAGAATTACATCACCTCGACGAATACCAGCACTAGCAGCCGGAGAGTTGGGAACAACTCGAATCACCAAAACACCGTTTACTTCAGGAATGGCAAAAGCAGAGTTGGGGTCATTATTATTTTGTTGAGCTAATTCTGGTGTTAAAGTTGCCATCTGCACACCTAAATAGGGGTGAGCGACTTTACCATCTCGTTGTAGTTGTACCGCGATCGCTTTCGCTTTATCAATAGGAATCGCAAACCCAATCCCCATTGCATCAGCACGAATAGCGGTGTTAATCCCAATTACTTCACCCTTATCATTTAACAGGGGGCCACCAGAATTACCAGGGTTAATGGCTGCGTCAGTTTGAATAAAATCTAAACGCTTATCAGTAATCCCCACTTGGGCGCTAGAACGCTTGAGAGTGCTGACAATACCCAAAGTAACAGTATTATCGAAACCCAAAGGATTACCAACTGCGATCGCCCAATCTCCCACTTGCACAGAATTAGAAGAACCAAGCGGTGCAACAGGGAGACTATTACCAGCGTTGATTTTCACCACCGCTAAATCTGTAACTTCATCAATCCCTTGCACCGTACCCTCAAAACTTCGCCCATCCTTGAGCCGTACAGTCACGCGATCGGCCTTATCGACCACATGGGCATTAGTTAAAATTAAGCCACTTTTATCGATGATAAACCCAGAACCTAGACCACGCAATTGTTCTGATGGCAATTGGCCTTGAAAACCCTCACCAAAAAAACGCCGGAAAAATGGGTCTTCCATAAATGGGTCAACCCGCCGTGTAATAGTACGTTCCGTATCAATTCTCACCACAGCCGAACCAACACGGTTTACAGCTGCTGTCACAAAGCTGCTATTACCAACAGCCGCCGCAGCTGCTGATTGTTTTTGCGCAATTAATTCTGGTGCAGTAGACGTAGGTGCAGGTTCCGCTTGTGAAGGTAACACCCACAGACTGCTAACAGTTAACACAACCCCTATAAATATAGCTATTACATGAGTACCGAGTTGGCGTATAGTCTGTGGTATTTTGGCAAATTTCATATTTACAACCTAATCTAGAAGCCTAATTGTTGCCTAATAGTGAAAAATCCATTTAAAGTTATTTTGGCAAACTTATTTGGATAATCAACCCTACATACCGACTTCAGCATTCTAGTTGAAGCCTAAAGCAGTAACCTGTATGTAAATAAAGTTAATTGAACATTTCACCTAATAGCTATTGTAGAGATTCCCACTCCAGAGGTTCGGGTTTCACCAAAGAGTAGGGAGTGAGGGGAGATGTAGCTTTAGCTTCCCGTAGGGGAAGTGGGGGAAGAGGAGGAAGAGGAGGAAGACAAGCAAGACAAGGGAGATTAACAACTGTCAACTGGCCAATTAGGCTACGATCTGAAATATTACCAGTGCCATATTCAGCCATGAATGGATCAAACCGATTAGTTAAAGAATCCTTGCCTGTATCTCAAAAAGCCGAAGAACACCATAATCATGATGCAGAACACGACCATACAAATCACTCTCACGGGCAGGTCGAGTCGGTTCATCCCCACGTTCACAGCGAAGAATCTTTACGGCGAATTGTCAACCGCCTATCACGCATAGAAGGACACATTCGCGGAATTAAAACAATGGTGCAACAAGGTAGCCCTTGTCCAGACGTATTGTTACAAATTGCTGCTGTTCGAGGCGCGTTAGATAAAGTAGCAAGAATTGTTCTTGATGAACATTTAACCGAGTGTATTGCTAGAGCCTCCAAAGAAGGCAACATAGAAGTAGAAATTGAACAACTCAAAGCTGCTTTAGATCGATTTTTGCCTTAATTATTAAATTAAATTTGATTAAATAGGCTAAATAATAATAAGAAGATGGATAAAGTTTTTTACACTTGCTTCTTACTGCAATTAATTTGTAGGGTGGGCAATGCCCACCACATTATTTTAATAAAATGCAATGTGTTAATTAACTAAAGTTGTAAAATATTTGGACTAACCCAGTATCAAAAGTTTTGATGTTTTTCAAATCTAGTTGCGTTTCTAAACTTGAGTCATTAACAATCAAGGGAATCCCAGTACCTAAAATAATTGGATGTATTGAAAGAATCAACTCATCTATCAAATGATGTTGTAGAAAAAAATGAATTAATTGCGCACCACCAACTAACCAAATATTATTTCCATGAGACTGACATAATATGTTAACAAAATTTAGCCAATTACTATTAACAAATTTTGCATTATTTGCTGTTTCTCCTGATTCGGTTTTAGAAAATACAAAAACTTCCTTGTCCATGTAAGGATATTCTTCAAAGCTTAAAACTTGTTGATATGTCTTATTACCCAAAATTAAAGTGTCAACTTGGTCATAAAACTCGGTGTAACCATAATCTTGGTCAGTAAATAGCCAATCTATCTCTCCTGATTCTCTGGCAATGTATCCATCAAGACTAGAAGCAATGAATAAAATAATTTTTCGCATAATCTATATAACTTTTTAACTTGCGTAGGAATAATACAATTTCCTATTATGGTTTTACGGAGAAGTTATATAGATTATGCTTATCAAAAACTACCAATTCAATTATTCATTCATTAATAACTCAAATAAATCCGTTATTCTTCTACTTCACGGATTCATAGGTAATATAGATGAATTTGATGAAGCAATAAAATTACTAGGTGATGATTTTTCCTATCTAAGACTTGACTTACCTGGACATGGGAAAACTCAGGTATTAGGCGGAGATGAATATTATTCGATGGAAAAAACTGCTCAAGGTTTAATTAATTTATTAGATGAACTAAAAATTACTAAATGCTTCTTAGTCGGTTATTCAATGGGCGGAAGATTAGCATTATATCTAACTTTACATTTCCCCGAACTGTTCTATCAAGTAGTGTTAGAATCTGCATCCCCAGGTTTACCTACAGAAGTAGAACGATTAGAAAGAGTTAAACGTGATGCACAAATAGCTAAAGAATTAGCAAGAAGTGTCAATAAATCTGATTTTGCATCGTTTTTAATCAATTGGTATCATCAACCCATTTTTGGCAATATCAAATATCATCCAGAGTTTGAATCAATGCTAAAAAGTAGGTTACAAAATCAGCCTATTGAGTTAGTGAAATCATTACAATTCATGGGAACCGGAAGCCAACCCTCTCTATGGAAAAAGTTACAAGATAATCAAGTTCCTCTATTGTTATTAGTTGGTGAGCATGACGAGAAGTTTATAGAAATCAATAGAGAAATGGCTAAGATATCTCAATTATCCAAGCTCAATATTATCACTGATGCGGCTCATAATATCCACTTTGAGAATACCTTAGAATTTGTCCAGAAACTACAAGAATTTTTCTCTATTGCTTCTCTTTAGTTTGACTCTTAGTAGTAGGGGTTGGGGTAACAGTTTTTGATGCGGGATTGTTAGCCGTTGTTAATTCTTCTTGTAACATTTTCTGATAAACTCTGGGTAGAGCGCTACTGATAGAATTTGTTTCTATGCCATAGCCTAAACTTGTCCAAGTGGGTGAGAGTCGCCGCAAAACATCGTTGATTTTGCCTTGGTGCAATAGTTGAGAAATATCCACACCCCAAACTTTTGAATCATTTAACCAACGATAAACAACCAAATCTTGATATTCTGGTTCAAAACTATATCTAGACCAAAACATCATTGGCGATGGTTTTGGATGGTAGCGGGGAGCAATTTGATACCAAGTGGTGTTGATAATTTGATATCTTCCAGCCGCAGTTGAGCAATTACCTGTGTTTGGCCCTGTAAGAATAGTAACACATATCTCAGGATGCTTGCTTAGGTTGTTTACCTGCTGTCCACCATACAAAAGTGAGTAAGGACGGTTCCCGTTAGCTTCACTGGCTGAGATGGTTCGCATCAAAGCACGGATGTAGGGATCACCCCCTTTCATTACCAAAGGTGGTAAATTATTGCCAAAAGTGGGATCAGAGGGCGATCGCAATTCTTCAAAAACATACCATTGAAATAAGTACACAAAGCCGAGAAGTGCGGCTATAGGGCCAATCAGCTTTTCAACGCCCTTGAGTTCAAAACCTTTCAGATTCTCACTCCTTGCAAATTCGCTCTCTAATCTAACAACAAAAATAGACTTGTCAATTTCGGTAAATGTCAGTTGACAGTTATCAGTTATCAGTTGTTTTTAACTAATGACTAATGACTATGGACTAATGACTAATAACTAACACTGCTGAAATAACTCACCAAAAGTTTTAGCACTAGCTTCTGGTTTAGCAACAATCTCGACTATTTTATTGCGTGCGCTTGGCTCAAACAAAGATTCCACACACACTTGAGCTACTTTTTGCCGGGGAATGCTACCGTCAAATAAGGTATCAGCAGTTTGCATGACGATCGCATCTGAGTTATCCTCATTCTTCAAGCCACCAGGACGGACTATCGTATAAGTAAGACCACTTTTTTGTAGATATTCTTCCGCTTGTTTTTTCCACACTAAGATTAGCCAGAACAGGTTCAATGGATGGAAAAATTGGGAGACGCACAAAGAAGTGACTAAAACAAAATTTTCAATTCCCTTGGCTTTGGCTACATCTACTAAATTCTTAGTGCCTTCAAAATCTACTTTATAAGGCCCTGTCGGGTCAAAGCTCGGTTTTGCACCAGTTGCACATAGTACCACTGTGCTATCTCCCAAAGCAGCCGTCAGGCTGGCGGGATCTAATACGTCACCTACAATCAACTCTGCATCAGGAGGTAAGATAGCTCTAGCTTTTTGCTCATCTCTCACTAAAGCACGTACAGGAATATTCCGCGCTATCAACTCTTGCACAATACGGCGACCTGTTTCACCTGTTGCCCCTGCTACAAATGCTTTCATGATTCACGCTATCCTGAATATTTAATATATGGCTGCTCAGTATATTGTAGTGATTCCATGAAGTTTATGACAGATTTATAAGATTTCGGTCAAAATAAGAGATTAGTGCTAAATCACCCACACAGTCTGGGAATTATTTAATAATAGACAAACGCCAAATTAGAGGGGAACGCATTGATGCTTTCGACAAACGGCGAATATCAATCTCTGGATATAGTAGAAAAAACTGTGCCTGTCGTTCCTAATTTCCAAGAAAATGAGGACACAGACACACCATTAATTGGTACATTAACAAAATTTTACGGTCGCTATAGCGACTCTATGGAAATGTACGCCCCAGCCGCGACTGTTGCTGAGTATCTGAATGGTCATGCTAGCTGGTTTACACGCTGTGCTGAACCGATGAAGGTGCATCCCCTGGGCGAAAATGGTTATGCTTTAACCATTGGTCGATTTGGCGCTTTTGGTTATGAAGTAGAACCCAAGATTGGTTTAGAACTTTTACCCCCAGACGAGGGAGTCTATCGTATCCGCACCATACCCATTCCCGACTATCAAGCACCAGGGTATGATGTAGACTATCACGCAGCCCTTCAGTTAAAAGAAAATTTCGCCGAAACCATCGTCACAAAAGTTGAATGGGAACTAGATTTAACAGTCTGTCTCCACTTCCCCCGATTTATCCAGCGTTTACCTAAATCTTTAATTCAGTCTACAGGCGATCGCCTACTTAACCAAATCGTCCGCCAAGTATCCCGCCGTCTTACCCGCAAAGTCCAACAAGACTTCCACCAAACTTTCGGTATTAGTCAATAGTCAACAGTCAACAGTCCAAAACTAATGACTATGGACTAATGACTAATGACTAATGACTAAGCTTGAGTAAGGATTCTTTGAACAATTTGCACGCCAGTGATAGCCTGCCAAGTAAAGAGTCCTAAAATCACGAAATTGATTAAAATATGGCTTACCCTCGCCCAATTTGCCCCTTTCTGCATATAAGGAGATAAAGCAGCAGAAAATGCAATTAAACCTGTCATACCTAGTCCAGCTAAAAGATGCGGCCCCACAAATAACTTGCCGTTATTAATATAGGTGACAGCCATCCCACCAATTGCACCTGTTACCATCAAAGCTAAAAGTATTGAGCCTATTTGGTAGTGTCTGACATTGTATCTACCTTTAATCAATTCTTTCTTTTCTTCTCCTTGCGCATTTCTGGTACGCTGTACCTGTAGCCCTAAATAAGCCGCGTAGAGTGAAAGTGCTAATAACACCCACATAATCAAGGGGTGAAAGAAATTTAACCAATATTTAACCGGGGCAGACAATTCCAAACTCATTGTGTTCTCGCCTAATGCTTAAATCTTAATAAAAATTAGCATAACTCTATAACAGGGAATAGGGAACAGGTGAGTCCACTTGCCGTATTCTCTGCGAGAAGCTATGCGTTGGCGTAAGCCTGTCGTAGACAAGGCTGTTCCCGTCACGATGGCAAAGTGGCGAACCCGGAAGGCAACAGGGAACAGATTGGAAAGCCCCTAGCGCTCAGAATTGTATGATAGTTTGAGTGGCGTAGGCCTAACCCGTTGTAGACATCGCTACACACCACCTCCACCTATATGAGAAAACTCTGCCTCTAGCATCTAGAAAAACCTGTTTTAATATCCGCAATTAATTGATCAATTCTCTCTTTGGTAGTGTTCCAAGAACACATAAAACGTATACCACCAACTCCAATGAAAGTATAAAACTGCCAATTTTTATCCTTTAAATATTGAATCACTGGCCCTGGTAATTTCACAAAAACGCCATTAGCCTCACGAGGAAACATGATTTCTGCGCCATCTATATTTAATAATTCATTTTCCAAATAGGCAGCACATTGATTAGCATGATGGGCATTTTTTAACCATGCACCAGTTTCTAACAAACCCAACCACGGCGCAGAAATAAACCGCATTTTCGATGCTAATTGTCCAGCTTGCTTACAACGATAATCAAAATCTTCTGCTAAAGCTTTCTTAAAGAAAATAATTGCTTCCCCTAATGCCATCCCATTTTTAGTACCACAAAAACACAACACATCAACACCACTTTTCCAGCTAATCTCCGCCGGACTTTTATTCATAGCTGCAACTGCATTGGCAAAACGTGCGCCGTCCATGTGAACTTTTAATTTATACTTATGGGCAACTTCTTTAATACCTAAAAGTTCTTCTATAGAATATAAAGTTCCTAATTCAGTTGCTTGGGTAATACTAATAACCTTTGGTTTGGGGTAATGAATATCAGCCCTTCTAGTAATCACAAATTCTATAGCTTCAGGTGTTAACTTACCGTTTTCTCCCTTTGCTAGTAATAGCTTAGAACCATTAGATGCAAATTCTGGTGCGCCACATTCATCAGTTTCTATATGTGCTGTTTCGTGACAAATCACACTGTGATATGACTGACAAAGTGCAGCTAGTGATAATGAATTAGCGGCTGTACCGTTGAAGGTGAAAAATACTTCACAATCAATTTCAAATAACTCTCGAAAATAATCTGCTGCTTTTTGCGTCCATTCATCATTTCCATAAGCTGGCGCACTACCTTGATTAGCTTTAATCATATAGTCCATTGCTTCTGGACAAATACCAGAGTAATTATCACTGGCAAACTGTTCTAAATTAGTACTTATCATTTTTAGATTAATTTACCTTGATTTCGAGAATATACCCTGTCGCCCTCTGTAACTCTGCGGTTAAGAATTATTTATTTAACCACAGAGGCACAAAGAACACAGAGAGAGTGGATTAGGATAAATATTAACTATTTATATTTTTAGGAAACAGTAGAAATAAAATATAGCAACAGAATAATAATGCAGTTGAATATAATTAATAACCAATTACAAATAGAATTTACATGGAAAGAACAATTACTAGCTGTGCGTTTCCAAAAACTTTGGTTAATACCTTTAGCGCATATCAAACAAGCAACGGTAGGTAAACCTCAAAGTAGCTGGAAAGAACTACGCGCACCTGGTAGCTTCATTCCTGGGATCATCAAAGCTGGAACCTATTATACTGATAGGGGGAAAGAATTTTGGTATGTAAATCGAGATACTAATTACTTAATTATTGAGTTAGAGGATGAATCTTATCAAAGAATTATCCTTACTATCGAAAACAATACTTATTGGCAACAACAGCTTACTTAACTTTAACTGATACTATTATAACTTTTTCCCCTATAATTAGGGGAAAAAGTACAGTAGCCACGTTGATTTATAAATTTAAACGGGTGAAGAACCTAAATTTTGCGGTATCAACCACCAGCAACAGCAGGAACAATACTTACTTCATCACCATCTTTCAAGGATGTAGCTGTCCCATCGAGAAAGCGGATATCTTCGCTATTGACGTACAAATTCAAAAAGCGTCGCGGCTGTCCTTTCTCATCGCACAACCGCGATTTAATACCGGGAAATGTTTTCTCTAAAGAATCTAGGAGTTCTGCAATATTGCCACCACTTGATTCTAAAGCAGCTTGATTGTTTGTGAAATTTTGCAGGGCGGTTGGAACTAAAACTTTTACGGCCATAGTTAGTTAATTATTTGTCAGTGGTCAGTTGTTAGTTGTCGATTGTCAGTTGTCAGTTGTTTATTACTAATGACTAATGACAACTGACTATTGACTAAACTAGGACTTGTTGCCATTCTAGGCGATCAAGGGTACGAGAACGTTCTAATGCACGCTCGAAACTATCGAGTTTGGCATCAATTGTCAAAGGTTCGCCAACGTAGCCTTGTACTGCTTCTTGGGTCTTCAAACCATTGCCAGTGATGTAAACTACGGTGGTTTCGTCTGGATCTATCTTGCCAGCTTCTACCAATTTTTTCAGTACAGCGACGGTTGTACCACCAGCTGTTTCCGTGAAGATGCCCTCTGTTTCTGCAAGTAGCTTGATGCCTTCGATAATTTCTGCATCAGTCACTGATTCAATATTACCGCCTGTTTTCTTGGCAATTTCAACAGCATAAACACCATCTGCTGGGTTGCCGATCGCAATTGATTTAGCAATTGTATTCGGTTTAACTGGTTTAATAAAGTCTCTGTCTTCCCTAAATGCTTCGGCGATGGGAGAACAGCCTTCAGCTTGTGCGCCACTGAAGCGAACTGACTTACCTTCTACTAAACCAACCTCGACAAACTCTTGGAAGCCTTTATAAATCTTGGTGAACAGTGAACCGGAAGCCAAAGGTGCAACTATATGATCTGGTAGTTCCCAACCTAGTTGTTCGGCAACTTCATAACCCAAAGTTTTAGAACCTTCCGAGTAGTAGGGACGCAAGTTAATATTGACAAAACCCCAACCATGTGTATTAGCTACTTCTGAACAGAGGCGGTTTACTTGGTCGTAGTTGCCTTTCACAGCCATCAGGGTAGGACTATAGATTAAGCTACCTAATACTTTCCCGGCTTCCAAGTCAGAGGGGATGAAGACGCAACAATCTAAACCAGCATGAGCGGCGATCGCAGCTGTAGAATTGGCTAAATTTCCTGTGCTAGCGCAAGAAACTGTAGTGAATCCCAACTCCCTAGCGCGAGAAAGGGCGACGGACACCACCCTATCCTTAAAGCTGAGGGTGGGCATATTCACTGCATCATTTTTAATGTAAAGCTTGTTTAGACCCAGGCGACGGGCAAGACGATGGGAACGTACCAGGGGAGTCATACCTGTTCCCACATCTATTACATTGTCAGTTGCGACGGGCAGGAAGGCACGGTAGCGCCAGATAGAGTTGGGGCCAGCTTGAATTTTTTCACGGCTAACAGATTGACGTATAGCATCGTAGTCATACTTAACTTCTAACGGCCCAAAGCAAAACTCACACACATGACTGGCTTTAAGTTCATATTCTGCGCCACATTCTTTACATTGCAATGATTTTAATGTGGCATTGCTTGCTTGGGTGAGTTTGGATATTGCCTGAGTCATAAACTAGCCTTCCCTGTTTGTCCGTCAACTGAGGTTGATAGTAACACGGGTAAAAACACTAGTCAAACATACCCGACTAAAATTATCGGGTTTAAATTTTCCTACAGAATAGGCTTTGCATTTTTTGGCTTACATTAACCTAGTAAAATTAACTATAATAATTATATTTTTACTACAACAAATAAAAAAATACCAGTAATTTACTTAAATAAAAATACTGAAAAATACTGTTTCATTAAGTTGCAATACTAGTATTTTGACCCTTTTGTTATTGATTTATTTGCATTAACTTTGCTATGTATGAGCGATAGCTCCATAACAAATAACTAATCAAACCCTTGAAAATACATATGTTTGACCTGTAACTGGTTTTATCAATCCCTGTAAATCAAATCGGTGTTCCCAAAAATACAATGTCCTTTGGCGTTAGTTGTTTTTGTCAAAAAGGTAACTTTGTAACACCGCAAATTTTAAGTCCTTTTTACTAAGGAATCTAACGATGAAAATCCTGGCTACAGGATTTTCATCGTTAGATGCAACAAGAGAGTGGAAAAACTTAGGTTTGCATTTACTCTGCTCGCAACTTATCAGGCTGTATCTATAAAGCAACTACACCAAATGAAATCTAGTCATCAAATTACCAAGGCTAAAAAGCCTAAACTTTACCGTACCTTACTAACAGCAGCATTTTTATCTAACGGTATTTTCCTATCTACTATCCCAGCCTTAGCCCAAACTGCACCCACAGCAGCAGGGACAACTATCGACAACCAAGCCACTGCTACTTACGAAGATCCTAATAATCCAAACATACCAATCAATGCTACTTCTAACAAAGTAACCGTCACCGTAGCAGAAGTAGCAGGTATCTCCGTTGTCGCTGGTACACCTGTAGATGAGAACGGTGGTACTTATCAAGCCAAGGATCTTGTATATTTCCCCTTTACCATCACTAACATAGGTAATGACCCGACAAGATTCCAAATTCCTGCCCAAGCTGGTATTACAGGGCCAGTCGAAACAAGTAAAGTTCAATACTACAACGGAACAGATTGGTCAGATGTTCCCAGTACTGGCTTCACCACAGATTCTATAGCTGTTAATGGGAAGGTGGAAGTAAGAGTAGTCGTCACGATAAATTCAGGTGTCACACCAGGGCAAACAATTAAAGTTACTTTGGGAGAAACTACACCACCTGAAACCAAAGTTAACTCTCCCCGTGCTGGCTCGGTTAATGATGCGAGAGACGTTTACACCGTAGACAACCCAGATGGTACACCTGGAGAAGTTCCTGGTGTACCCGCTAACGGCGTAGTAGAAGGTAGTGTAGCAGCTTCTATAACTATTGCTCCGAAGTTTTATTCTTTAGCTACCATCCTCAAAACTCGTGGTAGTTATAACAATGTCAATCCGCTCAACGACATTGTAGGTGATACCATCAATTACAACTTGAGTTTACAAGTTAGGTCTACTGATAACACAGGGCAAAACATTACTCCCACAGCTTTAGCAGGTACTGATGTCCCTGGTCTTTCTGGTAAAAATATCTTAGTTTCTGATGCTATTCCTTTTGGCACAGAACTAGCCACAACTCCAACTGCTCCTACTGGTTGGACTGTAGTTTATTCTACTACTCCAGTCATCACATCTGCTAATGCTGCTACTTGGACAACCACAGCACCAACTTTGTCTCAAGTCACTCGCATCGGTTTTATGAAAGCTACTGTAGATGGTGATACATCTACTTACCTTCCTGCTGCTGATGCACAGCAAATTCAATTCTCTATTCAATTAAAAGTTAGAACAGGACAGACTGCACCTCTAACTATAGCCAACATCGCGCAAGTATTTGGTAAAACACCAGAAACAAATGCCCCTGTACTGGATGAGTCGGGTGATCCAAATCCCAGCAACTTTGATGGGCCTCCAAATAACATGACACCCCCACCAACCACAGACACTAATGGGGATGGTGTGCCAGATAAGTTACCAGATATTGTGCCTGATGGTTTTATTACTGACCCGAAAACTGACCCAACTGATCTAAACAACACTGGAACAGATACTAATGGTAATAATGGTGGGGATACTAACAACCCTGGTGCAAACCCTGGTGGTGAAGCTAACGTCTTTGTTCTGAATATCGCCGCAGTATTGAATGGCCCAAATGGACAACCAGATGCAGTGGGTCTGACAAACAATAATGACGACTTTACGAACAAATCTTCCAATGTTCCCGCTAATACTGCTCCAGGTACAACATTTGATCCAAATGTAGTTAATTTCATTAACACCATTAGAAATGGTGGTACTCAAACAGACAATATCTCTTTATTACCTACACCACCAACTAATGCAGGTAATTTGCCTAACGGCACAGTTGTAACTATATCTGCTAACAATGGTGCGACCACTGCCACTTATACATACAATAACGGACTCTTTACATTTACAAATGGTACTGGTGTCGTCGGAGGCAACCCAGTTAGTGCTACTAACCCAGTGCGAATTGATAATGTAGCAGCAAATAGCACAGCAAACTATACTGTGACTGTTGACCTACCTGCTGGTACTCCACTTTCAACAGATACTAATATCCAACGCGGTTTCCCTGTACCAATTACCGCATTTATTGACACCAATGGTAATGGCTTGGCTGATGATGCAGCGACAAATATTACTATTGATCGCGTCTACACTGGCTACTTACAATTGTTAAAACAGTCACGGATCTTACAAGGAACTGGCCCAGCAGTTCAAGGTGCAGATGGTACTTTGAGTACGACACCCAAGCAACCTGCACCTGGAAATATTATTGAGTACGTGATTCAGTACAAGAACATTTCTGAGGCAGCACCTCCAGCCCCAGGTACGGGCAACGTGACTTTGAGTGCTGGTAATGTGGTGATTACTGAAGATGGCACAACATTACCGAACAACTGGGCGAAAGATAACGCACCTACAAATGGCGTAATTGAGACCAGTCATGTTCTTGGCTCGGCTCAAAGTGCAGGAGGAACAATCACGTTCTTTAGTGGCGATTCTGCTAATAATCTTCTTGGTGGTGAACAAAGTGGTACTACTGCGGCTAGTGATGTCACTAAGTATATAAATACTGTCACTAACCCAGTTACCCCTGGTCAAACAGGAACATTTATCTTCCAACGCAAGGTTAACTAATATGAAGATGAAAGATTTGTTGATTGCTGGGTTAGGTTCCAGTCTACTGCTGACAACAGTTTCGTTTACTACTTGTTTACCAGGGGTAGTTAGTTGGTGGTCATCTAATAGTGCAGTTGCTCAAAGTCCCCAAAAGCAGACCGCTTTACAGTTGCGTTTGGAAGGTGAAAAGCAAGTTTTAACGAAGGATCAGCAAGGTAAACAACAGGTAACTTGGCAAGCTTTGAAAGGGCAAGCACAGGTTAAATCAGGGGATATATTACGCTATACCTTAACTGGGGAAAATACAAGCGATCGCCCCATCAAAAACCTCACTCTCTATCAACCCATCCCCAAAGGCATGGTATATGTGCTGAAGTCTGCCAACCTCAGTAATCAAAATGCCAAAATTACCTACAGCATTGATGGCGGACGCACTTTTGTGGAAAATCCCACAATTAAAGTCACCCTTCCTGGTGGGAAAGTTGAAACTCAACCAGCCCCCGCAACTGCTTACACTCATATCCGGTTACAACTCCCCTTGGTAACGGCGAAAACTACAGTCAAAGCAACTTATGAAACTCAGGTACGCTAACTGAATATTTTTGTCACCTTTTTGGGAAATATGTATTTATTAGTCAGCCGTTTTGAATTATCGATTTTGATAACATCGGTTGGCTAATAAATGCCTAATTTGTTATCGATAAACTTGATTTTTTACATCATTTAAAAAAACTCAGGGTAAACCTCACCCTTCAACCCCCTTCACTACCGGAGGAGGGGGAGAGAAATCAAATCCTTTCTTACAAGGAGAGATTTTTTTCAATACTGTAAAAATTCAAATTTATAGATAAGTAAGTCGGTGGGAAAAAACAAAACTAAGTTAAGAAAGGTAAACAAAGCTATAACCCTCTTCCCTTCTCCGCAGTTGCTCCACTTGGGCAAAGCCCAAGACCGCACTGCTCTCTGCCTCCTGCCTCCTGCCTCCTGCCTTGCCATAGCGATAATTTTTAACACTGAGCTACTTAGTGTATCTAGATTTTTTAAGACGTAATAAATCATCCCTACAGATAGGGTTTTGATTTTTACTTGGCTGATGGAAATTTTGTAATTTAAAAATGTTTTTTTTAACAAAAATCAGGGCGTTTCTTAGGAGAAAAATTCAGTGATCCGTCCTCTTAGGAACAAGCAAATTAATTTCAGGAGTAACTGGTTTAAAAGGCTAACCACACCAGTTATTGTAGGTGGTTTTTTGCATACTACCATCACTATACCAGCAATCGCACAAAATGCTGGGATTATCGGTATTACAAACCAAGCTACTTATACATATTCTTATGAAGATGATGGCAAAAAAATTACATATGAAAGAACTACCGAGCAAATAAATGTCAATCCTAGCCCATTGGTTGACCCATTAGGAAGGATTTTAGGCTGTGGAGGTACAGTTTTACCAGACTATACAGGTTTTTCTGTAGCTGTATATGAACCTAATGCAAACGACCCCACGGGAACAGAATTAGGAAAATTAGTTTCGCTAACGCGCACAGAAGTACCTGATATTCCTAATAACAATATTCCTGGTGGTTTAGCGCCAAATACACAAAATAGTAACCCATATTTTATTACTAACAACCCACCGGGTGTATATAATTTTCTTCTTGATCCGAATCGAGGTCAAACCAATCCAGGGAAAAATTACATTTTTGTAGTCAATCCCCCCTCTGATTCCGTATATCAGCAACGGCGGATTAAGATTCAAATTCTTGATAATAGCAACATTAATAACAACAATGTTGTCAGATATGTTGCCACTTCCCTTGATGGTCAACCAATTAGAACTACAGGGGAAACAACTATAGAGGATAGGGTAGTTTTGGTTCCTAATGCTGAATTAGTGGGACTTGATTTACTAGCATTTGAATTTACTACAAATATGTGTCAGCCGAGTCAGGTGCAACTGACCAAAACAGGCGATCGCGCTGCGGCTGAACCTGGAGATACCGTTATATATCGTCTTTCAGCTAAAAATTTATCGGACGTAGCTTTAAATAATTTAGTAGTTACTGATAATTTACCCTTCGGTTTTAATTTTATTCCTAAATCTGTGCGGGGTGAATTGAATGGGCAGCCAATTACTTTTACTCCTGTTAGTAATGGGAACACCATTACTCTGCGTACTAATATCAGTCTTCCCGTAGGTCAAGTAATTAACATAGCTTATGCGGCTCAATTGACTCCTGATGCTGTACGTGGTACAGGTCGCAATAGTGCGATCGTCAATGCTCAACGCGCTGACAATGGATTTAGGACTAAAGACGGCCCAGCAACGCATTTACTGAAGATTCGCCCAGGTATAGTTGCAGATTGTGGCACAATTATCGGTCGGGTATTTGAAGATAAAAACTTTGATGGTGAACAGCAACTAGGGGAAAGGGGGATTCCCAACGCTGTGATTTTCCTCGAAGATGGGAACCGCATCACCACAGATCCCAAGGGTTTATTTTCCTTAGCCAACGTCTTACCTGGAAGCCACACCGGAGTATTAGACCTTAGTAGCGTCACTGGATACAAACTAGCTCCTAACAAGAAATTTAAGGAACGCAATAGTCAATCTCGCCTAGTGCGCTTAGAACCTGGCGGCTTAGTCAGGATGAACTTTGCCGTGACTCCCATCACAGAGGAGGTAGTGAAGCCATGAAACCTGTAAGTATTTTGAATTTGCAGTTGATGGGAGCAATGGCTGGGGCTTTGAGCTTCGTTTTATATCCGGTAATAGTTCATGCTGAGGTTCAGGAAAACCCCTCCTCTACAGATGTAAAGAAGTTAGATGCAACATCTCTACATATTTCCCCTTCCCTACTAGGGAAGGGGGTTAGGGGGTTAGGTCAAACATCTCAGTTAACCCAGCAAGAAATACCAGCCCCCTCTCCAACCCTCTCACGCCAGTTGCTACAACGGGAGGAACCCCCGCCGCAACGCACTGGCTCCCCTACAGATGTAGAGACGTTGCATACAACGTCTCTACACCCAGTAGAAAATGGAGTTCAAAGCAACGAAGTAAAAAATTTACAACTATCCACAACTGCTATCCAACCATTCCAACCAGCAACGGATACGCCCTTACCAAGAGGCTTACGCAAATTAGTTGCTCAAACAGAAGGAGGAAAAGAACAAACTTCTACTAATGCCACGGGAGTAAAAATCTTAACTCCCACTCTTGACAGTCGTTTAGATGTGCCAGCGACTAGAGTATCGGTACAATTTCCGGCTGGTAGTCAAGTAGAATTACGAGTAAATGGGGTATTGGTAGATGCTGCTTTAATTGGACGTACTGAAAATGATGCTGATACTAATTTAGTAACGCAGACATGGTATGGTGTATCTCTCAAAGAAGGTGAGAATATCCTATCTGCCCAAATCGTGGGGGGAACGGAAGCGCCTGTAACCGTGAGAATCCTAGTGCGGGGGAAGGCTAAGAAATTAACCATAGAAACCGTTGAATCTCGTGTTCCGGCTGATGGGCGTTCCACGGCGACAATTCGCGGTCAACTGTTGGATGAAAATGGCAATCCTTCTTATCAAGATGGTGTTGTCACAATTATGCCCACGGCGGGAGAATTGCTAGGACAGGACTTTAAACCGGAAGAACCAGGGTTTCAAGTAGAGGCGAAAAAAGGTGAATTTACGGCAAAATTGCGATCGCCTCTGCAAGCACAAAATGTCACTATCCGCGCGTTCACTAATAATTTAGAAGCCTTTACTCAAATACAATTTGAAACAGCCCTTCGTCCTAGTTTGGTGACTGGGGTAATCGATTTACGTTTAGGGGCTAGAGGTACAAACTATTACGATAAGTTAAGTAATTTCCTCCCACCGAACCGGGACAATAGTACCCAGGTAGATTTTAAATCAGCTATCTTTGCCACGGGTGCGATCGGTGAGTGGTTGTTTACAGGTGCATATAATAGTTCTCGTCCTCTGAACGAAGATTGTAACTGTGATAACCGTCTTTTTAGGTCGTATCAATTTAGCGAACGAAACTATCCGGTTTACGGCGATAGTTCCACAGTAGATGTTGTTACACCTTCAATAGACAGCGTATATCTGCGTTTTGAGCGTTCCACTGGTATTGCTGGTGCTGCGCCTGATTTTGCTATGTGGGGCGACTACAATACCGAAGAATTTGCCCGGACTTCTCAACAATTTACCGCCGTTACTCGTCAACTCCACGGCTTTAAAGCTAACTACAACTTCGGGAATCTGCAATTTACAGGGTTTTACGGTAATAATGTAGAAGCCTTTCAACGTGATACCATCGCGCCTGATGGTACGAGTGGGTATTATTTCCTCTCCCGGCGGTTGGTAGTTGCAGGTAGTGAAAACATCTTCATTGAGTTGGAAGAATTGAATCGCCCTGGTACAGTTCTCGAACGGAAATCACTCAGTCGCGGAGCAGACTACGAAATCGATTACGATCGCGGTACCATCTTATTCCGTGAGCCAATTTTGCGTACCGATGTAGATGGAAACGGACAAGTCCTAGTTCGTCGTATCGTTGCTACTTATCAATATGACAGCAAGAACTCAGAGAGCAACATCTATGCAGGTCGTTTGCAATACAACTTCTCCCGCACAGCCAACCAAGAGAGTTGGCTAGGTGCAACTTACCTCAGAGAAAATCAGGGCGTGCGGGATTTTGAACTATATGGCGCAGATGCGAGGTTTTCTTTTGGTTCCCAAGGCGAATTAATTGCCGAATATGCCCATTCGACGAATAATTCTGACGTGATGGGGCTGGTAAGTGGTCAAGCATACCGATTTGAAGCCCAAGGAACGATTTTCGCAGGTTTGCAAGGTCGTGCTTATTATCGCTATGCAGATACAGGCTTTGCCAATAACGCCACCATCAGTTTTACACCCGGTCAGACTCGTTATGGGGCGCAATTAATCGGGAAGGTATCGCAAACTACCAATCTGCGCTTGCAATACGACCATGAAGACAACTTTGGCATTGCACCCCAACCTCTAGATACATTTGAAGAGTTATTTTCTCCCCGTTCTGAAGCCATCCCTGGTAGTAAAGTTGATAATTCCCTGACAACGATTTCGGCGGGGATTCAACAACGGTTAGCTAAAGCCACTATAGATGTAGATTGGATTCAGCGCGATCGCCAAGACCGGATTCCCAATAATGCTTTAAATAGCACATCTAGTCAATTACGTAGTCGTTTCACATATCCCCTCACCAACAACCTGAGTTTCCAAGCCCAAAACGAACTCACCTTATCTTCCCAAAAAGACACTGTGTATCCAGACCGCACTGTCTTGGGGCTAAATTGGGCGGTTGTTCCTGGTGTAAATATCAGTCTGGCTCAACAGTATTACAGTGGTGGTCAGAATGCGGGTAACTCTATCACCAGCTTGAATATTAACGGTGAACACAAACTTGGTTCTGATACCACCCTCACAGCTCGTTATTCCATTCTTAATGGTGCTAATGAATTGACGACTCAAGGAGCTATAGGTTTAAACAATCGTTGGATGATAGTTCCTGGTTTGCGGCTGAATCTAGCTTATGAACACATTTTCGGCAGCTTCTTCAACCGCACAGCCGCAGGTCAACAATTTGCCCAACCCTTTGCTGCTGGTCAGAGTGCGTCGGCAATTGGATTTAATGGCGGCGATAGTTACAGTGTCGGTCTGGAATACTCTGATAACCCAGAATTTCAAGCCAGCGCTCGTTATGAACATCGCACCTCTGCTGGTGCTTCCAACACTGCCATTTCCGCCGCAGCTGTGGGAAAAATTTCCCCAGCACTTACAGCTTTGGTACGCTTTCAACAAGCCAATTCTGCCAATCAAAAGCTAATTGGGTTGGGTGATACGGTCAATTTGAAGGTGGGTTTGGCTTACCGTGACCCCAACAACGATAAATTTAACGCCTTGTTGCGCTATGAATACCGGGAAAATCCCGCCACTATTCCCGACACTATTTTATTAGGTAGTGGTACGGGTTCCCAAGACCATACTTTTGCTTTAGAAGCTATTTATGCGCCTAATTGGCAATGGGAATTTTACGGTAAGTATGCCTTGCGTAATAGCACTTCTTATTTAGCAAGCGATTTAGCAGGTACGAGTAAGGTGAATTTAGGACAATTACGTGCTACTTATCGCCTGGGTTATAGTTGGGACTTGGTTGGTGAGGCACGAGTAATTAGTCAGTCTAGTTATACAGAAACGGGTTTTGTCGTGGAGGCTGGTTACTATTTGAGTCCTAACCTGCGTTTAGCTGCTGGTTATGCGTTTGGCAGAGTCGATGACAGAGATTTTTCTGGGACGCGATCGGCTGGTGGCCTGTATTTGGGTTTAAGTGTCAAGCTGGATGAATTATTTGAGGGCTTTGGACGACAAAAGCCTGTCCCCCGCCAGCAACAAGCATCAACAACCTCAGCCAATAAACTCCAAAATGTAACGGTGGGGAGAGATGCACCATGACGCATTTATACATTAAGTCAATTTGCTTGCAGGAGGATGTAGTGAATCAGTTATGAGCCTATTTTTTAAGTATCTTTTAAAAGAAATGGTATTACAGAGACGTTGTGCGAGAGTTAAATCTCCCAACCGACAGCGAAAATGGCTTGGTAGCCTAGCGTTATTATTATGTACCTGGGGCTATTGGATACAGTCGGCTCAAGCTGAAGGTAGTAGGAATCTGTACCCTAGTGGAGCTACTGGTTCTAGAGCTAACTTGGAATGGCGAAACGAAAATTTTGCAAACTTAATTAAACGACGTACCCTGTTAAAAGTTTATGCCAACGCCGGAGAGTATATCTTACTAGGTTCCAGTGCTGTAAATGTAAATAGTGCTACTTTGGCAAATACTACAGGTGATATCTATGTTTATAATCCCGGCTTAGTAGGAGGTTCGGTAGGTAGTGAAACCATTCCGAGTACACCCAGTTTTAAATGTACTTCCCAACCTGGACGAGGGATAATTAATAGTAGAGCCGAGGAACTAGCAGGGCCTAAATATATTGATGGCAATGGTAATACTACGGGTAATACTAATGGATATACACCTTGTTACTATCAAGCACCAACTACAGGAATTTATGATGTCGTCATCTTTGGCCCAGATGGATTTACTGCTAGTGGTGATGGATCTGTCTCAGGTCAAATTAGCTTAAGTAATAGTAACAATTTTGACGCTACTCAAAAAACTAATGTTGCCGCTTGGGATGTTACTGTTCGTAGTAGCACTAGTCCCACAATAGACTTAACTGGACGTTTATTCTCTTACTATTTAGCATTATTTACAGGAGCTAACAATAGACCACTTTATTTCACCATCTATCCTGTTACAATTGATGGCTACAGATACAAAACGGACGTTCGCGGATTAGATCCCAACGGATTTGTAGTTTATGGAAACCAAGTGGGTTTTTTTGATAGTGATGGTACAAGCACTTTGTATCACAATATTGTGGGTACTGATGCACAAGTTTCTAACCCACAAGGCGGGACACAATTAGCGCGTCCCCAATTTCCAACTTTTTTCAATCAGCCTGCTCCCAACGCTTTAGGTTTTATTAATCGTTATGACCGCAATGGGTCTTTCCAAGGTACAGGTATCACAACTAATCCCATCGCTCCAGGTGTAAGTAATCCTAATTTTACTGGTAATCTTTCCGGTAACAACAGTAAGGTGAATACTGGTGGTAATTTTACTTTTAGTAGCAATGCTACAGGAACCTACGAAATTGTGATTAGAGGTAGCGGTAGTACAGATTTTGACCCTACCAATCCCAAAAACCGAGTTTTAAGGGGTTTTATCGACTCAACTGGTACACAAACTGTTGCTTGGGACGGTAAAGATAATAGTGGTAATTTCTTCCCCGTAGGCACAAATTACCAATTCAGAATCAGAGCTAGGGCGGGAGAATATCATTTTCCTGTATTAGATGCAGAAAATAACTTCTCTGGTGGTCCAACCATCACCCTGCTGAACCCTCCTAGTGGATATCCTACGGACTTACCAGGTTTTGGTGTAAGAACGGGTTTTTATGACGATCGCGTTTATAAAACTAAAGGTGGAACAATTGTCAATACAGGAGCAACGCAAGCTGATATTGATAATAATGCGCCCCTTTGTGGCATTAACCCACCAACTATTACATTTAGTAATCAAATTACAGGTTTTGATACCAGTTCATCAGATCGTAAGTTTGGGCAGTCGGGTAACGCAGGTAATGCCAACACTGTCTGTACAGGCTCATTTGGAGATACCAAAGGTTTAGATCAGTGGACGTTCTTCCCCAGCAGTGCTATTAACAATATTCTCAATATTCTCAGTATCCCCAGATTACTTTTAGTTAAACGTATCACCCGCATTAATACCCAAGACTTAACTAGTATTGTAGATGGTGTTAGTAATGTGCCACCTACTGCTAGTAATTATGTAGCAGCACCAAGGGATGGTGATGATAATGATACTAAATGGCCTAGTAATTACTTGCGTGGTTCAATTAATGCTGGCAACGTTAAACCAGGGGATGATATTGAATACACTATTTATTTCTTATCTAATGGAGATGGCAATGCAAGCAAAGTGCAATTCTGTGATTTAGTCCCAAGTAATGTAACTTTTATTGCCACTGCTTTTAATGGTTTAACCCCTAATGATGGAGGTACATCTGGGGCTGATCAAGGTATTGCTATGGCTGTCGGTTCTACTACACCTACAGTTTATTTTAGTAATGTAGCAGATAGCGATCGCGCTACTTTCTACCCAGCCAATGACCCAGCTACACCAAGTTTTTGTTTTGGTAGTAATACCAATGGGGCTATAGTCGTCAATATTACCCGCGACACTGTTTTACCTAGTCTACCTCCTGCTACTGGTAGCGGTACACCAGCTAATTCTTATGGGTTTGTCCGCTTTCGTGGGAAGGTGAAGTAGAGAGGAGGAGATGAGGAGAAAAAACTACTAACCACTGTCAACTGTCAACTGTCAACTGTCAACTAACTACCCCCCACTAACTGGCGGTATCAGCACTACTTCATCGCCGTCTTTTAAGGCTGTATCGGGTTCGACAAATATTAAATTAACGCCAAAGCGGGTAAGGTCGCGCCATTTGGCGAGTTCTGGGTGTTCAGTGATTAGGCGATCGCGGACTGCGCTAACTTGTGTACCATCGGGAAATTCTAGTACTATTTCTGATACTCCATAGGCTTCCTGATACGCTGCAAATAGTTTAACGGTAATAGTAATTGCAGATTTGGCCATATTTTTGTCCTCGGTTTGATTGTGCGAGGAATTTTTTAAGAACAGGGAACACACAAACATTTTTTACCAATTTGAGTGATGATCAGAATTGGCAGATAGTCAATCATTAAAATTCATCTCATTTTACGATCAAATGGAACCTGAGTTTAATTTTTTTCAGCACTGGTATCCTGTCTCTCCCATAGAAGACTTAGATTCTCAACGCCCCACCCCTGTTACTATTTTGGGAATGGCTTTAGTAATCTGGAAGCCTCCATCCTCAGAGACTTTTCGAGTATTTTTAGATCAATGTCCCCACCGTTTAGCACCTTTAAGTGAGGGTCGGGTTGATGATAAGACAGGCAATTTGATGTGTAGTTATCACGGTTGGGAATTTGACGCTGAAGGTATTTGTACTCAAATTCCTCAAGCTGAAAATGCAGAAATAATTACCAAAAATCAGAATAATTTCTGCGTAATTTCGCTGCCAGTTCGTCAAGAAAATGACTTACTTTGGGTTTGGCTTGATGCTCAATCAAAGGAATTAGCTAATCAAACACCATTACCTTTATCACCGCAAATAGACGCAAGTAAGGGTTTTGTTTGGAGTTCTTTTGTCCGTGATTTAGACTATGATTGGCAAACCTTGGTAGAAAATGTGGCTGATCCTAGCCATGTTCCTTTTGCCCATCATGGAGTGCAGGGTAATCGGGAAAAAGCAACACCAGTACCTTTAAAGATTGTGCAATCTAGTGCAAATTTGATTGAAGCGCAAGTTGACAGAAACCTCAAAAGTACAATCACCTTTGAACCTCCTTGTCGTTTGGAGTATGCAATTAGTTTTGGCAGTTCTGACAGACAGGTAGGGTTAATTACTTACTGTATTCCGGTATCTCCAGGTAAATCAAGGATTGTTGCTCAATTTAGCCGTAATTTTGCTCCAGGACTGAATCGTATTAAGCCTCGTTGGTGGGATCACATTACTAATCGAAATTATGTTCTTGATGGAGACATGATTTTACTCAAACAGCAGGAAAGTTTCCTCCAGCAAAGACAAGCACGGGAAACCTGGAAGACTGCATATAAGCTACCCACAAATGCCGATCGCCTGGTCATTGAGTTTCGCAAGTGGTTTGATCAATATTGTCACGGTCAATTACCTTGGCAAGCGGTAGGGATAAAAATTCCCGAAAACCCAACACTCAACTATAACCGTGAGGTTGCCCTAGACCGTTATACACAACACACGCAGCATTGCAGCAGTTGTCGTCAAGCATTAAAAAATATCCAGCGACTACAACTGTTCCTTTTAGGATATTTTGTCATCATTATTTCTGGTGCTGCCATTCTCCCCGACTCCTTACGAGTGAAGTTAGGTTTACCTTTAATAATTACAGCACTACTAGGATTAGGACTTTACTCTTGGCTAAAATTATGGCTTGTGCCTAAATTTCACTTTGTGGATTATATTCATGCGGAGAGATAAATAGTACTAAGTTAGCGGTAGCGGCGCGTTTAGCGCGTGCTGAGAAATTTTGAATTGATTACTCCATCATCGCCCTCAAACTAGACCTTATCTGTAGATTAAAACCCTAATGTACGTCAGAATAGGAAACAATGACATCTGACCCAACTCCTTACTCTGCATTCCAGCAGTTCGAGCGTGAGAGATTCTCTTTGATAGCTCAAGACTATGACCAAGCGATCGCTGCAACTACGTCTCAGGTAAATGACGCTCTACTAGATGCTATAAAAGTAAAATCTGGTGTGAAATTATTGGATGTCGCTTGTGGAACTGGGTGGCTTAGTGCTGCGGCAATTAAGCGCCAAGCTATAGTTACCGGATTAGACTATGCAGAAAATATGGTGGCTATTGCTAGAGAGCGGTGTCCACAAGGTAGGTTTTATCAGGGAGATGCTCTTAATCTTCCCTTCGATGCCAATGAGTTTGAGGCTATTGTCTGTAATTTAGGCATCCTTCATTTTCCTGAACCCGAACGTGCGATCGCTGAGTCTTTTCGAGTGCTAAAATCTGGCGGGTATTATGCTTTTACCTGCTGGACACCACCAACTCGCAATCCGTTCATGGCTTTGATATTGGGTGCAGTACAAAATTACGGCAACATGAATGTGGATTTACCACAAGGCCCGCCCCTATTCCGCTTTGGCGAAGCTACAGAATGCTATCATGTCTTAAGCAAGGCAGGTTTTAATCAAGTGTTCATCAACGAATTGTCTATAAACTGGACTTTTTCTCAAGCCCAAGATGTAATGCCAACCGTTGTTGTCAGTACAGCACGTCTTGGGCCGCTACTAGCCATGCAAACCCAAGAGCAGCAACGTAATATCGAGAGAGCAATTATTGAGGGAGCATCCAGGTATTCCACAGACAATGGTGTGGAAATCCCTGCTTCTGTGGTGTTGGCTGTAGGTAGCAAACCGTGAGTTTTGGCTGTTGACTATTGATTAATTAAAATATCTGCTCTAACTTTTGAAAGTCACGTTGTACTTCCTCCCATAGCGCTTTGTTATGGGGGTCTGTTTTTAAAGCTTTTTTCAGATAAACTCTGGCTTTGAGGAGTTGATTTTCATTAATCAAAGCGCGTCCCCAAATTTGATAGGCGATCGCTTGCCATTGGCGAACTTCTGCATCCTTGGGTAGACGCGCTGACAAAGCCTCTGCTAAGGCGATCGCTTGTGGAAATCTTCGCTCACGCAAAAACCGTTGCAGTTGTTCGTAAGTCTTCCACTTTAACCTTTGTTCGATTTCTGCAATATTTGGCGGTTTTGCTGCGGGTGGTTTTTCCGTAGTGACTGTAGCGGTGGGCGCTTTTTCCTTACGGGTGGTTTGTGTATTATCGCTACTAACTGTGGTGGTCTGCTGAGACTTTTGTACTGTCTCCTGTGGCGGTACGACAGTCAACAGAAATCTGTAAGCCTCAGTTAAGGCTATAAACTTATCTTGAGCTTTTTGATCACCGGGGTTGATATCAGGATGATATTGCTGCGCCAGCCGTCGGTATGACGCTTTAATATCAGCAAATGAAGCCCCCGACCTTAAACCTAATAAACGGTAGCAATCTCCGAGATCCATTTTGATCTACTTAATTTATGTAATGTCCAGCAATCAGCGATGAGCTTCTATGCTGAAATTTCTAATAATAAACAATAATCTTATAGTTTATAGTACATTTTTGACAGTTTTTTTAAATATTAGGTAATGGGTAATAGGTAATGGGTCATGGGTAATTCATAATTTATAATTTCCCCTACTCCCCACTGCCTACTCCCCACTCCCTTACCCTTACAGGCGTTCCTCAATTACACGGTCAATCAAACCGTACTCCTTAGCCTCTTGGGCGGACATGAAAAAGTCGCGATCCATGTCTTTTTCAATTTTGGCTAGGGGTTGACTTGTGTTGTTAGCGTAGATTTGGTTTAGTTGGTGGCGAATCCGCAAGATTTCTTTGGCTTCGATTTCGATGTCGGTGGCTTGTCCACGGGTTCCGCCGGAGGGTTGGTGGATCATAATCCGGGAATGGGGTAGAGCGAGGCGTTTGCCTTTTGTCCCAGCCGCCAAGAGGAAGGAACCCATTGAAGCTGCTAAACCTACACAAATTGTTACCACATCTGATTTGATGTGCTGCATTGTGTCATAAATCGCCAAGCCGGATGTTACCATCCCACCAGGGGAGTTGATATATAAATAAATGTCTTTACCTGGGTCTTCTGAATCCAGATACAACATGACGGCGATGATTTGGTTAGCAATTTCATCATCGACATCACGTCCCAAGAAAATAATTCTTTCCCGGTAGAGGCGATCGTAAATGCTAATCCAATCGGTAAATTGACCGCCTGGCATCCGGTACGGAACTTTAGGAACTCCTATAGGCATTTTGTTGACTCCGTTATAAATAGTTGGTCATGGTGCATTGGGGAGTGGGAAGATGAGGGAGTGGGGGGAGATGAGGAAGAAATTATAAACTTCTACCTTCTGCCTCCTGCCTCCTGCTTTCTTAAAGCACACTTGCTGGTAGGGGTGGGTTGGCGAGTTCTTCTTTTTCAAAGACTCTATCAATCAAGCCGTACTCCTTGGCTTGGTAAGGAGTCATGTAGAAAAGACGATCCATGTCTTTGGTGATTTTTTCTATCGGCTGTCCGGTGGTTTGAGAGATAATCTCAACCATTGACGCTTTGTTTACCAGAACTTCCTTTGCCCGAATTTGGATATCCGTTGCTTGACCTTGGGCATAGCTCTTGGGTTGGTGCAGGATAATTGAGGAGTTGGGTAAACTAGCGCGACAACCTTTTGTACCAGCACTGAGTAACATCGCTGCCATACCCATCGCTGAACCGATGCAAATGGTGTGAATTGGGGGCTTGATGTACTTCATGGTGTCGTAGATGGCGAAAGCTTCGGTTTCAAAGCCGATGGGGTCGCCACTATAACCGGATGTGCCAGTGGAGTTGATATAAATTTTAATGGGTTTTTCGGGGTCGTCGGACTGTAAATACAATAGTTGAGCAACTATCAATTCCGTAACAGCAGGAACCAGTGGCATCCCCAAATAGACTATTCGTTCCTTGAGGAGGAGGGAGGGTAAATCTGGCGGCGGTGTCCTGTAGGAGTTGTCGCCGTAGTAAGGGGCTTGAACAGCCTTGATGGGGAGGTTTTCCATAGCAACTGATCGCCTAAAATTAAGCCGTTAACTGTAATACATCCTAGCGTGATGCTTGCTCGGTTGATGTGCGGTTTTCTCGCTAATCAACACTGAGTTAGCTTCTGCCAATAAATGATCTCTAGGATATTCTGAGTATATTATCTGAAATATATAGATGAATTGGCTTTAATGAAGTTTTCCGTAGTGCTGGTGTAGCGCTTTGGAGTTATTTATGAATATGTGTATTCTCAATTAGGAAGCAGGATTTATGAAAGTTAATTTGCAGCCTGTCCTCAATGATGCCAATGTGGACGCGCAACAGTCTAGTAGTCAGCGTCAGTTGGCAATTTCAGTTTCGGCTGATGCTGAACCACAAGACCGCAGTGTACCGCTAAATTTATGTCTGATTCTCGACCATAGCGGTTCTATGAATGGACGACCGTTAGAAATTGTCAAACAGGCGGCGATACGTTTAGTTGACCGACTTAAAGTTGGCGATCGCCTGAGTGTGGTAGCCTTCGATCATCGTGCTAAGGTCTTAGTACCCAATCAAACCATTACTGACCCAGAACAAATCAAAAAACAAATTAATCGGTTGGCTGCGGATGGGGGAACGGCAATAGATGAAGGTTTGCGGTTGGGAATTGAGGAGTTAGCTAAGGGTAAGAGAGAAACGATTTCTCAAGCTTTCCTGTTAACTGATGGGGAAAATGAACACGGTGATAATAATCGCTGCTTGAAATTTGCTCAGTTGGCGGCTGGTTATAACTTAACTTTGAATACTTTGGGATTTGGCGACAACTGGAACCAAGATATTTTAGAAAGAATTGCCGATGCTGGTTTGGGAAGTTTGTCTTATATCCAGAAACCCGAACAAGCAGTGGATGAGTTTGGTCGCCTGTTCCGACGGATTCAAGCTGTAAGTTTAAATAATGCTTATTTACTGTTGTCTCTTGCGCCTAATGTCCGTTTGGCAGAACTTAAACCCATCGCCCAAGTAGCACCAGATACAATTGAGTTGCCTTTGCAGCAAGAAACAGATGGTCGGTTTGCTGTTCGCTTGGGTGATTTGATGAAGGATGTAGAAAGGGTGATTTTGGCAAATATTTATCTGGGACAGTTGCCAGAAGGTAAACAACCGATTGCCAATGTGCAAGTACGCTATGATAACCCAGTACAAGAACAGACGGGGTTATTCACTCCCAATATCCCTGTTTATGCCAATGTTGTCAGGGTGTATCAACCAGAAATTAACCCAGAGGTGCAGCAGTCGATTTTGGCTTTAGCTAAGTATCGGCAAACTCAGCTAGCAGAGGCGAAATTACAACAAGGCGATCGCGCAGGTGCGGCTACTATGTTACAAACTGCTGCTAAAACTGCCCTACAAATGGGTGATACAGGTGCGGCGACAGTTTTACAAACCTCTGCGACTCAACTCCAAGCTGGGCAAGATTTATCAGAAAGCGATCGCAAGAAAACTCGGATTGTCTCCAAAACCGTCTTGCAAGATACCACTAAATGAAAGTCCAACTGCTAACAGCCTTAAGTGATACCAATATTGATGCCACTCAATTAAACAGTCAGCGTCAATTAGCCATTTCTATTTCTGCGATTGCCGAGCAGTTTGAGCAAAATTTACCGCTCAATTTATGCTTGATTTTGGATCAAAGTGGTTCCATGCACGGTAAGCCGTTGAAAACGGTGATTGCAGCTGTAGATAAGTTAATAGATCGACTAAAGATTGGCGATCGCATCTCAGTTGTGGGTTTTGCGGGTTCTGCGACAGTCATTATCCCCAATCAAGTTGTCGAAGATCCTGAAAACATCAAAACTCAAATTAGGAAGCGATTAAAGGCTAGTGGCGGTACAGTTATTGCTGAGGGTTTGCAACAAGGAATCACAGAACTGATGAAGGGAACAAGAGGTGCTGTTTCCCAAGCATTCCTCTTAACAGATGGTCATGGTGAAAGTGGTATCAAGGTTTGGAAGTGGGAAATTGGCCCAGATGATAGTCGACGCTGTTTAGAATTTGCTAAGAAGGCGGCGAAAATTAATCTCACTATCAATACTTTGGGATTTGGTAACAGTTGGAATCAGGATTTATTGGAAAAAATTGCTGATGCTGGTGGGGGAAGTTTAGCTCACATTGAGCGTCCAGAACAAGCTGTGCATCAATTCAATCGGCTGTTTACGCGGGTGCAGTCGGTGGGGTTAACTAATGCTTACCTCATGCTGTCCCTTGCGCCTAATGTCCGGTTAGCAGAACTTCGACCCATTGCCCAAGTTGCCCCTGATATTATTGAGTTACCTGTAGAACCTGAAGCAGATGGTAGTTTTATCGTTCGCTTGGGAGACTTGATGAAAAATTGCCAAAGGGTAGTTTTGGCGAATCTTTACTTGGGAAATTTACCCGCAGGACAGCAAGTAATTGGCAATGTGCAAGTCCGCTATGATAATCCGGCTTTAGATGAAGAAGGTTCGCTGTCACAGGTTTGGCCTGTATATGCAAACGTTATGCAGGCTTATCAAGCAGATTTTGACGCGGAAGTACATAAATATATTTTGACCTTGGCTAAGTATCGCCAAACTCAACTAGCTGAGACTAAATTACAACAAGGCGATCGCACTGGTGCTGCGACAATGTTACAAACGGCTGCGAAAACGGCTTTGCAAATTGGTGATAATAATGCAGCTACGGTTTTACAAACTTCTGCAACTCGCCTCCAAGCTGGGGGAAAACTGTCGGATGCAGAGTTGAAGAAGACTAGGATTGTTGCTAAAACTGTTTTACAAAGTTTTTAGTTGACTACTGACTCAGGAATATACTTTTTAAATTTAGTAGTAATATCAAGTTGGGCTAATTACTTATAATCAGGAAGCATTCTTGAAATTGTTGAGGATGAATCCGTGCAAATACTTGTGCAAAAGAACATCATTTCGCTCATGAGTAGGACACTTGCCATCCTGCTGCGCAAAGGAGTGTTTTAAAAATTAAACCATACACTGCGTGGCCAAGTTTGCACAAAACTAGGCAGATTAAGAGTATGTTTCAGGACTTACGCACCAAGGTTATCTGTTAAGACTGGGGTCACGGGTGTAAGGGTGTAGGGGTATAGGTTTTGAACGCTTACACCCCTACACCCCTATACCCCTATACCCTTGTCCAAACCATTGATTTTTCGTTTTCATGCGTAAGTCCTGTGTTTATTCTTTAAATAAAATTGTTCCGTGATTTGCATATACACTGAAGCCATCAGCAAACTGAATAGCAAGAACTCCTTCTCCATGAAGATTATTTTGTTCATCCAATCTAATAATGCTAGGACGATTAGATATAAGGCATACATTTTCATAAGGAAATATCCAACCATAATTACTAATTAAGATTTTAAATATTTCCCAGTCTCTAGAATTATGCTCGCAACCTAATACTGAAATACAAAAGTCACACAAGCAAGCTCTACTAATTTTACTCTATGAAGAAAAACAATTATAAATTTCAGCTACAGATGGCTCAAATTCGTTTTGGGGATTAAGTATCTTATCATACCACAATACATTACTTAATATTTCCCATTCATTTCCAAGTTCTATCTCTAGTTTTTCCTCTAGTAAATCCCAAAATGGCAATAGTAATGAGTCTGTAAAAAAATTACCAAGTTTAAATGATAATTCCTTAGCTAAATAAGACAATAATTTTTCTTCTATCTGTTTTTCAATTTTAGCTTGTAATAAAATCAAACTTATATCAAATAAATCTAGTATACCTTTACCTAATGAGTTTCTTAATTCATCTGTTTTTGCTATTGCTTTTATTGCTTGATAAGGACTATGAAAAAAAAATATAATTTGGTTTATTTAATCCTATTAAAGTATAAAGATTACTAATTATATCCGTGTTTTTGTAATCTAAAAAAGACGATAATCCAATATTTAACCATTTATTTTGATATTCTGGTATAAGTTTTTCTTGTTGTATGAGTATTTTTTGAATCATAATGTTTATCAGTTTTTTGTATGTCTAAAATTAATTCTCAAATCCTCTTAAACCGAAAAAATTATTTTTTTATCTGTTAAAAAACCATTAATTCAACTTGGCACTGCTTGTCGTGGCTCACCAGTACTCACTTTACGTTTAATATTATAAATAATTTCCTAAATATATTCAAACACAGATAACAACACCAATACTTAAATTTTCTACCTACTGACAAAAGCAAATGAGTTGATAACTTGTTGATAAGCTCGGCGATAAATTACATCATGATTACCGCCAATTTTAGAGAAGGTAAGAACAATGATGCGAGAGTCTCTAGGGTTGACAAAAACAACGTTTTCACTAGCATATAAACCATCAGACTGGAATTTTATTCCCGTTTGACCAGCAATTCTCGCAGTTCTGAAATCACGGGTCTGGCTAAATTGGTTACTTTGTTTAACCCAATTCTGCAACGGCAATTTTTTAGGATTGTTGTACACTCTGACGTTAACATTGGGTGGGTATTCTGTGCCGCCTTCATAAGCTCCAGCACGAATTTTTTGGGCGTGCTGCTTAGTCCAGATATCAATCGTAGCTAAGGCTGAATCAACACTATTTGAGGGTGTAGATATATTTCTATCGATAACAAAATCTTGGGGGTAGGTAAACCGAAATTTATAGCGATCGCTCCGATAAACACCTTGGCTTTGTGCCACAGTTTTAGGTGTTGATTTTTCTAATCTCACCTCATCTTTAGTAGTTAATGAAGAAGCAACCACAGGTTTATAAGACATCGCTCCTACTACTACCAAACCCATCAATATCGGATTTACTATCAGTTTGTAATCAACTTTCATTATTCACTCCTGTAAGTTTTGGCTACATATAGGATTCCTACTTGATTTTTGAACAGATACGTAGATGAGTAGTTAGCGACAGCGTAACGCACCGAACCTGTTGCTTTGCGTGCGTTACGGCTTACGCCTAACACACCCTACATATACTGAGATTTTTTCAGAAATCAAATCGGATTCCTATAGATAGATCCAATATTTATAAGAATGTTTCCGGGAGTCGAATAGGTTGAGGTGCGATCGCCTAATTTACAGACTTCAATATAATTCAAACAAGAGCATTAAAACGCTTATAGACACGCTCCAAAGTATCTTGGTTCGGATATCATAAAGCTCATGTAATTTATTCATAAAATTCATGCTAATTTTGCAATAGTATATTTTAAAACACATCCATAACTGGCATGATGAATTAGTTCATAGTGTTGTTGTTTGTTGTGATAGGCGGAAGTTTCTTGAAAATCCGCCTACTTTATCTCTTAATTTATAGCCGTGTGGATGAGACAAGTGATGGCTCGGAAACACGGTTTAACTGTGCGTTTTCTGAGTGAGAACTGACAAACTCTGTAATTTCCAGACGATTCCCAGCCGGATCTCGTAAGAAGAAGCGCTTGAGGTTGGGAACGGGTGCATGATCGGGAAGAATTTCTACTCCATACGCTTTCAGATGTTCCTCAAAAGCATTCAAATCATCGACTTGAAAACATATATGTCTTCTAGATGCTTGGTTGTTGGAGTTGGGTTCTTCACCGAGGTGTATTTGAATTTGTCCTAAAGCATACCAAGCACCAGCTACATTTTGCGCTACTTCAGGTCTGGGAATTTCCTCTAATCCCAAAACTTGGCTGTAGAAATTCAAGGTTGCATTTCCCGCTTCCGGTGGATAGGTGACTAAAACGTGATGAACTGCTTTTAAACTCATCTTCATTCTCCCAAAGGACTTGCCTTTGCACTTTGTTTGTGAAATACTACTCTTAAAAATACGGTAAATCGATAAAGTTTTAGTATTTTTACAGAACTCATTGCATAAAGACCTTATCCCTAAAATGACAAACACAGAAATTCGCACTAACTACGTTAAGGTTCCCAATGGTGACTTACAAATCGATGCTTATCTAGCGGAACCGACAAAACAGGGAAGATTTCCGGCTGTGATTGTGATTCAAGAAATCTTTGGCGTTAACATTCACATTCGGGAAGTTGCAGAGAAATTAGCCAAAGAGGGTTATGTAGCCATAGCACCAACCCTATACCAACGCACCGCACCCGGTTTCGAGGCGGGGTACACAGGCGAAGATATCCAACGTGGTAGAGGCTATAAAGAACAGACTACAGCAGCAGAAATATTGAGTGATATTCAAGCGGCGATCGCTTATTTGAAGAATTTACCAAATGTGCAACCAGATGCGATCGGTTCTATCGGTTTCTGCTTTGGTGGACACGTTGTTTACTTAGCTGCGACTCTCTCAGACATCAAAGCGACAGCTTCTTTCTACGGTGGTGGTATCCCCAACTCCACACCAGGAGGTGGTGAACCTACCATTACTCGCACCCCTGATATTAAAGGTCAGATTTACGCCTTCTTTGGTAAAGAAGACCAAGGTATTCCTTTAGAACAGACAGAACAAATAGAGGCTGAATTAAAGAAATATCAGATACCTCACAAAGTCTTCCGCTATGACGGCGCAGGACACGGTTTTTTCTGCAACCATCGCGCCAGCTACAACGCCGAAGCTGCTGCTGATGCGTGGACACACGTTACTGAATTGTTTCAGAAAACTCTTCTACTTCAGACTGTTTGATATTTAGTCATTAGTCATTAGTCCATAGTCATTAGTTATTATCCTCTGCTCCTCACATTTTTATATCCCTAATCAAGAGTAAGTAAAATATACTCCATGTCCAGCACATTCAAATTACCAAGAATTAACTTATTTCAGCGTGTCTCCCTGTTTGTAGTACCAGGAATTTTAACACTGACAACTACTTTAATTAGTTACTACTTTAATTAGTTGCTCAGTTGATACTCCAAAAGCAGAAAATAAAACTACTGGTTTTACAACCAAAGTTGTCCGTATGGGGTATCAAAGTGCTGGAGACATAGTAAGACTAAAAGGAGTACTTGAAAAACGTCTGCAACCGTTGGGTGTTACTGTCGAATGGGCGCAATTTGCTGCCGGGACGCAACTTATGGAAGCCATGAATGTTGGTCGGGTTGATATTGGTTCTGTTGGGGAAACTCCGCCAATATTTGCCCAGGCTGCTGGTACATCATTAGTTTATGTTGCTAGTAATAAGCCTGGAACTGGTGAAGGTAGTGGTATTGTAGTTCAAAACAATTCACCTATTCGCACTTTAGCTGACCTTAAAGGGCAAAAAATAGTTTTTCAAAAAGGTTCAGCTTCCCATTACTTATTAATTAAAGCTTTGGAAGAAGCGGGTTTAAAATATAGTGATGTGCAAGCAATTAGTATGCCTCCTACAGAAGCGCGTGGTGCTTTTATTCAAGGCAAAATAGATGCTTGGGTAACATGGGACCCGCATTTAGCTTTAGCCCAAAAAATTGGTAAGGCTAGAGTTTTAAGGAATGCAAGCGGTATTGCGACTCAAGGCGGATATTACATGGCTGCACGCAAGTTTGCTACCGAAAATCCAGAGTTAGTGAAGTTAGTTCTGGAAGAAATTAATAATGTTGGTAAATGGGCTGAACAAAATCCCGAAGAAGTTGTCAAATTAACCGCACCTCATCTCAAACTGGAAAAAGACGTTTTAACAACAATGGTCAAACGCCGCACTTATGGTTTAAGACCAATTACACCAGAAATTATGGCAGGGCAACAAAGAATTGCTGATTTATTTGCTCAAGAAAAAGTAATTCCTAAACCCATTGATGTTAAAGAAGCAATGCTAACTACAGAACAATACGCAGCAATTACACCTACAACTATTAGTCAGAAATAGTTTGTAGTAAGGACTTTAGTCCCTGTTTTAATTTTGAATTGATTTTAGCCGTGTAGCATGAGGAAACAGGAAAATGGAAGTATTTTGGTATTTACCAACTCAAGGAGATGAGCGATATTTAGGTACACCAATCGGTAGGCGACAAGCTAACTATCCTTATATGCAGCAAATTGCCCAAGCTGTGGATAAGTTGGGCTTTGGTGGGATGTTGATTGGTACTGGACAAAAACAAGATACCTGGATTGTTGCTGCTTCTTTGATTCCTGTGACTCAACGCTTGCGGTTTCTCGTGGCTTTTCGTCCAGCGATTATGTCGCCTTCCTTGGCGGTGAGAATGGCGGCTACATTTGACCAACTTTCCAACGGTCGAATTATCTTAAATGTAGTGACTGGTGGCGATACTAAGGAATTAGCTAAGGATGGCGTATTTTTAGATCATGACCAGCGTTATGAATTGACTGATGAGTTTTTAACAATTTGGCGATCGCTTATGCAAGGTGAGGAGGTAACATTTACTGGTCGTCATCTCAAGGTTGCAGAGGCTAAACTGCAATTTCCACCAGTACAAAAGCCTTATCCTACCTTATATTTTGGTGGTTCTTCCGATGCGGCGTTGCAAGTTGCAGCCAAACACATTGATGTGTATTTAACCTGGGGTGAACCACCGCAACTAGTAGCCCAAAAAATCGCCAAAGTCCGCCAATTAGCAGCAGAACAAGGTAGAACTGTGCGTTTTGGGATTCGGTTACACGCTATTGTCCGCGAAACCGCTCAAAAAGCTTGGGATGCTGCCAATGAACTGATTCAATATGTAGATGATGCAACAATTGCATCAGCCTATGAAAAGTTTGCTAGGTCTGAATCAGAAGGGCAACGCCGCATGGCACAATTGCATCAAGGTAATCGCCACAACCTAGAAATTAGCCCTAATTTGTGGTCTGGTGTGGGTTTGGTGCGTGGTGGTGCGGGTACAGCTTTGGTAGGGGATGCAGACACAGTTGCAACCAGAATGCTGGAGTATGCAGATTTAGGAATTGATACCTTCGTCTTTTCTGGCTATCCCCATTTGGAAGAAGCTTATCGAGTAGCTGAACTTCTATTCCCCCGTTTACCCTTACAAGCGCCTACTGTTGCTGTACCACAACAAATCCCGACTGCATTTAATGAATTTGTGACGAAAGGCGATTTACTCAAGCCTCAGCCTGTGTAGTTGAACTTGTTTTGCTGGGGTGTTAGCATTCCCAGCAAATAGAACATATAACAGTAATGGCAAAAGAAATTGAGCGCAAATTTTTAGTCAACGGCGACAGTTGGCGACAGTTAGACGAGGGTAGCCTATACCGTCAAGGATATATTGCTTCACAAGGGGCTACTGTACGTGTTCGCATTGCAGGTAATCAAGGTTACTTAACTATTAAAGGCCCCACAGTTAACTTTTCCCGCTCTGAGTTTGAGTATTCTATTCCCCTTGCAGATGCTGAGGAAATGCTTGATACTTTGTGCGATCGCCCTTTGATTGAAAAAACTAGATACAAAATAGAATGGTCTGGTTTGGTTTGGGAAGTAGATGAGTTTGCAGGGGCTAATCAAGGTTTGATAATAGCAGAGGTTGAGCTGACTGATGAAGCACAACAAGTTGAAATACCTGATTGGATTGGCACAGAAGTTACTGGAGATGTCAGATATTACAATAGTTATTTAGTTAAGCATCCTTTTTCAGATTGGTAATGGGTAATTGGTAATTGGTAATTCAATAATATTTTTTAGGTGTGTAAGGGTTTCGCTCACTTACACCCTCACACCCTTATTTACTAGATTCGAGAGTAACGGAAACGCATTCTTAATAGTCTTAACCAGCGTAACCAAATTTGGGCAGGTTGCTCAAAGAAAGTGAAAATATCACCAAAACCCAGGCTTGTTTTTCGATGGTGTAACCAGTGTCTTTCAGGGGTGGTAATAAATAAGAGTTGGCATAATGTAGACACAAGTTTAGGAGTTTGCCAACCTAAAGCTGTTACGTGTCTCCACCATACATGAAATTGTCCTAACAATAACCCAGCAATCACACCAATGGGAGAGAAAGTCCACAAAAATACTGCCACTATTAAATAAGGTAAAGCTCCCAAAATGCCATCTAATAAAACTTGGATATTAAGAGTCAAAATAGCATAGTGGCGAAAGTTTTTCTTCCATGAGTGGTGTGTTTTTAAATGGAGGCTACCAAAAACGTGTTCGGGTACGTGATAAATAAATGTAGATAAAAAATCGCCAAGAACTAATAACAGCCAAGCAACAGCGATCGCCTCAAGCATTTGTACTCCTCAATTTCAGTTAAAATACACCACACAAAACAGTGAAGCTAATGCCGTTAACGCAGACACACGGTTTTACTCTAGTTTCTCTGTCTACGTTTGGGCTGGTTTTATTTAACAATTAAGTAATTGATAATATTGCAACTCCATGTATTTATGTCCCTAATTACATGAAAGCGCAATCCTGGAGAGCTTCTTACTAAGATTCTGCTTTTGAGCTTTTGGTATCGATACATCTAAACACCGATTGACTTGCCGTATTTTATTATAAACTCCCTATAATTTTCTTATGAAGGCATATAACATAAGCAAAGAATGAGTTAAATTTAGTAAAAATTTAGGTTAAATTTTCTTTTCTGCGCCTTACTCAGTAGTAGCATGAAATCATTGCATAATAAAAGACATTCATATCTGTATATTAGAAAAGAAGCATTGCTTCAAGATGCCTTAGAGTAAAGGTTTTCCGATGTATCTATTCAATGTGGTTGAAAATTTGTGGAGTAAGATTTGTGATTGACTTAAAGAAATATGAAGCTCTAACGTTTGATTGCTACGGCACTTTAATTAATTGGGAAGAAGGCATATTAACATCAATTAAGCCAGTATTGCAAGGTCATAATATTAATTTGGCTGAAGAAAAAATTTTAGAAATTTTCGCTGAATTTGAATCGGAGTTAGAGCAAGGAGAATACATTACTTATCGAGAAGTGTTGAAGGGAGTTGTCAGTAAATTTGGCGATCGCTTTAATTTTCAGCCAACAGATGATGAACTAAATTCCTTGGCTAATTCCCTCCAGTATTGGCAACCTTTCTCTGATACAGTAGCAGCCTTAAAATCTCTCAAACAAAAATTTAAACTAATAATCATCTCAAATGTAGATAATGACTTATTCGCCTTCTCTGCAAAACATCTACAAGTAGAATTTGATGAAGTAATCACCGCAGAGCAAGTAAAAAGTTATAAACCCTCCCTCAACAACTTTAGACAGGCAATAGAGAGAATTGGTATCCCGCAGGAGAAAATATTACACGTTGCTGCTAGTATTTATCATGACGTTGTTCCTGCCAAATCTTTAGGCATATCAACAGTGTGGGTAAACCGCCGCACAGGTAAACAAGGCTCTGGTGCAAGTTTACCTGCAACCGCTCAACCCGATTTAGAAGTACCAGATTTGCAGACATTGGTAGCACGAAAGCTTGGCATAAATACAAAACTATCGGAATGACAATCACGCTGTACTGTAACCATTGTAATTTGCCCACTGAGGCGATCGCTTCCTTGAAATCGAATTACTCCCGTTGCACCCGTAACTTGAATTTGGCTAAGTGCTTGCTGAATACCCAGCCTTGTGGGTTTCAGACTTAAAGCTTGACTTAAAACTAGTGCTGCATCATAGCTGGTAGCAGTTCGCCAAGTAATTTCTAAGTTACTAGAGAATGTCTGTATATCGATTTTCCAAAGACTTTGAGCTTGCTTAACAAAGACTGAATTAGGATCATTTATTGAATGCCAAGGAATAGCCCATGCTGTATATTTAATAACTTGTGGGGAAAGAACTTGTTCTGGCTGGAGTAAACTAGAACTGTAGAGACTATCACCTGCTACAATCCAACTTTGGTTGACATTTGATTGCATGACTTCCAAGGCATTAGGAATAGCATTATACAATCCCACTCCCGCATCAGGAATCAACACAATTGCCGTTGAGCCTTGAGTTTTGGCTTGATTAATTGCTGTCTCGGCATCAAAGCGATCGCTAGCCAGATTAAAGCTGCTTTGATGGTTAATTATCTTACCCTGAGATAATTTGGCTGCTTCTCGAAGCGCACTTGCTAAAGATTCGGCATACTCACTGCTTTGACTGTAAAAAATAGCTGCTTGACGTTGGTTTAATTCAGAAAAAATGTAAGATACTATCTTTTGAGCAGTAATGCGATCGCTAGGAACAGTACGAAAAAACCAAGGATTTTGGAGATTATGAGAAGTGCTAGTAGCAGAAATTGCCACTATTTTTGCTTGACGATAAATTGGTAAGGCTTGTTTAGTTGCTTCGCTACTGTAGTGACCTAAAACAGCTAATAAATCACAATAATTGACTAAATGCTGGGCAATTTTGCGGGCATTATTGCCGCTTCTACTATCTTCCCGATTACTATCATCAGCAATAATAATTCGTAAGGGCTGACCTTTTTGCAATGCCTGAGTTTGAGCTTGAGCGACACCCCTGAGTATTTCTATACCTATAGCAGTACGGCGTTCTAAAGGAACTGCAACAGCAATTGTATAAATTTTATTTGCTGAGAATTGTTTGCCAATTTTGGCATTATTCAAATAAATTAAAGTTTCTACATCTGCTTCCCGACGAAAAGCTTCTTCAAATAAACGCACAGCCTCCGTAAAATTTTGCTGGCGATACTGTTCAATTCCTAATTCCTTCTTTTCTGGCGGCTTGCCATCTCCCCAATAATTGCTAGGAATTAAGCTTTCTTCTCCACAACTGAGATGATCGTTGAGTATTTGGTCACAAGTCCTAGCTGTAGAGATTTCTTGGTATATCTGTTGTCCAGCCCAAAGGAGGAATACAATAGAAGTTATTGTTAGGAATAATTTTTGCCATTTAACATAGATAGGCTCCTCAATCTGAGCGATTTGATTGAGAATGGCTTGAGCAGTTTGTGGACGGTGCTGTGGGCGAAAAGCAGTCATCGCCTGAATTAGCAAAATTAGTCTTTTGGGTGTTGTTTTATCTTGGATATATCTAGGCCAATTGCGTAAATTTTCTTGGTGAGCCTGTGCTGGGTTAATCCCTGTTAACAAATAAATCAAAGTCCGACCCAACGCATAAAAATCTGATTGGACAACAGCGTGACCATTAAGTTGTTCAGTAGCAGTATAACCAATTGATTGAATAACTGTAACTGGATTGCCGTTAACAATAGTTTGGGTCAACTGCCTAGCAGTACCAAAATCAATTAACACTAGTCTGCCATCAGGACGCAGCATAATATTTCCTGGCTTAATATCCCGGTGGAAAAACTTCTGCTTATGGACAAATTGCAGAATATTAGTTATCTGCTTGAGCCAATCTAATGCTGTTTTATAAGATGTTACATATTGATTTTCATCTAACCAATTCTGTAAATTTTCTCCTGGTATTTTCTCCATGACAAAACAGCGTAATTGACAACCTGTATTTAAAACTAGCGGAAATATGACTTCCCCCACAGGTAAACCAGGGTGTCGTAAAGTTGTCAAGATTGATGCTTCTTGCTCAAATAGTCGCTCTAGCTCCGGCGAAACTTGTATGAGAGACTTGAGAACTTTAGGCTGGTTTTGGTTAACTAAATCTTCAACTTCAAATACTTCTGTATAAATACCTGGATCAGCTTGTAAAGGACATCTAATTCTGTAGCGATTCTGTAATATAAGCGGTGTTTGACATTGTTGACATACCGCACAATTATCAGGATTTCTTCGTTGTGAACAATCAGGATTTATGCAGTACGACATAAACTAAAAATGATAAGCAAATAATTATATTTTAAAAACGAAAGTTGTTAATAATAACATTATAAATCATTTCAATTCCGAATTTTGACTAATACTTTGATTTAGAGATAGAGGCTAGAGGTTAGAGAGTAATTAGCGGAAAAAGCCGATGGCAGCAGATAAACCAATCCTTATTGATGATTAGTTAATTTGTCAAGCTCAGTTTTAGATCAGTTCCCTGGTAAGCCAAAACTTGACTAGCATATGCTTACTAATTAAGCGAAATTATTAACATATCTCACTATTAAAGAGAAATCAATGAAGCGTTTTATCTCAACTGCTATGGCTAAGGTTGTGATTGCTTTTGTTGCCTATACAAAAACGCTGTAAGTACAAACTAATACTTACAAAATGCCCAAGCCTTTTGTGAATAACTATATAAAGGTAAAAATTATGAGTCAATCCCAAGGCTTTGTTTTTTCAAAGACCTTTCCATTGTCATTGCAAATTGCGATCGCGCTAATTTTAGCAGTGATTGTAGGCATTTTACTCGGTGGAGGCAACCCCAATGCCAACTTAAGCGAGTTAATTAATCATTTGATAATTCCCTGTAATTTAGTCCTGAAAGCATTGCGTGCTTTAGCCACACCATTGATTGTACTTGCTATTCTCCACGGATTTCTCACAGTCAATATTCCAGGGCGTTCGGGAAGAAAACTCACAGTTTTGCTGTTAACGAATACTCTGATGGCTATTGCTATCGGGCTATTGGTGGCTAATGTATTACAGCCTGGGCGTTGGTGGTCAATCACAGCCCAAGGTGCAGCAGTTACTCATAAAACTCTTGATCCTTGGGGGTTGCTGCAAGATATTGTGCCAAATTCAATATTACAGCCCTTAGTTGATAATAATGTAATTCAGCTAGTGTTTATTGCCTTGGCTTTTGGGGTGGTACTAAGGGCAATCAAAACTGAGCAAATTGGACAACAGAAGGAAGATTATCGTCCGATTGAGCAACTGATTACACTATTGTTTGAGACTGTGATGACGATATTGAAATGGGTAATTGCCCTAGTACCAATCGCCGTATTTGGTATCGTCGCCAAAACGATCGCTTTACAAGGCTTGAAACCATTTATATCATTAGCTGCCTTTGTGATGGCGGTATTAGTTGGGCTATTGCTGCAAGCGATTTACTATACAGCCAGGGTGAAATTTAGTTCTTGGGTAAGTCCACAAAGATTTCTGCTTGGTAGTAGCGATGCACTTTTAACAGCTTTCTCTACCGCATCATCTACAGCAGCTATGCCTGTTACCTTCCAAGTTTTGATGCAGAAAATCGGTGTGCGGGAATCTTCTGCATCGTTGGGTGCTTTGGTGGGTAGCAATTTTAACAATGATGGAACTGCATTGTATGAAGCTATGTCTGCATTATTTGTTGGGCAGTTGTTAGGACTGCATTTGAGTCTACCCCAACAATTGATGGTGGTGTTAACATCTATTTTCGCTTCTGTAGGGGCTGCGGGTATTCCCGAAGCTGGGCTTGTGACAATGACTTTGGTGTTTACTTCTGTAGGATTGCCAACTCAATATATTGCCCTACTAATTACGGTGGATTGGTTTCTTGATCGCTGTCGGACTGCAATCAATGTGATGGGAGATATAACTATTAGTTGCTTACTAGATGGTCATAAACAGCACATTGAAATGCCGAATATTTCTCAAGAGACTGCATATTTGCCAGAAGATTTATCAATTGATAATTGATAATTGACAATTGTTTTATTCAAGGTTGAAAACCTCTCATTTCAAGAAAAAAATTGACCCTGAGCGTTCGCGCAGCGTCTCGTAGAGAAGGGTCAAAAAATAAATCATACTCTCTAATCCTATCTCACTTCTAAGGAGAGGTAATCGACAACTTTCAATTGACAATTGTCAATTGTTGAACGCAGAAACCCAAAAAGAATGAGAGTTTAAAGCATGAATCGCATTATTCCTCGAAATTTAAGGAATTTGGCACAATACCAACAAACTTACTGGCTCATAGCTGGGGCAATTAGTGGATATATTGGCTTTGTGCTGATATTAGGAACGACTCCTTTAGTTATTGGTATTGGTGGTGCGATCGCTTTGGCGATGATCGCTGTTTGGTTTCGGACTGTGAACCAAGCCTTGGCTAAATCAACACACAACCTATTAGAGAGAGAAATTTTTCTAGCACATTTAAACAAGTGTCAACGCCAAATAGATAAAAGTTCTCAAACAACTTGGCAACAGTCATATCAATGGGCAAAAGCAACGCAACAATTTGCCCAGCAAATTGCACAGTTAGAGCCTACCTTAATTCCCGAATTAATCGAGGCGCTGCATACTGTACTGGATTTAACACAGCAGGTAGTTTCCGCCTTAGCCACAACTCATCAAGTTCAATCTTCTAAGTATCATTTCTTAGCCAAGCAACAGTTACAAATTAGTTGCGATCGCCTCGAAAATACACACAATCAATTGCAACATTTGCACGATCAATTCTTACTCTCCAGGGTTAACCAAAATCATAATGAACTCAATCTTCCCAAAACTTTGCAAGTGATAATTACAGAAAATAAAACAGCCATCAATTAACAATTCAAATACTGCCATTATTGACAACCATAAAACTTTTCAAAAAACTGCCAACACAATTTATTGTCTGTTTTTTGTGCGGGTTAATTAGCGTATCACTATTAACTTGTAATACCCCGACAGTAGATTCTTTTGAAAGTGCCTACCGCGTCTTACAAGAATCTTTGTTACCTCAAATATCCGTTGAACAAGCCCCGATTTTTGATGCAGTCGCTCAAAGTTACAGCATTCAAAAATTAGCAGAACCTTTACCAAATCTGGACGATTTTCCCCTCTATGCTGCCAAACCATCAACTGATAGTAATATTGCTTATATTGAAATTTTTGGTTCTGCGGAAAAATCTAATGGCGAAAAGCAAGATGAGCGTTGGTTGGTAGATGTTGCAGAAGCCTTTAACGCTAAAAAAATCACCACAACTTCGGGAAAAGTGATTCAGGTAGGAATCCGCAATATTCCCTCTGGTACTGCAACAAGGCTTTTGGCTGCTAAAAATGTACAGCCGGCTGGGTTTACACCTTCCCATCAGCTATCATTAAAACTTTTAACACAGCAAGGAATCACAACTTCCACTATTACCCCAAGATTAGTATCTGATTTTGCTGGTTTTGTTGTGGATGGAAAAGCTGATCAAGAACTAGCAAAAAACGGTGATGTCAGCTTTGAGAAACTACTGAAGGCGATTTTATCTGGCAAACTCACAGTGGGCTATCCTAATCCGTACAGTAGTGGTACATCTTTGAATTTGTTATACACGTTATTTTGGCGTAGTGCCGGACATCATCAAGACGGTAAACCTCTCATTGCCTCAGAATTACAATCACCACAGGTAAATTCAGTTTTTGATACCTTTCAGAAACAGGTGTTAATTACAACATTAACAACCCTTGACTTGAAAGAAATTTTTATTCGCGATCGCCAAAAATTGCAAGCCTTTCCCCTAGAGTATCAAAGTTTTCAAAACCTGAAGAAACTCCCTGGATTTGAAGATGTGGTATTTGTCCCCTTTGGTGTACCACATGATAGTCCTTTGGTAGGGTTTAGTTGGAATAATAGCGTGCAAAATGAAGGTTTACGGCGATTTAGTGAGTTTGCGCTTTCTTCCCCAATGCAGCAGCTAGCCAAAGAAAAAGGCTTTAACCCAGGTATTAACTTTAAAAGTAATATTCCCATTCCCGATGGTGAAGTTCTGCAAGCGGCCCAGTCTTATTGGAAACAGCGTAAAGATGGGGGACGTACAGTTAATTTAATGATGGTAATTGATACGAGTGGTTCAATGGAAGGCGATCGCCTCAAAGCCGTCAAAAACAGTCTGAAAATTGCCGCGCAGTCAATTAATTCTGGTAACTATGTCGGATTAGTTACATTTAGCGATCGCCCCAGACAAATCCTACCCCTTGCACCTTTTGATGTGCAACAACATCAACGTTTGTTAGCGGCGGCTGATTCCTTAAGCGCTGATGGGGAAACAGCGATGTACGACGGAATGATAGTCGGTTTATCACAACTAATGCAACGTCAAAAAGCCGATCCTAATGGACGATTTTATTTGTTACTGCTAACTGATGGTGAAGTAAATACAGGATTGCGCTTTATACAAGTCAGGGATGTTCTTAAATATAGTGGCGTGCGCTTCTATCCCATTGCTTACGGCGAAGTCAACAGAGGCGAATTGCAGGAAATAGCCAATTTGCGAGAAACAACAGTCAAATCCAGCGATTCGCAAAAGCTACAAACATTATTCACTGAACTATTTCAAACCAACTTGTAAACTTATGAACCGTTCTTTGTTGACAATTTTGGGCTGTGGTTGGGGATTATTTCTGGTTACGGGAGTGGCGATCGCACAAATTTACCCAAGTGCAATTTTACTAATTGATAAAAGTTATTGTCCTCCCGCACAATGGCAGAAAATAGCTCAAATCTATACACAAAAGTATGAAAATCATCAGTTGCACACAGTCATTTTATTTGATGATTTGAGCCAAGAAAAATTCTCACCCCCGCCAGACCCATCTATAATTAGCCAGTTATCCACCTACGGCCGTCCAAATTTAAAACGACAATCACAGCTACAAAAAACTTACCCAAAAGCTCAATTGTTGAGTTGTCATTAACTCAACAAAGTCTTTACAGATTTGAGAATGACTGGTTGTAAATAAAAGCGTTCTATCTCACCATCTTTCATCGTTTCTATCAATGCCCTCCGCTTTAAAGATAATAGTGCTGCTAAAATTTCCCCATTGGAAGCATGATTCGTTAGATGTAATAGTATCTCATTGCAAGTGAATCCTTGCACTTCGGTAGCTAAATCCTTCATTAACATTTGTTCCAAAGTGGAAATATGCTTTAGCCATTGCGTCACTAGGGGGATAAATTCACCAGAAACTAAAGTTCCAGAAGCTAAAAACTCTCCCACATCCCCAGCAAATAATTCATGAATAAAATTAGCGGCAATATTGAGAAACAAGGGATTACCACCATATTGATTCACCAAAGCTATCCACTGTTGAGCATCAAAGGTAAGTTGATGATGTTGCAAAAGCTCAATTGCACCTTCCATGAGTCCACCCAGAGGGAAAATCACCGCATCACTCAACAGATTTAATCGTTCTGGTTGTTCTCGGCTAGTGAGAATTACACAACTATCGTGAGACGTTTGTAAAAACTTATAGAGAAAATCTGCGTATGGTTCATATTCTGCAAGATATTGTCCTCCACGGTTGCCCCCTAAAATGACATCCCAACCATCAAAAACTATCAGCGTCTGGGGCGGTAAAATCGGTAGAGCATCTGTTGTAGGGACGTTAAGGTGAAACGAAAACCACAGAGTTTTTTGAAACCTTGCGCCTACCCACTCTGCTAGTTTTACTGCTAAAGTCGTTTTTCCTATACCCCCCATCCCTGTAATTGCAATCAGGCGTTTTCCCTTCTCAATTGCCTGGGCGAGCGTTGCTAGTTCATAACCTCGTCCAAAAAATAAAGAAATATGCGGAATCTGAGGTAAAGGTAATGGAGAAGGACGTTCAATCAAGTCTTGCCAATTACAACCCAAAACCTGACAAAACGCTTTCAATACTGTAGCGTTAATCGCATCACCGTTTAAAAAGCGTCTCCATGTCCCTAAAGATACCCCTGTGGCAAAAAATTCGGCATTTTCCCAGTTTTGCCCAGGTGCAAGAATTTGACTTGCTACCTCTAACCAACGGGGATCATCTATTGTCCAACCTTTTTCCTTACGAGCTTGTTTGATAATTTGCAACCCTGTTTGAGAAAGTTTCAGGCTAGGCATTACAGGTCAGTGGGAGAATGGATCAAATTCTTTAAGCTCAATTCTAAATCACCACGATGGGAATTGACCTTTAGCCTCCCCGATCCCCTTGAGAAAATTGACACATCGCGTTAAGCTTCCTTAGCGTAACTGCACAATTGTGACATTAGGTAATGACAAATCAATCCTCCCCGCAAATTCCCTCCTCGGCTTGGAAACGTCCTATTGGGTTAGGTTGGGATATACCTTATACTGTCCGCTACGCTAGTAATATTGATGATGGGCCTTGGCATGGGATGCCATTAGGTGGCTTTGGTGCAGGTTGTATTGGTCGGTCTTCGCGGGGAGATTTTAACCTATGGCACATTGATGGGGGTGAGCATGTTTTCCAAAATTTTCCGGCTTGCCAATTTATTGTGTTTGAGTCAAATGGCTCATCCTCCCAAGCTTATGCTTTGTCTACGCAAGCACCGGATGATGGTAGCCTGAAAAGTTGGCAATGGTATCCTGCATCGAATGGAACACAGGAAACAGGCACATATCACGCTTTGTATCCTCGTAGCTGGTTTGTGTATGAGAATGTTTTTCAGGCGGAGTTAACTTGTGAGCAGTTTTCCCCCATTTGGGCTAATAATTATCAAGAGACTAGTTACCCTGTAGCGGTGTTTGCATGGCAAGCGCATAACCCCACCAATGCACCTATCACACTCAGTATTATGCTGAGTTGGCAAAATATGGTGGGTTGGTTTACGAATGCGCTCAAATCTCCCAATGTGCGGGTGCGGGATGATGGGAGTCCAGTTTATGAATATCAGCCGCGTGTGGGGGAAAGTCAGAGGAATTACAATTATTTAGATGAAACTCCCCAACATATTGGTTGCTTTTTCGGTCGGGTGGGTATGACTGAACCTTTACAAGAAGGTGAAGGGAGTTGGTGTATTGCGACGTTGAAGCATCCCCAAGTGGAGGTGTTTCACCATACAAGATGGAATCCTGTGGGTACTGGTGAGGAGGTATGGCAGAGTTTTGCGGCGGATGGTTCTTTGCCTAATTATATAGATACCACGGCTGCGGCAGAGAATGAACAGTTGGGAGGAGCGATCGCAGTTCGTTTTACTCTCCAGCCTGGGCAAACTCTGGAAATTCCCTTTGTGCTGAGTTGGGATTTCCCGGTGACAGAATTTGCTGCTGGCATTAATTACTATCGCAGATATACAGATTTCTTTGGTAAATCTGGTGATCATGCTTGGGCGATCGCAACTCTGGCTCTAGAACAGTATAAAACTTGGCAACAACAAATTGCCAGTTGGCAAGAACCCATTCTGAATCGAGAAGATTTACCCGACTGGTTCAAAATGGCTCTATTTAATGAATTGTACGACCTCACCAGTGGGGGAACTCTCTGGAGTGCAGCCACACCAAGCGATGCCATTGGACAGTTTGCGGTGTTGGAATGTTTAGACTATCGTTGGTATGAAAGTTTGGATGTCCGGTTGTATGGTTCTTTTGGGTTGTTGCAACTCTACCCAGAATTAGAAAAATCTGTAATACGTGCTTTTGCTAGAGCAATTCCCCAAAGTGATGATACTCCCCGTGTGATTGGTTATTACTATACCATTGGGGCAGAAAGTCCGCTTGCTGTACGTAAAGCCGCAGGTGCAACACCCCATGATTTAGGCGCACCCAATGAACACGTTTGGGAGAAGACTAATTATACCAGCTATCAAGATTGTAATTTGTGGAAGGATTTAGGTTGTGATTTTGTCTTGCAAGTATACCGGGATTATCTTCTCACTGGTGCTGACGATGTGCAATTCCTAGCAGACTGCTGGGATGCAATTGTAGAAACCCTTGATTATGTGAAAAAGTTTGATTTAGATGGGGATGGGATTCCCGAAAACTCTGGTGCGCCTGATCAAACCTTTGATGACTGGCGTTTGCAAGGGGTTAGCGCCTATTGTGGAGGTTTGTGGTTGGCGGCGTTGGAGGCTGCGATCGCCATTAGCGATATTTTATTACAAAATCACCAAGATGCAGCAACCAAGGAAAACCTCCTTTCCCAAAAATCCACCTATGAAACTTGGTTAAAGCAATCCCTACCTATCTATCAGGAAAAACTTTGGAATGGTAAATATTATCGATTAGATAGTGAAAGCGGTTCCGATGTGGTGATGGCAGATCAATTGTGTGGACAATTCTACGCAAACTTACTAGAACTACCGGAGATTGTACCAAGCGATCGCGCCATTTCTGCATTACAAACTGTATATGATGCCTGCTTCCTCAAGTTCTACAACGGTCAATTTGGTGCAGCTAATGGAGTGCGTCCTGATGGTTCACCAGAAAACCCCAAAGCTACCCATCCTCTAGAAGTTTGGACAGGGATTAACTTTGGTTTAGCAGCATTTTTGGTACAGATGGGAATGAAGGATGAAGGCTTAAGATTAACGCAAGCAGTTGTAGAGCAAATCTATAATAATGGTCTACAATTCCGCACACCTGAAGCCATCACCGCCGCCGGAACTTTCCGCGCCAGTACCTACCTACGCGCTATGGCAATTTGGGCGGTGTATTTGGTAATTAGTCACTAGTTTTGTAGGGTGTGTTATCGCGCCAGCGTAACGCACCGCAAATCTGGGGCGGTGTGTTAGGACTATCGTCCATAACCCATTACTGGCGTGGCAAGGCTAAAATTTTGCAATAGATTTTGGATAAAAATGAACGCAGATAAACGCAGCGAAAAGTTCTGTAGGAGGGTTTCCCTCCGTAGGAAACTTTTCAAGATAAATGAACGCCGATAGCAAGATGATAGATTGTCCGCTAATGCACAAGTTTAGTCTGGTCACGCCACTACCATACTTAAATCTTTTATGGACAAGCTTTTTTTGACTTGTTTGTACGCAGTAGCCTGGGAGGGGTAGGGGTGGGTTACTCGCCATCGCTATGAAAATATAAAGTCTTTCTTAAATTTTCCGTGGAAATAATTAAAAAACCGACCTTTGTAATAGAGAACGTCGGTTTTTCCCAAAAAATATTTCAGCTTTTCTTGCTTAATTTATCTATATTTCCGAGATTTAATCCACCTGTGAGGGGTAATAGCTATCTTGCCAATTGTGACGTTGTGATTAAAGCCTTAACAGAAAAAATCTGTAACATGAGATACACAATAGCATTTATATTTGCTTTAGTATCTCTCTCTTGGGTGGGATTCTATTTGGTATTTAAAAATGAGTGTTAACAGTTTTTGGATTTATTTTCCGGGAGTTCAATTAACTAAAAGAAAATGTAAATAAGTTTAAACCAATTTGCAAACGACTATCTTATTCATGTTCTCTCAAACGATTACTACATTAGGAGAGTTATTAAATTTATGTTCATGAAGAACTTTTTGCAAATTACAAATTAGGTTTCCTGATTTTTTCCTAAAAATTTTGTTGTTATAAACTGAAGCTACTTTAACAACCCATAATTAGATTTTTTACCTTTAAGCGAATGTACTCATGAATGACCGACAAACCATAAATATAAAGTTCATGAATACTGGTTAAATATTTTGTGAAAATTGATAAAATTTTAAAATAAATATTTTCCTAAATCTCATCCTGAGCTAATACTTAGCAATTAGTTTAATTGCTGATATGAAATTGATTTGCCCAGGAATCAGCCAAGAGTTTACCCACAAAATAGAAATTAAACTATGAATCCCTCTTCGTCGTTAAGAGTTCAGGGAGGGCTGCAACAAGATTCTACTCAGCAGCTATCTTCCACTCCAGAAGCGGCTATCCTCAATTTGGTGAGGTTAGTTGCAGGGGATATTAGTCTAGTTTCAGAGTTTAGCCAAAGTTGGGTAGTTCGAGAGTTTGAATTAGGTGATGACCTGACAAATTATGTAGTAGATGAAGCAGATACAGATAGTAATAGTGTTATTTATTTAATTTGTCAAGGTAGAGTCCGTCTGTTAGGTTTTAATCAAAAGCTGGGGCGGGAAATTTCTACTCAATTGTTGTTGGCTGAACAAACTTTTGGGGCAGATCATTTCTTTTGTCATCAAGCATTACCATATCGAGCGATCGCAGCAAGTGAAGGTTTTGTTATCTCAATGACAATTGCTGACTTGAAACTCTGGTTACAACGCCTTCCCCAACTAAAAAATCACTTGCAGCGTTTAACCCGTGAACGACAAGCGCTGATATTCCTAAAAGGTTATACTAAGTTACACACAATCAAGAGCAAAAAGCTTAAAGAATTACTTCCTTATTTAACAGCTAAATATATTCCGGCTGGCTCATTATTATCAGCAGCAACCCCATCAGAAAAAGGGCGGTTTTGGCTGGCGAGTGGTCAAGTGCAATCTATATCAGTAGGTAGCTTCATCCCATCGGTAGGTGATAGTTGGGGATATCCTGAATCCACATTACCAGATGGAACAGCGCAAACAAATTTGCTAGTTTATCAACTATCGCCGGAAAATTGGGAAGCGGCAAGAGCAATCGCACCTAATTTCTTTACTGATGACTATCAACCACAAGAACCAGCAGCAGAAGAGGTTGATGTTGTCCCTACGGATAGTAAACCACAAATTGTTCTGCCTAAGTTAAAAACTTTGCGTTCCCCAGAAGCACCAACCATAGCCACATCTAACATTGAAGATATCGACCTTCCCCAAGGAGAAAAGCGGCAAAAAGGCAAGTTTTCCTATTCCTACCCATTCATCCAACAGCAGAGTTCTTCAGATTGTGGTGCAGCGTGTTTGGCAATGATTAGCCAATATTGGGGTAAGCGTTTAAGTCTTTATAGCTTGAGAAACTTGGCACAGGTAGATAAGACTGGCGCATCTTTGGAGGGTTTATCTGTAGCTGCCCAAACCTTGGGTTATGATGTGCTACCAGTGCGGGGAAGTTTGCATAAGCTAGAGTGGCACTATAATCCCTGGATTGCTCACTGGCAAGGCAACCATTTTGTAGTAGTGTGGCAGATAAAAGGCGATCGCGTTCTCATTTCTGACCCGGCTGTTGGGCGCAAATGGGTATCGCGGTCGCAATTTGAAAGTAGTTGGACTGGATACGCTTTACTTTTAGACCCCACAGAACGTTTTCAAGCCCTCAAGAGTGAAAAATTCTCTTTGGGTCGTTATGGACAAATATTGTGGCAATATCGCCCATTAATTAGACAAATCGTTCTCGCCTGCTTGTTGGTGCAAGCTTTTGGGTTAGCGACTCCCCTATTTACTCAGGTCATTCTTGACGAAGTAATCCCTGTCAAAAACTTGCCGAATTTGCATATATTTGCGTTCAGCTTTTTATGTTTGGGTATCTGGCGGACTGTATTAACATCACAGCATCAACATTTATTAGATTATTTTGCTAACCGCGTTGACTTAAACTTGATTGGCGGTTTTATTAACTATACATTACAGTTACCCTTACAATTTTTCGCCTCCCGCCAAGTCGAAGATATTATTAGCCGTGTACAAGAGAACCGTAAAATTCAAGTCTTCATCAGTCGCCGGGTAATTGCGGCGGCTGTAGATGTTTTGATGGTGGTGACTTACCTGGGTTTGATGACCTATTACAGTTGGCAACTCACTCTTCTAGTTCTGAGTTGGATTATTCCGGTAGTGTTCTTAACTGTAGTTGCCAGTCCCTATCTCAAGCAAGCATCAAGAGAAATCTTTCAAGAATCAGCCAGACAGCACTCTTCAATGGTAGAGATGATGACTGGGGTGGCGACGCTGAAAACTACAACCGCCGAACGTCCTTTGCAGAAGTATTGGGAGGAACGCTTCTTAAAAATGTTGAAGGCGCGGTTGCGGGGACAAAAGTTAGCCCATCGTCTCCAAGTGATGCGGAATTTAATTAATCATGTGGGTAGCACCCTAGTTTTATGGTTCGGGGCTACTTTGGTGATGGGTGGGAAAATGTCCTTGGGACAGTTTATCGCTTTCAATATGTTGACTGGGAATGTCACAAATCCAGTTTTGGCGTTAGTTGGGTTATGGGATGAGTTTCAAGAGGTATTGATTTCTGTAGAAAGACTCAATGATGTTTACGCGGCTGTCCCTGAAGGAAATTCCCAAACTACTTTATTTGTCATGCCGCCAATTCGCGGTGAGGTACGATTTGAGAATGTGTCGTTTCGTTATAACTCGTTTCAAGAACGCAACGCCTTACAAAATATCTCCTTTGGGGTAAAACCGCATCAAACTATTGGCATCATTGGTCAAAGTGGTTCTGGTAAAAGTACCTTAGCTAATTTACTCGCTGGGTTGTATCATCCTGATACGGGGAGGATTTTGATTGATGGACATGATATGTCTGGGGTGTCTCCCCAATCTTTACGGAGTCAGATAGGGTTAGTAGGGCAAGAGAGTTTTCTATTTTCAGGAACGATTTTAGAAAATATTACTTTGCACGATCAAGAATTAAGTTTAGTGCAAGCGATCGCCGCCGCTAAGTTATCAGGCGCACACGAGTTTATCCAAGCCTTACCTCTAGGTTACGATACCCAAGTGGGAGAACGGGGTTTTATGCTATCTGGCGGACAACGCCAAAAAATTGCGATCGCCCGTGCTTTGATTAGAAACCCTAGAATTTTGATATTAGATGAAGCCACTAGCGGTTTAGATGCCGAGTCAGAACGCCGCTTTCAACAAAATTTAGCCCAAATTAGCGAGGATCGCACGACTTTTATTATCTCCCATCGCCTTTCGACTGTCCGCTACGCCGATCATATTATTGTGTTAGACCAGGGGATGGTAATTGAACATGGGACTCATCAGGAACTAATGGCGATCGCGGGACTTTATCATCACTTAGCACAACTGCAACTATAAAAAAAGATAATATCATCTCCGCTTCAACACTTATCATATAGTGGAGTTTGGTAATGGGTAATTGTTTTCTCCCATTACTCATTACCTACTACCGACCCCAGCAAGCATATCGAAATAGCAACAATTATATATTTATGTACTCAACCGTACAGACTTTTTCTATCAAATCCTAATAGTGTTTCCTCTCCATTAGTAGGTATTTACAACTGTAAGCAAATACCCAAGATTTTCAGGCAATGAAGGGTATTACCCCCTAATTAGCCGAGGATTTTATATCTTATGCCCACATAGCATATTCGCTGAACTAATAATTGAGTATAGCTATACCAAAACGGCTTTTTGGTAGGGATTTTTAGGGTTAATTTCGCAAAACACTAATATTAAAAGCAATAAATGCTATTGCCTTAGCATAAAATTATCAAATATCTAAAATTTATCAGCATACTTTGCTGATTCTGTAAAAAAGATTTTGGACTTCTTTGAGAGAATTTTCCGGATATATGGTTGCAACAATATTCTCTGCGCTAGACCTGTACCCAAATTTATATCCGTATATCCTATCCCGGTAATGTTTAGCATTTATATATCAATATAAAAAAGCTTTTCTATTTTTTTGAGCTTTATTTTTTCACGGCAAATGATTGATTATCGACCTATTTAGTGGTAAATTTCCTTAGTAGGTTTAAAGCCTCAAAAGCACAGTAGGCGAGGGGTCAGACCCCTCATTACCTAGTTAAAAATGCTCAAAACCTCTAGCAGCATAGCGTATCAGTCAACATTAAAAATATTCAGTAAAATTGAGTAATAAAATTCTGATTGCGGGTGACATTCATGAAGATAGATAGTATAAATACGAATATAACTCTGAAAAGAGTATGGAGAAGTATCTATGATATACAAACAGGAAATACATATACCAATACGACAACTTCTTCTATACTTAAGTAAGGAAAGAATCAATCAAAATATCAGAGAAAAAGTTACAACAATTACTAAAAAATAACACCAAGTAAAATCCATACAAGGGTAAAAGCTTAATTTTATCTGTCATCATATTGAATGATAAGGGTTAGTGAAGAGATGAATTTAAAATATGACAATACTGATATAAATTTTAGTTCAAAAGTTACAGGTAATATTCCTCATTATTTCATCAAAAACATTTACTATTATCAAAATTAAACATGACTAAGTAGTAAATAACCAACCAAAGATAAGATGCGGCAAATAAAGTGAAACTTTCACACATTATCCTATTCCGCATAAAGGTTTAATAACTGAAACAATAACTGAAATACTTTTATCCAAGGCAAAACAACTATGAACCAAAACACCGCAGGTATCACCAACTACAACAAAGCCATCAATCCTCAACAATTTGACAAAGTAGTTGAAGCAATTCTTGCTGGTAAATATTCTTGGGCGTGTGTTTTAATGCTACGCTTTGCTGGATATAATCCTCTACATTACATTCCCTACCGCACATATAACCGCTTACTCAAGGAAAATTCAGAAGCTAGTAAAGCACAGCAACAAGAGAATGTAAAAATTAGTCAAACAGCTACTGTAGCTAGATCGAATGCAAATATGCCGTCTAGCTGCTTAAGCAAAATTAAAGACTTAGCTTATCTAGAAGTAGTTGGTAAGCAAACAACAGAAATTCAAGGTGGTAATTTAGAACGGTGGTTAACAGCACAGGTTCATGAATTTCAAGATATGCAGTTAGAACCACAAACTGTATCTAGCCAAGACCTTTCTTTCAAATTGTCTGACCTCGATTATATGCACAATTAATTGGGTAATTATACTAATTTTGGATTATTCCCCTTTTGGGGTCAATTTCCTTAGCTGCATCACCTCAAACGCCACTGATCCCATTTTGGATGTTGTGAATCATTCTCCTAATAAGGGTATACGGTATCAGCAATTAAAACAGTTTTATTACCATACTCAGCCTCCAACTGTTTTCTCACATTTTCATCCCAAGTAAAGTTATAGTCTCGTGCAATATCAGCAGCAACAAACGGACGAACTTCACCTACTACTGATATACTCTGACCTTGATTGATGGCTACGGTGGCTGGTGCTTTGAGTAAAACTACCAAATCTTGCTCCCCAAACAATTGACCTTCATTCAGCGTTAATAGAACGGGACTGTTAATATTTTTTACTTTTCCTGTGACTACAAGCTGACGACCATAATATTGTTCAGGTCTTTGATTTACTTGGGTAATTTGAGGTGCTAGTGCTAGATGTTGAGCAATAATTGCCGGCTTATTGATGTAATCTGTATAGTCTTGATCCTGGATGTTGAGATTATACTCTCGCTCAATTTCAGGAATTACTAAATTACGTACCTCACCAGTAACTTGAATTGGTGTATCTTGGTTAGGTGGTAAATCAAAAGGCTTACCTGACGCATTGATCACTACAAGAGGTTGACCAGCTAAAAATTTTTGATTGTTAATTGTAAAAGAACTTTGTCCGACTCTGGCGATCGCCTCACTTTTAATGGTCACGGCTTTACCCATAAACTCATCTGTGTTATCTGAAATCTCCGCGAGATTAGTCACAGTAGGACTTTCGCCAAATAAGTTACCACCCCTGATGAACATAGCCATGATTACTAAGAAAATTAATAGCCATGCCTGACGTAACCCATGTAGTAAAGTGGCACTGCGAGAAGTATTATTACTTTTGGCGTTATCTTGACCAAAGTTAAACATATAAAATCTCCATACAGGCTGACTTAAGAGCAGATAATGAATGATTATTCAAAAATTCTCCCGTTTTTGCGTCAGCCTTAGTGATGAATCTTTAATTGCAATTGGTAGATTTTGTCAATCACAAAACCTTTGATTTTTCCTTAATTTAAGAATTGCCATTGCCTTTACCATCTTGTGAAGAACGGGCTTGAGAAAGTAGCCTAAGTGAATCACTGATGCGGCGAGGTTTTGGTACTTCACCTCTCCCAGATGGCCAACCTTCACGTTGACGAGAGCGTAGACGCGAAGCGGCTTGTCGCTAGAAAGTCTTTAAAAACAATTTGGTCATCGATTTGAAAAGGTTCAGTCAACAGAATTAAAATCCCAGCGATCGCTCTACTGTCTAAAGAAATATTTGTTATATCGGTGGTTTTTTATCTGTGCTACTCAATTTCTACTCAAAACGGTAGTCTATAAGAAATAGTTTGCTAACGCTCACACAACATTTATGCTGCGTAAACCCAAGAAAAGATGGACTCCTCAGCACTGGGCAAGTTGGAAACCGTTTGGCATTGGTGAACAGTACCCTAACAACTATTGGGAAGTGTTTCGGGCTATGTGGTTATCCCGTGACAGGTTGCCTTATGCCTGGGAGATTTTAAATAAGGGTGTGTGTGATGGTTGTGCTTTAGGTACAACTGGCATGAAAGATTGGACGGTGGATGGTATTCATGTATGCAATGTGCGCTTGCGACTATTACGCATGAATACTATGCCAGCCTTTGATGAGCAAGTTTTGGCTGATGTTTCTCAGTTAGTCCAGCGCAAAAGCAGCGAATTACGGGACTTAGGTAGGCTACCTTACCCGATGATGCGGCGGCGGGGGGAAAAAGGTTTTAGCCGTGTAAGTTGGGATGAAGCTTTAAATGTAATTAGCGATCGCATCCGTTCCACCACACCAGACCGACTCAGTTTTTATGTTACCAGTCGCGGCACTGTCAACGAAACTTATTACGCCACCCAAAAAGCCGTCCGGGCTATAGGGACAAATAATATAGATAATGCAGCCCGTATTTGTCATTCTCCCAGCACAGCCGGGTTAAAAGCTGCCTTGGGTGCAGGGGCAACCACTTGTTCTTATAAAGACTGGATAGGTACTGATTTATTAGTATTTATCGGTTCCAACGTCGCCAATAATCAACCAGTCACCGTTAAATATCTCCACTACGCCAAGAAAGCTGGAACGAAGATTGTCGTCATTAATACCTATCGGGAACCAGGGATGGAACGCTATTGGGTTCCCTCAATTGTGGAAAGTGCTTTATTTGGTACTAAGTTTGCCGAGGACTTCTTCTTGGTCAACTTGGGCGGAGATATGGCTTTTTTGAACGGTACAATCAAACACATGATTGCTAACGGTTGGGTGGATGAATCTTTTATCAACAACTACACCTCTGGTTTTACCGAACTCAAAGCAGCGTTAGATCATCAATCTTGGGAAGAATTAGAAAGGATTTCCGGTGCATCCTGCGAGGAAATGTACGCCTTTGCCAAAATGGTAGGAGAGGCGAATAAAGCCGTGTTTGTTTGGAGTATGGGCATCACCCAACACGAATGCGGCGAAGATAATGTCAAAAGTATTATCAACCTAGCCCTGACTAAAGGCTTTGTCGGGCGGGAAGGCTGCGGTTTAATGCCTATTCGCGGTCATTCTGGGGTGCAAGGTGGGGCGGAAATGGGATGTTATGCTACGGTTTTTCCTGGTGGTAAACCCATCAACGCCCAAAATGCTGCCCAACTAAGTCAACACTGGGGGTTTCCCGTCCCAGAAACTCAGGGTTTAATTGCCCCAGAAATGATTGATGCCGCCTATCGGGGTCAATTAGAGGTATTGTTTTCTGTGGGTGGTAATTTCCTCGAAGTATTACCAGAACCAGATTATGTAGAAGGCGCATTAAAACAGATACCCTTGCGGGTACATATGGATATTGTGCTGTCGAGTCAGATGTTGGTAGAACCAGCAGATACAGTTGTACTTTTACCCGCCACTACGCGCTATGAAATTCCTGGGGGAGTCACCGAAACCAACACCGAACGCCGAGTCATTTTCAGCCCAGAAATACCAGGGCCACGTATCGGGGAAGCGCGTCCAGAATGGGAAGTTTTTCTAGAATTGGCAAGGCGAGTTAAACCAGAATTAGCCCATAAGTTAAGCTTTGCTGATACAGCCAGTATGCGCCAAGAAATTGCTCAGGTCGTCCCCATGTACGCTGGGATTCAACATTTGCAGCAAGCAGGCGACCAATTTCAGTACGGCGGTTCTCACCTGTGTTTTGGGTGGAACTTCCCTACAGCCGATGGGAAAGCCCATTTTACTGTTTTGACTCCTCCCCAAAAAGAATTACCCCCTGGTCATTTTTGGGTAGCGACTCGCCGGGGTAAACAATTTAACAGTATGGTGCAGGAAGCCAAAGATGCCATTACCGGGGCGTTACGCGAGGCTGTTTTAATGAATCCTCATGATGCGGCGAGTTTGGGTTTGAAAGATGGTGATAAAGTAATTCTGAGGAATCACTTAGGAGAGTTGGCAGGGCGAGTCTACATTGCACCTATTCAGTCAGGTAATTTGCAGGTACATTGGCCCGAAGGAAATGTACTTTTAGATAAAAGCAAGCGATCGCTTGAAGGTGTACCTGATTATAATGCGGTAGTGAGCCTGGAAAAACAAGCCTAAGACTACCAAGTAAAGATTATATGCTGGGTGCGATCGCGGGTGACATCATTGGTTCAGTCTATGAAGGATACAGTATCAAAACTAAAGACTTTCCCCTATTTAGCAGGCAGTGTCGTTTTACTGATGATACAGTGCTAACTGTGGCGGTAGCAGATGTAATTCTTAATACAGACGAATTACCTCAAAGCAGTAAATACATTGACCAATTCAAGTGGTATTATCGCCGCTATCTGTATGCAGGCTATGGGCGGAACTTTAGCAACTGGGCGAAATCTAACAGCACTCAACCATATAATAGTTTTGGCAATGGTGCAGCTATGCGAGTCAGTCCCATTGCCTTTGCTTTCCCAGATTTGCGAACTGTCTTAGAACAAGCTAAATGTAGTGCAGCCGTCACCCATAACCACCCAGAAGGCATCAAAGGCGCACAAGCAACCGCATCGGCTATCTTTCTGGCTAGAACCAGTCATGATAAAGCCGAGATAAAATCCTACATTCACAATACCTTCGGTTACAACCTAGACCAAACCTTAGACCAAATCAGACCGCATTACCAATATGATGCCACTTGTCCAGGCTCAGTACCCCAGGCAATTATCGCCTTTTTAGAATCTACCAGCTTTGAAGATGCCATTCGCAACGCCATTTCTTTGGGTGGTGATAGCGATACTATAGCTTGTATAACAGGTGCGATCGCTCAAGCATACTATGGCGGCGTACCAAAAGCGATCGCTGAACAAACCCTATCTCACTTAAATGAGCATTTATATACGATTACAGAAAAATTTATGTATAAATATTGTCTATGAGCATTGTTGATAAATATTGTTGCAAAATCTTGTATATTAAGCCGTGTTATCCAGGATTTGCCAATGATGCGATCAGCTTAGTTAGAAAAAATATCATGTCACTGTAGATCCGCAAACGCACAACGTTTACTTACCCCTTGAGCGTGTTGGCAATCAATCTGTTCTGCGAATTTTGACTGCTAAATTGAAATAGGCTTGAGTATGATCCAATTTTTGAAAACTCCCATTTTCTATCTCACGCCTTACATATTCCTTTGGTCAATACTAAATGGGCTAATTGTTGTCGGACTGTTAAAAATACTCAAAATTAACACAGCTAAAAAAACACAAATTGCAACTGCCATTACAACAGCAGTTGCATCTATTCTCTGGAATTGGAGTATTGAATTTAATCGGTCAACAATACATCTAAATGTTGATCATCCCTATCTCCGAATTTCTTGGGCGGATGCCTTAAATGGTATTTGTGTGTTTGCTTTCACAACACTTGTACTTGGTATGTTTACAGACAAAGAAGCTCCTGCCCAATTTATTACTAAAATTGCCTCAGTTGCTGCCCTGCTCACTATCTTTACCGACACATTCTTCTTTTAATTGATCCGCTATCTTCTAGGATGATGAGTATCAACCCAGTAGGGGTGAGAGTGACGCATTAATCTGTGTTGATGGGGATGGGGATGGGTATGTGGTTCGGATTCTAGTATTCCTTGGTGATGGTCATGCTGATGATGTTCATCGTGGATGTGTAAGTGTTCGTGCCAAATGTTTTCATGGACGTGTTCATTCTCATCCACTGGGGGTCTTAGGGTAAGTTGCACCACAGCCAGCAGTGCAAAACCAACAAAGCTGGCATACAGAAATTCACTTTCAGGAAATTGGCTTCCCAGCCATCCAGCTAAGGGATAGGAAATTGCCCACCATAAATGACTCCAAGCAAAGTGTGCGCCGTAAACCCGTCCTTGGGCATCACGTTGAATGCGATCGGCAATTAATGTTTGGGTGGGTAAGTTTACACAATTTTGTCCAAAACCAGCCAATAGCCACAAAATCATCAATACACTTAAAGAAGTATAATTTGCAGGCAGTAGAGACAAAGTTATCAAAACCGCGCCGAATAACACAAAAGTTATTCGGGCAAAGCGTTGACTGATTGCACCAAAAACTACTGCTGACAGCGTTGCGCCAATACCAAAAGCAGCCATTACCCAGCCGTACTGCACATTTCCTAGTTTCAGTGTCCCTTGGACATAGCCAACGGTGTTGACCAAAATCTGCGCTCCGGCAATGGATGCAACCAACTGCATAAAGAGTGCGTATCGAATGGGTGCATCACTCAGCAGGCGGGTTGTACCGTCTTTAATGTCTCGCCAAGTTCTACTACTCTTAGTTGATGGCTGTTGATTTAACTCTACTCTTAACTGACCAGGGAGAGTAAAAATTAATACTGCTGCCACAAGAAAAGTCAGAGCATCCAAAAAGAAAACCTGTCTAGCACCGATGAAAGCGGCGACGCTGCCAGCAATACCAGGGCCAAGTACACCAAGTAATTGGTAGGTGGCACTAGAAAGAGCGATCGCACCTGCATAATCATTCTCTCCAGTCACTAGAGGAATTGTAGCTTGGTAAGTCGGTGTGAAAAAAGCATTGAAGACATTAAGAGCAAATACTAACACATACACTTGCCACACTTGTGTCACAAAAGGCAACAGACTGACAATTACCATCCGTACACAATGCGTTCCTACCAGTATCGATTTGCGGTCAACGCGGTCAGCTAAAGCCCCTGCCAAGGGAGACAGCAAGACAAAGGCACTAATCCGCAACGTCAATGCCAAGGCAAGTACAACCGCGCTATGATCTCCAGCTAACTCAAAAGCCAGCAGAGCCAAACCTACCCAAGTCAGCGCATCTCCTAATAAATTAGTAGTTTGAGCAGCGTAAAGCCTCGTAAATACAGGGTTTCTCAAACTGTCAAAGAAATGAAGCCTAGTAATCATACACCGTAAGTGTTTCTTAAAGCTAATTTATCCCTATTTGATAGGGGGATATCTTTGAAATAGTTTTTATAAATTACTTTCAAGCATATCCCATTAAGGGGCATAGAATTATTACTCGTCTTGCCACTTTTGGGAAAGACTAGAATGTATAGTGTTAATTTTGATCTTGTCTCTCAGTTCTATCCCTCTTCTGTCACTTTCCGAGTATTCTAAATAAAAGGATGAAAAGAAAAAACTCTGGAAGGAAAGCAGGGCAATGGATGTAGAATTACAAATCCTGAAACATTTGGCAAGAGATGCGCAGCCAACAGTTGCGCTCGTAGATGAATATTGTGCAGAGTACAAAGACCTGTTCAAAGAAGTAAGAAATTATGAATGTTTCAAATATTTACACTTAGGCATAATTTCACCAATCAAAAGAAAATCATTACCAGAGATAGCAAAAGTAGTCAGTATAAACTCAGCCCAATCATTACATCATTTTATAGCCAATTCATACTGGTCAGTAAATGAGTTGAAGAGCCGAAGATTAAAGAAAATAAAAAGAGCATTAAATGGTCAGACAATTACGGTAGTAATAGATGAAACCGGAGACAGAAAAAAAGGTAAAAAGACAGATTATGTAGCTAGACAATATTTAGGAAGTGTGGGAAAAGTAGATAAAGGGATAGTTTCAGTTAACGCTTATGGAGTTTATGCCAACATAACTTTCCCATTAATTTTCAAAGTATTTAAACCAAAAGGAACACTAAAGGATTCAGATAAATATAAAACTAAAATAGAGTTAGCATCAGAAATAATTACAGAGTTAATGGAATTAGATTTCAATATTGAATTAGTATTGGCTGATAGTTTGTATGGTGAAAGTAGCCAATTTATTAGAAAACTGGCTGAATATGGCTTAGGTTATGTGGTATCAATCAGAAGTAATCATGGAGTCTGGCTGCCAGCAGGGCAGAGCGTTAGGGCGAATAAGTGGTGCAAATTTGAAAGAACATTTAGTAACCAAAAATCAGAAACTAGATATATTAGAGAAATAGTTTATGGTAAAAAAGGAGCCATAACTTACTGGGAAATAACAACTGATCCAGAAACTATGCCAGAAAATTCTACTTCATTTGTCATGACTAATCTTTCAGGGAACCTCAAGAAAATTTTAGGCGACTTATATGGGTTAAGAACTTGGGTAGAATATGGTTTTTGGCAGTGTAAACAGGAACTGGGCTGGACAGACTACAGATTTACAAATTTTCAACATATTGAGAAATGGTGGGAGATTATTTTTTGTGTCTACACAATGATTAGTTTAAGTTCTCCACCTTTCTTATCCTTAAATCAAGCTCCTTCTGAAACAGAAATACATGACAGTGCTTGTATTAGTTGTGTAGATTTCTCTAACCATAAACAATGGAATCATGATTCTGGATGGAAGAATACTTTAAATAATCTTCGTTTAATTGTTCAACCTCTTTTATTATTTTGGTTGATTTATCCCTGGCTAAATGTTTTTCCCAATTCCGATTTATTGCTTGGATTTAATCACCTAATTTTTACAATGAACCAATTTAAACCTTTTTTCTCTTCTGGATAATTTCAGTTATTTACTACTTGCTTATTTCGGAAAGTGACAGAAGAGGGATATAGCGTTTCTCAGTCTGGTGAAGTACAGTAACAAGAATGGGTAAACCAATTATAAATATCATTTAACGAAACTTGATTAAAAGCACTTTCAATTGCTTTTGCTAAGTCTGGATAACTTCTAGCTCCAATAGAACGTAGTAAATTTTTAATTTTTGACCAACAGTTTTCAATTGGTGAAAAATCCGGCGAATATGGTGGCAAATAAATCAATTTAGCTCCAGCAGCTTCGATTAATTTCTCAATATCTCCACCTTTATGAATTGAACAATTATCCATGATTACACAAGCGCCTTCCCACAGAAGAGGAACTAATTTTTGAGAAATATAAGCCTCAAATGTCAGCCCGTCAGATGCTCCTAAAATACTATATTGACTAATCACGCCTTTAAGAGCAATCGCTCCAATTATGGAAACATTTTTACAGCGTTTTTGAGGTCGTGACCCATGCGCTCTTTTACCTTTTTTAGAACGGGCGGAGTGTCTTATTAAAGATAGATTAGCTCCGGCTTCGTCAAGAAAGACAAGGTTTTCCTCTGGTATCCCATGAAGTTGAAGCCAGAACTGTACCCTTAATAATTGAACTCTTTCAGTTTCTTTTTCGTCAGCGTGCAATGTTTTTTTTTAAGGCTTATTTCTCTCCTCTGTAACATCCTGTCTACCGTAGATATACCAACTGTTATTCCTGTTTTTTCTTTGAGAATGAAGCGGATTTCTGATAAAGTCGAATCATTCTTAGCTTCGACTATTTCTTCCAGAATCTTAATTTGTTCTTCGTTGAGCTTTGGAGGAGTTTGTTTTGTCCTAACTTTAGGAGCGATACTTGCTGTTTCTCTATATTGCTTTAGTAATTTCTCAATAAAACCTAAACTGACACAAAATTTGTTTGCTAATTGACGTTGTGATATTCCACCTGACAAGTATGTATCAAATATTTTTTGGCGAAAGTCCAGGGAATATGGTTTCATTTTTACCCTTGAGTAGATACACTGATTTATTTTAATTACTGTACTTCATTAGACTGGTAAACGCTATAAAGATATTGCTAAAGCCAAGGAATATTGGGAAGACTACAGGAGTAGAGATGATGTCTAGAAGTAGAAGCTATCACGAAAAACTGATTCAAGACCTGAAAGATCCATTAGAAGCAGCAGCATATATCGAAGTTGTCTTAGAAGAAAACGACCCAAGGATGTTAAGTAAGGCACTGAAAAATGTAATAGAAGCTTACGGAGGAATTGTGAAGTTGAATTTTACAGCCTAAATTCATTATTGGGTGCTTTAGGGTTACGGTTAGCAATAACAGTAAAACCTTAATCATCAAAGCCATCAATGAAACTTTCTACTAAAAGCAAAATTAAAACCCCAGTTTGGGTAGTTGAGAATGGTAAAAAGCGACTACGACAAGACCATCTCACCACCGAAGAACCGTTAGAAATTCGCATAGTTTCCCCAAAGCGTACCGTAGCCGTGACTATGCGGACTCCCGGCGCTGATTTTGAACTAGCGGCAGGCTTCCTTTATAGTGAAGGGGTGATTAGTTGTAAGCAAGATATTCAACGTATTAGCTACTGTGTAGATGAATCTCTCGATGGTGAACAGCGCTACAACATCGTTAATGTAGAATTACGCTCAGGCTTAATTGCAGACTTACAACCTCTAGAACGTCATTTTTATATTAATAGCGCCTGTGGAGTCTGTGGTAAAGCCAGCATCGAAGCTTTGCGCCTGCGGAATTATCCTGTCATTTCTTCGCAGACAACGGTAACACCAGAGTTAATTTACAGCCTAACAGATCAACTCCGGGCTGCTCAAAGTTTATTTACCACTACAGGTGGTTTACACGCTGCGGCTATCTTCAACTCCCAAGGACAACTTTTAAAGTTGCAAGAAGATGTCGGTAGACATAATGCGCTAGATAAATTAATTGGTACGGCGTTGCTGAGTGACGAGTTACCCTTCAATCATCATATTCTTATGGTTAGCGGACGCTCCAGCTTTGAAATTTTGCAGAAGTCTGTAGCTGCTGGCGTACCCATTGTTTGTTCAGTTTCCGCCCCTAGTAGTTTAGCCGTATCTGTAGCTCAAGAATTTGGTATTACATTAATTGGTTTTCTACGCGGGGAAAGGTTTAATATTTACTCTGGTATGGAAAGAATTGCTAATGACTAATGACCAATAACGAATATGCCAAAGGTTCATGTAAATGGAATTGATTTGTTTTACGACATCAAAGGAAATGGAAAACCTTTGGTTTTAATTTCTGGGTTACTGTGCGACCATTCTTATTGGTCATTAATCATGCCATCCTTAACTTCCCAGTATCAAGTAATTCGTCTAGATAACCGGGGAATGGGGCGCAGTTCTGCCCCTGATAGCCCCTATACTATTAGGCAAATGGCGGATGATGTTGCTGCATTGCTTGATCATATAGGCATTGATAGGGTACACATAGGCGGTCATTCTATGGGTGGTCAAATTGCTCAAGAATTTGTCTTAGCGTACCCCCAAAAAGCCCAAAGTTTGCTACTACTTTCCTCTTTAGCCAAGGGTGACGGCTTGTTTAATAGTATCATCGCTACTTGGGGCGACCTTCTCCGTCATATAGATTTGCGCTTGTATGAACAAGTGGTATTACCTTGGATTTTCACAGATGCTTTCTACTCAATTCCGGGGATGATAGACCAGTTAATTGAATTTGCTGTACACTATCCCTTTGCACCAAAGAGTCATAGCATCTATCATCAAAGTCGAGCTATTCTAGGCTGCGATACTACAAACCGCCTGCAAAATATCCTCTGTCCTACTTTGGTTTTAGTAGGTAAGCAGGATATTCTTACCCCAGTAAAATTTTCCCAGCAATTAGCGCAAACAATACCCCATGCCGAACTGATGGTTTTAGATCATGGTGGTCATGGTTTCTTGATTGAGTCACCAAATGCTGTTGCTGCGGCTATGCTGAAGTTTTTAGATAAGTTAACACCAATTAAATTTTAGTCAAGCGATCGCCACACTTATGTCACATATTCTTCAAAATCAGCACAGATAATGGTTATTAATAAAGCACACTGTAGATTTACCAGACGGCGGATTCTTCCGCCTTTTTATTTGGCACTGAGGTTGTGACATCAGCGATAAATACATACCATCAGACACTTCTCATTATCTTAAATAATACAACAATATTACGATTTGGTATTACCCCACAAGGAGATGTAAGTATCGCTTTTCGCAGGCAATATGTGAGTTAGGATGACTAACCATACGGCTAATCTTCCCTTTGCGATGCAACTCTACTGGCTTGAAGGAAGTGAAAGTTATGCCTTACAAAGAGATTGGCGATTTACCAGATTCTATCAAAGAACACTTACCCAAACACGCGCAAGAGATTTTTCTAGCAGCATTTAATAACGCAGCTAAAGAATACGATACTGAAGAAAGCGCTTTCCGTGTTGCTTGGAGTGCGGTGAAGCGTGACTATGAAAAAGGGGATAATGGACAGTGGCACAAAAAGTCAGAATAGGTTTGATACCTATTGGTGCTTAGGCAAAAAGTAGCCAGAAAACATCGAATGTATATCAACAAACACTTTGAGCAAAAGAAGCAGACGGAAGAGGACATTTCCTCTGCTTCGTGTTCCCCAGATACGTTGAATCAAACTATATGCGGCGATTGCGCTTTTTGTGTTGAGGTAAAGGGAGCGCTTACTTGTATCCATCCTGAAGAATTAGGTGTAAACTGTGCTACTGTCATTTTCTGCAATTCATTCCAACCTGCTCAAGAAATTGATAGTCCTTGTGTGACTTTCGGTAACGATGATGCAGAATAATTAGGAGCGGATGAAAGTAAGGGTTTTAAGATGCAAGTAGCCCTCTAGCAAAAGCGATCGCATCTTCTACTGTGGCGATTTTACCTTCAATTCTGGCTACAGCAATCTGGGTGAGCAGTTCCCCCACAAGTGGCGAGGCAGGAATATTGAGTGCTATCATTAGATTTTTACCACTTACTAGCTGAGTGGGATGAGCGACCAGATCATCGGGGTTCAGGTAGCGGGTGATCAATGGTGAGTAAACGGATAGCCGATTGTCGCCGGGTATCGCCTCTACCAAAGTATCGTGTACTAAAGCTAAAACAGTAGTAGCTACAAATATCCTACCTGCTTCTTGGAACAGGAAATATTGTTCACGCAAGGTATTCGCTGTTTTTAGCTGAGAATAGAGTCTTAAGGCTGTAGTTACAGCGCGAATCTCGGCGCGGCTGTAGGTAAGTTGTTGTAGCTCAATTTCTGCCACGGTAGGATCTGGGTGGACAAGACAAGCGAGTTTGGTAATACCTAACCAAGTGGTTTTTACTGTGTCACGGACGTATTGTTTTAGTTCTACACCCAACGGAGGCCAATGTTGAGCAAGCATAGCCGCTATTTCATCAACCACTGTTAATTTACGCAAGCTTTCATCTGTGGCGTGTTTGAAAAACTGTTTGAGTAAACCATCTGCAAACGCCGTAGCTATCCAAGAATTACCGTGAGGGGTTGCTAGTAAATAACCAATCTCTACCCGGACTCGTTCGGCTGCTACTTGAGTTAGATGTGATGCTAAATCCCGAATTGTCGCTTGAGTTGCTGGTTCGATGGTAAAACCTAATTGAGCCGCTTGACGATAGGCGCGTAATAAACGTAAAGGATCATCTTCTAAATTGGCTTTGGCTACCATCCGCAATACACCTACCTGTAAATCGGCGTAACCGTTGAGGGGGTCGATGATTTCTTGGGTGTGGGGATTGTAGGCGATCGCATTAATTGTAAAATCTCTTCTATGCAGGTCAGTCTCTAAACTGTTGCCTTCCTGTTGAGCAAAGTCGGCTGTAGCATGAGGAAAAACCACCCGCGCAATTTGCCGCACTGGGTCGAGTAAGACAAAACCAGCTTTATAATGATGAGCGATCGCTCTGGCTACCTTCACCGCCTTGGATGGTATCACAAAATCTAAATCTAGATATTCACGACTTCTCCCCAGTAGCGCATCCCGCACCGCACCACCCACCATGTAAGCTGGCTGTGGTAACAACTCTAGACTGAAAGGCCAATTTTCGGGAGATAGGCTAGAAGGAACAGATCGAGACATTGTAATAAAACTCTAACCAGTAAGTGGTGCTGAACGCCTTGGCTTAAGCTAGATTATCAATAAAGGCCCCTGGAGTTGGTTCTATTATGTGTATTTGCGTAAACTGCCACTATGTAGACCGTTGTGTGACTTATAATGCCGTAGAAACACAACACCAGCAACCCCATTTGACTGAAACCCCAGATTTCGATCCAAATGAACCCTCCATTAACGTTAACATTCGCACCAAAGATGATGTGATTGAAATGGAATGGGATGTTGTTGGTTGTCTCAGCTTTAAGCGAGAAATGGGTAAATGGTCGAAGTTGCGTCCTGGTGAGTTAGTTCCAACCTGAAAATTCTGCTTATTCAACATAAAAGGTGTTTTACCGACGGTTCACGTAGCGAATCGTCGGTAATTTAAACATAATTTCTAGATTGATTAGCGCAAACTTGTAGCCGTAATCAGACAACCTACTGCCAGTGTCATTGCGATCGCTCGTGCCACAATTACACTATCCCAACGATGCTGAAGTTCTCGAATATCGCTCAAAACCTCTTTGCGTTGAGCTGCTTCGGTCATTTTAGTATTAATCGGCTTTGCCACGATTAAATACAAACTCAGTTGCACCAACAAACCAGCGATCGCAATCAAATTCAGCCAAATAGTGGTAGTCCCAATGGGAGAAACGGCTGCGGAGGCGATCGTGGCTAACAGTCCAGTTACACCAAAAATAGGCATTCGCGCATCCGCAACTTGATGTAAGCGACCCATAACATCCGCAATTGCCGCATCGCTACTTTCAGCTAATGCCCGCCGACCAATCAGCGCAAAAAATACATCCACACCGTAAACGACACCCGTACCCAGAACTGCCAAAACGGGCAGCGCATCAACGAACTGCATAAGACCCTCCCTTTAATTCATCGAACAGTAAAGAGCCTTGAGGTTGCCAGTTCAAGACCCGCCTTGCTTTTGCTGAACTAACTTGTTGATCTAGCACCAAAGCATCGGCAAAAGCACCCATGTTTTGCTGGGCATCCGTCAATACCCACGATTGCGTTTTTCCCGGCACACCCGCAGCGTGACTAGCAGCTTCTGCAATTGCCAGCAGTGGAAAAACCTGGCGGTCGTCTGCGGCAATGAAGAGTGAACCGCTTGGTGCATGGTCGAGTGCCGCCACATAGCAACGAGCCAGATCCTCGACATGAATCAACGTCCATCGGTTTTGACCATTCCCCACAAATTGCACCACACCCTGCTGAAGTCCAGATTGAACGAGCATTGCCACCAGTCCACCGCCATGACCGTAAACCAACGCAGGTCTAATCACAATAGCTCGGATATTACGCTCCTTGGCAGCCAAAACCAATGGTTCAATTTCAGCCCGCCAAGCGATCAACTGCGTGGGATTCAGTAGACTAGTTTCATCGGCGATCGCATCTCCTGTGTTGCCTAAAATCCAAGTTCCACTGGTATAAATAAACGGTTTACCAGTTCCTTCCAAGGTTGAGAGAAAGATTTCCACCGCTTGTTGATCAACGGCTGCAATCTCAGCATCGTTGGTTGCCGCCACATGAATTACAGCATCGGCTTGCTGCGCCCCATTGATCAAACTCTGTGCATCATGTAAGTCGCCCTGAATGGGTTGAATGTGATGCGATCGCAGTTTCTCTTGTGCCGTTGAACTCCGTGCTAGTCCCAATACTTCGTGATTCGCAGCTTGGAGTGCGGTGGCGATCGCGCTACCAATATAACCTGTCGCGCCTGTGAGAAAAACCTTCATTACTGTTACCTCTAGGTGAGAATATCCTTAGCTTAGAAGGGTTGCCACTAGAGCGTCTTTCGATTTCTTCCGCAGTTTTTTTCAATTCTTCCGTTTTGCCTTAAATTTGATGACGATAGGCTTTGGGCGTACAGCCCACTATGCGGCCAAAAGCAGTCGTAAAATGGCTCTGATTCTGAAAGCCGATGAGTTGAGCGACTTGCGAAATTGTCAACTCTGATTGCTTGAGTAACTGCTTTGAGCGTTCGATGCGACTGTGAAGAACATATTGATGAGGGGATTGGCCGACGGTTTGCTTAAACAAACTTGCAAAATAGTGGGGACTAAGTTGGACAAGATTTGCGATCACATCTAAGCTGAGATCCTGCTCTAAATGCTCTTCAATAAATGCCATGACATATCGCACTTGCGCTTGAGATAACCCGCCCTTGTACTCTGGAAGATTGAGTTTGCGTGTAGCGTAACGGCGGAGAAGATGAACGCAGAGTGTTGTTGTTAAGGATTCCACCATTAATTGCCCTCCCATACCGCCAAACTCTAACTCCGATTTCAGAGCTTGAACAATTTGATAAACTAACGGATCAGGGATTGCAGACTGAGGTTTCAGTTCAAAATTCTCTACATCAATTGACGATTGAACCATGCGATGAAGATGTGCAGGGTCAAGCATCACCAAGGTAAAATTGCCGGGAGTATTCCACCGGAGTTGATGGGCGACCTGTGCAGGAATAATCGCAATTTCTCCACAGCCAATTTCCTCGGTTTGGCACTTACCATCGAGCGATCGCTCTAACTGCGTTGGTTGCTGAAACTGATGCACACAGATAATATGCTGAGAGCCAATCTGCTCTGGCAGATCGAATGCAGATTGCTGATGATGCTCAACATAAATTCCGCTCCATCCAGAGGCTTGACTAGTAAGCTGTGGCGGATAAGGCAGAAGCGATAACGGATTGGTTGCTTTTTGTGAATCAATCTGTTGTGCCATTTCGACTGCTCACTGCGGTGGAGGGATCACAGCTGTATTATAGTTTTTCAAAACCGACAGGGCAATTCCTGTCCAAGTAGCCCAAAGTTGGCGCTCACAGATGAGATAACCTTTGCAACTAACCGACCATATCATCATGTTTCTGTGCGTTGCGGTCATTATCAGAGTTGAGTGGCAAGGTCATCAGGTGCTCATCATAGAACTGTCCATCTCTGGAAAAGGTTTCCGGTTCTGTACCATATATGCGGAAGCCAAATGACTGATACAGGCGAATTGCCGCTTCTTGTTGGGTAACAACAGTTAGATTGACCCTTCTGATACCTGGAGTATGCGTTGCCCAACTCAACGCTTCGTGGATGAGCGCTCTACCGCAGCCTTGGCAACGAAACGAGGGCAAGACGTAGAAACCCGCAAGATACGCACGATGCTTCTCATTGGGTGCGTCATAGCGAGAAACCCGGATGATACCAACGAGTTGTTCGTTTTGAAACGCTCCGAAGAAGCAACGGTCATCGCTCTGGGCAAGCCTCACGGCAGTTTCACAGAGATTCGGTTCGTCTTCAGGGAGCGAGCCGAAAGCGGGTGGCTGTTCCCGGAGCGCAGACAAGCGCACGAAAAGATATGCCTTGGCATCAGAGGGGGTGAGTACGCGCACACTAACTGACTTGATATCTTGCAGAGACTTCATAGTTTAGTTTTTGTTCACGAGAGCAGTATAGAAACGCCTAAAAGCTCTAGTCAGAGGTTGCCAAAAGCTTGAACTCAATATCAACAACTTCCTTCAATCCTCGGCAATAGAATATTAATCTAAACAGTGTCTCAAAAATTTTAATTGGTGATTTTGCCTAAATAATAGTGTTAATATCTCTAATTTCTTTTTATCTATCTTTTGTTGTCTATGTTTATTTTCGAGACGATAGTATGATTTTCTTACCTCAATTATAAATCTATTAATGGGAGGAAACAACCAGAAGATGATAGATATCCTTGAGAAAGTTCAGCAATCAGAGTCAGAAGTTGGACTGAGAAATGCAGCCTGTCGTTCTCTATTCTTTGTTCATCCCCACAAAACAGCAAAAGTTTGTCTATTCCTACATGGCTTTACAGCCGGGCCTTATCAATTTGAGCCACTGGGTAAAACTTTATTTAATCAAGGATACAATGTCCTCGTTCCTTTACAACCAGGTCACGGACTAGCAGGAGATTGGAATCAGCACAACCCCCCACCACTACCAACAGATATTAAAGCTTATTTAGAGTTTGTCCTTAAGTGGGTGAAGATTGCAAAAACACTCGGTGAACAAGTCGTAGTTGGGGGATTATCTTCTGGGGGAACTTTAGCAGCTTGGTTGGCGTTGCAATATCCCCAGGAAATTGACCGTGCTTTATTGTTTACGCCGTATTTAGGTAATCAAAATTTATTATTCGATCTATTGATAAAGACTTTGCCAATTTACTTTGAATGGTTTAACAAAGATGCTTCTGGTAATTTTGGTTATAAAGGTTTTCGAGTTCCCGCATTAAAGATATTTTTGGAATTGGGAGAACAGGTTTTAAAGGAAGCTCAAAATCATCCTTCTGCACCTATTTTAATGGTGTGCAGTGAGAGCGATCGCGCTGTTAGTCGCTCGAAACAGCAGAATTTTTTTACAGCAGTAGTCAAGCAACAACCTAAATCCTGGTATTACTGCTTTGATGATTCATTAGAAATCGAACACCGAATGATGACCAAGCTAGAAGATAATGATTATGAGGAATTGGTAATTACCTTAGCCAAAGCATTTATAGGTACTGATTTAACTTGGCGGCAATTTCAAGACATAGCAATCAATATAGTGCAGGGAGAAGCTTACGAAAAAATTCAGCAAGAGTTTAACCTTGATCCTCAAACTTCTCAATATCTATCTGCAATGATGACTCCACATTTTGGTTGTGATAATCTTAAATGTATCAATCCTCAAGGTGTAGGTGTAAATAGTAAACACTAGACCTATATATGTAGGAACAGTAGGGGATGTTTGGGTAAACTAATAGCGATCGCCCTTTGCCGACATTTACGTGACTGCTTACAAACAGCAGTCCCAACTGATGATATAGAAAATCAGAACTAAAACTACAAACAAGACGATGATGTCTCAGATTGGTGGTTAATTCCAGTCATTAAGCTTAATTCACGCTAAATACCAAAGCCAGGACTTGCTCAGAATGCAACAACCTGCGACCCTATGTCACAAACCTGGATGTCACGACGGGAGACAATTTGCAACTCGTGAGAGTAACGCGGACGCGGATCATTCACCAACCAGATTGGAGGAACCATCGTGGCTTCATAATAATCAATCTGATGCAAAACCCCAGGATTATTTTTGAGTTCTACCACTGTTCCCGGCAGATACTCAAATATTTCATCCCAATCAATAGCCGACTCGACATTCATCACACTCAACCTGTTTAATACCTAAATTACTTACTTGCCCATACCAGCCAGACCTTGACCTTGCATTGTTAACCTAACAAAATAATGCCTGAGCGAAATAGCTGGTGGGTATATCAACAGTGCTTTTGACTAACAATAGAACTGACTGCGATCTAGCACCACTTCACCGTAATCTGGAACCCAGGCAACCCAAGCCACTGGGGATTCCTGGCAGAGCAACTTGGCTTCCTCAAAGGCATAGTCACTGGGTGGTTGGAGCAACTTTACCCAAGTATCTCGGTTGTACGTGATGTGGCAGACGGGGTTCCAACCTGAAGTGATTTGGTTTGCCAGGGTCGAGGCGGTCAAATTAACCGAAACTGTTGGAAGGGACATAGGCTTTCTCCGTCTGTAATCCATTAAAACTTGCAAGCAGTACTCTCTCCAAATAGAACAGAGAGAGTAAAACAAATAATTTCTGTATCTATGATTACAAAATTGAAGGTAAATAGCTTAATTACCTTAAATAAGTTAACAAATCCTGACACAATAGATAACAAGTCCTGATTTATCGCTTCTGATGCTGTTCAAAATTCTGGTTATCCTGCATACTCTCTTAGCCACCGTCTGGACGGGTGGGCATTTGATGTTTGCCGTTACGGTGCAACCTCAAGCATTAAAAAACCGCGCCCCCTAGCGCGTTCATCACTTTAAAGAACACTTCACGGGCTTTGGACTTTCAGCACTCTTGCTTCAAATGATCACTGGATTGGTACTGACTTGGAGCTACTTTCCTGGCTGCCAAAATTTCCTATCGTTTGATACGTACCTATCGATTTATATCGGTATCAAGCTGCTCTTACTGCTAGGTACGCTAGCAGTAACAGTTCATGCCCAATTTTGCTTTTGAGATTCCGCAAATAGGCATTTTGGTAATTTTGACATATAATGTGCGAATGTCAATCGGGATGACTGGATTCGAACCAGCGGCCCCTTCGTCCCGAACGAAGTGCGCTACCAAGCTGCGCTACATCCCGTAAAGAAAATTGCAAATCCCTGCCATAGTAACATAAATAATAGCAAATAAGCTATTAAGTTATTAAATTACATGAAATGTTGGCGGTTGACAGCCAGAAAAAAGATATGTAGACCAAAACACATCTATGATATATAACCGTAGTCACACTCTTTAGGGAATTTTCAAAGCTTGAATGCTAGAAATGTAAGACTTTACCTCCTGCCTTCTGCCTTCTGCCATAAATGAATAGAAAAGGAATTTGCTTGCTAGGATTAGATTTGTATAACATTCAGTGGTAAAAGCGGATTGTGACTGTAAAACCAGACTGGCTACGGGTAAAAGCGCCTCAATGGGAGCGCGTTGGTAACGTTAAGGAAATTTTACGGGATTTAGCCCTAAATACAGTTTGTGAGGAAGCATCATGTCCGAATATTGGTGAATGCTTCCAAGCTGGTACGGCCACATTTCTAATTATGGGTCCAGCCTGCACCCGTGCTTGTCCTTACTGCGATATTGATTTTGAGAAAAAACCCCAAGCTCTTGACCCCACAGAACCGACGAGATTAGCGGAAGCTGTGCGGCGGATGAGACTTAATCATGTGGTTATCACTTCAGTTAACCGAGATGATTTACCAGACGGTGGTGCATCACAATTTGTCAAATGTATTCAAGAAGTTCGTGCAGTCTCGCCTCAAACTACAATTGAGGTATTAATTCCTGACTTGTGCGGTAATTGGGAAGCTTTAGAAATAATTCTCCAAGCATGGCCAGAGGTTCTAAACCACAATACAGAAACTATCCCCAGACTTTATCGACGAGTGCGGCCCCAAGGTAACTACGATCGCACTCTAGAATTATTACAGCGATCGCGTCAAATTGCCCCTTGGCTCTACACCAAATCAGGTATCATGGTGGGCTTAGGTGAAACAGACGCAGAAATTCGTCAAGTCATGCAGGACTTACGCGCCGTAGATTGCGATATCCTGACAATTGGGCAATATCTCCAACCCAGTCAAAAGCACTTGCAAGTCAATGACTTTGTTACACCAGAACAATTTGCAGCCTGGCAAGCCTACGGTGAAGAACTAGGATTTTTACAAGTCGTTTCCTCACCCTTAACCAGAAGCTCTTACCACGCCGAGCAAGTAAGACAATTAATGCAGCGTTACCCAAGAAAAAAGTGCTGAGTGCTGAGTAGGAAGTAAGGCAAGTTTTCTCTCCCCCCACTCCCCACTCCCCACTCCCCACTCCCTAATTTTTATAGATCAGTGCGAGAAACTACCATATCAATTTTAGGTGCAGGCGCTTGGGGTGCATCCCTGGCGAATTTAGCGATAGCCAATGGCCATAGGGTGCGTGTATGGTCACGACAGGGGAATGAAACACTGGCAGAAGTTACACAAGATGCGGATATCATTCTCTCTGCCATCTCTATGAAAGGGGTGAGAGAAGTTGCTTCAAAAATTCAATCTCTCCCCCTTTCATCAGAAACAATATTTGTCACCGCTACCAAAGGTTTAGAACCCCAAACTATATATACGCCTTCACAAATTTGGCAATCTTGTTTTCCTAATCATCCAGTAGTGGTTCTATCTGGGCCAAATTTATCAAAAGAAATTGACCAATCTTTACCAGCAGCCACAGTAGTAGCTAGCCGTATTACTACAGCCGCCTCTACAGTGCAGCTAGCATTCTCCTCATCTCGTTTTCGCGTCTATACAAATCCCGACCCTGTGGGTGTGGAGTTGGGAGGTACACTAAAGAATGTAATTGCGATCGCATCTGGTGTATGTGACGGTTTGCAATTAGGAACTAACGCCAAAGCCGCTTTAGTCACACGCGGACTCACAGAAATAATTCGCATTGGCAATTGTTGGGGTGCGAAAACGGAAACATTTTATGGGTTATCTGGTCTAGGAGATTTGTTAGCTACCTGTAATAGTGCCTTAAGCCGCAATTACCAAGTTGGCTATCAATTAGCTAGTGGTGAAACGTTGACACAAATTCTTGAGAAATTACCAGGAACCGCCGAAGGAGTAAACACTTGTCAGGTACTAGTCCAATTAGCTAGGCAACAAAATATAGTTATGCCCATTACCGAGCAAGTTTATCGATTACTACAAGGTGAAGTCACCCCCAGACAAGCACTTGATGAACTCATGCTGCGAGACATCAAGCCAGAATATGGTTATTAGTCATTGGTCATTAGTCCATAGTCAACTGTCAACTGTCAACTGACAGTCCCTAATTTAACTCGGCACTACTAACCCGATACCATACTTAGTCCTAAAAAATCCTGAGAAAAAAATTAGAAAATCGTCAGGAAACTACTTTTATATCCATGTAGATGTGACTATCCCGATAATAAACATTATTTTTACTGAAATATGTTTATACAAAATACTCAAGTAACAGCTAATAGCCAATCAGGTGAAAATGCTGACTAGGTAATTCGGAATTTAAAGTCTAATTTTGAAATTAAATAGCTATTGTTTCAATCAGACGTTCAGTAGCCGATTTTAGTTCGGCTGGAATGCCTGAAAAACAAACATTAGGGTTTTTTATAAAAAAAATCTTAGTGAAATCCTCAACCGTGTTAGTTCACCTAAAATCACGGGAACAATAGCAACAGTTAAACATAAATAGCTTAACCCTTCCCTACGGGACGCTACCAGCGTATGGGTTGACCTCCACTTAGAGAGGAAAACCCTCCCGGAGCGCTGACTCACCGCAATCTATTGTTACCTGGAGCCATAGAGACGATCTTATGCCAGCAACATCTTTTTATGCAGATGCCACCTACAATTCCCAAAAGTCCCGTCAGGCTTTAGACCCGGATTTCGCCATTGATGACAGTGATTTGTCAGTTGATGAGATCCAAGAGTTAGAGATAGCTGCTGCTGATCCCGCTACCTTTGGTGCTAGCGCTAACCGTCGTAGTACAGACTTAGTACGTCTATACCTTCAGGAAATTGGTCGAGTCCGTTTGTTAGGACGAGATGAAGAAGTTTCTGAAGCTCAAAAAGTCCAGCGTTACTTAAAGTTGCGGACAGTCTTAGCTAATGCAGCCAAGCAAGGGGATGCAGTAGCCTCGCCTTATCTCCATTTAATTGAGGTACAAGAGCGTTTAGCATCAGAATTAGGACATCGCCCTTCTTTGGAAAGATGGGCTGCTACAGCTGGCATACAGCTATCTGACCTCAAGCCTATGTTGTCAGAAGGGAAACGTCGCTGGGCAGAAATTGCCAAAATGACTGTAGAAGAATTGGAGAAGATGCAGTCCCAAGGTCTTCAGTCTAAAGAACACATGATTAAGGCGAATTTACGCTTAGTTGTGTCTGTTGCTAAGAAATATCAAAATCGGGGTTTAGAATTACTAGACTTAGTGCAAGAAGGTACTCTCGGCTTAGAACGAGCTGTAGAGAAATTTGATCCTACTAAGGGATATCGTTTTAGTACCTATGCTTACTGGTGGATTCGTCAGGGTATTACAAGAGCGATCGCAACTTCTAGTCGCACCATTCGTCTCCCTGTTCATATTACAGAAAAATTAAACAAAATTAAAAAAGCTCAACGCAAAATTGCTCAAGAAAAAGGTCGCACGCCTACTTTAGAAGACCTAGCGATTGAGTTAGATATGACACCCACACAAGTCCGGGAAGTTCTCTTGAGAGTACCTCGTTCTGTTTCTTTAGAAACTAAAGTCGGTAAAGATAAAGACACCGAATTGGGTGAATTATTAGAAACTGATGGAGTTACACCTGAAGAAATGTTAATGCGAGAATCTTTACAAAGAGACTTGCAACATTTATTAGCTGATTTAACCAGCCGTGAGCGCGATGTAATTTTGATGCGTTTTGGTTTAGCTGATGGTCATCCTTACTCATTAGCAGAAATTGGCCGCGCCTTAGATTTATCACGGGAGCGAGTACGCCAAATCGAATCAAAAGCCTTACAAAAGCTGCGTCAACCCAAACGTCGTAACCTCATTCGAGACTATCTGGAGTCTTTGAGCTAGTTCCATAGTCAATAGTCAATAGTCAATAGTGACAAGCCTAATACTATAGATTATTGACTTTGGACGATTTATTTGCATGTTACTAAATTAATTGCTACCACTAACAGCTACTAGTTGCTTATAAGGAATTTTTGCAATTAATTAAAATGTGTTTGTGCAAACTATCTTTTGCAAAAATAAGCATGTAAGTATTAGGATGGATATGCTATTGATGTCCACAATGCTTATGTAGCGGACAATTCAATATTCAAGATGCAAAACTCAAAACTCTCCTTTTGAGTTTTGAATTGTTTGTTGGAAGCATTATTGTTTAATTTTTGTATGTATATTTGATTAAGTTTTATTAAAGCTTTAATAATGATTCTCAATAAGCTATCTTTGTTGCAAATCACTCCAGATATTTGTTATATTCTCAACTAACGAGCTTTGTTGAGAAAAATTAGTATGACTGTCTACACAACTACTTCACTCAAGGCAGAATTAAACGAACGAGGCTGGCGTTTAACACCACAGAGGGAAGTTATATTACATATATTTCAAGAACTTCCTCAAGGTGAACATCTAAGCGCGGAAGATTTATATCACCGTTTAGAAACTGATGGCGAAGGTATTAGCCTCTCAACTATCTACCGGACTTTGAAGTTGATGGCTCGGATGGGGATTTTACGTGAGCTGGAACTAGGCGAAGGACACAAGCACTACGAAATTAACCAACCTTACCCCCATCATCATCATCACCTAATTTGTGTCAAATGTAACACAACAATTGAATTTAAAAATGATTCAATTTTAAAAATTGGTGCAAAAACTGCGCAAAAAGAAGGTTTTCATCTGCTTGACTGTCAAATGACAATTCATGCAGTGTGTCCCAAGTGCCAGCGTGCGCTGATGCCACTCTAACACCTGGGTAAATGCCAATTCAAAATTCAAAATTTAGATGTTACAGCAGAAAGCAGGAGGACAAGTTTTACTATTTCCTGCATTCAAGCTTTGAAAATGTCCTAACCTATCTACAGATATATGAAATTTTTGAATTTTGGGAAATTGGTAAAAGATAACAAGAAGAAATTCCTCGAAACCGAGGGATTTCTCGGTAGTTGTTATCGGAGGTACACAAACTGTTAAAGAATTATACTGAAAACACCGAAGCGGAGACTAAAGATTTCCGCTTCTCACATCATTGAGACTAATACCGTAAAATTCTTGAGCTTGCTTGATGGCTTTTTTTGTGTCATCAGCCATAACTCCATTGAGTTGTCCTTTATAAAAACCCCTAGCTTGTAGTCGCCTTTGAATTTCTAAGACACTGAAATCGCTCTTGGGAGTTTTACTCACTAAGCTATATAATTTTGCTCTGGTAGTGGGGCCTGCTATACCACTTACAGCTAAATAATTAGCAGCTTGAAATCTTTTTACAGCCTCTGCTGTGTAGGGGCCAAAATAACCATTTGGCTGTCCTTGTAAATAGCCGGCTCTGATTAATTGGTCTTGGAGGACTCGCACAGCTTCGCCGCGATCGCCTAGAGTAAGTGTATCTTTTGTACTTACTGGTTGCGAAGGACTTTCTCCACCAACACCAATTGGGGGTAATTTGCTGAGTGTAGCAGGGCCAACAATACCATCAGCATCTAACTTGTAAGCGGTTTGGAATTTTTTTACCGCCTCTTCAGTGATGGGGCCAAATATACCTGTAGCGTTACCGTAATAGAAACCTGCGACTCGCAAGCGTTGTTGCAATGATCTTACATCTTCTCCCTCATCACCTTTCACAAGGTAATTAGGACTACTGCGCTTACTGATAGTTGTAGCAGTTGTGGAGTTTTTTCTAGTTTGTGTGTTTGCCGCAGTTGTAGTGCTGCGTCTGGTTTGTGTTCTGGTGGTAGTTGTATTGCTGGGTCTGGTTTGCGTTCTTGCAGTAGTCGTAGTGTTTTGTCTAGTTGGCGTGCTAACAGTAGTAAATTGGGTTTGGTTAGCTACTGGAGTTGAGCGCCACTGATTTAATTTTTCTATAGTGCTGGCTCCGGCAACACCATCAACTGGCAAACCAGCCGCCTCTTGAAATCGTCGAACTGATTCTTCTGTAGTGAAATCATAAACCTGAGTTACCGGAGCTTGATAAAAGCCTGCTTGTTGCAGCTTTTGTTGGAGATTTCTGACAGAAGGCCCTTGATCTCCTCTTTCCAATGCCCAAGCGCTACTAACGCTGCTGAGAATGGATAAGATGAGCGCCAGGGGTAGCATGTGCTTCCAAGCTCTACTTGATAGTCGTCTCCAGTCTGGTGTTGCTGCTTTGTTGAATAAGTAGCTTAAAGACACCAATTCACTGGGTTCGCTGCCTTCGTAGGCGAAAGCTAGTTGCAAATACGCTAAGTTGTCCATATTTGTTGACTACACCACTTATTTTTCTTCGATGGTTGCTTCAGCTTGATGTACTAAATTACGTAAATTTTCCAGTGTTTTTGTATCTACATCCTCCCATAAACCGCGTTTATGTGCCTCTAATAATCGTTCAGCAATATCACGCAGCGCATGGGGATTTTTATCTTCAATATATGCCGAAACTACCGGATCAAGCAAGTATGCTTCCATAACACCTTGATACATATAGTCTTCTACGCACCTAGTAGTGGCATCGTAAGCAAAAAGAAAATCTACTGTTGCAGCCATCTCAAATGCACCCTTATACCCGTGGCGCATCATACCCTCAATCCACTTAGGATTAACTACACGAGATCGATACACTCTAGCAATTTCCTCACGCAGTTGGCGAACTCGTGGTTGGGATGGCAGGGAATTATCGCCAAAATAGGTTGTAGGGTTTTTCCCTTGGATAGAGCGTACAGCCGCCGTCAAACCGCCTTGAAATTGATAATAATCGTCAGAATCAAGCAAATCGTGTTCGCGGTTGTCTTGGTTGTGGAGGACGATTTGCATCTGTGCCAAGCGTTGGGTAAAAGCTTCAGGAGCAGGGAGTGGGGAGTAGGGAGTAGGGAGTGGGGGAGATGAGGAGGATTGTACTTTGTTATCTCCTGCTATGCCTCCTGCCTCCTGCCTCCTATCTACTGAAGAATAGGCGTAGCAACTCCAGTTAATGTAGGCGTTGGCTAGGTCTTGGTCGTCTTGCCAGTTTTGTGATTCGATTAAGCCTTGGAGTCCTGCGCCGTAAGCGCCTGGTTTGGAACCAAAGAGACGATAGCGCGATCGCTCAAGGGAAATTTCTGGAGTTAAGCCTTGTTGTATCCACGACTCAGTGTCCTTGAGGACTTGGGCTGCTAGGGGGTTTTGGTCTTCTGGTTCATCTAGGGCGGCGACTGCGTTAACTGCTTGCTCAAATAAATCCATTAAGTTGGGGAAAGCGTCGCGGAAGAAGCCGGAAACGCGCAGGGTGACATCTACACGAGCTCTGCCTAAGATGCTCAAAGGCAATATTTCTAAATCTACTACCCGTCGGGCTGCACCGTCCCATACTGGACGCACACCCAATAAAGCCAATGCTTCGGCTATGTCATCGCCGCCAGTCCGCATTGTTGCAGTTCCCCACACAGATAAGCCTATAGTTTTTGGATACTCGCCATTTTCCTGGGTGTAGCATTCAATTACGTTTTCTGCGGCTTTTCTGCCAATATCCCAGGCTGTTTCTGTGGGAATGGCGCGGATATCTACAGCGTAGAAGTTTTTACCAGTGGGTAAAACTTCTGGTCTTCCGCGTGTGGGTGCGCCAGATGCAGCACTAGGAATGTATCCACCATCTAAGCCGTGTAAGAGGTTGGTAATTTCTGCGTGGGTTTGTTGGAGGGAGGGGAGGAGTTTGGTGGTGATCCAGTTTAGGGTAGTGCTGAGTGAGGGGTGGGGAGTGGGGAGTGGGGAGTGGGGAGATGAGGGAGATGAGGGAGATGAGGGAGATGAGGGAGTGGGGTGGGATAATTTTGAATTGATCAGGTTTTCTACTAATTGGGCGGCGTGTTCTTCTAAGACGGTGACGGCATCGCCAACTGTGCGGCTGGGGTTTGGGGTTTTGTCGGCTAAGAGTTTTTGATCCTGTGTTGATAATTGGGTGGTGAAGTTGTCGGTGAGGGGGTCGAAGTCTAAGCCCCAAGCGTCGGCTAAGGCTCTTGTGATGCCTGGGGAGTGGCGGTTGGGGATACGGGCGATCGCTACGATTAAATCTGTTAGTTGTCGTCCTTGGGGACATTGCCCAAATATATGCAAACCGTCACGAATTTGGGCTTCTTTTAATTCGCAGAGATATCCATCTAAGGAGTTCAATATTAAAGATTCAAAGTTGATAATATCTTCTTCGCTGTGAATGCCTAAATCTTTATAAAGATTTTCTTGGATGACTAAATCACGAATGCGATCGCGGATGGCTACCAACCGGGAAGGATCTAAACTTTCTGCTTCGTAATACTCATCAATCAAATTCTCCAGCTTTTGTAAAGCTCCGTATAACTCAGCACGGGTCATTGGAGGGGTAAGATGGTCAATAATCACCGCTTGAGCGCGGCGCTTGGCTTGGGAACCCTCACCAGGATCATTAACGATAAATGGATACAGGTGGGGCATTGGGCCGAAAGCTACTTCTGGATAGCAATTCTCTGATAAAGCCAAACTTTTACCTGGGAGCCATTCTAAATTCCCATGCTTGCCGACATGAACGATCGCATCAGCACCAAAACATTCCCTTACCCAATAATAAAAGCCTAAATAAGCATGGGTAGGTTCTAAATCTGGAGCATGATAATTCAAACTGGGGTCGTTATCATAACCCCGTGATGGTTGGATGCCTATGAAGATGTTGCCTAGTTGAATGCCAGGGACGGGTATAGAGGATGAGGGAGATGAGGTAAGTAGAAATTCTCCCCCATCTCCCCCCACTTCCCCTACTCCCCCATCTCTCCCCACTCCCCAACGCTCGTTAATACCCTGTTGTACGGCTACAGGTAAGGAAGCGAAATAATTTTGATACTCTTGGGCTGATAAGTTTTGCTGTACTGGGCGTATTTCTCTGCCTTCTGGGTCGTTGGTGATACCAGATATGAGTCGTTGAATTAATTCGTCGCCGTTGGTGGGTGGGTTTTCTACTAAATAGCCTGCTTGCTGTAAAGCTTTGAGAATTTCTACACAACTTTGTGGTGTGTCTAATCCGACACCGTTAGCTAGGCGGCCGTCGCGGTTGGGGTAGTTTGCCAAAATTAGGGCGATGCGGCGCTGTTGGGGTGGCTGTGAGCGGAGGTGTACCCAGTTGGAGGCGAGTTGGGCAACAAATTCGATGCGATCGCTCACTGGTTCATACACTACTACATCTGTTTCTAAATCAGAATTGCGCGTTTGTATGGACTTAAATGATACGGCGCGGCTGATAATTCTCCCGTCTACTTCTGGTAAAGCAACATTCATGGCAATATCGCGGGGAGAAAGTCCATTTAATTGTGCTTCCCACTGTTCAGCAAACCCGCCACTAAGGATGACTTGTAACACTGGCACATCCAATTTTTCCCAAAGTTCTGTTTGGGGTGTTTCCGTTTCTAAACGCGCCAAGGAAAAGCTTGTGGTATTGAGTAAAAGGGAAATTTGCGGTGCGTCCTTGGGTTGAAAAAACTCAATTAATTCCTCTTGTACATCAGGATCGCGCAAAGAAGAAATAAACACTGGCACAGGCTGTAAATTTCTCTGCCACAAAGCGGTACATAGTGCATCAATTACCTTAGTATTTCCCGCTAAGTAGTGGGCGCGGTAGAAAAGGATGCCGACTGTGGGGAGTGAGGATGAGGGAGATGAGGGAGATGAGGGGGATGAGGAGGATGAGGGGGATGAGGTAATTGGCAATTCTTCCCCTACTTCCCCCACTCCCCCATCTCTTTCCCTTCCCCATTCCCCATAAATTCCCACGCGAGGAACTCTCTGTGGTGCTGGAGGATTATATGTAGTTGCTAGAGATATGTCGGAAATAAATTGTAAAGCGTTAACAAAGTTTTCTGTGCCGCCTTCGTTAAAATACTGCCAAATTTGGTTAACAGTAGCTATAGGCACGGTAGACTGAGAAATTAAGTCAGGATCGAGAGCATCGTCTCCTGGCATTACAATTAAGGTTATATTGTGACGTTGCACGATTTCTTGCACAACTTCTAAACCATACGCCCAATAGGAACGTCCTCCTAATAGGCGCAAAATGATTACTTGAGCATGTTCTAGAACTTGTTCACCATAAGTATCTATGCTTATTTGTTGTTGTAATAGCAACAAGTTAGCTACTCTGATTGCAGGAAATGTAGTGGGTAATTTGGGGATTGCAGCTGCCAAGGTTTGAATATCGGTATCAGCAGCCGTAATCAACACAACCGGAGCTGGGGTTTGTTCTAGGAAAATAATACCTTCTGACTGATTCCATCCTACCGATGTGGTACTTATACGATGCATAATCCTTTATTACCGCTTTAAACTGTTGGTTAGAAGATAGTCCAAATAATTTGTCAGCCTAGCCCCTCTTACCAGACTATTAAAAATGCTGAGTTCTTCTGATTTGAGCTTTTCTCGAAATTTGTCTTTGGTTGTGTTCAATCAACTTGGGGAATTGTTGCAACAGATGGCTCAATCGGTGGGAACTACCAACTTGTTGTTGACAGAAGCTTTGTTATCACGGGTGCGCGTCCCAAGAGAATGGCAAAATCAAAGGTTTACCTTGTTAGTTTCTGAGCGATTTAGTGCGCTTTTGCTGGGTAACTGGGAGCAAAAAGAAGTCGAATCTCAAGCTTGGGTTGTGGCTATGCCTTCTTCTACGAATCCCAGCGCCACAGGAAGTAGAGAAACTCAAGAAGAACTGTACTCACCCATCAACACCCCAACTTGGCTCAATGCCCCACTTACAGAACTTAATGCCAGCTTGACGTTTAATTCAGAGGCGATCGCCTCCTTTGTGTTGAAGTTGAGGGATTTGTTTGGGTATGATTCCTACACTCACCAGCATCTTGAACGCTATCGCCAAATTCTTAAACCTAATGACGCTACACTCCAAAGTCAATTTACTTTGTTGTTATTAGAACATCTCTTACCTCAACAACCGCAGGAAGCGACAGTCTCTCCCACTGTAAATAATCAACAAGAAGTGTACGCTTGTCAAGCGGTCGAAGATGCTTTGAAAAAACAAATTTCTCAAGAGCGACTGTTAAATCAAGTTAATACGCAAATTCGGAAAAGCTTAGATTTGCCAGTGATTATGGCAACAGCGATCGCCCAAGTGCGTGAGTTTTTAGAATTAGACAGGTTAGTAATATATAAATTTGAGGCTGCCAAAGTCAACGCTCAAAATTCAACACAACCTCAAACCCAAGACTGGCAAAAATATACAGGCTGCATAGTTTATGAAGTTCTGGCTACAGAGGCAATCTCATCCGTATTGCATTATCAGGAACAAAATTGCTTTGGGCGTAATTCTCCATGTTGGGAAAAGTACCGCCAAGGATTTACCTTGGTTGTAGATGATGTGGAACAAGCTTACGCTTTAGAAGAATGTTTGTTAAATTTCCTCAGAGAAAGTAGCGTTAGGGCGAAGTTAGTCGCACCTATTGTTTTTGAAGATAAGCTATGGGGTCTATTAATAGCCCATCAATGTTATAATTCCCGTCAATGGGCTGAAAGTGACAAGAACTTATTAATTTCAGTTGCCGAACAATTAGCGATCGCCATTCATCAGGCAGAATTAATGCGATCTCTGCGAGACTCTGCGCGAATCCTTACTCAAGAAAAACAAACCTTAGAACAGCGCGTCATTGAACGGACAATGGCCTTACGCGATGCTATTTTAGCGGCGGAAGCTGCCAGCCGTGTGAGGAGTGAATTTCTAGCTACTATTAGTCACGAATTACTAACACCTTTAACCTATGTAATTGGCATGTCTTCTACTTTATTACGTTGGCCGATAGGTGAGTTGAGTCAACGGCAAAGAGATTATCTGCAAACAATACATGACAGTGGCGAACATTTGTTAGATATGATTAACGATATCCTCGATTTATCTCAAATAGAAGCGGGGAAAACTGTTTTAAATATTGCGGAGTTTTCTTTAGCTAAGATAGCAGAAAATACGGTGAGTGCTTTAATAGAAAAAGCTATATCTCAACAAGTAAATTTAAAACTAGATTTACAAATAGATCCAAGACGCGATCGATTCATTGCTGATGTTACCAGAATAGAACAAATCCTCTGGAATCTATTAACTAATGCCATTAAATTTACACCAGAAGGTGGCAGTGTTACCTTAAGAATTTGGGTAGAAGATGAAACTGCTATCTTTCAAATAGAAGATACAGGTATAGGTATTCCTGAAGAACAATTACCATTATTATTTGAAAAATTTCAACAACTAGATACACCCTATCGCCGCCGCTACGAAGGTACAGGGTTAGGTTTAGCTTTAACTAAACAATTGGTAGAACTACATCGAGGACGTATTGAAGTTGAGTCAACTGTAGGGATTGGTTCAATTTTTACCGTGTGGATACCTTATCAAGAAATGGGTGAGTAGTAGCAATTAAAAATTAAAGAATTTTGGGAAGTGGGCAGGAAAAACGCACTTTAAAATAGCAACAAACAAGGGCAAGGATAAAACCTTACAAAGCTAGAAGTAATAGGCGTAACATCTGTCTATGAAATTTACCCGAAACTCAACAATTTAGAAATTAAAGGCAATAATTTACTAACAGCCTCAACTAATGTTGCAGTGGCTGGTAAACCAGTAATTGTCCCTTTCAAAACTTTGAGTGCAGTTTTTGCGGCTTTTTGCTTTGGTTCTTCTTGCGGATTTTTGCCAGCTTCTGCTAAGGCTTTTACTTGTTCTAAGGCTTCGGCTTTGTCTTCTTGAGTTAAGTCTTTTTCAGATTCTATTGCTGCTTGCAACTGCATCAATAATTCCTTGATGCCTGGGTGTTGCGGTGCTGGTGCAGGCGGTAACTGGTTAATGGTGTTTGTCACTTTGCCGCTAATTTCACCTATATTTAAGGCTTGCCCGCTTGCATTAAAATCTCCGCCAATATTCCCAATATTAATATTGCGGCTGGAATCATTACTATTAGTCATGGCTTTAGTTTCTACTTTATTATCAATTTGTACATTAATTGGCTTATTTGCTAACAAACTAATGATTTCTCTCATATCTGCACTTTGGCGACGATAACTAACTATTTCATTATCTTTAGCTTGTAATTGTGACTTGTATCTTTCCTCTACAGCTTGCAATGCTAACTGATAATTCTGCATGAAATCATTGTGAATTTTTTCTTTATCTGCACCATCAGGCACGTTAACTTTAACGACAACTACGCCATCACCCTTATTGGCAATACTTTGAATAGCTAAATCTGAGCCACCATTTTCTTCTTGAACTTTTCTGAAGGTGGCAATAAAAGCTTTCCAGTCTATACCGTTGCGGAAAATTAAATCGACAGTATTCAATAATTCTTCAAATAATTTAGTAAATTCTCCTGGTTGAAAGTTGCCACTACTGGGGCGGCGTTCTCTGTCATCTGTGCCTGGTTTGGGATTTTCTAAAAGATAGATAAAGCGACAATCGATATGATCTAATTTGGTTGTACTTTCAATATTCCAAGCTTCTATACAAGCACCTGTCATTTGAGCGCTGGTGAAATCAGTACCTACAGCTTGAGCTAGAGTTAAATTTGTCCACTCTAAACAAGCTCCTTGAAAAACGGCTCCACTAAGATCAGCACCTTTAAGATTAGCTGCTTCTAAATTTGCACCTATGAGGTTAGCACCTTGAAGATTTGCACCAACATATGATTTATTCCTCCCATGACAACTAACTAGCAAGTTGAGAATATCTCGTTTCGCTAATATTGCATCACCTATGGCAAGGTCAAGTTCTTTGGATTCATAAAAACGAGTGCGTGTTAAATTCGCTTTTCGGAAATCTGTATTTTTGAGAGTTGCACTGGTAAAGTCAGCATCAGTTAAATCAGCACCAGAAAAATTTGTGCCACCTGTAGCAGCAAAAGCGATCGCTATTGAGCTTATCCAAGCTAATTGTGGCATTCCTAATATGGCTTGCTGACTAGTATAGATGCTGATCGAAACTCCAATAGCTGAGGAAAAGGCTACTTTAACTATAATGAAATAGGGCTTATCTAAAATCAAAGGTATCAATGTCGAGATAACCCAAGCTATAAAGCCTGCACCTATGAAAATCCCAGATGAATATTTAGTTAAAATTATCACTGAAGTAAATATTATAGCCCCAATTACACCTACGGTAAATAGCCAGAGGAGATTGCCAGCAAAAGCTGCGGCTGCTTCATAATATTGAAGAACAATTAGACTAATACAACTAAATACTGCCAAAAAAACTATAGTGATTACAGCTTTATTCAATCCTAAATAAATTGTCACCAATAGAAAAATCGTCAACAATATAGGATTGATAAATAATATTAAGTATTGACCTATGATCTGCCCAGCAGGTGATAGCTGATCCCCTGCAAAAACAGCAACTACTCCTGCCGTAAATAGTGATAATGCTCCTATGAAAAATAAAATAATTAATAAGATGAAATGCAAATGATTTGGCAATCCAGCTTTAGCCAGAAAAAAAGTTGCATCTCTCAAGTTAGCATCTGTAAAATCTGCTCCTCTAATATCAGCACCCTGAAAATTAGCACTTGTTAGGTTTTGACCTTTAAATGAACGACCTTGAAGATTTTGACCCTTATATTCCAATTGCATATACAAAACACTTGCTTATTAATATTGCCAAATCTGACTTCAATGTTGTCTTTATAACAAAAGATTCTCAAAAATAACTGTCACTTGTGTCAGTTATCAGTTATCAGGTTATGTTCACTGATAACTAACACACCCAGTTCCTAGCAATATCAATTTTGTAACCAACTATTCATCACAGCAAATATTAAAAATATTCCCATTGCAAAACGGTAAAATACAAAAATCCAAGTGCTGTGTTTTTCTAAGTAGTGTAGAAGTCCCCAAATTGCCACAAAGGCGGAAATACTAGCAGAAACTAAACCTACTAATAGAGTTAACCAGCCAGATGCACCTAACCCCGCTTTGAAGAGGGTATGGAGTTCTACTGCACCTGCCAAAATTACTGCTGGTAAACCCAAAAGGAAAGAAAATCGAGCTGATGTTTCTCGTTCCAAGCCCAAAAACATCCCGGCTGTAAGGGTAGAACCGGAGCGAGAGACACCGGGAATTAAGGCAAAGGCTTGAGCAATTCCTACTAAAATACCATCCCACAGGCTTACCTTGTCAAAAGTGCGTTCGCCTCTGCGCCATTTTTCTGCGATCGCTAACAATCCAGACATGATAATGGAGGCTGCACCAATCACAACTAATCCGCGCATGGGAGAATTACAAGCATTGAGCATCGGTTTGAGGATTACGCCTGCGATAATTAGGGGTAGGGTTCCCAGCAATAAACCCAACATCAGCCTTAATGAACTAGATTGATAATCATGCCCGGTAATTGCTCTCAATGTTACTTTTAACAGTGAACAGTTATCAGTTAAATACGTTGGTAAAACACCACACCAATTAGTGGAAGGCGTAGAGTGGCGCTTCTTTATTCCTCACCATACGCCCTGGCTGACTGATAACTGATTTAATAAAGTATTGGTAATTTAACCCTTAGTTATGACATTGTTGTGGCTAATTTATGGCAATTATATAAAGTATATTTTTAACTGGTTCTCTGTCGTTGCAAGATAATCATCTCATTACCAATAACGGGGTTACGGGCTATTAACTTATCTTGAGAATCAACAATTTCTAGATGGGAAAAGTCTAATTCTTGAGAACGTTGTAGTATTTGAGATGCTATTTTATTTTGTTCGGATTCTTTGAGTGTGTACCAGTCATCATTGATTTTTACGGTTAAGCTGCTGGTACGGAAGTTGGCTTGAATTGATTTTATGATGCTAGGGGCGATCGCATCGTCTCCGCTTGGGCGTAGACTATTGGTAACTTCTGCCAGTTGATTTTCAATGGCTGCTATCAAGGTTTGTTCTGGTGTTAAAGGTATAACTGGGGTTGGTGTGGGTGTTGGTTCCGGTTCTGGTGGTGGGGTTTGCGCTTCTGGTTCTGGTAATGGAGTTGGTGTTTCTGCTTCTGGGGTGATTTCCTCTGCTGGTGAAGGTTCTGGTGTGCTTGTTTCTGGTGGAGTGCTAATTGTCGGTGTGGGTGTGGAAACTTCCTCTACTGGGGGAAGGGTGGCGACTTCTGTAGGTTTGTTGGTGAAGATATTGGTGGTTGTCCACACTAAAACTACGGCGACACTAGCAATAATCCCAGTTAAGGCTGTATCTGATAACTTGTTTGATAAATTAGATGGGATAAATGCACGGCTTTTTAGTAAAAACCTACTCCATCTTGTTTCCAATTGCTGTAAAAAGCTGGGAGTTCCTTCCGCACCAGGAGGTGGTGCTGTCTCCAATTTCTCTACTGTGGTTTCTAAAACACCTATCGTCCCTCGCAGCACACGAATAATTCCCGCCTTCCAAACAGGCTGGCTTACCCTTTGGCGGGGTTGATTGGGTTGTTCGGGACGATTGTCTTGTGACATGAAGCTTACAGGGAATGCACCAAAACCAACAAATCAAAGGCAAACAAGCTATGTAGTAGTAGCTTGTCTCTCTTTTGACCTAATGTATCATTTCATGGCTAAAGTCGATAGCGATCGCAATTCTCTAAATTGGAGAATTTGCAGCACTACTTGCAAGAGGGAAAAGATGAACAGGTTAGATTATCGAGTCCAAACTTCTGATAATGGTTTTGGGATAGCTAATCAATGAAAAATTATCTAAGTTTAATTTTGGTTTTATTACTTACTGCTTGTATACCTCTACCATCCTCAAAACCTGCTATCAAACCTACAGAAATTCAGGTCAAAACAGATTTAGCCACCTTAAAAAATCGTATTAATTTGCCTCAACATATCAGCAGTGCGCAATGGATTGTTCTCCCAGTAGGAATCGCTAACAACAATGTACCTGGGCCTACTGATACTGTCCTTTATGCTGTCTTAAAAAGTAGTAGTAATTGGTCTTCACTTCCTCAAGCAAAACCATCATCAACTGACCAAGAAATAGTTCGAGTTCCTATTCCAGTTGCTCAAAAATTATTCTCCCCTAATGTTTTAAAAAATTTCACTCAATCAGATGGTTACGTACGATTTACAGGCAAGTTGTATGATTCTAGTTTCTTTGATAGAAGTGGTTATTCAGGTATTTATGCAATTCTTATAGGTAATAGTTTACTAGTTTGCTTACAGAGTACGTAAAAGCAGATAAACTATTCACTGTTAATAATATATTTAGCAATAACTTTGGCTACTTTTAGCGTTTTTTAAATTGTTCTCATTAAACTGCAAACTCATCATAATTCTGTTACATCTTTGTTAAGAAAAGTAACAGCGCTCTTAGCACAAGGGAATATGTTTCATGGTAGTTTCAGTTGAAAATAATGCACCGCATCAAGTTGTCATAGTTGGTGGTGGATTTGGTGGACTATATACAGCAAAGACTCTGAACACAGCGAATGTAAATATTACTCTTATCGATAAACGTAACTTTCACTTATTCCAGCCGCTTTTATATCAAGTAGCAACAGGTACGCTATCACCTGGTGATATTTCCTCTCCATTGCGGGCTGTACTTAGGAAAAGTAAGAATACACAAGTATTGTTGGGAGAAGTAAAAGATATTGACCCAAAAGGGCAAAAAGTTATTCTAGATGATCAAGTAGTACATTATGATACATTAGTCGTTGCCACAGGCGCTAATCATTCCTATTTTGGTAAAGATAACTGGAAAGATATTGCTCCTGGTTTGAAAACTGTTGAAGATGCGATAGAAATACGTCGCCGGATATTTTCAGCATTTGAAGCAGCCGAAAGAACAAATGATCCCGAAATCCGCCGTTCTTTGTTAACTTTTGTAATTGTGGGAGCAGGCCCAACAGGTGTAGAATTATCTGGTGCGATCGCTGAGTTGGCATACAAAACTCTCAAAGAAGATTTCCGCAATATCGACACCTCAGAAACCAAAATTTTACTATTGCAAGGAGGCGATCGCATCCTCCCACATATTGCACCAGAGTTATCACAAGTAGCGCAAGAATCTTTGGAAAGTTTAGGTGTAATTATCCACACTAACACCAGGGTAACAAATATTGAAAATGATACTGTTACCTTCAAACAAGATGGAGAAATTAGACAAATTCCCTCAAAAACTATCTTGTGGGCCGCAGGTGTAAAAGCTTCGCCAATGGGGCAAATTTTAGCCGAACGTACAGGTGTAGAATGCGATCATGCTGGGCGTGTGATAGTAGAACCAGACTTGACTGTCAGGGACTATAAAAACATTTTTGTAGTGGGAGATTTAGGTAATTTTTCTCATCAAAATGGTAAACCTTTACCTGGTGTTGCACCTGTAGCCAAACAACAAGGAGAGTATGTAGCCAAATTGATTAAACGACGGTTGAAAAATCGTACATTGCCAGAATTTCGTTACAGTGATGTAGGTAGTTTGGCAATGATTGGGCAGAATTTAGCTGTTGTAGATTTAGGCTTCATCAAACTGCAAGGGTTTCTTGCTTGGGTATTTTGGCTATTAGTTCATATCTACTTCTTAATCGAGTTTGACACTAAAATATTAGTGGTATTTCAGTGGGCGTGGAATTATATTACTCGAAATCGTCGCTCTAGGTTAATTACTGGTCGAGAAGCTTTTGTCGATGCGAATATCGATGCGAATATCGAAGCGAAAACTGCTAATTAACAACAGCAATATTAATGCTGTTCGAGCGGACTATGAGTGTAAGATTTTTTGGAGCAATTCCTAGCGCCAGCCTGATAAATAATACAGTATTATGAAGATTACACCTAAGTTTACGCTCGATTTCTTCATCAATTAATTTGCTGTTGCTAATTCATCAATTCCCTTCTGTACTAAAGGAACTGTGATTATAAAAACTGTTCCTTTATTTGGTGCAGAAATACACTCAATTTTTCCTTGATGCTTTTCTGTAATAATTTTATAGCTAATAGATAAACCTAAACCCGTACCCTTACCTACTGGTTTAGTGGTAAAAAATGGTTCAAATAAACGCTGTTGGATCTGTTGAGGAATCCCAGAACCATTGTCAGCAATGCTAATAATTACTTCTTGATTGTCATTAATTTCGGTATGAATGCGAATTTGTGGTTTAGTCAAAAATCCATAATCCATCGTCCATAGTTCACTATGATTTACTTTTGACTGTTGACCCTCACGGGTTTGATAGTTGCTTTCCGACGCAAGGCGACAGGAACGCACTATCTCACTGTTGACTATGGACTCTTCTAAAGCATCAATTGCATTGGTCAACAGATTCATAAATACTTGATTAAGTTGCCCGGCATAGCATTCTATTAAGGGTAAATTACCATATTCCCTAATTACTTCAATTACAGGGCGATTAGCTTGGGCTTTCAGGCGATTTTGTAGAATCATCAGGGTACTATCAATACCTTCATGAATATCTACAGCTTTGATTTCGGCTTCATCTAAGCGAGAAAAGTTGCGCAAAGATAGGACAATTTCGGTGATGCGTTGTGCGCCTACCTGCATGGAATTTAACAGTTTGGGCAAGTCTTCAATGACAAAATCCAAGTCTATAGCTGTGGCTGTTTTTTCAATCTCTGGTGCTGGATGGGGATAATGTTTTTGGTAGAGTTGTAAAATTTCTAGCAAATCCTTGATGTATTGATTAGCTGGGGTGAGATTGCCATAGATAAAGTTGACTGGGTTGTTAATTTCATGGGCTATTCCTGCCACTAACTGTCCCAAACTCGACATTTTTTCACTCTGTACAAGTTGGGATGCTAATTGTTGCGCTTGTTCTCGCAATTGGGCTTCTGAACGTTGTAAGATTTCTTCTGCTTGTTTGCGTTTTGTAATGTCGTGGAGAATGACGACATATTCCCGAAAATCTTGATGGGGTCTATCAGAAACAGAGACTTCCAAGATGATAATTTGTGATTTACGACGAAGAGTTTGTTCGCTACGCTTTTCCCAATTTTGTGGATAAAAATCTAGTGCGGATAACCAATAGTTGAGATGTGACCCCAAAAGTTCTATAGGACTGATGCCAAACAAATATTCAGTAGCAGGATTTGCTTGACAAATTTTACCTTGTTCATTCACAACTACAATCCCATCCTGCGCCACAGTAAACAGGTGTTCGGCGGCTTCTCTTGCTTCAGCGATCGCCACCACTTGGGGTAAGCTAGTCCAACAGGCGATCGCTACTCCTACAAATGCCACGGTAATTAGTAAGACTACAATCAGGTTGTTATTTTCGGTATGGGCTGTTTTACTCAGTTTCACTCCCAATAACCAACCCACCATCACTGCACCGCATAACAAAACACTTAAAGTAGTGACTTGGCTAATTACTAAATCTCTAACGACTACCGCAGAACGTGATTGATATCGTTTTATCCACCAATTCAAGCGAAATGGCCCGAAACTGACATAGCGGACTACCGCATCAATCATCATCACACCAACAGGAAACACTAACCCAATCACCAAGTTACCCCAACCCCAAGCAATTCCACCTACTACCAGCACTACTATTTCTAATAGCAGAATGGCTAAAGAAATCTTGGGGAATAAAACCTCTGGGCGATCGCGTTCTAACCATAGCCCCAAATGCAATAACATAAAGGAGACAAACCAGCCAATATTGCCCACCGCCACAATACGCGCCACATCTCCCCAAATCAAATAAATAAAACAATAAACTAGGGTCAAAGTTAAAGCAGGAATAAATACACCCCGCTTAGTAACAAATGAAAATACAGGTGCAATATAGTTATCTCTAGCAAGTTGATATAAAATTCTGGGACAATTAGAAACCACCGTTGCCGAACCCAAAAGGCACGCTGCTACTAGTAAAAAGGTCACGCCTATTTGGGCAAATTTGCCCCAGAAAGGTTGAGAAGCTGCCACTAAATTTAAAAAAGCATTGTCACCCAAATTGGGGTCTGTGGCTAATCGCAGCACTACCCAAGAACCGCCCCAAAAGATAGGAGGCATCAACCAAGCGGCGATATCCAAAAAGCGCAATGTTTGCCTGGGGTGATTACTATCAGCCACAAAAGAAGAAGCTGTTTCACAACTGTAGGTGGCATAGGTAACAAAGAAAAACCACTTTGCCCAATCAACAAAACTTAAATTAGACCAACTTTGAGGGAAAAAACCCGGACTTTCTGTGGCAAAAGCCAACCAACCCAGACCTTGTACACAAAAAACTATCAGTATGCCAAAGGCAGGGATAATAAAAAATGAGTGGAGAATACTTAACGCCCTTGTGCCACTAAAAGCTAAAACAAATGGTAGCAAGGTAAAGCCAATATCTAACAATATATCTGGGCAGGTAAAACCCAACATTCCTAAATTTACTTTAATTAAATCTCTCAGTACGATGGTATTAACTGATAGGTAAGAAATCCAGTTCAACAAATAACCAATAGCAGCATAACGAGCCAGCATTGGGTATTTGTTGAGTAATTTAGTAGTATAGTTGGGTGTTCCTCCGGCAACATCGATAAAATGTACACCCAATCTTTTAACTTGATAGTTCAGCAACATTCCCACGATGACAGCCGGTATCCACACAAAAATGGCTTGTGAACCCAAAGCAGCATGAATGGCTGGTACTAAAGCAGTCCAAGAAATATGTGCTGTCAGACCAAAACCCCAAGTTTCAACAGCACTCAGGCTTCTAGTTAGGTGTGGATAAGAGGGCTGTTTTTGTAGCATCTAAGAAGATTCCGACATTATCGGTTATGTTGAACATCATTACTTAGAGTTCCCAGCTCATTGAATGAATTTAAAAGTCAACCGATTAACTTTGCATTTTGCTGTATAACATTTTGCTGGTAGCGTATTAAAATGTTGGCGAACAGAAAAACAGCATGGATGGTAAATTCATCGTATTTGAAGGGGTAGAAGGTTGCGGCAAAACTAGCCAAATGCAGCTTTGTGCAGAGTGGTTGCAGAGTTTGGGCATTTCTGTAGTTCTCACCCGTGAACCTGGGGGAACGGCGTTAGGTGTAGATTTGCGGCGGTTGTTGCTGGAAAAATCAGAGGATAAACCCATTTGTGAAGTGACAGAGTTATTATTATACGCTGCTGATAGAGCGCAACACGTAGCCCAAGAACTTAAACCACAGTTAGCACAGGGTAAGTATGTTCTATGCGATCGCTACATTGACTCTACCATTGCTTACCAAGGTTACGGGCGCGGTTTGGATATGAACTTAATTCATCAACTTAACAACATCGCTACAGGTGGGTTAATCAGTGACATCACTATTTGGCTGGATGTAGATGTGGAAGTTGGACTAGCCCGTAAACGCAAAGGAAATGTAGGATTAGACCGGATAGAACAGGAAACTATTGCTTTCCATCGTCGTGTACAAAAAGGTTATGCAGATTTAGCTGCATCTTCTCCCGCACGCATCATCAGAGTTGATGGTAGTTTGAGTAAGGAAAATGTACATCAAAAAATCCAAGAGATTTTCAACTTACATCTCAAATTGGGATAGCTTTTTTAGCGAATTGGTATGAAGCGCAAAAGCGCGGCGTTCAGCCTGTGATGAGTGCCAAGTAGTCAATAGAAAGAAATATATTCTGCCATCTTCCTATCCACAAAACTTACAAACGATTGTCACAAGCAGGTGGCATCTACGTCATATCAGACTGTTAGCTTAAAAGTACACGGCCAACATCCCCATTATGCAGGCTCTGGGAATAACTATTATGTTGACTTTTGCCCTAGCTACATTCTTGGTGAGCTTACTTACGGTATCAGGTTGGGCTGCGATCGCCTACTTGTTTCCCCAAAATCATCCCCAAGATTAAATAAAGAAGGGGCGCACAGAAGTACGTCCCTTCTTATTAATCTACTACTTTGAGTAATCCTGTTTGTAAGGCAGCAAATATGCGGTTTATTTGCTGCCGCTCTTTTTCGTCTAAATCTTCTTTAGACAGGAGCGTGGACATTAATAACTGTTGGTCACGACGCGAAATTCTGCCAATAGCAAATATACGCTCAAACACTGATTCTAAAGCGATTTGGGTTGAGGGGCTAGTAAGTTGCATATTCCTCACCAAAATTTATTTTTTAAATTTATTCTTCAGAGAATAACAATTTCTTGTAAAGTCTGACATGGGTAGGCATACCGAATCACGGATGCTCAATAGTTAAGAGTTTTATGCCTCCTGTGATACTCGCCTTTTCGGTAAAATAACTAGGCAATTCAGTCAGCAACAGGTTAAACTCATGGCTCACGCACAGATTGGGATTATTGGTGGCAGTGGTCTCTACAAAATGGAAGCCCTCAAAGATGTTGAAGAAGTACAAATTAAAACGCCCTTTGGTTCCCCCTCTGATGCGTTGATTCTAGGAACATTGGATGGAACAAGAGTAGCATTTTTAGCTAGGCATGGTCGTAATCATACGCTCTTACCTTCAGAATTGCCCTTCCGTGCTAATATCTACGCAATGAAGCAATTGGGTGTGGAGTACTTAATTTCCGCTAGTGCGGTGGGTTCTTTAAAGGAAGAAGCTAAACCACTAGATATGGTGGTTCCAGACCAATTTATTGACAGAACTAAGAACCGAGTTTCTACATTTTTTGGTGAGGGTATTGTAGCTCACATTACCTTTGGCGACCCCATCTGTAAAAATCTAGCAGGCGTTTTAGCCGATGCGATCGCATCCTTAAATTTACCAGATGTCACCCTCCACAGAGGCGGTACTTATGTTTGCATGGAAGGCCCTGCATTTTCCACCAAAGCAGAATCAAATCTTTATCGTAGCTGGGGTGCAACCATCATCGGTATGACCAATTTACCAGAAGCGAAGTTAGCCAGAGAAGCGGAAATTGCCTATGCTACCTTGGCATTAGTTACAGATTACGATTGTTGGCATCCCGACCACGATAGCGTAACTGTAGAAATGGTCATTGGTAACTTGCAGCGCAACGCTGTTAATGCCCAAAAAGTTATTCAAGAAACCGTGCGCCGTTTAAGTGCAAATCCTCCACATAGTGAGGCTCATTCTGCTTTGAAATATGCAGTTTTGACCAATTTAGAAAAAGCACCTGCGGCTACTAAGGAAAAATTAGGGTTATTTTTGCAAAAATATTTGTAATCACCGCAGCTAATACAATTTTAGATTTTGGATTTTGGATTAGTTTACTGGTGATAAAAAAATATCCAATATGTAGGGTGCGTCAGTATGAAAGACCCTAGCTATACAAAGAAAATATTCATACTGGCGCACCATGCTAACTGTTGGCTTTTGACTACAAAATTGTTGTGGGTGAAAATCTAGCCACAAGCCAGTAATTCAACTGAGGCGCAGTAAGTCACCTGCTTTTGTCGCCACAACCCAGTCATTTCCAAAACTGGTGATAGTAGTCGGTTCTCCCACACTTACATCTACAAGGTTAATTAAAGGTAACAATTTTCCTTGCGAGTCGATTAATACTACCCATCCAGTACTAGTAGTTATTGCTAAACTATCTTGATTGCAAGCGATACCTGAAGGAAAACCCAAGCCAATTTCCTGAAGATTAACTATTTCCGTCACCTTACCAGATAAACTCACTTCTAGAAGACGACCATCTTCTTGTGTTACCACGATGCGATGGGCTACGGAGGGGTGTAGGCCATCGCCTACATTCGATTCTACATCAGGATAATTTCCGACAATACCAAAACAAGAGCTTGGTAGACGGGTCAATATACTTACTTGTCCCGAAGGACTTACCCGCGCCACCAAGCCTGCTGAACCTATCACATCTGTAGAAGCTGCAACTATGTAATAAGGGTAATAATATTTGTGGACTGACACCCCAAAAGGCGCTCCAAATTCCCCAACAATTTGGGATAATTCAGCAACAAGCGAGACTTGAGCCTGCGGTGTCACACGCATTAAAAAGTGTCCCGATTCTTGCCCTGACAGCACTACAGCAAGCCCATCATTATAACTAACAATGCCAGTAGGTATACCGTAATTAAATATATTAATCCAAGGTGTAATATTTCTATCAGCATCACACCGTAATATCTCCCCCTCCACAGTTGCGATAACTATGTCTCCAGCAATAACTGTTATGCCTTGGAAAGTGAGGAGTTTTAATCCTGATACAATAGTTGATACATTAGGTTTCATTTCAAGCAGGGGTAGAACTACCAAACATATTTGTGTAAGCATCAGCAGCTTCGCCACCAAAACCACCAGCTTGTTCCTGAAAGTAAAAGATTAAAAAATATAGTTACAAATTGACAACATTAATTATGTAGTTAAATAAGAACTAGACCATAAAGCTAGTTTAACTGTTTTATTAACCTTTTACGCAGTTTTTTATTAATATAGCAACCAGTACGGTATGAAACAGCTTTTAGCTGCAATACTTTTGCTGAGATGAAAATAAAAAAGTCATAACACCATTTTTATTACTCATTCCCTCAACCAGCAGACTATGAGAAAGAATACATGATTGTAAGCTTGCACTTGCGGGCTGTGGCTGCTTTAGGAAGTTATTTATTCTCATCAGATGTTATTTCAATAGTGCGATCGCATATTTTTAAATCAAACCCTTCTTGACGACAAATAATTTGATAATAGACTACAGATTTAATAGATTGCCAAAATGGCATCAATGTTATGCCATTGATTAAATTTGAAATCATCAGGAATAATACACTGATAAACCTTTCATTTTCATTAGCCCAATCTTTATACAGCAATAGAGAAATTAGTTGTATTAAAACTCTGAATCCTATACTATAAATCATCCATCCTAAAATTTGTATAGGTAAAGTAACTACAAATGATAGGAATATAATGGCAATCATCCGCCATGTTAAACCCTTGCTTAGTTGTCTACTTCTCTTAATTGCGCCAATGAAGTTAGTATCATCTTCTATTGCTAAAGGCAAATCAGTGATGAAGAAACGCGAATAAAACCACAGAGGGCTGAAATAAATAGCTATAGCTATCGGAATAAGGATGATTGTAAATATAGTATTGCCAAAGGGATTTGCTCGATTGATTGGTTGAGATATAGCACCAAAAAACATCGCTAATACTGCATATATTATTCCCCCAATTATGGAAAGTCCAATGTAAAAAAATAAAAATTTTACTAAACATATTAAGATAACTATAATTGCAGTTATGAGAAACTGCCAAAATCTTTTTTTAATCTGACTTTTTGCAACTTCTGAGCTTTCAGGCTGATCACTAATTTCACAAAACACTAAACGGGAAATTAAACCAGCGAACGCATAAAATTTTGCCCATCCATAAATCGGGACTATTAGCCATAAATGGGCAAATAATGACAAACGAAAAAATTTTTTAAAATTTGAACGATATAGATAGCTAGCAAGGCTAACAATATTACCAATATTAAACTGCTGATTTGGAAGCATAGGAACAGTCACTCAGCGTAAATAAACAGGTTATTTTAAATAATTAGGGCTGGCTGAAAAGTTTTTTAGTGGGGGTAGGGAACAGACAACAGTTTTATCCCTATTTTTTGGAGTCAAAAAATAGGCAATGCCAGCTTAAAATATAGTAATTAGGACTTACGCAATAAGATTGTCTGTTTAGACTGGGTGTAGGGGTGTAAGGGTTTTGAACACCTACACCCCTATACCCTTTGCCCAAACCCTTGATTTTTAGTTTTCATGTGTAAGTTCTAATAATTATGAGCTTCTCCTATCCTAAAAAATAAATACCGCCTAGAACATACTAAGCGGTATAAAGAGTGATTTGACTAATCAAAATTTTTGAACAAAAATACTTCTATCTTCCAACACCTACATATTGGAATCCAGCGCGTACCATAGTTTCGGGTTCAAGGAAGTTACGACCATCGATAACCACAGCATTATTCATTAACTGAGCCATCTTCGCGTAGTCGAGGGTGCTAAACTGATTCCACTCTGTTACGAGTACCAAAGCATCACAACCATCTGCTAAACGTTCAGCATCGGTTTCTACTAATACGCCAGTAAGACCATGACGCATCCCAGTTTGGGAAATGATGGGGTCGTAGGCTTTGACTTTAGCACCTAAGCGGTTGAGTTGTTCGATTAAGTTCAATGCAGGTGCATCACGTAAGTCGTCGGTATCTGGCTTAAAGGTTAGACCCAGTAAACCGACTGTTTTACCTTTGAGGATTTTCAGGACTTGCTGCAGTTTTTCTAGCGCAATCAAGCGTTGACGTTCGTTGACGCTAACAGCAGATTTTAACAACTGGGCTTCGTATCCATAATCATCTGCTGTGTGAATTAGTGCAGCTACGTCTTTGGGGAAGCAGGAACCACCCCAACCAATACCAGCTTGTAAGAACTTATTCCCGATGCGAGAATCTAAACCAATACCTTTAGCGACTTGGGTCACATCAGCACCAACGCGATCGCAAATATTTGCGACTTCGTTGATGAAACTAATCTTGGTTGCGAGGAAAGCGTTAGCCGCATACTTAATCATTTCTGCGGAACTTAGGTCTGTAGCCAAGATGGGTACAGGGGGTAAAGATTGGTTTTCAGCAAATTTACGCTCAACAATAGGGGCGTATAATTCTTCCATCATTGCGATCGCTCTGGGGCTATTACCGCCTAAAACGATGCGATCGGGGTTGAAGGTGTCGTATACGGCTGAACCTTCACGCAGGAACTCTGGGTTACTAACTACATCAAATTGAGGTAGTTCAGGTAATCTATCTTCAACGCCACCACCTGCGGTTACGAGGGTTTTTTGGCGTTCAGCAATCCCATCAAGAACAATCATCCGTACCCAGTCACCGGAACCAATGGGTACTGTAGATTTATTAACAATTACTTTATAACCACCATTCAGGTTAGCGCCAATACCACGGGCTACAGCTTCAACATAGCGGGTGTCGCTTTCACCAGTTGGTAAGGGTGGTGTACCAACAGCAATAAATAATATTTCTCCGTGGGCTACCCCTGCTGCTAAATCTGTGGTAAACTCAATTTTCCCAGCTTGGATAGCCGACTGCATAATGTCTGAAAGACCAGGCTCAAATATAGGTGATTGCCCAGCTTTCATGAGCTTGACTTTTTCTTCGTTATTATCTACACAAATCACATGATGACCAATGTGAGCCAAACAAGCTCCTGTGACCAAGCCAACATAACCAGTACCAATTACACATACACGCATTTTGTTTAACTCCTCAGTTGGGGTGATTTTTAAAACAAAGACTTTGTTGAAATGAAACTTAATATTATTCTCAGATGACAATCTTCTAAGAACAGCATTTCAGACTACTAGGTAGCCTGTATCCTAGACGGCACTCTTAATGCGATCGCGGAAATCTTCTATCGTCAGTTTTAACCCTTCTGTTAGAGGAATAGTAGGTTCCCAATTTAACAAGGTTCTGGCTTTGGTGATATCTGGCTGGCGACGACGTGGATCATCAGCAGGCAAAGGTTCAAACTTGATCTGTGCGTCTGGATTTATCAAATTTTGCACAGCTTGCGCCAATTCAAGAATAGTGTATTCACCAGGATTTCCTAAATTCACTGGCCCTACATAGTCGCTATTCATCAAGCGAATAAAACCTTCTACTAAGTCGGATACGTAGCAGAAACTACGAGTTTGTGAACCATCTCCGTACACAGTCAAAGGTGTTCCGCGCAAGGCTTGCACAATAAAATTACTTACCACCCGCCCATCGTTTTCTAACATTCTGGGGCCGTAGGTGTTAAATATACGTACAACGCGAATATCAACTTTATTTTGTCTGTAGTAGTCAAATGCTAGGGTTTCGGCAATTCTTTTCCCTTCGTCGTAGCACGAACGAATACCAATAGGGTTGACGTTGCCTCTATACTCTTCTGTTTGGGGGTGAATCTCTGGATCACCGTAGACTTCGCTAGTAGAAGCTAAGAAAAATCTAGCTTTAACACGTTTGGCTAACCCCAACATATTCAGTGTACCCATAACGTTAGTTTTAACGGTTTTGACAGGGTTGTACTGATAATGTACTGGAGAGGCTGGGCAAGCCAAATGATAAATTTGATCTACTTCTAAGCGAATTGGTTCAGTGATGTCATGGCGGATGAGTTCAAATTGTGGATGATTCATCCATTTTTGAATATTACGCTTATCGCCTGTATAGAAATTGTCTAAGCAAATAACTTCATGGCCTTCAGGTATTAGTCTGTCAATTAGATGGGAACCAATAAACCCCGCACCGCCTGTCACCAAAATTCTCATATTTTCCCAGTTACTTACAGATATTGTTGGTCACTTGTGATTTTGTTTTCAAACAATTTAGCTCAGATATAAAAATACAGCACGTATAAAACTAATTTCGGGTTTTTAAGTACATCAATTTAAATTCTTTAAATTTTTGTAAATCTAATTCCCTTAGAAAATAACAAACATCATCGAGTATTTTGCCTGTTTTAACTAAGACTTCATCAAATCTTCAACAAAATAAAGTGTTATGACAGTAAGGTGTAAATTTGTGAGTTAAGTGCTGAGTGCTGAGTTATGAGTTCTAAGAAATTTTGAATTTTGCGGAAAGTTGCGGTGCGGTGAATCCAGCCCTGTAGGCGGGTTTCCCGCCGTAGGGGACTGGTGAACCCGGAGGGGGGTTCCCCCCGTTGAGCAAACTTTCCAAGACGAATTTTGAATTGATTACTCCCTCATCTCCCTCACTCCCCTATCCATTCACAACAGTCGCCGTATTAGACACTCCTGGCGTAATTGTTGGTGTTTGTAAGCGCTGCGGTTCTCCCAACATGACGATAGAACAAGTGAGTTGGCTGGCTAGTTGGGTTGTGACATCACTTAGGGCTAAACTGCCTGGACTGGTGCGGTTACGGATAAACGGTAAAACTACTAAGTCGTATAATCTTGCTGCTTGCAAAATGGCTTGAGCCGCATTTTCATGGGCGATAATTTGAATTTCTGGTGAATTGGGTAAGGCTAATTTTGCCACTAGCGAAGCAAGCTGCGATCGCCGTGCGGCAATTTTACTAGAACTCGTGCGGCGATCGCACACATTCAATACTGTTACCTGAGCTTGATTTGCGTCTGCTAACATCTGAGCAAATTGCACTGGTTGTAGTGTTGGTGTAATTAAATTCTCTATAGGCACTAAAATACGTTGAATTTTTTTCGGTGATTCTACCAGACGTGTTACAGCCACAGGACAATGGGAAGACCACAGTACATTATCAATTACATTGCCAAATAACCGCGCTCTTAACCCTGTGCGTTTACCCCAACCCATAACAATTAAACTGGCTTTTTGTTCCTTAGCGGCTCTACTAATTCCCAATGCAAAAGCATCATCAATGCGTAGTAAGGGTGATGCTTCGACACCTAAAGCTTGACTATGGGCTGTAGCTTTTGCTAGTAACCGCTCACTTTTTTGTAGTGTAGTTTCTAATTGGGGTGCATCCATCTGCGCCGCAGCCGTGGCGATCACTAATGGTATAATTCGCCCTTTGGCTTGACTAGCCAGCAATGCCGCCATCTCTACTAAATATTGCTGAGTATGGGGATTATAAACAGGTACAACGATAGTAAAATTACTATTGTGGATTTCTTCTACGTGTTGCTCTGGCAATGTAGTAACTGCTTCTATTACTGGAGGTGTAGTTAAAGCTACTGCTGTACGACTAGTAAGTAATGGCCCCACAGTTACAGTGAGTAACATTAAAAGAACTATACTAGTTAAAACATCCACTGATAGTAAACGTGCTTGATATGCCACAAAAGTTGCAGCTAATGTTGTACTTACCTGGGGTATAGATAGTGACCAGATAGTTAACATTTCTTGCCAACTATAGTTATAGAAAAACTTGGCTAACCAAGCTGCAATAAATTTACTAGCAATCAAGCCAACTAAAATTAAAACCGTTAATTTAAGAATAGCCAGATTATGAATTAACCCAGGCACATCAATCAGAAATCCAAGGTTAATAAAGAAAATTGGAATAAATAAAACACTACCAATAAATATTATTTTTTCTTTAACAGGCCCTTCACCGACAGCTTCATTAACCGCCAAACCTGCTAAAAATGCTCCTAAAATTCTTTCAATCCCGATAAATTGAGCTATTACAACCGCCAAAAATACAGTTAGTAAGACAAATAAAAATTTCTTGCCCTCATCGTCTCCCGAACGCCGAAAAAACTCTTTACCCAGCCAGTCAAACCCTAGTAAAATTACTATGCAATAAGTAATTAACCAACCTAGTAGGGGTAATATTTGCGAAAAATTGGATATGCCCTGTTGAAATGTTGGGATGCAAATTGCTAGTACTAATAACGAGCTAATATCTGTAAAAACTGTAGCACCAATCGTAGTTGTAACCGAGCGATTACTAATGATACCTAAACGATTGATGATGGGATAAGCCAATAAGGTATAGGAAGCCAATACGGAACCAATTAGTACTGAGGCATTCCAACTAAAGTTTAAAATCCGTCCTAGCAAAATACCCGTCAGCAATGGCACAGCAAAACTAAAAAAACCATAACCAAAAGCCCGTCTTCTTTGCCGCCGCCACAACTCCAAGTTTACTTCTAAACCTGCAACAAACATCAAATAAACTAAACCAATATTTGACAGCAGGCTAATCATCGGAGATTCCGTATTCAGCAGGTTCCAACCCGATGGGCCTAATACTAATCCAGCAAGAACTAAACCCACTATTGCGGGTAATCTCAACCTTTCAAAAAGAGTGGGAACAACTAAGAGGATTATCAGTAAAATTGCAAAGGGAACAATTGGTTCCTTGCCTAGAACCTGAGAAGTAGGTTCTAAAGCCAGAACTGATGATAAGGGTTCCATAAGTGGAATTTGGGAGGGCGACGGTAAAGCGGAGATTCCCCAGAGGTAGTCATCCAATCAATAATACATAACTCTGATAGCTACCCCGTAAAAAATGAAGAAGCCTTAACTTAAGTACTTAGGTGATGGGGGAGATGGGGGAGATGTAGCTTGCTTCTCTGACGTTCGCGTAGCGTGTCGGAGACAGACGCTGGCGCGAACCCGTAGGGTGGGAGAATAACAACTGTCAACTGTCAACTGTCAACTGACTAAGGATGAATTTGACTCAAAATAAACCTTAAGCGATCGTAGTCGTCTTTTAGCAATATGCTTAAGGTGCGGCCAGCTTTGATTAGCCATTCCCGATCTGCTTTGCGTAATTGGTAGACTTCACGAATAGCGGCTGCGGTTAATGATTCTACTGGCGCACCATTGATGGATAGTAATGTCCGTAAAAATTCTAGTTCTTGGGTAAATTCAACTATAACTTCTGGTTCACACTGATATACAGCTTGGTGAATTTGTGGCGGACGGGGTGGTAAATACTGATACATTCTGCCATTGCCATTGGCTACAGTTGATGACTGCTTAAATCCCACGATCGCAGATCGAAATTCCGTCTTCAGCATGGCAAATATCTGGGGCTGTTCCTCACGCAAATCTTGCAGCGACATACCCATCGCCACGGCTCTGTGTACGGAATCTACTGGCATTGTAGTAGCATGATATACTACTGCATAAACTTGATTCCCTGATTCCTCATCCACAGCACACACCCAACTACCAAACGGCGGCATTGAGGGAAAAGTCAAGTCGTCCGGTTCGAGACATTGTGCCAAAAATTCAGTACTAGCAGTTTCGATTACCTCGGCAATGTGGCTAGGATGGCGATCGCTTTTATCAAACTGTGGTAAAGGGAGGCGCATAATAATTAAGAGTCAACAGTCAATGGTCAACAGTCAACAGTCAAATAACTTTGGACTATTGACTATTGACTAAATTACTTTCCTTTCTTCTTCCCGGCTGTGACTTCTACAGCTTCAAGTTCTGATAGGCGGAAGGTAATAATCTTGTCCCAATTACCGCCTTCAAACAAAACAGCTACTTTGCCATCAGTTACCCGTTGTACTAGTCCTTCGTAGCGATAATAAGTATCGTTGGGATTTGTGACTTTAACAGTCGCTCCAGGTAGGATCATGATTGATTGCCTCGCTTACTTCCTATTTCTAGCTTAATACTTGTCAGGTGTCAGTTGTGAGTAGTTAGTTGTCAATTATTTTTATACTGACCATTAACTAATGACTAAAAATAATACTTTTGTCGCTGTCGAAAGTTCGCTACTGATTCTACTATTCCTAACGAAATGAAATTGGTCAGCATGGCAGAACGCCCGTAACTCATCCACGGTAGGGGAATACCTGCGACTGGTGCTAAACCTACGTTCATCCCGACATTTACGACTAACTGAAACACAATCATCGATAAAACGCCAATAGCTAACAGCGAACCAAAATTATCTTTAGCTGTTTGCGCTATGTGCAGTAGTCGCCAGCAAATTAAGCAGAAAACAAACAAGATAATTAAACACCCAGAAAAACCAAATTCTTCACCTACGGCGGAGAAAATAAAATCAGTATGTTGTTCAGGCACAAAATTTAATTGCGTCATCGGCCCTTTAAACAAACCCCAACCCCACACTTCTCCTGCACCGATCGCAATGCGTGATTGAATGAGGTGGTATCCAGAACCTAAAGGATCATGTTCGGGGTTGATAAATGCGGTTAAGCGATTTTTTTGGTATTCCTTAAGTACATGGTTCCAAGCAAAAATACCTAATTCACCGCCAAATAAATTTAGACTCAACGCGCCCAATGCGCCTAAGTTAAATCGTCTCCAAGGGAGAGTCACCCAACCTACGATACCCATCAATATCGCCCAAGCGATACCAAGAGGAGTCACAAAAATTTCCTTAAACAGAACTATTGGTGCTGCTAAAGGCCAAGAAGTGCTGAAGAGTATGGCAGCAACTATAGGCGAAATCATCAGGATTAACCAGCCAGGGTTAGCATTTGCCCAATAAAGCATTCCGATAACGATCGCACCAAAAACTAGGGATGTAGCTAAATCTGGCTGAACAAATACTAATAACCAAGGCACAGCCGTAATTGCTAGAACGCGAAAAACATCCTCAATCCTATTGGCAGTACGTTTGTGTAGTAAAGCCGCTAGAGTAATAATCATGCCAATTTTGGCAAACTCTGAAGGTTGGACATTAAACCCCGCAATTGGTAGCCAACGTTGTGCGCCTTTAGCACTCGAACCCGCAACCATTACAGCAATTAGGCTGGCATTAGTCAACGCATAAGTCACCCAATGCCATTGCAAAAGGTTCTCGTAACGACAACGAGACAGAATTAAAGCAATAACAGCACCAATCCCAGCAATTAGCCAATGCCACCACCAGTCTGTTACAGGCTGTTTCATTTCGGTGCTGAGGATCATCAGACCACCAAAAAAGCTGACTGCAACAACCAACAAAAATAGTATCCAGTCTAATTGCTGCCAAGGCTTGACCCAAGACTTCCAGCGAACTTTGGGAAGCGATCGTTTTAATAACATTGTGTGAGTTAAAAGTTAAACGATTAGATATATTGACTATTAAAACTCTATATGCTTGGATTCTAATCTAGAAATTAGATAAAAATTAAAGGTAAGGCGTGCGGAGCAGAGGAGAAAAACAACTGTCAACTGCCTTCTGCCTTCTGCCTCCTGCCTCCTATGTTAATGCTGCGACTGATACCTTCCCAGCAATTGCTAGAGCGATCGCTTTTAGGGCTTTAGCAGAGGCTGAATCTGGGTCAGCAACTACGATCGGTACACCGTTATCACCGCCAATTCTAGTGGAAATCTCCAGTGGTACACAGCCTAATAAGGGTACACCTAATTCTGCTGCTGTTTTGGAGCCGCCACCAGAACCAAAGATATCGTACTGTTTATCTGGCATATCAGGAGGGATAAAGTAGCTCATGTTTTCTACTATTCCCAAAACAGAGACGTTCATTTGCTGGAACATCTTTAAACCTTTACGAGAGTCTAACAAAGCTACGGTTTGCGGTGTAGTGACAATTACTGCCCCAGACATTGGTACAGCCTGAGTTAAGGTTAATTGGGCATCGCCTGTTCCTGGGGGCATATCCACAAGCAAGTAGTCGAGTTCGCCCCATTCAACTTGATAGAGAAACTGACGAATTACCCCATTCAACATTGGCCCCCGCCAAATTACAGGCTGATCCCGGTCGATCAAAAAGCCCATTGAGACTAATTTGACACCATGATTAAAAGCAGGTTCTAAGACTTCGCCTTTTTCTGTGGAACGCACAACAATTTGCGCCTCAGATAATCCCAGCATTGTGGGATCGTTGGGGCCGTAGATATCCGCATCCAGCAGACCAACTTTTGCCCCTGTTTGTGCGAGGGCGACGGCGACGTTTACCGCCACAGTGCTTTTACCGACACCACCTTTACCACTGGAGATGGCGATAATATTTTTTACACCAGGAACACCATTGCGATCGGGTAAGCTTTTTTGTTGAGGCATTTCTGCCGTCACCTCTACATTGACATCTGTCACCCCAGGCAGCTTTTTCACTGCTTTTTGGCAATCTTCCACAATAAATTCCCGCAACGGACAAGCAGGTGTAGTCAAAACCAAGGTGAAGCTTACTTTCCCACCGTCAATTTTGACGTTGCGAATCATATTTAGTTCTACCAGACTCTTACGCAGTTCTGGGTCTTGCACTGGTCGCAAAACTTCTAAAACAGATTGTGAATCAAGGACATCGTACATATACAATTCAAAATTCAAAATGAAGATTTAAATGCAAGCTACACATAGATGCGACCTGGTTTTTGACCAGCTGCAAAATAATTCAGCAAAAATTGCTGGGTGTTTCCTCTTGGATCGGCGTAATAAAATTTAAAATTTTTTTATTATCACCTGATAAAATCTTAACTTTCTTTAGGAACTAAAAATTAGAAAGTGGGATGAGGGAGTAATCAATTCAAAATTCAAAATTCAAAATTCAAAATTTCTTAGAACTCATAACTCAGCACACGCTAAACGCGCCGCTTCCGCTAACAGCACTCATAATTCCCCACTCCCTACTCCCTTCTCTAAAAATCAAAACAATTATCGCTTAGGCTTTTTTTCTTCCCTGCGACGGCTTGTAATGCGGCTTTTTCTACGGATTCTACTAAAGAACGTGCTACACGATCTACGTAAGGACGGAACAATGACCAAATTAGTGGTGATAACCAGCCGCTTAGGGTAACTGAATACGATAAACAGGTTCCACAGACTGTAGACTCTACTTGGTAAGTGATCCTTTCTTCTATGCCAGGAATAGCCATCACTCGAATACTTAATAATTCGTTGTGGTTAACCCGTTCCACAAAAATTCTAATGGGAATTGGTGAAAAGCGTGTAACAGCTTGATATATTAATCCGGGCTTGGGTACTAATCCGTAGGGTACGTTAGTACTTTTAAGTAATGGATGCCAAGAAACATCTGTTAAATCTACTACTTTCTGCCACAGTTCATCGACAGAGGCAGAACTAATTTCTCTATATGTTTGTGCTAGAGAAACGCAAAATCGACGGCGTTTACGGTGGACGAATTTGGATAACCACGTTCCCATTTGCCTAATCCTCCTCCCTACACACTTGCTGGTAACTCTGGAATAGTTGGCTACTGTGATTCAGATTCAACCCTAAAACGTATTCGCTCACAATTGCCCTCAGCATGATAAATCTCAATTAGGCATCAAGAACAACAATACTCTGTATTCACTGTTCACTATCTGAAGGTCTAAAGATGTCAGGGTTTAAAGAGCTAAAAATGTAAGAATTTTTAACATTTACGCTCGTACAGCCTCATACCCTTCTCTCAACCTCACGCTCAAGGTATTTGTAGATAAGACTTAGGTAAGTCCTAGTAGACTATTTCCCCAAAATGTTTCCATCAAGAAGTACAACAAAAATTTAGTCAATATACAAGCCTATACGCATTTGAGGGAAAATAACTCTAATCAGGCCCATTAATCGTGTAAACGTTTAATAATTAAAAAATTGCTTGGGCAAATTGAGCCTGTTTCTTGGCTCGTGCAGCCTACAAGTTTTTCAAGGGAAATTTGTAGCTTTTTTAGAAAAATCTAATTTAGGTTCGGGAATCTATGGTAACTAACTCGCAAACCCCAAAGGTAAAAACAAAAGTATCCCCGTCTCTACCAGCGACTGACGCTAAGGCTAGAGTCAGTCATTTTATGAAGCAGTTACAAGATGAAATTTCACAAGCCCTAACACAACTTGATGGTGTAGGTAGCTTTCACGAAGATAGTTGGGAACGTCCAGAGGGGGGTGGCGGGCGATCGCGTGTACTGCGTGATGGGGCAATATTTGAACAAGCAGGTGTAAATTTTTCGGAAGTTTGGGGTTCCCATCTGCCTCCTTCAATTTTAGCCCAGCGTCCCGAAGCTGAAGGGCATGGTTTTTATGCCACAGGTACATCCTTGGTATTACATCCACGTAACCCATACGTCCCAACTGTTCACCTCAACTACCGTTATTTTGAAGCTGGCCCAGTTTGGTGGTTTGGTGGTGGTGCTGACTTAACCCCTTACTATCCCTTTGCTGAGGATGCAGCACATTTTCATAAAACTTTTAAGCAGGCTTGTGAAGAACATCACCCAGAGTATTACCCAGTATTTAAGCGTTGGTGTGATGAGTACTTCTACCTCAAACACCGGGGCGAAACCAGGGGTATAGGTGGTCTATTTTTTGACTATCAAGACGGAAACGGTGTTTTATATCGCGGCCCTGACCCCAAAGGCGAAGCAGCTAACTACAGTAATCAAGTAGGCGAACCAGCACCACGCGATTGGGAAGATTTGTTTAGTTTTGTCCAGAGTTCTGGTAAAGCATTTCTACCAGCTTATGTTCCCATTGTTGAGCGTCGTCATGGGATAGAATATGGCGATCGCCAACGCAATTTCCAACTATATCGTCGGGGTAGGTACGTCGAATTTAACTTGGTTTACGACCGAGGTACAATTTTTGGCTTACAAACCAACGGACGCACTGAATCCATTTTGATGTCTTTACCACCTCTAGTCCGTTGGGAATACGGTTATACACCAGAACCCAATACACCAGAAGCAGAGTTATATGATACATTCCTCAAGCCCCAAGATTGGGTTAACTGGACACCAAACCAGTGATGTCAACAACTTTGATAATTGAGGTTTATCAAGTATCAGCTTTCCCCTACCTAAAGGGTAGAAACATCCCCCGGCAAGCAATAGCGAACTCAGCACTAAGAAGCCAACAATTTATGGCTTCTTTATTTCCATGAGTGTCTGTGGGTACTCACATTAATTTTGGTGAGTTAAACTACTAAATGTAAGCACCTAGTCAAAAAGGTGATGAATTTAGCTGAAGCCTGTTAATATTGAGTTTCAGCACTGACATCTAGTCCTGTAATTGGTGAGTTAAATAAATTACTGCTTTTTTCTACTCTTTTTGGTTCACAGCCAGTAAAAATTGTTGCTAAATGTCAGGCTTTAGCTCATCAATTTCAGGACTAACCCAGTTAAATTTAATTTTGAGATAAGTGCCAGGGGGAGGCATAGTGATTCAGATAGAACAAATTAGCTATACAACCCAAGACGGTAATACTGTTATTGTCTTGAAACCAGCAGGTCGTTTAGACATCACCACAGCTTGGCAATTTCGCTTGAAGTTGCAAGAGTGTATTTCTAAACTCAGCCGTCATGTAGTTGTGAATCTTGGTCAGGTAAATTTTATAGATAGTTCTGGACTCACTTCTCTAGTTGCAGGAATGCGCGATGCAGATAAAGTTAATGGTAGTTTTCGCATCTGTAACGTCCACCCAGAAGCTAAACTGGTGTTTGAAGTAACTATGATGGATACAGTATTTGAAATTTTTGAAACTGAGGAGGAAGCCTTAGAAGGTGTACCTCGGAGCATGGCCAGCTAGTAGAGTGTTGAGTGTAGAGTAGTACTAATTGGTAATTGGTAAGGCAATTACTATAAATTTCCTCAGCACGCGCTAAACGCGCCGCTACCGCTAACAACACTCAGCACTCAATACTCAATACTGTTCCCGTTTAGTGTAGCGATAGGGGCCTGTAATTGCTCCCCAAGTTGCTTTGCCTGTTTCTGGGTCAATTCCTCTATCATAGGTTTGCAATTTTGCTTCGCTAACTTCAAAACCGAGAGCAACTTGTACGGTGTTGCCTAAATAAGTAAAAGTACAGCGACTATCTGGCAAGGATTTAGCAGTAAATTGATAGCTGCTAGGCGCTAATTCTTGCTGACTAACTGAAAGAATACAGCCTGGAAGTAGTTCTAGTTGATCTGGCGTTAATGTTTTGAGTATGTCAGGGTTACTACCTGCGCCAATTAAAGCACTAGGATTTTTAGGCATATAGTACTGTACATATAACCCATCTCCCAAGTCAGGATTAGGCATTAACCGCAGAATGCGTTGACGATAAGGACGGTCTAAATTGACAATGTTGGCTTGTTCGGCAAATAGGGTAATACTATTGTCTGTAAACAAATCAACGGGTCTTTGCCATAGACGTAAGTGAACAAACCAAATCGGCTCGGCCATTGCTTGTTCCTTATTATCAAATTCTCCGGCTAGGTATTTACCTAAAGTAATTAAATCGGGTAAAAAGCTCATAAATGTGAGGCATGATGGCGAATATGCTCACAGAATATATTGACACTTATTTGATATGAAGGAAAAGTTTTTATTTCTAGGGATTGTCTAATGTAATCACAATAAAGATATGGAAATTTCTTTTTCTCGTTGTTACTATTCCTTAATATCTATGTCTTAATGAGCAAAGTTATAACTTGAAAATATTCATACCGCAGCCAGATAAGGCAAATTCATAGATTTAGTTAAATTGCTATTAATTCAATTTAGAAGTTAATAGTGAAATTATGGCTAACAATCCATTAAGTGGAATCATTCCCCAACAACCTCCCATTGAAGGGCAGTCTGATGCTCATGTACTCAAGTCTCGTTTAGAGTGGGGCGAACCAGCTTTTACAATACTGGATGTACGCGATCGCTCTACCTATAACAATGGACATATTATGGGTGCAATGACAATGCCAATCGAGGATGTAGTAGATAGAGCCGCATCTTCTTTAGAAAAAAGCCGTGATATTTATGTTTACGGTGCAAGTGATGAGCAAACTTCCGAAGCAGTAAACCTCTTACGTTCTGCTGGCTTTGTACATGTATCTGAACTCAGAGGTGGTTTAGCTGCATGGAAGGCGATCGGCGGCCCAACAGAAGGAATTGTCGAATCCAGAACCCCCGCAGGCGCAGATGACTATAACGTTGTGGATCGGTTGAAAGTTCACGGCGAAGAACAGAAGAAGGACGTTTAAGAGTCATTAGTCAATAGTCATTGGTTAATAGTCCACAGCTAATGACTATTGACTATGGACTAATGCTCAAATAAATCTTTAAATTGCAATAAGTCTAAAGAAACAATTGTTGGTAAAACTTGGAAGCATTCTTGAGCTAGTTCCCAGCGTTCTTCGCGTTTGAGCATAGCGATTAATTTTTGTTGGGCGCTGAGTAAGTAGCGCACATCATTGGCGGCGTAGCTAAGTTGCGCTTGGGTTAAATTAGCGGCGTTACCCCAGTCTGAACTTTGAGAGCTTTTATCTAGTTCTACTTGCTCTAATTCTTGTATTAAGTCCTTGAGTCCGTGGCGATTTGTGTAAGTACGAGCTAACTTACTGGCAATTTTAGTACAGAAAATAGGTTGGACATGAATCCCTAGATGATGGCGTAGGGTAGCAACGTCAAACCGAGCAAAGTGAAACACTTTTTGGACGTTTGTTGCTTCTAGGAGTTTTTTGAGATTAGGGGCTTCTGTTTGCCCTTTGGCTATGCGAATTGCTGTTACTTTGCCTTCTGGGTTGCATAGCTGAATTAAACACAGGCGATCGCGTTGGGGTAGTAGTCCCATTGTTTCCGTATCAACAGCGATCGCCTGGGATTGTAAATATTCGGCAACAGCCGCGTCACTCAGGTCGCGATCGCCTACTTGAAAGTCTTGTAATGTCATGAATCACTCAATAATATTGCAGTATCTGCCGATGAGTTACCGATACTACAATATTATTGTCTAAAAAAACCACAATTCTATCTATGGAGTACGCAAGAAAATTTGTGTGAGATAGACTTCACCTTTGGCATTTGTGGCAACGCCGATACCAGTCATATTGTAATTACCTTTAATATTTTTGAGGTGGCCAGGACTATCTATCCAACCAATAACAGCTTCGTCAGCTGGGTCATCATATCCCCGATTAAAGGCAACGTTTTCCGCCGCACTTTTGTAGCGAATAGGGATAGCGTTAACTCGTTGCTCAAAACCTTGATGGCTAAAAGGAACTCTACCTCTAGCCATGTTTTGACTATGGATTCTTGCCTGTTGGGTGATTCTGGCATTTAACGTCAACTTTGGTAGCCTCCTAGCCACCCGATACCGATTAATTCTCTCAAACACTGCTTTTTCTAAAGTAGTGGTTTGAAAGGTTGTGGAAGTTGTTGCAACCTGATGAGAAAAAATCGACAACGGTGAATTTTCAGCAGTGTTTCTTGTAGAAGTGTGACCTGGTATAAGAGGAGCCATTAATCCTCCCCCAAGGACAAGCATACTTAAAGCGATGCCAAAAGCAGGTTGTCGGGACATGAAGATTTACTTTGTGTATGTACTTATTAGACCTATACTCTAACTTCTAGTTCCTAAGTTATATAACAGGATACTTTAGTAATTTGGTCAATAGTCCATAGTCATTAGTCAATAGTCCACAGCCAACAGGAAGGGTAAAGGGGTAAAGGATTTAATTTTTCCCTTTCCCCGATTTTCTCCCTACTCCCCACTCCCCACTCCCTCAACTATTAGGAACGAATAAATATCTGAGTGAAGTACACAACTCCTTGGCCATTGACAGCAACACCAATCCCTGTCAAGTTCGTATCACTTTTAATGTTGGCTAGGTGTCCTGAGCTATTGAGCCAGCTTTGAACAGCGCGTGTAGCAGAGTCTTTGTCTTGGTTGTAAGCAACATTTTCTTTAGCATCTTTGTAAGCAATACCAGTTGCTTGAACTCGTTGCTCAAATCCTTGATGACTAAACGGAACTTTACCACTAGCCATATTTTGACTATGATTTCTTGCTTGTTGGTCAATGGCGGTATTGCGGGTTAGTGGTGGTAGGTTCTGAGACTGTCTGTATTGATTGATTTGGTTAAAAACTGACTGTTCTATAGCGGCTGTACTAGCATCAGATTGTCCACCGCCAGAATTTTGGGGGTTGCTTTGTCCACCGCCAGAATTTTGGGGGTTGCTTTGTCCACCGCCAGAATTTTGGGGGTTGCTTTGTCCACCGCCAGAATTTTGGGGGTTGCTTTGTCCACCGCCAGAATTTTGGGGGTTACTTTGTCCACCGCCAGAATTTTGGGGGTTACTTTGTCCACCGTAAGGATTTCGGGGGTAATATCGCCCACCAGATGAGTTTTGCGGATAGTATTGCCCAGGATATGCAGAAGGACGATTGTATTGTCCAGGAAAATTATATTGTGCAATCAGATGATGGTCTACGATTGGTCGCAGGTAGTCACTGGGAATAGATGAAAGTTTAGGTGCAGGAGATTGATTTTGTAGAGAAGCTGCACTTGCGCCACTGGTAAGAGCGAAAGTTCCGATCGCAACGGCGTAAATTGTCGGTCTGAACATTGTAGTTGCTGAAAGTAAATTTCCTGTTCATCTAAACAGACTGTTCTGTATTGAACAAATTGGCTATGGCTGGGTATATCTTGATTTCTACTACTATCCCTTTGAATATTCTCTGATAACTAATAAATCCTTAGCTTTTTATAAAACAGAGGGCGATCGCATAGATCGCCCTCTGCCATTAGTCTAATTTTTCGCTAAATTTTTCCCAAAATTGCCATAAATCCACCTAAATAAATTTATGTAATTTTGAGATAATCTCTTACTTTAGATAGATTTATTGTGGCATGAGAAATTTTGCTACAGTTTGCACATCTTTGTCACCGCGTCCAGAACAGTTAATGATGATGCGAGGACTACCTGTAAGTTGAGGACAAAGGGTGTCGAGGTAGGCGATCGCATGGGCTGTTTCTAGTGCTGGTATAATTCCTTCTAACCGAGACAAACTTTGGAAGGCGGCTAAAGCTTCTTCATCAGTCACGCTATAGTATTCAGCCCGACCAACATCTTTTAAATAACTGTGTTCTGGCCCTACACCGGGATAATCTAACCCTGCACTAATCGAGTGTGCTTCAATTACCTGCCCATCTTCATCTTGCAGCAGATAGCTCATTGCCCCGTGTAATACACCAACTCGTCCCTTTGTCAAGGTAGCAGCGTGTTTTTCTGTATTCACACCTTCGCCTGCGGCTTCTACCCCAATTAATCTAATCGATGGCTCATTCACAAACTCATAGAACAACCCCATCGCATTGGAACCACCGCCTACACAAGCCAAAAGAATATCGGGTAAGTCACCCCATTTTTCCCAAGCTTGGGCGCGAGTTTCTTGTCCGATTACCGCGTGGAAATCCCGTACCATCATGGGGTAAGGATGAGGCCCTGCTACGGAACCTAAAATGTAGTGAGTAGTTTCTACGTTTGTCACCCAGTCCCGAATTGCTTCAGATGTAGCATCTTTGAGGGTTCCTGTCCCAGCCGCCACCGGACGCACTTCCGCCCCCATTAGCCGCATTCTGAACACGTTCAACGCCTGACGTTCCATATCGTGAACGCCCATGTAAATCACACACTCCAACCCAAACCGAGCGCAAACTGTAGCAGTAGCTACACCATGCTGACCCGCACCTGTTTCGGCAATGATACGTTTTTTACCCATGCGCTTGGCTAATAACACTTGACCAAGTGCATTGTTAATTTTGTGAGCGCCTGTATGGTTTAAATCTTCACGCTTCAAATAAATTTGTGGCCCTGTACCGTCTGGACGAGCATAATGAGCAGTAAGACGTTCTGCAAAATACAACGGTGTGGCTCGTCCTACGTAATCACGCAATAATTGTTGTAATTCTGCTTGAAAACCAGAGTCATTGCGGTATTGCTGATAAGCTGATTCTAATTCAGCCAAAGCTGGCATCAAGGTTTCCGGCACATACTTACCCCCAAAGCGTCCAAAGCGTCCCTGAGTATCAGGAACCTGAGCATTTGAGGGAGTACTTGGAGAAAGGGGTGTGGTAGTCACGGAATGATTTTTGATGATGGGATAGACTTAAATGTTATCAGAAACTTGGTTTAAAACCCTGTCTTAGAAAGACGGCTTTATGTAGTTTGTGGTAACATAAGATAGTAGTGAATTGGTCGAGCCTTTTATGTGACGCTCGTACCTCCCTAACGCTGCGCTAGCGCAATTGCTACAAGTTGGGAAACCCGCCCAACACATTGCTCACCATGATTGTTTACGAGTTTAAAGTCAAGGGGAAACAACAGCAGTATTGCGCTATCGATGAAGCAATTCGTACCAGCCAATTCATCCAAAATAAGTGCTTACGCTACTGGATGGATAATAAAAATATTGGTAGGTATGATCTCAATAAATATTGTGCTGTACTAGCTGCTGAGTTTCCCTTTGCCTCAGAACTAAATTCAATGGCGAGACAATCTGCGGCGGAACGTTCATGGTCGGCAATAGCTCGGTTTTACGACAACTGTAAGCGCAAGGTTAAAGGTAAGAAGGGGTTTCCCACGTTTAAGAAAAACTGCCGTTCGGTTGAGTATAAATCAACAGGATGGAAGCTTTCAGAAACGAGAAAAACCATAACTTTCTGTGACAAAAAAGGTATTGGAACTCTGAAATTAAAGGGAACTTACGACCTTAACTATTACGACATCAAGCAAATTAAACGTGTTCGTCTAGTACGTCGTGCTGATGGTTACTATGCTCAATTTGCCATTGAGGTTGATATAAAAGTAGAAAGCCAACCGACCTTACAAATAGTAGGTATTGACTTAGGATTAAAATACTTCATTGCTGACAACAACGGCAATGTAGAATCATCACCCCAGTTCTACCGTAAATCAGAAAAGCAGTTAAACCGAGCAAACCGCAAAAAGTCCAAAAAGTTCAGCAAGGAAACAAAGAAGGCTAAACGACGACAATCTAACAATTACCACAAAGCTAGAAATCGATATGCTCGTAAGCATTTAAAAGTAAGTAGGCAACGAAAAGAGTATTGCAAAAAACTCGCATACTCCGTCATCCAATCTCACGATTTGGTAGCCTATGAAGATTTGAATGTCAAAGGGTTGGTACGGAATCGACATCTAGCTAAATCTATCTCTGATGCTGGTTGGTACACTTTCCGACAGTGGTTGGAATATTTTGCGCATAAATATGGGAAAGTGACTGTTGCAGTTCCTCCCCATAATACAAGTCAAAACTGTTCTAACTGTGGTGAAGTTGTGAAAAAATCTCTGTCTACAAGGACTCATGTTTGTCCACATTGCGGATATACCGAAGATAGAGACATCAATGCAGCAATCAATATTCTGAGATTAGGACTCAGTACGGTAGGGCATACCGGAACTTACGCTACAGGAGATTTGCCCTCTTGGGCGGTTGGCGCAAGCCTGTCGTCTAATGGCGAGTCTGTGAATGTAGAATCCCCACGCCTTTAGGCTGGGGAGTGTCAAAGGAAAGTCTGAGTAGCAATTCGTAATTCGTGAGGCAGTCCGATCTTGGTGGTTTCCCCAAAGAGGAACTGCCGAACCCGGAGGGTAATTCGTAATTGATGAATAACTCAAGATCCAAAACAACTGACAACGAACTAATCTAATTATGTCTTCTTCTAAGTCTAAATCTTCTGATAAGCATATCGTCTATCGTGAGTTTGGTGGTAACGAAAACTCCGCCGCTTTTGAAAGAGCAACACCTGAACTACCACCAAAACAACAAGATTTAAGAGTGCAAGCTACCCGCGCCGGACGTAAGGGTAAAACTGTGACGGTAATTACAGGGTTTCAAACTAAACCAGAAGTTTTGGCAGATTTAGTCAAACAGTTAAAAAGTCAATGCGGCTCAGGTGGTACAGTCAAAGATAATGAGATTGAAATTCAAGGTGATCATAAACAAAAAATTTTAGAGATTTTGATTAAGCTAGGTTATAAAGCTAAAATTAGTGGTGGTTAATTAGATATGGATTTAATTCGGATTTTATGTGCAATTTTTCTCCCACCTTTGGGAGTTTTTTTACAAGTTGGACTAGGTAAAGATTTTTGGATTAATATACTTTTGACTTTTTTAGGTTATATTCCTGGGATTGTTCATGCAGTTTGGGTAATTGCTAGGAAGTAATTGATAAATTTATGACTGTTTGGGCAAGATAGATAACTGAATTAACTGCGCTTACAGCCCCACCCACAAGGGGATAGGGTTTTATGCACGATCAATAAAAGCCATTCAAATTATTAACATTTGAATGGCTTTCTTGTTAAAAAATCAATTGATCAGCAGTAATTGGAATGGAAAAATACTATAAATCAGGAGGCAAAATTACTGTATCGATCGCATGGACTACTCCATTAGAGGCTTTGATATCAGCTTGTACTACTTTAGCATCGTTCACTGTGACACCTTGAGCATCTACTTTGACATTAATTGCCCCACCTTCAACACTTTTCACTTCACCTGATTTTAAATCAGACGATAATACACTACCAGGTACAACGTGATAAGTGAGTACTTTAACTAATACTTCTTTGTTTTCTGGCTGCAATAATGCTTTTAGCGCATCTGGTGGTAATTTAGCAAATGCAGCATCGGTAGGAGCAAAAACTGTCAGGTTATTATTGCCTTGGAGAGTTTCGGTTAATCCAGCCGCTTGTATTGCTTTGTTGAGAGTGGTAAACGAACTACTTGATTGCACCAATGCTAACAAACTTTTCCCTTGTGTGCTGCTGGTTCCTGCTGGGGGTGTTTGTGTTGCAGGTGTTTGGGTTCTGGGTTTTGTTGTTGGGGGAGTTACTGGCGCAGATGTAGTTCCGCCGCTACCACGGTTATAGGGAGGCTCGTTAAAGATACTTGGTCTAGGATTTGTGCGGCCTGCTGGATTTTGTGCTACTGGTTTTTTATTATTGTCTTTTGTCAGCTGGCTAACATTCGCCTGAATACCTTGACTGCGATTATAAGGAGCTTCTTGGAAAATAGAAGGATTGGGATTTAATGCTTCTCTGGCAACTGATGGTAAAGTAATGAGGAGACTTGCGCCTGCTAAACTCACTACACCTACCAAATTTGTCAGCAGCTTGCTTTGATTCACCCTCATAATTTTTGTTTGTTTTGATTTTAATTTGGTTATTTAAAGATTTATAACATTTTACAAGCAACAAAATCTAACTATAGATGTAAGATTTTTATACAAAAGTATGCTGTGTAGCTAGTTGTGTGAGTAGGTTTCCTAACTTGAGTAACGTGGTCTGTATAGGCAAAATTGCAAAATTAAGTTATATTTAACACTTAGATAATAGGATTTCTCTTCAAGTTTCTTAGGCAATTATTACTTTAAACCTTGAACAATTGCTCATTGTTAATCAATTTGAAAATAAATATAGCAATAGTTGGGGTTTGGAAAAAACTTATACCTGAATTAACCTAGTCTTATCAAACAGTGTGGTAATAAATTAATTACTTACTCAGGAAATTTACTGGAAGTAAAGTTACAATCAGTAAGTTATTCCCCTAATCAGTAACAAGGTGTATATGGTGTTAGAATTATATCAATGGGAGTTCTCCCAATACTCAGAAAAAGTGCGGCTAATACTAGATTTTAAAGGTTTAGAATACCGCAAAATTGAGGTAACTCCAGGAATTGGACAAGTAGATTTATTTCGCTTAACTGGACAGCGACAAGTACCTGTTTTGAAAGATGGTAATAAATATATTGCCGATTCAACAGCGATCGCCAAGTATTTAGACTTAGAATATCCAGACCGTCCTCTAATACCAAAAGACCCCAAACAAAGAGGTTTAACTTTATTAATAGAAGAATGGGCTGATGAGTCCATCGGTATTAAAGGTAGAAAAGCATTATTTGCAGCTATTAGTCAAGACCAAACTTTCCGCAAAGCTTTATTACCCACATCAACACCAGATGTTTTCAAAACTTTAGTGGAAGGCGTACCTGCTGATTTTCTTAGTGTTTTAGGGTTTGGTGTAGGTTATAGTCCAGATGTCGTCAGAAGTGCGATCGCAGATTTGAAACAAGACCTAGAAGCCCTTACACTACTGTTAGCAGATAGTCCCTATTTAACCGGAGACGAACCCACCCTAGCCGACTTAGCAGTAGCAGGTTTATCTATACTGTTAAAATTCCCAGAAGGCCCCTATCTAGATATACCCGCCAATCTGAGAGGTAAAGGTGTACCAGCATTAGCCGAAAATCCCGATTTTACACCCTTCTTCACCTGGCGCGATCGCCTCTACAGCCAATTCCGCAAACCCTTAATTGGTGCATCCCCAGCCGCAGGTGGTTCGCCGACTACTATTCAAATTGATTAGGTGAGGGAGTAGGGAGTAGAGAGTAGGGAGTGGTGAGGAAAACAGTCTAATGACTATGGACTGTGGACTATGGACTGTTGACTGTTGACTAATGACCAATGACTAATGACTAATGACTAATCCACAACAACCATTAGGTTCAGTAATTCAAGGTTCTCTGACTGGGGGTTTAGAAGTGCGCTTACACCCGGATATTTCCGTTGAGGATATGCGGGTGGGTAAGTTTTTGGTAGTCCAAGGGATGCGATCGCGGTTTTTCTGTATGCTGACAGATGTAGCCTTGGGTACTGCTAATACGCGCATTATTGCTAGTCCCCCCAGTTGGGAGGATACTTTTTTACGGGAAGTTTTAGCCGGGAGTGGAACCTACGGGACAATTAACCTCTCACCGATGCTAATGTTTACCCCTGAATCTAATGAGTCTTTTTCTACAACAGATGGTAAGTCTGTCAATCCTTTTGTTCCCTCCTCCACAAATTTAGCTTCTTTCCAGCCCCAAACAAGTACAACGATGGAATTACTCCCCGTAAAAACCATCCCCAGTCACTTCAGCCAAGTTTACGAAGCGAGTGAGGAAGATTTCCGTCGGGTGTTTGGTTGGGAAGACGACATCCAACGCAAAAACTTTTCTATTGGGAAACCATTAGATATGGATGTTCCCGTGTGTATCGATTTAAACCGTTTTGTGGAACGGAGTAATGGCGTATTTGGGAAATCTGGTACTGGTAAATCATTTCTTACCCGCTTACTCTTGGCTGGCGTGATTCGGAAGAACGCGGCGGTTAACCTTATATTTGATATGCACTCAGAATATGGTTGGGAAGCTGTCGCGGAAGGGAAGAATGTTAATACTGTTAAGGGACTCAAGCAACTGTTTCCGGGAAGAGTTGAGGTATATACCCTTGATCCCGAATCGACTAAGCGCCGGGGTGTACGCGACTCACAAGAACTCTACCTTAGTTATGAGCAAATCGAAGTCGAAGATATTAAATTATGTAGTCGAGATTTAGGTTTATCAGATGCAGCCTTAGATAATGCCAATATTCTGTTTAGTGAGTTCGGCAAATCTTGGATTGTCCAACTGCTGAACATGACTAACGAAGAAATCGAAATGTTCTGTGAGGAGAAGCGAGGACACAAAGGATCAATTATGGCGCTACAGCGTAAGCTATTGCGTTTAGATGGTCTTAAATATATGCGAGCCGTATGCCCCCAAAATTATATTAATAAAATCTTACAATCCTTAGAGGCTGACAAAAATGTCGTGATAGAATTTGGTTCTCAGTCGAATATGCTCTCCTATATGCTGGTGACAAACATGATTACCAGAAGGATTCATGAGCATTATGTAAGGAAAGCCGATAAGTTCCTACAAAGCAAAAATCCTAGCGATCGCCCAACGCCATTGATGATTACAATTGAGGAGGCGCACCGCTTTCTTGACCCGGCGATCGTCCAAAGTACCATCTTCGGCACAATTGCCAGGGAACTGCGTAAATATTTTGTAACGCTTTTGGTAGTTGATCAACGACCCTCCGGCATAGATAATGAAGTTATGTCTCAAATTGGGACACGCATCACCGCTTTGCTGAACGATGACAAAGATATAGACGCGATTTTTACTGGTGTATCAGGTGCTAGTGGTTTAAGGTCTGTATTAGCCAAGCTAGACTCCAAGCAACAAGCTTTAATTTTAGGTCACGCTGTACCTATGCCTGTAGTAGTCAGAACCCGTCCCTACGACTCTGTATTCTACGCCGAAATAGGCGATGCAGCCTGGGAAGAAAAACCAGATGCAGAAGTATTCGCCGCAGCCGAACTAGCTAAAGCTGATTTGGGATTTTAACTGTTAACTGTCAACTGACTAAGTAGTAAACTCATACCTTTTACAGTTCGGTTATCTCCCTACTGGCAGGCAACAGAACAGAGGATTTTCGCGTCACTATAGATATAGATAACTTTTATAAGGAACTGCAAAAATTTTATATATCAAGAGCAATTTTACACTATAATATATATCCTTCTTTGGGCTACTTTACTATCTGAAGAATTTGTCTTAATATTAAAGAGAAGTGGAACTCATACTGACTTCGGATTGACCAGTCGCCGCCAGCGATTGACACAAATAAAGAATTCTGGAAAATCAACCACTGTGCTTGTAAGAGATTAAAACATTAACTGATGGTAGGGGGAACCTATCTCAAGGTAGCGGCTTCTAGAAAATGAATACAAGAGCTTATTAAAGTTATTAGCGCCTTGAGTTCTGCTAGAGACTCATCAAATTTCCCAGTTGAATTTATTACTCAACATTAATTGTGTTTACGGAGTAGAGGACAACGCACCAATGCCTACTGTTAACACCCACACAGAAGACACAAACACCAAATTCACGGCTGATATGGTGCGAACCTATCTGCGAGAAATTGGTCGTGTGCCCCTGCTCACCCGTGAGCAAGAGATTGTTTACGGGAAGCAGGTGCAGCAAATGATGACGCTCATCGATGCAAAAGAAGATTTAAAGGCGAAATTGCAGCGTGAGCCTAGTTTACCAGAGTGGGCTGACCATGTTCAAAAGTCTGAAACAGAAGTGAAACAGACTGTACATCAAGGTAAACGCGCCAAGCAAAAGATGATTGAAGCGAACTTGCGCTTGGTTGTGGCTATTGCTAAGAAGTACCAAAAGCGCAATATGGAGTTCCTTGATTTGATTCAAGAAGGAACTCTAGGGTTAGAAAGAGGCGTAGAGAAATTTGACCCAATGAGGGGTTACAAATTCTCAACCTACGCTTACTGGTGGATTCGCCAAGCGATTACCCGTGCGATCGCTCAACAAGGCCGGACTATCAGGCTCCCTATACATATTACCGAGAAACTGAACAAAATTAAAAAAGTTCAGCGCGAATTAGCTCAAACTTTAGGACGTTCTCCCTCACCAGCAGAAATTGCCAAAGAGCTAGAACTAGAGCCAGCACAAATTCGTGAGTATCTGAACATGGCGCGTCAACCAGTTTCCTTAGATGTGAAAGTTGGTGACAACCAAGATACAGAACTGCAAGAAATGCTGGAAGATGAAGGCCCATCACCAGAGTATTACACCACCCAAGAGTTCTTGCGCCAAGACTTGAACACCTTGCTTGCAGAACTCACACCCCAACAGCGAGAAGTCTTAGCATTGCGCTTTGGCTTACTAGATGGTAATGAAATGTCCTTGGCGAAAGTCGGCGAAAGATTGAATCTCAGCCGTGAACGTGTCCGCCAATTAGAACATCAAGCACTTGCTCATCTGCGTCGCCGTCGAGCCAATGTTAAAGAATACGTTGCTAGTTAATCATCAAGACGTAGCAGTGCTACGTCTTCCCGCCTCCTGAGTTCAGGGGGCTATTTTTTGTCCGTAGTCAGAACTTTAGTTCTTAGTAAGGTAACGGAGTAAAGAAGCAGAACTTACACCCCTAATTAAAAGAAATCCATCATCCAAGGGGATTCACTAGCAAAAATTTGCGTGGCTGTTAAGAGTGCTGTTTCTGTTGCTTGGAGTTTTCCCATTAGCTGCAACTGACGGGGTGTAAATAAACCAGTGTACAAGGGTGCTAATCCTTTGATATCTAGCTGTAATTCTCCTTTGCCACCTTTGGTTACTTTCCCTTTACCATTGGTAACAGATAAGGTAAATTTACCGTTGTTGGCAGTTAACAACTCATCTTGAATTTCTAGATGCAGTTCGGCTTCTACTCCTGGCGGATATCCCCGCGCCTCTAATGCTTTGCACACATCGACAATTCGTAACATCCAACGGTCTTGATTTCTAATTGTGGCAGCTTGTTCTGGTAGCATCAATGTCAAAGCATCAGTAACAGAACTTTTCCACCTTACTTTGTCAATTTGGGAACGATGATTAGCAATAAACGACCAAAAGGTTTGTACAGCAGCATTGGAGAGGATAGACCAATCTCTAATTCTAAGAACTGAATCGTCCTTAATTCGCTCCTGACTAAAGATAATGTAACCTTGGGGTTGGTCTTGATCACCAATTAAGTAACCATAAACAATTTCTGAATTAGATGCAGGAATTAATCCTTCCCAAATAGCAGGATGTCTATCTAAGTATCCATGAGTGAATTTTGCCTGTTGTTGATATAACTCATGAAAGATAGCATAATTTTCAGAAATTACAGGTGTTAATGCTAAAGATGGTTGTCGAATTAAAATACTTTCGCTCTCAATTTCCCATACGCAACAACTACCAGCTTGTTCATAGCCTGCTTTTCTGTAGAGGCGTTGCGTAGCTGGGTAGAGAACTGAAATAGGAATTTCTCTGTCGGAGAGTTCATGGAGAGTATTTTCCATGAGAGCGATCGCAGTTCCTTCTCCGCGATATTCTGGAGCAATACCCACAGCCGCAATTCCCGCCATCGTTACAGACTGACCACCCCACCACTGACCCATCGGGATAATTGCAAGTCCACCTGCAAGTTTTTGTTCAGAATAAATAACGCGAAAGTTTTCTAAGCCAATACGTTTAACATAAGTTTCACTGTCCCCAGAGGACATGATAAAACACTGCTCAAGGATATATCCTAGCTGTTGAATATCCTCTTGAGTAGCCTTGGTGTATTGAAATCGAGGTGTCATTAGTTCCACCATCAGTAGCACGAGTTACAATCATACTACAACTATTTTGAATTACTCGCTTCGTCCGGTAAAATCACCCGATTGGGGGAAATAATATCAAGTCTGGCTGATTAATGACGATATAGTTGGTTTTTTTGGTAATAGGTAATAGGTAATGGGAAATCGGTTTTTACTATTACCAATTACCGATTACCTATTACCTACCACAAACATATGCTTTGAGGATGTTCTTGCAGATTTTTGCCTCCAGCACGCTTCGCGAACACAAATGTTCCGTCTGATTCTGGTAGCTGCGTATAGTCAGGTAGAGTTGATTCAACGCCAAATGGTGTTTGTGCCGAGGTCATGCTAACCTCCTAGATTTGGGGGTTTAATAAATAATATGGCATTTTTTATAGTCAATTTTGAAATTGTCTAGACAGCATACTTTTGACAATTTCTGTAGAATTACAAAACGGCATAGCCGAAAGTAGCATTAAATAGACGACACCATACAGCTACAGACTTAAATTCTTGCAAGTTAACACTATCAGGTAAAGCATAACGTTGAGTACCAGATGTTTTCTGTAAACGGGCAATTCTAATATAATCGCCGTCTTTGACTCCCGATGCTGGTTTTTCAGAACGGGTCAAAATTACTTGCAAATCTGGGCCTAAATCAGTTTTAAAATCTTGATTAAACTCCAGGTAGTTTTTTCCTGCTTCCTTTACCAAAGTAACTTGTCCTTGTGTGGGATGTGCGGCAGATTGGAATGCACCTGCTTTAATATTAGCACTAGCTACAGTTGTTGCGGTTGGTGTTTGAGTAACAGTCTGATTTTGATTTGTACAACCAACATTTAAAATAGCAATGCACCCAATAATAATTAAAGATTTATACTTCATAATAGCTCTCAACTTGTAATCAGTATTTTGTAAACAACCGATATCAAAATTTTTCCGGCATGTACTAACTACAAATTACAAATTACGAATTACGAATTAATTATGGTTGCCATCTCTTAAAAAAAGCGATGGTGTATTACCATCGCCTTTACCCGTTAATTTCTGCCGTCCGGTCGTTGAATTATCGTCTCTACAACGCGCCGCTTGGCTTTGGGGTCAATTCCTACTAAACGCACATATTCACCACTGTAATCAACTAAGCAAGCCTCTAGAGTAGAGATAGCATCTGATTCAGCATCAATGTGGAGAGTACCGCAACTTTGCCATGAACCAGTGCGGAAGCGTCGCTCATCTACATGTTCAAATGTGATTTTGTGACCTTGAGCTAAGATTTGCCGAATCTGTTCTTGGGTTTCTAAAGTTAAATGAGTGTTAGATCCATCATGCTTGTGATTTCCATTAGTTGATGGCTTAACTGGTATTTGAGGCGCAGGGGGTGCAGGTTGATTACTTCTTCCTCTATTCAAACGATTGTATTCATCAACCAATTGAGAGTTTTCCACTCGTTGTTGTTCAGCTAAGACAACTTTACCAGACTCGATTAAATGAGCAAGGCTGAAATCTGGCTTTTTAAACTCTGGTGGCCCTTCTACACTGTTTACTATACGCAAAGATATCCTCTCAAACCCGACTTTATGGATAAAGTCGCGGATTTGTTCGTCGTAAATGCGCGATCGCAACGCGCTAAAAAAGTCAATTGATTGATTGGGGAAAGTATCAACTAACTGCTCAATTTCCCGTGATGAAAGTCCATCGTCAGCGAAGATTCCCCCAACAATTCCCACCTTATCATCGCGGTTGGGTTCCCAATAAAATTTCTCCATCCGTCCATCCCGAATTAACGGTGCGTAGAGAGTGGAAAAATCATTACCTGTAACAATAATTGGCACACGCCGGATCGGGTTAGAATCATAACTACCCGGTAATTGCACATCAGTAGGATTATCAGCAATATTCATCAGCGTGGCATTCACCAACTGAGTATTTACAGTATATTGAGTGCCTTCATCAAAGCGGCCTGCACCTGCATCTAAATCGTTGATCATCAGCACACACATTTTGCCGCGCACTTTGATCAGTTCTGCTGTTTCCCGATAACGCAGCCGAATCAACCGTGCTGGATCTCCTGCATCGGGACTTTCCAATTCCCCACCAGAGATGAGTGTAACTTCAATACCCATCTTTTCAAAAGCTAACTCACATTGAAAGGTTTTTCCCTCACCTTTACGTCCATGAATCCCTAAAATTAGAGGAACTCGCACACCAGGAATATTTAAAAAGTTTTTGGTGATGTGAACAGCCAGTTTATCCAAAAAGCGAGGCGCAATATAATAACCCATAAAATTCTTAGTTTATGACTGGTGATGCTTCAATAAATAATGCTAAGTTTTTTTGGTGTCTATTGGTTACTTATCTTTTGATAGATATCCCAAATTCTAGTACAACGGTTGTGTTGAAATAGGTTGCAAAAGCGAACACAAGAGTTAACTTAAGAACTGACTTAAATAATAAATATTATTTAAGTAATAACTACTAAAGATAGGTTATTATTAATACTAATTGCTAGAGATTGGCAAAATTATCATTTCTTCATGAGAGAAAAAAATATTGTCAATTGTATTACAGCTAACACTTGAAATCCCTACAAACAAAAGAATCTTCTAGAATTAAGAAGGATGATAAGTACATATACCAAGGGAGGAAAGGATAACTCATGGCTGGTGGCGAGTCTCAGACCCCTGTTACTCTGTCAGACAGAGAACTGCAAATTATCGACTTAGTGGCCGCTGGCTTAACTAACCAAGAGATTGCAGCAAAATTGGAAATTAGCAAACGTACAGTTGATAACCACATCAGCAACATTCTCGACAAGACGCGAACGGAAAACCGAGTAGCACTTGTGAGATGGGCTTTACAGTGGGGTAAAGTCTGCTTGAATGACGTTAACTGTTGTACTCTACCGAACCAGAACGACTAACAAAGTCAATGGCGCGTGGCAAACGCCATTGAGTGCATCTAGCACCGCGATTTAACGTTATCTGGGATTACAGAGCATTTTGACGGTTTACTAATTGTTTTCTCCTCACGCATCTTTTTTGTGAACCTCTAGCGCAAATCTGGCAAACGTCAAAATCAAGCAGCACGCAATAATTGGTTATTAGTTATCGTGCGCGGCTATTTTCCCCCGTTGCTAATTGGAGGGGTGTAATATCAATTCAAAATTCGTCTTGGAAAGTTTCCTACGGCGGGAAACCCCTCCGGGTGACGCTCCTTCGCCGCTAACGCTGCGCTAACGGCAGTCCACCCGGCGGCAGAGTCGGACGTGTGGCTGCACTCACCGCCTACAGAACTTTCCGCAAAATTCAAAATTAAGAAATCCTGATTCCTCAAGGGTTTCAGGGTTTCGTTTTGGATTAATGAAGATTGGAAGATTAGTGCAAGGGTTGAGATACTTAATCCTTCACAACCTTACACTCCTTCTAGAAACAACGGGTTGTTTTAACTTATGTCAATAGAGCTTGAAAAATCATCAACAAAAATTAGCAACAATCACTGGAATCAAGCGTTACATTTGAAAGAAATCTATGTTGCTCCCTAAGCTGATGGAGCAGTGTTCTTATGGATACTTCTGCTTCTATTCAAAGTAGTTCCTTTCCTTTCGACTTTCTCAATTTCGATTTGACACCAGCCCAACCAACACAGGATGCTGATTTACTCAAACAGCTTTCTTTTGTGCCAGGGTTGAGAGAAATTCTTATGTTGCGGCAAGTTCATGCCCTCGAACACGCCACAGTTTGGGTGTTGAGCGAAACAAGAAACACTCAAACGCCGATAAGTAGACCAAGCGCTGTTCAGGTGGATAACGAACAATTAGGCGGCTTGTCTACAGACCAAGGTTTCTACCTTTACGGCGAAGTGAATATTAGCAATTTGCGGCGTGCTGTCACCCTTGCTTTGCACCGCCTAACAAATGGGGAATGGGATTTAGCCGTCCATCCTCGTTGCGGTACGAATTTATCAGTGGCTATGCTCTTGACGGCTGGGTTAGCGGTGGGTATACATTTGATGCTACCATTCCGCCCCATTGAACAATTGATTGGCTTAGGTTTAGCTGCTACCACCGCCTCAGAACTTGCGCCAGATTTAGGTTTAATTGCACAGCGATACATCACCACTGCAATTCCCTTTAACTTGGCTGTAGAAAACATTACTCTTTGCCGCGATGCTTGGGGTCGCCAAGCGCATTTTGTTAAAGTAAATTGGCAGGATAGTTATTAGTCGGTTATCAATTATCAGGTTATTTTCACTGTCAATTGTCAATTGTCAACTGTCCCCATTCACTCATGCGAAAACTTTACTTCTTACTCCCCGGAACTGATGGCAAATTTGCTTGTGGTGGTCTTTGGGCAGAGTTGAAAACATTTAAGTTAGCTCAACAGGTTTGTCAGGCTGATGTAGTTACTTATCGTCAAAGAGAGACAGGTAAGTTATTTCTAGATGACTTATTGAAAGAGCAAAATTTAGATGATGTAATTTTTGTTGTCAGTTGGGGATTTGATATAGCTAAATTAGCTGCCAAACTTAAGCCATATAATGTGGTTTATCATGCCCACAGTGCAGGTTATAAATTTAATTTACCTGCAAGTATTCCTATAATTACTGTCAGTCGTAATACTCTGGGATACTGGGGACAGAAATCACCTAACTCTCTAATTTTTTACTTACCTAACGAAATTAGTTATGAATTTAAAAATTTACATATAGAACGAGATATAGATGTTTTAGTTCAAGCGAGGAAATCTTCAGAATATTTATTAAAGCAACTAATTCCTGCTTTACAGGAAAAGTGTAAGGTTCAGTTAGTCACTTCTTATGTGGAAGATTTACCTGGATTATTTAATCGTGCTAAGGTTTATCTATATGACTCTGCCGAATATTGGGCGCAACAAAATGTAAGTGAAGGCTTTGGTTTACAGCCAATGGAAGCGCTGGCTTGTGGCTGTCAAGTTTTCTCTAGTGTTAATGGTGGGCTATCAGATTATTTAGATCCTGGTTTTAATTGTTATAAAATTGCTGCTTATTCTCAACAATATGATGTACAGCGTATTTTGAAAGTGATAGATGCTTCTATATCACCAACTTTATCAGAAGATTTCTTTGCTGAGTATAGAGTTGAAAATATTATTAAACGATTACAAGTAATTGTAGAGGAATTAAACGATTTTTTTGACCATAAAAAGCAGCAAGTAAGCAATATTCCGAGTTTGACAAGAGGGCGTTTAGTAAAACTATTTGCTCGGAGAATATATAATAAGTTTCAGAAGAAATACTTTCGTGATTTGTAGTAAGGGCTGAAGCTCTAAGAAAAGGACTAAAGTCCTTACTACAAACTAATACTACCAATTAGCTACAGCTTGAGCGATCGCATCTTTAGCACCTGCTAAAGATTTTTCCCTGGTATCATCACCTAGATTTAGGCTATCAGCATGGATAAATGTTACATCAGTTAAGCCAATGAAACCTAAGATAGCCCGGAGATAGGATTCTTGAAAGTCGTAGGCTGCATAGGGAGTTCCAGGCGGATATGTACCACCACGGGATGTAATTACTAATACTTTTTTACTGCTGTCTACCAAACCTTGGTAGCCATTTGCACTAACGGCAAAGGTTTTGCCCACGCGAACTATTTGGTCGATGTAAGCTTTCAACGTAGAGGGTATATTTAAGTTATACATCGGCACGCCAAAAACTAGGCGATCTGCGGCGAGAAGTTCATCAATCAGCGTATCGGATAGCTTAATGGCTGCTTGCAACTCTGGTGTATGTGTATCGGGTGATGAGAAAGCCGCAGCAATCCAAGGTTCATCTACGTGGGGAACAGGGTGATGACCTAAATCGCGGTAAGTTACATTATCACCGGAATGGGTATCTTTCCAAGATGTGATGAACTCATAAGAGAGAGCGCGGGAAATAGAGCGATCGCCACGGGGGCTAGAATCAATGTGGAGGATATTTGCCATAAACAAATTATTTACCGCTATATAAGTAACGTAATCAAGGTCAAATTCAAAATTACTTGCTGAATTGACTTTAAACTATGTAAAGTTGAGATGAAAAGTACGCACTTAAAAGTAAGCTAGTTACTAATTAGAAACTATGAAAGCTGAAGCAGAAAAAGATGAAAGGCTGACTTGTGAAGTGGAAACCACTTTAAAAGTAATTGGCGGACGCTGGAAAGTGCTGATTATTAGAGAATTATTGTCTGGTGTAAAACGGTTTGGGGAATTGCAGCGAGCCTTACCTGGAATTACACAAAAAATGCTGACTCAACAACTACGAGAAATGGAAGAAGATGGGATTATACACCGACAAGTCTATGCACAAATCCCCCCAAAGGTAGAATATTCTTTAACACCTTTGGGGGTAAGTTTACAGCCTATTCTTCATGCCATGCACGAATGGGCGGTTAAGCATTATTATCAAACAAATATTAACCAAAAAAGTCAAGTTGAACCTATTTAGTTAGTTTGTAAATATTCGATTGCTGCTTCTAATTTAGAAGGGTAACTTTCAGCAAATCTTTCAAACCAAAGCCCTTCAGGAGAAAAGGGATCTAATTTTTCTAACCAATCTTTTGCTTGCTGTTTTAAAGCCTCTTTTTGTTTGGCTTTTATTTGCTCTTGTCGCAGTCTTTCTTGTTCTAGTTCTTGCTGTTTTTTCAATTCAAGCTCTGTATCTTGAGCAGCAAAATCCGCCTGAACTTCTGACAACAAATTATCTATTAAAGATAATGACTTGGGTTCAGGTGGGCTAAGTGATTGAAAAATATTTTGTTTTGGTATTTGCTGTTGTGTTTGTTCGTTCTCAGATTCAGCTTTGATTTGAGATAACAGCTTGTCTAGAGCGTCCATAGCTAATCATTAATGGCATTAAGTAGCACTTCCGAAAGACTTAAATCTTCCATATCTTCCATTGTAATAGTGTCACAGATATCAAACTTCGCACCTGCGCCTTGCAAGTCATCGTCTAAAGCTTTGAGGAAGCGGGTAGCTTGAGCATCTGTGCCAACTTGAATGAAAGAAATGGCTAATTCTTCATCTTTATCTAAGCGGCGAGAAACTTCGATAATGAGCCTCATTACCGCTTTGCGATCGTCTGGCTCACCATCAGTAACTACTAGAATTGTCTCACCACTGGGCTTATTTTTACCAGCAGCTTTGCGTTGAAAATAATCATCTGTTGCGTGTTTTAACACAGCTGCTAAATCGGTAGTTCCAGAAGGATCATTTTCCTGAAAAATCTGAGTAACTTTAGCTGATGTGACATTTTCATAGCGTTTGAATCTGCCAGAAAAAACATATACAGTAATGCCATCTGGATCAAATTGTTCGCACTTGCTAGCTAAAGCTAAGGTAGATTCTTGTGCAGTTACCCATCTATTACGTCCACCCTTTTGATCAGGGGTAGCCATACTGCCACTCTTATCAATGATAAGGGTATAATCACGATTTTCTAACATGATATTAATTCAACCAATAACTAAATAATTAATCACTAATTGCATTCATTAGTACATCTGCAAGACTCATTTCCTCCAAATCATCCAATGTGACAGTATCGCAGATATCAAATTTAGCACCAACACTTTGTAACTGGTCGTCTAAGGCTTTGAGGAACTTGGTAGCTTGAGCATCTGAACCAACTTGAATGATAGAAATAGCCAATTCTTCATCTCGTTCCATCTGGCGAGTTGCATGAATGATGGTTTCAAATACCGCTTTGCGATCGTCTGGTTCGCCATCAGTTATGACTAAAATTGTTTCACCATTGGGTTTAGTCTTCCCCGCCGCTTTGCGTTGAAAGTAATTATTCAAAGCATCTTGCAAGACACCTGCTAAGTTTGTTGTCCCAGCCGGGTCATTTTCTAAAAATATCTGGGCGACTTTAGCTGAGGTAACATCGTCATAACGTTTAAATCTGCCAGAAAATAAATATACAGTAATCCCATCTGGGTCAAACTGTTCAGCTTTTCTAGCTAAAGCCAAGGTTGACTCTTGGGCTATTTCCCATCTGCTTCTACCACCAACTTGATCGGGAGTAGACATACTACCGCTTTTGTCGATGATTAGAGTGTAGTCGCGATCGCTCATCATAATTTTCCTTAAATCACTACCCTGTGGTTCTAGTCTAGTTCACAGGTCTTATGTCTACGCAAAGTTTTTAAGCTTTTGTATCAATCTTGCTATTTAGGTGTTTTTAAATAACAGGGCTGTAATGTTGATAGGAGTATGAAGATGTTCTTCAGACACTGAAGCTTGCAGTTGAGCGATGGGATAAAATTGTAAAGAAATGTTAATAGTTCACTCCTATGAATTGGTTTTTGTCCGTGCTAGGACTTTTCACTGCACTACTGATACTCCTACTGGCGTTATATTTAATAACTGCTAGGCGTTATCAATCATCTAAGTCCGTAGCCAATTCCTATGACCAGTGGACTGAAGACGGTATTTTAGAGTTCTATTGGGGTGAACACATCCACTTAGGTCATTATGGTTCACCACCGCAAAAAAAGGATTTCCTCGCAGCTAAATCGGATTTTGTGCATGAAATGGTGCGTTGGGGCGGCTTAGATAAATTACCCCCAGGAACCACCGTCTTAGATGTTGGCTGTGGAATTGGCGGTAGTAGCCGTATATTGGCAAGGGATTATGGGTTTGCCGTCACAGGTATTACAATTAGTCCCCAACAAGTCCAACGCGCCCAGCAGTTAACGCCTGATGGACTAAACGCGCAGTTTCTTGTAGATGATGCAATGGCGCTGTCTTTCCCAGATGCTAGTTTTGATGTAGTTTGGTCAATTGAAGCTGGCCCACACATGCCAGATAAAGCCATCTTTGCCAAAGAATTGATGCGGGTGCTAAAACCCGGTGGCATCATGGTTTTAGCCGATTGGAACCAAAGAGACGATCGCCAAAAACCGCTCAATTTTTGGGAGAAGCCCGTCATGCAGCAATTACTAGACCAGTGGTCGCATCCCGCTTTTTCCAGTATCGAAGGTTTTTCCGAGCTTTTGGTAGAGACTGGCTTAGTAGAAGGGGAAGTAATAACAGCAGACTGGACACAACAAACCCTTCCTTCTTGGCTAGATTCCATCTGGCAAGGAATAGTTAGACCACAGGGATTAATACTTTTTGGTCTAGCTGGTTTCATTAAATCTTTGCGAGAAGTTCCCACCTTGCTACTGATGAGGCTGGCATTTGGTACGGGACTGTGCCGTTTTGGGATGTTCCGCGCTGTACGAAATAATTCTCAGCCGCAATCAACACAAGACGTTACTTTTAACACGGCTCAAGTTTAATCAGGCACAGAATAACTGAACTACTCTCAGGAGACATCATAGCCATGTCTCCTATTTGTTAGGTGATTTTCCTCACCTGCGGAACGATGCAATATTTTTATTTATGTTGGGTGGGGCGATCGCCAAAAGTAAATGTAATTCTATTTACCACAGAAATACCTATTATTACGGATGAAGTTGGATATACAATATGGACAATTCATCCTTTCATAATGCAACGCCAATTATCTACTAGTAAATTATGTCTAATGGTGAAATTGCTCAATTAGAATCCTCAAATCCTCAAGCTGCTAAACATCAAAAGCCTCATCAGATTCTTTCTCCCCAAGATATAAAAGTATTAAACACTCGTTCAAACTCCAAAGGGCTAGTTCAACTAGCTCTGCATCTAACTATCATGGCGTGCAGTGGTTATCTGTGGGGGACAAACTGGGGTAATTGGGCGTTAGCGATTCCATCCTTGGTAATCTATGGCTTTAGTATTGCTGCCATGTTTGCACCTATGCACGAATGCGTTCATAGAACTGCCTTCGCTGCTCATCCTTTAAATAATGCTGTTGCTTGGTTTGCAGGTTTATTGTCTTTTTACAATAGCGCCTTCTTTCGTTACTATCACAAATGGCATCACCTATATACTCGTGTTCCTGATAAAGACCCAGAGTTAACCGACCCCAAACCCAGCAACTTTGCCAAATACTTATTAATCATTAGCGGTTTACCCTGGTGGTTAGGAAAAATTTCTGGACATTTTCAGATAGCATTCGGTCAAATAGAAAACTTTCCCTTTATCCCAGAATCAGCACGTACTCAAGTTATTCGCTCCACTCGGCTGCAATTGGCAGTTTATGCAGGTATGATTGCTGTCTCCATTGCATTAGGTCAGCCTTTATTTATTATTTATTGGCTCATACCATTGATGATTGGTCAACCAATTCTGCGTTTTATTCTGTTAGCAGAACATAGAGGTTGCACTCTTGATGCAAATCTGCTGACAAATACGCGCACAACAATAACTCTCTGGCCTGTGCGCTTTTTTATGTGGAATATGTCTTTTCATGCAGAGCATCATTTATATCCATCAATTCCTTTCCACGCGCTGGGTGATGCTCACAAGCTGTTGAGTCAGCACTTTGCTCACATTGAGCCAGGGTATATAAAAGTCAACAGCGATATTGTGATTAAATCGGGACAATCGGCAATATGACAAAATTGCCGTAGGCTAAAATCTAATGAAATTAATATTTCAAGGCTGTTAGCCTTGGCGTTGGTCGTTGTTTGTGGGAATTTTTGGCTGAGATTTTATGACTAAAGCACCTATATAGGCTGTTACCTAGAACGAGTTTGGCTATTACTGCGATTTTGGGAATTAGGGAAAGGATTTAGTTATGGTAAAAGATGAAGCTTACCGGGAAGCAGAGCAGCGCATTGAAAAGGCACAGGAAGAAGGAGCAGTTAAACTCGATCTCAGCATTATGGGACTTACTGAAGTGCCAGAGGCGATCGCATCCCTGAGTGGCTTGCAACAGCTTTACCTCTCTAGAAATAAACTGACAGCATTGCCAGAGGCGATCGCATCCCTCACAGGGTTACAACGGCTTAACCTCTCCTCTAACAAACTGACCAAACTACCAGAGGCGATCGCATCCCTGACCCAATTACAAGACCTTAACCTCACCTATAGAACCCATTTGATATCTTTTCAGGCGGTATCTGCGACAGCTAGCCGTTTGAGCATTAGCCGAATAAAACATAGCTTGAGCTTGGCATTGGAACGTTCGAGTGTGCGGTCGAAATTTTTGACTAAACTTTTACATCTCTCCACCCAAGCATTCGATCTTTCAATGACCCATCTGGCAGCAACAGGCACAAATCCAGATAGTCCTTTCGTCTGTTTCTGTGCTTTTGATGGTTTGGCTGAAAGTTCAAATTGAATTTTAGTCATAATCTCTGGGTAAATCTGTTCCAAGGCTTGTGTCAATTGATCAGGATGATAGCCGTTATCTACCAGAATAGTCGTCATGGGTTGCTCCACAGGTTTAGATTTGAAGTAATCAATGTTTTTCGAGAGCATTTCAATTAACCCTTGGTCATCAGATACATTAGCTTTGGTGCAGTGGGTAAAGAAAGGGAAGCCTAAGATATCCACTGCCAAATGTCTTTTGATGCCATTAGTGCATTTGTAAAAGCAAAACCCTTTCGACTCAACACTGGCATTACAAGTATTTTTCACCGCTTGTGAGTCAATCATGATTAGAGTCGTCCACTGCGGTTTTTTTTTACTTGTTCCCGCACCTGCTGATGCAACTCAGTCATGATTTTCGTCAGGATGTCCCCTTCACACCACTGCTGGTAATACCAGAATACTGTTGAATATGGCGGCATATCTCTAGGTAAGTCAGCCCAATTACAACCATTCTTCAGTTGATAAAGTATACCGTTAAGGATTTGCCGCTTTGTCCACACAGGGGGTCTGGTTTTCTTCTTCGTCGGCAATAATGGCTCAATTATTTCCCACTCTTTGTCTGTCAAATCGCTTGAATAACCCATTTTCAATCCTGATCTGCTTCCATGCACCTAATTTCTGTTGATTCTACTCAATCACCAAAAAGATATCAAATGGGTTCTATAACAAACTGACCGAACTGCCAGAGGCGATCGCATCCCTGAGTGGCTTACAAAGGCTTGACCTCAGTAAAAACCAACTGACAGAATTGCCGGAGTGGCTGGGGCATCTTACAAAGTTGAAAGAACTTCATGTTTGGGGCAATCCACTGACTACCCTTCCAGCCCAAATTTCTGAACTGCTCGACTTGGAAACTTTTAGTTTTAATAGTTCAGAGATAACCGAACTGCCAGCAACAGTTTTCCAACTGAAATCACTAAAGTGGCTTGATATCAGTGGTTACGAAAATCTAGCTGTGTTGTCTAAAGCAATTGAAAATCTAAGTAAACTAGAGAACTTGCATCTAACAAGTAGTAAAGTCACAAATATTCCAGAAGAAGTAGGTTCACTAATCAATTTAAAAACTCTGGATCTTTCCAATAACAATTTAACTGACATCCCAACGTCTCTGGCGCAACTGGAATATGTGGAGCAACTCGAACTCAATGGTAATCCCCTGAACCCTGACCTCGCTGCTGCCTACAATCAAGGCTTTGAAGCTGTCAGACAATACCTGCGGGCAAAAGCAGAGGCTCAAGTAACGCTGAATGAAGCTAAACTTATTTTAATTGGCGAGGGTGAAGTAGGTAAAAGTTGTCTATTAGGAGCATTGCGGGGGGATAAATGGGTAGATGGTCGTCCTACAACTCACGGGATTGAGATTAAGCCTGTAATTGTCACCGATCCTGACACTGGCACAGAAATCACTTTGAATGGTTGGGATTTTGGCGGTCAACGGGTTTATCGACCAACGCACCAGTTGTTTTTCAGTGCGCCAGCCGTGTATCTAGTAGTGTGGAAGCCACGGGAAGGCCCCCAGCAGGGCTTTGTCAAAGAGTGGATTACGCTGATCAAAAATCGAGAACCGGATGCAAAGGTATTAGTTGTAGCAACACACGGCGGCCCCGGACAGCGACAACCAGACATCGACAGACAAGAAATTCTAGCTCAATTCGGCAGCGATACGGTGCTTGATTTCTTCTATGTAGACAGCAAACTCAAGGACAATACAACAGATTGCACTGGATTAGCACAATTAAAAGATGCGATCGCTCGTGTCGCCGCATCTCTTCCTGAAATGGGGCGTTCCGTTCCCGCAAAGTGGCAACAGGTAAGAGAAACTTTGCAGATAAGCGATAAACCCTATTTGCTCTATAAAGATGTTATTGCTATCTGCGCTGAACATGGAATTGATGAAAAGCAGGCAGAACTGTTTCTTCGCATCTCCCATACACTAGGGCATTTTATTCATTATCATTACGACCCTACACTGCGCGATATCGTCATTCTCAAACCCGATTGGTTAGCAAAAGCGATCAGCTTCGTGCTAGATGATAAAATGACACGCGATCGCAACGGTTTAGTAGAATTTGAACATCTCAGCGAGTTGTGGAGTAATCCCCCGTTTGAGGGTGAGGAAGGCTACCCCAAACAATTGCATCCTATTTTTCTGCGGTTGATGGAACGCTTTGACCTGTCTTACAAAGTTGTGTTTGATCCGGCAGAACCTAGCACTACTAGCCTAATTGCTCAACTAGTTCCCGACCAACGCCCCGAACTACCCAACTGGGGAGAGCAACCAGAACCCGGAGACAGACAACAGGTGCAAATCTGCCGCATTGTAGACAGTCGGGGACAGTTTGAAGTGGCAGAAGGCTTGTTTTATCAGTTAATTGTCCGGTTACACAAATACTCACTGGGGCGGAAGAATTACGCAGACAGCATTCACTGGCAACGGGGCTTGATGCTTGACAATGACTACAATGGTCGGGCATTGCTAGAGTATGTTGGCACTGATGTAAAAATTACAGTACGGGCAGCTTACCCTGAACGATTCTTGTCTTATCTCACCGAAGATATTAAATGGTTAGTAGAAAATTTCTGGGAAGGGTTGCGTTGTAATGTGATGGTTCCCTGCATAGCATCTTGTGGCATGAATACGCCTGGAAATGGACTGTTTGAGGTACAAAAACTAATTGACAGCAAAAAGAAAAACCGTCATGATTACCCGTGTCCGGTTTCAGGTTGTGGTGAATGGCAAAACATAGATCAATTGCTAAATAACGCTCCAATATCTCAACCCCCATCCCAAGCAATTGGCATTGAGCAGGTACAGAGCATTTTGAAAGAGGAATTAAAAGTCATCCGTAGAGATTTGGTGATTTTGGATCGTCGAGATGAAGAACGCTTTCAGAAATTGTCTCAGGAACAGCGCACCATTTTAAGCCAAGTTGATCAGGAGTTTGCTGCACTTATGCAAATGCTCACCGATGAAGCCAAAGATGGGCCGCGCCTGTTCAGCTTTAAGCCTGTTGACCCGAAATTTTTTGACCGTCCCAAATGGATGAGTGCTAAGTTTCAACTCACCCTCTGGTGCGAACACGCTCGTCAACCACTTCCAGCCTTAAATCCCCACGACCAAAAAAAGGGAGTCTACGAAATAGAGTTACGGCGTGAGTGGTTTACCAAAGCTGTCCCCTTTCTCAAACTGTTGACGGGAACCCTGAGTCTAGTTTTACCTGTTGCTGGTTCTGCAACCAAGTTGATGCTTGATGACACCACCTACAAAGGCATTGAAGAACAACTCGACCTCGGACAGAAAGCGATCGAGTCTACCTTGAAGGGAGGCGATATGGCTTTGGCTGGTGACTTCAAGAGTGATTCTCGATTTTTGGAAGGTGACGCAATTCGCGCCCAAGGTTCGATTTTGCGAGAATTACACGCTCTTTTGAAAGAGAAAGACCCTAGTTTTGGTGGACTGGTGCGGGTGCAGAACAAACGCCGCGAATTTCTTTGGGTTCATCCTCAGTTTGTGGATGAGTATTAAGCCACTGCAAGGCTTGTAGGGAGGTTAGTTATACTGCCTTTAAGATGGGAAAAGATAGCGCATCATTGGGAGGAAGCGATCGCCATGAGTGTGATTGTAGCTAAGTGGACGATTGACGAATATCACCGGATGATTGAGGCTGGCATTTTGTGCGATCGCCAGGTTGAATTGCTTCAAGGAGATATTGTAGAAATGTCTCCCGAAAGAGAAGCCCACGCTTATTGTAGTCATGAAGCAGGTGAATATCTAACGGATTTGTTAAGTCAACGCGCTAAAATTCGTCAAGCCAAGCCTATCACCCTACCCAACGACTCAGAACCCGAACCAGATATTGCGATCGTCCAACGTTTAGGACGCGAATACCGAGCGCATCATCCATATCCAGAAAATATTTTTTGGGTAATTGAGTATGCTAACTCCAGCTTAGAGAAAGATTTAGAGAAGAAAAGCAAAATTTACGCCCAAGCAGGCATCTTAGAGTATTGGGTTGTAAATCTCAAAAAGTTAAACTTGGTGGTATTCCGAGACATTTTAGATGGAGAATACGCCACAAAACAAACTTTAACCACTGGCAAAATTCGACTGCTTGCATTTCCAGATATTTTTGTGTCAGTGGAAAGAATTATTAATTAGTCATTAGTCCATAGTCAACAGTCCATAGTCCATAGTTATTCTCCCCCATCTTCTCCCACTCCTGGTTGGTGAGCGCAGTCGTTCGCGGAGCGTGGCGTTTAGCCACACCACATCTCCCACAAATTCCCCCTTGAGCGATGTGGGTATACTCCATCCTCGTTATAGATTAATAATGTATCTATAACACCGGACTACGGGCTTAGTCTTTCACAGTGAAGGGTTTGGAAATGTTTGCTCTGTCAGAGACTTCTATACTAGGAATAATTGTACTTGTAGCTTTCACCATTTTGGGTTGGGGCTTTTATCGCGCCAGACCTTTTGGTAAACTGGGAATCTTAGCTTGGTTGCAGTCGGTGGTTTTGATGGCTCCCTGGCTGTTGTTTTTTGGTTTGTTCGCTGCCGGGATTTATATCAACATTGTCGGGATATTGTTCTTGGTTGTAGGTTCTGCTGGATTGTACATCTACTTGGGTAGACAGTTACGGGCTGCTGGACAAGACGCTATCCTCAAGCAACGGGCTACGGAAAGGCTGGCTGCTGAATCTTCACCACTGCCAGAAGTGACGCAACCAGTAGGGGTAGTTGTGGAAATCATGCCAATCCCCGCAGAAGACTTAAATGTGATTAAAGGCATTTTTGGGATTGATACATTTTTTGCCACAGAAACGATCGCCTACCAAGAAGGTGCTATCTTCAAAGGTAATCTGCGCGGCGAATCACAAGAGGCTCATCGTCGTTTGAGTAAGAGTTTACAAGAGAAGTTGGGTGAGAAATATCGTCTATTTCTGGTAGAAGACACAGATGGTAAACCTGTGGTTATTGTCTTACCAAGCACTAATGATCCGCGTCCCACGACTTTGCCACAGAAGGCCTTTGCCGCTATCCTGGGTATAGCAACTATCGGCACTAGCTTAGAAACTGCCGGATTACTACTGAATTTTGATTTATTTAGTAGTCCAGAACGTTTGCCAACTGCTTTACCTATAGGCTTAGGCATATTTGCAACTTTAGTGGCTCACGAAATTGGGCATTGGTTTATTGCCCGTCGTCATCAAGTCCGCCTTAGCTGGCCTTTCTTTTTACCAGCTGTGCAGATTGGTTCTTTTGGCGCAATTACTCGCTTTGAGTCACTGTTACCCAATCGCTCAGTATTATTCGATATTGCCGTGGCAGGGCCAATAGCTGGGGGAGTAGTTTCTCTACTGATGCTAATTGCTGGCTTGCTGCTATCTCACCCAGGCAGTTTATTTCAATTACCCAATCAGTTTTTCCAAGGTTCAATTTTGGTGGGTAGCTTGGCGCGGGTTGTCCTTGGTTCGGCGTTGCAATCTCCCTTAGTCAACGTCCACCCGTTAGTAATCATTGGTTGGTTAGGTTTGGTCATTACAGCTTTAAACTTAATGCCTGCTGGTTCTCTAGATGGTGGACGGATAGTTCAGGCAATCTACGGTCGCAAAACCGCAGGACGAGCAACATTTGCTACCTTAGTTGTCCTAGCTTTGGTGTCTCTGGGTAATAATTTGGCGATGTATTGGGCAATTGTAATTTTGTTCTTACAACGAGATTTAGAACGCCCCAGCTTGAATGAAATCAGCGAACCCGATGATGCTAGGGCTGCTTTGGGTTTATTGGTTTTATTCTTGATGATCACCATCCTTTTACCCCTGACTCCCGGCTTGGCTGGGCGGTTAGGTATTGGTTAGTTATCAGTTATCAGTTATCAGTTATCAATTTTTGGACTGATAACTGTTGACTGTTGACTGATTAAATTGCTTCTAGCCAAGCTTGAAAATCAGCTAAATCCGTAAAATCTAATATCGCTTCGCTTAAATCTTCAAGAACAGGTAGAGGTAGACTGGAAATTTGCGATCGCATTTCCTCCGATATTTCTCCAAACCGCTTTCTTAGCAACCGAATCACTAAATTAGCAGCCTCTTGCTGTCTTCCTTCTTCTCGTCCTTCTTCCCGTCCTTCTTCTCGTCCTTCCTCTTTGATTTCGCGGTAAACTCTCGTTTCTTTGAGTGTAATACCCAACATTTCTTCTACCTCTGTTTTACTTAACTGTTCAAACTTGTACACCATAATAGTTGTGATCATCTCTATTATGGCTCGGCTTGATGCTTGAGATACTTCCTGCTGAGTTCTGGTTAATAAATACCTAGCTTCTTGTGGTGCTTGCGCTTCATCTATTGTAGTTAATACCATCAATGCTAACCATAGAGGTAATTGGCGAATATCTCCTAACTCATCTAAATACACTCGATGAACTTGGTCGCTATTAAGTAATGCACGATAAGGATGAATATTACTCTGTTCAGTTTGGCGTGAAGGATAAATAATTACTGTTTCCCAATCGTTAAATCTGGGACGGTTGCGGTAGAAATATAGCCAGGATTCAGCAAATACCCTTTCATAAAGCTGTTCGTCTTTCTGGAATTGCACCTCACAAAAATATACAACACCAGGGCTTTCGCTTTCTGGTGGTAAAAATACCCCGTCAATTTCAAATTTGGGTTCTTTAACAGCTACCGAATCAAATTTATAAGCATTTGCATTGGTTGGGCGGTTGGCCAATAGTTCAAATATTAGAGTAGGGCTTTGTTGAAAGAGTTTGTAAAATATCGAGTCTCGGCGCATGAAAGAATTCGACTATTTTTTGTTGATTATAAATAGCGATCGCCGCAAAACATTCTGTGGCGAATCGCTTTTAATTAAGGTTTCCAACCTGTGATGAGGTTGGGATATTTAGCTGGTTGGGCGAATGTTTGCCGGAAGGCGGCTTGACGTTGTGATAATGTTTCTTGGCTGAGGTTCCACAAGCTTTCGTAGAAGAAGAAGGAAACACCAGCAAAGTTGCGATCGCGGACTTTCTGCACTTGGGTTTGAATCTGCTGCATGGGTACAGAACGATTTTTCAACCCAGACAAAATACCGATACTTACAGGAATGTGTGCTTTAGCTGCTTTGACTTCTGGATACTCCAATTCTTGGACAAAGACGTTTAAATCGTCGCGGTAAATTTGCAATACCAATTCTTCAATCAGTCCCATCCTTTCCCATTTTTGCCAGTCTGCAAGAGAGTATTGGTAGGAGAAACGCTGAGGATTAGGTGCAACGGAAACTAAGCAATTTCTTTTCGTAGCTTTAATTGCTTTAAATACCCTTTGCATGAAGTTGGTGATTTTACTTGCTCGCCAACGTACCCATTCTGAATCACTGGGGTTTGTCGATGGTGCTTGACCACGGTGTTCTTTTTTGTATAAAGCTACTGTGTAGGCATCATAGCCCAGTTCTGAAGGTAAGCCGAAATGATCATCGAATTGAATACCATCGATGTCATAGTTGCGCACAATCTCCAATATTAAATCTTGGATGAATTGTTGAACCTCTGGGCGGAAGGGATTTAACCATACTCGGTCATGTATACCTTCCTTGACTATGCGGCTACCATTGCTAAGATTAGTGAGCCATTGGGGGCGATTTTTGGCTAGGAGAGAATCAGCAGGAGCCATAAAGCCAAATTCAAACCAAGGAATCACTGTTAATCCTTGTTTATGTCCCTCCGTGACGATTTCTTTGAGCATATCTCGCCCTTGTAATCCTGGGGTGGGGTCGAGAGAGCGTCCAATGACTTTGGCGGCAACTTTGCTAGGGTAAAGTGTATATCCCCAATTCCACACAGCCGGATATACAGTATTAAAGTTGAGTTCATCTAGGCGTTGTAAAGATTGTTTGAGGCGATCGCGCTCAAACAGCACATCACTATCAATATTTGTTAACCACACTCCTCTTAACTCAGATGGTGTATTAGGAGTTATTTGAGCGTTTAATGGCAACGATAACATCACTGTAGCCACGCAACTCAAAACCAGCATTACAGCAAAGAAAATTTGCTTTTTAATCAAAAAAATCTTGGCAATTAAAGATTCAGCACACCACTTTACAAAAACCTGCATAAACTGTTCCACAAATCTGCAAAGAAAACATGAAGCATGACTGTAATAGTTAAGCAGAAGTTGCGCCTTTTTGTTAGGCTTTAGTGGTTGTATTGTGTTACATGACTTGCCGTAACTGCAAAAAGCAATGTAGTTGCCATCAACGAATTTTAGAACTTAACCAAGAAATTTATATCTAATGGCTTATTGTGAAGTTTTCACTTATAGTGCAAAAATAGTGTATCTTTATAATTATTCTAAGTAATAATAACTAAAACTACTTAAAATATAATTAACAATATATTAAGTAACTTAGCGACAATGTTAAGCAACTTTAAAAACCGCAAACAGGGTTAACAATGAACAGCTTAAATAACCCGCAACACCTACTAACAGACATTACAGCAGCCACTAAGAGATTAGAAAGGGCGATAATGTTATCTGATGGTGAGTTTTCACTGATATTAGCTTGTTCAAACTCTGTTAAAAAGCAGCAAATACTTAATTGCTTAAAAACATCTTCATTAAACAATATTCAACAAATTACTCTCTCCCCAACAGACGAGACATTATACACAACTATTAAAAGTGTCTTGGGAACGGCTCAACCTGAAGCTTTGATGATTCTGGGTTTAGAATCTGTAGAGGCAATTAATCAACTGATCCTTAGTACAAATATGATGCGGGATGAGTTTCGCAAGAGTTTCCATTTTCCCGTAGTGTTGTGGCTCAATGATGAAATCCTGCAAAAATTAATCTGGTTAGCACCTGATTTAAAAAATTGGGCAGCGAATACCATTCGATTCGATGTTACTCAAAAACAGTTAATTGAGGCCACAGCCCTGAGTGTGTAATCTCCACCTGAGAGATGTTTTCCGTAGAGAATTGCGTGATTTGGAGCAAACTCAACTGCGATCGCTAAGATTTAGTCATTAGTTTTGAAAGTGGAAACTGGCACAGTAACAGTTAACAAAGTTACCCCACAACTTGAGGAAACTTTTAAAAATGCCAATAATAAACTTGAGAATATTAATCATCAAAAACAATAGATGGAAATGCAGCATTGACAAAAAAAGCCTCCAATTGGAGGCTTTAATAAATTCAACAAAAAATGATTTTAGTGCGTACATTTGTACTTAAGACTCCTCAAATAAGCGATCGCCCTGATGCAGACGTTCAGCAATTTGATAAGTTTGTGCTTGAGAGCGCATTGTGGGAGAGTGAGCAGCTAAATAGCGAGAAGCAGCAACTAAGATGTGAATCGCTGCCGGAGTTTGCCCTAACAAAGAATACTGTCGAAAAGCGGCTTCGATTTCTTGAATTACATGAAAATCACGATTTTCTCGTAACATCATTTTTCCCAGCATTGCCATCAGTTTTTGAGGACTACCATTGCTATATAAATACTTAGCCACTAATTGCCCTGTTTGGTTTACTTGTTGTTGGCTATTGAGTAAATCTGGTAGTTGCTTGAGTAATTCTTCAGGATTTGCTACTAAATCTTTAGGTTCTGGAAGTCTTGCTGGTGGTACATTTAAAAAACGATTTAAGTATACACTCATAGCCGCATCAAACACACCTCTAAGCAATTCTACTGTTGGTACTCTTCGTAAGCCTTGATGCACAGCATTAGCAAATGTAAATGAATGGTGTGCCGAATCCCAATCTCCAAAGTCATTATTAATGTGGAAACGCGCTATTCGTAATGCTGCTGTATAAGTAACTACACTAGCTAATTCTTCTTCAGTACAACCTGCTGCCAGGGCTGCTAGAAGTGAGTCTGCGATCGCCTGTGGGTCTTCTCCCAATAAAATTGGTACTAGTTCATCGCTATTTGACCAAGTACCCCCCTGAGATTTACCTAAATTTAAGACAGTGGGCAATTGTTTAAAAGCCGAGTTCAAGATGCCAACTAAATCTACAGGGTAGAGCCAGGAATTAGATTCCTCCATGCGAGAAGCATTAGCTAAACCCGAAACTAGACTAGGCAAAATAGATGCGGCTGATTCCCAGCCTACAACATCAAGTGCTTCTAAAGCTTTGTTAATAAAATCTAGTGTATGCCCAACATCAAGATATCGATGATCAGTAGCAGCACAAAAGAGCATATCAGCGATTTGTACTGAAGTTGCTCCTGAACTAATCGCAGATACTAAGCATCTTTGTGCTGCTTCGGTATCCCTTACCTGAATAAATTGGCGAAACCAACTTTTGAAGGTAGCAAAATCAACTGTAGAGTTGGGTAATGGGTGAACGACAAACTCTGGTGGCGCACCAGCACTATCGTTGGCTACGGCAGAAAGTCCGTGAAATACAGCACGGGGTTTGTCTTCAATATCTAGATAGGGTAACAGATTCATCATGCAGGTATGGATAGTCAGACCAGTACCCCAACCAGCTTTGTTATAGCGAGTCCCAAATTCTAGCCCTGTCAAAAATGGTTCTGCCGGATTAATTCCTATATCTAAAAGTGCGAGCGTTGATTTAGCGATAACTAAAGAAATATTCTGCTCTAATCCATCTTGGAGACGTTGACGTTGGTGAGTATAAGGATCAGATGGAGAAGCTAAATTCACCCAGACCTCATCATCACGGATTTCTACAGGAAAACAGGGAACATCATCAGCCCACGAATCGAATGTACCACCACTAGCTAGGTCAAAGCGAGCATAATGCCAAGGGCAAGTAACAATACCATCTTTGCAAGTGCTTCCTTGTAAGGGAAAACCCATGTGAGGGCAACGATTATCAATTGCATAAACCTTATCATTATAGTAAAAAAGAGCAAGTGTCTGCTTCTTTTTGTGGACTACTAAACTGCCTGCGGCTTTGACTTCGGCTAATTGAGTAACATAGATATAGTTATCTGTTTTAGTTGTATTTTCAAATATTTGAGTCATTTTTATAGATTATTTTAGGATTACAGAATTGGTGCTATGGCAGATTAAGCCACTAGCAAAATGCGAGAGAAACACATTTCTCGTAATTTACCGAAACGCTTATTGGCAAAAGGTTTTAAACGTGTTTCTTGAAAGTATAGCAAAGTTTATCTCAAAAAAAGGTACACAAGAGGGTAATATTCATCGGCGAAGAAATTAACTATTGTAGTTATAGGTTGAGGCGAGTAACTAGTAGTAAAGCTGAAAGTCTTCAGATGTTGTTAAACCAATTCTGCTTACTTTCCAAATTGCTTTATCTAGTTTCTCTACTCAATTCTATCAAGTTCATTTTTTGATTAACAAACAAAGGAGTCTATCATGTCTAAGAAAAATACTGTTACCAACGGCCAAGAAAAAGAAGTTCGTCAACAACAGAACAAACCTGCAATTACCGAACTTTCTTTTGAAGCTATGGAAACCATCTCTGGTGGTGCAGGTAAAGTCAAATGGGGTCTTGCCTAAAAAAGACCAACTACTAGCTTCTACTAATTGCTAGTAAAGAAAGCTAGTGCAATAGGGGGTGAGATGAAAACTTATCCTGTTGCACTAGCTTTTATATAAAAGGTAACACATATACAACTTAAATAAAGCTATAATTTTTAGGAGAAAATAAATGTTATCGATAGAAAGTTCCCCAAAAGCTTGGTTGCATCAAATCTATTTAAATTTAGGCAATTTTGCAGCAGGTTCTCCCCACCATTATAAAGTTGAATTTAGCTACAATCATTTAATAGAGCAGACTTCAGTTCCCTATCAAGTGCAAGTAAGCCTTCCAGAATCTTTCCGAGAATTTCTCATCCGCGAATCTGGACTACACCAATATCAAGTTAAAAATCCTCTAGCATTAGCTCCTGAATTGCGGACACAAAGATGGCAAAACTTGTGTGAGCATTTAACTAATTATTCAGAATTATCTAAGTCTACCCAAGTTAAGGTTATTAAACTACTCAGTAGTTTGTGTTTTCATCAAGCTGTTTTAGAGTATGTACCACCCATATCAGCAGTTGAGATAGCAAATGATTGTGATAGTGCATCTCTGGCTTTATTGCGTGCTATGTCTGACTTCATCTTACATAGCGATCGCTACTTACCCTATAATTTCAAAGATTTAGAAACTATTGCCCAAAATGCGCCATTAGGACATCTCACTAGAATTACAGCTGGACTACAAATTTTAGTGGAGTTAGCTAAAACCTTCAAAGATTTAGAAGGTGCAAGGTATTGGCGTTCAATTGTTAGTAAAGAAATTGAGTCAACTCGACCATCACTAGATGCCTTTACTGCTGGACTTTTAATGAGTGTCTACTATCGTGCTGCTGTCTTTGTCCCACTTTTGGAAAAGGATCAAGATACAGTTATTGCTGAGATGGATCTTTGCCAATCTTATGCTGAAAGTTTGATTCCTGAAAACCAAGAACAACAGATTATTGCTTACGAGAATCTCAGCATTATCGGGGAAAGCCGCACTAAGGAAGCACTTTGGTTACGTGATTTCGATTTAGCTGAAGAACGCGCTCGCAAACTGATCGAGCGAGATATTTTAGATCCAAGATATCGTTTGGAGTTAGGAGAAGTTCTCTTGAAACGAGGACGAGTTGACGAAGCGGCTCAAGCCTATCGCAGTGCTACTCGTTTGGGCCCTCCGGGTACAGCCGTAGGTTGGTTTATGGCTGGACAATGCTACCAGTCTTTGGGAGAATTACAGGTAGCTTATGATTGTTACCTTACATGTTTGCATTATGATCCTTTAGCTATTTCTGCTGTTAAACGTTTGTACCAAATTACATCTCATTTAGAAGATGAAGAAGTTTCTAGTTGGTGTCAATTGCGTTTGTCACAATTGGAACAAGAAAAACACAACATGGCAGCTAAAGGAAGTAATCTTCCTACTTATATTCCAGCAGTTTCTACACCGATGCAACCTGTTTAGTTTCTAAGTGTTATTTTCCGCAATTGAATTGTCAGCAAGCGTATGAAATATCCCAATGTACTGCAACATAACGAAGAAGACTGTGGGGCAGCTTGTTTGGCTTCGATCGCCAAGTATTACGGACGTACATTTACTCTCAACCGCATTCGTGAAGCAGCTGGAACTTATCGCTCCGGTACAACTTTACTCGGTTTAAAACAAGGAGCAGAGGCACTAGGATTTACCAATGTTAGAGGTGTTAAAGTTACTCTCAATGTAATTGATGAGCGCAGTATTCCCCTACCTTGTATTATTCATTGGAAAGGTTTTCACTGGGTTGTCTTATACGGAAAAAAGGGTAAGAAATACCTAATTGGCGATCCGGCGATCGATGGACTTCAATACATCGAGAAACATTGGTTAGAGCAAGCTTGGCAGGATGGCATTTGTCTCGTTCTTGAACCCGATCCCGTTAAATTTCTGGCTCAAGAGGATGAAAGTGATAAGATAGGTGGATTATCGCAGTTTGTCAAGCATATTTGGCATGAACGTCCCCTATTTTTCCAGATATTAATTCTTAATTTAGTAGTAGGATTAATTGCCTTAGCTGCTCCTTTACTTCTGCAAATTTTAACGGATGATGTACTACTAAGAGGAGATAATCAGTTACTAACTCGCCTTATTATTGCCATTCTGACAATAAATTTAGTTGGTAGTAGTTTAGATTGGTTACAAGCCAGTTTTATCTCTCACTTCGCTCAAAGATTAGAATTAAAACTAATTTTGCAGTTTGCCCAACAAATTTTACGTTTACCCCTAAGTTATTACGAATCCCGTAGGAGTGGAGAAGTTACTAGCCGCTTAAGGGATATTCAATTGATCAATCAACTAGTTTCGCAAGTTTTGATCAATTTACCTGGTCAGTTATTTGTGGCTATAGTTTCTTTAGCCTTGATGCTTTATTACAATATAAAACTGACTTTAATAGCATCTGTACTCTCATTTTTGATGCTTTCATCAACATTGGTATTCCTCCCAGTACTACGGCAAAAAACTAGAAATTTACTCAGTAAGGAAACTGAAAATCAAGGTATTTTAGTAGAAACTTTTAAAGGAGCAATTACTCTTAAAACTCTCGCAGCTGCACCTCAGTTATGGGAAGAATTTAAATTTCGGTTTAGTCGCTTGGCGAAAGTCTCTTTTTCAACTATTCAAATTAGTATTACTAACAATACTTTTTCTCGATTAGTAGAGCGAATAGGCGGAATTGTCTTTCTTGGGTTTGGTAGTAGCTTGGTAATTAATCAAGAGTTAACTACTGGACAATTACTCGCACTTTATAGCCTGTATCGTAATATTACGATACTACTAATTAATTTGGTAGTTTTTACTGATGAATTTGTCCGTGTTGATGCAGCAGCACAAAGAATCAATGAAGTAATTGAACATTCATCTGAAACTGATAAAGATAACCATAAACCTTATGTTACTTTTTCTGGAGACGATACAATTAATTGCACAAATATTAATTTTAATTATACGGGACGCATAACGCTTTTAGAAGATTTTAGTCTGACTATACCAGGAGGCAAAGTTATTGCTCTCATTGGTCAATCTGGTTGCGGCAAAAGTACCCTCACCAAATTAATGGCAGGTTTATATCCTTTGCAATCAGGCAAGATTCGGATCGGTGATTACAATATAGAAGATATTTCTTTAGATTGCCTACGTCAGCAAGTTGTTTTAGTTCCTCAAGACCCCCATTTTTGGAGTCGCAGTATTATTGATAATTTTAATTTAATCGATCCTAAAATTACTTTTGAAGAAATTGTCACTGCTTGTAAGCTGGCAGAAGCCGATGAATTTATTAGCGATTTACCAAGCCGTTATCAAACAATTTTAGGAGAATTTGGAGCTAACCTTTCAGGAGGACAACGACAAAGATTAACTATTGCTAGAGCTATTGCCAAAAAACCACCAGTTTTAATTTTAGATGAATCTACAAGTGCGCTTGATCCTGTTAGTGAAACAAAAATATTAGACAACATATTACAATATCGTCAAGGTAAAACAACAATTTTAATTAGCCATCGTCCGCGAGTTATTCAGCGTGCTGATTGGATCGTTTTTCTAGATAAAGGGCGCTTAAAGATTCAAGGAACTCTCGAAGAATTATCTCAACAACCAGGTGATCATTTAAATTTTATTATTGCTTAATCTTTAAACTGCTTGGAACTTACTATAAGGAGTTTTATATTTTGAACACTTCTCAAGAAGATTTTTTATTTTTAGGCGAAGAACAAGAATTATTACCATCGCTCAATCGTTGGATGAACTGGGGCGGATTGTTGATTGTGGGAACAGTGGCAGCGACAATTATTGTATCCTCAGTCTTCAAATATAATGTTAGCGTTCAAGCCCCAGCTACTATTCGTCCTGATGGAGAATTGCGAGTTGTTCAGCCAGGAATTGAAGGACAGATCAAAGAAATTTTTGTGAAACCAAATCAAGAAGTAAAAGCAGGAGACATTCTTGTATCTTTGGATGATACTCGCTTACAAATTCAAAAAAGCCAGTTAGAAACTCGCCTGCAACAATCTAAATTGCAATTGTCGCAAATTAACGCGCAAATTCGCGCTCAAGATGCTCGGATTTTAGCAGAAACAGAAAGAAGCGATCGCGCTATTGTTTCTGCTAAAGCTGAACTGAATCGTTCTCGACGAGAATATCGAGATAAACAAATTACCAGCCAAGCGGATGTAGAAGAAGCACAAGCTAAGGTTAGAAGTGCCAGAGAAAAGTTGCAACAGACCCAAGCGGAGTTAAAAGCAATCGAGGCTAATTCACGAGCGCTACAAGCTTCGTTTAACTCAGCAGTAGTTAAGCGTGATCGCTATAAAATCGTAGCTGAACAAGGTGCTTTACCTCTAGATCAATTAGAAGAAGCTCAACTCGCGGTTAATCAGCAAACAGAAGCGCTAGAAGCTCAAAAAGCTACTACTCAGGCTCATCAAAAACTAATTGAACAGCATAAACAAGACTTAGCAGCCGCCATTGCTAACTTGCAGAGAGTGCAAGCCTTCCTGAAACCCGACCCCGCAGAAGTCACAGTCGCCAATGAAAAAGTTTTCCAAGAGAAAGCGACTATTAGTTCACTCTTAGCAAATCTGACAAAAGAGCGAGATGCACTGATTGAACAGCAAATTAACTTACAAAAACAGACAAAAAGTGATCTTCAAGAACTACAAAAAGTGGCTTTTGACTTACAACATACTTTCATTAAAGCCCCTATCGATGGCATTATTTTAAAAATCAATCTTCGCAATCCAGGTCAAACAGTCGCAAACAACACAGAAATCGCTCAGATTTCTCCTAGCAAGACCCCATTAATTATTAAAGCTTTAGTCACGGCTCAGGATGTTAATAAGGTGAAAAGCGGGCAAAAAGCACTGTTGAAAGTTTCGGCCTGTCCTTATCCAGATTATGGTACACTCAAAAGCCAAGTTAAGCAAATTTCTCCTGACTCTGCATCTGTTGAAAGCTACAATGAAACTTCTCCAACAACAGCAAACAAAAGCGATCGCACTGTTTATGAAGTCACAATTGCACCAGAAAGTATGGCTTTAAAGCAAGGATTAAATCAGTGCTTTATCCAATCAGGAATGGAAGGAAAAGTTGAGATTATTTCTGGACAAGAAACAATTCTGCAATCTCTGTTAAGAAAAGCGAGATTACAGACAGATTTATAGTTATGGTTGAAAATCTATTGAGCTTGGTGGAAAAACTCAGACCTTTGGGGGCGTAGTTTTCTAAGGTAGTGATTTGCGGGATGAATATAGAAGAAATACGATCGCTCGGCCCTTTGCAAGTCGTCGGTAGGAAAGCGATCGCAGGTGCGTTGTTAGGGGGAATTTTAGGGACTACCGCTACTATCTGGGCTTATTTTCTCCAGGTCGATTTGAAGTAGCGATCGCTGTTGGTGCGAGTTTAATAGCTATTTCGCTTTTTGCTCCTGCCTTAATGTCAGCACCATTTATCACTACAACCGTTGACGTACTTGGAGTTTTAATTTACTTCAACTTGGCACGGGTAATTTTAAGGTTGTAAAATGTTGACTGTTGACTGTTGACTAATGACTAATAACCAATGACATTTACAATTCTGTAGCCGTATCAGGAGCAACAATTTCACCAGTTCCCAATTCCAGTATCATGTCTTGGTCGGTGATTAATTCGTTCAATTCTTTAACTTGTAAATTCATTTCCTCACACGCTTTTCTTAGTTCTCGTGCGAATTTATTTAAGTCATCGCCATAGCCACATTGATAAGCCGCAGTTTCTATTCCCTGTTTGGCATTTGCCCTCGCACAATCTACTAATTCTGTGCCATGTAATGGTTTTAGGGATGCCATAAGCCGTTTTTTTTCTTAAATGTTCTTTATTATATATAGCAATTGTTCAGTATTAGATCATCTCTCTGTTGGCAGACAAAAAAGGGGAGTTAGGAGAGGGAAAGAGGTTTTTTACTGAAAAATCAGCAAATTTTAACAACTTTCCCTTCCCCTTCATTTTTAAGCGTTAACGACTTCACCACCGTTAGGATGTAAAACTTGACCAGACATATAAGAGGAGTCATCAGAAGCTAAAAATACATAGCTTGGCGCTACTTCTTCTGGTTGTCCTGCTCGTTGCATTGGTACTTGTTTACCAAAGCTTTCTACTTTTTCTTCAGGGAATGTAGAGGGAATTAAAGGTGTCCAAATAGGACCGGGTGCAACAGCATTAACTCTAATGCCCTTGCTAACTAAATTTTGTGATAAGGAACGGGTGAAAGCAACAATTGCCCCTTTTGTTGCAGAGTAATCGAGCAATTGAGGACTGCCTTTATAGGCTGTAACTGATGTAGTATTTATAATTGCACTACCTTGTTTTAAGTGTTTGAGTGCAGCTTTGGTTAAATAAAACATCGAAAAAATGTTAGTGCGGAATGTCCGTTCTAACTGTTCAGCCGTAATATCTTCGATACTTTCTTGGGGATGTTGTTCAGCCGCATTATTGATGAGAATATCCAATTTCCCAAACTCATTGACAGTTTGTTGGATAGCACGCTGACAAAAAGCTTCATCTGTGATGTCTCCAGCGATCGCTACAGCACGCCGTCCATATTCTTCTACTGAATGTTTAGTTTCTTCTGCATCGCCGTGTTCGCTGAGATAAACAAACGCTACATCTGCACCTTCTTTGGCAAATGCGATCGCCACAGCACGACCAATTCCACTATCACCACCAGTAATTAAAGCAACTTTATCTTTTAATTTACCGCTACCCTGATATTTCTCATCATCAGCTTTGGGTTTTGGCTGCATTTTCGATTCTGTACCAGGTGGCTGTTGTTTCTGTGGTGGTTGTAATGTTTGATTCTCTGGCATATCTTTTTCTCGGTAATATTTTAGCAATTTATTATTAGAGATTAAAAAATTAATTGACTTTTTTAATCCCCACAATTAGACCTTGGATCGACAACCAACCCAAGGTCTAATTGTGCTTTTGCTCTCACTTGCAAATAGCAAGTTTACGCATTTTCACCCCGGATATTAGCCAAACATATTCACTGCTGGCTATTTTATGTAACTAACAATATTGCTCCTCACACCCAACACACAAGGATTAATTCGACTACGGAAAACAAGTACACAACTCTCTTTTGATGTAGGATTGCTCCTATTCATCTGCCTTAAAATTAACTATTATGTAATTAATATTTATCGGTCTTTAGGGGGAAACCAAACTAAGTTATTATCAATCCACAGGGTGAAAAAATTAGAAATATTATGACAACTCGCACTCTGGGCATCCCAGAAAACTTATATGACTATTTACTATCCATTTCTTTACGGGAACCAGAGATATTAACTCAATTACGCCACCAAACAGCCCAGCACCCTGTAGGAAGAATGCAGATAGCGCCAGAACAAGGACAATTTATGGCGTTGTTGGTGCAGTTAATTGGGGCAAAGAAAACCTTAGAAGTGGGAGTATTTACAGGCTACAGTGCGTTGATAGTTGCCCTAGCTTTACCTGCTGAGGGGAAGGTGGTAGCTTGTGATATTAGTGCAGAGTTTACCAGCATTGCCCAACATTATTGGCAACAAGCCAAAGTAGCCCACAAAATTGAATTACATCTCGCCCCAGCTTTGGAAACTTTAGACAAATTACTCGCAGTCGGGGAAGCGGAAACCTTTGACTTTGCCTTTATTGATGCGGATAAGAGCAACTACGATAATTATTATGAGCGATCGCTGCAATTAATCCGTCCAGGCGGTCTTATTGCCATTGATAATGTTCTTTGGTCTGGTAGAGTCGCCGACCCCCAAGTACAAGATAATCGGACAAAGAAAATCCGCGCCTTCAACGAAAAGTTACTACAAGACCAGCGCATCGGTTTAAGCCTCGTTCCTATTGGTGATGGCTTAACTTTGGCAAGGAAGAATTAATATTTAAGTAATATGAAAGGTGAGCAAAATTAAATTGCCCACCTTGCAAAACTTAGTATGTATGATTTTCTGTCAATTCTTCAAAATTCGTTAAAAATAAGAAGTTCAAAATTGAAAACCTTACAACATATAGCTTGGTTAATTTTGAATTTTGAATTTTGCGGAAAGTTGCGGTGCGGTGAATCCAGCCCTGTAGGCGGGTTTCCCGCCGTAGGGGACTGGTGAACCCGGAGGGGGGTTCCCCCCGTTGAGCAAACTTTCCAAGACGAATTTTGAATTGATTCTATACCATACCGCCAGCAGCTTGAAAACGAGCGCGAGCGCGTTTAAAGGCTTGATTGGCTTGGATTTGGGCTTGGCGATCGCCTTGTGGTACTTGATTCAGCTTTGTTTGCGCTTGGCTGTATGCAGTACGTGCTTCTTCTAGGTTGATCGCGTCGCCGCGTTCTGCACCATTTACGAGGATAGTGACTTCATTTTCCTCAACTTCGGCAAAACCACCCAATAGGGCGATCGCTTGCCAGTTTTGGCTTTTGCTGGCGCGTACTCGTAGTACACCTGTATCCAGCGCAGTTAACAGTGGAGCGTGTCCACTCAGGATACCTAGCTGACCGGTAGTGCTGGGTAAAACCACTTCATCAGCTTCCGCATCCCACACTGTTTTATCTGGGGAAATTACACGGACAGTTAGGGTCATAAGTTGTAAATTGTCAAGAGTCAACAGTCCATAGTCCATAGTCCATAGTCAACAGTCAACAGTCATGTAGCTTTGGACTCTCCGGGTACGCCAGTCCCCTGCGGCGGGAAACCCGCCTACAGGGCTGGACTCACTAATGACTATTGACTAATGACTATTGACTAATTTAGCCTTTGATTTTTTCAGCTTTAGCGATCGCTTCGTTGATGTCGCCTACCAAGTAGAAGGCTTGCTCTGGCAGATCATCTAATTCACCAGAGAGAATCTTCTGGAACCCTTTGATGGTGTCTTCTAACTTCACGTACTTACCAGGAGAACCTGTGAATACTTCAGCTACGAAGAAGGGTTGAGACAAGAAACGCTCAATCTTACGGGCGCGTGCTACTGTTAGACGGTCTTCTTCAGACAATTCGTCTAAACCCAAGATAGCGATGATGTCTTGTAATTCTTTGTAGCGTTGCAAGGTTGATTGGACAGCACGAGCAGTATTGTAGTGTTCGTCACCAACGATGTTGGGCTGCAACATTGTAGAAGTGGAACCCAGAGGATCTACCGCAGGATAAATACCTTTAGATGCCAAACCGCGAGATAGTACTGTTGTACCATCTAAGTGAGCAAAGGTGGTAGCAGGTGCGGGGTCTGTTAAGTCGTCCGCAGGTACGTATACTGCTTGAATTGAGGTAATAGAACCTTCGGTTGTGGAGGTAATGCGTTCTTGCAGTTCACCTACGTCAGTACCCAATGTAGGCTGATATCCTACCGCAGAAGGCATCCGACCCAACAGCGCGGATACTTCAGAACCTGCTTGTACGAAGCGGAAGATGTTGTCAATAAATAACAGTACGTCTTGCTTGTTGACATCGCGGAAGTATTCAGCCATTGTCAAACCAGACAAACCTACCCGCATTCTTGCTCCGGGTGGTTCGTTCATCTGACCGTACACTAGCGCAATCTTCGATTCATTGAGGTTCTCGTTGTTGATTACCCCAGATTCAATCATTTCGTTGTAGAGGTCATTCCCTTCACGGGTACGCTCTCCCACACCAGCGAACACAGACACGCCACCGTGTTGGGTAGCGATGTTGTTGATCAACTCCATCATGATTACGGTCTTGCCTACGCCTGCACCGCCGAACAGACCAATTTTACCGCCGCGTCTGTAGGGGGTTAAGAGGTCAACAACCTTAATCCCTGTCTCGAACACAGAAGGCTTGGTTTCTAAGTCTGTGAGTTTAGGGGCTGAACGGTGGATGGGTAGAGTTTCTTCGTTATTAACTGGCCCTCTGTTGTCTACAGGTTCGCCAAGAACGTTGAAAATCCGACCGAGAGTTGCTTTACCAACTGGTACGCTGATAGGAGCGCCTGTATCAACAACTTCCAAACCACGGACTAAGCCATCGGTGGAACTCATAGCTACGGCGCGGATTTGGTTGTCGCCCAAAAGTTGCTGTACTTCGACAGTCAGGTTGATGTCTTGTCCTGCTTCGTTAGTACCTTTGATGGTCAGAGCGTTGTAGATTTGCGGTAACTTACCGCCGGGGAATTTAACGTCTACAACCGGGCCGATGATTTGGGTAATGTAACCGATGTTTGTTTTTTCTGCGGTGGTGACCATGCTGCGCCTAGTGATTGAAGCTATATTTCAGATAAGGTCGTAGAAGACATAAGTTTATGCAATGTCATCTTTAACTGTAGCATCGGAGGGGGACAGAGTTCCGTTAGTAATTCCTTAAAAAAGTTGTTTGAGGACTTGATTCCCACCAGCTTGAGTCAATGACCAACTGTTTATCATAAGTTGATTCTGAGGCGATCGCGCCAAAATTGTTGATTAATCGAGCAGCAATAAATCAAGGGCTGATTCTTGTGGGGTGGGGAAATATGAGGAACGGCAAGATGCTAATCCCTCAACAACATCTACAGCTACGCCTTTAATTGTTTGGATTGAACTGTTGATGTACAGATAATAAGGTACATTCCCAAACAAGGCGCGGTTGGGCGTAGACAAGCAAATATTTACGGGCTTTTTCTAACTGACTAACTACTCTTGGTTGATACTGCTTTTTCCAGTAGGATTGCTGTAAATAATCAACTAACCATAATTGCGCTTCCGTATCTAAATCTTTGTCGATTTGCTTGGCTAATTCCAAAGCATGACGTTGAGATTTAGGTGCTGTGGTTAAGTCTTGTAGTAACTCTGGGGGGATGGCTTGTAATTGTGCGTAAGAGGCGATCGCACTCCCCGGACTGCCAGATGCTAAACTCAACACTGCCGGATGTTGTAAAATTTCCTGATGCCCTGTTTGTGTTAATACCTGAGTTAAAGACGTTGTATCTAAGCGATGAAAAGGTATACGCTGACAACGGGACACCAAAGTCGGCAATACAGACTCAGGGGAAGGCACAATCAAAATTATCGTAGCTTTCCCTGGTTCTTCTAAAGTTTTTAACAAAGCATTGGCGGCTGGTTCCGCCATTGTTTGCGCTTCCTCCAGCACTACCACATTTCTTGGTGCTTCCAAAGGCGGACGACCGAGAAATTCTGAGATTTCTCGAATTTGTTCTAAGCGAATTAGAGGCGGTGCTTTGCGCTTAACATTTTTTTCGGCAGCTTGGGCGGCTGTGAGTCTTTGCCCTTGATATTGGTAAGTAGGCTGTACCCACAACAAATCAGGATGATTACCTTGACGCAAACGCTGCTGCAAAGATGGAAGTTGCTGCATTTCTACAAAGCTAGAAAATAGCAACTCCACAAAACACCGCGCCGCTAAACTCCGTCCTACACCATCCGCCCCCGCAAATAAATAAGCTGGGGCGACTCGGTTTTGTTTAACAGCTTGAGTTAGTAATTCTACCGCTTGCTGTTGTCCTACCAGTGGTGCAAAAGGGTTGTGAGTCATTATTTAATTGTAATCATCTTTGTTGACGGTTAATAGTCAACACGAAAATACGTAAAAGTTAGGCGATTTTCTCAACCAATAGAATAATCACCTAACTTTTAATTACGAATTACGAATTACGAATTATTCTGTCCGTGAAAAGGACAACCTGTAGCTAATTTGTTCAAAAAAGAACCACTATCAAAAAAGTGTTCTAATGACAAGATTTTTAAATCATCATTAACACGGGCAACACTCATACCTACAATTTCTACAGTCTCTCCTGTGGGTGCGTGTTCTTTGTAGGAACCGCTAAAAGTTCCCCAATGCCGCCACTTAAATGTGACGTTTGGCGGCCCTGCTAATACTTCTATGAGTTCCCATAAGAAGCCGTTAGGAAAAGCATTATGAAACAGATGTGCTGATGACTCAAAATCTTCCTCTGAAGCTTTATATTGTTCTGAGTCACCTAGAAATAAATTGTAAGTTCCTGCATCCGCTACATCCTGAGCAGTATAAGCAGAACCACCATTAGTAGTCATGCGAAATTTATCTGCTACTATAGATACCCACTGCTGAGGATTGGTTTTGAAAGAAGCTTCCATTTCAAAGGCTCTGACTAAGTTCTGCACTATAGCTTCTAAAGAACCTTCGATGTGATTAGACTTACTTTGTTGCTTAAGATATTGATTTGTGCGCGAATAATCTGGTGGTTCTTGATATCGCCATTCCACGTTGGAGTCGTGAGCAATGACAGTATCTCTATCTTGTATCCAAATAGGTTGGCTGGTAGATGATTCTGAACTCATATGCTGTAATTACCTACTAGATTTTGAGCAAAACACAGTTGAGAAATTAATGTTTTGCAATTAGCGGACTATTGGGGAACTAGGTTGAGTTTTGATTTTTTCTAATCGTTTTCTTTGCTCCATTTCAGAATTAACCATGATAATTTGTGGCTAGTTTAATTTATTAAGCAAACCAACCTTATATTATTGATAATTCTGAATTATATGCAGCAAAATTTTGAAGCATTCAACTCTTTTAGTAGTTGTCTATCTCCACGATAGAAAATATCACATATAGAAACTAATATCAAATATTTTTTGAGAGCCATCAAAATTAGAAGGAAATGCTTTATTAACTAGGGTTGATAACAAATAATTTGTATATATAGGCTTTAGGCGATCGCTCAATTCTCTAGTAGACTTGCAAGAGTAAGAGTCCCATACAATACTGTTCTCAGAGTATCAACCAGAAAAGGCACATCGTAAGGAATCCGGTTGTACTATTGGACTATACTGATTAATCAGTGTTTGCTCTTAGACAGGTTTATTCTAAGTATTTTTTGTATTCTTATCATCAATCAAATCGGCTTCCTATATCAATATCAAACCACCTTATACAGCCAATGCTATGTTAAAACAGGCTAGATTACTCAAACGGTTTTAACAGCAGTTTTAAACTCAGTAATTTGGTAGATTTATGAATTTCAAACGCCGCCAATTTTTATTTTTAAGTAGCTTCAGCGCCTTTGGTGTAGGATTATTAACTTGGAAGTTAGCTCACCAAAATGATTCAAGTGCTGATTTTGCTGTAGCAGCACCACCCAAAAAAGATTTACTCTTACGCTTTGTGTCGGTGGCTGATACAGGAACAGGTGCAAGAGGACAGTATGCTGTAGCTAGGGCCATGACAAATTACTACCAGCAAAATCCCTATGATTTGGTAGTTCTAGCTGGTGATAATATTTATAATAACGGCGAAATTGAGAAAATAAATGCTGTGTTTGAGCGTCCCTATCAAGATTTGCTCAAACAAAAGGTGAAATTTCAAGCTTGTTTAGGTAATCATGATATCCGCACTGATAACGGTGATCCACAAGTCCGCTATCCTGGTTTTAATATGAATGGTAGGCGATACTATACATTTCGCCGCCAAGGTATACAATTTTTCGCTTTAGATACTAACAATAATGCCGATTGGCAAAATCAACTAACTTGGTTAGAAAAAGAATTAAGTAGTAGTAACGCTTCGTGGAAAGTAGTATTTGGACATCACCCCATTTATTCATCGGGGGTGTACGGAACTAATCAAGCTTTCGTTAAAACCTTCACACCACTGTTTAAAAAATATGGAGTCCAACTTTATATTAATGGACACGAACATAGTTACGAACGCACTCGCCCTATCGATGGCACAACCTATTTAATTTGCGGTGCTGGCGCAGGTAATCGTCCTGTAGGGCGATCGCAATGGACAGAGTATTCCACCAGTGATTTAAGCTTCGCCGCCTATGAAGTTTACCCCGATAGGATAGAAGTAAATGCGATCAACACTAATAATCGCATTTTTGACAAAGGAGTGATTAGCAGGGCTTAAGGATTGGGGGGAGACAAGGAAGCAGAGGAAAACTACCAAGCACTGTCAACTGTCAACTGTCAATTGTCAACTGACCAATGACTAATGACTAGTGACTATTAACTAATGTAGTATCTACATTACTACTTACAACAAGCTTCCTCCTGCAACAATGTCAGAGCATCTTACGCTTCCCACAACTAAACCTCATATTCCGCATTTTTCCTCTGGCCCCTGTGCAAAGCGCCCTGGTTGGTCTGCGTCTAGTCTGGAAAACGCCTGTGTGGGTCGTTCCCACAGGTCTGAAGATGGTAAGGCTAGATTAGCAGACGTTATTGAACGTTCTAAAAAAATTCTCGGTTTACCTGCTGATTATCGTTTAGGTATTGTGCCGGCTTCCGATACTGGCGCTGTAGAAATGGCCTTATGGTCACTACTAGGACAAAGACCTTTAGATATCTTGGCTTGGGAAAGTTTCGGTCAAGAATGGGTTAAGGATGTGGTAGATGAATTAAAGTTACCCGATGTCCGCCTGTTGAAAGCACCCTATGGCGGCTTACCCAATTTAGATGAAGTTAATTTTGACCATGATGTCGTGTTTTTATGGAATGGCACAACTTCGGGTGTCAGGGTTCCCAACGGTGACTGGATTAAAGACGATCGCCAAGGTTTAACTATTTGCGATGCGACATCTGCGGTGTTTGCAATGGATATCCCTTGGGAAAAAATCGATGTGCTGACTTACTCCTGGCAGAAAGTATTAGGTGGAGAAGCCCAGCATGGTGTGATTGTTCTCTCACCCCGCGCGGTGGAAAGACTGGAAACTTATCAACCAGCTTGGCCTATACCGAAGATTTTCCGCCTCTCCCAAAAAGGTAAACTCATTGAAGGCATTTTTAAGGCAGATACCATCAATACACCATCGATGTTGTGTGTAGAAGATGCTTTAGATGCTTTGATTTGGGCTGAAGGTATTGGCGGTTTGCCTGGGTTGATTAGTCGCAGTGAAGCTAACTTAGCTGCGATCGCCAAATGGGTTGAACAAAGCAAGTGGGCTGATTTCCTAGCTGAAAAACCAGAAACTCGCTCTTGTACTTCAATTTGCTTAAAAATTGTCGATGCTGCTTTCTCTAGCCTGAGTGCAGAAGACCAAGGTAAATTTGCGAAGAAACTAGCAAAACTTCTAGAAAAACAGCAAGTAGCCTATGATATCGCACCCTATCGTGCTGCACCCCCTGGACTGCGGATTTGGGGCGGCGCTACTGTAGAAACCTCCAATATTGAAGCCTTACTTCCTTGGTTGGATTGGGCATACGCTACTGTGAAAGCTGAGTTTGCACCTGTAGCTTAGGATAATTGGTCATTTACTAGGATTTAAGCATAAGGTTTCTATTAAGAGTGGGTGTAAGGGTTCTTGAACACCTACACCCCCATACCCTAGAAAGGAGTATATTAAACCCTTGAGTAATAGACTTTTGTTAAAGGAACAATTACAAGCAAAAATTGGGGAGATACAATCTAAAAGTCCTGGCTCTCCTGTTACCAATGTGAAGCTAGACAAAGCGATCGCCAAAGAAATTGAACAGTTAACAACTCAATTAGAACGCTGTAATCCTAATCCTAGTCCTCTGTTATATGCTACTTCTTTACTAGAGGGAGCTTGGCAATTACAATACTCCACTGCTAGAGAAATCCGTTCTTTAGACTCCCTACCATTAGGATTAAAGATAGGTAAAGTGTTTCAAGTTATCGATGTTGGCAATAAATTATTCTTTAATTTAGCGTATGTCCAGCATTCTCTGGGGCTGGCATCAGGATTTGTGAAAGTAACAGCTAGGTTTGAACCAGCCATAGAAGATTCATCGCCTGTACCTAACAAACGTATCAATGTCTACTTTGAAAAACGCTACCTATCAATTGAAAAAATTGTTGGCATTGATACCCCCAGACTCAATCCATTTAAGGTTGTACCAGCTAACAATCCTCAAGGTAGAGTGGCCATCCTTGATATTACCTACCTAGACGAAACCCTGAGAATTGGCCGTGGGGGTGATGAAAGTTTGTTTATCCTCAGTAAATCAGACGAATTACAACAGTTGGCGTAGCTGTTCGACTATATGCTCTTCGAGTTCTTGTTTTTCTCGGTTACTAGCAGAACGTTGGTAGTTCTTCCCTGTTTGTTGAATAAATTTTCGTTTCTCAGCTGGGGAAGATTTGCCAGAAAAATTCTTTTGTAGTTCTTCCCAAGTTTGCAGTGCTACAGCTTCACCAAGTTGGACAAGTGCCGCAGGTAGTAATTTTTTGGCCTCAAGGCGAACATCTTCCTCAGTTTCCAAGGAGGATAAATCTACATGGCTTAAATCAAGGTCAATGGGAAATTTACTCATTTAACTCAACTATTAGAACTGACTATTGGCTATTCTTGTGTTGAATGCTCCTATATTAAACTCTATTAAAGGTAATATTGGTTAATTTATCAATCTCTGCAATAAGTTAGAGCCAAAAGTAACTTTGTTCATACTTACCGTAGGTGTTGGCTAAAAAGTTTTGACACATTTACACATCATCAGATGATTGAGTCAGAATAGGAATAAGCAATCATGGAGGGTGTTGCTATGTCTCGACTGACTCAAATTCTTCGGAACTTTTACATTCGGCTGGAAGCCTTGTTTGGTGTTTTCTTCAAAGGCTTGTTTGGTTTCATAGGCAAGATATTTAGCTTTTTTGCTGGGTTGTTTGGATTGACTCAGCCTGATTATTTTTTGGGAACAGATGAGGCGCAAAGTACCAAAAAAGCTTCGCTCCAAGAACCTGTTGCCAATGTTAAAAATGCTACGCCTGAAACTTTTGTTACTTCCCGTCGTCGTCCTAATTCCAAAAAAATTGACGACTATTATATGAATATGGCGCGAGAAGTGAATAAGAGTTAAGGGTTTGTTGACAGTTGACGGTTAACTGTTAACTGTCAACATAATTCTTTATCGACCAGCAGCAAATATTTGTTCGGCAGTTAGATTCAGATTGGGAAAAGTTGGGGAAATAATTTGTTCTTCTCCCCGAAACTGAGTTCCTTGATAAACGCCATCGACTAACTGATAAATGGTCATCACAGGTTCTTTAGATGAGCCAATATAACGTTTACCCCCCAGTCCTAAGTAATCTGCAATCCAATACTCTCCAATTCCCAATGCCTCGTAATCTTCTACTTTACGAGCATAGTCATTTTGCCAATTCGTACTCACAACTTCAACTACTAACTTGACAGAGTTACCCAATGTGATTACTGGCTCAGTTTGCCATAAAGGTTCATTGACCAAAGCTGTCTGATCAAGAATCACAACATCGGGTCTAAAAGCGGAATTTAAACCTAGTGGTTTAATTAGACATTTCATGGGAATAAACCAGGGCAAATCTAGTAGCTCAATTGCTACATTCAGCTTACGGTTAATTAGGCCAGCCACCTGTTCATGGAGTCCAGTAGGTTCCAAGTCAATTAGTTCTCCATCAATTAATTCATAGCGTACATCGTCCAGATAGCTAGCAATGAATGCTTCAAAGCTAATAGAACCCGTATTAGTAGTAGCTAATATCATAGAATTTATGGTTTTCTGGAGAATGAATGCCAAATACCAGGGAGATATATTATAAGATTTTATTTTTTAACGCAGTCTACAATTATTATATTCCTGCTCTTGTTGGGTGAGCGCGATCGCCTTACAACTAGTCATTACTCTGTCTGTCAGCAGTGAGCAAAAATTTTTCTTACCCAATATCTACAACAAATCTACAATAAGGATAATCGCAGTTATCGCCTCATTATTTTCAAACGGATGAACAACAAGAGCAAGCCAGATTGGGCTGGTGAAAGTCTACTCTCCAATTTCGTCAATTTGTTAATTCAAACTAAACCCATTTACGGGGTGATGAAACAGCAAGCCAGAAAGGTTCTCATCAACACGGCTGAAAAAAACGGTGTCCCTTGGCGTAAGAACTATGAAGCACTCCAAGCATCACCCGCAAAAAAAATGCTGGCGGCTGTGACTAACCCTCATGTAATCTATCCTGACTACTACAAAGTACCATTCCACGCATACGCGGAAGGTAACTTGTGCTGGGATGCGGCTTTTGAAACTGAGTCGGCTACTTACGCGATGGCGTTGCGGGTATGGCCGCAAGAAAACATGACTTGGGAAGCCGCCCATGCTAGGTTACGTGGTACTTTTCATGATGCTTTGGCGACTTATGGGCCTAAGCAAGCCAAGGATATTTTAGATATTGGCTGTTCGGTTGGTATCTCTACCCTAGCGTTGCATCGTTACTACCAACGCCAGGAAAGATATCCAGTCCGTACTGTGGGTTTGGATTTGTCGCCTTATATGCTGGCGGTGGCTAGGACTAGAGATGTTAATAGTGAAATATCCGAGTGGATTCATGCTAGGGCAGAAAATACCGGTTTACCAGCTCAATCTTTTGATTTGGTGACTCTGCAATTTGTTACTCATGAACTACCAGGCTACGTTAGCAAGGAAATTTTTGCTGAAGCCAAGCGGTTATTACGTCCTGGTGGTTATATCGCCATCGTTGATAATAACCCGCGATCGCCTGTCATCCAAAATCTACCCCCCGTTCTCTACACCCTCATGAAAAGCACTGAGCCTTGGAGTGATGATTACTACGATTTTGATATTGAAGCCGCCCTACAACAAGTAGGTTTTATGCCCCCAATTACAGTCCCCAGCGACCCACGCCATCGGACAATTATTGCTAGGAAGCCTGTGTAGACAATTGACAATGGACAATTGACAGTGAACTTAAGCTGCCAACTGTCAACTGTCAACTGTCAACTGTCAACTGTCAACTGCTTCACCAATCAATAGAATACCTAATACTCAAAGTCCTCCCCCTAGCGGCTGCGTAGGCGCTATCGTTGGCTTGCAGTTGTGAAACTACGGGGAAATATTCAGTATTCAAGAGGTTTTCTAATCCTACTTGTAATGTTCCTGAGCCTAGTTTGAGGCTGCTAATGTAGTCTAGTGTGAAGTAACTCTCTACTGGTCTTCTACCAAAGGCGGTGGTGTTAGTAGAAAAGACTTCACGATTACCGGAAAATAAAGCTTGTAAACGGTTTCGCCATCCGGGTAAAGTTTCATTTTCTACATAAGCTGTAATTTTCAATGGTGGAATCCTAAACCCATCCAACGGTTCGTACTCGCTATCGTTGTTACTATCAATTTCTCCACCAATTAAAGTGAATGTTCCGCCAATTTGCCATGTGGGACTGGGTTGTGCATCTACGGCGGCTTCTAGTCCGTAGATTCTTTCTGGGGCGCGAATTACGGTTCCTGGCGCGGTGAAGGTTGTACCTAAATCCGACTCGTTATAAAAGGCTGAGAGGGATGCTTGCACAGAATCCCATTGTCCGCGTATCCCGATTTCATAGTTGTCTACTTTTTGGGGTTCGGGATTGAGGGATTCTACAGAGAAGCCTGGACGAGCGTTACGCAGTGCTAAACCTATATCAGATAAGGAGAAGCCTTGAGCAAAGTTAGCAAATACGCTCAGTTGGGGATTGATGGCGTATACTGCACCGACGTTGAATAGGGTGGCGTTAAAGTTCAAATCACCACCGGGAATAATCACGTTGGGATTGGCTAGGGTGGTGAAATCATCGACGCTGACATCAGCATTTTCGTAGCGAACACCACCATTTAACACGAAGCGATCGCTAATTTCCCAATTCAGTTGAGCAAATATTCCCAAACTCCTCAATTCTAAAGGCGGAGTCCAAGAGCGATCGCCACTTTTACGAAAAACTAATCCCCCACTGGAGACAAACACAGCTTGATCAAATACAGATACGGGTTGGGATGTGTTTTCGTTGGAGTAATCTACACCCCATAGTAGTTTGGCTGCACCTTGGTTAAATAAGGGGGTTTCAATCTGCAAACGTCCGCCATACTTTTCTGATTCGACTCTTGATTGAATAATTTCGTTACCCAAAGTCGGAAAGGTACGTGCATCGAAGGGAAAGAAGCGTGTGAGGTAATCGCGGTAATATACCTGGGCTTGTACTTTACTGTTGAATAGGCTGTTGTGGGTATATTGTAAGTTGATGAATGTGTTCTGATTTTTTGGTTCTTCATCTAAACTCAACCCCTCCAAAGCCCGCGCTTTTTGTCTACCAGGGATAGTATTGACGGTGGGATCACTGGCTACATCTGGATCTTGCTTTTCGTCGAAGTGGTTTAGGGTGAGTTGGAGACGTTGATTTGTATCTATATCAAGACCGAATTTACCAAATATATTGAAGCTAGAGGCATCGGAAAAGCCACCTTGGGCATTAGGATCAGAGGGAATGCGATCGCCATCTGCATCGAAGAATCCACCAGTTTTCGCTAAGGCAAAGTTAAAGGTAAAGTCAACATTTCCCTGTCTAGCTGAGAGGAAATGTTGCAGGTTAGTACTAAAACTCTCCTCTTGTAGTTCACCTAAAGCCGCACTCACACCAACTTCTGTCCGTGAAGTCAATTTTTCTTCAGTGGGTCGGCGTGTGATGATGTTAATTACACCCCCAGTTGCACCATCCCCATAAATCGCACTAGGGCCGCGTACTACTTCAATGCGTTCAATTGCCGCCGAGTCAATGGTTCGCAAATCCCGCGACGCGTTGCGTGTAGTTGATTGGGGAACGCCATCTATTAATACTTGGGGGTTCCTCCCGCGTAGAGTTAGACCAAAATTACTCGAACTTTGTGTTGGCGGTGCTAACCCAGGAACGGTTTTACCTAAAATTTCTATTAGGTTGCGGGAAGTGCTAGTTTGTTGTTCAATTTGTTCACGGTCAATTACGGTGATGGAACGGGGGACGTTTTGTAGCGGTGTTTCTGTACGTGTTGCTGTCACCACTAGTTCGATAGGTTCTTCCGTTACTGCTGGGGTTTGAGGAGTTGGTGGTTCTGCGACTACTTCGGTTGTGGTGAACCCTAAAATTAAACTCGTATCGCTATCAAATAACTCATATTTAGGCAGACTTTTCTCCCCCGTTACTGTTACTCGGATTGTATTGTCGTTTTGATTGACAACGGTGACACTCTTAACACCTGTAGCTGGGTTTTCTTGGCTGAATGTATTTCCACCAGACAAATTGAGTTGAGCGTTGGGGATATCCGCAATGAAGGTATTATCTTGATTTTGCGTTGATAGCTGTAACTTTTCAGCGGCGGTAGTGTCTAATATCACCTCTACACCTTGTGCTGTAGGAACCACCCTCACGCCAGTTACTTGAATTAATGTCTCAGTGTTAGGTGCTGGTGATTGTGTCAGTAAGCGTTTATTTGGTTGTGTTGGTGATGCTTCCTGACTTTTGACAGGATAGTTATTCAATGACCAAACAGAGCCGGTAAGTAACAGAAGAAAGAGGAGTTTGCCGAGTTTCATGTTCACTTCACACCTAAAAGTTGCGTATGGATTATGGTTAATGACACTATCCACCGCAGATTATTATTGATTTGCATTCGCAATAGTCTTGGATTCTATAAAAATATATCTATTCTGGCAGTTACACAAGTAGTTTATTGCTTTATTTTTTCAAGAAGCTATGATTTAGCTGCTACCTATAAAGAGGTTGGAAGCTGAGAAAGCTTACTAGACAAATAATTCCAAGATTTTAGTCTGGTTCTATATTTTGTCAAAAAATTATTGCTTATTTTTATTATTAACAACGCACATATACATTTGTAAGCGCGTTACGCTCCCAAGTTAGATTTGAGTGATGGCGCAGTAAGCTTTGGATAAGAAAACTTGATAAATAGAAAATTTCTTAATTTTTTATCAAGTTATTAGTAGACTTTTGCATTAGGTTTCATTTATGATGCTCATCAAGTAGAAGATAGATGCAAATAATTCTCAAATAATTTATTTCGGCTTATCGGTTCAAAGCCAAAAGGATTTTTACAATGCAACTCAATCACAATGGCGTACATTCTGAAGGCCACTCTTTCGTGCTGTCGCAGAGATGTCCATCGCAGGATAGTGTAGAGTCTGATTCCCCTGGTAATCGTGTGCTTTCTGTACCTGGCCCGGCATCAAGTTACTATTTAGAGCGCCAGCAAGCACGAGAGTCTAACGCCAGAAGCTATCCGCGACGGATTCGGATTGCAATTAGCGAGGCTCAAGAGATTTACATCAAAGATGCAGACGGCAATGTATATTTTGATTGTCTAGCGGGTGCAGGCACTTTAGCGTTAGGACACAATCACCCAGTGGTGATAGAAGCTATGCGAAAGGTGTTGGATACGGGTTTACCTTTGCATACTCTAGATTTGACTACCCCAGTTAAAGATAAGTTTGTGGAAGAACTGTTTGCCAGTTTACCTGCGGAATTTGCCCAAAATGCCAGGATTCAATTTTGCGGCCCTTCGGGAGCGGATGCGGTAGAAGCGGCGATAAAATTGGTGAAAACTGCTACGGGTAGGCGCAGTGTATTGTCCTTTCATGGCGGATATCATGGGATGACACACGGTGCGTTGAGTTTAACTGGTAATCTCAATCCCAAACAAGCGGTGACAGGGTTAATGGCAGATGTCCACTTTTTGCCTTATCCCTATCATTATCGTTGTCCCTTTGGGTTGGGTGGGGAGGCTGGACACGTTATCAGTAGCCGTTATATAGAGTCGATTTTGGATGATCCTGAAAGTGGGATTGTGAAGGCGGCGGCGATGATTTTGGAGGTGGTGCAAGGGGAAGGTGGGGTAATTCCTGCACCTGATGATTGGTTGCGGGAGATACGCCGGATAACACGCGATCGCCAAATTCCCTTAATTGTCGATGAGATTCAAACAGGCTTAGGCAGAACTGGTAAACTCTACGCCTTCGAGCATTCTGGGATTGTACCGGATGTATTGTTACTTTCCAAAGCTATCGGTGGTAGTTTACCTTTATCGGTGGTTTTGTATAACAAAGAACTCGATAAATGGAGTCCAGGCGCTCATGCGGGGACGTTCCGGGGTAATCAAATGGCGATGGCGGCGGGAACGGCGACTATACAGTATATCTTGGAAAATTCTCTGACTGAACACGCGGCGACGATGGGCGATCGCTTATTGAAGCATCTGCACCAAATTCAGTGCGAAACTTACTGTATTGGCGAGGTGCGGGGACGCGGTTTGATGGTGGGTGTGGAAATTATTAATCCCCAAGCACCAGCTGATCGGCGTGGTAAGTATCCTGCACTTCCCCAGTTAGCTAGTTGTATCCAAGCTGAGTGTTTGCGGCGGGGTTTGATTGTGGAATTAGGGGGTAGATTTGGTAGTGTTGTGCGCTTTTTACCGCCTTTAATTGTGACTGCGACGCAGATTGATAGTATTAGTGAGATTTTTGCGGCGGCGTTACAGGCGGCGGAGAAGCAGGTTTTATCGGTTCTATCGCAGGTGGGTTAATGGTTGTTATCTCACAAAGAAGCAAGTTTTGTTTTGTTGAGGATGAGGGGTTGTTTCGAGAGGCGATCGCAACTTCTGTGGAGTTGTTGATTGATTGCTTTATGAATCAAGAAAAACCTTACAGTGGTAGGAGTCCGCAGCAATTAACTAGAACTATTGCAGAGATTTCTGTGTGTCCTGAAGATGGTGTGGATTTGCATCAGGTTTTGGCGGAGGTGGGGGAGAATATCATCAAACATTCTGTGGTGGTGACTCATCCTACTTGTATTGCACACCTGCATTGTCCGCCACTATTACCAGCTTTGGCGGCTGAGGTGTTGATTAGTGGGACTAATCAATCTCTGGACTCTTGGGATCAAAGTCCGGCTGCAACTGTGTTGGAACAGCAGGTAGTAGATTGGTTGTGTGCAAGTTTCGGTTATAATACTGATGGTGATGGTATATTTACCAGTGGTGGCACGCAATCGAATTTTATGGGGTTGCTGCTGGCGCGAGATGCTTATGCACATCATCAGTTAAACTGGTCTGTGCAGCAACAAGGATTACCGCCACAAGCCAAAAGTTTTCGTATCCTCTGTTCTCAAGCGGCGCATTTTACTATTAGCCAAGCTGCTTCCTTATTAGGTTTGGGACAGCAAGCGGTGGTGATGGTAGAAACTGACGCTGATTATCGCCTATGTCCTACGGCGGTGGAACGGAAGTTAGCAGAATTGCAACACCAAGATTTATTACCTATTGCCCTAGTTGCTACTGTCGGGACTACAGATTTTGGTAGTATTGACCCATTACCAGAATTAGCCGCCTGTGCTGAAAAATATGGGTTGTGGCTACATGTGGATGCGGCTTTTGGTGGCGCGTTGGTGATGAGCGATCGCCATCAAGATAAACTAGATGGTATTGCCTTGGCTGACTCAATTACAGTCGATTTCCATAAACTGTTTTACCAGCCAATCAGTTGTGGTGCTTTCCTAGTTAAACAGCGTCAAAACTTTGATTTAATCAAACTACACGCCGACTATCTCAACCCTGAAACCAACAAAACTGCAAGTATTCCCGATTTAGTCACCAAATCAGTGCAGACAACTAAGCGATTTGATGGGCTTAAATTGTTTGTTTCTCTCCGCACTCTAGGGAGAAAACAGTTTGCACAGATGATTGATACCACGATTGAACTAGCCAAGGAAACCGCCAGTTTAATCAAAGCTAACCCTGTGTTGGAATTAGCAAATCACCCCACAATTAACGCTGTTGTGTTTCGCTATGTACCCCAACATACACCAGCACATCTAGATAGTACAACTTGGGCAAATCAAATCAATAGCCATATCCGTATGAGCTTACTACAACAAGGGATTGCAGTTATCGCACAGACCAAAATTGGTCAACTCATCTACCTAAAATTTACCTTACTTAATCCCCGAACTGCGATCGCGGATATTCAAGAAGTTCTCAACGCTATTACGACAATTGGTGAAAAGTATTTATTTCACTCAGAGGAAAAAGAGGTTAGTTAACAAACCATCTCACAAAAAAATAGGAGAGAGGGAGAGCGAAAACTCCCCCCACTCCCAACGTCAAATAAGTTTCACTCAAACGATACACCAGATATGACACCAGATACAATTGCCAAACCTACAACAACGGTTCTGGCGCAACATCGTACTGACAAACAAATAGCAGAACAAGCAACCATCCACAGCTTCTTGAATTGCTACCTACGGGAAACCAACACAGGCGAAATCATCACCACCGCTACAAAAGACCAAGATATTTTAGAAGTCTGTCAACGTACAAATACAAACTCGCTCATCTGTTGTCAGTTAAAGCATCAACATCTGAGGTTATTAATTGGTTTACGATATTACTCGCCTACAGGTAGACATTTATTCGCTTTTCCTATTTATTACCAACCAGGTACGGGTAGTCTACTAGAGTTAGATTACGTTACCTTAGCCACATTAATCACGAAAGAATTAGCTTTAGGAAGTGGTAGTAATAGCCATCAAGATGAACTAATTTTGCGAGTCATTCAAAGCTGCAATTCCATCGAAAACTTTGTTCAACATAGGCGACAAGATACAGAACAACTATATACTTTTCAAAGTAACTTTATTACAACCGAACAAGCCTTAGTTTTTGGACATCATTTACATCCCACACCCAAAAGTCGCCAAGGTTTTGCTGACCATGAATTGCCAATCTATTCGCCAGAAATAAAAGGCAGTTTTTCCCTATATTACTTTCGTGTTCATCAATCAATAGTACTAGAAGGTTCGCGCCTATCACAAACAGCAACAGCAATAATTAAATATGAGTTAATTGCCGACTCTTATGTTGACAATCAGTTCAAAAATGATTACTGTGGTGAAGATGATTATTCATTGTTACCCATACATCCCTGGCAAGCAAGCTATCTACTTCAGCAGCCACAAATTCAACAATTAATTCAACAAGGAACCATACAAGATTTAGGTTTGATTGGACGAGCTTATCAACCTACATCTTCAATTCGTACCGTCTATCATCCAGAGGCGGTATTTATGTTGAAGTTATCGCTAAATGTGAAAATTACTAACTCTGTTCGGACTAATTTATATAAGGAATTAGAACGGAGTTTAGAAGTACATCAAATTCTAGCAGGTGAAATTGGTCAACAACTATATCAGCGTTTCCCTGATTTTCAAATCATTACCGATCCTGCTTATATCACTGTAAAAATTGATGGTGTTGCTGTTGATGGTTTCTCGACAATTCTTAGAGACAATCCATTTTTCAATAATCCATATACAGATGCGACTTGTTTAGTAGCTTTGTGTCAGGACTCAATTTCAGGTGATGGCTCACGGTTAGCACAGATTATTCAGCAACTAGCACAACAAGAAAAATGTTCCACTAATGCAGTAAGTGTAGATTGGTTTAAACGTTATCTTCGTATTTATTTAGAACCAATTCTCTGGTTATATTTCACCTACGGTATAGGGTTGGAAGCGCATCAACAAAATACGGTGTTGCAGTTAAAAGATGGATATCCTGAGAAATTATTCTACCGGGATAATCAAGGATATTACTATCGTCGTTCTTGTCATGTGTTGTTAGATAATATTCTGCCGGGTATTAGTCAAAACAGTGAGACGATTTGTGATGATGATGTGATTGATGAACGGCTGACTTACTATTTGTTCTTTAACAACTTGTTCGGGTTGATTAATGCTTTTGGTGTGGCTGGACTGGTAGATGAGGAATTACTGCTGGAGGAAGTACGCAACACTATCAGCAAGTATTCAGAACATTCGTTAATTAAAAACTTAGTTTCTCAACCTCAACTGCGTTGTAAAGCTAATCTTCTTACTCGTTTTCACAATATGGATGAGCTTGTGGGTTCTGTAGCTACGCAGTCTGTTTATGTTGCTGTTGATAATCCTTTGTATAGGTTGATATAAACGCAGAGAGAAGTTGCGTTCCCCCTGTTGAGTAAACTTCTCTTAACGGAGACGCTATGCGAACAGTGGGAACGCGGAGGTTTACGCGGAGAGTTTTATGTCGTTTAGCACGATTACTTACAGTTACGAGAAATTGGATTATACAATCAACAAAACTATTGCTTTCCGTCTGGTAGATTTAGAGAAAGATTTAACTCTGATTCATAGCTGGATGAATCAAACTCATGTAATTCCTTTTTGGAATTTGGCATTTGATTTGGAACGAATGCGGCAACATTTACAAACAGCTTTAGCAGATAAGCACCAAAGTTTATATCTCGGCTGTTTGGATAATCACCCCATGAGTTATTGGGAATCTTACTGGACAATTGATGATATTGTCGCTCGTCATTATCCAGCAGAATCTACGGATCAAGGTATTCATCTTTTGATTGGAGAGCCAGCATTTTTAGGTAAGGGATATGCTTTACCTTTGTTACGTGCTATGACGTTTTTCCAATTTCAAAATGCTGCCACGCAAAAGATTATTGCTGAACCAGATATCCGTAATAAAAAGATGATTCATGTTTTTGAAAGATGTGGCTTTCAGTTTCAGAAAGAAATTGAATTGCCTGATAAATGTGGAGCTTTAATGTTCTGCGATCGCCAACTATTTTTCCAGAGGTGGACAGCATGACCAATTGCGTTTATGATATTATTGGTATTGGTCTTGGCCCGTTTAATTTAGGTTTGGCTGCACTGTTAGAACCTGTTACAGAAGTTAAGTCTTTATTCCTAGAACAGAAACCTAAATTTCAATGGCATCCAGGGTTATTGCTGGAAGGTACAACAATTCAAGTCCCATTTTTAGCTGACTTGGTAACAATGGCTGAACCTAGTAGTAAATACAGCTTTCTTAGTTACCTCAAAGCTAAATCTCGTCTCTATCATTTTTACTTTTGGGAGGAGTTTCATATTCCCAGAAGAGAGTATAATGATTACTGTCAATGGGTAGCCAATCAATTATCTAATTGTTACTTTGGACAACAAGTAACTAACATTTCCTGGGATGAGGAAGCGCAAGAATTTCTAGTTTCTGGTAACAAATTTACCTACCGTTGCCTCAATTTAGCTTTAGGCGTTGGTTCTGTTCCCTACATACCGCCTTTTTTCCGTAATGTAGCCTCAGAAAATATCTTTCACTCAGCCGAATTTATCCACCAAAAAGCCAACTGTAGTCAAGCAAAATCAATTACAGTCATCGGTTCAGGACAAAGTGCAGCCGAGGTTTTCTATGAACTTCTGCAAGCACAAGAAAACTGTAGTTATCGTCTAGAATGGCATACCCGTTCGTCTGGCTTTTTCCCAATGGAGTATTCTAAATTGGGATTAGAACATTTTTCACCAGACTACATCCATTATTTCTACCACCTGCAACCAGAACAGCGCGATAAACTCTTAACTAAACAAGGCTTACTGTACAAGGGAATTAGCTTTCACACCATCGCCAAAATATATGACTTGCTTTACGAGCGTTCCGTCGCCGATAATTACCCTAACGTCAGGTTACTGTCTGGGGTAGAGGTTAAAGAAGTAGAACACACTGACAAAGGTTATCGCCTTACCTATCGCCATTCTCATCAAGATCAACCATTTATTCACGAGTGCGATCGCATTATTTTAGCTACTGGCTACCATCACGCCATCCCTAATTTTATTGCAGATATCCGCGATTTAATCCAGTGGGATGAAAAAGGACGCTACAAGGTAAATTTTGACTATCACCTTTTCCTCACCCAAGACATCCCCAACCGTATTTTCGTTCAAAACGCTGAGTTACACACCCACGGTATAGGTGCGCCAGATTTGGGTTTAGGCTGTTATCGTAACTCTGTAATTATTAACTCTTTGACAGGACGCGACGTTTACCCCACACAACAGCGTAATGTCTTCCAGCAGTTTGGTATAGTTTCATGAAGCATCGGCTACCCCTCATCTCAATGGCACTATTTTTATGTGTGTTCTTAAGTATTTTCAATGAGGTATTACTGTCACCTTTTTATCCACAGTTTTTTCGTAAAGTTTTCGGTGTGAGTGATTTAGCCTACACGGGTTACTACATATTTATTTGTCGGTTAACTGTGGTACTGGCTGCGCCTGTGTGGGGTATGTTATCACGGCGCTTTGAAGTCAAACACTTACTATATGCTGGTCAATTGGGTACGGCTGTGATGACTGCCTTAATGGGTACAAGCACTAGTGCAGAGCAGTTTTTAACATATACAATATTGCTCCTGCTGTGCAAAAGCAGCTATCTGTTAGTGTATCCCTTAATTATCCAACTGGGTGGGGAAGAAAAACGAGCTGCGATCGCCGGCACATATCAAGCTGTGTTTCATGGTGCAATTATCATCGCCACTATCATTGGTGCGTGGATGGTCAACATAGACACACCTCTAATTTTATTCTACGGTATTGCCGCAGCCGATATTGTACAACTTGCCATCTGTGCTTATATGCTGCGTGGTGTATCTACCCAACGCGATGAACAACAAGCAGAGAATCAACTAGCATCAGCCAACCAACTAGGTTCTGTCCTTACCATCGGTATAGTCATCCTCACCTTTCAACTGGCGAATAACTTAGTCCGTCCCTACTTTACAGAGTATGTTACTGCTGCACCATTAAACGTCAACCTGCTCACCAGCAGTTTGTTATTTCTGATACCTAGTGTAATGGCGATCGCTGCCTTACCTTATATCCGTCAAGCCTGTCGTCCCGAACGTCTCAACACCATCTACTTAGGAGGTTTGAGCCTGTTAATCATCAGCTTAGGCTTACAAGGTATTCCCCTCAACCTCCCCTTACTCATCTTGGCGCGGATAGTTTACGGCTTCTTCCTCGCCGTTACTCAAGCCACCTTAGAACTGCAACTATTCAACCGAAGTACAGCCAAACACCTCCACTTCAACTACAGCCTAGTTACCGCCTTTGCCAACATCGGACATCTAGGCGCACCCCTCCTCGCCTCTTGGCTAGTCAACACCCAAAACCTAGCATCCCCTTTCATCGCTGCCACAATCATTTGCTGCTTAAACCTTCTATTCTTTCGCTATGTGCCGAAGGCAGGAGGTAGGAGGCAGGAGGCAAAAAGTGTTTCTTAATTACGAATTGCTATTAAACACTCAACAAAAAAAATGCAAAATCTAACTCAAATTCTCCAACCCCAACGCTGGCAAACAGTCTCTCAAAAACTCCTCGCCAAAATGCTTTCTGAGTTTATGTATGAAGAAATTATCAAACCGGAAGTTATAGAACAAACATCAGAATACACCCTCTACCACCTCCCTCTCCCAGAAGGCGTTGCCTACAACTTCCAAGCCAAAAAACGCCTATTCGATAGTTATTGTGTCATTCCCTCATCCATACAAAGACGAGAAGTTGGAGAAACAGCACCAGCCTTTAACCCCCTGCAATTCGTCCTCGATATTCACACAGTTGTCGGGATGACACCAGAAACTACAGCTCATTTAATCAAAGAACTGAGTAACACCTTACTCGCCGACACCCACATCCAAGCCAAAAAAGAAAGCCAAAATATCGACTTACTCAACTTAGACTACCCCTCATTAGAAGGGGAAATGGAAGGACATCCTTGGATAACCTTCAATAAAGGACGCATCGGTTTCGGCTATGATGATTACCTCCTCCACGCACCCGAAAGTAAAAACCCAGTTTCCCTATTTTGGATTGCGGTAAGTGGGAAACGCGCACAATTTAACGCCATCCCAGGATTAGATTACATTACCCTCATCCAAGAGGAGTTAGGCGCAGAAAATCTCACTCAATTTACAGCCGTCTTACAAACACGCAATCTCAACCCCGCCGATTACTACTTCCTTCCCGTTCATGATTGGCAGTGGAAAAATATCATTACACTGTTGTTTGTGGAAGAAATAGCCACAGGTGCAATTATCCCTCTAGGCTACAGCCAGGATAAATATTTACCTCAACAATCGATTCGCACCTTTGCTAATATCAGCCATCCACAAAAAAGATATGTCAAGTTACCCTTGAGTATTTTGAATACTTTAGTTTATCGTGGTTTACCTGGGGAAAGAACTGTGATTGCACCCCTTGTCACGGAGTGGGTGAAGTCAATTTGCGATCGCGATTCTTTCCTCAAAGATGAATGTCGCTTGATTCTTCCCGGTGAAATTGCCACTATTAACTACGATCACCCTTACTACAGCCAACTCTCAGGCGCACCGTATCAATATAAGGAAATGTTGGGTTGCTTGTGGCGGGAAAGCGTTCTTGCTTACACTGAACCAGAGGAACAACCGATTACTTTAGCCTCTCTATTACACATTGATGGTAACGGTAAACCCTTTGTTTCTCAACTCGTGGAGCATTCTGGACTAAGTTTGAATGAGTGGCTATCAAAATTATTCAGCACAATTTTACCCCCACTCCTTCACTATCTCTACCGTTACGGTGTGGTGTTCTCTCCTCACGGTGAAAATACAATTTTGGTGCTGAAAGATTATGTACCCCATCGCTTGGCGATGAAGGATTTTGTCGATGATGTCAATATCAGTCGTCATCCCTTACCAGAATTGGAGAATTTAACGCCACCGCTAAAAGCCATCTTGTTGAGTGAACCACCAGAAGGATTATGCCAATTTATCTTTGCTGGTTTATTTATCTGTCACCATCGTTACCTGTCTGATTTATTGGCAGACTACCACAACTACCCAGAACATACCTTTTGGACAAAGGTGAGAGAGACAATCTTAAATTATCAAAGTCGTTTCCCCGAAATGCAGGACAGATTTGAGTTATTTAACCTGCTTGCACCCCAATTTACCAAGCTGTGCTTAAACCGCAATCGCTTAATTACCTATGGTTACGCTGATGATGGCGATCGCCCCCATGCCGCAGCTTTTGGTAAAGTAAATAATGCTTTACATACTGTAGCCCAGATGATAACAACTCAATTAGCGTAGTCTGTGCTGTAGTGAATAGGGTGGGCAATGCCCACCCTACTTATGTAGGATTTAACCCTATAATTAGGAATAAAATTTTCTTTCTGATGTCTAATTAAATTATTAGTATAAATTGAGATTAGGATTATATAATAGCTAATTTTTTATCTTTTTTGTCTCCATATTTACTTCTCTAGGTTTACTTAATATTTGACACTATAGACAGATAATCTTAAATATAGCGTTTACCAGTCTAATGAAGTACAGTAATTAAAATAAATCAGTGTATCTACTCAAGGGTAAAATGAAAACATATTCCCTCGACTTTCGCCAAAAAATATTTGATACATATAAGACAGGTGGAATATCACAACGTCAATTAGCAAACAAATTTTGTGTCAGTTTAGGTTTTATTGAGAAATTACTAAAGCAATATAGAGAAACAGCAAGCATCGCTCCTAAAGTTAGGACAAAACAAACTCCTACAAAGCTCAACGAAAAACAAATGAAGATTCTGGAAGAAATAGTTGAAGCTAAGAATGATGCCACCTTGGAAGAAATCCGTTTCATTCTCAAAGAAAAAACAGGTATAACAGTTGGTATATCTACGGTAGACAGGATGTTAAAGAGGATAGAAATCAGCCTTAAAAAAAACATTACACGCCTCCGAGAAAGAGACCCAAAGAGTTCAATTATTAAGAGTACAGTTCTGGCTTCAAATTCATGGGATACCAGCAGAAAACCTTGTTTTTCTTGACGAAGCCGGAGCTAATCTATCTTTCATAAGACACTCAGCTCGTTCTAAAAAACGCAAAAGAGCGCATGGATCACGACCTCAAAAATGCTGTAAAAATGTCTCCATAATTGGAGCGATTGCTCTCAAAGGCGTGATTAGTCAATATAGTATTTTAGGAGCATCTGACGGGCTGAAATTTGAGGCTTATATTTCTCAAAAATTAGTTCCTCTTCTGTGGGAAGGCGCTTGTGTAATCATGGATAATTGTTCAATTCATAAAGGTGGAGATATTGAGAAATTAATCGAAGCTGCTGGCGCTAAATTGATTTACTTACCACCATATTCCCCGGATTTTTCACCAATTGAAAACTGTTGGTCAAAAATTAAAAATTTACTCCGTTCTATTGGGGCTAGAAGCTATCCAGACTTAGCAAAAGCAATTGAAACTGCTTTTACTCAAGTCTCATTAACTGATATTTATAATTGGTTTACCCATTCTTGTTACTGTACTTCACCAGACTGAGAAACGCTATAACCCTCTTCTGTCACTTTCCGAGTATTCTAAATAAAAGGATGAAAAGAAAAAACTCTGGAAGGAAAGCAGGGCAATGGATGTAGAATTACAAATCCTGAAACATTTGGCAAGAGATGCGCAGCCAACAGTTGCGCTCGTAGATGAATATTGTGCAGAGTACAAAGACCTGTTCAAAGAAGTAAGAAATTATGAATGTTTCAAATATTTACACTTAGGCATAATTTCACCAATCAAAAGAAAATCATTACCAGAGATAGCAAAAGTAGTCAGTATAAACTCAGCCCAATCATTACATCATTTTATAGCCAATTCATACTGGTCAGTAAATGAGTTGAAGAGCCGAAGATTAAAGAAAATAAAAAGAGCATTAAATGGTCAGACAATTACGGTAGTAATAGATGAAACCGGAGACAGAAAAAAAGGTAAAAAGACAGATTATGTAGCTAGACAATATTTAGGAAGTGTGGGAAAAGTAGATAAAGGGATAGTTTCAGTTAACGCTTATGGAGTTTATGCCAACATAACTTTCCCATTAATTTTCAAAGTATTTAAACCAAAAGGAACACTAAAGGATTCAGATAAATATAAAACTAAAATAGAGTTAGCATCAGAAATAATTACAGAGTTAATGGAATTAGATTTCAATATTGAATTAGTATTGGCTGATAGTTTGTATGGTGAAAGTAGCCAATTTATTAGAAAACTGGCTGAATATGGCTTAGGTTATGTGGTATCAATCAGAAGTAATCATGGAGTCTGGCTGCCAGCAGGGCAGAGCGTTAGGGCGAATAAGTGGTGCAAATTTGAAAGAACATTTAGTAACCAAAAATCAGAAACTAGATATATTAGAGAAATAGTTTATGGTAAAAAAGGAGCCATAACTTACTGGGAAATAACAACTGATCCAGAAACTATGCCAGAAAATTCTACTTCATTTGTCATGACTAATCTTTCAGGGAACCTCAAGAAAATTTTAGGCGACTTATATGGGTTAAGAACTTGGGTAGAATATGGTTTTTGGCAGTGTAAACAGGAACTGGGCTGGACAGACTACAGATTTACAAATTTTCAACATATTGAGAAATGGTGGGAGATTATTTTTTGTGTCTACACAATGATTAGTTTAAGTTCTCCACCTTTCTTATCCTTAAATCAAGCTCCTTCTGAAACAGAAATACATGACAGTGCTTGTATTAGTTGTGTAGATTTCTCTAACCATAAACAATGGAATCATGATTCTGGATGGAAGAATACTTTAAATAATCTTCGTTTAATTGTTCAACCTCTTTTATTATTTTGGTTGATTTATCCCTGGCTAAATGTTTTTCCCAATTCCGATTTATTGCTTGGATTTAATCACCTAATTTTTACAATGAACCAATTTAAACCTTTTTTCTCTTCTGGATAATTTCAGTTATTTACTACTTGCTTATTTCGGAAAGTGACAGAAGAGGGATATTTAAGTAAATACTATGAGAAACGTAATTATATTATTTAGGAATTTTCACAATGACACTTTACCCTAGTGATAAGACTGAAACTGCATACAATGGCAAAGACCGTAATGCTGGTGATTTGGGATTTACTCCTCAAGCTGAACTTTGGAATGGGCGTTTTGCGATGATTGGCTTTCTTGCTTATTTATTTTGGGATTTGAATGGTTACAGTGTAGTGAGAGATGTACTGCATCTAGTTTCTTATTAATGCCTGCTAAAAGTGAAGTTGATTGCTCAAGTAGGAAACTGGTTAGCCAGCCTTTTGTTGCCAAGATAGTAGTGAGATTTTATCTAAATCTATCTGGCAACTGTTAGAACCTTTAAACAATTGTTCAAGGAATTTTTTTATCAGTAAAAGATCCTAATTAACTAGGTATTTCATTAATAGCAGTGAAGAAATACCCAGTTAATTATTTGTCTTATCTATTGTACCTATCGTCTTGGTAATATCTGTCGTCTATGTCATTTCTACCATTCCTGTTATATATGTCATATCTATTGTTGCGGTAATACCTATCATCTCTGTCGTTGCGATAATATCTATCGTCTCTGTCATTGCGATAATATCTATCGTCTCTGTCATTGCGATAATATCTATCGTCTCTGTCATTGCGATAATATCTATCATCTCTGTCGTTACGATAATATCTACCGTTTCGGTTATTTCTGCCATTCCCAACTACAAACTCAGCACGGCAACCATTTCTCACCCAAATTCGATTGCCTCTAGAACCCCAATTTCCTTGACAACTAGCATCGGATAACTGTCTAACCAGTCTCACTCTACCGGGAGGTACGGCACAGGTGTTTGTCCGATTATCATAGCTCGAACAACTGATAATTTCTTGGGCTGAAGCAGGGGCTGTAACACCAAAAAGCGTACCTAAACTAACACTTGCAGTTACAAAGGTAGCTGCAATTATAGAAAAACGCATAGCCATAATTAAATATTTGATTTCTTCAAGAATTACTACGAAACCTAATAGTAATTCTAACAAAATAGATTTGAAGGAAATTTGTAAATTAGATTAAATTAAATATTCTTTGCATTCTCAACAGTATTAATATCTATTTCATCACTTTAGTTATCTGACATCTTGCACTTTCTTAATAAACTGATGGCGATGCACTGCCCAACGCCACTTGCTTTATGTCGGGAAACCCGCCCAACGCAGTGGCTCCCCTACGTATATTTCAAAAATCAAGTATGGATCATATAGTAAGTATTAGTTACGTAGGCACAAGCCTAGCCGTAGGCTATTACGAATTATGAATTACGAATTATTGTCATCCTCACGATCGCCTTAATTAAATTATCAGGGTCTACTGGTTTAGAAATATGCTTTTGAAAACCAGCTTTGAGGGCTTGCTTTTCGTTCATTTCTCCAGCATAGGCTGTGAGGGCGATCGCGGGTATCTTGCCGCCTTGCTCTGGTGGTAAGGTTCTTACTTGCCGCATTAACATATAACCATCCATGTCAGGCATCCCAATGTCGCTGACTAAGACATCTGGCGGCGATTTGGTTAATATTGTTAATGCTTCAAGGGCGGAAGTAGCTGTGATGACGTTTGCGCCTGCTTGTTCCAAGACAAAAGCCACAAAATCTCGTGTATCGGTATCATCATCTACTACTAAAACTTGAATACCATCTAGCCCCACAGATGCTTCTAAGGACGGCGAATCTTGATTGACATTTGGCTGAGTCGGCATCAGTGGTAAATTGAGGGTGAATGTCGCACCCATACCTTCGCCTTCGCTCTCAGCTTGAATTTTACCGCCATGTAGTTCAACTAGGTGACGTACAATTGCCAAACCTAAGCCTAAACCGCCAAACTTGCGAGTAGTGGCGCTATCGGCTTGGCGGAAATAATCAAATACATAAGGGAGAAAATCAGGGGAAATACCTTTGCCTGTATCCCTTACGGTGATTTGGGCTTGATTGCCGACCTTTGTTAAACCTACCTCAACTAAACCACCAGTCGGTGTAAATTTAACAGCGTTAGAGAGCAAGTTCCACATCACTTGCTGTAAACGGGTTGAGTCGCCAGCAACCAATCCGACTTCATCGTCAAGATTGACTTCTAGGCGAATAGAGTTAGCGTCGGCGGCAAGTCGCACGGTTTCCATTGCCGCTTTAATCACCGATGCTGGATTAACTGGACTGATTGTCAGCCTAATTTTCCCTCGTAAAATCCGCGAGATATCCAACAGGTCTTCAATCAACTCGACTTGCAACTTGGCATTACGCTCAATGATGGTTACAGCTTGTTTAGCTTTGGCTGCATCTAACTTGCCGCCTTGCAGTAATCTTGCCCAACCGAGAATCGGGTTAAGAGGCGATCGCAATTCGTGGGACAGTACCGCTAAAAATTCATCTTTAATGCGGTTGGCTGCTTGGGCTTCTTCCCTTAATTTTTCTGCGGCGGCCCGTGCTTGCTGTTCGGCTTCGTATAAACGGGCATTTTCCACGGCAACTGAGGCCATTTGTGCTAATTGCACCAAAATTGCTTCATCTGCGGCGGTAAATTCATCTGCGTATTTGTCAGAAAGCTGAATTAAGCCAATGTTTTGTCCGTTCCGTCCCACCAAGGGCGCAGCCAGCCAACCCCGCATCGGTGGATGATTCTTTACTTCTTTGCCAAAACCTTGCCAATGGGGATGCGCCTCTAGTTCGGCTTGAGTCATCCGCATGGGGCGATTAAGACTACACATATAAGCATATATACCAGATCCATCTGGCTTTTCATCGTAATTGCGCCACTGAGCATACTTATCAGATAAGTAGATGGCTGAAATTGCCTGCGCCCAGTTCTGGTCAATCGTCATACTGGTAACAGACTGGTGAGAACCGATGATAGATGCTGCCTGATTTGTCATCACCTGCAAAACTTGTTCTACAGAAAGGGCAGAATTGATGGTGAGGGCAGCTGTAGTTAATCCTTGCAATTGGTTAACGTAGTGGCGTTCACGGGCAAGTAGTTGTTCGTGTTCTAGTTCGGCTTGTTTACGCTCGGTGATATCAGCAGCAAAAACCGTCAGTCCATCGGGCGAAGGATAAACCCGGTGTTCGTACCAACAATTCCAGGTAGGATAAAAATATTCAAATTGGACTGGTATTTGTTCATGCAGCGCCCGATGAAATTGAATATAAACATCAGTATCAACGGTATCTACGAACAAGTCCCAAATGCTGTGATTGAGAATCTGCTCACGCTCCATCCTCAGCATCTCGCACAGGCGATCGTTAACGTAGGTATATCGCCAGTCGCGGTCAAGGACATAGAACCCATCATTAATGCTTGACAAGATAGTCTCAACACGCTGCTTTGCCGTTTGGGATTCCAATCGCAACTTCTGCTCCTGCTGCATCGCATCTCGGCGCAATTGGGACAACTTCAAAGTTGCCTCAACCCTTGCCAACAATTCCCGCGCCGAAAACGGCTTGATGAGATAATCATCGGCTCCAGCTGCTAATCCTTCAACTTTGGCTTCTTCTCCGGCTCTAGCAGAAAGCAAAATGATGGGAATTTCCCTGGTACGATTGTCACTGCGCAAAGCACTCAGTAGACCAAAGCCGTCCATTCGCGGCATCATCACATCGGTCAGCACCAAATCTGGTAGATGATGAACAATTACATCTAACGCTGCCATCCCGTCAGTTGCAGTTTCTACTACATAATACCTACTCAATAATCGGCGCACATATTCCCGCATATCTGCATTGTCATCTACCAGCAGAATCCGAGATGGGGAAGTTGGGGAAGTTGCGAAAGCTGGGGAGGAATAAATCATCAATTCTCCCTCTGCTCCTTCTCTCCCCCTGCTCTCTTGTGGCAACCATCGTAAAGCTTCCTCAATATAAGGAGCCGCACCCAAGGCTGTGGAAACTTGGGTGCGTGTTGCTTGGATTCTATCGGCTGGTAGGTGGGATGTGCCTGTAGGCATGGTGATGGTAAAGGTTGTACCTTGCCCCTCAATACTGGCAACCTGCACCTGACCACCATGTAGCCGCACCAATTCCTGAACTAATGCCAGCCCAATTCCTGAACCTTCTTGAGTTCTACCCCGCGCTCCCTCGACGCGGTGAAATCGCTCAAACAATTGGGGTAATTCTGCTTGAGGAATACCAATCCCCGTATCACTGACTGTTAATTCTACTTGCTGTTGTGCCTGTTGGAGAGTAATGGCGATCGCACCTGTAAAGGTGAACTTGAAGGCATTCGAGAGCAGATTGAGAACAATCTTCTCCCACATCTGGCGATCAACATACACGGGTTCTGCCAATGGTTGGCAGTTGATGATATACTCCAACCCTGCCTGCTCAATTGCCGAACGGAAGATACTAGCTAACTCAGCAGTGAAGGCGGCTAAGTCTGTCGGTTCATAAACTGCTTGCACCCGTCCTGCTTCTATCCGCGAAAAATCTAGGAGGGTATTGACCAACTTTAACAAGCGTAAACCGTTACGATGAATCAGGCTTAACTCTTGCTGTCGCTCTGCTGGCAAGTCATCTGCTGCTAGGAGTTCTTCCAACGGACTCAACATTAAAGTCAAGGGAGTCCGAAACTCGTGGGAAACATTACTAAAAAAGGTGGTTTTGGCGTGGTCTAGTTCTGCCAAAGCTTCGGCGCGTTTGCGTTCTTCCTCGTATGCCTGCGCATTGGCAATACTGGCAGCAATTTGTGCTGATACTAAATTCAGGAATCCTTGGTAGTTATCATCAAATAGCCGGAATGGGTTTAAAGCTGTCACTAATACCCCAGCTTTGCCTGTGCGCCCTGAAGGTGCGATCGCTACTACAGCCGCTTGTTGGGGTGGTCTATTCCAGGCTCCTGTGGGCAAATCACCAAATTGTCTTAAATCAGAAATTACATAAGTTTGATGATTTGTCAATACATCGGTCAAGTGCCATGAATCATTTGCCAAAGCAATAGTTTCGGGAACTTCTAGGTGTCCTCGCTCAATTCCGCAGGTTCCCGCCAATGTCACACACTGCCGCTCCGAGTCAACCAAATAAATCATGGCAAACGGCAGGTCGTAGGGGTTGGTTGCTAGACAGCTAGTGCTGAAAATACAGGCTTGCTCAAATGTGCGTGCGTCTGCTGTTTTGGCTGCCAGTTCCTTTAACAGTGCTAACTGTCGTTCCCCAATAATCCGGGGTGTCTCCTCTGTATTGGCACAGATAATGCCGCCAGTGCTACCATCATCATTCGGCACGGGGCTATAGGAAAAGGTGTAGTACGTTTCCTCCGGGTAGCCATTGCGCTCCATAATTAGCAATAGAGCTTCGTCATAGGTTCCCTGATTTTGAGAAATGGCTGTTTCTGCACGCGGCCCTACTTGATGCCAAATTTCTCGCCAAACGATCGCCGCAGGCTGTCCTAACGCTTCTGGATGTTTACCACCGAGAATGGCTCTATAAGCATCGTTGTATAAATTGATTAATTCGTCACCCCACCAGACAAACATAGCTTGGCGAGATGTCAACATAATCCGCACAGCCGTTTTCAAGCTCTGTGACCATGTTTCTACAGCACCGAGCGGCGTTTGTGACCAATTGTGCGATCGCATCAGCGCCGCCATCTCACTATCGCCAATAAAGAGATTTTCGTAAATCTTAGAGTTCATCTCGTGGATCACGGTGACAGTTCCCGAATCAAGATGCGAAGGATCGAATGATCCACAGCTATAGTTTGCTAATCCCAACTATTACAACGTAGCCGATATTTGAGATAAATACTACAAAATTTTGCCAAAAATCAACTTATTTTCCTAAGTAAGTAGCAATTCATCTATCTTGAGGATTAACTTTTATAAACACGGTAGAAGGCATATCGATTCAAAATTAAGAAATACTAACTCCTTAGTAGCTACTTTCCACTGCCGACTCCCTTATTTTTTGACTATCCTAAATATATTAGGGGAATTACTTTTACGTAAATTGATAGCAGGTGTCTAGATGCTGCAACTAGAACAAATATTGCACGACCGTTATCAAGTCCAAAGTCAACTAGGTAACAATGGCATACGCCAAACTTGGCTGGCTAAAGATTTACAAGCTGCTGATCCTGAACATTCGCTAGTTGTGGTTAAGCTCCTGGCTTTTGGTGGTAGTGTCCAGTGGGATGACCTCAAACTTTTTGAGCGGGAAGTACAAATTCTCAAGCACCTTAATCATCCCCGCATTCCTCAATATATTGATTATTTCTGTATTGATGACCGCTCATTGTGGTTTGGTTTGGTACAGGAATATATTCCAGGGGCATCACTCAAAGAAAAATTGGCTGATGGTAAACGATTTACGGAAAAGCAAGCGAAGAAAATTGCGGCTGAGTTGTTAAAAATTCTTATATATTTACATGAGTTAAACCCAGGTGTTTTACATCGAGATATTAAACCCAGCAATTTAATTTGGGGTGAGGATGAGCATATTTATTTAGTCGATTTTGGTGCAGTTCAAGACAAAGCTGCTAAAGAAGGCGTAACCTTTACCGTTGTCGGTACTTACGGCTATGCACCGATGGAACAATACGGTGGTCGTGCTGTTCCCGCATCAGATTTATATGCACTGGGAGCAACTTTAATTCATCTGTTAACTAATATTCCTCCGGCTGAATTACCCCAGCAAGATTTACGCCTACAATTTACCAATCTTGTGAATCTCAGCCCTGGTTTTATGGGATGGTTACAAAAACTTACAGAACCAGCACCAGAAAAACGTTTTACTAATGCGCGTCAAGCCTTAGATACCCTCAAATCTGGTTTAGTTAAATCAACCAAAGATCAGCGTCTAGTTCCAGCAAAAAAATTCATTAATAATTCCGGTTGTGGCATCAATAATATTCATGAAGAAGTGCCGGAAGAAATTTTGGGATGGAACTGGGGCGCATTTTTACTACCTTGGGTATGGTTATGGACTAATCAAGTTTGGGTAGGCTTATTTTGTTTTATACCTCAAGTTGGTTGGATTACAACGATCGCCTTGGGAGCAAAAGGTAACGAATGGGCTTGGAAAAGTAGACGCTGGCGCAGTATCGAACATTTCCAAGCCCATCAAAGAGGCTGGGCGATCGCCGGCATTTTAATCGGCGCACCCGTTAGTATTATGTTGTGGGCAGGTGCGCTTGTATTCCTCAAATCAATTTTGTAGGAGTGCTGAGTAGGGAGTGGTGAGTGATGATTGCTGTTAGCGGTAGCGGCGCGTTTAGCGCGTGATGAGTGATGAGTGCTGAGTTGAGAGTGAAGAAAGTTTTATCTCCCCCCACTCCCCCCACTCCCCCACTCCCTCATCCCCAACTTCTACCCATTCACCGAAGACTCAAACACACCCACAGGACAAGAAACATTCGTCCCACCTAAACCGCAATAACCATTGGGATTTTTAGCTAGGTATTGTTGATGATAGGCTTCGGCGTAGTAGAACTCAGGCGCATCAATAATTTCTGTGGTAATTTGCCCATAGCCTGCGTCGCTCAGAGCTTGCTGATAAGCATCGCGTGAAGCTTGGGCTACCTGTTTTTGCTCGTCGGAGTAGACATAAATACCAGAACGGTATTGAGTACCTACGTCATTCCCTTGGCGCATTCCTTGGGTGGGGTTGTGGCTTTCCCAAAAAACTTTGAGTAATTGGGTGTAACTAATGACTTTGGGGTCAAATACCACCAATACAACTTCATTGTGACCTGTCAACCCTGAACATACTTCTTCATAGGAGGGGTTGGGTGTCAAACCAGCAGCATAACCAACGGCTGTAGTATAGACTCCTGGCTGTTGCCAAAACTTCCGTTCTGCACCCCAAAAACAGCCCAAACCAAATACCGCTTTTTCTAGTCCTTCGGGGAAAGGTGGTTTTAATGGGTTGTTGTTGACATAGTGGTGAGCCGGTACTGGCATTGTTTGCGCCCTTCCTGGTAAAGCTTTCTCAGGGGTGGGCATTTCTAGTTTTTTACCAAATCCAAATAGTGCCATTGATGGTAAGTGTGAGTTTTTATATACATCTTTAATGTACTGAAAATTTCCCGTATTCTGCGATCGCAAGAAAAATCTGTTTGAGAAATATAACCGCAGTCCAGCAAGAGTCTAAAAAGAATCACAGCGACCATCTTAGAAAGATTATATTGGGGGAAATGGAGTGCGTAGCAATCCTCCACGCAAGCCAATTCCGAAAAAAAAGTTCCCTTTGGTTGAAGGAGAAAAAGACTTATAGCAGTGTCTAAAGCAATGGTTGATATCATTAATTAATGCCGCTTCAACAGCCAAAGCCATTTAGGACATAAACTATGTCGTCAGTGACCATTAACCTGCCAGAAGACGTGTTTAGCGCCCGTCGCCTAAGTCCAGAAGAATTTGTGCAAGATATGCGTCTTGCTGCTGCTATCTACTGGTATCAGAAGCAGGAAATATCAATGGAGAAAGCCGCCAGTGTTGCCGGGTTAAACCGCCGAGACTTTCTGTCCGTCCTCGCCCGTGAACAAGTAGATGTCTTTGCTGTTGACATAGATGATTTGCAACGCGAGTTAAACCGTGGCTGAACTGCCTGCTATCAACACATCACCACTAATTTTTTTGACCAAGGGCGGTGAGGTAGATTTGTTACGCCTCATTAGCCCATCAATTATTGTTCCATCGGCTGTGGCCACAGAAATTAGAGAGTATGGGGAAACGGACGTAACAGCAGTTGCGCTCAACAATACCGATTGGTTGGTTGTACAAGAAACACCACCAGTCCCCAATGTGATTCTCAGTTGGGATTTAGGGCTAGGTGAATCAGCCGTATTGACATGGGGGTACACAAATCCAGGCACAGAGGTAATTCTGGATGATTTAGCCGCCCGTCGTTGTGCTGCCACCTTGGGTATTCCTGTACGGGGAACATTAGGTATTGTGATTACTGCCAAACAAAGAGGGGTAATTCCGGCGGCACGTCCGGTTCTAGAACAATTGCGCCTGTGTGGAATGTATTTATCTGACCGCGTTATCAATCAAGCATTAACATTGGTAGGGGAATAGATGCGTCTGCTCCCAAGCCAGGGGCAGACCATACCTGATGGTGGTACGAGTGCAGACTCCATAAGCAGGTTTTATAGTTCAATGAAAGAATGAGGCTTGTAGCGGTTGTGAATGATAAGTTTAATTTTTAGGCTTGTTATCGCGTTGCGGACGCTTACGTTGATACAATACTTTGGGGTTTTGATTACACGTTTTCAGCATTTGGTGTAATGCCCAGAAGGTGTGAAAAATGAAGGTAGACGGCAACGGACAAGGCAAAATATTAAGCCAAGACGAACTAAGGCGATTGTTCAGCGAGGGATTTCTTACCCCACGCGATCGCGCACTGTTTGGCATCTGCCTGTTTACTGGTTGTCGCGTATCAGAAGCGTTGGCTCTCAACATGACTGATATCAAATCAGGAACCATCACTTTCCGAAAATGTACCACGAAAGGCAAGTACAAAACACGGATTGTAGATATTCCACCACCGCTATCAGCAATATTGGCTGATTACCAACCATTAGGGGCGGTAATGTTTCCCGGCAAGCGTGGTGTAACTGAGCGTCTGACCCGATTCATGGCAGACAAGATTTTACGCTCTGCCTGCTCCCGCATCGGGGTAGAAGGAGTCAGCACCCATTCGTTTAGGCGAACTGCCCTCACGCAGATGTCGAGCGCGGGGATACCTTTGAGAATTATTCAAGAAATCTCAGGCCACGGCGACCTGGGAACGTTGCAGCGTTATCTGGAGGTTACGCCAGAGCAGAAGCGAAAGGCTGTTTCTGTGATTGGGTTTTAGATTCTTCGCTACTTTAGATCCAGATGGTATCGCTATTAATCAAAAGAATAACCTATAAAGAAAATCTCACTGGGTTGATTTTGGGTGTAGACGATTATATATCTAGCTGTACCTCTATTAATAGAGTGCCAAAAAGCATTTGCTGCATCAATATTTGTGTCGCCCAAAATGACAGATTCAATCATTTTATGGGTAGGTTGCTCAGTGCCGAATAAAGCAAGGAGTTCTGCTGAAGGGAGCGGAAAAGCGGTGTTAAATATTTCTCCAATTATTTCCTGATTTTCTCCTCCGCGTAACGCTGTTTTAAACTCATCTCTTGAAAGTGGACATGGTGTATCAGAAACTCGAAGAATATCAAGGATTGAACGTGTTCCATCAACATCAGAGGCTTCTAATGCTGCTTCGATTGATGGATGTTGCGCTCCAGGAGATGGGGAACTTTCCGTGATGGGAAAATCGAGCAATGGTATTGCAGGATTATAACGACCTGCCTGAAACTCACGTTTTCGTAACATATCCAATGCTAAGTTAAGATCCGTTTGATAATCGGTATAGTACCAGTAAGGTTCTGCGCCCATAAAACTTCTCAAAAATTTAGGATATCAGTTCTATTACTCACACGCCTGGTTTTGTGAAGAGTATTCTTCATAAATTCTTAGAGCAGCTTCTAGATATTGATCTAGTAAATGATGATCTGATATATCAGGTAATACTAATTCAACAGCCGCAGTAGTTTCCATTATTCCAAGATGTTCTTCTTCATTTTTAAAAGCTTCGATAGACCACCACAGTCGAGCTATAGCGGTTTGTATTTCTTCCCTTTCAGGCAAATACCATATTTCTCGACCAATTTCATAACACTGTAAAGGAGTTAGAACATTTTGCTCTGACATTGCTTGCTGAATATATTTATTAAGGAGGAAGAGTTTGTCTGATTTCATCTCTGATGAATATATTTTTAAACATTCTATTGCCCATTTGATTGCCAAACTATAGTGATATTTTTGTAGTTCTCGTACAATTGGATAAAACCAAAGCATTGTTTTTTGCGCTATGGTTTGTTTGACATTTTCTATTATTTGTTTCATAACTGTAACTATAAGCCGCGACAGCGCAAGAAAGGTGCGCGGTCGCTCCTGCTGAAAGACTTATGGTGTAAGCTATATTGGCTAAAAAATCAATTTTTTTCTTAGTTTTTTATTAACTAAATTATTATTGATAGCAGTATATAAAGATGGGATAGTAGTACCACTGAAGTCGATATCGATAAAAAGGGAAAAGATGAAGAAGCAGAGGAGAAAAACAACTGTCAACTGTGAACTTCCTAACCCACAGCATTTAAACTCTCAGTGTCCAACTCCATCGATACAGCAGCATGGACTAAGGGTAACAAAGGCCCCAGTTGTTCTTGTCCATTGACGGCTAAATCGCTATGACAAAGATAAATCCTCTGGGATACGCGAGATAGCAAGTCAGATAAAATTCTTTGAAGTCTGGTTTGTTCTGCTGATTTCTCATCCTCTGCTGTCCAAGGCTGTCCCAACCTATCTTGTAGAAAAAACGGCGCACCAAACAAGGTTGCTGCACCACCCTTAGCCCACAGAGGCGAACCAGCATCAAGCCAAAAATGCCACTCGTGAAATCTTCTACTAGCGCGATATTGGAAAATAGTTGCTAGGGTGACAGCTTTTCTCACTGAGCCGATGGCACGTAGGGGGTAAGGGTTAGCTGTGATAGTACCCCGGCGCAGTAGTTGAATAAATTCGGCGATAGTATTGTTAACTATTGACTGTTGACTGTTGACTGTTGACTGTTGACTGAGAAATTCTTCTCCTGCTCCCCTACTTTGCCTTAACCTCGTATCAATCTCCCAGTAATGTTGTGCTGTTTCTAATAGTTCTCGCAGGGCGGCTAGTTGGTCATAGGGGAGGTTGCTCCCATTCCACAAAAAGCGCTGTATTGCTCTATCTAAAAGGGAGATGGGGCTGGGGATGAGGCGGAGTTCTTGTTGCGATCGCTGTTCTTCTAACCATTGTAATATTTCACCATAGGCTGTGGTGGCAGCGTAACCAATGCGATCCCAGCGTTCAAAGCTGGTGACAGGTAGCAAGTTGGGGTGGTCAGGATGGGGAACGAAGCAGTAATCAGCAATTAATCCGGCTCTTACTGGGTCTATATTGGTAGGGAGTGGAGCAGGGGTTTCTGGGGGTTCTGGTTTGCGGCTGAGGACTACTAGCATCTCCGCTACTGCATCCCTGTCTACCAAGCGTCCCAAACCTGGGTAGACTAGCGCCATCATGGTGAGTAATGCTCTGATGACTGGGGAGCTAATCAGAGGGCGTTGGTCGTTGAGGGATTCAACGGGGATATTTTGCTTAGTAAGAATTTCTATGATTGTATAACGGGCGATCGCATCTAAACCTGGGGCAATAATTGCTACCTGTTCTGGTTGTGCATCTCCCGATTTGATGGCGTTGGCAATGACTTCGGCGGTTTGGCGTAATAGTTGAGCGCGGGATGTGGTTTGAATTGACTTGACCATCGGCGGTAAACCAGACAAAAACATGGGTTCGGTGAGTGATTCCACCATTGGCCCAACTAGCCTATCAGCTAAAGATGCTGTTACACCTGTCAAGGTTTCAACTCGACAGCGTTTTGCTAAACCTGCCATGTATTCGGGGTCGGCTCCTAATCCCAGCCGCACCCCCCCATCAGGATTGTAACTAAAGGCGGCGATCGCTCCTTGGTCTAACAGATGCTCGAATAAGTTCCGTACTACACCCGGATATTCATCCACATCATCAGCTATCACCGCTTGATATCTTTTAGCTAGGTGTTGCTGGTAATTCTCATGATTTAGTAGGTGTTGCCCGTAAAGTTCAGTAATAATACCATAGGTCAAAAATCCCCGCTCTAAACACCAATTACGCCAATCTAGTAATAAAGATGCTAAGAATTGGGCTTCTAAATCGACGTTATTATCTTCTAGTCCTGTTTGCAAAACCTCAGCAATATTTTCGCAGGGTGTACCACTATATGCGGCTAACTGCATCAAGTCTAAAATACGCCTGACTAAGCGATACTCATTTACTCCTGCACGGCGTAGGATTTCTGTATCTAACTGCGATCGCCAGAGTTTTGTTGCTAGTTCTTGTTCACTTTCTGGACGCAATCTTACAGGAAATTGTGCCTTTATCTTCAGCAATTGAGTCAGTAATGGCCAAAATAAAACTATATCATCTTGAAAAAAACCTAATGGAGTTTTTACCCTAACTGGGTATTTTCCTTGAGTTATAGTAACAATTATATCACCCAGTTCTCTGCGATTATCATCATTCGCCGCTAAAACTAATACTCCGGGTTTAGCTTGTTGAATATCTAAAGATAAAGATGCGGAAGTGCTTGCTTTTAATTTTGCTTTTTTAGTATAAAATAATTCATGAACTCCCCGACCAGTATTTACCCAAGAACAGAATTGTTCTACCAAACGAGTGGTCTTACCACTGCGGCTACCCCCAACAATCCAAATAGAATGAGAAACCACAAAATATCTCCTCGATAGATTTGTTAGTATATTTATTGCGTTAATTTAAAATTATCAAACCTCACTCATTCAATAATTAAGAGTCAACAACTAAAATGAGGAATACAATTTTCGACGAAAAAGTTTACCCCTATCTGTTATCACTTTATCGATGGTATTTACGCACTCCAGAACGTTCTCTAGAAGAAGCATACAAAGCTGCATTAAATATTAGAGCTTTAGAAAATGAACATTTTAATGGTAACAAAATAGACCTGGATTCTCCCATCTACAGTAGCAGTGTGATGGATTATTTTGCTGCTGATTTAGCCCAACAATTGAAGATAGCTAGAATGCGGCTAACTGAGTTTCGCTTCAGTCGTTGGTTCTCGAATGAGTCTAATCAAAAAGCAGCCCGTAAAGTGGGTATAGAGTATCCTACTCCGGTTGCTGTTTTAGAAAAATTAAAATTTATTGATGACATAATTTCCAAATATACCATCCCTGATGATGAACTTGCCCCATCTGAAGTTACAAGCTCACCAATTACAACAACTAACTCAGCGCCAATTAATGATAAATCACTTACCTATCCTGTAAATAGAAATGAAATTGATAAACATAATTTAGTTGAGCGTACTTACACCCCAACATCACCCCCACAAATAGTTAGGAGAACAGACCAGAAAAAAAGACCAAAAGGTAAAGCAGATACAACAGGTGTTTTGCCGCGTTCTATCTTAAGTACTATTGGACGATTGCAAATTGAATTAGATCCCAATGCCGAAAAAGATGTTGTGAATAATTTTCGGCAAGCTCAAAGAAGAAGTATTATATCAATTAGATTTATTCTTTTACTAATTATAGTACCTCTTTTAACCCATCAGTTAGCAAAAGCTTTAATTGTTGGGCCAATTTTTCAACAGTTTCAAACTGCGGAAGTAGAGCAGGTATTTTTAAATTCTGAGATGGAGGAAGAAGCCTTATCAACGTTGCATAGATTTGAAGAAAGACTCAAATTTGAAAGCTTAATTAGTAATGCACCGGTTCTTTCTGCTGAAGCTATAGAAACTGAAGTGAGAAAAAAGGCTGAAGAAATTGCTACAGAGTTCCGCAGGGAAAGCTCAAATGCAATTAAAAATGTTTTTGCTGATATCTTTTCTGTGGGTGCATTTATCTGGCTGCTAGTTGTGAGTAAGCCTGCTATTACGGTACTCAAAGAATTTTTTGATAATGTAGTCTATGGCTTAAGTGATAGTGCCAAAGCATTTATCATTATTTTGTTTACTGATGTATTCGTCGGATTTCACTCTCCTCATGGTTGGGAAGTGATTTTAGAAGGTTTATCTCGTCACTGGGGACTACCAGCTAATAGAGATTTTATCTTTCTATTCATTGCTACTTTCCCCGTAATTTTGGATACTATTTTTAAATACTGGATCTTCCGTTATCTCAACCGTATATCGCCTTCCGCCGTTGCTACCTATCGCAATATGAATGAGTAAAAATCTGCTAGTTGTGGAGTTTACTTGGAGTAGGTAATAAATTTAATGCCATTTTGGAACTACTAACAATTCTCTCTCGTCATCTCTTTTTAACTGTGAGTCGATTGTTAGTTTTCTGTATGTCTGATGAGAATATACTACTCCAGCTTTGAGTCTGTTAGCCTTTCTCCCTGACAGGTGCATAATATCGAAGGGAGAAAAACTATAAATACTATAGATGAGACTTGACAGAACAGAACACGACGTTTCACATCCTGGAAACGCCGTAGTTCCTCAGTTCTATCAACCGGAGAGTAACATCTGCGGTACTTTAGCCTGTCTCATTTTTTATTTGTGATCGCTACGGAAACTAGTATTTTGCAGCTTGTATTAAAGAAATGGGTTTATTTTAGGAATAACTTTTCATTTCTCTGAATAACAACAAAATAACTGATTGTCTTGTCAGATAAATAACTCTACTTGTTTTTGATATTGATTGCTGACCTTACATGAGAAGAGAAAAATGTACAAAATCTTATTTGATACGGATTTAATATTAGATGCTGTAATGAATCGTACTGAATTTGTTGGCGATGTCAAAGCACTATTAGATAAATCACACCATTCTATTCGCTTATACTTAACAGATGTTGGTTTACAAAAAGTTTCTACTTATACCTACTGTTTAAAAAATCGTCATATTTCTGAGATTGTAGTTAAATGGTTGCAAGAACATCTAGAAATTTGTACTCTTGACGAAGGTGTACTACAACAATCACGTTATTTATTTCTCAATGATTTTGAATCGGCCGTTGAGTTGGCTTGCTTGAGCCATTACCAATTAGATGCGATAGTTACTCATAAACCAGAAAATTTTATTACAGTTAGTCATCAGTCTTGTATCTGGTCTTTTGTTGATTTGTGGTTACGTATCGATTTAGAAAGTCAATTACAAGCTCCCACCTTTAAGTAGAATGATGTAATTATTGGTAGTCGGATAAGGCACAAGGTAGGAAATGAGAGGATTTGAGTTTATTTCACATTTCTTAATATAATTTGAATTATCTTACTTATTTACTTAGTTCAGAGATAAAATAATCTAAGAACATTTATAAGATTTACTGTATAAAATGCAAATGATAACTGATGAATGTGATGTAATTTTGGAAATTAAGACAAAATTCATAATTAAATTAAGATATTTTAATAATTTGGTGTTTAGAAAAACAGAGGAGTCTAATTTTTTTTGTAATTTGATAATGGAGGTTTTCTTTGGTGCTAGGATCTAGCACTATAGGTTAAGTTAAAGTGCTGTAGCTGTGAAAAAAAAGCCAAAACCAAGAATCGCATTATTGCGGGAAAAAGCAGGATTAACTCAGTTGGAACTGTCTCGTCTTGTTGGTGTGACTGAAAGCACTATTCAAAACTGGGAAAGTGGCCGGACTGGAACAGACCATATTGAAAGAATTATTAGGTTTTGTAAAGCCTTGAATTGTCAAGTAGAAGACCTGATTGAGTATAAAGATGAATTAACAGAGGAATTTGTCACTAAACCAACTTCTCTAAATGACATTCATCATCTGTTAGGAACTGAAGAGGCGACCTCAACCAGCCGTTTTGAGGCTGGATACTCTCAACATCCAAAAGCACCAGAAATCAGTTTCTAGCGTTGAAACTTATAAGTGTCATAGCTGACCAATACTAAGCTTCTGCCTAGTAATGGTTAGTCGTTAATATTTAGGAATAGAGTTAGTACACTTAAAGCTTAAGCGTGGGGTGGGAAATACCCACCCTACTATGATATGGAAAAAATCTTATAGAAATTTCATGCACGCGAGTTTACAAAGTTTCTAATTGTCGCCAAAAAACATCAACAGTTATAAATTGGTAGCCTTGTTCTAGCAGATGTGGGATCAATAGTTGAATTGTTGCGGCTACTTCTTGTCCACCACAAGCACCATCATGTAGCACAATTAATGAGCCGTTCTGCACTTGCTTGAGAACTCGCTGTACTACTTCTTTGACTCCGGGTCTGACCCAATCTTCAGGAACAACACTCCACATGACTGGACGATATTTCCACTGCTGCAATAGGTTTAAGGTTTTGGGTGTAAATAACCCGTTGGGTGGTCTGACATCACGCACTTTTTCCGCCGGGAGATCACAAGCATCATAGATAGCAGCCTGGGTTTTTTCTAGACTGTCTTTGAGTTCGATGGGCGATAGCATGGGAAAGGAGCGATGGTCGTAACCGTGTAAGCCTATCCAATGACCGCGATCGCAGATTGCTTTGGCAATACTAGGGTTACGGTTAACACAAGCACCCAACCAAAAAAAACTAGCAGTGATGTTGTAGCGATCTAGAACTGCTAATAATTCTGGGGTGTATTGCGGATGGGGGCCATCATCAAAAGTTAAAGCGATCGCTTTGGTAGTAGGTTCTCCATTCCAAAGACAACTAGGGAAACTTGGCTGAAGAATCCGATGAATAATGGGGAACAGAGGCGCAAACTGCATTTGACTATTCCCTAACCTTAACTATAGAGCTTATATCTTAACAGATTCTTGCTGACTCAATTTTGCCACAGGAGCCAGCTTGAGCCTTTTCTTACCCAATAACTCAAAAAATAAGTCTTCATACTGCTCAATTGCTTGCTCAAAAGAAAAATAGGCCTCTGCAAATTTTCTTCCTTGATTGCCTAATTTTGCGGCTAGTATAGGATTTTTATACATCTCCAACACTGCTGCTGCTAAAGCTTCTGGTGATTCCGGCTCTACAATTATCCCGCCGCCACTTTCTTGGATAACTTTGGCGGCTGTCCCAGATGCTGGTACTGAACCTATAATCGGACGACCTGAAGCTAATGCGAGTGGTATCTTGGAGGGCATGTTAAAAGCAATCACATTGCTTTTCTGGACTACTAAGCTGACATCAGCAGTAGCCAAAGTTTGTGGTAATTGTTCTCTAGGCTGTAACGGCAAGAGTAAAACATTATCAGCCCCACAAGATAGACAATATTTTTGTAATCTAGACAAGGCTGTTGATTCACCAATAATCACAAAGCTAATATCTGGAATGTGACGCAGATAGGCGGCTGCGGCGATGACAGTCTCTAAACCTTGTGTGAGTGCGATGTTCCCAGAGTACATCACCACGAATTTATTATCTAGTTGGTGGGCTGTTCTCCAGGCATTTTTCTTAGCTAAGGGACGAATAAAATTTACATTCACCCAATTAGGAATACAAGTAATTTTTTTAGCACTTACCCCTTTACCGATTAAATTATCACGGAAGCCATCAGCAATCACACTAATCTTAGTAGCATGTTTATAAGCAAACTTTTCTATAATTTCGCAAAAGCGAATCATTAATTTATTGGTCATCAGCCCGACGCGCACGGCTGCTTCCGGTAAGATATCTTGTACATTTAACACTACAGGACACTGATAAATCCAACCAAGTAAGGTGGCTGGGAGTGAAACTAGAAGTGGGGGTACGGTTAACAAAATTAAGTCTGGTTTTTTACCGTTAAAGGCTTGGGGTAAGCTAGTAAAAATAAAACTTAACTCTAGTAATAATCTATCTATCAGGTTGGGTTTAGATTTAATTCGTAGGTAACTGCGCTGAATTGTCACGCCATTTTTTTGCTCTGTAACATACCATTTACCCTTATACTCATCGTAAATTTCCCTTTGGGGGTAGTTAGGCATTCCTGTAATCACGCGCACCTGATGCCCTCTCTCTGCTAAACCCTCCGCCAGTTCAGTCATTAAAGGTGCAATGCCAATTGGCTCTGGATAGTAGTTATAAGAGTAGATGAGAATGTGCATGATTTATTTAGTAATTTTTGTAAAGTAAGCTCGAAGTTATCTGGTATATTTGCGTTTTTAGTTAAAAATATAAATTTTATTAATGATTCTTATGCTTTAGTACTATAGTGCTTATCGATGAGTATTTAATTTTTAGCAAATTAACCTGGTAGTAACACATATTTTTCTAAGCATTGATGCGAGTATATAATCTTCTAAACTTCTGGTTTTACGTAGATACTTTTTTAGTACATAAGATCATTTTTACTTAGTATAAACAGTGCATTTAATTGTCTAAGTCGAATTGTAACTTTACTAACTAAGTTTTTTCACGGTTTTCTTTGGTATTCATCAAATCTTTAAATTGTTAGTAAAATTTGATTTGAATCTTAATACTGTTTTGAGGTCAAATATTGTTTATTTTATGGAAATCACTTTTCATCATAAAAATATTCAAATTCCGCAATAGAAAGCGCTTTGCTACAAAAATTTACGAAATATTCATTTAGCAACATACTCTTGTGCATATTAAGAACATATGAAAGGTAAGTTTTTTCTAATTTAGTAATCATTACCTGTAAGGGCAATTCCCGAAAATAATTTACCAGAATACCGTATTAACGCCAGTGATATAGTATTAATTTACTGTTTGTTAATCCTAAGTATGCTTGATCGCTTATGTGCCTGTGCAAACCCTTGATTTTTCGCGTCCGTACATCTGTATGTGATGTATAGTTGCATGAAGTTTTTAACTCAGTATGAATTTTATAGGGTACGTATCCTACAAAACTTTTCCACAGGAGCGTAAAGTATCTAAAGCCTATTATGCTTCTGGCTTCTGATTTCTAGATTGTGCTGTAGCATTCGGTTAATCTCTGTTCACTTGCAAGGTTAGCAACTTATACTGAATAGACCCTAATAATACAGCAAACACTTGAGTAATTTATGATCACACTGGAAGGGTATAAAGTCCTGACAGAACTGCACGCCAGCCCCAATTCTCAGATTTATCGAGGATATAGAGAGTTAGATCAACAACCAGTAGTATTGAAAGTTCTGAGGCAAGAATACCCACCTCCAGAAGCGATCGCCCGGTTTAAACTGGAATATGAACTCACGTGCCGCTTTCAAGTACCGGGAATCATTCAAGCCTACGACTTGAAAAAATATCAAAACACCTTAGTATTAGTTTTAGAGGATTTTGGCGGCTACTCCCTGCGTGAGTTACTCAATCAAGCGCCTCTATCGCTAGAGAACTTTTTACAATTGGCTATACAAATAACTACAGCTTTAGCAGAAATTCATCAGCAACAAATTATTCATAAAGACATTAATCCTAGCAATATTCTCCTTAATCCCCAGACTCAACAAACAAAAATCATTGACTTTGGAATTGCTACTAGGTTGTCGCGGGAAAATCCCACTTTGCGAAATGCAAATGTTTTAGAAGGGAGTTTGGCTTATATTTCTCCCGAACAAACAGGGAGGATGAACCGTTCTCTTGATTATCGCACAGACTTTTACTCTTTGGGAGTTACTTTCTACGAACTGTTAACTCACCAATTACCTTTTATTAGTGATGATCCTGTAGAAATGGTTCACAGCCATATTGCCAAACAACCGATTTCGCCTCACCAACTCAATCCCCAAATTCCACCAGTAGTTTCGGAAATTGTGATGAAGTTGCTGGCCAAAACTGCCGAAGCACGGTATCAAAGTGCTTTTGGGTTAAGGGCAGATTTACAGCAATGCCTGGAGATGTTAAATACTACAGGGCAAGTTCCCTTATTTGCACTAGGGCAGCAAGATCACTCTGGTAGATTTCAAATTCCGCAAAAATTGTACGGACGAGAAGTAGAAGTAGCAAAATTGCTGGCAGCTTTTGACCGAGCTAGTCAAGGACAGAGCGAAGTGATGCTGATCGCAGGTTATTCTGGAATCGGTAAATCAGCCTTAGTGCAAGAAATTTATAAACCAATTACCCAGCAACGGGGATATTTTATTTCTGGGAAGTTTGACCAATTGCAACGTAATATCCCTTACAGTTCCTTAATTCAAGCATTTCAAGCATTAATTCGCCAACTGCTAACTACAAGTGAAGCCGAAATTACTACTTGGCGGGAAAAATTATTAAATGCTCTTGGTGTCAATGGCCAAGTAATTATCGATGTGATTGCAGAGGTGGAACTGATTATTGGGACTCAGCCGCCTGTTGTAAAACTATCACCAAAGGAAGCGCAAACTCGGTTTAATTTAGTTTTGCAAAACTTTATTAAGGTATTTACCCAAAAAGAACATCCTTTAGTAATGTTCTTGGATGATTTGCAATGGGCAGATAGTGCATCTTTGCAGTTAATTGAGTTGTTAGTTAGTCAAGCAGACAGTCAATATCTATTGCTAATTGGTGCTTATCGTGATCACGAAGTAGATAAAAGCCATCCACTACGGGCAACGATCGCCTCCTTAGAACAAGCAGGGGTAGCTATTCATGAACTAATTTTAACACCCTTAGAATTGCCCCAAATTCAACAACTATTGAATGATACCCTCAACAATAGCGATTTAGCACAAATTACGACTTTAGCAGAACTACTTGAGCAGAAAACTCATGGCAATCCCTTCTTCATGAATGAGTTTTTGAAGTCGCTGTATACAGAAGGATTGCTAGAGTTTAATTTCAGCCAACGCCAATGGCAATGGCAACTGGCAAAAATCCAGGCAACTCCGATCACCGATAATGTAGTCGAGTTGATGGCTGGGAAAATTCAAAAGTTGCCAGCACTAACCCAAGAAGCTTTAAAATTGGCAGCTTGTATTGGTAATTCCTTTGATTTGCATACTTTGGCGATCGCTAGTGCTAAATCCCTTCCAGATGTCGCCGCCCAACTTTGGGAAGCTTTGCAAACAGGATTAATCTTCCCCCAAGGTTATGACTACCAACTCTTACAAGTTGCCGATCAAGAAGTCGCCGCCAACTTAACAAAGTTGGATGTGTTCTACAAATTCCTGCACGATCGCGTCCAACAAGCAGCTTACTCACTGATTCCCAGCGACGAAAAACAGGCACTACACTTGCGGGTGGGGCAACTGTTACTACAAAGCATTACTCCCCAGAAGCAAGAGGAAAAGATTTTTGATATTGTTAACCAACTGAATTTCGGTATCGCTCTGATTACAGATACTCAACAGCGACAGGAACTCGCTCAGTTGAACTTAACGGCTGGCAACAAAGCCAAAGCCTCAGCCGCATATCAGCCAGCCTTAGATTATCTGACAATGGGGATTAACTGCCTAAGCCCTAACTGTTGGCAGGAACAGTATGATCTAGCTTTGGCACTGCACACAGCCGCCGCCGAAGCTGCATATTTGAGTGGCAACTTTGAGCGCATGGATGCACTTACAGAAGAAGTACTGCAAAACACCCGCAAGACAATCGATCAGGTACAGGTTTATGCGATCAAAATTCAAGCAGCGATCGCCCGTGATCAATTGTTGGCAGCTTCTCAACTCGGTCTGCAAGTATTGAAACTTCTGGGTATTACCTTACCCTACAACCCAGGCAAACCGCAAATTATGCTGGGATTGTTAAAAACTAAACTCGCTTTGGTAGGTAAACCAATCTCCACCTTAGCTGAGTTGCCAGAACTTACCCATCCCTCAAAATTAGCAGCAATTCGCATCTTGGCTAGTATCGCCTCTGCTACCTACCTAGCAGCCCCGAATGTGTTTCCTTTGACCGTCTTTAAACAGGTGGAAATATCCGCTAAATACGGCAACGCGGCGGAATCAGCCTTTGCTTACGCTACCTATGGCTTGATTCTTTGTGGTGTTGTGGGAGATTTAGCTGGGGGATATAAATTTGGTGAGTTAGCTTTGCAAGTACTAGACCGTTTTCATGGTCAACACCTACAAGCAAGAACTTTATTTGTAGTTAATTCCTTTGTGCGCCACTGGCAAGAACCACTGCAAAATACTATTGCTTCACTCCACGCTGCATTTCAAGTTGGGCGTAATACGGGCGATACTGAGTACGCCGCATTTTGTGCCAATACATGCACTATGCACTCCTATTTTAGTGGTCAAAATCTAGCTGAATTAGATGAATGTTTAGCTATTTACGTAGAGGCAATTCAGCAATTTAAGAAACAACCTATTGTTACTCTTGTGCAACTTTATCGCCAAGCAGTTGCTAATTTACAGGGAAAAAATGCTAATCCTGGTGAGTTGGTGGGGGAATTTTATGATGCCACAGTTATGTTACCCCAGCATATCGAAAGTAATTACCGTACTGCTATTTTTTATGATTATACTAATCACATCACACTAAATTATTGGTTTGAAGAATATGCCACAGCCGTTAAGAATGCTGATTTGGCAATTCCTTATTTAGATGCGGTTGTGGCTTTATATATTGTGGGATGGTTCTACTTTTATGACTCGTTAGCACGACTCGCTTTAGTCCCAGTTGCTAGTGCCACCGAACGTCAAAAATTACTCCAGCAAGTGGCAGCAAACCAGAAAAAATTGCAAGTATGGGCAAAGTTTTCTCCAGATAACTATACCCATAAATTAGCTTTAGTTAAAGCAGAATGGCATCGGGTACATGGAGAATCTAGTGAAGCGATCGCAGCTTATGACCAAGCCATTGCCTTAGCCCAATCACACCAGTATATTAATGAAGCGGCTCTTGCCAACGAATTGACTGCTAAATTTTACTTATCTGCACAATTTTACTTGGCTGAAAACAAATTTAAGATTGCCCAAGTTTATATGCAGGAAGCCCGCTATCTTTATTTACAGTGGGGAGCGACAGCTAAGGTAAAAGATTTAGAAGCCAAGTATCCGCAAATGTTTACACACGCCCCAGAAAAAGCTAGTAAATCTTTAACAACTACTACTTCTAATCAAACCACTCGTACTAGTAGCAGTAGCTCAGAATCATTGGATTTGCTAACAGTTATCAAAGCTTCGCAAACTCTTTCTGAAGATATTCGCCTAGATAGACTTTTAGCTAATTTAATGCGGATTTTAATGGAAAATGCCGGAGCGCAACGGGGGTTTTTGTTATTGGAAAGTAAAGGCAAATTTCTCATTGAAGCTCAAGGAATTGTTGGTGAAAATCGGATTCAGGTTTTAGAATCACTCAGTATTGAAGATAACCAAACTCTTTCGACGGCGATCGTTAACTATGTGATTCGGACTAAAACTAATGTAGTCCTCAACGATGCCGTCTACGAAGTTCTAGAGATTGGGGAATTTATTAAAGACCCTTACATTCGCCAATACCAACCGCGCTCAATTCTCTGCACTCCCTTAATTAACCAAGGTAAGTTGGCTGGGATTGTCTATTTAGAAAATAACTTGACAACAGGAGCATTTACCCCTGATCGCTTGGAATTACTCAATCTGCTTTCCGCACAAGCCGCGATTTCTATTGAAAATGCTCGGTTGTATACCGATTTAGCCGCACTCAACCAAAACCTGAGCAGCCTGAACAAAGCTTATGAACGCTTCGTTCCGCGTCAATTTCTCCAATTCCTGAATAAGCAAAGCATTGTAGATGTGGAATTAGGCGATCAGGTGCAACGGGAAATGTCGGTTTTATTTACCGATATTCGCGCCTTCACCACCCTTTCAGAAAGCATGACTCCCGCCGAAAATTTCCAATTTATCAACGATTATCTCAGCCGCATGGAGCCGATCATACTCCAACACAATGGCTTTATCGACAAATATATTGGTGATGCCATCATGGCATTGTTTGCTGGTGATGCCGATGATGCAGTACAGGCGGGAATTGCCATGTTGCAAACCTTAACAACTTACAATGCAGAACGCCAAGCCGAGGGTTACTTACCAATTGAAATTGGCATTGGTATTAATACTGGTTCGCTCATTTTGGGGACAGTCGGTGGGTTGAATCGCATGGATAGTACAGTGATTAGTGATGCAGTTAATCTTGCATCGCGCATTGAAGGATTGACCAAAACATTCAACGCTCCATTGTTAATTACCGACCAAACTTTTCAGCGCTTAAAACAGCGCGATCGCTATGGTATTCGTGTAGTAGGTCAGGTGAAGGTGAAAGGTAAGACAAATGCTGTAACTGTTCATGAAGTGTTCGCCGCCGACTCCCCTGAAATTGGTGCAGGCAAAGCAGCTACCTTAGAGTTATTTGCCTCAGCCTTAGCCTATTATGAACAACAAGAATTTGCCGCCGCCGCCGAGTATTTTCTCGATTGCTTGCAGCAAAACCCGTGGGATCAAGTCGCGCAGAAGTATCTTGAGTCCTGTCAAGCAGGAAAAGAAACAGCATCAATTTTTACCGATGCTGTTAAATTCTAGAAAAATGAGTGTCTGAATTTCATTAATGAGTTTTGAAATTTCGTTCATGAGTGTTTGAGACTCGCCAGCGAGTATTTGAGACTCACCGATGAGTATTTGAGACTCACCAGCGAGTGTTTGAGACTCACCGATGAGTATTTGAGACTCGCCAGCGAGTATTTGAGACTCACCGATGAGTGTTTAAGACTGGCCAGCGAGTATTTGAAACTCACCGATGAGTGTTTGAGACTCGTCAGCGAGTATTTGAGACTCGTCAGCGAGTATTTGAGACTCGCCAGTGAGTGTTGAAACTCCGTTTATGAGTAAGTAGGTGGTTGCAATTAAATATAAGATAGAGTCAGTTCAAAAAACAGGTAGTATCAGATGCCATCTCCATTAAGAATGGATATGCTCTTGAGAGTTTTATATTTAATTGCACCTAGCTACTTAAACGTGGTTCAAATAACGAAATTTTGTTCTTATGTAAAAAATCAAAGATTAAAATTGGAGTTTTTAACTAACGGAAAAACCCCATTTCAGCCAAGTTTGTAAAATACCTATACCTGTCAGGATGAGGGAGTGGGGGGAGATGTAGCTTGCTTCTCGTAGAGTGGGAGAGAATAATTCACTTATGCCTCCTGACAACTGTCAACTGTCAACTGTCAAAGAGAAGTTAACTCTGCAATTTGCCTTTTTAGTACATGTGTACTATAATGTAGATGTAGCGTCGAGAAAGCCCTGTGCCGCGCAATTATGCTTAAACATTACATTCTCAACTTAAATCCAACTGCCAAGCACGAATGGGATCGTTGCATTCTACGTGATCCACTAACTGCAAAGCGTCCAGATATTGCCAAATTAGTAGCTGAAGCAGTTGGCGCTGATACAGGCAGTTATCTGATTAGTGTGAATATCGAAATCCAAGTCTTAGAACAGGCGGCTGTACCTCAAAGTGAACAACTTTCACTACAATTTCCAGAAGTATCTGTATCAACGCCAATCAGAGAAGCAGCATAGTCCAGTAAACGAGATTAACTCTGTGTCTCTGTGGTTAATTTTCCACCATCGAGACACAGAGAGCATAGTAATAATCTTTCCAGCTAATTACGGGAAATACCCACCACCAAAAATGAGAAGAGGAAGTGGAAGGTAGAGGGAAAAATCGCTTGTATTATATCCCTTTTCTTGTGCAATGTCAGTAAATTTTCACTATAATAGATATATAACGAAGGCTAAAACCAAGTAACTAATTTGACTACTCGCAACAGTAATTTATGAGCGGGACGAAGCATAGGAAGTAATGCTTGTATCCGCTAGTTCTTGTCATCGAATTGAGAGGAAGATTGTTTTGATGATGCAATTAAATCATTATCCATCAGCGATCGCTCAAGCTGCCCAAAGAGTGAACGAAGTAGACTCGCAGTTAATGGCTGTACAGCAACAAATTAACCGCTTTGAAGGTAATGCAGATCGTGTCGCCGCCTTTGAGATGGACTTGAAAAATGATGCCCAACGCCGGGCGCGTCGTTTTGAAGTCCTTTTGGTGAACCAAGAATATCAAAAGGCGATGGACACACTCATCCAATTAACGGCAGAAAAAGCAAATGCGATCGCACACTTAGAATATCTGCGTAACCAGTTTAGCGTGGCTAAACTAGAAGCCAGATTGAAAATTGCCCAACAACTCACAGATTATGAATCCAGAGAATTAGTTGGGTTGTAGTCAGTTGAAAGTTATCAGTTATTTCCAGTGTTAACTGTTGACTATGAACTATTGACTACAGGGATGTTCAGCCGTTAAATAACTTTCTAACAGAGATGCGATCGCCTCTGGATGAACTTTCTTGTATTTCTTTTTACCCAGCATGAGAACACAGTTAGGGGCGCTGCTACAGCGTTTTTGACAGTCGGTGTGTTCTATTTCTACTTTGTCACGTAAACCGCGATCGCACAAAGTTTTTTCTAATTCTGATAATAAACCTTTACCACCACGTTTCACACAACCAGCTTTTTGACACACCATAATTTTAGCTGGTGGTGCTAATGGTATTTGGTTAATTGTATCGCTGGCTATGACTTGATAAGCTTTGAGTTTAATTGTACCTGTATGTTTGTTTAACTTACAGACACCATAAATATTGATTGCTTCACCTATTTCTAAAGAAGAAGCCAGAGAACCGCGTAATTTTTTTGGTAGTTTAACTAACACATCTCCAGAGGGAACTGCCAAACTTAAATATTTAACCTTTCTGGGTTTCTTGCCAACAAAACCGAGAAAATTTCCCTCAAGATTAAACTCTGATAACGTCAAAAATTTATCACCCATTTTACTTCTTCATATAAGGTTGACAGTAAAATACTCTGTGTCTCCGTGGCTCTGTGGTTGAAAATTCTTAACCACAAAGACACGGAGGCACAGAGAAGAAATGACTACTCCAGTCTTTTTGCTTCCAAAGTTTTGGGCAAATTAGCTACATCTGGTATTTCCTTAAACTCTAATTCCCAACCATTAGCTAAAGTCAGAACCTTTCCTTCAGCACCATCTGTTTGTTTAACTACTAGTTCTTCTAAATCTTTTTTAGGAACGTAGACTGTTAAGTTACCGGCATCATTCACTCGTAACATCACTTTCATGGTTTTCCTCAGCAGATTCTATTTCTTTTGCTTTACAACCGACAATGATTCCCTTATCCAAAAAATGCACGGCATAAATATAGGAACTTTGTAAAAATGTACCTATACTAGCTACGTAACCTATATCTCCTTTTTTGGCTAAAATCTCCCCGATTTCTCTGCCGGGAAATGTGCCATCGTTCTTAATTTGTTTGCGGAGTCTGACTTTTTCTCCTATTTCATAAGCGGGTTCTGAATCTAATTCGTATTCATCGCGCTGCATGAGAATACCTCTGTTCTTTTACCAAGTTCAACAGTTCTTCTATAGTCAAACTGCGTTTTTTCTTAACTGACTGTTGGCGTACTGCATCTAAAACAGCTTGGGTTTCTTCTGGGTTCAAGAAAATTCCGTGCTGTTCTAATAAGTTAGAAACTAAATGTCTTCCTGAATGTTTACCTAGCACTAAACGGCGTTCCCAACCAACTTCTTCAGGTGCAAATGGTTCATAGGTATCAGGATTTTGCAGTACACCATGTGCATGAATACCTGATTCGTGAGCAAAGGTATTTTCACCAACGATCGCCTTCCAAGGTGGTACATTAGCACCAGAAGCAGTGGCTACTAGTTGCGATAGTTCCAACAAACGGGGTGTGTCAATACCCATATCTACGCCATAGATGCGTTTGATAGCCATCACAACTTCTTCTAAGGCGGCGTTACCAGCTCGCTCACCCAAACCAATCACGGTAGTATTGACAGAAGCAGCACCAGCTTTAATCCCTGCTAAGGCGTTAGCTGTGGCCATGCCAAAATCGTTGTGTGTGTGAACTTCTACAGGAATGCTTAAAGCTGAGACGAGTAGCTTTACTTTTCCGTAGGTGGTGAAAGGATCAAGAACTCCTACTGTGTCGCAGAAACGAAACCGGGATGCACCCCATTCTTGAGCGTATAATGCGACATCCAATAAGAAGTTTTCATCAGCTCTGGAGGAATCTTCTCCCCCTACTGCTACCCAAAGACCTTGATCAACGGCAAAGCTGATACAATCTTTGAGTCTTTGCAGACTTACTCGCCATTGTCCGTGGAATTTCGCGGCGATTTGAATACCGGAAACGGGGATGGCGATATGCACGCGCTTCATTCCACAAGCGATGGAAGCTTTGATATCTGACATAACGGCGCGGTTCCAAGCCAGGAGGTTGGCGTTTAAACCCAAGTTAGAAATTGCACATATGGCACGCATTTCTTCCTCACCCATCGCTGGAATGCCAATTTCTAATTCAGGTACACCGATGGTATCGAGAAATTTAGCGATCGCAACTTTCTCTTCCAAGGTAAAAGCAACACCTGCGGCTTGCTCACCATCACGTAATGTAGTGTCATTAATTAGAACTTTATTCATCTCAAACGTCCCTCTTAGAAATTTTCTTAATATTCTTTTTTGGTCGAGAGTTAATGATTCTGTAATTCCTGGTAATAATAAACGCCCGTCGCCACTCTTGAAATAAGAATGGTAAATGCTATATACTCTCGTGTTTAATAATTCATCTTCATCATTTCTAAATATTAGCTAAACAATAACAATATATCTGTATGACATCGAACCAAAATCATGTATCTTTTAAGAATAATTTTGTAAAAAATACGCGAATTTTTACAATTAATATATTTTCGATGTCAATATTAACAACTGAAGCAAATATCTAATCTATTAAGCGTCAATTCAGGAATTATATAAATTTATCTAGTTATAAATAAATACTATTTTTTGCCAAAATTAAATGCTGTTTAAATTACTTATTTATAAAAAATTATCAACTAGCTCTCGTTATATAACCAATCTAAAATTTGTTCTAGTTGCTCCAAGTCTACTAAGCCGTATTGCCAGAGGAGCATCGGTAAAGGCCCGTTGTCGAACTCCTGGTGTTTCAGGGCCACAGCCATGTCTTTATCAGATAACTCAAGTTTTTTATGTAAAAAAGCTAGTAATTCTATATTTTTGTTTCTAGTGTTTGTCATCATATATTGTAATTGCACATTTAGATAAATTTAGAAGTAATAAAGCAGCAAGTTTTTGATAAACCTACTTTCAATAATCAAGAGTTTCAGGACAATAATTTGATGTATATTCAGGAAAATCATGATTGCATCACAATTTAGTCCTGAGACTCTATTGATTAAATATTTAGAATAGATGAAGAAAATCTTTGACTTTTGCTAGTGATGGTTGCAATACCAGCAACGCTCTAGCCAGTCTATTAATTCTTGACGGGAACCTAGAAATTGCATTACCGTACTGCGGACTAAAATTGCAGTCAGCCAACTATTTACTTGCACCCTTAATGAACCATCTGCATGACAGGAACAGGGGATCATTAACTCTTGCAATCGGTGATAAATCTGCCAGCGATCGCACAACGGTATCTGCAACACTTGAGAACTCCAAGGTGGTAACATAATTACTTATCTTTCGTCAACAGTTCTTGTTCCTTTGATTGATCTATCAGCGTTTTTTGCAGTTTTTGTTCAAGTTGTTCAATGCGTGACAGCAAAGAACGAATTACATCTGCTTCTAGGTCAGGTAACTTTCCGTGTTCCAGAGGAGAAAGATTGGTTTTGGCTTTGTGGGTAATAATGCGTCCAGGAACGCCGACAACAGTGCAATCGTGGGGAACATCACGCAAGACAACTGAACCAGCGCCAATACGCACGCGATCGCCAATTGTGATATTTCCCAAAACCTTCGCACCCGAACCCACTACCACATGACTACCCACCGTAGGATGACGCTTCCCGCTTTCCTTCCCAGTACCGCCCAGAGTCACACCCTGATAAATTAGGGCATAATCTCCCACAATCGCCGTTTCACCGATGACAACGCCCATCCCGTGGTCGATAAACACACCTTTACCAATCACCGCACCCGGATGAATTTCAATTCCGGTGAGGAACCTCGCCAAGTGCGAAATCAGGCGCGGGAAGAAAGCCACACCCCGACGGTGTAACCAATGGGCGAAACGGTGTAAACAAATAGCGTGAAGACCTGGGTAACAGAAGATAACTTCCAACCAATTACGTGCAGCCGGGTCGCGTTCAAAAATAATCAAAAAATCACTCAATAATGGCTCCAAAAAAACGCCAGAGAGTAGATTTTTCAGCAGGGATATATGTGTCGAATCCGGGGGATTCTCGATATCATCTAAGGACTGTTGCATCGGTACTATCTGGTTAAAAGAGCCTTGTGCTTTTTCTGCTTATATCAGATTGCTCCACAGCAGACAGTACATTAAATGCCGATTGGATTTATTGGATTAATTAAGTTTGTACTCAAGCACTACAAACCGTAACCCAGTTAAATTTAAAATCTCTCTTGGGGTATAGGTACTAGTATTGTAGGGACGAGGTTCTAGTATTTTTCACTCAGGGGTTCAGAATTTTTGTACTCGCTACAACTAACTTAATATGTTAGATATTGATACGATTTGAGCCATATACATTGCAATATATTAAGCTGTACTCAACTCCCTGGATTATCAAGTAGACAGGACTATAAATTAAATTTCTGTATCTCCAATCACTATAACTATTTTATGATTTTGACACCTAAAAAACCAAATTCTTCATTTTATTTTAGCTTTCTTTTCTGTATGCACATATACTAAATAATAATAGCCTTACAAAGCCACAAAATTTCTGCGTGAAAACAGACAGCATATTTTACCGCCTATTTCAAGAGTTCCCCAGTATATTCTTTGAACTAATTGGTAAACCACCCGAAACAGCAAATACCTATCAATTTTCTTCAGTTGAAGTGAAACAAACAGCTTTTAGAATTGATGGTGTATTTCTACCTACTCAAGACGAAGAAAACCCAATTTATTTTGTTGAAGTCCAATTTCAACCAGACTCAGACATTTACTTACGCCTAGTTTCAGAAACACTTTTGTATCTGCGGCAAAATAAACCTAAATACACTTGGCGAGGTGTAGTTCTTTATCCTAATAGAAGTATTGATACAGGAGATACAAAAGATTGCCATGAATTTTTTACTAGTCAACGTCTAACACGAATTTACCTGGATGAATTAGGCGATACTACATCACTCCCTATAGGTATTGCTACCATCAAATTAGTAATTGCAGATGAAGATACAGCCATAGATAAGGCTAGGGAATTAATCAACCGCACTAAGCAAGCAGGAGATTTGCAATTCCCACAAAAACAATTACTAGAATTGATAGAGACAATTCTAATTTATAAATTACCTAATGTAAGTCGAGAGGAGATAGAAGCAATGTTTGGCTTAAGTGAGTTGAAGCAAACGCGAGTTTACCAAGAGGCTAAACAAGAAGGTAGCGTTGAGGCAAAATTAAAAGCTGTACCTAAACTGTTGGCACTGGGTTTATCCGTCGAACAGATAGCACAAGCTTTAGATTTGAATGTTGCACAAGTCCACCAAGTAGCACAGCAAGCAAGTCCAAATGAATAATATAAATCCACAGGAGGTAGAGGTGATGTTTGAGTTGAGTGCTTTAAAGAAAACGCGATTTTATCAAGAAGCTAAGGAAGAAGGCGTTCAAGAAGGCAGACAAGAAGCTAAATTTGAAGCTATGCCTAAAATGTTGGAATTGGGTTTATCTGTCCAACAGATAGCACAAGCTTTAGATTTGGATGTTGCACAAGTCCAGCAAGTAGCACAGCAAGCACGTCCAAATGAATAAGGACTACACTTCCAGTTTTGGGATAAGAAATAAGGAGAGCCACTTGCGTAACTCTCCTGGTTATTAGGGTGCATATAATACATCTATGATAGCCACTCGCTGGTGATTATCGACACCCATTTTTTTGTAATTTATGTAAAAATATTGTGAAAATATGACTGAGTAAAGGCTGGTATTAGCCGTTCAGTTTCTTTTCTACCAATTCGTTTGTCAGTTTGGGGTCAGCACGCTTATCTGTCTTTTTCAGCACTTGCCCAACGAAAAAGCCCTTAAGGTTGGTGTTACCGTTGCGATATTTTTCCAGTTCTTTGGGGTTAGCGGCTATCACCTCATCAACAATGGGTTCTAAAACGCTGCGATCGCTAATTAGTTCTTGTCCGGCAAAAGCTTTCTCAGGAGATAACCCTGTGAGTAACTCTGGTAACTTTTGTTTAGCTTGGGCGTTACTAATCTTACCAGATTCAATCCGTGTAATTACATCTGCTAGATTAACAGGTGTTAAACCGATTTCGGTGATGCTGAGTTTTTGTTTGTTGAGGTAGGCGGCGATATCTTGGGTAATCCAATTTGCTGCTGCTTTCGGATTTGCACCAGATGCGATCGCCGCTTCAAAATATTGGGATACAATCACATCTTCTGTCAGCACTCTGGTATCGTAAGCTGACAGTCCCAATTCGTTTTCGTAACGGTGGCGCTTTTGCGCTGGTAGTTCTGGTAATTCGCTGCGCCATTGATTGAGTTGTGCATCCGTCACCTCAATGGGTGCTAAATCTGGTTCGGGGAAGTAGCGGTAATCGCTAGAACCTTCTTTAGTCCGCATACTAATTGTGCGTTGTGAACCTTCTTCCCACAGCCGCGTTTCTTGAATGATGCGTTCGCCTGACTCTATGGCTTCTATTTGCCGTTCAATTTCGTACTCAATCGCTTTTTGAATGGCGCTGAAGGAGTTCATGTTTTTAATTTCTACCTTCGTGCCGAACTTTTCTTGTCCTACAGGACGCACAGATATGTTGACATCACAACGCAGAGAACCTTCCTGCATATTACCATCACTCACACCGAGATAGCGTAAAACCCGGCGTAATTCTTGGGCATATTCGGCGGCTTCTTGTCCAGAACGGATATCTGGTTCGGAAACAATTTCTACCAATGGCACACCTGCACGGTTGTAGTCTACCAAGGAATAGGTAGAGCCAGAGATGCGATCGCTCCCCGCATGGACTAATTTACCTGCGTCTTCTTCCATGTGCAAGCGTGTAATCCCAATACGCTTGCGCTTGGGATTACCATCAACATCTACTAATTCAATCTCCAACCAACCATGTTCAGCTATGGGTAAGTCATATTGAGAAATTTGGTAATTTTTGGGTAAATCTGGATAAAAATACTGTTTACGGTCAAATTTACTATATTTAGCAATTTGGCAATTCAGGGCCAAACCTGCTTTAACAGCGTATTCTAGAACTTTTTCGTTGAGTACAGGTAAAACTCCAGGTAAACCCATGCACACAGGGTCAATGTTAGTATTAGGATCAGCCCCAAATGCCGTTGAGCTACTTGAGAAAATTTTGGTATTCGTACTGAGCTGACAATGGGTTTCTAGACCGATAATCGCTTCGTACTCTGTTTTTACGGTCGTAGCAGAAGTCATAGAATCAATAGTTCAAGCAATTTACACGTAGACTACTATTTTAGCTTCGCATTGACAATTTCTCTGCTTTGGGTTGGATACCAAATCAGGATACATTATCTTAATTCTCAATGCTTAACTAACTTGGGGAGTAAATATAGTTGCTTGCGATCGCAATTATCACTCGACTTAGCAAGAGCAACAGTACAGCTATTAACGCAGATATAAGTAGAAGGACTAAATTAAACCTAACTTGAGATTAGCGGGTTTCGACTACGCTCAACCCTCGTCTTCTCTGGAATCGAGCATTGAGCGTAGTCGAAATGCGTCTTCTAAATAATTATGTCCACCTACTTAATTTGGTTGTTCAATATAGCAGTTCGGAAAAGGTTATTTTGAGTTTATACTACAATTGTAGTATAAAAATAATATTGAATAACGTAACATGAGTAACAATTTTTCATTGCGAAGTTGTGATTTAAGTAAGCTCAACTCCATGACTAAATATCCAAGTATTTCCACTTATCATGCGTTGGGTGATAAAGGGAAATTGCTTGATGAGTGTGTCAAGTTTGAGGGAGAAGTGATTTTGACCGAGAAAGTAGACGGTACTAACTCTCGTATTATCATGTTACCCGATGGAAATTATGTTTTAGGTAGTAGGGAAGAATTGCTCTTTGCTAAAGGCGATCTCATTGGTAATCCTGCCTTGGGCATTGTAGAGGCTCTCAAAGGTGTTGCAGATTTACTGCCCCACTCAGGGCAAAATATGATTGTTGCTTATCTTGAATTGTATGGTGGGAAAGTCACTGCTGCCAGCAAGCAATATACAGGACAAAAAAGTATTGGTTGGCGACTATTTGATGTATCAGTGTTCACAGATATTTCCATGCTGTTTACTAAGTCTGTACAAGAATTAGCAGCATGGCGAGACAATGGTGGACAGACATTTCTCAATGAAGATCAACTCAAAAAAGCATCTATTGATTATGGGTTAGAATTAACACCAAGATTAGCAACAGTTGAGGCATTACCCACAACTATTGAGGCAACGTATGAGTTACTCAAGGAGATGTTACCAAAAACCAAAGTAGCTCTAGATGAGAGTGCTGGTGGTCGCTCCGAGGGTATTGTTGCCAGAACTTTTTCTAGAAGTGCGATCGCTAAAATTCGTTTTGAGGATTACGAACGTCACAATAAACGTCGTTAGCCACACCCATTCTTAGCAATTTTCTCCTGATTGTTCACAAGCACCAATACTCACCCAGGTACTAGAACCATCTTGCCAATGTTCTTTTTTCCAAATAGGTGCGTTGTGCTTGAGGGTATCTATAGCATAGCGACAAGCTTCAAATGCCTCACCGCGATGTGGACAACCAATGGCTACCAGAACACTGATTTCCCCCACCTGCAAATGTCCCACTCGATGGTGAATTACTACTCGATTTACTCCAGTCCATAAGGAGCGAATATCAGCCGCTATTTGATAGAATACCCGCATTGCCATCGGTTCATACGCTTGATATTCTAAAGAAACTACAGGTTTTCCGTCAGTTTGGTTCCGTACCATGCCACTCATCACTACAACCGCACCATTAGCACCATCATCGGCTTTAGCATAAATCTCTTCTAGAGATAAAGGTGCAAAAGTAATAGCGAAACTATCTTCAATTCTTGGCTTAATTACTGTAGTAGGCGTAGATGACAAAACTGATTCCATAATTAATTAGTATAATATTTTACTAATAAAACTTATATAAGTAATTAGGTAATGATTAATAAGTAATTAGATTTTTTATTACTAATTACCAATCACCTAACCCTACAAATATTAATTAAATTGTACCTTTAACTGTACGGATTATTTCTAATAATTGGCTGGCTGTGTATGGCTTGGGTAAAAATGCTTGGATACCCATATTATAGGCTGTATTGACTTTATCATGGGTAGCCAAACCACTCACAGCAATAATTTTGACATCTGGATTCATCTTTTGTAATGTCCGAATGGTGGTTAATCCATCCATGTAAGGCATTACCATATCAGTTAGTACCAGTGATATTTCGTCTCGGTGTTCGGCGTATAAGGCGATCGCTTCAATACCATCACTAGCGGTAATAGCTTTATAATTATGAGCCTCTAGAGATGTTTTTGTAATAACTCTTATGGCATCTTCATCATCTACAACTAAAATTAACTCGCCATTTCCTGAAGCTAGTTCCAGTTCGATTTCGTCTAAAACTTCTTTGGCATCTTGAGCGGGTATATATACTTTAAATTGACTACCCTTTCCCTCTTCACTATATACGTTAATAAAACCCCCGTGGCTTTTAATAATACCTAGTACTGTAGAAAGCCCTAGCCCTGTACCTTTACCCAGTTCTTTAGTAGTAAAAAATGGCTCAAATATCCGATCTAATATGTCTCGGCTAATACCTGTGCCTGTATCGGTGATCGTCACTACCACATACGCACCGACTTTAGCATCTAAGTTCATTTTGGCGTAATTCTCATCAATTGAGAGATTTTCCGCAGTGATTGTTAAACTACCACCTTTGGGCATAGCATCACGAGCATTCACACACAAGTTCATCAAGACCTGATGCAATTGGGTAGCATCACCAGAAACAGTCCAAAGGTTTTGAGAAATTTGGGCTACAACTTCAATTGATTTAGGAAAAGTTTCTTTGATAACTTGTTGAATTTCTCCAATTAAGTGCTTTAACTGTAATAAAGTTCGTTCACCCTCAAGACCGCGAGTAAAAGATAATACTTGCCTAACTAAATTTGCTCCTCTTTTCGCGTTGGTAGTTAATATCGGTAGCAGTCTTTGCAAACGTTCATCTTTAATTTGCGATTCTAAAAGTTGTGCTGTCATTAAAATCGGAGCTAGAACATTGTTGAGATCATGAGCAATACCACTCGCTAGTGTGCCGATACTCTCTAATCTTTGGGCGCGGAGAAACTGCGCTTCTAGTTGCTTTTTTTGTGTGATTTCAGTATTAACAATGAGTATACATTGAGGCTTATCAGCAAACTCATGTACTAATGTCCAACTACTTTCGACAATAATTTCTTTGCCAGATTTTGTAATTTGAGATAACTCTCCTTTCCAATAACCCTCTTGCTGCAAAGTCGCCAATGCTTGTTGTAATAATGATAATTCTTTCTCTTGCCACAGCTTGCGGGTCTTTGTACCAATTGCTTCTATTTTTTTGCAACCGTATAACCGTTCTGCTGCTTGGTTCCAAAATAAAATTTGCCCATCTAAATCTTGAACAAAAATAGCATCATTAGCAATATCCAGGAGTTCTGCTTGTTGGCGGATTTTTTTTTCTGTTTGTTTGCGCTCAATGGCGTAACGGATAGAACGTTCTAGCAGAGGTGCATTCAGTTGTTTTTTTTCTAGATAGTCTGCGGCTCCAGCTTTCATCGCTTCTAAGTCTACTTCCCAATCTCCTTGACCTGTTAGCAGAATTATGGGAGATAAGCAGCCAGCAGCTATTGCTTCGCGTAACAGTTCTAACCCACTGTGTACACCTAAACGATAGTCTACTAAATATATGTCATGCCGACGTTGAGCGATCGCACTTTTTGCCGCTTCGTAATTGTCCACCCATTCCAGTTCGCACTCAGCTACCCGAAATTCGCTGAACCAATTACGAGTTAAAACGTAATCATTTTCGCCATCATCAACTAAAAGCACTCTGATTGGACTGTTGTCCATTGCTGCCTCCTGCGGCTTCTAGTGGCAGTTCTCATTCAGACCAGGATTTTTTGTTGTCTTCTAGCCTGCAAATAAGGAGCCAATTAAGGAATTTGCTCCCCAATTGTTTGCGTGATATGTATCTTCACTCCTTTCGGATGCAATCAGGAAAATCAGTGTAGTTTTTGGCAGATATCCATCAACCATAATGTCATTTTCATCACTATGAGTTACAAAAATTGAAAATTATTATCAATAATACACTATTTGTATTTATTTCCTTATAATTTTTATTGCTGATATAGCGTTTACCAGTCTAATGAAGTACAGTTATTAAAATAAATCAGTGTATCTACTCAAGGGTAAAAATGAAACCATATTCCCTAGACTTTCGCCAAAAAATATTGGATACATATAAAACAGGTGGAATATCACAACGTCAATTAGCAAACAAATTTTGTGTAAGTTTAGGTTTTATTGAGAAATTACTAAAGCAATATAGAGAAACAGCAAGTATCGCTCCTAAAGTGAGGACAAAACAAACTCCTCCAAAGCTCAACGAAGAACAAATTAAGATTCTGGAAGAAATAGTTGAAGCTAAGAATGATGCCACCTTAAAAGAAATTAGCTTAATTCTCAAAGAAAAAACAGGAATAACAATTAGTATATCTACGGTAGACAGGATGTTACAGAGGATAGAAATCAGCCTAAAAAAAAACATTGCACGCCTCTGAAAAAGAGACTGAAAGAGTACAATTATTAAGAGTACAGTTCTGGCTTAAACTTCATGAGATACCGGCGGAAAACCTTGTCTTTATTGATGAAGCAGGAGCTAATCTATCTTTAATAAGACACTCCGCCCGTTCTAAAAAAGGTAAAAGAGCGCATAGTTCACGACCTCAAAAACGTTGTAAAAATGTATCCATAATTGGAGCGATTGCTCTCAAAGGCGTGATTAGTCAATATAGCATTTTAGGAGCATCTGATGGGCTAACATTTGAGGCTTACATTTCTCAAAAATTAGTTCCAAAACTGTGGGAAGGCGCTTATGTAATTATGGATAATTGTTCAATTCATAAAGGTAGAGATATTGAGGAATTAATCGAATCTGCTGGAGCTAAATTGATTTATTTACCACCATATTCTCCTGATTTCTCACCCATTGAAAACTGTTGGTCAAAAATTAAAAATATACTACGTTCTATTGGAGCTAAAAGTTATCCAGACTTAGCAAAAGCAATTGAAAGTGCTTTTAACCAAGTCTCGTTAAATGATATTTATAATTGGTTTACCCATTCTTGTTACTGTACTTCACCAGAGTGAGAAACGCTATAATTAAATGATGAATTTAGTAAACTTCATCCACATAGTTTTATAATAAAGCTTATTTTATAGTAAGTAAGTAATCTATCTCTAGAAATAAAATTACACAATTTTTATTAAAAAACAATGTAAAATAGGAACTACAGCCATTTTTACTAGTAGTTACTTTAATAAGTTATCAATTATATTGAAACTAATAAGTAAGTCGTGGAGAAAATTTATAAGTATGTAACAAAGAATTAAGCAGAAGAATAAGAGTTAAATTTTACACGTTGCGTACTGTAGTTTCCCTTTTCTCCTCTATTTTGAACTCCATCAATGACAGCATAGGCAAGGTCTAATTCATCCTCAAAACTTTGAGAAGCTAGTTCATTTTTTTTCAGGTGTTGCCACTCCAATTCAATTGGATTCATCTCTGAGCAATATTTAGGTAAAAAGAAGATGTACAAACCCATCTCTTCCCACTTTGTCCATAATTGCTGAACTTCTTTGCACCGATGTATCGGGCCGTTGTCCTGAACGATGACTCTGATACGACCTGCTTTTTGGGCTTCAAGTGCTTCAAGCTCCATCATTTGAATATAGGATTTGCGTGAAACGCCACCAATCACTAGACCGTACACAAAACTAATTAGGGGTTGAAGAAACCCAATAATACTTAACCTTCGACCCCGACGCTTACTCTGCTCCAGGCGTTTTTGCTGACCTCGGAAGTAGTAACTGTAACTGGGTTCACTCCAGGCACAAAACCCTGATTCATCCATATACTTTAAATCGATTTCTCCAGCAGCAGCAGATAATTCCAACATCTCTAAGTCTGCCTGTTTGATTTGCTGCAATACTTTGTCTTGCTTTCCTTTGTGGCTTTTTCTAGTTCGCTTCCAAATGACCCCCTTTTTTTGAGTACCTGCCTTAACCAGTCAGGACTCAATTTCACGGAGCGTTCTTGCTCTAATTTTTGGGCTAATTGAACACTATTATATGTACGTGGTTCTTGCTCCAAGCATTTTTCTAAGAACGCCATGTCAGCTTCTGCCCACCTTGATTTTCCTCCCCGCCCTGCTTTCTCCCACAGTCCTTCTAGACCTTGTTTTTCCCATCTATGCAAAACTTCTCTTACTGTTTGGGCAGTCCAGTCAAAGTGATCTGCTATCTTCTCTACGTACCAACCATGTGCGCTTAATCTGATCACTTCGGCTCGGTCTTTCACTTTCTGGGGTACATCTGCCGTTCTCAGGTTGAACAAAATTTTATCTTGCTTAGGAGTCAGAAATACCCTTAAACGGCTGCCCATATCCCTGTTACCTTGGTAGACACATTTATGTATTTACTTATCTTTACACACTTTGGTTTTTTCACCTTGTTCTACTTAAAATAAATGATGCTATTAAAAGTCAAATAACTACTTATTTGCTTGATATTAGTTTATTATATAAATATATATAGATTTAACCTGGGGATTTTTCTAAGCATAAAATATTACCCCTAGCCTACATTAAAAAGAGGAGCTAGAGGAATTGATAAGTATTAAATACAACACTAAAAAGTTTTCAGACACCCTCACTTTTTACTAATTTGGCTGTTTTTGAGACTGCACTAATAATCAATTAGCTCCACTGCATCTCTACCATCCCAGTCTTGTAAGTAAACCTTAACTACTTCTTCTTTTGCTGTAGGTAACTGCTTACCAACAAAATCTGGATGAATAGGGACTTCCCGATGACCCCGATCAACCAAGACGGCTAAACGAATTAACTCTGGTCTCCCATACTCATTAACAGCATTCAAAGCTGCCCGAATTGTTCGCCCTTTGAATATGACATCATCTACTAAAACAACTGTTTTGCCTGTCAAGTCAAATGTAATGTTAGTTTTGGCAGGAGTTCGTAAACCTATTTGGTCAAGGTCATCTCGATAAAAAGTGATATCTAAAGCACCTACCGCTACATTAACACCTTCAAGGGTTTCAATCTGACGCGCTAACATTTCCGCCAATGGCACGCCTCTAGTATAAATACCCAGCAGTACCAATTGAGATAAATCTCTTGTTCTTTCGATAATTTGAGATGCCAACCGCGTTAAGGTACGACGGAGGTCTTCTGCGGAAAGGATTTCAACAACTTTAGCAGGTGGCGTAGTCATAGAGTGATTGGGGCAGTTGACAATTGACAATTGACAGTTGACAGTTAACTGATGACTGATAACTGATATTTAGAGTAGCAGCAGTAGTGCGATCGCCACCCCTAGCCAGAGTAAAAAGCAATATCTAGTTAGTTGTAATGCTGTTTGAATGTGACTTGAGGTGATGGGAGAAAGGCGATCGCCCAAGAGAGGTTTTTCCTTGGCTACACCACGATACCAATTTGTACCCCCCATCTGTACACCCAAAATTGCTGCATAGGCGCACTCACTCCAGCCAGAGTTAGGGCTGGGATCTTTTACTGCATCCCGGCGACAAATGCGCCACACATCTCCAGGTTTGCCCGATAATATTCCTAAAGTTATGACTGTGAGACGGCAAGGCAACCAAGTTAAGTAATCTTCTAGCCGCGCACTGAACCATCCTAAATATGTATAGGGTGCTTCTTTATAACCTACCATTGAATCCAAAGTACTGCTAGCTTTATAAGCCAAAGCCAAAGGAACTGCCCCAACATAGGGAATGCACGTACCAATTAAGGCGTAAAATAATGGAGCCATCACTCCATCAGTGGCATTTTCCGTAACTGTTTCTAAAACTGCTCGTAAAATTTCTGATTCTGGAAGGTTATCTGTATCTCTCCCAACATAGTTATTCAAAGTTTGTCTAGCTGCTACTAAATCTCCTGTTAACAAAGGTTGTAAAACATCAATAGCAGCGTTGCGTAAACTTCTCAAAGCAAAACAGCTGGCTAACATCATACTTTCTACAACAATAGCCAAAACAGGATTGAGCCATCTTGTAACTTGAATAATTAACCAACCTATCCCACCACTACCAATAATCAAAACTGTTGCTAAAACAATTCCAGCTAGCCGTTGTGTTAGAGATTTTTGACATATTTGGAGAAAAAATTTGCTCAACCGTGAAATCACCCAGCCCATAAATTGCACGGGATGAGGCCAACCCCAAGGATCACCTATTAAGTAATCTAGAAATGCAGCAATGATTAATATATAGATGTTATTTGTCATTGGTCATTGGTTATTGGTCAACAGTCAACCTTTACTCATAACTATGGACTATGGACTAATGACTAATAACTAAACTACAAAATTCGCTTCTTCTCCCAAGGAAGCTTGCCAGCTACGAGCATCGTAATACAAATCTGCCAGAGTAATACTGTCTAAAGCTTCTTTTAGTTTCTGGTTGAGTCTTTGCCAAAGACTAAAAGTTACCCAATCTTCTGTTTGTCCTGGGGTGGGGGTATGGTTGGGTAAATTAGTTAGGTTTTCACCAACTGCCTCTAAAATTTGCCCTATAGATATTTTTCCTGGTTCTCGTGCTAGTTGATAGCCACCAACGCTACCCCGAATTGATTTTACTAGTCCAGCACGGCGCATTTCTATTAGTAATTTCTCCAGATAGGGGGCAGGAATATCTTGACGTTTAGCGATCGCTTTTACAGATGCAGGGCCATAACTTGGCTGTAAACTCAAGTCCAGCAAAGCTTTGACACTATAATGTCCTCTAGTTGTTAGTTTCATTAGTTATTAGTCCATAGTCAATAGTCCATAGTTTTATAGGTAAGAAGATTTGACTGTTGACTGTTGACTGTTGACTATGGATCAGTTTTACTTATCATTTTTCTCCTCAATGATCAAGCTGTCTTAGTAGACAAGTTTTTCCTTTGGTTTAGAAAACTTAAATAAATATAGTTTAGCAGTGTTTCATTAACTATATATAGTTATTAAGATTATCAAAATTAAATTGTGTGGTAAATATTGGTAATCAGGTAACACTTTAGCCGATGATGTAATATACTTGGCTAGGGCTGAGATAAAAACTAAAGGATACTGTTCCTATTAGCTCAAGGTCAGCTAAAATAAAATCGATTCAACTACTTAAACCACTGATTTCTGCCATAAGTTGATGCCTAAACAGAAAAAGATTGAACCCCTAGTCGGTGAAGAACTGCTCAAAAAAGTTAAAGAACTTGAGAGCCTGAGCAAAGAAGAAAAAGCTAAACAGTGTGGCTACTATACCGTTACCAAAAATGGTATAGAGCGTGTCAATATGATGAAATTCTTAAATGCCCTAATTGATGCAGAGGGCATTCAGTTAGACACCTCTCCTAACGCCAATGGTCGTGGAGGAAGAAGTGCTAGCTATAGAATTAGTGTGCAGTCGAACGGTAATTTATTGATTGGTTCGGCTTACACAACACAGATGAACCTCAAACCAGGAGACCAGTTCGTTATTACTTTAGGGAAAAAACACATTCGTCTTCGCCAAGTAGATGAAGAAGAAAAAGAAGCTTTAGACCTGGCTGAGGCTACAGCATAATTGGTTAGTCAATAGTCAATAGTCAACAGTCAATAGGTAACAGCAGTTCATAATTTACTTATGACTATGGGCTATGGACTATGGACTAATGACTAATGACTAATTAACTAACTGAGAAAGTGTTTGACGTGTAACGGCTAAACTGCATGTTAATGCAATTTGCTCCCTATCTAGCAAGCCGAGAATCTGGTCATGGTTGTCTCGTGCTACTACGGGTAACTGATACAAGCCTCTAACTTCCATGCGGTCTACAGCTTCAGATAAAGGTTCATCTGGCCAAGCATAGAGGATTTCTTTTGTACAGACATCAATGATAGTTTGACTGGTTAAATTACCAGGAATTTCGCTAGAGAGATTCGGGTAGTTTTGCCATAGAGAAAGATTACGATTGAGGTCTTCTAGAGAGAGAATCCCGACTAGTTTTTCTGCATCATCTATAACTAAAGCACTGCGAGTGCGATCGCCTAACATTTCCTTAGCAGCTTCTACAATGTCCATAGTTGCAGGTAGCTTTTTGGGGCAAGCAAGCATCGCATCCTCTACTAAAACTTGCTGCAAAATTTCTAATTTTTGGTCTTTCGGAATAGAAAGACCAATTTGCTGTAGGTTGGTATTAGAGTTAGTCACGGGTTTCATCCTTTCTACTAACCAAACACTTAAACCCACGGCTGCCATTAGAGGTAAAACGATGCGATAGTCGCGGGTGAGTTCAAACAGCATTAAAATTGAAGTTAACGGCGCTCTGACACTCCCAGCTAATACAGCTGCCATCCCCACCATTGCGTAAGCCGGAGGTGCTGCCATATATTCACTAATTCCTGGGGCGATGAGCATGAGAATTTTGGCATAAGCTGAACCTAAAGAAGCACCCAAAAACATCGCTGGCGCAAATAAACCCCCCACAAAACCGCTACCAGAACTAATTGCTGTCATCAGCAGTTTGAGAACTAATAATATTAGAAGTAAATCTAGAGAAAATTTCACATCTTGCAGCATTGCTTGCACAGTGCCATATCCAATACCCAAAATTTGTGGGAATTGTAAAGCAACTATACCGATAATTACACCACCGATAATAGGGTGAATTGGTTGGGGAATTTTCCCTAAAAAGTTAAACCCAGGAACTTCACCAGCAAAACAAGCTTTTGCCCAGTTAATTGATTGTTTATAAGCCAGAGAAACTACACTTGCACTTAACCCCAAACCCAGGTAAAGAGGTAATTCTAGAGGGCTACGGACTTGGTAAACAGGTAAAGCAAAAGCAGGTTGTGCGCCTAAACCGATTTGGGCGATTAAAGCTGCTACTACCGCCGCTAACAGCACTACACTAACAGCCGAAGTCGCAAAAGATGTTGCCCCCATTACTACTTCTAAAGCAAAAAACACCCCAGCGATCGGTGCGTTAAATCCTGCCGCCAAACCAGCCGCCGCACCCGCACCCAAAAGTAAACGCTGCCGATCTTGGGAGACTTGTAATATTAAGGACAATAACATCCCAAAATTAGCGCCAATTTCCACACTCGGCCCCTCTGGTCCTAAAGAAGCACCGCTACCCAAAGAAACAGAAGCGGCTAACATTTTGGTGACAGGGCGTAATTGCCCCTTAATTTCTCCTCCCTCGGAAGCGGCAATGAGAGAAGATAGCCCAGGGCCAAAGTCTTGAGTGCGCCAACGCATCAAGCCTACTATCAAGCCCCCTAACGTGGGAACCAGCGCTAACGTCCAAGCCCCCCAAACACCAATCGCACCCATCAAATTTTCTAGCATGAGGTGGTGAATTAACTCAATCAAATAGTGAAAAGTCACCACCCCCATACCAGTGCCACCGCCAATGAGTACGGCTAAAAACAATACTGTAGTTTCTGGGGAAAGTTGAAAACGGTTAACTAGATGTGTAAGACGGGCGGAAGGTGTAGGGAAAACAGGTGGTTCCGTTACCTTCCTCAACTCGGTGGGAGGCAGTAGAGTCATTGAAAGGGGGGGTAAATGTAAGAAAAAATGTAAATTTTTATTTGTTATTTCTCATTGTGAGACATTATTTATCAACCAGACAAGTAAATTTAGTAAACCAAATTTACAATCTGTAGCCAAAAAAATTTTGCTATACCAAATTTTTCTAGCGATAATGGTTAAATGAGAGAAAGTTGATCAGCAATGGACAAGGTTAAGGATAGAAGTGCAATATTTTTATTTAGCGCAGGCTAAACGCCTTGCCACTGCAAACAGTACTTAGTACTCTAAGAGGGCTTAACGCCCTACTCGGCTAACACAATTTTTTCAGTCACTAATTTTTTGCTGTTAATGGCAAGAGTATAGTATCTAAGCATTGACTCAATAGGCTACAAATCAACAATAAACAAGAGACATCTTTGCTTAAATCTAGCTATACTCGTGGTGTTGCAACCATTAAGTCATCCTTGGTAGAAGTACATCTGTATGATGAAAAGTAACTTTTAGCCTACAGTGGCATATCTACTAAGTATTACTGGGGAAGTGAATATGGGTATCCTTAATAGAGCGAGTAAATGGACTAGCGGACGAGGTAGATGAATACACACACCTTTGATAATTATTATGTTACTTGCCCCATTTGCCAAAAGTATGCTAAGGCAAAACAGATTAAAAGTTATATAGGTTTATATACTTGTCCTTATTGTCAAGAACGATTAGTAGTGTGTCAAAGCGGACATTACGTTCGTGATCCTTTTACATTGAACCAGATAATGATCTGTTCATCACTGCGTCGTCAAAGCAGCCCTATATCTAGAATTATAAGAGATTTTATCCTTTTTAAACGTCCTTTGTTAGCTTTAATAGTTGGCAGTGCTATTTTCTTCGGCATGATATCTGTCACGCAACAAAAGACAAGTTATAATCAGCAGCCACCGGGGACGGAGGAGGTTAGGTAGGGGAGAGGGGGGAAATGAGGGAGAGGAGGGAGATGAGGGAGAGAAGCTTACTCAGCACTTTCCTCACTCAGCACGCGCTAAAAGCGCCGCTACCGCTAACAGCACTCAGCACTCTCTACTCATCACTCTCTTCACTCCTTTTACAACCGATTAGTTTCTTTGGTAATTAATACCCAGTCTTCTGCTTTGGCGAGTGGTTTGATGGAGTCTAATTGCAGGCGTTTTAAGTCGGCGGTGTTGATGAGTAAGTATGGCTGTCTGTCGTAGCGCCAACGATATTGCAATTCTTGAGTGGAAACGGGAATGATATGGCGATCGCTATAAAAGTCCAATGAGGGGCGATGATAGGGAAATGATGTGTAAACTTGCTTTACGGGTGGGTTTACTTGCTGTATCATCCCAGCTACGGGTTTGACTGGGTAGGCTTGCCAGATTTCCCAAACCCAATAGTTAGATTTCATCAACAATAACAACGAAATATAACTTCCCCAAAACAATATCTTGAGGAATTGTCCATCGCCTCGTTCTGCTAAAATTGCGCCCATAATCATCGTTAACGCTATGGCGGCAAAAATTAATTGTAAGTCTGTTTTTGAGGCTATACCCCAACTAAAGTGAATGCTGAGAGCGGAAGCAACTACAGCCAGCATTGATAACCCGGCTACCCAACCACGGGGATAAGATGATAGTAAAGGTAAGTTTTCTATCTCTGCTAATTGTGCGCCGAAAGCTAAGGCAAGGCTGGGGTAAATGGGAAAGATATAGCAAGCGAGTTTAGCACTCATTAAAGAAATCAGAATTAGGTAAACTCCACTCCATACAAGTATGAGCCTTGCCCAGCTAAGATTACGATTTTCCCATAGTAACTTGGCAGTTTGGGGTAAGAAGATTAACCAAGGCCAAGTCCACTTGAAGAGTTCGAGGAGATAAAACCAAGGTGGTTGAGTATCCTTGCTGCTAAGTATGCCGATTTGTTCTTGAAATGGAATGAGTAAACCGTTGTAAGCAAAATCAGCACCGTAATGTAGTAGTTGTGCGCCATACCAACCAGTTACAGGCAATAATCCAATGGCGATCGCTATCCATAGATAATAACTATTAAGTAATCTTGGTGTATCCCAAAATAAAAATACTAAGACAACTACACCTAACAACAAACCTGATAATCCTTGAGTCAGGCAAATCAACCCCAAACTCAAACCAATACCCAGACAGTAGCGTAAATCTCGCCGCGATCGCAACACACACAGCATCATCACCAACAAGAAACTCACCACCGCCCCATCTAACATTGCCAACCGTCCATAACGGACTACGGGAAGCATTGTTAGATAGATTAAGGCACTATAAATTGCTGCCCAGCGTTGCCTAAATAATTCTCTACCAAGACAATACAGTAATGGTACGGAAAAAGCAGTTAAAATTGCTCCTGGTAAACGTGTCGTCCATTCATTCACACCCCCTAAAGAGTAAGCCCAGGCAATGAGGATGTGCATCAGAGGCGGTGTGTGATAATAAGCTTCCCCTCTTAGGGTAGGATAAAGCCAACGTAGAGAATCAAAAGATTCTCGCGCTATCTCCTTAGCAATTTGGGCGACAGTTCCCTCATTCCAATCTTGTAGGGGTAATCCTCCTAGATTAACGCTAAACAGTAGTAATGCTGCAATCAGCAACACCACTAGCCATAAGCCATCAATCCATTTGTCAACTGCACGGTGCTGTCTTTCTAGATGACCCCAAATAAAGCTTCCTTCCTGCATATTCTATGATAATCATTTTACTTGCTGGTTTGATTACATAGAGATTAAAGTGAATCTCTAATGTTGCCACCCAGTAACAACTTGTTTACTGTGTTGTACTTGTCAGTTATTCTTGGTTTTGTTTCATACCTTTGCTACTGACAACAGATTACAGACCACTAACTAAACCTCTATCCTCTTAGGGGATGAGATTTCTATTCCATAATTACTAAGTTCCCAGGTTAGCTTAATTTTCTCTTTCCAGCGATAATTTTTTAGGGAAATTTTCTAAAATTTGCTGCAATTTTTTCAATAATTGTAGCTAGATAAATAATGATACAAACTTTTGGTAAAGATAGAAACTAAAAGAAGGGAGCAGGGGAGAATAACTATGGACTAATGACTAATGACTAAAAAATAAAAACTACTTGTAAATCCCAACGTTGATCTTGACGTATAATTTCAATCTGCTTAATAAATTCTCGAAAGTAAAATCTGCGTTCGGATTCTGATAAATCTAACCAAAATTGAGGAAGAGAAACTGCCTGTGCAACAGATAATAAATTGACTGGCGGAAGCGTTGCTAATTTTGCTTGTAGTGTAGAAATTTCTGTACGGAGTTTGTAAGTTCTTAACTTGGCTGTTTGGGTATCTAAAACACCAGTTTCTACTAAATTTGGTATCTGTTGTAGTATCTGTTGCTGATGGGCGATCGCTTCTTTTAAACTATTCTTAACTGTATCTAATTGGGGAAAATTTATCCCTGCTACTGCCAAAGGTAAATCGTTGCAAACCTTGGCAATTGTACATTCTAAAATTTCTTGATAAGCAATAGCTTTACACTTAGGACTTTGCGGACAGTTAATCGGACGTAAGTAAAGATACTCTTTATCTTGATGACGTTGAGTAACACGGGTAACTGTCATGTGTGACTGACACTGCTGACAAACCACTAAACCAGCTAAGGAACGTGGCGCACTGGCGCTGCGAGAGGGTAAGCGGCTATTACGGCGTAAGAGTCTATCAACTTGGGCAGCTTCTTCTCTAGAAATGATGGGAGTGTGGGTATCAGAAATAATTTCCTGATTTTGATAAGCAGTATCACCACGATAAACAGGATTAGTTAACCAACGCTTACCAGTTGTAACAGATATTTTCTTACCATATTTTTTAGCTAAGTAACGGACTGCACCCCGCAGAGAACTATAAAGTAAGAAGTTGTCAAAAAAATCTTTAACTACTGGAGCCGTACTGCGATCAAGGATATATTTATCCTTACCTCTGCGATAGCCATAAGGTGCTTTACCAGGAGGCGGCGCAGCATCAAGACGATTACGGGCGTGTCCTTGACGGATGCGGCGGCTACGTTGTTGACGTTGAATTTCTTGTAATAACTTCAGCAAATCAGCACGTAGATAAGAAGTTTCTGAGTTGTAACCTTGTTGAGTAGCAATGATTTCTACACCCATAGCTTCTAATTGATTAAGGCGATCGCTAACTTCTTCTAAATCATCCCCCAATTCTTCCAAACGTCGTACAATCAAGAAATTACAAGATTGGGACTGACAATCAATAAATAATTGTTGTAATTGCGATCGCGCTCCCAAATCCTCATACACCCGTTCCACCTCCCACTCCCAATTAGTTTGTATGGGAGAAGCATCAAGTAGCGGATCAGTGTAAGTGTAGGCAATTATTTTCATTAGTCATTGGTCATTAGTCATTAGTCATTAGTCATTAGTCCATAGTAACTCTCCCTCATCTCCCGGTTGGTGAGCGTAGTCGAACCACATCTCCCTCATCTCCCCTCACTCCCCTCACTGCTGACTCAACTCGATAATATTCCCATCAGGGTCTTGTGTAAACAAAGCTGGGCGACCGGAGGCGCTGGGTTGAATGGGATAATTTTGACTGAGTAACTCTTGCTTGGCTGCTTCTAAGTCGGCGACAGAAAAAGCAACATGGGGGTTGCGTCCCCATTTATCGTTGGGGTTGTCGGTGGGTACATCTGACGCAACTATGAGATGAATTTGATAGTTACCCACTTGATACCATGCACCTGGATATTTTAATGAACGGTCGATTTTGGATAATCCCAATACTTGACCGTAAAAATGTTCAGACTTTTCCAAATTTGTGACGAGAATGGCTGTATGGAGACTTTGGGTAATCTGCATTATTGTAATAGGCGATCGCTTTTACTTCCTCATTAAGTTTACCTGAGTTGAAAAAGAGAGTGCTGAGTAATTTTGAATTTTGCGTTCGCGGTAGCGTGTCGCAGACAAAAGTTTTGTAGGCGGGTTTCCCGCCGTAGGAAACTTTTCAAGACGAATTTTGAATTTTGAATTGATTACTAAGTCGTATACTCAGCATTAATCTTCACATAGTCATAACTTAAATCGCATCCCCAAGCTTTACCAGTGGCGTGACCATTACCGATGTTGACGGAAATTAACACGGTATCTTGTTGAAGATAAGCACCTGCGGCGGCTTGTTTTAAATATGCGCTGGCGGCTGCGCGGTCAAAGGGGAGGGGTTGGCCATTTTCTAATAGTAAAAAGCCGCCTAGCTTGATTTGCAAATTCTCTTGCTCGAAGACAACGCCTGCACGCCCGGCGGCGGCGGCGATGCGCCCCCAATTGGGATCACGACCAAAGATTGCAGACTTAACTAATGATGAACCTGCGATAGTTTTGGCGATTTGTCTAGCTGCTTGTTCATCATGTGCGCCTGTAACTTGCACTTCTACTAAACAGGTTGCACCTTCACCATCACGCGCGATCGCTTTGGCTAAATGCTGGCATACTGCTGTTAGCATGGCTTCTAATTTTTCCGACTCTACACCAATATCAGTAATTGCTGGAGTGCGAGATTGACCGTTGGCTAGGGCAATTAAACTGTCGTTAGTGCTGGTATCCCCATCTACAGTGATGGAGTTAAAGCTTCTATCTGCTGCCCTGGTTAACATTTGTTGCCAAAGATGGGGGGAAACTGCCGCATCACAGGTTACAAAAGCCAGCATCGTTGCCATGTTAGGGTGAATCATTCCTGAACCTTTAGCGATACCACCAATGCGGACTGGACGTTCACCTATAGTTGTTTCTAGAGCAATGGATTTTGTGACTAAATCTGTGGTGATAATTGCCCCTGCTGCGGCATCGGAACCTGTGGGTGAAAGGGATGCTACTACTTGAGGAATGCCATTACGTAAAGCATCCATTTTAATTCGTTGACCAATTACGCCAGTGGAAGCCAATAGAATTAATTCGGGGGAAATATTTAGCTCTTTTGCTAATAACTCGGCGCTTTCTTGAGCATCCTTAATACCTTGGATACCTGTAGCAGCGTTGGCTTGTCCGGCGTTGCAGAGAATGGCACGGGCGATTTGCTTGGCTTGTAAACGTTGACGACAGTAATCTACACAAGCTGCTTTTACATGACTAGTTGTAAATACACCAGATGCGATCGCTTCTACATCTGACACAATCAACGCTAAATCTGGCAACCCCGAAGGTTTTAGCCCGGCTGTAATTCCTGCCGCCTGATAACCTTTTGGTGCTGTCACGCCTCCGCTCACTTCTTGCCAGTCTGCCATCTTCTTTTCACCCATACAACTAAGATTAGCTGACTGGCGATTATATCAATTCGTCATCCGTAATTTGTAATTCGTAATTGGTACTTTGCAATTTGTAATTCATGAGAGTGAAACATTGCCCTCTTGTCAATCAAAAAAGGAGAGCCACTTGGGCAGCTCTCCAGATCATCAGGGTGCATCTACTTAGCACAGTATACCATTTTTGCTATGAGGAGTAACACCCATCATTTATTTTTTGTATAAAGATTATTAAGAAATTTCACGGGTAGTATTGAATTTAGAAAATTATACTAAGCTCCCTAAGATGCAATGAGAATAGCTAATAAATGCCGTTTTTAACCAGATATTGAAACTCATAACCCATGTTTCTTATGTCAAGCTTAAAAAACCTACATCTGTCAGAGGCTAGTAACTGACGGGTGTAGGTTTTAGACAAGGTGTAAGTATTTAGTACCAACAATCACAAAATAAAATAAGCTATGAATTTTGAATTGGTATTAGGGGGGAGATAGGGAAGAATATCTTGCTACCTTGTCTTCCTTGTCTCCCTCATCCTTCATTTATTCAGCAGCTGTGGAACTAAGACTCATCGTCGTCTCCCACAGCACCATAGGAGGGGTTGTAGGTACAGGCTGATGTAGAGCTATTAGTTGAGCTAAGGTGGTCTTTAATTGGGTACGGGGTACAATGTCATCGACAAAGCCGTGCTTGAGCAAGTCTTCTGCCGATTGGAAGTCTTCTGGCAGTTTTTCTCGTAGGGTTTGCTCAATTACGCGCCGACCAGCAAAACCAATGGTGGCTTTTGGTTCTGCTATGATGATGTCTCCCAACATGGCAAAGCTGGCAGTTACGCCGCCTGTTGTGGGATTGGTCAATACAGGGATATAAAGTAATCGAGCATCGCGGTGACGTTCTAACGCGGCAGAAATTTTCGCCATCTGCATCAGAGAAAGCATACCTTCCTGCATTCTGGCTCCGCCGGAGGTGCAGACAATGACTACTGGATAACGGCGTTGGGTGGCTTGTTCAATGAGGCGGGTGATTTTTTCGCCTACGACTGAACCCATACTACCGCCCATAAAGCGGAAATCCATGACAGCCAAGGCAATGGGTAAGCCGTTGATTTGTCCTAAACCAGTTTTTACAGCATCTAATAAACCAAGTTTATCTTCCATTTCCCGCAGGCGATCGCTATAGGCTTTGCGATCGCGGAACTGCAAAGGATCGGTAGCCCGGAGATTTTCATCCATCGGCCTCCAAGTATTTGGGTCTGTCAATTGGCGGATGCGCTCATCACTATCTACCCGATTATGATGTCCACATTCGACACAAACCATTTGATTGGCTCGTAGGTCTTTTGTATAGGTTAATACGCCACATTTAGGACACTTATGCCACAACCCATCAGCAATTTCACGTTCTTGGCGTTCGGGGTTGGTTGCTCCAGCTTTACGTCGGTTTGCAAACCAATCAAATAGAGACTTTAAACCGCGTGATTCTTCGTTGTTTGCCATTTTTATCTTATTCAAGTGGAAGGTCGAAAACAAGTCAAATCGTTTTGGGAAGTTAATCATCAGGTGTTATTGATCACTAACTTTTTTTCCCTAGACTGTTGACTACATCGTCAAAATACGCTTATAAGCAATTTAGACCTTAAGTTTGCATCTTTAGTTGCCAGCCTAACTAAAATATTGATACCAATACAAGTCTCTAGTTCATCACACTTGTAAATGTATTGGTAAAATTTGACTGATAGCAATATAAACCCTTCAACAAGACGCTTTTTCCCAACCCCAGTTTTAATTTTTGCTCCAATGTAAAAGTTTGTTTTGCTAGTTGATGAGCAATCAGCATCCTAGTACATTAGTTGCACTAACTAACAGGTACTTTTGTAGGACTTCAGTTAGAAGACGAAAAATCAAAAATTTGGGCAAGGATTTTAGGTGTAATTCTTATACTTTCCCAAAACCAAGAATTTCCGCAGCGTTAGTCCTATATCGTTAAGGGGGTGATCCAAGTCACAGGCTAATATTATCAAACCGTCAAGTGCCTATGGGGTAATGAAAGTTACAGTTGTAGGGAATAGGTTGTTAACTGTTGACAGTTGGCTGTTAAGGGTTAACTGTCAACAAATGTAAGGAATTTTTATGTGATTTATAAGCATAATAGCTGATTAATTTACTCCTGATAAACTTTTAACTATAGGTAAATGATGTGAGCAAACAAGGCACGAGGAAGGTTTGATGGAAACTATTGTGCTGAATTTAAAAGCGATCGCTCATTTAACCGATGAGCAATTTTATCAGTTATGTGTTGCTAATCATGATTTAAGCCTAGAAATGAGTGCAGCCGGGGAGTTAATTATTGTGCCACCAGTAGGAGGAGAAAGCGGAAATCAAGAGGCTGAACTCATCACCGATTTAGAAATTTGGAATCGTCAAACTAAATTAGGCAAGGTTTTTAGTTCTTCCACTATTTTTATCCTCCCCAATGGTGCAAAGCGATCGCCTGATGCAGCTTGGGTAAAATTAAAACGATGGGAAGCGTTGACACCAGAACAACGTCAAAAATTTCCGCCACTTGTACCAGATTTTCTGATTGAACTGCGTTCGGCGACAAACAGGTTGACAAATATTCAACAGAAGATGCAGGAATATACAGAAAATGGTCTACGCTTGGGTTGGTTGATGAATCTTCAAGATGCCCAAGTAGAAATTTATCGATTAGGCAAGGCTGTAGAAGTTATACAAATACCCGCTATTCTTTCTGGGGAAGATGTATTACCTGGATTTGAGTTGCAGGTGTAGAAACGCCAGTTAACGGATGAAGCCTTCTGCTAAAAAAATAACCCTAAATAAGCAGATAAGATGGGCTTGCCACCAAATAGTGTGATAAACGCTCCTAAAGCTAAGAAGGGGCCGAAGGGGATTTTTTGCCCCCATTTGCGTTTTGATAGCATGATGGCACTAATACCTACTAATGCGCCTAATGAACAGGCGATAAACCCAGCCAGAAGCAAGTAGCGCCAACCTAACCACGCGCCCATCATGGCGGCGAGTTTGGCATCTCCTGCACCCATTGCTTCTTTTTGTAGGAAAATACCTAAAAGAGCGATCGCATCAAATAACCATAAGCCTAATACTGCCCCAACTATCCCCATCATGAGATGTCTAGCTATTGCTGACACGCTACCTTCGTTGATATATCCCACAACTATTTGATAAACCAACCCTAATACCAACCCCGACTTAGTTAAGGGGCTAGGTAGGGTCATAGTATCCAGGTCAATCAGGGATAATGCTAATAACCAGCTACAAAATGTCCAATAACCTATGGTAATGATTGAAACATTAAATATAAAAAATATGAGGAGAAAAATTAGCCCTGTTGCGGCTTCCACCACAGGGTAACGCGGAGAAATCTGACTTTTACAAAAACGGCATCGTCCCTTTAACCATATCCAACCGAAAACCGGCACATTATCATAGGCTTTGAGTTGGTTTAAACAGTGAGGACAACGAGAAGGCGGCCACAAAACCGATAGGCCAGCCGGTAATCGATAAACTACCACATTAATAAAGCTGCCAATAGATGCACCCAAGGCGAAAACAATCATACTCGCCAGGGTAACTATCAAAGTATCCATATGTCATTTGTCTTAAGTCCTGAGTCATTTGTCGTCCATCTTTTGGCAAATGTCGAGTGTCAATTCATACTCGCTCTTGACTAATGACCAATGACCAATGACCAATGACTAATACATATAAGATTCAATTTGACTCAATGGCACAAAGCATTCTTGTGGTAAGAGTACTGGTTGATCTGTAAAAATTACTTTACCTCGATGAGTTACGCGGTTAATTGCTACACCAGAAGGCTGTCCAGCGATTTCTGGATGTACCTCACAGTGGGTATAGTAAATTTGTCCCGCAGCTCTGATGATGGCTGGGTCAATCAAAGGGGACTGGCTCTTTGGGGTAGTGGAGTTAACTTTTCCTTGTCCTTGTTTTAAAGCGTACACTATGCTGTTATGTGATTGCTAGATTTTGGTAACAGTTTAGCCGAAACTTCCAGAGTTGGTTGCCAATTTGGCGTTTTCCCTGAAAATTATTCTTTTTCTAAGGCAGTTATAAGCGAGTCACCCATTGCCCGGCAACCTAAAAGATTCATACCCACTGACATTATATCGCCTGTGCGATCGCCTTGCTCTAGAACTTGTAATACAGCTTGTTCGATTTTGTCTGCTGCTTTGGGTTGGTCTAAGGCGTAGCGTAACATCATCGCCGCACTCAACACTTGGGCGAGGGGGTTGGCTTTATCAAGTCCGGCGATATCTGGAGCAGAACCGTGGACTGGTTCAAACACTCCCGGCCCCGATGCGCCAAGACTAGCGGAAGGTAACATACCGATACTACCCGTGAGCATAGCGGCCGCATCAGAGAGGATATCACCGAATAAATTACCTGTGACGATAGTATCGAATTGCTTAGGCGCACGTACTAACTGCATAGCTGCATTATCTACATATAGATGTGAGAGTTCCACATCGGGGTATTCTTGGGAAAGTTTGGTAATGCGATCGCGCCACAATTGAGATACTTCTAATACATTGGCTTTATCCACCGAGCAAAGTTTACCCCGACGTTTCCGCGCCGTCTCAAAAGCTACCCTACCAATTCTGTCAATTTCTGATTCACTATAAACCATCGTATTGACACCGCGTTTCTCACCAGTCTCAGTTTCAAAAATCCCCTTGGGTTTGCCAAAGTAAATTCCCCCAGTGAGTTCGCGCACCACCATAATATCTACCCCTTCCACAACTTCCCGCTTTAAGGTAGAAGCATCAATTAACTGGGGTAAAATTTGGGCTGGGCGTAAATTCGCAAATAACCCTAAGCCAGCGCGTAGTCCTAATAAACCCGCTTCTGGGCGTTGGTGCGAGGGTAGGGAGTCCCACTTGTAACCACCAATAGCGGCGAGTAATACAGCATCACTGTTGCGGCAAGTTTCTAAAGTAGCGGCTGGTAGAGGTTCGCCAGTAGCGTCAATTGCTGCACCGCCAATTAAAGCTTCTTGGAAATCAAACAAAATATCGAATTGCTGCCCTACGACTTTCAGCACATCTACCGCCACTGCCATAATTTCAGGGCCAATACCATCGCCAGGAAGTAGGGTAATTCGGTAGTTCTGAGTCATAGCTAGATTTTTATTTTGGTAAATGCTTGCAGATTAAATATCATACCGAGCAAGTGTACCAAGATAATTCGTAATTCGTAATTCGTAATTCGTAATTATTTTTTTTGTTCGAGTTCTTGAACAACTCGGATAAATTCCTCTGTCATCCAATCTGAGCCTGTTTCTGTGTATATTTGCTGTAACTCTCTGTAAAACCACAAAGTACCTTCGCTACCTGCTTTAAACTCGCTCCAGATGCTACTACCCCGTAGTTGATAGTCGGCGAGTAAAGAACGTGCATTGTGTAGCTTATCGGCTAAAGATACTCGCCGGATAGAGGGTGAGGCATGACGTAGGTTAGTTAAATATCTTTGCTTGCGTTCCATCCAAGGTGGTTTCGGTTCAGTATCGCATTCAGTGCAACCATCAACTATAGCTACTACCGCCTCACCAAAAAATCGCCCCACCTCCTCACGAGTAGACTTACCCCCTTGGTCTTCAATACTATCGTGTAATAAGGCAGCGATCGCTTCCTCCTCCGTTCCCCCAGCCTCCAGTACCAAAGCTGCCACACTCAACAAATGCGCTATATAAGGTACACCACTAATCTTCCGAGTTTGCCTAGCATGAAGACGAGTAGCATAAACCAACGCCGACTCAAATTTATCAGTTAGTTTTGTCATTAGTCATTAGTCATTAGTTATTAGTAGAGTAAGTATTACTTACCAGAATCATCTTAATTTTTTAATTTGAGCGACTGAATACATCGCTAATAAAACTAGTAAAACCTCCTCGCCCCGCGCCCCTCTGCGTTTAAAAATTACTCTAATCCCGATGATAAAACTGAAACTCCTTCGCCACATCAGCCGCAATACCCTGACGTAAATCAAAAGGAAAAATCACCTCACACTTAGGTCGCCATGCCCGTAGCCGAATAATCACATTTCTCAAAGTTGTCTTATGTGGCTTTGCAAATACCGGAAAGACTTGCTTCCGCGAGGGATTAAAACAAGCACTATTGCAGATTTCCGACGCGCCGGAATATTACTTTATTTCCGGCTGTCCTGATGGCGATGGTTCTTGGTTCAGCGAAACGGCTAGACGAGATCCTGATTTAGCGGCTTATTTGAAAGCACAATACAAAGCTGGATTTACGCCAGAGTTCGCCCAATTGAAGGCGCAGGAAGTGAGGGGAGTTAATATACCGATATTCGTCTTTGATGTTGGGGGAAAAATATCCGACGAGAACCGCTTGATTATGTCGGAAGCCACCCATGCAGTGATTTTAGTTAAAGATGAAGCGGAAATTGAACCTTGGCAAAGGTTATGTGATGAGTTGAAGTTATCAGTTATTGCGATCGTTCTCAGTGACTTCTTGGGGAACAATGATGTAGTTGTGTCGAAAGAGCCAATTTTGCGGGGTACGGTGCATAAGTTACAGCGTGGCGAGGATGTATCACAGCGTCCGATGGTGCAAAGTTTGGCACAGATTTTAGTGGGGTTGTGTAGAAATTCGCTTTTAAACTTCCTGCTAGTGATGACTATTCTCCTGTAAATATTGATTATCATTGCTTCAAAAATTGGAAACCAATAGTCCCAGAGCCAGACATGGTTCTACTAATTATGATTGGAGAAATAGTAGAGACAGCTTAGGCTTATTTGGTCATTTTTTTAAATGGGATGAATAGCTAGGAAATCATAAAATAAATGATTTTGATTATATAAACGGAAAATATACTAATAAAGAAATAAGACAAAAAATATTAGGTATATTAGCGCTTATTCAAAAATTAGAATAACAAACGCCAAAGTATTTATGCAAGAGGTCTACTGTACAAAAAACCCCAGATTCACCTAGAATTTGGGGTTTTTCTTTTAATTGCAAACAGTAATACTCAAGGAATTACCAATTACCTACTTTGGTTTCATCCCAAACTTCCAACTCTAATTCTTGTAGATAGTTCAGCCCACTTTTAATTTGTGCATCTGTACCTTGTAAATCCAAATCAAACCAACCATCGCCAACAGCATTGGCTCCTAAAATCGCCGCAGCAATATTTACAGTCAAACCATATTCTGATACTAGGCGAGAAATTACAGGTTCCTGGTGATAGTCTTTAGGAATCCGTAATCGAATCCTTTTATTGGTAAGCGTTTTGTCACTAGCCATATTTGAACTCACCGATTATTTTGATTAGGGACTGAACTAGGGATGGAGAGATGGGGGAGATGAGGGAGATGAGGGAGAAAAACTATTGACTGTGGACTGTGGACTAATGACCAATGACCAATGACCAATGACCAATAACCAATAACCATTTACTCCACATCCTTAATGCGGGTTCTGCGTTCTACAATCTCTTTCAATACTAGAGTAACTACTGCTAGTAAGGCTAAGAGAACGGCCGCAGAGAAGGCTGCTTCTGTTTCGTACTGCTTGTAAGCATCTTCTACAAACAGGGGTAAACTCTGGGTTTGATTGGCAATGTTACCAGATACTACTGATACTGCACCAAATTCACCCATTGCTCTGGCGTTGGTTAAAATTATGCCGTAGAGTAAGCCCCAGCGAATACCAGGTAGGGTGACGCGCCAAAATGTTTGCCACTCACTTGCACCCAAAGTTTTGGCTGCTTCTTCTTGGTCTTTGCCAAATTCTTCTAATACGGGAATTACTTCACGAGCGACAAAGGGCATACTCACGAATGCTGTAGCTAGTACCATCCCTGGAAAGGCAAAGATGATTTTAATATCATGTGCTTCCAGCAAAGGCCCAAACCAGCCATTACGCCCATACAGTAAGACAATCATTAAGCCTGCGACTACGGGCGAAATGGAGAAGGGCAAATCGATGATACTTAATACTAAAGCACGTCCGGGAAATTTGTGACGCGCGATCGCCCAAGCTGCACATAAGCCAAATACTGTATTTAAAGGTACTGCTATTAACGCTAATAGTAGGGTTAACCAAGCGGCGCTGAGAAAGTCGCTATGGGTGAGGTTCTCGAAGAATGGCCCTATTCCTTTACTGAAGGCTTGCACAAATACGTTGAGTGCAGGGATATATTGAACTAGGGCTAAATAGGCGATCGCTACAAAAATTAAAATTGCTGGCACAAAACTGTTTTTTTGTGGAGGTCTAGCTTTTCCCTTCTCACTCCCAGATGAGTGTAATTTTGGCTCATTTACTGTCATATCTTCTTGACCACGCTTGTAACAAGTTAATTCCTAATAGCAGTACCAAAGAAATTGTTAGCAGAACTACACCAATTACTGTCGCACCGGAATAGTCATACTGCTCTAATCTTTGGAAAATCAACACTGGCGCAATCAAATCTTCATAGGGTGTATTTGAAGAAATAATTACAGTCGAGCCATACTCACCCACAGCGCGGGAAAAGCCCAAGGCAACACCAGTTAAAATCGAGGGGAACAACGGGGGTAATATCACTTTCCAAAATGTTTGCCATTGGGAAGCACCTAAAGACCAAGCTGCTTCTTCAACGTCATGTTCTACCTCTTGCAATACAGGTTGTACTGTTCTGACGATAAAGGGTAAGGAAATAAATACCATTGCCACCCAAACCCCTAAACGGGTGAATGATACTTTAATTCCTAAAGGTGTTAATAAAGAACCAATCCAGCCATTATCACTATACACTGTTGCCAGTGTTAAACCTGCAACAGAAGTTGGTAGTGCAAACGGTAAATCTACGGTAGCATCTACTATTCTTTTAAGGGGGAAATCATAGCGCACCAATACCCAAGCAATCAACGTACCAAATACGCCATTGAGCAAAGCTGCCAATAAAGAAGTAACAAAGGTGACATTATATGTAGCTAATGCAATCTCACTAGTAGCAATTCGCCAAAACTCAGAGGGCGTTTCTGTACTAGCTTTGAGAAACATGGCAATTACAGGAGCAAATAACATCACTGTTAAATATGCAATAGTAATACGCCAAGTCCAAGGCAGATTCAACGCTTTTTTTATCAATGTTTTTGATTTAGGCGTTTTATTGTCAGCTTCAGCAGTAGGAGATAAAGTCATATACAATTCAACATGAAAAAATACGTCATATTTAGCTCATTTGGTAATTGGTGATTGGTAATTGGTAACTGCTGAAAAATTTCTACCCATTACCCATTACCCATTACCCATTTACCGTTTCTTTTTGGCTTGAATTTGGTCAAAAACACCGCCATCAGCAAAGAACTTTTTATCAACTTCTGCCCAGCCACCCAAGTCTTGAACAGTACCCAAAGTTTTTACCTTGGGAAACTTATCTGCTACTTCTTTGCTTTGAGCTATTTTTTCGTCTACTGGACGAAATCCTAATTTCACAAACTCTTCTTGTGCTTCTGGTGTGTAGAGGAATTTGACAAAGCCTTCTGCCACTTCTCTAATGCCATGCTTATCGACATTCTTGTCTACCACAGCAATGGGGTTATCAATAGAAATATTGACATCAGGTATTACATAATCTACTTTAGTGCCTTTTTGCTGTGCCAGGATAACTTCATTTTCGTAATTGATTAAAGCGTCACCTTGCCCTTTGCTAAAGGTATCAGTAGCTTCCCGCGCATCTTTGGCTAAAATCGGTACGTTACGATAAACTTGACTGACAAATTCTGTTGCCTTGGCTTCATCTGCACCAGTCTTGATGGCGGAGTTCCATAAAGCTAAGAAGTTCCAGCGTGCTACACCTGAAGTTTTAGGGTCAGCTGTGATTACTTTAACACCATCTTTAGCTAAGTCTGCCCAAGTTTTGATACCTTTGGGGTTGCCTGCACGAGTAATGATTGCAGCTACAGATTTGGAAACAATACCATTATTAGGATTTTCTTGTTCCCATCCTGGCTGAATTAATCCAGCTTTCTCAATTTTTTGAGTATCTAAAGCCAAGGCCAAGTGGACAACATCTGCCTCTAAACCATCAATTACGGCACGAGTTTGTGAGCCAGAACCACCATAACTCTGCTTAAAAGTGACAGTTTGGTTATGCTCTTGCTTCCATTTTTCGACAAATTTAGGAATGATGGCCTCGTGGGCTGCTTTGGTAACAGCAAAGGAAACTAGGGTTAATTCTACATTTTGTTTGTTAGCAGCAACAGGATTAGCAGTTGGGTTTTCTGTGGCAGTATTATTGCCATTACTACCACCAGTACAGGCGGCTAACGCTACACTCAAAACCGCTCCCACCAATACTAGTGACACAAAGCCTTTTAATGAGTTCAAGCTGAATCTACGTATTGTCTGCTCTACTTTCAGTAACAATTTTTCTAAAGGACGCTGCCACAGGTTCATTTATTCTCCTTCGGGTTAATCTACAGTTAATTGATTGGAATACTAATATTACAGTTTAACGATACATAGATAATCGCAGATACTTACTCCATAAACAATAAGAAAACTTCACATTCTCGATAGAGAATATGGTAAATGAAGTAATTCTACCAGCTTACTTAGCAAGTAAAAATGCTGTTAATCTTCGGTGTCATTTGACGATCGCATTTCCCACTCTGTATTCAAAGTAACCTGTTAATATATAGCTACTTATTATTATTTGACTAAATTTAATTCGATATTTTTTAGCTAAAGTCTTCTCTAGCAAAGCTTACAGCTTCTAATGGTATCAGGAGAGCGATCGCCATTTAATAGTTCAAATATTCGTATATTCCGAAATTTTGTTTATCACTTTACTTTTTTATAACGTCGTTTTACGATAGACATACCGTAAATTAACAGTAAAAAAACGGAGCAGTAAGTTGTAGTATTTAGTACTCTTATTGCCCCGAATTTACATTGTCTTTGTCTGGAATTTGCATCGACTAATCGCAGTTAGCTACTCAGTGAAACACATCCCATGACACCTAAAATTGTATCAAGGCTCAAATCAATTGCCGAGGCAAAAAAGTCCATATCTACTAAATGGAAGACAACTCTAAGCCAACCATCTGCTTTAGTGTTAGCAGCAGGCTTGGGTTTAAGTGCTTTAATGCCATTTGCTGTCACAAATTCCCAACCTGCATCGGCAAACCAGAAGACGCAACTAATTAGCCAAGGGGGAAAAAAGGTTGAAATTACTCTAGTTTCCTACGCAGTAACAAAAGCTGCTTACGAAAAAATCATCCCTCAATTTGTTGCTAAATGGAAGCGAGAAAAGGGTCAAGATGTAGTTATTAAGCAGAGTTATGGTGGTTCAGGTTCTCAAACTCGTGCTGTTATCGATGGTTTAGAGGCTGATGTAGTCGCTTTAGCACTGGCGCTAGACACCAAAAAAATCGAGAAAGCTGGATTAATTCAACCCGGTTGGGAAAGAGAAGCACCCAACAATTCTATTGTGACTCGTTCGGTAGTGGCGATAGAAACTAGAGAAGGAAATCCCAAGAAGATTCAAAATTGGAGTGATTTAGCTAAACCGGGAATTAAAGTCATTACAGCCAACCCGAAAACTTCCGGTGGTGCGCGGTGGAACTTCTTGGCATTATGGGGCGCGATCGCTAAAAATGGAGGTAATGAAGCGCAAGCTCTAGACTATATAACCAAAGTCTATAGAAATGTGCCTGTATTACCTAAAGATGCACGGGAAGCCAGCGATGCCTTTTACAAAAAAGGTCAAGGTGATGTCCTACTAAACTACGAGAACGAAGTTATCCTCGCTGCACAACAAGGAAAAACATCACCCTCCTACGTTGTTCCTCAAGTCAACATCTCCATAGATGGCCCAGTTGCCGTTGTTGACAAAGTTGTAGATAAACGCGGTAGTCGTGCTGTTTCCGAAGCTTTCGTCAAGTTTCTTTTCACTCCAGAAGCGCAACGCGAGTTTGCTAAAGTTGGTTTTAGACCAGTTAACTCTGGTGTAGCCAAAGAAGTAGAGAAAAAATATCCCAAAGTTTCCAAACTCTACAATGTACAAAGCTTAGGCGGTTGGGACACTATACAGAAGAAATTTTTTGATGACGGCGCTATCTTTGACAAAATTCAAAGTGGACGACGTTAAGGAAACTTAACTTACATCAACTCAAAATTGAGCTAATAGGGGCGCACAAATGTGCGTCCTTAGCCGCATATAACAAATAGGTTGCCAAAATTATTTAAGACGTTTTCTTAATTCATTTGATATTTTTCCTGATGTGACTAGATAAGCCTGAATAAACAACATACAGTGAATTTATATGCTCAACTTATGGAAATGCCCCAGCGCGTATCAGTCCGCTACAAAGACGCTTCTTATAACATTGATGAGATACGCTTAAAAACCTTCCGTCTTGGGTTGCAGATTTGGGACGAACAAAGCAAACCCAGAAAGACAGAGTTGTATGAGTTTATATTAGCTTGCTTAAAACAGGTTGATCGTCAAGATAGGTTTATATTTTCACTATTATTTATCGAGTTAGCAGATGTTATCCGCGACACCTCTTTAAAGAAAACTATGAAAGAAGACTTAATTAAAGTTGCCTTTCGTGAGTTTGCTTTTGCACTAACAGATTTTGAAGATATCGCAGTTAAATCGAATTAGAGGCAGAAGGGAGAAAAACTGTTGACTTTTGACTTTTGACTATGGACTAATAACTAACAAAACCAATTAGCATAGTAAATATGCTGTTGCAAATTGCTAGAGTGATATTTCAACGTCAGCTGACTAGAGCGATCGTTTTACCTAGTGTTTTGTTATTGTCGTTTTCTGGGGTATCTTGGTGGCAAGTTAACCGCCTAATATCAGCGATGCAGTGGGTAGATCACACAGATCAGGTAATTAGTCAAGCCTACCGCACCCAAAAGCTACTGTTAGATATACAAACAGGATCGCGTGGCTATATTCTTACAGGGGAATTGGATATTTTAGCACCCTACATAGAATCTAGTCCAGCAATTGATGCTGCTTTTGAGAAACTAAAAAATCTAGTTGCTGATAATCCTAGCCAAACGCAACGACTCAAGGAACTTATATCGTTATATCAACAGTGGGATAGAATGATTGCCTTGGCTGTGGAACGGCGACGACGAGGAGAAGTTGAACCTTTGCCTGTGTTTAAGGTGCGTGAGCAACAAATGGTCTCCATGCGCCAACACATCACAGCTTTTATTGCCGTAGAAGAACAATTGCGAAATGAACGCAGTGATACTGTCCGTCAGACAACGCAACAGGTGAGTGCCACCAGCTTAATTCTAACTTTGGTCATCGGCTTTATTCTTGCTTCCTTTATTCAAAGACAGATTTTCCAGGTATCAAAAACTTATGAACATGCGCTAAGAACTGCCCTTGAACAATCAGAAATATCTCAACGTTCTGCTCAACGTCTGGCTGACTTACATGAAATTGACAGAGCAATTTTATCTGCCGCACCTGATATTCAAATTATACGAGAAGCCCTTGAAAGATTACGTAAAATAGCTGGTTGTCAACAAGCGTTTGTTGTCCTGTTCGATTTTGAAAACGGCACGGCTCAAGTAATTAGAGCTAATAACGATGATGTTTTTCAACTAGATGAAGGTATTACTCTACGAATAGAAGACTTTGCCGCGATCGCAGTTTTACAACAAAGACAACTGCGCTTAATTCCAGATATTGCTGTTTTAGAACAACGTCCAATAATTTTAGAGCGACTGTTAGCCGCCGGAGTGCATAGTTACATAGCAGTTCCGATGCGGGTGCAGGAGAATTTAATTGGTGAACTTAGCCTCGCAAGTATTGGAGTAGACGCTTTTAATCAAGAAAATCAGCAGATGGCGAGGGAAGTTGCAGAACAATTGGCGATCGCCATTCAACAATCGCAACTGCGTCAAGAACTGCAAAAATACGCAGAGAAACTAGAGCAACGTGTTGCACAACGTACTATTGAGCTACAAGAAGCTAATCAAAATTTAGAAGCTTTTAACTACTCAGTTTCTCACGACTTACGAGCGCCACTACGCACCATGCAAGGCTTTGCTCAAGCATTACTAGAAGATTACGGCAATCAACTAGATACCTTTGGACAAAGTTATCTGCGTTACATAGCAGATGGTGCGATGCAAATGGATACATTAATTACTGACTTGTTAGCATACAGCCGTCTTAGTCGTAGCGAAATTCAAATGCAGCCTACTGACTTGAATGTTGTAGTTCATCAGGCAATTAAACAAATAGAACCACAAATTCAAGAACGCCAAGCACAAGTTACAGTAGATACTCCTCTATTATCAGTCATGGCTCACCCCGCTACATTGGGGCAAGTGATTATCAACTTGTTAAATAATGCAATTAAGTTTGTTAAGCCAGATGTCTCGCCTGTAGTAAAGATATATTCTCAAGAGTATTTGCAGGAGGGGAAAAGTTGGGTAAAACTTTGGGTAATAGATAACGGTATCGGCATTGCACCAGAACACCAAGAACGGATTTTTCGTGTATTTGAAAGACTTCATGGTGTAGAAATTTATCCTGGTACTGGCATTGGTTTAGCCATTGTGCGTAAAGCCTTAGAAAAAATGGGTGGTAGTTGCGGAGTAGAATCACAACTAGGCAAAGGTAGCCGTTTTTGGATTGCCTTACCGAAAGCAGTGGGTTGAGAAGTGGGGAGTGGGGGGAGATGAGGGAGTGGGGGGAGAAAAAACTACTAACAACTGTCAACTGTCAACTGTCAACTGCTTTGCGGCTAAAAATTTCTTGATGACAGCTGCTAGTTGCTTGAGTTTGATGGGTTTGGAGAGATAGTCGTTTGCACCGGCTGCTAAACATTTTTCTTTGTCACCTGGCATTGCTAAAGCTGTCAAGGCAATTATGGGAATGTTGGCAAAGTTTTTATCTAATCGAATCTGTTTGATTGCCTCTAAACCATCAATTCCTGGCATTTGAATATCCATTAAAATCAAGTTGGGAATTTGGGCTTTGGTGAGGGCGATCGCTTCATGACCATTTTTCGCTAATATAACCCGATATCCTACTGTTTCTAAATATCCAGAGATAGTAAAAATATTCGCCTCGCTATCTTCTGCCAGCAAAATTAGCGGTGAATGCTCTACTCTTTCATTTACAGTAAAATTTAGCTCAGGTAATACTTGATTTACAGACTCAGGCGAAAATTCGCAGACTCCAGTACAGGGTAAATCAACAGTGAAGCAACTGCCTACACCAAGTTCGCTGCTTACACCTACCTTGCCACCGTGCATTTCTACAATTCGCTTCACGAGAGCTAAACCTAAACCAGTGCCGTTATATTGGCGGTTTAAGGCACTATCAATTTGGATAAAAGGTTGAAACAGTTTTTTGATGTTCTCCGCAGCGATACCGATACCTGTATCAATAACAGCAAAGCGAATGACATCTTGCAGAGGTGTTGCTTGTGTTTGGGTGATAATTCGTTCGTGAGTTACTTTTAAGGTAACTTTTCCACCTTCAGGTGTGAATTTGACCGCATTGTTAAGTAAATTAATCAAAACCTGACGGATACGCAACTCATCCAGCATTAAATCGGGTAGATGGGGTTGAATCTTTACCTCAAGCTGGATGCGTTTTTGAAATGCTAGCTGGCTAATAAATGTCAAACTTGATTGACACAGCGAGTTGATAGTTATGGGAGCATAATGTAACTCCATCTGTCCTGCTTCAATTTTGGATAAATCCAAAATGTCGTTAATTAATTCCAGCAAATGTTTGCCACTACGCTCAATGGTTTGCAATGACCGTCTTTGTTTCTCATTGATGACTCCAAACACATGATCTTGCAAACCTTCTGATATACCTAGAATTGCATTTAGTGGGGTGCGTAGTTCGTGGCTGATGGTAGCTAGGAACTCATCTTTCAGGCGGGTGGCACGGGCGAGTTCATGGTTGGATATGGCTAATTTTTCGTTAGCTTGGCGTAGTTCTGATTCGGTCTTTTTGGCCTCGGAAATGTCTCGATGAGTACCAGTCATTCGTAGGGCTTTGTCATCTTCATCTCGAACTACTGCTTTACCATAGTTAGCAATCCATCTATATTCACCTTCTTTAGTTTGGACTCTATAGTCGAGTTTGTAGGGTATGGAGGCATCCTGAAGATGAGCGTGAAGTTTTTCTAACATATAGGGCAAGTCTTCTGGGTGAACCAATCTTTCCCATGTACTGAAATGACTAGGTAATTCTCCCACCTCAAAACCTAACATTCCTAGCCATTGAGGGCTAAGGTAGAGTTCGTTAGTTGTAATATTCCAGTCCCATAAGCCATCACCAGAAGCTTCCAAGGCTAATAGTAGACGTTCTTCACTCAGTCGCATAGCTTCTTGAGCCAGTTCACGCTCCTGTAGTGCGGCTTGCTGTTCGCTGATATCAACAACATAACCAATAATTTCTACAGGTTTCCCTGCTTTGTCTCGCACAACACGATATTCATCTTCTATCCAACGGTAGCTACCATCTTGATGCAGGAAGCGATATTGATAGAGGTGATATTCCTGTTGTTCAATATTTTCTAGTTCGGCAAAAACATTTTTTAAGTCGTCTGGATGGATGCGATTTACCCAGAAATCTGGTTCTGTGAGCCATCGTTCTGGCGTATAGCCGAGAATATGCTGTACATTATCGCTGATAAAGGTAGCGGCGAAGTTATCTGAGATTTGGCAGGTATAAATAACTGCCGGACTAGCTGAAAGGACAAATTCTAAACGCTCTTTAAGACGTTTATTTTCTATTTCTTTGCGTCGGCGATCGCTAACATCAATAATTAATCCATCCCATAAAATATCACCGTTGGGTTGTTTTTCTGGTTGGGACATACATTGTATCCATTTTAGGCAGCCAGATGGAGTAATTAATCTTCCTTCCCAAGACATTGGCTGTAAAGAAATAGCTGAATGAGCCATCGACTTGCGGAATGAGCCGATATCATCTAAGTTAACTAAAGCACATAACACATTTGCATTTTCCATAATTGTGGCAGGCTTTAGTTCAAAAATTTCTGGAGCGCGATCGCTTATATATGTAAATTCATGGGAGCCGTCAGTATGGAGAATATATTGATACATTGCGCCAGGAACATTGGCAGCAATGCGCTCAAACCGCGCTTCGTTTTCGCGTAAAGCGGCTTCTGAGAGTTTACGTACAGTGATATCCCGATCCATGCCGCGATAGCCACAAAATTTTCCATCTACATCAAAAATCGCAACTGCACTTGTTTCTAAAGTAATCAGTCGCCCATCTTTATGAATGTTGATATTTTCTAAGCATTGAAAAGGAGCTTGTTTGGCAACGAATTTCATAAACTCATGCAATACTCTTTGTGCTTCTTCTGGCGGCATTAAATCAAATGGAGTTCTGCCCAAAACTTCTTCAGGGGTATATCCTAAAAGGTTAATGATTTGTGGGCTGGCATAGGTGTAAACTCCAAATTCATCAACCTCCCATACCCAATCACTAGAAGTTTCCACAAGATTGCGGAAGCGTTCCTTACTTTGTTGCAGTTCTAATGTGCGTTGGTTGACTTGTGCCTCTAAAGTCTGATTTTGTTCTGCCAAAATTCGCAACAGGCGATCGCGTTCCTGTTCTGCTTTTTTACGCTCGGTGATATTTTGGGTCATAGTGATGCCTGCAATCACCTTACCCTGCTCATCTTGTACAGGGATATAATGGCTAATGTAGTGGCGATCGCCATAAGGAATCTCCGCAACTACTGATTCTCCCGCCAATGCTTGCCTACACAGAGGGGCGATCTTTGCACATACTTCTGGCGGAAAGATTTCCCAAAGGGTTTTCCCTTCCATTTTTGCCTTGCTCAAACCTACACTAGCAAGTCCAGAACCGCCGGCTAGCAGGTAGCGTAAGTCATCGTCAAACAACACAACCGCACCATTGGGAAAGTTATCTACTAAAGTGCGATATAGTTGTTCACTACGACGCAAAGCATCTTCTGCTTGTTTACGTCTAGTAATATCAGTGATGGTTCCCACATAACCAGTCACTCTGCCTTCTAAATCTTTTTCTGGAACTGATTGCGCAAATACCCAGATTTCTGTCCCATTCGGTTGTACAAGCCGATATTCTAAATTAGAAGTCCGGCCTGTTTGGATACACCAATACCATTCTACCAACACCATATCTCGGTCTTCTGGGTGTATGGCTTTAACCCAGCCATAGCCGACTGCTTCTTGGGGAGTTAATCCAGAAATGTAACACCCATACTCGTTAACATACAAACAATTTCCCTTTAAATCACTGCGGAAAATACCAACGGGGGCTGATGCTGCTAAAGTTGCATAGCGTCGTTCGCTTTCTTGTAGAGCCTGTTCAATTTCTCTGCGTTCGGTAATATCTTCACAACTGACGAGAACGCCAATAATTTCCTTATCAGAGTTGCACAGAGGTATTTTACTGGTGCGTAACCAAATCGTTTGCTTGTCACCTCTTGTCAAAGGTTCTTCAATATTAAATTTAGGTTGACCTGACTCGATAACGATGCGATCGTCTGCTTGATAATGTGCTGCATATTCCCGCCAGGGCATATCAAAATCTGTTTTGCCAATAATTTCTGCTGCCGAAGATAGTCCAGCATTTAATAGCAGTTGGCGGTTACAACCTAAAAATCGATTATTGCAGTCTTTCCAAAAGATTGCCATAGGTAGACTATCCATGACAATCTGCAAGATGATTTGATTATCCTCAAATGCCTTTTCTGCCTGTTGGCTAATGATTTGGTTGTGCTTGGCTGCGGTGATGTCTCGTGCAGCCCAAATCACATTTTCTGATGAAATGGGTACAACATTGGCATGAAACCAAATTTCTTTATTGCCGATTTGTAAGTTATATTCGCACTCTGAGGATTGCTGTGTAGCTAAAGTTTGCCCAATCAAATTGACAAATTTATCTGCGAGGTGAGTAGGTAAAACTTCATGGGCTGTTTTACCAATTAAATCTTCAGGTGGTAAGTAAAGCTCATCTGCACCTGTAGGGGCAACTTTAAGGTAACGGCCTTGTCTATCTACCACCAAAATTACATCAACTATTGCCTTAAACAACCCTTGGAGTTCCGCTTCTGATGCTTTGAGGGCTTCTAGTGCTTGTTGATATTGGCGATCGCTATCTTTTAGTTGTTGTCTTAGACGGCTTTTTTCTAATGTAGAATAAACGGTGTGGCAGAATCTAATACAAGTGAGATTTTCCTTAACTAAATAGTCCGAGACACCACTTTTGATAGCTTGAACAGCTAACCTCTCATCTTTCTGCCCGATTAACAAAATCATCGGCATTTCCCAGCCGTCAAATTGCCATCTCAACTGATTAAGAAATTCCCATCCATCTACATCTAAGAATTGATAGTCCAACAGTATTAAATCTGGTTTGTTTTGAGATAGATATACCAGTGCTTCTAATCCTGTCTCTATCTCCACTACATCATAGCTAGCTAGAGTGTCCTGACTTAAGTAATCGCAGTAGAGTGATCTATCTTCTGGAGCATTGCCCAGAATCACAATTGAGTAATGGGAGATTGGCATTGCCGATGATATGTATTCAATCATACATAAGAGTCATTCAAATTTAACCTAATCCTTAGTTATTCGCCTGCATAATTTCACGTTCAGTTGACAGTTGACAGGTTAAGTTCACTGTCCATTATCCACTCTCTACTCCTTACTCAGCACGCGCTAAACGCGCCGCTACCGCTAACATTACTCAGCACTCTCTACAGAGAGAAGACAAAAAAATTGAATTGCTCAAAAATTATCATGGACTGCTTTTTTGGCTGTTTGATTCCGGTTAATAGGTAAGTGGGTGGAGAATGGATAGCTTTGCAGCAGAGACAACAATTTTATTAGTGGAGGATAGCCCCTCCGATATTCTGCTGATCCAAAGGGCTTTCCGCAAGGTGGGAATTACTAACCCACTACAAATAGTCAATGATGGCGATGCAGCTGTGTTGTATTTATCTGGGGAGAAACCATATAGCGATCGCCATACTTACCCGTTACCAGTCCTAATTTTACTTGATTTGAAACTTCCTCGTCGTTCTGGAGATGAGGTTTTGCTGTGGTTACGTCAACAACCCGGCTTAAAGCGTCTACCTGTGGTGGTATTGACTGCTTCCCGCCAGTCTCTAGACATTAATCGTCTTTACGATTTAGGGGTAAATGCTTATATGGTTAAACCCGTTGCTTTTGATGACTTAGTTGAAATTGTCGAGATTCTAAATCGGCACTGGATTTCTTTGAATGAAAAACCACAGTTAAATTTTGAGTAAATAATTCTATTGGTGAAATGGTATTACGTATTCTTCTAATTGATGATAATCCTCACGATCGCTTGCTAGCAATTCATGCCTTAGAACGAGAGTTTAGTGATTTGCTTATTCAGGAAGTAATTCGTGCTGAAGAATTAGAGCAAGCATTATCAACAGGAGAACTTGACGTAGTAATTACCGATTATCAATTGCGCTGGAATGATGGGATTACGGTTTTGAGAGAATTTAAAAATCGTTATCCTGAGTTACCTGTGATTATGTTTACTAACAGTGGCTCACAGGAAGTTGCAGTGGAGGCGATGAAATCTGGTTTAGATGATTACGTAATTAAATCGCCCACTCATTATATGCGCTTACCTGTAGCTGTGCGCTTGGCAATGGAGCGGACGGCAACTCGCCTCAAAGTTACAGGGTTAGAATTGCGTTTTCAAACTTTACTCGACCAACTTAATGTGGGAGTATATAGGCTCACAGCAGATAATTTTTTATTAGAAGCTAACGGCGCATTTTTGAATTTACTAGGGTTAGAGTCCTTAAAAAAAGTCCCAGAGGATGGAAGTCTGGAACCTTATTTCCGTCCCGGAGACTATGAGGAAGTCTTAAAAACACTCAAACAAAATGGCAATGCCCGCGATCGCGAAGTATTATTACATCGTGTAGATGGCAGTACAATTTGGGTGAGGATTAGTAAAACTTTTACTACTATTGCTGGCAGTCAGGTAATTGATGGCATTATTGAAGATATTACATCGCGCAAATTAGCTCAAAAAGCATTACAAGAGAGCGAAACAAGATTTAGATGGTTGTTTGCATCTAATGTTATTGGCATCGCTTTTTGGAATTTGGATGGCAAAGTTATAGAAGCAAATGATGCTTATCTACAGTTAGTTGGCTATACGCGAGAGGAAATGCAAGCTGGTGCTGTAGACTGGCAAAAAATCACTCCACCTGCAAGCAAACAGATAAATCTGCAAGTGTTGGATGAGTTACGGCAGTTTGGGTTTTCGGCTCCTATTGAGAAGTATTACATACACAAAACAGGTAAACTTGTACCTATCCTGACTGCCTGTGCCTTTCTCGAAGACTCCCAATCTGATGGTATAGCTTTTGTCATCGACCTCACCGAGCGTAAGCAAGCCGAACAAGAACGAGAAGAATTGTTGGAACGGGAAAAAACGGCACGCGCTCAAGCCGAAGCCGCTAACCGCATCAAAGATGAATTTTTGGCGATTTTATCCCATGAATTGCGATCGCCACTCAATCCTATCCTGGGTTGGGCTAAAATTATCACTAGGCAAAACTTGAGCCAAACAAAAATTATTGAAGGCGTAGCAATTATTGAGCGTAATGCTAATTTGTTGGCGCAATTAATTAAAGACTTGTTAGATGTTTCGCAAATTCTCCGGGGTAAACTAACGCTAAATATTTCCCCTGTAGATTTAAAAACTACAATTTCCGCCGCCTTAGAAACCGTGCGGTTAGCAGCAGAAGCCAAATCAATTCAACTTTACAGCGTAGTCGGTTTGAACATAGGTTCGGTTTTGGGAGACATTACCCGCTTACAACAGGTAGTTTGGAATTTGTTAGCAAATGCCGTTAAATTCACACCCAACGGAGGGCGTGTAGAGATACGTCTATCAAAAGTTGGTACATATGCTCAGATTCAAATCAGCGATACAGGTATAGGAATTGCCACAGATTTTCTCCCTTATGTGTTTGACAGTTTCCGCCAAGCCGACAGTAGGAGTACTAGAAACTTTGGTGGCTTGGGGCTAGGTTTAGCTATTGTTAAACATATAGTAGAAATGCACGGTGGTACAGTTACAGCACAGAGTCTAGGTGAAGGCAAAGGGAGTACCTTCACTGTTAAACTACCGTTAATGCAGGTTCGCAACCAGATAACTGAAGATACCGCACAACCTCAAAATCCCGCAGAGTTAGATGGGGTAAAAGTTTTATTAGTAGATGATGAAACTGACTCTAGAGAACTGGCTGCTTTTGTATTGCAAACCTCTGGTGCAGAAGTTACACAGGCCAAATCAGCACTTACAGCACTGCAAGCATTGATAGAATCAAAACCCGATGTATTGGTACTAGACATCGGTATGCCCGAAATCAATGGCTATATGCTATTGCAACAAATTAGAAGCTTATCACCAGAAGAAGGTGGACAAATTCCGGCGATCGCACTGACAGCTTATGCTGGACAATTAGACAAGGAACGAGCCATCTCAGAAGGCTTTCAAGCACACCTATCTAAGCCAGTAGAGCCTACTGAGTTGGTTGAGGTTATTGCTAGAGTCTTGGGTAGGGAGTAGAGAATGGAGAGTGGGGGGAGATGAGGAAGTAGGGGAAGATGAGGAGAAAGAACTACTAACCACTGTCAATTGTCAACTGATTCCTTCCTTTGCTGCCGTTCTTGGAGTTGCAACATGATTTGGGCGTGCATTTCGCGGGTGATGGGGTAGAAGTAGGTTAAGACTAGCCCGCCAATTAAACAGATGACTGGTAAAGGCCCTACGGCGATACGGATGGCAAAAAGTGCCGATTCTGGTTGTGTTGGGAGTATAGTTTGTCCGGGTAAAGTTTCTTTAAAACCTGCTGCTTGTAAGGCATTACCTACCAAAAATAAACCAAAAGCTAAACCGAATTTCTGCAATAAAACCATGAAGCCGTAAAAGACACCTTCTCGGCGTTGTCCAGTTTGCAGTTCGTCTAATTCGATGACATCGGGAATCATTGACCACGGAACTAGATAAGCTGTAGATACGCCAAACCCTGCCATGATAGCCAACAAATACATTAAACCTATTTGCCCAGGCTGCAAGAAAAATAGTCCAGAAGCAGCGATAATCCACAAAGCCATTCCGAGAAAATAAACTACTTTCTTGCCGATTTTTTTACTTAAGGCAGTCCAGACAAATAACATGAGTAAGGCAGTTGCTTGAACTGCAACCATCACTGTTGGTACATCTGAGTTTTTCAGAGACATACAGTAAATCACAAAGAAAGGGATGATACTGGCGGTTATTTGTACTCCTAACCAAGAAAACAGGTATATTCCAATTACAAATAAGAATGGACGATTGCTGAAGACGATTTTTATTTGTTCAATAAAAGGAATCGATACAGCTTCCTCAGCTTGGATACGTTTTGCTTCAAATGCCAAGACGCGATCGCGCACTCCAAATACACACCAGTACAATGATGCTACAGAAATGACTGTGCAGATTGCCGCTAAAACTATATATTGTTGTTGCTGGTCAGCTACTTGCAAAAAAACTACTTGCGCTAATATCAAGGATAAAATACTGCCACCAATGGAAAAGGCAAAGCGAAAACTATTTAAGCTGGTGCGTTCGTCATAATCTTGGGTGAGTTCTGGGGTGAGGGCGGTGTAAGGCAAATTCACTACTGTATAAAAGACTTGAGATAACACTCCAATCAATACGTAATACCAAAATAAACCCCAAACGTTGCTACCTTGGTTACTACTAAATCGCGGTACAATCCACTGTAAGAAAAAGAAAATTCCAAAAGGAATTGCCCCGTAAAACATCCAAGGTAAACGACGACCCCACCGTCGAGACTTGGTTTTATCTGTCAACACTCCCACAAAAGGGTCGTTGACTGCATCCCAAATTTTTCCAATCATTAACACACTGCCAGCTAAACCAGCCGGTATCCCAGCAACGTTTGTAAAGAAAATTAACAGGAAGAATATGGAAATATTAGCGGTAATAGCTGGGCCTAAATCTCCAGCACCATAAGCCAACTTGGTCAGGAAAGGTAGTTTTTGACTATCTTGAGCCTTGTGAGTATAACCATCAGCAGTAGGGTCATTCATAATACCTTGCGCTCATATTAAAATATTGCGATCGCCTTTAGTATTACCTAAAACTTACCTACCTTATGCCAGACCTTTACGTTTCTTGGTCAGAGTATCATTATAAAATTGAGCAACTGGCTGCTCAGATTTATGAATCTACCTGGGAGTTCGAGCAAATTGTTTGTCTAGCCAGGGGTGGGCTACGAGTAGGAGATATCATTTCTCGTATCTATCACAAACCCTTAGCAATTTTAGCTACATCTTCTTACAGTGGTGCAGGTCAGCAAGCAAGGGGTAGTTTAATCCTTTCTCGTCACCCAACAATGACCACCGAAAGTTTAGGTTCCCGCATTCTCCTAGTTGATGACTTAGTAGACTCTGGAATCACACTCCAAGAAACTATCCCTTGGTTGCAAGAATATAGTGATTTTGCCATCAAAGAAATTCGCACAGCCGTAGTTTGGTATAAAGCTTGTTCGGTATTTAAGCCAGATTACTACGTCGATTATCTCCCTGATAACCCCTGGATTCATCAGCCCTTTGAACATTACGAACACACCAACCCCGCAGATTTATTGGCTAAGGTGGGTCAGTCTTGTTTATGGGGAAGGTGAGGGACTGGGGAGATGAGGGAGTGGGGGGAGATGAGAGAGGTGGGGGAGACGTAGAAGAATAACAACTGTCAAAACAACCATAACCATAGGGGCAGTGTTAGGAGTAATAAGATAAATCCTAGTGATAGTGTGGTGACTGCGAGGTTACGGTCTAGGTTGAAGGTTTCGGCTATTACTAAGGAAGCGAAGGCTGGAGGCATAGCCATTTGTAGGAGAACAACTTTGGCGGCTGGCCCAGTTAATCCTAAAAGTGGTAAAATACCACCTAAAATTAGGGGAACTATCAGCATTTTTATACCTAAGCTGATGCCTACTTGTGGTAGGTTGCCCCAAGAATTAAGTTTACTTAAACGCATCCCAATTAATATTAGCGATAGGGCTACTGTACTCCAAGCAAATTTATCTAAGCTAAATTCCCAAATTGGGGGAATTGCTATTTGGCGAAATAGTAAGCCGAAGCCGAAACTCCACAAGGCGGGATTAATTATAATAGCTCTGGCTACTTGGGTGAACTGATTATGATTTTGATGCGTGCCAAAATGAGCGCCTAATGCTACACCTAACGCATAAGCACCAGGAAAAGACCCTAATAAGTCGTAAAATAACGCCCAAGCAAAGTATTCTTTGCCTACCATTGCTAAGGTGACAGGGAAACCTAAGTAACCCGTATTACCTATCATAGCTGCTAGGAACAGACTACCTTGGGTAGATTTTTGCGGTATTGTATTACTTAAGTATGTCTGTCCTTTGATTCCTAGCCAAGCGAAAAATGCACCTAGTAAAATGGCAAGGTAGGCGATCGCGGGAGCAATCCAAATTTGTCCTGATAAGTCAGTTTGCCGTAAGAAAGATACTATACTTATCGGTACTCCCACCCAGAAAAGCCATTGACCCAAGCGGGTAGGAACTGTATTAGGTAGTTTGCGTCCCAGAAAAAAACCTACTAAGACTAACCCTATAAGTTTGACGTATAGTTCTAGGAGATTTACCAATGTTGCGCCTAAGAATTATAGATGTAAAATGCTACCCAATAAGTTTATTTTTATCAAGTCTAAAATTTCAATAAAAGTTTCACAAAAGCAGGAGCTGTCCTTTGAATAAAGCTGGGTTTTCTGAAGATTCGCACAACTCATTTGATGACCTGAGTGATGATATCCCAGTAGCTGTACGGGATACTCCCGGTATTACACCTCAACAAAGGTTGCAACGTCTAATTTTCATACTCGGAGGAATCAGCGCCTTTGTTGTATTAGCGGTTATTAGCGGGTTTATATTTTTTGTTACAACCCCTAAAAAAACAGCTGAGTCTCAACCTGCACCAGCTACTTCTGTGGCTACACCCACACCGACAGGTAGTAATTCGGCTGATCCTGAAACTGTACTTGGGCATTTGTCTTACTCAGAAGCACCTCAGTCAGAATTAGCTCCAATTAGTGCTGATGGACGTATCCGTATGCGAAAAACTGCTGCTCAAAGGTTCCAAGCAATGGCACAAGCTGCGCGGCGTGAAGGTGTAGTTTTACTGCCTGTTTCGGGTTTTCGTTCAGTCAAAGAGCAAGAGCAGTTGTTTTTTGCGGTTGGCGCTCAACGCAATCAAACCCCTTCCCAAAGAGCAGCTTTGAGCGCTCCTCCTGGACATAGTGAACATCACACAGGTTACGCTGTAGATATTGGCGATGGTACAGCACCAACAACAAATCTCCAAGCTATTTTTGACAAAACTAAGGCTTTTGCATGGCTCCAAGCTAACGCAGCTCGGTTTAGTTTTGAGATGTCTTTCCCTAAAGATAATGTTCAAGGTGTGAGTTATGAGCCTTGGCACTGGCGTTTTGTTGGCGATCGCGATAGTTTAGAAACATTCTATAAAGCGAGAAATTTAAAACCTGTAAAGACACAGCCATAAACTTTTTAAACGCAGAGAAACGCGGAGGTTAGCGCAGAGGAAGAGGAGTGTTGAGAAGACTTATAGCGGGGAGAGAAGTTGCAGGCGTTTGGCTTGTAAGAGGACAATCGCTTACAATAGAAATCATTAGTCTTTAGTTTTTATATGGTATATTTCTTAATTACGAATTGCTATAATTTACTAGATAATTCTTGGGCAATTTGACGGTTGATATTTACTATATCAAAACGTTCACTAGCAATAGCTCTGGCATTATTAGCGATAGTTGCGGTATTCTGTTGATCCTCCAAGCAGCTATTAATAATATTAGCTAATTCCTCAAAGCTTCCTGGCGTAGTTAAAAATCCATTAATGCCATGTTCAACTAATTCAATAGCACCACCGGCTTTGGCGGCTACAACAGGTTTACCACATAGCATAGCTTCAACAATAACTCTGCCAAAGGGTTCTGGTGCAGTAGAAGTATGAGTAACTAAATCACAGGCTGCCATTAATTGGGGAATGTCAGCACGAAATCCTAAAAATTTTACCTGGTTTTCTAACCCTAATTGGTCAATTTGTTGATGTAATTGTTTGACATATTCTTGCTCACCAAATAAGGCATCACCTACTAAAAGTGCTGTTACTTGTGGTGGACATTTAGCAAGTGCTTCAATGAGGATATGTTGTCCCTTCCAAGGAGAAAGTCGGCTAAAATGTCCAACTACAAATTTATCTTCTATGCCTAAATTTCGTCGTAATTTATTAGTATCTGATGCACAAGTTTGATAAAGTTCTGGATTAAAACCGTTATAGATAACTGTCGTCAGTTCGGCGCGTCCTCCAGCTTGCACAAAAGCTGTTTGACTAGCTTGGGAATTAGCTATTACTAATGAAGCGAAACGGTTAGCTAGGTTAACTGCAATTCGTAAGTTAGTTTTACTAAAGTGTTCTGGGGAAAGAATATCATGTAGATGGTAAACTAAAGGGCGACGAGCCAATAAGCTAGCGATCGCACCTACAACTAAAGCTTTTTGGGTATTAGCATAAATTAAATCATACTCAATAGCTCTCTGCACTACCTTAGCCACTAGAGGCGCAAGTTGTCCCAAACTACTAAGTGCTTGCAATAAATTACTTTGCTTACGGACTTGAATTGGCTGATTTATTAATACTTCAACAGGTATGTGATTTTGTTGTAGTAAGGTTTTAAATGAGCCATCGGCAAATAAGCCAACCAAAGCGCGATCGCGGTAAGGTTTAGCTATATCTATTAAACATAATTCTGCACCACCAGGTTTACCACTCTGATCTAAAAATAAGATTTTCATTGGTTATTATTCATTAGTCATTAGTCAACAGTCAACAGTCAACAGCTATTCTCCTTCGCATTACTAGTTTCTAGCCAAGATTACTTGCCTTACTTGTTGAGCTATTTTTTGCCAATCAAAGTTAGTGACAGCATACTGGCGACAGTCTTCTCTGGAAGGGGTTGGTATCTCTGCTAACAATACTTGTTCTAACTTTTCTGCAATAGCATTAGCTTCAGCAGATGTAGTAATTAATTCTGGGGAGAACCCATTTAAAATTTCTGGCATTCCACCAATGGGAGTGCATAAAACTGGAGTTCCACAAGCTAATGATTCAGGAATTGCTAATCCAAAACCTTCAAAAGATTGGCTAGGCATAACAGTTAAGTCAGCAGCTTGGTAAGCTAGTGGTAATTGTTCATCTGGGAGAAAACCTAAGAATTTGACGTTGTTTTCTAAACCTAACTCTTGAGCCTGTTGTTGTAGTGTAGCTTGGAGATGTCCGCGTCCGGCGATCGCTAGCCAAATATCAGGTACTTTTGGTTTAATGATGGCTAATGCTTGTAAGAGTTTGTCTAATCCGACACGATGCACTAAGCGCCTAGAGGTAAATAAAATAGGGCGGTTTTCAGGCCAGTTTAATTGCTGACGGGCTGTTTGGCGTGATACATTCGGTTGGAATTTATTGATGTTCACACCGCCTGGAATAACGTGTATTTTGTGCCAAGGGATATGATACTCTTGGTGTAGAATATTACCAAAAGCTTTGCTGAGAACAATAAAGCGATCGCAACGATTATATGTAGTTTGTTCTATTAAACGATGCTTTAAAAAATTACTCAATCTATCTTTTACTACTTCCTGGTTGCTTTCAGATGCCCAAGGCCCGTGAAAATTGAAAGTAACGGGTATGCCTTTAGGTAAAATATCTAAAAGAGGAAAGCTATATAAAGCAAAATGTAAGTGGATAGCATCTGGTTTCTCGATTCTGGTTTTCTGAAAGTTACGACGAATAGACCAAAATCTTTGCCAAATTTTACTATCTGGGTTTGCTAGATTTGTTAGCTTGATCGGTAAATTATGTTCATTCTGCGGCAACCCAACTCCACATAATTCTACTTTATCTTGATTAGTTGCTAGTTGATAAATTAACTCGTAAACATATCTTTCTAAACCGCCAGGATTAGTAGGAAACCAGCCAGAAGCTAAAGTCAAAATATGAGCAGGTGTTGAACTTAAACTTTCTTTATGATTTTGCACTCTTGTCTCCTAATTAATATGTGGAGCTTGAGATTTTTTATACATGTAATAGATAGGCTAAAAGGCTAATCAACGGTTAAATTGTCAGCAAATTGTTTTCATATATTTTAGTATTATTTGTTTATCTGTATTTGCTTATTAATTATATTCTTTAATTTTCTACACTATCAGCAATCATTACATCTGATTCAATATAGATTTTGTTGAAATTTATCTATAATTTAGGCTTTTTATTTACCAAATCTTTAAATAAAGGTTGATATCTATTTAAGCCAATGTATTTTTTATGACTAGCAACTACTTGGTTGTCAAATAGATATTTGACAAGAAAATAATGTCAATAGTGATGCACTTTATAATTTATGTCAATAATGTATAATACTATACATTATTTTTGTATTTTTTATACTTTTGGTTAGTATAGCTAAATACAACAGGTGCATAACTATATTTTAAAAAACCTAAAATTGAGAAAAATTGGAAATTATCCTGTTAAGTTCGTGTAGCCTAGTAAATAAGATGTTATCTCTTTTATTAGTTGCAAATTGAAAATATGTTAAAAGTGCAACTACGACTAATTTTTGATATCTAAAATAAATAAAGATTAATTTTTATTTTTTTAAAAAATAAAGAAGTTAGCATATTTTTCATACAAAATCTTTATCCTAATTCTGCTAGCTGTAGCCTATCATATGGTTTATGCTAGTAAGACAAAATAGTTTTCTAAATTAATTAGATAAATAATTGACATAATTATTAAAATTTACTAGCACTAGTATTAATTTCTAGTAGAGACTATGAAGCAGAAATTTTCTATCAAAATTTATTTACAACATCTACAAAAATTAATTCCCCTCATCTGGCTTGAGAAGGCGCAATATATCCACTCTTGGTTGCTACACAAATGGCTGTTATTCGGCAATAGCAAGCAATTATCATGTAGCGAAAAATCAATTATGGTATTTTCTCCACACCAAGATGATGAAACTTTTGGCTGTGGTGGCATGATTGCTCACAAAAGAGAACGTAATATACCTGTTGCTGTGGTATTTATAACTGATGGTAAAGGCTCATCTGTGGATGAAGATGTGCAGAATCAGATAATTCAAACCAGACAGCAAGAAGCGATTGCTGCATTAAAAATACTGGGAGTAGAAGTATCAAATATACATTTTTTAGCGAAACCAGATGGCAATTTACCGGAACTAAATGATGAAGAACATCAGCAGACTATTCACGAAATAACAGAATTAGTCAATCATTATCAACCCGGTGAAATATATGTACCTCACAAGAAAGATTGCCATAGAGACCATGAAGCGACTTATACCTTAGTAAAAACTGCTATTCAGCAAGCAAAAATTAATGTAGATATATTTCAATATCCCGTCTGGTTATTCTGGAGAGCGCCAATATTTATTTTGCTCAAATTACAAGATATAGCGTCCGCGTATAAATTTCCTATTGCTTCAGTAAAAGATAAGAAAAAAAGAGCGATCGCCTCATACGTCTCCCAAATTAACAACCTACCCACAGGCTTTATCCAGCAATTTTTGAACTCTCACGAAATTTACTTTAAAAGCTAAATTTTGTTTTCCAAATTAAACAATAATTACTATAGGGATAATTTAAATGAAAGTCCTACACATCACTAATCATGTACAAGAAATTGGCAATGGAATAGTTAATGTTGCCGTAGACTCAGCCTGCTTACAAGCAAAAAGCGGGCATCAAGTGGCTGTAGCCTCTGCTGGAGGAGAATATGAACCATTGTTAGCTTCTTATGGTGTTAGACACTTTCATTTAGATCAGTCTAGACAACCTCTAAACCTGATGAAAGCGCTGTGGCGTTTGCGAGAAATTATTCAAAAATTCCAGCCGGATATAGTTCACGCACATATGATGACAGGAGTTGTCCTAGCGGGTGTTTTAAAATCCAGCTATGGTTACAACCTAGTATCCACAGTACACAATGAGTTTCAGCGTAGTGCTGTTCTTATGGGATTAGCAGACCGGGTAATTGCTGTTAGTCATGCAGTAGCCGAGTCAATGGTACGCCGTGGTATCCCCAAGCATAAACTACGGGTAGTTGCTAACGGTACATTGGAAAGTCCTCGCCATCGTCCACTGCAAGATTATCAACCATTAGCTTTACAAGGTTCCGCAATTACCACCGTTGCAGGGATGTATTCCCGCAAAGGAATTGCTGAGTTAATTACAGCTTTCAGCAAAATTGCTCAAGACTTTCCTCAAGCACACCTATATTTAGTGGGAGATGGGCCAAATCGGTCAACTTTTGAGGTGATGGCGCGAAATACACCTTTTAATGATCGCATTCACTTTGAAGGTTTTCAGCCAGAACCACAACGCTACATGCTAGCTACTGATATTTTTGTCCTCCCTTCTCACTGCGAATCCTTTGGTTTGGTACTAACAGAAGCCAGAGAAGCAGGCTGTGCCATTATTGCCAGTGATGTAGACGGCATTCCTGAAACCTTGGATAATGGGCAAGCTGGGCTATTAGTTCCACCAAAAGATAGTCATACCTTGGCAGAAGCTTTAAAGCAATTACTCACAGACCCCATACAACTATACAGATGGAAGCACCGCGCTCAACAAAACCTAGAAAGATTTAGTGCGGCTAGAGTTAACGAGGAAACATTAGGGGTTTATCGGGAATTAGTCGGTAGTCAATGGTCAGTAGTTAGTAGTCAGTTGCCTGTTGTAATGTTCTCTTCAGTCAATAGTCAACAGTCAACAGTCCATAGTCCATAGTCATTAGTCCATAGTCAAAAGGCAGGAGTAAATTATTATCTCCCCCCTCTCCCTCATCTCCCTCATCTCCCTCATCTCCCTCATCTTCCCTCACCCCACTTGTAGTCAATCCATAGCAAGGCGATAATAAACGCTGATGGTTTTGATCAGGGGATGACATCATGGGAAAAAACTTGCAAGGGCTGGCACAACTCTACAAAAACGCTCTCCTTAATGATGTACTCCCATTTTGGGAAAACCATTCAGTCGATTGGGAACAAGGCGGTTACTTCACTTGTCTTGACCGCCAGGGTAAAGTCTACGATACAGATAAATTTATCTGGTTGCAAAATCGCCAAGTATGGACTTTTTCCGTGTTGTGCAACCAGATAGAAAAGCGGGAAAACTGGTTAAAAATTGCTAGTAACGGCGCTAAATTTCTTGCCCAACACGGCAGAGATGCAGAAGGTAATTGGTATTTTGCCCTGACCCGTGGAGGTCAACCGTTAGTACAGCCATATAATATATTTTCTGATTGCTTTGCCGCGATGGCATTTAGTAAATATGCCTTAGTTTCTGGTGAAGAATGGGCTAAGGATGTGGCAGTGCAAGCATATAACAACGTGCTGCGCCGTAAAGATAACCCCAAAGGCAAATATACCAAAGCTTACCCAGGCACACGCCCTATGAAAGCGCTGTCTGTGCCGATGATTTTAGCCAACCTCACCCTAGAAATGGAATGGCTACTACCAAGCGAAACCCTAGAGGAAGTCTTAGCGGCAACCGTTCAGGAAGTCATGACAGATTTTCTTGACCAAGAACGAGGCTTGATGTATGAAAGTGTTACCCCTGATGGTTCCCACATTGATAGTTTTGATGGTCGATTAATTAACCCTGGTCATGGTATCGAGGCGATGTGGTTTATTATGGATATCGCCCAACGACAGAACGACAGCAAGACTATTAACCAAGCTGTGGATGTGGTATTAAATATCCTCAATTTTGCTTGGGATAAAGAATATGGCGGTTTGTATTACTTTATGGATGCAGAAGGCCATCCTCCACAACAATTAGAATGGGATCAGAAATTGTGGTGGGTACATTTAGAGTCTTTAGTAGCCTTGGCAATGGGTTATCGTTTGACAGGTCGTGATGACTGTTGGGAATGGTATCAAAAAATGCACGATTACTCATGGCAGCACTTCGCTGATGCTGAATATGGCGAATGGTTTGGTTACTTAAATCGTCGTGGGGAAGTACTATTAAATCTCAAAGGTGGTAAATGGAAGGGATGTTTTCATGTACCCCGTGCTTTGTATCTATGTTGGCAACAGTTTGAGGCGTTATTGTAATTCGTAATTCGTATTTTTTACGAAATACTATGCTAACTCGTAGGAAAGTTTAATAACTAACAACTAATCACTAATGACTAATGACTAAATTAAATGTTGTCACACCGAAGCGATTCACCATTGATGAATATCATCAATTGATTGAACTTGGATTTTTAAAGGAGGGCGATCGCATAGAATTAATTCGAGGGGAACTCATTGAAATGGTAGCTAAAGGAACACCTCATACATTTTGTACAACTAGACTTTGCCGACAATTAGATAGGTTGTTGGGTGATCAAGCTGTTGTACGTTGTCAAGAACCAATAATTCTCCCCTCAAATAGCGAACCCGAACCAGACGTTGTGATTGCTAGGGGAAATGAGACTGATTATTTACCTCATCATCCCTATGCTGAAGATATTTTTTTAGTTGTGGAAATTTCTGACTCAACTTTAGTTTATGACCAAACAACAAAGTTAGAAGTCTATGCAGAAGCGGGAATTTCTCACTATTGGATTGTTAACTTAAATGCTGTTCAACTAGAGTGTTATACCCAGCCTTATCAAAATGCTCAAGGTAAATTTAATTATCTTAGCAAGCAAATTTATTTAGCAGATGAGTCAGTAGCAATTCCTGGCTTTGCAGATGTTTTGTTGGATTTAAAACGGATTTTTCCTGGTGTGCTGTCTTGAAAAAGACGGCTGGAAGCAGTCGTTTTAACTTTATGTTTTGTACTGAAGAGTGTAATAGCGGGTTTAAGTGAATTACTATACTTAGCAGCCTAAGTTTTTGTTGCTCAGTGTAATCGTTGATGTCCACAAGGGAATACTGAGAATACAGTATTTAATCCTGCAATACACTATGACAACCAACGGTTATGAAACGTCGAATAACTTAGGCGTACACGATTGTCATAAGCAACTACAGCTAGTGCTTCAGTACCAAAAAATCCTGGCGAGGATTTTAGCTAAGATTCGCGCATCTGTAAACTTAGAGTCCTTGTGTTCGACTTCGTGTCAAGATATTTGTCGGCAGTTACAGATTGAGCGAGTCGCCATTTACCGTTTTAACGCTGATTGGAGCGGTAGTTTCATCAATCAATTCGGCTTTGCAGAATCTCCTTGGCATACAATAACCGCCTTTGGACAGGACTTGGTATGGCAAGACTCCCATTTGCAAGAAAGCAAAGGTGGAAGATATCGCAATAATGAACCCTTTGCTGTGGCTGATATTTATGATGCTGGACACGCTCGTTGTCATATTGAAGTATTAGAACAGTTTCAAATTCGGGCATATGCGATCGCACCTATTTTTATTGGTGCAAAACTGTGGGGTTTGTTAGCTGCCTATCAACACTCAACACCCCGACAATGGCATCCGTATGAAGTGGAATTTATCGCCCAAGCTGCCAGCTACTTTGGCGTGGCGATGCAGCAGGCGGAAATTGTCGAACAAACCAAGCAACGCACCGCAGAATTACAAGATGCGATCGCCAGACAACGCGCTTTAACAGAAGTAGTCGGCAATATTCGCTCATCCCTAAATACTGAATTAATTCTCAACACAGCTTGTCAAGAGCTATGCAAACTCCTCAAGCTAGAGCGAGTGGCAATTTTCCGTTTTCATGAAGATTGGAGCGGTGAATTTGTCAGTCAATTCGGCATAGTAGAACCTCTATGGGAGCGGATTAATCCTTTTGGCAAAAATTTAGTTTGGGAAGATACCCATCTGCAAGAAACTAAAGGTGGACGCTACCGCCATAACGAAAGTTTTGCTGTTAATGATATTTACCAAGCCAATCACTCGCGCTGTCATATCGACATTCTCGAACAATTCAAAATTCGGGCTTACGCCTTAGCACCTATCTTTATTGGGCCAAAATTGTGGGGATTAATAGCCGCTTATCAACACTCTAGCCCCAGACAATGGGAAAGTTATGAAGTTGAGTTTCTAGAGCAGGTAGGCGCACAATTAGGGGTAGCGATACAACAAGCTGAGATTGTAGTCCAGTCTAAACAACAAGCGATCGCCCTACAAGATGCGATCGCCAGACAACGTGCATTGACGGAGGTAGTCAGCAAAATTCGCTCCTCTTTGGATATTGATTTAATTCTCAAAACCACCTGCCAAGAGGTGTGTAAACTACTGCGAGTGGAACGGGTTGGTGTTTACCGTTTCAATCCAGATTGGAGCGGTGAATTTGTCAGCAATTTTGGCATGGTTGAAGCTCAATGGGACAGTATTAATCCTTTTGGCCAAAATCTCGTTTGGGAGGATACTTACCTGCAAGAAACCAAAGGTGGGCGCTATCGCAACAACGAAAATTTTGCTGTTAACGATATCTACCAAGCCGGACACTCACGCTGTCACTTAGATATATTAGAGCAATTTAAGATTCGTGCTTATGCCTTAACTCCTATTTTTGTTGGGCGTAACTTGTGGGGATTGCTGGCTGCATATCAACATTCTACGCCGCGTCAGTGGGATAGTGTGGAGGTAGAGTTTTTAGGACAGGTAGCCAATCAACTGGGTGTAGCACTGCAAAGTTCAAAAATGGTGGCACAAATTCAAACCCGTGCTGACGAACTACATCAATCGGCAGAACAACGGCGGATTTTATTTGATTTAGTCGTCAAAATCCGCGAATCCTTTGATTTAGAAACTATATTTAAGACTACAGTACAAGAAATCAGGCGATCGCTCAAAGCAGATCGAGTCGCTATCTTCCGCTTTGATGCTGACAGCAATTTTTGTAATGGCGAATTTATTTGTGAAGATGTTCTGCCTAAATTCGATTCTGTCCTCGCTGTCAAAGTGCAAGACTATACCTTTGGTGAGCAATATGCCCCTCAATATCGCCAAGGGCAAGTGCGCGTAATTCCTGATGTCCACAGCATCGGCTCTAAGGTTGCTTATCCAGATATTATTGAGCGATTTCAAGTCAGAGCCAAGATTGTCGTCCCACTTATGGAAGGGGAAGAATTATGGGGTTTATTATACATTCATCAATGTACCTATCCGCGTGATTGGCTAGAAAATGAAGTAGCATTTGCCACACAAGTAGCGGCTCAATTAAGTGTAGCGGTGCATCAAGCCAACTTATTTCAACAATCAAGTTTGCTGGGACAAACTCGTGAAGAAGCAAACCAACTCGCCCAAGCCCTCAAAGAACTGCGTACCGCCCAAATGCAGATTATCCACGCGGAGAAAATGGCCAGCTTGGGACAACTGGTAGCTGGAGTTGCCCATGAAATTAACAATCCCATTAATTTTATTCACGGCAACTTAGAACACGCCCGCCAATACACACGCGATTTACTACGTTGTGTTGAACTTTATCAACATTATTACCCTGATGTTGTACCGGAGATACAAGAGTTCTTAAAAACCACCGAAATCGAGTTTTTATTCGATGACTTACCTAAACTATTCCAATCTATGAAGGTGGGAACTGAGCGTGTTTGTGAAATTGTCACCTCTTTACGTAACTTTTCGCGGTTAGATGAAGCCGAATTTAAAGTTGCAGACGTTCACGAAGGCATTGACAGCACCTTGATGATTCTGCAACACCGTTTGAAGTCTTCAGCCGATAACCATACTATTTATTTGAGCAAAGACTATGATACTTTGCCTCATATAGAATGCTATCCTGGTCAGTTGAATCAGGTATTTATGAATTTGCTTTCTAACGCGATCGATGCTTTAGAAGAACGCAACGCCCAAGTAACTCCAGAAACAATTGCTGCACACCCCAGCGAAATCCGCATTACCACCTCCAGACTCAATCAAGACTGGATTACTATTCGTATTGCTGACAATGGTTTAGGTATGGATGAAAAGGTTCTTGCACGATTATTCGACCCCTTTTTCACTACCAAAGTAGTGGGCAAAGGTACAGGATTAGGGCTTTCCATAAGTTACCAAATTGTCACAGACAAACATAAAGGCAAAATATATTGCCAGTCAGAAATCGGCAAAGGCACAGAGTTTGTAGTTGAGTTGCCAATTCGTCAAGTAATCAATAAATAACCTATTGAACTCACAGAAAGGTTGTGGTGGGCATTGCCCACCCTACTCATACAAATTCAAAATTAATAAACCCTATTTGGATAATTTAATTATTCTCAATTATGGGGCAAATTGTTGCCTGCGATTTATCAGATTTGTCCTCCCAACCTGAGAGTAACCCTACTAATTCTTGTCTCAGAATTAGCAATTGTCGAATTTGCTCATCGATAGCTTTAACTTTATCTTCTAGTTTGGGTTTGATATGGTCACAAGGTAATTCACCCGCGTCATAAACCTGTAAAAAATCTTTTATTTCCGATAAGTTTAAACCTAAACTCTGAGCGCGTTTAATAAAATGCAATCTTTCTAAAACATCACCATTAAATAATCTAAACCCTCCCTCAGTTCTCCCCGTTGATTTGAGAAGACCAAGTTCTTCATAGTAACGAATCGTTTTAATTGGTACACCGCTTTCTTTAGCAACTGAACCAATGAGTTTTGGTTCTTCTTGAGCTAACATACTTTTCTAGCTTGGAGATGAAACTATCTATAATCTATACTAAACTCTCCATCCGACTGGAGAGTCAAGTCTAGTTTTGCATTACGGCTACCTGCGCGTTGATGCAAGCCATCAATGTTCTGAGTGATTAGAGTAAATTGCTGATTTGGGGATAATCGCGCTTCTAACTTAGCCAGCACTAGATGCGCGGCGTTGGGTTGGGAGGTTTCTAGTTGGCTTCTGAGTGTACCAAAAAGTTGCCAGATAGCTAAGGGATTAGTTTCTAGAACTGAAATATCCGCAGACACTACAGGATTAATTTCATTCCATAAGCCGTCCTGACCACGAAATGGCCGAATCCCAGAAGCAGCAGATACCCCAGCCCCAGTAAGTACAACGATGTGACGATAACGAGAAAAGTCTAGACGTTGCATTAATCATTGATTTTTTAAAATAATTTTATGCGCAAATTATACAAGCCTCAATTTTTTATTTAGGTGCATAAATACGCAAGAAAATTTTACTAATGATCAATGACTAATTATCTTGCGCTGGACTGGTAAACTCTGGACTGGGCAAAGTTGGGGGAACTACAGGCTGTGGTTTTATAGCTTGGAGTTGACGCTGGGCTTCGTCACGGGCGTTAACAGCTTGATGGTAATCTGGTTTGTATTTAATTGCTTGTTCGTAGGAGGCGATCGCTTCTTTATACTGTTTTAAGTTAAATAACGCATTACCCCGACTATACCAACTTTCTATATGCTGTGGTTGGTAACGTACCGCTTTATTATAAGAGGCGATCGCGTCTTGGTATTTTTGTAATATATATTGAGAATTTCCCAAACTATACCAAACTTGAAAATTATTGGGCTTAATTGTCGCCGCTTTTTTATAAGATTCTATTGCTTCTTGGTAGCTTTGGTTTTGATGTTGTGACCAACCTTTGCCATACCATGCTTGATAGCTATTAGGATTAAGTTTAATTACTTGATTAAAAGATTCAATAGCTTCCGGGTAACGTTTTAAAACAATCAACACATTACCTCTAGATAACCAAGCTATAGAATAGTCTGCTTTATATTGTACTGCTTTATCATATGCTTTAAAAGCATCTTCATAACGATTAAGATTAACTAAGGCATTACCTAAATTATACCAAGCTCTTTCATAATCGGATTTAATTTCAATCGCTTTATTATAAGCGTCTATTGCTTTATCATATTCTTTGAAATTTTGTAATGCTAATCCCTTATTATACCAACTCTCATAAGCATCTGCTTTAAATTCAATAGCTTTATCATAAGATTTAATTGCTTGGTCATACTGTTTTAAATTACTAAAAGCCTCGCCCCTAGCATTCCAAACATCTGGGTAATCCTCATTTAATGCTAGAGCTTTATCAAAAGAAGCGATCGCTTCTGAATATCGCTGTAAATTTTGTAAAGTAAATCCTCTCCCGCTCCAAGCTTCTAGATAATCTGGTTCAAGTTGGATTGCCTTATCATAAGCTGTTAATGCTTCTTGATATTGTTTGAGACGAAATAGAGTTTTACCTTGTCCTTGCCATCCTTGAGCGTAATCTGGTCTGATATTAACTGCTTTTTCATAAGCAGATAAAGCATCTCTATATCGTTGTAACTCAAATAATGTGTTACCTTGTTTAGCTAAATCTGTAGCATTATTACTATTAATACTATTAACTACAAATACTGAGGCTGTACCAGTTGCACTAATTAATAAAACAGCTAATAATATTTTGATAAATAGGCTTTTCTTAGGTTGATTAAACTTGAATTTAGCAGGTGGTATTGGAGTTATGGCAATAGTTCCAGTTGCAGGTTGTGTGATATCTGTCAGTGCTTGTAATGCAACAGTAGCCGAGGCGTAACGTTGCCGAAAATCATAGCACACCATTTTATCGATGAATTTGGCAAACTCTGGCGAGACTTGGGCGTGATTTTGCCAGATAATTTCATTAGTGTCGGCATCGTGTTCTAGTTGATCAGGTAATAAACCTGTGAGTGCTTGAATCGCTACTATTCCTAGAGCGTAAATATCACTACTAAATTTAGGATTACCTTGTGCTTGTTCTCCTGGTATATAACCTGGAGTTCCAATGACAACGGTAGATTTAGGTTGACCTATAGAAGTTACTATTTGAGTAGTAATTTGTTTGACTGCCCCAAAGTCAATTAAAATTAACTTGCCATCTTCTCGCCTGAGTATGTTGCGTGGATTAATATCACGGTGAATTACATTTTGCTGATGGACGAATTGTAGAATAGTCAGAAGCTCTTTTAAGAGTGATATTACCTCATCTTGAGTAAAAGTTTTTCCTGGTGTTAATTCCTGACTCAAATCGTGACCAGGAATAAATTCTTGTACTAAATAGAACTGGGCATTTTCTTCAAAATAAGCCAGAAGTTGGGGAATGCGATTGCCAGTTCCCAGTTTATACAAAACTTGAGCTTCCGTATCAAATAATCGCCTCGCTATCTCCAAAGTCGCCGGATCATTTGCTTGGGGTTGGAGTTTTTTCACCACACACTTAGGCGTTCCTGGTAAGTGAGTATCACAAGCTACGTATGTTTCACCAAATCCCCCGCCTCCCAAGTGGCTAATAATTTGGTATCTTCCAACAAGTGTGTTTCCCAGCATCTAGTTTACCTAGTTGAGTCCATTGTGATCTGATTCCAATCTTGCCATAGGTTTTTCGGAGAGTGAGAGTGGGGGAGATAAGGGAGACAAGAGAGACAAGGGGGACGGGGAAAGACGGGGGAGAGTTACTATGGACTGTTGACTATGGACTAATGACTAATGACTAATGACTAATGACTAATTAATATGATTCCTATTAGTGATAACTTACGCTTTCGTAGGCGGCCGATTGTTACTTACTGGTTGATTGGTATTAATATTTTTATATTCTTATGGGAAGTTAAACTGGAAGTGAGTGGTGAACTCGGCTATTTTATCAATAGTTGGGGTTTAGTCCCATATCAAGTAAGCACAGCAATTAATAATGCAATTATCAATCCTGCGGCTGGGATTGTGGTATTTTGGCATTTATTCTCCCTATTATTTGCTATGTTTCTACACGGCAGTTTTAGCCAAATATTGGGGAATATGTTATTTTTGTGGGTGTTTGGTAAGGGTTTAGAAAATATTTTAGGACAGTGGCGCTATTTAGGCTTTTATTTGGGTGCGGGTGTTCTTGCAGGCTTGCTACAAATTATTGTTGAACCGAGTTTGATTGTACCACTGGTTGGAGCAAATAGCGCGATCGCAGCAATTTTAGGAGCTTATTTTATAAAGTTTCCTAAAGTCAAGATAGATAGTGTTTTACCTTTAATTCTTGTTTATATCCCGATTGCAATACCAGTTCCTTTTTATTTATTTTGGTGGTATTTTCAACAGTCATTTTATGGCATCGGTAGTTTAAACATTCCGCCTGTGGGAGTCAATCAACCTAGCCTAGCTTACTGGATGCAGTTTCTAGCTATGATCTGTGGTGCTATTTTTATACGTATATACCGATAATTTTTGCTGAAATACTTATCATATCTTGGGGGCTGATCATTGGTAATGGCTAATCGGTAGTAGCCTAAAACTATTGCCAATTACCAATTACCCGCCAAAACTACCATATTTTTAACAGATTTAATTTTCCGTGAAATACTACAAACAGCAAACCAACGCCTTCCCTAGCGACTACCTCAACAACTTATGGGGTGAAATCCACGCTTGTCCTTACTTTGCAGTCAACAACCTCAACCGCGATTTTGTGGGTACTAAAGGATTCTCTGTAGTATTTAGGCGATCGCACATCTCCACAGTAGAACAAAAATTTCCCTACTTCAAATCCTATTTAGATTTGGCTCTCCATCCTAATTGCAACGCTTTTTACCTTAACCCCTTGCTCCTCAAAGAAGGCTCCCGCGTCGATCCACATATAGATCGTTCTCTGCGTTCTTACTGCAAAACTATTGAACCACCGATGTTTGTCAGCGTCTTATATGTGCGCGTACCCGAAAATATGGAGGGGGGAGAACTGGTTCTCAAGTCGCACAAAAGTCAACTAGGACAAATTAAACCCCAGATGAACACCTTAGTCTACTTTCAAGGCGATTTAACTCACTCAGTTAACGCCGTGAAAACGTCAGGAAATCGTTTGAGTTTGGTTTGTGAACAGTATAGTTTAGGTGATGATGAACTAGCAGAAATTCCCGAATTTACTATCGAATCAAGAGTGGCTCAATCTACCACCAAAAAACGTAATACCAATTCAAAATTCAAAATTCAAAATTAGGAATCCATACATAACAAGGCTTTGGGACTGTGTATTTGTCACATTCTTTGTTCAAATTGGTATAAGTTCTAGCTTTAAAAAACAGAGGTATTTAAGCACCTCTCAGCATCGGGGAGGGGTTCATCAAACTGACGTTAAATAAAATATCAAACCTCCTAGAAAAAACCAGGAGGCTTAAAAACTACTGCCCATTAATAGTAGTTGAAGGCACTACTTGCTCTGGCGTAGGCTGAGGTGCAGGAGGATTAAGAAATTGCTGCCAAATTTTAATTTGCTCTTGCGCTGCACTATAAGCAGAACTACTGCGGGGAACTAACCGAGCGGTTTCAATTCCTCTAGCCATATCAGAATTACCTTCAGAACGGGCAATATCTAAGATTTGCTGACCCCATTGGTCAATAGCGATATTTGCATCCATTCTTAAAATACTTTTGTTAGATACCTGATCAGCCAAGCGTATCGCTTCTGCCAAAGCTTGGGGAGTACCAGTCGCAGCCACTTCCCTCGCACGATTCCAATTATCTCTGGCGCGAATTTGCGATCGCCACTCATCAATTGCTTCCTGCGCTTCTCCAGATAACGCCCTTCCTGAAGATGCTATTGGTTGCGCTGCATTAATCGCCGCCGATAAATCACCCCGTGAGGCAAATTCTCTCGCTTGATCTAAATAAGGTTGGTCTTGGATACGCTGTACTTTATCTACCCAAGTTCTAATTCTGCGGCGTGCTTCTGGATATAACGCTCGACCTTGACGAATTTGCCCAGCTTCGGCGATCGCTGCTTGCAAAGAGTTAATATCGTCTAACAAGGCGATTTGTTCAGCCCGTTCTAAATAAGGTCTATCTTCAATCGTCTCAATTTGCGCCTGCCAACTATTAATATTTTGTCTAGCTTCTGAACCACGAGGATTACTACTAGGAATCATCTGTGCTTCCGCGATCGCCGCAGTTAAATCGTTGACTGTACCTTGATTAGCTAGTGCCTGCGCCTTTTCCAAATGGGAAACATCTTCAATTTCCAACTGCCAACGGCTGATTAACTGTTGAGCCTTATCGTAGTTTGGTCGAGACGGATTAATTTGTTGAGCCTGGGTAATAGCTGCTTGTAAACCTGCTACATTACCCTGCCAAGCACTTCTTTGAGCATCAGCCAAAGCAATAAAATCTTCAACTTCCGTTTGTAACCCTGTACTTTCAGGAATCTGTCGAGCAATGTCTAAAGCTGTATCTGCATCTCGCGCGTCCATTTTCGCCTGTGCCAATTCCAACATTTTGCGCCCAAACGCCGGAATTGATTCTTGAGCTTTGCGATACAGGTAACTTTTCTCCCCTACAGACTCAGCCAGTTTAATTGCTTCTAGTAAATTTTCCACTACTTTACTATCAGCCAATCTTTGGGCTTTGTCTAACTTGTCTACATCTTCCTTAGATGCAGTGATAATGTCATTTAGTTCATCATATTTAACACTTGCCCAATATTTATTATCTACACGCAACAATTTAGAAGCTACCAGAAATGCCGATTGCCAGCGTTGTTGCCGCAATTCCTCAACTGCATCTGAGTATATACCTTGCGCTTTACCCCAAATCGTTTGCCATTTGGCAATTTGCGCATCTACCAACTTATAAGCTGCCAAGTCTTGAGGTATTTTTTTGGATGTGGCGATCGCCTGCTCTAAATTTCCCGCCTGAAAACTTTGGTCAGCTAATTGCAGTACATCCTTTGACCATTCTTCCAGAAACCTGTCCGCTTCGCCCCGCAGTGGGTGGTCTTTTGGCAATTCCCTTACTAAAGCGATCGCCTGCAACAAATCTTCCACCGTTTGTTTAGAAGCCGCCAACTGGGCGCAATGTATCCTCACCGAAGCACTGGCTAGAGGCCAAAAAATTGCCGGACAATTAGGTGCAGCTGGTAACTTCAACAGCATTGCCATCGCCAAAAATGCGATACCGCCGGGGATGATTGTCAATACTAGAGCAAAGCCCACCCAACCCCGCATCCAGCGCGGCAACTTGATAAATCTTTTTTTTGTATTATTGGTTACTTTATCTTGCTGATTTATAGGTAATCCTTGGGAGTCATACAATATTTGCTGGTTCACCGTATTAGCCGAACCAGGAGCTGGGACACCAAATGGTTGGGTGTCACCGACTGGTGGCGATCGGTATACACCGTCCATCTCATCTGGTTTTCTTCCTCTGGTTGGATGCCAACTTTCTGGGGTATCCCGCTCTGTCATCTCTCACACCAAAATAGTTGAATAGCCATCTGTTTTAGAATGATAATGCTATTTTTGCCATAGTAACTTTCTCATAATTAAAAAGCCACTTGTTACATTATCCTTCCCACAAATACCATTAATAATTGGCAGATTCAGCGCCCATTTATACCTTAACCCGACACAGAAGACTCAGCTTGTAAATCTACAATTAATTGGGCTAGTTGCTCACTACTTGCTTGATAAACTCTGCCACAAAAATCACAAGTCGCCTCTGCCCCATCATCCTTAACAATCATATCCTGTAATTCCGCTTCTCCCAACATCTTTAATGCGCCTAAAACCCGGTCAAACGAGCAACCGCAATGGAAGCGCAGGATTTGGTTTTCAGGGAAAATCGTCAGCCCCATATCACCCAAAAGATCATTAAAGATTTCCGGTAGAGTTTTACCCGCTTGCAACAAAGGCGTAAACCCAGATAAAGCCGCCATCCTAGATTCTAGCTTCGCCACCAAAGCTTCATCTCTAGCCGCCTTCGGCAACACCTGCACCAGCAACCCACCAGCCGCAGTCACACCAGTAGCCCCGACAAACACACCCAAAACCAACGCCGAAGGTGTTTGTTCAGAACTTACCAAATAATGAGCCACATCATCGCCAATTTCTCCAGAAACTAGTTCCACCGTACTAGAGTAAGGGTAGCCATAACCAATATCCCTAACAACGTAGAGAAAGCCATTACCCACCGCACCGCCTACATCTAACTTACCCTTAGCATTGGGAGGCAGTTCTATATTGGGATTACCCACATAACCACGTACAGTCCCATCCACGCCAGCATCTACCAAAATGCCAGCCAAAGGCCCATCACCCTTCACCCGGACATTCACCCTAGAACCAGCCCGTTTCATGCTAGAAGCCATCAACAAGCCAGCCGCCATCGTCCGTCCCAGAGCAGCCGTTGCTACATAAGATAGCTTATGACGCTGCCGTGCTTCCTCGGTTAAGCGAGTGGTAATCACACCCACTGCACGAATCCCGCCATCAGCTGCTGTGGCGCGAATTAATTGATCAGCCATGAAAAACCTTACCAACTAATAATGTCTTGACAAATGCTCTGGCTGTAAGCTAGAAGCACGCAAATATTTTCCTAGTATAACAAAACTTAACTTATACAGAACATACGCAAGTGTCATGAGTCTGTGGTTATACTTAACCTACTCTTCACACTCTCACAAAGCAATTTAAAGATTATTTATAAAGTAAAAAATTACCGTAGTGGTGTGGCAAGACTAAACTTGTACACTTAGAGAAAAATCGCTCATCTTGAAAAATAACTAAAAACTCTTATCAAGAAATAAGTGTGCGATCGCACTGGCGCGTTGCTAGTAGTAGAAAGGCTGAGTTACTTTAAAGTTATTGATAACACAATCAGTTTGAGTTCTTTTCAAGAGCTATGGAAAGGATGATCAAATATTCTAGGCAAGATTGGTCACAATGCGAATGTGGGAATCAAGAAGAGCTTCTCAGCATTTTTCTGTATGATCTGCCGAATCTAACTACATGCAACATTTTACCACCACTACACATTCTTAATATTTTTCTTCTCAGAGGCTGGGTTGGTGGCAGTATGAGTCCCAAATTTATGTGGCAACCCTTTGAACTATCTGAGCAAGAGTATCAAGAGATTTTGCCCAAACTTCTCAATCCTAATTGGGCAGTATTATGTAAAAAGCTGTGGCGCATCAGACTACCGATGAAACTTGATCCAGAATTTGATACTATTGGCGATCGCTATACATGGATGGCATTGATTAGCGAAAAACATAGAGTCAATTCACTTGCAGAAGCAGAAAAATATAGCCGTAGCCAGTCGTAGGTATCGCTAGAATTTTGATTTATTCCCTAAAATCGCATTAGGCTTATTGTATCCATCCAAACAAAAGACTGTCTTGTTGCTCGTCTGTGATCTAGTATCACTACAGCAACTTACTATTCATTCTAACTTCCACCAATGCTAGGTAATTTTCAACAAAGTCAACTACGAATCGAAATTGCAGCACCAGCCAAAGCCATTCATGATAGCTTGCTGCATCCAGCGCAACTTGAAAAATGGTTGATAGGACAACGCTTTGCGCCAGGAACACCAGATGAACTACACACAGGGTTGCAATTTACAACCTGGACTGGTCCTGTAGCCGTACATCATCGCGTAGATATAGCCAAATTAAACTGTCTGCGCTTGCTACTCAGTGGCGGTATCGATGGTTTTCATGAATGGTACTGGGGAGACGGTTGGGTACAGTCACGCTTAGAAGGGGTTTCACTATTACCTTTGAACTTGGCTCAAACCCTGAGTTTACTGAGTTTGCGCCAATATTTAACAAATCAAGGAAATAACAACCCCTAATCTTCAGCACATAACACTTGCTCAACTGTTAATTTCAACTCTGGAAAAGTTGGAGATTGAATAAACTCTGTACCAACAAACTCCACTGGTTCATACAATTCTTCAATCAAGGTGAAAACAGTCATCTTGTTACTTAACAAGTCAACAATCCAATACTCTGGAATGTTGAGAACATTGTATTCAACTCGCTTGGCTCGATAATCTACAATTTTTGTTGATTCACTTACAACTTCCACTACTAACAAAGGAGGTGATTCATTCAGTTTAATCACCGCTTCTCTATTCCGTCAATCTCGCCATTGAGCTAAAGGAATCACAACTACATCGGGGATTCTCAATGTATCCCATTTCCCTGCACGGGGAGAGCGAACACCAACAACCATTTGTTGAGAAGTCCAATCTAAATTTTTACGACGAATTTCATAGCGAAAAGAGTTTTTGAGAAAACCCACCACAGCCCCATGTTGTCCAGTTCCTAGACTCACAGGGATTAATTCTCCATTAACTAATTCATAACAAGTATCAGTCCCATCATTATAAGCAAGATACTCTGCAAGAGTTAGCTTTTTAGTAACTGCTGGGGTTGTAGTCATGGCATTAGTTTACTTTTAACTCTACTCTAACCTTCAGCTTCAATTTGGCTTGACTACTAAAACTGAACAATTAGCTTCTTCTACTACTTGATTGCTAACAGAACCTAATACTATTCGCTTCATTCCAGTTAAGCCACGGCTACCAATAATAATTAAGTCTGTTTGATAAATATTAGCTAGACGTATAATCTCTTGGGCTGGGTCGCCTGTTACTAGTTCTAATTCCGTTTTAACTGATAAATTCTCTTGGTAAGCTTGCAATTGCTTTTCAATTTGAAAATAAGAAACTGTTGTAGATTCTGGATGAGGACGATCTGCTGGTAATTCTATTTCTGAATCGGCTGTAGGAAACACATGACAAAGAACCACTGTGCTGTCTGGTGCTAATATTAACTCATCTAAAGTTTGAACTACTCGTGAGGCAATTTCTGAAGTATCCAGTGCTACCAGAACATTTTTTATCATTGTTATTATCTCCTCCAGAATAGACCACCCAATAATTCGCAATTCGTAATTTGAGAATTATGTTACATATTTTGATGAGATGATTTTGATTGTGTTATGAAATTTGTGTTCACCTAATTTCTGTTACAGTAAGACCTGTAACTAATTACTAAGACAACCAATACACTCAACGTATATAAATTATTCCTTGTTTTTGTAACATTGAATTATAGAATAGAAATTAATAATTCGTAATTACAAATTATTATTCGTCTTGCTGAACTCGTCGTCGGACTGAATCAGCATGGGAAGGTAAGCCTTCGGCTGTGGCTAAAGCGTCAATGGCTCCAGCTACTTTGTTGAGGGCTGTTTGAGAGTATTGAATAATACTGGAATGTTTGAGGAAAGTTTCTACGCCCAAGGCAGAAGCATAACGAGCAGCACCAGATGTAGGTAAGGTATGACTGGGGCCTGCTAGATAATCTCCTATGGCTTCTGGTGTGGAATAACCAAGGAAAATTGCTCCTGCATGGCGAATATTGGGTAACACAGCCCAAGGGTCTTTAACCTCTAACTCTAGGTGTTCTGGTGCAAATTCATTTGCCAGTTCTGCGGCTGCTTCTAAGGATTCTACTAGAACAATTAAACCGTAGTGAGCCAAGGCTTTTTCTGTATCAATCCGTCTTGGGTGGTCTACTAACTGTCTTTCTACTGCTAGTTGCACATTCTTGGCTAAACCTGGGTCTGTAGTTAATAAAATTGCCGCCGCCATTGGGTCGTGTTCTGCCTGTGCCAACATATCACTAGCTACATGAACAGGATTTGCTCCTTCATCGCCAATAATTAGCACTTCACTAGGCCCTGCTAAAGCATCGATCCCCACAGTGCCGTACACTAATTTCTTCGCCAAAGTTACATAGATATTACCAGGCCCGACAATCACATCTACTTTGGGAATTGTCTCTGTACCATAAGCTAATGCTGCGATCGCCTGCGCCCCTCCTACGCGATAAATCTCTTGCACACCAACTTCTTGGGCTGCTACTAACACAGCCGGACTTATCGCTTTCTGCGCTCCTGGCGGTGTCGCTATCACTATCCTGGGTACACCCGCCACCTTCGCCGGAATTGCGTTCATCAGCACTGTACTAGGATAGGCTGCACGCCCACCAGGAACATACAAACCCGCCCGATCTATAGGGGTGTAACGTTTGCCCAGCACGATATCATCATCGCCAAAATGTACCCAGCTTTTAGGGACACGCTGACGATGAAACGCTTCAATTTGCCGAGAAGCTAACCGAATGGCCTCCAACAGTTCCTTTGATACCTGTTGATAAGCTGCGTCCAGTTCCGAGCCTGTAACGCGCAATTCTTCAGCCTTGAGAATTTGATTGTCAAATTCATCTGTGTAGTGCAGAACAGCTTTGTCGCCTTGGCGCTTAACTGCTTGCAACACTTCTCGCACCGTTGCTTCCTTGTGAAGCACCTGTTCGTCATGAGTGCGATCGCAGATCCTTTGCAGTTCTGCTATAACATCTGCCTGCTGAGTAATGATTCGCAGCATGGAGTAAGGACAATGCCAAAATTTTAGAATATACCCGCCTGAGAATTATTTTTTCTCTTTACCCCAAAGGATGCCAAGTCTAATCTAATTCTCTTCTCTAGCTTAACCTGGATTTTTTTGATACTCCCAAGACTTCCAGCACCTGAGTTATTCCAAGTTAAAGATCCAAAATGGAAAATGTCATCCATAACATCTGACATGCTTGCTTCTAGTTGGTATTGCTTGAGAGGGCGGTAAATTTCTCAGTCCGCGCCTTGAATAGCTACGGCAGGGACTAGGAGCGCCAATACCTAAATTCCCTTCAACCCTTCTCCTATAATTTACAAGGATAGTAGGCTCTGAAATAAGTTTTAATTATGTTTATTTGTTAGTAACTAGCTTTTCTTGTACGTATACGATGAATCAGGTTTATAACGTTACTCCAGCCGATTAACTCTTACCGTGTTGAACGAAAGTACATTCATTACTAGTAGCGAACTAAACAACTGGTACTCTTAGCTTCTGACTTATTTCAGCAGAATCTTAGAGCATAGATATTTTTTGATTAGAGTACCTTATTCTAAACTGTTTTCTTCGGTTTAGCACACTCATTATGATGAGTGCTGAGTAGAGAGTGCTGTTAGCGGTAGCGGGGCGTTCAGCCCGTGCTTAGTAATAAATTTCCCCCTCATCTCCCTCATCTCCCGGTTGGTTAGCGTAGACGTACCACTCCGTGGAAGCAAGCTACGCGGAGCGTGGCGTTTAGCCACACCACATCTCCCCCCTGCCCACGAAAAATTTATCCCAAATTCTATTATTGGCAGTTTAGATGCTATATTAGTAAGTCTAGTAGTGTGTGTACATATATTTTTCTTTTTGGAATCGACTGTGGCCAATAATAAGTCTGCTCTTAAACGCGCCGAAATCGCAGAACGTAACAGGCTGCGTAACAAAGCCTATAAATCATCAGTTAAGACGCTGATGAAAAATTACTTGAGTGCTGTACAAATATATGCAGCTAATCCTAGCCCAGAATCAAAACAGGAAGTGCAAACTCGCCTAGCTGCGGCTTACAGCAAAATCGACAAAGCAGTCAAAAGGGGCGTACTCCATCCCAACAACGGGGCAAGGAAAAAGTCCAGACTCGCCAGCAAACTCAAGCCCATCGAGCAAACAGCTTAATAGTCCAAGAGTCAATAGTCCACAGTCAACAGTTGCACCAACTATGGACTATGGACTATTGACTGTTGACTAATGACTAAAAATGCAGCTAATCGACACCCACGTACACATAAATTTTGACACCTTCCAACCGGATTTAGCAGCCGTGCGATCGCGCTGGCAAGAAGCAGGAGTTGTGCGCCTAGTGCATTCCTGTGTTGAGCCTGCGGAATTTGCCAGTATTCAAGCTATAGCTCATCAATTTCCAGAAGTCAGTTTTGCTGTAGGGTTACATCCTTTAGATGCCGATAAATGGCAAAGTGATACAGCCGAGCAAATATTATCATTGGCTCGTTCCGACTCTAAGGTAGTAGCAATTGGGGAAATGGGGCTAGATTTTTACAAAGCCGATAACTATGAGCAACAGTGCATAGTATTTGAGGCACAATTAGAAATAGCTGCCCAGTTGAATTTACCCGTGATTATCCACTGTCGGGATGCTGCGTCTGCGGTAAAAGAAATCTTGGAAAAATGGCAACAGCGTGAGCAGATTCGGGGTGTGATGCACTGTTGGGGCGGTACGCCAGAGGAAACCCAATGGTTTGTTGATTTAGGCTTTTATATTAGCTTTAGCGGTACAGTTACATTTAAAAGTGCCAAGGCAATTCAAGCCTCAGCCGCAATGGTAAGTAGCGATCGCCTACTCATTGAAACAGACTGTCCCTTCCTTGCGCCAGTTCCCAAACGGGGCGAAAAGCGCAACGAGCCTGCTTACGTTCGTCACGTAGCCGAACAAGTAGCGCATCTACGGGGAGAAACACTAGAGGCGATTTGTGAGCAAACAACCAAAAATGCCTGTAAATTGTTTGGTCTGGTATTATAGTTGCTGGTTCATCTTTTAGGTCGTAATAAAATAAATAAACCGTTAGGAGGACAAAAATATGTTAAGATTATTCCCTCCAAAACATTTTGTGTGCGTCATAATGATAAAGGAAGAAACTAAAAACTTCTCAGCTTGATTTTGTAAAGTGATCAACTTGACCATCCTCATACCTCTACAAGCGGATGCTCTCAATCGCTGACTAATATAGTAAGTACATTGAGATAGACCTTGACCACGGATTGCCTGTTACTAATTGAATCTATAGAAAACTCTTAAAAGAAATTGCCTTGTGATTAAAACCCAACAAAATCAGGCCATTTTAACTCAAAACCTCCATAACGCGGCTCATTTCCTCTATTGCGAGATACCACCGCGAGTATAAAAAGCTGCACAGAGCAAATTAACGCGCTTTTGGGAGGGGAAGTGAGAAAAGCAAAGAAAATTCAGATATCTGTCAAACAGTTGCTGCTGGGGAATCGGCTGCATGGCTGGATAGGGAGATCATTGACTGGCTACAAGGGGTTACGTCCCTCTTGTCAAAATCTCCCTATGCAGTTTCAATTACTCCGTTTGCCCTTGCCTGAATTGCAGGCCAGATAGAGGAGAAGTTCCCAAACGGCTAATGACACTAACTTTAGTGTCATCTAAAAAATTTAACCAGGTTGACAAAGGTAGAGGCATGATTAGCGAAAATTATATTGAACCCGCCTTTTTGTTGCCCGACTTGATTGAAATCCAGCGAGCAAGCTTTCGCTGGTTTTTAGAAGAAGGGCTGATAGAAGAGCTTAACTCCTTTAGTCCTATTACAGACTATACAGGCAAATTAGAACTGCATTTTTTAGGACATAATTACAAACTTAAGGAGCCGAAGTACAGCGTTGAGGAAGCGAAACGTCGTGATAGTACCTATGCTGTACAAATGTATGTTCCCACCCGCCTGTTGAACAAAGAAACAGGGGACATCAAAGAACAAGAAGTATTCATCGGGGATCTGCCTTTGATGACCGATCGCGGTACGTTTATTATTAACGGAGCCGAACGGGTAATTGTCAACCAGATTGTGCGATCGCCTGGAGTTTACTATAAATCAGAAATCGACAAAAACGGTCGCCGCACATATTCAGCCAGCCTCATACCTAACCGGGGTGCATGGTTGAAGTTTGAAACAGACCGGAACGATTTGGTGTGGGTACGGATCGACAAAACCCGCAAACTCTCAGCCCAGGTACTATTGAAGGCATTAGGCTTATCAGATAACGAAATTTTTGATGCCCTGCGCCACCCTGAGTATTTCCAAAAAACCATCGAAAAAGAAGGGCAGTTTTCCGAAGAAGAAGCCCTGATGGAACTGTACAGAAAACTCCGTCCTGGTGAACCTCCAACTGTATTAGGTGGACAACAGTTATTAGACTCCCGCTTCTTTGACCCCAAACGTTATGACTTGGGTAGAGTTGGGAGATACAAACTCAACAAGAAACTGCGCCTATCTGTTCCTGATACCGTCCGCGTGCTTACCCCTGGCGATATCTTGGCAGCCGTCGATTACCTGATCAACCTAGAATACGATATCGGTAGCGTTGACGACATTGACCACTTAGGCAACCGTCGGGTGCGAAGTGTTGGTGAATTGCTGCAAAACCAAGTCAGAGTAGGGTTAAATCGCTTAGAAAGAATAATTCGGGAACGGATGACCGTATCCGATGCGGAAGTACTAACACCGGCATCATTGGTTAACCCCAAACCCTTGGTAGCAGCTATTAAGGAATTTTTCGGTTCCAGCCAATTAAGTCAGTTCATGGATCAAACAAATCCCTTAGCAGAACTGACCCACAAACGCCGTCTGTCAGCCCTTGGCCCTGGTGGTTTGACCAGAGAACGGGCAGGCTTTGCGGTGCGAGATATTCACCCCTCCCACTACGGTCGGATCTGTCCCATTGAGACACCAGAAGGCCCCAACGCTGGTTTGATTGGTTCCTTGGCAACCCACGCCCGCGTTAACCAGTACGGCTTCTTAGAAACTCCATTTAGACCGGTGGAAAATGGCAAGGTGTTATTTGACCAACCAGCCGTATACATGACCGCCGACGAGGAAGACGACCTGCGGGTAGCACCAGGGGATATTCCCGTAGATGAAAATGGACAAATCATTGGTCCCCAAGTACCAGTCCGTTACCGCCAAGAGTTCTCCACCACTACACCAGAACAAGTAGACTACGTAGCTGTATCTCCAGTACAAATCGTTTCCGTAGCCACCAGTATGATTCCCTTCTTGGAACATGACGACGCTAACCGCGCCCTCATGGGTTCCAACATGCAACGGCAAGCAGTACCCCTCCTCAAACCAGAACGTCCTTTGGTGGGAACAGGCTTAGAAGCCCAAGGCGCGAGAGACTCCGGGATGGTGATTGTCTCCCGTACTGATGGGGATGTTGTCTACGTGGATGCTACAGAAATCCGTGTCCGAGTCAGTGGACAATTGCCAGTTGCTAGTGGCAAATCTACTGATAACGGACAAATGACATCTGGCAAAGGACAGGAGATTCGTTACACCCTGTCTAAGTACCAACGTTCTAACCAAGATACCTGTCTCAACCAAAAACCCCTGGTGCGGATTGGTGAACGGGTAGTTGCTGGTCAGGTGTTAGCTGATGGTTCCTCTACAGAAGGTGGGGAATTGGCGCTAGGACAAAATATTGTCGTCGCTTATATGCCTTGGGAGGGATATAACTACGAAGACGCGATTTTGATTTCTGAGCGGTTAGTACAGGATGACATTTATACCTCAATTCACATTGAAAAATACGAAATTGAGGCACGCCAAACCAAGCTAGGCCCAGAAGAAATCACCAGAGAAATTCCCAACGTTGGGGAAGATGCTTTGCGTCAATTAGATGAGCAAGGAATCATCCGCATTGGGGCTTGGGTAGAAGCTGGCGACATCTTGGTAGGTAAAGTGACACCTAAAGGTGAATCCGACCAACCACCAGAAGAAAAACTATTACGGGCGATATTCGGTGAAAAAGCGCGGGATGTGCGCGACAACTCCCTACGTGTACCCAACGGTGAAAAAGGCCGCGTTGTAGACGTGCGCTTATTTACCCGCGAACAAGGGGATGAATTACCACCAGGGGCGAACATGGTCGTCCGGGTGTACGTAGCTCAGAAGCGGAAAATCCAAGTGGGTGACAAAATGGCGGGTCGTCACGGTAATAAGGGGATTATTTCCCGCATATTACCGATGGAAGATATGCCTTATTTGCCCGATGGTTCCCCTGTAGATATCGTACTGAACCCCTTGGGTGTACCGAGCCGGATGAATGTTGGACAAGTATTTGAATGTCTTTTGGGCTGGGCTGGTCATACCTTGGGTGTGCGGTTTAAGATTACCCCCTTTGATGAAATGTATGGGGAAGAGTCATCTCGCCGCATTGTGCATGGCAAATTGCAAGAAGCCAGAGACGAGACAGGGAAAAATTGGGTGTACAACCCAGATGATCCCGGCAAAATCATGGTGTTCGATGGTCGGACAGGCGAAGCCTTTGACCGCCCAGTAACTATCGGCGTGGCTTATATGCTGAAGCTGGTACACCTAGTGGACGACAAGATTCACGCCCGTTCTACAGGCCCTTACTCCTTGGTTACACAGCAACCTCTGGGTGGAAAAGCACAACAAGGTGGTCAGCGCTTTGGAGAAATGGAAGTGTGGGCGCTGGAAGCCTTCGGCGCAGCTTATACCTTGCAAGAATTGCTGACGGTGAAATCCGACGATATGCAGGGACGGAACGAAGCATTAAATGCGATCGTTAAAGGTAAGGCTATTCCTCGTCCCGGAACACCAGAATCCTTCAAGGTATTGATGCGAGAACTACAATCTTTGGGCTTAGATATCGCTGTACACAAGGTAGAAACCCAAGCAGATGGTAGTTCCTTAGATGTGGAAGTTGATTTGATGGCAGACCAAGCATCCCGTCGCACACCACCCAGACCAACCTACGAATCGCTTTCCCGCGAATCCTTGGATGATGATGAGTAGAGAGTGCTGAGTGATGAGTGCTGAGTAATTAATTGCTCAGTAACTCGCACTCAAAACTCAAAATCTCTTGATTCATTACTTTTAACTAAATACTTTACTCAAAACTCATAACTCAGAACTCAGCACTTAAGTATGAGACCCGCCCAAACTAATCAGTTTGACTACGTTAAAATCGGCTTGGCATCACCAGAACGTATTCGCCAATGGGGTGAGCGTACATTACCCAATGGTCAGGTCGTAGGTGAAGTTACCAAACCAGAAACGATAAATTATCGGACTCTCAAGCCAGAAATGGATGGCTTGTTTTGTGAGCGCATCTTTGGCCCAGCGAAAGATTGGGAATGCCACTGTGGTAAGTATAAGAGAGTCCGCCATAGAGGTATTGTCTGTGAGCGTTGCGGCGTGGAAGTTACCGAATCACGGGTACGCCGTCACCGCATGGGATTTATTAAACTGGCTGCACCAGTAGCCCACGTTTGGTATCTCAAAGGGATTCCTAGCTACATCTCCATTCTCTTGGATATGCCTTTGCGGGATGTAGAACAGATTGTATATTTCAACTCTTATGTTGTTCTCAGCCCCGGTAATGCTGAAACCTTAAGCTACAAGCAATTACTGAGCGAAGACCAGTGGTTAGAAATTGAAGACCAAATCTACAGCGAAGACTCTCAGTTGCAAGGTGTAGAGGTAGGTATTGGTGCGGAAGCACTGCTGCGCTTGCTGGCTGATATTAATTTAGAAGAAGAAGCAGAAAGGCTCCGGGAAGAAATTGGCAGTGCGAAAGGACAAAAACGCGCCAAACTGATCAAGCGCCTACGGGTAATTGACAACTTCATCGCTACTGGTTCTAAACCAGAGTGGATGGTGATGACCGTGATTCCTGTGATTCCTCCAGACTTGCGCCCAATGGTGCAGTTGGACGGTGGACGCTTTGCTACCAGCGACTTGAATGATTTGTATCGCCGCGTAATTAACCGGAATAACCGTTTAGCAAGATTGCAAGAAATTCTTGCACCGGAAATTATCGTGCGGAACGAAAAGCGGATGCTCCAGGAAGCTGTAGACGCTTTGATTGATAACGGTCGTCGGGGACGCACTGTAGTCGGTGCAAATAACCGACCCCTGAAATCTTTGTCCGACATCATTGAGGGTAAGCAAGGACGTTTCCGGCAAAACTTGTTAGGTAAACGGGTTGACTACTCTGGACGTTCTGTAATTGTGGTTGGGCCAAAACTACAGATTCACCAATGCGGTTTGCCTAGAGAAATGGCGATCGAACTATTCCAGCCATTTGTTATTAATCGCCTAATTCGTAGTGGGATGGTGAATAACATCAAAGCTGCGAAGAAACTAATTTCTCGGAATGATCCTAGTGTTTGGGATGTACTGGAAGAGGTGATTGAGGGACACCCAGTCATGCTAAACCGTGCGCCTACACTGCACCGTTTGGGTATTCAGGCGTTTGAACCAATTCTGGTAGAAGGTCGCGCAATTCAACTCCATCCTTTGGTGTGTCCAGCTTTTAACGCTGACTTTGACGGCGACCAAATGGCGGTACACGTTCCCCTATCTCTGGAAAGTCAGGCGGAAGCGCGGTTATTAATGCTGGCTTCTAACAATATTCTCTCACCCGCTACAGGTAGACCGATTATTACACCTAGCCAAGATATGGTGTTAGGTGCTTACTACTTGACGGCAGAAAACCCAGGCGCTACCAAAGGTGCAGGTAAATACTTTGCTTCTCTTGACGACGTAATTATGGCGTTCCAGCAAGAGCAAATTGACTTGCATGCCTATATCTACGTGCGGTTTGACGGCGAAGTAGAATCTGACCAAGCAGACAACGAACCTCTGGAAGTCATCAATAACGAAGACGGTAGCCGGACTGTAATGTATAAGTACCGCCGAGTCAGAGAAGACGCTCAGGGAAATTTACTTTCTCAGTATATTCGCACAACTCCAGGTCGTGTTATTTACAATAAAGCGATTCAAGAAGCACTTGCAAGTTAGGGAGTAGGGAATAGGGAGTAGGGAGTAGGGTATTTTACCTCTCACTACTCCCCACTCACCACTCCCCACTCCCTGCCAATGACTAAGGACTAATGACTAATGACTAACGAAAAGATGGTTTTTCGCAATCGCGTCGTTGATAAAGGTCAACTGAGAAATTTGATTTCTTGGGCGTTCACTCATTATGGAACGGCGCGTACCGCAGTGATGGCGGATAAGTTGAAGGATTTGGGCTTCCGCTATGCTACTAGGGCTGGGGTTTCTATCAGTGTTGATGATTTGATGGTTCCACCTAGTAAGCGCAGTCTTCTGGAAGCTGCTGAAGAAGAAATTCGCGCTACTGAAGTCCGTTACCAACGCGGTGAAATTACGGAAGTTGAACGTTTCCAAAAGGTAATTGATACTTGGAACGGTACTAGTGAGGCTCTGAAGGACGAGGTAGTTACCCACTTCAAACAAACCAACCCCCTCAACTCTGTATACATGATGGCGTTCTCTGGGGCGCGGGGTAATATCTCTCAGGTGCGTCAGTTGGTGGGTATGCGGGGTCTGATGGCAGATCCGCAAGGGGAAATTATCGACTTACCCATCAAAACTAATTTCCGCGAAGGTCTCACTGTAACAGAATACATTATTTCGTCTTACGGTGCGAGAAAGGGTCTGGTAGATACAGCGTTACGTACCGCCGACTCTGGTTATCTCACTCGCCGTCTGGTGGACGTATCCCAAGATGTGATCATTCGGGAAATTGATTGCGGTACTACTAGAGGGATTCCCGTCCGGGCGATGACCGAAGGTAACAAAACCCTAATTAAGCTATCTACACGCTTGTTAGGACGGGTGATAGGCGAGGATGTAATTAATCCTACGACAAAAGAAGTTGTTGCTCCACGCAACACCCCCATTTCTGATGACTTAGCCAAGGACATCGAGAAGGCTGGGGTGAAGGAAGTTGTCGTGCGATCGCCTCTCACCTGTGAAGCCGCCCGTTCTGTGTGCCAACACTGCTACGGTTGGAGTTTGGCTCACGCCAAGATGGTAGACTTAGGGGAGGCTGTAGGTATTATCGCTGCTCAAAGTATCGGTGAACCTGGAACCCAGCTAACCATGCGGACATTCCACACCGGGGGTGTGTTCACCGGGGAAGTAGCGCAACAAGTACGTTCCAAAGCCGATGGAACTATCAAGTTACCTAAGAAGCTACGGACAAGACCCTACCGGACTCGTCACGGGGAAGATGCTTTATTTGTAGAAAGCAATGGGATTATGATTCTGGAACCTCGTAAAGAAGGTTCAGAAACTCCACCACCTCAAGAAGTTCAAGTGACCCAAGGTTCCACAATCTATATTACTGATGGACAACAGGTCAAACAAGGTCAATTATTAGCGGAAGTAGCCCTTGGTGGTCGGACTACCCGGACTAATACAGAAAAAGCCGTGAAAGATGTGGCTTCTGACTTAGCTGGGGAAGTGAAGTTTGCTGAGGTCGTCCCAGAACAAAAGACAGACCGTCAAGGTAACACCACAACTACAGCCGCCAGAGGTGGTTTGATTTGGATTCTCTCTGGGGAAGTGTATAACTTGCCACCTGGGGCGGAATTGGTGGTGAAAAATGGCGATCGCGTCGAAACTAACGGTGTCCTTGCAGAAACTAAGCTAACAAGTATACATGGTGGGGTAGTACGTTTACCAGAAGCAACTCCTGGTAAGAGTACCAGAGAAATCGAAATCATCACCGCTTCGGTAGTTCTAGACCAAGCAACCGTTACCGTTCAAAGTTCCCAAGGTCGCAACAACTACTTAGTTACCACTGGCAACAACCAAGTATTTAACCTGCGGGCAACTCCAGGCACAAAAGTACAAAACGGTCAAGTGGTGGCTGAATTGATCGATGACCGCTACCGCACAACTACAGGTGGTTTCCTGAAGTTCTCTGGCGTAGAAGTCCAGAAAAAAGGTAAAGCCAAGCTGGGTTACGAAGTGGTACAGGGTGGAACTCTGTTATGGATTCCTGAAGAAACCCACGAAGTCAACAAAGACATCTCCTTGCTGTTGGTAGAAGATGGTCAGTTTGTCGAAGCTGGTACGGAAGTTGTTAAAGACATCTTCTGTCAAAACAGTGGTGTGGTAGAAGTCACCCAGAAAAACGACATTCTCCGGGAAGTTGTAATTAAGCCGGGTGAACTGTTGATGGTAGACGATCCAGAAGCAGTGATCGGTAGAGATAACACCTTGCTACAACCAGGAGAAGAACTGTTAGGGCAAGTGGCGACAGAACTACGTTACATCCAGTATGTAGAATCACCAGAAGGCCCAGCACTGTTAAGCCGTCCAGTTGTGGAGTTTGCTGTACCTACTACTCCTGATGTACCATCTACTACATCTGTCAGCCAACAAACCGGACGTTCAATTCAACTACGCGCAGTACAAAGACTTCCCTACAAGGATTCTGAACGGGTCAAGTCTGTGGAAGGTGTGGAACTGCTACGTACTCAATTAGTATTAGAAATTGAGCAGGAAGGCGAACAAGAACACAATGCTTCTCCGCTAGCGGCAGACATTGAGTTAATCCCTGACGCTGAAAGTGCAGACGTTCAACGCTTGCAACTGGTAATTCTGGAATCCTTGGTACTGCGGCGTGATATTGCGGCTGATGCTACTCAAGGTAGTACCCAGACAAGTTTAGAAGTACAAGATGGGCAAACCATCGTTCCTGGTGCTGTCGTCGCCCGTACTCAAATCCTCTCGAAAGAAGGTGGGATTGTTCGGGGTGTCCAGAAGGGAACAGAAGCAGTACGCCGTTGTTTAGTGTTACGTCACAGTGACATGATAACGCTGAATACCAGTACTCAACCCAAGGTTAAAGCTGGTGATTTAATCGTCGCCGGTACAGAAATTGCCTCTGGTGTCTTTGCCGAAGAATCTGGACAAATTGTCTCAGTGAAAAATGCGGCTGAAAGTTCCAGTAATCAAGAAGCAGGACTCAGCACTAAGAACTATGCTGTAACTATCCGTGCTGGTCGTCCCTACCGAGTCAGCCCCGGTGCAGTATTGCAGATAGAAGATGGTGATTTGGTACAACGGGGCGATAACTTGGTGTTGCTGGTGTTTGAACGGGCGAAAACTGGAGACATCATCCAAGGTTTGCCTCGAATTGAAGAACTACTAGAAGCCCGGAAACCCAAGGAAGCTTGTATCTTAGCTAAACGGGGTGGGGAAGTTAAGGTAGTATACGGTGATGGTGATGAAGCGATCGCCATCAAAATTATCGAATCCAATGGTGTCGTCACCGATTACCCCCTTGGCCCTGGACAAAACCTAGCCGTATTAGATGGTTCTCATGTATTAGCCGGTCAAACATTGAGTGACGGGCCTTCCAACCCCCACGAAATTCTGGAAGTGTTCTTCAGCTTGGGTTCGGAAGATGGTGTTTATGCTTGCGCCAGCCATGCCTTACAGAAGGTGCAAACCTTCCTCGTGAATGAAGTACAGATGGTTTACCAATCCCAAGGTATTGACATCGCCGACAAACACATCGAAGTGATTGTGCGCCAGATGACCAACAAGGTACGGATTGATGATGGTGGTGATACTACCATGCTTCCGGGTGAGTTGGTGGAACTGCGCCAAGTCGAGCAGGTGAATGAAGCGATGGCTATTACTGGCGGTGCAAGAGCGCAATACACACCAGTATTGTTAGGTATCACCAAGGCATCCTTGAACACCGACAGCTTCATTTCTGCGGCATCTTTCCAAGAAACAACACGGGTTCTCACAGAAGCAGCCATTGAGGGTAAATCTGACTGGTTGCGTGGTTTGAAAGAAAACGTGATTATCGGACGATTGATTCCTGCGGGAACTGGTTACAACACCTATGATGAACCAGGAATGCTCGAAGATTATTCCACCCTGGAAACTACCAGTGTGTTAGATGAAACCGATGATCCACTCGATATGGTGTTGGATGATCGTACAGCTCGCGCCTACAACCTAGATGCTCCCACACTTGGAGATGGTGGATTTAACAGCCGTCGCTCAATTCTTGATGATGAGTTGATTGCTGATGACATCCAAGATATACAGGATCTAGTAGAGGATGAGGAAGTCGATGATGATTATGAAGATGATGACGACGAAGAGGACGATGAATACTAAAGTCTAATAGTCAACATCTAAATTAAAAAGGCAAAAGAATTACTTCTTTTGCCTTTTTGTTGATAAGATTTTGAGAAATGTTTATAGTCAGCACTTAGGACTTAGCGTTTGATGGACAAGGACTAAAGTCCTTACTACAAACATTAATCATTAGCAACTTTGCGGTAAGAAGTGTAATATACTTTCCCGCCTGTATCTGGGACAAAATGGCAAGCCAAAGAAGAACGCCACAGTGCTTTCCAAATTGGTTCTTCGGACTTGCGGTAATATTCACCCATTACTGGTTTAATCGCCTCGGTTGCTTTCAGCAAGTTGTAGTGAGGGATGTTTAAGAAAATGTGGTGCGCTACGTGAGTACCGATATCGTGATGGATATGATTTACTAAACCGTAGTTGCGGTCAATGCTGGAAATTGCACCTTTGAGGAAAGTCCAATCTTCGCCACGATACCAAGGTATATCAGCTTCGGTATGGTGGAGAAAAGTCACCAAATCTAGCCAAATTACAAACACGATATAGGGTGCGGCATAGTATTTCAATAACCACATCCAACCCCATTGATAGGTGAGGAATCCTAACAAGCCAACCATGCAAGTCCAGAGAACTGTACTGGTGATGACATCCCATTTTTCGGAAGGCTTAAATAGCGAACTACTAGGCGAGAAATGAGAGCCTTCTTTATTAGGAGAACGCTTAAATAAATATACTGGATACGCCAACAAAAAGGCGTAATAGCGCCCAATCTTTTGCGCTGTAGGCATTTCTTTATATTGGGATTCTGTCACAGGATACCAGCTTTCATCGTTATCAATATTGCCAGTATTTTTATGATGTGTCCTATGACTGATACGCCAACCGTGATAGGGAACTAAAATTGGTGTATGAGATAGATGACCTATTAAATCATTGAGCCATTTATGTTTGGAAAATGATTGGTGTCCGCAGTCATGTCCAACCACAAATAATGCCCAAAACATAGTTCCTTGCATCAGCCAGAAAATTGGCCAGAAGTACCAAGAATCTACATAATGAGCGATCGCATATAAAACACCAATAATTAGCACATCACGAAAAAAGTAAAACAGTGATTTGCTAACATTAGGTTGAAAACATTCAGCCGGGATAGCGGCTTTTAAATCCTGAAGGGTAAATGGCAGTGTCGTATTCTCTGACTGTTCAAAGTTAGGAGAATTATCTGAGGGGATTGTGGTTAATTGCACTTGATTCTGCTTTGAAATGTAAACCGGACTTTTTAAGGTATGAAAAATTAAGCTTCAGCAATGTCTGCGAAGCTATTGATCGCATATCCAAGAAATAACTTCTGGCAATTTACTTGGTAGTTATGAGTAAATAGAAAATTGCCAGAATCTGTTGATTTGACAGAATATTTGATTTTATCTTGGCTTTTGGACACTAGTTGAGCGCCTAGTTAATATTACTAGCTAGAGGTACTAGCGTCCTGCGTAATATTCATTAAATGTTTGATAGCCAATATCTGTTTTATAAAGTTGACATTGGTCTGTAATTTGCTTCATTAAAGGCCAAGAGAACTTTAATTCATCATGCAGATAAGGTTCCCAATTTTCTTTAATGCTGCTATAAGCTAACCGCAAATTATAGGAAGGAATAGCAGTAGAAAGGTGATGGGGAACATGAACGTTGATATCATGACAAAGCACTTCTACCCATTTGGGATAATCGCAATGAATAGTCCCAAATAACTGTGCCATTGCTTCATGCCATTTGTTCTCTGCTTCAAAGGGAACGTCGGGGAAGGTATGGTGAACAATGGTGAAGGTACTCATCCAGAAGTGATACACCAGCCAAGGTACAAACCAAAATTTAACAAATCCCCAAATTCCAGTTGTAGCGATGAGGATGGGGAAAGTAACTGCGGCAAATAATACAACTACAGCCACAGAAAGTTTGACATCAGATTGGTCTTTAGCTTTGAAGTTTTTGGCATCAAAGTGTACTACTGCCCAATGTCCAATGGAACCTACCCACCAGAAGCGTTTACGCATGAACAACTCAAAGGCAGACTGGCGAGTTTTATCCCAACTAGAAAAAACTTCTGGTCTGATGGGATGCCAAGCATTATCTTCATCCAACTTGTTTGTATGTTTGTGATGATGATTATGCTTAATCCGCCAACTATGAAATGGATAAATTAGAGGCATCATAAATAAATGCCCTACTAAATCATTTACCCAACGACGTTTGGCAAATGAACGGTGTCCGCAGTCATGACCAATAACAAAAAAACCTGTTAAAGCCGTACCTGTAAAAATCCAAGCTATAGGTAAGAGAAACCAGGGACTAATTGCTATAGTCCAATAACCCAAACCTGCCATGACCACACTCAGCAAGGCTTGTGTCCATGCTTTTTTTTGGTTCTTTTGAAAACATTCTTTGGGTAAAGTTTTGATAATATCTTTCAGCCTTAGTTCGGGATTATTAAGGCGATTTTCTATTTCTTGATTTTTGATTATCGATGTAGTCATGAAAACCTGAAGAACAAAAAAACTCCTCTACCAAGCCACCACAAAAGTAACTTGTCACAAGATGCTATTCATAGCAATTCCAGCTACCCAAGCACGCTCGTTTGTAGTTTTTAAAGGCTATTTAAGAACTGACGAGTGGATATTTGGTTGCGAAAAAATTACTAAGTCATTAGTCATTTTTCAGACAAACAACTAATGACACATAATAAACCAATTACTGCTTTTTGTCTGCTAGTTTAACGTTACTTGCTAGACCCAATATTTGCAGTAATTGAATTGTCATCCAAGTCATATCAATTTCCCACCATTCCAACCCGTGCCGGGCTGAATATTGAAAAGCGTGGTGGTTATTGTGCCAGCCTTCGCCAAACACGAGTACAGCTACCCACCAACAGTTAGTTGATCTGTCACCAGAGTCATAACTGCGATAGCCGAATTTATGAGTAGCACTGTTGACTAACCAAGTGCAGTGGTAAACCCAGACGATGCGAACGAAAATTCCCCAGACAACAAAAGACCAGCCGCCCAAATATAAAAGCAATAAACCCAATGCAATTTGGATGAATATGAAATATTTCTGTAAAAACTGATAAACTGGGTCTTCGGCAATATCTTTGGTAAAACGAGGAACATCAGCGTGGGAAGGAGAATGATAAATTAGCCAACCCATATGGCTCCACCAGAAACCTTTGTTGGAATCATGGGGATCGGGATCAGTATCGGAATGTAAATGATGAATGCGATGTGTACCAATCCACTCGATTGGGCCTCCTTGACACGCAAGAGTCCCGCAAAGCATTAGGAAATATTCCAACCACTTGGGAGTCTGGAAACTGCGGTGAGTAACTAGGCGATGAAAGCCTAAAGTAATACCCAAGCCACCAGTGATCCAGTAAAGCAATAAAGCCACACCAACTGCCGCCCAGCTGAAGTTACCAGGCACAAAGGCGAATAAAGCGCCGATGTGTAGCCCAAGGAAAAATAGGGTATTTACCCAATTGATTTGAGGTTTAGTTGAAGTAGCAATTGTCATGCAGTAATCCGAATTTAAAATTTGTCAGCCTAGTTTGTGCGAGTGATCGCATTTGTATAGTTTTTTGTTAACGAGGAAGTAATGAACAGCTTGGAATATCTGCGGCAAGCAGAACAAGCACTGATAGAGATTTTTTCGGGAATTGACGCTCAGGTCAAGCAAAATCTTCAAAGAGTGCTGTCAGCCTTTCGTAATCAGCGTGTAGGAGCGCACCACTTTGCTGGTGTAAGTGGTTACGGTCACGATGATTTAGGTAGAGAAACTTTGGATAAAGTTTTTGCCGAAGTAATGGGGGCTGAAGCTGCGGCGGTGCGAGTGCAGTTTGTTTCTGGAACTCATGCGATCGCTTGCGCCTTATTTGGTGTACTTCGTCCTGGTGATGAAATGTTGGCAGTGGTTGGTTCCCCCTACGATACACTCGAAGAAGTTATTGGTTTACGGGGTCAAGGTCAAGGCTCCCTTATTGAGTTTGGCATAAAATACCGACAATTAGAGCTAACTTCTGAAGGATCTATAGATTGGTTAGCGTTAAGCAATAGCATCAGCGATCGCACTCGCTTAGTTTTAATTCAACGTTCTCGTGGTTATTCTTGGCGACCTAGCCTATCAATTGCTGATATTGAAAAAATTGTTAATTTAGTCAAACAGCAAAATCCAAATACTGTTTGCTTTGTTGATAACTGCTATGGCGAATTTATTGAAACCAAAGAACCTACCCATGTTGGTGTTGATTTAATGGCGGGTTCCTTGATTAAAAATCCTGGTGGGACTATTGTCACAGCTGGTGGTTATGTCGCTGGACGCGCTGACTTGGTAGAAGCTGCTGCTTGCCGCCTCACTGCTCCTGGTATTGGTAGTTATGGTGGGGCGACCTTTGATCAAAATCGTCTTTTATACCAAGGATTATTTTTATCCCCGCAGATGGTGGGTGAGGCGATGAAGGGAACTCACCTTACAGGTTATGTATTTGACAAACTTGGATATCAGGTTAATCCTGCACCTTTTGCACCCCGTGGTGATGTAATTCAAGCGATTAAATTAGGTTCTGCCGAGAAGTTGATTGCTTTCTGTAAAGCCATACAACAAAATTCTCCTGTGGGTTCTTATCTAGACCCTGTTCCTGATGCTATGCCGGGGTATGAGAGCCAGGTAGTCATGGCTGGGGGAACGTTTATTGAGGGCAGTACCTTAGAATTTTCGGCGGATGGGCCTTTGCGTGAGCCTTATGTAGTGTACTGCCAAGGGGGTACTCATTGGACTCATGTGGCGATCGCACTTGAGGCGGCGATTGATGCTGTGGGGAGTAGGGAGTAGGGAGTGGGAGGAGACGAGGGAGATGAGGGAGATATACTTACTCATCACTCATTACTCATCACTTTTCTAATTTCTATCAATTGCGTCTCTTGTGGTTTTATATGCTTCAATGAATGTTCGGAAAGATTCTTCTGATATTTCATCTGCAATTAATCTTTGTGCTACTTCTCTCAGAATTACATCAATTTTTTGTTGTAGTAAATCTTTTTGCTGCATATCGTAATTGAGTAACTCGACAATTTCCTTAATGTACTTCGCTGCTAGTTCTCTTTGCTTCTTATCAATATTTTCTTGGTCAAATTTTGCTTCACGTTCTAGGGCTTCCCTAGTAGTTTTATACGCTTCGTTAAAAGTTCTAAAAGACTCTTGAGAAATTCTTTCTTGAATTAGGGCTTTAGCGGCGGCGTTAAAAGCTTCATCAAGTAGTTGTTGCCTAAAAACTACATCACCTATACTTTCATTCATCAATTTGATGGCTGATTCAATATATTCATCAGCCTCATTTTTTTTGCGGCTTTCTACCCAAATTTTTATTTGTCGCAGCCAAGAAGAAATTAGTAAAGCAACTGTCAGAAGCAAAGCTACATAGTCAGCGTGTTCTTGGATAAACGAAGGTTGACTTTGCTCGTAGAAAGCGATCGCTCCTGGATGAATCGGAGGAATACCAGGACTATTGGTAGTATCGGGCTGACTAATGGTAGCTACTAAAGGTTTTACTTCTGGATGATTGGTATCAACAACATTAGCTATTTCTCGCCGATTTTCAAATATAATTTGAGTTATTTCTTGAATAACATCTTGATCTACTTTATTACTAGCGAGTAATAATCTCGATACTGCTACCGTTGGTATATCTGTTTCTGGTATTGGCAGATTACCTCCATAGGCTCCTTCGGGAATTGTGGCACTTTCTAAGGCTGGATGCAGAATTTTCATTGCTTCTGCTTGTTCAATTGGCACTAATCTGCCGCTAGATTCTTGTACAAGTGTAGATATACTTCTATTACCTAAAGCACGGACGCGAAATAGAGCATCTGCTTTTTTATCGAGAAAATCTTTATCTGCTAAACCATCGTTATAAGCAGGATTAGGTTTACCATTACTATCTAAACCTGTAATTTTTAAATCTTTTTCACTTAAGCCAAAATGCTTGGCTACTTGTTTAAAAGATTCATATTGTCCACCTTTTGCTGGGAGAGCAATTGTTTTCCCTCTGAGTTGAACAAATTTTTTAATATTGGGATCTCTAACTACTAGCTGAAATAGGTCTTTATATAATACGACTACAGTGCGTTCTGCCACTTGTAAGTTCGGCTCAGATAATTGAGGATTACGGTTTCTGATTGTATTTATTTCTTCTGTAATTACATCAGTCTGAGCAGTTGCTAAATCCGCTTCGCCTTTTTCTAATTTTTCTAAATTTTCTTTTGTTCCACCAGTGGCTACTACATCAATTTGAATGTTGGATTTGCGTTCAACTACTTCTTCGATTGCTTTACTGATGATATAACTTTCTCCTTTTTCATCTCCAGCAACAAGGATAAGTTTAGTACCGCTAAATCGATTTATAAAATTAAAACTAATAAATACTAATAAAGTTCCACTTGCCAGTCCTAACGAGAGAAGACCAAGCTTAGATACAGAGTCAATATCGCTAAAGCGTAAAGGAGTTTTGAACGCTGCCATATATGCAAATTCGGTTGCTTTAACAAGGCGCTTTACCGTCAATAATCCTCACACTTAGTTATTTATACTAATTTAAGTATAAGTTATGAATAAGTTAATTTTTTAACAACTAGGTGAAAAATAGAAAGGCCGTGCTGGCCCCGATGGTTTAAGAAAAGCTCACGCAAAGGCGCATTCGCGTAGCGTCTGTCTACGACACGCTGCGCGAACGTAGAGAAGGCGCAAAGAAGGAAGAAAAAATGAGGGAAAATGAGATCGCTAAGGAGATTGTTGATGCTGCATACAAGATTCACACAACTTTGGGGCCTGGTTTATTGGAATCTGTGTATGAGGCGGTGTTGGCTTACGAGTTGGAAAAGCGGGGGTTACGGGTGGCAAGGCAGCAAGCTATTCCAGTAGTTTATGAAACTGTACATTTAGAGGAAGGGTTTCGAGCAGATTTGATTGTTGAAAATCAGGTGATTGTCGAACTTAAGTCAGTCGAAACCGTACACCCCGTACACAAAAACAACTGCTAACTTACCTTCGCCTTGCTAATAAGCGCCTTGGCTTACTCATAAACTTTGGTTCCTTCCTAATCAAAGATGGAATCACAAGAGTTGTAAACAACTTATAACCTTACATAAAGACGCAAAGATTCTAAACATTCCTTTGCGTCTTCTCTACGTTCGCGCAGCGTGTCGTAGACAGACGCTACGCGAATGCGCCTTTGCGTGAGCCATTACTCAGGTAACTTATACTGCCCAACGATACGCTTGGCAAACTCAGGTACATGAGCTTCTAACTTCTCCCCATGATTCCGCTTCACATACAAATAATTCCTTGTAAAGTGGGAATCAATTGAAAATCTGGCGTACTCCAAACCTTTAGGGCCAATTTTGTCAATCACCACACCCATAAGTTTTGCTGCCCACATAGGCAGAGTTACACCCTTATCATAGGCGGGTATCCCCTGCTGTACGGCTTCTTTCCTATTTCCCTGAGACATCACAGGCTGGGTATCCAACTGGTCTTTTACTAAGTCCAGCATTTCTTTACCAGTATCATTTCTAACTACAATCCACTGCCAGCCGAAGGGTGCGCCCATATAACCAACTACTAAATCGGCTAGGGAGTTGACGTAATCAAAGCAACTCATGCAGGAAGGCGCAAAAACATCTTTGAGTTGGTTAGTTTTCAACCCAAAGAAGGGTACTTTCTCAATTGAGCCATCCTCATGCTTGAAGTGAATGCGGAAATCCTGCATGAACTCATAGTGTACGACTGTATCAGGCGATCGGCTGGTGGTTTCTAAGAACTTTTGCAGTCCAGCACGGCTGACGTTATCTACGCATGGTGTACCTAAAACGTAAAGCTTTTCTAAGCCTAGTTTTTTCTCTACAGCACGTAACGCCTGAATTTGGCAACCTACACCAATTACTAATAGTCGCTTCATCCCTGATTTTTCCACCTGTTCCAGTATGGAAAGGTTAGGGGAGAGTGTAGGCTTATTTACCCGTGCTGCCAGTATTTCCTCTGGGGTACGAGCAATCACAGGCATCGGTTGGAAGCGGTCTTCTTTGGTGTTCTGCACACAGACAACGCCTTCAACTAAGCCGCGATTCAGCATTTCTATGGCAATGGTGCTGACTATACCAGTCCATTGTGCGCCTTCGATGGGTTGTTGTTTCTTCGCTGCCATCATGTCTTGATGCACACCGAAGTAGAGTTCATCGGGGTTATCGAGGTCGCGCGATCGCGTATGGGTTTCTTCTTCCAGTGTATCTATTTGCTGGGTAATAAAAGCGCAGGCTTCCTTGACATAGTGAATGTAGTATGTATCGCACAGTCCACATTCGCTGCATAGTTCTTTGGCTGGGCGACGGCTACCGGGTTTTAAGGCTTTAGCTTTTTGGTGAGGAGTAAGCGAGGTCATATTAAGCGCAATTTGTTATCTCAAAACTTAAGATAGCGGAAGCTCGCACCCAATACAAAATTGAGAGACAAAAATCTAGAATTTATTGGTTTTGGCTGGGCATTAACTATGTAATCGGAATACTATTTAAGTATTTTAAAATATCAGTGTCAATCATAAATGGCTGGAGATTATCAAACAGGTGCAGCATTTATTGCTGGAGGAAGTCTAACTGGTGCAGGTGTTTCGGCTACAGTTGGCGGAATGGGATTAGCAGGAGGATTCGGTGCAGTTGGTGTAGGTACAACTCCTGTGGTTGCGGCTGGTGCTGTAGCTGGTGTGGCTGCTTATGGTGTGTGGAAAGCAGTTACAGAGGTAGATAGTGTGGCTGTTAGTGCAATGGGAATTGGTGCTGTTGGCGGTGTTGCTTGTTCTGGCGTATTCGGTGGTATGGGGTTAGTAGCACCAAAAATTGGGCTGGCGTTTGGTATTGGTACTGTACCAATGGCAGGTATTGGTGCAGTAGTGGGGCTTGCATCTTATGGTATCGCCAAACTTTTAGACGAATCTGAAGTTAAAGAAACTCCTGCTCAAGTTTTTGAGCGTATGGAAGAAAAAGTCTTAGAGATGGATTACTATAGTGCCGCAGTCAGAGAGTTAGAGCTATTTTTGTCGGGAGAGGATCTCAACCGAAAGTTTGCAACATTAGAAGTTGAGGATGAGTTAGAAGCGCTTAAGGCTGAATTTAGTAATAATTCATCTGCCAAAACTGAACCAGCAGTCATCTCTATAAAAATGCAGTCTTCAGGAAGGTGGAAATGTATACAAACACTCAAAGGTCATTTAGCTAGAGTTAATGCGATCGCTATTACCCCTGATGGTGAAACTTTAGTCAGTGGTAGTGATGACAGACAAGTTCATCTTTGGAACTTAAAAACAGGAAAATGGCTTTACACCTTTACTGGACAAGCTGAGGCAGTTTTATCTGTTGCTATCAGTCCTGATGGACAGCAAGTTATTAGTGGGAGTGTAGATCGAAAAATTAGTTGTTGGCAACTGAATACAAGAAAATTCTTACGAACATTCTTTCACGCAAATTCTCCTTATAGCCATGATGGGTTTGTTAACTCGGTTGCTTTTAGCCCTGATGGAAAATATATTGCTAGTGGAAGCACTGATGGTAGTATCAGAATTTGGGGACGCTACACTGGTCATCTAAAACAAACCTTAAGTGAACACAAAAACTCGGTTCTATCTGTTGCTTTCAGTCCTGATGGTAAGACACTGGTAAGTTGCGGTGCTGATAAAGTTATCAGAATTTGGGATTTGAATACTTGGAAACAGCGCTACATTATTACTGAAAATTTAGGAGCCGTGAGTACAGTTGTTATTACTCATGATAGTCAAACTTTGATTAGCTGTAGTAAAGACAATGCAATCAGGTTGTGGAATCTTGAGACAGGAAAATTACTCTTTACATTAACAGAACACTCAGCAGCAATATCTAGTCTTGCTATAAGTCCTGACGGAAGAATCTTAGCCAGTAGTAGCCGAGATGGCATCATTAAACTGTGGAATTTACATAACAAACAAGTAATACAGACTCTTGATGGTCTGAGTCCTGTTACTTTTAGCCCTGATGGTAAAACGCTAGTGAGTGGTGGTAAAAACGCTAGTGTAAAAATCTGGATGCAAACTCAAAATAATGCTAACTTTTCTGGGGAATGGTGGGAAGTTTTGGGTGTAGATGAAAAGGCAAATTCTCAGGAAGTAAAGTTTGCCTACCTGCAATTAGCAAGAAAATATCATCCTGATATTAACAATTGCGCAAATTCAGCAGATGTGATGCAAGCAATTAATCAGGCTTACGCAGCCTACAATGAGCAAATGAATACAAAAAGCTTTGATATATAGAACGTTATTTCTATTTTTTTGAAATACATTCCAAAATTATGAAAGGCTAAGAAATTTAATAATTTAAAATTCCTAGCCCATTGCAAACTACTCAATTTTCAAGTTAAAAGGCAACCGCGCATACACACCTTGGGGGTCATTCATTTTCTGCAAAATCGCAAATTCCTGTTGCAATTTCTGCAATTCAGTTGTTAATGGATCGGTTGGTTTATTGACTAACTTCTCAAGCCCTAAAGCAACACTAATATCCTCGACTGCTCCTCCAAAAAAGCGCTCCTCAAAAGAGCTTTCTCTGGGATACTCTCTTAACTCCCAATCTTTACCTAACTTAGCTTCTTTAGCAGCATATTCTACAGCCGCATCTAAACCACCAATTTCATCAACTAAACCGATTTGTTGTGCTGCTACACCAGACCAAACTCTACCTTGAGCAATTTCTGCTACTTTTTGGGTGGGTAACTTACGACCTTGAGCAACTTTGTTGACGAACATATTGTAAATACGGTTAACACTGCGCTGATAAATGGCTATCTCTTCGGGTGATTTAGGACGAGAAACGGTTTGACTATCAGCATAACGGGCGGTTTTGACAGAATCCCAAGTGATACCATTATCGTTTGCTAGTTTCTGTCCGTTAAATAATATGCCAAATACACCAATGGAACCTGTGATTGTGTTGGGTTCAGCGAAAATTCTGTTAGAGTCGGTGGCTATCCAGTAACCACCGGAAGCGGCGTAATCACCCATAGATACAATGACAGGCTTGGTTTGACGAGTCAGGCGGATTTCTCGTTGCATAACTTCCGAGGCTGTGGCGCTACCACCTGGACTATTAATTCGCAAAATTACTGCTTTAACGTTGTCATCTTGCCTGATTGTATTAAAGAGCCGGGCAAAGCGATCGCCTCCAATTTGCCCTTCTTCGCCTTGACCATCGACAATATCGCCTTCAGCATAAACCACGGCGATCTTGTTCTTAGAGTCTTTATTTATACCAAACTGCTCACCAGGAACTTGAGCGTATCGACGCAAGCTAATCTGTTTAAATGTCTTATCGTCTTTTTCGCTACCTGTTAACTCTTTGAGGTCAGCAACTATTTCATCGTTATATACTACCTGATCTACTAAGCCGTTGCTTTTAGCGGCTGTGGGTTCTAAAGATGACTGACTATCTGCGATCGCTTGTAGTTTTTGCGGGTCAATTTTCCGGCTCTTACCGACTGTAGTACGCCATTCACTCCAAACATCGTCCAATAATTTCTGGGTTTGTTCGCGGTTTTCTGGACTGAGTTTATTTAAGACAAATGGTTCAACTGCTCCCTTAAATTTTCCTACTCGCACAACCTGAACGCCAATACCGTACTTTTGTAATGCTCCCGCTAAAAACATCGGTTGGCTACTCAAACCATTGACTTCTAATTCACCCAAGGGGTTCAGTGCAACGGTATCCGCTACCGAACTCAGGTAATATTCCTTCTCTGACCAATCTACACCGTAGGCGATGACCTTTTTCCCTGATTTGCGAAAATCTTCTAAGGCTTTGCGGATTTCTTTCAAAGAAGCATAGCCTAAGCTGTTACTGCCACGAGTACCATCTAGGTAAATGGCTACAATACGTTTATCCCGTCCTGCTTTTTCTATAGTGTCGAGAACACTACGCAGCGTCATCCGCTCTTGTACTACACCTGAGAGTCTATTTTGCAGTTCTTCGCCAGCACTGGGTTGTCTTTCGGTGATGTTCATCGATAAGTCAAACACCAATACTGATTTATTTTTAACTACTGGCCCTGTACTACTAGAACTAGCAGCAGCAAATAACAATAATAAAAGTCCTGTAGTTCCAACACCTGCGAATATAAATAGTCCAAATAAAGTGCCTAGTAAACTAGCAAGAGTTTGTTTAAGAAAGTTATTCATTAGTTATTAGTCATTATTCATTAGTCATTAGTCCATAAAAATCATTACAGACTAACTAGTTACTTATTGTAGGCGTTTTAAACTGTGAGAGTGTTTTAACTGATGTAAAGTAGCGTTGCCAGTACAAAATAATACTGTGGTGATTTCGGCAATTAAGACTTCGGCTAAGTCTTGTAAGGCGGCTTCTGATTCTACGGCCGCTTGGAGGAAAGGCATAGCTAAACCAGCGATATCTGCTCCTAAAGCGATCGCTTTGGCGACATCTAGTCCATCACGCAAACCACCAGAAGCGATTAAGGGAATATGGGGAGCGATCGCTCTTACACTGGTAATACACTCGGCTGTCGGTATACCCCAATCGGCAAAAGTTTTACCTAAGCGTCGCTGCATAGCGTTCTCTGCCCTTTCCCCTTCTACCTTTGCCCAAGAAGTACCACCTGCACCAGCCACATCAATGGCTTGTACTCCCGCCTCAATAAGTTTCTTCGCCATTGCACCAGAAATGCCGTTACCCACTTCTTTGGCAATCACTGGCACTGACAATTCGGTGCATAATTTAGATATTTTGTCAAGCAACCCGCGAAAATTGACATCGCCCTTTGGTTGAATACACTCTTGTAGGGGGTTTATATGCAGAATCAAAGCATCCGCCTCTAGCATATCGATGATTTTTAGACACTCATCTAAACCATATTTGTAATTTAGTTGCACTGCTCCCACATTAGCGAACAGCAACACATCGGGAGCATACTTACGAATAGCAAATGTTTCCGCCACCTGGGGTTTTTCCACCGCCACCCGTTGGGAACCCACACCCATCGCCAATTTATAATGTTGAGCGAGTTCAGCTAAACGTTGGTTAATCATTCCCGCTTGTTCAGTTCCCCCAGTCATGGAGGAGATTAACAAGGGTGCATTAAGTTTCTTACCTAGAAAAGTTGTGCTGAGATCGATATCGTTGCGGTCTATTTCTGGTAGACAACAATGGGTAAAGCGATAGCGTTCTAGTCCATTGGTAGTTTCGCGGAATTGTACATCTTCTTCCAAGCAGATGCGGATGTGGTCTGCTTTGCGTGATTGAGTTTGAGCAGAGTTGCTAGTAGTAGAGGCGTTCACTGGTGGGGATGACTCATAGCAGGTAATTACTATTGTATGATTACTCACGCAGTGGCAGGTACTTGTTTACAGCCGGACGAAAATCTTAGTTAACTTTTCACTTAACTAGAACGTTAAACTAGCAAAGGTAGGTTGACAATATCAATATAAAAAGACACTTACGAGGTGTTAAAAATGCACAAACACTTTTTTACTTGGATCCGTCAATTGTTACGTTCTTTATTGCTAGTGATTGTGAGCATAGGGATTTTAGCAACAGTCTATGGAACATTCAATTTATTGAACAAAGGAGAGAATGTTATAGCTACCAATGATCAACAAGTTCTCAGCAGTAATTCTATATCACTGGTTAATGTCAGTTTTGAAAACAAGCCAACCAAATCTTATTCAGGAACAAGAGACATTAAAGTTTATCGTAGTCCCTCATGTAATTGTTGTGGTGGTTGGGTGGAACATATGCAAAAGAATGGTTTTAACATCCAAGCAGATATCAAAACTGATGATGTGGATGCAATTAAACAAAAATATAACTTGCCTCCAGAGTTAGCATCTTGTCACACAGCAATTATTGATGGCTATGTCATGGAAGGACATATTCCCGCCGACGATATTAATAATTTTCTGCAACAAAAGCCTCCAGTTAGAGGTTTATCTGTACCAGGAATGGTTATCGGTACACCAGGAATGGAATCAGGAGACATAAAGCAGCCATTTACAGTCATGACATTTGATAAAACAGGTAAAATTGCAGCATTTAAAGAGTATCTATCTTACTGAAATAAAGAAGATGGATGAAGATTTGAAAGTCTCCCATGCCAAAGCAAAAGAATGATCACAATCGACAATTTTTAGTTTATACATATTAAATTAATATGAGTCTTTTTTGTCTAGTTCATGGTGCTTTTCAAGGTACTTGGTGTTGGAATTTACTAATTCCTTACTTAAAAGCACAGGGTCATGAAACTTTAACGATGGATTTGCCCATTGAAGATGCGTCTGCGACTTTATTGCAATTGTCAAATACAGTAATTCAATCGCTACCAAAAACTCATGATGATATTGTGCTAGTTGGTCACTCAATGGCTGGTACTGTAATTCCTCTAGTTGCAGAAGCCGTAAAAGTGCGCCAACTAGTTTTTATTGGTGGATTAATTCCATACCCTGGTGTTAGTACATTTGACCAACTATCACATCATCTTGATTTTGAAACAATCAAATCATTTAACTATCAGCTAAAAGACCCTAGCCAACTTGAACGGTTCTATGATGAACCTAATATGTATGAACCAGCTTCTGTAGGCAAGAATTATTCAGACCCATCGGTATTAATGGATTTTTTCTATCATGATTGTCAACCAGATGTAGCACAGTGGGCAATATCTAGAAGTCGTTCGCAACAATTTCTAGGCTATATATTTGAAACGAATCCTTTGAAAAATTTGCCCAAGGTTGAGTATAAATATATTGTTTGTACTCATGACCGAATCATATCTCCTACATGGTCACGCTACGCCGCACGCAAGCGCTTGGGAGTTGACGCTATCGAAATACCTTCTGGACATTGCCCACATCTGGCGCGTCCTGATCTGCTTGCTGAAATTTTAATGCCCACCACCTGATTATTGAGAAGGTGGAAGATGTCAGCCTCCCACAGGCGCGATGAACGCTCCCACAAAATATGAAAAAAGCACATTTTGATGATATTTATCAAAGGCTTACTGTATAAAGGTTTTAAAATGTGCTTGTTGAGAGTTTAGGAAAAGGTATGCTAAAACAAAAATTATCTCTCTTTTTAGTCAAGCACACTAATGTTTGAAGCAATTGAAAAAAATACTGAGCTATTATCTCTTGTAAATAAGCATCACTTAATTATTCATGCCGATTCATATTCAGATTTAGAACAATGTAAATTTATCAAAGTTATTGATGGGGATGGCTTGCTTGTCGTTAAAGAAGAAGAAACTTTAAATATTCGTCTTGCTTATATTGATGCTCCTGAGCATAATCAAGAATATGGGTTAGATTCAAAACGATGGTTAAAAAAACAGTTATTAAATTCATCTTCTATAGTTAGTGTTAGATTTCTTGATTTTGACGAAAAGCATGAGCGATACATTGCTGATATTTTTATTAAAAGTTATTCATTAAGTTGGTTAATGGTAGTAACAGGTAATGCCTGGACTTATTATGACTTTCTAAGTAATGAAGTAGAGGAATGTTATATAGAGGCTCAATACTTTGCTAGAAAATATCGATTAGGATTATGGGCTAATAACTTGTTTTCTATTCCACCTTGGATACATAGGGCAGACCAAAAAGGAAATGAAACATCTCTAAGAGTAGAGTCAGCTAGAATACTAATGGCTGTAGGTGAAGCAATGCTAGACGATGCTGAGGGAGAAAAGTCCAAAATAATAGCAGAAGCTAAACTTCAGATAGAGTTTAATCGTCATTACTATCCAATGCGGTATTTTCATCAAGTCCGTTTAGCTCATGTAAAATATATAGGGATAGTGTGCAACAATGTGAGTTGGGATATCAAAAATGGTTATAACGGTTTAGATGGAGACGAAGTTAATATCCCATTCTTCCAACTTGCGTTAAAAGCATCCAAAGGTGATGAGGAAGCTTCTTATGAGTACGAATGTTGGAAAAAAGCTTTATATATGGCTGTTGGTAAGGTCAATTTGCCAGAAGATTATAGAAAACCACTAACCGAAGAATGGATAGAAACTCTTATAAATAGGGTGAAAAACTGGGTTAGTCAAAGTCGAGATTAGAGATTACTGTAAAAATCATCAGTAATATTTTCTTATAAAATTAGTCATTGATTAATGACTAATTGACCAGTTACATGGGATGCTGGTTGATTGGTAAAGTTAATAGTCCATAGTCATGAGTCCATAGTCCAAAACATTCATTTTTAGCTGTTGACCAATGACTAATGACTAATGACTGTTAAGTGAGTATTTGTAGATGTCTATTTCTTCTGTTACGGTTAAGGTTCCCGGTACAACGGCTAATTTGGGGCCAGGTTTTGACTGCATCGGTGCAGCTTTGACTATATATAATCAGTTCCAGTTTACACACCACGATGAAGCTGGCTTAATTATTGAAGCCACAGGTGCGGAAGCTGAACGGGTACAAACGGATGAGAGTAATTTAGTTTATCAAGCGTTTGTCAAGTTATATCAATATATAAATCAGCCAGTGCCAGGGGTGAAAATTGAGATTAATTTAGGTGTACCACTGGCGCGGGGTTTGGGTAGTTCGGCTACAGCTATTGTTGGCGGTTTGGTTGCGGCGAATCGATTGGCGGGTGAACCTTTATCTCAGGCGCAGGTGAGGGATTTGGCGATCGCAATGGAAGGACACCCAGATAATGTAGTCCCGGCTTTTTTGGGGGGATGTCGTCTGGCGGCTACCAGTGATGCAGGTTGGGAAATTTGTGATGTTCCCTGGCATAGTGATGTTATCCCAGTGGTAGCGATTCCTGATTTTGAGTTATCCACATCTGAGGCGCGGCGAGTTTTACCCACCGAATATAGTCGTGCAGATGCCATTTTTAATACTGCTCATTTGGGTTTATTGTTGCGTGGTTTGCAAACAGGTAAGGGAGAATGGTTAAAGGCAGCTTTACAAGACAAGCTGCATCAACCTTATCGCCAAGCTTTAATTCCTGGTTACGATGCAGTGAATGCGGCGGTGATCGCATCTGGTGCTTACGGTATGGTAATTAGTGGTGCGGGGCCGACGCTGTTAGCTTTGGCGGATGTATCCCATGCTCAAGCAGTAGAAGTTGCAATGGCTTCAGCTTGGCAGGATGCAGGAATTAATGCCCAAGTGCGATCGCTTGCTCTCGATACCCAAGGCGCAACATAACAATTCAAAATTCAAAATTCAAAATTCAAAATGAAAAAATTAAATCCTGGTCTGCCTTTAGAGCAAATGCAGTCGGAGATTACCGCACTCAAGTCACAAATTCAAGTGCTTGAACAAGAACGTGCGGCTTTGACTATTAATGATGATGTCATTGCCTCAGAAAATGATTCACCTTTAGCGATTGTGGAAGCTTATCGCCGTCAAGCTAGAGAAAATGCCCAGCTATTTGCTGAACTTAAAGGGATAGATGATGCGATCACTGCTTTACAAACTCAGCTACAGCACAAACATGGTGAATTAGCACGTTTGCCATATAAATTAAGACAAATCGACCAACAGCAACAACTAGAAGAAGCTAAAAAATTGGCTCAAGTCCATGCTGAACGCATTAATGAAATTGCGGCGGAACTAACAAAGGAAATCCGTCTACTCAAGGCTTGCGCTGACCAACTTAGTCCATTGTATTGGCAAGTTTATTACAAACCCTTTATCACTGGGTTCAAAACTATCTCCGTTCCTTATGTCCGCTCAGATGGGGAAGTTTGGAATATTGTCAACCGCATAGTTTAGGAAATCTTGAAAATTCCTAGTTGAAAATTGAGCCGATATTACAATTTGTAACGGTGGACGGAGCCACCGTTTTTTGTTGACGTTACAAAACTTTATGTCTAGAATGGGCTGGCTAGGAATTGTCTTGAGTATTTATTCTTGTTTACTCACCGTTCGCGTAATAGAATTTGACTTACGAGGAATTATCCACAAGATTGCTATAAATATCAGGTGAAAGCCCAAGTAAACTAATGATTTCCTGCTGTAGAGGGTTTAAAGGAGGAACATAACCAAAACGCTGACCACGGGCTTCAATAATCGTCAAAGTGATATTAGAAAAAGCACGTAACAACCGTTCAGCAGTAGGTTGGGCAGTTCGTTTGTTTGGATGTTCGGGATAAAGTCCAGCAAGAGAGTTGACTGACTGTACAGTCAGTTGTCGTCTGACAACAAACTCAATGATTGTCAGCAAACGGAGGGCGAGACTCAGTAAATTAATCAGACCTGTAACTTGGTCATCACGTTGCACAAACATTGGGGCAATCGAAAGTGACGCACCCTTAAGGCGATGAAAACCACGTTCAGCAATCCATTCGTCTCTATAAGTCAGAACACCTTGTTCGAGAGATAAGTGACTCTTTGGAGCATTGCTGACAAAAGCCCTCCAGCCAAAAGTTTTTTGAGCTTGGGCAATAGCACTTTCATTGCGGATAACGGTCTGGATTTGATACCTAATTTTGTGTGTAATTTGCTTGGGGCGGGATGTGGGACGACCTCGACCAATGTAGGTTTGTTCAACAGTTTCCTGGCACTCATAATCGAAACTCAGTAAGCCTTCGACTCGATGAAGGCGCAGAATTTGTGTTGCTTTTTGTAATAAAACCTGTAGGTCGTTGATTTGTCGTTTACCGCGACCTTTTTGTGGAGTTAACGCCATCAACTTCTGCTGTGCGTTGTGAAGTCGTGTCTCTAATCCTTGAATTTGTTGTTTTGCAAGTGTCTGTGAATGAATCACAAACACCCTTTCTTGCCAGCATAGTAATGGCAATTGTTCATCAACCACCTCGACATGACGACACACCTCATAGCCAGTGGCGATAGTAGTTTCAAGGACATCTAAGTCTTGGCTGGTTTCACTGTTGTGATGAACACTGGTTCGCTTGATATCCACAAGTGGAAATTTACCAGCAACAGCATCATCTATCCAGCCAGCAAGAAGTTCTGGAGTTTTACCAACTAAGGATAATGGGCATAGGTAGTAATCTCCCTGAATATGTATGTTGCAGCGTGTTGATAGTGAACTCATTTTACAGTCACCAACAAACAACAACCCTTTTTTGTTCAACGTGGCAGCAATTTGTTGGTAGGCGGGAATGTACAACCCATCATCTGCTTGTTCTCCAGATACCACCTGGGTGACAAGGGGCATCCCCAATGGGTCAATCATCCCCATCATTAGTTTTACCTGTGGCAGGTTCGGGTCATCCTTGCTGTGTCCAAATTGGAATAAACCTGACTCGCTGATTAAATGGTGTCCACTGATTGTTGTTGCATCTAAACGTACTTGCTCCACCCCTAATTCATAGGCTCGGATGGTGTTTTGCGTGAGAAACCGTTCTATTTGTGACCAAGTTTCGGGCTTGCTTAATCGCTTCAACAGTATTCCTAAACGGTCATCGGTAAAGTCTGTTTCTCTAATTTTGATTGAGCATACTTGCTCTATGGTGTAGCGTCTTTGTTCTACCCATTCTCGAACACGTACTTTTCGGTGGTCGCCCTGTGAGATGATATATGATAACCAAATGCAAGCTACCCATCCCCAATCCAGTCCTTCTTGTTTCCAGTGACGTGGCAGATGTTGGTTGAGGATTTCTGGTAGTCCCATTTTTTTCATCACCTCTAGCAGCAGAACAATATCGTCGATTCGTTCTGAGATTATTTGTTGGGGTAAATGTGCCATTTCTCACACTTACCATTAAACCGTTACACCCTACACAACTTTCTGGCACAAGGGATGCCGACAATGATCTCCTGCTTAGATACTCTCCCTTATTTCATCTATTTCACCAAACTCATCCTCGATTGCGCGAACGGTGAGTGTTTATGGTAACAATTGGAGAATTAATGAGTATAAATGCTCATCTATTGACGAAATTTAATTTTCCAGAGATAAACAAAGTTTACAAAAGTAACAATTCCTTAATATAATGTAATTAAAAGCGAAAAGAAAAAACGATTGTCAGAAGTGATGAATCCTATAGAATTTCCGTGGCTGTCAGCCATAATTGCATTACCCTTGGTGGCAGCCCTAGCCATCCCTATAATTCCAGATAAAGAAGGTAAAACGGTTCGCTGGTATGGTTTAGGAGTTGCGATCGCTGATTTTGCCTTAATGATTACCGCCTTTTGGCACAATTACGATTTTCAAAACTCCGGCTATCAATTTGTAGAAAAATATGCTTGGGTTCCACAAATAGGTTTGAATTGGTCTGTAGCAGTTGACGGCTTATCGATGCCCTTAATTTTGTTAACAGGCTTAATTAACACACTCGCAATATTCGCGGCTTGGAAAGTAACCAACAAGCCGCGATTGTTTTATGGGTTGATGTTGGTAATGTACAGCGCCCAGTTGGGTGTGTTCCTAGCCCAAGACTTGTTGTTATTCTTCCTCATGTGGGAAATCGAGCTAGTTCCTGTCTACCTCTTGATTTCCATCTGGGGAGGTCCTAAACGTCGTTATGCAGCGACCAAATTCATCATTTATACTGCTGCCGCTTCTATATTTATTCTTGTAGCCGGATTTGCCTTAGCATTCTCTGGAGATACAGTTACTTTTGACATCGCCGCTTTGGGAATGAAAGAATACCCCAAAGTAATTGAATTGTTAGCTTATGCAGGATTTTTAATTGCCTTTGGTGTAAAACTACCAATTTTCCCTTTACACACTTGGCTACCTGATGCTCACGGTGAAGCATCTGCACCCGGTTCCATGATTCTGGCTGGTGTATTGCTGAAAATGGGTGGTTATGCCTTAATTCGCTTCAACATAGAAATGTTGCCTGATGCCCATGCTTATTTTGCTCCCGTCTTAGCAATCTTGGGTGTAGTTAACATTGTTTACGGTGCGTGCTGCGCCTTTGCTCAAACCAACCTGAAACGTCGCCTCGCTTACTCTTCAATTGCCCACATGGGCTTCGTACTAATTGGTCTAGCTTCCTATACAGAGATTGGTATCAGTGGAGCTATGCTACAGATGGTTTCCCACGGCTTGATTGCAGCCAGCTTGTTCTTCTTAACTGGTGTAACTTACGAACGTACCCACACCTTATTAATGGACAAAATGGGTGGTATCGGTAAAGTAATGCCCAAAACCTTCGCTCTTTACACAGCCGGCGCAATGGCTTCTCTAGCTTTACCCGGTATGAGTGGTTTTGTAGGCGAGTTGATGGTTTTCTTAGGTATCGCCAGCAGCGACGTTTACAGTTCCAGTTTCAAGGTTGTAGTTGTGCTGCTGTCAGCAGTGGGTGTAATTCTCACCCCCATATACTTACTGTCGATGTTGCGCCAAGTATTCTACGGCAAACAAAGTGAAGAGTTACATCTCGATACTTTCATTCCTGATGTTAAACCTCGTGAGTTGTTCATCACTGCTTCTCTCTTGCTTCCCATCATCGGTATAGGTTTGTATCCCAAGTTGATCACCCAAACTTATGATGTGAAGACTGTAGAAGTTGCAGCCCACGCTCGTCAAGTGCTACCAGTTGTTGCTGGACAACAACCATCAAGTCGGTACTCTCAGATTTTTACAGCACCAACTTTAGCTAATGCTCAGGTTGAAGGTTTAGTTAATATTGCAAAGTAAATATATCTAAACAAGTGTGCTGACGGTAAATACTAAATATGGGGGAACTGGGGGTAGTTGCAAAACTGCCCCTAATTTTTTTAAGTTAATTTTGCAAAAACTCATTTAGTAGTTTTTAGAAACCTATTTAATTTGTTCAAGTTAATCAAATACATGCGTATACTAAACAAGTATAGACTTTTAATTATACTACTACACTTATGAGTAATATCTTTAATCATATACAAAAAGCAATTAGTAATACAAATAATGCCATTACTCAGGCAACAGCACGGCAAAATAAACTTCAGAATCAATATACAGAAGCTAAAGCTAAATCTCATTCTGCTCATGAAGCTGCTTTAAAAGCTGCTTACAAAAATGAATCATCTTTAGCAATGCAGTCTCTATCCCAAGAGATTCTTCAAGAAACAGTAGCTAATCTACTCCAAAGCCAAATTCAAGAACAAATAGTATCTATTGAAGTCTTAAATAATAATTTAGAGACATTGAATAATATAAAAATAATTTTAGAACAATGTATGGAAAATAAAACAAGTAACAATACTCAATTATTGACAACAGAATTAAATACTCAACATCTAGATAATGAAAATTTAAAATCTCAAAATATCCTTTTTGAAAGAGTAAAGAAAATAATTGCAGAACAAACATCATTCCCAGTAGAAAATATAAATTTAGAACACTCTCTTGTATTAGGAGGATATTTTAGCGCTTTTTTATCATCATCAAATTACCATGAGGTTCCATCTAATGATTTAGGAATGGATAACCTAGATGGAATAGAATTATTAATGGCTATAGAAGAAGAATTTGATATAGAAATTTCTGATGCGGAAGCTGAAACAGTAAGGACAGTTCAAGAACTACTTAACATAATTTCGTTCAAATTAAATAAAAAATAACCAAGCGCTCCTATGTGTAAAAAAAAGGGCAGGCATAATGCCCACCCTTGAAATAACTTAAGAGAATATTCTATGAGTATTAACCCAACAATTTTTTAGCTGTAGCTAACACGTTATCAACACTAAAGCCGAATTTCTCTAAACAAACGCCACCAGGAGCAGAAGCACCAAAGCGATCAATTGTTACTGCATCGCCTTCAGTACCGATATACTTATGCCAACCGAAACTGCTAGCAGCTTCTACAGCCAAGCGCTTGGTAACAGCTTTAGGTAGAACAGACTCTCTATAAGCTGCATCTTGTGCGTCAAACAAATCCCAAGCAGGTAAGGAAACAACACGTACCTTCTTGCCTTCGGCTGTAAGTTTCTCAGCTGCGGTGACAGCGAGGCTTACCTCTGAACCAGTAGCAATGATGATTAATTCTGGTGTAGAGTCATCACCGAACACGATGTAACCACCCTTAGCTACGCCTTCAATGCTGCTATTCGCCAAGTTGGGAACGTTTTGACGAGTGAACGCCAACAAAGTAGGAGCGTTGTTTTTAGCTCTTTCAATGGCCACTTTGTAAGCGCCAGATGTTTCATTCCCATCGGCGGGACGAATCACTGTCAGGTTAGGAATGGCGCGTAGAGAAGCTATTGTTTCGATTGGTTGGTGAGTGGGGCCGTCTTCACCTTGACCGATGGAGTCGTGAGTCATTACCCAAATCACGCCAGCTTGAGACAGGGCGGATAAGCGGATGGGCGCACGCATATAATCGGTAAAGATTAAAAAGGTAGCGCCGTAAGGAATTAAGCCAGAACCATGTAAGGCAATACCATTACAAATTGCGCCCATTGCGTGTTCCCGCACCCCAAAGTGGATGTTGGGGTTTTGGTATTCTCCTTTTTGGAAGTCGCCCTTACCTTTGATTTCGGTGAGGTTGGAGTGAGTTAAGTCAGCCGAACCGCCGATGAGTTCAGGAACTAAGGTAAATAATTTATTGAGGCAGGTTTCTGAGTGTTTACGGGTGGCGACACCTTTGTCTTCTGGGGTGTAGGTGGGGAGAACTTTATCCCAACCGTCAGCTAGTTTGCCGCTCAGATAACGCTCAAATTCAGCAGCTTCTTGAGGATACTTGGCTTTGTAGTCGCTGAAGGTCTTATTCCAATCAGATTCATAACCTGCACCGCGCTCTACAGCTTTACGGGTATAGTTAAGAACATCTTCGGGAACTACAAATGGCTCGTAAGACCAACCAAGGTTTTGACGGGTTAATCCTACTTCGTCACCACCCAAAGCCGCACCGTGAACACCAGCCGTGTTGGCTTTGTTGGGGGAACCGTAACCGATAGTAGTTGTCACCTTAATCATGGTGGGCTTATCGGTGACAGCTTTTGCTTCTTCAATAGCTTTGGCAATACCTTCTAAATCGGTGTTACCGTCCTTAACGTGCAGTACGTGCCAACCGTAGGCTTCAAAGCGCTTGGAAACATCTTCGGTAAATGCTACGTCGGTAGAACCATCGATAGAGATGTGGTTATCATCGTACAGAGCGATGAGTTTACCTAATCCCAAGTGTCCAGCCAAGGAAGCTGCTTCACCGGAAACGCCTTCCATGTTGCAACCATCACCAAGGATTACATAGGTATAATGGTCAACAATCTTGGCATCGGGTTTGTTGAACTTAGCCGCGAGGTGAGCTTCCGCGATCGCTAAACCAACACCATTGGCAATACCTTGACCTAGTGGGCCTGTGGTAACTTCTACACCTGCGGTCATGAAGTTTTCTGGGTGTCCTGGGGTTTTGGACTCCCACTGACGGAATTGCTTGATGTCATCAAGGGTTACACTGTCGTAGCCTGTCAAATAAAGCAGTGCGTACTGCAACATTGAGCCATGACCGGCGGACAAAACAAAGCGATCGCGGTTGAACCACTTGGGATTTTTCGGATTGTACCGCATGTAGCGATTCCATAGCACAAAAGCCATTGGAGCCGCGCCCATCGGCAATCCTGGGTGTCCCGATTTTGCCTTTTCTATAGCATCAACAGCCAAGAAACGGATCGCATTAATAGAGAGTTCTTCGAGGGATTGGGTTGCAACAGCCATAAATAAGATTGTTTTTAACGACGGGTTAGCACTCTTGAGCTACTGTTACCGGGGAGGTTGTTCCCCTACGGTATCCTCATCATCCCATTCCCGATTGCCGTGGACAAGCGGGATCTCCTGAGATTGTAGTAATTTATCAAGCCAGGAATTAGGTCAAGCTAAACTCTTAGCTGAGTCGGGATTGATATCTATGATACTTTTAGATGGTCTATTTCTGGGGAGTGGGGAGTAGGGAGTAGGGCGTAGGGGGAGATGAGGGAAAAGGGAAAAGTTTCCTGCCTCCTGCCTCCTGCCCCCTGCCTTCTTCACACGTACTTTCTGAAGGCTAAGGTGACATTATGACCACCAAAACCAAAGGAATTTGATAGGGCTACCTGGACTGTTTGAGCGCGACTAGCGTGAGGAACATAATCTAGGTCACAATCTGGGTCGAGGTTTTCGATATTAATGGTAGGTGGAATTTGGTCATGAGCAGTTGCCAAGACTGTGGCTACAGCTTCAATACCTCCAGAACCGCCCAAAAGATGACCTGTCATTGATTTGGTAGAACTAACGGCTATTTTATAAGCATGATCGCCCAAAGCTCTTTTAATCGCTGCGGTTTCAGTGGTATCATTAGCGGCAGTGCTAGTACCGTGAGCATTGATATAACTTACTTGTTCTGGGGTGATACCTGCATCCTTGATGGCCAATTGAATGGCTCTAGAGGCTCCTTCACCGCCCGGAACTGGGGATGTCATATGGTAGGCATCACAGGTCATGCCATAACCAATAATTTCAGCATAAATACGCGCTCCACGACTTAGAGCGTGTTGCAGTTCTTCTAAAATCAGGACTCCCGCACCTTCACCCATGACAAATCCGTCGCGATCGCGGTCAAAGGGTCGGCAAGCATGAGCTGGGTCATCATTGCGAGTTGATAAAGCGCGTGCCGCCGCAAATCCTGCTACACCCAAGGGTGTAATTGCTGCCTCAGCCCCACCGCAAATCATTGCTTGGGCATAACCGTTCTGTACCAAGCGGAAAGCATCACCAATCGCATTAGAACCTGCGGCGCAAGCAGTGACAGTACAGTTATTAGGGCCTTTGGCTCCAGTGTGAATTGCTGTTAGTCCAGCCGCCATATTGGCGATCATCATCGGAATCATGAAGGGACTACAGCGATCTGGGCCACGATTGAGATAGATGGTTTGCTGGTCTTCCATGACCTTGAGTCCGCCTACCCCTGAACCGATAATAACTCCCACTTGTTCGGCGTTCAGTTCATTGATGACTAATCGGGAATCTGCTAATGCTTGTTTGGCTGCTGCTACGGCAAATTGAGAAAACCTGTCCATGCGCTTGGCTTCTTTGCGATCCAAGTACTCATGGGGGTCGAAGTTTTTCACTTCCCCAGCAATGCGGCAATCATGGCTGGACGCATCAAATGCGGTTATATAATCAATGCCATTGCGTCCGCTTAACAATCCTTCCCAATATTCATCGGCTGTGTTACCAATAGGTGTAATTGCGCCGACACCCGTGACAACTACCCGTTTACGATTATGATCTGTCATGACTCAGTTAAAGGTGGCGAGAATGCTGCAAATTAAAGTACCGAGTGCTAAGGAGCCAGCCGTGTGGGCGGCTCTGCCGACTTGAGCGGACTGGCGTTGCTGAGTAGTGAGTTAAGAGAATAGACCTCTTGCACAAATAATTAAATACTCAAAATATATAACCTTAAGAGTTATTATTTCGCGTTCTTCTTTGCGTCTTAGCGCCTTTGCGTGAGCCTTAAAATAATCTTGTTAGCAACACCAAAGTATTTATGCAAGAGGTTTAATGAGAGCAAACCAGGGAGGCACAGAGAAGAACTCTAGACTCTAGACTCTTTTCTTTTAACTCTAGTCTCCTTAGCACTCATAACTCAGCACGGGCTGAACGCCCCGCTTCCGCGAACAGCACTTTCTTAAGCTGATGCGGCAACTTGGTTATTGATGTAATCCACCGCTTCTTGGACGGTTGTGATTTTTTCGGCGGCTTCATCGGGAATTTCGATATCAAATTCTTCTTCCAAAGCCATTACTAGTTCTACTGTATCTAGGGAGTCAGCCCCTAAATCATTGGCAAAATTGGCTTGTGGTGTAACTTTTTCAGCTTCCACACTGAGTTGTTCAACAACAATGCTCTTGACTTTTTCAAAAGTATCTGATTGGCTCATAGATAAAGTTCCTTAACCGGTTGCTATTTTCCGCGCTTTATGGGCGACATGGTTTTGAGCATATACATCTTATCGGAAAGCGCGATCGTCCGTATAGCGTCCCAGTTCCCAATATAGAATAGGTTGGGATCAGTAATGAGTGCTGAGTGAGTATTTTAACTTAGCACAATCTACATTCTAGGAAGAAATTGATTCTTGCGACTAACTGCGATTGTTGGTGAAAACAACAAAATATGGGCTTTGATAATGGCGATCGCGCCGGTTTTGTAAATGCTGTTGTTTAATAATTCTTACTAAATTTTTGCCGAATGTCCAAAAAAGTTACAATCCCTTATCAGTATTACCTGTAAGCGGTGATAGAAAAGTTATCATCGGGGCAGTTGCCCGAAAATCAATCTAATTTTATGCTATCTCAGACATTAAAATATGCTTACTTTCCTGGCTGTGTTGCCCAAGGTGCTTGTCGGGAACTGTATCAGTCTACTCAAGCCTTGACTCAGGCTTTGGGTATTCAACTGATTGAATTAAAAAAGGCTGCTTGTTGTGGTTCTGGCACTTTTAAAGAAGATTCCCAACTATTAGAAGATACAGTTAATGCTCGCAACATTGCTCTAGCAGAAGAATTAAATTTACCTCTACTCACCCATTGCAGCACTTGTCAGGGTGTAATTGGTCACGTTAATGAGCGTTTACAAGAGTCTCAGACAACTAACCCCGCTTATCTAGAACAGGTGAATGGTCTTTTACATAAAGAAGGTTGTTCACCTTATCGCGGTACTACCGAAGTCAAACACCTGCTTTATGCTTTAGTCACAGATTACGGCATAGAGGAAATTAGCAAACGTGTCACTCGTCAGTTATCTGGGTTGAAGTGTGCCGCTTTTTATGGTTGTTATCTACTCCGCGCCCAAAAGTTGATGCCCTATGACGACCCTTATAATCCCCAAGCGATGGAAAATGTCTTTGAGGCAGTGGGTGCAACACCAATTTATTATCGTGGACGGACTCAATGTTGCGGCTGGCCGCTTGCGAGTTATGCTACTACCGAATCTTTTAAGATGGCGGGAATGCACATCCAAGATGCTTTAGCCGCAGGTGCAGATTGTTTAGTTACGCCTTGTCCTTTATGCCATCTCAACTTAGATTCTCGTCAGCCAGAGGTGGAAAAAGTTATCGGTCGTAAACTAGGTTTACCAGTGCTGCACCTACCCCAGTTAATTGCTTTGGCTTTAGGAATTAGTCCTCAAGAATTAGGATTAGACCGCCATATTGTTTCCACAAAACCAGTGTTACAAAAGTTAGGAATTAGTCATTAGTCATTAGTCCATAGTCAATAGTCCACAGTCTATAGAAAAGGTGAGGAGAAAAAAAGGGCAAGGATTGTTGTTTTTTCCTTTGCCCTTCCGCCTTCTGCCTCCTGGCTTCTTCAATAATTACACCCAAATTTGTACTACTTGACCTTGCAATTCTTGCCCTAACCAAGAGGTATTTTGCGAAAGTGTATATAGATTTTTCTTTTCGACTTTCCAGATTTTTTTAGGGTCAAATAAAGTTAATTCTGCTTTGTGATTAGGTGCAACTGTATTCACTTTTTGCTGTATACATGCAGATGGGCGATTACTCAAAGCCTGCCATAATTCTAAAGCTGTAAATTCTCCAGTTTCAACAAGATACTGCCAAAGTAGAGGTAATGCTAACTCAAAACCAATTGCCCCTGGCGGTGCTTCGGCGAAGGCTTGGACTTTTTCTTCGTAGGTATAGGGTGCATGATCTATGGCGATCGCATCTATTATGCCTGTCCGCACTGCCTCACGCAATGCCTTGACATCAGTGGCAGTTCCCAAGGGTGGGTCTAAATGCAGGCTAGTGTTGTAGGTTTTAATTGCTTTAGTATCTAACAATAAGTGTAGCCAAGTAGTGCTGGCGGTAATGGGTAAACCTTTGGCTTTGGCTGCTGCTATTAATTCCACACTACGGGCTGTGGAAACACGCATAATGTGTACTTGACTACTACCTGTAGCGGCAACCAACTCTAATAAGGATGCGATCGCTGTTGTTTCCGCACTAGCAGGTATAGGCGGTAAACCAAAGCGGATAGCATCTGTACATTCTCGCATGACACCATTGGAAGTGAGTGAGCGATCGCACGGCCAAAATGCTACAGGTTTTCCCAACGGCTGGACATACTCCAACAACCGCCGTACTAGGCTTAAGTTATCTAAAGGCATTCCATCAGTAAAACCAACCACCCCAGCCGCCGCTAAATCTGCCAATTCCGTCATCTGCTTACCAGCCACATCTAGGGTAATTGCACCCCAAATGTGGAGATGGGGAAGGGGAAGAGATGGGGGAGTAGGGGAAGAATTAATCTCCCTCATCTCCCTCATCCCCCTCATCTCCCCATCCCTCTGCTTCTGCAACTGTGCTACCAGTGCCGGATTATCAATCGCTGGGGATGTATCGGGTAAAATGCTGACTCTGGTAAAGCCACCAGCCGCCGCCGCCTGCATCAAAGATGTAAGCGTTTCCCGTTCTTCAAACCCTGGTTCGCCTGAGTGGCTATATAAATCCACTAAGCCAGGGCCAAGAACTAATCCCCGACAATCTCTAATTTGGGTATCAGGACTGATCTCAGAGAGATTTGTGGAGATGGCTTGAATGACACCATCAGCAATTAACACATCTGTGACTGTATCAATCCCTGAAACTGGGTCGATTACTCTTACTTGTTGCAGAAGTTCAGTTGTCATGTAAACTATCAGCGCTGGGACTGCTTGTATATTGTGATCTATATTTTGCCTATAATGCTCCAGCTGCGGTTTTATCTAATACACCACCTAGATGAGTAGTAATATTCATGGCTTGCAGTACTGGTAAACCATTTAGTCCTGATGGGTAATCAATTACGCTGACTGCACCATTACCTTGACGGAAATTCCAGAAATTGTCTGTAGGTAAGCCGAGAATATGGCACAGTAAGGTTTTATTTGTGGCATCATGAGCAACTATTAGCCCTATCTGGCGTTGATTATCTAAAGCAGTTTGGACAATATTTTGCCAAGCTGCAACGCTACGTTCCCACACCTGCTGTAAATTTTCACCTTCAGGCATTTGTACTTCCCCTGGTGTTGTCCGCCAACGGTGTAACTCACCAGGAAATTCTTGTTCTATTTCTACTTCTAATTTTCCTTCCCAGAGTCCATGACTGATTTCTCTTAAGCCGTCTTGTAACTCCAAATTTATATTTGGGTGATGACGCAAGATAAGTTCGGCTGTTTCTTTGGGACGCTGCATGGAACTACTGACAGCAAAGTCAATTGCTACGTCTTGGAGAAATACCCCAGCTTTTTGCGCCTGTTGTCTACCGTTATCGTTGAGGGGAACGTCAATTTGTCCTTGAAACCTAGTTTGACGATTCCATTCGGTTTCGCCATGACGTACCAATAATAATCTCACTCCTTGATGACCAGGGCGTAAGGAAGGCAGAGTTTCGCCTGTGTGTTGGGTTTGGTTCATTGACTCTAGCTGTACTGGTTCACCCAGTCCGCCAGCAAAATTTAACACACTGATGCCACAGTTAGATTGCTGAATGGAATGATAACGGCTGGGGTGAATACCCAAAGCTGTACTAATAAGGGCGCGATTAATGCCGTTGTGTCCGACTATGAGAATGGTTTCACCACTGTGGCGGGGTAAAATTTCTTGCCAGAACTGCCGCGCCTGTTCGTATAAAGAGAGAACTGGGAAATGTTCTTTTGTTACCCCATTGTCATTAACTAGCATTTGAAATTCATGGGGTTTTTCATGCCAAATGCGGTAATCTTCAGGAAATTTCTCCTTGACTTCCGATGTCAGCATTTTTTCCCACAAAGGCAAGTCTACTTCTAGTAGCAAATCGGAAGTTTGCACATCAGCAGACTTTCCAACTTGATTTACTAACTCAGTCTGAATGATTTGGGCTGTTTGGTTTGCCCGTTGCAGTGGGCTACTGTAAATTGCATTAAACGAAATGTTAGTGAGGGCTTTACCTACCTTACTAGCATCACTTAGACCCCGTTCCGTTAATGTTGAGACATCAGCACGTCCTTGGATGCGCCGTTCGATATTATAAGTACTTTGGCCGTGACGCACAATAATGACACGAGTCATCCGGCTTGCCCTCCTCTCTCTAAAGGACTAATTTTACTGCAAACTGCTTGCAGAATTATCCTTTAGATTGGTTATCAGCAACTTAAGAAGTTTCAAAGCACATACAAAAAGACTGTTTTTTGGAGCTGGTTATCTGACAGATGTGGTTTTTTTGGGGTGTTGGGTTTTGCTTACTAGGTTCCTTCACCCCTTGCTCAAGCTTTGACAATTTTATCGTCTGTTATCTAAATCTAGTTGCAACTGTAAGGCATTATTATCATTCTCAGACTGTTCTGCTGGTTGCAATATAACGGGCGCATCTGGGCTTGGGATTGATTGATTGAATCGTAATACATTCTGAGTTTGATTAGTCTTCTTATCATCAGAGACTGTATTGCTGTTGAAAAATTGGAAAAAATCATTCTGTGCTGATCTTTTACCAATCCCTTCTAGAGAATCACCTGTTAACTGATACTCTTGTGTATTTGGGTTTGGCTGTGCAGGTGTTTGGGCGCGAACCGAGCTTGTTAAACTGGCAATAGATAGAGTGATTGCCAAAACGGGAATAATTCTACTTTTCATTAGTTTTATCCCTATTATTGTTTGTATTTATTCTCTAGGTAAATTTTAAGATTCTAACTTCTACTATCAGTTAGATGTAATCCAGTTTGTTTGTTATGGATACTATAGAAATCTGATTACTAGAATCATACAACAATGTTATTGCAACTTTGCTGATAATTTCTTATTCTATAAATGAAATATGCTTAATTGTATATTTATTTCAGTTAAATCTGTTTAATTTTAATATTTGCTTAATCTTGTTAATTAAAGAATATTAAGTATAGCGATCGCCAAGTTTATCTATGTCATGGCGATCGCGCTAATTATCAAACCCTATACTTTCTCCAGCAATGACTCTAGTTCTTCCTTGACTGATATAGGCTGATAACCTAGTGCAAAAGCTTGAGAACTATCTAAGGAAACATCTCCTGGTCTGGGCGCAGCCATTTTTACATCTTGTTGACGGCAGGCTTTAATGCTGGTAACGGGTAATTGAAAGACTTCGGCTAATATATGTCCAAAATCATACCGAGAAATGCGTTCTTTACCGCCTAAGTGAATAATACCGTTAACTTTTTCTAATACTAATAATAAGCCCTTAGCTGCTGTTGTGGCACTGACAGGAGTGCGAAATTCATCTATAAATAAAGTCAGTTCCTCACCAGCTTGCATGGTTTGAATAAATGGCTGAATAAAGCTTTTAGCTGTGGGCGTAGCATTACCAAACATCAAAGGCATTCGACACACAGCAGCCAAGGGATAGCATCTTAATATACCCACTTCCGCTAAAACTTTTTGCTCACCATAAACATTTACAGGGCAGACAGTATCAGTTTCCTTATAAGGAGAATTTAAACCATCAAATACTAGTTCACTGGATGTAAAAGCATAAGGGATGGTAAAGTCGGCACAAAGTTCAGCCAGATTGCAAGATGCAGTGACATTAATTACATAAGATTCTTCAGGATGGGTTTGACAAAAATTAGGTTGAGATTGAGCAGCAGTATGAATTACTGCATCTGGCTGAATCTCACTAAATATCTGTTTAAGTTGTGTAAAATCTGTTAAATTAACTTTGATTAATTTGATGCCAGGAATATTTAAAATATGGGAATTATAAGTTCCATAAACCTCCCATTCTTTTTGAGCTTGTTGGCAAAGATGCCACCCTAAAAAACCACTAGCACCAGTGATTAAGAGTTTTTTCATATACAAGTTAGTAGGTATATTAATAGAAGCAACGCAGAGATTATACCGATTTGATAGCAAACCGGGAGTAGGGAGTGCTGAGTTTTGAGTGAGTTATCTACCTTGTCCAACTTGTCTACCTTGTCCCTTCCGCCTCTTACCTTCCAACTATTGGTGAAATTAAACCTACTGGGGCAAAATAGAAAGCATGACGACTGAATCTAACTCTCCAAATCTACCACCCCCAGAACCTAAACCAGAACTCGACTTGCAACCAGATGACTTTGACGATGGTGCAGGTGAGAATCACTTATCTTCAGAAATATTAGTATCACAACAAGCCCTATCTGCCATTTCTTCTTTGCAGTCACCGCAACATAAAGCCGATCTGCAACAGACTCGTTCTATCTTTGGACAACGTTCTAAACCGCCTGTAATAGTCAAACCAAGGGCATTGTTAATTACTGTGGTAGGAATGGCTATCACTGTCATTGGAATTGTCCTGAATAGCTGGATTATCGGGATTTTGGGTACTATTGTGACGTTGCTGCTATCTATAGCAATACTTTTGCCTTGGCTGCTATATGTACTTGATGAGTGGTTTACCTCTCAAGATAAAACTTTGTTTATTGCCTTTGTGGGGCTAATAGTGGCGTTGATTGGCTTTTTGCGGTTTAGTGGTGTGGGCGATCGCGTGATAAAATGGTCGGCTCAGAAAGTCAATTGGGAAGCTTCGGGTACTCTAGCGGAATGGTTTGGTGCGTTAGGACAAATTGCGATCGCAATTATTGCGGTTTACGTAGCTTGGCGACAATACGTTATATCTAAAGACTTGACAATTCAACAAAACTTGTTAACTGTTCAACAAAATATTATTACCCAACAACAAACCATCGATTCCTATTTCCAAGGTGTTTCTGATTTGGTACTGGACGAAGAAGGACTACTAGAAGACTGGCCGCAAGAAAGAGCGATCGCAGAAGGACGCACAGCAGCCATTTTTAGTAGTGTTGATGGTAGCGGTAAAGCGAAAATTTTGCGTTTTCTCTCCCGTTCTAAATTACTTACACCCCTAAAACGCGATCGCCGTTTGGGTAGAGCGATTCTCGATGGTGTCGGTGGTTACGCCGAAGACCGTCTTGAAGGTGTGCGCGTCATCGATTTAGGAGTGATGTTAGCGGGTTCCGACCTTGCTAATACCGATTTGCGGTGGACTGATCTCAGCGAAGCTAATCTTGTCCGTGCTAATCTTAGAGGTTGTGATTTAGTTAAAGCAAACCTTTCGCGGACTATTCTTTATGATGCTGACCTCAGTGGTGCTGACTTAAATGGAACTCGCTTATTTTACGGCTCAGTAGAAAAGGCTTCACCCCGCAGCCGCACCGAACCACCAAAATATAAAACAGGCGAACATACGGGCGCTGTGGTCGAAGGTGCTGATTTCAGTGATGTACAACGGATGTCTGAGGCTAACCGTTATTACTGCTGTGCTTGGGGTGGGGAAAAAACCAGAGGCACAATTCCCGGTGGTTGTGAAGGTATTCCTAACCTGCTAGGGCGTTAATGAACCTTGATGACTGTTGACTGTTGACTGGCTTAATTCTCTGGAAGGAGAATATTTAAAGAAGTACGCAAATCTGCCAAAGGCTTTTCCCACAATAGATTCCAGTCTATACCAAACAGAGGCTTGGCTTGCTTGGCCATTACCCATCCTTTGGCGATCGCATCCATGTATGGTGTTGATAGTTCAACATCGTAAATTACAGCTTTGAGAAGATTTTTCGCTACCAATGCTAACCAAAAGCGACTAGCGTATAGCTGCGATACATAAAAAGCTTCTAGTTGGATTTCTCCTAAAATACTTGTGTCGCATCCAGTAACTACGTGCCAAAGGTCGTGTGTTTCCCTAATATGCGCTCTGAAAAATTGGTGGTCGTTTTCTGCTGGCTTTAGCTGTAAAGGCTGTAAATTATTTTGTAGCATTTGGTCAGCATAGGCATATCCTAATGTGTTAGGTGGTAATTGATGGAGTTTTTGCAAATCCACCACACCTAATCTTGGACGTTGTTGAAAAGCTTGTTTTCCTTGAGGCGTGCTAGAGAGATATTCAATTACTTTTTGCAAACTATACTCATCACTTAAAGCATCGGAAAGTTTGTAAACGCAATCGAAGTTTCCATCGTATGACCTGACATAGTTAATAAAACTATTAATTGCGTTATCTTCCCAGACTGAATCTATTTTTTCTGGAGACTGCATAGTCAAGATCCTTTATTTATATATGCCAAGCAAAACACAATTTACTAACGTACAGTCAATTGACTAATACGCTTCAAAAAGCGTATAAGAAAATATATGAGAAGTATAGCTGTAGTCACATAGGTTATACCAATTGAAAAAAAGAATGCTACAGATATCTAGTAGTAGGGGCGTACAAATGTACGCCCCTAAAAATAATTAATGTATTGTAAAAAACTTTTTACGCAAGCTAATGCTTGCGTCATAGCTTATTTACTCACCTTTATTCAGGTAGGGTGAGGATTTCCACGCCATCATCTGTAACTACTATGGTATGTTCAAACTGAGCCGATAACTTGCGATCGCGTGTCACAGCCGTCCACCCATCGCCTAACATCTCGACTTCATAAGTCCCTTCATTAATCATCGGCTCAATGGTAAATACCATCCCTGGACGCAGGCGCTTACCTTTACCCTTTGTACCGTAATGAGGAATATCTGGTGCAGTATGAAAAATATTGCTGACCCCATGTCCTACAAAGTCACGCACCACGGAGAAGCCTTGAGCCTCAGCATACTCTTGAATTGCTGCCCCAATATCGCCAATCTTCGCCCCTGGCTTAACTTCTGCAATGCCTAAATTCAGACACTCTTGCGTTACTTCCACTAGTTTCTTAACTTTGGAGGGAGCATCACCCACAATAAAAGTCTTAGATGTGTCGCCGTGGTAGCCTTCAACAATTGGGGTGACATCAATGTTAATAATGTCACCTTCTTTTAATATTTGTTTGGCATTGGGAATACCATGACAGATGACTTCGTTGACACTGGTACAAATCGACTTAGGAAATCCTTTATACCCTAAAGGAGCGCTTTTAGCTCCGTGTGCCTGTGTCCAGCGTTCCGCCTCATCATTAAGTTCTAAGGTACTCACCCCTGGCTTTACCATTTGTTCCAGGTGTTGCAAGAGTTTCGCCGCCAAGCGTCCCGCCTGCCGCATTTTTTCTATTTCGCGTTGAGAGAGGATAACAATAAACTCTGTTTTCATGCAATTTAATTTAACGCATCTGTTAAAAATATAGTTGTGCCTATCTGTGCGGCTCTTTTAGCGGCATCAGCAACTTTGAGAGTGTATAGGCTTTCTTCTGGAGTGACGTACAAAGGAACGCCATCAAAAAGATGTGCCAACACCATGCTTGTGTCTTTAGCAAATAAACCCCGGCGAGTACCTACCTCTATAGGTGTGCTTTCTCCTGACTGGATAAACAACCCTGTATCTCCATCAAAGATTAAACCGCCGTTATCACCATGAACTTCAAACTTGCGTTCTGGTTGCCACAAACTTTCACCTTTGCCGTAGATTACTTGGGCTAATAATCCATTAGTAAAGCACAATTGAGTTATGCAAAAACAGGCCTGGTAATATTCCTCTTCTACTTCCCAATAGCGTTGATGACAGTTAACGCTAAAGACTTTGCCAAACAAATCTGTTAGCCGATGTAAGCGGGAAAGCGCACCAATTAGAGGAAAGCCGAACATGTCGTGGTTGTAAGTCCATTTGCGAGGTGCAGGGTTTTGGGGGTTAATGGTGCTGTAGCGCACGTAAAACAAATGACCTACTTTTTCTAGGTTTTGCTTTAAGGCTTGATGTAAGCCGCCTAAAAGCTCAATGTGTTCAACGTGGAGTAATTTTTTTTGTGCTTTGGCTAGGGCAATTAATTCTTCTGCTTCACTCAAATCCACTGATAAGGGATACTCTACAATAACGTGTTTCCCACCCGAGAGAGCAGCACGCGCGATCGCCCCATGATCCCGATTTATTGTACAAATAACTACCAAGTCTATATCTTCACGCTCTACTAACTGCTGCCAGCCAGCGATCGCCTCAGTTTGGAAATCTTGAGCAAAAGCCTGGGTTCTCTCTAGTGTATTCCCAGCTATGGCGATTAAGTGCGATCGCTCATCTTGTAAAAAAGCCTCTGCCCTTAATTTTGCCGCATACCCTGTACCAACAATACCTACACGTACTTTTGCCAAAGCCGCCTCCCTGTTCTACACAATGTCACAAGTGCTGCTGCCAACTACCGTTATCAATTATCACAGACAAACGGAGAGTAGGGATTGGGGGGAGATGTAGTTCGACTACGCTCACCAACCGGAAGTGGGGGGAGATAATAATTCACTTGTGCCTTCTGCATTTATTTTGATATTTTCGTTTCAAGCCATAAGTTTTACTGATAAGTATGACTTTTTTGGGGTTCAAGTATAAATAAAACTTATTTTTATCAGGTAACTAAATTTCATTACTAATCGTGGTGGATTTCCAGTTATATACTTGACTTTTTCTCGTAGTATCAGAAGTGAACTAATTTTAAATCTACGGCTAATCATCTACGAGTGGCCGTGTAGATTCCCTTTAGGATAAATTATACTGCCGTTCACACAAGAGAGGATTACGAAAATGGCAACTTACAAGGTTACATTGATCAACGAAGCTGAAGGAACTAAGAATGAAATCGAAGTTCCCGATGATGAATATATTTTAGACGCTGCGGAAGAACAGGGTTATGATCTGCCCTTTTCTTGTCGTGCAGGTGCTTGCTCAACCTGTGCTGGTAAATTAGTGTCTGGTACTGTTGACCAATCTGACCAATCATTCTTAGACGACGATCAAATCGAAGCTGGATATGTATTGACTTGTGTGGCTTATCCTACTTCTGATGTAACCATCCAAACCCACAAAGAAGAAGACCTCTACTAAGAGTCAAATCAGTAGGAAAATAGAGCTAGAGACTAGAGTTAAAGACTAGTTTCTAGCTTTTTTGTCATTAGTCATTAGTCAGTAGTCAGTAGGGGCGGGTTAATAGAGAAATTCATGGCGAAAATAAATATGTCAGTTAAACCCGCCCGTACAACATTCCATAGTCAAAAGTTATTCTCCCCTACTCCTCTGCTTCCACTCCCCCCACTCCCACTTCCCACTACTTAACTTAAAACTCGATTTCCTCGCTGAGACGTTGCAGTTTTGTACCAGGATAGTAAAATTGGAGAATTTTAGAGTTAGACCAACCTAGCTTGGCTAAATTTTGCGCTCCAGTTTGACTCAAGCCAACGCCATGTCCTAAACCACCGCCAATGAAAGCAAATCCCCACAAATCTTCTTTTCCTTTGTTGAGTGGCACTAGGTAAAAAAGTGTACTAACAGGAGCAGCAAAGGCGCTACGAACTTCGTCTTTATGTAAGGTAAATATACCAATATCTGTTCTGACTGCTAGTTCTAGAATACGTCCGCTCGGACTACGCTCGGTGATAGCCATTGCCTCAATAGTTTTGAACTTGGCATAAGGACTATTTTTTGCCCGTAAAAACTTCTGCAAATCTTTGATAATTTTATCTAAGGGCGTTTCTTTATACCAACGAAATATATCCCAGCTACTTTCATTAAATCCTTGTTGCAAGCTAATAAATTTTTGGAAGTTCTTTTCATCTTTTAAATTCTGCTTAGAGAAATCCCAAATATTGGTAGGTGCATCGATTACTGGACGCAGATAAGGGCGATCCTCACCATTCCAAACATCGCTAAAGGAAGCAGTAATTCCACCAGTCGTAGATGAATAAAGTGCATCTATTAGTTGATTATTATAGGTAAGTACCATACCCCTAGTCGCGGCGATCGCTTTATCTATTCTGGCGTTTGTACCACCCAAACCGTAATACACTTGGCAGTGGGTATCTGCACACAACTGATAATTATCTATAGCAAATCTACGTAAATTTTTCAGAGCATAAGTCCGAGCTAAAATTGCTTGGGCTTCTACTGATGCTGTTGGTGCATTAGTCCCAATTTCATAAGGAACAACACCACGTAAATAAGTTTCCAATGATACATTATTCACAAGAGTATATGTACCATAAGCATTAGGCTGAATATTAATTCGCCCAGAATACAATCGAGATGTATTTAGCTTTTCGCCTTTTTTCAAGCGAATTAAGTTTTTAGCTGTGCTGATCTCTACGGTATTTGGGGTGTAGCGCTTACCATCCACTACCCAACTAACTCGCGGCACTTTTGGCTGAACTCTAGTATCAATGTATGCTAAATCATTACCAGCAGCTTTAACACTCCCAAATAACAAGCGTCGCAGCAAGGGCGTTCTATAAACATCCCGCTTTGCCCACACTTGCCAACGGTCTGGCTGGGCTATTTCTACCTCTATTCCTTGCTTACGCCAATTTTCGGCACTGTTTTCTGCCGTTTCGTAGGTGCGATACGTACCTAAAACTACAACCTCTTCAATGGCTGGTTTGGGTAAGGCTTGCATCACTGTCTCTAGTTTGACGGGTTTTTCGGTCAGGATGACTTGCTCTTTGTTACCCTCAGCAAACTTGAGTTTTAAGCGATCGCCTGTTGTTGGTTCTATTTGCAATTTGGCTGTAGGTTCTGCCCCAAATCGCTGCACAATCCCAATTTTTAGTTCTAAATCTTTGATTTTATCTTCAGTTGCTGATGCGCCTGTCAATCCCAATATACAGAATGTCATCAGCACTGAATAGGAAAAACGCCAAAAAGGACGTTTGACACCTTTGTGATTTTTTTCTTCTGGGATTTGGCGTTGAGCTGCTGGCAATTGCTCTATAAATTCGTGGTTTTGTCGCATGAACGTTCCAAAATAATACCCTTACCAATTTTGCTCTAAAAAAAGTTGCAAAACGAAGTCATTATGACTATGATTTATATAGAGATACGAAACAGTATTAGTTGAGTTTACTCCTCATGGTTAGGGTACAAGAAATTCCATTAAATCAGATTAAACGACCATTGCCCCGTGGCAACGATCCTCAAAAAGTACAAGCCCTAATGGAATCGATTGCAGCAATTGGGCAACAAGAACCCATAGATGTTCTAGAGGTAGATGGGCAGTATTATGGCTTTTCTGGTTGCCATAGATATGAAGCCTGCCAACGTCTTGGGAAAGAAACCATTTTAGCGAGAGTTCGCAAAGCTCCGCGTAGTGTTTTGAAGATGCACTTAGCGTAGAGAATGGGAGTGGGGAATAGGGAGTAGGGAGTGGGGGCAATACGGTTCGGATAAGCATTTTGAACTAATAATTGGTTTAGGGAAAAGGTTAAAGGGTAAGGGTTAAAGGTTTTTTCTTCCCTTTTCCCCTTCGCCTTTCCCCTTTAACCGAACCGTATTGGGAGTGGGGGGAGTGGAGAGAGATGTAGTTCTCTGCGAGACGCTCCGCGTAGCTTGCTTCCACGGAGTGGTACGACTACGCTCACCAACCGGACGTGGGGGGAGTAGTGGAAGAATTAATCTCCCTCATCTCCCTCATCTCTCCCATCTCTTGCCAGTTCCCAATTAATAATAATTACTCAATTAGGAGACATTTATGGCATCTCAAGGAACAATTAACAATGTAAATATCGGCATTGATGAAGGCAATCGGGCTAAAATCGCCGAAGGGTTGTCTCGCCTGTTGGCTGATACCTATACACTTTATTTGAAAACACATAATTTTCATTGGAACGTGACAGGGCCAATGTTTCAAACACTGCACCTCATGTTTGAAACACAGTATACAGAATTAGCCTTAGCAGTGGATTTAATTGCTGAAAGAATTAGATCACTTGGTTATCCTGCACCTGGAACTTATAGCGAATATGCCAAACTGAGTTCAATTGCCGAAACTCCTGGGGTTCCTAAAGCTCACGAAATGATTCGCTTGCTAGTGGAAGGACAGGAAGCTGTTGTGAGAACAGCACGTTCTATTTTTCCTGTGGTAGATGAAGCTAACGACGAACCCACCGCCGATTTGCTAACTCAACGGATGCAGGTACATGAAAAAACTGCTTGGATGTTGAGAAGTTTACTGGAAGAATAAGAGGGAGTAGGGAGTAGGGATAAGAAATTTAAGAGGAAACCCCACCCATAATATAGTTTCTTAATCCCCAATCCCTAATGTCTAATTTCTCTCAAAAGTTGCAAAACTTAATGCAACAGGTAGGTATTTCTAGTTTTAAAGCTCTGAGCCGCCAAGCTGGCGTTTCAGAGTATCAAGTGTTGCGCCTGCGCCAAGGCAAGCTAAAACAGATGCGCTTAGAAATCTTGTTAAAGCTGTCAAAGGCGCTACAAATACCCCTGAGCCAATTATTATCAACTTTCTTAGAATCAGATATTGAATCCTCTCCACTCCCGAACACACAAGAAATCGCTGACTTAAAAAGAGAGTATGAGCGATCGCAGCTACAACTACAACAACAACGAGAAATATTACACAAAGAGTTCCAGCAGTCGAGTTTACAACTGTTGGAACCTTTGTTATTGCAATGGCCGACAGCCGCTAAGAAAGCGCAAGAGAATCATCAACTAGCAGCTGTGAAAATTGTGCCTTTAGTACAAAATTCTTTAGAAAAATTATTAAAAGCGTGGGGGATAGAAGCGATCGCACCTGTAGGATCTGACATACCTTATGATCCCCAACTGCATCAATTAAAAGGCGGAACAGCACAGCCTGGTGAAATAGTGAGAGTTACCCACGCTGGCTATCTGCAAGGCGAAAGGCTACTTTATCGTGCCACAGTGGAAAAATTATAGCGATCGCACTCAGCAAAACTTTAGCCCTTCCCGCAAAACTCAAGTCCATTTACTAGCAGATTGGCAGATACTAACAGTAAGTATTTTTATTTATTGAAGGTAAAATACTTTGGAATCCCTGAGAGTGAAAAACCACTCATCAAATAGGTAGTTGCGAATTTATATATTAAAGTGAATAAAAGCTGCACGGAGCGTAATAAACCACACTGCCAGCGTTGCAAATAGGTAGAGGTAGAACCTAAGTATAACGAGATTGAATGTGCAATGAACCACACTATGCAAGACACGAAACACAACGAATACCCACGCAGCATTTACATAGACTGTATCCACCTGTTGCGTGATGAACAAATAAAGTAAGAGCGCATAGAAAAGTACCGGAATCTCGAACAGGTTTTTCAGATTATCAGATGGATTAGATACACTTGGGGGTGAGATTTGTGCCAGTGTATTCGGTACAGCTAGGTCTTGGGGTTTGAGCTTGCTAGTTATGATGAAACTAATACGACGAATGTACATATACACCCAGACTAAGAGTGTTAAAAACATTAATGCAAAAAAGGGACTGAAGATTGCATCTTGTCTCATTGGTTCCTCTTAAATTTCCTCATTCTACTGAACATAACGTAATGCTTCTGCTTCTATTAAAACGCCTTGATTTTCAACCAGACTAGCTAAATTTTCTCCATCAATATATTCCATCACAATGCACTAATGTAAATTTTGGCACTGCAATTATATAAATACCCTGAGAGAAATTGACGATTTATTTTAGGTAAAGCAGAAACATACTGAGTTTCATCTACTGTTAGCTTCCTTATCACAGCTAAATTTCTAAAACCCTTACACCGCTATACATTTACACCTCCCCATCAAGAAACTGCCAATGTGTCAACCCTAATTCACAAAGCCCACTAGAATTGTGACAATTACGCTAGAATTATTAAAGCTTCTTTACAGAATTTGCTTAACATCCCCGATTCTGTTAAAACAGCCTAGACCTAAATGTAAATTGTAAAATTCCCCCTAGACTCACTAAAAGCCTCTATGACGCTCCCAATTCGTAACGTCGCCATTATCGCCCACGTTGACCACGGTAAAACCACTCTGGTTGATGCACTCCTCAAACAATCCGGCATTTTCCGCGAAGGCGAAGACGTTCCGGATTGTGTCATGGACTCCAACGCCTTGGAGCGAGAGCGGGGGATTACTATCCTGTCGAAAAATACAGCCGTTCGCTACAAAGATACACTAATTAATATTGTTGATACCCCCGGACACGCCGACTTCGGTGGTGAAGTTGAACGGGTACTCGGCATGGTTGATGGATGTCTTCTAATTGTTGATGCCAACGAAGGCCCCATGCCTCAAACTCGTTTCGTGTTGAAAAAAGCTTTGGAAAAAGGGCTGCGTCCTATCGTCGTGCTCAACAAAATTGATCGCGCCAAAGCTGACCCCCACGTTGCTGTGGATAAAGTATTGGATCTGTTCTTAGAATTAGGTGCAGACGAAGACCAGTGTGATTTTACCTATCTGTTTGCTTCTGGTATGGGCGGTTATGCTAAAGAAAGCATGGAAGCAGAAGCAGTAGATATGCAGCCCTTGTTTAATGCAATTCTGCAACACGTTCCACCACCAGTAGGCGACATCAACAAACCCCTACAATTGCAGGTGACAACCCTAGATTATTCTGAATACTTGGGACGGATTGTCATTGGTAGAATCCACAATGGTACTATCCGCGCTGGTCAGCAAGCGGCTCTAGTTACAGAAAGTGGCTCCATAGTCAAGGGCAAAGTTACCAAGTTGATGGGTTTTGAAGGGTTAAAGCGGGTAGAAATGGAGGAAGCTACCGCCGGTTATATTGTTGCGGTGGCTGGTTTTGCTGATGCTTACATTGGTGAAACAATTACTGACCCCAACGAACCCCAAGCCTTACCACTAATTAAAGTGGATGAGCCTACCTTACAAATGACCTTCTGGGTAAATGATTCACCCTTTGCTGGTCAAGAAGGTAAGTTGGTGACATCAAGACAAGTACGCGATCGCCTATTCCGCGAACTAGAAACCAACGTTGCTCTACGAGTGGAAGAAACCGATTCTCCTGATAAATTCCTAGTTTCTGGTCGTGGGGAACTGCACCTGGGTATTTTAATTGAAACCATGCGCCGCGAAGGTTTTGAGTTCCAAGTATCCCAACCCCAAGTAATTTACCGAGAAATGAACGGTCAACCTTGCGAACCTTATGAACTCTTGGTTTTAGACGTTCCTGCTGATTCTGTTGGTAGCTGTATTGAACGCTTGGGACAACGCAAAGGCGAAATGCAAGATATGCAGCCTGGAAATGGCGATCGCACCCAGCTAGAGTTTGTCATCCCCGCTCGTGGTTTGATTGGTTTCCGTGGTGAATTTATGCGGATGACCCGTGGCGAAGGCATCATGAACCACAGTTTCTTAGATTACCGTCAACTCAGTGGTGAAATTGAAGCCCGTAACAAAGGTGTTCTCATCTCTTTTGAAGAAGGCGTTTCTACCTTCTACGCTATGAAGAACGCGGAAGATAGAGGCTCATTCTTCATTACTCCCGGTACTAAAGTTTACAGAGGCATGATTGTGGGTGAACACAACCGTCCTCAAGACTTAGAATTGAATGTCTGCAAAACCAAGCAGTTAACCAACCACCGTGCTGCTGGTGGTGATGAACTAGTCCAGTTACAAGCACCAATAGACATGAGTCTAGAGCGTGCATTAGAGTACATCGGTCCCGATGAGTTGGTGGAAGTAACACCTCAATCTATTCGCCTACGGAAGATGGCGAAGAAGTTAGCGAAACGATAAGTAAAAGTCTTATTTAATTAATTTGAGAAGCCCGCCATATGAGCGGGCTTTTCGTTTTTCGCTAAAATTAGAACTCTTGGATAAATATTTAATTAGTAATAAATAATACATATTATTAACTTCTGATAAAGATGCAGAAACCTAAGTAAAGGTTATGTAATTTTTATTTACTGTATACAATACCTTAGCCAAACTACGAGGGTTCAACCCCTGTGGAAACGGGATGAATACGTCCCAGAGAAGTAAGCTTGGCAAAAATTTGCGCTAATAAAATAGGCTCAGGCTTTTGAGGAAGTATTTTTAGCATTTCACGGACATATTGAAAACCACGGTAATAAGCTTTCAGGTCAATAATGCCAGAACCAGGATTATGTTTACGGAAATCAGCCAGAAGATGATGGGATAAATTAACCATGAAGAAGGCAAGATTAGCCGCATTAGTCACAGCAGTTTGGGAAGAATTCATAAAGTCCTCTAAACCCCAAAACTGCTTGGCATCACGAAAATTAAACTCGATTTGAAAACGTAACTTGTAGTAGTCAATAATCTTATCAGCCTTTAAATCTAGGTCACTGGAAAATAAAATTACATGGCTACGAGCCTGAGTTTTAAGATGAGTTCTGACCAAAATAACTACATTTAAAGCCTGGGCAAATTCTTTGTGAAGAAGAGTCGCCTGATAAATATCAGATTGAATTTCGTCCTCAATATCACTTTTACACAAGTATTTGTCAGGTAGATTACGATAGTCTAGCTTGTCGCCGTATTTACGACGAGAGCGTTTACTGGAGTTGACAATACGAAGAAAGATAAACCATTAATTGGTTTACTGGCTAGGCTAGAAAAAAATCTATCTACCCCGTAAGTTTGCTTACCCGATTTACTGATTACAACTTCATCTCCTGCAAGCAAGTACACATCATTTTCTCGCCACAAATGTTTACGAAAAAACAGCCAAAACAATGTTGCCCAAGGTATTACTGTAGAGAAAAATCTCCCCATTGTCCGATAGCTACCGCGTTCCTCTGTCCAACGGGCAATTCCCCTCATCGTGACTCGACCACTCATAGCTAACATCGCCAGGATAATTTGGTTCAATTGCCGCATCGTTGTCGCGTTTATCTGCGGTAGCAGGCATTGTAACAATGATAAGATATCGGACATGGGCTGCTTGTAGCTTTTGAGTTGTCGTTGTGAGAGACAATAACTCTACTACGAAACGCCCTACCTCTTCATGCTCTTATTTTGGCAACTGTATTGAATAAGTCGTAGTCATTGAAAAAAGTCATGTAATTTGTCGCCCAAAATTCAATAAGCTTGATTCGGCTTTCATTGCTGAAAAGTATTGATATATATGGATTTTTGGTTAAAATAATGCTGTGACAAATAATTTGTCGAAGTGGTCAATTAATTCGTCGCTCTACAGCTGATAAATAACCATAATTTCCAGTTCTTTATCTGTTATTTCTACAGGGATTTGTAAATGTAAAATTCCATCTTTACCTACACGTGATCGCATTTTTATACTATCCATAATCCTTCTCACTTCTGAAAAATCTATATTTAATCAAAAATAGAAACTACGGTAATCCCAGTAACGCGGTGCATAGGCTTTGTTCTTTTCTCTGTTGTGATTAATTCCTCTGCACTAACTGAAATTGCCGCAGCTACATGAAGCGCATCCATAGCTGCTAAACCATACTGAGAAGCAATTTGATAAGCCTCTTGAACAATATAGGTCAAATCATTTGCCCAGTAAGTAACATCACCAAAAAACTCTTCATAGAATTGGGCTTCTTCTGTTTGCTTGTTGTAAATCGCTTTCGGGCTTACCTCCAATTTAACAAACTCACTAGAAGCAAATTCTCGTTCTGAATCTTCTAATATTTCAAGGGCTTTCTCAGCAATTGCACCAACGCCACTTGCTGCACTGAGTAACACTCCTGAATCAATATATGTTATTTTCATTCTTCACTACCTTGTAACCCACCTCTGCGGCTGGCAAGTTCTTTTTCTATTTCATCTTCGTTTAATAAAGGCTTACCAGAAGCAACAATTTTAGAGCGAATTTCTCGTAAGCGTACTCCCAAGGGAGGTTTAGTTGGAGAGTTTTTTAAGTAAAGAAACTCCACAAAATCTAAAACTTCCTGTTGTTTTTCTTGAGGGAGAGAACGCCAGTGTGTTAATAATTCTTGTTCTGCACTCATTAGTATTTACTCACTAAGATTACTCATGTTTCTATTCTAAGGTTGGCATCCCCACAGAAGAACTAACAGCCTCTGCTGCTTCTTCCCCTTCCAGCAATATCATCAAGGCTTCCATCTCCTTAGTTGCAACTCGCAGTTTCTCCATAATCTCAGCAGCAATCACCTCTGGCTCAGGTAAATTATCCCCTGATTGCAGGCTCTCATCCCGTCACCAGGAAATATCCAGGTTTTCATTACGTTTTTCAATATAATCCCGTGTAAAGCAGCGAAAACGCCCATCCTCACCCAAATCTACACGAGGACTATTGCCATTGGGGTCATCTCCATAGCATTGCTCGAATTGGGCGAAATGCTCACGAGTTAAAGGATAACGCTTACCAAAACTGGGCATATTGGTTCGCATATCATAGAACCAAACCGCTTTGGTGTTGCCTTTCTCCGTTGTGCCACGCTGGAAAAATAAAACATTAGTCTTCACACCTTGAGCATAAAATATGCCAGTTGGCAACCGTAAGATTGTATGTAAATTGCACTTGTTCATCAAGTCAGCCCGAATCGCTCGTCCTTGTCTATCCTCAAACAGTACGTTATCGGGTAAAACCACAGTTGCCCGTCCCCCTGGCTTGAGTGACCTGTATTGCTGTAAAAACGCCAATTGCTTGTTTGAGGTGTGATAGGTGAAATCATCTCTCGAAGGTAAACCACCACCCTTTTTTGTGCCGAAGGGCGGATTAGTGAGAATTGCATCGGCTTTAGCTAATCGCTGTCCGCCTGGAGAAAGGGTGTCACCTAAATCAACTGCCCCCTCGATTCCGTGTAACATCATATTCATCAACAGCAAGCGGTGAGCATCCTGCACCAACTCCATCCCATAAAATGCCTGATACTGCTGAAAGGATTGCTGGGCTTCAGTCCATTCAAAGGGGTCATGGTGTTGACGAATATAGCGATCGCCTGCAATCAAAAAACCCCCCGTACCCGCAGCCGGGTCTTGGATCAATTCTCCTGGTTGTGGCTGAATCAGGGCAACCATGCAATCAATCAAAGGTCTAGGGGTGAAATACTGACCCGCACCAGATTTTTTCTCATCTGCATTTTTCTGAAGTAAGCTGTTACGCAGCTAAAGTTAATAAACAGCATTACCTTTATTTTTAATCTTGCGTTCCCATTTAATAATAAGTCCACCTTGATTGAGCAATTTATTTAACAATTCTTCTAGCTGTGATACAGACTCAAACAATCTATGAGCTATATATTCTTTAGCTGAATGCCAAAGCAATTCAATTAAATTATAATCTGGACTATAAGGTGGAAGAAATTCTAGAATAATATTTGGCATTTCTGACTCAATTTTAGATAAAATATCTTTCCTTTTATGGAAACTAGCATTATCTAGTATGATAACTATTTTCGCTGAACCATCTTTAAATTCTTCAACTGATTTCCCTTGTTCTACCCATTCTTGTAACAGAAAATTATTTAGAGATTTAATCTGTTCATAGAATACATCTGCATTTCCTTTTTTTATGACAAAATTTATTCTTTTCTTGTCATGATAACGTAACCCTCCCATAATATTTACTCTTCCTCTTCTCCTTTGCCCTGTAACTTTTTTCCTTGTACCTTTCTTACCCCAACTTTTTCTTCTTATCACTCTTAAACTAAATCCACTTTCGTCCCAAAACCATACTTGTAAACGCTCTGGAGTTTTTTTGGTTATTCTTAAATATTCTGATAGCTTTTCTTGAAATGCCTTACGCTTTTCAGGATTCTGTTTGTCCTCTAGGCTATATTTTGCCCAGAGGTAAACGTACTTTTTTCGCTCTAATATTCTCCTAACTTGAGAGCCGCTTAACTTAATTCCTGTTGTTTCTTCAAGATATGTTGCTAATCTTGCCGCCGTCCATCGACCAAATTCATATCCATTTTCTACTGGGTCTTTCTCAATTATTTCTAATAACAAATTTTCATATTCTTTGGTAACTTTGCGGCAGTTACCTTCTCTTCTTCCATCTAAAAAGCTTTCTAAATTATCCGGGTCGCCGTGAACTGCCCAATATGCGACTGTCGGATATGCAATCTCTAAAAAATTGCTAATTTCTTGATATGTTTTTCCATCATTTATCAACAGAATAATCAGAATCTTCTCTCTTACATAAGGATTTTCATGCTCTTTTAGTGTTTTCAGTAGCCTTTCCTTCTGCTCTTGAGAAAGATGGTTTTTTGCTGGCATATATGGCCGATAATAGTTTTTTGCTTAAGTTTATATTATACAATTAAGCTGTGTAGCAGCTTAACCCTTCATACAAATCGCCAAACTCATCTCGATGCTCAGAAAACCAGTCAAGTTCATCAATACTGGTGACTAACTTTTTGAGGATGCGCGGTTGTTTGAAAGAAGTTTAAGCATTAGCAAAAATCGCCTGTACTCGCTGCAAAGAATCCTCAGAACCCAACATGAGTAACAGCGACCTATAAAATGTTAGCTGTTCAACTCCATCCTTACTCACCAAATCAACCCAGCGAAAGCCTTCGGGTAATTGTGTTTCCGCCCCTGTCTCCTGCGCCATCTTCAGGAACAATAGATAGGTTAATTCCGTAACATATTGCAAATAAGTAACGCCATCGTCTCGCAGGACGTAACACAGGTTCCATAGTTTTTGAACAATATCCGAAGTGGGCATAATTCGTAATTAATAGTTTTGTACTAATAATGGATTAAACGCGGATTATATCAAATAGCAGTATTCCAGATGCTTTCATGAAGCTTGATGACAATATTTTCTAAATCTCCGCCAAACACCTTATTAAGTCGCTCAAACCCTCCGCCTTGGCTTTTAAATTCGCCTCGGTCTAAGGCAGCGCGGTCAACTATGGTTTCAGCTTTGATTTGTTTCCCAATTCTTTCTAACCAGCGTCGCTGGGGAACAGTCCAAGGTTGACTGGCGAGGATGGTTTTTAAGGCGCGATCGCATCGTTCACTGTAGGGTATTAAGGCATCACCCAAAGCAGCTTGGCGAATAAAACCAATAATCGAAGCGGCAATATCCTCATTGGTCATCTCTCGCCAGGCTGTCTGTAAGTTTGTCTCTGAGTACCCCGCAGTGTCCAGTAGCATTCGCAGTTCTTTGAGTTGCGCTCTAGTTAATTCACGCGGTCGCTGAGTGACAACCACCAAGGCAGGAATTTTGTTCATGTTCTCCAGCAAGAAGGCGCGAAAACTCTCTAAATAATCTTCTGGACGTTCAGCATTGCCGTAACCCCTTTCAATTGCGACTAACTCATGAACCTATCCCACTAATACCAGCAATATGATAATCTGCTGTTGAAAACGGTAAGTTGTATCAGGGTATGGCGGGGAAATTTGAAGGGTTAAGTGATATGGAGTGGAAGTTGTTTGAAGATATATTCCCCAAGGAACCAGAAAACAGAGGAAGGGGAATGCCTCATGCACCATTTCGTCATGTACTGAACACGTTATTGTATATATTGATAACAGGATGCCGTTGGTGTGATGCTCCCACAGGAGAAATCTGGGCATCAAAAAGTGCAGCGCACAGATGGTTGCAACGTTGGGAAACGGACGGAACTTTGGAAAGTTTACAAGCAAGGATACTAGGAATTGCAGAGGAAAGAAGCCTAATCAACTGGAATTACGGTGCTGTTGATGGGTCTTTTTCCCCCTGGCAAAGGTGGCGGTGAAGGCGTTAAGTACGGTCATAAAGGTAAGGGAATTTTAATACACACCTTAACTGATGGTAATGGTATGCCCTTGGCTAATCGCACAACTCCAGCCAACGGTAGTGAAACAGATCAAGTGATACCACTGTTAGATAGTGTCAAAGTTAAAACGAATAGACCCGGTAGACCTCGTAAACGTGTTAAAGTTCTGGCTGCTGACAAAGGCTATGATTCCAAGGACAAACGGGCTGCATTGCGTAAACGTGGAATCAGACCTCAATTGCCGCGCGCGTGTTTGGAAGAATCGAAAAAATCGGGGTAGACCAATTAAAATTTCTGTTCCGCGTTTTCAACAAGAGCGCTGTTTTGCTTGGTTTCAAAGAAAATATCGCCGACTCGTTGTTCGGTGGGAAAGAATTTCTGCCTGCTTCAACGGTTTTCTTTCTCTTGCGACAATTCACATCTGGATTAACAGAATTTTATTCGTGGGATAGGTTCATCAGCATGGCGGGAAACCAATATTGGTGCAGTTCCACCATCTCGACGATCTAGAATTTGGGCGATCGCTTTTCTTTGTTCCCACCATTGTTTTACCTGCTGTGGTGTACTTTGCTTGAGGTGGGAAACTAGATTTGATAATGGCATTCCGGCGATCGCTTCTAACTGTTCCTGACTGTTAAGACTCAACTGCCTGCGTTGGCGCTGAATTTTCGCCAGTAGTTGGTTAATGACTATTTCTAGAGCATCAGTAGTTTTGACTGTTTCCAACTCCTCTACCAATTGAGTAAAGGAAATATTGGGGTTAACCACCACAGGTTTCATGCTAGATAAAGGAGCGATCGCTTCATATAATCACACTGCGTCGAAAATCCGAAACACTTCTTTGCCAATATCATTACATAGATGGGTTGCCCTTCCCAACATTTGCTCGTAGAGAATGCGAGAATTGATGCGACGAATAAACACCAAATTACAAATTGAGGGAACATCAATACCTGTGGTTAGCAAGTCCACTGTTACAGCCACTTTCGGATTAACTTCATTGCGGAACTTGCGAATCAACTCTAATGGCTTATCTGCATTGCCTGTAATCTTGACAATTGCATCATCCTCCACACTGCCATAGATAGCCTGAAACGCTTGCTTTAGCTGGTTAACAACAATATCCGCATGACCATCGGTAGCACAGAAAATTAAAGTTTTTTCAGGCAATGAATTGTAGACAGCTATGAGCAAGTCAGAGAAAGACCTGGAGATAATAAAGAGCAAGAAGAATATTACTCAGGTAAAGCAAGTAAACATAAGTAAGTCGGTGGGAAAAAACAAAACTAAGTTAAAAAAGGTAAACAAAGCTATAACCCTCTTCGCTTCTCCGCAGTTGCTCCACTTGGGCAAAGCCCAAGACCGCACTGCTCTCTGCCTCCTGCCTTGCAATAGCGATAATTTTTAACACTGAGCTACTTACATTTAAAAGTCAGATAATTATCTTGCCTAATGGCAGCGATATCGTTGATGTTGTGGCAGGAGAACCGGGTCCAAAAAGTGATATAACTTTATTCCGAGAAAACCGTGATAACTTTGAGCCACAACAGAAATTTCAGGGAGACTTAGGATATCTAGGCGAAGATTTAATTGATACTCCTATTAAAACACCAAGAAAAGGAAAGTTAACAATTGACCAGAAACAACAAAATCAAGAGTTTTCGTCCAAACGAGTATTTGTTGAACACCGAATCCGTTCAGTAAAAATATTTCGAGTTGTTCAAGAAAGATTTCGGTTAAATCCGAAAAAATATGCTGAGGTAATTTTGACAATTTGTGGACTAGTAAGATTCCGAATTGGCGCACTTATATTACCACCAGAAATCCACGCAAGCGCCTGAGATGAAATTAATGCACATCACCATATATTTTGGTCTTGTTCTCTATAATAAATATCTCAAACCCGTATTTTATCATATTCACTAGTTAGCTTTTGATGCTTGCATTTACGTCTCATAAGCTAGCCACAGCAAAGCTTTGATAGTTTTCGGAGATGTCTATTGGTGAATTTTACTCCTGGAGTTTAGACTAAATAGCCGCGCGACGAAGAAAAAATAAGGGGTGTGCTTGAACACAGGCCCCTTATTAGCAGAACCTGAGAGAAGAACCACCAACTCTCATCTGCCAATATGAAACGTGCCAAATTAGAGGAATTTCGTCAAGCAGCTTATAATCATTTGGGAAGAGCGCATGATGCAACATTTGAACTGATGGATGCAGTATTGCTGACTCGGAACGCTTACAGTTTGGCAGATTTAGCGCTATCACCAGCATTTAGACGTAAGTGGTCAAGCATCTACGAAGCATTACAAGATAGCAGACCGCAGCGACAAAAATTGATGCAGTTATACATCAAACAGATGCCACAACAGGGTCGTCCGTTGTTAGCAGGCGACCACACAGGTTGGTCACGCCCAGATGCAGTAACTTTGCAGGAGAGGACAATTGAACACAGCAGTGTCACCATAGCCGCAAACAAACCAATTACCGTTGGTCAGGGATATAGTACCATTGCTTGGATACCAGAGGATTCGGTCAGTTGGGCGTTACCTTTGAGACATGAGCGAATTAGCAGTTGGGAAAACCCGATACAAAAGGCCACCTGGCAACTACAGCAAGTGTGTGAAAATTTACCAAATAGACCAATTACAGTTTGGGATAGTGAGTATGGCTGCGCTCCTTTTGTGTTGAAGACGAACAATATCAAAGCGGACATTCTGGTTCGTTTGCGTTCAAATCTTTGTTTATGGGGCGCACCACCACCATATTCTGGCAAAGGGCGACCCAGGAAACATGGTGACAAATTCAAACTCAATGAACCACTCACATGGAGTGAAGCCAATGAGACTATAGAAGTCAACCATCCTCAACTGGGACGGGTGAAGGTGAGCTTGTGGTTTAATTTACACTTTCATCAAACTGCGACACGCCCAATGTCGCTGATTCGAGTTGAGCGTCTGGATGCAGAAGGCAACCTACGTATATCAAAACCTTTATGGTTGGCTTGGGTGGGAGAAGAAATGCCACCACTAGAAGAAGTTTGGCCACTCTACCTCCGACGTTTTACTGTTGACCACTGGTATCGTTTTTTGAAGCAACGCTTGCACTGGACATTACCTAAATTGAGTAGTCCCAAGCAATGTGAGCGTTGGAGTGACCTCATGCCTCTGATGACTTGGGAATTGTGGTTGGCTCGTGATATCGTTGCTGATAACCCTTTACCTTGGCACAAATCATTAGACAATTTGACTCCTGGCAGAGTTGCTCAAGCAATGGGGAGCATTTTTGCGGTGATTGGTACTCCAGCCCGTTCGCCTAAACCTCGCGGAAAGTCTCCAGGCTGGAAACCAGGAAAACCACGACAACGTAGAATTCGCTATCCCATAGTCAAAAAAACTACAACTAAGCCCCGCAAGAAGCAACCAGAATCTGCTTAGTACCTTAGATTTTCATCTCTAAAGCCTGTTTCTTTTCAACTCAGCGTTGCTGGGTCGTTTCTTGTTGCTTAGTCTAAACTCCAGTTTTAAAAAATCTGATACAGATGCAAACGCCCAAACCTTTACTACGTATCACTTTCTTAATTTTGAATTTATATTACTCCCATTCCTCAAATTGATTACTAGTATTACGAAGTAGAGAATTTAGTTGTGCGCGGCGGGTTTCAAAGTTAGCAGCGATGGAGATTAAGGCAATACCCACCAATAAACCGACTACCCATTTTAAGAAGGGGTAACGCAAGCTAAAAATTACTAACTGGTAAATGCTGGTAATGAAAAAGGTGGCTGTACCAACATAGAGAAATGCCCTAATTCGCAAAGCCAGTCCCGCAAAGATGGCAATTAAAGCAAAACTTCCAGGTATGAGGGGGGCATTTTGATAGAATAGAATTGCCCAGAAACATATTATGCCACTACCAAAAACTCGTAAGCTGTGACGACCTACTTTAGAGTCCGGTTGTGTTAGTTGTGGATCTATTTGGGCGATATACAGCAGTGATAAACCAATAACTGTGACGTACCATAAACTATCTGTAAGGCGTAATTGAGCAAACCAGTTAAATAATGCCCAATTTATCAACACCAGACTGATATAGGTAAAACGGATGTTTTCGGCTACCTTGGCTAAGAAGACGTAGAAGCCGGCGGCGATAAGTAGAGTGAAGGGGTGAACGTAGAGTCTGGTTTCCCCTAAAATTACCAGTGGCACAATATAGGCGGCTTGTTGCCAAGGTTTTTGTGACCATCCCCAACGTTGCCACGGTAATATATACAAAAAGTAGGCAAATACGCAAGCGATCGCTCCATTCCAAGGTACTAAGGGGCCTGTAATCCATTGTCCTACGGCAGTTTCTCGCCAGTAAACTCTCATCCCTGCTACTAACAAGAAGCCCAGGTAAACCCATAAATCTGCTGTACTGATGCGTCCGAAGACACGCGACACAGATGAGTCTGGTGCATTTTTACCTTGCAGGATGGCGTAGACAATTAAAACGGCTCCCGTTCCTAACCCCACAAGGCGGTTAACTTGGATAGGAAAGCTAATTGCTGTCATCAGTAAGGCGCTACTCCACAACCAATGGAGATGAGCAATTACTTGTAGTTCTTGGGTACTCAGGCGGAGGTAGTTTTTCAGCCAAGGGGTGAGGATGCGGTAGGCTGACATGATACTTGTGCCAAGGGCAGCCATAGCAATTAAGCCATCACCCAAACCGCCACCAGAGGCTTGTAACATTTGATAGAACAAGATTTCATAAGCGGAGACGGATACGCCAGCAATCCCCAAGTAAAGCAGGGGTTTGAAGTCTTGGCTACGTCGCCCGACACCAATGAAAATTAATGATACGCCTAAAGAACACAACCCAGACCAATCGGTAAAGGTGTTAATTCGTAACAGGACGCTAAATAGACCATAGAATATAGGTAGGATGTGGAAACTGCTGGGTAGTTTGGTTAATTGGTAACGTCTTCGCCACCATTCGCCTAAAACTTGCGTAAATAAACCCAAGGCAATGTTAGCGATCGCAATCCGAATAATTGAAGGTTCACGAAATCCTAGTACCTCAGCTACCATTAACTCAACACACCAACCAATTCCATAAAATGCCCAGTCTGTGGGTTGTCGCCAACTGCGATAAATAATTGCGCCTAAAGTTATGGCTATGGCAATTAAGTATAAAATTCCTGGCTTGGTAAAATCTTGGTAAATACCCAAGGAATGGTATGTAAGCAGCGATAATTCTACACCACATAGTGCGATCGCCCATTTATCAGCCGCAACTGCATATACACCTGCTAATTCCTGACTACGGCGTAATAGTAATGTGCGTCCTAACCATAAACTTAAAGTGGCGATCGCACCCACAATATACCATCCGGCAATGGCTAGGCGTGGTAAACCGGGAATACCTTCCCACAACAACGCCGCAATCAAACTTAAGCCAAAGCCAATGGTAACGCCTGCAACTTCTTGCTTGGGTAGATAGTGGCTATTGGCATACATCACACCCGTACTCACAGCCAAACTAATTAATCTGGTTCCGGGTAAGGGTAGGGTTAATAGCTGTGTCATCCCTACCGTTAGGATACTCAATAGACTATTAGTGGTGCGTTGCTTGGCAGTTGTACGACTGGCTAAACCTGTCAGGGTTATGGGTGTGGCTATCCACATTATGATCCACCAATGCCCTTTGTTGTATTCGCCCACCCAAGCGGGTTCGATATGAGTCCACAACAACAAGAAACTGATAATAGCTAACCCTAGTCCGATGTGCCATGCACTACGTCGCCATAATCCAGTTCCCAGACTATACGCCCACTCTACCACCATGAGGACGATGAGAATGCTTGCCCACAGGGGTACAGTGAGGCGGGGGAATAACTTATCTATGATTGATACTAGGGTTAATAATCCGCCAACGTGGGTGAGGTAAACTAAGGGAACAGGTACAGGAGAACGTCGTTGGCTGACGGTTGCTAAGGTGATGGTGGACAGTAATAAATTCAGCGATCGCAAGGTAGGATTAACTGTGGCGATCGTTGTTAAACAAGTGCCAAATATCAGTGCTAAAAACTCACCACATTGTGCCAATTCTCGCTTGCGCTGATGATGAAAGATTTCTGTGAGAACTACGACGAGAACTAAGTAAGGAAATAAGGCAATACTCAGTAATGCCCAAGGTTCATTTTGTGCTTGGGTAAGTTGCGTACCAACAATGATCGCTAATTTCTGCACTCCAGCAGGAACTAACCGCCAACCTAACCAAATCGCCTGTAAACCAACGACAAATGATAAGACAAAATCTGCTTGTAAGTTGTATCTGTATAGCCGCACTCCTTCAACCCATAAGATTAAACCACTAACTGCGATCGCCTGTTCTGGATGATCTATGACAGCTACTAGCCAACCGATGAATAGGAGGATACCGCCGAGTTTTTCCCAAGGGAAGGGGGTGGTGGTTCGGCTACGCTCACCAACCGGGGTTAGGGGAGTGGGGGGAGATGAGGGGGTTGTTTGTGGTTTTCTTTGTTGTTGTGCTAGCCAAGTTGTTAACCAACCGCAAACACCAATGGCTAAACCTAATTGGGTAATATCAACGCCAGCGACAAAAATAGCTCGTGATAAAAGCAGTAATAAAGAATAGACTATTACGGCAGCATAGATATTAATAATCTGTTTCTGGGGTTGTTCGCCTTCGTTTGCCAAGGGTATATATTGGCGGTGTTGCTGTCGGCGGCTGTGATAAATTGTGATGATGGTTGTGCTGATCATTGCCGCATAAACGGCAATCAAGGGGAATCCTGATAATTTCCAGCCCCAATGCAGATAACTTAAACCGAGAATATTTATTAAGGGTAAATTTCCTCTGGGGAAGTTACCGATAACTATGGGATTTCTACATAGCGATGTTGTCACTACTGTTAATATCGGGGCGGCGATCGCTAATGTTATCCAGTCTAGAGGATTATGCCACAACCCGAAGCTGTCCATTGCCCAGAAATTAACGGGAACTAATAACAGAGTGACAATTAATAATGTCTGCGCCGTCAATCTCAGGTTATTTTGTCTACCAGCCCAGAAACTGAACCCCCAAAAACTCAAAGTATAAGCCAATAAAACTCCATACTGCCCAGAAGCCGGGAATTTCTCCCACTGACTTGCAGCTAGTACACCAGATGAAACTACAACTAAAAATACTCCCAGAAACAGCAGCCACCGCACACTTAATTCTTCTCCCAAAGACTGCAACATTCGGGAAACGATGTTAGGTTGTGCTGGTTGTTTTGGTTGTTTTCTTTTTGGTTCTGGTAACTGGGCTATTAATGACTTTTCTGGTGTTCTGATTGCACCTATCCGTTCCTCTTCCGGCGAAGATTGGAGTTGTAACTGTACCCGACAAACAAGATATTCTCTACATATTTGCCTAACTTGAGTATCGCTTATCAAACCCAAACGCAACCATATATCCAACCCTTCTAGTAGTTGAGGATGGGAGGAAGGTAGCTTAACTTCGATTCTTAGTGAATGATCAGGAGGCGATGACATAAATCGCAGAGATATCGGAATATATATACATCTTCATTGGCTAAGTTTATAATTACGCGATCGCTGTGCCACTTGTTCTGCTGACTATTAAATTTTTTACAAGAGGCTAGAGGTTACGGGTCAAAGTATTTTTAACTAAAGCAAAAATGATGTAATTAAGATTTTATACTTAGTTATTTTTGCTATAACTAAACTTTATATTTTATATAGCTTTCTTCTATATCAATTATTGTTGACTAATTTATAAAGAATCTGTTACCTTTTTTAACAAAGGACAACAGTTGAGCTAAAAAAACTAGAAGCCTGCAAAACTTCACATTTATCCTTCAGGCAGTGGAGTTAGTACGATTAACTTGATGCGGTTATGATACGACCAACTTACCGCTTTCAGAAAAATTTCTTGTGTAGTTAGTTCATCACAATTGAATTAAGGTATCGGTATTTTCCATCGACATTTGGACTTCTCCTAATCACCTCGGTTGCATAGCCGGGGTTTTTTATTGGTCATTAATCATTAGTCATTAGTCATTAGTTATTTGGCTTACTCCCTACCAACACGCGCTAAACGCGCCGCTACCGCTAACAGCACTTATCACTCATCAATCCCAACTCATACAATTCATGTTCCAATAAGTTTTTACCTTTCTTTTTAGCGGAGTACATTAAATTATCAGCGATTTCGATAATTTCATTAACTGAACGTGGGGGACGCTCAAAAGTAACAGCGCCAATACTAAAAGTGACATGCAGATTTTCTTGCTGCATAGAACATAAAAGAGCTTGTTGTACTCTTTTTAGTACTACTTCAGCTGCTCCATAACTGGTACGTGGTAGTAAAATAGCAAATTCATCACCACCTATTCTGGCAATTACATCAATTTTTCTCAGGGTGGTTGTAGTAGTTTGGGCTACTAGTTGTAGTAAGCGATCGCCAAAATTATGCCCAAACTGATCATTAATTTGCTTGAAGTCATCCACATCGACGTAAGCTAATGTTAAAGGTTCTTGGTGTCTCAATGACTTTTCAATCTCACTATTGACTATATCTAAAAAAAAACCTCTATTGGTTAAACCTGTTAAATTATCTGTTCTGGCTAATTTTTCTAGATTTTTTAAGGTAACTTTTAGTTGTGAAAGCAGATGATTCACAAATAAAAAGAAAGCTAACATTACTAGTGCATTCCAAAAATGTATTAAAGGATGCAGATGGTAGTTATCCTGAATTTGATTAACTATGAGACTGCTCATATCACTGGCTACTGAGATTAAAAATCCCATATCCTGGTTAACAAACCATGAAGAAATACCAATAGGAATTAAATATAGTACTGATACGGAAATCTCTGGGGGTATATAGTAGTCAATTAAACTAATAACTAACATAAGCAATATGCTTAATAAGCTTGAGAACCATTTAGGTTTAGCCTCTAATGTTTGGATAAAACGCATATAACCTCTCCTAACAAGCTTTTTTGCCATTTCTTGCACACCGCCGTGTCTGTTATTATACTCAAATTTTATCTATACTTTATTAAAACTTAACTTATTAGTACCGAAAAATTACTCTTGACAAACTGAAAAACTCAATAGCCAAAAAATTTAAGACTGAGAGTCTGTGCTATATATTACTAAGCTGTTACGCAGCTAAAGTTAATAAACAGCATTACCTTTATTTTTAATCTTGCGTTCCCATTTAATAATAAGTCCACCTTGATTGAGCAATTTATTTAACAATTCTTCTAGCTGTGATACAGACTCAAACAATCTATGAGCTATATATTCTTTAGCTGAATGCCAAAGCAATTCAATTAAATTATAATCTGGACTATAAGGTGGAAGAAATTCTAGAATAATATTTGGCATTTCTGACTCAATTTTAGATAAAATATCTTTCCTTTTATGGAAACTAGCATTATCTAGTATGATAACTATTTTCGCTGAACCATCTTTAAATTCTTCAACTGATTTCCCTTGTTCTACCCATTCTTGTAACAGAAAATTATTTAGAGATTTAATCTGTTCATAGAATACATCTGCATTTCCTTTTTTTATGACAAAATTTATTCTTTTCTTGTCATGATAACGTAACCCTCCCATAATATTTACTCTTCCTCTTCTCCTTTGCCCTGTAACTTTTTTCCTTGTACCTTTCTTACCCCAACTTTTTCTTCTTATCACTCTTAAACTAAATCCACTTTCGTCCCAAAACCATACTTGTAAACGCTCTGGAGTTTTTTTGGTTATTCTTAAATATTCTGATAGCTTTTCTTGAAATGCCTTACGCTTTTCAGGATTCTGTTTGTCCTCTAGGCTATATTTTGCCCAGAGGTAAACGTACTTTTTTCGCTCTAATATTCTCCTAACTTGAGAGCCGCTTAACTTAATTCCTGTTGTTTCTTCAAGATATGTTGCTAATCTTGCCGCCGTCCATCGACCAAATTCATATCCATTTTCTACTGGGTCTTTCTCAATTATTTCTAATAACAAATTTTCATATTCTTTGGTAACTTTGCGGCAGTTACCTTCTCTTCTTCCATCTAAAAAGCTTTCTAAATTATCCGGGTCGCCGTGAACTGCCCAATATGCGACTGTCGGATATGCAATCTCTAAAAAATTGCTAATTTCTTGATATGTTTTTCCATCATTTATCAACAGAATAATCAGAATCTTCTCTCTTACATAAGGATTTTCATGCTCTTTTAGTGTTTTCAGTAGCCTTTCCTTCTGCTCTTGAGAAAGATGGTTTTTTGCTGGCATATATGGCCGATAATAGTTTTACTTAAGTTTATATTATACAATTAAGCTGCGTAGCAGCTTACTATAGGTATCATATTTTATGAAAAAATAAAAATAATTTGATTTTGTAGTTGTAAATTTATTGTTTAGATTACGTAATTTCAAGTTTTCAACCATAACAAATCAACAAGAGTTCGTAAAATAAGCTCATTAGACATCTCCAAAATAGTATATTTTGTGGTAAAAGAACATCATGAGAAGTTTTTTGACACTAAAATATGAGTAATATACTGAATCACATTGAGGAGAATCCGAAAGAAACAAAGCGGTTAATTGGTATGGAGTATGAACAGTTACAACAATTAATCCAAAATACAGAGCAGTTACACCATGAGAAACAAGCGTTGTGAGAATCCAAGAAAGTTAGAATTATTACTGGTGGTGGAGGTCGTAAACCAAAACTATCTATCAAAGAACAAATAATTTTAACCTTAGTATATCTGAGGCATATGACAACCTTTCAACTTTTGGGTATCCAGTTTGGAGTGAGCGAGTCTACAGCAAATGACACATTTAACTATTGGTTGCCACTCTTGAGAGAATTGTTACCATCCAGTTTAATTGAACAAGTAAAAAAAAAGAATCTGACTATCAAGTAGTTAAAGAGATACTCACAGATTATGAATTAATTGTAGATAGCTATGAGCAAGTCAGAGAAAGACCTGGAGATAATAAAGAGCAAGAAAAATATTACTCAGGTAAAGCAAGTAAACATACATTTAAAATTCAGATAATTATCTTGCCTAATGGCAGCGATATCGTTGATGTTGTGGCAGGAGAACCGGGTCCAAAAAGTGATATAACTTTATTCCGAGAAAACCGTGATAACTTTGAGCCACAACAGAAATTTCAGGGAGACTTAGGATATCTAGGCGAAGATTTAATTGATACTCCTATTAAAACACCAAGAAAAGGAAAGTTAACAATTGACCAGAAACAACAAAATCAAGAGTTTTCGTCCAAACGAGTATTTGTTGAACACCGAATCCGTTCAGTAAAAATATTTCGAGTTGTTCAAGAAAGATTTCGGTTAAATCCGAAAAAATATGCTGAGGTAATTTTGACAATTTGTGGACTAGTAAGATTCCGAATTGGCGCACTTATATTACCACCAGAAATCCACGCAAGCGCCTGAGATGAAATTAATGCACATCACCATATATTTTGGTCTTGTTCTCTATAATAAATATCTCAAACCCGTATTTTATCATATTCACTAGTTAGCTTTTGATGCTTGCATTTACGTCTCATAAGCTAGCCACAGCAAAGCTTTGATAGTTTTCGGAGATGTCTATTGCTAAGTATTTATACGAAAAAATAAAATAATTGTGACTTCTGGATGCAATAAATACACGTAAGTACGCTATTTGTTTTTGTGCAGATACCTTTGGCAAAGAATCTATTCTTTTGGCAAAACTATTAGCATAAGATATATCAGGTTACACCAAATTATGTCTTTGTAGTTCTTTCAAAGAAACTAAGATGTTTTCAGACAAGTCAAAGATTATGAACTCATAGATAGTTCTCTAATTTTGGAAGTTAGTTATGTAAGTTTATAGTAGAAAAGATGTCTACTAAATTTGCATTGAATTAAAATTGATTCTCAGAAATATTAACAGCGAGATGAGTGTACTCGTTTGCTAGATTTGTCTGTGTTTGGGGATCTAGCAATGGCTAATAGATAAGTATCTCTGTGCCTTTTAGCAATAGCCTCATAACTTAAAATAGTTGTATAAAATCTAAAAGATGTTTTATATGCTGGAATCAGATAGGTAATGTGACTAATTCCAAGAATCATTTTTATTTCAAAATCAATACAAAAAGAGGTTGATAGTGTAACAAATTATTACGCGAAACATCCATCAACAGACATAGATTCATCTAACTAGCGGAAGTCAAAAACCGAAGAATTAGATATGACTTGAATTATTTACAACAAATTTGCAGGATTTCTAGAGTTTTGGTTTGTTGAGAATCATGAACACATAGCATAGGAAACCAAAACTAATTTTTTTTTGCTATGGTGATCCCAAAGGAATTATTAAGTATACAGCGAAGGCAAAAACATGGTTCTTCGTATCTCTTGACTTATGATTGTCAATTAAAAAAAATAAATCCAAAAAACTAAATTCTTCAGAACCAGAGCAATATTAAGAGGTAATACTTATGGTGACAGTATCTCAAAACACTTATACACAGTTATCTAAAGAGAAATCGCTTGTTCTCTGGTTTGATGAGGTTGGTATTAAAGATATTGGCTTGGTAGGGGGTAAAAATGCCTCATTAGGGGAAATGATTCAACAGCTTACACCCAAAGGCGTAAACGTACCGACAGGGTTCGCCACAACAGCCTATGCTTATCGCTATTTCATTCAGTCGGCTGGGTTAGAAGCCAAGTTGCGCGAATTATTTGCAGATTTGGATGTGGAGGATGTGCGAAACCTACAAGAACGGGGGCTAAAAGCGCGATCGCTCCTCATGCACACCCCATTTCCTCTAGAATTACAAGAAGCGATCGCCACTGCATATCGCAGTTTATGTGACCAGTACAACCCTGACACAGATGTCGCCGTCCGTTCCAGCGCCACCGCCGAAGACCTCCCCGATGCAAGTTTTGCTGGACAACAAGAAACCTATCTCAATGTAGTAGGTGTAGAACAAGTATTAACAGCTTGCCACAAATGCTTTGCTTCCCTATTTACAGACCGAGCAATTTCCTATCGCCACACCAAAGGCTTTGACCATTTTAATGTTGCCTTGGCTGTGGGTGTGCAGAAAATGGTACGTTCTGACCTCGCCACATCTGGAGTCATGTTTTCTATTGACACAGAAACAGGTTTTAAAGATGCAGCATTAATTACAGCCGCCTATGGTTTAGGTGAAAACGTTGTCCAAGGTGCAGTCAATCCAGATGAATATTATGTTTTCAAACCTACATTAAAAGCAGGATTTAAACCAATCATTGATAAAAAATTGGGCAGCAAACAGTTAAAAATGGTCTATGATCAAGGCTCCCAATCTACAAAAAATGAACCCGTATTAACCCAAGAACAAAATCAATTTGCTCTAAGTGATGCAGAAATTTTACAACTAGCTCATTGGGCTTGTTTAATTGAGGATCATTATTCCCAAGCCCACGGTAGTTATACCCCGATGGATATCGAATGGGCAAAAGATGGCATTACTAACCAACTTTTTGTAGTGCAAGCACGTCCTGAAACCGTCCAGTCGCAGAAGAATGGCAACGTGTTGCGGAGTTATCGATTGGTATTAGGTAATAATGACTCCCCACTCCCCACTCCCCACTCCCTACTCCCCTTAGTTACTGGTCGTGCTGTTGGCGAAGCAATTAGCCAAGGGAAAGCACGAGTTATTTTAGACCCCAAACAAATAGAACAATTCCAAGCTGGGGAAGTTTTAGTAACTGAGAGAACTGACCCTGACTGGGAACCAATTATGAAACGTGCTAGTGCGATTATTACAAATTCTGGTGGTCGTACCTGTCATGCAGCAATTATTGCACGAGAATTAGGTGTGCCGGCGATCGTGGGGTGTGGTAACGCTACGCAAGTTTTAACAACTGGTCAAGAGGTGACAGTTTCTTGTGCGGAAGGAGAAGAAGGGAAAGTTTATCCAGGCTTATTACCTTTCGAGGTCAAAGAAGTTCCCTTAGAAAACTTACCTCGCACCCATACCCAAATCTTGATGAATGTGGGTAATCCTCAAGAAGCTTTTAGTTTATCTGCTATTCCTAATGATGGAGTTGGTTTAGCGCGGACAGAGTTTATCATTGCTAATCAAATCCAAGTTCATCCTTTGGCGTTGATCCACTTCGATAAATTGGCGGATGCAGAACAAAAAGCTAAAGTTGCGGCAATTACAAAAATGTATGATGACAAGCCGCAGTATTTTGTTGATAAGTTAGCCCAAGGAGTCGGAAGAATTGCGGCGGCCTTTTATCCCAAACCCGTGATTGTGCGAATGTCAGACTTTAAGAGTAATGAGTATCGCAACCTTGCAGGCGGCCCCCAATTTGAACCAGAAGAAGAAAATCCCATGCTTGGTTGGCGGGGGGCAGCACGTTATTATGATGTGGGTTATAGAGAAGGCTTTGCTTTAGAGTGTCATGCTATTAAACGAGTACGGGATGAGATGGGTTTAACTAACGTCATTCCCATGATTCCTTTCTGTCGCACACCAGAAGAAGGACGCTTAGTTTTAGCAGAGATGGCTAAACATGGTTTGAAACAAGGCGTGAATGACTTACAAGTTTATGTAATGTGCGAATTACCGAGTAACGTCATCCTAGCTGAACAGTTTGCCGAGGTGTTTGACGGCTTTTCCATTGGTTCCAATGACCTGACGCAATTAACACTGGGGTTAGATAGAGATTCGGCTTTGGTTGCACGACTGTTTGACGAACGTAGCCCGGCTGTAAAACAAATGGTGAAAATGGCGATCGCGTCTGCAAAAAAACAGCACCGCAAAATCGGCATTTGCGGACAAGCACCAAGCGATTACCCAGAATTTGCTCAGTTTTTAGTAGAAGAAGGAATCGATTCTATCAGTCTCAATCCCGACTCTGTATTAAAGACTATGCTGGAAATCGCTAAGGTAGAACAGCAAAGTAAATAACTTCTCTCCTTACTATCATTGCACCTTGCCAAAAAGCCCAGTCATTATGACTGGGCTTTTGTGGGATTATAGTCCCCTGGCTATTTATAGAAGTTATTTATAATCCATTTGTCTGATATTGACTACAGCCCCTAGATTTACTATTTCGGAAATTCGTTATACCGATTCCCAAAATTTTTGTAGCATATTTGCCAAGAAATAAATTATCCATCTTGTGGGGCGGACATCTTGCCTATCCTCGCATACAGGTAGTGGACAAAATAATACTACAATTGTAGTATATAACTAGCGTCAATTACAAATACTACAAAAATTCAATGATCAGCAAGTTTCCATTAACTATTAATAACTCGGTAGATTGCCGACCCCATCGGGGTACAGGCAGAGCAATTTCCTTGCGAGAAGTTGCTAGCTTCTACATGCGTAGCGTATTTGAAGCAATTTACCTCATCAGCGATAAATCCATAAGTGTTGGCATTTTTGGAGCATTAGCCTCTTGGCTGAATCAAGACAAACTCAACCAAAGCGGGGGGTGCAATGTTGTCTAGCACCCACACAGAAAGTATCAACTACCTGACCCCCGCTCCTTATCATCAGAGGCGGGGGTTATTTTTTGAGGAGTAATCAACATTATGGAAGCTCAACCACCAAGTCAGCCCCACACACTACAAAATTCAGTTGTAGTGTTCTCGAAAAACTACTTACCACTAGCACGCATCAATATCAAACGAGCAATTGTCCTTTTAGTCACAGGTCAAGCAGAATCAGTGAATTTTGGTACTACAAAGCAGTGGGAAGTTCGTTCGCCCAGTGTTGTACTACAAGTATCTGAACATATCCGTTTAACTGTTGGCAATCCTGAACGGTATTGGAAAGTACCTGCTGTAAACCGTCGTGAGATTTTGAGGCGAGACAATCCTGCCAATACTGCGGTAGCACCAAAAATTTAACGCTTGACCATGTAATTCCCCGTTCAAAAGGTGGACAACATACTTGGGACAACGTTGTCACAGCCTGTTCCAAGTGTAATTCAACAAAGAGCGATGTCTGCGACGGGCTACGCCTACGTTTACCCCATGAAGCAGGAATGGTACTCAAAACCAAACCCAAAGCTCCAATTCACCCAGCAGTTGCATTTGCTGAACAATTCTGGAACGCACAACGCCTGAGTGAAAACGAGTAATTGACTTCAAACTCAATCAGAGAGGGTAATACAACGATTACATCATGCTGCCCTCTCACCTCCCAAAAAATTTTGTAGTATCCCCTTGACACTTTGTAATACATTATGTAGTATATATGTAGTGAAGCAATAGAGCCTCCCAAAAAGGCATAGAGCAAACACTTCAGAACCATGAAAACTAAATAATTGCCACCCAACGTGGGGGTGTAACTCAGTTGGTTAAGAGTGCCTGTCTGTCGAACAGGAAGTCGCGAGTTCAAGTCTCGTCATCCCCGTGTAGCCTTGTGGACAAATAGAAAAGTCGCTTTGATTCTCAGTCAAAGAGAAGCGGGTGCAACTCCCGTCAAGGCTTCCAAGTGTGTCCGAGTAGCCAAGTGGGAAGGCGTTGGTCTGCAAAACCAACCATCGTGGGTTCAATCCCCACCTCGGACTCCAAACGTCGCAGCGTCACCTAACGGTAAGGTACTCGGCTCTAGCCCTTGGATATACGGGTTCAACTCCCGTCGCTGCTACCAAATGCACAGATGGTGTAATGGCAGCATCAAGGTCTCCAAAACCTTTGGTCAGGGTACCCTTCGGGAAGCCTACGGCTACAAATCCTTGTCTGTGCGTTGCCGTGTCCTAATCGAAAAAGCTTACATACTCGCCTAATGGTAAGGCAACTGTCTTTTAAACAGTCTATTCAGGTTCAATTCCTGTGTGTGAATCAACAGCTTTTTCAACTTGCACGGCATACATGGTGCAGAAGCGAAGTGGTCGAGCGGCACGTCTTTCAAGCGTGTAATTAGCGGGTACTCTTCGAGAACGCTTACGCGAACAAGTCCCGTCTGCACTGCCTCATGGGTTGGTATCCAAGTCTGGTTTAAGGAAACCGTCTGTAAAACGGATGCCTCTGTGCTTCGTAGGTACTCTTCGAGAAGGCTTCGCCAACAAATCCTACCCGACCCATCAAGGAGAGATTGCTATTGGTAGGGCAAGCTGTTTGCTAAACAGTGGTGAGATTCAACATCTCACTGTGGGTTCGACTCCCTCTCTCTCCGCCTTTGAGAACGTGGTGTAACTGGATAACACATCAGTCTACGAAACTGAAAAGTGAAGGTTCAAGTCCTTCCGTTCTCGTCTATCCCCTGGTAGCTCAGTTTTGGTAGAGAGCGCTGGTCTGAAAAATCAGAGGTCGTCGGTTCGATTCCGACCTGGGGGACTGGCACATTGCCCCATAGCTTAATGGCAGAGCAAGCGGCTGTTAACCGCGAGGTTGTAGGTTCAAGTCCTACTGGGGCAGCCATTCATTGCCGAGTGGACGAATTGGTAGAGTCACCTGTCTCTGAAACAGGAATTTGTAGGTTCAAGCCCTACCTCGGCAGCCATTCATTGCCCTGTGGTGTAACTGACAACATCCCTACCTTTGAAGTAGGAGATTCCAGGTTTAAATCCTGGCAGGGCAGCCAAAATATACTCCTGTAGCCCAACTGGCAGAGGCGGCTGTCTCAAAAACAGTCTGTGTACGGGTTCGACTCCCGTCAGGAGTACCAATATCGGGATGTAATTCAGTGGTCTAGAAGCCTTGTTTTGGGGACAAGGAGTCGTAGGTTCAAATCCTACCATCCCGACCATTTACCCCTGTGACGCAATTGGCAGACGTAGCCCGTTTAGACCGGGTTTGTTGCAGGTTCAACTCCTGTCAGGGGTACTGGGCATTTGCCCAACTATGCTCCCGTGGCGAAATTGGTAAACGCTTCCGTTTGAGCGACGTAATTTTTGCAGGTTCAATTCCTATCGGGAGTACCAAATTGGGTCGTTGGCAGAGCGGATATGCAGCCGCCTTTTAAGCGGACTTATCCAGGTTCAACCCCTGGGCGACCCACCAAAATTCGCCCCTGTGACGCAATTGGCAGACGTAGCCCGCTTAAACCGGGTTTGTTGCAGGTTCGACTCCTGTCAGGGGTATGCGGGGATAGAGCAAGAGCGGCTCGGCAGTCTCATAAGCTGCAAACGGTGAGTGCAACTCTCACCCCCGCTTCCAAATGCTAGTGTGGCTCAACGGCAGAGCGATCGCCTTGTAAGCGATAGGTTGCGGGTACCCTTCGGGATGCCTACGGCTACAACTCCTGTCACCAGCTTTAATGCGGGTGTGATGTAATGGCTAGCATCTGGGTGCGCCACACTCAGCGCATGGGTTCAAGTCCCTTCACTCCTGCCAATATGGGTCTGTAGCTTAATTGGGAAAGCGTCTGCCTTGCAAGCAGAAAGATGTCGGTTCGAGTCCGATCAGTATCCACTGATGGTGTCTGAAGCCAAAGCGAACGCGGCTCTGGTTTGTGGAACCAGTCATAGCGGGTTTAAGTCCCGTCTGACACCCCTTAAGGAAGATGCCGCTAAATGGTCGGCAACCGGTCTTGAAAACCGGGGTACAGGTAAATCTGTAGGGGTTCGATTCCTCCATCTTCCGCCTTCCACCTGAAGCCGAAAAGTGAGGCGCTGTGCTGATAACACAGTCATAGGAGGGGCAGTACCTCCCTGGTGGACTTACCCATAAAAACGAAAAATCTAGGGTTTAGATAAGGGTATAGCTGTTCAAAAGCCGTACTCCCAATCCGAACGGACAACCTTGGTACGTAAGTCCTGCAAAAAATATAGATAACTGTTGACTATGGACTCTTGACTATACATTATGGACTATGGACTAATGACTAATGACTAATGACTAAAAACCTTTATCGCAATGGCTTATTAACTATCTTTTTTCTATCCCTCTCCTTACGGTTTTGGGGACTGGGGAGATTTAATACTCTTGTATTCGATGAAATTTATTATGCTAAATACGGTCAAGACTATCTTAACCACTTGCCGTTTTTTGATGGTCATCCACCTTTTGGTAAATATATGATTGCTTTGGGGATGTGGCTGAGTAGCTACATTCCTTTTTGGCACGAGGGTGTCAATGGGTTGACAGGTGCAATGCGATCGCCTTGGAGTTATCGTTGGATGGATGCTCTGTCTGGCTCGTTTATTCCTATATTTACGGCTAATATTGCCTATCAAATCAGTAAACGTCCTGGATTTGCTTTACTTGCTGGTTTATTTACTGCCCTTGACGGTCTATTTCTTGTAGAATCTCGTTACGCACTCATCAATATTTATATTGTTATATTTGGTTTATTAGGGCAGTGGTTATTCTTATTAGCGTTATCTAATTACAGGGAAAAACGTAATTTATATCTAATATTGGCTGGTGTGGCTTTTGGTTGTTCAATTGCCACAAAATGGAATGGATTATTTTATTTAGTTGGTATTTATTTAATTTGGATTGTAGGCTGGTTTTGGCAGTTAATTGTAGGCAAGAATCACTTCACTGATGAACAGGAAACTAATACCCAAAATATATTGCCATTATACAAGCTAACACAAGTCAATATTGGGCAGATTATATTATTTTTAGGCATAATCCCTAGTGTAATTTATAGTTTGATTTGGATTCCCCATCTACAAATAAATACCAAATATAACTTTATCCAAGTTCATCAAGAAATCCTGGCTTTTCACGAACGTCTGGGAGGTAATACTGCACAAGTACACCCTTATTGTGCTGCTTGGTATAAATGGCCGTTGTTGACTAGACCAATGGCATATTATTATCAAACGGCTCAAAGTGTTAATGACCCATTACCTGTATGGGGGCCGCCTTTACCTGCTGGTGCGGGGAAAGTTATTTATGATGTTCATGCAATGGGTAATCCTTTTTTATGGTGGTTTAGTGTTGCAGCTTTATTATTTCTGTTAGGGATGCTGATAGCAAAAGTTTCGATTCCTTTAAGCGAACAACAGCCCCTTACTTTGCCAAAACAACTTTCTGTTGATAGTTGGATTGCTTTATATATACTGTTGAATTATGCAGTCAATTTATTACCTTGGACTAGGGTGTCGCGGTGTGCATTTATCTATCACTATATGACGGCTGTAGTGTTTGCGTTTTTAGCGATCGCCTGGTTTGTTGACCAATGTCTCCGCAGTTATCATCTCCCATTGCGAATTGCAGGTGTCACAATTTCTTTTATAATTATCGCTGCGTTCATTTTTTGGCTACCTGTTTATTTAGGTTTACCGATTTCTCCTGAAGGTTACAATATGCGGATGTGGTTTAGGTCTTGGGTATAAGTTTAGTTATTTGTGATGATTCTTGATGACATCGCTGCATTATGCCATGACTTTTTGTTACATAGCTAAATATTTACGGGTTAATTAATCACAGTTATTTTACATTTCTTATCTCTATGTATCTTTACTGACTGTTAGACTGTTAGCGCAAGCAATCAGTAATTTGTAATTCATAATTTAAGGAATGTAAATATTTAATTCCTTAGCTTAAAACTATATCAAAGTTATTTTGCTGATTCCCAAGAATCAAAGAGGATTCGTAATGAAAATAGACTTAGAATCACAGACAATTAATATAACTAGCTTAAAAGAAGCACCTATTCATCTTTCTGGACAAATTCAACCGCACGGAGTGCTTTTAGTCTTAGATGAGCCTGAGTTAAAGATATTACAAGTTAGTAATAATACGTGGAGTATTCTAGGCATCAGTGCTGAAGATATATTGCAAAAAAAGTTAGAAGACTTACTCGATTCCTTCCAAATCGAAAGGATTCAAGCAGGCTTATCCTCTGGAAATCTGGAATTTATTAATCCGACGAAAATTTGGATACGCAAAAAGGGTGATGATTATGCAGTATTTGATGCCGTTTTTCATCGCAATGCTGAAGGATTCTTGATTGTCGAGTTAGAACCTGCAATTACTCAAGAAAATATCCCGTTTCTTAGTTTTTATCATCTGGCGAAAGCTTCAATCAGCCAATTGCAGAAGACAGCTAATTTGCGGGATTTTTGCCAGATAATTGTGCAGGAAGTGCGAAAAGTCACGGATTTTGACCGGGTAATGTTATATAAATTCGATGATGATGGACATGGTAGCGTCATTGCGGAAGAAAAATTAGATACCCTAGAACCATACTTAGGACTGCACTACCCAGAATCAGATATTCCCAAACCAGCGAGAAAGTTATTTACTTCTAACTCTATCCGGGTGATTCCTAACGCTCAGGCTCAAGCTGTACAGATGATACCATCTGTAAATCCAGTAAGCGATCGCCCAGTAGATTTAACTAACTCTATTCTCAGAAGTGCGGCGGCTTGTCACCTAGAATATTTGCATAATATGGGTGTGGGTGCTTCCTTAACTATCTCATTAATTAAAGACAACAAACTTTGGGGATTAATAGCTTGTCATCATCAATCAGCAAAATATGTTTCCTATGAATTACGCAAAGCCTGCGAATTTTTAGGAAGGGTAATATTCACCGAAATCTCCGCTAGAGAGGAAACTGAAGATTACGATTATCGGATGAATCTTACACATATTCAATCGCTCTTGGTTGAATATATGTCGCAAGAAGATAACTTTATCGATGGTTTAGTCAAACATCAGCCTAATCTGTTAGATTTAACTGGCGCTAAAGGTGCGGCTGTGTGTTTTGGCGATCATTTCACCTTAATTGGTGAGACTCCCAAAGAGGAAGATTTAGTTTTCTTAGTTCAATGGTTGAAAAATAACGCCGAGGAAGACTTCTTCTTCACTGACTCCTTACCACAAATTTATCCAGATGCGGAAAGATATAAAAACGTAGCTAGTGGTTTATTAGCGATTCCTATTTCTCAACGCAACTACGTTTTGTGGTTCCGTCCAGAAGTAATTCAAACTGTTAACTGGGGTGGTGATCCTAATAAAGCATTTGAAGTTAATCAGTCCAATGGAAATGTGCGTCTGTGTCCGCGCAAATCTTTTGAATTGTGGAAAGAAACAGTCCGCCTCACCTCTCTACCTTGGAAGTATGTAGAAATTAAAGCCGCTTTAGAATTACGCAAAGCCATTGTCAACATTGTGCTGCGCCAAGCTGATGAATTGGCTCAGTTAGCACAAGATTTAGAACGTTCTAACGCTGAACTGAAGAAGTTCGCTTACGTTGCATCCCACGACTTACAAGAACCACTCAATCAAGTGGCGAATTATGTACAGTTGTTAGAAATGCGGTATCAAGAAGCACTAGACGAAGATGCCAACGAGTTTATCACCTTTGCGGTTGAGGGTGTGAGCTTAATGCAAACACTCATAGATGATGTATTGGCATATTCTAAAGTAGATACACAGGCGATCGCATTTCAACTAACCGAAGTAGAAAAAGCCTTAGAGAAAGCCTTGGGTAACTTGCGCCAACGCATCGCCGAAACAGGCGCAACCATAACTCACGACCCCTTACCAACCGTCATGGCTGGTAGCACGCAACTGATGCAGCTATTCCAAAACCTCATCGCCAACGCCATAAAATTCCGCAGTCACGAAGCACCACAAATTCATATAGGTGCAGAAAGACTAGAAGACGAATGGCTATTCTCCGTCAAGGATAATGGAATTGGTATTGATCCGCAATTTAGCGATCGCATTTTCGTCATATTCCAACGCTTACACACGCGGGACGAGTATCATGGTACAGGTATGGGTCTAGCAATTTGTAAAAAAATTATTGAGTGCCATAGGGGGCGAATTTGGGTAGAATCTCAACTCGGTCAAGGTGCTACCTTCTACTTTACAATACCAGTTGGAGGTCGAGAGCGTGAGCGTAGAAACGGAAGAAAAACACAGAACAATCTTTTTAGTCGAGGACAATAAAGCCGATATTCGCCTGATTCAAGAAGCATTTAAAAATAGCCAATTACCGCACGAAGTGGTAACAGTTAGAGATGGGATGGACGCAATGGCTTATCTACGCCAAGAGGGAGATTATACCCATGCTCCGCGTCCAGACCTAATTCTCTTGGATTTGAATCTACCTAGAAAGGACGGTAGAGAAGTGCTGGCGGAAATTAAAGCTGACCCTGTACTCAAACGTATACCCGTAGTAGTGTTAACAACATCTAGAAACGAAGACGACATTTTTCACAGCTACGACTTACACGTCAACTGCTACATCACCAAATCCCGTAACCTCACCCAGCTCTTCCAAATCGTCAAAGGAATTGAAGAGTTCTGGCTTTCTACCGTCACTCTACCGCCGGAATGAGGGATGAGGGAGATGAGGGGGATGAGGGAGATAAAGTAACTACTAATTATTTCCTATTTCCTTCTACTCTTAATATTTCCACTCCCCCCACTCCCTCATCTTCCCACTCCCTACTCCCTACTCCCCACTCCCCACTCACAACTCACAAGGGGGTAAAACCAGAAAATTATGGTTGGACACTCAGTCAGGATTTTGTTAATTGAGGATAGCCTTGCAGAAGCTCGGTTATTGCAGGAATATTTGCATCAAGCTGAGTCCAAGCAATTTGTTCTGGTTCATGTGAAGCGGTTACAGGAAGCACTCAATGAACTAAGACAAAACAGCTATGATGTGATTTTGTTAGACCTGACTTTACCCGACAGCCAAGGCTTATCATCATTACCTTTACTGATAGCTTGCGCTCCCAGCATACCAATTGTTGTGCTGACAAATACTAACGATGAAGATTTAGCGATCGCCGCAGTTAGACAGGGAGCGCAAGATTATCTTGTTAAGCGACAGGTAAATGTGAATGTATTAGTGCGTGCTGTCTGTTATGCGATCGAGCGTAAACAAGCATTGGAAAGTTTACGCACACTCAATACAACATTAGAACACCGAGTTGAAGAACGCACGGCGGAATTAGTGAAAGCACAAGAAATTAACCAGTTTAAATCTGAGTTTGTCTCTATGCTTTCCCATGACATTCGTAATCCTTTAAATACTATTTTGTTAGCTGCTGGTTTATTACAAAATAACGAAGATAAATTAACTCAAGAAAAAAAACGCTCTCATTTACAAATGATTCGGGTTGCTATCAAAAATATGGCACAAATATTAGATGAAGTTTCTTTAATAGGTAAAGCCGAGTCTGGTAAACTCCAGTGTGAAATCATTGCCATAGATTTAGAAGGATTCTGTCGCCAATTATTACAAGAAGCGCAATTAAATATTAACGAAAAGCAACTAAATATAATTTTTACCTGTAATAAAACATCCAACGAAGCCTTACTAGATGAAACCTTATTACGACACATTTTAGGGAATGTGCTAGGCAACGCCATCAAATATTCCCTTCCTGGTGGTACAATCAATTTTGAATTAACTGTTCAAAACCATGCAGTTATGTTCAAAATTCAAGATTGGGGAATTGGTATTTCTCCAGAAGACCAAAAGCAACTATTTCAGCCTTTCCATCGTGGAGAAAATGTAGGCGGAGTTGCAGGTACAGGCTTAGGACTAGCTATTGTCAAAAAATGCGTTGATGCTCACGGTGGCGAAATTATCGTCAACAGCGAGGTTGGTGTGGGTACGACTTTTACTGTCATCCTGCCATTAATTAATATTTAATACACAATTTTAGTTTAGTTTGGGAACTTCATCATATTCTAGATATTGGTAATAGGTAATTGAGTTTGACAATGACCAATCACCAATTACCAATTACTAATCAACAAATTTACACTTCTCCCATCCTAAATATTCAGTGCCTCTATTTCAGATGCAGTCAAACCTGTTATTGTAGCTACCTGTTCTACAGTCATTCCTGTTTGCAGCAAATTACGTGCAGTCTGTTGTAATTGTAACTCTGCTCTTTGAGCGCGTTGGGCTTCTTGTTCGGCACGTTGGGCTTCTTGTTCAGCGCGTTGACGTTCTTGTTCAGCACGTTGACTTTCTTGTTCGGCACGTTGGGCTTCTTGTTCGGCACGTTGGCGTTCTTGTTCAGTGAATGAACGTTCTTTTTCCTCAGCCGTTGGTAACAACTCCCCTGTCAAAGTAGCCCAGCGTAACCAAGTTGTCTCAACGCCTTTGTAATTTCCTTGCCAACGTAACAAAGCTAAACCTAATGCTTGACTGACTAAGAGATTTTCTGCATTCGGTGCGATCGCTTGATAAACTCCACCGACCAGAGAAAAACCAGCCCAGTCATCAGGGTTGAAAGGATCGTACCAGAAATAGTCCGGGACACGCATCTGATTTTGATAAATCAGCTTTTTCTCATTTTTATCATTAGCAGCTGTCCGGGGCGAGAGTAATTCAATCACGACATCAGGCCCTTTACCCTCTTCCCATACAACCCAACTGCGGCGTTCACCTTTAGGAACTCCCAACACAGCAAAAAAATCTGGGCCTCTAAAGTCTTGGTTTTTTAGCTGCGCCATACTGAAGTAGACAAACATATTGCCACTTGCATAACCATCCTCTTGTTCTTCTAACCAAGTACCAAAGGTATCAATTAACAATTCCATCTGCATTTTGTGCCTTTGGCTTTCCATTGGTACACCGTCATCGTAAGGTAGTTCTGCTTGGGTGGGAGGTGCGTTTACCTCTGTTGCTGGCGGGATAGTTTCTAAGGTTGACATAATGTCTACTCCCTGGACATTGTAAATTAATTTTTTGCCAGGATCACTTGATTTTGATTATAGCGATCGCCCATCTGTTAGGACTATCCTAAGTGGCTTAAGATTACTGAAGTAGATGAGGATATTGCTAATGAGAAAAGTAGCAGTGTTTGGCAACGCTGGAGGCGGTAAATCAACATTAAGCAAGAAACTATCCCAAATGACTGGTTTGCCATTTTATCCCTTGGACAAGATGAAATATCAATCAGGGGGTGCTGAGGTTTCCGTGGAAGAATATCAGCGTACCCATCAGCAAATCTTAGCTACCGACCAATGGATTATTGATGGATTCGGTAATATGGAAACTCTCTGGCCAAGACTGGAAGAGGCGGATACGCTAATTTTCATCGATCTACCGCTATATGTGCATTTCTGGTTGGTAACTAAACGACTAATCACTGGTTACTTTAGACAGCCTGAAGGGTGGCCGGAAAATAGTCCTATCCTGAAGGGTTCGCTTAATAGCTACCGTGTGCTTTGGTTATGTCACAAACTTTTGATCCCAAAATATAGGGAGTATATCAAGCAGGCTCAAAACACTAAGACCGTTTATCACCTGCGCTCAACTCAAGAGATTGCCCAATTTTTTAAATCAATTGTGAAAAATTAACCAACAGATACATTCCACAAAGTAACTACGTTAGCGGAGCGGGGCGTTAGCCCATTACGAATTACGAATTAATAAGGCAATCTTTTAAACGTTGTGCTAACACCTGTATATGAGGTTCCAGTACAAAAGAATAATGGTGTCCAGGTACATCAATAATCTTAATTTCCTCCGCCGCCATCACAGAAAATAACTCTACCCAAACTAAAGTCGGGTCAGGAGCCATGATATGTTTTTCTCTAGCTCTAAACACAGTAACCTTCCCTGGATATGGCTTTCTTGTATAGGAATAAGTCGCTTTGAGTGTCCCAACTAAAACATCAAGAATGCGGCGATTATTTTGACGTTCTACACCAGGAGGAAATATCCCAGCTTTTCTTGCCTTGTTAATAATATAATCAAGTTTTTCTTGTAACCCTAAATCCTCTATTTCTTCAGGTGTAACAAGGTTATCTTGACCAAACATTCCCCCAAACACTCTAGAAAGCACCCCAACCAAATAAACATCATCAATTGGCTTTTGTTTATCTAGTAATATGGGTACATAAGAATCTAATATCGCCAGCAAAGATACCTCTTGTCCTTGTCTACGCAACTGCTGTGCGACCTCATAAGCTACAACCCCACCAAACGACCAACCACCAAGACGATAAGACCCTTGCGGCTGAAATTCTCTAATAGTTTTGACGTAGAGACTAGCCATATCTTCTACTCGCGCCAAAGGTTCTTCATCACCATAAAAACCTTGAGCTTGTAAGCCGTAAAATGGCTGGTCATTGCCTATATAATGAGCGAGTTTAAAATAGCATAAAACATGACCACCAGCAGGATGTATACAAAAGAAAGGTTGTTGTGTACCTTGTGGTTGAATTGATACTAAAGGTGTATTATAAATTGGCTGGTTGCTTTGAATAACCTTTGCTAAATCTGCAATTACAGGATTTGTTAAAACTGTTGCTAATGGTATTTCTTTATTAAAAACCTCCTCAATTTTAGCAGTTAAATGTAGCGTCTTTAAAGAATCACCACCAATAGCAAAAAAGTTGTCTGTTACACCTATTTTCGGTAAATGCAGAATATCCGACCAAATTTGCACTAACTTTGCTTCTACCTCATTGCGAGGCGCGATATAAGCAACAGTTTCTACAAAGCTAGATAATTCTGGTTTTGGTAATGCTTTTCTGTCTACTTTACCACTTGGAGTTAAAGCTAGGGTTTCCAACATCACAAAAGCGGCTGGAATCATAAAATCTGGTAGCTTTGTTTTGAGGAAATCACGCAGGCTATTAATTGTAGGTTTTTGCTCATCATAGGTAATATAAGCAACAAGCTGTTTTTCTTGTGCATGATCATCACGCGCGATGACTACAGCTTCTCTTACTTCTGGGTGAGAGGATAGAGTATTTTCAATCTCTCCGATTTCGATTCTATAGCCACGAATTTTTACTTGAAAATCGGCTCGTCCAATATATTCAATGTTACCATCAGGTAAATAACGAGCTAAATCACCTGTTTTATAAAGACGCTGAGATGCTGAATTTGCAAAAGGATTAATTATAAACTTCTCATTAGTCAATTTTTCTTTATTCAAATAACCACGAGCGACACCCACACCTGCAATATAAATTTCTCCAGTGTAACCTATAGAAATTGGTCTTAAATCTGCATCAAGAATGTAAATTTGAGTATTAGCAATGGGACGACCGATAGGTACACTTTTTAAGTTACTGTTTTTTTGACATTGCCAAAAAGTGACATCTATCGCCGCTTCTGTAGGGCCATATAAGTTATGTAATTCGCATTCCAAACGTTGGAAAAATCTATTTTGTAAATCTACAGATAAAGCTTCACCGCTACAAATAACTCTTTTTAAAGATGTACATTTTTCCACATGGCGATTTTGTAAAAACGCTTGCAGCATTGAGGGGACAAAATGTAAGGTGGTGATTTGCTCTTGAGTAATTACATTGATGAGGTAATCACTATCTTTATGCCCACCCGGTTTAGCTATTACCAAACGTGCGCCAGTGATTAAAGTCCAGAAAAATTCCCAAACGGAAACATCAAAGCTAAAGGGAGTTTTTTGTAAGACACTATCTGTAGAATTTAGTTGATAAGCTTCCTGCATCCACAACAGGCGATTACAAATTCCTTTGTGGGTGTTCATCGCACCCTTTGGTTTACCTGTGGAACCAGAAGTGTATATTACATAAGCTAAATTATCTGGTTGAATATTGCTTTGGGGATTAGTATTTGGTTGGGTGGAAATTTTATCCCATTCTGCATCTACACAGATAGTTTGTGCTTGATGTAGAGGAATTTGATTTAATAATTTTTCTTGCTTTAGTAGTACCTTTACCTGAGAATCTTCTAGCATATAAGTTATGCGTTCTTGGGGATATTCAGGGTCAATAGGTACATAGGCTCCCCCAGCTTTGAGGATGCCTAAAATACATATCACCATCTCTAGGGAACGTTCAATACAAACACCTACAAGTATTTCGGGTTTTACTCCCAGTGTTTGTAGATAATGTCCTAGTTGGTTGGCTCTAGAATTTAACTCTTGATAAGTTAGTTGTTGTTGTGCGAAAGTGATAGCGATCGCATCTGGTGTTTTCTCTACCTGCGCTGCAAATAACTCATGTAACCCTTGAGATAGGTCGTAATCTCTTTCTGTCGCGTTCCACTCTGCAAGTAACTTATGTATATTTAAATCTATAGTTTGCATATCTTCTCACTCTGCTCATAAATAAAAAAATTGGCTCACGCATTCGCCGTCAGGCGTTCTCGCAGAGTAGGCGCAAAGGCGCAAAGAGGAAATCCTCCGCGTCCCTCTGCGTTTAAAACCTAATCTCCTCCTAATTCCACTAGCTTACCGATGTTGAAATCTATCCGCGTCCACCCCTTCAACCGACGCAAATTATTCAACAGCAGTAGAGGAATTTGCCAATGATGTACCATCAAAAACGGGAAAGGATCATCCGGCTGATAAATCGCATCAGTCCCCCGCCAAATATTACCTAACCATCTTCCCAACTGGCTAAAAGAACGAATCCCCGTCAAACGCCAAACTTCGTGATAAGTCCAATAAGTAGGCTTACTTGTCGCTAATGGCTGTAAGGTTTCCGTTGTCGCTTGCTTACTCAGGTATGCCTCTGCTACCTGGGGATGGTCGTAAAATGTAGTAATCGCTGAGTGGGTGCGGGGGTTACACTCAATGGCGTAAACTGTCCCGTCCTCTGCTTGGATGAAGTCAAAGGAAATCTGTCCTGTCAGCTTGAGTTCCTTGACAAAACGCTGTACCCATTCCTGAATTTGCGGGTTGTCTACATTCTCATAGTTGACTTGAAACGCTGAAGATTCACAACAGCAATGCAGCCTTAATTCCCCATCCCGGACTGTGCTGTGGGTGCAAAATTCTTTACCGGGAATAAATTCCTGCATAATCCACGGTTTTTCAGGACTAATTGGCAAACTTCTTACGAATGCTGCTGTTTCCTCTGGAGTTGCACAGGGAAGTTTGGTTAAGTCTAACCGCCGCACTGAGTCGTAGGGTATGCTTTTGAGGATGTATTTACGAGACTCACCGGAAAAGTCAAAGTTAATAACTTGTTCTGGCGAGGTAATTTTAAAGGATTTGGGTATTGATAAACCAAGCGATCGCGCTTTCTCTACCAATGCAAATTTATCATCCAACATTTGGGTAATATCTGCGTCAAAGTGAAACACTTCGCAATAACGCGATAATTCCGGTTTAGCTAATGAGTCATAATAGCTACCCACCGGACTGGTGACAGGAACGTAAATATCAATATTTTCTCGTTTGACAATATCTACCAAAGCCTGGATATAAGCTTGGGGATTTTCCTGTGGTGCGGGAACTGTATAAAACTTATCTACCGACCTGGAAAAACGATGACCAGTTAACCAGTATTTATGAGTTTCCAACAAGACAACTCTGTGTCCAGCCGCATGAAATGACCTAGCTAATTGTAAAGCCTTGGTCATTTTCCCACCACTGATAAGAATGTTTTGCGGATTTGCTGCTTTGACTGATTTCGGTCGAAAAATGAGCCAGGAAATAAAAACAATAGTGGCATTAATTGGCAATGCTAATAACAGCAAAGCTAAAGTACCAATATTTTGTAAAATTGCCGCCACTCTTGTCTGCCAAGGAATAGACTGTGTAGCAGATGAAGAAGAAAGAGAAAGGGATTGTGCCATAATATCAATTCAAAATTCAAAATTCAAAATTCAAAAAATCAAGAATTACGAATTATTGTCAATCCATCTCTTAACGGCAATAATACTTGTTCTACACGGGGGTCATTGGCTACTGTACGATTAAATTGAGCGATCGCTTCACCATTAACACTGCGTTCATCAGCAGGTAAATAAACTTCTCCTTGCAATAAAGTATTATCCACGCAGATAAACCCATTTGCTGCTAACAAACCACTATCTAGCAACTTATGAAAATAGGCTACATACTCTTTTTTGTCTGCGTCAATAAAAACTAAGTCAAAAGATTCCCCAGTTTGTGCTAACCTATCTAACGTTTCTAACGCTCCACCCAACTCTACACGAATCTTTGCACCGTGAGGAGATTCTTGGAAAGCCTTTTGTCCAATCTCCGCCGCATAAGGGTCAACTTCACAAGCCACCAAAACCCCATCCTCTGGTAATGCTTCCGCCATCGCCAGCGCCGAATAACCAGTAAACATCCCAATTTCCAACACTCTTTTAGCCTTGGTCATGTGAACAAACATCTTGAGGGTTTGTCCTTCTATATGACCAGAAAGCATTTCCTGTTCTAGAGGACGGACAGTTGTTCCACCGTTAAAGTGTGTATCCCAAGCTTCTGTGGCTGTTATTTTCGCCAACGCAGTCAATTCAGCCGACTCTGGAGTGGTACATTCCTCCAAATAAGGGTCTAAACCTGCGGCTAAACGCCAAGCATGATTAATCTCTGCGACCAATTCCGTAGGTAAATCTGGAAGTTGCTTAACCTCTTTGACAATAGCCTCTAACTTCTTAGCTAAAATCCCCAGTGGTGTAACAGGCCTAGCTGTCGGAACAATTACGTTTGTCATATCAATTCAAAGTTCTAAATTCAAAAAAAGATGAGACACAGTGGACAGTTGACAACTGATAACTGTCAATTGTCAACTGTCCACTGTTAAGTGTTAACTGATACTTCCAATTAACTCTTTCTCATAAGCTGGATAGACATCTACGCCTTCACCACCACGGGGATATTTAGTGCAGAGTTCTTTATGGTCGGCTAGTGCGGCTGCTAATTCTTCTCTGGTTAGGTCGTTGACGAAGAAGCAACTACCGATGGGTTTTGGCATGGCGGCTCTTAATAAGCCATCACGGGTTAATGTGATAGATTCAGTAGCACGCCACAACAACTCTTCATCCAACATGGGATGGTCGAGGGATAAACCAACACGACTCATCAATCCTAAAATGCGATCGCGTTCTGCAATTGTAATGTAACCTCTACGTGCGGCGATCGTTGCCGATAAAGCCATATCTACATTGACAGCGTGTCCGTGGAACATGGGTACACGCGGCGCAAGTTCCAATGTAGGACTCCAAGTATGACCGTAAGCAATTACTCTATCTAGGTCTAACTCGTGTAGGTTGGGAACTTCCAACTCCAACATCTTTTCGATAGCTTTATAGGTCAAACGATGAGCTACTTCTTTAATCTCTGGAGTTGCGTCTATATTGCCAAAATGAGTGTGTAGTAACTCTTCGCCATACTTTTCCAACAGTTCAAACACTTCTTGATGTGCAACTACAGCGATTTTTACCAACTCAGCCATCCCGTTACGCACTTGGTCTGTAGGTAGAGTACGTAGTAAGGAAAAATCTAGGAAAACTTTACGAGAAGCATGATAAGCACCCAATCGGTTTTTCAGCTTGCGATGATTAACTGCTACTTTAATGGCGACACTAGCATCAATTAATCCAATTAAGGTAGTAGGAATACGAATATAATTACTGCTGCGACGGTATGTAGAGCAAGCAAAACCGACAACATCTGTAATTAAACCGCCACCTACTACTAATACTGGCTCTTTACGAACTAATTTAAAATCAGCGAAGGCATCTATAACCTTCTCAAAGGTTTGAATGGTCTTATTTGGTTCGGTGATAGTGATGGGAAATAATCTTAGTTCAATACCGTAATACTGAAAATACTGTTGAATTTGCTTACCATACAACTGACTCACGTTAGCATCAACAATCGCCAAGCATCGTCCAAAACTTTTATATATGTCTGCTAGTTCAGTATTTTTGATTTCAAAAACACCATCTACATACACCAAATCATACTCAATTTTTTCGTATCCTTCTACATGAAAAGATGTTTCGTTGGCTTCAAACTTTGCTTGGACGATACTCATAATCTCTTGTCTCTTAAATGCAATACATGAACGTCAGGTTTGAACTAGAAGTTGCAAATTATATTCAAAATCTAGTCAGATTAAGAATTTACTTGTAGCAAGAATAACTCTCATTTATTTGATAAAAAAAGAGCGATAGTCACCAAAAGTTAATTCATGCCAAATTAAAGCACTAAAATTTTGGCAGATATGCCTGTATTCTAGACTTAGAAAGGATTTATTAGTTTTGTTTAAACCTCAGAAATACAGATAATGCAAACGGAAAATTGTATTTCCACGATTGCTGACTGATAATCCTAGATAGGTTTTATGATTGACGGAATAATGGCAGGCAAAAATTAAATGTAACTAACAGTAATAGTTTTACTGTGTAAGGTTACTTAAAATTTGCTTAACATTTTTAAACATATCATTTTTTATAAATTTTGCATATATTTTTAGTAAATTCTTCTGATTTATTTCTTAAACAATTCATAATCTTTACTTAAAATAAACTTTTACTATTAAGTCAGCACAATAGCCAGCAATTGAATTTGCTTTCTCAATAATCAACTGCTGCCAAACTAATTTAATTAATTAAAATTTTCCAAATGGATAGACCTCTAATTTATCAAGAAAAAGAGGTTTACTTTTATAAGACAGCTATTAGTTACATACACAAACATAGACGTTTCCATCTAAGAAAACATCTTTTTTCGTGAACGTGGCAAGAATGTTGTTAGTAGCTGTTGAACCTTAAAGTTCTACAAGTTTAGGCAATAAAAGTTCATATTTTAACTCTCATTTTTAATTTAACGGTTTTTAAAAAAAATCCACGTAGATAGCGGATTTTTCGATAAAATAGCACCTATTAAGCTAGAAAAGCCTTTTTTACTATTCTAATAGCTTAATTTTTGCTTTACATTGCTTAATGTAACATCGTTTGTAAAATCCTGCACCTAGCCAAAAGATACATTTTGCTACATGAGGAATAAGATAGAGATTTTTCTATCAAGGTTGTACTCGTTTAAGGGTAATTGGGAATTGGTCATTAGTGCATAGTCCAAAGCTATTCTCCCCTGTACCCTCTTGGGAGGGGTTATACCATTTCACAAAAAATCTGATACAGATACAAACGCCCAGACCTGTGCTAAGTATCACTTTCTTAATTTTGAATGCGGAAAGTTCTGTAGGCGGGTTTCCCGCCGTAGGAAACTTTCCAAGACGAATTTTGAATTTTGAATTGGTATTAGGGGTGGGTTTCTCCCACTCTACGAGAAGCAAGCTACATCTCCCCATTCTCAGTTAGTCTACTTCAGCAACCGTAGACCACTGAGGGTAACTAAAACTGTTGAACCCTCATGACCAATTACGCCGATGGGTAGGTTGATATTGCCGAGGAAGTTGCTGATTAACAATAGACCGATAAACCCCAAGGCTATAACTATATTTTGTTTGACGATCGCTTGCGATCGCCTGCCCAATTTCATCGCTACATCAATCTTCTCTAATCTATCCGCCATCAATACTATATCTGCGGTTTCTAAAGCCACATCGCTACCAGCCACACCCATAGCAATACCTACGGATGCTTGCGCCAGTGCTGGGGCATCGTTTATACCATCACCTACCATCGCTACTGTTTGATACTTTTGCTGCAACTTGCGAATTACATCTAGCTTATCTTCTGGTAAGAGTTCGGCAAATACTTGGTCAATTCCTACAGCTTGCGCCACACTCTCGGCAGTGCGTTGATTATCCCCCGTAATCATGACAATTTGTTCTATACCCAACTTCCGCAGCCGGGAAATAGTAGCAACAGCTTCTGGTCGAATCATATCCGCGATCGCAATCACACCAATGACCTTATACTCATTACTGCTTCCCTCTTGCGCCACCCAAACAACTGTTTTCCCCTCATGTTCCAAGGATGGTGCTACTTCTACTAACTCCTGTGGTAAATTATCTACATACTGCTGGATAAAAGCAACATTCCCCATGATCGCTTGTTGGTCATTAGTCGTACCTGTAATACCCTGTCCTGGTATCGCTTGTACCTCAACTGCCCGTACCCAATCTAAGCCGTTAGCAGCGCAAACAATAGCTTGGGCAATGGGATGTTCTGAAGATGACTCTAACGCGGCTGCTATTTCTAACACATTTGCTTGTGTATAATTATTGGCGGGAATTACTTGAGATACCTGTACTTGTCCTGTGGTGAGAGTACCAGTTTTATCGAAGGCGATCGCCCGGACTTTACCAATCTTCTCCAACTGTGCGCCATTCTTAAACAAAATCCCCTGTCTTGCACCATTGGCAATACCCGATAATAAAGTAGGCATAATCGCCGCCATCAACGCACAGGGAGAAGCCACCACCAAAAAAGTCAACGCGCGGTAAATTGTAGTTTCCCAGTCCCAACCCAAAATAAAAGGCGGTAAGGTTGCCAATAATACCCCAGCAATGACAATTACCTTTGCATACTTTCTCTCAAAACCCTCAATAAACTGTTGAGAAGGTGGTGCTTCGGTTTGTGCTTGTTCCACTAGACGAATGACTCGTTGAATCAAACTACTGGCGGCTGGTTTGTGTACCTTCAACCTCAGCGCCCCATAACCATTGAGTGTTCCAGCAAATGCTTCCTCGCCTACCGTCTTTTCCACTGGTAGAGACTCACCTGTAATTGCTGCTTGATTGATAGTGCTGTAACCAGAGACAATGATACCATCGGTAGGAATTAGCTCACCTGGCTTAACAACAATCTCATCACCCACCTGTAACTGACTAATAGGAATAGTTTCTTCCCCGGCTGGGTGGGCGATGGTAGCTGTGTCTGGTGTTAAACTCATCAAGCTCTTGATACTTTTTTCTGTGCGGCGCATAGCGTAACCCTCCAATGCACCACTAATAGCAAAGATGAGAATCAAAGTTGCCCCATCAATAATTAGATGATATTCCCTACGCCACCAACCTAAAGCAGCTGCCCCAAGAGCAGCTACAATCATCAGCAAATCGACATCCAGTTCCTTCTCCTTAATTAGCGTCGTTAGCCCCTCACGGGCGCTTTCGTAACCACCAATTACATAAGCAGCAGGTAACAGCAGCAACGCCAACCCCAACCACCCCAAAGACAAGGCGAACCATCCTAAAAACAGCAGCATCCCACAAAGCAAGGCGGCTAGCGTGTCGGCGTGTTCTTGAGTGAATTGCTGAAAACGTTGTGGGTAAAGCATGAGATTTATCTAAGTCAGGAATACCTTTACCCTAAACCTTGACATTGATGTTAAGGTCAACAGTATAGGTTACAGAAAATAGGTATTCCAGAGACATTAGTCATTAGTCATTAGTCCATAGTCATTAGTTATTCTCCCCCCTCTCCCTCATCTTCCTCATCTCCCCCCTCTCCCATCTTCCTCACAACTTAATTAGTATGTTCGTGTGGTTGCTCACTTATGGGCGATAAAGATGTACCAGTCTTCACAACATCGTTCAAATTTGCCCCATCCAAATTAGAACCACTGAGTCTAGTGCCGATGAGAATTGCTTGTTGCAAATTGGCTCGGTTTAAAGCTGCGTCAGTCACAAATGCCCCAGTTAAATCTGCCTTAATTAATGCGGCTTCAGTGAGATTTGCGCCGGTAAGGTCTGCCCCAGCTAAATTAACAGCCTCTAGGTTAGTCTTACCTAAGTCTGCCGCCGTAAGGTTGGCTCGTTTGATATTGGAACCAGTCAAGTTAACACCGTTCAAATTCGCTCCAACTAGCACAGCCGCACTCAGATCAGATTGTGTCAAAATTGCACCGTTTAAGTTTGACTGAGTAAGTTCTGCTGCATGAAGATAAGCTTTGTGCATCTGTGCCTGATTGAGCTTTGCTCCTGTGAAAGTTGCTCCAGCAAATAACCCTTCCTGTAAGTTGGCATTAGTCAAATCTGCGTTAGTAAATTTGCCCCAAAATACATTTGCTTTATTGAAGTTCGCTTTACTTAAATTTGCCCCAGTTAAATCAATCCCTGTCATTTGACTGCCGCTAAAGTCCACCTCACTCGCATTCACACCTATTGATTTGACTCCAAACAAATCAGCTTTAGTTAATTTTACTTTTGTTAAAATCGCTTGGCTTAAATCTGCTGAGTGCAAAAAGGCTCCACTCATATTTGCCTCACTCAAGTCTACACCACGTAAATACGCTGTAATCAAATCTGCGCTACATGAATAATATTTTGATTGGCTTACCAATTTTTTTAATATTCTTTAGAAGACGCATTTTAACTTTCCTGTGGGAAAACACCAAAGTCCAAATCCGGGTTCCATCAATCACAACTTTATGATGTTTATCAAGCTCAGATAGCCGCTTGCGACCCAAAGCTATCACTGCTACTGCTCATAAGCTGGCACGAATTTTTTACCGACTTTGGACGAATGGAGGTAAATATCAAGATTCTGGTATGGATTATGATGAGCAACGTTACCAAGAACGAGTTATCAATAACCTACAGAAAAAGGCTCTAGCTTTAGGTGTTGAGCTTACTCGTCAGCCCCAAGCAAATACTGTTTCTTAGGAGCAGGATATTTCAATTTTTACAAAAATAGACAAGATTAAAACTAGCTTAGTCCAGCATACTAAAATTTAATTCAAAAAGAGCCTAATAGTATTTTGATGAGTTGATTGAGTATGAAAGCGATCGCAATTGAGCATTTTGGTGAACCAAGCATCTTTCAACTGGTAAATTTGCCGTGTTTGAACTGGTATTAAAATCCAGAATCGAAAATCGTATTATGAGGTTTCCTTATCAATGAACGAACGGACAATCTATCTTTTAGCAGCCCTGGCAGGTGGGGCTATCCTTCCAGTTCAAGTTGCCATCAATACCTTGCTACGGCGCTATGTGAGCGAACCTATGCAGGTGACATTTATATCCTACCTAGCAGGAACTTTAGCATCGCTCTTGATCTGCTTGGTTGCACGCTACCCACTTCCCGTTACAACTGAACTTGCTCAAACCTCTTGGTGGATGTGGATAGGCGGTTGTTTGGGTACGTTGTATGTCTGGTCAACTATCTTTGCTACCCCCAAAATTGGCGCAGCACTGGCACTAGCACTAACGATCGCCGGTCAGATGATAGCAGCCCTGTTTTTAGATCATTATGGAGCTATTGGACTAGTCAAACACACAGCCACTCCCACACGAATTGCAGGAGTGGTACTAGTGGTTTTAGGCGTTTCCCTAGTTGCCTATGCCAAACGGTAATAGTTAAGTAGAACAAGGTGAAAAAACCAAAGTGTGTAAAGATAAGTAAATACATAAATGTGTCTACCAAGGTAACAGGGATATGGGCAGCCGTTTAAGGGTATTTCTGACTCCTAAGCAAGATAAAATTTTGTTCAACCTGAGAACGGCAGATGTACCCCAGAAAGTGAAAGACCGAGCCGAAGTGATCAGATTAAGCGCACATGGTTGGTACGTAGAGAAGATAGCAGATCACTTTGACTGGACTGCCCAAACAGTAAGAGAAGTTTTGCATAGATGGGAAAAACAAGGTCTAGAAGGACTGTGGGAGAAAGCAGGGCGGGGAGGAAAATCAAGGTGGGCAGAAGCTGACATGGCGTTCTTAGAAAAATGCTTGGAGCAAGAACCACGTACATATAATAGTGTTCAATTAGCCCAAAAATTAGAGCAAGAACGCTCCGTGAAATTGAGTCCTGACTGGTTAAGGCAGGTACTCAAAAAAAGGGGGTCATTTGGAAGCGAACTAGAAAAAGCCACAAAGGAAAGCAAGACAAAGTATTGCAGCAAATCAAACAGGCAGACTTAGAGATGTTGGAATTATCTGCTGCTGCTGGAGAAATCGATTTAAAGTATATGGATGAATCAGGGTTTTGTGCCTGGAGTGAACCCAGTTACAGTTACTACTTCCGAGGTCAGCAAAAACGCCTGGAGCAGAGTAAGCGTCGGGGTCGAAGGTTAAGTATTATTGGGTTTCTTCAACCCCTAATTAGTTTTGTGTACGGTCTAGTGATTGGTGGCGTTTCACGCAAATCCTATATTCAAATGATGGAGCTTGAAGCACTTGAAGCCCAAAAAGCAGGTCGTATCAGAGTCATCGTTCAGGACAACGGCCCGATACATCGGTGCAAAGAAGTTCAGCAATTATGGACAAAGTGGGAAGAGATGGGTTTGTACATCTTCTTTTTACCTAAATATTGCTCAGAGATGAATCCAATTGAATTGGAGTGGCAACACCTGAAAAAAAATGAACTAGCTTCTCAAAGTTTTGAGGATGAATTAGACCTTGCCTATGCTGTCATTGATGGAGTTCAAAATAGAGGAGAAAAGGGAAACTACAGTACGCAACGTGTAAAATTTAACTCTTATTCTTCTGCTTAATTCTTTGTTACATACTTATAAATTTTCTCCACGACTTACTTAATCGGTAATTGTTTTCTGCCATTACCGATTACCAATTCGCAATTACCAACCCCACGACATGATAGGTTTTTAAGCGAACTTATACCATTTTGGATTTTAGATTTTAGATTTTGGATTTTGAAATGCTTCATTAGTGAACTTTTCAGTCATCCATTTGTCGCAATCATTTTTCAAATTGGTATTACTACTTATTGGGATAAAGCCATCCCTTAAACAGGCGAGTCACTTGGGGCATAACTACCCAAGTCATCAACGGCATCATAATACAAATGCTCACCAAATTAGCCAACCAGAAAGGTAAACCGCTAGTAATTGGTCTGAGGATGGTGGGCATGATGGAGATGATTGGATAAAGCCCGACTGCACTCACAATCGCCGTTTTCCATTTGGGCGGGGGTGGTGACTTGGGGATTTCTGGTAGGGCAAACCAAGCCTCTAAACTATTGACATGAATCACTTGTGGATCATCTACAGTTAAGGCTTCGGCTCGCGCAATCCAACCTTGACAGATGACTGATTCTTCCCATTCTTGCAGATGTTGAGGAGTATCAAATCTGACAATTAGCTGCCATAAACCGCGTTTAGTGCTGGGATACAGTACATTACTTCCCAAGTAACCAGGGAAAGTGCTGGCGGCTAAAGTCACACCTCGGAGAGCTTCTTCAAAAGCGGCTTCTAATCCTGGTTTAACACAGTGAGCGATCGCCACAACACCAGGAGCAGGATTGCTCGATTGTTTAATGTAATTTATCGACTCTTTCATAGGATGTTGAAGCAATTAGAACAATGTAGGAAATTCAAGTGAGATTGATACCCGAACTTGAGGCTTTTTATAAACGATTACCCCAATAACTAAAGTCTTGGTACAGTTGACCTACAGCTGACCCCTCTGGGCTTTGCCAATCTTTCATAATTTCTGAAGCCACCGAAGCCCAAGATACCAAAACCGCACCTGCTTGAGTTAAACGCAATAAAGCAGCCGTTTCGTTCAAAGTAGTGTCAGAACCAGAGACATCAACCACTACATAAGGTTCATAACCTGCCCCTAGTAAATCTATAGCTAATTGGAGTGTACAAATATCTAGAGAGATACCACCAAGCAAAACCTTTTTACGACCAATTGCTGCTAGTTTTTCCCGAAAAACTGGTTCATCCCAAGCACTGGGGGTATGGCGTTCAACGCGGATTGCATGGTCGGCATGAGCAACAACTTCTGGAAAGAATTTACCGCGAAAACCCCCTTCTTCTCCCAACATGATTGTAGGCAGGTTAAAGATTTTGGATAGCCGTGTAAATGCTTCGGCATTCTTCCGCAGTAAGTCATGATTAATCGTTTTTAAACCTGGAAAAAAGCCATCTAAAAAGTCAACAAGAACGACTACACAGTTATCACGGGTGAGTTTTTCGCTGTAGTTCATAATTAAGCCTTTTGGTAATGAAAAATCTAATTAGATGCTGTTATTTCCACAGCTAAAACTTAAATAGGAAACACCTCAAAAGCACTACTGTAAACATGAGGTTCAACTTTAGCTATCGCTTGATAAAATTCCTCATCGTGCAGTGCTTGAAATCGTGGGTGCTGCCTCAAAGCGGCGATTTGTGCTGCTGATTCCCAATGAGCAATAGCTGTGACTTTTTCACCATCATCACTTTTCAGCAATTGTGCATCCAAAAAACCAGGCTGATACTTAACCACTTCGGTATAAATTTGATGAATGCGTTGGAACGCATCTTCTTGTCGTCCAGGTTGGACAGTGAAAATATTCACGAAAGTAATTTTACTCATCTATATTTGTAGAAAATAGATTGAATATAGACATAGTTACGGAGTTTGGTAAACCTGACTCAACAGTTGGGAAATTTTCTCTCCATCACCAGAATCAACTAAAGTCAAATTTAAAGGTGATTGACTGATAAATTGAGCGTAGGCAGGTGTTAAATAAGACTTGTATTCTTGGCGATGACCTACGGTCGGTCGGAGACCATCGCTCAGATAAGTTTGGAAAAAAGCCACACCCAAAGCATTCATATAAGTGTGAACATTTTTTCTATCAGGCCCTAGTAATCCTTGCGGTACAGGAATTACATTTTCACCATTTGGGAGGTCTGATTGAACGGAGAAGTGGGTTCCATTCTCAATCACAGCCAAATATTTATCTTTACTGGGTAAATTGGTAAATGGTCGAATTTGTTCGGGAACTGCAGGGGTAAATATATCTTGACTTCCAGCCACCATCATTACAGGAACTGGGATTGTACTCATACCTTTCTGCCCAAAAATGACACTACCTAAAGGATTCATTACCATAATCGCTTTAACGCGATCGTCTTTAATAGGATAGTTGTCTGGTTTCAGGTCGAGGGCGCGACATTGAAGAAAGGTGGAAATATTTAGGGAACGATTGGGGTTACATTCTTGGCGAATTTTGGCAAAATCAAAGCTACCACCAGCTAACGCCAAAGCTGTATAACCGCCAAGTGAATGTCCAATTACACCCACCTGTTGCAGATTTAATTTATTTTTAAATCTAGAATCTGTTTCGCTCAAGCGTTGGAGTTCATCTAAAAGGTATTTGATATCTAAAGGACGGTCAATTAATTCCGTCGGTCGGGGAGGACTAGCAATTCCGGCTAAAAATTGTTGAAATTGCTTGGAGTTAGCAACCGGATGGTCAAGCGCAGCAACGGCGAAACCATGAGATGCTAAATGTTGAGCGAGATAAACAAAGCCATTGCGATTATCCGCCAAACCGTGAGAAATGACGATGACTGGGTAAGGTGTTGCTGATTCTGCTTGAGGTAAGTAAACATCAACATCATATTTCCGTTCTAGAACAGTTCTAGACTGTCCATCACGAGAGCGATCGTGTAGGTTTATGGTTATTTTTGTAGTATTAAATGTACCAGATTTACGAATATCTGGTCTTTGATTAAAATCTATTGGTGGTAAATTGGTAGCCTCTTGGTTTGCTAGTTGTTGAATTTTAGCAATTACTACATCCCTTTTTTGTATGAGTTCTGATAACTGCCCCATTGTCTGTACAGTTTCAGAAAAATTGAGACGAATACTGGGGCTGGAATAATTTTTAACTATATTAACTAAAGAAAGCCCTTCAGAGCTTGCTGCTGATAATATTAGGGCAGAACGCAGGGCGTAAAAACCATTTTGTCTGTTTTGAGTTTGAATTAATTCTCCGAAACGTTGCAGCATCTTTTCACCAATTGGAGAATAGGTAAATTGAGACACAAGCGTCGGAGAAACAGGAAATTTAGTACTCAAAAAATTCCTAGCCAGCTTTAATTGTTCTGGGTTAGCACGGTTGGCGTAAAATCCAAAGTCCTTGGTAATTTCACCTTTATTAACAAATACTTCTAAATCTGCTGTAGCAATATCAAAATCCCCAAACGGTGGGTAATTAAATACAATACGTTCTGCTGCAAGTGCAGGAGTAGTGATAGTTATGCTGGAAACTATGCCTAAGAAATAGCCAACAGATTTTTTCCACATAAGGGATTGACGGACTTGAATTTATAAGGTTGTAGATAGATAGATTGAAATAGTAAGTCTTTGTTACATAACTGCGATCGCGCTCAAAGCTGCACCAGTGACAATGACAACAATAGCACCTACCAGCGATAACTTTTGCAGTAATTTACCACTATTGGGTAAGCGGTCTATCCATTGATGAGCATACACAACAACTAACCCAATAGCTACCAACACCGAAGCTAAACCCAGGCTAAATGCACTAATTAATACTACACCATAAGCTGCTTGATGTAAGGCGATCGCACTTAACAATAAAACTAGCGCTGATGGACAAGGTACAATACCCCCAGCAATACCCAAGGTAATTAATGATTGGGTTGTAACAGATTTACTATGTGGGTGATGGTGGTGATGATGGTCATGTTCATGAGTGTCAAGACGTTGATCCAATAACCAAAACCCTACTGCACATATACTCAGTCCACTAAGTAAACTCAGAATCGGGTAAAGAGTATCTGGGAGAATATATTGTGAAGCTACCAATGCGACAATTCCCAGCGTAAAAACTCCCAGTGTATGAGTAATAGTCGTCACTACGCCCAATAAGATAGCCTGTTGAGGTGTTCCCTGCGAACCTATCAAATAGGCTGCCACCATTGTTTTACCATGTCCAGGCGCAAGGGCGTGTCCCGCTCCAAAGAGAAAGGCGATACCAAATCCGGTAATCACCAAACTTGGTGTTAGTTGTTGATGAATCAGTGTTTTGGTGAAAAATTCACCGTGTCCAATATGGGCAAGAGCAGGTTTTGCCATCAATAAGACAAATATTGCTGATACTACTGCCCAAAAGTAAGACAACCACTGCCTATGCCATATAAACATAAGTGTAAATTATTAAACCTGTACCCTATCCTCTGCTATATCTCTCTCTTAAAAGCCTGATGACTGTGGTAGAGCCAATAACCAATTGCCGCTAAAATTTCGTTGACAGTGGCAATCGCAACATTTGGATAAATTGGTATCCCGGCAAGCGTGGGTAGGGGTTCATTGGGAATTGCGATTAAGCTAGTGCCAGGAACTAGTAGAGTGGTAAAGAAAAAGGGAAACCAGAAAAGCATAGGAACCAAAGTGGCGATCGCAAAGCTGACTTGTGGTTCGGCTGATCGCCGCCAAAGTAACCACAGAGCAATTGCTGATAAACTACTAAGTAACCACAGCATCACCACATCATGAAATCGGGCATGAGGAACCCAAGTCGGGTTGAAGATATGGGTAGCATTCCAATCTACAGCAACGGAAACTACTGCTGTATTGACAATTACTACAGAGAGTAAAATTCGGCTTAGTTTTGCTTTTGACACAGGGTTCACAATTATATAGAGGTAATGGAAAAACCTTGTAGGGTGGGCAATGCCCACCACCTGCTTCCACTCGAAAATGCAAGATATGAATGTAATAACTTATTACGCTGATTGATTAGCCGGTGTAACTAATAGGCGACCGATATTCACATTGCTTGGTTGTTCGAGGATGAAACGAATTGCTTTAGCAATATCTTGAGCAACAAGGGGCTGTTCTATGTTCATCATTTGCTTTTGCTCATCGCTCCAGTTTTGATAGAGATTTGTCGCTACTTTTCCTGGTTCAACACAACCTACACCAACCCCACTACCTGCTAATTCCAAACGTAGGCAATCAGTAAAGGACTCAATGGCGTGTTTTGTACCACAATAAGCAGCCATTGTAGGATAGTTAGTTGTTCCAGAAATACTAGATAGATTGACAATAAAACCGTTGCTTTGTTGTTTAAAATGTTTAGCAAAAAAGTACGCTAATCGAAATGCAGACTCTACATTGATGCGAACCATTTGACAAATTTCTTCAATCTCAATAGTCTCCACAGTACCAACAACCATCACACCCGCATTATTTACCAGTGCATCTACTCGTCCAAAGGAATTAAGCGCTGTCTCTAATAAGCGTTGAGGTAAATCTGGCTCTGTAACTTCGCTGGCAACAAAAGTAGCATTGGTAAGTTTGTTAGCGAGTTTCTCAAGTTTATCTTGATTTCTAGCAGTGAGAACAAGACTAACACCTGCACTATCTAATTCGTAAGCCGTGGCTTCACCAATCCCACTACTAGCACCAGTGATGATGGCAACTTTATTTTGTAAGTTCATAAGTTTGTTTGTTGATTGTAATATGAAGTCTCAGATTTCTACCGCCAAATTACCAATCACAGCATCCTTCAATACTGGATACATAATGTATTCAAAGGGGAAGTTTGTACCGCTCACGATGTTTTCTACAATCTTGCCCTCTTTTAAGGTAAGAATATGAACTTCCTTTAGAGGTACAATTTGATGAGTAGCTTTTACACCGTAATAATCTTTCTGAAAAACAGTTGTTGCAGTGAACCTGACTACAACTTTGTTATCAACGCCGAAAATATCATCAATTACAAAATGCTTCACAGGCCAAGCATCGGCAAAAGCAGAAAAGATTTGTTTGTAGTTTTCCAGTCCTTGAATGGGTGCGGCAGGACTTAAGCCAGTTGTTACTGTAATATTTGCATCTAGGGTTTCATCAAATATTTCTAAATTAGCTTTGCCGATTCCTTCATTCATGAATTGGAGCGCGATCGCTAAGTTTTGTTCGACTTGAGTCATTTGTAGCTCACAATAACTTTTATTAGCTATCTACCGTCGCAATGCTTGCAATCCTAAATTGGGAAACAATTTACTGGCCACGGCAAACTGTACCCAAGCTGTTGCTAATGTTTCTAGGGAACGGGCTACTATCAACTCACCCGCGTCTACAGGTTCATATCCACATTCCCTAATCAAATCAGCGACAATTGTCTTCGCTTCAGCATCATCACCACAATAAAAAATACTGGGGCAATCACTACCAAATTGTCTAGACTCAGCAGCAATTATTTCTGCAAAGGTAATATTAAAGGCTTCCACAACATTTGCTTTTGGTGCAAATTGCTGAATTATTTCGGCAACAGATGTTTTTAATTCAGTGGCAATACCGATTGTTTTACCAGTAAAGTCTGGTTGTAAGCCACTCACACAAGTAATGATAATTTTGCCATCAAGAGAACCGATAGATTTTAAGGCTTCTTCTAAAAAAGGAACCCATACAGCCAACAGAACTACATCACTTTGGGCAACTGCATCTTCAGGCGTTCCCACTTTTGCATTCTCACCAGCCGCCGCCGCTAATTGATGTAATTTATTCTCATCTCTGGAGTAAGAAAAAATTACTTGATGCCCAGCTTTTGCCCAAATCTTCCCCAAGCCACCACCCATATTTCCTGAACCGACTATACCAATTTTCATAGTTTATTTGTTGTGTTAATGAAAGTTTAATAGTCAGAATGATTTAAGCAACCCTGGTTATGCTGCTATTTTCGGCAAAGTATTTGGGTGTAACTCCGGTATATTTTTTGAAGTGTTTTGTCAAATGGCTTTGATCTGCACAGCCAACCATGAGAGCAATATCGGCGATCGCATATTTTCCTTGCTGGAGTAATTCTTTAGCTTTTTCCATCCGTTGCTGAAGTACATATTGATAGGGTGCAATACCCATAGATTGCTTAAACAATCGGCAAAAATAATATGGACTAATGCCGTAAATTCTGGCTAGTTCAGTTAACTGGATTGGTTGGTCTAAATGGCTATGGATATAGCTTAATACTTGCTGAAATCTATGAGCTGACACAAAATCACTCGATAGTTGTTGATTGCATAAATGGATAGTCGGTATAACCTTTCTCATCACCACCATAGAAGGTATTGCGGTCGGGTTGATTAAATGAGGTATTTAACCGCAGACGTTCTGGTAAATCTGGATTAGCTAAAAATAGTTGACCAAAAGAAACTAAGTCAGCAACACCATTAGCGATCGCCGCATCCCCTTTTTCTCTGTCGTAACCCCCATTAGCAATTAGCGTTCCTGTATAAAGAGGGCGAAAATCAGAGACAGGAATCGACTTACCTCCATGTCTGATATCTGCTGGCGATGCTTCCATTAGGTGAAGATAGCCTAAACCAAAGGTATTGAGGGCAGCGATCGCATAGCTAAATAAAGCTTCGGGGTCAGAGTCATGGACATCGTTATATGTGTTGCTGGGTGAAAGCTTAATTCCTACACGTTCTGCACCCCAAACACTACATACAGCTTCCGTAACTTCCAACAGAAACCGCACTCGATTTTCAATAGAACCACCATAAATATCAGTGCGTTTATTAGTTCCATCTTGGAGAAACTGATCAATTATGTATCCGAAAGCACCGTGTATTTCTACCCCATCAAATCCAGCCGTCAAAGCATTTTTAGCCCCCTGACGAAATTGCTCAATCACACCCGGAATTTCCTCTGTTTCCAAAGCGCGAGGCGTAACAAACGGTTGAGAACCTGTGTAAGTCGAGGTGTTACCTCTAGGTGCGATCGCGGAAGGTGCTACAGGTAATGCACCATCTGGTTGTAAAGAAGGATGAGAAATCCGTCCTGTATGCCATAGTTGCAAAAAGATCCGTCCACCTGCACTATGCACTGCATCTGTTACCAATCGCCAACCATCAATCTGTTCTGGAGAATGAATCCCTGGCGTTCCTGGATAACCAAGACCCTGCGGTGATACTTGGGTACATTCCGTTACAATCAGTCCAGCCGTGGCACGTTGAGCATAATAAGTAGCATTAAGTTGCGTAGGGACATTTCCCACACCCGCACGATTACGAGTCATGGGAGCCATAACAATTCGATTTGGCAATGTGTAAGAGCCAAGCTGAACGGGTGAGAATAAGTCTGTTTGAGTTACTTGAATCATAGACTATGGGAAAGTGCTGAATGCTAAGTGCTGAGTAGTGTTAGCGGTAGCGGCGCGTTTAGCGCGTGCTGAGTAGTGAGTTAAAAGTAACTCTGCCTCCTGCCTTTTGACTATGGACTAATGACTAATGACTATTCAACAATGGACAATTAACAATTGACTTTTTCCCTCTCCCAGGAAGTGAGAGGATTGGAGACAAGGATTTATTTTTTGATTTTTTCTCCTTAAAAGGAGAGGTCTTAAACCTTGAATGAAACAATTGTCAATTATCAATTGTCAATTATCAATTGATAACCAATGACTTCACTCTATAGAATCAGCCAGATTTTGTCTCTAGGCCAAAGTTCGAGTTATTCCCATAAAGAAAAGTCAGTTTATTCTCAAACCTAAGATGAGGAAAATACCTTAACTTAAGTCTAGGTTTGATTATAGCTATAGGGAAAAGTCTCTAATTATCAGTGTTTTATGATGAATTTATGCCTTAATCCATCTGGCTACTGCTATATATTCAACTTATAAAAATATATCTTTTGATTGTTGACAATTGACTTTTAATAGTCAATTGTAGATCAAGATTGGATATTTAATCAAGCGAACCTGAGCAATATCCTTATTGGAGAGTGACAATTCCTCGTCTGAGGGCAGTAATCACAGCTTGAGTGCGATCGCTTACGCCTAATTTGCTGAGAATATTATTAACGTGGTACTTGACAGTACCCTCGGATATCTGCAATGCAGTACCAATTTCTTGATTACTTTTACCAGTAGCCATGAGGCGAATCACATCTAGTTCTCTACTGCTTAGTTGCAGGATACCTATACGCTCTGCCAGTTTCGCTCCCACTGAAGGCGGAATATATTTCTGCCCTACATTGACAACGCGAATGGCTGCAAGTAGTTCATCCGGTTCAGCATCCTTGAGCAAATAACCTTTAGCCCCAGCTTTGAGTCCACTGTAGATATCTTCATCGCCATCGTAAGTAGTCAGGACAATAATCCGGGCGTTTTCAAATTCATTACAAATAGTAGTAATTGCCGTCACTCCATCCATTTCTGGCATTCGCAAATCCATCAGTGTGACATCCGGTTGATGTTGACGAAATTCTGCAACCGCCTCACGACCATTACAAACCTGTGCCACAACAGCCATATCCGACTCACGGTTAATCATCGCTGCTAAACCCTGGCGAACCACTGGATGATCATCAACAATCAAGATACGAATAGGGTTTTGTAAAGTCATTGTTATTAGTCATTAGTCATTGGTCATTAGTCAAAAGGCAGTAGGCAGGAGGCAGAAGGTTCTTTCCCCTTTCCCTTTGCCCTTTTCCCCTTTCTCCTTCATCTCCCTCATCTCCCCCCATCTCCCCCACTCTCTAAATCCTGACGAGTATGATAATCTCCGTTCCCCCTCCTGGGGTGCTTTGGATTGTTAGTTGCGCTCCTATGCGATCGCTACGTTCTTTGATACCCATCAAGCCAAAACCTTTTACCATTGATAAACTATCTGTATCCAGTCCTTGTCCATTATCTTTAACTCGCAAGATAAATTGTGTCGGGTCATAGACTAGTTCTATCTTGATTTCACTAGCCAACGCATGTTTCAAGGCATTTGTCAATGCTTCTTGCCCAATACGTAGTAAGTTATTTTCTACTTCTGCTGATAAGGAATATACTTGACCGATGATATTGCAGACAATTTGCCGATCAAGGGAGGCAGACATTTGGCTGACAAGACGGTTAAAAGCTTTGGGTAAATTATTAGTTTCTAAGATTTGGGGACGGAGAGCGTTGAGCGATCGCCTGGCTTCAGCTAGTCCTTCTCGTGCTAGATCCCTTGCTTGGATGATGTGTGTGTGTACTTCTGCTAAATCATCCGTAGTTAGGCGAGAGGCTGCACCCAATTGGACAATTACACCTGTGAAGGCTTGGGCTAGGGTATCATGAATTTCCCGCGCCATGCGGTTGCGTTCTTCTAAAATGGCAGCTTGGCGGCTGTTTTCGGCTAAATTGGTCAAATGAATTGCTAGGGTGGCTTGTTGCGCCAATGTCATAATCAATTCTATGTTTTGGGGTAGCCTAGTTCTATATTCCCAAAAGCAAAAACCAATAAATCCCAGAGGACGGGAACCTAAAATTAAAGGTACAAGCACAATAGAACGGTGTCCTTGAGTATAATGCCAGTCTATGTGCGGACAACGTTCCTCATTAGTATCATCCAAGTTAAAGAAGACAGCTTCGCCTTTTAAAAGCGAGCTTTCCCAGACAGCGCAAGTATTGACAGGTATTGGATTTGTCAATACTTCAAATTCTGGATTTTTATAGATATTAATTACCTGTCCTTCCCTAACATATCGCTTCATCACTCGGACGTGATTAAACAAATCCTGGTAGAGAAACATTGCAGATGCACAGGAATTGATTTGAGCAGAAGCCTCTAAAAGTAGATGCTCTAGAAATGTTTCCGAGTCGAGTTCGTCTGCTAATCGATTTACACAACTTCTTAAGGCTTCGTTAGCTCTAGCTAATTCTTTTAGTTGCTGTTGGGCGGCTTTTTCTTGTTCACGAGTCACTGCGGCTTGTTTTGCTTGTTCTGCCATGCGTAGCAGTTGAATTGCCAACGTTGCTTGATGTGCTAAAGCTTGAATGAGTTCGAGTTCTTCTGCTTGCAAATCCCGTTTTGTAGTAAACCGGACGGTAAAAGTACCCACTACTTCCGCGCCAATGAGTAAGGGTACACCCAGTAAGGTTTTTACGCCTAAACTTTCCATAAATTGGCGGGATTTTTGGGATAATTCCGGTGAGTTATCTACATGATAGATAACTGGACGGCGATCGCGGATATGCTTTTTGATGATTAAATCTCTGGGAAATTTTCCTTTTCTGACCCAATGTCCTGTTAATTTGTCAAGGTTTTCGGGTATTGCTGCCAAAATTTGACCATCAAGATAGACCAGATGTAGTGAGAAGTTTTCATTTTCTTGATTGTAGAACCACAGAGCAGCAGAGGTGGACTCTAATTGTTCAGTCATGACTTGTAATACATGACCAAGGGAGCGATCAATTTCCGGTTCTGTTGCCAATACATCTAAAGTTTTCTTGAGTACGGTATTCGCTTGAGCCAATTGCCTTAACTGCTCTTGGGCAGCTTTTTCTTGTTCATAGGCTACTGCGGTTTGCTTTGCTTGTTCTGCTAACTGGGTGAGTTGAATTGCTAAGGTTGCTTGATGGGCTAAAGCTTGAGCTAATTCAAAATCCTCTGGATGGAAACTAGTTTTGTGAGTAAACGCTAACCCCAAGAAACCCAAGGGAATATCACCCAAGAGTAGGGGTATATACATGGCTTTTTGATGTCCTCGCTGACGATGCCACTCTAGGGCTAAAGACCAATGTTCAGGATGGGCATTGTCCCAAATGCCCACTTCTAGAGGTTTTTTTGCCTGCACTAAAATCTCCCACCCACGAGTAATATCTGCGGGAATTGGCGCTAGGAAAGGGTCAATGTTTTGTAATTTATCTTTAGGTAGTACCTGATCTGCTTGAAAACCTAGATGCAGGCGCAATGTATGGGATAGTGCATCATAGAGAAATAAATGCGCCGATTGAGCATTTAATTGATGTTGAATTTCTAAGATGATATGGCTCAGGAAAGTATCAAGTTCAGAAACTGCGGCTAGACGAGCCAGACTATTTTTCAGGGCAGTATTAGCCTGAGACAGTTCTACTAATTTCTTTTGGGAAGCTTGAAAACGCTCGGTGACTAGGTGTTCTACTAATTGTTTGCGGTGTAGTGCGGCTCCAATGCTCTCAGCCGCAGTAGTCAGTACATCGATTTCTTGCTGACTCCAGTGTCGGTATTGGGCGCAATCATCAAAGGCGACAGCACCAATGTAACGTCCTTCGATAAATAAGGGAACTCCCCCGGTTGATTTGATGCCTATGGATGCAAATTCATCTCTAATTGGCTCAGGTAAGTCCTCAACTATACGCCAAATAGAACGCCCTGCACACAATTCCTTCAGTATGACCTCGACATGCTCATTCTCAATCACTGCCATAGTGGGATGGTTGATTTGGGGCGTAATTCCTGGGGCTACCCACTCATAAGTAATCCAATGATATAGTTTTTGTGTAGTTAGGTCTTGGGATTCGAGAATCAGTTGCACGCGACTCATGTTTGCCACTTCGCCGATCGCCTGCAAAGCTGTAGGAATTGCTACATCAATATCTTCAGTTTCTAATAAGTTTTTCGTAACTTGAGCAACCACAGAAAGTAAGCGATCGCGCTGTTGCAAAGCTTCATTAATTCTGGCCAGTTCGGCGGCACGTTCTTTTTCAGCTTGTAGTAAAGTTTCTTGCATCCGTTGACGCTCGATAGCACTACCGATACAAAGGGCTGCGGTTTTCAGTACTGCTAACTCATCGGCATTGCGGCGCTTGGCTTCTCGACAGTCGTCAAAACCCACACACCCCCAACATTTACCATCAATCAAGATAGGAACTACATGCAGTGCTTTGACTCCAATCGCCGCTTGTCCACTACGAAACGGCTCTGGCATTTCTTCCAGTAGGTAACTTAGTACCTGTCCTTGAGAAATGCGATCGTACCAATTAGTAATTCCTTTATATGTTCCTTGGGCTACTTGATGATGAGAAATCTGTGGCACTGTATAGGGTGAATGCCATTCATAAATGATCTTCCACCAAGGAAGTAATTCTGATGGTTGCTCAAAATGCTCAATTACACAAACCCGATCCGTATCCAAACTCATGCCAATAATTTGCAGTGCCATATTCACTGCCTGATCAAAATTACCTACAGTTAATAGCACGTTTGCTACCGAAGCCGTCGCTTCTAATAAAAGCGTTTGTTGTGTCGTATCTTTTGGCTGACTTGTAGAAATGAGCATGAGGTAATTTCAGTTCACATAGCAACTATGGAAAATTTTAGGTAAACGAGGTAGAGCAGTAGCCACATAAGTTAGGAGATTTTCAAAGCGGGAATGGTGGGAATATAAGACTTTATTTCCTGTGCTACACATCTTCGCTGTGTCCCAACCTACATCGTTGTACCAAACTTGCCAGAGGAAAACAAGATGGGAATCTGCTGTATGTACTTACGTAGCAGGGGATTTCAGCTTAAGAATAAACTCTAAAAATGAGTATAGATTTACAAGTATTTACTCATCTCCACATAATGCTTTTATTTAAGCTTCAGTAAAAACTAATAAAGATTAGGTAAATTAACTCATTTTTTTAGGAAAAGTGGAATAAAAATAGTACTATCTTCTTAGTAAAAAAAATTACGTAGTTAACTTAACAAATATTTATTAAGTAATAATACCATATGGACACTGGACGCAACTCTTTTTCCACAGGCTCCTTATTAGCCAATACTTACCAGAATTTTGCGTACCATCTAGCTGCTATGCGTCCCAGGCAATGGACAAAAAATTTGGTAGTATTTGCTGCACCGTTGTTCGCTTTCAGTATTAATATCCCGTCCTTATTAGGTAGTTTATTTGCATTTATATTATTTTGTTGTGCCTCTAGTGGCTTTTATTTAATCAACGATATTGCAGATGTTGCTGCCGATCGCCTGCATCCTGTGAAATGTAAGCGGCCTATTGCTGCTGGACTTGTGAGCATTCCAGTAGCCATAGGTATGGCAGTGATCTTGTTGGTAGGTGCTTTAAGTATTAGTTGGTGGCGATCGCCACAATTGGGTGCAGCGATTACAGGCTATGCCATTTTACAGGTTGCCTATAACCTCAAACTCAAACGGATGGTGATTTTAGATGTAGTGGCGATCGCAACTGGGTTTGTCTTACGTGCCTTTGGAGGTGCGGCTGCTACTAACATTGTTCTTTCAGCTTGGTTCCTGCTCTGTACAGCCATGTTGGCGTTATTTTTAGGTATCGAAAAACGTAAAGCTGAACTACGCCTAGCACAAATCCAAGGTACAAAACTCCGTAGTGTACTTAGACGCTATTCCTTACCTTTATTAGCACGGATGGAAAGCGTAGTTACTACAGGCACAGTTGTCACCTATGCACTTTGGAGTGCTGGCCCTGATTTAAAAGGTGCATCTACCTCTTGGATGCTACTCACCCTACCATTTGTATTGTATGGAATATTCCGCTATCAACTTCTCAGCGATCCCCAAGAAATTTCTCATGCAGAAGATGAGCATTTAGAAAAAGGTGGACGCACTGAAAGACCAGAAGAAGTATTGTTAAAAGATAAAGGAATCCTATTCACAGTGATTGGTTGGATTTGTACTTGCTTCATAATTCTGTGGTTAAAAAATCAAGGAATTATCCAATAACTTACTGTAATATCTTGTCAGCCGTTAGTTATCTTTACTCTGAATATCAGCCTAAACATATCTCTGCAACTGACAACTGACAAAAAACTTGAGCAATGACCCATATAAAAACTTGGTTAAGTAAACTGCATCACTTAACCTTTACTAAGCAACTGGAACAATTACCAAAAAAAACTGTTACCTTAGCAGAAATTGATATTGATTGGCTCAAAGCGGCTGGGATTAGGGGTGTGATACTAGACCTAGACAATACTATTATTTCCGAAGACGATCGCTACCTTTCCCCTTGGGCAGAAAATTGGATTGCTGAAGCTAAGTTAGCAGGTTTAAAACTGTTCATCCTGTCCAATGGAAAACGCCGCTACCGCGTTAAATATTGGTCACATCGCCTCGATATTGCCGCCATCAGTCCAGCTAAAAAACCGTTTCCCCCGGCATTCCGTAAAGCTATGAATCAGATGCGTTTATCATCTAAGAACGTAGTAGTCATAGGTGATAGTTTGCATACTGATGTTATGGGAGCAAAACTGTGTGGATGTTATTATATCCAAGTTGCCAGCCTACCCCATCCTCCCCGATGGTGGGAAAAGTTAGCAGGAAAGTGGGTGCAGATACCTTACCCTAAAGAAAAAGAACTGTGGGATTTTCATGGTGCTTTTGGTTATAAAATATTTTTCTAAATAAGCCGAAAATTTTTAATTTTGGCAATAAAAAGTGAAAAGTTAGACTAACATAGTGATTTGCAACTCTTTAGCCAATTAATATTTATGAGTAATCCCCTTATTTTTGGTTTACTAATTTTAATTACAGTAAGTTTAAATACAATAGCACAAACTTTATTAAAACTAGGCGCAGGACAAAATTCTCTCAACTTTTATCTATTAGGTGGGATATGTTGCTACGGATTAAGTACAGTTTTTTATATATTGGTATTAGGTAAATTAAACTTATCTATTGCTTATCCGTTAGTGATTGGATTAACAATTGTTGTCACTACAATAGTAGGGGCTATAGTTTTGCGAGAAAAAGTATTAGTTACCCAATGGATAGGTATAGGTTTACTGTTGAGTGGAATTAGTGCGATCGCCTTAGCAAAACCATCTTAATATTATTATAAGTAGAAGGACTAAATTAAACTTAACTTGAGAGCGTCGGGTTTCGACACTTCTCTACGAGACGCTAACGCGAACGACAAAGCTCAGTGACCACTGCGCTCAACCATCTTCTAATAAGGTTAACGAGCATTGAGCGTAGTCGAAATACGTCTTATAAATAATTGTGTCCACCTAATTATGAAGCCTAATGATTTATGAAATTATCATTACACAAATTGAAACTCAGGCTAGGCAGCATCTTTCAAGTTTCGGACAATAACTTATATTCATTTATGAATATTTTTAAATTGTTCATTATTAGTGTATTAATCGTAGGAATATTTTTTCGTTTTATTAATATTGATAAAAAAGTATTTTGGGGAGATGAAACTAGTACATTAGTGCGTATTTTTGGGTATACGTTTCAAGAAATGCGACAAAACTTCCTAACTAATTACCAACTGAATGTAGCAGATTTACAGAAATATCAAAGATTGCGTTCAGACAAAGGAACGTTGGAGGTAATTAAAGGATTAGCTGTGGAAGAACCCCAACTTCCACCAGCTTACTTTATCTTGTTGCGTAGTTGGGTTCAATTATTCAGTAGCTCTATAATTTCAGCCAGAAGTTTTTCTGCTGTCATCAGCTTGTTAGCTTTGCCAGCTATCTATTGGTTGTGTCGTGAGTTATTTCCCTCATCAAATACAGCATGGATGGCGCTTGGGTTATTAGCAATTTCTCCATTTCAAGTTCTCTACGCTCAAGAAGCCCGTCCTCAAAGTCTTTGGACTGTAACAATTCTTTTATCTAGCGCTGCTTTACTAAAGTCACTGCGTCAAGGTACAAAGTTAAACTGGTTATTTATACAGTTACTCTAACTATCAGCTTATATACATACCTTTTCTCTTGCTTAGTTGCCATAGGGCATGGCTTATATATTCTAATTTATGAAGGTTTCCGATTCACAAAAACTCTCAGGGCTTATTTACTCTCTTCATTACTATCTCTTTTACTCTTTAGTCCCTGGTTAATTGTCACTGCTAGTAGCTTTTCTAAATTAGATCAAGAAACAAGCTGGTCTAAAATAGCTGTTCCTTTAGAGGTTTTAATTAAAACTTGGTTGTTGAATATTAGTAGATTGTTTCTTGATGTTAATTATAATTTAGTTATTAAAAATAACATTTTATACCTGGGTATTGGAGCGATCGCAGTTCTAGTTATTTACTCAATTTACTTTCTGTGTCGTCAAACTCACAAAAAAACTTGGTTATTTATCCTCATATTAATCAGTGTTACAGCATTAGCGTTAGTTTTACCCGATTTAATTACAGGAGGAAGGCGTTCGAGTATTGCACGATATCTAATCCCTTTCTTCTTAGGTATTCAATTAGCAGTAGCTTATTGCTTGTCTTCCCATCTCTTTTTTGTCACCAGTCGAGTTTGGCATCAACAATTATGGAGAATCATCACTATTAGTTTGCTCTCTGTTGGTATCCTATCTTGTGTATTTATATCTCAGGCAGATGCTTGGTGGAATAAATATAATTGTATTTATATACCTAATGTCGCTAGTGTAATTAAGCAATCTACTAATCCTATTCTTATTGCCTCTGGTTATCCGCCTTTAGATTTGGCTTATTTCTTCAAACCTGAAGCGAATTTTCTCATACAATCACCAGAACAAGGTATACCTTGTGAGACTAACGATGTCTCTATTCTCAGTCGCAATTATTCTTCTAAATATTTAGATGAAGTATTGCAGAAAGCCAAGAATTGTCGTGTTTCTAAATTCTACAATTGGAAGGGAAATGTAGAACCTACATTTGAAACCAAAATTATGCTTTGGAAGTTGAGTGCAAATCCGTTAAAATCTTAGATGATGAGCGGAGAGTAAATATTGGCGTTGCTGAATCAAGGGATGATTCTTTTAGGGTAGGCATCCTGCCTGCTCTATAATACAAGGGACGGGCAAGATGCCCATCCCATAAAAGATGTTTTTTATTTGCCAGTTCCTAACTTGAGTAGTCTAGGTGTACAAAGACTTTACCCATTGCCATTCTTGAACCAAACCCTCCTTCAACGTGACATTTGGCGCATATCCTAGAATTTTCCTTGCCTTCGATACATCAGCAGCCGTGTGACGTGCGTCTCCCATCGCCTTATCTATGTGATTTCGCTTAATTGGCTGACCAGCGATTTGTTCCATTGTGTCTAACACCTCAGCTAAAACTACCCTACTACCACCACCAACATTAAATATTTCCCCTATAGCCGCCAATTCTCTAGCAGCAGCTAAATTTGCCGCTACAGCATCACTCACAAACGTAAAATCACGAGTTTGCTGTCCATCACCATAAACAGGAATGGCTTCATCCTGCAAAACAGATTTAAAAAACTTATGGAAAGCCATATCAGGGCGCTGTCTAGGGCCATAAACTGTGAAATAACGCAGAGCCACAAAAGGCACACCAAAGTTTTTGTGATATAGCCCACATAAACGTTCGGCAGCTAGCTTTGTAATGCCATAGGGAGAAACTGGTTGCGGAGGAATCCCTTCATGGGTAGGTAGTGTTTCCGCATCCCCATATACACTAGAAGTAGATGCAAATACGAATCTAGTTAATTGTTTAGCATCCTTCGCCGCTTCCAACAAAACTTGTGTAGCATTAATGTTGCGTTCAGTATAAGCGCGGAATCCTTTACCCCAACTCGCCCTTACACCTGCCTGCGCCGCCTGATGGTACACCACAGTTACATCTTGTAGGAGTTTCTGCCAATCTAAAAATTGAATATCTCCTTCAATAAAGGTAAAGTTAGGCGACGATTGTAAATTAGCAATATTCTTACGTTTTAATAAAGGGTCGTAGTAATCGTTCACTTCATCAATCCCGATGACATCTTCACCTTGTTTGAGCAAGGCTTCCACTAGATGCGAACCAATAAACCCTGCTGCTCCAGTAACTATAATTTTGGCCATGTTACCTATTTTATTTTGTATGTTCTAAGTCTTTATATCTACAGGTTAATAGTGATGATGAAATAAAGTCATTATTTCCTAGTTAGTTTTAAAACAATTATGTTGAGTTTGGCAAATTAAATGAAATTGGGAGGAAGAGAGATGTGGTTCTCCTTCTCTCGGGGAAACTGTGCGAATGGAGACGCTAACGCTAACGACTGTGCAGTAATAGAGTTTCGGCTATGCGGGAGTTTCAACTTGGCGGGAGTTTTGACTTCGCTCAACTCCCGCCAAGTCGAGATTTGCCCACAGGGAGATGAGGTAGACAAGGCGGATGGGGAAATTTATTACTCAGCAGGCGCTAAACGCGCTGCTACCGCTAACACCACTCATCCTCAACACTTGCATCAGGGTCAGATTTGGTGAAAAATTGATCCGCGAGTAGTTTGATACCAATTCCCAGAAGCCAATATCTGGATTTCTTAATTTTGAATTTTGCGGAAAGTTCTGTAGGCGGGTTTCCCGCCGTAGGAAACTTTTCAAGACGAATTTTGAATTGAATTGGTACTTCTCGTTTTGCCAGAGACGCAAGAGGGAATCAGTGAAAGTTATAGTTGTAGGTAACGGGGGACGGGAACACGCTCTAGCGTGGAAACTGTTGCAATCACCGCAAGTTGAGCAAGTCGCCTGTGTGCCAGGAAATGGAGGAACGGCAACTCTGGCACGTTGCCAAAACGTACCTTTAGCAGTAGACGATTTTGCCGGAATTAGCGAATACGCCTTGAGTCAAGGTTTTTCTTTGGTGGTAGTCGGGCCAGAAGTGCCTTTAGCTAAAGGAATCACCAACTATCTGCAAGATAAAGGATTAAAGGTATTTGGCCCAAACAGAGCCGGGGCGCAGATTGAAGCGAGTAAGGCTTGGGCAAAAGCGCTGATGCAGGAAGCAGGGATTCCCACTGCTAAGGCTGCGGTATTTACGGAGGCAGCAGCAGCTAAGTCATACATCAGAGTGCAGGGAGCGCCAATAGTAGTTAAAGCCGATGGTTTGGCGGCTGGAAAGGGTGTCACTGTTGCCGAGACAGTCGAACAGGCAGAAAGCGCCATTGATGCTATCTTTCAAGGGCAGTTCGGCAGCGCCGGGGAGTTCGCAGTCATTGAAGAATGCTTGATTGGGCAAGAAGTCTCAGTATTAGCGTTGACGGATGGAGTAACAATTCGCCCCTTACTCCCAGCCCAAGACCATAAGCGGATAGGAGAGGGTGATACAGGAGATAACACTGGAGGGATGGGAGCTTACGCACCAGCGCCAATTGCGACACCAGAGATTATGGCACGGGTGCAAACAGAGGTATTAGAAAGAGCGATCGCCGCCTTAAAATCCAAAGGTATAGATTACCGTGGTGTACTATACGCTGGCTTGATGATTACGCCCAATGGAGATTTCAAAGTTTTAGAATTTAACTGCCGCTTTGGCGATCCAGAAACGCAAGTCATTCTCCCCTTGTTAGCTACTCCCTTAGAGGAGTTGATTTTAGCTTGTGTAGAGCAGCGTTTAGGCGAACTACCCCCCATTACTTGGCAAACAGGAGCCTCCGCCACTGTAGTAGCAGCCTCTGGTGGATATCCAGGCGATTATGAAAAAGGGAAAGTCATTACAGGTATCCCCCAAGCAGAAGCCACAGGCGCGACAGTGTTTCATGCAGGCACAAAATTAAACGAGCAACAACAAATAGTTACAGACGGCGGCCGAGTCCTGAATGTAACAGGAATCGGAGAAAATTTTGAACAAGCCCTCGCACAAGCGTACACTGGAATTAAGTCCATTGACTTTTCAGATATGTACTACCGAAAAGACATTGGTCATAGAGTTCTTGGTTGACAACTGTCAATTGTCAATTGTCAACTGACCAAATGACCAAATGACCAAATGACCAAAATAACTGTTAATTTTTAAGTTGTTGGGGTTGATATCAAAAGCTACTAACAACTTTAATTGAGATGCTGGCGCTGTTAAAAACAATTCGAGAAGCGATCGCCAACTGGTGGTCAGAGTTCACTCTCCAGACCAAACTATTAGCCGCAGCCACTTTGGTGGTTTCCTTGGTAATGAGTGGTTTGACATTTTGGGCGGTGAACACAATTCAGCAAGATGCCCGAATGAATGACACTCGGTTTGGGCGAGATTTAGGGCTGCTTTTGGCTGCTAATGTTGCCCCCCTAGTGGCTGACCATAATCTTACCGAGGTTGCCCAATTTTCCCAACGCTTCTATAGCACTACTTCTAGCGTGCGCTATATGCTCTACGCTGATGAAACTGGAAAGATATTTTTTGGCATTCCTTTTTGGGAACCAGAGGTGGAAAACTCCCTCTCCATTGAGCGGCGCATCCAATTACCAGAAGATTACCCTGGTGATGGTGAGAAGCCAATGGTAAGGCAACACCTGAGTCCAGATGGAATTGTGACTGATGTGTTTATCCCCCTGATTGTCGATAAAAAATATTTAGGGGTATTGGCGATTGGCATCAACCCCAATCCCATAGCCGTCACCTCTACTAATTTCACCCGTGATGTGACCATTGCTGTGTTTATCACAATTTGGGTCATGGTGATTTTGGCAGGGGTGGTTAACGCTTTAACCATCACCAAACCCATCAAGGAATTATTGGTAGGGGTAAAACAAATCGCAGCCGGGAACTTCAAGCAGCGAATTGATTTACCCTTGGGAGGAGAATTAGGGGAGTTAATTCTCAATTTTAACGAGATGGCAGAGCGCCTAGAGCGTTATGAAGAACAAAACATTGAGGAACTAACAGCAGAAAAAGCCAAACTCGAAACCCTAGTTTCTACCATCGCCGATGGTGCTGTGTTGATTGACAACAATATGCAGGTGATTTTAGTCAACCCCACAGCACGACACATTTTTGGTTGGGAAGGGGCAGATGATGTGGTGGGGAGTAATGTATTACACCACTTACCCCCAACCGTACAAATGGAAATCACCAGAACCTTGTACGATATGGCATCTGGTGACTGCGAAAGTGCCGAGTTTCGCCTTACCCTCAGCCAACCCAGCAAACGCACAATTCGGATTCTTTTAACTACAGTCCTCGACTTGCAACGGGAAAATATCAAAGGCATTGCAATCACAGTCCAAGATATTACCCGTGAAGTGGAGTTAAATGAAGCCAAAAGCCAATTTATCAGTAACGTTTCCCACGAACTACGAACGCCGTTATTTAACATCAAATCTTTTATAGAAACCTTGCATGACTACGGCGAAGACTTAAGTTTGGAACAACGCAAGGAATTTTTGCAAACGGTTAACCATGAAACAGACCGTCTGACTCGCCTAGTTAACGATGTTTTAGATTTATCTAAGCTAGAATCTGGTCGTAGCTACAATTTTGATGGGGTGGATTTAGCCCAGGCAATTGAACAAACATTGCGTACCTATCAACTCAACGCCAGGGATAAAGGTATTGAACTCATTCAAGATGTCGCCCCAGGCTTACCACTAGTTTTAGGCAATTACGACTTGCTATTACAAGTTCTAGCAAATCTAGTTGGTAATGCCCTTAAATTTACTCCCGCAGGCGGCAAAATTGCCATTCGTACCTACAAGTTAGATACTAAACCCAATTCTCCCAATCATTCTGCTCAAGTGCGTATAGAAGTTTCTGACACGGGTATTGGTATCGCTTCAGAAGACCAACAAGCTATTTTTGACCGTTTCTTCCGAGTAGAAAATAGGGTTCACACCTTGGAGGGTACAGGTTTAGGTTTGTCAATTGTCAGAAATATCGTGGAACGACACCACAGTAAAGTCAATCTAGTTAGTGAAGTAGGTGTTGGTACTACTTTTTGGTTTGACTTGACCTTGTTTGAAGAAGAAGCACCAAAAAAGATGGCTGAAGCTATGGGTGAACAAGCAACACTACCTGCTGGTTAGTAAGGAGTAGGAAGTGAAAACCCTATTAAAAATTCCCCTAGTATGGAAAACTACTATACTGGGGAAAAATAGTTAATGAACAACAAGCTTGGGTTGGGTTAATTTACGAAACAACAAAATTGATTAAACAACTACGAAATTGCTGACGCTGAGTGAAGATACATTGTATAGTTGTGCAAGTTGTTGTTGAGTAAATCTACCACCGTTGCCATCTTGATCAAAATACAGCACTCCTGTGTTACTGTCGTAAATAAATCGTTGATTGCTCGTTGTGGCAACTGTACCCAAGGTAAACTGATTGGCAGATAGTAAACCTGCTGTTAACCCTCCACCAAAACCACTAGCAGATATTTGAATGATGTCATTCCGGTTTTCAAAGTTATAGATACTATCAACCCCTTCATCAAAACTATTGAAAACAAAGGTATCTACATTGGAACCACCAATCAGAACATCGTTACCTGTACCGCCGATTAAGGTATTCTCAGCACGCGAAGACTCAACATTTAAAGTATCATTACCTGCACCACCAATTAGAGTGTGAGATTTGGTGAGATAGCCGTTACTGGAACCTCTAGCAGATAGATAATCGTCTCCATCACCACCATCTAGGATATGTAGCCCACTTGAATAATCTGCGTCTAGGAAATCATTACCTGCACCTCCATAAAGGAAGTTGTTACCATAAGAACCGCTAACATCCAAAGTATCATTACCAGCCCCACCAATTAGGGTCTGAGTTCCGCCGTAGAAGTAGGAATAATTATTAGTAGCAGACAGATAATCATTGCCCTCTCCACCATCTAGTAAGTTGGTTCCGCCTGTAACGTCTGCATATAAAAAGTCGTCACCTGTACCGCCATAAAGATTGTTTTTACTACGTGAATTGTTGTTAACGCCTAAAGTGTCATTACCAGCATTCCCATAAAGTACTGTGTCTCCATAGTTGCCGACAATATTGTCATCATAGACCGTACCTCTAATCTCTAATCGTTCGATATTTTTGTAACTGACTTGATTTGTGTCGGCAGTAACTAAACCCTGCTTAGTAGTGGTGTTAAAGCTTGAGGTGATGGGAGCGATCGCCGTGCTATAGTCAATTAATAAGTAATCATTATCTATCCCTCCATCAACTGTTTGAGTCGCTAAGGGATGGACAACGGTGTCGGCTGGTGGGCTACTAATGTAGAATGAGTCGTTACCACTATCACCAGAGAAAGTGTTGCTACCTTGAACTCCATAGGCGTAAAAAGTATCATTTCCGTTTCCACCTGAAACTTTATTGCTGCCTTTCCATTGATAACTCACATCAAGGATGTCATTTCCATCATCTCCATATAGGACATTATTACCAGCAGAGAAATCAACTCCAAGATAATCATCTCCACTTCCACCCCGGAGTGTATTGTTTCCTTGTGAGTAGCGAGCGTAAAGTTTATCATTATCAGCACCGCCATCTAAGGTATTTTTTCCCGAAGAAAAGCGAATATCTAAAATATCTTTTCCACTTCCACCCTTGAGGGTGTTATTTCCACGGGAACTATAAGCGTAAATTTCATCATCTCCCGTTCCCCCATCTAAAAGGTTGTTCCCAGAGGAATTGGCGGCATCAAGGTAATCATTACCTGCTTCTGCATACAGAGTATTATTACCCTCTTCGCCGTCTAAATAGTCATTACCTTCACCACCGTAGAGTTTGTCATCACCTAAACCTCCATGCAGTTTGTCGTTACCTAAGCCTCCATAGAGAGTGTCATTACCTAAACCTCCATAGATGTTGTCATCTCCTGCAAATCCATTGATGATATCATCTTGATCAGTACCATAAAGGAAATCAATTTGATTGGGGTTATCTGTACCATTGATAATGGCCATAAATTTGACTCCTTTGAGATTCAAACTTGATAGAATTTTTCAGTTTTTAATTGGGATTTAAAGCTGTAGTCATGGAATAATGATTGACCAAAGCCCATGATGTCGGCAGACTTCGTTTCGCCATGAACCAGAACTATTTGTGCATGAAGATTAACTCTATTGATAAGCTTACTGATATACTTATCTAATCTTTTGCAAAAATATTTCTAGTTTGGCAATCTGTACACCAACAAATAATAATTTAGAGCAATAAATTGTCTCAAATACTAATTAATGCTCTTTTGAGTTAATGGCAATTTATTAAATTTATCTCCCCAATAAACCTGAATATTTTTGATATTCAAGGCGGTCATTGGGTAAATTAAATCCCCAACAATAGGGATAAGGGTAATAACTTACCACCCCTGAATTAAGCGCAATAAATACACAGAACACTCTAAATATAGAGATATAGTATATTGGTGGAAAAGTCTATAGATGTATAAGCATATTTACATACAACATAATTTCGTAAATTTTATAGTTCTCACTCATTACTTTATTAAAAACCTTCAGAGTCCCTGTAGGGGGTTTCCAGCGTTGTAGCAAGTGACATTGCGGCTGTGACGGGAGTCTTCTTTGGAAATTTAGATAAAATCAGATTATTTACTAATATTTTTTACTTTTAAGTTGTGGCGAAAATTTCCTGTCCCCAATGTCATCAGCAGGTTGATAGTCAGGCTATCACTTGTCCTTACTGCCGTACAACGCTCAAAGCCTACGGTCATCCTGGTATTACTCTACATCGTGCTGCTAAAGGCACATATTTGTGTGATACCTGTACTTATCACGTTGATGATAGTTGTACTTTTCCCCAGCGTCCTTACGCTAAAGATTGCACCCTTTACCAAAATATTGCTGACAGAAACGCTCAGATAGAAGAGCAAAAAAGCTCAAATAATTTTGACGCATCTATCAAAAGTTGGATTAAACGTAATCAAGCTTTGATATTGATATTGGGTTTATTGCTCATTTGTTTGCTGTTCGTCATATTCACTTCTTAATTTTGAATTGGTACATCCAATTGTGCCAACTCCTTACAAGCAAACGCCCTAACTTGCTCATCTGGGTCATTGTAGGCGCGATCGCGTAATAATTGTACAGTCTGGGGATGATGCGGATATTGTTCAATAATTGTTTCTAAGGCTAATTGTCGCGGGTTGTGCTGGAAGTTGTACTCACGGGTAAAGGGGTCGTTCATCGCACAGTGATAAAACACTTCAAACATACTTGGGTCATTTTTAAAACTGCGCGTTAATTCTTGCAGTGCTGTATGTCGCACATCTAAATGATTATCTGACATAGCACGTTTTTTGAGAATTGGCAAGGTGTCGGGGTCATCTTTAAAACCCCTAGCTAATTCCTGTAATGCGGCTTGGCGGACGTTGGCGTATTTATCTGATGTGGCGCGTTTTTTGAGAATTGGTAAGGTATCTGGGTCATCTTTAAAACCCCTGGCTAATTCTTGCACAGCCGCCCGGCGTACAGACTCATTATCATCAGATGTGGCGCGTTGTTTGAGAATAGATAAGGTATCGGGGTCATTTTTAAAACCCCTGGCTAATTCTTGTACAGCCGCCCGTCTTACATCCGAGTGTAAATCAACTACAGCACGCCCTTTGAGAATTGATAATGTCTCAGGGTCATCTTTAAAACCCCTGGCTAACTCTTGTACAGCCGCCCGGCGGACATATTTATCATTGTCAATGGTCGCACGCCCTTTCAACCAGGGGAGAGTTTGCGGTTCATCTTTGAAACCCCTAGCCAATTCTTGTACTGCGGCTTGGCGGACATCAAAAGATTTATCAGCGATCGCACTTTGTTGGAGAATAGATAAAGTATCAGGGTTATCTTTGAAACCCCTGGCTAATTCCTGCACTGCGGCTTGGCGCACATACTCATTATCATCATTAGCCGCACTCTGTTTAAGAATAGATAAGGTATCGGTGTCATCCTTAAACACCCTAGCTAATTCTTGCACTGCGGCTTGGCGGACAGTCCAGTCATTACTAGTAGCGCATCCTTTCAACCAAGACAGGGTATCGGGACTATCTTTAAAAGCTCTCACCAATTCTTGCACAACTACTTGTCTCACAGCCCCGGAATTATCAGTAACAGCCCGTTGTTGCAGCCAAGGTAGAGTATTGGAGTTATCCTTAAAACCCCTAGCTAATTCCTGCACGGCGGCTTGGCGCACGTACTCATTATCATCAATTGTTCCCCGTTGTTTGACAATTGGTAAAGTATCAGGGTCATCTCGAAAACCCCTAGCTAATTCTTGCACGGCAGCTTGGCGGACAGTCCAATCATTATCTGTGGTGGCACATTTTTTCAACCAAGATAAGGTATCAGGATCATCTTTGAAACTCCGTGCCAATTCTTGCAAGGCGACACGACGCACATAGTCGCGTTCATCACTTGTAGCTAGTTGTTGCAACCAAGGCAAAGTTTCTGAGTCATCTTTCCAAGTTGTAGCCACAGATGTCACAGCTTTAGTCCGAATTTCTTGTACTAGTTGAGTTTCTTCCTCATCTAAATAAGGTTGATAATAGTAGTCAAGGTCATATTTAGTTAATGCTTTGATTTGTTGCAGTAATTTATTGGCTGTGGATACCACTAACAAACGATTTCGTACTTCTGCCAGACATTTGGCGGCGAGAAACATATTAATAAACTTATCTTGTTCACCATTTTGAGCCATTAAGTATTCTAGAATTTCACAGACAAATCTTGGCTCAATCATGCCTGTAATTAGGCGGAGAACTTCATGCCAAGTTTCATCTTGCCAGTGTTTACTAAATACTTCTTGATTTAAGTCTTTAATTGAAAGAGTTTGAGTTTCTTTAAATTGCCAAACAAACTCCCAAGCACAGAAATATTCTAGAAAAGTTCGATGGACAAAAGCATAATAATCTGCGCCCAGGTAAGATAACATAAAGTTGCGAGTCCGTAGTTGATTAATCATGACTCTGGCAACTATCACAGGCTGGTCAAATTCGATATTTTTTAAATAACGAATTAAAATCTTTTCTAAATCACCTGTACTAATTAAATTCCCCGCTAAACCCTTGGCACTGGTTTGCATCTTATAAGCCACTTGGCGCAACATGGCTTGCTTATCTTTATAATCGATGGTTTTCGGGTCTAGGCGATAATCTTCCACCAAAGCGCGTTCTACATCCCATTGATGCAGAAGTACCCGTGATGCTTGCTCGTACAGCGTGGCTCTATCTCTAGGTAACTCTTGATTACGGTTGAGGATAGCCATCATAGTTAATAATAGGGGATTGCCTGCTAGTTCAGCGATCGCAACTGATGTATCAATTGCCCGATGCAGCCGTTCCTTCTTCCGTCTTCTATCGCCTTCATCACTGAAAGTTAATTCATGCCAACGATGGATAAAGTCTTGAATTTGTTCTGGTTCCAAATCTTGTAACATAAAATGGCGAAACTCTGCATCCCGTAACCTTTGAGGTTTGTACCCAATAACGCGAGAAGTGACAATTACCCTTACATCAGGATACTGATTTGTAAAACGGTGAATATCAGTAATAATATCTTCCCGTTTCCCCAGTTCAAATACCTCATCTAAACCATCAAACATCACTAAAGCATTACCAGTCTTTAGCTGTTCATGTAGTTTATGTTGATTGAGATGATGAACTATGCCACTACTTTTATGAAAAAAATCGAGAAAGTTACTACACTCATTATTTTCGCGCCGCCGCATATAAGTACGTAATTCAATTAATAAAGGTAGCGGCTGAGAAATGGCACTACCTAATGGTGTTTCTGCCCAATTTAATGCCAGGAATTGTAATAAAGTTGATTTTCCCGAACCTGGATCGCCTAAAATTACTATATATTGATAATTTTGCCGATTATTAATAATATCTAATACTGAAAAAGTGGGCTGATTAAGATAAACCTGTTTGTAATATGCTAATTCATCTAAAGAAATATCTTCTATTTGATGACTTTCTCTGAGTTGTTTTAAATGTTCTTTCGGCAGTTCATGGACTTGAGGCAAAACTTGATGAACTTCCCGCACATTTTGAGCGATGAACATACGCCACAACTTCAATTCGTTGTATGCGTAACCAGTGGTGTCTAAACTATCTAACCGCAAGTTCCCATATCGTTCCCGCAGACCTTCTTGATAACCAAGCAAATCAAATTCTGTAGGAATACCAGCTAACTGCTGTAAGTTGTCCTTGACTTCTTCTAAATGCTGAGAATCTAAAATTGGGCGTAACTTATCTGATTCTCGGATAATAGCTTTAACTTTCTTGAGATAACGTTTAGCTAATCTTTCCCAATCAAATTCTTGTGGTAGAAGTGGTAAATTATTCTCATGCCAAGCCTTGGTTAAACTTTGAGAATTAATAACTTGACAGTCTGGCTTAAAAGGAAGACCAAGAGTATTTTTTAAAGATTTATCTTGAATAAAGATACTTAAAGGCTGAGTATATTTTTGTAGTTCTGCTCCTTCTAAATCTGCATCTTCTAATTCCTGCTGCATTAACTGCAAAAATTCCTTCAAGGCTGTACCAGCAGCAGTTTCAATATCTTCCTTCTGCAGCTTCTGTAAGATATTATTAGGAACAGATTTTAATAAGTCTTTAGCCCAATCTTTAGCCGCGTCCTTTGCTAAGTCCTCAAAAATCGACTTAAAAGCAAACCCGACAGCTTGAGTTACGCCCCAAACAGCTAACCAATCTAACATAATACTCGCGTTTGCCTAGCTATAGACTTCGAGTATATCCATTAGCCGTTTCAATGGCTGTAGATTTCAACAAATTTGCAGAAAATCAATCTCTGGTGTTTAAGAGACTATTTATAAAGTAAATCTTAAGTAGGGTGTGTTAAGGCGTTAGGCGCTTAAGTTATTCTTTTCGTCAGACATCATCTCCCAATGTGCGCTTAACACATCCTACAGTAATTTTATTTTTACTGATGTTTAAGGATAGTTAAATCATTAGCGTTATCCCTACTCCCGTTTAAACATGGGGAAATTTCCGTACTTGATATTCTCCAGATTCCACGAACTCATAACAGTTACCCACAGCTTGCCTAAACCTTTGCTCAATAGCCTCTAAATCCTCTACTGGTATGGCTTGCCAATGTTCCTTTGTTTCCCAATGAATCACAAAGACAACCTCTGTAGAGTCGTGAGGATTAATCCAAACTTCTTTACCCAAAAACCCCGGATACTGCGCTAGTGCTGTTGTCCAAATCTCTGCATCCTTCTGGATATAAGCCTCTCGCAGATCAGGGTCAACTTTAAACTTCAGAAATTCTATAACCACATCCACTCATTCCTTATATTTGTCAATCTGCCAAAATAGAGTTGTATAGAATAAATACGCTTCCAGCATAGCTTGATTGCACCAGGAGCAAGGGTCGGCTGGTTTGAAACAAGGAACAGGAAAGGAATATGGACAGCAACAATTGGTTGCAGCAGTTAATGATGCTTGGTATCGGTACAACGTCTGTCGTAGCGGAAAAACTCAAGCAGGCTAGTGATGAATTGGTGAAGGACGGTAAGCTTAATCCAGAACAAGCTAAGGCGGTAATGGATGACATTGTACAGCAGTTAAAGTCGGAGCAAGGAAATTGGGATGCCCAAATGCAACGACAAATGCGTAATATGATGCAGGATTTAGGGGTGGCGCGTCAGTCTGAGGTGGATGAATTGCGGGGACGAATTGACCGCTTAGAACGTCAAGTGCGAGATTTAGAAAATAAGCTTTGGCGTTAGGATGCGCTTGTGTTTTAAACTAATTGTGTCCTGTTGGTAATTTTCGTTGCCAAACTACCTCATTAGGGGGCTAATTTTGAAAGCAATTTTATTCAGCATAGGTTTGATGCTGGTCTGTGTTGTAGTTTTGGTGGTAGCGCAAGTAGGCGCTAAACAGGATGCCATTGCTGCTAATTTACCTCAAACTCCACCAGCCGTCACAAGTGTTAAAGAAAACAATACTCCAACCAAGAAAGATAATATGTTTAATGCCGATAATGCTGCTAACGTCGTCACTACTGCTTCTGGACTCAAGTATGTAGAGATACAAGAAGGCACTGGTGCGACTCCTAAAACTGGACAAACTGTTGTAGTTCACTACACTGGTACTTTAGAAGATGGTACTAAATTTGATAGTTCACGCGATCGCAATAGTCCCTTCAGCTTCAAAATCGGCGTTGGACAAGTAATCAAAGGCTGGGATGAAGGACTCAGCACCATGAAAGTAGGTGGTCGTCGTAAATTAATCATTCCCTCAGAATTAGGTTATGGCGCTCGTGGTGCTGGTGGTGTAATTCCTCCCAACGCTACCTTAATCTTTGATGTTGAATTGTTAGACGTTAAGTAGGGGAAGTTGACAGTTGACAGTTGACTGGTTGTTTACTGTCCACTGTCCATTCCTTTTTAATAACCTGATCTAGCTAAGTTTTTGAACTTGGTAAATTGCGGGTCGAATAAGAGTTTTACTGTACCAGTGGGGCCGTTGCGGTGTTTGGCTACGATTACTTCGGCAATGCCGCGATCAGGGCTATCGTTGTTATAGTAATCATCGCGGTATAACATGATAACTAAATCCGCGTCCTGTTCAATAGATCCGCTTTCACGTAAGTCAGATAACATAGGGCGCTTGTTTGTACGTGCTTCTACTCCACGACTCAGCTGAGATAAAGCGATCACAGGCACAGATAATTCTCTGGCTAAACCTTTGAGCGAACGGGTAATTTTTGATAATTCTTGTACACGATTATCACCGCCTCCCTCCATTAATTGCAGATAATCTATAACTATCAAACCTAGTTCTACACCCTGTTCGGCTTGTAGCCTGCGGGCTTGAGAACGCATTTGGGTGACGGTAATATTTGGTGTATCATCGATAAATATGGGCATTTCCGAAAGCATACTAATTGCCCGGCTTAATGGTTCCCATTGTGTTTGACTCAAACGACCACTCCGTAAATAACCGCTTTCGATTTGGGCTTCACTTGCGAGTAGACGTTGTACCAGCTGCTCTTTAGACATTTCTAAACTAAAAACAGCAACAGGTAACTTCATTCCCGCAGCGATGTTATTAGCTAGGTTCAAGCAAAATGCTGTTTTTCCCATTGACGGTCTCCCCGCGACGATAATTAAATCCGATCGCTGAAAGCCACTGGTCATAGCATCTAAATCATAAAAGCCGCAGGGAATCCCAGGTAAAGCAATGCCTTGATTACGCTCCTCAATTTCTTGGAAGTTATTAATTAAGGTGTCGGCTATGTGAGCTAAACCTGATTGGGGACGTTCTTGGGTGACACCAAAAACTTTTTGTTCTGCTTGGTCTAATACTATGGGTAATTCTTTATCTGTCTCGTAACCAAGATGGACAATTTCATTGCCAGCTTTAATTAATTGCCGTCGCAGGTACTTTTCCATTACCAACCCGGCTAAGGCATCGATATTCACAGCCGACACTGTACGGTCTACCAGTGTGGCTAATTTATTTCTCCCACCAATGCGAGTTAACAAGTCGTTATCACTCAGCCAACTTGTTACCGCAAGTAAATCTGTAGGTTTACCTTGGGCATGGAGACGTAAGGCAGCTTGGTAAATATCTCTATGGGCGTTAACATAAAATGCTTCGGCAACGAGGCGATCGCTTACTCGACCAATCGCTTCTGGATCTAACAAAATTCCCCCCAAAATCGCTTCTTCTACTTCAATGTTTTGGGGTGGAAGGCGATCGCTACCATCGCCGTGAAAATTTAGTTCTTCAGACATAAGAATGGGAGTGGGGAGTAGGGAGTGGGGAGTGGGGGGAGATGGGGAAGATAAAGGGGAAACGGGAAAGGGGAAAGGAAAAAGACTTTAATCTCCGCCTTCTGCCTCCTGCCTCCTGCCTCCTGCCTTGTCTTCGACAGGCTACGCCATCTGCCTCCTGCCTCCTGCCTCCTGCCTTCTTCTAACTAGCTACAACTTCGATATCAACTACTGCTGTAACATCAGAGAATAGCTTGATTTCTGCTTTGTAAGTACCTAACTTGCCAATGTCGGGAATGGTAATACCACGACGGTCTACTTCTTGACTTGTAGCTGCTTGAATCGCATCTGCAACATCTTGGCTGGTGACTGTACCGAAAATAGCTTCGTTTTCACCAACTTGCTTGGCAATTTTCAAACTGCCAACTTTTTCTAAGCTGGCTTTCTGCTCTAAAGCTTGCTGTTTAAGTTCAGCTTGGCGTTGCCGTTCTTGTTCGCGGCGACGTTCTACTTGCTTGAGAATACCAGGAGTGGCATGAGTTGCCAAACTCTGAGGAATCAAATAATTACGAGCATAACCAGGAGCTACTTCCACTAAGTCGCCGGATCTGCCTAGCTTGCTGACATCCTTTGTTAAAACTAATTGTACGCGCTTCGCCATTGTTTTCTATTTTTCCTGTAAAATCTCATTAACTTGGGTTGCAGCAGGATAGCCTACGTTAGTGTAACCCTATTCCCAGCATTTCTATACCCTAAAGCTTACAGATCCTAGCGAACTGCTGGGGGCGATCGCAACTCTTTGCTGACAAAAAATCGAAAAATATTTTTAGTTAACTGTTAACTGTTGGCTGTCAGTGAACAATGGACAGTGGAAATGAGCTAACAACTGTCAACTGTCAACTGTCAACTAGCTAAAACCTATCTTTTAATCCCCGGATACGGGCAAAGGTTTGGATGGGGTCGTTACTGTTAACTGCTGTTTGTAATGCGGGTTGCTCCCAACGCAAAAAGGGGTTGGTGAGCTTTTCTACACTTAATAATGAGGGTACAGTGGCTATTCCTTGGGTGCGTTGTGTCTTAACTTCATCAAAGCGCTTTTGTAAGTCGGTATTCCCACCATCTACACTGAGTGCAAATTGTAAATTCTTTAAAGTGTATTCATGAGCGCACCAGACAAGGGTATTTTCTGGGAGGGAGCGTAGTTTAGTTAAAGATTCTACCATTTGTGTTGGTGTGCCTTCAAATAAGCGACCGCAACCACCAGCAAACAGGGTATCACCACAGAACAATTCTCCTGGCTCGTCTGGTATTTGGGGAGGGAAGTAATAGGCGATGTGGGCGCGGGTGTGTCCGGGTACGAAGATAACTTCGGCTACTCTATCAGCAAAGTGGACGCGATCGCCTTGTTGTAAAAACACTTGCTGTCCTGGGATTCTACCTTTATCTTCCGCTCCACCATAAACTTTTACTTGGGGAAATTTTTGGATTAACTGCTGATTCCCACCTACATGATCATTGTGATGATGTGTATTAAAAATTGTCACTAACTCTGCATTTAATTGAGCCAATTGTTTAAGTACTGGCTCTGCCTCTGCCGGATCAACAACAGCCGCGATATTTTGTTGAGGGTCATGCAGTAAGAAAATGTAATTGTCTGAAAGTGCTGCTAATCGAATTACCTGCATATTTTTAAATCTCTTTTACACATCAAGAGTCATGAGTGCTGTTAGCAGTAACGGGGCGATGAACAGCGTGCTGAGTACTAATAAAAATATTCTTACCCTGCCCCTCATTGCTCTCTAGTTAGCATTATAGGAAAAGCTTATATATGATTATTTCTATTTAAGCCTCCATAAACCATGATAGTATACAACCGTGATTACACTGGAAGTATACAAAAAAATTACAAAGGTATTGACTATTTATCAGTAATACTTCTCTGGAAGAGAGTATCAACACAAAGTTAGATTATTTGTGTTCTTTTTTGCTGAGGAATACCAAAATACTATGGATATACAGACATAAATATCTATTTTTAGTTAAAACTTGTCCAAACTTTCAGGATTGCTTACGTATTAATTTTTTATACCAAAGACCAAATTATTCCGACATTCAGTTGATGACCACAGGAAAAAATATGAGTAGTGACTACAGATACAGTTACAGCAGTGTTTATAATCAATCAGAAACAGCCGTTAAGCCAGTTGTAGATAAAATCTTACGTGCTGGTAAATTAAGTCCTGAAGATCATGCTTTGCTGACTTCTGTGGTATTGAATCATACTGATATTAGTGAAGCAGAACGTCGCCAAATTAACCGCATCTTTGACCATATCCAGACAGGGCAATTAAAACTGACTGACTGGTAAGGCAATTAAAAGAAGTACTGATGCGTTCATGATAAAGTATTATATTTAACCAAGAATGTAAAAGTACAGAGTTAAAAGGAGATGGAAATATCTTTTATCTGGACTCTAACTTCTTTTCTTATGGCTACATATCGTATGAGGATTTATGATTATCTTGGACAGGTTAAGTTATCCCACCAATATTAAATTGTGAATCTACAGACGAACAAATCTAACTTAAAAGTTTCCATTATTGTCAGCGACTTATCCAGTGCTGGGGCAGGAAGGTGGGGAGGTGGTTCTGTACGTTCTTTTCTCCTAGCTCAAGCACTGCAAAAGCTGAATTATGAAGTCGAAATTTTAGGATTTGTCTTTGGTGAATCAGCAGTTTTTCCACAATCAGAAGTTCAGATTCATCAATTTATAGGTCATAATTATCCCAAATTTCTGGGTTCGGCGGCAGAACTCTTAAAAAGAATTGATGGTGATATTATTTATGCAATGAGGCCTAAACCTACAACTTTAGGCCTATCTTTATGGAAAAAATTAAGAACTCGTCTGCCAGTAATTTTAGATATAGATGATTGGGAATTAAGCTGGTATGGGGGGGAACAATGGCAGTATCGTCCCTCTTGGAAGCAACTTTATCGAGATATTTTCAAGCCGGATGGAGCTTTACGCAATCCTGATCATCCTCTGTATTTAAAATTTTTGGAAGGGATTGCGCCAAAAGCTGATGCAGTGACAATTCATACTAAATTTTTACAAGAACGCTTTGGTGGAATTTATATACCTAATGGTAAAGATACTGATTTATTTAACCCCATCAACTACGATGCTGAAGAAAGTCGAGCTTTTTATGGGTTATCCGACTACAAGATTTTAATGTTTCCTGGTGCGCCTAGACCATATAAAGGAGTGGAAGATATCCTCATGGCGTTGGATATCCTCAACGAACCGGATTTAAGGCTCGTAATTGTGGGCGGTAGTCCTTATGATGACTATGATGCTCAACTTATGGAAAAGTGGGGGCGTTGGATTATTAAGTTACCTAAATCTCTACCTACGCAAATGCCAAAAATTGTTGCGGCTGCACATATTATTGTGGTTCCCCAACGCAATACACCTGCTGCTTTAGCCCAGTTTCCCTTGAAATTAACTGATGGGATGGCAATGGCCAAGCCTATTTTAGCGACAAGCGTCGGGGATATTCCAGAAATTGTTGGGGAAACGGCTTATTTGGTTGAGCCTGCTTGTCCTGAAGAAATGGCATCGCAGATTAAGTCAATATTTGCAGATTGGGATGCAGCTGGCGATCGCGGTCGTCAAGCTAGGATAAGATGTATAGAAAAATACAGTATATCTGCTATGGCTACTACTCTCCAGTCAGTTATTGCTAATTTGTAAGTATTCATCGGGATACGGTAATGATGAGTAGCCAATACAATGAGAAGTTAATCAAACCTTGATTGATTATGTTACAAATAATTCTAGTGTTACCCTAATAAACTAAATGCCTAATCGACGCATCTTACTAAAATTTGCGAAACCATACCCAGGATTAATTCTACTAACGATAATATTAGGATTTTCTGGGGCTTTATTTAATGGGATTAGCACAACGCTGATTGTACCGATAATTTTAAGAATAGTGGGGCAACCAGTAGACTTGAAAGGCGCTCCAGGATTACTTAAAGCCATCATGACACCATTTGATCATGTGCCAGAAAACTATCGTATTGGTGCAATGGCAGGGGCAATTGTCTTCACAATTGCTTTAAAAAATTTGGCAACTTATACTAGCACATTAGCATCAAGTTCTTTAAGCCGTCGGCTAACTGCGGATATGCGAGAAGCTGGTATCGATTTATTACTAAATATTGATATAGATTATTATGCCAAAATCAAGGTTGGTGACTTAATCAACCGATTAGGAGGAGAAATTGGCCGTGCTGCTAGTTATGTAAGTAATATTATCAAGTTAATTATTCTTGTTATTACAATTTTCGTTTTTGTTTGCCTATTGGTGTCAATTTCTTGGCAGTTAACCATTATGGCAACTATCTTGCTATCGCTAGTGACATTAGTAAATCAATTTACTATTACCCGTTCCCGCAAATACGGCAAAATATTGAGTGAGATGTCAAAAGCATACTCAATAGCTGTTTTAGAAACTCTGAATGGTATTCGCCTTGTCAAAGCTACAGCTAATGAGAATAGGGAGTTTGAAAGAATTAGAAAATTAGTTCGTGAGCGGGAATTGGCAGACTTTAAATCTCAAATGAACTCAGAGGCAGTTAACCCTCTCAGTGAGTTTTTGGGAGTCACAGCTTTATTATTAATTGTAATTTTAAGTAAGACCTTCTTTGCCGACCAAATCAGCACAATTTCGACCGTTATATTAACATATCTATTGATATTATTGCGCTTGCTGCCTCTAGTTTCTCAACTTAATAGTCTGCGTAGTAACTTTGCCAGTCTGGTTGCTAGTGTAGATATGACATCTGACTTATTACGAAGAGATGATAAACCATTTCTAGTCAATGGAAAAATCGCTTACAGCAGTTTACAAAAAGGGATTACTTTTGAATCAGTTTCCTTTAATTATCCTGGTCATAGTAAGCAGGTACTCAAAGAGGTAACTTTAGATTTACCTCGTGGCACAACTTTGGCATTAGTAGGCGGTTCTGGGGCAGGTAAGTCAACTTTAGCAGATTTATTGCCCAGATTTTATGACCCAACAGGGGGCAGTATTCGTATTGATGGTATTGACTTACGCGAATTTGATATTCCCTCGTTACGCAGATGTATGGGAATTGTTAGCCAAGATACTTTTCTCTTTAATAATTCAGTACGCAATAACATTGCCTATGGTAAACAGGATGCTACAGACGAAGAGATTTTATTAGCTGCTAAACGGGCAAATGCTTATGAATTTATTAGTAAATTACCGCAGCAATTTGATACGATGGTAGGCGATCGCGGTGTCATGTTATCTGGAGGACAAAGACAAAGACTAGCGATCGCTCGCGCACTTCTACAAGATCCTGATATTCTCATCCTTGATGAAGCAACTAGTGCTTTAGATACCGTCTCTGAACGTTTAGTACAAGCTGCTTTAGAAGAACTCAGCCGCAACAGAACTACATTAGTGATTGCACACCGTCTATCTACAGTCCGCAAAGCTAATCAAATTGCTGTCTTAGATCAAGGTAAAGTAGTTGAGGTAGGAACCCACGAAGAATTATTACAAAAAGGTGGCTACTACTCCCGTCTGTATGCAATGCAGTTTAGTAATACAGAAGCTAATAAAACCAATCAAAGTTTCTTACGAATTTCTCATGAAATTCGCAACCGCCTTAACTCAATGATTGGCATTTTACGCTTGTTACTGGATGATGTAACAGACAATAGCCAAGAACATCAAGAATTAGTTGAAGATGCTTACAAATCAGCTTTCAAAATTATTAACGCTCTAGATATTTTTGAGGATAGTTTGCAGCAACAAGTGCAATATTTAGCTAGTTCCTTAACCGAGGTCAATCAAAATCCTAAACAAATGGAGAATTTAAAAGACATCAACGAATTTCGTATAAACTTCAACAACATACTAATTTCGCTACGCTCCTTAACTGACATTACAGGAGAATTAGCTGAAGGAGAATATTCATTAATCAATGAGGCTCTAAATCTGTCAACAAATTTCCTTAATTACTTAGAAAAGTTTGAAAATAACCTCTTGTCAACACAACCAGAACTATTGACACCAAATAAATAATGAGAAATCAATACATCTTTTATAGTAAAATATTATCGCAGCAACCAGATACAGCCCATGAAATTCATGATGTTCTTTGTGCTAATGCTGCTGCTAATTTAGGCTATGATTCCGTTTTAGTATATCCAGAACCAAAACGGGGTTCTTTAAATACACTCTCATTGTTTTCGCCTTTCCAAGTAAGACAACCGGATAAAGATTTTATAGAATTTTACGATGTCCAAGATAAGTTAAAACTTGCCTCTTTACCAATGCCTTGGCCTATTGATTGTATTGGAGGTAAGTTTACTGCATCTAGTACAATTATATCACGCTATTATTTACCATTTCAGCTACTACGCCACACTAAAATTGTTCATACCAGAGATTGGAATTTTGTCCAAGCCGCAGTTAAAAATCGTATCCCTACAATTTATGAACGCCACTATTTCCAAAAAGAAAAGATTCCCACAGGCGTTGCTGAAAGTCCTTTTTTTCAAATAGCTATCACCCAATCAGAAATTATTAGACAAAGCCTAATTGAACAGGGGTTTCCACCAGAGAAAGTTGTTTGGTTACACAACGGTTTTGAGCAATCATTTTTATTAAGACAGCCACAAGAAGCCGCAGCATGGCGTAACGAATTATTAGGTAATGCAAGTCAGCCTCTAGTGGTTTATTCAGGTGCTTTATATCCCTTTAAAGGTGTTGATGTTTTAATTGATGCAGCTAAAGAACTACCACAGGTACAGTTTGTTGTCACAGGTGGTAAGGAAGAACAAGTAAAAGCATATCAACAAATAGCTAAAGATAAACAAGTAGAAAATATCAAGTTTTTAGGTTGGGTATTACCCCGCCAACGCTTAGTCAGTTTATTTCAAGCTGCTGACATTTTGGTTCATCCCCACTGTTCAGGCAAATCTGCTAATTTCACAAATCCTGTAAAATTCTTTCAATATATGGCTTCAGGAACCCCTATAGTCATTACAGAAATCCCGCCATTGATGCTGTTTAAAGAGATGCCTTTAGCTGCTGTGTGGTGTGAACCTGATAATCCTATTAAACTAGCTCAAGCATTAAAACAGGCTATAGAAATATATCCGAGAAGGATAGAAGGTTATACTAACAATATTGAATTAGCCAAGCCATTTTCTTGGGAAAATCGCATAGATAAGATTCTCAGTTATGTTGATGAATCATTCCGTCCTCAACTAATAGCTTCAGTTAAAAACTAACTTAGATAGCAATTGCTAAATAGGTGAGAATAACAACCAATATTAAATCCTTCATACTATAAATAATAAATCAATGAATATAAAAAAAATTGGTATGCTTACCAGCTATCGTCATATAGCAAAAAGAACAGATTGGTTATGGCAACAAACACCCCAACAATTTGGTAGTTGGCGCAATATTCAAATAGATGCACAGGCAGAAAAACCGGATTTTCTGTTGTTATATCAATTCGATTTTCCTAAAAATAATAAACAGTCAAGTTGGATAGATAAGTTACGGCGTAAACCACAAAATCTAGAAACAGATGTAAAATCTTTACTGAGAGATGTACCTAAAGAACGCATAATTTATCTATTACGTGAACCGCCTTTAGAAGAGATTGTTGAGAATAATAAAAATAATTATCAAGTAGCACAACAGTATTGTGGCTATATTTCGGGGCCTGATGACTTTGCGCCTCATCCTGGTTATATGCCAGCAATTTGGTATCATAACAACGCATTTCGTGAACTCAATGAAATGCCTGTACCTGAAAAAGTTTTCCCTTGCAGTTGGATAACTTCTGGTATTAGCCGCACTGCTAACCATCGTCGCCGCTTAAAATTTATCGAATTACTCCAAGCGAGTGAAGTTAAGTTTCATTTGTATGGACGAGGTTTACCTACATGGGCTAAATCATCGGGAGAATTAGGTAATAAGTGGCATGGTATGGCCCCTTATTATTACAATTTATCAATTGAAAATTATGCTGACAATGATTGGTATGTAAGTGAAAAACTATGGGATGCTTTATTGGCGTGGTGTCTACCAATTTATTATGGAGGCCCAGCAGCAGATAAATTATTACCTCCAGGCAGTTTTTTACGCCTACCCACCTTGGATGAAAAAGGTGTTGCTTACATTCAAGAAGTGACTGCTACACCTGATTTTTGGTATGCTGCTAAGGATGCGATCGCCGAAGCTAGACAAATCATCCTCCACAAATTAAACCTACTCAACTGGTTATCAGAATTTGTTAGTCAATAGTCATTAGTCAAAAGTTAACAGTCAACAAAACCAAAAATTAACAGTGAGTCCTATATGGATGGTATTTGTACCCTTGCTAATGATAGAGTTTACGACCAACTAATTGCTCTACTCAATAGTATTGAGGCAATTTACGGGGAGAAAATGCCTGTTTGTGTTTATCCTTATGACGACAATACAACACAAATTGCGGCAGAAATCGCTCGTCGTCCCCAAGTGCAGCTTTATAATAATCAAGAGTCAATTCAGCAATGGGATGAATTTGTTTGTAGTGTATGGGATACCCATCCTACCGCTCAAGCTCATTGGCAGAAAATTAGTCAGGAAAAATATCATCGTGTTGGTACTCATCGCCGTTACTGCGCCTTTGATGGCCCATTTGACCGCTTTGTCTACATGGATGCTGACACATTATTAATGAGTCCTTTAGACGCTATTTTTAATCAACTCAATCATTATGATTGGGTAGTATATGACTTTCAGTATAAAGATTTATCTCACGTTTATAATCTTCAATCTAATAAATTAACAGAGCTATTTACCAAAGAAAAATTACAAACACAAGTCTTTTGTTCGGGATTTTATGCCTCCAAAAAAGGTGTATTTAATGCTCAAAATCAACAAATTATTTTAGATAAGCTGCGTCAAGGAGAAGCCGAAGTTCTATATGATATGGCTCCTGATCAAACAGTGCTTAATTATATGGTTATGCGTCTAGGCATATCCAATTATAATTTTGCTCTCAGTTTACCTAGTAATCAAAAGACTGGTTGCTGTGTAACTTCTCCTCATTTTGAAACACAAAATAATATCTTATACGATAAGGGTAAGCAACTTACTTATATTCATTATATTGGACTAAGTTCTGCTTTATTTAGAAAACTTTGTGCAGGGGAAAACCTTGATTTTCCTTACCGAGATGTGTTCTTGTATTATAGATATTTACATGAACCAGACAAACGCCCACAGTTTACAACCAAAACAAAAGTTATTGAACATTATCCCAGTCTAGGTAAAAGAATTTTAAAAAAATTAGGTTTAACAGTGTGAGGTGAAAATATGTCTAGGGGAATTTATATTATAGCTAATGATAAAGTTATTGATCAGGCGATCGCCCTACTCAACAGTATCCGCTTACATGATGCGGACACACCAGTTGTGATGATTCCTTACGATAATAATTATCATAAAATTGCCGATATACTCAACAAACACTATGGGGTACAACTTTATAGTGATTTAGCTTTTATAGACGAACTTTCCGAAAGATTACACGAAACTTTCGGTGGCAAATTTTTCGCTCGTCCTAATCAATTTCGTAAGCAAGCTTGTTGGTTTGGCCCATTCGATGAATTTCTCTATATTGACACTGATATTGTTGTCTTTGAAAAAATTATTGATAATCTTAACTACCTAGCTCAAGCAGATTTTATTTGTTGTGATTATCAATATTCAGGCGGAATAAAAAACGTTTTTACATCCAAAGTTCTGGAAGACAAAGTTTTTACTGAAGCAGAAGTTAAAGATATTTTCAATGGCGGTTTTTGGGGTTCCAAGAAAAACTTAATCTCAGCAGATGATTTATATGCCACCTTTACAGAGTGTGCAGCCCATCCCGAATACTTCGACTTTTCCCAAAAGACTTCCGACCAACCAATTATTAATTATATGTTGCTCAAGCGCATTCCCCGCCGCTTCAACATTGTCCGCCGAGAAGGTAAAGCACCAGGTAATTGGGCTGGTTCACCCCAATTCCAAACTCAAGGTGATTTAGTATTTGACCCTAACGTCAATCAACCCCTACAATATCTGCATTGGGCGGGTATTCGTATTCAACCAGGTTGTCCTTACTGGGAAATTTGGGAACATTACCGCAATTTAAATCCTGAATTACCTCCGGCTGCTATACCCGCACCAGTAAAACAAAGCCAATGGCAAAAAGCCTTAAATCGCTTAAAAAGCCCGTTGCGGCAACTGAAAGTGAAGTAATTGAAATGGTTGTTTTGGTGGGTAATTGGTAATAAGCAATTGTTTTGAGCCACTACCAATTATCCATTATCCATTACCCATTACCCATTGCCAGCCCCCAGAATATGATCAGTATTTAAGCGAACTTAATATAAATCATAAAATTTTGATAAAGCTATTTTTATCAGGACTGTCTAGCCTGTAGCATGATGTTACCTTATATTTGCTGATGAAAAGACTACGGCTTTATATCAACTACAAATATTTACGCGGTTCTACTTAGTTAAATCTACATATCATTTAGTTATTTGATTGTCTACAATGACAGTAGATATAACTAAATAGAGTTTTTATGAATCAAGACTCGCAAAACTACTGTTTTTGTACATTGGCACTAAGAAAAAAATATCGTCTTCTGACTCAGCACTTAGCCAATGATTTAGCAAAATATGCCCCAGGCAAAATGCTGGTAGTTTACACAGACTTACCAGAAGATTTCCGTAATTACTCTAATGTTGTGGCTTTTAAGCATTATCAACGTGGTATTCTGCATTGTTACAATGATAAAAGCTTAGTCATAAAAACAGCTTTATCACAGTTTAATGCTGCTATATACATTGATGCAGACACAGAAATTCTATCTCCCATACCAGATAATCTAAAATGGCAGCCGGGAATTACAGCCGGACACTGTGAAAATCTGATTGGGCATATCAGTAAATATACCCCTGAGAGACTACCTCATATTCGTCAGGTAGCTAACAATCTTAATATAAATTTAGAAACTAGCAATTATATAGGGGAGTCCCTATTTATAATTGCCAGGGATGGCGGTAAAGAAATAGAGTACTTAAAATACTGGGAGAAAATGGGCAGGTATTTAGAACTAAGGGGTATCCATGCTGGCGAAGGTAACACTATGGGATTAGCAGCTGCTAAAGTAGGCTGGACTGTAGCGAAGGATGGCTGGGAACAAGTTAGAAATGCCGCAAAACATTTGGATGCTTCTTATACTAACAAGCCGACTACTTGGGATGCTTGGAAACGCAGAATTGGCTACCACTACCGCTTGAATAAGACTAGAATTATCGCTTTAACAGAATTTAATTTTTACTATAGTTAAGGAAATTAATCAAGTTCGTAGTAAGGACTTTATTCCTAATGTATCTCCAGCACTAAAGTACTTACTACAAACTTTCACTAAGATAAAGAATCTAAATCTAGTGATTTCATCCCCCGACGTTCGGCATAGGTTAACATACTGCCTAATTGCACCCAAATTAATAAACAAGTCAATAGACTCAGGGGTAAACCAATTCCTAAAGCGAGAATATTAGGAAAACCGAATATTTCTAAGCCACAGGAAACAAAGAAACAAACACCGACAGTAATACCTAAAAATGGGAAAAGCAATTGTTTCCTAGATGATGAAATAGGTTGGGATTTTTCTGTGCTATTGACACGCCAATCTTCTACTACCAATTTCAATGTTCCAGATAAAGCCAAGCCAGAGGTTAGCGCTACAAACAGACCTAAAACTAGTAAGAAATATGGCGGTTGTAAAGGGTAATAGTACATGAAAACTCCCGATTTTATTGGATAAAATTTATAAAAAATTTGTCAAATTTAATTTTTGGCTGAGGATTCATCAAAAAAGTTGAAAGATGCGGCTTTTGGTAAAATAGCAGCTACACTTTCTCTAGATAAATCTGTCAACAAGCCGATCGCTACATTGAAGATGCGATTTGGTTGGAGGTCATCCTTCACCAAAAACCACAGGCGTTGCACCTCTTCGGTGTGCAGGCGGTCATCTTCGGTAAGTGCTAGGACTAACTGGCGACGTAAGAATTGACCTTCATCAGATAGGAGAAATTGCAATCCCATTCTGGCTGTAGGTAATACATCAAAATTGTCATCGGTACGAGCGATCGCAATCAGATTTTCCAAGCGCTGCCACTGAAATTTACCATCTTTGAACAGCACATTCAACAACCGTCTTCTTAATTCGGGAGATTCACCAGTCAGTAGGCGTTTAGCTACGTAAGGATGACTCACTTCCACAATTTTGAAGTTGGGGTTGAGACTCAGTGCAATTCCTTCTTGCGTCACTAGGGAACGAATAATTAAAGCAAACTTGGCGGGAACGCGGAAGGGATACTCATACATCAGTTCGGAGAACTGGTCGGTAATGGTTTTAAAGTTAAAGTCCTCGACATTTTTACCGATCGCATTTCCTAATACTGCCTCCAATGCAGGAATGATGGGGCCAATATTTGTATCGGGGGTGAGAAATCCTAAATTGACGAAATCTAAAGCTAAATCGCTATAGTCTTTATTCACCAGATGCACTACCGCATCTACCAGAGTTTCTTTTGTAACTTCTTCCAACTGATCCATCATGCCAAAGTCGATATAAGCCATGCGACCATCAGGCATGGCAAATAAATTACCTGGATGGGGGTCGGCGTGGAAAAAGCCATACTCTAATAACTGTTGCAAACCGGAAGTAACACCAATACGGATAATCGCTTCTGGGTCTAGGCCAGCAGCGCGAATACTCTTGGTATCTGTTAGCTTAAAGCCGTTAATCCACTCTAAAGTTAAAACTTGATTGCTGGTAAACCGCCAGTAAATACTCGGTACTTTTACTTCTGGAGTATCGCGGAAGTTGTGGGCGAATTTTTCAGCGTTGCGCCCTTCGTTGAGGTAATCAATTTCTTCAAATAATTTGGTTCCGAACTCATCCACAATCAAAGTGAGGTCGTGACCTAAATTCAGGGGTAGCCACGGTGCTAACCAACCAGCTATCCAGCGCATTAAATAAAGGTCAAGGGTAAGGATAGGGCGCAGATGGGGACGTTGTACCTTGACTGCGACTTCTTCACCACTAAGTAAGCGTCCTCGGTAGACTTGACCCAAACTAGCAGCCGCCACCGGCGACGGCGAAAGTTCACTGTATATTTCTGATATGGATCTGCCTAATTCTGTTTCGATGATGTGATAGGCGATCGCATTATCAAAAGCTGGTAATTGGTCTTGTAGTTTAATTAGTTCTTCTAGAAAATCTTTGCGAATTAGGTCTGGTCTGGTGGAGAGGGCTTGACCTACTTTAATAAAAGTTGGACCTAAACGGGTGAGTATAGTGCGTAACTGACTAGCCCGTTTCCCCTTATTCTGCTCTACTTGATTTTGCCATTCATCCCACTTTAAGCCCAAAATAAAAGTCGCAAAGTACCAAGTTATTTTGAACAACCGCCCCAAACTTAGCCAGGGACGATAACGATAGTAACAAGCGATATCATCGGGATTGTAGCGCTTTAGCTGACCAGGTTGATACTGACCCACGCCTTTGTCTGCCTCTTCTTCTGGGAAATTTACTCTCAGTTACCAGTTATCAGTGAGCCAGCGCGGTCTTGGGGGTTTCCCCCATGAGCGACTGGCGAACCCGTAAGGGTTACTAGTTATCAGTTGAATCCCTGGAGAAACACCACAGCTATTGGTGCTAGGTTGAGTGGTGGGTTTTTAATCCTCCACTATATTATTTTGATAACTGTTCACTGTTTACTGTTCACTGATTTAATGTTGTGACCCGCAATTTGGTTGCTAGTCTGATTTGGGGCTAGTCTGCTGCAAAAAACTCTTAATCTACTTGATTTTTGCGTTTATTCGCAGCGACGCTAGCCTACTCAAACGCTTTAGATATTTCTATCTTTTTATTAATTATACTTTATAAAACTACAAGTTATTCCCTGTTATTTTCGGACTTAAGTTTGGGAACACTTTACATAGTTTCTTATTTACGGAATCAAATTTGGATATATTAGCTACAGCCATTTAGCTGCTTGCTTTTTTAATTTATCGTATGTACAATGGCTCAGGCTAAATCAAGCAGAGTTGCCCCGAATTCCTCTGCTGATGCCGTAAATAATAGCTAAGTTCCCAAGAAAGTTGCTGGGCTAGATTTTGATGAAATCAATTTCAATATTGAGGAACCGCAAATTCAATTTGCGTATATTTGCGGTGTCCATAAGTGTTTTTTTGACAATTATCTTGACAAATGCGATCACTACTAGTCAGACACCCACTACTAGAGATCCTTGGTTATGGCCATTTTCTGTTACGTCAATTTGGAATATGCCAATTGGCTCAGGTGCTAGATACATACCAGCCAACATTCAAAAGGCTGCTTGGTTTGGTGTAGATCGAGAGTACTTTTACAAGCTCAAGGCTAGCGATCCTTTACGTCCTGTATATTCTCCGGGTAGCTGGACTAATAGGTGTTCTGGCACTAACTCGATGAATATCTCTTTACCCGTTCCCGATAGCTTAATTATTCCTGACGCTACTTTGAATCCCTATAGTACGCCAAATAATGCCTCCGCTTTTCTCCAGCCTGATGGTAAAACTTTAGTACAACTTGAACCATTAGCACGTTGTCAAAATGGCGGGCCAGTTTATGGTTGGCACTATTACCCTGATTTAAGCCTATATGGCGAAGGTATAGGTGGAGCGCATTTCGGCTCTGGACTATCTTCCATTGGTGGTTCTATTCGTAAAGGTGAACTCATTAACGACCAACCAATTCGCCATGCCATCAAGTTATTGTTTTGGGGGCAAAAATACTATTACTACTCATCTAGCCGTCCTGGTTATCGCTGGCCAGCAGACCGAGCCGATAGTGTAGCCTCCACTAGTTATCAGGGTACAAACTCTGCTTTTGTCCAAGGAACCTTACTAGCAATTCCTCCATCCATCACAGAATCCAGCTTGCAATTACAAACACCAGCTGGCAAGAAATTGTTTCGGGTTTTACAAAACTACGGTGGCTACGTTGTTGATGATGCTGGTTGGGATGCTCATTACATAGCAGTGGAACAAGGAGTTCCAGAGGAGTTTAAAACTAAATATGGTTACGACCTTGAGAATTGGACTGGCGCTTTTTACGACGATGTGATGAAGCTATACAAAGCGCTTTACATCATTAATAATAACAGTCCAACTACCATAGGTGGTGGTGGTAGCAAAAGACGCGCACCTTTAGCTCCACTATTATAGTAAAGTGCTGAGTTGTAGTAGGGTGGGCAATGTCCCAACCCTACTATATTTAATTACGAATTATGAATTGCAGTCTGGGATTTAGCCTCTAAGCTTTCCAGGCGGCTTTTGAGTTCTTGGTTTTGTTGTTTGAGTTGGTCAATTTCCTCCCGTAATTGCTGTAAGGCTTTATCTGCACCGATGTTTTTCTGTACATGAGTTAGTTGTTCCTCTGCGAAACGACGCACACGTCCATCGGTTGTTTGATCAGCAAGCGATCGCAATACGCCTATTGCTTTTGGTGTCTCCATGTGTCCCAAGGAGGCGACAACTGCCATTAGGGTTAGAAAGAAGCTTTCTTTGGCCAGTTCGGCTAATCGTTCAATAATTCGTTCTAAGTTGATCAGATTTTGACCAACGCTAATCTTACCTAATGCGCGAATTGCAGATAAGCGTAATGGTTGCGGTACACCAAGTTTGGTATATTCAAGTATCAAATCTAACGCCGCTTCTGAGGTTTTGAGTGCAGCTAAACCGTTAATTGCCCCACTGCGAACAATTTCGTTCCAACCTGCTCGTTCTTCTAAAACCGATTGCAGGAGCTTAATTGCTTTTTCTTCTTTAGATTTGTCATCGAAATTAATGGCAGCGATCGCACCTAAAGCCTCACAAGCAGACGCTTCTACGTAGTAACTAGCATCACCATCTTTAACTACACTTTTGACAGCTTTATAACTAGCACGAGTTTTAATATGCGCTAATGCTTGCACAACCGCCCGGCGCACATAAGGATTTTTATCAGTTAAACCCTCAACTAATCCGTCAAAAGCTTGGTCTAGCTTAATTTCTGCCAATTGTTTGGCAACTTCCACCCGCACACCCCAGAATGGTTCATTTTTCAGGGATGCGGCTAAAGCTTTAGTTGCTTCTAATCCACCTTTTTTAGCCAAGGCTGTTGCTGCATATATGCGTGAAATTGGATCAGGGTCAGATGTTAACTGCGCTTTTAACTCTGGGATAGGATATTCCAAAGACACAGTTTTTAGCCAATTATTCCCTACATCAAAGCTGATGAAGTCAGGCTTCTGGGTTAATGGGAAGTAAAAACTCTGTTCCCTTTCATGCACCCGCACTGTAAAAATTTGCCCTGTTGCAGATTCTCCTGTCTGTATATAACCGAAACCGATGGGGATTCTCAGGTCGAATATATCTTTCTGCTTATCTGCGCTTACTTGGGTTTGGGTAACTGTCACCTTAGCTAACTTAGCTTCCCCATCCCAAGAGTAAGCCACTTTAAAATCAGGATGACCACCACGATAAACGTATTGGTCGAACAGGAAAGCCAGATTTCGTCCAGTCGCCTTTTCAATCGCCCGGAGTAAATCTATAGTTTCTACAGTTTTATGCGCATTATCTTGGACAAAAGTCTGCATTGCTTGCCAAAACAATTCCTCTCCCAATTCCGCCCGAATCATGTGATAAACACAAGACCCTTTTTCGTATGTGTGGCGATCGGAAAGTTCAATTGGTTGGCGGTAAACGTGAGTTACCATCGGACGGCGATAGCGACCGCTATCTTCACTTATGTAACTACGCGCTTCCTGTAAACGGTAATAGGCTGCTTCTTGGGCACTGTATTCGTGTTCAGTCCACATCACCTCAGAATAGGAAGCCATGCCTTCCTTCACCCAAGCGTGCGACCAATGTTTAATGACGAGTAAATCTCCGAACCATTGATGTGCTAGTTCGTGAACTACCAAACTTTCGGTATTGCGGTTATCTAAAGCGGCGCGTTCATCTAGTAAACATCTGTCTGTTAACAAGGTGGTGGAAGTATTTTCCATCCCCCCAAAGATAAAGTCACTAACGCAAACTTGGGCGTATTTGGGGAAAGCATAGGGATAACCATACTTTTCGCTCAAAAACTCAATCATTCTGGGAGTTTTGCCCATGCTGCGTTTACCATCTGCCTCGCGTCCCTTTTCTACATAATAGGTGACTGGTTTGCCGCGCCATTCATCCCGAATTTCCGCAAAGTCGGCTACAGCCAGAGTCATCAAGTAGGTGGAGTGGACTTGTTGTTGTGACCAGTGGTAGATTTTATCCTTACCATCTTCTTGGGTGTCAATGAGTTCGCCGTTGGAAATTGCCACCAGGGGTTTAGGAACACGCACCCGAATTTCTGAAGTAGAAAGTTGTCCGGGATAGTCGAAGCAGGGGAACCAATAGCGCGAGTCTTCATCTTCGCCTTGAGTCCAGACTTGCACTGTTTTCTTGGGGTAATGTGAGTCTGGTTGAATAAAGTAGATACCGCGTTGGGGTTTTTCTACAGAATAGGCGATCGCAATTAAGATCCGCTTGCCAATTTGCGTAGGTTCAGATAATTGAATCACTAGCTGTTCGCCATCGTAGTCAAAGTTCTGCTTTACCTCGTCTACAAACACAGACTGGATGTGCAAATTCACCGCATCCAAAATTAAGCGATCTATGCCGTTGCGGATGGGTAACAAACGGATGCTACAAGTACCGTCGTAACTTTGATTGGGGATATCTAAATGCAAATCGAGAAAAATATGCTCTACCTGTCCAGGGCGATCGGGGTTATAGTGGGGTCTGGCTCCTGGTAATTCAAATGACTTGTGTCCGTTATTATCTTGGTCAAAGGAATAAGAGTGTGGCATTGATGCTAACTGCCCTTTTTATTTTGAAATTTTCACTGAGTATATTTTCCAAAAATAGCGCTATTTTTTCTATTTCCCAAATCCTATAAGTCAATAGTCATTTGTCTAAGACTATCTATAATGTGATTTGTATAATACTATTTACCCGCCTAAGTGCATTTACATATGCGGCTTATAGATTTAACTTACCGTTTTTTCTAAACTAGCTCATGTAAGTAACTATATTGATAACGTTCACTTATTAGTATTTTCACCAGCTATAGCCATAGTTACACAGGTTAGAACATTCGCAAAGTGTGAATGCAAGGAATAGTAAGATTTTACCTACTGCCTCCTGCTAGAAATTAATTTTTCATACTAAAGCATGTATAATTTGATTATTACAATTGATAATTACTTGCCCAATTTTAGTTTTTTCTAAAATTTATACCAAAGCTGTGGTAGCTAATTATTCTTTTAATTCAAAAAAGATATTCCTGCCCTCGGCAATCTCTGGATGATTAAGATAATTATCATTTGCAACTTTATACATTACGGTTAGTATAGTTTAGTGCTTAGAGCAATTTTCCAGACTATACAGTATAGTCAAAAAAATTTGCTTCAGCGAGGAAACACTAGCAATTATCAGCTAGTGTGTTTTTTAGCAGAAGTAAAAACATTGATTGAGTGATATGACTAACGAAGTTCCCACAATTAATTATTATAAAAATAGATGCAGATTTAATATTTCGCATACTAACTTATTAATAAGTCTTTGTGCTACTTTGCCGATAATATCGACATTACCTGTATCAGCATTGCAGTTACAGGTAAATCCTACTAATCCCCGACTAGGGGATACAGTTTCTGTATTTATTAATCTCGATAATCCTGATAGTCCTAATAAACCAACAATATCTGTCGGCGAGAAAACTTACCCAGCTTTTGAGGTAGCGCCTAATAGATATCGGGCATTGATACCCACAACTCCCCTAGAAAAGCCAGGCACTAGAAAAATTAGAGTTACTGGTGATGGTCAAGTCAAAGAGTTATCTGTACCAGTAGCTAACCGTAAGTTTCCGGTACAGCGAATTACTTTACCACCAGGGAAGTCTGCTGATGGGGCAACTGAATACGAACTTAATCGTGTTGCCGCATTTAAAGCGTTACAAACACCCGAAAAGTACTGGAAGGGGGCGTTCCTTAACCCCAATAATGGACGACTCAGCACAGGTTATGGTGTACGTCGCTACTACAACGGCAAGTTTGCCAAAGACTACTACCATCGTGGGATCGACTACGCAGGTGCGGACGGATCTCGTGTAGTTGCTCCAGCAGCTGGCAAGGTAGCTTTAGTAGGTAGAGTATCCCAAGGATTTCGGGTTCATGGTAACGTCGTAGGCATTGACCACGGTCAAGGAGTTGTCAGTATTTTCATGCACTTGAGCCGAATTAATGTTAAAGAAGGTGATTTTGTCAAAGCAGGGCAATTAATCGGCGCAGTCGGTTCCACAGGGGCTGCTACTGGGCCTCACTTACACTGGGGTCTGTATGTGAATGGTCAATCTGTTGATCCAATTCCTTGGAAAACAAAAACTTTCCCATAATATACGTATGATTGATGGCTGCTAGTGTTGACTTTGTATATTTTTTGTCGATAATGAGTTAGGAAAAATAAGTTGTAATTGGTTCGGTACTTACCTTGCTTGGGTGGCTTAAATAAAAGATGAGCGTTATGAGTATTGAAAAAATTGTAGAACAAGCTCTCCAGGATGGTTATTTGACACCAGCAATGGAAGCAGAAGTCGGACGCATCTGTGATAATGCCTCAGAACTCTCCATAGAAGAGTACATGGCGTTAGATCGTTTGATGGGAGCGTTATTAACTGGTGAGGTAGTGGCAGTTCCTCGCAAACAGTTTATTAACGTTATGGAAGAATTAGTGTTAACTGAAGCGATCGCCAGAGTAGCAGAAATCGAAGCTACTAGCGAGAGTTCTATCGATGTTGGGGATATTGCAGCCTACGCCCTCAATCGTCTACCCCCCTTATACGCCACTACAGAAGAGGGTGCTAGCTACCAACGCATCCACGCTAAGGCTGAACTTCAAGAATTAATTTCACAGCAGGTAAGCGAGGCAATTAACCTTAACCTGAACCAACCAAACGACAACAGAACCCCTGTGTCAACAAAAACAACTGGCAACGAAATCTTACGCCAGGTTAGTAGTTTACTACAAGTCTACGCTCCCAGCTTTGAACAGAAATCTTAAATTAGTCATTAGTCATTAGTCATTAGTCAACAGTCATTAGTCATTAGTCAACAGTCAAGCTTTTGGACTATGGACTATGGACTATGGACTATGAACTATGGACTATGGACTAATTTTGAACTACCACGGGTGTACCTACTTCTACTTGGTCATATAACATACGGACATCAGAATTACGCATTCTTAGGCAACCGTGAGAAATAGCTGTGCCTAAAAGGTGGGTATCTGGTGTGCCGTGAAATCCTATTTTATTGCGTCCATCTGACCAAAAACCAATCCATCTTTCTCCCAATGGACTATCAGGGCCTGGTGGAAATACTTTACCCGTAATGGGGTGTTTCCAAATTGGATCATGTTCCATGTGGGCGACTGTAAAAGTTCCTGTAGGGGTTTCCCAGCCCTTTTTACCTATAGCAATTGGGTAACTAGCAATCACTATATCTCCACCATAAACATAAGCGCGGCGATCGCTCAAATCCACCACTACTTCCTTCTTCGCATTCTCTACAAGCTTATTGGAGGTTTTTTGGTGGGCTGAAGGCTGAGACAACCGTGACTGACTAGAAGGTGTTAATAGTTCCGGTTTTTTGGGTATGTTAGTCGTTAAAGATACATTTTGATTAACAGTATCCGACTTATCATTAGGCTCAATAGCCGAAGACTGTGGTTGGGATGATTGAGATGGAGTAGAGTCACCAGGAGGTACAGGCGCACCAAAAGCGGTTTCGCCAATTCCCCCCCTGTAAACGCCACCGGGACGGTTTACGGTTGTCAAGACTGGTTTTTTAGACTGCTCCTGCGCTGTAGTAATGCGCCAATGCACAGCTAACGACAAGATAGCTGTGCCGAAGCCAAGAAACATTACCATACGCCCTACAGATTCATTTCTTACCATTGCCATCGCCTATTGTTAATCCCTGACATATCCGACCGATTAATTGAACATTTTTATTTTTTAATTATCAAGAATTTATAAATTCTTATCTGTTTACACATAACTATGTTTGAGCTAATGGGCAGACTAAAGATATATATCCATTACAGTTAGACAATTTCTCAAACAGAAGTTTGTTTAACTGGAGTGTAAAACTAAGAACTTTTAACATCAAACTTACTTGTAACACTTGCCAAGTGAGGAACTTAATCATAAACGGTGTGGGTAGGAGAAATACTATGTTAGAAAAACTATGTCTAGCAATCACAATTACGTTTGCCCTCAACTTATTTTTCCAAGTACATGTCCCTGAACAAACCAGTTCTAAGGCTAGTTATCAACAACACATAGACACATCAACAACAATTTTAGTAAAAAGACCGGATAAATGACATTTTCTGGTGTCTGTAAACCAAGAAATCCCTGAGAATATACTTTTGGTTGATGTTTACTGGCAAAGTTTTCAATAAACAATCTGGAACTTTTAGAGGGAAAATAACCTTTATACTTCCAGGTTGTGTAATTCAATGTTTCATATAAATTATTAGTTAGTATTACTAGTAAAAATAGTTTTAAGCGGGCTTAGTTTCTGTCTGCCAAATAACTAAGTTTTTCATTTTAATAAAACCTACCTTGTTTTGTCATGGTTTTGCAATATAGTAATGGTGATAATAAATGAAAAGAATATTTTCATAATTATTTCTGTTATTAACTTATATTTGTTGTGTTTTTGTCCGAGCATTTGTCAAAACTTAAGGATTAAGTCTTGGACTAATGACTAAAAATTTTTCTCTGCGAAAATAATGCTAAAGTCAATTTAGTAAATATTACCCAGAAATTTTATAAAAATTACTTACCTCTACTTTTATCTACATACAAAAAATTAGGCAGTTAACATAGACTGGAAGTTATCCACTTGACAACTATTCATCAATAAGAACTGGGATTTTAATAGATTAATTTCTATGTATTCCTAAAAGCCTCCTCTAGAGTAACTTAACCTGTAGAGAACAAGAAGTAGTTTTGACTCCTAGATAGTGCATTAAAGTAATGCACGCATTGCATCCTTTGTCAAGTATAAGTGGTCAGTTAGTGTGGGTTCCACAGCCATCTGTAATATAGCCTGGGGTTGACAGGTACACAAAAGAATCCACAAAGAGCGAGATCGACGTTGTGGAGCCGAACAAATGCACCTAATCCTAGACAAGTTGGTGTTACACTCCTAAATCCGTCACCTGATTCTGGAACAAGGGACAAATAAGCATGTCTAATAGATAGGGATGAATTACAGCCAGTACGATCTATGAGTCAATCGATTACTGTATCCTGGTCAACGGTTGATGCGAGGTGTCCAGAAGCATCGGTGCAAGTTGACAAACTCTCTAACCACGATTTAATCTTGCGCTGTCAAGCAGGGCTGCGTCCAGATCGTGCTGCGTTTGCTGAACTTTTGCGTCGTTATCAAACCCAGGTTGACAGAGTTTTGTACCACCTAGCCCCAGACTGGGCAGATAGAGCCGACTTGGCTCAAGAAGTGTGGATTCGTGTGTATCGCAATATTAACCGATTACAAGAACCTGCTAAGTTTAGGGGCTGGTTAAGCCGCATTGCCACCAATTTGTTTTATGACGAGTTGCGTAAACGTAAGCGCGTTGTCGCTCCCTTGTCGTTAGATGCCCCTCGTTCTGTAGATGATGGTGAAATGGATTGGGAAATTGCTGGAGATACACCAGGACCGGAGGAAGAACTGACAACTAGAGAGTTTTACGAACAATTGCGGGAAGCGATCGCTGATTTACCTGAAGTTTTTCGGACTACAATTGTGTTGCGGGAAATCGAAGGCATGGCATACGAAGAAATTGCGGAAATCACAGGGGTATCCTTGGGAACAGTAAAATCAAGAATCGCCAGAGCTAGATCCAGATTGCAAACTCAATTGCAAAATTATCTTGATGCCTAATTTACAATATCTTTGAACTGCCTTATGGCAGAATTTAACTATTGATTAAGAATTGTGAGGGAACTGTATTATGCCCCCGCCATCTATAAAAGAGAGGAATATCTCACGGTTGCCCTCATTGTGAGCGTGAACGAATTAGTAAAAATGTTAGTATGACTACTGATTCTGATTTTAATAACCGTTGTCGGCGGCAATTTTCGAGAGATTTACTAAACAAGATGGCTAGGCATACCAATGAAGCAACGGGTGCTATGGATATGGTGAAGCGCGATCGCTTTGAATTATTGAGTGCATACCTCGACGGCGAGGTGACAGCAGCAGAACGTAAGCAAGTGGAAGACTGGTTAGCTAATGATGTTGCAGTGCAGTGCCTCTATTCGAGGCTGTTAAAGCTCAGGCAAGGTATCCGTACCATGCCCATACCCACAACCCAACAAGCCCCAGAAGTTACGGCCGAGCAAGTAATCGCCAAAGTTAACCGTCGTTCTCGCTTAAAGTGGGTATTTGGTGGCGCAGTAGCCGCCTGTGTGATTGGAGCAGTTTCTAGCTGGCTACCAAGACAGGAAGCACTAACACCACAACTAGCTCAAAATCGGCAAGAACAAACTTCTCAAACTGTTGCCCAGTCCAGCGTCCAACTCAAGGTAGCTTTGAATGAGCCAGTGATTGAAATTCCGAAGGCGGCTGTAGCTTCCCCTGAAAAGGAAAACAATCAAAGGCGATCGCAACTCCGGGAAGTTCCCCCTAATATTAACTAAGCTCTAATTCGTGGTCATCATTATAAACACTTAAACGAATTACCACTCCACCAACCATCAGGTAGATAAATACCTCCTAACTGTTTCACTGTTTTTGGCTGCATTAAGTAAACCCAAGCCAAACCGAGAGAAGAACCCAGGAGGTTAAATATTTTAACATTCTGGCGATTGTAAAGATTCTCTGACATTGCTCTCTCAGGTTGATAATCTTCCAGTCCGTCCAAAGTCGCCAAAACTCCCAAATCAGCAAAACTAAGTAAATATCCATGAACGATGTCCTTCCCCATCGTCATGGCTGGATATCCCATTGGCAAAGCAAATAACCGCCCTAATGTAGTTGCCCTCTGGGCTTCCACAACTTTACCAGCACAGTATCTAAGATAATTCCGTTCATCTGGCTTGAGTGTGCCGTAAACAAAAACATTCATTAGTTCAGTTGTCAGTTGTTATTAGTCAATAGTCAACAGTCAACAGTAATTAGTTATTCTCCTCTGCTCCCCCAACTCCCTCCACTCCCACCCTGCGGGTTCCCGTAGCGTCTGTCTCCGACACGCTACGCGAACGTTAGAGAAGCAAGCTACATCTCCCTCATCATCCTCTACCGCCCGCTTCCCACAATTCATCTATTGCCAGTTTTCAAACCTTTGCCTACCATCATCTACAATATGGAGGCAGACAAGATTACAGACGAGTAGGAGAATATTCGGTGGACTCCCGATACACACCCGCAGCAATTGAGGCAAAATGGCAGAAAACATGGGCAGAACTTGGCTTAGATAAGACCCCTACACAGAGCAATAAACCAAAATTCTACGCTCTATCCATGTTCCCCTACCCATCGGGCAGCCTGCACATGGGTCACGTCCGTAACTACACAATTACAGATGTGATAGCCCGCCTCAAACGTATGCAGGGTTATCGGGTGCTGCACCCAATGGGATGGGATGCTTTTGGTTTACCAGCAGAAAACGCCGCCATTGACCGTGGTGTGCCGCCTGCTAAATGGACTTATCAAAATATTGCCCAAATGCGGCAACAATTGCAACGTCTTGGTTTATCCATCGACTGGGATAGCGAAGTTGCCACCTGTTCCCCAGATTATTACAAATGGACGCAATGGATTTTCTTACAGTTTTTGCAAGCCGGGTTGGCTTATCAAAAAGAAGCGGCTGTAAACTGGGATCCTATTGACCAAACTGTATTAGCCAATGAGCAAGTTGACAGTGAAGGGCGTTCTTGGCGCAGTGGGGCGATAGTTGAGCGTAAATTGTTGCGGCAGTGGTTTTTGAAGATTACTGACTACGCCGAAGAATTATTAAACGACCTGGATAAATTAACAGGTTGGCCAGAACGAGTCAAATTGATGCAGGCGAACTGGATAGGGAAATCTTCAGGAGCATATTTGGAATTTCCTATCGTTGGTAGCACAGAAAAAATTGGTGTATACACCACTCGTCCTGATACAGTTTTCGGTGTCAGCTATGTAGTTTTAGCACCAGAACACCCGCTCACCAAGCAAGTCACTACCAAAGCACAACAAGCGGCAGTAGATACGTTTATTCAAGAGGTAAAAAATCAAAGCGAGTTAGAACGTACTGCCGAAGATAAACCCAAACGCGGCATACCCACTGGTGGGAAGGCAATTAACCCATTCACAGGGGAAGAAGTACCTATTTGGATTGCCGACTATGTACTGTATGAGTATGGTACTGGGGCGGTGATGGGTGTACCTGCCCATGATATAAGGGATTTCAAATTTGCTCAAAGATACGATTTACCCATTGATTTTGTCATTGCTGCCCCTGATGATGTGGCAGGTTTTAACTTAAGCTCAACATCACAGACTGAAGAAGTTACCCAAGTTGTGCAAATTGAATATAACGAAGCGTATACAGAACCAGGAATTTTAATTAATTCTGGGGCTTTTACTGGCATGAGTTCCACAGATGCCAAACAAGCCATAGTTAAATACGCCCAAGAAAAGGGTTTTGGTAAAGAACGCATTCAATACCGCTTGCGCGACTGGTTGATTTCTCGCCAACGTTATTGGGGCGCACCAATTCCTGTAATTCATTGCCCCAACTGTGGCATTGTACCAGTACCAGATAAGGATTTGCCTGTCACTTTACCCGAAGAAGTGGAGTTTACTGGACGCGGTGGTTCACCATTGGCACAGTTAGAAAGCTGGGTGAATGTACCTTGTCCTAGCTGTGGCACTCCCGCCAAACGGGAAACAGACACGATGGATACATTTATCGATTCTTCGTGGTATTTCTTACGGTTTACTGACGCTAAGAACGAAGGACAGGTATTTGAGTCAGCCAAAACTAATGACTGGATGCCAGTAGACCAATATGTAGGCGGTATTGAACACGCAATTTTACACTTATTGTATTCTCGCTTCTTTACCAAAGTATTGCGCGATCGCGGTTTGTTGAACTTCGACGAACCCTTTGAGCGTTTATTAACTCAAGGCATGGTACAGGGTTTAACTTACCTCAACCCGAACAAGGGCGGCAAAGATAAATGGATACCTTCCCATCTGGTTAACCCTAATGACCCCCGTGACCCCCAAACAGGGGAACCATTGCAACGCCTTTACGCCACCATGTCCAAATCTAAAGGTAACGGTGTCGCGCCGGAAGAGGTTATTGGTAAATATGGTATAGATACAGCGCGGATGTTCATCTTATTTAAAGCGCCACCAGAAAAAGATTTGGAGTGGGATGAAGCCGATGTGGAGGGGCAATTCCGCTTCTTAAATCGGGTTTGGCGTTTGGTGACAGATTATGTTGCATCGGGGGTCAACCCTCAGACTAAATCAGGTGAATTGAGCAAGTCACAAAAAGATTTACGCCGAGCAATTCACACTGCGATTAAGTCGGTAACAGAAGATGTCCAAGATGAGTATCAATTTAATACTGCTGTTTCTGAGTTGATGAAGTTGAGTAATGCCCTGACTGATGCTAGTGGTAAAGATTCAGCAGTGTATGCTGAAGGTATCCACACACTAGTATTGTTACTCGCTCCCTTTGCGCCACACATCGCTGATGAATTGTGGCATTTGTTGGGGAATAGCGACTCAGTGCATACGCAAACTTGGCCTGCTTTTGACACGGCTGCTTTAGTTGCTGACGAAATCACTTTGGTAATTCAGGTGAACGGCAAAAAGCGTGCTGATCTCCAAGTTCCAGCACAAGCAGATAAAGCTGAGTTGGAAAAATACGCCCGTGAGTCTGAGGTTGTGCAACGTCATCTTGAGGGTAAGGAAATCAAAAAGGTGATTGTCGTACCTGGAAAGTTGGTTAATTTCGTAGTTGGTTAATTCCCTTGTTCTACGGACACTTTGCTCAAGTAGGGAAACCCGCCCACGCAAGTGTCCTCCTCTGTGTCTCTGTGGTTAAAAACACAAAGGCACGGAGGATTATAGCGATATTACAGTTTCAGTAGACTGATCTATTGCATGACGAGGGCGCAGATGTAAAGTAACTTCTGTATCGAGTCGCTTCAAGAAAATGAGAAGTTTGCCTTCGCTGAAGCGTTGAAATTCGCCTTTCATCAAGTGCGATACTTCTGGTTGAGGAATGCTTAGAAGTTCGCTGATTTCACGCTGTTTTAGGTTACGTTGTTTTAGGAGGCGTAGGACTTGAATACCAATCTTACCCCGTGTAAAAAGTTCATCCGCATCTGATAAACCCATGTCGGCGAATACGTTACCACTGCTTTGTTCAAAAACGGGTTCTTGTGTCATTGTTCTTTCTCTCTTGCTACTGCGTCTTTATAGCGTTGTTTAATCAGATCAATATCAGCTTGTGGGGTTTTAATACCCTGCTTTGATTTCTTCTGAAAAGCATGAAGTACATAGATTTTCTCTCCAATCTTTACCGCATAAACTGCCCTGTAAGTATCGGTATCGAAGCGTTTGACAATTTCATACACGCCGCTTCCAATGCCTTTAAGTGGCTTGGCATCCATAGGTGTTTCACCTGCTTGCACTAATTGCAATGCGTAGCCAACTGATACACGCACCTCTTCAGGAAATGAACGGATCTTTTTAAGCGAGTCACCCATCCAAAATAGAGGTCGTAAAGGAAACTCTATAATTTCCTCATCATTGTCCATTTTATATGAAATTTCCTATAAATTTAGTGAAACAATACCATAAAATGTCCACCGCAGTTGCTCACCAATCGCCTGCTTTACCTCTGTGTATTCAGTGATAACAGTTTAAGTTAAGTTGGAATCATTATTAATACTTTTATTTTGCAAGCTGCTGAGGTTGCGGCTAGCGACATCAGCGCTAATTCCCCATAGGATTAATCCTAAGTAGTCAGAGAAGGGTTTCGCGCCAAAGGTGAGTCCGTTATCTACATATAGTGAACCGATACCAACTAAGGATAAGCCAACTAGTAGGGTGAGGGATAAAAAGGGACGGATGAGCCAAAATGTAGCACCGATGCGGATATCGTCAGATACGCCTGAGAGAAATATGAGGTAATCTTGACAGCGAGTTTGCCATTTTGGCTGGTTGAATGGTATGTCTTTTGGAGCGATCGCATCGGCGCGAATTAAGTAATCATGTACTGCATGAGCTAATTCCAGAGGTAAGAAAGTTTCATCCTGCAAGAAATGTTTATCTGCTTGCCACTTTTGGTTGATGCTGGCTAAACCTTTCATCACATCCTGCATACATCTTTGGGCAATAGCATCATTTTTTTGTGCTAAAAAGTTACGAGTTTTAATAATATTTTTTTGTACATCTTCAGCCATTTTATCTAAGGTGTCTAATCCTTGCATTTCTAATAATTGAGTTTCTATTTGTCGCAGCTTATTTAATGCTTCTAACCGGGTTTCAATTGCATCTACTTCTGCTAAAGCTCTATCTATCTTTTCCCATCTAATTAGTTGTTCTACCCAATCAACCATGTTGTTGAGTATTGTTTGGTCTTCGGGATATTCTACTTCTTCTCTGATTCTGGCTTTGAGGCGATAAACTGCTTTAATTACTCTGGTGATATCATTACCAGACTCCTGCATATATTTAAATAATCGACCTAAAACCACACCAAATATTAATACCGTCAAGGGCAAAATTGGCCCAGAGCGCATTTTTAAATCTACGGGGATAGCTAGTCTTTGAGTTTGTCCTGCAAGGGTAAAGTAGATAGCGCCTGTATAACGGTCTGGAGGAATGAGGGAACGATGTAGGGTTAATGGTAGAGTGACTATGCGATCGCTTGCTAAATTCACTGGACTTTGTGGTAAACTCAGGGCTGTCTCTGTCAACTGATACCCTGTTTGTTCACCTTTGATAATAACTTTGGCATCAACGATAGTTACAGGTGCTTGGCTAGAATTATCAAATTGCAATTGCCACTGATTTAAAAATGCACTCGCAGGTAATAACCCTCTCGCAGTTAAGCAATCAAAAAAGCCCAAAATTCCATCGCAATTGACTAGGCGCAGTTGAATTTGTTCTGTACCACCCAAGGGAATAAGAGTAGGTTTAGCTTTAGCAATTACTTGAATGGGAATAGTTTGTACTTGCTGCTGACCCTGATTTGGCAGTAATACTTGAATTGTCCCTTCATAAGTTCCAGGTAAGCGGATATCGCTTACCCTCAATTGAAAATCTTGAGGAATACCTTCAGAAAGTTGTGGCTGACCGACGATAGTTATTTGGTTACGATTAATTATTTCCCCGCCTTCCTTCCGCCGCAAATCTGAAGGTAGAAAGACAAATCTCTCAATATTTTCTCCCTGTGCAGTTAATCGTAAGTTACCAATTAATGCGCTTTCTTCACCCAACCAACCACTGATACGTATAGATTTATCATGAGAATCTATTAGTATATTGGGCGCAGCTTTTGTCGGGACGGCGTGTGTAATAACTATCACCGACAGCAACAGAGATATTATGCGATATTTCATGAGTAATTCTCTAGACTCAGAGCAAATTGATATCAATAGGAATTACGCATGAAATTCGGAAAATCGGGAGGGAGCAGGGGAGAAAAAACAACTGTTAACTGTCAACCATATCTAATCGTACAACCAAGTGTTAGAAGCAAAATCATCCTTGGTTTCAATTGTTGGCAATGGTTGTGTTGGTCGATTGTCAGGAAGTCGAGTTGATTTTCTATAAGGTACTGGTTTGTAGCTTTGTTTTTCTTTTTGCAGTTTTTCTTGTTGTAGCTTTTCTAGTTGTAGTTTCTCTTGTTCTAGTTTTTCTAGTTGCTCTTTTTCTTGTGCTATGACTAATGCTTTATGTTCCTCTATCAGTTGAGAGTTGGCTTGTGCAAGTTGTAGCGCAGTTTTTTTGGTTTCTTCTAACTCTTTTGTGAGCTTTTTGACTGAGGCTTTTTGTTCAGATAAAGCTGATTGTAATTCTTCTATTTTTTGCTGAAAGGATTTTTCTTTTTGTTGAAAGGATTTTTCCTGTTGTTCTGATTTTTTTAAACTTGTTTGTAATTCTTTAATGGTGGCTTCTAAATCTGCCTTAGTGGGAACACCACGTTTAGCACCATTGGCTTCAGTCTGTTGAGATTCTTCTGGGGTTTCAGCAGTTTCTTCCGCCACTGGTTGAGCGGTGACTTCAATTGCTGCTTCATCAGCAGAGGGGGTAAATTTTTGGGCTTCCTCTTGAATTAAGTCGGAAAGGTTCTGTTTTCTAGGCATTATTTTCTCCAATCACGCTGTAGTTCTTCGGCCACGCGGTGGTAATCTGATTCCGCTTCTCTAGCATTTTTGCCTCGCCATTGGTCAATAGCTACACCATCCAAGGCGGCTCTTTCATGGGCTTTGTAAATCCTGATAAAAGCCTTACAAACGGGTATTCCTAGCCTTTGGAGAGTATTTTGTGCTTCTATTGCTTCATTTATACTCCGAGTATCGACCTTTGTGAGTAAAACCCGATGGGCAACTCCAGCCGGAACTACAGCCGCTTTGACTGTCTCAATTAATACAGCCAAATCCATTGCGGATGGTGGTGTAGGTAAAACTAGATAATCTGCGATCGCTACTACTGTGGCTAGTGCTTCCGAGTGTAGCGCAGGTGGCGTATCTACTACTACTAAATCGTATTCTTTGATAGTTTGTAACCTACCTAAAAGCTGAGGATTGGTTTCTTGGGATAGATCAAACCCCATCCCATTTTGACTTCTGCCAAACCACCAACTGGCAGAACCCTGTACATCTGTATCAACAAGAATCACTTTTTTCTTCTTCGCAAACTGAGCAGCTAAATTTATGGAGGTAGTCGTTTTACCGACACCCCCCTTACCGTTGAGAATAGTGATGATTTTTGGCACTTGTTATCATCCGACCCTGCCATACTTGAATATACCGCTTTGTGTGACTGTCGTTGCATTTGAGTTGAAAATAGGACTGGGGAGGTGGGGGAGATGAGGAAGAGGGGGGAGATGAGGGAGATGAACAAAAGGTTAAAGGTGAAACGAGAAAGCTAACAATAAACTCCCTTTCCCTTTCTTTGGACTATGGACTGTTGACTAATGACTAATGACTAATGACTAATGACTAATGACTAATGACTAATGACTAATGACTAATGACCACCCACAGTTTGAGAAAAAATCGTAAGAATAGAAGTCTGTAGACTTAAACTTTTATTTTTATGACAGCTACTTACAACCTACCCCAAGGCCCTAGAATCCCGCGTTTGCTGCGGTTATTTAAGTTTATTACCCAGCCACTAGAGTATGTAGAAGATTTTGCTAAAGTCTACGGTGATAACTTTACTATCTGGAGTAGCAGAGAATCGCATTTTGTGTACTTCAGTCATCCCCAAGCACTGGAGCAGATTTTTAGTAATGTTAATTGTTTTGACACTGGGGGAGCAGGTGGGCCGCTTTTAGAACTTTTGCTAGGTAAGAGTTCTTTAATTTTACTGGAAGGCGATCGCCATCAGCGTCAACGTCAACTCTTAACCCCTCCTTTCCACGGTGAAAGAATGCGGGCTTATGGTCAAGCTATCCGTGAAATTACGGGGCAAGTAACTCAACAATGGCAAATAGGCAAGCCCTTCAATATCCGCGCTTCTATGCAGGAAATTACCATGCGGGTGATTTTGCGAGTAGTGTTTGGTGTAGATGAAGGGCCAATGTTTGAGGAACTGCGGCAACTACTAACTACTTTGTTAGATTTTATGGGTTCGCCTTTGATGTCCAGCACGTTATTTTTTGGTTTTACACAAAAAGATTACGGCGCATGGAGTCCTTGGGGGCGGATGGTGCGCCTCATCGAGAAAATTGACGAATTGATATACGCTTTAATTGATCAGCGTCGGGCTGATGTTGCGGAAAACCGTCAAGATATTCTCAGTTTATTGATTTCGGCACGTTATGAAGATGGACAGCCGATGTCAGATTTAGAGTTGCGTGATGAATTAATGACAATGTTGGTTGCAGGACATGAAACTACTGCTTCTGCTTTAACTTGGGCATTTTATTGGATTGATAGTCTACCAGAAGTGCGGGAAAAGTTATCCCAAGAATTAGATACTATTGATGAAAATTCAGAACCCAGCAGTATTGCTAAACTACCTTACTTAACAGCAGTTTGCCAGGAAACTCTCCGCTTTTATCCCATTGTGCTGAATGCTTTCTTTAGGCGAACCAACAACCCTGTAGAAATTATGGGTTATCAATTGCCGAAAGGAACATTGGTTGTTCCGAGTATTTATTTAGCCCACCATCGAGAAGAAGTTTATCCCCAATCTAAACAATTTAGACCAGAACGCTTTTTAGAAAGACAATTTTCTCCTTACGAATACCTACCCTTTGGCGGCGGAAATCGGCGTTGTATCGGTCTAGCATTTGCCCAATATGAAATGAAAATTGTCTTAGCAACAATCTTGTCACAGTTTCGAGTATCCAGACTCAGTAAGCGTCCAGTTCGTCCAGTCCGTCGCGGTTTAACCTTGGCTGCGCCGGGCGGAATGAGAATGGTGACGAATAAATTGGGGAGTGGGGAGCAGGGAGTGGGGAGTGGGGGGAGATGAGGGAGTAGAGGAGAAAAAACAACTGTCAACTGTCTCCTCACAATTTTTCCCGTAGCCAAGCTACTGCTGCATCAACGTTTGCAACTTGTTCTGCGTCTGGTACTGGTGGACGTTTTACCATGACAACTTGTATGCCTAATTTTCGTGCGGCGATAATTTTGGCATAGGTGGCGTTACCACCGCTATTTTTGCTGACGATGGTGTCGATATGATTTTGAATGAGGAGTTCTTTTTCTTGTGTGAGGGTGAAGGGGCCGCGATCGCACAATATCATCCCAGGCGGCACTAAGGCATCAGCCGCCGGGGGGTCAATCATTCGCATGAGAAACCAGATGTCTTGTAGATGGGCGAAGGCGGCGAGTTCTTGTCTACCAACGGTTAAAAATACTCTTTTGGCTTGGTTTTCTACAACATCGGCGGCGGCGCTGGTACTATCAACTTCAATCCAGCGATCGCCTGCTACTTTTTCCCAAGGCGGACGAATTAACATTAAATGTGGTATGCCGACTTCATGCGCCGCCGTAGCTGCATTCAATGAAATTTGTGATGCAAAGGGATGAGTAGCATCAATTAATACATCAATTTGCATCTGATGAAGATATTCAGCTAGTCCAGCCGCACCGCCAAAACCCCCGACTCGGAAGTTACCTGATGGAAGGATGGGTTCACGGGTGCGACCGGCTAGAGATGCGATCGCCTCAATACCTGAAATATTTGCTACTTTGGCGCTGAGTTCGGCTGCATCTCCAGTTCCACCCAGAATTAAAAGGCGCATCGGAAAAATTCAAAATTCAAAAATTAAGCATACACCTACAGCCTAATTATTGATAGGTAAGGTTGGAATCCGAGCTAGAATACCCTTTTTTAAAGGTTCAGGGCGTTCTGACCAAGGTAGTAAACCATCTGCTTTATCGTAGTATTTGCTGGCACATTCCAACACGGCAGAGATATTATCATCTAAAGCTAAATCACCGAAAAGATAGGTTAATTTGCCTTTACCACTAAAAGCAACAACACAAGAACGGTTGCAAGCACTCATACATTCAACTTCTTGGATGGGAAATTTATCTCGTAATTCCCAATCTTGCGCTAATTGCTGGAGTTGGTTTAAAAGCTTTTGACCACCGCTTTCACCTACACGCTTACCATCTTGCCAAACACTCGCGCATGTTTTGCAAACAAATAAGGTGTGTTCAGCCACACCCAAGGAGTTATCAATAGTCATCCGTACCTCGCAGATGTTGAGAATAATAGACAAAATTCGGCGGGCATTCTGGCTGGGAAAGTCAACACCATTACTTTCCTTCACAGTTGCGGGACAGCGCCGGATTTTCACCGCGAGCCTACGACGCACCGCAGGCGTACTTTCCCCGTTACCTCTGGTGACTGCTCCCCACCAGAACCGAACATTCACTCAATCGTAACTTAAAAGCGTAAACCTACACCACCTTGGACAGCGACAGCCGCACCGCCACCGTCACGATAAGCATCAAAAGCGATAACGGCATTACCAAATAAAACAGTATTACTGTTAGGAACTATGTAATCAACACCTGGTTGTAAGGCAAAGCTAATTTTGTCACCCACAGGAGAGGCGCTATTACCACCAGTCAACACTAACCCAGCACCCAGATAAGCATCTGTTTGCCAGTTCAAGGGGATATCATAGGAAACTGTGGGTACAACTGCGGTATTTTGCCCTACCAAAGCTTGGGCGCGGAAGGAAATAGGTGATTCCAGCAGTTTGTAACGAAAGGCTAGCACCCCCCCTACTTGGATACCATTAGTCAAACCAACAGTCGGCCCGATACCAACATAACTACCGTATGCAGCTTGTGCCTGTGCTGGTTGAGTGTTAATTACCAGACTCAAAGCAGAACTAATCCCCAAAACCGTAACTAAATAAGGTAAATACTTCATCACCCGACTCCTCACACCATCTTGGATTTTGAAAGTTCCTTTGAATACCTATGTTATCGCTGATGTCGGTTCTAGGTCATGGGTAATATCAATTTAAAATTCAAAATTAATACACTATGTCATAGATACCCAGTGTTTGTAGTTTTAGGCAGAATGACAATGTGTTAAAAACTCAATACTAGATAGCATAGAGGCATCACAGTAGAGAGGTAATTAATAGTGATGAGCATTGTAGACAGTATATTCATGCAGATGTTTGGTCGCCCAAAGGGTATGCTAGGTAGGTTGGGTGGCATGATTATGACATCCATGAACCAAGCATTTACCTATTCGGTGATCGACCAACTCGATATTCAGCCAAATGACCAAGTGTTGGAAGTTGGATTTGGCTCAGGAGTTGGTATTCAGCGTTTATCCTCTTTAGCATCAGCAGGATATATCGCAGGCATCGATTACTCTCAAGAAATGGTTGAGCAAGCTACAGCTAGAAACATGGCGAAGATTGAGATGGGTCTGGTTGATTTACGGCAAGGTTCGGTGGAAAGTTTGCCCTTTGAAGACAACAAATTTGATAAAGTGCTGGCGGTTAACTCTATGCAAGTCTGGACAGATGCCGTAGTTGGGCTGCGGGAAGTGCGGCGAGTTATGAAGGTTGGTGGTCGAATAGCACTTGGTTTTACTTCTTATTCAGGGCAATCAAGTACTGGATTAACTCAGATACTTACGACTGCTGGTTTCACTCAAACGCGCCTAGTTGAGACAGATCGCGATTTTTGTGCATTGGCGATCGCCTCATGAGCATCGGTGAGAAATTAAGATAATTTTACTTTTGTCAATTAGAAATTGTGCTGAAAATTTAGGAAAAACACAGGTATTAAGTTAACTATTGTACTTAACTTATGGGGCAAGAATGAATGATGCGTATCAAGATTAAGCGTAGGCATCGCCTGCTCAAAAAGTGTGTTTCCGACCCCGATTTCAGCAATATTTTAACTACTATTGCTTATTGACAAATGCTATCTGATCTTAACCTCTCACAAATGCTACACCCTGATCTAACTACGGACAACGAGGATGAATCCCGCCTTGAGTGCAAATATAAGCTAGTTGCTTGGCATCTAAATTTTTCGCTTGAGAAAAATCTACGCCTTTGACTACCGCAGACACCGAACCTAAATCTGGGGTTTGGACAAATTGATCAGATGGGTCTTGTTTGCTGGGGGTGAGGATTGTATTTTTAAAGTCAGCACCGGCAACGTTTGCTCCTCGTAAATCTACAAGACTTAGGTCAGCATTTTGCAGATTAGCATTTTCTAGTTGAGCCGATCGCAAAGTCGCTCCTGTCATGCGACTGGAACTGAAGTCAGCATTGCTGAGATTGGCTCGCTCTAAATCAGCACCAGAAAGGTCTGAATTTTGCCAACTAGTTTTAGTTAGGTTTGCAAACGATAATTGAGTGCCTATGGCGATGACTCGACCAAGACGTGCGCCATAGAGGTTAGCTTCTTGTAATTTAGCATCACCTAAATCTGCCCCTGTTAAGCTGGCATTTTCTAAAACAGCGCCTCGCAAATCGGCTCCTACTAATTGAGCGCTGCTGAGGTTTGCACCAATTAAGCGGGCATTTGCTAAGTTAGCTCTGTTGAGGGTAGCGCGGCTTAAGTCGCTGCGAGTCATGAGGACACGACTGAGGTTAGCATCAGTGAAATTGGCTTGTTTCATCTGCGCTTGACTTAAATCAGCGATCGCATCATCAAAAGTATCCCAGCGTCCATCTTCACCAACACCACGAAAACGGCTACCCTTAAAACTAGCTTGGTTAAGATTAGCACCTTTAAATTTGATGCCTGATAAATCACTATTGTCTAAAACCAAGCTGAAGAAAGAACTACCCGCAGTACCGCTTTGACCAAGTTGAGTCCGGCTCAGGTCAAGCCCTGTAGTTTTACCACTGTAAACATTGAGGATTTTATTAATTGTCTGTTGGTTAATTTGTAGCCGCTTTTGTCGCGCTTCTCGTTCTGGGGAGGCGCTACCAACAGAATCTAATTCTGAAGCCAAAAACTGGTTTTTGTTTTGTAATTCGGGAATGGCATCTATTCCTACACTGGTTAGCGACTGTTGGATGGTGTCTATCAGGATGGGATTATTTTCCTTGACCATCATATCCGTCAAAAACTGGATAGACTGGAAATCTTTGAGACTACCCAAAGCTAAAATTGTTCTTTGGCGGTCTTCAATGGTAGCCCCAGACTCAGGACTTAATTGTTGCACCAGTGCCAAGAACTGCTGACTATTAACTTTTTGCGATTCTCGATTCCCGTGCTGAGTTTGGATGTAAACTTGAGTCCCAATTAAGGTAGCTAATACAGCCGTCATACTGGTGAGGGCGACACCGAACAGGGTGAGGTTAGGATTTTGCTGCATCCGCCGCCATAGAGAAACCAAGCTGCTGTTATCTGTAGCTAAAGCTTCTGGTTGGTGGTAACTCATGGCCATTGCTGTTGCACCTAATGCCTGATTTCCCTCCTCAGTCTGATTAGCAGTCGCCAAACTCCGTCCACTAGCAGCTACATCTGGGGCGGCTACGGGACGATTAGCATCGACTACGTAAGTACCTGCCAACCAATCATGCAAGGCTTTCCGTCCTCGGCGTGCGGGTAAGGCTAAAGCTTCACCTACCACCATCAATACTGCCAATGAGGTGAACAATGGCAAGTTGGGGAAAGCAAAACTGTAGCGCCAGAGAATGTAAGCAACAGACACAGGTACAGTCCAGCGACCTATCCCTTCCCTGACGACAACGGCGGCTAAACCTGGGGGAGTACCTTCCTCGTTGACGACCTTCACACCAAACCAGCGTTTAGGAAGGGTGCTACCTGTTTTTGCTAGTAAGTATAATTGCCACCATGAAAGGGTAGTGGGTGCTAATAAAGCTAACATCCATAAGTAATTAGTTGGCCAAGCTACATTACGAATACCGTAGTCTGCGGGTAATGCCAAAGGTCTAGCGATCGCTCTTTCTGTCACCACTAATACTGGATGAAGCGGTTCTCGATTAATCTCACTTCTGGAATTGACAAACATACCCAGACCATAAGGAACCAAGCCGGCGGCAGCCAATAAGCTAATTTCAGTCACCCAAGCTGCCAAGCGTCTTTTGACTAAGGGTATCGAACTGGTTTTGGCTGGATTGTTACCAAGGGGATTATTAGTTTTTTTAACAATTGGGGTGGTCATTTAGATAATTTCCTTTAAAGTTATTTCTTTGCCCTTTCCGGCATGGTTAACATAAGACTATGGCTTATTTTGCGAATTGCCAGATACAAAAAATTTGTATCCAAGATACACCAACCCTGCCAATAGCGCCAAAGATATTGCTGATACAACGGCTTTCACCACCATTTGAGCGATCGCTAGACCTAATATTACTGACACCCCCCCAACTATGAGCTTATTTGTTTGTGATAAGCCGTTAAACCAGACTTGTATTTTCTGGAAATTGGGTGGCCAACTTAACCAACTCAACGGCGAATTATTCTCTGGTGCTGAAGGCTGGGACTTCATTTCTGCCTCTAGCTGTTGCAAACGCCGCTCTAAATCATCTTCTGGTTGAGGACTCATAAGATACTTACCAAGGGAAGGGGGATGAAAAAATATATTAGGAGAAAAGGGAGACAAGGCAGAGCAGAATTTTTTTCCAGTTCCTATTGCTCCTAATATCCACTGCCTATGGTAGCGGAAGTCCTGAGTTTCCCAATCCCTAGTTTCTCTTTTCCAGATAGCCATCTTATTAATTAGATACTTTATCTAATCTTTAATATTTAGCTATATATTCATTAATTTACTAAATAAAATTTTATACAGTATATTTTGGAACATAGACGGATAGGCAGCGTCATATAACTCAGACTATTTATATTTATATCGCTCTAAAAATAGTCGGGAGCATTAATTTATATGAGAAAGTTTAACTTATTTCAACTTGTTCCCGCAGCTTTGGTGATGGTTTTGGCATCAAGTCAAGCCAATTTGGCTCAAGTACCACCAGTTCAAATTAGTAAGAAGTTACCCTCAGAACCAATGGTTTTGAGTGGACAGTCTGGCGCATCAGTAAAAAGTAATTGCGGTAACGTCGGTACTACTCCTAATCAAATTATCCAAGTTAAAGAAGCAATACCTTACTTACGATTGACAGTTGAAAGTGAGGGAAAACCTACACTATTGATTGATGGACCTGGTGGACGTTTCTGTGTTTTAGCAGATAGTTACTCAGGAGATAAACCCGAATTTTCTGGTTACTGGGACTCAGGCAGGTACTTAATATACATAGGAAATTTATCCCCAGGACAGTATAACTATAAGCTTTTAATTTCACAAGAAAAAGTGCCAAACAGCAAAAAAGTTAGGCAGGCTCGGTAACTTCAAGCGTGCTGAGTGGGCAGTTATACATCTTCCTTGTCTCCTCTATCTCACCCACTCCTTACTCTCTTTTCTACAATTAGAAAAACAAGCTTCCAGGTGCGGACAGTCTTCACACTGGACTTCTTTACCAGGGTTAGGACAACCACAGGGAGGATTTACAAAACAATCCTTCGGGTCTGTAGGATATACAGGCTTTTTAGATAAGAATTGTAAAGCCGCTTCTTGTAAACACAAAATACAATCTTGTACCATCTTTACCTCTTAATAAGCCTTGTAATTACGGCGCAATAATCGCAATAAATAGATAAACGCATCTTTTCCCACAGCCTATACTTCTTGAAAGGTGGAACTATGACGCTACTGACCACCTAACCCATGCTGAAACTTGGTCTTCCACCACAAATACTCGCTTGCGCGAATTAGCAGTTTCAGCCACAAGCACTTTTAATGTCGCGCTATCTACTTGATTAATGGGGGAATTGCCATAACCAACAACTTTTCCTAAATGCCCAGTCTGTTGATTAATTACATAATCTCCAATGGAGAACATAGTATTATTACAATTTTTTAAAAAAATTATTAGATTCTTTATTATTTTCTATGAAAGGTTGAGGAAGTGCTTCATACTTCCAGGTTGTTTAAATCAAAACCTCGGAAATATTTTTCGTTGATTCATTCTCCTCCTTTAGATATAAGTAATTAATTCTTATTGAGTTATTACCATATTTACGATTTACTTATAATCAATTAAATTAAGGCAAAATAATAATGTTTATTGTGATTATTGTTAATAAACTTAAACCAAAATAAATAAAACTCCCTTATCCTTACTTGTGCTTATAAAAGCCTAGTTCTTGCTCATTCTTTTTTCAAAAAAACACCTTATTTCATACTTAGATATTTTCAGAAATAAAATCGGATTCCTATAAATTCTCATAAAATTAAACTGTGGTGGTTAATAATATACACCACAGTTTGTTGAGTAAGAGATTAAGAAAAGAATAGAAAGCTTAAACTAGTTCAAGCTTTTGTGTTTACCGACTTAATAAACTGCGATTTTTTACCTACTAATAAACCCAGTCCAATCACGGATAAGCCAAGTATAGATGCAGGTTCAGGAACACTACTGTAATTTACAGATTCTACGCTAGTCGCATCAATAAAATTGTCCCTGTAGACTGAGAATTGATTTGGTACAACAAATTCTAATCCTAAGAATTGATTGTTAGCAATTTTCCCAGAAAAATCAGTCCAAACAGACGCATTTGAGTAGTCTGCTTCAGTGAATGTCTGACCACCATAGTTAGCAACAATCTTTAACCCTTCTGCCACTGTAGCTTGTTGGTCATCTGCTACTGCGGCTTGGTCAAAAGAGAAAAAGCCAGTAAGTGTTTTGCTCGTGTTGGAGAAGTTATAGGTGATGGTGGCGGCTTGGGTAGGAATACTCTCTCCTAAAGCGAATATGAGAGTGGTTCCTACTGTTACAGCTGCTAATTGTTTGAAGATAGAGCCAGTCATTTTTGCCTCGATTTAAAGAACAGATGGCAGTTGATGAAGTATTTTTATGAGGGAGAAAGCGATTTTTTAGCTACTTTCTCTATTTTTTTGTTTGTAGTAAGCACTTAGTGCTAAGAACAAGTAGGACTAAAGTCCTTACTACAAACTTGTATTAAAGCGAACCAGTTAAAGCAGCTCTCATTGCTTGGAAGATATGGCTTTGATCCAACACACTGGAAACACCTGGTGCAGTGTATGTACCAGAACTATCTGTAAATTGGATTGGTTGGCCTAAATATCTAACGAGGGTTGAAGAGTAAGCGCCTTGAAAATAAATGGGTACAAGCCTTCTGCTATGGCTTCCCCAGAGGTATTTTTGATTGGGATCTGAACCCCAGAAATGACCAGCTTCTTTAGGGTTGTGCTTGTTGTAGGTAATCTCTTTGGCGTTATACTTCAAGCCTCTAGAATTGTTGGGGTTGGAATTGGGAGTGAGTTTAGAAGCAAAGTCATTGTTGAGGGTTAAATAGTGGTCATGGTCGGCTGTGACAATTAACAGATTCTTCTGCCAACCACCATTTTTGTCAATCCAATTAATTACCTCTTGGACAGCCTTATCAAAGTCATTCATTGTACCGATGAGGTTGTCCATATTGTCATCATGAGCAGCCCAGTCAATATCGCCACCCTCAATCATTAGCCAAAAGCCGTCTTTGTCTTTACCTAATACGTTAAGAGCAGCTTTGCTCAAATCAGCCAAGGTGGGGTTTTCGTTGATTTCTCTAGCGATGAAACTTGCGTCTGTTTCACCAGGAGATAAGGGACGAACTGTATCGGGTGTGGGGCCATTAACTGGATTACCGTTGGCATCAAGGACAGGAACACATTCACCGACAGACGCAGGAATAATCTTTCCTGATGGGCAAGGAGATGTGGATGTGGCAGTTCTGACAACAGTGCTATAGAGGGAGAAGTTATCTAACCCTGTGGTGCTGTAGTCTCCTTTGGAGGAGCTTGTAGGTAAGTTGCCATTTTGTCCACGCGCTCCATAGAGACCGAATAATCTTTCGCCCTTATTTGGGTCTATCTGCGCTGCTTTAGCTAATAAGGTTTTCGTGGCGTTGGGACCACGCTCTAAGAAGTTGTAACCGTAGCGGTTAGATGAGGGATTGGGATTGTTTTTGAGATGTTCGTAGGTGTCTTGGGTAATGTAAGTATATTTGGGTATCGGGCCTGTATTAGTTCTGTTTTCAAAGTCTAAAGGATGTCCACCACCCAACAAGACATTAGGTTTAAAGTCCAGTAAGGTCTGTTGTAAGATGCTATCTTGGTTGGTCTTGTTAGGGTCATAAACACTGTCGTATTTGCTACGACGGTTGACATAAGAAGCTGCTGCCGCAGGTGTAGCGTGGCTTATAGGTACTGATGTTACTAGTCCTGTAGCTTTGCCTTGTTCTTTGGCAATTTCTAGGATTGTTTTCAATTTCTGCTCGTAAACATCTACCCCTAAAGCGTTGTTGTAGCTCTTAACACCTGTGTAGAGGGTGGTAGCGGTGTTAGCAGAGTCGGGATAGCTATGTTTGATGTACTCCTTATCGTAGCTACCAGGAGTAGCGGGAGATAGGGGTATCCAAGGTGCAGGTCCGCCTTTGCTGGGGTCGTAACCTGTTAAGTTACCGGGTGCTTCACTATTCCCATCAGCGCGATCGCCTGGATTAAATGGTGTAGGTAAAAATTCAAAGTTGGGACGCACAGAACTCTTACCTGTCGATGGATTAGTCCCATCTAGAGCTGAGTTATTGGTAATGTGTGTCTGATTGGTAGGATCAGCTGGCGTACTATTTTGAATAGTTGTACCGTAAGTTGTTACTAATCCATATCCAGTCAGCTTTTGGAAGCTCAAACCAGAACCTTTCCCACTGGTATAGAAAGGTGCGCCTTTAGCTACGGCTGCGGCTCTGGCCATTTGCCAGCCCATACCATCACCAATCATGATAATGACGTTAATTCCATTACCTGCGGCTAGGGCAGATTCAACTCCAGGGGTAGCAAATACGAGCCAGATAGCACAGAAAAAAGTAGACATGGCAAAGCATAGCGCTCGCCTGTAATTTTGCAAAATGGAAATCATTGCAGTGCGCCTTGTAGTTATTTAACTAAGTGTCAAACCAATTCCCAAGACAAAGTAATAGATGCTTTCCTAGAAAAGTCTTGCTGCATCTAGCTTCTTAATTACGAATTGGGATTAACTATAGATTTTGATAAAAGTTGGGTTCTTCATGACTGGCAAAAAATTCAGGGTTGCCAGATGTTGCTTGCATCTGAGTGACAACCGGAACATTTTGCGCCTTAGCGACAATCGGATTGTGTTTTGCAGTTCCCAAAGATAGTAAAATTGCTACTACTAGACCTGATACAAACCAAGCGATAAACCTTTGATGACGCTGAAGTAAAGAAATCATTGGACAAGTTCCTCTAAGGTGGGAAACAATAGTTTTTCTGCCTGCTGGCGTTCTTGACAATCTGGCGATTCTGGAGGACACATACAGGCTAGTTCATTAATATCGATTATTTGACCCCGTAAACACTGCACGCTTTGAATTAGCAAATAAGCAGCGAAAGAAGCTATCAACATTGCTACCACTAAGCTGATGACACCATCAGCCCATGTCCAGTTCAGCCATATAATAGCGATCGCAGCTAGCACTGCACCAACAGAACTGGCCAAATCCGCTATTAAATGTAGTAATGCACCTTTAATATTGAGGTCATGATGACTGCATTTGTGTAGATAAAAAGCGTTAAAACTGTTAACACCTACACCAATTAACGCAGTTGCTAACATCGGTACGCCTAAAATCTCTGTGGTGGGAGATTGCAACCGTACCAAAGCTTCTTTAACTATCCAACAAGCAATACAAGCTAAACTGATACCATTAATTAATGCCGCAACAATTTCTAATCGATAGCGCCCAAATATAGTTTTTTGGGATATTGATTGAGATAACCAGGCAGCAATTAGTGCTAGTCCTAATGCTGCTACATCTGAAAGAATATGTTCCGCATCTGCTAACAGGGACAGACTATGGCTCCAAATTCCTGCACCTAGTTCCACACAAAAAAAGATGCTGAGTAAAATTAAGGTAGTCCACAACGCCTGGATATTTTGTTTAACCGGGCTTATGTGCGTTGAACCTGAACTCAGGGAACTGCTAGAGGTTGACTCGGATTTCGAGCTATCCATCAGATGCTGTTGTGCCGAAAGCACCATTCTTGATACCTGAATATCTGTACGTTCCTGCATTAATGTATCAGTAGTAAGGTTAATAATTTGATAACTAACGTTTAATAAAAAGTAAAAGTCTGGTTGAGACTCTTTTATATAATAATGGTTATCATTTACATTAAGTGATTATTTTTTTATCTATGTAATATAAGTTACTCTAACAATCAATATTAGTTATTAACCTGATTTACATAGGTAGGAAGTAGGACTTTAGTCTTTCTGGCATATACACCTGTTGCATAAATACTTTCGTATTACTGAAAGTATTGTGTTTGACAGGTTACAAGTTTTTAGACCCCCGACTTTAAAAAAAAGTCGGGGGTCTAAGTTATATACCCTTACATTCTGTCTTAATAGATAACCTGGGTGTATAAGTTCTATATACAGCACATTTCATTTGAGTGAGGTACACTAGGGCGGGCAAGATACCTACGATAATTTTATAATTTAACGTGTATCTCATTTACCTGCAACGTACTGTATATAGCTTTTCTTACCCCAATTAGGTATGGGCAAGAATAATTAAACGCAGATGCACGCAGATAAATTTGTACCTCAGCAGACTAGGAAACGCTATGACTTCCTAATTATTATTTTGTGAAGTATCTGCGGGTTTTTCGTTTTTCTCAGATGATGTTTGAGTTTGACTATCGGTAGAGGAATTTGGTTTGACTTCCACAGTTGGCACTACTATAGAAGAATCGGAATTTCTTGGTTCTACAGGTTGCGTGGGTACAACTACGGAATTTGGTTGTAGCGGAATTTGAGGAGTAGTCGAATTTTGACTAGCAGTGGGTAGGGTAGTATTTTTGGTATTAGCAGGGTTTGCTTGACGAGATGAACGGTATTCTCGCAGTTTCTCTACTAGAGATGGTGTAGGTGCAATTTCAGGGCGCTGTGATTCTCTTGTATTGGGTTGTGGCGAGGATTCGGGAGAATTATTGTTAGTAGGTGTTTCGGTTTGTTGGTTAGTTAAGCTACGCCTGCGCCGTTTATAGGTGGAAACGGGTATGGTTTCCTCACTGAGAGAATTTTGAGAATTTTGTCCGGCGTTATCTTGCGCTTCATCAGAGTTAACGTTGGGTTTTTTGCCTACAGGAACCATTGGGCGTTGTTCAAACAAGGGTTTTGCTGTTGGTTGCTGCTGAGAGTGAGAAAATAGGCTAGTAAGACGAAATCCGGCTGTGGCTGCTACTAAAGCGATGCTGACACCGAGTAAGGCTTTAGGGATGCCATGCTTAGGTAAGGCAAAATTTTTCAGTGGTGATGGTTTGTTGACACTACTGGGTGTCTTAGCACCAGAAAACTTTTCTTGCAGATGCACAGATAAATCAATGGTTGGCACTGCATGAGTGGGTAATGAATGAATTGGGGTTATGCTGCTACCTGGGAGTAGTTGCAACCATTCGGCAACTGTTTGCGGACGAAAGCGTGATTCTACTGCCATACCGCGCATAACTGCTTGATTGACGGCTGCGCTGAGGTGGGGTTGGAGTTCGCGGGGGGCTGGCATTTGTTCGCGATCGCGCAATAATGCTGGTAAAGGAACTTGCCCTGTTAACAGTGCATATAATGTTGCGGCTAAACCATAGACATCTGTAGCAGGTGTGCGCTGTGCTTGAGTTAAGTATTGTTCTATGGGGGAATAGCCTTCAGAGACTAAACCTGTGTGTGTTTGCCGTACACTGCTATTAAATTCACGGGCAATGCCAAAATCAATTAGCACTACCTCCTGTGTACCTTGGCGAAGGATAATATTATCTGGTTTTATATCTCGATGTAGTAAGCCGTTGTTGTGTACTACCTGCAATGCTGCCCCAATTTGGCGGATGTAATGAATTGCAGTTTCTTCTGGTAAGGGTATGGCTGGTAAAACAAAAGCATCCCCCAAGGTTTCACCGGGGATATACTCCATTACCATGTAAGGTAGTCCATCCTCAACAAAAAAATCACTGACTCTGACAATATTAGGATGGATACAAGTAGCTAATCTTCTGGCTTCATCTTGGAATTGACGCTCAAATTTGGCAAAATCAGGGTGTTGGCGCAGCCGTTCGTTGATGGTTTTCATTACCACCTCATGTCCCAAGTAGTGATGAGTGGCTTTAAACGTAATGCCAAAGCCACCACGTCCTATTTCCTGCATGAGGGTGTATTTTCCACCCTGTAAAGTTTTGCCTGCTAACATAAGAAAGTCTTAATTCCTGACGGTGCAAATCAACAATTCCAAATTCAAAGCTGTTTTTTTATATGAGGGTTTAGTGCTAGCTGTATCATAGGCAGTTATCCCTGGAGTGTAAGTTTAAATTGCTCCCCATATATTGTAGGAAGTAATCAGATTTTTCTCACTTTTACCATTCAAAATGCACTGAGGTTAGCCCAAACAAGGATTGTTTGCAGAAAAATCTTACACCCTTCACATAAACGCTTTGTTGAATAAAACTTACCCTAATTAAAAATCTATCCAATTTTACTTTGTATTCACCTTAAATTTCAGGAGCCATGTAGCCCTAATGTCGCAAAAGCCATCTCCCAGCCATCTTTCTACTTCACAAAATCCTTACAAAAACAACACTAATAGTTCAGATAAATGGCAACAAAGGGTAGCACAGGTAGCATATCGCTTTAATCAACAGTATCAAAATCAATCTTCAGAGCTACCAGCAGAAGTACAGGAAATGCCGATTTATCTAGAGTGGGTTTCTGGCATATTGGCAGGAAAACTAGCTTCTCCTTTCTGGGAAATTGCCCGTCCGCAAAAGAATCAGCACTGTTTAGATATTGGTTGTGGTGTCAGCTTTTTGATTTATCCTTGGCGAGATTGGCAAGCGTTTTTCTATGGGCAAGAGGTGAGTAATTTCGCACGGGATACGCTTAATTCTCGTGGTTCGCAGTTGAACTCCAAGCTGTTCAAGGGGGTGGAGTTAGGCGCAGCGCATCAGCTAAACTACACACCATCTTATTTTGATTTAGCGATCGCTACCGGATTCGGTTGTTATTTTCCCTTAGAATATTGGACATTAGTTTTACAAGAAGTAAAACGGGTGTTAAAACCAGGGGGACATTTTGTCTTTGACATCCTCAACGCCGAACACCCACAAGCCGAAGATTGGGCAGTTTTAGAAACTTACTTGGGTGCAGAAGTGTTCCTAGAACCTATAGCCGAGTGGGAAAAAATAATTAACTCGGCTGGTGCTAAAGTGGTTGGACGACAACCAGGGGAGTTTTTTGATTTGTACAAGGTGCGGTTTTAAGATGGGTTGACAGTTGATAGTTGACAGTTGACAGTTGTTAGGTTGTTTCCACTGTTCATTGTCCACTCCCTACTCCCTACTCCCTAATATTAAAAGAAGGATACTATAACTAATGTCGGTGGGAAGATTACGCTACGATTGGCAAAATGCAGAGATTCGCGCCATATATGATACGCCGTTGCTAGAGTTGATTTATCAAGCTGCTAGTGTACATCGGCAGTTTCATAATCCTAAACAAATCCAAGTATGTAAGCTGATATCGATTAAAACTGGTGGGTGTCCAGAAGATTGTAGTTACTGCGCCCAGTCTTCCCGTTATCAGACTGAGGTGAAACCGCAAGCACTGCTAGATAAACAAACGGTGGTGGAAATTGCCCAAAACGCTAAACAAAAGGGTGTTAGCCGTGTTTGTATGGGTGCAGCTTGGCGGGAAGTGCGGGAAAATTCTCAGTTTGACCGCGTTTTGGAAATGGTCAAGGATGTTACAGACATGGGTTTGGAAGTATGCTGTACTTTGGGGATGCTGACGGCAGACCAAGCCAAGCGCCTAGAGGATGCTGGATTGTATGCTTATAACCATAATTTGGATACGTCATCTGATTATTACAGCACAATTATCACTACAAGAACTTATAGCGATCGCCTAAATACTATCGAAAATGTCCGGCAGACTAATGTTACTGTATGTTCTGGCGGTATTCTCGGTTTAGGTGAAAGCGTTGATGACCGTGTTTCAATGTTGCAAACATTGGCTAGTCTCAATCCTCATCCAGAGTCAGTACCAATTAATATATTGTCTCAGGTGGAAGGTACACCCTTGGAAAATCAGCCTGATGTACCTATCTGGGATGTAGTCAGAATGATTGCAACTGCACGTATAGTTATGCCTACTTCTGATGTGCGCTTAAGTGCAGGTAGAGCGAGGCTTTCTCAGGTGGAACAAGCCTTATGCTTTATGGCGGGGGCAAATTCCATCTTTTCTAGCGACGATAATAAGATGCTGACGGTAACGACTCCCTGTCCAGATTACGATGCTGACCAGGAAATGCTCAACTTGTTGGGTTTAGAAATGCGTCCTCCAGCCCAAAGACCAAACCTTGTGGGAGTTCGTAATTCGTAATTCGTAATTCGTAATTTGTAATAAAACTAGATCCCCGACTTCCTGAAGAAAATCGGGGATCTGGCTTTTTAAGAAGCGTTGAAGGTTACAAGACTACAGAATCTTGGCAGAACGCAGACCAAACAGCAAACCAGCAGCTATTCCGGTAAACAACGCCAAAAAGCCAATATACGCTACTATTGCTAACATTTATTTTTCTCCACAATACTTCACTATATCTATTGAATCATTTATTTTTAGTCATTGGTCATTGGTCATTGGTCATTAGTCCATAGTCAACAGTTAGGGTGAATGTTACTGTGGAACTAATTAAGAGACTAAATATTTTGGTTCTGGTTTCGAGACAGAATGATGAGTGAAGCTAATCTATTCCCTACTTTGGCAGTGAATATCCCGCCTACGCTAACGCTGATGGTATCTCATGAGCAGTTTGTAGAGTTAGCACTGGCTAACCGAGATTTACAATTGGAACGGACTGCTACGGGTGAGTTGATTGTTATGCCGCCAACGGGGAGTGATACAGGCTACAGAAATTCGGATATTAATGGACAATTGTGGTTTTGGAACCGTCAGGCTAAATTAGGCGTAGTTTTCGACTCTTCTAGTGGCTTTCATCTTCCTAACGGGAGCGATCGCTCTCCTGATGCAGCGTGGATAAGTCAAGAAAGATGGGATGCCCTCAGTATAGAACAGCAAGAGACTTTTGCCCCCATCTGTCCTGATTTTGTGCTGGAACTACGGTCTAAAAATGACTCGATAGAAAAGTTACGCGCCAAGATGAGAGAATACATAGAAAATGGCGCTCATTTAGGTTGGTTGATTGACCGTAAAAATCAACAAGTAGAAATTTATCGTACAGGTCAAGATGTGGAAGTATTGAATCGACTGACAACTTTGTCAGGAGAAGATGTTTTTACAGGGTTTGTCCTAGATTTAACTGAAGTCTGGAGTTAACCTCATATTTTCTAGCTGTTGACTAATGACTAATGACTAATGACTAATAACAAAAAAGATATAAAAATATATCCTCGCCTCGCCTTCCCAGAATGAGGTAGAATACAGCCCACGGCGCTGTTAGGGTTTGGGTGATGGCTTCTATTAATGTGAATTTACCAACGCAGTCTTATGAGATTGCGATCGCACCTGCAAGTTTAGATCAGATCGGTCAAAGCTTGGCAGAGTTAAAACTGGGCAAAAAAGTATTAGTTGTTTCTAATCCCACTATTTTTAAGCATTTTGGTAAAAATATTGTAGATTCTCTTGAATCGGCTGGTTTTCAAGTAGCTAGTTACTCCTTACCACCAGGGGAACGCTACAAAACTCTTAATTCCATTCAAAAACTCTACGATATTGCCTTAGAAAATCGTCTAGAACGTTCCTCCACAATGGTAGCTTTGGGGGGTGGGGTAATTGGTGATATGACTGGTTTTGCCGCCGCTACTTGGCTACGGGGAATTAATGTAGTGCAAGTACCCACTACACTCTTAGCGATGGTAGATTCGGCTATTGGTGGTAAAACTGGTGTCAATCATCCCAATGGCAAAAACTTGATTGGTGCGTTTCATCAACCGCGATTTGTGCTGATTGACCCCCAAGTATTAAAAACTCTACCTGTGCGGGAATTTCGGGCGGGAATGGCAGAGGTGATTAAGTACGGGGTAATTTGGGATGCTGAATTATTCAACCAGTTAGAACAAAGTAAACGTCTTGACCAACTCCGCTACATCAAACCGGAATTGGTAGATGCAATTTTAACCCGTTCCTGTCAAGCTAAGGCCGATGTTGTGGGTAAGGATGAGAAGGAAGGCGGACTACGGGCGATTTTGAATTATGGACACACCATTGGTCATGCGGTGGAAAGCTTGACTAACTATCGGCTACTCAAACATGGCGAAGCGGTAGGTATTGGCATGGTAGCAGCCGGGCAGATTGCTGTAAATTTAGGACTGTGGCAACAAGAAGAAGCAGACCGTCAAAATGCGTTAATTGAAAAAGCTGGTTTACCGACAAAGTTACCAGCCGGGTTAGATATTGAAGGGATTATTGAGACTTTGCAATGGGATAAAAAGGTTAAAGATGGGAAAGTGCGGTTTATCTTACCCACTCAAATTGGTGTAGTGACCGTTACAGATGAGGTGACATCAGATAACATTCGGCAAGTTTTACAACAGATGTAAATTAATCACTAAATTCTGCCAAAATGGCAAAATTTCCGTAATGGGATCTTATACATTAAAGATAGCTACTCAAAATTGAGATCATTGATAAATAAAACCATTCTCATGGAAATTATCAATGATAATCTGACTATGAAACCTCTGCTACTGAGTGCTATTGCTGAAGTACTCAGTGTTTGGGGAATTGCTTAAATCCTACAGCAAGACAAACAAGGTAACTATTACTAACGGTGCTTTTTTCGAGAAAGTTGAGCAAAAATTAAGTTTGGTATGCTGGCCCGTCCAAATTTTAACCTTTTATGCTCTATGTCGAGTGTTCATGTGGTGGTGAAATCGACTAGTAACTTTCTGTACTAGGAATGGTGTTGCTTGAACCAAACCAAAGGTAGTAAGAAAAAAGAATCGCTATTGTGGTTTAACTGTTGTTTTAGCTGGTAGAACTTATAGTTCTTACGTTTTTTAAAATTTAGTAATTTTCGTCTTTCCAGATGGGATTACTTCTGCTAGATAAATTTGCAATTTATACAGCAACTCTTAATTACGGCTGGATGCTAAATTAATTAGCATCCAGCTTTTTTATGTGTTAAGAAATTGATAGATCACGCTGGATGTTTGGAGATACAGCAGAAGGCAAGGGAATAGGGGATATGAGGAAGAAACCCACCCCTAACCCCTCCCAAGAGGGGAATAGCAAAGGAGAATAACTAATGACTATGGACTAATGACTAATGACTAATGACCAATGACTAATAACCTTTACTTGAAGCAACCTAATTATATAAATGAATGATTTAACAAAAGTATTTATTGCACCAGAGGAAATTGTCAACTTCCTCAAAAAAGAAATGAATTTAAAGGAAGTATATCAGAAGATTTTATTTCAAAGGGTGATTTGGCAGGTAGCCGAAGCAAGAGGAATCACGGTAACAACGGAAGAAATTGAGGCTGAAGCCAACCGTCAGCGTAGGGAAAAACATTTAGAGAAAGCCGCAGACACTGTGGCGTGGTTAGCAGATCAGTTAGTTTCCCCAGAAGATTGGGAAATGGGTATCCGCGATCGCTTATTATCTCAGAAGTTAGCTAATCTCTTGTTTGCTGAGAAAGTAGAAGCTTTTTTTGCTCAAAATCAACTGGAATTTGAACAAGTTAGTCTATATCAAATTATCGTCGATTCCCAGAAAATAGCCCAAGAAATATATTATCAAATTGAAGATGAAGAAATTAGTTTCTTTGAGGCTGCACACTTATATGACATTGACATTTATCGTAGGCAAAAATGTGGTTATGAAGGTAGACTTTATCGGTTTGACCTGCCTACAAATATAGCGTCAGTGATCTTTAGGTCATCACCAAAACAATTAATTGGGCCTCTTCAAAGTAGTCAAGGTTATCACTTATTTATGGTTGATAATTTCTTTACTGCTGAATTAACATCTGAAAGATATCAGGAAATACTCAATAATATGTTTCAACAATGGTTAGTTATGGAGGTAAATAATATACTTAGCTCATTAGTTCATCATCAGTTCCAAGAATCATGAGTTAAAATGCTGAAAATCTTTGATTATACTGAAGTTTAAAATATATTGTTACGCTTTTATACCTAATATTAAATTACCAGTAAAAGATGACATAACGTAAATATACGAATTAAATCTCATTGTAGAAAAATATTTAACTCAGTAAATATGCTACTATAAAAATATATCTTTACCTTTACTGTATCCAAAATAAAATATTCTTTTCATGCTACAGATAGATGGAAGAAGAGTAAATTTATTTCAAGAAATAAGCCAAATAAATAGAAATCTGAATTAATGTTTTTGATTGTTAACTAACTCAATGGAAGACAAGCTAGTTAATTTTGGTAAAAAAGTAATTTATTTTGAATAAATCATAAAGTTATTGTAAAGATTACGTAAAGTCGAAGATTTTCTTATAAAAACTATTGACTATAAGCTAGAAAATCTTTAAAAGAATAACAGTGGTGTAAAACACTAAATTGAGGAACTGTCTCTTTTCTACTAATTGGCTCCTTTAGTTATCAATACCTACACATCACCTCCGGTTAGTTATAGCAATTTTTGTCTAATTTGATGTAAATTATATGATTTACATCTACACCTAACTATATATTTTTGTATTTCCATGTATAACAGGTTTCAACCTCTTTTTTGTCTCCTAAAGCCTAATTTAAAAAATTAAGAGGTTTACCTCTGAACCTAAGTTGTAGAGTTCAGCAACATCCTAAAAATCAAAGTTAGTATTCAGCTTCAGTACCGACATAACTACCAGCATTACACCAAGCTTCAGCAAAGATATCAAGTTATTTAAGGAAAACTGCTAAATTTTGATGGAACCTACTTATAAAGAAGCATCCTACCTAGCCTTGAAAGGAGTGGTTGGGTAAAGACTGATTATCTGTATATCGACGAAATTGATTTTACAACTAATATCATGTTTATTTTGGCACTACTAATATGTGTGGGGTCTGGTAATAGCTTATAAGTAATAGAAAAACAACTACTTATTAGCCATTACCCATTATTTATCAAACTCACAATTAGTTAGTCGAACTTGATATAAAACACCAGTTGTAAGACAGAACTTGACCACAATTTGACATTAGACAGTAACTGGTAATGATTATGTCACATTCTTTTAACCAAGATACAGTTTCTGCCATTTATGAAAATCAAGAAAGCAAATTTTTAACACCTTTTCAACGCAAGGCTTTACTTAAACATTTACAAAATAATTTACAACCAGAATACCGCCGACGCATTGAGATTATGCTAATGGCAGATATAGGTAAATCTCAAACTCAAATCTGTGATCTATTAGGTTGTTCTCAAGAAATGGCGCGTTATTGGATAGGTATAGCAGAAGCAGGGTTAGCACATAAATGGAATGAACGACCAATAGGTAGACCGAAAATAGTTAATTCTCAATATCTGGAAAGATTGAGGGAATTAGTGAGTAATAGTCCTCGTGATTATGGCTATGCTTTTACTCACTGGACAGCGCAATGGTTAAGCAAGCATTTAGCAAATGAATTAGGAATTACAATTAGCGATCGTCACATCAATCGGTTGCTCAAACAAATGGGACTTTCTACTAAACGCAAAGCATCCCAACCAGAGGAAACTAACCTTATCCAAGATGGTGCAATTACAATCGGTGATTTAAAAACTACCTCTGAACCGAGTATTAACTGGTCATTTAGTTTGGTTGAAAATAGTAATTAATTCGTAATTAGTAATTATGAATGCCTTCATGGTTCAAAATTTCCTAAAAATTTTGAATATTGAATTTTGAATTTTGAATTTCCCAAAAGGGTTGGAGGTAGGGAAATGCCATCAGGGTTTTCCCAGCAATATCTGGCGCAACAACTCACCCAAATCTTGGGTGAGTCTTTATCAGCAAAGGAATTAGAAAAGTGCATCTCAGCTTTAGAAATTATTGAACCACCCATAGCTAAACAATTTTGGCAAGCTACAACAGCATTGGCTGGAATTTATATTGTGCTTGGGGGTAAAGTCAGGCTGCTAGATACCACTCATAACTTAATTACTACTCTCTCGGCTGGTGCATCTTTTGGGGAATTGACGCTGTTTCCTGACGCAGACTTTATTCCTTATGTCGCTAGAGCGTCGGTAAGCTTGAAGTTGGGTTATCTTCCCCAAGCAATTTTGCAAGAGTTAATGGATGAACATCCTAGTATTGGCAATAGCCTAAAAAAACACGCCGAAACTTGGGACTTGTTGGTGTTTTGTTGTCAAAACTCTTTAATACCATCAAATAGCTCTGTAGAAGTGATAATTAAAGCTTTAGCTTTATTTGAACGGCATATTTTAGGTTTTGGTTCACTTCCACCGGAATTACTTCAAAATACTAAGCTTTGGTTATTAGAACGGGGAGAAGTAGCAGATAATCATGGCCGCACATTCTCGGCGGGTCAAATTTCCCAATTCAGCAAGCAAGATTGGCGGGTAACGCAACCAGCAATCCTTTACATTCTCAAAAATGAGAATTGGCAAGTGGCGCAGGAATATTGGCCGGAGTTGGGGAGTGCGGAAGGTGCGTCTCAGTTACCTTTACCTACTCCGCGATCGCCAATTATTCAAGAACCAGAATCTCAGCCGCAACCGAAGCGGCGACGTGCTTATTTTCCTAGTCCTAATGTCACAGTTGGTCATTGGTGGGGACGACTGACTAAGCGTTATCCCATCTTTGAACAACAAAGTGCGGCTGATTGTGGCGCAGCTTGTTTGGTGATGGTTAGTCGCTATTGGGGTAAGCGTTTGAGTGTGAATCGATTGCGGGATTTAACTAATGTCAGTCACAGTGGTGCATCATTGAAGGGTTTGACAGCCGCCGCCGAAACCATTGGTTTTACTACCCGTCCAGTGAGAGCTAGCCTGGATAAATTGGCACAACAACCTTTACCAGCGATCGCCCATTGGGAGGGTAAGCACTACATTGTAGTTTTTGAAATTAACAAAAAACAGGTAATTGTTGGTGATCCGGCGATAGGACAACGGAATCTTAGTATTGCTGAGTTTAAAGCGGGTTGGACTGGTTATGCTTTGCTATTACAACCTACAACTCAACTACAAGAAACCGAGGAAGCTAGTGTCCCATTTTGGCAACTGTTTGATTTAGTTAAACCCCACACGCGCGTATTGTTGGAAGTATTCACAGCTTCGGTTTTGATTCAAGTATTTGGATTAATTACACCCCTATTCACTCAATTATTATTAGACCGGGTGATTGTCCAAGGAAGCACCCTCACATTAAATGCAGTGGGTTTGGGGTTGCTCATATTTGGTTTATTTCGAGTTGTACTCAATGGACTGAGACAATATTTACTAGACCATACAGCCAACCGCATCAGCATATCTTTATTGGTAGGTTTTATTAAACATACCTTCCGTTTACCTTTGTCCTTTTTTGAGTCGCGTTACGTTGGGGATATTGTTTCTCGCGTTCAAGAAAACCAGAAGATTCAACGCTTTTTAACTGGGGAAGCACTGTCAATAATTTTGGATTTGCTGACAGTATTTATTTATGTGGGGTTAATGTTTTGGTATAGTTGGGCGATGGCGTTGATGTGTTTGGCAATCATACCACCTTTTATGTTGTTGGCGCTCTTTGCTACACCATTTTTACGCCGCATTAGTCGAGAGGTTTTTGGTGCTACAGCTAACGAGAATAGTTATTTGATTCAATCTCTCTCTGGTATTCGCTCAATTCGCTCGATGGCAATTGAACAAACAGTACGTTGGCATTGGGAGGAATTGTTAAATAATGTTGTCAGAAAAACCTTTAGTGGGCAAATAATTAGTAACAAATTACAGATTTTCAGTTCTACTTTAGAAACTCTGGTAAACACAAGTTTGCTTTGGTACGGTGCATGGTTGGTAATTCAAAACCAACTAACTATAGGACAACTAGTCGCCTTTAATATGTTGTTGGGTAATATTATTCGCCCATTCCAAAGGCTAGTAGTTTTGTGGAATCAATTACAAGAGGTAGTTATTTCTACAGAACGAATTAACGATGTTTTAGAAGCAGAGCCAGAGGAGGATTTACAACACCAACATCGGCAATTTTTATCTAGATTAAACGGAAAAATTCGCTTTGAAAATGTGACATTCCGCTATCATCCAGAAAGCGATCGCAACATCTTAGAAAATCTCAGCTTTGAAATCAAACCAGAGCAAACAGTCGCCGTTGTTGGGCGCAGTGGTTCTGGCAAAACTACACTATTTAAACTAATTTTAGGTTTATATCCCCCGACAGATGGAAAAGTTTCTATTGATGGTCAAGATGTGACTAATATAGCCCTGCGATCGCTCCGTTCACAAATCGGCGTTGTTGACCAAGATACATTCTTATTTGGCGGCACAATCCGCGAAAATATTAGCATTGCTCATCCAGAAGCAACTTTAGAAGAAATTATCACCGCAGCCCGTTTAGCCGGGGCAGATGACTTTATTAAACAAATACCAATGGGCTACGAAACCCAAATTGGTGAAGGTGGAGGAATGTTATCCGGTGGACAAAGACAGCGTTTAGCGATCGCGCGTGCTTTGTTAGGAAACCCCCGCCTCCTGTTATTAGATGAAGCAACCAGCCACCTGGATGCCGAATCTGAACGCATAATTCAAAATAACCTCAAAACCATCCTCAAAGGACGCACCAGTATCATCATTGCCCACCGCCTGTCCACCGTGCGCCACGCAGACTTAATTCTAGTACTAGATAAAGGCTTATTAGTCGAAAGCGGCACTCACGAAGAATTAATTGCTAGAAGAGGTCATTACTTCTATCTCAATCAGCAGCAGTTGGGAGTGGGGAATAGGGAGTAGTGAGTGCTGAGTGCTGAGTGGGGAGTAGAGACTTCCGAGTTAAAAATTTTCCTCATCTTCCTCATCTCCCACATCTCCCACATCCCACTCCCCCGATATATCCCACACATTCCGTTCAACAATTTATGCCCAACCCATCTCTTAATTCGTCATCCGTACTTGTTCAATCACAGACGGAGCAGTTGGAACGTGGTCAAAATGCTCATGACCTTGTTGATGATCCGACACAGGCAGTAACGGAGATAAATGATTGGTTTTACGGCACAGAAGAGCTACTAGACGCTTTACCAAAGCGTTGGACGCGCTTGATGCTGTATTTACTCATCAGCTTTACAATCATCGTTTTACCTTGGGCGATGTTGAGTAAGGTTGATGAAACGGGAAGTGCAAGAGGGCGTTTGGAACCCCAAGGAGCGACTCAAAAGTTAGGTGTTGCTGTTACGAGTAGCGTCAAAACCGTCAATGTGAAAGAAGGTGCAACGGTAAAAGCTGGACAGGTGTTATTAGAATTAGATACTGATGTGCTGCAAACACAGGTAGAACAGGCACAGACAAGGCTAGAAGAACTAATAAATCGCCAAGGACAACAAGAACTACTGAAAAATCAGTTGATGTTGACGGTTAATATCCAACAGCAACAAAATCAAGCGCAAGAGTTAGAAAAGATGGCGCAAGTTAATCAGGCGCAGCAAAATTTTGATGCTAAACAAAGCACATATAACTTACAGAAGTTAGAACAAATGACTCTAGTTGAGCAGGCGAGACAGAATATCAGCTCCACCCAACTAGCAAAGCAATTAGCAAATAGTAGATTACAAAGAGATATCAAAGAAGTGATACGCTATCGCCGACTTTTACAACAAGGTGCGATCGCGCAAATTAAAGTTGTGGAATTAGAAAAGGTTGCGGAAGAAAGCCAACGCTCTCTATTGCAAGCTCATTCTGAATTTACTCAAGCTCAACTACGTCTACAAGCGCAAATTAGTCGTTATCAAACAACTCTCAATCAAACAGCCTCTGAGATTGAGCAAGCAAAACTCCGTCTCCAAGAGGAGCAGAATAGCTATCAAGCTATAGTACAATCAGGCAAATTAGCCTTGTTAAGAAGTCAAGAACAACTTAAAGACTTACAAAATCAACTCACTACCTTACAATCAGAAATTCTTCAAACTAAGAGCCAGATTAACGCTTTAAATATTCAAATCCAACAAAGAGTAGTGCGATCGCCTGTTGATGGAACTGTTTTTGAGTTACCTATCGACAAACCAGGCCCAGTAGTCGAGGCTGGACAAATAGTTGCTCAAATTGCGCCTAAAGATGCGGCATTAGTCCTTAGAGCCACAATGCCTAGCCAACACAGTGGTTTCTTGAAAGTAGGAATGCCTGTCAAAATTAAATTTGATGCCTATCCTTTCCAAGATTATGGAGTTTTGCAAGGTCGTGTTAGCTGGATTTCGCCTGATTCGAAAGTTCAAACTACAAGCCAAGGCAATCTAGAAACTTATGAAATGGATATTACCCTAGAGCATCCTTATATTCAAAATGGTAATAAACTCATTTCTCTAACTCCTGGTCAAGCAGCAACCGCCGAAGTAATTATCCGTCAACGCCGAGTTATTGACTTTATTCTAGACCCATTCAAGAAGTTACAAAAAGGTGGTTTAGAGCTTTAGATACGGAGTTAATCAAGAATTTTTAGCGTTCTCCTAAAGATATTTGTAGTAAGCATTTAAATGCTTACTACAATCTTACTTTTATTTCTAAAAAAATCTTCATTTGCAGGCATTTTAAATACTTAATTATCTATGAGAGCTTTAATTATAATAGTAAAAAAGGAGAAAAAGTATCATGGAAAAACATTTAAAATTTTCCAATCAAGACATTATTCGCTATCTCAAATTATCTTGCCAAGTGCCTAGTACACTAGAAGCGATAGCCACTCAAAAAATTATCGCTGAAGCAGCCGATCAATTAGGCATTGAACTCAGTGTAGAAGAACTGCAACAAGCAGCAGATAGTATGCGCTTTGCCAACGGCTTACTCAAAGCTGATGATACTTGGAATTGGCTAGATAAGCATTATCTAACGATAGATGATTTTGAGGAAATAGCTAAAATTAATTCGCTATATGTTAAATTAGCCGAGCATTTATTTGCAGACAAAGTAGAACCTTTTTTTTATGCCAACAAAATTGATTACACTGGGGCTGTAACTTATGAGGTGATAATAGATGATGAAGATTTAGCTTTAGAACTATTTTATGCTTTACAAGAAGGGGAAATTAGTTTCCAAGAAATTGCCCGTCAATATGTACAAAATCCAGAAATTCGACGTGCTGGAGGTTATCAAGGCATTCGCTATCGTCAAGATTTTCGCCCAGAAATAGCAGCCGCAGTATTTGCCGCATCACCGCCACAGCTTCTCAAACCAATAATTACTCCTAAAGGTGTACATATAATTAATGTTGAAGAAATCATCGAACCAGAACTAGACGAACAACGACGCATTCAAATTATTAAAATTTTTTTTAGTGGTTGGTTGGAACAAAAAATAGCTGAGATGGAAGTCGTGGCTGAAATTGCTCTGTAACTTTGTGTCTCTGTGGTTAAAAATTTAATCACAGAGATAAATCAATAATCTAAATCTATAAATTTAGTTTTAATAGCAACGAACTTTACACCAGTACTATTATTTTTAGTAGCTCTAATTATATTTGGTATATTATTGGTTTTAACTAAGCGTAAATAAGTACTATATGGTATATATGTTAAAGGGTTATGACCAACAGTATAAAGCATTAATACACAAGCCCAAGAATATTTTCCTGAAGATATAGCTTTTAGAATGACTTCCCATTCTTCAGTGAGTATTAGACAATCGGTAACTTGATTAGTGGGAATATTTTTTTGATTCATAAACGTAAGTTTAATAGTTTTTAATAAAAGCCTTTTTGCCCACCGGAAATAGCTCTCAAAACCTGTTTACCTAGTAATCAACCAGTCAAACCACTATCAATACATCTTCTGGAGTTTTAACAGTACAAAGATGTATAGATATCTTCTGATTCAGCATTGAGGTAGGGACGCTGCAAATCAATCTTGAGTGAAGAGAAATGTTGCAAAATCGCAGTTATTCTACCTGATGGTGTATCATCACCTTGCTGCCAAGCTTCTACTAAACCGTTAGCCACAATTTGGCAACGGTGCGTACCAAAACTTTCCTTTTCGATAAATCTATGGTTTGGTTCTTCAGCGATCGCTAACCCTGGTGCGATAGGCTTAGTAAATAAGGGTACTTGTGTTTGAAAGTGCGATCGATGTTCTGCATATATCATTTCTAAGACAGGATGGACTTTTTCGTAGTCATTTTTGTTAAAATAAAGTACGCCAGCATCATAGCGCCCATAATCAGACGGGTTATATAAAGCTTTAAAGGTAAAGGCGATAGGTATGGTGTTGAGATGGGTAGTCAAACTGTCCATCACTGTAACTGCGCCCTCTGGAGTTACATTAAAGTAGACACGTACCAATGTCTCATCCTGTGTTTGATATTGTTGGGATGCACCTGCATCAGCAACTGCCATATAAAAGCCATTTTGTACAAGGTTTTTAGGCAATTTAATCGGAATTAATTCACCCAACTTGACGGGTGCTTGTAGAGAATCACCTTCAACATACAATATTAATCCGTCTCGATAAACCGCTACAGCACCATCTGTCTCTTCTCTAACTACTTGCCAACCATTACTCCAGTAGCCTTGACCTCTGTTATTTTCGTGTAGGCGATCGTAAAAAGCTAAATCTACGCCCAAAAATGTGTTGTTTTCTAGATTTTGGTTGACCGCTAAAGTAGAGATATCTGCATCAGATGCAAGAGACTTTGTTAAAGAGCCATTGTAGTAAATCCCGTATAGAAAACTTCGTAACTGTTGACTCAAATACTTATTCTGTAAGTCTGAAGGTAATTTTTGAAACCTAGAAATTGAAGATTCAGGCAATTCTAAAGGTTTATATTTTGGATGCTTAATACAATAGTAAGACTGAATTTCAACATTATGAATGATGTCTTGCAAAGATATCTGCAATGACTCTGGAATATTAGACAATTGAACAGATAGCGAATCTATTAGTTGCATAGAGATTTGCCCATAAATGATCTGAACAGATGAGGAGGATGTAGCTTTAGCCTTCAATTCTCATAGAGTGGGTATGAAGAGGATGCAGTTTGCACTTTCCCTAGCTACGCAATACTACCGCACAGCTATCCCCCTTCTTTCTCCACTCCCCACTTTCTAAATTAAGCCAGAGATAAATTTGTAGGTAAGATTTCTGTCGCTGCTACACCAAAAATGCTTTGTATAGATGTTTCTGGACGACATAATAAACTTTTAGCGACTTGCAACATACAAATACCTGCATTCCCAAAAGTTTTTTCGTACTGAAGTTGAGCTTGAATAGCTGTAATGAGTGCCAAACCACAAAATTGCATAACTCGTGGTAAGAAATTGGGATAATGTTCTAGGATTTCCGGGAAATGAGTGAGATATGCAGTTACTAATTCTCTAATTGAAGGTTGGAGAACATATAAAGGGGTAGCTGCTAAACGTAATGACTCTTCAATGGCAATTGATTGACCAGTTACCATGCTGTACAGCCAGATTTGCAAGTAACTGGCGATGAGCGTCCCTAAATCATTCGCCGGATCTCCCCAGTTACCACGTTCCCAGTCGATGAAACGAACAATATTTTGATCGCTTGCTTCTTGCCAATCTAGAGACAGAAGAATATTGTTTAACTTCAGGTCATTGTGAGTGAGGCAACAAGGGTTCAAGCTATTGATTAATTGTGCGATCGCCTGACCTAAACTGTCGTAACGTTGATATAGGGCGAAAAATTTAATCCCATCAGCAGGAATTTTACCAAAAATTTCTGGAGTTAGCCTATCTAATCCACGATTCAAATTAGAAGAACGCTGACTAGATTCATCAGTATTCTGTTGAAAGAACTTTCCATACGCTTCATTGTTCATAGAAGCACGATGAACCAAAGCCAAAGTATTTCCTACAGCATTTGCAATTTTAATAGGAAAAAGGTTCAAGTTTTCTTTAACATAAAAATCCATTAAATCTCGATAATTATCAAGATAGTTGAAAATTATAATTGAGTCATCTGCATTAAAGTGTAAGACTTCTGAAAAATACGGACGAAGATAGCTAAGTTCTGGAAATGTTCTCAGAAAGTCATGAATGCGCCATTCTAGTAAAAATTCACCAGATGTTTTTCCTTGCGGGTTATGACGTTCTTGCTTGACCAGAAATTTTTTGTTCTCAGGTAAAGTGACCAATAAGTTAAAATTTTTAGCTGGTTTTAGCTCAATTTCGCTCAATACTTGCTCTGACTTAGTACACAAGTTTAGTGAAATTAGGTACTCAAACACATTTTGAGAATTTAAAATAAATGGTGGCATATTTTCCCATTAATTACTAAACAAACATTTTTTCTGTGCCAAAAATAATACAGTTTTAGCTAGATTAAGGCGTGAAAAACTTAATCTAGCTAAGTAAGCCATTAAAAATTACTAACCACCATGAGAGCTAAAGGACTTCACTAAGTGTCCAATCGCATCAATACCAAAAGTGATAGCTCCAAACTCAAAGCCTTTGATACCATACGCTAGAACGAAGTTGGTAGCCGAAGAATAACCATCATCACCACCATAAACAGAATTATCTATATTATTAAGTTCATGAAGAAAGCTTTCAGAATCTTGGAATAATTCAGAGCCAGTTGTCTGTAGTTCGGTCAGATTAATAGATGCCATAATTGACTCCTAAACCAATTGTTATTTTCATGAGGAATTGCAAGCGATTAAGCTATCATTTTACTCAATCGCTGATGCAATAATTTCAGTTGAGCTACTTACTTATGTCAGAGTAATTATTTCCAAATTAGCGGTAAGTACCATTGCTGCTAAAAGACTTAACTAGGTGTCCAATAGCATCAACACCAAAGGTGATAGCACCAAACTCAAAACCCTTCAAACCGAAGTCTAAAACTCCATTAGTAGCAGAAGAATAACTACCACCACCATGAACACCAGTAGCGTCTACATTGTTCAATTCATTGAGGAAGCTTTCAGAATCTTGGAATAATTCTGCGCCTGTATTTTGCAGTTCTTTAACAGCAATAAATGCCATGATTGACTCCTAAGTTGATTTTTGTTTTTTGAGAAATTGCAGGCGATTAAGCTATCATTTTGCTTAATCGCTAGTGCAATAATTTTAGTTGAGCTACTTACTTATGTCAGAGTAATTATTTCCAAATTAGCGGTAAGTACCATTGCTGCTAAAAGACTTAACTAGGTGTCCAATAGCATCAACACCAAAGGTGATAGCACCAAACTCAAAACCCTTCAAACCGAAGTCTAAAACTCCATTAGTAGCAGAAGAATAACTACCACCACCATGAACACCAGTAGCATCTACATTGTTCAATTCATTGAGGAAGCTTTCAGAATCTTGGAATAATTCTGCGCCTGTATTTTGCAGTTCTTTAACAGCAATAAATGCCATGATTGACTCCTAAGTTAATTTTTGTTTTTTGAGAAATTGCAGGCGATTAAGCTATCATTTTTCTTAATCGCCGATGCAGTCATTTCAGTTAAGCTACTTACTTATAAGCAACCAGATCGGAATTATTAGAACCGACGACCATAACCACCATTGCTGCTAAAAGACTTAACTAAGTGTCCAATAGCATCAACACCAAAGGTGATAGCACCAAACTCAAAACCCTTCAAACCGAAGTCTAAAACTCCATTGGTAGCGGAAGAATAACCATCGCCACCACCATGAACAGCAGTAGCATCTACATTGTTCAATTCACTGAGGAAGCTTTCAGAATCTTGGAATAATTCTGCGCCTGTATTTTGCAATTCTTTAACAGCAATAAATGCCATGATTGTCTCCTAAGTTAGTTTTTGTTTTTTGAGAAATTGCAGGCGATTAAGCTATCATTTTTCTTAATAGCTAATGCAATAATTTCAGTTAAGCTACTTACTTATAAGTAACCAGTTCGGAATTATTAGTACCAACCACCATTGCTGCTAAAAGACTTAACTAAGTGTCCAATAGCATCAACACCAAAGGTGATAGCACCAAACTCAAAACCCTTCAAACCGAAGTCTAAAACTCCATTGGTAGCGGAAGAATAACCATCGCCACCACCATGAACACCAGTAGTATCTACATTGTTCAATTCACTGAGAAAGCTTTCAGAATCTTGGAATAATTCTGCGCCTGAATTTTGCAGTTCTTTAACAGCAATAAATGCCATGATTGACTCCTAAATCAATTGTTATTTTCAATTGTTGTCTTGAGGCGATTAAGTTATTTATTGCTTAACCGTTGATTCAATTTTTATTTATTCTTTTTAGAAAAATCAAGCTTAAGAACTTGATTTAAAAGACATAAGTAGATAAAAAATGTCTAGATTGTATTTTCATGTTCACTAAATCCAGCCTAGATTTCTAAATATATAAATTGCCTTAGTAATAACAGATATAGCCATTCTTATTGAAATGAGACACACCTACGAGAGAGGTATACAGATGTGCGCTCCTAGAAGAATTAGTATTCATTTGTGGTTATTTTTCTGTACCTTACCTGTGCGGGAAGCTATATATAGCGGAATAAAGCTCAATACGGTAAAAAGGAATAAGTATTAAAGTAATACAAAATGTAATGCTCCTGATGAACATGGATAACTTTAAGTTCCTCATGTTCAAAAAAAACGTGTGCTTAACATCAATTTCAGTTAAGAACACACGAATTAGTGAATATTATGTTATGAGAAATAGAAAAGTAGCTCAAATTCCTAATCTGCTTCGTATATCTCGAAGTTGTACCTCTAGATTATCCATCAAACCACTAATACTTCCACTCATGCCGTTAAGTGAAAATCCTGAGTTTTCTGATGGCTTTTCCGTTGGTGTTTCTTTTGGTGAATCAGATAAATAGTCTGTACCAAACCTTCTTGGCATACCAGCATATACTCTCTTTATTTCCCAAGCAGTCAGTTCACTAATCTGCTTGCCTTCATCATCGGCTGAAAGGTCAGAGATTTTTATTCTTACCATTGGTTTGTCTCCTTAATTAAGCGATTTCAATTAGCAGCATTAATCAGAAAGAGGATTATTTTATAAGGATAAAATCCTCACTTATATTTTGAGACAGAATTTTATAAAATCAAGGTTTTATTCTTAATTTTTAGGACAAAAGTGAAGTATTTTTGTCTATAAAAACAGTAATTTACTGACCTTGTTTTAAGAAACTAACTACCGATTAAGCGGAAGAAGATAACAAATCAATAGGGGCTTACAATCGTAAGCCCCTAAGTGACAAGCAGTGTATTATGGAAATTATTTGATGGAAGATGATTTCTACTTTGCTGTGCTGGGTTTGAGAGCTAACAACATCTCAACTTGGCTTGATGATTTATCAGGGCTATTAGCAGTCATACTCAAACCACGAATGGAACTGAGGATAGCGATAGCTTCTGGGGGTATGGGTTGCTGAGATTGTTGAGCAAAACGATTAACTAAGGTCATGGTTCTATCCATATCGAGATAGAAGTAACCACCATTTGGTTTTTGTAAAGACCCAGCAATAGCTTTGAAGTTATCACTATTGTCTAAAGTTTGAGTTTTAGAGTTTGCCAAGGTTTCCGCAATCGGGCCGCCAACTGCTAAAAATAAAGTGTCGTCATCTAACCAACCGTGAGCTAATAAAGCTCCTTGTTGGGGAATTTGCCATTCAGTAACGTCTTTCCCACCGATTTTTCTGGTAGTGATGCTGATTTGTTGGGCTTTGGCGAGAGTATCTAGTTTAGTTAATGTGGCTTCTGCGGTTTTGCGATCGCTTGTATCAATTACCCAAGCACCACCAAAGCCTACACTAGCTAATATACCTTGGTTAGAGGGAATAGCACCAAAGGCAAATTCTTTATCCATCCACCCAAAAATATCTTTATCCAGGTCAATATTCACTAATTTTGTTTGAGCGCGAGCTTGTTCTAAAGCCTGCTTAAATTCTGGATAATCTTGTGATTGTTCGACAATGGTTGACCAACTACGACTAATCCCTTGTCCACTGATAAGAGCAAAAGTATCAGCCGGGAATTGTCCTAATATTGTTGATGGCGTGCTTTGATATTGAAATTTATTTAGTTGCGGGTCTAAATTAGCAACAGCTTTCAATCGTATCCCCGCATCATCAACACCCACAGCCGCCACCATTGATTTTACCTGTTCGAGTTGTTTCAAAGTCTGTGGATTGATCTGAGTTGCTTGGGGGTTTGCAGCCAGCAGTTGTTTCACCATTCCTGGATAATCAGGAATGTAGATTTGCGCTAGAGAATTTTTGACATCTGTACCCTTGCTGAGAATATTGCTGGCACCTTCTTTAGTTGCAAAAGATGCTTGACCTTTATAAGTATCTATAGCTCTTTCTACTGGTGCTTTTTCAGGAGAGAACACAATATAACTGTTATTTAAAACAGCACTGTATGTTGGCTGTCCAGATGCTGGTTTAGTTTCTGTAATTTTTTCGCCTTTATAGTCACTCTCTTGGGATTTGATCCCCTTTTGTGCTTTTAATTTATTACCAAAATTTAAAGCGCTGATTTTATCTTTAATCCCAACTACCATTAAAATTTGCGGTTCTGGCTGTGATGCGATCGGCGGAATTGTTCCAGGTGTAGTCGTATTAGATTGGGCAGGTTTGGTTGTATTGGGAGGTAACATAGCTACCATCACACCACCTACCCAAGGCTTAATATCTTTTTCATAAGAGATATCGCCCTCTTTCGAGATTTGCTTATTAAAATCTTCTAAATTTTTAGCAATTAACTTTTGAGCTTCAGGTGTACCAAATTGCTTTAACTTGTCCCAAGCTTGCGGGTCAGTGGTAATGTAGGTAGCCATTAATGCTGTGGAAGGCACTAGTTTAGCACTACCTAGAGCACCAGAGCTATCTCCAGCCGGCCCCCTCAAATACATATAGGCGGCTAAACTGCCGGCGACAACCACAGTTGCACCAACAACAGGAATGAGCAGTTTTGACTTAGATTCGGGCATTGTCTGTTCCTCGTTTGCTTAAATTGTCACCAAGAGTAGTAAAAACGTCACTGTAGACTTTTCGGAATTATTTCTAATTTCTACGCATTTTTAAGAGTTTTTATGTAAAAATCAGCAATTTGCTTACCAGTAAATAAAAATTTACTCCAAAAAAATACTTCAAAAGCAGGAAGACAGAATCCGCAAATGATACAAAAAATAGATCAGGGCAATTGTAAGTTATGCTAGTTAAGCAGTGTGCAAAAAAATAATCGCCGCTAACCTCTGCTTTCATAACTTTATGTAACGCTTTTTCTCAATTCCCCCTGATATCTAATTGCTATGCCATACTAGGAGGTGAGAGTTAATTCGGCGACCGCGTTTGTTTTTAGTATTGACGGGCTTTTTCCTTTTGGTATTTACAGACTTTTCTCCGAAACCTAAATCTCCACATACCTATGATTTCGGAGACAATCTATGTCAGTTTATGTAGGCAACCTTTCTTACGACGTTACAGAAGATAGCCTGAATGCTGTTTTTGCAGAATATGGTTCTGTAAAAAGAGTTCAGCTACCTACTGACCGTGAAACAGGACGGATGCGCGGCTTTGCTTTTGTAGAAATGGGTAGTGACGCTGAAGAAACAGCCGCTATTGAAGCACTTGATGGCGCTGAGTGGATGGGACGCGACCTCAAAGTTAATAAAGCTAAACCCAAAGAAGATAGAGGTTCTTTTGGTGGTGGTGGTAATCGAGGAAGCTATGGTGGACGTAACCGCTACTAAGCTTTATTAATTAATGCTTGAAGCTAATCTCTTAATTCAGCACATCTATTGTATTTAGAACTGGCTCAAGCATTTGTGCTTGAGCTTTTTTAATACAAAATTCGGATTAATTAGCGAGAAATTCAGCTTTTTAATCTAAAAGCTGTTTATTGATTAAATTTTTGACCTACGTAGCGCTGACAAATATTTTGCAATAACAAAATTTTATGAGTTGACAAGTACTGAAAAATTGGATATTACTATGTTTAAATTAAGGTAGTTAAAAGTGTAATACCTAGCCTTAACCACAAGATAATCTTTGCTCTCACAGCACGTTTTAACGTGTATAAATTATGGAAACCACTTCAAATACAATTCCAGAATTTGAAAAGTTATTTAGAGAAAAATTACATCTGAATAATTGTAAGCTTAAAAAGAAAAAGCAAGAAAATAATTACGAAATTATTACTCCAGCTAAAGATATCTTTTTAATGTATTGGTGTGAGTTTCCCGAAATCAAGCTGGTATATCAGCCAATAGGTGTTCGTACACAGCAAACTAAGGTCTATGAGCAGGCTATCCGCTCTCATATTAATTTCTGTATCAGTAATATCCAAGGCGACATGAAGCTTAATGTAAACTAGACAGCCTGCCCATAGTACTATTACTTTTCCAGAATAATCTGCAAGTATTTATTTAGCCTTGATCAGCAATACATGAAAACCTTAATCTACCTTGTGTATTGCTGATCAATTGCACTTACTAATTTATACAAACTAACTATAGTTCAACAAGCTTATCAACAGCAGTGCTGAACCGCTCATAAGGAGAAACGCCAACAATTGTTTCTACTAACTCACCATTTTTAAAAATTAATACGGCTGGAATACTACGAAGCCCAAATCTTTTAAATATTGGTTTGTTATTATCTACATCGACCTTAACAACTTTAACGCGGTCTTTATATTCATCAGCAAGCTGATCCATTAACGGACTGACAAGACGGCATGGGCCACACCAAGTAGCAGTAAAATCAACAACAAGAACTTTTTCTACGTCTAGAAGTGAATCAAATTCATTTTCCTGAATATAAGCAACTGTATCAGTAGACATTATCTATTTCCTGTATAAAAGTAAAATTTTAGTAAGTAAGTGGACACAATTATTTATAAGACGCATTTCGACACTTCTCTGCGAGACGCTCCGCGAACGACAAGCTCACTGACCACTACGCTCAATGCTCGTTAACCTTATGAGAAGAGGGTTGAGCGCAGTCGAAACCCGGCGCTATCAAGTTAAGTTTAATCTAGTCCTTCTACTGAACAATATAAATATTAATTTTGTTGAATAAGTTAGCTTTACTGCACAAACACTTTATCAACCGATACTTAAAAATTTTATCTCTACAAAGAGATTCTCATGAAATGAATAGTTATACTGTGTTATTTTCTGACTGATACAATTTAGTAAAGTAGGGATGTGAACTGCATCAATATCCATAAAATGTATTAGCGCTCTATGCTTCACCGCCTAGAGCGCTGAGAATACTTTACGCTGGCATAATTTGAACAATCAGTGAACGTTTATCTAGTGACTGGACTTTACCTACTTCACCTAAATCAGTCACAATCCGTTCTAGCATTTGTCCAGCCTGCTCTCGATATTGATTTTCTCGTCCTCGTAGACGAATAGCAAACTTAACTGAATCGCCTTTACTCAACCATTGAAGTGCTTGAGAAATGCGTAAATCATAATCAGCCGCACCGACGTTAGGACGGAATCGAACTTCTTTTACAGTTGGTCTAGCACTTTGACCTTGACGCTTCTTCTTCTGATACTGAAGCTTGCCATAGTTAACAATCTTCGCTACTGGAGTGTCTTTGCTTTGAGAGACTATAACTAGGTCAAGCTCTACGCTTTGGGCTAATTGTAGGGCTTCATGGGTGTCGATTAGACCACGATTGTTATTTTCATGATCAATCAAGAAGACCTGGGGGGACTTGATTTGTGAATTAATCAGCTGCTTTTGGACTACGATAATTATTTTCTCCTAATTTTCAATACTTGCTAGTGCAAGTATTACTAAGATAACACAGTACTATCTATTTGTTCATTGTAAATTTTTACTTCATTGTTGACATTGGTGAAATCAACTAAAAACAGACATGACGACTGTTTTTAAATCTACTTAGTTAAATCTATTGAAGTAGAAAAATTATCTGCAAGCATAACGGAAGTTTTACAATCGAAATATATTTTTACATAACATTCAAAATACTTTATGCAAATAAAAAAGGTGCGAAAAGCCGTTATTCCGGTTGCTGGGTTTGGTACGAGATTATTTCCAGCCACGAAGGTTGTAAAAAAGGCACTATTCCCCATTGTTGATAGAGATGGTAGAGCCAAACCTGTAATTTTAGCGATCGCAGAAGAAGCAATTAGCGCTGGCATTACAGAAATTGGTATTGTCGTACAGCCAGATGATTTAGCAGTTTTTGCGGAATTATTTAAGAATCCACCTACACCAGAACTTTGGCAAAAACTTTCACCACAGAATCAAGAATATAGCCAATACCTACAAGATTTGGGTAAGAAGGTTGTGTTATTAACTCAACCAGAACAAGAAGGTTATGGTCATGCCGTATATTGTGCTAAAGATTGGGTAGGCGATGAGCCATTTTTATTAATGTTAGGCGATCATGTTTATAAATCTGATATAGATAAATCTTGTGCGCGACAAATGGTAGAAATCTATGAGCAAGTAAATCAAAGTGTGGTTAGTTTAACTACCATGCCAGCCGCAATCATTAACAAAGCTGGATGTGTGGGGGGAATTTGGAAAGAGTTTAATTCTCTACTGAGAGTAACACAACTAGCTGAAAAGCCTAGTGTTGATTATGCACGACAGCATTTGCAGGTAGAAGGAATGTCAGAAGATGAGTTTTTATGTATTTTTGGTTTATATGTAATCACGCCGAAAATATTTGATTTTTTGGAAGAAAGCATAAATAATAATTTACGCTATCGTGGCGAGTTTCAAGTCACAACCTGTTTAGATAAATTATGCCAAGCAGAAGGCATGACTGGATATGTCGTTCAAGGCAAATGTTTTGATACAGGTTTACCAGATACCTATCGTCAAACCATAATTGATTTTATTGGTAATGAATATTAACTGATAATTACGAATTACGTTAGCGGAGCGGGGCGTTAGCCCATTACGAATTCTCAACTAACTACACCATCCAATAAGCGTATTGTCCCCGCCTCAGAGTCAATTTCCACATCTGCACCAATTGGCAAAATAAATTTATCTTGAATATGACCAATCATTGCACCATACCAAGCAGGTATTTTTAAGGGAATGATATGGTCTTGTAATACTTCCATTAAAGTTAGTGAGGAGTCCTCACTGGGTTGACAGTCAGTACATTGACCAAAAATAAAACCTGAAATTCTATTTAATATTCCAGCATTTTTTAACTGAGTCAACATCCTATCCACCCGATAAATATCCTCATTTACATCTTCTAAAAATAAAATCCTATTTTGCCAAACTGGTAGGTATGGCGAACCAAGCATTGCGGTTAAAACAGATAAGTTACCCCCTACTAATTTACCCTTGGCTTTTCCTGTTACTATTGTTTGCACTTTCCCCTCTGGGGAATTAGTATTTTTTAATGTTACAGCTTCTCCATTAAATAAAATGCGTTTGAGATAATCCAGCATAAAAGGTGTCCAGGTGGATGTAGCGACAGGCCCGTGAAAGGTCACAATTCGACTCCGGGCATTAATGGCTAATAGTAAAGAAGTAATATCGCTATAACCCATAAGAATTTTCGCATGGGAGCGAATTAAGGGGTAATTGAGCAAGGGTAAAATACGATTACAACCCCAGCCGCCACGCATAGCTAAAATTGCTTTAACGGAATCATCAGCAAACATATCATTAACATCTTGAGCGCGATCGCCATCTTTACCCGCTAAGTAACCATAACGGTCTAAAATATGTTTACCGAACTTCGCTTTTAACCCCAAGTTAGTCAGATATTGCTGGACTACTTCTATATATCGAGGTTCAAAAATTCCAGCCGGCGCAATTAATCCCACCGTATCCCCTACTTCTAAGCGCGGTGGTTTGATAATCATATTTGGTGACTCACCTTGAGCAGTAAGTAGAGGAATTTGGCTGGCTACAGTAGCTAAACCACAAGTTTTGAGAAATTGGCGACGCTTGAATGTCATTTTGAGAGTAGAGAGATGAGGAAGATGAGGGAGAGAGGGGAGAATAATTTAATTAGTTTTCAGTAATTTTGAATTTTGAATTTTGAATTTTTAATTGAATTATTCCCACGTAGAGACGTTGCGTAACACATCTGGAATTTCTCCTTGGGATAAGGGAAACTCTAATGTGGTTTCTCGATAGCCTAAATATCCCGACTCTGCAAAGGATAACAACATTCGCGTCAGTGCTACCCACACTTCTGGTTCATATTCCCAATCACGATAACGTGAGGCTCTACCAGCAATTGAACGTAGCGCCCAAAAATAAGAGTTTCTCACCACCGAACCACCCTTTTTAAACTCTGGTAAGTCCTCGTGATGCACAAATAGCACTTGGTTTTCAATTTTTGCTCTCATATGAGCAATTTTAAGCGATGGTGTTCCGCCGAGCGTAGCTGATCGCTAAATACAAGAAACCACCGCAGTATAATTTAACAAAAACTCCATCGCTCTTTTACCATGATTATTGAAATCCCCCATTCCCTTTACGAAGCATGGCAATTTGAAGTTAATTTTGATGAAGGTGAAACTGGGATAGATATAGTTGATTGTGGTGTAGCTTGGATTACTAACCACAATCCCGATGTTTTAAATACTCCTGAGCCTGTATATCTTCAAGTTGCCCAAACAGATATTTTGATTCCAGTTAAGGAATAGTATAATTTTCCAACTTAATTAATAACTGTATTTAGCTAATGTGTAAAAATCAAAATCTTTGAGCATTTCTAGAAACTTAAACACAGCCGGAATATGCAGAGATTGAGAAAGCATCGCTACACCCATAACTCTTTCTAATGGATTTGGTAAGCTATAAACTTGCACTCCAGAGGGAATTGGTACAGCCGCTAAACGAGGCAAAATTGCTGCTGTTAATCCTTGATTTACCATACTCACAATCGTAGAGTCTTCTTGAATATTACTGGTAGTGTTCAAAGAAGGCGCTAATTGTTTTAAGTGTTGATGTAGCGCTTTACCACAAGGTAGACAAGACAATATTACAGGTGAATATTTACTAATATTTTCCCATGTAATTTGTGAACTATTAATTTTAGCTTTTGGTGGCAGTAAAACAACATATTCATCACGCACCATTTCCCAAGTTGTAAATTCATCGCTTGAGGGCAAATATGTAATACCTATATCGGCGCGTCCTTCGCGTAAACAATTCTCGACTTCGACATAAGAAAGGCTTTCGATAATTGTGACAGCAACTTCGGGAAATTGGTCATGAAATTGAGCGATCGCTTTTGGTAATAGATGAGTCGCAACACTCCGAAAAGCTGCCACTCGCACATGACCACCATGTAAACCTTTATGCAGGTTAGCTTCTGACTGCATCATTTCTAGATGCTGCATTGCTTGACGAGCGTGCTGTAAAATGCGTTCTCCGGCTGGTGTCAATACCGCACCGTGACGACCTCTGGCAAATAAGGGTACACCTAATTCTTCTTCTAGAGTAGCGATCGCATGACTAATGGCTGGTTGTGTCAGTTGTAAATCTAAAGCTGCTTCACTAAAATTACCACGCTCTGCTACTGCAACTACAGCGCGAAGTTGGGAAATTTTCATAAGCAATTATTTTTCTCTTATCTATAAATCCTATTTATATAAACTATACACGCGATTATTTGATTACTAATTGAGACATTGTTAAAGTTTTATTTGTTAAGCAAATCACACAATTAATTTTATGCAAGATGATATTACTTGTCTAGAATCTCAGGGCAGAGAAACTTTAAATAGCACAAGATTTAGACATAATTACGGCTGGGAAATATTACATAAAATTTGGCAGAAATTAGTAAAAATAATCATATCAAATCCACAAGAAATTCAAGTTAAACAAAAAGTAGACCGTTATGGTAATCAATATTGGTACGCCTATGACCCCATAACAGGTAAATCTTTTGCTTCAGGTTCACAAGCCGATATAGCCATGTGGATAGAACAGGTTTATAGAAGTCATTAGTCATTAGTCCATAGTCCATAGTCCACAGTCAAAAAGCAGAAGAGACTAGGAAGAGGATTTTTCCCCCTGCCCCCCTGCCTCTTTCTCTCCCCCATCTTCCTTATGTAATACCCAATGTTTCAAACTGGGGGGGGATGTCAATGATACACTTGTTTTTATAATCTATTAAGAAGTGTTGCGTACATGAGGAAGGTATACTTATGCGTATATTAATGCAAGCCGCAGATGCAGTAGCTACAGGTGGGTATCAGTTCCCTACAGCTTTTACATTGGTGTATATAGTCGGTTTTATTGCGGCTGTAACAATTGGTTCCATTGCTTGGTATAACTCTAAACGTCCTGTAGGTTGGGAAAGCAAAGACCGTCCTGATTTTGTACCCAAGGTAGAAAAAGAAGAAACTCCGGGTCTGGGCGAACCGAAGTCTTAATTAGTCATTAGTGAGTCCAGTCCTGTAGGCGGGTCTCCCGCCGTAGGGAACTGGTGTTCGCCCTTGGCGTGCCGGAGGCATACCCGGAGGGTCATTAGTCAACAGCTAATTTTGGACTATGGACTATGGACTTTTGACTATAGTTAATTTTGAACTTCTACCCAACGGCGATAAAGCTGTTGGATTTGCTTCAATAGGACAGTATGGGCTGACTGGTTGGATTCATCGGGCTTGGCGATGTCCTGTACTTTAGTCAGGAGGTTGGCTTCGTCGATCGCTACATCCCCATCACTATAAATTAGACCACTAATGGCTTCGATCAGATTTTCGCAGTCTTCGAGACTGGGGCGATCGCCTAAGTATTCTTGGAGCCATGTGTAACATTCGTTAGGTTTGACGGCTACTAACTCATACAACCAAGGCTTAATCTCAGGATCGTTAGCCAAACCTTTTGCTTGAGCTATCTCGCGCAAGCATTGTCTTTCTTCTGGTTGGATTTTGCCATCAATCCAAGCAGCACCAATCAGAATTTTAACTAAATTTTTCACTTTGGAATCGGCTACCATCGCTGCCTCCTCTGGGAGATTCAGGCTTCTATCAAATCGTACTATCCCTGATAGTAATCATTCGGAAACGTTGGTTTTTCTTAAGCGCACCATGAAAAAGCCGTCCATGTCTTGATTGTGGGGCCAAACCTTCAACCAACCTTGGGGTGTAGTGTAGCAAGAATCAGGAGAATTAGGGCTTGGCGGCTCAATTTGCCAGTCAGTATTTTCAGTAAGGAATTGCGTAATTACATCTTCATTTTCTGCCGGGTGCAGTGTACAAGTGGCATAAACCAGCACACCACCTGCTTTGACGAATTTTGACGTATGTGCTAATAGTTCTTGTTGCAGCGTCGAAAGTTCTTGTACTGATTCTGGTGTTTGTCGCCAGCGTGCGTCTGCGTGGCGGTGTAGAGTTCCTAAGCCAGAACATGGAGCATCTAGTAAAACGCGGTCAGCAGCATTGTAAAATTGCTCTAAGTTGCGACTGTCGCCTGTGCAAATTTGAATTGAGTGTAAATTCAGACGTTGGGCATTCTCTTTCAGTTTACGCAAACGCGAAGCAGTGCGATCGCAAGCCCAAACTGTTCCCCTATCCTTAATTAACTCCGCAATGTGAGTCGTCTTCCCCCCTGGTGCAGCACAAGCATCAACTATCACCTCACCCGGTTGGGGGTCAAGCAAATGACCAACTAATTGAGCGCTAGCATCTTGGACAACCCACCAGCCATCCTTAAACCCTGGAAGTTGTTGAATTGAGCCAGTATTCCCTATTAATCGTAAAGCTTGGGGTAAATTAGGGATGGGCCTAGCCAAAATCCCCGCAGACTTTAACGCCGCCTCCACTTCCTCTATAGAAGTACGCAAAGGGTTGATTCTTAAATCAATCGTTGGTGTTTGGTTCATCCATTCACAGAGTTTTTCTGTCTCTACCAAACCCAACTGTTCCAACCAAACTTGTATAATCCAATCAGGGAAACTGTATAAAATTCCCAACCTTTCCACCGGATTTTCTGGTAACTTGAGCCAGTCTGGTGACGCTTCATCAGAACGAATATACTGCCGTAATAAACCATTAACAAAACCCGTCAGTCCAGCAAAACCGTTATCTTTTGCTAATTCCACAGTAGTATTTACAGCCGCCGAAGCAGGGATACGCTCTTGATAACGTAGTTGATATAAACCTAAATGTAGGATAGTGCGGAGTTCTGTTGGTTGCTGGTGAGATTTCTTTTTGGCGAGTTGGTCAATAATAAAATCAAGCGTGCGTTGTCTCCTGACACTACCATAAAGTAAGTCTGTTACTAGACGGCGATCGCTATCTGAGAGATTAGCTTTGTGCAACACTCTATCTAAAGCTACATCTGTATAAGCTCCTTTATGAACATCTCGTAGGGCAATAAAAGCAACTTGGCGGGAGTTTGTCATGATAAAAGGGTTCCGGGCGTAATCATGCTTAGATGTGGCGATAGCTTTGGATAAAATTAACCGCCGATAAACGCAGATAAACGCTGATAAGACAATTTTTGGTTTGGCGATCTACTATTCTAGCTTTGTCGCACCACTAAGCTATCGATTCAGATAACAAACCTGAGATTTATAATACTCTCTCAGACAAAATGCCAGCTTGTTCTCCAAATAAGGTTTGAGTTTAGACCCTATTCCTCAATTTCAGCAATTATTACTATTTTTAATAATTATTTATTGTTTAAAGATACTATTAATTTTATACTCATAATCATAGAAAAAATATTTATAATTCTTGTTATTTATGACATACAAACAGGAAGTCAGCAATTATTACAATGCTAGAACTAATTATGATAATGATGTCACCGTCAACCGCGCGGTCGCACTTTTTGACTATGCAACTCCATCTCCTGGGCAATGGGTTTTAGATGTAGCCACAGGAACAGGAAACGTTGCTATCAAAGCCGCTCAAAAAGTTGGCGCAAGTGGTTATGTGATTGGAATTGATATTGCAACCGAACTACTCAAGCTTGCTCAACAGAAAATTCGAGCCGAAAACTTATCTAATGTTGAGCTAATTGAAATCGATGTCGAAGCATATCAGCCTGAATCAAATAAATTCGACGCGATCTATTGTTCTTATGCAATCGTACTTTTTCCCAACATTCCTAAGATTCTCGAAAATTGGTATCATTTCCTCAAACCCGGTGGATTTATTGCATTTACCTGCTCGTCTGAAAATTCATATTTAGCATTGTCAATTGTAGAAGCCTGTGCAAAACATGGGATTACCCTCCCAAATATACACAAACCATTAGGAACACCAGAGCGGATTCAACATCTATTAACACAAACCAAATTTAGCCAAATTGAAATTCATCCTCGACAGATGGGAAATTATTTGAGCTTAGAAAAAGCTCAAAGCAGATGGAATGGTCAATTCTGGCTCCATATAGATAATCCGTTACGGAAATTAGACCCTCAAATAATTAGTCTGATTAAAGTCAGCTATGATGATGAAATCGCAGCACTCGAAACTGAGCAGGGTGTATGGCATGAAGAATTAATTTACTACGTTGTTGCTCGTAAAAAATAAGCAGCTAAATCGAATTTTCACAGCATTGGGGACTTCCAGAAAATAAATATAAATTCCATTATTTTGAAGCGCAACAAAAACCCCTTACAAGCGCAAGGGGAGAGAAATTAAAAATTAACTAATTTCAGAAAACTCTTACAAAGACACAGAAGCATCTACACTGCTAATTTCAAACTCACAAGCTCTAGAAACTAACTCTGACGGTAGCTTATCAAAAGTAACTAATGATAAATGAGAAGCATCTTTCATTAATTCACTAGCTAATAAGAAACCAGCAATTGTCCAGGTTTGATATTTTCTCGCTTGTTTACCAATTAGTCGCCCTTTCTTACCATCGTAGTATTCTGGCCACTCATCCTCTAAAAGCCTTCCTTGGGCGATTTCCAAGGCTTTACCCGCTAAATATGGTTTACCAGCTTTTACTGATGCTGCGGCTAACATCCACATTAAAACAGGCCAGCTACCCGCATTATGATAAGACCAAGGAATATTTTTAGGGTCACACCCAGTGACAATTCTATATTCTTCATGTTCCAAAGCTGGGTAGCAGATTTTCATGGGCATGTCTCCTACCAAGTCTTCCCATCTATCTTCGATAAGAGTCATAATGGCTTGGGATTGTTCTTCTGTGGCTAAGTCGGAAATAATCGCCATTAAATTACCTAGCGCAAAGAAACGGGTATCTAACTGCGAAGGCCCTACATTCCCCGCCATATAACCGCCTTTTTTCGGCAACCATTTATCTAATTCATAATAGGGAATTGAGTCTACATATATATTAAAAAGATTGACTGCTGTTTTACCGTATTCTTCACTCTTAAAGCGGTAAATTGCATTTAAGCGATTAATATCTATCCAATAATGTTGGCGAATATGAGCGCATAAAAGTGGTAGGCGGTTATCAATTGCTTCCACAACATCTTGATTCCCTTGGCAAATTAACATTTCACGGGCTGCACGTAAAGCCGCATAAAATAAAACTTGTAGTTCCAATGGATGACCATAAATTCCTAAACGGCGGTCAATCATACAAGCGCCATCTGGAACCAATAATGTGGGATACATATCAAAGCGATTTGCCAAACATATTTCCATAATTAGCCGAATACCTTTTTGAAATTCCGGCTGATAGGCTAAGGAAAAATCTTTGGTTGCGACTACATAGGCACGTAATAAAATAATCCACCACAGACAAGAATCAACTGGTGTAACTCGTGCGATCGCATGTTCGCCAAAATCCGCTTCTAAATATTCTTCACCATTATCTGTTACTACTTTAAAACTAGCGGGAATTAATCCCCGTCCAGGTTTATAAGCATCTAATTGCCTATCTTTCGGTTGTAATTTTAAAGTTTCTTCTAAAAAGTTCCGAACAATATCTGTTCTACCTTTAATTAAGAAAATAAGGGCTGATGAGACGAAATCTCTAACAAAACACTGGTCATAATTCAACGCTTCTACAGAAACATCAAAAGCTGCAACTGTCCCAACCGGACGACCCTTATAATATAAGATTGATTTTTCTAGCGCTTTCCATGCGGCTTCTTCTATAGTTTCATTTGCTAGTAATTCGTTTAGCTTCTGCATCGCCAGATTAACTCCAATGGGTTGTAAATTTTTGGTAGATGCGCTTGGTTGCATTATCTTTGCAAGTTAGCAAAAATAATGTTCTAAACAGCCTACATCAATTGAGATAACAGCCTACTAGAAAATTTTTAAGCTGTTGTTTCTTATAATGCTGAATGCACAATTAATTTGTTGGTAATCACTTATTACTTTGATAAGTTACAGCTATAACTGTAATTAATTACCCCAAGTTAACAAATGATTACTAGAAACAGTAGTTGAAAGATATATTTTTAACTTATCCGTTGTTCCGGTTTGATTTCTGGAACTCAGCTTTACCAAATAAAAATATATCCATGTGTCTATTTAAGGGTTATATGAAGTCTCGGCAACTCCTAAGTATCCTTAATTAGGATTTAGATTGAAAGAATAATTTTCCCCTTCAAATTAATAATTTATAACTTTTTGTGAAAATATGCAATATGAATATTTACAATTCACTAAAAGTCAATACTTCTGAAGGATTATATATTGTACACTAGCCAAAGATTAAATGCTGTTATTTAAAAGCCCAATCATCCGTAACCTAAGCACAGTAACATATTCAGCCGTAAATTAATCCAAAATAAAATTATATTAACTAGTAATATTTAAAACCTAAGTAAGTCGTGGAGAAAATTTATAAGTATGTAACAAAGAATTAAGCAGAAGAATAAGAGTTAAATTTTACACGTTGCGTACTGTAGTTTCCCTTTTCTCCTCTATTTTGAACTCCATCAATGACAGCATAGGCAAGGTCTAATTCATCCTCAAAACTTTGAGAAGCTAGTTCATTTTTTTTCAGGTGTTGCCACTCCAATTCAATTGGATTCATCTCTGAGCAATATTTAGGTAAAAAGAAGATGTACAAACCCATCTCTTCCCACTTTGTCCATAATTGCTGAACTTCTTTGCACCGATGTATCGGGCCGTTGTCCTGAACGATGACTCTGATACGACCTGCTTTTTGGGCTTCAAGTGCTTCAAGCTCCATCATTTGAATATAGGATTTGCGTGAAACGCCACCAATCACTAGACCGTACACAAAACTAATTAGGGGTTGAAGAAACCCAATAATACTTAACCTTCGACCCCGACGCTTACTCTGCTCCAGGCGTTTTTGCTGACCTCGGAAGTAGTAACTGTAACTGGGTTCACTCCAGGCACAAAACCCTGATTCATCCATATACTTTAAATCGATTTCTCCAGCAGCAGCAGATAATTCCAACATCTCTAAGTCTGCCTGTTTGATTTGCTGCAATACTTTGTCTTGCTTTCCTTTGTGGCTTTTTCTAGTTCGCTTCCAAATGACCCCCTTTTTTTGAGTACCTGCCTTAACCAGTCAGGACTCAATTTCACGGAGCGTTCTTGCTCTAATTTTTGGGCTAATTGAACACTATTATATGTACGTGGTTCTTGCTCCAAGCATTTTTCTAAGAACGCCATGTCAGCTTCTGCCCACCTTGATTTTCCTCCCCGCCCTGCTTTCTCCCACAGTCCTTCTAGACCTTGTTTTTCCCATCTATGCAAAACTTCTCTTACTGTTTGGGCAGTCCAGTCAAAGTGATCTGCTATCTTCTCTACGTACCAACCATGTGCGCTTAATCTGATCACTTCGGCTCGGTCTTTCACTTTCTGGGGTACATCTGCCGTTCTCAGGTTGAACAAAATTTTATCTTGCTTAGGAGTCAGAAATACCCTTAAACGGCTGCCCATATCCCTGTTACCTTGGTAGACACATTTATGTATTTACTTATCTTTACACACTTTGGTTTTTTCACCTTGTTCTACTTAGCATAAACTCAATAAGTAAATTCAAATAAGGGTGATACTACGTAAAATAGGGCAATAATTTGAGGTATATTTGCCAATATCTGCTAATTCATAGTGTTTGTTACAGATACTTGGCAATTAAATAGATATACTATTGTGCTTGTTCTAATGTTGAGGTTGACAGTTAACTGTTAACTGTCAACAGTCTACTGATGATTAAGTTAGGATTGACCCTTAGTTGCTATCGTTAATACTTGTGGTGGTGAAGCATCGGGTGGATAAAGAAAGTCTACCTCAACCAAACGGCGATCGCCTGTTTTCATATTTAATGTTGCTAATGCTTCCCCTGGTTGACCCCGCCTTTGGACTAAATGCACAAAGCGAGTTTGTTGCTGTCCTTGGTCATCCCTGTAACGAATGCGTACAGTTCCTCGGAAGAAGACTTGACGCGCTGGTGTAGTGAAAAAGCGCAGTCCTTGTTGTGTTAACCCGTTTTCCTTAATAGGAGTCTGCACAGATACACTCACAGTTTGGGGGTTGGGTGTATTGTTGTACAAAGGCAACTTTAAACTATATTGAATCGCGTAATTACCATGAGCGCGATAAGCCGTATCAGGATAACGCACCAACATAGGCGCACTCTGAATTTGACCAGTTCCTAAAGTACCACCATGTAAGGTGCTGAGAGCATAAGAATAAGCTTGTCCCGGCTGGGGAATAGTTAAATTCCTGGCTTTGGGGCTATCTACAACAAATGAGCGCCAATAGGAACCACGCGCCACCCCAGCCACACGACCATATATTCTCGGTTTACCAGTTTCTTCCAGAGGCGTAGGTGTTTTATCCCTTGGCCCAGACACATCACTATTATCTAGTAAATTTTCCCACTCCTCCAAAGTCGGCGCACGTTCGCTACCATCAGGGTTGGTACGGGCAAACATAGCTAAACTAGCTGCATAGACTGTACCATCACTCCGCAGCCGCGCCAAAGTTGAACGCCCATTTAAAGGAGGTGTCAATCCACGTACTGGTATAGGTTGATTCAACAGCATCCGACTTTCGCCGGGGGGAATGACAATTTGCGCCGGGAAAATATTTTGTCGTTGTCCTCTTAAGATATCAGACATAACGCGATCGCCAGGCCCAGAGAACACGTTGCCTAAATTATTCTCTACAAAAGATGGCAACTCAATAAACGGTGCATCCGGTTGACTTAAATAACTAGCCCCTTGCAAAACATTTACCGTTACTGGTCGGGATGTAGGGTTATTTAAAAGTATACCTATATATAGTGAGCGTAAATTATCTGTTGGTTCCGCCCTAGCAATGTGGTGAGCAAACACATCAAATCTCCCCTTAAAAGGGTAATTCAAATGTGCTGAGGGAACTTTTTTACCTGTTGGGGGAAAAGTAGAAAGTAAAATTCCTTCTTTTAAAACTAATTCTGGACTATTGCTATTAAATGTGGGTATTGAATCTAACTGTCCCGGTAAAGCCCGGACTTCTTGCGGTTGTACTACTTCTTCGGGTGGTGGTGCAGTAGGAGTTGATTGAGCAACTAGGAAGCTTAGTAACAATGGAAGCATATATGAAATAGGGAGTGGGGAGTGGGGAGTAGGGAGTAGGGGGAGATGAGGAAGCAGGGGAGAAAAAACTGTCAATTGTCAATTGTCAACTGTCAACTCCTCCACCCCTTCGCCTCGTTTCGACGCAAAATATTTTACAAAAGTGCCAAATTGTTAATAATTAATACGAAATCAGTGAGGATTTCCATCAAGTTATCTTGATTCAGCATGGGGACATGAACAAAAACACATTGACTTGATAGTTGCTTTTGTCCTAAGTAGTCGAGTACGGAATAATATAAACCTTCACAGACAAATTTACCGCAGTCGTCACTAATATCAGTTGCTCTTGCTCCTGTTAGTAATTTTTTTAAATCAATAGAGGTCTGTAAAAAAGTTTCTCCACAGCTTGCACCTATTTCTACACTCAATTTTTTACGGCTAGCTGCCATGCCACAACAAACAATGTAATCTGCTTGGTATTCCTCTATTTTTGCCATTACTTTTGTACTGGCAAGCCCGATATCAACGGGTAATAAGCGCAAGAATTGTAAATTATCAGGGAGTGATTCAAGTTTGCTGACTTCAAATAATAAATCATCAGAGGAATTTGACTTTTGATCTTCGAGCCAAGTTGCAAAAGAAGTTAATAGTATTCTTTTCTTCATGGAAAATATTATTTAGAATAGAAAAACCCTCCATAAATAATTTACAAGGAGAAGGTCAATGCCAGTTATTGCGGTAATCGATTACGAGATGGGAAATTTGCATTCGGTTTGCAAGGGATTAGAAAATGCAGGGGCGACTCCTATAATTACTCATTCTCATAAGGAATTAATTAAGGCCGATGCAGTGATATTGCCAGGAGTGGGAGCCTTTGACCCGGCAGTGCAGAGTTTGCGATCGCGTGATTTAGAACAACCAATTAAGGATACAATCGCATCTGGCAAACCCTTCTTAGGCATCTGTTTAGGGCTGCAAATTCTTTTTGAATCGAGTGCGGAAGGTAGTCAACCAGGACTAGGAATTATCAAAGGAAAAGTGAAGCGGTTTGTCTCTGAACCAGGAATTACAATTCCTCACATGGGATGGAATCAACTCGAATTAACCCAACCAAAAAGTATTTTATGGGAGCATTTGCCGCCCCAACCTTGGGTATATTTTGTCCATTCCTACTATGTTGACCCTAGTGAGCCTCAAGTCCGTGCTGCAACTGTTACCCACGGTACGCAAACGGTTACAGCCGCCATTGCGCAAGAAAACCTGATGGCAGTACAATTTCACCCAGAAAAATCTTCAAATATTGGGCTGCAAATTCTGTCTAATTTTGTCTCTCAAGTACGGGAAAAAATTGCTGCGTAATTATTAGTTGTCAATTGTCAGTTGTCACTTGTCAGTAGACTAATAACTAATGACCAATGACCAATGACTAATGACTCTTAGAATTTACGGGAATCGCCAAATTAAAACTTTACCAGGGCAAGAAACCCGACCCACAACTTCGCGGGTTAGGGAAGCTGTGTTTAATATTTGGCAAGGAGAAATAGAAGGCTGTCGCTGGCTAGATTTGTGTGCCGGTAATGGTTCAATGGGTGCAGAAGCATTGAGTCGGGGCGCTAGCTTGGTGGTAGGAATTGAGAAATCAAGCCGAGCCTGTGCAGTAATTCAAGAAAATTGGCAGCGCATCGCCCACAACGAACAAAAATGGCGAGTATTGCGTGGTGATGTTGTTGTGCAGTTAAAAAATTTATCAGGGCAGCAATTTGACAAGATATATTTTGACCCGCCCTATGCTAGTGGATTATATCAGCCAGTATTAGAAGCGATCGCTGATTATCAATTATTAGAGCCAAACGGGGAAATTGCGATCGAACACAACCCCCAAGGCTGGGTAGATATAGTAATTCCTACCTGGGAAATTTGCCGTCAAAAAGTCTACGGTAACACGGCGCTGACTTTTTATAGAACCGAGAAAACGGAGTAGGGGGAGTGGGGGGAGATAGGGAAGTAGGGGAAGTAGGGGAAGAATTTCTATCTACCTTGTCTCCCTCATCTCCCTCATCTCCCTCATCCCCCCCATCCCTCACTCATCAACCACCCAACTCATTGGGGCGCTTGTATTGCTTATAAGCGGCGTAAAATAGTCCAGCCAGGGTGACAGGTATTAGACCAAGAACAATGCCTGAAAGTAGTGGTTCAATCACTGGAAATCTCCTGTTACGATTATTCATTAATTATTTCCCGCCTTCAATTTTACCAAATTGCGGATGAATGCCGCTTCCCACAGGATTTTTAAGCAAAGTTTCCAGATAAAAAACTGTAGTTTATGCTTGCAGACATCATCAAGAACTTTTAAGCTATGTGTAGTAAATTAAAATTTAAGTAAACCTAGACTTTACAGCACACCTTTTGGATAACCAGATTACTAAACCTGAAATTCCGATTCAGCGTATCGCTTTAGTGGCGCTAGTGATACTGCTAGCAGTCCCTTTGGGCTTTTTTGGTGTTCAGTTGGTGAAAGCCTCTGACCCTTATGTTAAGAGTGTTCTTGCCATGAAAGGAGATCCAATTCAGGGACACGCTATCTTTCAAATCAATTGTGCTGGCTGTCACGGTTTAGAAGCAGATGGTCGAGTAGGCCCCAGCTTGCAAGCTGTGTCTAAGCGTAAGTCCAGGTATGGACTCATTCATCAAGTCATTAGTGGGGAAACCCCCCCAATGCCCAAATTTCAACCCAACACCAAGGAAATGGCAGACCTTTTAAGCTTTTTAGAGACTTTATAAGCCAGTAGAGTTGAGATACGCACAAACCTAGAACCCTGGTTTCTTGAAAAAACCAGGGTTCTTTACGTTTGGCTACAGCTATATATGCTGATGTTGTGGGATGAGTATCTTGTTCGCCCTTTTGGGCAGAATGCCTAGCCCACAAAGATTAAAATTTATTACGACGAATTAATGATTCTAATTCAGTTGTTTGAATGTCAATAAGTTTTATGTTCGGATGGTAAGGAGTATATTTTGCTAAAAGCTGAGATCGCTCTGTTTTTAAACTATCCATTTTTTCATACGCTGCATTTGATATTAAATTTTTTACTACACTTTTATCTACTTGCGGTTGTGTGGTTGCAAGTTGCTGATATAAATCCTCCAGTTGAGTATCAAAATATTGAATGTTTGGAGATGAAGGTATAAACCTAGCTAAATTTAATGCCCGTTCAACTTCTGTAGTCGCTATTGTACGTAAAATACTACCTGTTGTAACTTTAGGTATGGTAACGGCTACGCCCATACTTGATAGCTCTTTTCTAGTCTTGTCTAACATCTGCTGGTATCTGTCATCCATGTAACCAGTATCGAAAACTCCATCTACGTATTGCTGCAAGAGTTTTTCGGCTACTTTATAATCAGCGATCGCACTTTGTTTATTTCCCACATCCTTGTAAAGATTTGCTCTAAAAACGTATTCATCAGCATTAGGTCCACGATTATTGCCAATTAATTGAGTTAAATCAGAAATTGCTTTGGTTTTTTCACCCAACTTTTCATAAGCCCTAGCCCTGTTCCAATATGCAGCACTAGTAAGACCCAATCTACCTGTATTTTTCTGAATTACTTTGCTATAGTCTGCCACTGCTGCTTGATAATTTTCCATTGCAGCATAAGCATTTGCACGATGATAGTATGGTTCTTCAGCGTAGGGGTTGAGTTTAATTGCCTGGGTAAAAGTAGACACAGCAGCCGATACATCCTTTAGACAATCTTGTTGAAAGTGTCCCATAGCCAAGAAGTCGTTTACGGAATTAAGAGTTGCTGGCCTGGGCATTTGGCAATCAGGAGAAAGCTGGGAATCTGGTATTTGTGCGACTACTAGCGGTATTGAGTAACCTAGCAATAACAAAGCAGGCAATGTATAAAAAAACGAGGTGAATTTCATACTGTCAAAGTGTAGAAGATTGTTCTTAAGGTAGTCCAGTTCTGGATTTACATCTGTTATTTAGCCTTGATTAAACTAATTTAACTTGGACAGCATTTGATTTGCCACAACAGTAGACTGGCTATGTATTCTAGCTAGATACAAATGTATTAGTGCCAAATAAATACGTATAATTTTAGAGAAAACTTTACATAAATTGCGTATTCTTGCTATTAAAATTTTAAAGCTATAAAGAATGTTACTGCTATGCAGGATACTAACTCAGCATCTATCACTCCAGAGCGCCAAACTAAACAGGTAATGACTGACGTGCTGCAAATCGGCGATCGCACTATTCAAGCCAGTGAATTGATTCCCTTGCTGGCTAATTATCAACTACTGCCACAATTATTACGGGAATTAATTATTGATGAGGCGATCGCATTAGTTGAATGTCAATCTGAGGAATTAGCTCAAGCTAAACAGAGGTTTTACGCTGAAAAACAGCTAAACCAAGTAACCGACATTCAAGCATGGTTAGCGCAACAAGGTTTGACCATCGAACAATTAGACAACATTATTGCTCGGAGGATCAAGCTAGAAAAATACAAGCAAGCTACTTGGGGGCCGAAACTGGATTCTTATTTTTTTCAGTTGAAAGCAAAACTAGATAGAGTAATTTATTCCCTACTGCGGACTCAAGACCCAGGTTTAGCGCAAGAATTGTACTTCCGCCTGCAAGCAAAGGAACAGTCTTTTGCAGAGGTAGCGCAAAAATACTCCCAAGGCCCAGAAGCCCAAACTGGTGGTTTAGTCGGCCCTGTTGAACAGAGTTCACTACATCCGGCGATGGTACAGTTACTATCTAGCTGTCAACCAGGGCAAATTTCCCCACCTACTCGTATTGCTGAGTGGTTTGTGATTGTGCGTGTGGAGAAATTTATTCCCGCCCAGTTAGATGAACCAATGAAAGCAAGGCTGTTAAATGAGATGTTTGAAGGTTGGATGCAGGAACAGCAAAAGCAGGTTGTTATTAGTCAATAGTCATAGTCATTGGTTTAAAGTGGAGGAAATGAACCTTGCTCCAGTTGGTATGATTCATGAATACTGTAATTACACTTGAAAGAATCGAACTGCCTGCGGGTACTATTGTCAAGCTTTTGGGGAACTGGGAAGACTATCAGAGGATGGTTTTGCTGTTGGGCGATCGCACTATTCCCCGCATTAAATACCGACCTGGAGAAATTTGGTTGATGTCCCCACTACCAGAACATGGAAGGGATGCAAGCTTACTGGCGGACATCGCTAAGGTCTTACTGGACAGTTTAGGTCAGAAATACGACTCTTTTACCCCTATTACAATGAGCTTACCGGAGTATAGCGGCATTGAACCAGACTATTGCTTTTATATTGAAGATTGGCAGCAAGTCAAAGGTAAAAGTCGTATCGATTGGGTAAATGACCCTCCTCCCGATTTAGCAATTGAAATAGATATTACTAGCTATACCGATATTAATGATTATCTTCCGTATAAAGTGCCAGAGGTTTGGCTACTAAGAAATAAACAATTGTTGATTTATCGGTTACAGTCCGAAACTTATGTGCTGGGAGAAAGTAAATATTTTTCTAATATTGCAGGAATTGTACAGCAATGTTTTCAAATCGCCAGTGAACAAACCACAAGTGAAGCAATTAGATGGTTAAGGAATTTTTTGATGTAAAAATAAAATTAAGGTAGTGGTGTGTCAAAACTAAAATGTGCCAATAAATTTGAATAAAATTAACTACGGATAACCGGGATGGGATGTTGTTTGATTTGGAAATTCTTTAATCGGCGTTGCTAAATCAAAGATGATTTTACAAAATCATCAAAGTCATATTGCATTTATAGCAATTCCCAAGCAAATGAAATACACCCCACCCCAACCCTCCCCTTGCCAAGGGGAGGGTGCGCGACAGCGCGGGTGGGGTGATTTTGTATCTCACCAGAATGGGAAACGCCATATACAACGCCGTATCTTATTTATCTAGTCTGCAAATTTTTGTTAGGGGTTGCTTCTGCAAAAGATTTTAAGCGAGTAACGCTGCTTTTGCGAATGCGATCGCTCTTACGAACACCACCCGCCATTTCATACTCGCTGCTATCTTTGCCATATTTTACTGCTACTCCCAGCAGCATTGTTTCACATAAAGCACTCAAGCTTCTTTCTAGTTGTTCAATATCAGTCTTGGAAGCATCAATTACAGATATAGCAGTGTTATAATCATTTATTTTAATACGTAACTGTTCAATTTGTTGTGTAAAATTTTTTAAGTTGTTAGCATTGCCAAAATCTATATTTGGATCAATAGCTTTAAGTCCAGACAATCTTAACTGAGCTTTTTCTAAAATGCGAGATGAGCGCTTTTGACGAGGCATAACTTTAACCCTGTAGATTGTTACACTGTTAGCTTGTCTTAAAAAAGCTTAATTTTGGTTCAGAAATATTCGCAGTTAATTATGTTTTTTCTAATAAGATTTCTCCGAAAATCCAGTAATTATGCTGAATTTGGGCTTAACAGATAGTTGTCTTTATAATTGCTTTAATGTGGCAGGAAACAAGAGGCAGTAAAAATAAAATTACTGTAGGGTGTGTTAGGCGCTGGGTTGAATATGATGTTTCACGAAAATAATAACTTAAGCGCCTAACGCACCGTATTATTTAGTGGTGCGTTAGGCTAATACCTTAACAAGGATAGTAACTAATATCGTGATATTAATAAGTAACCTCAAGACGTTTTTTACAAATGTCGTGATTTTCTCTATAAAAAGCGCAATATTAATAAGTAACGTCAAGGCATTTTTTATAAATGTTATGAGTTTCTCTATGAATAACGTACTATTAATAAGTAAAATTAAGGCATTGGTCAAAAATATTTTGAATTGCTCTATAGATAATGTAGTTGTGCTAATGTCAGGTAATTCTACTCAGGCGATCGCTTAAAGCTACACCCTTATACTATCTATAGAGTTTGCGATCGCGTAGAGTAACACACCAATAAATTTATACGTTGGTAGAAAATATAAAATCAAATTTAAAGCTCAACTATACATAGTTTTATTTTAATTCCCATGACCGGACTAGAACCTTGGGCAATTTCTGTTGTTAGTGGTGTAGCTGCTCCTTTGATTCAGTCGCTTTTGACAGGTGGTAGTCAAATTATCAGCAAGGCTGGAAAAAGCCTCCAAGAAAGAGAAATTAAGAGTGAAGTTGATGCTGCTGCTAGAAGATATGAGGAGAAATATCAAGAACGACATGGGATTCTTAAAGTATTGGGAATGCGTCAACCTGTAACTTTGGAATCTGTCTATACAGCAGTGCAGTTTTTAAATGATGATGCAATTCAAAGTTTTGAATCTATCGAGAACTTAGAAAAGTTTTATCGAGAAGCTAAAAACCGTAGGTTTACATCTAAGGATGCGCCTAAGCAAGTAGGTATTAAAGTCGCTAACGAAAAGCAATATTTAATGGTACTTGGTGGCCCCGGTGCTGGCAAGTCTACATTTTTGCGAAAGATGGGGTTGGAAGCACTAAAAGGAAAAAGAGGAAGATTTGAACACAACTGTATTCCTGTATTTATTGAGTTAAAAAGATTTACATCTAGTGATATTGATATTGAAAAACTTGTTACAGATGAATTTAAAATCTGTGGATTTCCATCACCTGATGATTTTACAGCTAAAGCTTTAGAATCAGGTAAATTACTAATTTTATTAGATGGGTTGGATGAAGTACCAAGTAAAAATTTAATTGAAGCGATTGACAGAATAAAAGACTTTGTAGATAAGTACGATCGCAATCGCTTTATTGCTTCCTGCCGTACTGCTGCTCATCGTAGTGGCTTTCCTCGTTTTAGCGATGTGATTATGGCAGATTTTGATGATGATCAGATCCAGCAATTTATTTTAAACTGGTTTCAATCAGAAGCAGATAAGCAAGCCAAGACAGGCGATAAATGCTGGGAATTACTACAAAAATCAGAAAACTCTGCTGCTAAAGAGTTAGCACACACACCTTTATTGCTAACATTTTTGTGTTTAGTATACGACCGTTCCCAAAATTTTCCAGCTAATCGCAGTGTGCTTTATAAAAATGCCTTGCGGATATTGCTACAAGAATGGGCATCAGAGAAGCGAATTTTACAAGATGAAATATATCAAGGGCTGCACACAGAATTAGAAGAAATATTATTAGCAGAGATTGCTTATACAGGTTTTGAGTCTGACAAGCTGTTCTTTCCCCAGCGTGATATTGTTCAGCAAATCAAAACTTTTCTGGCAAGTAATTTGAATGCACCGCAACATTTAGATGGTGAAAAAGTGCTGAATACTATTGCTGTGCAGCAGGGAATTTTAGTAGAACGGGCAGAAGATATCTTTTCTTTTTCTCACCTAACACTACAAGAATATTTAACAGCACAATATATTGATGACCATCGCCTAGTTGAAAAATTAGTAACTCAACACCTAACAGACAAACGCTGGTCAGAAGTGTTTTTACTCGTCGCTGGTTTAATGCGTGGTGGTGCAGATGATTTGCTGTTGTTGATGGAAAAGGAAGCGCAGAAATATATTAACTCAGTCAAATTACGAGATTTATTAAACTGGGCAGAACAAATGACGGCTGGTTCACCAGGAGATTATAAGCCAGTTGGTAAACGTGCAGTAGCAATTGCGATCGCCCTCGCTAACGCCATCGCCCTCGCTAACGCCATCGCCATTGTTATCGCCAACGCCATCGTCAACACCAACGTTATCGCCAAAGTCATCGCCAACGCCATCGTCAACGCCTATACCATCGCCAACACCATTGCCATCGTCTACACCAACGCCAACGCCAACGCTAACGCTAACGCCATCGCCAACGCAATTAGCAATGCTATTAATTACACTGATGAAATTGAACAACTAAAAATTTTTAATAACATTAATCTTACGTTACTAAGTAGGGCTGGCTGAATAAGGGCGAAAGATAGCAGAATGAAGAGTTTCAGGGTCAGGAAAGAAAAATAAGGTGAAAAGAAAAAGGGTAAGATAAGTAAAAATCCTTGTAGCAAGTTGCGTTAAAATGTATCGAAGAGCGCAAAAGCAAGAAAAAGCAGCAGAAAACTTTGAACTACCCTTTGGGGGAAAACTAGCGTCAGATAACCGATGGGTAATCATGGCGAACATGATACCTTGGTCAAAATTTGAAGCAGAGTACGCAGAAATATTTTCAGCAAGAATGGGAGCGCCAGCCAAAACATTTAGAATGGCGTTGGGAGCATTAATAATTAAAGAAAAATTAGGAATAAGTGACAGAGAGACAGTAGAACAAATTCGGGAGAACCCGTATCTGCAATACTTTATAGGAATGTCAGCATATAGTAATGAATCTGCATTTGACCCGTCAATGCTAGTTCATTTTAGAGAAAGGATAGATATAGAATTAGTCAATAAAATCAATCAAGAAATAGTCAGGAAGATGTTAGAAAATAAACAGGAGGTAGAAGTAAGAGCAAAAAAGCCAGAGGTCGAGGATTCAAAAAGTAAGCCAGCCAATAGAGGAAAATTAATATTAGATGCTAGTTGTGCGCCAGCAGACATAAGTTATCCGACAGATTTAGGATTATTAAATCAAGCCAGAAAGCAAACAGAAACAATCATAGATACATTATATAAGTCCTTATTAGTAAGAAATATCAACAAACCAAGAACCTACAGAAACAAAGCAAGAAAGGATTATTTAGCAGTAGCCAAGAAAAGAAAACCAACAGTTAAAGAAAGAAGGAAAGCTATCAGAAAGCAACTGCAATATATCAACAGAAATTTAACTCATATTCAGCAGCTAATAAATTTAGGTGCGTCACTATTAAAACTGAGCAACAGTCAATATAAGATGTTGCTAGTAGTAGCAGAAGTTTATCGTCAACAGTTATGGTTATATGAAAATCAAAAAATTAGTATACAAGACCGCATTGTCAGTTTAAACCAACCACACATTCGTCCGATTATCCGAGGTAAAGCCGGGAGAACAGTAGAGTTTGGGGCTAAGTTTTCAGCTAGTTACTATGATGGCTATGTATTTTTAGACCATATTAGTTGGGACAACTTTAACGAATCAGGAGACTTAAAATCACAAGTAGAAGCATACAAAAACTACACCGGATATTATCCTGAATCAGTTCATGTTGATAAGATTTATCGGACGAGGGAGAATCGAGCTTGGTGTCAAGAAAGGGGAATTAGAATTAGTGGCCCACCACTAGGTAGACCCCCCCAAAATGTCAGCCCTGAAAAGAAGAAACAAGCCGCTTATGACGAAAGGATTCGTAATTGTATTGAGGGCAAGTTTGGACAAGGTAAACGAAGATTTAGCCTTGGTAGAGTTATGGCTAAACTTCCTCATACTTCTTTCACCGCTATTGCCATAACTTTTTTAGTTATGAATCTTTCTACTCTGCTATTACGGCTTTTTTGTGTATTTTTTTGCCTATTTTTCAAAACTGAGTCTTTTTTTACTTCTTCTATTATCGAAACTGATATTTCATTAAACCTTAAACAACAAAAACTTATCTTTTTTCTGGACTGACTACTTAATCAATTTTTCTCTTCCTTTGAAATGACTTTTTCAGCAAGCCCTAAGTACACAACTTAAAGCACTAACAACTCAAATTCCTGATGAACAACAGCCAAAGCAAGTAAAAGTTGTGTTTGCTCAACACCTGCAACAAACTTTACTTGATGCGTTTAACCTTACTCCAGACATAATCAACTTATCTTCTGAAGAACAACAGGCATTAGCAAATTATCTTTACGCAAATAATCTCATCATCAAATGCAAAGAAGCAGCCGTGCGGGTGTCTCCCCAAACCTGGGAAACAATTGAAGCGCGGATGTTGTTAGTTCAGGATATTTAAACGTTGTTTGAAAAGTATTATTGCTGACATCAAAATCTTAATGACCTAAGAGGTTGTTTGAAAAGGGATTAGCTGTGATTTTAACTACATTTTCACCCCCCTTAATCCCCCCTTGGCAAGGGGAGAAACTAGAAATTCAGTTCCCTCCCCTTTGCAAGGGGAGGGTTAGGGTGGGGTAAAAAAATCTTTGATACATCAATCATGACTTTCCAAACATCCTCTAAGAAAACTGTTGGGCATAAAACCTAGCATAACGATTCTCTAAGGCTAACAGTTCCTCATGAGTACCTGATTCAACTATTTGCCCTCGTTCTAAAACTAGAATCCGATCGCACCTCCTCACGGTACTTAAACGGTGAGCAATAATAAATACTGTGCGATTCACCATCAATCTTTCTAAAGCTTCCTGTACCAACGCCTCAGACTCAGAATCTAAGGCTGATGTCGCCTCATCTAGTATCAAAATTTGCGGGTTCAGCAACACCGCACGGGCGATCGCAATTCTTTGGCGTTGTCCACCAGATAAATTTACACCCCGTTCACCTACCCAAGTATCGTAACCCTCTGGCAGTTGGGTAATAAATTGATGGGCGTTAGCAATTTTCGCCGCCGCCACGACTGCTTCTAAATCAAATACTTCCTTCCCAAAGGCGATATTTTGAGCAACTGTACCGGAAAACATCACTGTTTCTTGGGGAACAATGCCAATTTGTTGTCGCAGACTTTCTAGCCTGACATCGCGGATATCCATGTCGTCAATCAAGATTTCTCCGGTTGAGGGGTCATAAAAACGGGGGAGGAGATTGACAAAGGTGGTTTTACCCGCACCTGAAGCACCAACAAGGGCGATCGCTTCCCCTGGAAATGCTAATAAACTAATATCTTTTAAGACGGCTTCCCCTGCTTTATAAGCAAATGTCACGCCCCGATATTCAACTTTTCCCTTAACCGCAGGTAAGCTAACTGCATTCGGTTTTTCCACAACCGTAGGCTGCATCACCATTAACTCAAAAATTCGGTCAACAGAAGCTTCCCCTTGCTTAAATTCATTGTAATTGTTCGTTACATGACCGATGGGATCAATTAATAACCCGGCTGCGGCTAAATAACTAAAAAATTCACCTACAGTTAAATTGTTTTGCTGAATTTGCCACGCTCCCACCATCAGCAAAGATAATGCACTCAACGCTTCCAAAAATCCCACAATCGGGATTTGTATTGCCTTGAGACGTTCGGTTGAGTATTTGGCTTGAAAACTCCGTTCTGCTTCCCGGCTAAATCTGGTAACTTCGTACTTTTCTGCCGCAAATGCCCGAATTAAACGAATCCCACTGAAAACTTCTGTGAGAATTGCCGATAAATCAGAAACACGATTTTGGCTTCTCAGGGAATATTTACGTAACCTTTCCCCAAACCAACCAATTAAAATCCCCATCAATGGGGCAACAACCACCGTTGCTAATGTGAGTTGCCAGTTGAGGTAAATCATGTAAATTGGGATGGCTACCAACTGCAACACACAGGGAATAAAATCATGAAATAACTTATTAACTACTTCGCCAATGCGGTCAATATCTTCTGTGAGGCGGTATGATAAATCACCTGCTTTGGCTGTTTCAAAGTAGCTTAAGTCTAACTTTTGCAGATGGGTATAAACTTGCTTGCGGAGATGAAAAGCCACCCGTAAAGCTGCTTTAGACATAAAAATATCTTGCACAGATTGAAAAACGCCCCGCACAAGAAACACTAAACCTAAGATTGCAGCTAACTGAGCGATCGCAACTACATTACCTTGTCCAAAAGGATTTGCTAACTTACCCGCAAAGTTAATTAAGGTTAATGTCGCCAGTACATATCCCAAAATGCCGACAAGTCCCTTAGTGATATTCTGCCACTGGGGTCTAATATAGGGCAGCAGTTGCCAGTAATTAGAACGAGTTTTCAAGCTGTCACATCCACAAAAATATATTCCTTTGTTAGACGCTACCAGCTTTTGTGTAGTTTCAGTCCATTAACAATACCCATTTTCTAGGACTACTGACTACTGACAACTGACTCCTAACAAAAAACTACTTGACAGACACAGCATCAACATCAACTGTTTTTTCACTCGCAGTAGTAGACTCTGCTGTGGTATTTGTAGTTGCGGTATCGGTATTAGATTCGCCCTTGCGTGCTTTCCAACCTTCAAGTACCAGCCCAGATACTTCAGTCACTAAAATTGACAACACTAAAAAGTCATCAATCTCACCCACAAAAGGAATAAAATCTGGAGCAATATCAATTGGGCTGACAACATAAAGTAACGTTGCCAAAATTACCCATATCCGATATTTGGGATTACGCAACAAGTTACGATACCAGTTATACAGTGATTGAATGGAAAAATTCATATTCTAACCCTCTATTTACCTATGATTCTGGCAAATTACCTTAGAAAATTCCGGTAGAAATAACCGTCCGAGTAAGTCTGGTAGACACCACTGAGACTTAGGACGAAATTAACCCTAATCACACTTCAATATATATTGAATTTAATATAATTCTGTCAGTCTATTGATATATTCAATTTTTTTACTTTTAACCAATAGATATATTTATTATGGGTGTATAAAGATTTGAAGTTTATTTATAAATACATATAACTTATGTTTGAGCAAATATCGTAAATAGTTTTATTATTAAATATAGATTTGTCAATATTCAGAATTATTCGCATAAAAATTGAAGCTATACTTAATGTTATAATATTGATTAAAATAAATCTTGTTTATAATATTCTGCGGTTGAAAAACAATAGAGATACTTGCTCAGTAAGCCACACAACCTCAATATAAGCTTAAATTATTAGCCAACTACAGAAGGTAAATATCTCAGACTTTTACTCATAATCAACCCATATGATATTAAATTACTTTAAAGGCACTGCCCGATGAGAAGATAAAATGTCAAGATAATATTCTATTTTTTGTTAGTTCTCTTATTCCACTTCATGTAGAATTAAAGGATAAGGTTAACATTAGAGAATCATGTCAGATTTAAGAGCAGAGTTATCAGAAACCATCGATGAGTCAGAGTGGGAATGGTTGATTCCTCATGTGAAAAGAGATGCTGTGATCGTGGTTTCTTTAGATTTAGATTTGCTAGATGTCGGAGAAGCGATCGCCAATGATAATATTCCCTCAGTCCAACGGTGGATTGATGAGCAATTGATTAGTAAACCTTCCGACCAGCAACTAGGACAATGGAACAATAATCAGCAAAAGAGATTTAACACGCTAATAATACAGCCCTATGTCCTAGTTCAAGAAATAGCAGCTTAATATAACCAAGAGCAGAGGAGCAGAGGAAAATAACTGTGGACTATGGACTATGGACTATGGACTAACGCCTGTACTTTTCATCCGCGCCTGTATAACCAGTAGCCACCCACAGCAAAGCCCTCACTCCATCACGAAAAGATTTTTCCATCGGTTCGGACGACTGCTGTGAAGGTACTGATATGGGTTTAAAGGTAATTCCTCGACTCCCTAAAACTATCTCGCCAATTACACAGGCGCGGCGCATATGGAAATCTGAGGTAATTAAATAAACACTTTTAATCCCACGAGATTGTAACTCATCTACCAATGTAGTAAAATTAGTTACAGTATCTACCGCTTCGTAGTCTAAATGTAAGCGCTTAGAATCAATGCCAGCTTTGGCAAACACCAGTCTAGTATATTTAGGTGGACTACCTCCAGAAATCCAAATCGGTAAATTTGGATGCCTACGGGCAAAGCTAGCAGTAAATTTTTCTCTTTCTAAATTTTTAGTGGAGCCACCTAAAACTATAACTGCTTGGGGTGAGGTGTCGTTATCTTTCGCTTCTTTGTATCCAAACCACATGAGTAGCGGTAAAACTAGCACCGCAAATGGAAATGATTTACCTCTAAACAATAAATTATTCTTCAAGGCTCTATAAGTTGAACTATAAGGACTAAATTTTCTCGGATATAAGCAAAATATCTATGTAGGTTAGCAGATTTTGGCAGAATCTACCCTAGCAGGAATACCTGATACTGATTGACATAATTTTTCTACACATGTAGCTATGATGATATGAAAATAATTACTGACTATTTGTCTAATCTAACTATCTTTTGGTGATGGAACTGGTGTGGTTTAAGTGGAAATTGGCATGTAGCAAATGCAAAATGTTATTGCTGTCATGCTTGGTAATAAAGAAGTAGAATAATTTATAATATATACTTATGGATAAACTTCTAAATACTTTTAATGCTTATATTTAATTAAGACTCCTATTTGAGAATTGCTTGTAATAAAGATAGTTAATTATATGTACCTTTAGCGTATGCTAGTCGGCCGATTAATCATAAGTTACTCCAGTCTAGTAGTCCTAAACTATTTAATAACTTATTCAATGAATTAAAACACTATCAGATAGTACAAATTTACTGATTGCTGTTCTACCACCCTTAGAAGTTATTTATAAAGTAAAAATAAAATTCTTGTAGGGTGTGTTAGGCGCAGACTTTGACTATAGGTTCTCATGAAAAATCTGATAAAAGCGCCTAACGCACCATCTGATCTAACGGTGCGTTAGGCTGAAGTCATAACGCATCCTACCGGCTACTGGCTAATCATTGTTTTACTACCTTTATATTCCTACACTCCAAAACTAACGTTTTTGGTACACAACGCCAAAAATTGACCAATTATAGAGATTTCCCTTTTGCCTGTTGCCCGTTTCCTGTTCCCTTTTAATTTCGTCAGTCCTGCTTTAGAAGCACTTATTCCTGGGAAACCGTCGATAATAGAAATAGCGTAAATAAATGTAAACAATTCTCAGGCAGGGCAGAATCATTCATGCGAGTAATTTTGATGACAGGGAAAGGCGGCGTAGGTAAAACCTCCGTGGCGGCTGCAACTGGACTTCGTTGTGCAGAGTTGGGCTATCGTACACTCGTCTTGAGTACAGACCCCGCACACTCATTAGCGGATAGTTTTGACATGGAACTAGGCCATGCACCTAAACAAATTCGTCCCAACCTGTGGGGTGCAGAACTAGATGCGCTGCAAGAACTAGAAGGAAACTGGGGTGCGGTGAAGCGCTACATTACCCAAGTTTTACAAGCTAGAGGTTTGGATGGAGTACAAGCAGAAGAATTAGCTATTCTCCCAGGAATGGATGAGATTTTTGGCTTGGTGAGAATGAAGCGCCACTATGATGAAGGCGAGTTTGATGTCTTAATTATCGATTCTGCTCCCACTGGTACTGCGTTGCGGCTGTTGAGTTTACCAGAAGTCGGCGGTTGGTATATGCGCCGTTTCTACAAGCCATTTCAAAACATCTCTGTCGCCTTGCGTCCATTAGTTGAACCTATCTTTAAACCAATTGCTGGTTTTTCCTTACCAGATAAAGAGGTGATGGATGCACCTTATGAGTTTTACGAACAAATTGAAGCTTTGGAGAAAGTATTAACTGATAATACACAAACTTCAGTGCGTTTGGTTACTAACCCTGAGAAGATGGTTATTAAAGAATCACTACGCGCCCACGCTTATTTAAGCTTATACAATGTAGCTACAGATTTAGTTGTGGCTAATCGTATTATTCCTCCTCAAGTGGAAGATCCATTTTTCCAACGTTGGAAACAAAATCAGGAAGAATACCGTCAAGAAATTCATGAGAATTTTCATCCATTACCTGTGAAAGAAGTACCACTATTTTCAGAAGAAATGTGTGGACTAGCAGCGCTAGAGCGTTTAAAAGACACTCTTTATAAAGATGAAGACCCAACTCAGGTATATTATAAAGAAACAACTGTAAGAGTTGTTCAGGAGCAGAATCAATACAGTTTGGAATTGTATTTACCTGGGATTCCTAAAAATCAAGTTCAACTGAATAAATCTGGAGATGAGTTAAACATTACTATTGGCAATCATCGCCGGAATCTTGTACTACCACAGGCTTTAGCAGCTTTAAAACCCACAGGCGCAAAGATGGAAGACGATTATTTAAAAATCCGCTTTTCTGATGGGGCGAAAGTTTAATGTTGTTGATTTATCAGCACCATTAAGAATTTATTTTTTGGTTATCTTCTTGATAAAGATGCGAGTAATATCGTGTCTTTTTTATTTTTTGTAATTAATTTTGATATAGTTACTCAATTCCAACTCAATTTTTACTTTACCTATATCTCGATAAATTGTAGTCAATTTTAAGTATAAAGATTTATAAAAAACCAGATATGTTTCTTCATGAGAATTTGACCGTAATTATACGGTAGACAATGTATTTCTTTAAAATTAAAAATATTTTTATATTTATTACAAAAACCATAATTATCCTCAATTTAATTTAAAGAAAAGCAATGTTATCTACCGCAAATGGAAATTCTCTAGTCAGCCTGAATCAAGAAAGCGTATTGCGTCGTATTACAAATCGCATTCGTCAATCTTTAGAGTTGGAGGATATCATCACAGCAACAACGGCTGAAGTACGCGCTTTATTGGGTACTGATAGAGTGATGATTTATAAATTTCATGCTGATGGAAGCGGTCAGGTAATTGCTGAATCAATTTATGAAAATCGTCTACCTTCACTACTGGGGTTGAATTTCCCGGCTGATGATATTCCCCCCCAGGCGCGGGAACTTTTTACTAAGTCCAAGGTACGTTCTGTAGTCAATGTAGATACACAACAGATTGGTCAAAGCCCTGTACGTGACTTAGAAACGGGAGAATTAATTACGGAAGAAATTCGTTACCGTCCTGTAGACCCTTGCCATGTGGAATACTTAACGGCGATGGGAGTGAAATCTTCTGTAGTTGCGCCTATTTTCCATGAAGATGCTCTTTGGGGGTTATTGGTATCCCATCACTCCCACAGCCGGACGGTTTCTGAAGATGAGTTGGAAGCTATGCAGATGATTGTAGACCAACTTGCGGTAGCGATCGCGCAAAGTCATCTCCTCACCCAAGCCCGTGCTAAAGCCCAACGAGAAGCCGTCATTAATCGTATTGCAACTTTACTCCACTCATTGCCAACGATAGTCTTACAACCAGCTTTAGAAGCAGCTGTTGCTGCTTTGGGTGGTGTTGGCGGTAGGCTTTGTTTAAAAAATCAAACTATTGACTTACAAAATGGTGATTATCACAGTTTAGGAGAATGCTTAATCCCAGGCAGTAAATGTATCCAGCTTTATGCCTGCGGACAACAACCTGTAATTTCCGAACCAACTATTTATCCACTGATTGAGCAGTATAGTGTCTGGCAAGAACACTACAAATCTCATCCTCATGAGGTGTGGGCAATTAATGATATTTATCAAACTCCCGCTTTACGAAGTCTGCAACCACTGTTTCAGCCGACAAAAATTCGTAGTCTTTTATTCATCCCTCTAGAATACCGTCAAAAGTTATTAGGCTACTTAACTATTTTTCGCAATGAGATAGATACAGAAACCCTTTGGGCGGGTCAATTTGACCCTGACAACAGGCAAGCTTTCCCACGTATATCATTTAATTTATGGCGTGATACTAAAAAGTCACAAGCTCAACAATGGACAGGCGAAGATATTGAACTAGCTAAAGAAATTGGTAAACACTTTGCCTCAGCTATTCAGCAGTATGAACTGTACCACCAAGTACAAGCTTTTAACGAAAATTTAGAAAAACAAGTTAAAAAACGCACCTTAGAATTACAAAATTCAACTGAACAACAACAAGCTGTATTTGGTGTTATTTCTAAAATTCGTGAATTGTTAGATACTAATAGTATTTTCCAAACAACTACCAAAGAAGTTTGCCAATTAATCAAAGCTGATAGAGTTTCTGTATATCGCTTTGATGCTGACTGGGGTGGCTCATTTGTTGGTGATTTTGAAGCTACCAGCCCTCACTGGTCAAATGAATCCAAAATAGGTATTAATTTAGTTTGGAATGATACTTACTTACAAGACACAGAGGGAGGACGTTATCGTTACAATGAAACATTTGCCGTAGATGACATTTATAAAATGGGGTTTACTCAGTGTCATCTAGATAATTTAGAACAGTATCAAATAACTGCTTTTGTCCTGGCTCCTATCTTTTTTGGGCAAAGACTTTGGGGTTTACTAACAACTTATCAACATACTGGCCCCCGTCAATGGAAAACTTCAGAAGTTAATTTCCTTACACAAATTGCTGCCCAATTAGGAGTAGCATTACAACAGGCTGAACTACTTAACCAAACACAGCAACAGGCCCAAAAGTTAACTCAAGCACTGCATAATTTACAACAAACCCAAACCCAACTCATTCAAACAGAAAAAATGTCTTCATTGGGTCAATTAGTTGCAGGTGTGGCTCACGAAATTAATAACCCTGTTAACTTTATTTATGGCAACCTCAGTCATGTGAGCGAATATGCTCAAGATTTACTCAAGATATTGGAAATGTATCAGCAAGAATTGCCTCATCCTAGTGTGGAAATTTTGGAGGAAATAGACACAATAGATTTAGAGTTTTTATCTGAAGATTTGCCGAAAACTCTGGCTTCTATGCAGGTAGGCGTGGAACGTATCCGCCAAATTGTCATGTCTTTACGGACTTTTTCTCGCCTTGATGAAGCAGAAATGAAAGCTGTAAATATTCATGAGGGTATTGATAGCACCTTGATGATTTTACAACATCGTTTGAAAGCTAAACCGGAAATGGCTGGGATTAAGCTAATTAAGGAATATGGTGATCTGCCTTTGGTGGAATGCTACGCTGGACAGATGAATCAGGTATTCATGAATGTTTTGAGTAACGCTCTTGATGCTTTAGAAGATTATCGTGAGTCAGAATTAAATAATCATCCTGGTCAAATCGTTATATCTACTACTCTTGGGCAAATCGAAGATAGGGTTAAAAGTGTAGTAATTCGGATTGCAGATAATGGGCCGGGTATACCAGAAGATGTGAGAGTGAGAATATGTGATCCATTTTTTACAACCAAGCCAGTTGGTAAAGGTACTGGTTTAGGCTTGTCTATTAGTTACAAAATTGTAGTAGATAAGCATGGTGGTGTTTTTAAATGCAGTTCTCAATTAGGCTCAGGTACAGAGTTTTGGATTGAAATTCCTATTCAGCAAGCGTTATTCAGTTGACAGTTGACAGTTGACAGTTGTTATTCTCCCACATCTCCCCCCACTTCCTCATCTCACTGGTAACAGAATACGGGAACCCTCGCCGCCACAGGTTACGGTGAGTGTGATTATCTGGGCGTTTAATAAATTATCACTGTGCAGAACTGGGCCATTGCCAGAGTTCATGGCGTAGGCTGGGTAACACGCTGCACTTAAACTTAGGCGTAAGGCGTTACCTTGAGGAATGCAGACACAAGTTGTTTGTAGTTGAATCTTTTTGGTGATGTTATTGGTTCCGTCTGGACAATGTAAGTAACCTTGCGTCACGTTAAGGACTCTGCCGTCTGGATGGACTTGTGAGAGGACTGCACACAAATCATAACTGGGTTGATCAGCAGTGCAGGAAATTTCTACTATCACATCACCTAGTAAATGTAAGTCTGCGGTTAGGGGTTCGCTTGTGTATGTGAGGACATCTGCACGGGCATCGATATGCGATCGCTCAAATACACCAGATGCGATCGCTGCATGACCGCCTACCGATGGCACTGGTCGCCAAGGGTCATGTACTAGAACGTCTTTGTGTTCTGTGGGCTGAGGATTTTGTGTCAGAGTTCCAGCATCTTCTCTAATACTGGCTAGTCCGGTGGTTGACAAGTAGTAAATTTTCTGGTTTGATATATTTATAATGGAAATATATTGCCACATATTACTTCCCATCTCAAATAAGTATAAAGGGTAATTATCAAACAAGCCTGTATCTATACCCTTGAGAAAGTAATCAAACCATCTGATTTGTATTTCATCTATAGGACTGGCGGCTTGATTGCCAAAGTCCACTTCACCGACTTTGCGACCCCAAGGTAAATGCGCCCAAGGCCCGACTATTAAATGTTGGGGTGTGGTGGCACGGGCTGCCATATCCTTATATAAATGCAGCGTACCGCTTAGGTAAGTATCGAACCAGCCGCCGATATGCAGCATGGGCAAGTCAACATTTTGGAAGTGGGTTTTGGGTGAGAGTTCTTGCCAGTATGCGTCCGGTTGGGGATGGGCTACCCAGTCGTGATAGAAAGATTCGGGGGCGAGTTGTTGGAGAATTTCGGGGTTATTTAGGGGAAGGTTACGGGATGCGGCGAATAATGCTTGATAGGTTTGTTTGTCTCCTCGTAATCTTGCGGTTTCTGTGGCTAGTTGAATTGCCCAAGCGAGGTTAGTTTGTAAACAAAATGCACCACCTTCATAAGCCCAGTCTGTATATAAATCATAACCAATCATCGCTGGGCATATGGTTTTGAGGGCTGGTGGTTTGGCAATAGCTGCATATAACTGAGTCATCCCTTGATAGGAAAATCCATACATTCCCAGCAGTCCATTGCTACCTGGAAGACTTGCAGCCCAGTTGACTGTATCTTCGCCATCGGCAATTTCATTGGTAAATAACTGAAATTCCCCGCCTGAAGTACCGCGTCCGCGTACATCTTGAATCACCACTATGTAACCGTGGGCAGCATACCAAGTAGGATGAGCATAGACAACAGTGGATGCGATCGCACGACCATAGGGTTGTCGCATCAATAATACTGGAAACTCCCCGGCTGCATCTGGGCGATAGATATCTGCATCCAACCGCACACCATCACGAGTGTACATTGATGCAATTTCCTTACCAAGAACTTGAAACATACCTCAACCGCATCACCAATTACCAATTACCAATTACTTCTTTTTCTTTTTCTTCTTCTTATCACTCACAGGTGGCGCAAAACCACGGGGTGGCGGTGGTGGGAGTTCTTGCGTGTAGTAACTTATGATGTCTTCTAACCGAAACTTTGTTTCAGGAACTTCTCCGGGCGCTTTCAATCCTAACTCTACCTGTGCCGTATTCCAATCACCGACAATGTAGGTGGGTACTCGATTAGCCGCAAATGCACTTTCTATAACTTGTGCAGACTCAACAGCTTTTAAATCAAGTAGTTCGCCAATTAAAAAAGCGTTAAGTTCCGGGTCATTATTGGCAAATTCTTCTAATCTTTTGGTCAAGACTGCCACACATTTATCACGTAAATCAGGATGTTTCTCAGCAATTTTCGTTAACGATGTAGCCGCATCAGCAAGTTGATAAGCATCATGAGACGTATCCTGAAGATATGCTTCTAGTGTAGGAATTGCTGCCGCCCCGATGGTACTATAGAACGCAAATAATTCACTAGGCATCCAATCATCATCAAGTTCATGAAATAGATTTACCAGAGGTTGAATTGCTGCTTCTGCACCCAGTTGATTCAACACCCGCACTGCATGAACTGGCCCCCAAGCTTCTACAGTATCGATATCACCGCTATTTAACTCTTTATCCGTCGCCAAGCGAATTAAGTCAGGAATATGGTCTGCACTGAAACCCAGTTCTTCTATATAATTGGGGATTGCTTTCATCTCGCTACAATCACCGTAGGTTAATAGCTTATCCACAGGAGATGGATATATAGACCCTGACATATTAATTATCTCCACCTTGTTTGGTTGTAACCATTATCCCAGCGTTAACAACTTAGAGGGCATATCTACTAATAATTTTTGATTCTTTAACCACTGACGACCGAGTAAAATTTCAGATAGTCCTTGTCCTACATGAACCGGAATATCAAAATCCTCTCCACCAATTCGCATCTCTCCCAAATAAATATCAAATTCTGCTTCACCTTGGGCTGTCAGCATTGTTTGCTGTTCTAGATAAGTCCAACCAAGTGCTGCTAAATCTTGATTATCAATAGCCAACCACCAAGAAAAACCTGTATCAAACACTGCATCAATCGGTATTTCTAATCCATCCGCAGTTATTAACTCTATCTCAAAAAGTAATTCATCCTCATCACCAAACTTTCCTAAAATCATATCCTACCGCAAGCCCCAGTTTCATTAATGCGGAAAACGTGCAGCTTGGCATTTGGGTATTTTTCCTGGGCTTGTTTTGCCACTGATAATACATCCTCATGCAGAAAATATTCTCCGCTTTCTGGCTCAACAGCAATAAACCAGTTGTAATGAGTTTTGATTAATTGTGGTTGTACTTGAGCAAATATTAGTTCGCACTGTTCTTTAAATGCTTCACGTCCAGCTTTCCATTGAGATTGTTGTGCTTGTGTCCACTGAATTTGTGGGAATATTCTCCCCCGACGTGCTTGATGAGTTGATTTAGTGTCAGTCATAGTTGCAGGTGCGGCTCTACATGATATTTTCTACTACTTCTCTTAATATACAAGGGTGCGTTAAAGCAGCACGTAACGCAGAGAATAATTATGGACTATGGACTAATTACTAATGACTATTTGAACTACTTATAACTTGCCTGTCCAAACCCTTATAAACTGATACAACGCTAAAGATGTAAAATTTTTGTTAAATTCAACGAGCATCAATAGTTTCCCCTTATCAGGTACTTCAGCATGACTGCAATCACACCCAAAGCTTCTTCTGCGCTTCCCGAATTTGCGGAAGGTATTCAATATTTTGGTGAGGCGCTGCCAGACTTTGAAACTTATGGTGCTACACCTGCGATAGAATCGGGCAAAGTAGCGATCGCATCTCCTACAGACCCAAAAGCAGTATATCAAACTCTACTCGCTGCCGATGCCTTGCGCTATTTAACATTACAAATCACTGGAAGTAAGGCTTCTGGACATCCAGGCGGGTTTGCCAGCCAAGCAGAAGCTTATGCGGCGTTGGTCATGCTGGGGTATAAGAATATTATTACCGAAGTCGGACACCACGCCCCTGGATTTTATAGTGCCATGTTCCTGGATCGATCGCTAGAGGATATGGGCATTTTAACTGTACAACAATTGCGCGATCGCTTCCGCGAAAAGCACGGGTTATTAGGACACCTTTCCGGTTACATCCCCGGTATTCTCGCCCCGGCTGGCCCCTTGGGACAAGGACAACACTTTGCAATGGCGGCGGCAAAGTTACATCCAGATAAATTATTCCCCTTCACCTTGGGCGACGGTGGACTCGGTGAACCCTACATCATCAGTGCAATGGCACATTTCCACACCGCATATCCCCAAGCCACCAACTTCCTACCCGTCCTCGTTTGGAATGGTTACAGCCAAGAACATCACAGTATGGTTTCCCTAAAAACCAACGAACAGATGACCGCATTTTGGCAAGGTAACGGTTTTGATGAGGTTGTATTAATCGATGCCAAGGAGTTTGATGACCAAAACCAACCAGGGGATTATGTAGATAGTACCGCCTTCTCCTTCCAAAAACGCCTGGAATTTACCCAAGCCGTCCTCGTCGCTGCCGATAAAGCCGCCCGTTCTGCTTTGGGTGGTAAACTGACAGTATTTATTATCAAACAACTCAAAGGCGCAGGCGTTCACGCCAAAGGTGCAAAATCTCACAACCTCTATGCCAAAGACACCTTAGACGCACCCCACATTGTCACCGCCTTACAAAGCCGTGCGTTATACCCGAAAGCTTGGCAAACTGTGAGAACCAACGCTGAACGCGCAGGCGGCGGCCCCGCAGCCAAAACAGTGGTGACAGAATTTGAATTACCATTACCAGAATTAGGTACATTACCCTTAGAAGAATATGCAGTCGGTGGGGAAGCCAAAGTTTCCACCACCGCAATGGGACGACTGGTGGGTGTAGTCGGACAAAAAGATCCAAACTTCCTCGTCACCAACGCCGACGGTAACGAAGCTTCCGGTATTGGGAACATCAACCAAGCCTTAAAAATCATCCACCCCACCACCGACGACTTATATAACCAAGCACCAAACGGACAAGTTTACGAACCCTTGAGTGAAGATGCTTGTGCAGGTTTAGCGGCTGGCTTATCCTTGATGGGTGCAAGAACCCTGTGGTGTTCCTATGAGTCCTTTGCTATCAACGGCTTACCAATATGGCAAACCGTCACCCAAGCAATGGCAGAATTACGCCGCCAGACACCCTCAACAATTACCCTCTTCACCGCCGGTGCATTAGAACAAGGGCGCAACGGTTGGACACACCAACGTCCAGAAATTGAAGCCTACTTTGCATCGATGATGCGGAACGGCAATGTATTTCCTGTATTCCCCCCCGATGCTAACAGTATTCAAGTCTGTTATGACTGGGCGTTAACTACAAAAAATAAGGGAATTGTCATCACTGCAAGTAAATCACCTTTACCAATTCGTACCACCTTTGAACAAACCCGCCAAGGTTTAGAAGAGGGTGCAATAGTATTACATGAAACTGCGGGTGAGAAGAAAGTTGTGTTTGCCGTAATTGGCGATATGACATTAATTCCTGTGTTTGAAGCAGCGAAATCTTTAGAAAGTCAAGTTGTAGGAGTGAAGATAGTTTCTATCATCAACCCCCGCCGTTTATATCGTCCCGGTGATGTGGCTTGGGATACTTGTTCACAACCCGATGGCGGTTTCATTGATGATGCTAAATTCGCCCAATTATTTGGCGGTGATGCGTTAATTGGTGTGACTGGTGGTGCTGCATCGATGTTAGAACCCATCATGTTGCGGAGTAACAGCCAGCGCGACACCTTCGCCTGGAAGCGTGGGGAAACTACAGCCAGTGCTGGCGAGTTGATGGCTTTCAATGGTTTGACTGCTGAGGCTTTGGCGAAGCGGGCTATTGAGTTAGTGGGTTAAAAAATTATCATACCCCATCTAGTTTTTTACTTAGGTGGGGTTATAACTGAGTGGTGAATATTCCAACTAGCAATTTTTACTACCAGTATTAAACCACCATGTCATCACAACAATTCCAATCCGCACACAGCAGTATTTATAATCTAGGTACACAACTTTTAAAGTACCTTCAGGAAATTCGCCAAGATCGACTTAGTGAAGGTGACGACACCAAAGGTTTGGAAGCTGTTGAGGCTGACATCAACACAGCATTAACCGCATTGAAAAAACAAAAATATCAGGTTGCAGTTATTGCAGCCATGAAAGCGGGAAAGAGTACCTTTCTTAATTCGATCATTGGTGTAGATGTTTTAGCTAGTGAAACCGCAGCTTGTACCATCTGCCGTACAGATGTACTTCATATTCCGGCTGATCAAGTTCCCAGATTGTTAGAATATCGAGCAGGAGAAAGAAAACCTGTTGTTATTGCCGAAGGGAATGAAGGAGAAATTCAGCAGAAATTTTTAGTTAGGACTCGTAAAATTAGAGAAACAGGCAACCCTGATAATACTATACGGTTTGAAATAGAACATCCAATTGAAGCAATTAGTGGACTGTCTTCGCTTGCGGGTTTTACCCTTGTTGACACACCTGGGCCAAATGAATGGGAATCAGCACAATTTAACACAGTAGCATTGAAGCAAACTGCCTTAGAAGCATTAAGAAATTGCAATGCAATTTTGTTTATTTTAAATTACGCTTCTTACAAAGATAATGCTGTTTCTGATTTATTTAAGGATGTAATTGAGAATCGGAAGGAGATTTTAGAATCTGAAAAAGGCAAGATTTACTTTATTCTCAACAAAGTTGATCAAAAAACTGAAAAAGATAGGGAAATTCAAGAGGTAATTCAAGACTTAAAACGTGAACTGTCTAATTTTGGTTTTCCTAATCCCATTATTTATCCTGCTAGTTCTAGACAAGGACTACTAGCTAAGTTAATTCAACAAGGTAAAGCAACTGAAAGTCAAATCAAAGATTTCAAAAAATTCTTTAGTGCTAGATATGCAACTGAAGATGAAGAAGGAAATCAAATTATACCAGCACCTCGTAAAATAGCCCCACAAGCTTTAATAGATAGTGGCATTCCTACTATTCAAGAAACAGTAATTGAAACCATTACTAAGAATGCAGGTTGGAATCTTTTGAGTGATTCCTTAGCAAAAATAGATAAAGCCGCTAAATCAATTGAAGATACTCTCAACACAAAAATTAGTGGCTGGGAAATGGATATTTTATCTTTAAAGCAAAAAATACAAGAATATAGAAAACGGTCTGATAATGCCAAAAAAAAAGTAAAAGACGTAAAAAATTCCGTAGATGAACAAAAACAAATACTTGTAAATGGTTTTAGCCAAGGAATTGATTTGTTTGCTTCAGGTACTAAAAAACAAATTCAATATCAGATTGACCTTATAGCGGAATCTCAGTCAGTAAAGTTTTCTACTATAAAAAAAGTAAAAGCTAATCCTTCACTATTAGCAACATCAGATAAAAATATTGATTGGGGAGATGCCATAGCTGATTTTGGTGGTAGTATTTTAGGCTTGTTTAGCAAAAGCTTAGAAAATATATTTAGGGTAGGTGTTAAAGGAGGCGCATCTTTAATTAAATCTCTTACAGAATCTGCACCTGAAGTATTTAATCCTTCTAATTCTTCTTATGTGGAAACTCTAAAACTTTCTGATCCGTATGTGATAAAAGCTAAGAATAAAAAAGATGCTCAGAATATTAACAAAACAATTAATGAATTTTGTAGTCCTCTAATTCAAAGTTTTTGGTTAGATACCCAAGACAGATTAGTTAGAGATGGTACTAATATTCGGAAACAATTAGCTTTGAAAATTCAAAACGATGTTCAAGAAATATCCAATGAGCTATCTGATTATTTGGATGAAGCATTACAAGTTGAATTAAATGTTAATCCAATTCAGTTTCCTAGTTTTGAATTTAAAGGCATTGATGCCAATATTAGAAAACAGCAAGAAATTTTTAAAAGGACAGAGCAGAAATTAGTAACAGAAAAGAATTGTTGCTCTAGTAAATCCTATTATGTCCCTCATGAATATGAAGATAAGCAAGATTTTTATGAAATAAATTTATACCAAACTGCACAGGTAATTAACTCAAAAATAGATGAACAGGTTGCTAGAAATAAAGAGTTGCTCCAAAGAGTTATCGAAAAACAAATTGCAGAAGACTTTAGAAGCGCAGAGAAACAGATCAGTGATTATATCAACAAATTTCAAGAAGATTTTGATAGTCTACTAAAAGAACGGGAAACGAAAGAAGCAGAATCAGAAACAATAATTAGTACCTTGAATTTACAAAAAAAGAAATTGAATGAATATTTACAGGAATTAAGATCAATTCGTCAATCTCTCAACACTTGGAAACCATAGTCACGAATCTGAGGTAGGTAGTTAAGTAGGGTGCGTTATGCTTAAACCTTAACGCACCTTTTTATATATCTATACACTTATTCTGATAAGTCTTTTAGGGTGGGTTAGTGAAAGTTTAACCCACCAAAGCCATAACCCTCGTGCAAATGGTGGGTTAGGCACAAAATCGGAAATCCTCATTTTGAGGATATAATCCTGTGCGCCTAACTCACCCTACTAGGTCTTGCATAATTTATAATAAAATAGCTATTCTCCTGAATTTAGAATTTAAAGTTATTCATAATGCTGCAAATCATCAAAGCAACCTGTACCAATGGTGAACTTGTTTTAAGTGAAAAACTCAGTTCCGAATTAGAAGGTAAAACACTACAAATTATGATTATTGAACCCAGCGAACCTAATCAAGCAATAGATTCTCAAGCATCAAAAATAGAACAGTTTTTAGAGCGAGTTAATAACTACTCATTCTCACTACCGGCAGATTACAAGTTTAATCGAGATGAAATTTATGACAGGTAAGATTTTTCTCGATAGTAATCTCTGGATTTATCTCTATGCTAAAAATGCGCCTGAAAAATCCCAAAAAGTTGCAGAAATAATCAAAAATAATCATTCACTACTGCTAGTTAGTACCCAGGTGTTAGGTGAGTTATTTCATGTTTTGACCAGGAAAAAATTTACATCTACAACAGAGACGATCGCAATTATATCAGATATAGTTAATACCTTTCCGATTCAGGCAATTAACACAACAGAAGTTATACAAGCATTAGAGATTCATGCTAGATATAACTACTCTTATTGGGATAGTTTAATTATAGCTACAGCGTTATTAAGTGAATGTTCCATCATTTACTCAGAAGATATGCAGCATAATCAGCTAATAGAGAATAAGGTAAGAATCATAAATCCATTTGTTTGATTTTATATTTCATAATCTCTCCCAAGCATCACCAGCATGAATATTAGAAATTAAGACTAAAAATATATCAAACTTTTGGGTTGAAGGTAAAGCTTTAGAATATTTAATATTACGCGCATTCCAACTTGAATGCGCAGAGGTAGCTTGGCCTTATACGGTAAAAGTTCAAGATAGAATAGTAGAACAAATTGACGGGGTGGTATATATAGACAGCCTAGCCTGCTTGATAGAATGCAAGGATACTTCTAAAGAGGTTAACATAGAAGCGATCGCCATTAATATAAATTATGGAAATAGATAACGAAGAACCTCAAAACTTAGATAATTCTGAAGTAGAAGAACAATTGATAGTTAGCGAAATCATAACACCATTTAAAGCACCACCCGCCACTCACCCACTAGACAATTTTATGGAAACCTATGGTGCTTGGGATGATGAACGTACAACAGACGAGATTATTAAAGATATTTATGATAACCGTACTAGCTCTAACTCTGAATATAGTTTATAACTTCTACTGTTGAAGATATGTCTGATAATTCTCCTTTTCAAAATCCTGAACAACTACAACAATGGCATCAGGGAATAAAAGATGCAAACCGCAATAATATATTCTGTCACTGTTGCACCTGCGGTTATGAGTGGATGGACTCAAAATTTGATGTTAGTTGTATTAAATGCAGTAGCGAAAATGTAGAGAGTATTTCATCTTGGCAGTTTCCTGATGATTAAGGATTTATATATATGCAGCAATGGTCGCAAGAAAATTACATCAAAGCTTATAAATTCGCTGCACAAGCACACCAAGGTCAAAAAATACCAGGGTCAGAAATACCTTATATTATGCACTTGAGTTTTGTCAGCATGGAAGTAATAGCAGCACTTAGCGCTGAACAAGTACAAGATGGAGATTTAGCAATTCAATGTGCAATTTTACATGACACTATTGAAGATACTGATACAAGTTTTGAAAATATAAAAACTGAGTTTGGTGAATTGGTTGCTAATGGTGTACTAGCTTTGACGAAAAATAGTTCTTTAGAGAAACATCTGCAAATGGCTGATAGCTTGCGTAGGATAAAGGAACAACCGAGAGAAATATGGATGGTAAAGTTAGCGGATAGAATTAGCAATTTACAAGCACCTCCACATTACTGGACTCAGGAAAAAATTATCCGCTATCGAGAGGAAGGTAGGGAAATTTATCAAGCTTTGCAGGATGCAAGTTCTTATTTAGGATCACGCTTGGCTAGTAAAATAGAAGATTACAAGGTGTTTGTTAAATAGTTGCGATCGCCTAAAATCCCCATTATCTTAAATATGAATGATCAAGCCGCCACACTAGGAGAACTACAAGCTCAAATTTATTGGTTACATGATGCTGAAAAGTTCACAGAATTAGCCTCAGCAGCAGCTACTATATATCTGCAACTTGGTTACACACAACAGCAGGCTGAAACAGCAGGAAATTTAATTAGTGAAGCTTATAAATTATCCGATGAAGCAGTTGTTTCTCAGAAATTAGGTGATTTTGATAAAGAATTGCAGTTTTACTATGAAGTTAAAGATAAATTGACCAAAGTAGAAATTGTACTTGGTTATCAAACGAGTATTGCCATATATCAAATGAAATGGTGGTTATATTTTCGTCACAAGAAGAAACTACAAATTATTATAAATTTATTTTTACAAAATTTTCAAGCGTTAGGGTTATTTCACTTATTCACTGCAATTAAATTAACCTACTTTATAATTGAAATAGTCAGAGTTCATAAATCGCGTGATTTAGAAACAACTAAACATAATGCTATAAAATACTGGACTGAATTATTGAGAATCAACCCTTCACAATACCCTTATCTTGGTTAACTTGTCTATTTTAATACTTTAGACTATCTTCCTGATCTCCAAGACTTGATTTTAGCCGTAATTGGTCTTTCAGGCGTGGACAAATTAACTCTGTATTGAGTTACTGGCACATAAGAACCATTACCATCACGTACGATGATGAAATAAGCTGTTTGATTCCGTGAGTCTTTGGTGATTTTCTCAATATAACCTGATTGTATTTGTTTTATATTTAATGGTTTTGGTTGCTTAAATCCTGGTCGAGAAATACAAACAATTGCAGAACCATCTATATACTGACCTGAATATAACCAGTAAGTTTGTCCTTTGGTTTGAAATTCTGATTTGTATGTAACTGTGAATCTATCAGATTCATTTAATTGCTGATTTTGCTTACATTTATCATCAATATATGTTTCTTGAGCTTGGCTGGAAGTGGCGGAAATAAAACCTAACATGAGGCTAATAATTAATCCAGTTACTATTGTAATTTTAGACATAATTATGATATTTTATGGGAGAGATTGTTCAAAAACGACATCTTCGTAAAGTTCTGCGATCGCACCTTCAAAATCGATACTATTTAGCCGAAATACTTTATCTTGTGCGGTGTAACTTTGTAAAATCCATAACCCGTTATCACCACGTTTAAAACATTCAACTCGCTGGCGTTTTGTATTGATTAGAACGTATTCTTCTAAGGTATCAATTGCCTGATAATCTGCAAATTTATCTCCTCTATCAAATGCTTCTGTAGAACTAGATAATACTTCCACAATCAAACGCGGAAATCTTTTATAAGTAGAAGTTTCCTGATCGCGTTGATCGCAAGTAACCATCACATCAGGATAGTAATATCGATTGAGTTCCTCAATCCTGGCTTTCATATCAGCAATGTAAACACGACAACCAGAACCGCGTACATGATTACGGAGAAGCGCAAACAGGTTTCCTGCAATAGTGACATGAGGATCACTAGCACCAGCCATTGCATAAATGTAGCCGTCGATGTACTCGTGTTTGACGGGACTGCTTTCTTCTAATTGGAGATATTCTTCAGGGGTGAGGTATGTTGGTTCTGGTGAGGCAATCATAGGCAATTTCAAACATTTTTAGTAACTACGATTATTATAGGAAGCGTCTTGTCACTATTAATACATATATGAGGCTTCCTATTATTCCTTTAACTCTAATTTTAACTTTAGCTTCTCCATCTCTAGCACAAGCACCAACGCCAACTGCTGAAGAACAGATAACTCAAGGTGTCATATTAAATAGTAATGGTGCATCGTTGATTTACAAGGATTTAGTTGGTGTAGGAGAACTACAAGCAGCGTTAGAACAATTCCAACAAGCATTAACAATATTTAAAAAATACGGTGCGAAAGCTGGAGAAGCTAACAGCCTTGTAAATATTGGCTATGTGTATTTTCGTAAAGGTGAGTATGGGAAAGCACTGGAATTTTTTCAATCTTCTTTAGATATTCGGAGGAATATAAAAGACCGTCAAAATGAATGGATACCCCTTTCCTATATTGGCGAAGTATATGTCAATTTGGGGCAATATCCCAAGGCACTGGAATATTATCAACCAGCTTTAGCTATTATCAAAGAGTTGAAAGCTGCTAACCCGAAAGATTCCAGTTATGCTACTAGCGAAGAAATTATGCTGGCTGATATTGGCGCAGTTTATTTTCGCATGGGACAGTATACGAAAGCCTTAGATTTTTATCAGCAAACTTTGGCGATGCAGAAAGTAAGTGATGATAAAATTGGTGTTATTCAAACTCTAAATAATATTGGCGTAGTTTACGTTAATTTAGGTAACTACACTCAAGCTTTAGATTCCTATCAACAAGCTTTAACTACTCTGCAAGAATGCTGCTCTAATTACACTGGTACTAAAGCGGCAATTCTCAATAATCTTGCCAGCACTAATTTTAGCTTGGGTCAATATAAAAAGTCCCTGGAGTTAGCGGAAGAATCAGCAAATATTTATAGCAAAATTAATAATGATGCCGAAAAAGCTACGAAACAGGAAATAAAACTGCTTTACGATTACCTTGGTCAAAACTCCCAAGCCTTACAACAAGTTGCTAGTCGTGCTAATGTGGGTGATGCTTTTGGTAAGGACTCGTTTCAGTTTCAAGGTAGAGCGTTGAATCTCAATAATATTGGTCAGATTTACTTGAGTCTGGGGAAATATGACCAAGCATTAAAACTATATCAACAAGCTCTCAATATATATAAAGAGAATAACTATAAACCAGGAATTGCTGTCACCTTAAATAATATTGCCCGTGTTAACGCTAATTTAGGTAAATATCCACAAGCCATTGAGTTAAATCAGCAAGCTTTAACTATTTATAAAGAAGTAGGCGATCGCACCGGGGAAGGTGTGACAATTAGTAATCTGGGACAAATCTACCAAAAGCAAAATCAGTATGACAAAGCCGGGGAATTATATCAGCAAGCTTTAGCTATGCACCGGGAGGTTAACGATAAAGTCAGTGAAGCCGCCACACTTAAACTTTTAGGCGATACCCTATCTGCACAAAATCAACCACAACTAGCAATTAATTTTTACAAGCAGTCAGTCAACTTAACCGAATCCATCCGCCAAAACTTACGCGCCATTCCCACAGATATACAACAATCCTACACTCAAACCGTAGCCGAAAGATACCGCCGCCTTGCAGACTTATTACTTAAACAAAATCGTCCAGCCGAAGCACAACAAGTTTTAGATTTACTCAAAATTCAAGAAGTTAATGACTTTATTGGCAAGCGTCGTAGTCAACCCCATACAGCCGTTGTTAATAGTGGACAAAGGGGAACTAATACAGAACCACAGCCTACCCAAACATTACCACTGCAACCCCAAGAACAGGAGATTTCCCAAAAGTATAGCGCCATTCAAGATAAAGCGATCGCCCTTGGGCAAGAACTCACCAAACTCCGCCAAATTACCCCAAGCACACGTACAGCTACCCAAGAAAAACGCATCGCTGAACTGGTGAAACTTGAACAAACAATTACGGCTGAGTTTAATAAATTCACCAAAACACCTGCTGTAGTCGCCTTAGTACAGCAGTTATCAGCAAATTCTGGACAAGAAAATCTCAGTTTACGACAACTCAATTCTATTCGAGATAACTTACGACAGTTAAATAAAAAAGCCGTTTTGTTATATCCCTTAGTTTTAGAAGACAGATTAGAGTTAGTTGTAGTGACTGCGGATGCACCACCAATTCATCGTTCAGTTCCAGTTAAACAAACAGAGTTATATCAAGTAATTAATGATTTTCGTCAAGCAATAGTCGTTCCTTATAAAGATAGTAAAGCGCCAGCGAATAAATTATATAACTGGTTGATTAAACCCATCGAAAATGACCTGAAACAAGCTAATGCTCAAGCAATTATTTACGCACCAGACAGCAAACTCAGATATTTACCACTAGCTGCATTATACGATGGTAAAAATTGGCTAGTGGAGCGTTATATTATCAATAATATTACTGCCGCCAGTTTAACGAAATTAAACAACAAACCTCTAACTTCGCTACCGACTTTAGCCGCAGCATTTACTAAAGGTGACTATAAAGTTGCAGTAGGTGAACGTCAAGAAATATTTAGTGGTTTGCCATTTGCCAAAACCGAAGTAGATAATTTAGCTAAGACAATCAAAGGCACAAAAATAGTCTTAGATAAAGATTTTAGCCCCCAAGTCACAGTACCGCAAATGAACGATTATAAAATCGTCCATCTGGCAACTCATGGAATGCTGGTAAGCGGTGATCCAGAAAATTCCTTTATACTATTTGGTAATGGCGATCGCGTCACCCTCAAAGATATAGAAAACTGGTCTTTACCCAATGTAGACCTAGTAGTGTTGAGTGCTTGCCAAACAGGTTTAGGTAATCAGTTAGGTAACGGTCAAGAAATCCTTGGTCTAGGATACCAGATACAATTGACCGGAGCAAAAGCTGCGATCGCCTCCTTATGGGCTGTATCTGATGGTGGCACACAAGCTTTAATGGATGAATTTTATAAAGAATTAAAAACTGGCAAATTAACCAAAGCTGAAGCATTACATACAGCACAACTCTCTTTGTTGAAAAATAATGGTCAATTTGCTCATCCCTATTATTGGGCATCGTTTATCTTAATTGGCAATGGTTTGTAATCATAATAAAATTCTTCCTACCACAAATAATGGTAGGAAGAATTAACAGAGTTGAGATAAGAAATGATGAGGAAATTTAGCCTTGGCAAGATGTGATGAAATCAGCCGTTATCTAAAAGTTGTAACCAATACCTAATAATAAGCCGACATCAGTGTCATTGAGGAAAGCTGCATTCACAGTACCATTGATGGTGAATCTATTGGCTAGAGGAATATCAACACCACCAGTTAACAATAATCCCACATCAGAGTTGTTACCAGTGTCAATCGCCACACCAGCACCAACGAACGGCGCTACAGGGAATCTTGTTTCACCAGTAGGTTCTACTGCCCGTGGAACAAAATCTAAAGTTAAGGGAACTAAGATTGTTGTATTATCGCCAAACACTGCTGATGGACGTACAGATAAAATCCGTGTCAGACCGATTTTACTGATGACCGCAATATTACCTTCACTTAGGGAAGAATCACCAGTCAAACCGATGTTTCCAGCTACCCCAATGTAACTAGAACCGCCACGAGTAGCTCTACCTGGTGTAACAGTTGTATCACTGGGAGGAGTGGGGGTTTGTCCTTGATTGTTATCACCTGGCTGCTGGCTGGTGAGGTTTGGTGGAATCAAGACTTGGTTAATTGCATGGATAACACCATTGCTAGCTTGAATATTTGGCTGAACAACTCTAGCCTCGTTGATAGCAATTTGGTTGTTAGCACTGTCAACTTTCACATTCACTGGCACATTGTCAGCAGTTGTCAATTGTCCAGAGGTAAGTTGACTAGCAGTTAATTGACCAGGAACTACGTGGTATTGCAGAATCCTTCTTAATAGTTCTCTATTTTGAGGTTGCTGCAATTGTTCCAAAGTACCCGCAGGTAAAGCCGCAAATGCTTCATTTGTAGGAGCAAATACGGTGTAAGGCCCTGCTTGTTGCAAGGTATCTGCCAAACCAGCCGTTCTAATTAAGGAAGCTAAGGTACTAAAAGAACTATTTGACGCTGCCAAAGCAACAATAGTACCGCCTTGTACACCACCTGTAGCAGTACCAGTACCACCTACTATATAATTAGCAGCCGCCACATTAGTACCTAAAGGTTGTACTTGTCCTTGTTTTACTAAAGCTTGGTACAAAAATGCTGCTGCTTCTGCACGGGTAAGGGGGGTTTCTGGATTAAGTTGTCTAATATTGGGATAGTTAACAACTATATTGTTTTGTGTAGCAGCCGCAACAGCATTAGTAGCATAGCTAGGAACTGCTGAAGCATCTGCATAGTAATTGCTGAGAACACCAGATGCAGTATCAGTAGTTGACAAGTTTAAACCACTGCTTAAAGATACGAGCGCCTGTACTCTAGGAATTTGTTGATTAGGACGAAATACATTACCAGGATAGCCGGACAAAAATCCAGCTTCGTAAGCTGTCCGAATGGCTCCAGATGCCCAATAATTAGAGGGAACATCACTAAATCCACTGCTGCTCAGTTGTCGAACTGGCTGTTGGTTAAAAGCTTTTTGAATTAATGCAGCAAATTCAGCACGAGTTACGGCTTGGTTTGGTCTAAAACTACCATCGGGAAAACCAGCAATAATATTTCTTTGTGCAAGCGCTTGGATAAATGGTTGCGCCCAGTAGTCTGAACTTACATCAGAAAAGCTAGAAGTGGTATTTGCAGGAGCTTCAGTTGGGGTATTAGTACCTGGAGTTTCAGTTGGAACCGGTGTTTGTGCTGAAGCTGGCTTCAAAACTATGAAGGGATTTATTGTCATAGCTGTCATCCCCAAAGCCAGCAAAGTTGCGTGTACTAATGACTTACGAACCGAACTAATCATAAAAACTTCCTCCAAAGTTAAATAAAGAGATTGCACAAAATTACGGGTTGACTATGGGAAACAACTACTTTTAGGGTTGATTCAATAAACGCCTAAACAAAATTTTGGTGAAGTAAATTACCAAATTCATCAAGGCTATTTTAGTATTTAAGCGGAAATTTTACTAATAACTTAACTATTAATTCCTCAGCTAAAACTCACAAACTTATGAGTACAATATTGAGTTATTAGATAGAATGATGTGTATCCAGATAATCCTCCGCTCATTACTTGGTAAGGGTTTGAAGTTAAAAGTAGCCGTTCATTATTACAATCTAGTAATATTAGAACTACGAACTTTATTAGTCTTATAAGAGAATTGTTACAGATATTAACCCATTTCAATAACTAGCTAAAGGTTAGCTTTTCAATATATTTTTTCATACTTTAGATAGTTGAAACCCTCAAAATAATCGAGTTTTTCAAAGTCAATACATCTAAATAAGTATATTTATTGGTAGAAAAATAACCTAAGACTGCAAAACTAACAATACAACATCAAAAATGAGGAGAAATCAAGCAAGTACTGTACTCAAGTTTTCCTCCGCAGATTTTCGTAATTGAATTTACAGAAGACGGAACTCGGTTGCTCCCAGTAGACTCGTGTTTGTATGCCAACAAACACGAGTCTATATCTGAAGATTTGCACCGTAAATTTCTTTCAAGAAAGATAATTTGATATTTGGATGTAAATATATGAGTCTGATAGGGTTGTTTATCTTTGCCGTCACTATAGTTGCGATTATTGCCGTCGTCATCATTGGTAGCTACAACGATTTAGTTAAGTTTCGCAACCGCTACAAAAATGCTTACTCCCAGATAGATGTGCAACTACAGCGCCGTTACGACCTAATTCCCAATTTGGTGGAAACTGCCAAAGGGTATATGAAACATGAGCGCGAAACTTTAGAAGCTGTAATTGCTGCGCGGAACTCCGCAATCAATGCTAGTAGTCGCGCCTCGCAAAATCCAGGCGACCCCCAGGCGATGCAGCAATTAGGCAATGCTGAAGCCGCGTTAACAGGTGCATTAAGCCACCTGATGGTACTTTCAGAAGCATACCCAGAGTTGAAAGCCGATCGCACCATGAGCCAAGTCATGGAAGAACTATCTTCCACAGAAAACCGCATAGCCTTTGCGCGTCAGGCTTTTAACGATGCAGTCACCCTATACAACACCAAAAGCGAGTCTTTTCCTAGTAACTTAATCGCCAACACGTTTAACTTCACTCTGGCAGAACTATTACCAGAATCCGCTCCTGAAGTCAAAAACGCTCCCCGCGTGTCTTTTTAGGGGTTTAGGTTTTCAAAACTCTCACATCCCTACACTCCTTCTTTTATGAATTTATGAATTTCTTTGAACATCAAGACAAGGCACGCCAAAACACACAGCAACTACTAGGGTTATTTGCCTTGTCCATCGTGGTGATGATTTTAGCAATTTATATTGCGGCATTATTTCTGTTACGTTTGGCTCCGCGTATTTGGTGGGAACCGCAAATATTTTTGTGTATTGCTAGTGGGACAATTATTGCGATCGCTATTGGTAGTCTATATAAAATATTCTGTCTGCGTGAAGGTGGGCGAGTTATTGCCCAAGAGTTGGGGGGACGCTATCTTGTAGCTGACATGGCTAACCCTCAAGAAAAACAGCTATTAAATATTGTCGAAGAAATGGCGATCGCTTCTGGTATTCCTGTGCCAGAAGTTTATATTCTTGATGCCGAAATGGGCATCAATGCCTTCGCTGCCGGGTTTACACTTAACGACGCTGTAATTGGTGTTACCCGTGGCACATTACTATCCCTGAACCGAGATGAGCTACAAGGAGTCATCGGTCACGAATTTAGCCACATTCTTAACGGCGATATGCGGTTAAATTTGCGTTTGGTGGGGCTATTACACGGCATTTTATTTATCTACCTAACTGGGGAATTGTTATGGCGTTTACGTGGTACTGAGTCCCGCGAAGAAAAGGGGCCTCCTCTGTGGGCTTTTGGTGTAGCACTAATGTTAATCGGTTGGATCGGCTTAATCTGCGGTCGCATCATTAAAGCTGCCGTTTCCCGTCAACGGGAGTTTTTAGCCGATGCTTCCGCCGTACAATTCACTCGTAACCCTGATGGCATTGCTAGCGTCTTTGAAAAACTCCAACGTTCGGACTCACGCCTGATTTCCCCCCGTGCGGAAGCCTCCAGCCACATGTTTTTCGGCAATCCCCTCAACCCTTCCTTCTGGGAAGCTATGCTTTCTACCCACCCACCCCTGAGCGAACGCATCCGCCGCGTCCGGGGTTTGAACACCCGCAATTTAGCCGCATCCCCATCTGTCCGCCGTTCCTCCACTCCAGATTCCCTCGCAATGGGTTTCGCTGGTGGTAGTCCTACAATCACCCCAGAACAGGTAGTCAATCAAGTCGGGAGCGTTGCACCAGAGCATTTTGCCCATGCTCAAGCCTTGTTATCAAAGTTACCAGAAGCCTTGCGTTTGGGTGTAAGGGAACAACAGAGTGCAATGGCGATCGCTTTTGCCTTAGCTTTAGAGGTAGAAAATACCCCAGTACAAGAACGCCAGCTTGCTTGGTTGCGTGAAGTCCAACCAAGCGAGATTGTAGAACAAACCCTGACATTTAAAGACGAAATCAGTCAAATAGATCCAGGCTTGCGCCTACCACTAATAGATTTAGTAGTACCAGCACTACGCAAGTCTTCTGCTAAAGAGTGCCATAGACTTTGCAAATGTATTCAAGGTTTAATCGTCGCCACTGGCAGCTTTTCTCTGTGGCACTTTATCTTGCAACTAGTCCTATGGCATCGTCTGCAACCTCTTATAGATCCCACAGCAACAATCAAAGTAGAATTTACGTCTATAGAAGATATTTGGTCAGATAGCATCACCGTACTATCGGCAATTGCCCGTGTAGGACAATCCAAACCTGATGACATTGCTTATGCCTTTCGTTCTGGAGTATTTCGCCTACCCGGAGCCGGAAAGCAAGAAAAAGCAGATACACCAGTAACTTGTAATTTCTCACAAGTGAAGAAGAGTATCGAACGCCTCCGCCTCGCCTCTCCTAAACTTAAGCAAGCGATTGTTGATGCCTGCGCTCACACTGTTCTATTAGACAATCAAGTTACTAATTCGGAAGCAGATTTATTAAGAGCGATCGCCATGACCTTAGACTGTCCCATCCCACCCTTTTTAGATTCTCAACGTCGCGCTATCAAAGCAAAATCCTAATTTTTCTCATTAAATTCTTATTTAGCCTGATTCACAGATAGAATTGATGTTTATTAAAGATAGCCTCTTTTTGCTATCTCTCATCCTTGGAAGCATATCGAACCTGTATTTAAGCTTGCCATTTTTAGTCAAAATGTAAAATTTTTAGATAAAATACCATCATCTCAACTATCCTGAAAATAGATTGTTATATTGTACTAATTACTTATTTAGTACAACTTGGGGTAAGCTGTGCGTAATGATTTACAAAATTTGGAGATTAGCTCGAAAGAATTAGAAAATTTAACTAATCTACCTGTAAATTCTCAATTAATTATTATTAGAAATTTCTTAATAAAGTTTTGTAAAAAAATCCTAGCTCAAATTAAAGGCTCAGAAGGTGCAACAGTAATCTTTCTTGGCTTTTCTGTAACTATTTTTGCCTATTTAATAGTTGATGTTTTTATTAAAATATTTGCAGGTTGGATAAATATACCATCCTGGCTATTGTTGATAGTTCTTACTTTTTTAGGATACGCAAGTACACAGTCTTTTTTATACTATTGGTGGCGTAATCAGCAAAAAATTCTGAAAAAAAATATGACAACTTCTTTAGAAATTCTTTTAAAGGATGTAGAGAGATATAATTCTGTTATCAAAGCAATAGATATTAATGACCAGATAGAAGATGCTGGCAATGCAGGTGTAAGTATTAAAGAAAGAGACAAAGTTATCGCTGCACTCAAGCTAACTAAAGCAGATTTAATTAGAGCTTTGAGAACAGAAAGAATATTGAGAGAAAATAAGAATTTTATCCTCAGTAATACAGAATTATTTACTAATAATTTAGCAACTTTAACCGCGATGCAGGTGACAGAACAAGCTACTGAACACGGCAGGTTACTCAATGAAGCATTACAAATTGCCCTAGATGTGCAGTATGAAATGAAAACTCTGCAAAGCCAATCTAATATGTAACAATTGTGCGAGGAAATAATCAGCGCCCTCAACACCTAATGACTAATCCAAGGTCTAATATAAAGAAGTGTAAAATAAGCGATCGCCTACAGGCATGGATTGGAAAGAAATTAGAGGTAACTGGGCGTTGATTCCCCGAAATCCGGTGGGGATCATCCATTTTCTCGGTGGTGCATTTGTCGCCACTGCACCCCATCTAACTTACCGTTGGTTACTAGAACAGTTAGGCAATAAGGGATATGTGGTTATTGCCACGCCCTTTGTGAATACATTGGATCATATTGCGATCGCCAAATCTGTACTCTTAAACTTTGACCGGACACTAGAACGATTGTACGATTCTGGCGCATTACGCAAGCTGTACTTACCAACTTACGGCATTGGGCATAGTATGGGCTGTAAGCTGCATTTACTCATTGGTAGCCTTTTCCCTGTAGAACGGGCAGGTAATATCTTAATTTCTTTTAATAACTACGCCGCTAAAGATGCCATACCCTTAGTGGAACAGTTAAACAATTCTTTAGCGATCGAATTTACTCCCTCACCCCAAGAAACAAACAAGCTGGTACAGGAAGGCTACAACGTCCGCCGCAACTTATTAATTAAATTTAATAATGATAATCTTGACCAATCAGCAGCCTTAACCAAAATCTTACAAGGACGCTTTCCCGAAATGGTCACAGCCCAGACCTTACCAGGAACCCACACTACACCTTTAGGTCAGGATGTCAAATGGCAAACGGGGTCATCATTCACCCCCCTTGATGCTTTGGGGCAGTGGTTCAAGCAAGAAGTATATCGTGATCTAAATCAGCTGAATCGTGCCATACTTTTGTGGTTAAATCCCCTTTCACCACCGTAAAGTAGGAGGTAGTGGTTCTCTGTGAGACGCTACGCCTAGCTTGCTTTGCTACGCAACGCTACCGCGAACCACGGAGTGGTACGACTACGCGGAAATCGAGTTTCGACTTCTCTACGAGACGCTACGCGAACGCTCAACTCCCTCGGAGTCGAGATTCACCAACCAGCTAGAAAGTAGAGGAAAATAACTTTTGACTATGGACTAATGACTATGGACTAATGACTAAATATGTTTCAAATCCTTATTATTGATGATGATTTATCAATTCAAATATTACTAAAGAGAATTTTACAAAAACAGGGTTATGAAATATTCACAGCTAGTAATGGTGAAGAAGGAATTACTCAAGCAATAGCTTGTCGTCCAGCACTAATTATTTGTGATTGGATCATGCCGGGGTTAAATGGTCTGGAGGTCTGTCATCGGATTAAAACAGACCCAGATTTATCCACTACATTTTTTATTTTATTAACCTCTTTGGATTCTGTAGCCGATCGCGTCCAAGGACTAGATGCTGGTGCTGATGATTTTATCACCAAACCGATTGAGCAAAATGAATTGAAAGCAAGGGTGAGAGCCGGGTTAAGACTACATCAATTAAGTCAGGATCTGCGGACTCAAAAGCTGCGCCTAGAAGAAGAACTAGCCGAAGCGGCAGAATATATGCGATCGCTTCTACCAGAACCAATAGATCAACCCATCAACATCACCTCACGGTTTCTTCCCTCAAGCCAACTCGGCGGCGATTGTTTTGATTATTATTGGCTTGATGAAGATAGCTTGGTTATGTATCTTCTAGATACAGCCGGACATGGATTAAAAGCTGCCCTTCCTTCAATTTCTGTTTTAAATTTGTTACGTTCCCGCGCCCTCAAAAATCTTAATTATTACCAACCTAGTGAGGTTCTCAAAAGTTTAAATGAAACCTTTCAAATGAATTATCAAAATGATAAATACTTTACTATCTGGTATGGAGTTTATGACCGCATTCAGCGACAAATCACCTATGCTAGTGCAGGACATCCCCCAGCAATCTTGATATCTGGTAAAACACCAACTAATACAGAAATACAAATTTTAAGAACTCCCGGAATGCCAGTAGGCATGTTTCCAGAAGCCCAATATATTGATGCTTGTTGTTATGTAGAACAATTGAGTAGTCTGTATATCTTTAGTGATGGTGCTTATGAAATTACTAAAGCAGATGGCAAACTTTGGAGTTTAGATGCTTTTATTCAGATACTTGCTAGTGTACATCATCATAAAGATTCTCAGTTAGAGCGAGTATTGAATTGCATTATTGCCTTAAACTCCAAAGATACCTTTGAAGATGATTTATCTATCTTACAAGTTAAATTTGATTAACTTTTAGCAAAAATTACTTGATTAAACTCATCTTGACTATTAAAAATTTCAAATACTTTATCCATTCCAGTTAGTTCAAATAAGATTCTTACTTGCTCATTAATTGAACATAAGACTAGTTTTGTACCTGCTGCCCTCAAAGTTTTAAAAGCTAATACTAAAGCACCTAAAGCAGAGCTATCCATAAAAGTTACATCTTGACAATCAACCAAAACAATTTTTGTATCACTATTAAGAATATGAGTAATATTTTCTCGTAGTTCTTGTGAATTTTCAGTATTGATAATGCCACTGAGTTTAATAACTTGTACTTGCTGATTCATAGTGTTGTTAACCATTTTCCTGTAAAAGTACTAACTAAATTTGCCAATATTATATAGCGTTGACTGTGGTACTAAATTACATTTTATTGTTTTTGTCAACTCCTCATGTGATTAGAGATTTAATTTGGCAACAAGCTGTAGTAAGATAAATGAACATAACCTAATAACTCAATAATATTTTGTATATCTTGTAGCCAAAAGGTTAATTTTAAAAAAATTGGAAAAATTAATTACTGTAAGTTCATAAATAATTTATATTCATAAAATCTCCTAAACATAGTATTGCAAATTACAATTCTATTTATGTTGTAAATTAAGATTTACTTGATAAATTCTCTGTTAACAACAGAGTTACAAGACCTTACTAATTTATACATAATAGATTTGTTGCTAAAATTTTCTGAATCGGTAGTATTTTTGAGAATAACATAATTGCCTGAGATGATGAGTGCGATGGCGCAAGCGCCCAGCGTAGCTGATCGCCTATTTTTTAGTGCTTCGTACTTGGTTTTCTATTTCCTCCCTATACACTAACATTTGACGTTTCATCCAACTCTTGAGAGCGCACACTAGGAGATAAACTAGTCAAATCATCAATATTGCGCTTCATTGTTTGACAGATAACATCTAATGGTAAATCATTGGCATCGTATCCAAAAGGATTTTCTATCTCTAAACCAATAGCTTCGATTCCAAATAAAGTGAAACTCACTAATGCTACAATTACACCTGTCCACCATTCTAAACTCTGTACCATTTGAAAAGGGAGCAGGAAACAATACAATAATAATAACTGCTTGAGATGAATGGCATAAGCTAAAGGCATCGGCGTTCTCAGAATCCGTTCACAACTCCCTAAATTATCTACCAAATTGTTTAACAATTCTTGAATAGATGTTAACTGATAACTGTTTAAGCAATTGCGATTATATTGCTGTTGCAAATAATCTCCAATCCAGAAGGCAACTTCTAGAGGAGGATTATTCATACTTTTGAGTTGGAAATATCGAGAAGTTGATATTAAATCCTCTAATTCACTATTTATAGGTTCTCCTCGCAAATGTAACTTGGTAGCTACAGCAAATGCTACTAATAAATTTAAAGCTGCTATTTTAGCTTCTCTATCCTTTGGTGAAACTTCTTCTACCGATACCCAAATTTGCCGAGCTAGATTACGTGTATTATTAACTATAGAACCCCAACATTTTCTTCCTTCCCAGAAACGTTCATAAGCTGTATTCGTCCGAAAAACTAGCAATAAACCTAAAACTATACTAGGAATAACACTCCCCAAAATAGGTTGAGATACAGGAACTTTTAGTTGATAAAGTAAAGTTACAAACACACCAAATAAGCCGCAGCCAAGAACGCGCGTGTAGATTGCACCAATAACTGAACCTCTAAATTGTAAAGCTATTTGAAACCAGCGCTTTTTTTCAAAAGTCATGCTCTTAACCTAAAGGTGTCAAGTGAACTCATCCATTACAGCGTCTTTGATAGAGATACAGCGATGAGGGTACAGTTTCCTCATCCAGATAAAAGGTACTGTAAATTATTGATATAACTTAAAAATCATAACTCTATACATAGGCTAATGAGATTGAGGAATTTACTATGATCCCAGCTTTAGGGGGATATAGGACTCATGTTTGATTTCTGTTCGCGTAGCGTGGCATAGCCATAAAAACTCAGTAAATGCCTAAATCCTTTATTCACTTTTCCCTGGCTACGCAAATATGTTCATTACGACTGTTACCTTACCCGCACGCTTCCCGCCTGACAGTCGCGTAACCAAGCTTTAATACCTTGAGCAACACTACCAGTGCTACTATCCCTTGGCGGCGATGGTGGCTGTTGTAGGGGGTAAGAACCAATTTGACTAAACATCATGACAAAACGCCAACTGTTGGCAGTTTTTGTCAAAAATAACCAATGAAATTCCTCTAACTCTACTATTTTCTTACCTACATACTGTCTTTCCAAAGTAGTAAAGAAAACTTGTTCTACATCTGATGCTGTACTTTTCTGTCCATCAGTATAAGAACTATTAATTTTTAGGGACAATGGCTGAAATTCAGGTCTACCAGCAACTAACATATAGCTATAAATATCACTACTTCGGCGGAGACGGCGACCGCGTTGACTGGCACGATTAGCATAGCTCGGTAAATCACGCAATAAATGAGTAATTAATGTTTCTAAAGTTTGTTCCTGACAAACAAACTTGTTCTCAGTATGTAAAGAGGGTTGAGGAGAGGAATTTTGTGAGAATGCTATTGTCTCAAAGCTATTGATGAAGGTCAGCGAAAATCCCAAAGCCATCAGCCAACGGCCATAACTTACTTTTTTAAGCAAACTCAATGCAGAGTAAACATTTACTCTTCTGTGTCCTATCTCCTGCCTTATTTTTTTCCCTCTTATATCTATTTTCATGTCGCCGTTGTTAACTCTTGAGAAATTCGTTTCCAGGCTAACTCAGGTTCATCTGCCGCCGTAATGGGACGACCAATTACCAAATAATCTGCCCCAGCTTGGAGAGCTTCGGCTGGAGTAAGCGATCGCTTTTGATCTCCCATTGCAGCCCAAGTAGGACGTACTCCCGGACAAACCAGTACAAAATCACCGCCGCAAACTTGCCGTAACTGCGTCACTTCCTGGGGGGAACATACAGCCCCATCCAACCCCGCCTCTTGCGCCATCAATGCCATATCTAAGGCGTATTCTGGCAACTCTACAGGCACTTTTAAATCCAAAGCCAACTGCCTAGAAGAAATACTCGTTAACACTGTTATCGCAATTAACTTGGATGGTTTAACACCAGCCTGTATTGCCCCTTCCTCTACCGCCTCCTTCGCCGCCTTGAGGGCATCTTTACCAGAGGTAGCATGAATAGTCATCAAATCCACCCCATAACGTGCTGCACTGCGACAAGCCCCAGCCACAGTATTGGGGATATCATGAAACTTTAAATCAAGAAAAATCCTCTTTTGCCGAGATTTCAGCACCTCCAAAATTCTTGGCCCAGCACTAGTAAACAATTCCAGCCCAACCTTCCAGAAAGTCACCGACTCTAACCTATCAATTAGAGCGATCGCACTTTCCTCATCCCCCACATCCAAAGCCACAATTATTTTGTCATTAGTCATTAGTCATTAGTCCATAGTCATTAGTAATGAGTGCTGAGTAATTCTTAATTTTGAATTTTGAATTTTGAATTTTGAATTGATTACTCCCCACTCCCATCTCAGGGAACTAGACGCACAAACTTATTCTTCCCCACTTGCAAAACTCGCCCTTGGAGTTCGTCTGGCTGTTGGTAGGTGGTATCAGCGTCAGAAATTTTCTCGCCATCTAGGCGGACTCCGCCTTCTTGGATTTTGCGCTTACCTTCTCCCGTACTTTTACACAAACCTGTGGCGTTGAGTAAATACGCTAATTTGACGGGGAATTGGGAGACAGTAGCCAGGGAAAACTCTGGGACTGCGCCTTCTTTACCGCCACTCTTAGCAGCTTCCTTGGCTTCATTGGCTGCTTGTTCGCCGTGGTATTGCTTGACGATTTCCCAAGCGAGTAAAAGTTGGCGATCGCGGGGATTGTTTGGTAACTTGTCTATGGGTAAATCTGTCAAGAGTTCAAAATACTGTGGGAGCATTGTATCTGGCACACCTTGTAACTTTTGATATTTTTGTCCTGGGTGTTCAGATAAACTCACGTAATTACCTAAAGACTTGGACATTTTCTGCACGCCGTCAGTGCCAATCAAGATTGGTAACAGCACGCCGAATTGGGGCTTTTGACCAAAGTGACGCTGTAAATCACGACCGACAGCAATGTTAAACTTTTGGTCTGTGCCGCCTAACTCCACATCTGCCTCAATAGCCACAGAATCATACCCCTGCATCAAAGGATAAAGGAACTCATGCAGGAAAATCGGATTCTCCTTCTTATAGCGATCGGCAAAGCCTTCTTTGGCTAACATTTGACTCACAGTCATCGTCGCCAATAACTCAGTAATTTTTCCCAAATCAAGCCGGGAAAGCCACTCCGAGTTAAAACGCACCTCTAATCTCCCAGGTGTGTCAAAATCCAAAATAGGGCGCAATTGATCGAGGTAGGTTTGAGCATTTTGTTTGACATCTGCCTCTGTTAATTGGCGACGTACCTCAGACTTACCTGTAGGATCGCCGATGCGTGCCGTAAAATCACCAATAATCAGCACTGCCGTATGACCAGCATCTTGAAACGCTCGCAGTTTACGCATTGGTATGCTATGACCAAGATGAATATCGGCTCCAGTTGGGTCTATACCATATTTGACCCGTAGAGGTCGATCCGTAGTTGCTAGGCGTTTCTCTAGACTCTCAGTGTCGCTTTCAGCATCAGTAGGTTGTGGGAAAACTTCCGCTATTCCACGATGCAGCCAAGAAAAATTATCCGCCATACTAGAAGATTCGCGCATTACTACGTTTTTACTAGAGAATTTAGGTTGATGATGTTTAAGACAAATTGTCCGCTATTTCATCCGCCAAACTAATATAATTGCAAAAAATTAACCGCCCTGTTTCAAAGAATGAATTACAGTAATATTTACAAGTGAGGAAGTGAAATCACCGTGTCGTCTAGGACTTTTGACCAAAAGCAACAGCAACGTCGTACTTCACCTGGATTTGAGTTCTTTAAAGGAGTAGGCCAGGTAGCTGGCGGAACTCTTTTATCACTGACGATGTTGACAAGTTCCATTGTAGCCGGAGGGCTGGTTGGTTTAGCAATCAGTTTTCGCAATTTACCAGATGTCAGACAGTTACGCAATTTCTTTCCGTCAGAAACAACTTACATTTACGACATTAAGGGCAAACTACTAGCTGGTGTCCACGGGGAAGCCAACCGCGAAGTTGTACCTCTAGATAAAATTTCTCCCAATCTGAAACGGGCTGTACTAGCCAGTGAAGATAGTCATTTTTACTATCATCACGGTATCAACCCCACTGGTGTAGGTCGTGCTGTCGTCACTAACTTAGTGGCTGGTGGCGTGAAAGAAGGTGGTTCTACCGTCACTATGCAGTTGGTGAAAAACCTATTCTTGACCCGTAAGCGTGCCTTTACTCGTAAGTTAGCCGAAGCGGTTTTAGCCATTCGCTTAGAACAGATTCTTACTAAAGACCAAATTTTTGAAATGTACCTCAATCAAGTGTATTGGGGACATAATAATTATGGTGTGCAAACCGCAGCCCGTACTTACTTTAATAAATCAGCCGAGAATTTAACTATAGCCGAATCAGCAATGATGGCAGGGTTAATTCAAGCGCCAGAGGAATTTAGCCCATTTGCCAGTATGAAGATGGCAAAACAGAAACAAAAAGAAGTTTTGGGGCGGATGCTGGAACTGAACTGGATCACCCAGCAAGAATATGATGATGCGCTTAAAGAAGAAATTAAACTAGGGAGAATCAGATCATTCCAAGGAAGTGCGTTGCCCTATGTAACAAATACTGTGGCGCAGGAATTAGCCAAGAAGTTTGGCCGTGACACTCTACTTAAAGGTGGGATGCGGGTACAAACTACAATTGATGCTGATTTCCAAATCATGGCAGAAGAGACTGTGAAAAAGTGGCATGAATCACTACTCAGCCAGGGATTAAACAAGAATCAGCTCGCCTTGGTGTCTATTGATCCGCGCACACATTTTGTCAAAGCACTCGTAGGTGGTGTAGACTCAAAAGCTAGTGAGTTTAATCGGGCAACGCAAGCACAACGCCAGCCTGGTTCTTCTTTTAAACCTTTTGTCTACTACACTGCCTTTGCTAGTGGCAGATTTACCCCAGATTCTATAATAGATGACTCTCCAGTCAGTTACAGAGATGGTAATGGCTGGTACTATCCTAGAAACTACGATGGTTCCTTTAAAGGTTCAATGCCCATTCGCATGGCTTTAGCCCAATCTCGGAATATTCCCGTAATTAAGATTGGTAAAGCTGTCGGCATGAATAAGGTTATCGAAACTTGCCGTACTTTGGGAATTATGAGTCCGATGGAACCTGTGACATCATTGCCTTTGGGTGCAATTGGTGTTACACCGTTAGAAATGGCTAGTGCTTATGCTACCTTTGCTAATTATGGTTGGCAATCTCCACCAACAGTTATTGCTCGGATCACCGATAGTAGTGGGAACGTCCTTTTAGATAACACACCCAAGCCTCAGTTAGTTCTCGATCCTTGGGCGGCGGCGGCAATTATTGATACTATGCGTTCAGTAATTACTGAGGGTACTGGTAAAGGTGCGGCTATTGACCGTCCAGCAGCCGGAAAAACGGGAACGACTTCCTCAGAAAAAGATATCTGGTTTGTCGGTACTGTCCCTCAATTAACAACCGCTATCTGGGTTGGTCGGGATGATAATAGACAACTAGCCAGTGGTGCAACTGGTGGTGGTATGGTGACTCCCATCTGGCGTGATTTTATGACTAAAGCACTCAAAGGTGTACCTGTGGAAAACTTCAAGTCACCTTCTCAATTTACTCGTCCTAAAGCAAATTAGGGGAGTGGGGAGTGGGGAGTAGGGAGTAGGAAGACAAGGGAGACAAGGGAGAATATTATTTTTTTATGTCTACCTTCCTTGTCTTATACCCTTTTAGGAAGTTAGCATGACATCTTACCTAACTCTAGTCTCTAATTCCCAGCCCTGTTAAGACTGTTTCTCTAACTCAGCTTTCATGCGCTGGAGAGTAAAATTCATCTGATCGAACATCTGCTGGGGAGTGATGCCAAACTGGTTTAATTGGGTTTTAAGTTGCTCTACGGTCATTTGTGCCATAAAGTCTTCTGAAAGCTCGAATCGCTTCATAAAAATATGATAGCGATCCATCATCGCTTCCATTTGCTCAATAAATAACTTTTTCCCCTCACGGTCAAATTTGCCGTAGTTATTGCCTAGTTTAATCAGTGCTTGATAATCTTCAAACAACTGCTTTGCTTCTTGCTGAACTATCTCAGAGTCAAAGAATCCCATGTGCCTCTATTGAGCTGAGTGATATTACTCAGCAGCTTATAGTTTTGCCTCTATTTTCATTCTAGTCTAGGGGATTAATCTTATAAATAAAACTTCGTATTAGTACGGTTTCTTACCGAAATTTCAACACTTGACTAATATTAGTTTCAACTTTGGTAACAAATTTACCTAATAAAGCGGCAATTCCTAAAGCTTTGGCCATTGATGGCGGGTCAATGTTATCTATACTACTAATTTTTAGGTAATCGGCGTATTTTAATGCTAGTTGCTGCTGGGGATTGAGTTTCAATGCTTGCCTCATATAAACTTTTGCCATGCCTGGAAGTTGCTGATGCAGATGCACGAATCCCAATAAGGCATAATAATCTCCGTTATTCGGCTCTATTCTAATTGCATCCCGTAGTTCTTGCACTGCTAAATTCCACTGACTTTGTTTAGCATACTGAATAGCTCTTTGATAGTGCTTTTGAGCATAGTTTATGACTGCGGGTTTGACATTAGTTGTTTCAGTGAAGGTAATTTCTTGTACCTGCACCTCCACAGGTTGAGGTTTTTCCTTAGTTTTTATAGGTGGATTGACTTGCAGAATCATGGGTTCAGTTTTCTGCAAAGATAAATAAACTACATTTAATAAAATTATTTGTCTTGTGATTTGATGTGATTTTTGCAGAGATTGATATTGGGCTTGTGCATAGGAGGCGATCGCATCTTGGTAGAATAAGTCAGCTTCTCTTGCTGACATGGTGAGGAGTTGCGCTGCTACGGGATTTCGTACAGAATTGGCTTGTTTTTTCCAAGCGATCGCCTCTGACCGCAATGACTCTAAAATACTATGACGCTGCTTTTTATGCTTCAATTGCTCGTAAGCAGGGTTAATTAAACAAGTAAAAATGGCTGTTGCTAATTTTTTCTGAAAATAATTACTGTTATTGTAGCGATCAGGATGTAGCTGTTTTGCTAGAAAGTGATAACGGTTGAGAATTTGGCGTTCATCAGCAGTCACAGCCACCCCTAACACAGCGTAGGGATCAACAAGTTGTCTTAGTGCTTCTGCGGGGAGGGAAGTCTGTGACATTTTACTAGCGGTTGCACATGAAAACTTTAAGATAGCATCGGAGGGTAGAAAGTGGGGAGTAGGAAATAGGGGAGGATCAGGAATCTTTAGCTGGAATTTAAATTAATAGAATATATTTGTCCATATGATTTACTGATTGACACTCAAGCGTTATTTCTAACCCGATTTTCGATAAAACTGTGGTAATTGTAGATTAATAGGGAATATGTTAACTAAGCGTAAAAGTCGCACTATTGCTGCTATTTTAGCTTTGGCTGGAACATCACCCATCTCTGGATGGCATAAATTTTATTTAGGACAGCCGATTTGGGGCTTATTATATGTTTTACTGTCTTGGACTCCTATTCCCAAAGTAGCCAGTGTAATTGAGGCTGTTTGGTATTTAGCCCAAGATGAAGAAACTTTTGACCGAAATTTTAATATGGGTCAGCCTGCCGTCAAACAATCCCAGTATGCTGTTAATCAAGTAGGAGCGATCGCTAATGCTTTACGCGAATTAGACAACCTACGTCAAGATGGCTTAATTTCTGAGTACGAGTTTGAACAAAAGCGTCGTCAGCTGCTTGATCAGATTTCTTAATGGGGAAGGGGAGTGGGGAGTTGGGAGTTGGGAGTTGGGGAAGATGTGGTGTGGCTAAACGCCACGCTCCGCGAACGACTACGCTCACCAACCGGGAGATGAGGAAGCAGGGGAGAAAAAACTAATGACTGTTGACTATGGACTATGGACTGTTGACTAATGACCAATGACCAATGACCAATGACCAATGACCAATGACTAACTGGCTTCCTTGGAACTCTAAATTACAACGACTACGCGCCAAGTTGTTGAATGACCCCTACTATCGGTTACAGTCTGGGGAGGAGATTCAAATTGCAGCACAATTGGGAATTTGTATTGATGCTAACCAAGCTACTGTGGATGATTGGTTGCGCTTACCGGGTTTGTCTATTCACCAAGCGCGATCGCTAGTAGAACTTTCGCGTTCTGGTGTTACATTTTATTGTATTGAAGATGTGGCTGCGGCTTTGGGACTACCACCATTACGTCTAGAACCATTAAAGCCTATATTGAGTTTTAGTTATTATGACCACGAATCTTTAGTTAGTTCTACAAATTTAATTAATCCCAACACCGCTTCAGTAGAACAGTTAGTACAAATACCATATATTGATGTGTCTCTAGCCCAAGCTGTGGTAGAAAATCGTGTATCGTTTGGGGCTTACCGTAGTTTAGTTGATTTCCAGCAAAGATTGCAGCTTCCTGGGGAAGCGATCGCTCAATTAATGTATTTTCTTAGATTTTGATTGCTGAAACATTATAGCCAAAGAAACAAGTTACTCTCAACGCTTTTACAGTATGTATTAACTACGAATTACGAATTATTATGATTAATAATTTCTTAAGCAACAAAAAGCTAATTTTTGACAGTTGGGCCTCTAGTTATGACTGGTTGTTCCCATCGGTTTTTTACCAAGCTATTCACAAACGGTTGCTAGAATATGTCGATTTAACCAACCCCGCCAACATACTTGATTTAGGTTGTGGAACTGGACGCTTACTACAACGCCTTGCTACTGAGTTTCCTCAATTACGGGGTACAGGCTTAGATTTATCTTCTAATATGGTACGCCAAGCCAGACTTAGCAATTGCCATCATCCACGTTTAATTTTTCTAGAAGGCAAAGCCGAGTCTTTACCCTTTAGTAATGGTCAGTTTGACGCAGTTTTTAATACCATTAGTTTCTTACATTATCGTGAACCGGAACAAGTATTAAATGAAGTATCACGAGTACTTTTTCCTGGTGGAAACTTCTATTTAGTTGATTTTACATTTACCAATAATCAAGAATCACCAATCTTGTCAATTGCTTCTGGTTCAGTCAAATTCTATAGCCCCCATCAACGTGAAATTATGGGTACATCTGCGGGACTATCATGTGTGAATCATTATTATTTATTAGGACCTGTTTTACTAACTATTTTTAGTAAACCAATCTAAAATTCTGTATTAACGCAACAACACCCAAACATCTACTAGTTGTTTTGATTTCCTCTCTTGTTTAATACTACTTGGGGATATAATCATCATTTACTATCACAATTCAGCAATAGAAATATGTTAAAGCGCCCCCTAATTAAGATATTTGAGGAAATATCAACTTTCGCGTTGGGTGTTGTCGGTTGTAAACGAGACAGACCTGAAATTAAACAGCGTTTTTACCTCTTTCTCTTGTTTGACACACTAGCTGTTACATCTGCCAGGGAAGCCTTTTCTTTAGCTTCAATTATTAAATTAACACCTAATTAATTAGTTGGAAATTACTTGCAAATAAACTTTACTTTTTAAAGTCATATTTTTTGCTTTAACGCGCTATCTATCTAGATAAATTGAAGGTGAATATACAGTAATACATCTATATTTTTTGGAGTAATAACTCTAGTAATCTTTAAGTTTTGCAAAGGTAAAGAGACTACAAGACTTACTTAACAAGATTTTCTGTAGAGAGTGTAAGGATATTGAACACTTCAACCCGCATCTACTATTTCGCCCAGAATTGAGTATTATCTTAGAGGGTATGAAGAAATGTAAAGTAGAAAATGCAAAACAAAGTTGTCGTTATTGTTGGTGCGAGTGGTGGTATTGGTTCTGCCTTGGCTCACAAATTAGCTGCTGTTGGGGCAAAATTAGTGCTAGCGGCGAGAGATAGCAGCCGTTTAGAGGCGTTGGCAAATGATTTACCAGGGGAAGTTTTAACGATACCTACAGATATTACTGACGCGCAGCAGGTGAAAACTTTAATCCAGAAGACTGTGGCGGAGTTTGGTCACATTGATGTGTTGGTCAATGCTGCTGGTGTCGGTGTGCTTAAGCCTTACAACAGCGTAGAACCAGCCGATTTAGACAAGATGTTGGATGTCAACTTAAAAGGCTGTTTCTACACTACTCAAGCAGCAGCAGAGGAAATGCAGAAACGCAAATCTGGACATATTTGTAATGTAATTGGCATTTTAGGCAAGCATTCAATGCCTATGGCTTCTGCTTATTCTGCGTCTAAGTTTGGTGTTGTGGGTTTTAGTAAGTGCTTGGCTGAAGAACTTAAGCGTTTTGGTATTAAATTTACTTTATTTTATTTTGGTGGAGTAGATTCTCCATTTTGGGATAATGTCAGTTTGAAGGTAGACCGCAAAAAAATGCTGAGTACAGAAACTGCGGCTAATGCAATTTTCTTTGCCCTGTCTGCCGAACCGCAAGCTGTGCCACTAGAAATTAACATCCAGCCAGATACTCATTTATTTTTCTAACATTAAGGTAGCTGTTATGTGTTTAGATAATTCTTGCTTAGGCAGGAAGCGGAAATCTAGCTAAAAAGACAAAATTTACAGTTAGATAAGCTGTGGTGCTGGATTTTCAAGATTTATGAAAATTGATCACGTTCATTTTTATGTCGAAGATGCTAAGGTGTGGCGGAACTGGTTCCTCAACTATCTTGGCTTTACAGCAGTAAGTAGTAATGTCAGTTCTTTACACACCTGTACAGAGGTAGTGAAAAGTGGTGATGTCTGTTTTTTGCTGTCTTCACCATTATTACCCACTAGCCCCGTAGCTGAATTTCTGCGTCAACATCCCCCTGGTGTGGCAGATGTGGCATTTGCGGTTGATGATGTAGAAGATGCGATCGCTCATGCCCAAGCCCAAGGTGCGACAATATTACAATCTATCAAAGAACGCCAAATTGGTAATATCACCCGTAAGTGTGGCAAAATCGCTGCTTGGGGTGGATTAACTCATACATTAATTGAAAAATTAAGTACAGATAGCCAGATCAATTCGTCACCTAATTATATTACCGCCATAGACCACATCGTATTAAATGTAGCAGTAGGTGAGTTAAAACGTGCCGTGGCTTGGTATGAAAATATTCTCGACTTACAACCCCGACAGTCATTTAAAATTCAAACTGATCGCTCGGCGCTGTACAGTCAAGTCATGGTTTCCCGCGACGGCAGTGTACAATTACCAATTAATGAGCCAGCATCAAATAATTCCCAAATTCAAGAGTTTCTAGACTTTAATAAGGGGCCTGGTATCCAACATATTGCGCTGCAAACACAAAATATTGTGAGTGCGATCGCTCAATTCCGCCACCGTGGTTTACCATTGCTTTCAGTCCCACCAACATATTACTCACAACTCAAACAGCGTCTAACCCTTCCGCTATCATCTACAGAAATAGATGCGATCGCTCAACAAGAAATTCTAGTAGACTGGCAAAAAGATCATCAAAAAGCTGTATTACTACAAATCTTCACCCAGCCCATCTTTGCGCAACCAACCTTTTTCCTAGAATTTATCGAACGTCGTTCTCAAGCCCAAGGTTTTGGCGAAGGCAATTTTCGCGCCCTATTTGAAGCCATCGAAAGCGAACAAATGAAGCGGGGAACTATTTAGTAGTCATTAGTCATTAGTCATTAGTCATTAGTCATTAGTTTTTTCTCCCCTGCTCCCCTGCTTCCTCATCTCCTTCATCCCCCTCATCCCTCATTAACTGTTGTGGGTACTAGATGATGCGCCCATTGGTAAACGTATCCTCTACTTGTTGATAAATTTGATATTACTGGCAGAAACTTGATTAACTATTGGTTAACAGTTAACAGTTACCTCTGTTTATCTAAGCTTTTCACAAAAAACTGTATTATAAGTTACAAAAAAGTTTTTTAGTTATTAGTAATATTGGTCACTCTACTCTTAATTACTAATAGTGATTTAGTTTTATGAGAAAAATTAAGTAATAATTATTGAACCTCAGAAAAAGCATTCTAACATCAAATCGAAACATTTAGCGCATAGAAAAATATTTAAGTAAAAATACGGTCAGTTACTAATTAAATAATAGAAAAATAACGTATATTTGCTGAACCAATATCCCTAGATATTGGTGTAATTAACTTATTAATTTGTAGCTATCAAAAAAGTATATCTGCATATTCACCATTAACCCAATAGAAGTTCATCTATCACAAGCATTAAATATATGTATGAACACTTACATATAAAGAGATTAAATGTAGAAAATGAACAAAAATATATAATTTCCGCAGTAAATATATATAAAATTTTGACATAGTTAAATTAAAATAAAGATTACTCAATGATCCTACATAATTAGCGCAATAGTGGTGTCAACACACCTTTAACAGACCGCGATTTTACATACATCAGCAATACACACAAACAAACTATGAACTCTCACACTGAAAAACGCATAGCTTTAATTTCAGTTCACGGAGACCCAGCAATTGAAATTGGTAAGGAGGAAGCTGGAGGACAAAATGTTTACGTGCGTGAAGTAGGCAAAGCATTAGCTCAATTGGGATGGCAAGTGGATATGTTTAGCCGCAGAGTGAGTCCTGAACAAGAGTTAATTGTTCACCACAGCCCGCTTTGTCGCACAATTAGGTTAACAGCTGGGCCAGAGGAGTTTATCCCCAGAGATAACGGCTTTAAATATTTACCGGAATTTGTCAAACAATTACTACGTTTCCAAAAGGAAAACAACTTCACCTACCCAATAGTGCATACAAACTACTGGCTTTCTAGCTGGGTGGGAATGCAATTAAAAGAAATCCAAGGAAGTAAGCAAGTTCATACATACCACTCATTAGGAGCAGTTAAGTACAAGGCTATAGATACCATTCCGCTAGTTGCAACTAAGCGTTTAGCTGTAGAAAAACAAGTACTAGAAACAGCAGAGAGAATTGTTGCTACCAGTCCGCAAGAACAGCAACATATGCGATCGCTGGTTTCCACTAAAGGTTACATTGATATAGTTCCTTGTGGTACTGATATTCAACGCTTCGGTTCCATAGCCAGACAAGCAGCTAGAGCCGAATTAGGCATTGACCAAAATGCCAAAGTTGTTTTATATGTAGGACGTTTCGACCCCCGCAAAGGTATAGAAACTATAGTCCGTGCAGTCAATGAGTCCCAATTACGTAACTCTGGCAAACTCAAGCTTATTATTGGTGGTGGTAGTACCCCTGGTAATAGCGATGGTAGAGAGCGCGATCGCATTGAAGGCATTGTGCAAGAATTAGGCATGACTGATATCGTTAGTTTCCCTGGTCAGCTGAATCAAGATATCCTCCCTTCCTACTATGCTGCGGCTGATGTTTGCGTTGTTCCTAGTCATTATGAACCATTTGGACTTGTGGCGATAGAATCGATGTCCAGTGGTACACCTGTAGTCGCCAGTGATGTTGGTGGACTTCAATATACAGTCATCTCTGAAAAAACAGGTTTATTAGTACCACCAAAAGATGTGGCTGCTTTCAAAACAGCAATTGATCGAATTTTGCTCAATCCCGCATGGCGAGATGAACTAGGTGTAGCTGCAAGGAGACACACTACCGATAAATTTAGCTGGGATGGAGTAGCAGTACAACTCGATGAAATATACACTCAATTGTTGATCCAGGAAGAAGTTAAGGAACCAGCATTGAGCAGTAAATAAAAGTTTGGGCTGCCAATTTATCACTGAAATTGATAGGGAATGGGTAGTATTTCAACCTACGTAATTAACCTGAGTTCGGGATAAGAAAAGGGACAGGTAGTAAGCCCAAAAGTAACGAAAAATCTAGTAACCTGTCCTATGTATATTTTAAAAGTTTTGTTCTGGCATGTAGATGATTTTTGTCAAATATTTGAAGAGCAATGGCACAGAAAGCTATTGAATCATGAAGCAACCAAACGCAAGAGGAACAAAAGCCTATGTTTAAGTGAAATTATGACAATCTTCAGCACTTTTCATGAAAATCACTACCAGGATTCAATTATTTCTATTTAAACCAAGTCAAACAATTTGTAGCATTTCCACAAGTGGGTGGCGCTGCACTGCCCACCCTACTTTTCAAACATTCTTTAAAGCAAAGGTAATAGGATTTCAAATTTTGTGCCAACGCCTAGTTGAGATGAAAAATTTAACTTACCACCGTGTCTTGCAGTGATAATACGATAACTAACTGCTAGACTTGTTTCTGTTTCTGTTCTTTTTTCTATCGAAAAGTTTTCTAGTATTTGTTTTTGTAATTCATCAGGCATACCTGGGCCATTATCTGCCACACAAATAGAAACCCAGCGCGAATCCTGGTTAGGTTGAGTTGCGCTTTGAGAGATAACTGCTGTGGTAATTTCTATTGTTGGATGTTTAGGATTTTTATGAAAATCTGGTTGCAATTGACGCACAGATTCATCTAATAAACTATCTACAGCTTGGCTTAAGAGGTTCATCAATACTTGATTCAATTGACCAATAAAGCAAGAAACTGGAGGGATTTTACCATAGTTTTTAATAATAGTGATTTCTCCTTTTAAACGGCTTTTAATTAAAATAACAATACTATCTATTGCAGCATGTAAATCCATTGGTTTAGGATAAACTGCATCAATATGACAGAAGTTTTGCAAGCTAGTAACAAGCTTTTTGAGTCTTTCTGCTCCCGAACGGGCGCTAGTTATTGCTTTAGATAAATCTTCTTGTAAATAATCAAATTCAATCTCATCTTTAATATCTTTAATTTCTGTACAGCCTTGGGGTAAACAATCATCATAAGCAGCTATTAACTTAAGTAAATCTTGGCTATAGTTAGCAATATGAGATAAGTTACCCCAAATAAAACCTACGGGGTCTAAAATTTCGTGTGCTACTCCATCTACTAATCTTCCTAGTCTCGCCATCTTATCGTTTTGAATCATTTGGGCTTGGCTGCGTTCGTAGCGTACTTGAGTTTCTACACCGCGAATTTGCCAAGCTGCAACATTTAATTCATGGGGATCTAATAATTTGTAGGAATTATCTGCTGTATGGACAACTATGGGTTCTGCTAAAAATTCTGGCGATCGCCTCAGTGTATGTTGCATGGCTGCTAAGATGGGCGTAGTATCTGCCAGCACTAGAATAGCCAAACGAGCATAACTGTAGAGAACATCTAATGGTTCCTTAAAAAACAACTCTTGTCCGTAGGGACGCATCAAAAATTCTACTAGTCGTCGCCGTGAAATCATCCCGATAAATTGTCCCTGTTCTAACAAGATTACTCCCGGTAACAAGGGGTACTTATCAAAATATTTCCCTACTTCTGCCCCAGTAACGCTAACTTCCACCCCAAAGGTGTACATTGGTAGTTCTTGGATAGTGGAATCTAAGCGTAAATCGCGATCGCTACCAGCAGATAAAACAGGTGGTGAGATCAGAGAACAAAATTCTTGTGACACTGGCTACCCTGATATATACAAGGAACGTTTATTAAATAACCTAATATTTTATCCTTTGAGTTTCTTACTGACACTGGATTTAGTAAAGTTAACACAATTTTTTTCTCAGAGATAATACTGAGCTTACTTTGAGGCGGCTGTGATAGTACTGAAGATTTAGAAGTAAAATATGGCGAATTGGACTTGCAAGTTAAAGGCTTTTATAGTAAAAATTCAACCTAAAGTAAAAATACAATTATACGGGAGAACAAAAATTCGGCTGTAGGTTAACAACGAGGAAAATTAGCCTGAATATTAATATTCAGCGAAAGCTTCAAGGCTTTACTGGCTCAAGAATGTAGCTCTTACTAAACAGAATGATGGTGATCCCCAATTATTTAAAAAGTATGAATACTTAATAAAATGCCCGGAAGTTATTACTGTCAAGAGCTAATTGACAGTAGGTATAAATTTTATTTAATGAAAAGTTAGGTAACTTTATCCTCAGTCTGCTAATATCGGAACTATTTCTACAATAAAACAATGTTCAAAATGCTTATTACTATTAAAAGCCCCTACCCACAAGGAGATGGAGATTTTATCAATTGTCAGTAGTTAGCCGTCAATTACAAAATTATGTTTGTAAATCAAGCCAACAAGGACTTGAGACATTCTAAAACTGACAACTAATACTATTCACTTCGATAGAATGACTAGGCATAACCTAAAAAATCCACAGCGCTTTTGACTAAGAGGCCCATGAATCAACTGAACAATGGTTTCACAATATTTCTGAGTCTGCTAGTCGAGGCGATGCCCTTTTTGCTGTTAGGGGTTCTATTCTCTAGTACGCTGCTATTTTTTGTGGATGAGCGCAATTTAGTAGAAAGAATGCCCAAAAACCCTGTCTTAGGTGCTTTAGTTGGCAGTATGGTCGGGTTTTTGTTGCCTGTGTGTGAATGCGGTAATGTACCAGTAGCGCGGCGTTTACTGATGCAAGGAGTACCGACACCTGTAGCAATTGGTTTTTTACTAGCAGCACCAACAATTAACCCTATTGTAATTTGGGCAACATGGACAGCATTTAGGGAGCAACCAGAAATAGTTGTTTTACGTGTAGTATTTTCGCTGTTAATTGCCACAATTATTGGTTGTGTTTTCAGCGTGCAAACAGACTTGCAACCAATAGTCCAACCTGCGATCGCTCGCTACTTGAAGTTTAATCCCCCAGCCGCGCCCGATGCAAAACGCCGGGGTAAACCGTCAGCAAAAGATAAAGGTTCATCCAGTATGTTACGTTCGGGAACATACATTTTAGGCGGTCGCGCAGGTGGTATGCCTACCCGGCTAGATACGAACCTCACCCCAGCGAGTGATACTAGCAGCAACAGCAAACCTTTTAGAGATAAAATGCGCCTCCTGCTAGATAACAGCATTCAAGAATTGCGGGAGTTAGGCGCAGTCATGATTATTGGGAGTGCGATCGCCGCAGCAATTCAAGTCCTAGCACCCCGTGAACTTATTCTCAGTCTAGGATCAGGGCCAATTACCTCAATTCTCGTCATGCTAGTGTTAGCCGTAGTAGTATCAATTTGCTCTACTGTCGATTCATTTTTCGCCCTGTCATTTGCAGCCACGTTTAACAGTGGTTCACTGTTAGCCTTTCTCGTCTTTGGACCGATGATTGACATCAAAAGTGTCGGTTTGATGTTATCCGTATTCAAACCTAAAACCATCTTCTACTTATTTTCCCTAGCTGGGCTATTAACATTCTTGTTCACCCTTTTCCTCAACTTACATGTTCTCTAATTAGTCCACAGTCCACAGTCAATAGTCCACAGATATTTGGACTATTGACTAATGACCAATAACTAATGACTAATAACAAATGACTAAATCTCAAACTCCTAGTAAACTTCTCTCTTGGCTTGATGTCCTGGCAATTACAGCTTGGGGAGTATTATTGCTGAGGTATTGGCTGACTAACAAACTTAATTTGTTGATTCACCCTAATTATTTTTGGTTAGTGATAGTCACGGGTATCGTGCTGCTGATTATTAGTTTTGCCAAGGCTCAAGAACTGTGGCGCTTACGTCCTCAAGCAATTAGCTCAAACTCTCAGCACATAACTTTATTTGCCCCTGGTTGGGGTAGCAGTTTGCTATTAACCACAGCGATTGTAGGTTTTATTATTACACCCCAAGTCTTCGCTAGTGATAAAGCCCTCCAAAGAGGTGTGACCGATTTATTAACCACCTCTCGCCTACAACCCCAATCCTTCCGCGCCTCAGTTCGTCCAGAGGAGCGATCGCTGGTAGATTGGGTACGTACCATTAATGTTTATCCCGAACCTGACACATATACAGGTCAAAAAGTCAAGGTGCAAGGGTTTGTCATCCATCCCCCAGAACTAACCAAAGAATATATCTTTCTGGCCAAATTCGTCCTCACCTGCTGTGCGGCTGATGCTTACCCTGTAGGTTTACCAATCAAATTAGGTGCTAATCAAGAACGCTATACACCCGATACTTGGTTAGAAGTGGAAGGACAAATGACCACAGAAACCTTAAGCGGTAAACGTCAAGTGACTATCGCCGCCACCTCATTAAAAAAGATTCCTCAACCAGAAAATCCATATAGTTACTAGTCATTAGTCATTAGTCCATAGTCCAAAGCAATGACCAATGACCAATGACCAATGACCAATGAAAATGACTACTAAACCTTTTCTCCAACCCCTAGATCGTACAGCGATCGCGCTGATGTTAATTTTGAGTTTGTTGATTGGCTTGCTCATATTACAGGGTGATGTTGTAGCCTCTCGCGTGCGTGATTTTTCTTGGCAAAATCAACAAATTGGCGCAGATGATATTTCTTTTTCCGTCACTTTTAGCCGTCCAATGGACATTAAAAGCGTAGAGGATAACTTAAAAATTGACCCACCGTTAGCTGGAAAATTCAGTTGGGCGGGGCGCAGGATGGTTTATACTTTGCTGACACCAGCCCCTTACGGCACAAATTACAAAGTACAGTTGCAGGGGGCTAAAGATAGGTTTGCCGAACAAGAAAAAACAAAAAGGCTAATTCAGCCCTTCACTAGTCAATTCCGTACACGCGATCGCGTTATTCTCTACATTGGAGCCGACCAACAAGAACAAGGGCAGTTAGTACTTTACAACTTGTCTTCCGAACAGAAAAAGGTACTTACGCCCAAAGACCTAGTAGTCATGGATTTTGAACCATTCCCTAATGGAGAAAAAATCCTATTCTCAGCTCGTGCGGCTAATAATCAAGACTTACTTTCCGCCCAATTATATACAGTCACCACAGGTATTCCGCTCAAAGCTGATACACCTACCGAACCAGCCGGGAAAATCGACCTAATTTTAGATAACAAAGATTATCAAAACCTGAAATTTGACTTATCACCCGATGGACAAACTATCGTCATTCAAAGGGGAAATAAAAATAACCCTGGTGACTTTGGGTTGTGGTTTATGCCAACCAACAACTCAGGAGAGAGACCCACTCCACAACGTCTAAAAAGCCAGCCAGGGGGTGATTTTATGATTACGCCTGATAGTAAAGCTGTAGCTGTAGCCCAAGGTCAAGGAGCAGCTATCCTACCCCTACAAAACGATGCCACCAAACCCCTAGATTTTCTCCCTCAGTTTGGGCTAGTGCAGGCATTCTCTAAAGATGGCTCTAAAGCAGCAATGGTAAGATTTAATACAGATTTTACAAAAGAGTTGTTTTTAGTAACAAACCAAGGTACTCAACAATCCTTGTCAAAAACAACAGGTTCAATTCTTAGCTGCCAATTTGATCCAGCTTTACCCGTCCTATATTGTTTGCTGACACAAGTTGTATCAAAAGAACAATATATAGAGCAGCCTTACTTAGTAGCAATTGACCTAAAAACTGGTCAGCAGAAACCCTTACTGGTGTTACCCATAGAACAGAGAAACGTACAGATGAGCTTGTCACCCGATGGCTTAGGCTTATTATTCGACCAAGTAGTTCCCCAAACCGATCCTAATCCATCTGCAACTAAAACATTAAAAACCGATGATGGAGAAGCGATCGCCACAAGTAATTTGTGGTTAATGCCCCTACTACCAATCTCCGACACCGCCATCAGTACCATCAGACCAGACAAGCTGCCATTTATTGGGTTTCATCCCCGTTGGCTACCTTAAACGAGTCGGGAGTCGGGAGTCGGGAAGGGGAAAAAGCCTCCAGCCTTTTGACTAATGACTATGGACTAATGACTAATGACTAATAACCAACGACCTTTTCAATTTTTAACTTTTCTGAGCTAGGCATTTGATAAATTATATACAGAGACAGTATTTCTCCAATATGTGACTTCCTATCAGTGAGCTACTACCGTATAACTGTTTATCATAGGTGAGCCTGCAGATACCTTGATTAGGTATCTGTAGTTTGGCTTACGTATTTGTAGCATTTGAACTCGAAACCCTCGTCAGGACTAAGGTTGACGGGGGGGAAGCTCATAATGTTATAACGACAATCAGTTATATATGCAAAATGGGGAACACTGCATCAATGACTAACTACCCATGCTGCGGGAAAATCTAACTTGGCTGATAGATGAATCCCTAAGCAGTTATGAAGCAACGCTATTTATAGCGTCGCTGAAATTTTTAAGTGGGTGGTTCAAGAGTGATGAATGAAGCTGACACCTCAATTAATAGGGCTGTGATGGAATCTCCTAATTCTTCTGCTAATTCACTACAACCAGAACAGACAAACTGTCCTTTTTATACAGTTGTGCCTTCTGACAACACAACCACTGGCACGCCACTCCTCAACCCAGCAGAAGATGAACAGGACAGTACCCGTGCCGATTCTGCCGAAGAAGTACAACAGCAAGATTGGGTAGTAGAGCCTGATGGTGAGAAGCAAGCACTAGTGGAGGCGGAATTTCAGAAGTTATTGGCACTTAACGAGGAATTGCGGGCTGCCAATAATGAACTATACCAGCAAGTGGAACATTTGCGGGATGATTTATCTGAGGCAGAAAAAGCATTGCAATGGCAAAAGAGACGCTCTAGTGTCACTGAGTCGATGCTAAATCAACAAGCTCAGGAATTAGCCGCAGCCCAAGAACAAATCCAATCTTTGTTTCAACAGTTAGAAACTGCTGTCCAAACTACTCAACGTCAAGAAATACTGATTGATAGTTATAAAGCCCAATTGCAAATTAGTCAACAGCGCATTGCCCAATTAGAACGGGAATGTTCTTTATTGCAAACCAACTACAGCGAACAATCTCAACAAGTCATCCAATCAGAAAACGCTTGCCGAGAACTGCGTACTCGCTTGATGCGACAACAGCGCCAAACTTTGCAATTTAAAGCGGCTCTAGAAAAATGCCTAGACACATCAATTCCCAATTATGAGTCTACAGAAGGGAGTGGTAACAACGCACAAAACCCAGTCCCTCACAAAACAAGATTTGCCAGAAAAGCCCGGTCTTTATTTCCCAACGCCGAGCCGATTAAGCCTTGGTCAGCAGAACCGGAGTCTCCCCAGCAAGAGGAGGAAAAAGCTTGGGATGAACCCTCTCCACCGCGTCCCTTTACTAGCGATTATTCAATGCCTAATCCCCCTTCTTTGTGGAACTGGCCAGCTAAGGATAAAGAGAAGGAAGATATACGCATAATTTCTCAGCCACCGGAACCGGAACCGGAACCAGAACCAGAAGTAGATGATACTCCCCCCACACCAGAAGAAATTTCATCAATGGGTTCCGCAGAATTAGACCAGCAAATAGACAGTCTTATTCAAATGTTTTTCGCCTCCCAACAGGGAACCTCATCACCTGCACCAGCAACCCCAGAGACAACTGTAGTAGAAACTCAACAACCTGAAGTGACTGTCTGGGAAACTGTGGCTGAAAGTGTAGACGAACAGACACCAGAAAAGATAATAGAGGTAATAGTAGAAGTAAGTCCTGCGCCAACGAACTCTACATTGTCCTTTACTGTATCCCCAACTGAAAAAACTGCCCCAACACAAGAGCCGCAGCAATTGCCAGCCTTACCACTCGATGAGATAGAGTTACCATTAACTAACTTCAGCCCAGATTCATTTGATGACTCTACCAACGATTCTCAATCACCTTCACCAGTAGTTTATCCCCAAAGACAAGCGAAGAAGCGTAAGTCTTTAGCATCAGTAGAACTACCTAACTTTAAACCTAATAGTCAGTAAATATTCACTCTCTGAATTAGTTTGATTGCATTTCGGCTAAGGCTACTGCACCCCATAATGGTGCATCATCACCTAATGCGGCGGGAATGATTTCCAATGATACTTCTGGTAATGCTGTTTCCCTCGCTGTTTTTTGTAATATATTCCACCAAGTGTCGCCAGCCTTGGTGACGCTACCACCTAAAATGAAACGCTGCGGGTTGATGAGGTTGGCAGCGTTACCGATACCTACACCCAAAGCCCAAGCGGATTTTTGTAATACGGCTTGAGCTATACTATCTCCTTGTGATGCTGCTTGGCTGATTATTTGACCTGTGAGCAAATTGAGGTCATTTTCTACTAATCTTCTCAGTATATTTCCGCTTTCTTGTTGACTTTGTAATATATTCTTGGCATTTTGTGCCATGTACGGGCCTGATGCCAAACGTTCTACACATCCACGCTTACCACACAAACATACAGGCCCAGCAGGATCTACAACCATATGTCCGATTTCACCAGCCATCCCACCTGCACCTTGCCAAGGTTTACCGTTGAGTATCCAACCACCGCCTACACCTGTGCTGATGGTAATGTAAAACAGGCTATCGTATCCTTGCCCTGCCCCAAACCGATATTCGCCCAAAGCAGCAATGTTGGCATCATTATCTACACTGGTATGTACACCAAACTCTCGTTCTAGTAAGTTTTTTAAAGGAAGATTTTCCCATCCAGAAACGTGATGAGATAGTCTGACTGTCCCTGTGGTTGCGTCTACAGGGCCACCAAAGCTGACACCGATGGCTGTGGGTGTTGTACCTTGGAGTAGGGAAGCAATGAGCGATCGCATTATTTCTAAGTCTGTATTAGCATCTGCATTGCTTGGGGAAAGTCGGCTTTCATAACGTAGCCATTCTCTACAACCAGACTTTACTAATGCTGCGGCTAACTTCGTTCCCCCAAAATCCAGTGCCAAGATTAATGCCATAGTTGTCTACTCACAAAGAAATACCAGGTCAAGTCTAAAATATAACTATCCACATTTTGTCTATGATTAAAATTAGCGCGAGTATTTTTATGATTACATATTGAGAATATTTATTATTTGGATTGATGTCTTCTATGGGAGAAACATCTGTTAATGAAAAATTATATAGCTATGAAAGCTTACCCTGAAATGGTTTTGGCATTTTGTAAATTTATGCAGCCTCATGAATAATAATAAAAACTTGCATTTGTACTTACTTTCAGTTAGATTGGTAATAAACGTTCAAAAACGCTTTTGACTGTTGAAAGCTGAGAAAAACAACCATAACATCATTTGTCCAAGCTGTATAAAAATTCCAATTTGAAATAGACCAGCTCAAAGACAAAATTTGTTCAGTAATCTGTTAATGACATTTTACTTTTAGGCATATAGTAAAGACTGTTGATATAAGCTCTCGTAAATATAGTATATTTCTTCATAATTTATTGAGAATATTTCTCATTAGGTATTTTGGGCTTTTAATTGAGCTTGTTTAAAGCACAGTGGAAGAATAATTATGTTTTATATTCATATGGTAAAAATGAAAATTTATAATTCCTCTAAATATTAAGTTACGTCAACTATCTTAAGAATTATTGAATAACAAAAGTCTAACTATTTATTAAGTAATTTTCCCTAAAAAATTTACCTCTCAAGGTTTATAACATCATATCTCTAGTAATAAATACTGTAATTGCCATTGCCATATCTGTTAATTTAATTAAATATTTAACTTTCTACTGCTACTTTTACACCTATGACAAGTTTGACATTCAAAATTATTAGCCGGATACGAGCAAAAAATTATTGATATCTTAAATAGAATTATTCTTAATAGGGAGGACGCTGATAAAAAATAATGTTATAAAGTTGCTACTTGGGCTGATCCAGGCACATTAAATAATTGTTTTTAACTTTGTCCACTGGGAAATTTGTTTTCCAGAACACAATTGTGTTTTGTATCACTTCGTTGATAAAAAAACTTAATTAATATAAATCAATGAGTAATTTCTTTTGTTCAGACAATACACGACAAATAGGAGAAGATATTATTGGTAGTGCAACAGATTACCAAACGTATGTTCTTATTGAATGTCCCCAACCTTGGTTAGCAAATGCTTTTAGTTCTCGATGGGTTCCTAGTAATTTACAGGTTTTGGTAGAAGAAGTATCTAAAGCAAAATTACCAGTAAGATTTCTTTTAATCGCTAATGACTTTACCCATAAAGCAGACTACACAACTCTTTTGATTTATCAAAAACAAGAGGGTTTAAGTCATGGGTATATTAAGCATGAATTTAAACTATCTCAGATTGAACAAGTAGCTGATGTTGCTAAAAAATGGTTACAAGGCGAAAGACCAAATTCTGAGATAGATACAAATATAACTAGAGATATATTAGTTTGTACTCATGGCAGCTATGATAAATGCTGTGCTAGATACGGTAATTCTTTTTATTTCCATGCTAATGCTAATACTTCTCAGTTAGGTTTGGAAAACGTCAGAATTTGGCAATCGACTCACATTGGAGGACATCGGTTTGCACCGACAGCTATAGATTTACCAGAGGGTAGATACTATGGGCTTTTGGATCAAGATGTTTTCCAGTCTATTTTGACACGTACTGGAGATATCCAAAACTTGAAAAAAGTTTACAGAGGTTGGGGAATTTTGCCTCCGACTATACAGGTTTTGGAAAGAGATTTAATGTTAAGCCACGGCTGGAACTGGTTTAATTATAAAGTTGCAGGCAAAATTATAGAGCAAAGCTTAGACAACAATACTATCTTGGGTCAACTCACTTTTGAACAAGGTTCTAGTCAGTATACCTATCAAGCAGAGTTGATTAAAGACCATACCAGAAGTATTGAAGTAAAGAGTTCTTGCAATGCTAATCAAACTTCTAAAGTTGTCAAATATTCTGTTGCTAACCTTTGGTTGCTGACTGATAATTTATTGAATTTTAACCTACATTCGGCAAGTGTATCAGGGAAGTGAATAAAAATAAGAGTAGTAGTGCTGAGTTATGAGTAGGAATTTCTCTCTCATCTTCCTCATCTTCCTCATCTCCCTCATCTCCCCCACCTGCTACCTCCTGCCTTCTGCTAAGATATTATGCCAACTGTCCTTCAATTAGATACGATTGATGCTAGATAATGGGAAAGCTTTGACATAAACTAGCCAATCTAGCCCGGAAGAACAGATAAATAACTATGCGAACTCACTATTGCGGCGAACTCCGACAAGAGAATATTGGAGAAACTGTTACCTTATATGGCTGGGTAGACCGTCGCCGCGATCATGGGGGCGTGATATTCTTGGATTTACGCGATCGCTCTGGAATTGTCCAAATTGTCAGCGATCCGCAACGCACCCCAGATTCCTACGAACTGGCAAACTCTCTGCGTAATGAATACGTTGTGGAGATTACAGGTAGGGTAACACAACGTCCTGATGAATCACTCAATACCCGCATCCCTACAGGCGAGGTGGAAATCTACGCTGATCAAATCGTGCTGCTAAATGGCGTGCGGAAACAGTTACCTTTCCAAGTTTCCACCGCCGATAGCGAGTCAGTGCGCGAAGATTTGCGGCTGAAGTATCGTTACTTGGACTTGCGGCGCGATCGCATGGCACGTAACATACAACTACGTCATCAAGTTGTGAAAGCGATGCGGCGCTATCTAGAAGACGTAGAAGGTTTTATCGAAATTGAAACCCCAGTCCTCACCCGTTCCACCCCAGAAGGCGCACGGGATTATGTTCTTCCCAGCCGTGTTAACCCAGGTGAATGGTTTGCTTTACCTCAATCACCACAGCTATTTAAGCAGATTCTCATGGTAGCTGGGATGGATAGATATTATCAAATCGCCCGATGCTTCCGCGATGAGGACTTACGCGCCGACAGACAGCCAGAATTTACGCAATTGGACATGGAAATGAGTTTCATGTCCCAGGAAGAAATTATCCAACTCAATGAAAAGTTAGTTAGTTATATCTTCAAAACTGTCAAAGGTGTTGAGTTACCCCTTCCCTTTCCCCGGCTTACCTACGCCGAAGCAATGGAACGCTACGGTAGCGATAAACCCGATACCCGCTATGATTTACAACTAGTTGACATTTCTGATGTGCTGAAGGATTCTGGTTTTAAGGTATTCCGGGATGCTGTTGCCAATGGTGGTATTGTCAAAATTCTCCCCATTCCTAACGGTAACGAGCAAATTTCTAATGTGCGTATTAAGCCGGGTGGAGATTTATTTAAGGAAGCCTCTGAAGCTGGTGCAAAAGGTTTAGCTTATATCCGTGTACGTGAAGATGGGGAAATTGACACCATCGGCGCAATTAAAGATAACCTCAGCGAAGAACAGAAACAGGAAATCTTACGGCGCACAGGTGCAAAAGCTGGACATTTGCTGTTGTTTGGTGCTGGTGATGCGGCGACAGTAAATAAAACTTTGGATAGATTGCGACAGGCGATCGCCAAAGAATTTGGTTTAATTGATCCAGAGAAAATTAACTTACTGTGGGTTGTAGATTTCCCCATGTTTGAGTGGAATGCAGACGAAAAGCGTCTAGAAGCACTCCATCACCCATTCACCGCACCCCACCCCGATGATTTACACGACTTAAAAACAGCTCGCGCTCAAGCTTATGATTTAGTATTTAATGGCTTTGAAGTCGGTGGCGGTAGTCGGCGGATATATCAACGCGATGTTCAAGAACAAGTGTTTGAAAACATCGGTTTGTCTCCAGAAGAAGCACAAAATAAATTTGGTTTCCTCCTAGAAGCTTTTGAGTATGGTACACCGCCTCATGGTGGTATTGCATACGGTTTAGATCGGTTGGTGATGCTACTAGCTGGCGAAGAATCAATTCGTGATGTCATCGCTTTTCCGAAGACACAACAAGCACGCTGTTTGTTGACAGATGCACCTTCTAGTGTAGATGTCAAGCAAATGAAGGAATTACACGTTGCATCGACTTACAAACCAAAGTCTTAGGATTTCCCATAATTCTCGTTACCACTACTTTACAGGAGTTACGCTATATTAGTACATAAGTACTGATAAATTAGCGATCGCCTATAGTAAGTTGAGCTTATTGCTTGACCAACACTATAGGCAAGTGTAATCACATCATTACCAGCGTGTACTCCTCCATACTGATAAAATGCTTCTGCTGCGAAACTATCAACGTCAAACAGCAGAAATTTTTTATTTATGGGTATTTTCACGCACCAAATTTCTACAGATAGGTAGAATAGGTCTAATTAAATCTGCGGATATCCTTAACAGCAGACCATAAGTCTTGATTTTCAACAATTTTATCTAATAGCCTGTGCTTGTTTATAAAAACCGATTTGTCGATAAACTTATCGTAGTTTACAAACCCTATTAAATTTTCTGTTCAGCACGACCAGAGTTAGGAGAATTATGGTAATTAAACAAAGACGTAAACTTGGACATTCAGGACTAGAAGTATCACCAATATGTTTTGGTGGTAACGTGTTTGGTTGGACAATTGATGAAAAGACTTCATTTGAAATTTTGGATCACTTTGTAGAAGCTGGCGGTAATTTCATTGACACAGCCGATGTCTATTCTAAGTGGGTTCCCGGAAATCAAGGTGGAGAATCTGAGATAATTTTAGGAAAATGGCTCAAACTACGCCAAAATCGTCACCAAGTAGTCATTGCAACTAAGGTTGGTAGCGATATGGGGGTTAAAGGCAAAGGACTTTCTCGCCAGCACATTTTCCAAGCTGTTGAAGACTCTTTGCAACGGTTACAGACAGATTATATCGACCTATATCAATCCCACATCGACGATGAAACTACCCCATTAGAAGAAACTCTAGAAACTTATAGCGAATTGATTCGCCAAGGAAAAGTACGTGCTATTGGTGCTTCCAACTACAACGGATCTCGTTTGCTACAGGCGTTAGAAATCAGCCGCCAATATGGTTATCCTCGTTATGAAAGCCTCCAACCCCGTTATAATTTGTACGACAGAGATGATTATGAGCAGAACTTACAACAAATCTGCCAAGAACAAGGAATAGGCGTAATTAATTATTCTGCTCTGGCGAGTGGCTTTCTCTCTGGTAAATATCGCTCTGAAAAAGATTTATCTATTAGTCTGCGTGGTAATTCCGTCAAAAGATATTTAGAGCCTCGTGGTTTGCGGATTCTTGAAGCACTTGATCAAGTTGCCAAGACTTATAATTCTACACCGACGCAAATTTCTCTCGCGTGGCTCATCGCTAATCCCACTATTACTGCTCCTATCGTTAGTGCAACTACCATTGAGCAACTCAACGATGTCATCAAAGCTGTCAATCTTCAGCTAGATCAAGATGCTATTAACATTCTCAATCAAGCAAGTTCCGCCAACGCTTTAGTTTCATAAACACATAATAAGAGCCGAAGCAGCAAAAAATCGGCTCTTGTTAAACCTGTACTAATCATTGATGCTAGAGTTGTTAGTCTTGGCGCTACCTGAGTAACTGAAATATAACCATAGCCCCTAGATTCATCTATGGAGTTAATCTAAAATCCAAAATCTAAAATTCAAAATTGTCTGACTCTTAAAAGAAGGATAGAGCGTTTATTTCTTTTTAGAGTGAGAATTACGTTGTGCTTGGCTATCGCTTTTCAATTGTTGCCGTCCATTTGTAATAATTCTTAACATATCTTTGAGGTCTTGTTCAATTCCCTCCAGAACATGATCAGCGTATTGATCAGCACCACCTTCAATTTCTTGAGCTTGGGCGATCGCAGTTTGGCGCATTTCTTCTAACTCTTGCTGACAAGCACGGCGTTTGCGGTCAATTTCCGTGAGGGTTTCCTGCATCATTTCCTCACACTCTTGCTGTACCTGTCGGCGTAATTGGTCAGCCTCTTGCTTTGCCTGTCTGACAATATCACTTTCTGCGAGAATTTGCGCTCTTTTAGCTTGCGCCGCATCAACTAGCTGCTGACCATATTCTTCAGCTTCCAGCAAAATTTCCTGCTTCTGTTGTAAGACAACAGCTGCTTCCTGAAAAACATTTGGTAAAGCAACTCTAATAAAATCTAGCTGTTCTAATAACTTTTCTTCATCTACAAGAGTCCGTCCCGTTAAAGGCACACGGAAGCTCGATAAAATGATTTCTTCTAAGCGGTCAAGTTCCTGCTGAATATCTACACTTCCTGGTCTTGGAGGCTCTCCTGGGGGGCCTCCGTTATCATACTCTGGAGAGGGAGCGTAGCCGTTTCCATTGTAATTAGATTCGTTGTTTGATAGTGGTGACTGTAACATTTGTGTATATCTAAAGCTACGTGTGGAGGGACAAGATGATCGACTGAACCACCAAATCTTGCGATCTCTTTTACCACACTACTACTTAAAAAACTATACTCATTTGATGTTGCTAAAAAAACTGTCTCAATTTGAGTAGAAAGTGTTTTATTGGTATGAGCCATTTGTAACTCAACCTCAAAATCAGAAATCGCCCGTAAACCCCGTAATAAGACCTGTGCTTGTCGCTGTTGAGCATAATTGACAGTTAGCCCATCAAAACCATCTGCTTCCACATTAGGTAAATGCTGAGTCGCAATGCGGATCTGTTCTAAGCGTTCCTGTACGCTAAATAATGGTACTTTATTAGGATTTCGTAATACAGCAACAATCACTTTTTCAAACAAACGACTACCACGCTGAATAATATCGAGGTGTCCTAGTGTTATTGGGTCAAAGCTACCAGGATAAATGGCAATCACAATTTTAATGTATCAAAGTTATTGAGGTGATTATATCTGGGAATGGGGAGTAGGGGGAGATGAGGGAGACAAGGAAGCAGGGGAGAATTACTTTTGACTATGGACTGTAGACCAATGACTAATGACTAATGACCACTAACAATTTAGGTAATTTTATATGACACTGGATATTTTTAGTTTACCTATGGCATTTTTGTTTACTTCTCCAGGCCCAGTTGTGGTGGAAATAGGCCCTATTACTATTCGTTGGTATGGCTTATTGATTGCTTCGGCTGTGCTAATGGGTGTTAGCCTTTCCCAATACTTAGCAAAGCGCCGCAACGTTAATCCAGATTTACTTAGTGATTTGTCGATTTGGCTGGTAATTGGGGCGATACCAGCAGCACGAATTTATTATGTCTTGTTTCAGTGGTCAGAGTATGCCCAGCATCCAGACAGGATTATTGCCATTTGGCAAGGGGGAATTGCGATTCACGGCGCTATTATTGGCGGAACTTTAGCAGCATTAATTTTTGCAAAACTCAAGCGAGTCTCTTTTTGGCAATTAGCGGATTTAGTAGCTCCTTCACTGATTTTAGGGCAAGCGATCGGGCGTTGGGGCAATTTCTTTAACTCAGAAGCTTTTGGTCGTCCTACAAATTTACCTTGGAAGCTATACATTCCCATAGAACGCCGTCCGCCAGACTTTGCAAATTTTGAATACTTTCATCCCACATTCCTTTATGAATCTATCTGGGATTTAATGGTATTCGCTTTATTAATAACTTTATTTTTTCGTAGTTTAGCCGGGAAACCACGCCTGCGAGTAGGTACGTTAATTATGGTTTACCTAGCCAGCTACAGTTTAGGACGTTTATGGATTGAAGGTCTTCGCACCGATAGCTTAATGCTAGGCCCATTGCGAATAGCACAAATTGTCAGCCTCACAGGCATTACTTTAGGACTAACCGGATTAGCTTGGCTTTACATTCGCAAACGCTCTTTACCTGATGTTGTTTCTCCCGCAAAGGATAGCGGGGAGTAGGGAGTAGGGAGTAGGGGGAGATGAGGGAGAGGGGGATGAGGAAAAGAACCTTTGACTATGGACTATGGACTATGGACTATGGACTAATGACCAAAAATAAAAAATGCCCCAGAGTAATCTCTAGGGCTTAACCAGGGTGCATCTACCATTACTCTCTACTATGGCTGGGGGGTGAATCCGGAAAGATACGGAAGAAAATCTCAAAAAATTTTTTGAGCTTTGTATATTTACGGGTAATTACTGAAATAATATATAAGTTTTTGTATGCAAAATTCTCTAAATTCTTTACAATCGGCAGTGTATATCGTGGGAGCGGGGCCTGGCGACCCCGATTTACTCACGGTTAAAGCCCAAAAACTCCTATCATCGGCAGATGTGATTTTATTCGCAGATTCGCTAATACCGGAACAACTTTTGCAGTTTTGTCGAAAAGATGCGGAAATTGTTCAGACTGCGAACAAAACTCTAGAGGAAATTATGCCTTTGATGATTGCAAGGGTGCGATCGCAAAAATCTGTAGTCCGCCTCCATTCTGGTGATCCCAGTCTCTACAGCGCCATTCATGAGCAAATGCAACGTTTGGCAGAAGCCAATATTCCTTTTGAAATCATCCCAGGTATTAGCGCTTTCCAAGCCGCAGCCGCTAAACTTAAAGTCGAATTGACTGTCCCTGGTTTAGTACAAACTATCATCCTGACACGCATTAGCGGACGAACAGAAGTACCAGCAAACGAAGAATTATCCTCTCTTGCAGCACATCAGGCTAGTTTATGCCTATATCTAAGTGCGCGTCATGTGGAAAATGCTCAAGCAAAATTACTAGAACACTATCCCGCAGATACACCAGTCGCTATTTGCTTTCGCATAGGCTGGCCTGATGAAAAAATTCGTGTGGTTCCTCTGCAAGAGATGGCAGACTGTACTCAACAAGAAAACCTGATACGCACTACATTATACGTGATTAGCCCGGCATTATCGTCAACCACTGGGCGATCGCGCTTATATCATCCTGAACATAATCATTTATTTCGCGGTGCTAGGAATTAGATAATATTAACAGGGTGACAATTGTAAATTTTGAATTGATACTATGCCTTTAATTAAAGTACAAACTTCTGTCTCTGCACCAGAAAAAACTCAAGTTGAGTCAATGTTAAAAAGTCTATCAGCTAAGTTAGCCAAACATCTAGGAAAACCAGAATCTTATGTAATGACGGCTTTAGAAGCAGAAGTTCCTATGACATTTGCTGGCAGTACAGAACCCGTTTGCTATATCGAAATTAAAAGCATTGGGACGATGAAACCAGACCAAACTGAAGCAATGAGTCAAGATTTTTGTCAACAAATTAATCAAACTCTAGGTGTACCAGAAAATAGAATTTACATAGAGTTTGCTGATGCTAAAGGTGCAATGTGGGGTTGGAATGGAACAACGTTTGGGTAATAGTCAGTTGACAGTTGTTATTCTCCTCTATCTCCCTTGTCTCCCCAATTCTGAATTACGAATTACGAATTACGAATTACCATAGAGATCCAGCACCAATTTGTGATTTTTTATGTCTGCTACACCTCTTGCGTCTCCTGTTAACTTACCTATCTCCGAAAAAACAACGCTACCTCCCTTACTAGGTGCTTCAGTGGCGGAGTTAACCGCATGGGTGCAGCAGCAAGGACAACCTGCTTATCGGGGTAAGCAGCTGCATGATTGGATTTATCAAAAGGGAGTGCGATCGCTCTCTGATATTTCTGTATTCTCTAAACAATGGCGGGCGACTGTCGCAGATGTACCTATCGGTCGTTCAACAATTCATTACCGGTCTGTTGCACCAGATGGCACTGTAAAATATCTCCTGCAACTTAGTGATGGTCAAATTGTGGAAACCGTCGGTATTCCCACAGATAAACGCTTGACTGTCTGCGTTTCTACCCAGGTGGGTTGTCCTATGGCTTGCGATTTCTGCGCTACAGGTAAGGGTGACTACAAACGCAACCTAGAAAGACATGAAATTGTTGATCAGGTGTTAACGGTTCAAGAAGATTTTCAACAACGGGTGAGTCATGTCGTGTTTATGGGCATGGGTGAACCGTTGTTAAATACTGATAATGTCTTAGCTGCGGTTAAATGCTTGAATCAAGATGTGGGTATCGGACAGCGATCGCTTACCATATCCACTGTAGGGATACGCGATCGCATTCGTCAATTAGCCGAACACCATCTACAAGTTACCTTGGCTGTCAGTATCCACGCCCCCAACCAAGCGCTACGCGAAAAAATTATACCTAGCGCTCGTCCCTATCCCATCGAAGATTTACTAGCCGAATGTCGAGAATATGTAGCCATCACTGGGCGGCGAATTTCTTTTGAATACATTTTGCTGGCTGGTGTCAATGATTTGCCAGAACACGCCCTAGAACTGTCGAAGCGTCTGCGGGGCTTTCAATGTCACGTTAATTTGATTCCTTACAATCCTATCGTAGAAGTTGATTATAAACGCCCCAGCCGCGATCGCATTGAAGCATTTGTGACGGTACTGAAGCAACAACATATTGCCGTTAGTGTTCGTTATTCCCGTGGCTTAGAAGCTGATGCTGCTTGCGGACAGTTACGCACGAACACATCGAAATAAGAGGTTATTTAACTGTAGTGGACTGTCTAACCTCTGTGTCTCCGTGCCTCTGTGGTTAAACAGTCTAGCAGTCTGGCTTTTTTAGTATAGGCTGAAGTCTTGATTAGTTTTGATCTGTCGAATAACTAATTATTTGTCGTTTTAACAAAATAATGTCGTTAAATATGAAAATATCAAAAACGTTGCTACATAAGTGTTTGCAGCGTTTTTTAGTATGTAGAGGGTCAATAGTTTATTTAACACTTTATTTGTCGTCATTTTAAATAATAACAAAATAAAAGTCGTCTTTTACGATTTTACGTTTTCCAAAATTTTCTAGTTTCATAACAAATTAGCTGTCGCTTTTTAGCTTAAATAGTGGTATTATAATTATATTTAGTACATTTGTACTAAATAATACATCCCTATACCGAAAAGTTGCCGTTTTCATTGAAGGGTCAACTACGGATCTAAGTTTGGATGTTCTCGCACAATAGCGAGATTGTTATTACTGTTTTGAGCATGAATCAACTTTTTCTATGGATCAAATGCGTATCGTCAATCAAGACGACAAATCTCTGCCTTTTGAAAACAACAATGATGTAAATGAAATTCAGGATGGTGAACCAGAAGAAACAAACGTAATTTTCACAGAATTATCGCATGAGGCAAAACTCAAAATGGACATAATCCAAGGTCTACTTGAGCCATGCGATCGCAAAACCTATGGTGAGAAGTTAAGAGCAGCAGCAGAGAAACTGGGCAAGACTGTGCGAACAGTCCAGCGTCTAGTCAAAAAATATCAACAAGACGGTTTATCGGCAATTGTTGAGACTCAGAGAAATGATAAAGGTAGTTATCGGATAGACCCTGAGTGGCAAAAATTTATTGTTACCACCTTTAAAGAAGCGAATAAGGGTAGCAAAAAAATGACTCCTGCTCAGGTGGCGATGAGAGTACAAGTCAGAGCAGAACAGTTAGGTTTACAAAAATACCCTAGCCACATGACAGTTTATAGGGTTCTCAACCCTATCATTGAGCGTCAAGAGCAGAAAAAGAAACAGAGGAATATTGGATGGCGAGGGTCACGAGTCTCTCATAAAACTCGTGATGGGCAAACATTAGATGTGCGTTACAGCAACCATGTTTGGCAGTGCGACCATACAAAGTTAGATGTCATGTTGGTTGATCAGTATGGTGAACCATTAGCTAGACCTTGGTTCACAAAGATTACAGACAGTTATTCTCGCTGCATTATGGGTATTAATGTGGGCTTTGATGCACCTAGCTCTCAAGTGGTTGCTCTAGCATTACGTCATGCTATTTTGCCAAAACAATATAGTGCAGAGTACAAACTTCTTAGCGATTGGGGAACCTATGGTGTACCTGAGAATCTTTTTACTGACGGTGGTAGAGATTTTCGCTCTGAACACTTAAAACAGATTGGTTTTCAATTAGGCTTTGAGTGCCATTTACGCGATCGCCTTAGTGAGGGTGGTATTGAAGAACGTAGCTTCGGCACGATTAATACAGAATTTCTCTCTGGTTTCTATGGCTATTTAGGTTCCAATATTCAGGAACGTTCTAAGACAGCAGAGGAAGAAGCTTGCTTAACTTTACGGGAATTGCACCTACTGTTAGTTCGCTACATTGTTGACAACTACAATCAGCGTCTTGATGCACGGACAAAAGACCAAACAAGATTTCAACGATGGGAAGCGGGACTACCTGCTCTACCAAAAATGATTAAGGAACGAGAATTAGATATCTGTTTGATGAAAAAGACTCGGCGTAGCATTTACAAGGGTGGGTATCTCAGCTTTGAAAATATAATGTATCGCGGAGACTACTTGGCAGCTTACGCAGGCGAAAATATTGTACTCAGGTATGACCCTAGAGATATTACAACTGTTTGGGTTTACCGAATAGATAAAGGCAAGGAAGTGTTTCTTTCTGCTGCTCATGCGCTGGATTGGGAAACAGAGAAATTATCTCTAGAAGAGGCTAAAGCTGCTAGTCGAAAAGTTCGCTCTGTAGGTAAAACACTCAGTAATAAATCCATTTTGGCAGAGATACATGACCGTGATACTTTCATCAAGCAAAAGAAAAAAAGCCAAAAGGAACGCAAGAAAGAAGAACAAGCTCAAGTTCATTCTGTGTATGAACCCATCACTCTGAGCGAGACAGAACCCCTAGAAAATTTACAAGAAAGACCGAAACCTGAAACTCGAAAACCCAGAGTCTTTAACTATGAGCAACTTCGTCAAGATTATGATGAGTAGATTTCATTGAATTTGCAGGATTTTAGTAAATATATTCAGAGTTTAAAACATTATTGATTTTCGGCAACAATCAGAATCATGAAAGATAATTATTGGCAGAAATGGGTACAGAATTTATGGGGAGATGAACCCATTCCAGAGGAATTACAGCCAGAAATTGAACGTCTCCTTACTCCCAGTGTTGTGGAATTAGAGCATATACAAAAAATTCATGATTGGTTAGATGGTTTACGTCTTTCTAAACAATGCGGTCGAATTGTTGCACCTCCACGAGCAGGTAAATCTGTTACTTGTGATGTGTATAGGCTATTGAATAAGCCACAAAAAAGAGGAGGTAAAAGAGATATTGTACCTGTTTTGTATATGCAAGTTCCAGGAGATTGCTCATCGGGCGAGTTATTGGTTCTGATTCTGGAAAGCTTGAAATATGATGCAACTTCAGGAAAACTAACTGACCTCAGAAGGCGAGTACAAAGGCTACTCAAGGAATCTAAGGTGGAAATGCTGATTATTGATGAAGCTAATTTTCTGAAACTGAATACTTTTAGTGAAATTGCTCGAATTTATGACCTGTTAAAAATTTCAATTGTTCTCGTAGGCACAGATGGTTTAGACAATCTAATTAAGAGGGAACCTTACATTCATGACAGATTTATCGAATGTTATAAGCTACCTTTGGTGGAATCAGAAAAAAAATTTACGGAGTTAGTAAAAATTTGGGAAGAAGAAGTTTTGTGTTTACCTCTTCCATCTAATCTTACAAGAAGTGAAACTTTTGAACCTCTGCGTCAAAAAACAGGTGGCAAAATTGGTTTGCTAGATCGGGTATTGAGAAGAGCTTCAATCTTAGCTTTGAGAAAAGGACTGAAGAACATCGGTAAAGACACTCTAGCTGAAGTTTTGGATTGGTTTGAATAATGGGAATCGGTGCGGAAGAACCTCGTTTTTTTGAAATAGAACCCCTGGATGGAGAAAGCTTAAGCCATTTCTTAGGCCGCTTTCGCCGAGAAAATTATTTAACCTCTAGCCAGTTAGGTAAATTAACTGGACTTGGTGCAGTTATTTCACGTTGGGAAAAGTTGTACTTCAATCCGTTTCCTACACGACAGGAGTTGGAGGCTTTGGCATCTGTGGTCAGAGTCAATGCGGATAGATTAACCGAGATGTTGTCACCCGCAGGAGTAACTATGAAGCCTAGACCAATTCGGTTATGTGCTGCTTGCTATGCAGAAGTACCTTGTCATCGAGTTGAGTGGCAGTTTAAGGATAAAATGAAGTGCGATCGCCACAATTTACGCTTATTAACCAAATGTACTAACTGTGAGACTCCTTTTCCGATTCCCGCAGATTGGGTACAAGGTGAATGTCCTCACTGTTTTTTGCCTTTTGCAACAATGGCAAAGCGTCAGAAGCGTCTTTGAAATTTTCTTCAGCTTAAAGATGTGAATACTACCTGTGGCACTTTAAAGCCACTCACAAACTTGCGAGTTTGCTCAACTCTGTTTGCCAATCTTCATCATGTCGTAGGACAAGGACATGGTAAGTGGTATTGTGCTTAAGATTATCTCGCACAATTTTGTCTTGTCTGCGTTTCTCAGGGCTGTCATGAACTGAACCGTCACAGAAAACAGCAATGCCATCTTCCTTATACAGAAAATCTGGCTTACAGTTCGCCTCTGGAATTAATTCCTGTGCAGAATCCGGTAGTTTATATCCGCTTTGATAAATTGCTGTTAAAACTATTCGCTCAAATCGGGAATTGGGATCTGTTTGTTGCAGCAGCTGTTCATACAGTTCATCACGACATATTCCTTCTATCTGCACTGTACTGTCTTGCAGTTCGTCAAGTAAGGGTTTGATGAGATGGCGATTTATCAAAGCATGGTCGAACTGGTTGCGGTAAGAAAGCAAGCATTCATAGCAAGCTTGAACACAGCTATCTTTAGCTTCTTGGAAATGGCAAATATCTAAAGCTGCATCGGCGATTTTTTGAAAAGCTTCGGGTTTTTCTAATAGTTGAGAAAGGACACCAGCACCGCCTTCCGCAGCCTCCCAGAACAGCAAATATTTACCGTCTCCCAATCGTTCGGAGTCGAGTTCGTCGGCTTCTAGTTTGTACACTGCTTGGATGGCAGTTTCTAAGGCGTACTGTAGGGTGGTAATAAACGCCTCTCTGTCGTCTGTGGGGACATTTAATGGTTCCACAACTAGGATATTACAGGTGTTGTTCACCATTAAGTTAACGTCGGTGTGAATGCTATCTTTTGCCGAGTCATTTTTGGATTCGCCCCAAATACCAGTTTTGATAAGCTGCTACGCAGCTTAATTGTATAATATAAACTTAAGTAAAAAACTATTATCGGCCATATATGCCAGCAAAAAACCATCTTTCTCAAGAGCAGAAGGAAAGGCTACTGAAAACACTAAAAGAGCATGAAAATCCTTATGTAAGAGAGAAGATTCTGATTATTCTGTTGATAAATGATGGAAAAACATATCAAGAAATTAGCAATTTTTTAGAGATTGCATATCCGACAGTCGCATATTGGGCAGTTCACGGCGACCCGGATAATTTAGAAAGCTTTTTAGATGGAAGAAGAGAAGGTAACTGCCGCAAAGTTACCAAAGAATATGAAAATTTGTTATTAGAAATAATTGAGAAAGACCCAGTAGAAAATGGATATGAATTTGGTCGATGGACGGCGGCAAGATTAGCAACATATCTTGAAGAAACAACAGGAATTAAGTTAAGCGGCTCTCAAGTTAGGAGAATATTAGAGCGAAAAAAGTACGTTTACCTCTGGGCAAAATACAGCCTAGAGGACAAACAGAATCCTGAAAAGCGTAAGGCATTTCAAGAAAAGCTATCAGAATATTTAAGAATAACCAAAAAAACTCCAGAGCGTTTACAAGTATGCTTTTGGGACGAAAGTGGATTTAGTTTAAGAGTGATAAGAAGAAAAAGTTGGGGTAAGAAAGGTACAAGGAAAAAAGTTACAGGGCAAAGGAGAAGAGGAAGAGTAAATATTATGGGAGGGTTACGTTATCATGACAAGAAAAGAATAAATTTTGTCATAAAAAAAGGAAATGCAGATGTATTCTATGAACAGATTAAATCTCTAAATAATTTTCTGTTACAAGAATGGGTAGAACAAGGGAAATCAGTTGAAGAATTTAAAGATGGTTCAGCGAAAATAGTTATCATACTAGATAATGCTAGTTTCCATAAAAGGAAAGATATTTTATCTAAAATTGAGTCAGAAATGCCAGATTGGTTAGCAGGTGGCTCACTACCGCTTACCATTGTGCAAGCGGATTTTTCTTTTGATAGGTTGGTTAGCGTTAAAAAACGTTACGGAGCAGTCTATCAGGGATTAGCTGCTTTACTACGATGTGAGGGGGCAATTGATTGGTGTACTGGGGAAGAAATCAATGATGTAATTTATTTTGAAGAACAGATAGATTCGCATCATATCTTTCCTGTCGCATGGTGTCGCAAAAAAGGCATTGACCCCAAAAACTATAACTGTTTGATTAACCGTACACCTTTAAGTGCCAAAACAAACAAAAAAATTGGAAGTAAAGCACCTTCCCTTTATTTAGAGGAGTTTGAACTTTCTGGGACATCAGCTAAAAGACTTGATGAAGTATTGCGATCGCACGCTATATCTCCAAAAACTTTGCGAAGAGATGACTTTGAAGCCTTTTTCCAGATGCGAGCAAACAATTTGCTGACACTAATTGGCAAGGCTATGGGCAAGAGTTTAAGTTTTGAATCCTCAGAGGATTTTGTTCGAGATTGTCAGAACGGGAATGGAAGAGAGTATAAGCCTCATCCCGAAATTATTACTAACTATTGATATTGAGTAAAGTAGCCTCAGAATAGCCTACTTTACTTAATAGTGGAGTTTGTAGCCAACATATTTCTCAATCTTCCTAACTTTGTTCGTCTGAGGATTCTTTCTTTTTTAACCAATCTCTAATTGCCTCCTCTAAAGCCGCAGTCTGCGTTACTTCCAGACGCGCACAGGCAATTTCAAACTCGATTTTTAAGTCTTTAGGGAGTCTTCCCCGAACTTCTCTAGTTTCTTCTGCCATCCTAATTTAAAGCCAAAGCTTGCGGCTTTCATTTTTGCACAGCCTCTCAGGAAAAAAACATTTGCGCTATTGCGCTATTACGTTATTGCGCTATACTTAGGAAGTAAAAAAACAATTAGTAGCCCTGTCAGTTTTACCGAAACCACAAAGCTGAGGACACTATGAGCGTTATTACAATTCAATGTCGCTTGTTTGCTGAAGAAGAAACCCTCCGCCAACTGTGGAAACTGATGGCTGACAAAAATACACCTCTTATAAATGAGTTATTGGCACAGGTAGGAAAACATCCAGAATTTGAAACCTGGCTAGAAAAAGGTAAAATCTCCACCGAATTCCTCAGAACTCTTGTTAACTCCCTCAAAACTCAAGAGCGTTTTACTGATCAACCTGGACGCTTTTACACCTCAGCGATCGCTCTGGTAGATTATGTATATAAATCCTGGTGCGCTTTGCAAAAACGAAGAAAGCGGCAAATAGAAGGTAAAGAACGTTGGCTCACAATCCTCAAAAGTGATCTACAACTCCAACAAGAAAGCCAATGTAGCTTAAACGTAATTCGTACTAAAGCCAACGAAATCCTTACCCAATTTACCCCCCAGTCTGACCAAAATAAAAACCCTAGAAAGAGCAAAAAAGCTAAAAAATCTGCAAAGTTACAAAAATCTTCACTTTTTCAAATTCTTTTAAACACTTACGAACAAACACAAGAAACTCTTACTCGTTGTGTGATCGCCTATCTACTAAAAAATAACTGTCAAATCAGCGAACGCGACGAAGATCCAGAAGAATTTAATAGAAATAGACGTAAAAAAGAAATAGAAATTGAGCGATTAAAAGACCAACTCCAAAGTCGCATACCTAAAGGTAGAGATTTAACAGGGGAAGAGTGGTTAAAAACTTTAGAAATTGCTACAGCTAATGTACCTCAAAATGAAAATGAGGCAAAAGCTTGGCAAGCAGCACTTTTAAGAAAATCTGCTGATGTCCCCTTTCCTGTGGCTTACGAATCTAACGAAGATATGACATGGCTGCAAAATGGCAAAGGTCGTCTCTTTGTTCGATTCAATGGCTTGGGAAAGCTAACCTTTGAGATTTACTGCGATAAGCGTCATTTGCACTACTTTAAACGCTTCCTAGAAGATCAAGAACTTAAACGCAATAGTAAAAACCAACACTCAAGCAGTCTGTTTACACTACGTTCAGGAAGGATTGCTTGGTCGCCAGGAGAAGAAAAATGTGAACCCTGGAAAGCAAATCAACTGCATCTTTACTGTACTTTAGATACTCGAATGTGGACTATTGAAGGAACTCAACAGGTCGTAAGTGAGAAAACTACAAAAATTACTGAAACGTTAAATCAAGCAAAACAGAAAGATGACCTCAACGATAAACAACAAGCTTTTATCACTCGTCAGCAATAATATGTGGATAGATTATTGGCGGATGCGATTGTGGAGATCGCCACAACATATCAAGCAGGTAGCATAGTTATCCCAAAAATCCGGGATATGCGTGAGCAAATCAGTAGTGAAATTCAATCCAGAGCAGAAAAGAAATGTCCTGGTTATAAGGAAGCTCAACAAAAATATGCCAAAGAATACCGTATCAGCATTCATCGCTGGAGTTATGGTCGATTAATTGAAAGTATTAAATCCCAAGCTGCAAAAACCGGAATTTCTACTGAAATTGGTACACAACCAATCAGAGGTAGTCCACAAGAAAAAGCGAGAAATTTAGCCGTTTTTGCTTACCAAGAACGTCAAGCCGCGTTAATTTAATTCACTAATCCGAACCTTGAAAATATAATATTCTGTATAACAGCGCCTCAGTTCATGCTCTTTTGAGCCAATGTACTGTGAAAAATCTGGGTTAGTTTGACAGTTGGAAGACTGCCATGCTTTCTGACCCTGGTAGCTGCCCGCTTCTGATGCTGCCATCTTTAGGATTCTATCGATGGGATAGGTGCGCTCCCAGCAATAAGGAGTAAGGCTTTTAGCCGTAGCCGTTATTTATAACGGTGTGGATTACCACAGTGGTGGCTACTGAATCACCCCCTTCGTCGGGGGAACCCTCTCAAATATTTTTTTGGCGAATCGAAGTGGGGGCAAAAACCCTGGAGTCCTGCCGAAATCTTAAAAACCTTGTACTGTCTTAACTTCAGTCCCTAGCATGTCAACTGATTTGCTTTTTTGGTGTAAGACAAAGGAAGCTTTTTCAGAGATATGCCAAGTTTGTATCTGAAAAGCTTTATTTGCAAGGTGTCTAGGCAGTGGGGTTTCAACAACCATTCTGGTTAAGGGTGGGTTGAAAGCGGAATCCCCATCGCCACCCGCTCCATCACTGTATAGTTTCAACAACCATTCTGGTTAAGGGTGGGTTGAAAGTTATCCTCACTTGGACTACGGTATCTTGCCCAGTTACGTTTCAACAACCATTCTGGTTAAGGGTGGGTTGAAAGTTTCTTGGTTCAAGACTGCTTACAAGGCTTTTACAAGTTTCAAAAACCATTCTGGTTAAGGGTGGGTTGAAAGAACATCCAAGTAATCAGGTGTATTTATGCCAATTAGTTTCAAAAACCATTCTGGTTAAGGGTGGGTTGAAAGTAAACATATTTAGGTACACCGCAAGTAGTCCACTTAGTTTCAAAAACCATTCTGGTTAAGAATCGGTTGAAAGATTCAGCTTAAGGCACTTGCGTTGACGATTGCTGGGTTTAACAATCATTCTAGCTAGGGGTGGGTTGAAAGCTAATGTACCATTAATTCTCTAAGGCTGCGATGTAGAATGTTTCAACAACCATTCTGGCTATGGGTGGGTTGAACCCTGGCAAACAAAGGGTGTTAGATGTAAGGCGTAACTTAAGCCATAGTTTCAAAAAGTCTCTCACATCAAGTTTGCTTATGAGGGTTGAAAGGAATGTCACCTTCCCAATACTAAAATGTTAAAAGCCATGATGGTTAATGGTAGCTTGAAATCAACCGATATTGTTTTATCAGGAAAAGATGCTACTACTGGCTGGAACTGATCAATTGTTTCATCATATTAGTTCGATGGTTAAGGGTAATTCTAAATGCAGATTCATCAAATTTGTCTATTAAACTTAGTGTGGTGAAATACTGATGAGTAAGTCTAAAATAGAGGCTAAATGTCAGTTATTCTATAATGTAAGACGACATTAATGTGTTAACAGTTGATTAAAGCTAATTGACGACACTAATGTGTTAACAGCGACATTAATTTGTTAATAACGACACTAATGTGTTATCGACGACAAATAATTCGTCGTTCTACAACAGCAAAGCGGGCGATGGGACTCGAACCCACGACGTTCACCTTGGGAAGGTGACATTCTACCACTGAATTACACCCGCACATATCTATTACTATAACACTATTTCTGCCATTTATGTAATATCTGCGTTCCTGTCATACCTTAGTCTTCTCACCACTGTAGGCGTTAGTGTATTTACTTATCGTCGATAATCACTTGTACTTGAGTCACAATGCTTCTGTATTCAGATCACCGTCATACTGTGAAAAAACATGCAGCATTGATATTAACAATTACATAATCTACTAAGTACACGAAATTGCAACTTAGCTAGCACACACCCTGATACCTGAGTTACAAAGGATGAATCCAAATCGTTTACATTCTAATCAGGGCTATTCTGATTATGTATTTTTGTAAACCTATTAGCAAGAAATGCTATCCAACTTGAGTAACTGATATGTTTAATGCCACAGAAATTTTAATTGATGCTTTCGTCAAACAAATTCGGGAAGGCTACACCCGAACTTATGGCTGTTTAAAGAATGATTACCAAGACATCATCGCTTGGGCTGGTAGCATGGCTTTAGAGAACATTGCTAATAGTGATGCTCTCTATCACAATGTTGAACACTCAATTTTGGTTACTCTTGTAGGACAAGAAATTTTGCGTGGTAAGCATATCCGTGAAGGTGGGGTTTCTAGCGAAGACTGGCTACATTTTATTATTTCCTTAGTGTGCCATGATATCGGCTATGTTAAAGGAGTTTGCCGCCAAGACCAAGAACAAGCCGGGTTATACGCTACAGGTAGAAATGGCAAAATGATTTCTCTGCATCCTGGCGCTTCCGATGCTAGTTTGACACCTTATCATGTGGATAGGGCTAAACTTTTTATTGATGAGCGTTTTGGCGGGCATAAGCTGATAGATGCTGAGTTAATTAAAAGTAATATTGAATGGACTCGTTTCCCTGTACCCGCAGCAGAAGATCAGCAAAATACCATTTGTTTTCCTGGACTAGTACGTGCTGCCGATTTAATTGGGCAATTGAGTGACCCGCGTTACCTCAAAAAAATCACATCTTTGTATTATGAGTTTGAAGAAACTGGGATGACTAAAGTTTTAGGCTACCAAACCCCAGCCGATTTACGCAAGAATTATGCGAAGTTCTACTGGAATAGTGTTCATCCATATATTAAGGATGGATTACGTTATTTATCTTTGACACAGCAAGGCAAACAAATTTTAGCTAATCTTTATTCTAATGTGTTTGTAGTAGAACATGAAAAATCTCAAGAAGAAAGTCTATACTTAGTCGAACAACTCCATGCTTAGATATTAGTCAATAGTCCATAGTCCATAGTTGAAATCACTCTTGACTGTTGACTGTTGACTGTTAACAACTGACAAAAGGTAAATCAACTATGAATTGGTGGCAAAGACTTCAAAAAAACCCTTTGGCGGAATTTGGGGCAATTCTATTGATAATTTTCTATGTGGCAGTGCTGGCTGCTGATTTTATTGCCCCTTATGACCCTTATGTGTCGCAGCCAAGCGGTTCGCTGTTACCACCAACAAAAATTTATTGGGTTTCAAAAACATCTGGTCAATTTATCGGCCCCCATGTTTATCCCACAACCCAAGGAAATACAGATTTAGAAACAGGCGATCGCCAACTCATTGTAGACTTCAAAAAGCCCTCTCCTGTGCGTTTCTTCGTCTCTGGGCCAGAGTATCGCTTGTTACAGATGAGTTTACCCCTACCTCCCAAGTGGGAAGAAACCACAGTTATCCCTGGCATCCCTTTAAATTGGCATTTATTTGGTGCTGATAACGGGGCTAAAATCAACGTTTTGGGTACTGATGAACAGGGGCGAGACCAGTTCAGCCGTCTCTTACACGGTGGACGCATTAGTATGTTTATCGGCATTATTGGGGTGATAATTACATTCCCCCTCGGTTTGCTGATGGGTGGTATATCTGGTTATTTCGGCGGTTGGACAGACAGCATTATCATGCGTATTGCAGAGGTGCTGATGACCTTCCCCAGTATTTATCTATTAGTTACCTTGGGGGCGGTTTTACCTGCGGGTTTAACTAGCAGTCAGCGATTTTTACTCATTGTGTTAATTACTTCTGTAATTAGCTGGGCTGGTTTGGCTAGGGTAATTCGTGGACAAGTGCTGTCAATCAAAGAACGGGAATTTGTACAAGCAGCAAGGGCTATGGGTGGTAATCCACTTTATATTATTCGCCGCCACGTTTTGCCGCAAACTGCTACCTATGTAATTATCTCGGCTACCTTGGCAGTTCCCAGTTTCATCGGTTCAGAAGCAATACTCAGTCTCATTGGCTTAGGCATTCAACAGCCCGACCCATCTTGGGGTAATATGCTATCTCTAGCTAGTAATGCGTCCATCATAGTGCTGCAACCTTGGTTAATATGGCCGCCAGCCGTGCTAATTATTTTGACAGTTTTAGCTTTTAATTTACTTGGCGATGGTCTAAGAGATGCCCTCGACCCCCGCAGTTTACGTCGCTAGTTTACAAACGTTTACCCAGGCTAATCACGTTGTCCTGGGTAAAGTCTAAACTATCGTAGAAGGAAATAGCAGTTCTATACGTACTTTTCTAGCTACTTGATTGAAAAAATATCCCCTGAAAAATATGACTTAATCTCTGTTTCTCAGCCTGTTTCCTGCGAGAAAACTTGGTTAACAACTTGGCGTTTAGCTACCTCAATATTATAGGATGGACAGAGTTTCGCAAGGGGCATTGGGTTAGTATGGCTCGTTATACCTGTTCATTTCTGATTTCGATTAACTTTGAGTATCTCCAGCCATTACTTCTGGACTTGTTACAAGATTGTGATTTAGAAATTCAATACTACACAAGTGATTATATTTTGGCGCGTGAGATTCCTGGTAAGGTTTCTTTTTCTAAACTGGTGAAGGTGGAAGTATTCATTGATAAATCAACGGCTACGGAAACAGAAAGCCGGATGAGTATTGTCATCAAAAATGAGGAGTTACCTCTCCACGTTGATAATCATTGCCGACAAACGTTTGAGTACGTCAAGGAATCGATTGAGAGAAGCCGTCATTGGCATCTCATCGAAAGTCTGGCTGGCTAGGGATTTGCATTTCAAAATTAGACAAGCCTGAATTTCTAAAATCTTTTGAGCTTGTCTGTGTTAATAAATGTAAGATAATTTTAGTTAAATAGTTTAATTTTCCTAGTAGCGTTGTGACAGTGATACAAAATTGAAAATAATTGTCTGGATTCAAACTTTTCCAACAGACAATAAATTAAGGTTTTCCATTTAAAATCTAAAATCCTCAATTGGGATCATACTTCTAGATACCAGTATTTATCCGTGGGATAGAAGCAAACAATAGTAAGATTTATTAATCTGTGCATAGTGACATAAAAATCAGGAAAAACGCCAGTGGTTCCCATTAGAGATAATAATCCTGTAACAATTACGCCTTATGTGACTTATGGGCTGATTGCTGCTAACGTTCTCGCTTTTATTTATGAATCTAGTTTACCTCCACAAGCATTGGACGGTTTTTTGCATTTAGCGGCTGTCGTTCCGCGCGAACTTAGCTTGAGTTTTGCTGGTGTGTCTGTGCATCAGCCTGTACCAGAATGGACAACTTTAATTACTTCCCAATTTCTGCACGGTGGTTTTCTGCATCTAGCAGGTAATATGTTGTTCCTATGGATTTTCGGTAACAACGTTGAAGATAAGTTAGGTCATATTAGATATTTTATATTTTATATAGCCTGCGGTGTCTTGGCATCTATAACCCAATGGTACTTCTCGCAAGATTCTAGCATTCCTTCTTTGGGTGCTAGTGGTGCGATCGCTGGTGTGATGGGTGCATACATTCTCCGTTTTCCCCAAGCAGAAATTCTTGGTGTTGTCCCTTTAGGTTTCTTCTTCCCAACTTTCCGGGTTCCTGCATACTTCTTCTTGGGTTTTTGGTTCCTCCAACAATCTTTTTACGGCATTGCTGGTTTACAAACCCGTACTAACATTGGGATGGAAAGCGGCGGTATCGCCTACTGGGCGCACGCTGGCGGTTTTATCTTTGGCGCACTCCTCGGCCCTGTGTTGGGTTTATTTAGCGATAAAGCCAAGGAAGAAACTTGGTATAGTTAATTCGTAGTTCGTAATTAAGAAATTGGAGATTTACCACACCCCTCGTAATGGCAGATGGTGAGCCAGCCAGTGCGTTAGGCGGCTTTGCCCATCAGACCTATAAAAAATTAATAAGGCCACTGCCAGTCACTAATTTCTGGCATGTCTTCGCCATATTTAGAGATGTATTGTTTGTGTTCGATCAACTTGTCTTGCAGATGTTGCTTGGCGTAAGCTGCTTTTGAACCCAATTTTGGTACGCGATCTATTACGTCCATTGCTAGGTGGAAGCGGTCAAGGTCGTTCAGTACAACCATATCAAAGGGTGTGGTGGTGGTTCCTTCCTCTTTGTAACCACGCACATGGAGGTTATTGTGATTAGTATGACGATAGGTTAAGCGGTGAATTAACCAAGGGTAGCCGTGGAAAGCGAAGATGATCGGTTTGTCGGTGGTGAAAATTGTATCGAAGTCTTTGGAACTTAAACCGTGGGGATGTTCTGTTTTTGGTTGTAGTGTCATCAAGTCTACAACGTTGACTACCCGCACTTTTAAGTCCGGGAAGTTGCGGCGTAAAATATCCACAGCCGCCAAAGTTTCTAAGGTAGGAACGTCGCCGGCACAAGCCATGACTACATCTGGTTCACAGCCTTGGTCGTTACTAGCCCATTCCCAAATACCGATGCCTTTGGTGCAGTGTTTAATTGCTGCATCCATATTTAGATATTGTAGGGCTGGTTGTTTTCCGGCAACGATGACGTTGACATAGTTGCGGCTGCGTAAGCAATGGTCTGTCACTGATAATAAGGTGTTGGCATCGGGGGGAAGATAGACGCGGATAATCTCAGATTTTTTGTTAGTTACATGATCAATAAAGCCGGGGTCTTGGTGAGAGAAGCCGTTGTGGTCTTGTCGCCAAACGTGGGAAGTTAACAAATAGTTGAGGGAAGCAACTGGTCTGCGCCAAGAGATGTGACGGGTGGTTTTCAACCATTTGGCGTGCTGGTTGAACATTGAGTCGATGATATGGATAAAGGCTTCGTAACAGGAGAAGAAACCATGACGACCTGTAAGCAAATATCCTTCTAACCATCCTTGACAGCAAGTCTCGCTGAGGATTTCCATTACTCGTCCACTGGGATCAAGGTGGTCGTCTTCTGGGAGAGTTTCGGCAACCCATGTCCTATCTGTAACATCTAAGACGGCGTTGATGCGGTTGGATGCGGTTTCATCGGGTCCGAAGATACGGAAGTTACGATGGTCTAGGTTGAGTTTCATCACATCCCGTAGGAGTTTGCCGGCTACTTGGGTGGCTTCGGCAATTACTGTCCCTGGTTTGGGAACATCAACCGCATAGTCTCGAAAGTCTGGCATGATTAAGTCACGCAGCAGAATACCGCCGTTGGCGTGGGGATTGTCTCCCATGCGTCGTTGACCTTTTGGGGCTAATTCTGCTAATTCTGGGATAAATCTGCCGTTCTCGTCGAACAGTTCTTCTGGTTTGTAACTTTTCATCCATTCTTCCAGAAGTTTCAGGTGTTCTGGCTGACCTGATATATTACCGAAGGGTACTTGATGCGATCGCCAGTAACTTTCTGTTTTCTTCCCATCTACTTCTTTTGGCCCTGTCCAGCCTTTGGGCGTTCTCAGGATAATCATCGGCCACTGGGGACGCTTGGTAAACCCATGTACACGGGCTTCTCTTTGAATACCGTGAATTTCGGCAATGACTGTATCCAAAGTTGCTGCCATTTGTTGATGCACAACTGCGGGATCAGAACCTTCAACATAGTAAGGTTTGTACCCATAGCCAACAAACAAACTGTCTAATTCTTCATGGCTTAACCGTGACAGAACTGTAGGGTTAGCAATTTTATACCCGTTTAAATGTAGAATCGGCAATACAGCCCCATCATTAGCCGGGTTGAGAAACTTGTTGGAATGCCAACTGGTAGCCAATGCGCCAGTTTCCGCTTCACCATCACCAACAACAGCCGCCACAATCAAGTCAGGATTGTCAAAAGCTGCACCAAAAGCATGAACAAGAGCATAACCGAGTTCACCACCCTCATGGATGGAACCAGGAGTTTCCGGTGCAACATGGCTAGGAATACCACCAGGAAAGGAGAACTGTTTAAACAGTTTCTGCATCCCGTCGGCATCTTGGGAAATGTTGGGGTAATATTCGCTATATGTCCCTTCTAGGTAAGTATTCGCTACCAGTCCAGGCCCACCATGACCAGGCCCAGCAATGTAAATCATACTTTGGTCGTATTTCTTGATAATCCTATTGAGGTGGACATAAATAAAGTTTAGTCCTGGTGTTGTTCCCCAATGACCTAAGAGACGGGGTTTAACATGATCTATTGTTAGTGGTTCTCTGAGTAAGGGATTATCAAGGAGATATATTTGTCCAACTGATAAATAGTTGGCTGCACGCCAGTAAGCGTTGATTTTATGCAGTTCTTCATCGGTTAAAGGCTTGATCTGTGGAGAACTTGCTAAAGTCATATTAATCTCCAATTACACAATAATTTGACCGGATGCGTTTAGTAAGCCAGTTTAGTGATCTAGCGTAGGTGAGTCATCCTACTTGTGACAAATTTTTCTTTTAGCGAACCGAAGCTTTAGATTTGATTAGTCGGTTTTATACATTTGCACTAATTTAAAATAAAGCTAAAGAAATTTTGTAATTCTAACTCTCAAGACTCAGGAAGTTTTTCAGAGCAGAAACCGTTTAAGTATCTGACATTTTAAATTTTAAATTGATACTACTGGCTCCCATGAAAGGTTAACAGACTTTATGTTGGAGTGAGTAATTTTTAATATTGATTTTATGTAAGTAGAAGATGTGGAAAAATCGAACTATATAAAGAAAAGTTAAATAGGTCGAAACATTCTTCCCTATTGCTTCCTGACTTCTCCCAACCCTAAATATTCACAGCAACCTACTTAATTGCTAGTAAATTTCCAAAAAAATGGTGAGGGACGAAATAATTTTCATCACTTACATCCCAGCACCATTGAATTAAAAGCTTAGTTTTTTGTTACCTGTCAGACAGTTCTAAAAAATGCTAAATCTAAAAAAACAGAAATCTCTTTAGTTATTGGCTGCATGTTTATTTTTTGCTTTTAAATACTCCTGGTTCTTGCTGCATGGGCAAGACAGGTAAAATATCGGTTTGAGAACAATATTTCAGGTCATCATCGCATTCAAGGCGTAACAGACGTTTGCCGTGACTGGCATGATGAAATAGTCCTAATAAATTGTGTTGCCATTGTGAGTAAAGAGCGATCGCACTAATTACTTCATCATTACCAGCTAATTCCTCTGGGGGTAACTGGGATTTTTCCACAACAGCATGAGCGATCGCACCGGCACAAGCTGTATCTTCTAAAGAAAAACTACCTTCCCAACCTGAACCGACAATCCAGACTGTCTGTGGTTGTTTTTCCATAAGATACTGCACTACGGCGGCGCGGTTAATAAAAGCGGCTGTGAGTACGGTGGCAGAGTGTTGTACCCGTTTTAAAGCACGAGTACCATTAGTAGTACTAATGAACAAACGCCGTCCCTCAACTAATTCTGGGGTACAGTCAAGGGGAGAGTTACCCAGTTCAAAACCAGCCACTTTCCCGCCGCCACGTTCTCCAGCTCGTAGCCGTTTTTGGGAAGGCCATGTTTCACTAACTGCAATTAGTTCATCCAAATCGCTGAAGACTTGCACCGCTTCACCACCAGCAGAAAGAACGGTGGCAATAGTGCTAGTGGCTCGTAACACATCGACCGCGATCGCGCAGTCAGGAGCCTGATCTTTAGGGGTTAATTCCGGAGTATGATATACAAATAGCTTCACGCGGGGGAAACACCTGCTCTAAATACTACTTTCGAGATTACATTCTAATTGGTGTAACTCCCCATAATTACACCACGATTGCGCTTTATTTCTTATGGTTAAGCAAGAGTAATTGTTATTAAGCGATCGCCCCAAGGGGAAATTGCAGTAATCTGAAAGAGGATGGGGAGATGAGGGAGACAAGGCAACAAAGGGAAATGATGATTATTAACTCCTGCCTACTACCTTTTGTCAACTGTCAACTATCAACTGTCAACTAAATATGGCTCCTTTACCTGAATATCGTCCTAAACAAATGTCTGTAGGCCCTTTAGAGGCTGAAATTTTAAATATTGTCTGGGAGTTTGGTTCAGCTACCGTTAAAGATGTTCATGACCGCATTCTGGCTGACCCTAACCGCGAATTAGCTTATACTTCTGTGACTACGGTGTTGCGTCGCCTCACAGATAAGGGCTGGTTGGCTTGTGATAAAAAAGGACGGGCGTTTTACTGGCGGCCGTTATTGTCGAAGCAGCAAGCAGAAGTGATTAAAGCTCATGAGCAATTACATCGCTTTTTAGCAGTGGGCAACCCTGATGTAGTGGCAGCCTTTGCTGATAGTCTTGATGAAGCAGCAAGCGTTCAAATAGAAGCGATCGCTAAACGTATTCAAGCTGCACGCCAAGCCAGGGAGGGACAATAATGCACTTGCTGATGATTTTGACTGCTGTGGCAGTTTCATGGATTGTTAGATGTTCTTGGACTAATTCCTCTGGCAATTGGGAAACACGGTGGCAACGAGCGTTATTTTTCTTTCTATTTCCACCATTGTTTATTCTGATGACGGCGATCGCTCTTTTGTGTATGGGGCCACAAGGCAAAATGGGGGGCGTATACACGGGTTGGTTCAGCTATGTACTAGCTTTTGCATTTCTTGGGTTTTTCTCTTTTGTGTGCGTCAAGTTGGCTATTAGTGGTTGGCGATCGCTACAATCCGCCCGTCACTGTCCTTTAATTAATCTTGATGGTAAACAAGTCCGACTGCTTGACACAAAAGCACTATTTGCAGGTCAAATTGGTTTTTGGCAACCTGAATTAGTACTAAGCGAAGGATTATTACAAAAACTCTCTCCTAGCCATCTAGAAAGCGTTTTAGCCCACGAACAAGGACATTTCCACTATAGGGATACATTTTGGTTTTTCTGGCTCGGTTGGGTGCGTTATTGCACTGTTTGGCTGCCAAATACAGACACTTTATGGCATGAACTTTTAGTGTTGCGTGAACTGCGTGCAGATAGTTACGCTGCATCCCAAGTAGACCCCTTACTTCTAGCAGAATCACTCTTACTATTTGTCAGCAATGGTGCTGTATTATCAAAATCAGAGGTTTGCTGTGCAGCATTGGGTGCAGATGTAGGCGATCGTTTAGAACAGAGAATAGATGCTCTACTTACCCCATCAATCCATACACCACAATCTCGCTTACAGTCTTGGCACAATTTCCTATTAGCACTCCTGCCATTAATAACTGTAATATTTCATACTTGATTAGGAAATGGGCTGGGGACTGGGTAAACGGAAAAGAAATTGAACTCCCCACTCCCCACTTAGCACTAAGTTAAAATTCCGTAACATTAAGAAAAAAACCTAACCGTGAAGATGGCTCTTGTTACTAACGGCTTCTTAAGGTCAGAGGTTGAATGATTTTTTAACTCGCTTGCTAGTTAAACAACCAGTAAAAGCAAAAAAGGCTAAAAGACCTACAACAAAAGATGGTTCAGGGGTAGTAACAGAAACTATAGGTGTTAACAGAAATGCACGCCGTGGAGAGGCTTGAGTATTGGAATAAGTTCCCACGATAATTTGTCCATGATTGTTAATTCCACTGGCGTAGTTTAAAGTTACGCCTAAATCTGTTGCAATCAGGGTGTTGAGGTCAAACAGTTGTCCATATGAGCTTAACCGAGCATTTTTACTCTTACTCAACGAAAAACAGGACTTATATATTAAGTCCTGTTGTACTACTGTTACTAATTCAATAGTGCGATTAGGTATTACCTAACTGTAAGCAATAGTGTAACTTCCCGGCGTAGCTAATCGCACTCACTCTATCTTCAGCACTTAAGACCTGTTAGCAGGTTCAATTTTAGCTTCTGATTTTACACTCTTGACACCTTTTACATCTTTGACAAGTTTTTCAGCTTTCTTGATTTCTTGCTGAGATTTAGCTACACCTTTGAGTGTAATTTCTCCCCGTTCATTTTCCACTACAAATTTATTACCTGGAATACCTACTTGTAATTTCTTACTCACTGCGGTTTTCAAGTCTTCATCAGTTTTTGTAGCTGCGGTTTTATTTGTTTCTATTTTAGATTTAGCTTTTTTACCTAGTACTGGTGTGGTGGTTTCTTTGGCTGTAGTTCCACCCTCAGAAGCTTCTTTTACAGGTGCTGGAGTACTTCCATTGGTGCTGCTAGGAGCTTCTTGACAGCCAAAACTACCAACTACCAAAAAGCCAGCTACTAATAGGGAAAATAATTTTTTCATGTTCGTCTCCAAATGAAATACTTGAGGCGATAAATTGACCTTTGTGTTAGGTGAGGAGCAAATGTTAAATTAACATTAAAGTTGCAAAGCACCGATGGTTGATGCAGACAAAAGACATCTATGGCTAACAACTTAGACTACTTGTGAAGACTCAAATCCGCAAATTTTTCTCAAAATTCGTAAGTTGATTTAAATAATAATTAGCAATGATCAATATTTGGCAGTCAACAGCAGTTCGATATGAGCGAATTTTATTGTATGGGTACTGATTTAAAATTAATACTTATTAAAAGTATCTGTATATTTTTTAAATAAATAAGATGTAAAGTATGTAGTATTTAAAAAGACTTTGGTTTTTGTATAAAAACTATCTATATCTATCTGTGAAAAAGGTTATTATTTAAAAATAATCTACAACTTATAGTGCCATTCTTTCTTAAGTTAAGTTGTAGATTGTTCTTAGTATTCACTGTTAACACTCAGCATTTAACAGGCTCTATTCGATAATTGGAAATAACTATTATACTTGTAGTAAAATACGTAGAAATCAAGAGAATACACGTAGATACAGATGATTTAATTCAGTGTTTCATGGCAGATTCTTTATTTATTCCCTACCAGCAGTTTACAAAAACTTTAAACTTCAGGAGTTTAGTGTGAAAAAGATGGAAGGGGAAATTGCGCCTATCTTGTTCGGTTATACGACTGTTATTAGGGCATAAATGACTATAACCTCATAGGTAGTAGAGAAATTTTGTTTTTCCCAAGCTGCTAGTCGCTCTCTAATTAAGGGGTGAAGTTTTGTGTACCAATGGATCTTGCCAAGTCTGAGTGAAGTTTTAGCTGAAAGTCAAGCAATAGTGACTGAATGCTCTCCAACCAAAGCAGAGCAACAGTGGCGGATGAGTCTAGCTGCAACAGAAAATCTGCTTATTAACACTTTAGCTGCTGTTGATTCTGAGGCGCTTCCAGGATTGGTGTTAGCTGCTCCCGCACCCCTATTCAGTCAACCTATCTTGGCTGGGAGCTTACAGACGATTACTTTTACAGCCAAGCCTTTTAATCCTTTGGCTTTGATGCCATTTCAAATGCCAGGCGCGATCGCCTTCACAGAACCAGAAACTACACTTTGTGAATCGGTACTGCCTTTATTACCTGCTGATCCTTTGGCATCTGAGCAATTTTGTTTAGTATTTACAGATAAATTTAGATTAGTTTTAGTTCTTGCTACACATAAAGATGGCACAAAAACTTTTTCATTTTCCTTTGAGCCAGAGATAGTTCAACAAGCGTGGCGATCGCTCGGCGCAAGGGTAATGCTAACTAATCCTGACTCTTACGCCGAGTTGGATGCTTTAGTACAAAAATATCCATTTATTGCACCAGATTACCGTACAGTAATTCAGTTTAGCCAATTTTTACTTCAAGAATTACCGGAAGAAGAGGCTAACAACTGGGGATTAGGAAGAAACAGGGGAGTAGAAGCACAAGAATGCAGAGCAGAAGAAATACTCTATCCTCAATGTCCTCTACCTAACCCCCAATATCAAATACCTAATTCCTCATCAATTAAGCCAGATGTAGAACTGTTACAAGCTTTTGCTCATGAAGTGCGTACACCTTTAACTACTATTCGCACCATGACTCGCCTGTTACTGAAGCGGCGTGATTTACCTGCGAATGTAATCCATCGCTTAGAAATTATCGATCATGAGTGTACTGAGCAGATTGATCGCATGGAGTTGTTATTTAAAGCAGCAGAACTAGAAACTTCTAACTCTGGGAAATCTGGGCATACTCATCTAACAGCGATGGCTTTAGACCAAGTATTACAACAGAGTATACCCCGATGGCAGCAAGCCGCAGAACGACGTAACTTGACTTTAGATGTGGTATTACCCCAACAATTACCGACTGTGGTAAGCAACCCTAATATGCTGGATCGGGTACTTACTGGCTTGATGGAGAATTTCACCCGCAGTTTACCAGCCGGAAGCCATATCCAAGTACAGGTAATTCCCGCCGGGGATCAACTCAAGCTACAGTTATCTCCCCAAACTCTCTGTCCAGAGACAAATAAAACGACTGCACCAGCCACACCACCAATTCGCAAAGCCTTGGGACAGTTACTCATGTTCCAACCAGAAACAGGAACAATCAGCTTGAACATTGCCGCAACCAAGCATCTATTCCAAGCGATCGGCGGTAAGTTAATTGTCCGCCAACGTCCCCAATACGGTGAAGTTCTCACTATCTTCCTACCCCTGGAAGTAAGTAACAAAAAGGACTTAACCCTAACTAAATGAGGGAGTAGGGAGTAATCAATTCAAAATTCAAAATTCAAAATTAAGGAGTTTTGCTTTTTGACTGTTGACTATGGACTAATGACTAATGACTATCTCTGATGAAACTCCACTTCGGTTTCTAAAATCTTGATGTCGTAGTTACGAAAGAAGTCATGGCCTAGTAAACCGAACTCGGCTTTTGGTGCGATCGCTACTTCGATATTTTTGGCTATAGCTCCACCGGCTGCCATTGATGTTACTTTACTGGTGGAAAACTCTACTTGTGTTCCATCGGCAATTTGTGCCTGCATGATTCCAGTGGGTTGGAGTTGGAGGGCGATCGCTAATTTCAAGGGGATGAGGCTATTGTTCGCACCTGTATCCACAATCATTTCAAAGGTTTTTTTGTTGTTGAAAGTGACATCAATTACAGGAGTTCTGCCCAACCTGCGCTTAATAGGGACACGAAAAACTCTCTCTTCACTATTTTGGATTGCCTTTTTACCACCACATATATTTCTCAAGGAAATAGTTTTCCCTGAGCTATTAATCATAAAACATTCGCCTGGGTCTTGTGCATTTACAGTATGAGCAAATGCTAAAAAAAACAGCGCTGGCATGACAAATATTACAGCTAAGTTAATATTTTTAATGCCGCGCTTCCAAGCGCTTTTCATAATTATATTGTTCTCCGATTTTATAAAATAATTTAATAACAAGTTTTCATCATATAGATAGAAACCTATCTAGAATAAATTTCTGTCAGTGATTATCTAATTAGTCTCTTTCAACAAGATTTATTCTTGCTTACAAGATTATTAATGCTATCTCCGTATAATAATTAATGGTTTATCAATATTTCACAGTAATATATTTATATATGTTACATATATTTACTGACTTATAAATTAAAGATTAGATAAAGACCTAGTAAAACTACGAGTTTCACTTAAATTACCTGCTCAAACATTGATTTTTGCTATCACAGAGTCGGTTCTACTAATATCAAGAAGGTAATTTATGATCAATAGAACATGTCTTACAAGTGGCAACGAGACGATTACCACATCAGTACAGATGTCAATCAGCTAGATGTGGGTGTTGTGCATCAGTTCTTAGCTAGTTCATATTGGGCTAAAGATTTGCCTTTAGAAGTTTTACAGCGATCGCTAAAAAATTCCCTTATATTTGGACTATATAAGGAAAATGAGCAGATTGGCTTGGCTCGTGTCATCACAGATTATGCGACCTTTGCCTATATTGCCGATGTGTTTGTTTTAGCTCCTTATCGTAGGCAAGGTTTAGGTAAGTGGCTAATAGAAACTATTGTTTCCCATCCAGAATTACAAGGGTTACGTCGGTGGTTATTAGCTACAAAAGATGCTCATGAGTTTTACCGTCAATTTGGATTTACTGAACTTAATAATCCTGCTCGTTTTATGGAAAAATGGAACCCTAATATTTATCAACATAACAGAGCAGAGTGAGAAATTATATTTTTTTAGCAATGTGAAACGCTGATAAATATGAGACTTGAATAGTGCTACCGCATTGTTTTTCTAATATTTCCTGCAAACCAGTAAACAGAGAATTTTTCTGCTGTGAATCTAATGCTATGTAAGGCGATAAAGTGCTTAATAGCGTTAAATAATCATTAATGGTATATGTGACTTCACAAGGTAACTGTTCAGACACTAAATATTGAAAACGACCTGAATCAATAACTGCTTGTCCAAACCTTTTGAGTTGTTTTTCTTGAGTTTCTCTCTCTTCATACCTTCCCAAAGCCGGAGCTTGAGTTTGATAGACTTCATGTAGTGCTTGGTAAACCTCATACTCTGGCTGGGGTGTCATATTCCACAGCAAAATCAAATGGCGATTATCTTTTAAAGCATCAGCAGCTTTGGAGTAGCCAACCTCTGGGGAAACCCAATGAAATGAAGTAGCGGCTAAAACAGCGTCAAATTTCTCAGGTTCTAGCGGCCATTCTTCAAATGAGGTATTGATAATTTTTACCTTTGGATAAGGTTGACAGTTGTGTTGTGCTAATTGACTACTTTTTTGACTTGGTTCTAAACAAACCATCGAAAAGCCTAATTCTGCAAAGGCGGTAGTCGCCGTACCAGGGCCGCATCCTACCTCTAAAATCGTCGCATCTGTTGACAATTGCGCTAACTCTACAGCACGGCTAATAAGTTGTTGAGGATAGCGCGGTCTAGTCTTGTCGTAAGCATCAGCTACATCGTTATACCAATTCTTTCTTTGCTGCGAAGTGTATTTAGTTGCTACTTCGCTATACCAGCTTTTTCTTTGTTCTAAATCTTTCATGATCTGTTTAAAAGCTAGTGCCACTACTTATTACACCACAAAAAGCTACATGTAATACGTAAGAATCTATTTGTGGTGTATGGTTTTATCTTGCAGTATTGAGCTAGAATTTGCACTCAATTTCTCTTTTTCCTTCATGATTAACTAGAACTCCGCCCAAAGACCGAATAGTTTTAGATACTATCTACCAAAACCATCTGTGGGCAATACTCACTCTACAGATTTTGTCATAAGTAGAGCGGAAGAAATCGTGTTATGTTAATTAAAGCTAAGTTTAATTAAATAATCTTGCTGTTTGTGGTTAGAATGAAATAGTAGCTGTTAGTAAACATCATGTCTGTGATGAAAATAAAAGGGTTCATCCTTTACATCAATCAGAACTCCTTTATCGACAGCTTAGGGAATCTTTTTGCCTAAATAATGTAAGTTGCTAGTTATAAATTAAAGGGCTGGTAATAGGTAGTAAGTAAAAATTTCTTCTCACTTAAAAATTACCAATCACCAGTTAACAGTAGAAACTCTAGCCAAATAACTAGCAGCTTGAGTTAAATATAATACATGGGACTCTGCTGGGCGCGTACTTCTCTTTCTTGGCACAAGTCTTGAAGTGTATAACTTCTGAGAACCTCTATAGAAGCAGCGTTGGCTTGATCCCATATTTCAAGAACTAGACTTCGTTCAAGAGTCGGAGGGGAAGAAGTTTCTTTTTCCTTGCGCTCACCTTCTACTAAAGTGACAATTTCTAGTAAGGTGATTTGCCAAGGTTCACGAACTAACACAAAGCCTCCTTTAGAGCCACGTTGACTCTGCACCACACCTGCACGCCGCAGGTTGGTCAAAATTTGTTCTAAATAGCGCTCTGGTATGGGCTGTTTGGCAGTAATTTCACTCATAGTTAGAGGAACTTTTTTACCGTGGTGGCTTGCTAGTTCCAAGAGTGCGAGCAGCGCATATTCCACTTTGGATGATAGATCCAAAAGAGCGTAGTTTTGGCTATTCAAGTTTGTACTCTGTATACTACGGTTTAACGATTGATTTAACGCCATTTTATGCGAAGTTTATTTTTTTTACTGCTGGAATGTGTTAGCATCCCAGTTATCAATATAAAGTTCACAAGTCTATCGACTTACCGTAGATTATCCTACAAAATTCCCTAAATTTGCTTTATTTTTTTACAAAATATTTGGGGAAGAGGGAAGAGGAAGATGAGGGAGTGGGGAGAGATGGGGAAGATGAGGAAGCAGGGGCGCAGGGGAGAAAAAACAAACTGTCAACTGTCAACTGACCAATGACACAATATGCTACTAACTGATTTACGAACTATTTATGAACGTGACCCAGCAGCGCGTAACTGGTTGGAAATTTTGTTCTGCTATCCTGGGTTGCAAGCTTTATTGTTCCATCGTTTGGCGCACTGGCTATATAAGAATAATCTGCCATTTATACCCAGACTGCTTTCTCATATCAGTCGTTTTTTGACGGGAATTGAAATTCATCCAGGAGCAGTCATTGGTAGAGGGGTGTTTATCGACCACGGAATGGGGGTAGTTATTGGTGAAACGGCGATTGTGGGCGATTATGCTTTAATTTATCAAGGTGTGACCTTGGGTGGTACTGGTAAGGAAACTGGTAAGCGCCATCCCACTGTGGGTAGTCATGTGATTGTCGGGGCTGGTGCTAAGGTATTAGGAAATATTACGATTGGCGATCGCGTGCGTATTGGTGCAGGTTCAGTAGTGTTACGAGATGTCCCTAGTGATACTACTGTAGTAGGGATACCTGGACGGGTAATTCGTGAGAACAACTCAACTACAGATGCTCTAGCTCATGGTAAGGTACGCGATGTAGAAGCAGAAGTCATCCGCGCTTTGTTTGAGCGGGTGAAAGCTTTGGAAAAACAACTAGAACACTTAGGAAACCCGTCCTATGATGTCTTATCTTCTTCAGAGGGTGAAGAACTAATTCATAGCGAGAATGGTAATAACTCTGATGCTGTGATTGAAGAGTTTCTAGATGGTGCGGGAATATAGTTATTGGTCATTAGTTATTAGTCCATAGTCATTAGTCCATAATTATTCTCCCTCATCTCCCTCATCTCCCCCATCCCCCCATCTCCAATAATTGTTAACTACCATAACCACAAGTTCTGAGAACCTGATATAAATATACTACGGTTAGTTTATCGGGAAGCAGTATTAAATATAATGGTAACTTTATACTCAGGCATCGCTACTTCTCACAGTAAAAATACTAAACAGTATTTTACACGGCGGACTTTCTTGCCAGAGCAGCACAACAGTTTATGGAAAATTGAAAGTGGTTTTGTCAGGACTTACACTTATTTAGAAAATGGGACAACTGTTGCTTTAGGACTGTGGGGGGCTGGAGCTATTGTTGGCCGAAGTTTGTCAAAATTAGAACCATATCAGATGGAGTGCCTCACAAAAGTAGAAGCGACAATTTTACCCATCAACGAATGGCATAATTCCACGGAGACTCTGCTGGCGCATATTCAACAAGCAGAAGAATTAATGGTTATTCGTAGCTACAAAAAAGTAGATACCATGCTAATCAAACTATTAGCATGGTTATCTAAAAGATTTGGTGCAGAAGTAGAGAAAGGGCGCTTAATAGATATGCGTCTAACTCACGAAGACTTGGCGGAAATGTTAGGTTCCACCAGGGTAACAATTACTCGTATCCTGGGACAATTTGAGCAAGAGGGTTTAATTGATAGACTCTCGCTCCATCGTATAGTCCTGAAAGAAGAGGACATTTGGTACTATGAGATTTAAGTAGTTTAGTAATGCCAACTATCGCCTTCTACATTCGCCTTACCCTCAATCTTAATATTTAGGGCTTCTAGGTACGCAAGCCCACTAGATATTTGTTTGATTGTGCCTTGGAGGGTAAGGTCAAAATTTCCTTCTCCACCTGTATTGTCTCCTAACAAGGCTTGAGTAATGTTAACAACTAAGCCATACATCGAGATGAGTTGAGAAATCACAGGTTCTTTGAGGTAGGTTTTGGGAATATATATTCGCACACGAGTTTGGGTGATTTGTTTTTTTTCGTGTATCGAAGGTACGACAGATAATCTTGGGGGAAATTTGTGTGAAAATTGATTTAATACAGCCATTTTTTAATTAAAATTCAAACATTCAAAAATTAATTCAGCCAAATTGGGAAACCGAGTTTTTCTAAATAGGTCAAGCTGGAGTGGAGTTGTTGGATTTTTCCCCACAGTTCTAAGTCAAACCAGCCATCATTTTTTTGATTTGGTTGTAGTCTAGCACTGATAATATTTACCGTGATTTGATAACGGGAAACTAACTGAGAAATAATAGGTTTTTCGTAATAGTTTTTTAAAATGCACAGTTGCAGGCGTAGTCGATTGGTTTCTTCCTGAGAAATCTGTTGAGGAAATTTTTCTTGCCATTGACTAGATTCTACTGGCTTGTGTTCATCATTAGGGTTGAGGAAGGGGTAAGGAATTTGGTTTAATTGGATATGGTTGGCGATCGCAACTTGCACTACATTCACCCCTAATCCTTGCAAGTACGATAAGCCATTAGTTACCTGTTGGGGTTCTCCCAGAAGATCCAAATCAAACCAGCCTTCGCTTTCAGTTCCCGATACTAAAGATGCAGCCTTGATGTTCACAGTTAACCCATAACGCGAAACTAAACGCGAAATCACAGGTTGTCTATGATACAACTGTGGTACAAGAATGCGGCTATGGACTGGCGCAGGTTTGACCGACTGTCTAGAGGACATAGCTTTAAATTAAACAAAGTTGGTAATTTACAAATCCAGCTATGGTCAGCATCCTAACTTTAGCCAACCTCATTGGATGCAACTGTTTAGCCCAAATTGATTGACATATCATCAGGAGTCTCCTTTTTACATTAAATACGGTTTATCTATCGAATTAATGTATTTAAGACCTATGTAAAGGAGATTGCCATAAAAAATGCAAAAAAACAACACGTAAATCTACGTAAATAATAAATATATTGCAAATATTATACATACACCCATAGATTGAGGGAGTAAAGTGATAAGCATAGCAAAAAGATATGCTTATCTTGTATTGTTAATAGCAGTTTATACATAAGCATCCCATTTAATAAGGGAAATTGTGTGTGTAAACAAGCAATAGACATTAGGCAACAAGGGAATTAGAGGACTATAGAGTCTATACAAAAATTAAATATAAGTTCTGTATGGCTGTTTTTTAATGACAAAAAATGATTTAATAAAACTCTTAGAAATTAATCTATAACTACACACAAATGAAAAAAACTTTTGCGTATACCACAGCATTATTATCTAGTTGCACTTTACTACTGACAGCTTGTGGCGGTGGAACTAGCACAACAACAAATCCGACAAATAACCCTCAAACTAACACAAATACTACAAACGTCGCCACAACGAGCGATACAAATTCTATACCTATTGGTGTTGCTGTAGCGCAAACTAGCAATGTAGCCTTATTAGGACAAGAACAAGTAGCAGGAGCTAAAATTGCTGAAAAGTATTTTAACGATAAAGGTGGAGTTAATGGTACGCCAATTAAGTTAATTTTTCAAGATACGGCTGGTGATGAAGCTGGAACAATTAACGCCTTTCAAACTCTGATAAATAAAGACAAGGTTGTAGGTATTGTAGGGCCTACTTTATCTCAGCAAGCCTTTAGCGCAGATCCCATTGCTGAAAGGGCTAAAATACCAGTAGTGGGGCCTTCCAATACAGCAAAAGGTATCCCAGAAATCGGTGATTACATAGCGCGTGTTTCTGCACCCGTTTCTATCGTTGCACCAAATGCAGTCAAAGCTGCTCTTAAGCAAAATCCTAACATCAAAAGAGTTGCTGTTTTCTTTGCCCAAAATGATGCTTTTAGTAAATCGGAAACAGAAACATTTCAAAAAACAGTTAAGGATCAAGGATTAGAATTAGTAACAGTACAAAAGTTTCAAACTACTGATACTGATTTTCAATCTCAAGCTACTAACGCGATTAATTTAAAACCTGATTTAGTAATTATTTCTGGGTTAGCAGCCGATGGAGGAAACCTAGTCAGACAGTTACGAGAACTGGGTTACAAAGGTATAATAATTGGTGGGAACGGGCTAAATACATCAAATGTCTTTGCTGTTTGTAAAGCGCTTTGTGATGGTGTGTTAATCGCGCAAGCTTACAGCCCAGAATATACAAATGAGGTAAATACCGCTTTCCGCCAAGCCTACGTTGAACAGTATAAGAAAGAACCCCCTCAATTTAGCGCTCAAGCTTTCGCCGCCGTACAAGTTTATGTAGAAGCACTCAAAGCTTTAGACAACAAAAACAAAGTTAATAAAGTACAGTTACCAGAGTTACGAACTCAATTGAACCAACAGTTACTAACAGGTAAATACAGTACACCTCTAGGAGAAATTAGTTTCACACCTGTAGGTGAAATTGTCCAACAAAACTTTTATGTAGCTCAAATTAAAATGGAAAAAGATGGTAGTCAGGGTAAGTTTACATTTTTAAAGTAGGACTGTTGACAGTTGACTAATGACTATGGACTAATGACTAATTAAATGGAGCTATTTCTACAACAATTATTGAATGGGTTGTCTATTGGCAGCGTTTATGCGATTTTTGCGTTAGGTTACACCTTGGTTTATTCCATTTTGGGAATTATTAACTTAGCGCATGGTGCAATTTTTACTGTAGGTGCATATTTTACTTATGCACTCATGGGTGGTACTTTTGGATTTAATGGTTTGTTAGCTAATGCTAGTCTGCCGATTAAATTACCATTTGCGATCGCTCTAATTCTGGGTAGTGGTTTCGCAGGTTTGCTGGGAGTTGCAATGGAAAGGGTGGCTTTTCAACCTTTGCGAAAGAAAGGATCTGACCCTTTGCTAACTGTGGTTTCTAGCTTAGGTGTAGCAGTAGTTATTGTGAACCTAATCCAATATTTAGTAGGCGCAGAAAGTTACACATTCCCAGCCGATACTTTTGGTAATTTACCCCCAGCAATTAACTTCGGCACACAAGAACAACCCATCCCTATTCGTAGTGTACAGGTGATGATTTTTACTGTGTCCGTGATAATTGTAGCAATTCTCACCTTTTTTATTAACCGCACTAAATACGGTAAGGCAATTCAGGCGATCGCAGAAGATGCCACTACTGCTAGTTTATTGGGTATTAATAGCGATCGCTTTATTGTCTTAACTTTCTTCATTAGCAGCTTCCTCGCTGGCTTGGCGGGTACATTAGTCGCCTCTAGTGTGAGTATTGCTGGCCCCTATTTTGGTATCGGCTTCGGGTTGCGGGGTTTAGCAGTAATTGTTTTGGGTGGTTTGGGTAGCATTCCCGGCGCAGTCTTAGGGGGTTTACTCATCGGTATAGTCGAGGCGCTAGTCCCTTCCGATTATTCTGGGTATAAAGATGCTGTAGCTTTTGGCATTTTATTTATCATGCTATTAGTTAGACCCCAAGGTTTACTAGGTCGTCGGTTTATTCAGAAGGTATAGACTATAAAACCATGACAGCAATTACAAAACCAAAACTAACCTTTGATCAGTTTCTTGAAAAATGCCCAGAGAAAGGATTTTATGAGTTAGTAAATGGGGAAATTGTAGAAGTGCGTTCAACCAGAAATCATGATGATGTTGCTAATTTTATTTTGTTTGCTTTTAATGATGAAATTAGGCGGCTAAATCTGAATTATATAGTTAACAATACAGCAGTTTTTAGAACTAAAACTGCTGAGGGTATTGAACAAGGACGCAAACCTGATGCGAGTGTAATAGATAAAGATGTATGGCGTGCTAATCGTTCGGCTTATTCCGCACTTGAAGAACCGATTCAGTTAGCGGTAGAAGTGACATCAACCAATTGGGAAGATGATTATATTGACAAGTTAGATGAATACGAAAGATTAGGTATTCCTGAGTATTGGATTGTGGATTATTTAGCAATTGGGGATAGAAAATATTTAGGTACACCGAAAGAACCAATTGTATTTGTCTATTTACTAAATACAAATGGTAAATATGAACGCACATCTTTTAAAAGTTCTGAGCGCATTATATCAAGAACTTTTCCTGAACTAAAGCTTACAGCAGAACAGGTGTTAACAGCTTAAAATTTCCTAAGCAATTCAAAATGGCTGAATTTCTCTCTACTTATGGTTCTCTAATCGTCTCTATGGTACTAGGGGCATTGCTTGGACTATCGCTTTACTTACCCTTAATGGCTGGGCAATTGTCTTTAGCAAGCCCAGGATTTTACGCTTTAGGTGGTTATATTGCCGCAATTTTATCAACTAAAGTTTTTACATCTAACAGTAATTTATTTCCTATTCATTTACTATTATTGGAAATGTTAATTGCTGCTATAGTCTCCGGTTTGCTGGGGATAATTGTAGGGATTCCGGCTTTACGGTTGCGAGGGATTTATTTAGCGATCGCAACTATCGCTTTTGTGGAAGTTTTGCGGGTTTTAGCCCTCAATTTAGACATTACAGGCGGTGCTGTAGGTATTTTTGGTATTCCTCAACCCTTTGCCACACCATTAGAATATTTATGGATTGCTCTACCCTTACTATTAATTAGTATGGTGCTATTTTATCGGTTAGAACGGGTGCGAGTCGGTAGGGCATTAACTGCCATCCGTGAAGATGAATTAGCCGCAGGGGCGATGGGAATTAACCCCACTTACTACAAAGTTTTAGCATTTACTTTAGGGGCAATGTTAGCTGGGATTGTTGGTGTTATTAGCGCCCACTTTCTTAATACTTGGAATGCCAGACAAGGAACATTTGATGCTAGTATTATCTACTTAACTTTCGTGTTAATTGGTGGTTCGAGAACTTTCTTAGGTTCTGTTGTTGGTGGTATGGTATTTACAGCTTTACCGGAAATTTTACGCGGACTGGCTGATACAGGTGGTTTTCCTACATGGTTGGCGCAATTCTTGCGAGATGGGAGGTTAATTATTTTTGGCTTGTTAATAGTGATAGGTACTATTTTCTTCCCGCAAGGGTTAGTGACTCCAGATGTTTTTAAATTAGGTAAATCTAAAAATAAATGAGCCTGGATAAAAGTAAAGTTATTTTAGAAGCAAAGTCACTCACTCGCCGCTTTGGTGGTTTAGTAGCGGTGAATAATATATCTTTTAGCGTTAATCAACATGAAATTTTTGGGCTGATAGGGCCTAATGGTGCGGGAAAAACTACACTGTTTAATTTAATTACCGCTTTGATACCACCTTCTAGTGGAGAATTAATATATCAAGGTCAGGCGATCGCGCAACTACGTCCTCATCAAATTGCTAGTTTGGGTATCGCGCGGACATTCCAAAATATTCGCCTATTTGGGGAATTGTCAGCACTGGAAAATGTGATAATTGCCCGTCATTTACATACTAAAAGTACTTTGTTGACAGGTGTTTTAGGATTACCACCAGCACCGCAAGAAGAAGCGCAGAGTAGACAGAAAGCTTTAGAATTGTTAGATATGGTGGGGTTAAGCGATCGCGCTGAGGAAAAATCCCGAAATTTTGCCTATGGTGATCAACGTCGCTTAGAAATTGCCCGTGCATTAGCCTTACAACCGCAAATATTACTACTCGATGAACCTGCGGCGGGGATGAATCCTAGTGAAAAGAAACAATTGAGTGATTTTATTCGTAATTTACGCGATCGCTTCAATTTAACGATCATCTTAATTGAGCATCACGTACCCTTAGTTATGGGTTTGTGTGACAGAATTGCAGTTTTAGATTTTGGGCAATTAATCGCCTTGGGTAAACCGTCTGAAGTGCGGAATAACCCGGCTGTGATTGAAGCTTATTTAGGAAATGAGTGATTAGTTATAAGATTGTAAGAACTCGTCTAATGAGTTAACGGCGATCGCATTATCCATTAGGCTTTCTAATTTCTCCACACTCTCACCCTCAAGCCTTACTACTAATTCCTGGGGAATTTCTCCAAAGCGCCTTTGTAACAGCCTGATTAATTGCCGTTGCATACCCTGCTGGATTCCTTGCTGTATTCCTTGCTGTATTCCCTGGTGTAAACCAATCTTCTCACCTTCAGCAAGGATTTCTTGATACCAAGGCGATTCTCGCAATACTGCCATATCCCACCTCATAATCTGCTGTACTAAACGACTCTCTAACACAAAGCTAGCAAAAAATGCCAGCAATGATTCTAACTGGTTTAACTGCGGATCTGCTCGTAGTAGTTGTAATGCACGTTGGACAACTGCTGTCTCACCGCCTCCTCGCAAAATAGGGACAAATGGAAGTAAGGAAGGGAGGGGTTGCTGAAATACTATCTCCGCGTCTACTTCCCACAAATTAATTACCCGGTAATCTTGAATTGCACGCAAGCCTAAAAATTCCTGTTCGTAACTATTGACAACAGTTACCGTTGATGGTGGTGGTAAAATGTTGATAAGTACAGGGTAAGTTGGCAGTTTATACCGTTCTTGTGCTAAGGCTGCATAAGCTCTCATACGTAGCGGCATATCTATTGTATAACGCAACTGCAATTCGTTGAGTACGAGAAAATCCCCAAGGGTGGGGCTGTAGGCTTTGACGAGAACGTCTGTTTCTCGGCTTATCCATTGAAACTCGGAACCAAGAATTTCCTTTGCTGTAACTTCAGGGCGCTGAGTTACCCATTGCACCCATTCATCAGGCGCTAGGCTGATCAGTCGTTTGCTACCGCTATCTGCTGCTTTTGCCACAAGAGATTTAATACAAATTTCCGTAATTAATAATACACTTTTAAGACTGTATGCTGTTCCCTGCTATAAGTCTTTGGGATTGAGGTATGTTAGTTGTTGTTTGAACATTTAAGATTTATGGATTGAAACCGCCGATGCACGCCGATGAACGCCGATATGAAGATGGACAGGATTTTACAATTTTAGATGTTCAGGAGCTTGATGTTAATTATGGTGGTATTCAAGCTCTAAAGAAGATGAATTTAACTATTAAAAGAGGTGAGGTTGTTACTTTAATCGGTGCTAATGGTGCAGGGAAAAGTACGACACTCAGGGCAATATCTAAGTTAGTTAATCCTAAAAGTGGGCAGATTATTTACAATGGGCGAAGTGTTACTCGCCGTCTACCCCATGAGGTGGTGCAGCTTGGAATTGCCCATTGTCCAGAAGGGCGGCGGGTATTGGCAAGGCAAACTGTTTTAGATAATTTACTTTTAGGTGCTTATATTCGCTCGAATCAAGCAGAAATTAAAGCTGATATTAAACGACAGTTTGAGTTATTTCCTAGATTGGCACAAAGGCAAAATCAACTAGCAGGAACTCTCAGTGGTGGTGAACAGCAAATGTTGGCGATCGCTCGTGCTTTAATGAGTAGACCACAACTGCTACTCTTAGATGAGCCTAGTTTGGGTTTAGCACCCGCAATTGTGAGGGAAATATTCTCAATTATCCAAAATCTCCGCGCTACTGGGGTAACTATTTTACTAGTTGAACAAAATGCCAATTTAGCTCTCCAAATTGCAGATAGAGGATATGTTTTAGAAGCTGGTTCTATTACCCTGAGTGGTGCAGCTTCTAACTTAATTAATGATGAGCGCGTGAAAAAAGCTTATTTAGGCTAAATGTATTGGTAAATTAACTTAAAAATAAAATCCCCCTCTATGGCACAAGGGGGATGATGGCAAAATGGTCAGAGAAAATTCAAAACTTTATTTGTTAATTGTCAGTTGTTTTTTGATTTGATTTAAGACTTACCTTGTCGCGGTGTGGGAGGTTTTTACATATCTAAAACCCTAACTATTAACAACTGGCATTTATCCAAATTTCCCGGCGTTTTGGTCTGGATCGTAATCTCGTACCCAGAAAATCGCGGCGTGGGCGAATGCACCAATCATCAAGAAGCTGGCGATGTATTGGTAGTGGGTGTACAGTGCTGCTTGGGTTGTGTAGTCTTTACCCATGAACGCATAAGGTACTAAAGAGTACATATGCTGTGCTACTAGAGAAGCAGGCGTTCCTAAAGCAGCTAGGTGAATACTTAATTGGAAGTGTAGAGAGTTGTTGTATGTATCGTATAGACCTTGGTGGGGCAGGTTGAATTGACCTTCGGTACGAACACCAAAGAAGTTCTTAGCATTCAGCATTTCTTTAATGCTGTGACCGATACTAAAGTTAGTCCGATACTGGTGTCCAGCGATAATGAATATGACTGCGATCTCCAAATGGTGATGCGCCATATCAGTCAACCACTAAGTTCGGTCGGAGAATTGGTTTTTGATATAGGTATAGAGTTTAACTGATAAAATATCTTGCCGTTTAATAATTATTGCAACTTAAATTCATCAAACTTAATGACATCAGAATTTGGTTTCCGAGTGTCAAATAAATAGCTGCTAACTGTACCATTACTTGTGTCAAAAATACTAAAAACTGTAATATCGTTACTAGTAATATAGGGTAATGGCTTGCCATCTTCCCCTAACATAGAGTGAATTGTGGGTACAACTGGTTCTAAGCCATTGGGGTCGCCAAGGGCGATATATTCTTCTTGATAGCTTGTTGGTACTTCTCGCTTTCTCTCACCCCAAGCAGCGCCATAGGAATTACCAACGTTAGATGTTTCAAGAAAGTGCATTCCACTAGAACTAACAAAACGATTCCATAGATGGGAATGACCATAAAATACAAGTTGTACTTTCGCAGCTTCTAATAGAGGTATGACATCACGAATAATATAGTCTGCATCTTTGGGGTATTCGTAACGCACGGCTTGAATATTGCCTACATCATCACGTTCAATTATTTGTATAGGGTCTGTGTAAGCAGGAACAATATTATCACCCAAAGTATGAGGCGGGTGATGAAACATGACAACCTTATATTTAGCTTGTTGAAACTCAGGGCTATTAAGTTCTTTTTCTAACCAATTGTACTGTGTACTACCTTTAGTAATTGGTTCATAAATTAACTGACCATAACCCCAATTTTCAGGATCATTTAAGTCTTTTGCTGCTTCTTGATATCTGCCTTGATATTCATTAGATATGTTGGGTCTACGCCACATATTTGTAATGTACAATACCACCAACCTGACATCACCAAAACTTACTGTATAATATTTCTTTCCCCCGGCTTGGCTTTGGGGTAATGTAAAAATTTCTTCGTAAGTAATTGTATTAAAAGAGTTGTCTATTAATGATTCACTACTATATAATTTTTGAGCAATATCACGGGGAAAAGTATCATTAAATTCATCATCTAAACTTCTCGTTCTAGCGAACCTTCCCATCACTTCATGATTACCAATACAGGTAAACATTGGTGCATGTTGAATAATTTCACCACCTGTATATCTCACCTTTACACCATTATGTTCCATTTGGTAGTTAGCGCGACCTTGTAACCCTGGAAAAAATGCACCACCCCGATTATCATCAAACCATTCCGAGGCGCGATCGCTAACATTGGCTAAATCACCAGCAAACCAAACTGCATCTACTCTCCCCACCGTTTCCACTACCTTTTGCAGATTTGCGGTGGTCATAGGTTTGAGTTGATGGTCTGAAGTTAGAAGAATTTTTAGCGGTGTCTCTGGTTTGGGAGTAGGTGCAAGGGTAAAAATCCTGCTACTAGCACTCACGCCATCTTCGCGCACACTCATCACCCGATAATTAACTCGCACCCCAGGAGTTAATCCCGTTACCTCTGCTTCATGTCGCCAAATATCACGTTGTACTGGCTGTTGATAAACTTGTCCATTTTGGGTTTGATTTCCCACCCTAGAATATTGGTCTTCTCTTGTACGACTAAGTTTAGTAGTACCTGCATAGACGGTGTGCTGTAAATCTTCACCGAAGATAACACTATGTTTAGTACCAGCAAATTCAGTAAACCAAACTACTCGGACAGAGTTTTGGGTTGGTAGCTGCAAAAATGGGTCAGTCAGCAGTTGGGGTACTGATGTCATCGTTGTTTGCCCAAATGAACGCACATTTATAGTACGGCATAGAGAAAACAGAATGACATATATAGCTAAAGGTTTTTGGTTGGAACCATAACTCCGCAGTTAGTGAAACTTGCTCATTTATTTTATCTGGTGGCGATCGCACATCCTCATATAATCTCATCCATACCAGTCTTGAAAATCCTGGTATCCTCTGCTATGATTTCTCAAAATATAGTAAAAAATATTACATAATGGATAAAAAAGATTCGCTAATTGACGAACCCGTAATTATTGTAGAGTTCGGCCCTAGTGCGGGGATGAGAGGTGTTAGCTTAACTCCAGCAGATATTGCTAAAGAATCGGCGAAAGCATTGGATAAAGCCATGCTAACTATCCGACAAATGGCAAAAAAGACGATGGAGACAATCGATACATTATCTAACAAGCCCTCGGAAGTGGAATTAGAATTTGGTATCAAGTTAAATACCGAAGCAGGAGCGATAATTGCCAAAACTGCGGGAGAAGCCAGCCTCAAGGTAAAGTTACTCTGGGAGCGCAAAGATTCCAATAATGAGTCAGATTCAAAATCTGCGTAACTTTACTGTACAAGTTCGTAACGCTGATAATGTAATTGTTGGCACAGGTTTTGTGGTTTCCCATACAGGAGAGATTGTTACCTGTTGTCATGTGATACGGGATGCAGGCGGACAAGTTGCTGAGGGAGTAGAAGTTAATGTCTACTTTCCGAAAGCGAGAAAGCAGGAACAGAAAGCACACACAGCTACAGTTACAGCCTGTTTTTTAGAACATGATGATGATGTGGTTGTGCTGCAACTGGATACGATTACATTACCGGATGGGATAGAACCAGCTATTCTGGGGATAGCTGAAAGTTCTCCTGGTCATAAATTCAAGAGCTTTGGTTATCGACGATTGCAAAATTACCAAGGACTCCCGGCGGAAGGTAAGATAGTAGACTTTGCCGAGTCACCAGGCGATCGCATTTTGCATGGCGATCCTGTAATGTTGAGTAGCCAGCATATCGATAGTGGGATGAGTGGTTCCGCCGTTCTAGATATCGAGCGTAACTTAGTAGTGGGTGTAATTGCCGAAACTTGGGACTCTGGGGGAAGTGAAAAAGACCGGGACACCAGTTTTGCCGTTGATTGTCGAGTCCTGACTTTTGACCCCATGTGTTTACAATTAGCAGATGCAGCACCTACACCCCAGCCTACAATCAACTCAAACCCTACAGGAGAACTACCAGTGTCTCAACCGGGGATAGTCCTGAACCTGAATAATGCACCAGCACCTCTAGAAGAATGGGTAGGTAGAGTAGATTTTCTCAAAATACTCAATCAGGACTGGGTTGATCCCAACTGCTCAATTGTGGGACTTATCGGTTTTGGAGGGGAAGGTAAAAGTTCCCTCACCCGTCGCTGGCTAGAAAATTTGCTGCAAGATTCATCTTTACCTCAACCTAGTGGCGTATTTTGGTGGGGTTTTTATGAAAAGAATAATGTGCTTGAGTTTTTGGAAACTGCACTAAAATTTTTAGTTCCAGGGATTGATCCTTATCAGTTGAATTGGGCAGAAAAAGTCAACTTCATTCATGGAATGCTAAAAAGCGGACGCTATCTATTTATATTGGATGGGTTAGAAGTACTGCAACAGCAAGAGGGAGATGATTACGGCGAGTTAACTAGTCTAGACTTACGGGATTTTTTACGAGAATTTGCTGCTGGAGAACATAAGTCATTTTGTTTAATTAGCAGTCGTGCGCCACTAGTAGTCTGCCAAGGTAACTTTGCTAAGTAAAACCTCTAATTGGTAAAATAGCCAAAAACGGGGTGTAACATGGCGAAAAAGTACATTGTTGACTTGAATGAAGAGGAAGTTTCTCAGCTACAAGCAATAATTAAAAAAGGTAAACACAAAGCAAGAACCATAACCCGTGCAAACATTCTTCTAATGGCTTCTGAAGGAGAAACGGATCAAGCGATCGCTAGCATAGTTAGAGCGCATGTTGCAACAGTGCAACGAATACGAGAAAAATTTGTCATTGGGGGGTTAGATTTTGCTTTAAAGGATGAAGTTCATCCACCAAAACCTAAAAAGTTAGATGAAAAACAAGAAGCATTTTTAATTGCCACTGCTTGTTCCAATCCACCAGTTGGAAGAGTACGTTGGACAATGCAATTATTAGCGGATCATTTAGTGAACGTTGGTATCATAGATTCAATTTCGGACGAAACAGTGCGTCAAACTTTAAAAAAAATGAAATCAAACCGTGGTTAAAACAACAGTGGTGCATTCCTGAAGTTAACGCAGAATATGTTTTCCGAATGGAAGATGTGTTGGATTTATACAATGAGCCTTATGATCCTAAACGTCCTGTAGTCTGCTTTGATGAACGTCCCTACCAACTAGTAGAAGAAGTAAGACTTCCTTTGCCACCAGAGCCGGAGCAGCCTGAACGTTATGATTTCGAGTATAAACGTAACGGGACAGTAAATTTATTTGCGTGTTTTCAACCCTTGGCAGGTTGGCGGCATATCGAAGTTACAGAACGTCGAACTAAAGTCGATTTTGCTAAACAGATGAAAAATTTAGTAGATGTTTGCTACCAAGATGCTGATGTTATTCGTTTGGTAGTTGATAACCTGAATATTCATACTCCCAGCGCATTATATGAAGTTTTTCCACCAGAAGAAGCACGTCGAATTATTCAAAAATTAGAGTTTCACTATACTCCTAAGCACGCTTCTTGGTTGAATCAAGTAGAAATTGAATTATCTGTTTTATCCCGCCAATGTTTAGAACGGCGTATTCCTAATGCAGAAACATTAACTTCTGAGATTGCCGCTTGGGAGAAACAACGTAATCAGCAAAAAGCCAGTGTCTATTGGGGTTTCCAAACCAAAGATGCTCGCCGAAAAATGCAGCGTTTATATCCAACTCTAACCTAGCAAAGTTGTCTTGGCAGACTACTAGTAGACTTAATTGACTTTACCACCTACACCCATCGAGATGTGGAGCGCCTAAGTTCACAAGAGGGGAGAGCTTTACTGCGAAAAGTAGGTGTGAAAGGCTCTGATATCGAGTTAGATAAAGTTGTGGCAAATTGGGACGGTTATGCTTTGGTTCTTAGTTTGCTAGGAGCTTATTTAGTGGATGTGCATGATGGAAATGTCAAATACATCCGCGAAATTAAGCCACCTACAGTCAATGAACCTCGTTATGAGAGAGTACAGCGAGTCCTGCGTCGTTACGATGAGCATTTAACACAAGCGGAAAAAGAGTTTTTAACTACATTTAGTGCGTTTCGGTTAGGTGTTCCCCCATCGCTGTTTACCTCAATTTTTCAAGGTGTACTCCCCGGACAACTACCGCGCCAAACACATCATACAAGCGACTTCCTAGATATTTTATTTCGCAAATTCCAACGTTTGTATCAGTGGCTAATTGATCGTTTATTGCCCAGCCAACGCAGGGTAGCAGCTAGACTCAAAAGACAGCTTAATGCACCATTAGCTGACTTACGTAGTCGTACTTTTGATGCCATGATCCGACGATTAGTAAATTACCGCATCTTACGCTATTATCCAGAGGCAAATTACTACACAATGCACCCGCTTATTAGCGCCCACTATTTTAAGCGGCTGAAAGAATTACCCCACAAAGCGAAGGAAATTCATCAACGCATTGCAGATTACTATTTAAGAATTGCTGGGCCGATACCAGAACGCCCAACTATAGAAAACTTGGCTTTCCCCATTGAGGCAGTGTATCACCTTTGTTGTGCAGGGAGTTATGAAAGAGCATACGATGTTTTTTGGGAACGTGTTTTACAGGGTGCAAGCCGTGTGCTTACTAATAAACTGAATGCCTGGGATGTCAGCCTAGCTTTGGTGGTAGAATTTTTTCCTAATGGCGATACCTCCCAAGAGCCACAAGTCAGTGATCTTGCGCGCAAAGGTTGGATATTAAATCATGTTGGGCTTTGTTTAATGAATTTAGGGCGTTTGGCTGAAGCTGTATCATTTTTTGAACAAAGCATTTCTATTTCAATAAAAATCGAAAACTGGGAAAATGCCAGTGTATACTTAGGAAATTTAACAGAACTATACATTTTTGTAGGCAAGCTTGCAGCCAGTGTTGATTCAGCCAGAAAAGCATTAAGTTTCGCTTATCAGGCTAAAAGTGATTTAGATAAGCTAAATTCATTGGTCAATATCGCATGGGCTACTTACTTGCAGGGTGATAACGAGATAGCAAGTGCAACCTTTCAAAAAGCAGAGGCATTGAACAAGGAAATGTACTCTGAAGCTTATTTATCTAGATTGGCTGGTATTCAGCACGCTGATTATTTGAGGAGAGTGGGAAGTGGAGGGTATGCAAGACAAGTAACAGAAGTAAACCTCAAGATTTGCCTGAACAATAGCTGGCTTGCTAGCATAAGTATGTCTTATCGTTTGCTAGGCGAGCTAGATGCAGATAGAGAGCAACATGACCAAGCTCTTGAAAATTATAACGAAGCCCTCAAAATTGCTCGTAGCATTTCTGTACGAGATGTCCTGATTGAAGCACTACTAGCGCGGGGGCGTTGGGCGGCGCGACGGGGTGAAGTTGTGGCGGCGCGTAGTGATTTAGAAGAGGCGCTGAATTATGCCTGTGCTAGTGGTTATCGCATCTACGAAGCAGATATCCGCATCGCCTTGGCCTGGATGCACTTAGCAAACAACAATTACCTAGCAGCAAAAGCAGAGGCAGAAAAAGCTCTCTTGATGAGTGAAGAAATGGGCTATCATTGGGGTCGCGTTGATGCGGGTGAAGTTTTGCAAGCTTTAGAGCAGAAGTTCTAACATTTATGGTGTTAATCAATATAGATAGTTAGCTAACAACACAATAACGTCTTAATTCATTCTAAATACAGAAATTATCATAAAAATAACCTCTGGGTTTTGCACCGCAGAGGAGGTTAGCAAAGACATCTAATTGTGGACTAGTCTGTATATAAATTTATTTCTTTGGACAAAGATTAATCCTCTCTCTGGAGGAGCAAACAAAGTTAAGTTGATTAGTAATTAGCAGCACAAATATTAGACTACTGGTGTTGGATGAATCTAGGCGATCGCCTAACTTTTAAATCATAAAATTATCATTAAAAGTTACAATAATCTTAAATGTATGTAGCAACTACTACTCTACTAGCTTACATTATGTGTAACTTAAAATTACTAATAAATCTACATAAATATGTAAAGATTACCTTAATGTAAGCATTTTTCAAGAGAGAGGTACAATAAGAGGAGATACCAATGGCTAATGCCTTGGTTGACCGTGGCTGCAAACTATTCGCCCGTCCAATTAGCTGCACTGTATGGCTTTAATATGCCGTAGTGGTAGGAAATGAGCAGCTTATATCTGGAATGAGGGGATATCTCGTAAAACTTTGTCCTGAAAAGAGTTCAATACTCTGCGTCTTTCAACTTTGGACTTTACACAGTTAAACCGATTTAAGTGTAGTTCAAGTGACTAAATATCATTTATTGTTTTGCTGATTTATCAGCACAGATGGTCTATTGCCTCAAACGCTTCGCCAAATTTAAAATCAAGAGGAATCAATGATCAACCCTAGTTATACGAAAGGAAAAAATTCATATCAGTACCAAGCGGAAGAACCGAATTTATCGGCAAAAATACAAATAAAAAATGGTAGTAAAAATGAAGTTTCTAGGCAGCGAGAACCTAGAAATGATGTATCTATTACCAATGACTCAAATCGTGGTCGAGTCGCTATTTTTATTGATGGAGGTAATCTATTTAATGCCGCTTTGCAACTCGGTATTGAAATTGATTATCTCAAATTACTTTGTCGCTTAACTGCGGGTTCAAGGTTATTACGAGCATTTTTCTACACAGGGGTTGATATGTCTCGACCAACTCCTACACGCCAACGCAGCAATGAAAAACAGCAGGGTTTTCTGTTTTGGATGCGTCGTAATGGATATCGTGTTGTTACCAAAGAACTCCAACCTACAGATAACACCAAAAAACCCAATTTGAACGTAGAAATTGCGGTAGATATGATTACCCTAGCGCCTTACTTCGACACAGCTGTCTTAGTTAGTGGTGATGGAGATTTAGCATATGCAGTTAATGCAGTTACCAGCACAGGTGTTCGTGTAGAAGTGGTCAGTCTACGAACTATGACTAACGACTGCTTAATTGATGTTGCTGACTGTTTTATTGACCTCGATAGCATTAAACAATATATCCAAAAGGATTCTCATCTAGGATATGGCTATCGGACGCTATCTAATTCTAACCTTTAGGTTTTAAAGGTTGAATATTCAATACGGTTCTGAGTGTTAGCTGAATCGTATTGAATACTGTTAGCTATTGACTAGCTTGATTGTTTGGATGTACTAAATTCATTCCACCCCATTGAAAATTAATTCTTGCTCCCAACCTTAGTTTTTTGGGTAAATTTTGTATAGGAATGGGGATAAATCCCAACTGTCTGTAAATACTTATATTATTTGAATCACAAGCTACTAAAATAGGTTTGTTGATGCTCTGCAAAATTTTTTGTATAAAATACACTTCACAAGCTTGTTTGAATCTGTTGTCGATGTATAAATGGTATAGAATAGAATATCTTGATTTGTGTGATATTCTAGCGTAACCAATTAATCCCTGATTATATTGTAGTAACCAGAATTGAGAAAATTTTTGTGAAAGCAAAAATACACTAATAGGATATACTACTATTAGTATAGCCAGTAAGAAAATTAATAGCCAACTAAAATAATGAAGTAGACTAAAAGACAATTGTTTTTGAGTTATTACAAAAAATATTGGCAAAATTATTATTAATATTGAAAATATAGTTATTAATAAATTTAGACAGGTAATTATTATAGAAAAGCTGATACCAAATGGTAGAGCAAATTCTATATTTCGTGATTTGAAGAGAAAATAACGTATTAAATTAATATCTTCGGCTTGTGCTATACGGGTTAAACAATTATCCACTGAGAAATCTAAAAGAGTAATTGCTATATTGGAGACACTAGGAGAGAGAGCAACTTGGTCATCAAAAACCATAGGCACTAACTCATGAGTTGTAGGAGATGAAAAGAGACGATCGCTTGTGATAATATAGGGCAGGCGATCGCTAGAAATACGAATAAACCCAAGACTTATAAAATAAGGTACTAAATCTGGCACAGAAGCTAGATAAATAGGCTTAGAAAATTGCTGTTTAGTATAATTTACCAAAGCGGCATCAATACCTTGATGACGATAAGTTGGAGTAACGTATAAATTTCTTAAAATAATCCGTCCTGGACGGCGCAATAATTTAGCAACACCAACAATACGATGATTACATTCAACTACGTAAGTCTCTAAACAAATTAGACGAATAATTATTAACACTAAAATTAAAAATAAGAAAAGATTAATAGATAATAAAAATGTTATCCCTATTACATTAGGGTTTTCACCTATACTTTTACTAGAACCTATTGAAATTCCATATAGTAAGAATGCTAGCTTTGCTTGCCAAGTATCTGAGGCTGAGGCATAACTTATTAAATATTCCAGTAATTTCTGATTTATAACTCACCGTTCGCGCAATCGAGGATGAGTTTGGTGAAATAGATGAAATAAGGGAGAGTATCTAAGCAGGAGATCATTGTCGGCATCCCTTGTGCCAGAAAGTTGTGTAGGGTGTAACGGTTTAATGGTAAGTGTGAGAAATGGCACATTTACCCCAACAAATAATCTCAGAACGAATCGACGATATTGTTCTGCTGCTAGAGGTGATGAAAAAAATGGGACTACCAGAAATCCTCAACCAACATCTGCCACGTCACTGGAAACAAGAAGGACTGGATTGGGGATGGGTAGCTTGCATTTGGTTATCATATATCATCTCACAGGGCGACCACCGAAAAGTACGTGTTCGAGAATGGGTAGAACAAAGACGCTACACCATAGAGCAAGTATGCTCAATCAAAATTAGAGAAACAGACTTTACCGATGACCGTTTAGGAATACTGTTGAAGCGATTAAGCAAGCCCGAAACTTGGTCACAAATAGAACGGTTTCTCACGCAAAACACCATCCGAGCCTATGAATTAGGGGTGGAGCAAGTACGTTTAGATGCAACAACAATCAGTGGACACCATTTAATCAGCGAGTCAGGTTTATTCCAATTTGGACACAGCAAGGATGACCCGAACCTGCCACAGGTAAAACTAATGATGGGGATGATTGACCCATTGGGGATGCCCCTTGTCACCCAGGTGGTATCTGGAGAACAAGCAGATGATGGGTTGTACATTCCCGCCTACCAACAAATTGCTGCCACGTTGAACAAAAAAGGGTTGTTGTTTGTTGGTGACTGTAAAATGAGTTCACTATCAACACGCTGCAACATACATATTCAGGGAGATTACTACCTATGCCCATTATCCTTAGTTGGTAAAACTCCAGAACTTCTTGCTGGCTGGATAGATGATGCTGTTGCTGGTAAATTTCCACTTGTGGATATCAAGCGAACCAGTGTTCATCACAACAGTGAAACCAGCCAAGACTTAGATGTCCTTGAAACTACTATCGCCACTGGCTATGAGGTGTGTCGTCATGTCGAGGTGGTTGATGAACAATTGCCATTACTATGCTGGCAAGAAAGGGTGTTTGTGATTCATTCACAGACACTTGCAAAACAACAAATTCAAGGATTAGAGACACGACTTCACAACGCACAGCAGAAGTTGATGGCGTTAACTCCACAAAAAGGTCGCGGTAAACGACAAATCAACGACCTACAGGTTTTATTACAAAAAGCAACACAAATTCTGCGCCTTCATCGAGTCGAAGGCTTACTGAGTTTCGATTATGAGTGCCAGGAAACTGTTGAACAAACCTACATTGGTCGAGGTCGTCCCACATCCCGCCCCAAGCAAATTACACACAAAATTAGGTATCAAATCCAGACCGTTATCCGCAATGAAAGTGCTATTGCCCAAGCTCAAAAAACTTTTGGCTGGAGGGCTTTTGTCAGCAATGCTCCAAAGAGTCACTTATCTCTCGAACAAGGTGTTCTGACTTATAGAGACGAATGGATTGCTGAACGTGGTTTTCATCGCCTTAAGGGTGCGTCACTTTCGATTGCCCCAATGTTTGTGCAACGTGATGACCAAGTTACAGGTCTGATTAATTTACTGAGTCTCGCCCTCCGTTTGCTGACAATCATTGAGTTTGTTGTCAGACGACAACTGACTGTACAGTCAGTCAACTCTCTTGCTGGACTTTATCCCGAACATCCAAACAAACGAACTGCCCAACCTACTGCTGAACGGTTGTTACGTGCTTTTTCTAATATCACTTTGACGATTATTGAAGCCCGTGGTCAGCGTTTTGGTTATGTTCCTCCTTTAAACCCTCTACAGCAGGAAATCATTAGTTTACTTGGGCTTTCACCTGATATTTATAGCAATCTTGTGGATAATTCCTCGTAAGTCAAATTCTATTACGCGAACGGTGAGTTATAACATAGTTAAACAAGGCAATCAAAGGGAGTAAAATAATTAAAATGAAACAAATATAAGAAAATTTAAGTAGAGAAGTTGTCCAAACCTGATAATTTCTATTTTGTTCTGAAAATGTGGTTATAAGGAATAGCAGCTTCAAGATATCTTTTTGTTTAGCCTGTCGGATTAAACAGCCGGGGGGTAGATTTATATTCTGCATAGTTTTTTACAATACCTACACTATGGTTAGGAAGACTGTTGGCAAGCATGAAATTATAATTTCTGCCTTCATCTAGTATTCCCAAAAGCATAATTATTTATAGAGCTTGTTTTAAAAGTAATTTGCTGTAATTTTAGTATCTGTGTATTATGCTTTTGGTGGGTAATGTTCACCCTACTTTTAAAAGATTCTTTTGAAACTTAAAATATATATGTGCTTCACTACAAATACATAAGTAGGTGCTAAATTAATTTCTATCATAACTACCACCAATCACTGTAGTAAAATCTACTACTTAGTAATAACTCTGCGTATCTTATATCGAAATGAATATCTTAATTGTTGAGGATGAATCAGAAATCGCTCAGTTAATCCAACATTCTTTAGAAAAAGAAGGATTTTCCTGTTTCGTTAGCCGCGATGGTATTACTGCTTTAAAAATATTTCAGGAACAATCACCAGATTTAATTATCCTAGACTTGATGATTCCTGGATTGGATGGGTTGGAAGTCTGCGCCAGAATACGCCAAAAACCAGGCGCAAAAGACCCTTATATATTAATGCTCACGGCTAAAGGTGAAGAAATAGACAGGGTAATTGGCTTGTCTACTGGCGCTGATGACTACATGGTTAAACCCTTTAGTCCTAGAGAGTTGGTAGCGAGAGTACGAGCGCTACTGCGGCGGAGTCTGCGTCAAGGTGGACAGACTCAGGTAAATCGGACTCAACACTTTATAGTAGATTTAGACCAAAGGACTGCTAGTCGTCAAGTAAATTCCCAGCCACCGGAAGCTTTAGACTTAACCACGCTAGAATTTAACTTGTTAAGTACCTTTGTCAGCAACCCTGGTAGAGTTTGGAACCGTACCCAATTAATTGACAAACTCTGGGGAGATAATTTTTTTGGTGATGAGCGTGTTGTAGATACTCATGTTGCTAGGTTAAGGAAAAAGATTGAACCTGACCCTGCTAATCCAACTTTTATTAAAACTGTAGTAGGGGTTGGTTATAAATTTGAAGATTCGCCTGTAGTATGAGCAGAAATCACAAAGGTTGGCGCTGGCCCTCATCTTTGCCTTTAGCATCCCGCTTGTTTTTTTCTCACTTAGTAGTGATGATAGTCGGGTTGATGAGTCTAGTTATTATTAGCAAAGTTTCTTCACCCCGTTTTTTCGTCCTGCACTTAGAAAAATTAGAAAGTGAAGGGGTAAATATATATGATATTCGTGCTGATTTAGTACAAGGATTTGAAATTGCTTGGCGCACTAGCACTATCTGGTCTGTTTTAGTGGGTAGTACGGCGGCTGGAGGTTTGAGTTATTGGGTATCTCAACGAATTATGCAGCGCTTAACTGAGATGGAACAAATTACACAACAATTTGCAGCTGGTCATTTAGAAGCGCGTCTACCATTGTCTGATATTCCTGAACTCAATCGCTTAGGTACGAGTTTTAACCGTATGGCTGCTAGCTTGGAAGGGGTGGAAGCACGGCGGCGGGAATTGATAGGCGATATGACTCACGAACTGCGGACACCGCTAACAGTGGTGCGTGGTTATTTAGAAGAACTCGCAGATGGTGAAATTGCGCCATCCCCAGAGATTTATCGCAGGTTAGCGAAGGAAACAAGACGTTTAGAACGTTTAGTGAACGACTTACAAGAATTATCTAAAGCGGAAGCTGGTTATTTGCCTATTATAATCCAACCAGTAAATTTATATCCTTTATTAGAGTCTTTAATTGAGAGATTTAGTGACCAATTATTAGAAGATGGGCCAGTATTACTGGCAGAATTTTCCCCTCAAATTCCCCTTGTATTAGCAGATATTGATCGCACAGAACAAATCCTCGTCAACCTCATCGGTAATGCTATCCGTTATACACCAAATGGTTCAATTAGTATTCGTACATGGACAGAAAATCGCCTACTCTGGATTGCTGTGATTGATACAGGTATTGGCATTGCTACTGAAGATTTACCCCACTTATTTGAGCGTTTTTGGCGTGCTGATCAATCACGCGATCGCCATTCTGGAGGTACAGGTATTGGATTAACTATTACTAAGCACCTAGTAGAATTACAAGGTGGGGAAATTCAAATAGATAGCGAACTTGGTATAGGTAGTACATTCCGTTTTTCCTTACCCTTAGCGTAATTCGCAATTTTTTCTTACTGCATCTTAATTACGAAAGATGCGTAATGTGATATTGGTTCTGATTTGGTTGGTGAGTCTATGGAAACATTTAATTGTCAGTATATTCCACTTTGAGAAGTTGGTAATGGGAAAACACAATCACCTATGAGCGATTACCCATTACCAATCACGCCAACTGAAAATTACAACTTGACTTGCTGTAAATGACTCCGGGGATTGTAACTACGAATAGCCCTGATTTTTTCATAGTATTCTCGCTCTTGTTGGCTCATATCTTTAGGTGGAACAATAGCCACCTTCACCAACTGATCACCCCGTCCACCTTTGGCGATAGGCCAGCCTTTACCCCGTAAACGGAGAGATTGACCAGAACGCACCCCCGCCGGTAGTTTAACGTTCACTGAACCGTCGGGTGTAGGTACATCAATTGAAGCCCCCAAGGCGGCTTCATCTGGGGTAATGGGAACTTCGCAAACTAAATTATCACCTTCCATTTGGAAGAATGAGTGCGGTTGTAATTCCACTCTTAAATATAAATCCCCCCGTTGTTGAGTCATGGGGTTAAATTGACCTTTACCCCGCACTCTTAGCCGAGTACCGGGTTTCGCACCAGCCGGAATCCTGACATCAATAGTTTCATTGCCTAAATTAAAGCGCTTTTGTACACCTGCAAAAGCTTCAGCAAAAGTTAGGATGATAGACGCTTCGCTGTCTTGGTTAGCGCCAGCCGCTCCGGCATCTTGAAACCCAAAGTCATTAAAACCCCCAAAACCGCCGCTTGGTCTACCACCAGAGGTACGGTAAGAGTAACTTTGCCGCCCACCACGAGGCGCACCGCCACCAAAGCGTCCCAGCAACTCATTTATGAACTCATCAAAGTTACCGTACTGGCTAAAGTCAACGCCGCCCATATCGACACCAACGCCACCTCCAGGGAAGCCCTCGCCAACTTGTCGCCAATATTGTCCATATTGGTCATATTTCTTGCGTTTGTCGGCATCTGATAAAACTTCGTAAGCTTCGTTCACCTCTTTAAAACTTGCTTCCGCCTGCTTATTACCTGGATTGACATCAGGATGATATTTGCGGGCTAACTTCCGAAAGGCTTGTTTAATTTCCTCTGGAGTGGCAGTTTTACTAACTCCTAAAATCGCGTAATAGTCTTTGAAGTCGGTTGCAGCCATCGACCAGCCTCCTGTAGAAATTTCTTTAAGTTTTTGTCTAAAATGTGAAAATGAGAATCTGCTAGGTATATTGCCAAGCAATAATTATTCTGATTTTAAATTAACAAATAATAAAGAAAATCAAGTGTGGTTCCCGCTCATTGGGTCGGGGCAATTTCCGTACTTAATTTGGGGAGTAGGGAGTAAGAATTTCTCCTTTGTCTCCCTTGTCTCCCCCCTCTCCCTCATCTTCCTTATCCCATATAATCAACTATGCAATCTAACCCCTCTCCCACAGTCGGGGGTGCATCGCGGAGTTGGCGGTGCATTCTTAAGATTACGTCTTCGGGGACTTGACGCTGGCGTTTTTTGTTGCGTGCTAGGCACAACCAGACTGGTGTTCTAACCCAAATCCCTGTGATGTGGGTAAAGCCTAAGTTACGAGCTAGGTTGATGAGTTCGCGGCGATTTCGGCGTTGGGCATTGGTGGCATCAAAAAGCACTGTTTTTTCGGCAATAATATTTTGCTGCAATTGTCTTTCTATTTCTTGCCAAATTAGCAGCCATGACCCTTGGATGGCTTCTGAGCCAAATAATTGCCCCCTGATGGCATCTGTAGAAACTAGCTGCATCTGGGGGCATTCTGTAATTAATTGTTTTGCTAAAGTTGACTTGCCACTACCAGGAAGACCAATTAGCAACATCAGTTTAGTCATTAGTCCAGAGTCAATAGTCAACAGTCAACAGTCATTAGTCTAAAGTCAATAGTTGATGGTTAACATTTAATGACCAATGACTAATGACTAATGACTAATGACTAAATAATTGTTCCATCGGGGATGACGGCATTTTTGAGGACTACAACAATGCCACTGCGGATATAAAATCCTTGGCTTTCGCGGTCGGCTTCTTGCACGTTATCTTTGTTGATAATCTTGACATCGTGACCGATACGAGCATTTTTATCTATAATCGCCCGGCGGATGATTGTGTCTGGGCCGATGCCTACGGGGATTTCTCCTTTTTCTATGCCGCCTTGACGTTCAACTGATGCTTGGTAGAAGTCAGCGCCCATGAGTAGGGATTCTTCGATGGTGCAGCCGCTTTCAATCCGCGATCGCACTCCTAATACTGAGTGTTGAATACGACAATTCTTGAGGATACAGCCTTCACCAATAATTGATTCTGTGACTTGGCAATCTAAGAGTTTTGTCGGTGGTAAGTAACGAGCGCGGGTATAAATTGGTGCTTCTTCATCGTAGAAGCTAAAGGGTGGTAAGGGCTGCTGAGTTAAAGCTAAATTGGCGTGGTAAAAAGCTTCGATTGTCCCAATATCTTCCCAGTAGCCATCAAATAAATAAGCTTGAACGTTATGATCTTTTGCGGCATCTGGAATAATTTCTTTGCCGAAATCTGTACGTTCTACAGCCTCTTTCAGAAGTTTGAACAAAACATCTTTTTTAAATACGTAAATCCCCATTGAGGCGATATACGGTTGTGAGGCCGCCTGTTCTGGAGTTAACCCTAAAATGGTGGTATCTACACGCATTTGGGTTAAAGCTTCGCCTTTGGGTTTTTCACTGAAATCAACTACTCGTCCTGAGTTATCGATTTTCATTAAACCAAAATCTGAAGCCCGGCGATCGTCAATGGGAATCACGGAAAGGGTAATATCCGCATTAGTTTCACGATGGCGCTGGATAAATAAACGATAATCCATCCGGTAGAGGTGATCACCAGACAGGATTAAAACGTCATCTATGTCCCATTCTTGCAGCATCCATATGTACTGACGTACAGCATCGGCTGTACCTTGGAACCAGTTAGGGTTTTCTGGTGTTTGCTGGGCGGCCAGCACTTCTACAAACCCCTCACTGAAGCCACTGAAGTTGTAAGTACGGGCAATGTGGCGATTGAGAGAAGCTGAGTTAAACTGTGTTAAAACATAGATTTTAAAAATTTCCGAGTTGATGCAGTTACTAACAGGGATATCTATTAGACGGTACTTCCCTGCCACTGGTACTGCGGGTTTAGCACGGAGTTTAGTTAGTGGGTAAAGGCGAGTACCCGCACCACCACCAAGAATAATTGATAAGACTTTTTTCACAAGATTTCTCCCGACTGCCTGTCGACTCCCACCTACAGTTTAGGACTGTCTGTAGCAGCTGGTAAGGGGGATCAAGGATAATATTGAATGAATTTTCAAAAACCTTACCGATGACATACAGCGCAATCATTTATCTAAGCATGGTTTCCACTGTATTAATCGGTACTAATAATGTGAAATATTAGATATACTAATCTAAACAGTGTAAACCAGCATTTATCGATTATTTAGTAAACGTAGTTTTTGCGATCGCTTCAAAAACCTCACCCAAGGCTGTACTGATAATTCAACAATCTGTTGGGGTGTAAGGTTGGCTGTAAATATTTCCTGCCCAGACTTCACGCCGCTAACCCCTAAATTCTCTAACACAGCCGTTGCCTTAGCATCTAAATCAGTATCCGTAGAGATAAATACCTCTAGGCTGCCTTCTGGCTGTTGATTTAGCGCCATAGTTAGGGCAGAGTCTAATTTTTGGTAGTTCATAATTTGAAATTCAAAATTCAAAATTCAAAATTTAACAATTTATTGAGTACTCAGCACTCTACTAGATTCGCCGCATTAATCAAGCCAAACCCCCATTTAGGGTCAAATGTTCCCGCAGGCTTACCAGGGATAGAACTACTTTTACGGAGTACGTCTTTAACTGTACTTGGGTCTAGATGTGGGTTGCGCTGTAGGAGTAGGGCAATTAAGCCACTAACAAAGGGTGCAGCCATACTTGTACCAGACATAGCGACGAACTGGGGATTAATCGTCATTGAGCGATCGCTATTAGCATAACTAGAAAGGGCAGAAATAATCATCGCTCCTGGGGCAGCTATATCTGGTTTTTGGGCATTGTTGCGTAAAGGCCCTTCACTACTAAAATCGGAGATGGTATTTAACTCTAGTCCCATTTCTTGAACCTGACCATCTATATCTTGATACTTGGCTTTGGTGGTGTAAGCAGCAACCGTTACCGCAGTACTAGCACATCCAGGGGAACCGATTTTAACGGCATCCTTAACGCTTTTACCTGTAAAAATAACTGAACAGTTATCATCCAACGCCCATACATCCAATTTAGTATCATTTGGCGATGTATTGCGTAACCGCAATTGCCACACACCACCTTGTACTGGTGACTTACCCTGACCGCGAATCTGTACGAAGATATTGTAATCACCATTGGCTGGGTCTGGGCCTGGGGTGACAATTTCTACTTGAGAATCTGGTAAATTGTAACTTTGGCTAGGATTGCCATCAGTAATGATTTTTTGGTAAGGACTGACAAAACCGTTGGGACTCCTTACCGATACTTCTAATTGACCAACACTGCTATACCAAGCATTTAACCAGACGATGCCGATTTGATTTAAGGGAACATGAAAGCGCATTCCCCGGCTGCGTCCACTAGGGATATTTGCTTGACCGTGAATATTGTAGTTACCCTCATTACCCGCAGCACAACAAACAATTCTACCAGGGCCGGATTCTGCGTCGATAATTTTGGATAAAGAATCACTACCATCATGGGCATCACCGTGACTACCCAAGCTGATATTAATTATGGCTGGTTTTCCCAACTCACCAGCTACGCGAAAAATATAGCGGATACCGTCGGCAATGTGAGCGTCTTGTAAATCAGATTTGACAATGATTAATTCTGCTTCTGGTGCTACACCCCTATATGTACCATCTGCACCAGCCGCAATGCCAGCAACATGAGTACCATGACCTTGGGTATCTTGAGAGATGGTGAGTTGTGCTGCTTGAAATTCTGCACCGTAACGTCCCTCATTTACACCCGGCCCTGGTAGAGTTTGATCCCAAAGACGTAAAGTGCGATCGCTAAAAGCTGGGTGCTTGGCATCAATTCCTGTATCAATAATACCAACAATCACACCTTTACCTGTTAGTCCCGTTTTATTTTGAAATTCTGGTAATTGCACAAATTTAGGTGCAACATCCATCCGTAGATGAAGTTGGCCTGATGGCTTAATTCTATGAATGGCAGTTTCTTCTGATAAGGCTGAAAGATTTTCTAGAGGTAAAAAAGCCGTCCTTACATTACCAAAATTCTGATTAAGTTCCACACCATACTGTGAAAGATGACTTAAATCAGCGTCAGCATCACAGTAGATAAACACAATACTTTTAGTAGGTTTAAGAATACTCTTAGGCGGAAGTATACCTAGTAATTTTCTATGCTGATTTAAAGCCGTGTCTGCTTCATTTTGAAAGTCTTGATAAGCCAACAATAACCCAGGAGCAAGTTTTTCATGTTGCATTTTAAACCCAACTTTGCAGCATTATTTTAGTTAACTAGCGTTGGTATCGATGCAACCTTGGTATTAATTGAATATATTTAAGAATAAGATTAAATATAGCAGAATATATGAGGATTGCTCAAATTTTGTCTATTTTATCAGCATAATTTTTGTGACACTTGCTTATCTATATTTCAAAAGTACAAGACAAATTATACATTTGCTGAAAATTTTCTAAAATTTCATATAGACTGATATAGTTAAAAGACGATGATAGTGTTAAAATTGCCATCAGCAATCACTAACTATTATAAAGATTTAATCGTTAGTAAAGCAGACAACAACCATAACACTATCATTTAAAATTACGGAAAGATGAATGCTAGAGGTTTTATTCTGCTAAAGATTTACCAGTCTTAGATAAAAGTTTACCTAATCTTTGCAGAGGGCCTTTGAAACCTCTTTTAGCTTCTTGTCCTGCTTGTGCTGTTTGTTCTCCTAGTTTTTCTAGAATATTGCTAATGTCAGAGGCTTTAGAGGTTTTGCGGTTTAAAGCCTGTTTCAATTCCTTGAGTCCGTTAGCAACTTCTTGTAGATTTTCGTCATCTAATTTGTGCAGCAAGTTATACCATTTATCGATAGAACCTACGGCTGCGCCTGTATCAACTTTCGCTAAATCTTCTTCCAGGGTTTCCACTACAGCATCAATTTCTTCAATTTCCTCGTGGTCTTCAGCTTTACCCAAAGAGTTGCCAACTTTAGTTAATTGTTTTCCTAATTTACGCACAGGGGTTCTGATTTCTTTCTCAGCATCAGATGCAATATTAGCGGTTTGCTCACCAATTTCTATTAGCACCTCGCTAATTTCATGACCTGTAGCTTTGTTGCTTTTCAGGTGTTGTTTGAGTTGCTTTAATTGATTAGCAATCTCTTTAATTTCTGGCTCTTTAGCTTTGTGCAGTAAGTTGTACCATTCATCAATTAAACCGTTAGCATCTTCACTGGAGAGTGTAGATAAGTCGCTATTTAATGCAGATTGTAGAGTTTCTAATTTTTGATCCCAATCATTATTACCTTGTGCATCTGCACCATTTTTTTGAGATGCTTTTGTATTGGTGTCTTGATTATTTGCACTACGCTTGCTTTGGTCTTCTGCTCTGGTTGCCATAAATGAGACTAGCTTAATAAAAGTACACGTCTCAGTGTAAAAAGCTAATTCTGTAATTCCCTCATTCTTAAGGGCAGTATTAGATACTAAATATTTAAATCATATGACAGAGGATTTTTTGGGAAGTGGGGAGTAAGTGTTTCAGTTAACAGTGGACAGTGGAAATAATCTCATAACTGTCAACTGTCAATTGTCAATTGTCCACTGTCAAGTAGAATACTTGCCGTTGATTTCTACGTAACCTTCTGTTAAGTCGCAACCCCAGACGGTAGCCACTGCTTCGCCGATGTTGAGACTAACGTTAATGTCTACTTTCTCTTGAGACATGATTTGTTTTAACTTTTCCAAATCATCGGCTTGGAAGGTATTTGGATATACTTGCACATCATCAAATCTAATTACTACTTGGTCTTGATTAATGTCGCGTTCATCTTCACATTTCCCTATAGCCATCGCTACACGTCCCCAGTTGGGGTCTGCACCGTATACAGCCGTCTTTACTAGAGGAGAGTTGACAATGGCTTTGGCGACTCGTTTCGCTTGAGTGTAGTTAGCTGCTGAGTCTACTGTTACCTCGATTACCTTAGTCGCGCCTTCGCCGTCACGGGCAATCTTTAAAACTAAATCTTGGGCTATTTCTTGTAATGCAGTGGCAAATTCTTCTTCAGGAACTTCACCCGCTAAACCATTCGCCAAAATTACCGCACTGTCACTAGTCGAAGTGTCGCTATCTATACTTAAACAGTTAAATGTTTTATCTACAGTAGAACGGAAAATTTTCCGCAATGTGTTTGCAGGGATAGCTGCATCGGTAAAGAAGAAGGCTAACATGGTCGCCATGTTCGGCTCAATCATGCCGACACCTTTAGCAATACCTACTACTTTGGCGTTACCAACTTGCCGGGCAGCGATTTTGGGTACGGTATCGGTAGTCATGATACCGCGTGCAGCTAAATCGAAATCAGCAGGTGTCAGTTTTTTTCCCATACCTACCAAGCCAGCGCGGATTTTTTCTATTGGGTAACGTCTGCCGATGACTCCAGTGGATGCGATCGCTAAATTCTCAGGAGCAATCCCAGTTTCCTGGGCCACAAGTTGTATAATTTCCTGGGCATCAGCAAGACCAACAGCACCATTGGCAACGTTGGCATTTTTGGAAATCACAATCACACCTTGCGCTTGACCATCTTGTAAATTTTGGCGACTGATAGTTACACTAGGCCCAGCGAATAGGCTTTGGGTAAATACCCCATCAGCAACACAAGGTACTGCCGATTGTAAAAAGACAAAATCCTCAGTAGTATCGCGGATACCTAAATTGGTAATAAATGTATTGAAACCTTGGGGTGTGGAAGATGCAGTTAGTGACATTTTTATCTAGGAAATGTAGGGACTAGTGAGTAGTAACAGCTGAGTAAATAATACCAGTCCCATTTCCTCTGCCTAAATTTTTTAGCAAAATAAAATTTGCTAGAGAGCCTCAAGCCCTTGTGTGAGATAATTTGCCGCACTTTTATGGACTAAACAGACTGATGAGGCGTGTTTAGAATGAATGAAATAACAAGCAGCTGATTCTACACACAGAGCTACAGAGGAACGCAATGCTGATTTTTGAGGAGCATTTTCAAGATAATCGCTGTAGCTGGGTAACACGGGATAGTGCCGAGTGTAGCCTTTGCATGGATGTGAGTCATTATATATTTGACCATAAACGTGCAGGCGAGACATATTGGCTTTCGTGGAACTCAGCCGAGTTCTTTTACGAAAGAACTAACTTTCATATTCATATAGTGCTGGAAAAAGCTGCTGGCGTGGAAGATCACGGTTTTGGTTTTGTGTGGGGGCTGTCAGACGTTAGCAATTTCTTTGAGTTTGTGATTTCTGGAAATGGTCACTATCGCATCGCCGAGGTTAAAGAAGGTAGCTTTATTAATTACACCGATTGGAAACGGTGCGATCGCATTCATCGCACTGACGCAGTTAATTTATTAGAAATTGCCCGTGTCGGTGATATGGTTGAGTTCTATATTAATAGTACTTTGATAGATAAGTTTCCGGCCGACAAGGTAATGGATGTACCTGGGAAAAATTTTGGTTTTATCATTCACGACAAAATTAAAATGAGGGTACATAGCTTAATTATTACCTCCCCTGATACAGAAAAAGATTCTGTTGATGCTCCTCATGATGCTGGTAATTCCAAACTGGAAACTAAAGCTTCCTTTGTTGAACATGACCCCCCAGAAAAAGATACTCTGGATGCAGTATTCGCGGATTTAAAGGCATTAGTAGGACATGAACAAACCAAACGTCACCTGTTCTCATTAGCAAATTACCTCAAAGTCCAAGCCGAACGCCGCCAGCGAGGGCTAAAAATAGTAGACACTTCACTCCATCTGATGCTATATGGCCCTCCAGGTACAGGTAAGACAACCATCGCTCGGTTAGTGGGACGCTTGTATAAGCAGTTGGGTTTCTTTCCACGGGGACACGTTGTAGAAACCGATCGCGCTGGCATTATTGGCGGTTATATTGGACAAACTGCCTTACGTGTGGAAAGTGCTGTACAGCAAGCTATTGGTGGTGTATTGTTCATCGATGAAGCCCACGCCTTGGCAGCTGAAGATACACCCAACGACTTTGGCAAGGAAGCATTGCAGATATTAATTAAGCGGATGGAAGATTACCGCGATCGCATGGCGGTAGTTGTCGCTGGCTACACTGATGAGATGGATCGCTTATTAGCACTAAATCCTGGGCTGAAATCGCGTTTAAATCGGTTATTTTATTTAGATCACTATAGTCCTAATGAATTATTAGCGATTTTTAAGAAATTCTGTCATGATAACGGTTATATTTTAGACCCATCAGCCATTATCGTCCTGCAAGCTACTTTTGAAATGGCTTACGCCAAACGGGACAAAAGCTTTGGTAATGGGCGTTTTGCCAGGGCGCTGTTTGAGCGCAGCATTGAACAACAAGCCAACCGTATTGTTACGCATCTACGAGAGTTAGACGATTATCAAATTAACTTAATTTTGGCTGAGGATCTGTCTTTTATGTAGGGGTAGTTGACAGTTGACAGTTGACAGTTGTCAATTGTCAGTTGTTTTTTCTCCTCTGTTCCTTGTATATTTTTTTATCTGCAAGTTCGTAAGCGATCACGCATTGTGATGATGGCTAAAGGCGATCGCAAAACATAACAGCCATCATTACCAATCAGCTTGAATTGCTTGCTGTAAATCAGCCGCTTCATCATCACTCAAAATACCAGCAAATTTCGCTAGAGGATGATGACTACGTGTTTTCTGAACCCGATGCAAAAAATCTAACATTACTTCAACTAACTCATCTGGAACCTCTGCAAGTTCTTGGATAAGCTGCTTGCGGCTGGTCATACATTTGCCCTCTTTAGCAAAGTCTATCCGCTAAATATTATAACGAATCAATGAATGAGTCTCAAAATGAATTAAGTAAGTCGGTGGGAAAAAACAAAACTAAGTTAAGAAAGGTAAACAAAGCTATAACCCTCTTCCCTCCTGCCTCCTGCCTCCTGCCTTGCCATAGCGATAATTTTTAACACTGAGCTACTTACATAGGTTTAGCGTAGGCGGAGCATCGTCGCAGACATCGCTAAAATTCCCAATCCCCATCACCCAGGCTAAATGTTTACCATAAGAAAAAAAGGTTAGCAGGAATCTCTCATGAATTTATTGACTTACATGATGCACTTAGTAGGTTCTGGTGCTTTTGCTTACTACAGTGCTGCTCAGATCCGTGACTCTAAAACTCGCCCTAATATCCTTGCTGGGTTTCAGTTAGCGGAATCTGGATCTGTGCCTTTTTTGATAGCATTAAGCGATCGCGCCGCCGCCGAGGGCGATACATGGTTAGCCCAAAAGCTCCAACAACACGCCTCAGATGAAACTAGGCATGGTCAAATTTTCGCTCACGGTTTAAAACAACTCAATAAACAAGTCATAGATTTTAAGAGTCAACCCCAAACTACATCTACAGATAAATCACAACAGCAGCGTAGTCCATTTTTTGCAGCCTTTTTTGAAGGTTACACCGCAGAACAACTAAAACCTGCTGTTATTGACTGGAATGTATTCATGGGTAGCACTTACATTCTGGAGTTAGATGCAAGCAAAGACTTTGCCAGGATGGCGAACGCATTACCCGATGATGAACCTGTTTCTCGCAACTTAAAACTGGGGATTTTGAGTGTCGCTAAAGATGAAACTAGTCATGCTGCTTATCTTTATGAAGCAATGACACGGCGAATGTCTCTTACCCAAGTACAAAAGCTGATAGATGAGTGGCGTACTCGCAAAGTTAACGCGAGTTTTGCATTTGCTAGTAATCTTTTACAAGGCAAAGCACCAAATCGTTCGCTAGTACAAGATAGTATGGCTTCATAAAAGATTCTGAACTGATTTGAACGTGAGTTCTACGGTTTAGCTAAACGCCGCAAGAAGAAGGCAGTTGCGTGACTGTCGGCAGAGTCGGCTAACGCACTGCCTCATGACTTGCATGTCAAAAAAGAGACAGTCTCTGACCAAAATTGAGCGTAAGTGAAATACTGACATCTTATACCTTCTCAATAAGCAGGTGATGGGCTTTTAGCAACAAGCTGCTTATATAAAAATGATGTATCACCTAATGAACCATCAGGAAAATAAGCATAGTTGGGAATTTTACCCACCAAAACATAGCCAAGAGAAAGATACAGCTGCTCGGCGATACTATCTGTCATAGTATCCAGTGTGAGTAATGTCCTACCTTGACTAAGAGCAACTTGTTCTAGGCGTTGCATCAGGCTTCGTGCAATTCCCTGTCCCCTAGCTTGGCGATGTACAAGTAGTTTAGCAATATCAGCTCGGTGTGATTGATTTGGTGGTGTAGTCAGACTCAGTTGAACTGTCCCGACTGCTCGACCTTCCACAAGTGCCACTAGGAGAATTTTATCTCCTTGGGCGACAGCAGGCAGAATAGTTTGCCAATATGCGATCGCTTCTGTCACAGTAAAAGGCATCATAAAGCTAACCGATGCCCCACTAGTAACAGCATCAACCAGAATCTCACTGAGTTCTAGTAAACGAGATGTAGCTTCGGCAGCATCAATTTCGACAATCTGATAGTTGCTTGCCATATCTAACCCAAAAACAACTGATAGGCTGGATTTTGACTCTCATCCCAGTAACGATAGCCAAGGGTATCAAGAAATGCCTGCCATTCTTCCATCTCTTGGGGTGGAACCTGCATTCCTACAACGATGCGCCCGTAGTCTGAACCGTTGTTACGGTAGTGGAACATACTAATATTCCAGTTGGGACTCATGGAGGCGACGAATTTCATCAACGCGCCAGGGCGTTCGGGAAACTCAAACCGATAAAGTAACTCATTGTGCGCTAAAGGAGAATGTCCACCTACCATGTGCCGTAAATGAAGCTTGGTAAGTTCATCATCGGTTAAATCTAGAGTTTCAAAACCGCAGTCTTCAAAAGACTGTACCATTTTGGCTCTATCGGCACGGTTTTGAATTTGCATCCCGACAAAAATATGGGCAATTTTTTCGTCAGCGATGCGATAGTTAAACTCTGTTAAGTTGCGTCTGCCAATACAGTCGCAAAACTTCCGCAAACTCCCTGGTGTTTCGGGAATTGTCACTGCAAAGATGGCTTCGCGCTGTTCTCCAAATTCTGCTCGTTCCGCCACAAAGCGCAGACGGTCAAAATTCATATTTGCACCGCAGGCTACAGTAATTAAGGTTTGTCCTTCAATTTGCTCACGTTCTACATAGGCTTTAGCACCTGCGATCGCCAATGCTCCAGCCGGTTCTAAAATAGAGCGGGTATCCTCAAATACATCTTTAATCGCCGCACAGGTATCATCTGTATCCACTAAAATAATCTCGTCTACATACTCTTGACACAGGCGGAAGGTTTCTTCCCCTACTTCTCGCACTGCTACACCATCGGCAAATAAACCCACCTGTGATAACCGTACCCGATGCCCAGCTTTCAATGATTGGTGCATGGCATCAGCATCAACTGGCTCAACCCCAATAATTTTAATCTCTGGGCGTAAGCGTTTCACATAAGCGGCAATTCCCGCAATTAACCCGCCGCCACCAATAGCGACGAAAATAGCGTGGATGGGTTGCTGATATTGGCGGAGAATTTCCATACCAATAGTTCCCTGTCCGGCAATTACATAAGGATCATCAAAGGGGTGAATGAATGTTAAACCTTTCTCTGCTTCTAATTGCCGCGCGTAGGCATAGGCATCATCATAGGTATCCCCATGTAAAACTACCTCTCCACCTCTGGCTTTAACTGCATCTACCTTTACTTGGGGAGTAGTTATAGGCATGACAATAATTGCCTTAGTGCCTAACTGTTTCGCACCTAGCGCCACACCTTGGGCATGATTTCCCGCAGATGCAGCAATTACACCCTGAGTAAGTAAATCTGGTGGTAGGTTCGCCATCTTGTTGTAAGCACCGCGCAGCTTAAAGGAAAACACAGACTGCATATCCTCGCGCTTTAGTAGCAGTTTATTATTCAGTCTGCGAGAAAGATTAGGGGCGTACTCCAGTGGTGATTCCTGGGCAACATCATATACACGAGCAGTCAGGATTTGTACGAGGTAGTCGCAAAGCATGGGTAGATGGCATGTGCAAGGGCTGGATCAAGATTAATTTTACGTTAAGTTTGTCCCTATACTTTGCTAGTTTTAGCGATCGCTAACTGTAACGGTGCTTAAATGTTCACAGGACAAACTAGACTTTACCAATTTTCACGGAAGTGAGGTACAGTTTTGAAACGCAGAGGAACGCTGAGGGAAGCGCAAAGGCACGCTGAGGTTTACCCAATTCTATTAGCGATGTGCTTAGTATCTCAGCAGATGAGGAAACGCTATATGTAAGTTCTAACTTCATAATTAATAGTTGAGTTCGTTTTTATTCTCATCTGGTCACTACTTTCTTTTGGCGTAGTCAGTAAAATTATGGAGTTGTTTCATCTGGTAGATTAACTTGAGATTAAAGAAAGATACACATATAGTAAATAGCTTTAAAAGCGATTTCTAAAAATTGATTTATGCAAAATATCTATGGCAATCTTCAAGGCATAAAGTCGAGCCATCTGAAGAAATTACAACGACTTTATGAAGAACGGCAACCAGCAGATAGATTTATAACGCTGGAATTTGCTCAGACTTTAGCAGCAATTACTAGCGAAATTCATCACCCAATTTGTTGTTATATTAATCGCCGTGGGCAAATTCTGCGGCTAGCTGTAGGGACACCAAACCAAACCCAAATCCCGACAGATGAATTACCACGGCGTAGTGCAGAACGTTTAAGTGGTATTCGTTGCATTGCAACTCAATTGCAATCAAAATCACCCGATGACACAGCATTGATTGCAATGGCGCTTCAACGTTTAGATGCTTTAGTAACTTTAACTGTAACTGATAGTCAACCCGAAGAAGCTTTTTTAGCTTATCTCATCCCTGATTTAGAAAAACCTTGGATAGTTTCGCCTCCCCTCAGTTTGGAAGATATCACAGAACAAGATTTTGATGAATTAGTAGCAGAATGGGAAAAAGATATTTCTGATGCAGGGGGAATAGTTTTACCTCAAAATAATAACTCCGACCAAGATAGAGTATTGCTTGTAGGTGTCAAAACAGATGATATATCTGACCAACGATTTGCAGATGGACTAGCTGAATTAGTGCGACTTGTAGAAAGTGCTAGGGGAATTGTGTTAGATACAATGCGACAAAAGCGTAGTCAACCCCACCCGCAAACAGTAGTTGGTACGGGAAAGGTTGAAGAAATTACGCTTTTGGCACAAAAATTAGGGGCTAATTTAATTGTTTTTGACCGTGATATTTCCCCATCACAAGCTCGTAATTTAGAGAATGAAATTGGCATACGAGTTGTTGACCGCACAGAAGTAATTTTAGATATATTTGCTCAACGCGCTCGCACTCAAGAGGGTAAATTACAAGTAGAATTGGCACAACTTGAATATACTCTGCCTCGGTTGCGTGGTCGTGGTCGAGAAATGTCGAGATTAGGTGCGGGAATTGGTACACGAGGCCCTGGTGAAACTCAACTAGAAACAGAACGCCGGACAATTCAGCGTAAAATTGCTCAATTACAGCAGGAAGTAAATCAACTACAAGCACATCGCGCACGTATCAGACAACAAAGACAGCAGCAAGAAATTCCTGTTGTGTCGTTAGTGGGTTATACCAACGCTGGTAAATCAACTTTGTTGAATATATTAACTCACGCAGAAGTTTACACCGCAGACCAATTATTCGCCACCCTCGACCCAACAACGCGCAAAGTAGTAATTACGGAACCAGAAACTCAAGAGCGTAGGTCAATTCTATTAACAGATACAGTAGGGTTTATTCACGAACTTCCACCCTCGTTAGTAGATGCGTTTCGCGCCACTTTAGAGGAAGTAAGCGAAGCAGATGCTTTACTTCATCTAGTTGACTTGTCTCATCCAGCTTGGGAAAGCCATATCGCCAGCGTGCAGGAAATACTTGGAGATATGGCAGCAACTCCTGAAAAAGTGTTGCTTGCTTTTAACAAAATTGATCAAGTAGGTAGTGAAACTTTAGCAGGCGCTCAACAACAGTATCCCCAAGCCGTGTTTATTTCCGCAACTGAAAAATTGGGTTTAGAAACTTTAAAACAGCAATTGCTGCAATTAATTGATGAGAAGGCGGGTGTAGAGGTATAGCGAAAGACCAATTTCCAATTCAGAAACCTGTCTTATATTTCTCACAAGGATAATTTTTATGCTATGTATTGTCGTTCATGGTGGAGCAAAAACCATTAGCGAAGAGAAGGTTGAGGCTAACCATGCAGGTTGTACAGCAGCAGCCGAAGCTGGTTGGGCAGTGTTAATTAGTGGTGGTACAGCCGCAGAATCGGTTGAGGCTGCTATCCGTGTCTTTGAAACCGACCAGACATTTAATGCAGGTTTTGGTGCAACCCTTAACAGCGATGGAGAAGTAGAGCTAGATGCAGCAATTATGGAAGGCTCCTTATGTTGGGGGGGAGTCGCAGCAGTTCAGGGTGTACGTCATCCGATTTCGGTAGCAAGGAAGATTATGGATGACAAACCCAGACTGCTAGTAGCAGAAGGTGCTAAAAGATTTGCTACTGAGTGTGGAGCCGAAATGTGTAGAAAAGAGGCTTTGGTAGCCGACGAGCAGAAGCAGCAGTGGAAAGAAGATCAAAAAGTTAGCGATCGCCCCAACACCGTAGTTTGTGTAGCTTTAGATAAAAGCGGCACTTTAGTAGCTGGTACTTCTACTGGTGGTACAACTCATCAACAAGCTGGTCGCGTTGGTGATAGTGCAGTCGTTGGCTGTGGTTTGTATGCTGACGGCAAAATCGGCGCTTGCTCAACAACAGGTAATGGCGAATCGATTATCCCCGTAGTTTTGGCTAAAACTGCGATCGATTTTTTGAATGGAGACAGACATCCAGAGGAAGCAGCGCAAATGGCGATCGCAGCGCTGAAATCTAAGGTTGAAGGAGAAGCTGGATGTATTATTTTAGGTTAGTTATTGGCAAGAGCATTTTGGCTTCAGTTACGCCAAAAGAGAAATGTTTGATTGTTCTACTTATTTAGATGATTTGAGTCAGGATAATGGGTTTGATAAACTCCTCCCTCTATTCCCTTTTGATCATCTCAAACCGGAAAAACACGCTGTTAATCCAGATACCCATTACCGTTTACTTAGCAAAGTAACTCTTGCTGAATTGGGTGTGCAATGTCCTAAATATGAAACCTACAATTTACACCAAGTTGATATTGCAGATATTGAGTTACAGCAATTTCCCTATTTAATTAAAACCTCTCACGGGCTTTCTGGGGAAGGTACATACATCATCAAAAGCACCAGCGATTTGAATTATTGTCTAGAAGAAATTAAAAAATATCTGGATATCAAGCTGCTGGATACAATTATTGTTTCAGAGTTCGTCAAGAATGAAGTGCAGAACTACTGTGTGCAGTTTTATGTCAACAAGACGGGAGAAATAACTCTGATTGGTACTACCAGTCAATTAGTTACACCAGAGGGTAATTATTTAGGGGGACTAATTGACTACAGTAAAGATTATATGAGCAAGTTCTCTGACATGATTGCTGCGATCGCTCAGTATGCTCATCAACAGGGTTATTTTGGTGTCATTGGCTTTGATGTATTAGAAGATAGGGACGAACAACTTTTTGCGATCGATGCTAATTTCCGTGTGAATGGTTCGACTCCACTATGCTTACAACGTCATACCTTACTCAACTTAGGAAAAGAGGTAGCTAAATATTCAAGTGATTACCGTATAGAGGGAACATTAGACTCTGTTTTAATTAACTTGAAAGCAGAAATAGAGCGCAAAGATTTAATTATTCTCTCAGCATTAGAGAAGGTCAAATACGGCAAAATTTATACCGATATTTATGGCATAGTGGCTGGCGAAACGATTCAGGAAATGCAGTACATTGAGCAAGAGTTACAAAGTAAAGGATTGCAACAGGTTAGTTAAGAGTGCTGAGTGCTTACTCAATATAAGTTTGATAAAAACATAATAAGGTGAGCAAAGCCCACCCTACGGTTACTGGAATCACCAATTACCAACACCCAAGCTATGATAAGTGATTAAATGGACATGATATTAATTGTTCCTTCTACAATACCTCTGTTTTTGCATTATATGCTTCAGGTAATTTCCACCAGGGAAGATGAGGATATTCGTGATGTTCTTCGTGATAGCCGAAATGATAGCAAGTAACAAAAGACCAGAAAACAGGAAATCCAATACTCCGCGCACAATGACGGTTATTGTAACCACCTTCTAACCTTCTGTGAGGTAAAAATGTGCCGAAATAAAATAACTGCACTGAACTTAAAATAGAAGGTATCATCCAAAATAGTGTTAAATTATCCTCAGGTATTTTGAAGAGATTTTTTACTGTGTGAAATATTATCACTAATCCAAAAAACTGTGTCCATTGCCAATAGGATTTCATGAAATGGAAATACCAGAGGAAGAAGTTTTGAGGATAAACATTGTGATAATCAGGGTCTAAATCACTACCTGGATGTCGATGGTGTAGCCAATGTTTTTTTAATAAATCTTTATAAGATAGTAGTCCATATAATATTAAAGATAATTTACCTATAAAATTATTAATTTTAATATTTTTAGAATAAACTACACCGTGCATAGCATCATGGGCAGTAATAAACAAACCTGTATACAAGAATGTTTGCCAGATAATAGCTATTCCTAATAATACAACATTCATTCTAGTTGTATCTAATGAGAATAAAAAAAGTAGACTAATAGCCCATATAAATATAATTCCAAAGGCAACAAATATACCTTTATTAGCTCCTCTCTCTTCTATTGTTGATGGGTACAGAACCATCTGTTCTGATTGCAAAGATGATGCTTGACATTGAACCATACTTTTCTACCGTTATGATTTGTTGATGATTTACAAGTTAAAATACACAATTCTTCTAGAGACACTTCTGTATCTCAAGATATTTAGGTTTAAGATGTCAACTAGCTTTTACATAGTTTTTGGCAAAATTAGCAGTTATTAAAAATCTATCTAGTTAGGTGACATTTTTAAGTATTACACAATATTAACATTTTGTTACACTTCTACTATAAGAAAAATTTTTCTCATAATTATCTGTCTATAGTTTTAACTATCTCTTCTACTCAAGCAAGAAATTTAGCCTTAAATTTGCTTTAATATCCAGCAATTAATAAATATAAATCTGGCAATAACAAAAGATGATGCAGAAACATCTACACTATGTGCTTATATGAAGATACCGCAAATACTCTTTCTCTTAAGGCTTCAATTTTTAATTTATATTCGATGTCATTTTTTCATTAAATGACTCTAATATTTTTTCATAAAAGTATATTGATATATATTCATATTCTTGTTATTTGTCTGAGGACAGTCCTCAGTTCGCAGATATAGCTTAGATACCTGATAAAAATATCTTTCAAATCTACAAATCACTTTATATAAATCTGAACTTTCACCCAAATTAGATAGAGAACCTGGCAAAATCCACACCTATAGTTATTCGGTTTTACTCACCAAGTCTTGAGTTGGGTTGTTAGCTTAGAGAAGCGATTAGTTACAAACTTAAACTTTCACATTTGTAGTTAGTTGGCAAAACCACAGTCTCTGGGGTTTTTAGGAAAGATTAATGCCAAAAAAGAATCTGTTTTCTGTAATAGTAATTTCATTCTTAGTTTTCCTCATGGTTGTATCTGCCAAATTTGTCGATAACACTCACCCCATTAGCGAAATGTATGTATTTGGGGATAGCCTGTCAGATGCAGGTATGGTATTTCGGGCGACAGGGGGAACTTATCCACCCCAGCCTGCATACTATCAAGGACGCTACTCCAATGGTCGAGTGTGGGTTGAATATCTGAGCGATCGCTTACATCTTACCCCCAAGCAAACCAACAATTTCGCCTATGGAGGCGCAATTACAGGTAATGTTGGTAATGCTTATGTACCTAGTTTATTGGCTCAGGTGCAGTCATTCACACAAACACACCAAAACACTAACCCCAATAGCTTATATGTACTATGGGCAGGAGCAAATGATTATTTGCAAGGTGTAACTAATGCAAATATTCCTGTGCAGAATGTAACTCAAGCGATCGCATCTCTGAGCAAAGTCGGTGCGAAAAAAATTCTTGTAGGAAATATACCAGATTTAGGACAACTACCAGCAACGCGAACAAACGCAAATTCTGCTAACCTAAGTACGTTAACACAAGAACACAATCAAGGATTAAGGCGATCGCTTAAACTTCTGTCTCAACAAAACTCTAACCTTGAGATTGTCACTTTCAATGCCAACGCTTTGTATCGAGATGCTATTGCCAATCCAGCGACATTCGGCTTTACTAATGTAAGTAATCCTTGCTTATCTGGCTCTAACGCCTGTGGGAACCCTAACCAATTCTTGTTTTGGGATGCTATTCATCCTACAACTGCGGCTCACCGCATTATCTCAGATATTGCCTTTTCCGCCATCCAAGAAGCTGGGATAGTAACACCCGGAGTCATTAGTCAACAGTCAACCCATTTTTCAACTATGGACTATTGACTATGGACTATTGATTACTAAAATAAATACAAAAAAAGGCAGGAAGTCCTACCTTTGAACCCAAAAAAAGCATTTTGTAACCAAATACAATATTAAATATGCCATGCTGTTGTGGCAGCCATATTGCAAAACTACGACAATGATGTGAAATCTTTAGTGGACAGTTGACAGTTGACAGTTGTTTTTTCTCCCTCATCGCCCCCCACTCCCCCATCTCCCTACTAAACTGTCGCCAGATTAGAATTAACTAACTTCCCATCCTCCATCTGTAAAATCCGATCAGCAATATCCAAAATGCGATAGTCATGAGTCACCATGAGGATTGTACAGCCTTGTTCGTAGGCGAGTTTCTGCATCAAGTTAACTACGTCTCGTCCCGATTGGCTATCTAAGGCGGCTGTTGGTTCATCGGCTAATACAAGTTGTGGATAACTAACTAAAGCACGCGCGATCGCTACTCGTTGTTTTTGTCCTCCCGAAAGTTGATCGGGGTAATAATGCAAACGGTTTCCTAACCCCACTTGTTCTAGAATCTGCACTGCACGAGTTTCTATCTCTTCTAACTCAATGTACTCGTGTAGTTCCAAGCCCATTTTGACATTTTGTAGTGCGGTTAAACTCCCATGCAAATTATGTGCTTGAAAAATATAACCATTGCGCCGACGCGCTTGTACTAATCTTTCTGCACTAGCATCACAAAGTTCCTGTCCCAACACTCGCACACTACCAAACTGAGGCGATCGCAATCCTCCTACCAAGTTGAGTAAGGTAGTCTTACCAGAACCAGAAGGCCCCGTTAAAATAACGATTTCACCAGCACGAATTTCTAAATTGATATTAAATAATACCTGCTTACGCAACGAACCATGACCAAAGTAGTGGTCAAGATTGCGAATTGAAATGACTTTTAGCATAAATGGGGAGTGGGGAGTAGGGAGTAAGCAGCAAATGCTCTTATCTAAAACATATCTGCTGGGTCAGCACCTTGAAGCTTACGAGTAGCGATCGCACCAGAAATTGCACACATAATAATAGTTAAAATTAATACTTGCAATGCCCGGATAGCTGTCATGTACATAGGTAAGTTTGTGGCAGTGCGAGTTAGGTGATAAAGTCCTAAAGAGATAGTTAAGCCAGGGAGAAAGCCTAGTAATGCTAAAATTACGGCTTCCTCAAATATCACACCTAATAAGTAATAATGGCGATAACCAATGGCTTTGAAGGTAGCGTACTCTCGCAGATGAGCATTCACATCTGTAGATAAGACTTGATAAACAATAATTACACCAACTACAAACCCCATTGACACCCCGATACTAAAAATAAAACCTATAGGGGAGTTAGTACGCCAAAAGTTGTTTTCAAACTCAATAAATTCCTCACGAGTCAGCACTTTCACATCTCCAGACAGACGCGCTTGTAATGCTGATACCACTTGTTGACGATTCACATTAGGTTCTAACTGAATCAAACCAACACTGACACTAGAAGCTGGTTGTCGGGGAAAAAAGCGCAAAAAGTTTTGATCGCTAGTGATGAGAGTACCATCAGCACTAAAAGAAGCCCCTAGTTTAAATAGACCACTAATTGTAATTGTGCGCCGTTCTAGTTCAGTTTTAACAGTCTGACCTTGGTCTAATTGGGCAATAGTTTCCTGATAATCTCCTCTAGACGCACGATCAAATATAACTGTATCTGGTAGCTTAATTTCTGATAGTTTTTGATTAACTTCGGGAAAATCGACGGCTGGTCTATCAGGATTAATCCCAATCACCAAAATTTCCGTATCACGGCGTGTTTGGGGATTCTTCCACACCATATTACTGACATACATCGCCTCAGCAGTTTTCACTCCTGGGATATCCATTGCTTGATAAAGTCGTCGGCGGGAAAACGTAGAAATACGTTGTAAGTTGCGAGTTTGCGAACCGATGACAACAATATCAGCCTTTAAACTGCGATGTAACCTAGTGTTACTGTCATAAAGCGCCGCTTGAAATCCCAACTGCATAAACATTAGCAAGTCAGCAAAAGCAATACCTGACACTGCTACCAAAAGCCGACTTTTCTCATGGCTTAGTTGTAGCCATCCTAAAGGCGTTCTTCGCCGTAGTTGATTAAGCATAGTGAACAGTTGACGGTTGACAGTTGACAGTTGACGGTGAACATAACTTGATAACTGTCATAGTTCAATAACTGCCTTAACCTGCATATTTGTTAAATCAGCAGCTTGTTGACTAGATGCAGGATTTAGGCGGATGTAGACTTCTACTACTCTGTTATCGACATTACTAGAAGGGTCAGTATTAACAACGTTTTGCCGTCGTACTTGTAAGCCTTTGCGTTCTACGGTTCCCTGCATTTCTACAGGTATGTAATCACTAATAATTCGTACTTTCTGCCCTGCTTTGACTTTGCTGATATCGCTTTCGTAGACTTCGGCTACTACGTACATTTGATTGGTTTGTCCAATATCAGCAATACCATCGCTGGAGACTAATTCCCCTGGACGAGTGTGAATCTCAAATACTTGAGCATCTTCACTAGAAAAGTCTCCTGATTGTTTGGGCCAGCGCACGTAGGCTTGTTGTAAATCTACCTTTGCTTCATTAACAGAGGCGATCGCTCGATCAACTTCGGCTTTGGCTGCTTCTACATCTACTCCCCGAACTTCGCTGATTTGTGCTAATGTGGCTTTGGCTTGTTGGAGTTGTTGCTGGCTAGTGGTTTGGATGCGCTGTAAGTCGGCTTGGGCTGCGAGTAGGCTTTTTTGGGCTGTTTCTAGGTCTAACCGCTTGCGATCGCCCTCTGAAGCTGATACAGCCCCTTGTTGATATAGGGTTTGATAGCGTTGGTTTTCGGCTTGAGCGTTTTTCACTTCCGCCTGTAACCGCGCTACATTAGCTAGTTGCGCCGCAATATTACCCCTTGCTTCCGCCTCCAACTTGGCGATCGTGGCCAGTTGCGCCGCAATTTCCCCGCCTTTGGCTCCAGCTTTGGTACGGTTAAGGTTAGCTTGCGCTACCTTCACTTGTTCTTGCGCTTCCTTTAACGCCGCCTCTAAGCGATCGCGGCTATCCAAAATCGCAATCAATTGTCCCGGCTTTACCCTATCCCCCTCCTTCACTAACAATTGTTCTACCCGACTACCCTCACTAGATGTAGTCGCCGAAAGTTTAATCACCTTTCCCTTTGGCTCAATCCGTCCTAAAGCCGTTACCGTTTTTAGCTCTGGTAATAATGCTCCTGGTGCTTGTACCTTTTGATTAGATGCTTGGCGAAAATTTAAACCTATATAAAAACTGATTCCTATAGCAACAAAAGATGCAAAACAAGCTAAAAAAAGCGCTGGACGTAAAATCGATTGAGGAGAAATTGAACGGTCTAGCTTTGAATTTTGCACAATCGCATACCTTTGTAGCAATTTCAACTTCGCTGACTCAAATCGAATTTTATTAACTTAGTCATTAGTCAACAGTCAAAAGTTAACATTGAACATTTATCAGTTTTATAACTAGTACAGATCCTCTTATATGCTCAAATCTACTCAATATCTGATCTGAGATATACAAAACTAAACTGTTTAGTTATATAATATAATTATACTAAACCGATTAGTTTAGTCAATACTAATTTAGTTATAGCAGTTGACAGATAAACTAAGACATCAACTAATCATAAAACCCTGACGTAAAAGGGAAGTCCAGGACAGTAACTATAGACTGTTGGCCCTTCGGGTTCGCCAGTTCCCTACGGCGGGAGACCCGCCTACAGGAATGGACTCACTATGGACTAATGACTAATGACCAATGACCAAGGACTATTAAAATGGCACGTTCAAAACTAGGGGAAACAGACCGTTCTAACTCTACCGATAAAGTGGAAAAAATTCTGCAAGGAGCGATGCAGGAATTTTTAGCCCACGGCTATGCAGCAACTAGTATGGATAAGGTAGCGGAAGCGGCTGGAGTATCCAAAGCGACAGTATATAGTCACTTTCAAGATAAAGAAGGTTTATTTAAAGCACTGATAGAGAAACTAGCAAGAAAGCGGTTTCAGTCAATTTTAGGAACCCAAGCTTTGCAAGGTGAACCTTATATAGTATTGAGGCGGTTGGCGAAAACAGCCTTAAATCAGATGGTAGATGATCCAGAATATCAATCATTTGAGCGTCTTTTAATTGGTGAGTCAGCACGTTTCCCAGAATTAGCGCAGATTTTTGTCGGTAGTATCGCCAAGCCAGCCATAGATACTATTAGTAAATACTTAGCTTCTCGTCCAGAACTCAACATCCCAGATCCAGAAGCCACAGCGAGGATTTTGATTGGTTCATTAGTGCATTTTGTGATGACGCAGGAGATTATGCACGGTAAAGATATTATGCCAATGGAGAGCGATCGCTTAATCGATGCCTTAACACATCTCATTATTAACTGTGCAGATTAATACTCAACGATATAACCAATTATTAGTGACTGTGTGATCGCTTCTAGAGCGCTTTATTAACTATTTCACATTCAGCATTTTAACTTAACCTCGCTACAACATAAATGACTTCCGAAAAAATACTGAAGTATATTCTTGTAGGACAAAGAAGGTGCTTTTATTTTCAGATTATAAAGAGAGAAAATATATGCAATATCTTCGCTCAAGCTATAGTTTGAGGAATTGTCCTCATTCAATTTTCATAAAAAGATAAGTAGTTTTACGCGCACAACAGTCATAAATTCAAGTGTAAAAAGATAGGAGGGGTAACAACTAACATTTGCTTTAGCAACATTTTATGAACAAAAAAATCTTCAATAGTCTAGCGGTTGCTACAACTTTGGCAGGCGTTATTGCAACAGCCGGAACTGCAAGTGCAGCTTCTCTAACTAAAACTGCTACCTTTACAGCATCTACAGGTGATTTTCAATTCACCGATTTTGATCAAACTCTTAGCATTAAAAAGTTTGATTCATCCCTCGGTAAACTCCAGAAAGTAACTCTTGATTTTTTAGGTGAAATTAAGGGAGATGGAAAGTTTGAAAACAGAAGTGCTAGTTCAGCTAGTATAACCGTGAATTTGGGTGGTTTCCTCTCTTTAGATCAAACGCAATTAGGTGTACCCCCACTTTTGCCAGTAACTCCCAAAACAGTTATCACCTACAATGTTGCTAAATTTGATGGCAAAACTGATTATGCCGGGCCTTCAGGAAGAACCTTTACTGGTTTATCTGCTTCCCAAGCAGGAAGTAGAGTTTTCACTGATTTAGCATCTTTAAATGTATTTACTGGTACAGGCAATTTAGACTTTTTGTTCACAGCTTTAGCTGACTCGATAGTAAGCGGCTCAGGCAACATGAGTTACGAACTCAATACATTGGCTAGGGGAAGTGTTGCAGTCACTTATGAATATAAAACAACTCCTGAACCTTCTGTAGTCATTGGTATGGGTGTTTTTGCAGGTCTGGGTATGCTCTCAAACCGCAAAAAACAATTGCTGAAATGGGCAAAATCATAAGTTCTCTAAAAGGGATTGGTTTTTATCAAAGTTTCGCTTAGTGTTCAAGAGAGTTGATTTATCTAAATAGCTACATAAAAAACCAGATTTTATATATTCTGGTTTTTTATTTTTTATATCCATAGACTATGTATGGTAGTAAATAGCTAGAAAGAGGAAAGATTGCCATCTACTAGGAAGTAAAAGGATTCAAAGACCGATATACGCCCATAAATTCGTGTATATAGTAATATTGTACTATAGCGTAGAGAAGTACCAAACCACCTCTCCCCCACTTCCCACCTATGTTAAATAACGGTAAATTCCCAACTAACCAAGCCAATGTACTTTATAGACATGGTGATGTTTTACTTAGACGGATTGACCGCATACCAAATGCTGCTCAAAAACGTGTAGGTACTACGCTGGCTCACGGTGAAGTTACAGGACACAGCCATCGCATACAAGAATCTGATCGTGTTCAGTTGTGGGTGTATGGTAGTGAATTGTTTCTAGAAGTGAAACAAGCAAGTGCTACCTTGATTCATGAAGAACACCGAGCCATTGAATTACCGCAAGGGCTTTACCGAGTGTGGAAACAACGGGAATATCGTCCTGATGCTTATGTGGAGGTAGAAGATTAATGCTAAACATGATGTCTGGGGGGCGTGTACCGAAGAAACGAGCCAAGCAACACCCAAGCAAAATTCATGAGCCTGTATCAGCACAAATGGCGCGAAAACTGATTCTGGAACATCGCGCCTGGGATGGGATGCGCGTTTTGGGACATCTAGATTTAAGCAATGCAACAGAACTTGTCAATTTACCAGAAAATCTTACTTGTGAAAGTTTAGATATTAGCGGCTGTGTTAACCTAACTAGTCTTCCCCCTGGTCTTCATGTCACCCGTTGGATTGAGTTGGCTGGAAGTGGAATTACAGGTTTAGGTGAGGGACATGGTTTTGTTTTACGCTGGCGGGGTGTGGAAGTAAGTGATGCGATCGCCTTTGCATCCAAGTCCATCACGGGACAAGATATCCTGAAGATAAATAACGTTGAATTGCGGCGAGTGCTAATTGAACGTCTAGGTTATGAAACATTTTTGCAGCAAGTGGGAGGATTAGTACGCGATCGAGATCAAGACGCAGGCGGAGAACGTCAACTAGTCTACATTCCCTTTGAAGATGACGAACCCTTAATGGTCTTAAAAGTCGTCTGTCCATCCACAGGACACACTCACGTATTGCGTGTTCCCCCATATATGCAAAGCTGTCATCAAGCAGCCGCCTGGGTTGCTGGTTTTAACAACCCCGACGACTATCAGCCTTTGATTGAGGCGTAATATCAATTCAATTGATGAACTGTCAACAGTTAACAACCATCAATTAGTAATATTCGGCTGCACAAATCGCTTAATATCACCACAAGCAATATAAGACTTACCATCCGGCGCGGTCTTCACTTCCTCAACGACATAAAGCATTCCTTCCTCACGAATGGAACGAGGGAAACGCATATTCCAATCGGGTTCATAGCCGTCGGAAACTACCCTAGCGCGTAACTTACTACCATCTTTGACACATTGAACGAGAACACCGTTATCTACAGCGTCGGTAGTTACAAGGTCGGCGGCGGTGGCTGGGGCTTTAGAGGCTTTACCTGTGCCAATTGAGCCTGATTGTCTAGGTGCAACGAAAATATCTGCTTCGCCGGGTTTAGCAAAACGGCTGATTTTGCCAACTACACGATAGAAACTGCGATCGCTTGATAGTTCTATACCCTCAACTACATACCGCGCACCCTCAGCACGAATGGCGCGGGGAAATTGCACGTTTTTGTTCGCATCGTAGCCATCGGAGACAATTTTGACCCGTAATTTACCACCTTCACGAACACAGGTAAGTTCTATACCTGACCCAACATCATTAACAACTGGCATGGCGTATACTTCATCACCAGCCGTCACACCACGAGCTACCAGATCACTACGATTGCGCGTCATTGTTTGGAAACTTTGATCGCGCAATTCTTTACGTCCAGCATTACCGAGAGCTTTCTGAGCAATTCGACCCGCGAAATACTCAAGTTGGTCTATCTCCTCAGCAATTTCAAAATTCTCATTTAAGCCTTGGTCACGTAGCGATCGCACCAAGTCACGCAGGATTCTTTCTGCTTCTTCATGCTGGCCATGTTCAGCTAGGTCGAGGGCTGTTTCTTTAGCTTTAGCGATGGTGAGGCGGCTGAGATCAAGGGTAATATGACTGGAAGAAGCTTGGGCTGATTCTTCGACTGTGCCAACTTTGGCGATGACATCTGTTGTTCCTGACACGCTGTGAATGATGTCATTTTGTACTACATCTGCGCTGTAATGCAACTTCATTACAGGTAAGTCACCTACTTGAGTTGTAGGTATCATCAGACTCAGACCCAGAAGTTTATCCTCTCCCTCGTAAATTTCTCCCAGAGTTATTACAGTTTGACCAGCCTGTTGACTCACTTTAGCCAGACTTAGAGTATCAACCAACTCCACACCATCGGCTAACTCAAGTGTGACTTTTAAATTTTGACCTACCACTGCTCTGAGACTATCTAGTTCAATACTAAACACTTCTGCCGCTTCATCAATGCTCTGGATGAAGTAGAAGTTTCCACTAGCCGCCCTCGCCATACCAATGAGCAAATCCTCATTGAAACCTTGGGCAAAACCTAGAGTGGTTGTAGTAATCCCTTCCTCCGCTTTTTGTGCTGATGTGGCGGTGAGTATCTTCGGGTCTTGAATACCCATATTGGCGTGACCATCTGTGAGTAGCAGGACACGGTTGATTTTTTGCGGGTCAAGCTGATTTTTTACATACTCACAGCCTTTGAGCCATCCCCCAGATAAATTAGTAATACCACCTGCCCTAACTTTGCGGATAGAATTTTTTAGTGCAGATTTATCAGTTACAGGCTGCGGTGAAACAACAGTATCTACTGCATCATCGTAAACAACAACCGAAAGAATATCCTTCGGCTCAAGTTGGTCTACCACAGATTCAGCAGCTCTCAGCGCATGATGTAGAGGTGCGCCAGCCATAGAACCTGAGCGGTCAATTACTAGAGAAAGATTGAGGTTGCGTCGGGAAGATTCAGGTATGTCAGCCGCAAAACGTAGCAAAATATTCGCTTTTAATGAGAATCCGGCAGGTAGTATGGGTTGGTCAAATTCATAACTTATTTTTAGCATTTTCTTTTCCCCTGTGAGTTATTGCCTCTCAGCCGAAACCCTAACGATGTATAAATAACAAATGTTGTGCTTAGTGTACCCAAAAGTACATTTAGTAAAGGGAGATATAGCTTATTATTTAGTATAATATTTATCTTATAAGACTATAAAAATCCCTTAAAGCGTGGGGAAGTTAAATGGTAAAAGTTATACCAAGGAGAAATCTATTGGTCATTTAGAACAAAACTATCAAGAGCAATTAGACTTGGCATTGTATAATATCCTTGGCATAAAAAATGACAACAATATTTAATTTCTTAAGCCATTCCTGGTTCTTTAAACATTGCCATCAATTTTCGTTTACGGGTGTGAATTTCTATTAACTTTTCTCGATATTTTGACCAATCAGCTTGCCTGCTAGATTGTATATAAGCAGCTCGTACCTTTTTCAGCCAAGCGATCGCATCACCATAATATTCTGCCTTGCCCTCATCCATAATTTTTTCAGCACGGCGACGGGCGTTAGCTATTACCCAGTCTGGGTTATGATATACAGCCGCTTCCATAACTCTGTGAATTAAGGCAGAATTATAAGAACTGAGTTCGGTCACGGTGGAAATAGCATCTTCAATCAGTCCTTCATGCAGAAATATATCCACTTTGGCTGATTCTACTCCCCAGATCCTACAGGTGCGGATAATCCTTAACAACTCTGTTTTAATACTTTCCCACTTTTCTCCCGCTAGTTCTGTCATTCTTTGGTAATCGACAAAGCAGGGTTTGACTTGAAAAGCCGCCATGAGTGCAACTAAAGCCGCTTGAGGATGGCCTAGCGCCTCGGCTAAATCGCTTGTCCATATACCTAATTCATACTGACAGCTTCCTGGTAAATTAAATCCAGCTAGGGCTATATCTAATGCTTCTGGTAATGAGCCTTGTTCAGCTAGGGTTTTAGCTAAGGCAAAAGCATCTTCAATCGATTTCATCTGCGTTTCCGCCGCCGCCAGTGCTTCCTCTACTCTGCCTAAGCGCCCCAACATGGTTAAATATTCTTGGGTTTGTCCTTCTGCTTGGGCTAAATACAGATATTCTTGGTAACGTTCCTGACGTTCGAGGATTTTTAGACGAATAAGTGCCAAATCATCAGCGTAGTTGGGAAGTTCTCGTTCCCATACACCCATTTCACTAATATCACCTTGGAGAACCCGCAATAGTGGCGGATAGTCCCAACCTTGACGCAAAGCATCTAAAGTCATGCTGAAATCAGCGTTCCATTCATCCTGCCAAACTTCCAAACTCACCTGGATATCAACTTTTTCCTCTGATGTCAGTTCAGTAGAAAGAATGACTTCACACCAAGCCAGATTTAATTCCCAGGCAATTTCATCATTATCAGCACCGTATTCTAATACCTCTGCCCAATTTTCCGCACAGGTAGAGGTGATGGCTTCCAAAATAGCGATCGCATTATCACTCTCACCTTGCCCAGAAAATTCTAAGGCAGTTTGCACCAAACTAAATAAATCTTCTGTAATCGGGTCTTCCTCATACCCTTCCTCAAAATAACGAACTGCATCCCGCAGAATTTGCTTAACTTGTCCACGAATGGCAGCTAGATTAACACTGATTTGTCGTCCAGGTTGTGTGGATATTGGTTTGGGTACAGGATTAGTCATCCAGCTAACGTGTTGATCGATCACATCAATTAGTTGGGGTTGTTCTGCAACTAATTCCTGTAACAGCCTTTGAGTCTGGACATGATCTAAGCGATCTAACAATTGTTCTAATGTCGGACGCTGTTCAATAATTTCTGGTTGCCTTGTGGTGACTAGTATCGTAGCGACAATATGTTTACACCAACCATCAAAATTATAAGCACAAGTACACTTCGCCGAAGCTACACCTTTGTCATCAAAGTCTACAGATATTCGATAAGGTAATCGTTCATTACCCTCAACCTCTGCCTGTATCTGCTGACCACGTTGAGTAATTGTAGTCACAGCACCCGCTTCAAAATAAGCCTCTCCGCGTTGGAAAGATTTGGCGTTAGCGTAACGACGGACTGTAAATTCACTGATTTGGGGTAGAGACATCGAGCGATCGCCTGCAAAAATCCTATACGTGGAAGAATCCTAAATCAAGCTTAGGTGTTCTGTTGATTGAATGCAATTGGGGGATTGGTCATTAGTCATTAGTCCATAGTCATAAATCCATAGTCAACAGTTCAAAGTTCTCCTCATCTCCCTCTACTCCCTCATCTCCCCTCACTCCCCACTCCCCAAATTAAATTTAGTGACTTCCGCACCTCAAAGGACTTGCATGGATGGCTCGACGGGTTGAGAATAGATAGGCGAAGCACACGGGGAAACTAACGTGACTCATGAATTTGATTACGATTTAGTCATAATAGGCGCTGGTGTAGGGGGACATGGCGCAGCCCTACACGCTGTCAGTTGTGGCCTGAAGACGGCGATTATCGAAGCAGCCGACATGGGGGGAACCTGTGTCAACCGAGGCTGTATTCCATCGAAGGCGCTGTTGGCTGCTTCTGGACGTGTGCGGGAATTACGCGATGCCCATCACCTGAAGTCTTTGGGAATCCAAATTGGTAATGTGGAGTTTGATCGCCTAGCGATCGCCAACCATGCCAATAATCTGGTTTCTAAAATTCAAGGGGATTTAACCAATAGCCTCAAACGTTTGGGAGTCGATATCATTAGAGGTTGGGGTAAAATTGCCGGGACACAAAAAATCACCGTCACAGGTGATGGTAGTGAAAAAACCATCACGGCTAAGGATATCATCCTTTCCCCCGGTTCTGTACCCTTTGTACCTCCAGGTATTGAAGTAGACGGTAAAACCGTTTTCACCAGCGACCAAGGCGTGAAGTTAGAAACCCTACCTGATTGGGTGGCCATTATTGGTAGTGGTTACATTGGTTTAGAATTTTCGGATATTTACTCAGCTTTGGGCTGTGAAATCACCTTGATTGAAGCCCTCGACCAGCTAATGCCAGGGTTTGACCGTGATATTGCCAAAATCGCGGAACGGGTGCTAATTACGCCCCGCGATATTGAAACTAAAGTCGGGATATACGCCAAAAAAGTTATTCCTGGTTCACCAGTAGTAATTGAATTGGCAGATTTCAAAACTAAGGAAGTTGTTGATGTTATCGAGGTTGATGCTTGCCTAGTAGCCACAGGACGCATCCCAGCTACCAAAAACCTTGGTTTAGAGTCGATTGGTGTTGAACTTGACCGTCGCAACTTTATTCCTGTTGACGATCGCATGGCAGTGTTATCAGCTGGGGAAGTAGTACCCCATCTGTGGGCGATTGGTGATGCCAATGGCAAAATGATGCTGGCACACGCCGCTTCTGCCCAAGGCATTGTCGCCGTCGAAAATATCATCGGCCGGGAAAGGAAGATAGATTACCGCAGCATCCCAGCCGCCGCATTTACCCATCCAGAAGTGAGTTACGTCGGCTTAACCGAAACAGGCGCTAAGGAACTAGGACAAGCTGAAGGTTTTGAAATCGCCACCAGCAGAAGTTACTTCAAAGGTAATTCCAAAGCCTTGGCCGAAAACGAAGCCGACGGTATAGCTAAAGTCATCTACCGCAAAGACACCGGGGAAGTTTTAGGCGTACATATTTTTGGTTTACACGCCTCCGACCTCATCCACGAAGCATCCGCCGCCGTAGCCAATCGGCAAAGCGTCCAAACTCTAGCCCATCTAGTCCACGCCCACCCAACATTATCAGAAGTGTTGGATGAAGCGTATAAACGAGCGATTGTTTAGTCAACAGTCCATAGTCCATAGTCCACAGTTAAAACTATTGACTATGGACTAAAGACTATGAACTAATGACTAATGACTAATGACTAATGACTAACTATGCAAATCCGTCGCCGACAACCAAGTCCTGCTGTCAATGTATCAATTTTGCGTTATCAGGTCGCCTTACCAGATTCAGCACCTAACAATATTTTGGAAGAGATAGTCTGGCAAAAGGAAACAGAAGTTGACCAATGGCGCGACAAGGTTCCCTTGCTAGAACTACAAAAGCAAGCGCGGAATGCACCCCCAACCCGTGATTTTATCGCCGCTTTGAAAAATGGTAGAACTACACCTGCCTTAATTGCCGAGGTGAAAAAGGCTTCACCCAGCAAAGGGGTGTTTCGGGAAGATTTTGACCCAGTAGCGATCGCCTTATCTTATCAACAAGGTGGTGCTAGTTGTCTTTCGGTATTAACGGATGCCAAGTTTTTTCAAGGTAGCTTTGACAACTTAGCAAAAGTCCGTGCATCTGTAGATTTACCCCTACTGTGCAAGGATTTTGTTATTTATCCATATCAAATGTATCTGGCACGGATTCAAGGTGCAGATGCAGTATTATTAATAGCCGCCATCCTCAGCGATCAAGATTTACAGTACTTCATTAAAATCGCCAAAGCTTTAAATATGGCAGCTTTGATCGAAGTTCACAACTTAGAAGAACTCGACCGAGTATTAGCTCTAGATGGCGTATCTTTAATAGGAATTAATAACCGTAACCTCGAAGATTTTTCTGTAGACTTGCAAACTACTTGTGAACTTTTAGCCGCTAGAGGTAGCCAGTTACAAGAACGCGATATTTTAGTCGTGAGTGAGTCGGGACTACATAACCCAGAAGACTTGAGTGTAGTATCCCAAGCTGGTGCTAGTGCCGTGTTAATCGGTGAATCATTAGTAAAACAACCAGATCCAGAAATTGCGATCACTAATTTATTCTCCATTAAGTAGGGAACAGGGAACAGCGAACAAAGTAGGTATCAAGGTGATGGATTTTTCAAACACCAAAAGTATGACTCCTATACTTTGATAAGACAATTAATTTTTCATCTTCCCCTACTCCCCCATCTTCCCTATCTCCCCCTACTCCCTCATCTCCCTTATTTCCCACATCTCCCCCTGCTTGTCTCCACGTAGAAATTATGGGATGGTTGAATTTCTGATATGGCAAAAACTATAGTTAATCTTTATTTAATGTGTAAAAATTGACTGGAGAGCATATAGCAACTAAGCATCAGAAAATCCCTAAATAAAAATCACCCTACGACTACATGGAGCAACTTCCCCTACCATCGCCCATCCATTACGAACTCATACTCCAATTATTAGAAAGACAAACCATGTCAGCAGCCAGCCAAAACCCTGAACTGCGACATCAGGTTAATCAACTAATTATTACATTGCGAAAAGCCGCAGCCCAACAAAAGCAAATAGAAGAAGTTTGTAAACTTTATTCTTTAGATATAGAACACCGTTGGTCAATTAACCATCACAGTAAGGAAGTTGCAACCCCTGATTAGCGGAAAGTGATGAGTGCTGTTAGCAGTAGCGGCGCGTTTAGCGCGTGCTGGGTGATGAGTAAAAAGTAAATTACTTCTGCTGCCTTGAACCTCCTAACCCTGACCCCTCAACTCAGCCTGTACTTTACAGCGATTAATTACTAATTACTAATTACACTAATTACGAATTATGTTAATGATGCCCGGCCCCACACCAGTACCAGAAGCTGTCTTACTGGCGTTAGCCAAGCACCCCATTGGCCACCGTACCAAACAATTTAGCGATATTTTGGTAGAGGTAACGGCAAACCTGAAATGGCTACATCAAACGGAAAATGATGTACTCATGCTCAATGTTAGTGGTACAGGGGCAGTAGAAGCCGGCATCATCAATTTTCTCTCAGCAGGCGATCGCATTTTGGTCGGTGCTAATGGTAAATTTGGAGAGCGTTGGGTAGAAGTTAGCCAAGCATACGGATTAAATGTAGAAACTATTACGGCAGAATGGGGCAAACCTTTAGACCCTTCACTATTTGCCGAAAAACTCCAAGCTGATACCCAAAAGCAAATCAAAGCAGTTGTAATTACTCACAGCGAAACCTCAACGGGTGTGTTGAATGATTTGCCAACCATCAACCACCATGTGAAAGAACACGGTACAGCTTTGATAATTGTGGATGCGATTACTAGCTTAGGTGTTGTGAATGTGCCTGTTGATACTTGGGGGTTAGATGTGGTCGTTTCTAGTTCCCAAAAAGCTTACATGACCCCACCAGGGATAGGATTTGTCTGTGTGAGCAACAAAGCATGGGAAGCTTATCAAACAGCAAAATTACCCAAGTATTTTTTAGATTTGGGTAAATATCGTCAAGCAGCAGCTAAAGATACCACTCCTTTTAGTCCACCTGTGAACTTGATTGTAGCCTTACAAGTCGCATTAAGGATGTTAAAAGAAGAAGGCTTAGAATCAATATTTGCTCGACATGAAAGATTAAAAAATGCCACCCGTGCAGCAATTAAAGGGTTAAATTTACCGTTATTAGTAGAGGATAGTTTTGCCAGTCCCGCGCTAACTGCTGTAGTACCTCAAAAAATAGAAGCTGATACAATCCGCTCATTTTTAAAGAAACGTTTTGATTTAGAACTAGCGGGTGGTCAAGACCAACTAAAAAACAAAATTTTCCGTATAGGTCACTTGGGATTTGTGAGCGATCGCGATATCCTTAGCTGTATTGCCTCCCTGGAAGTTGTCCTGACTGAACTCGGTTACACAGACTTCATCCCCGGCGCTGGCGTAGCAGCAGCCACTAAAGTTTTCAAAACATGAAACAAGCGACACAACAAGGAAGCAGAAGACAATAACTATGGACTGTTAACTAATGACTAATGACTAATAACCAATTAAAAAAGCGAGTTGAATAAATAACTCGCTCTTTTTGTTTGTATTTAGATTAGTAGAATAGATGATAGTAAAGTTCCTGCGTCTCAGTCTCGGCAGAAGACAGAGTTTTTGTAACATACAATTATTCTCCTGAATGAGAAAATCATACTTTATACCAATTCACTAAAATTGCGTAACATATCAAAACTTGAAAAACCTTAGAAAATTAGGTTGATTAATTTTTGATTTTGAGTTGATATTACGCTGTCTCTAACCAATCATAAATTTTTTCTAATTGATCTAGGGTAATTAAACCGTACTGCCAAAGAATCATGGGTAAAGGGCCTGGGTCTTGTTCTCGATGACGTAGTGCTACAGCCAACGATGCTGCGGAAATTGATAAATCTTCCTGAAGAAAATGAATAAGCCTTGAATATGTAGATGGTGACATCTGTAACGCACCTCCCTGTTTAGTCTGAATGGTCATGAGTGTGTTTTCTGGTTCCTTGTGGTTAGCAAATATTACTTCACTAGTGAATATACGATTACCGGATAATCACATGAGCAAATTTTGTTAAATTCTTTAAACAGAGCCGTTTTTTGAGAAAATCTAGAAAATGATAGCTAATACTAGCTGTCACTTTATATAGATGATTTATTCTCCAGCTGTTAGTTGCTTTGGTCAAATAGGTTTCATCTTTTTTTACTTTAGTGCTTGGCTAAAAGACACTTTAAGTAATTAAGATTCCATAGCTAATACTGCCTTATCAACAACTAGTTACACTTATGCCAAAAGGAAGATTTTTTGCCTAGAAATTCTCTAGGCTGAAATTTTACTTACGGCGCTGTAGAATTTGCTGTCCTGAAATCATACTAGATACTAATCTCATAATTTGTATTTTACGTATATTTAATATTTTTTTTACACCAACCTTATAAACTAGAAATCTGTTTTTTCCTTGATTACTAAAGTTTTAAGGAGTTAGTGCTATCACTTACTGGAGTTCAAAAACTCAATTTTAATACTATCTCCAGTCCGCAACTTTAACTCAGATGCCCTACCTGAGCGTAATTCAATTACTGTATCGATGGGGACGTTAGGGCCATAAGTAGGACAAGGCTCACTAGCACAAGGAGGTGCAGCCGTTTCTATATACTTCACCACACCGTTTTGCAAAAAGACCATATCCAAGCCAACGGGTACATTTTTCATCCAAAATTGTACTGGTTGTGGTGAACCAAAGGGAAACAGCATTCCTCGGTTATCTGGTAACGCTGGACGATACATTAGTCCCATTTGTTGCTGTTCTGTTGTCCGTGCTACTTCCAGGTCAATGATTGTACCATTTGGAACAGTTGCTTTGGCAGAAATGGGTAGTGTTTGTCCTGCATTGGTCAGTACCGCAGGCGGTGAACTGGCATTATCTGCCGGAGGTTTGGCTGTATTTTGCGAAGAACAAGCCATGAGTAAAATACTGAAAAGAATGGGAATTAAAGTTAACCAACGTATCATACAATTTTTGATTTTGTAATTTAGACTTCGATTTTACAGAAATTAAACGAAAAAGCCCACAACTACTAGTTATATTTTTTGCCACGGCTAAAAATTAGGGGCTGCAAATGGCGTATGCTATCAAGCAGATACCCATACTGCCAAAAAATCATCTTTAAGTTTTCCCACGCTACCTTTATCCAAGGCAGTAGAAAGGTAGGCTGAGAGAAATTTTAGTGGTTTTTTCTAAATTTCGTAGTTTGGTAAATATTAAGCAGGGATGGGAATAATACCTACAATCATTATCAAGGTGATACCAATGGAACAATACCTAAAAGATGCAATAGGTTTACATGACCCTCAAGTTACACCAGAGCCACTACAAAAATTAGATGTAGAACCGCAACCACAAGTGACAATCTACGATTTTGCTGAACTCCTGTCAAAAAACGAACCACCAAAATTTAAAGGTTATCATACTGAAACTCTGATAATAAAGATTCAGTTATTATAAGCAGGCGATCGCTCCCTCACTTCAGTCAGCATTAGAAGTTCTACATCAAAACTACTGATTGATGTAGAACTTCTGGTGAGATGGATTTAAAACAAAGATGCGATCGCACTTATTCTTCATTTTTATTTCGCCATTTTTTAAGATTCGATAGCACAGTCGCCTATTTCTTATGAAAATTGTTCAAGAGGTTTCTTTAATCAATATTGGGAGTTTTGCAGAATCTAGCGATTGGTCTATTGTTCGTGCTGAAATTCATGATGCTATCTCTGTGATTGTTCATCCTCCAGGTACATCCAGCTTTACTATTAATCCAAAAAAGCATGGCAATGGTGTTAAACCTATTAAAGAAGCTTGTATGCTTGCATTAAAAGATAGATTTGACTGGAGGTTAGAAACTGCAATTAATTATGCAACAAAATCTCCAGGAAAAGTTGATGCTACAAAAGTCATCGAAAATCATCTTTTTGCCCTTGAGTGGGAAACTGGGAATATTTCCTCTAGTCATAGAGCCGTTAATAAATTAGTTCTCGGATTACTACGTGGTATTTTTCTAGGTGCTGCTTTAGTACTTCCTAGCCGGAGACTTTACCCATATTTAACTGATAGAATCGGTAACTATGAAGAGTTAGAGCCATACTTTGATGTTTGGCGGTCTGTTCAGTTATCAGAGGGTTTTCTGGCAATCTTTGTCATTGAACATGATCAGTTAGATAGTAATGTACCAACCCTTACTAAAGGAACAGATGGTCGCGCGTTAATTTGAAGCTTATTATCTATGTTGTATAGGGAATTGATAGTTGTGAGGCTGTGATTTTTCTTTGCTTAGATTTCTTACTTCCTCTTGCTGATTCCCATTGTTCAATAATTCCGTTAGCTAAATCAGTTAATCTTTCTACTGCTGGCATAGTATCACCAATTTCTGAACCAATCCAGTAACGTTTTAACTTTTCCGCCGCATAAAATGTAGTACCAGAACCACCAAATGGATCAACTACAATTTGCCCCGGATTCGATGTCATTGCGATGATTCTTTCTAACATAATAGGGGCAAGTTCGTTAGGAACTCTCTTTTTATGCTGACGATGCCTAACTGGGGGAATATCTGTCCACATTTCTTCTGTTAATGTCCATAAAATATCATTAGAGTCTGCTTCAGAAGCATCTTCCCAAACATCTTCCGGCGAATCCCAAACATCCATTAAGTTGATACCTTTTTCGTTAAGTTTTTTGCGATGTCCTCCATAATCACGAATTTCTCCACCGCAATGTCGGCAAACTTGAATTGGTGTATAAACTTTATTAAAGACGGCTGGTTCACCTTTAGTGTAATAAAGTAGTCCGTAGTGAGCGGGAGACATTTTCTTACCTCTAGGAAAAGCTTTTGGCATTCTGCAAGCTATCCAATGTCGAAAACACATTCCTTGACGGTTGAGATATGCACCATATTCAATACACCATTGAGGTAGGTTAAATATAAATAAACTTCCACCATTCTTAAGTATACGAATGCTCTCACTTAACCATTGTTGTGACCATATTAAATATTTATCAGCATCCAAGCGATCGCTTAAACCTGCTCCATATTCCTTACCCAGATTAAAAGGTGGGTCGGCAAAAACTACATCTACAGACTCATTCGGTAATGATGACAAAAATTGCAAACAATCTCCTTGATAAAGGATTCCATACTCACTGAGATAAACCTGTTTTAATCCTTTTTGAGTCGCAAAATCAGTGGTAATCAGCTGAAAAGGGAGCATTGATGTCATCTTGATTACTTTTGTAATAGCTAGAGTCTACAAAGTCTATTGACAATTGTCAATAGACTTTGTAATAACAGTTGTAGTACGTGGCTGATAAGGTTTTCCAGTAGGTTGATTCTTATATCTATCTACTTCAGCATGTTCTATATAGTAGTAACGCCCAAGTTTGCAAGCTAGAATTTGACCATTCTTAATTAAGTCGTGTACTCGCTGACGAGAGACACCAAGTAATTTAGCAGCTTGAGCTACAGAAAGTAATTCATGACTATTGTTATCAGCTTCTGTCATACGTATAGTCTAGAATAAAGCTTGAGAACCACAGATAGTTTCTGTAGATATTGCATCCTCAAGCTTAACTTAAGTCTTGTAGAAGGAGTTGATTAATTAAGCCAAAATTGAGACAGTCAGCTTAGTTAACAGGTGTATGTCCAACTCCCTTAAGGCATCAACAGCAGGACTGGTAATTGTAGACAAGGCGCGTCAACGTCTGGGGTGGACGAAAACCAGCACAGCGCGTTGGTGGCAAGATGCACATACATCTAGGGCGACGTTACGGCGATTTTGGCAAGGCGATCGCATTCAGCAAGAAATCTTCATTGCTATCTGTCAAGCTGTCGGTATTCATAATTGGGAAACGATTGCAGATATACCTAATGCAGATGCAGAAGCTATTTCTACACCCTACTTTGATTGGGATGAAGCGCCTGATGTAGAAAGTTTTTACGGGCGGAGTAGGGAATTAGCACAGTTAGAACAATTGATTATCGCTGATGCGTGTAAATTAGTTGCTATTGTTGGTATCGGTGGTATCGGGAAAACTGCCCTAGCGTTGGCTTTAGTAGACCATGTGCAGTCAAAATTTGAAGGCTTAATTTGGCGTAACCTCCAGACTGCACCATATTTAAGTTCTCTCCTTGAGAGTCTTTTGAATATCTTGGGTGAAACTGTTATTGATAATATTCCACAAGCTACCACAAAACTCATTCACCTCTTGCAACAGCGCCGCTATTTGCTGATTTTGGATGGAGTGGAGGCTGTTTTTTCACAACCAGAATATAGTCAATTTTTGCAACAGTTAAGTAATAATCGCCATCATAGCTGTGTTCTGATTACCAGCCGTGAACAGCCAAAATTTATTAACGATACAAACACAGTCCGCAGCCTCACCTTAAAAGGTTTGCCAAAAACTGAGGCACTAGAACTATTAAAATCAAGAGGGTTTCCAGACAAAGAACTGGGACTATCAGCCTTAATTCAACTTTATCGCGGTCATCCTCTAGCCTTGAAGTTGGTGTCACCGTTGATTCAATCTGTGTTTGCGGGGAATATTGCGGCGTTTTTGCGCCAGAATACTGTAGTAATTGGCGATCGCTTACGTGCTATTCTCAAGCAGCAGTTTGAACAACTTGTTGATTTAGAGCAAGATATTCTTTATTGGTTAGCCATTTGGCAAGAACCTATATCTTTTGCTCGTTTACAAACCCATTTGGTGATATCTGTCGATCCTGCCACTCTTCTGGAAGGAATTATCGCATTAGAGAGGCGATCGCTACTGGAAAAATGGGTTGGTAGCGGTGATACATCATTTACATTACAACCTTTAGTGATGAAGTTTGTTACCGACGAATTAGTAGAAAAGGCTACCCAAGAAATTCAGCAAGTAGTGGAAAGTGGTGATATTCGCTATTGTAAAATACTACGAACCCATTGGTTATTACGTCCTGGTAGCGATGATATAGTAGGCGATCGCATCTTATCTCAACTCCGGGAAAAACTTTGGCGGGTATATGGTGCGACTCTGCCACAAAAGCTGGAACAGATTCTCCTGTTATTGAAAGATAAAACCCCTTTGGCAATTGGTTACATCGGTTGTAACTTAGCGTCACTCTCGCTGTATTGAATTGGTAGTGTGGATGCGATCGTATCTTTTTGTTTACCAATTTGTTATTTTATGTCCAAAAAAGTTAGTATTTCAGAGAACAAAAATCAGTCTGCCTAATCCATGCTTACCTGAGAAAGTTATCCACAAGGTCAGCTAGGAGCGGAGGAACCAAGTGTGGGGCGTATCTGCCAAAAAAGCTCAATTTAAGGTGTGAAAAGTAAAGTTCCCATCTTAGACTAGAGCATTGCAAGAGGGACATCTCTCAGTCCTAGCCCGTCAGCTAACTTCGTAGGCATTGAGAGGAGATTGAACGAGCGGCATTTATATCAATAATGCCTGTCGTCAGTATCCTTGGCTGGTATACGCTTCGTCCTACCTGCCCTTGTTCTGAAAGATAGGATTTATAGTCTATGTTTCTGGAATTTGAGGCTGGATTTATTGCCTTGAGGTACACTCGACTATGTTTTTCAACATAAAGCATCCAGTCACCCATATTACTTTTGATATCAACGCAGACACTATCAATAGTTAGTGTGGAAATCTTGTTTTTTTCGTAGGTGACATACAAACAAAGTGCATATTAATTATTTGCTCATTTTTGTATATTTCAATAGCTTATAGCGGTTATTTACTAACATTTTTAGGAGAAAAGATGAAAATCAAAAATCGTAATTTTTTCACTCATGTTAACTTTCTACCTGAGCATAAATTTAAGTTGATTGGAGAACTGGCAGGTAAAAAGCTTTTACTAATTGGTAGAACTAAAGCTTATAACGATCCCATTGTGGCAGCAAGTCATAGTAATGAGCCTCATCAAGAAGATTTATACGCTTACGACCTTTACGAATTAATGAAGTGTAATCACGAGCTAGTTAATCTGACTGGAGAAATTTAGCAACAGTAAAAAGCAGAGGAATAAAAGAAATTAGGGGTTTACAACTGTAAGCCCCTATGTTTTTAACGTAATAGTTGATAGTTAAGCTGTTGCACATTTAATGTTGATTATCTAAAGCTTGATAGCGGATTAATTCCTTAACTCGTTCTTGAGACAAGCCCAACTCTTGAGCCAGCTTGGCTTCTAGTTTGCTAGGTTCGGCGATCGCAAACTCAAATATTATGGTTTTGAGGGTTGAGTGATTTGTTTTGACACTTACAAGAGAAATTCCTTTAGATATAAGAATTTCAGCTTCAATTGCTATAATCTTTTTCTTCATCTGCCATGCCATTTGAGTATCGGCTTGGAGATATTTTTTGTGGTTGTAGGTTCGGCTGAGTATTTGATCGCCAATAAAACCACTTCCCAGCCAAAAAACCAACCCAATCAACGGCAAAGATAACCAAAACACAAGGCCTAATGTTCGTAAAACTGGAAAAAGTGAAAGTTGACGCATGGACAGGGTGTAGGGGTGTAGGGAACTGCGTTCGCTCTTGGCGTGCCGGAGGCATACCCGGAGGGCTTTAAGCAAGTGGCGTTGTAAGGGTATGAAGAACTAAACAACCATACTTAACCAAATCAACTACTTCCTTTATACCTTTATCCTTTTAATCATAGTTACTGACACTTTTGTGTCACTGTTGTAGCTTAATCTTAAAATTAGAAAACTACAGCAAGTAAAGCAAATCTGATGTTGATCTTACTGGTGGAAGACGATCCAGCACAGTTAGAGCCATTACGTACAGCATTGTTGAAGGTTGGGCATACAGTTGATGCGATCGCAGATGGAGAAACAGCCCAATGGTTCGCCTTTAATAAGAATTATGATTTATTGATTTTAGATTGGATGTTGCCCAAGTTAAGCGGGTTAGAACTGTGCCAAGTATATCGCAGTGCTGGGAAAGTTGCTCCTGTGCTGATGTTAACAGCAAAAGACACAGTTACCAATAAGGTGGCAGGTTTGGATGCTGGAGCTGATGATTACTTAGTCAAACCAGTGGATGTGTTAGAGTTACTGGCGCGAGTACGAGCATTGGGTAGGCGATCGCCAATGTGGCAAGGAGATAAAATCAGCTTGGGTAATTTGCACCTACATTTATCTAATTTGACTATTGAATATAATTCAGCTACAACTCAGCTTTCCAGCCGAGAGTTTCAATTGATGGAATATTTTATGCGCCATCCTCGGCAGATTTTATCCCACGACCAAATTGAGCAAGCTCTTTGGAGTTTTGGAGAAGAACCAGAAAGTAATGCAGTTACAACTTTAATTCGCCGCCTCCGCCAACGTCTGCAAGTAATTGATGCTAGAGATTCAATAGAAACAGTCCATCGTGTCGGCTATCGCTTAAATCCACCTGCATAAGACAGGCAGTTGACAGTTGTTTTTGCCTCTGCTCCCCTGCTCCTCTGCTCCTCTGCTCCCCCACTCCCTTTTTTCATGAACCTATCCCACTAATACCAGCAATATGATAATCTGCTGTTGAAAACGGTAAGTTGTATCAGGGTATGGCGGGGAAATTTGAAGGGTTAAGTGATATGGAGTGGAAGTTGTTTGAAGATATATTCCCCAAGGAACCAGAAAACAGAGGAAGGGGAATGCCTCATGCACCATTTCGTCATGTACTGAACACGTTATTGTATATATTGATAACAGGATGCCGTTGGTGTGATGCTCCCACAGGAGAAATCTGGGCATCAAAAAGTGCAGCGCACAGATGGTTGCAACGTTGGGAAACGGACGGAACTTTGGAAAGTTTACAAGCAAGGATACTAGGAATTGCAGAGGAAAGAAGCCTAATCAACTGGAATTACGGTGCTGTTGATGGGTCTTTTTCCCCCTGGCAAAGGTGGCGGTGAAGGCGTTAAGTACGGTCATAAAGGTAAGGGAATTTTAATACACACCTTAACTGATGGTAATGGTATGCCCTTGGCTAATCGCACAACTCCAGCCAACGGTAGTGAAACAGATCAAGTGATACCACTGTTAGATAGTGTCAAAGTTAAAACGAATAGACCCGGTAGACCTCGTAAACGTGTTAAAGTTCTGGCTGCTGACAAAGGCTATGATTCCAAGGACAAACGGGCTGCATTGCGTAAACGTGGAATCAGACCTCAATTGCCGCGCGCGTGTTTGGAAGAATCGAAAAAATCGGGGTAGACCAATTAAAATTTCTGTTCCGCGTTTTCAACAAGAGCGCTGTTTTGCTTGGTTTCAAAGAAAATATCGCCGACTCGTTGTTCGGTGGGAAAGAATTTCTGCCTGCTTCAACGGTTTTCTTTCTCTTGCGACAATTCACATCTGGATTAACAGAATTTTATTCGTGGGATAGGTTCATCAAAAGGAGATTGTTATGGTTAATAAAAAATGGGCAGCAAAGCGCATCACCATCAATTTAGCTTCAACTGAAGTAGAGATGTTAGAAACCTATTGTCAGATGACTGGTAGACCAGCGACAGATGTAATTCGGGAACTCATTCGCACATTGGAATTACGAGCAAGCGCTTGAAGTTTTGCAAATAGTAATCGCTACACATAGTGGACAGTTCACACTGTCTTTTTTTCTTTAGGAGTATATATGCAACATAAACGAACCACCCGCCAATACCAAGTAGAGTACGACGACCAAAAACAATTCGCAATTCGCAATTCGCAATTAGAAATCCAATTGAGCAGTTAAGGCATCTAGCCTCTAAGCTTCCGGTAAATAAGTTTAATTCAAGGAATCTGCCTATGCAAATGACTCCTAAATTTATAGGTGAAGAATTAAAAACTACTATTTATAGTAATTCCAATAATACGAAGAGTGAAATAATAATTGCAAACTGCAAACTGCAAACTGCGAATTGCTAATTGCTAATTGCTAATTGTTTTGGTCAGTTGGTTGGCAGTCATATTAATAACTACTGAAGCGGGTCTGATTGAATCAGCCGCTTCCGCTTCAATAGTTATACGGTTTTTTCAAAAATTGAATAAGATTCCTATGGCTAAAAATGCCGCACTAAATTGATATTACTTACTGCACAATCTGATAACACCCATTAGCATCAGGAGGCGCTGTTTGTGTTGAGGCAGTTGTGAGTAGCAGTGAGTTAGGTGCTTGGCCTAAGCCATTACCTGTAGCAATTACATCAAAAATGACTCCGGCCGGGACTTGTTGATTGGCAACTTCTACTGTGATTGGTGGGTTAAAGGCATTGTTGATCAATGGTGCAAATTGGTCAGGTAGAACTGGATTAAAGTTATATGTACCAGCCGTAAGTTCTGGGTAAGGAATAGCAGTTTTGGGTGTCAGGTCTGTGATACGAGTTTCATCCACATTTGGGCTAGAGGATTTGCTAATCCGGAAATCTATAACAGCACTAGTTTCCGAAAAGCGATACCAACGTCCTTTAAATTTACCTGGATTAGGCTGTGTTAAATCCTCTGGAATCACAAAGGGTGATTGATTAAATAATGGTTGACCAATGGGGCCTTGTAGTGTTCCTGTTATTGCTACTGTATAAGCACTATTAGGCGCTCCTGTAAAGGTTCTTTGAGCGATTGTACTGCTAGTACCAGATTGCACAAAACGTACCTGAATACTTCCTGGTGTTACATTTACATATTTACTAGCTTGACGAAAACTTACATTCTCCAAAACTTTTTTACCGTTGACAATGACATCAACTGGTGACGCAGTAGCAACCGCAGCGTTAATAACTCTTAATTTGGTAGGGCATTTATAAGGGTTTAGTAGAGGATCTAGAAGAGGATCTAGAAGAGAAATTACTCGGCTTGTATTGGAAAATTCTTGTAAAGACTTTGTAGATAGTTGAGAATTGGCTAAACTTTTGTATGGATAACTAGTCAAACTAATTAAAGATAATGTCAAAGCACCTAAGAATAACCGTCTTGTTAGAAACATTTCTTCCTCCTATCGGGAAACAAAAATAACAAATGAGCAAGCTTTATTCTGCATAAAAAATGATGCGATAATTATCACAAAGATTTTTTATGTATCGGGATATAGGTGCAGGCTTTGTCAACGTAAAAGACAACGGGCGCACAATAGCGTTCGCCTCAAGACATTAGACTTGGGCAGAATATTATTGCACCACCACATATAGTGGCTGGCTTCAATGTCCAACGTGACAAATACTTTGGTGGAAGGCGCTTGAAGTTTATTGATAGCGCACTTTATGGTTCTAATATTTCACAATTTTCAGAAGAATGCAAGGAAAGTTAACACAGTTAACAGCCATCATTAAAACACTTGATAACAGCTTAGTTGCTTTATAATAAATTTATATTTTTAGGTATATATGCAGGTAGTTGACATAGTGAGCAGTATTTACTCCCCCACTGGATACCGCCGCATCATCTCGCTCAACGCCACTGCCTCACCCCAAGCGCGTGTACACAACCTCACCCGGCATCGCAATCACAATCCTTTGCTGCCTCGCCACTCAAAAGGAGCAATCACCTCAGACTTAGCCTGTGCGGATTCCGGTTTTCTTTCTTCCTTGCAAGCCGCGACAAACACAGCCAAGGCGTGATTTGATCTGACTTTTCACGGTATGTAGAAAAGTCAGAGGGTGTGGGGTGTGGGGTTGCAGGTTCGTAAGGCTTTCTTCTTTTTCCCTACACCCTACACCCTAAACCCTAGCCTCATACTAAGTTGCGTTCAGACATAATATTCCTACTCCCTATTCCCTACTCCCCACTCCCAGCCCAATTTACTATCTTTGACTGCAACTTGGTATCAGCCTTAGCGGGGTTTTAGGACTTCCCGTGAAAAGTCTGATGCTGGTTGGAGTGTCGAGATTTTTCGCAGGCTTTTTAGGGGCTGCTTTAGCTAGTAAAATTGCGGGAGGTGTGGACGAGTGAGGAAATCTACAGTAAAAATGATAGCCCCTGAAAACCAGGGGCTATATTCAACAAAAGAACTTATTAAGCAAGTGCAGCCGCTATGGCTCAAGCGCTCATAGCGTAGCTGATCGCATCCCAAATTGTTTGATACTCTTTGTTTTGCTTTCGTCGGCAGTGGAAGGGAGGATTGTGTTCACTGAACTATATTAAAACTTCTGAACTTCTGCCGCAGTTGTGCCGCTAGTTTTTTACGGGCAGTATCCCCAGCTATTTCGATAGATTTCTCACTAGCATCACGAATACAAGACAAGGCAACATCAGGGCTACGGTAGGCTGATGCAATACGGCTGACTACATCAGAAATGGGTGAACCAACTAGCACCAAGGCTTTCTGCTTTAGTCTAGTCCATACATTGCGATCATAGTTACCGACTAGAGAGATCGCCTCATTCACCAATTGCGCTTCTTCCTCGTTGGCAACAACTGACTTCAAACCAAATTCCTCATCCTGCAACAAGTACAGTGAGATTTGGTCAAGAGTCGCCATTTCCATCGCTGTTATTGATTGAACCATTTTGTTTAACCTCCTTGTTTATTCCCCAACCACTAGTGGTGGACTTTTGAGCAATGTTGTGTCAGCAACATAGAGAGTTAAGTAAGTCGTGGTGAAAATTTATAAGTATGTAACAAACAATTAAGCAGAAGAATAAGAGTTAAATTTTACACGTTTTGTACTGTAGTTTCTCTTTTCACCTTTTCTTTGAACTCCATCAATGACAGCATAAGCAAGGTCTAATTCGTCATCAAAAGTTTTCGAGGCAAGTTCATCTTTTTTAAGGTGTTGCCACTCTAATTCAATGGGATTCATTTCTGAACAATATTTGGGTAAAAAGAAGATGTACAAACCCATGTCTTCCCACTTTGACCATAATTGCTGAACCTCTTTACACCGATGTATCGGGCCGTTGTCCTGCACGATGACTCTGATGCGTCCTGATTGTTTGGCTTCAAGTGCTTCAAGCTCCATCATTTGGATATAGGATTTGCGTGAAACGCCGCCAATCACCAAACCGTACACAAAGCTAATTAGGGCTTGCTGAAAAAGTCATTTCAAAGGAAGAGAAAAATTGATTAAGTAGTCAGTCCAGAAAAAAGATAAGTTTTTGTTGTTTAAGGTTTAATGAAATATCAGTTTCGATAATAGAAGAAGTAAAAAAAGACTCAGTTTTGAAAAATAGGCAAAAAAATACACAAAAAAGCCGTAATAGCAGAGTAGAAAGATTCATAACTAAAAAAGTTATGGCAATAGCGGTGAAAGAAGTATGAGGAAGTTTAGCCATAACTCTACCAAGGCTAAATCTTCGTTTACCTTGTCCAAACTTGCCCTCAATACAATTACGAATCCTTTCGTCATAAGCGGCTTGTTTCTTCTTTTCAGGGCTGACATTTTGGGGGGGTCTACCTAGTGGTGGGCCACTAATTCTAATTCCCCTTTCTTGACACCAAGCTCGATTCTCCCTCGTCCGATAAATCTTATCAACATGAACTGATTCAGGATAATATCCGGTGTAGTTTTTGTATGCTTCTACTTGTGATTTTAAGTCTCCTGATTCGTTAAAGTTGTCCCAACTAATATGGTCTAAAAATACATAGCCATCATAGTAACTAGCTGAAAACTTAGCCCCAAACTCTACTGTTCTCCCGGCTTTACCTCGGATAATCGGACGAATGTGTGGTTGGTTTAAACTGACAATGCGGTCTTGTATACTAATTTTTTGATTTTCATATAACCATAACTGTTGACGATAAACTTCTGCTACTACTAGCAACATCTTATATTGACTGTTGCTCAGTTTTAATAGTGACGCACCTAAATTTATTAGCTGCTGAATATGAGTTAAATTTCTGTTGATATATTGCAGTTGCTTTCTGATAGCTTTCCTTCTTTCTTTAACTGTTGGTTTTCTTTTCTTGGCTACTGCTAAATAATCCTTTCTTGCTTTGTTTCTGTAGGTTCTTGGTTTGTTGATATTTCTTACTAATAAGGACTTATATAATGTATCTATGATTGTTTCTGTTTGCTTTCTGGCTTGATTTAATAATCCTAAATCTGTCGGATAACTTATGTCTGCTGGCGCACAACTAGCATCTAATATTAATTTTCCTCTATTGGCTGGCTTACTTTTTGAATCCTCGACCTCTGGCTTTTTTGCTCTTACTTCTACCTCCTGTTTATTTTCTAACATCTTCCTGACTATTTCTTGATTGATTTTATTGACTAATTCTATATCTATCCTTTCTCTAAAATGAACTAGCATTGACGGGTCAAATGCAGATTCATTACTATATGCTGACATTCCTATAAAGTATTGCAGATACGGGTTCTCCCGAATTTGTTCTACTGTCTCTCTGTCACTTATTCCTAATTTTTCTTTAATTATTAATGCTCCCAACGCCATTCTAAATGTTTTGGCTGGCGCTCCCATTCTTGCTGAAAATATTTCTGCGTACTCTGCTTCAAATTTTGACCAAGGTATCATGTTCGCCATGATTACCCATCGGTTATCTGACGCTAGTTTTCCCCCAAAGGGTAGTTCAAAGTTTTCTGCTGCTTTTTCTTGCTTTTGCGCTCTTCGATACATTTTAACGCAACTTGCTACAAGGATTTTTACTTATCTTACCCTTTTTCTTTTCACCTTATTTTTCTTTCCTGACCCTGAAACTCTTCATTCTGCTATCTTTCGCCCTTATTCAGCCAGCCCTATATGGTGAGACAGCGCTGTATGAGGGTTTCCCTCCGTAGGCGACTGCAAACCCGAAGGGTCAAAATTGGATAGTTGCTTGGCATGAATGCCAAGCATGGGTTGAGGAACTGGTCGGTTCCGTTCGCAATAAGCAGGCATATTATCAGCGAGGTTTAAGGGCTATAACACTTATACAGCAAGCACTTTAGCTCGATTGTCGCCCCTTGAAGTCATTTGCGTAGCGTCCCGCTCCAGAAGATGTTGTCCTAGCGATCGCCTGTTTTATCCCGATTCTTGTCTCTTCATTGTTTGTCTATTTTGTCAATGCGTAAGTCCTATAGATGTGCTTTAATTCCAAAATTCTTTCATCTAAAGTGGATGTTTGAGTGGTTTATTCAAAATACTACTTTTGATTTTCTGTCTCTTCAGATGTACGGGATTTTTCAAAAATCAAATGCTAATCCTATAAATGCTGGGTGCTTATAGGATGATTATTACTATTATCGCTAGTCGTGAATTTTACTTCTCTTAAATTGGCTCCATTCAGTTTTGTCTCATATAGAATAGCTTCTTGCAAACTAGCTAAATATAAATTTGCTCCAGTCAAATTAGTTCTCGAAAGGTTTGCACCAGTTAGGTTTGCAGCACTGAGAATTGAATATGATAAATTTGCCCCCGCTAAGTTTGCACCAGAAAGGTCGGCGGCGATGAGAACTGTCCCGCAGAGATTAGCTTGAGATAAGTTTGCGCCACAAAGGTTAATACGATAGAGATTAGCGTTTTCTAGGTTTGCTTCCCTGAGATTTGCTCCTCGGATGTCGATATGACACAAATCTAATTGTTGATTTTCTGTGTCATGTTGGATATTTCTCCTTGCAATCACATCTAAAGCGCTTTGAATCAATAATGTTGAGCAACTATCTAACGGTGATGAAGAAGTGCTAGCAGCATGAGCATATATAAACTTGCAGAGTATCTCCATAATTAGCCAGTGATATTGAGGATAATTATGAGCTATTTGCTCTAACTCATAAATAGTATTTAGCCTAGTTTTTCCTGTTCGATACTGTAAATGCTTGAGCAATGTTTTTAATCGTCGATTGCTGACCAGAGTATCTCCATAGGCGTTTATTTGTTTACAAGTTGAAAGTATTTCACCGATAAATTCTACTATTTGGTTGTTGTATTGTATATTTTTGACGACTGTACGATAAATATTAACAATGCTATTTAGCATAACAATACCTTAGCCAATTTAATAGGGTTCAACACCTGTGGAAACGGGATGAATACGTCCTAAAGAAGTAAGCTTGGCAAAAATCTGATTTAATAAAATAGGCAACCCTAATGATAGTTGGGGAAGGCGATCACTTTTCTCGAACTTAGTTTTTTATAGCTTCCTGCTACAGCTAAATTTGACTCTTGCACCAGAGGCAGATGGAAACAGATTTTGATTCTAATTTTCAGGCGAATTTACTTTTACATCATCACAGACAACGCGAAAACCAATATCTTCGTACTTATTTTTTGGGTTGCATCGATGACGGTAGGCAGACCGACACATAACAGAGTCAGAGTACCAAGAACCACCCCGTACTACCCGAAATTGATTGCTGTTTACCCAAGCAATGTTATCTGTTGGTGCATCGTCGTAGGTGTCATGCCAAGTATCGATACACCATTCCCAAACCTGACCGTGCATATCATGCAAACCGAAAGCATTAGCAGGGAAACTACCCACAGGACTTGTCTGCCCATTAAACTTTTGATTACTAGAAATATGTTTACGGCTATAGTTGGCTAATTGATTTGTTATTATCTGCCCGAAGTAAAAAGATGTTTCTGTACCAGCACGGCAAGCATATTCCCATTCGGCTTCGCTAGGTAAACGATAGTTTCTGGTTGTTAATTTGGAAAGTCTAGCACAAAATTCATTGGCATCATACCAAGAAATCTGTTCTACAGGATGCTCATATCCTTTAAAAAAGGAGGGTCTAGAGATTAATGTTTTAGTCACTGGAGGGGAAAAAACCGCAACTTGTTGCCATTGCTTTTGAGTAATTGCATTTTTACTCATAAAGAAAGATTGAATATTCACTTGATGTTGAGGACGTTCATCATTTTTACTGTTTAATTCCTCGGCTGATGAACCCATCATGAAACTACCAGCAGGAATTTCTACCATTTCCAAGCTTACGTCACTAGCTAAAACTTCTTGAAAACTTTTAATCTCCGCATTTAAGGAAAATGAACGAAGATGTTTTTTAGCTTTTCCTTTAGTTTGATACACTATATTTTTTCGCTGGGATTTTATAACCTGCACATTAGTTTCCATAGTTCTTACTTGAAACTCCACAGAAAAATAGCTATTTTGCAAATTACGCATTATGTGGATTAGACGTAAAAACCCTTGATTTATCGTTGTAGAGATGTTGTATACAACGTCTCTACAAGACGTAGAATGCTCGATATTTTATTGATTTGAATAATTCACATCAGACGTAAATTACAAAAAGAAATACAAAAACACTATACATCTATTAACCCCACAATAACAGCCTAAACAATATGATCCCTCAATGATTTGTATAAGTGATTGCAGCAATATAATTTTGTAAATAATTTTGACTTTTCTAGGATTTAATTCTCTGAGGAAAGCGAATTATAGACGGCTCACCCAACTGGCTGTAACAACCTCTGCCACAACCTTGTGTAGCGCTGCTGGTCATCTGTGGTTCTCACAGCTAGAACGATCGCTTTCACCGAACCAACGACAATCGCTAATTTCCTCGCTCTTGTTAACCCTGTATAAAACAAATTACGCGAAAGCATGACATAGTGCTGCATATATAAAGGAAGTATCACCACAGGGTACTCACTCCCCTGGCTTTTATGCGCTGAGATACTAAACGCCAGTGTAATCTCGTTCAAGTCAGCATAGTCATACACCACAGCCCGACCACCATACTCAACCGTAACCTCCTGTTCCTCTGTGTCGATATTTAGAATAGTCCCCAAATCCCCGTTAAAGACCTCGCGGTCATAGTCATTCATTTGCTGAATCACGCGATCGCCCTCCCGCAGAATCATCCCGCCTCGGTTAATCTCCACCTTTCCGGGCGCAGGCGGATTGATCAGCTGCTGCAAAACAGCATTCAAATTCCGAGTCCCCACCAATCCCCGCGACATAGGAGATAGCACTTGCACATCAGACGCAGGGTTGAACCCCAGCCGGGGGATAAATTCACCCACCAATTCACAAATTGCTTGGACTCCGTGTTCAGGACTGTGACCGCCTCCATGCCATAGACAGTCCGACTGTGGATTATCGCTGATTGGCTCCATTATCGGGTAGTCGCCCTGGTTGATTTGGTGCGCTGCCGTGATGATTGCACTCTGCTGGGCTTGGCGGAATACTTGCGTTAGCTTCACCACTGGCACTTGCAGCGAAGTAATCAAGTCAGCCAACACTTTGCCAGGGCCTACGGATGGTAGTTGGTCGATATCACCGACTAACAATAGTTGTGCTCCACCAGCTACTGCTTTCACCAGGGAATGTGCCAGGAACAGATCGAGCATCGAAGCTTCATCAGCAATAATGGCGCTAAAGGGTAGAGGATTTTCGTTATCTCGCTTGAAACCCATAGTCTTGGGGTCAAATTCCAGCAAGCGATGTATTGTTTTCGCTTCCAACCCCGTCATTTCGGATAATCGCTGCGCTGCCCTTCCTGTTGGTGCAGCTAGGGCAATGTTTTTGCCCATCGCTTTCCACAAACTGACTATGGTATGGGTAGTAAAAGTTTTCCCAACGCCAGGGCCACCAGTCAGAACCATGACCGGAGAATAAGCCGCCATCTCCACCGCTTTCTGCTGTTGGGGTGATAGCTCAATCTTGCGGCTGGACATAAATCGGTCTAACCATGCACGAACGCGAGGGATATCCTGTGTCACTGGGTGGCGTAACCGTCGAGATATCAACTGTGCAAGGTTCTGTTCTGTGTAGAAGAATGTTGGTTTAAAACACAGTAGCAGTTTCTCTCCAAGATTGCCCCGAACAATCTCTCTGACTAAATCCTCTCTTGCACCCATGTCCTTGAGGATGGCAGCGATGCCTTCGGCAACCCGAAGCGGGAACGCATCTTCGGTTGGCTGATGGTCATCTGTTGTTAGTAGTTTGATAACTTTCTCTATTAGTTCTGGTTGTGGCAAGTAACAGTGTCCATCTTCGGCTGCTTCACTTAATGCGTGGATGATTCCAGCGCTGTAACGAAATTCTGAGCTTGAGGGTACACCAAGATTTCGCGCAATCTTGTCGGCAGTGAGAAAGCCGATGCCGTAGATGTCGGTGGCGAGTTGGTACGGGTTGGCTGTGACGGTGGCGATGGCGCAAGCGCCCAGCGTAGCTGATCGCTTTATCTTGATATTGTTTGTATATTTTTACGGCGTAAGTGGTTGATACACCATGAGTTTGCAGGAATACCATCACTTCCTTTATCGCCTTTTGCGTCTCCCAGGCATTCTTGATGAGCTTGATGCGTTTCTTGGCGATACCTTGTACTTCGATGAGGCGGTCAATTTGGTTTTCAATGATGTCGAGTGTTTCTAACCCGAAATGTGCAACGATGCGTCTTGCTGTCACTGGGCCAACACCTTTAATTAGTCCACTGCCTAAATATTTCTCAATTCCGGTGAGTGTAGCGGGTTTGGTTTCGTGGTAATTAGTGACATTAAATTGTGGCCCGTACTGCGGATGGTCTTTCCAGAAACCTGTTAGCTGAAGCGTTTGCCCTGGCTGGATATTGGCGAAACTGCCGACGATGGTGGTGAGGTCGGTGGAGCGGGAACGGGTTAGGCGTGCGACTGTATACCCGGATTCCTCTGAATGGAACGTCAGGCGCTCGACTACCCCGGTGATTGTTTCGTAGTGAGGTTGTGCTGATGGTTGTGGCGCGGTTGGTAGAGTGGACATTGGGTACTAAAAATGCCGCACACCATTATAAACTGGTGGATACATTTATTTTAGTACAGAAATACTATCTACTCTTTACAAATTATTTTTCAGTGTTTTGAAAAATTTTTAATAATCTGCAAACTGCTAATTTAACTAAGTTCTGGTCTTTTTCATTTTCTTTGTTTAAGAGTAAGATTTTTTCTCCTAATGGTGATGTCCAAAAATTATCTTCAGTTAACACTAAACGCTTTGATAAAATATCTTACTTATTTATCGCTATAGCAACTAAAAAGTTTGTTGGCTCGCATACATCCTAATTATTTTCAACCACAATTATACGGGCGATCGCAGCATTTTTTGAGTAACTGTGTACTCAGTAAAAGAACTGATTTCTTAACCTACAAGTGATGGTGGTAGTGGTAATTTCGGTGTTTGATAGAAATTAACCACAATTTTTCTTACCTTTTTGAAAACAAACCGTGTCGCTTATTAAGCTTATGCCGTAGAGATGTTCTATTCAAAACATCTCAATTAATGTATATGCGCTCGCGTTGATCAATGATGAAACATCGCATTGCTTACTATAAGGGTCTTTACAGAACTTTAATTTATAGAATTCATCAGTAAATAAACTGAGGTATTTATTTATTTTACACAATAAGCTGTGTGATGTATTCCTCATTATTCCGATAAAGAATATTACCTTTGCTAACTATTTTGTTATCTCTCAAGAAACAAGTGTGAGGAAGCCAAAACACTATTCGTAAAAGAAATTATGAGCGTATCATTTTCAGGTGGCAACAGATTTATAGTCGGTTCCGGCCCTTCTTCCATCGTAGTAAAAGACTTAAATGGTGACGGCAAACTTGATTTAGCGGTAGCAAACGCTACTGATAACAATGTTTCAGTCTTGTTGAATGATGGCAATGATGGTTTTGGCACTTCTACTAACTTCACAGTTGGAACTAATCCAGTTTTCATGACCTCAGCAGACATCAACAGTGATAACAAGCTGGACTTAGTAGTAGCAAATGCTGACAGTAACAATGTTTCAGTTCTTTTGAGTAATGGTGATGGCAGTTTTGACTCTGCTACTAATTTCACAGTTGGGATGAAGCCTTCTGCTGTTGCACTGGGAGACATCAATGGTGATAACAAGCTGGACTTAGTAGTAGCAAACGCTGATAATGACAACGTTTCACTACTATTAAACAATGGTAATGGCGGTTTTGGTGCTGTTACTAATTTCACAGCCGGGATGAATCCCTCTGTGATCGCATTAGGAGATATAAACGGTGACAACAAACTTGACTTAGTAGTGGCAAATGCTGATGATGACAACGTTTCACTACTATTAAACGATGGTAATGGCAGTTTTGGTACTGCTACCAATTTTACCGTTGGAGACGACCCTACTGCTATGGCAATAGGAGATATAGATGGTGACAACAAACTTGACTTGGTGGTGGCGAATTATGGCTCTGACCAAGTTTCAGTGCTGTTGAATGATGGTAATGGTGGTTTCGGCGCTTACACCAATTTCACTGTCGGGACAAGTTCTAATTCTGTCGTTTTGGAAGACATAAACGGTGACGGCAAACTTGACTTGGTAGTGGCAAAAGATGGGAATGCCAAAAACGTTTCAGTCTTGTTGAACGATGGTAATGGTGGTTTTGGCACCGCTACCGATTTCACAGTCGGAACATCTGCGGCTTACGCTGCTGCGGGAGACTTGAACGGCGATCAAAAACTTGACTTGGTGGTAGCAAACGCTGATAGTAATGAAGTCTCGGTGCTATTTAATAACTTTGCCCCCACAGATTTAATATTTAGTGCGCTCGGTGGCGATGACGATGGCAGTGGTGATGACGATGATGACGATGATAATGAAAAAGCCATCTGTGTCTTCAAGACTACTGACCCAGACAAAAACGACAAGCACACTTACACTTTAGTTAAAGGCAGTGGCGATACTGATAATGATACATTCATCATCGAAGGCGATCGCCTGATTATTAAATCTGAACTAACTAAATCTACTTACAATATCCGTATTCGCACAACTGATAGTGGAGGACTTGCTTATGATAAGGAGTTGGCTATCAATGTTAACGAACTGGGGTTTGGTGTCGCTAACCAAATAACTACGAGTGTTGATTTCATAAACATTACTCAGAATATCTTTACTGTCAAAAGTAAAGTTAAAGGCGGCAAAGCCAAACTCTCAATTAAAATTGAAAGCAGCACTTCTAAAGTAGTCAACGAAATTGGTGTATTTATCGTTGACGATGCCGAAGGTACCATTGATGGTATTTCTCCAAATGCAGCAGGTTACGCTGAAGCAGCCTTGAAACGTTCCAAGATAATTTGCTCGGCTATTGCTAATGCACCCACTGATTTTAATCCCTCTGAGTTGTCAAATTTATTAGAATTTGACTCCGGCTCAAACCTGCGATTCTTCATGATACGCAACAGCACTACTTATGCTGTGCTGTCGGGAGGAACTTCTTTCTCAGAAGTTATCTTTTCCTCTTCTACAAATGTACAAGTAGAAAGCTCGGAAACTGAAGGCTTTTCTTTGACTTGGAAAGGTGCATCTATTGGTGGCAGCGATTTTAAGATTAAGATCAAACAAACCAATGAAAATATACCTCTAGGTATAGGTTTGCAAGGCAAGAATCAAGGAGAACTCATCGATTTACGAGAAGTCAAAACCCAGGTAAAAGCAGAGTTTATTGTCAACAGAGAAGCTCGTTACGACAACTTAGTTGGCTTTTATAAAGTAAGTGATGAAGATGGTGGTATTGATAGCGATGGCAATGGCATTGTTGATGTGCGTCCGGGCGATGCCGGCTATCTCAAAGCAATGCTTAGTTCCCGCGTTGAAGGTATTGACTTGAAAGTGAACAACCAAGGTAAAGCAACTTTCACTGGTAGCTTTGAAGCAGGTTGGTTGTTTGCACCTTTTATTATTGTGAATTCGACTGTAGAAACAATTTTAAGTAGTAATTCCAATGAAATGACTGTTTTCTCTCCATTTATAAATGGTAATTCTGACAAAAACAATCACGTGCGCTTACTAGGGAATAACTGCTTTGGTTTTGAGGATATGGTAGGAGGCGATCAGGATTACAACGATTTAATTGTTCAAGTTAAATTGACTGTAAATACCTAATACCATTTTGGATTTTAAATTGGGGCAAAGTCTGTTTAACATAGTTTTGATTGTGAATAATTTTAACCCTACCTCCTGACTTGATAAATGGTAGGGTTTTTCTTGACACACATCTTGTACCTAGCCTTAGCGATTAGAAATCGCGGCTATACAAACGCGCGTCCGCTTACGCGGATTAACGCAAAATCAAGGATTTAAACCCACCTGCGTAGATTTTGCCTGTGTAGGTGTGACTTCCAGTAGCCTGGTGCAAGATATGAGCCTCCTACTGTCCATTAAAGAACTATTTGTCAATTTTAAGGAATTAATGTCTTGCAATGTCAGAGGCTAAAAAGCTTATATTTCAAAGAAATTAGGTTTTTGCTCGTCTTGTATTCTTTGAAAGCTTTTAAATAATTAAATGCCTTTTCTCTAAAAACTGACTCCTTAAGATTTAAACAATTAAATGCCTTTTCTTTTAAAAGTCTCAATAGACCACTGAGTTTTGCTGTCATTCTATAGAGCGATTGCCTCCGGCAGGCGGTTACGCCATCGCCTGGGCGCAGGGCGCTCTTAAGTGGGGCGGAGCATCGTTGCGCTAGTACAAGCAAGCCCCAAATCATGGTTAAGATGCCTGCAATGGGAGCATTTCACGATTTAACTGAAAAATTTTAGTAGATAATGAGCCTCGTTTTTATAAGTGAAGGGGACAGTAATTATTTAAAACTGGAATTTGAGGAGGTATAGATAACTCTAATTGCACAAGACCCAAAAAACCGAGTGACTTGACAGTAATTTTTAAAAACTGACAAATAATTCTGTATATTTTGGCACGGGGATAGCCTTAAATGCCTGTAGTTTTGTTTTACCTCGACATTACCTAGATATTACCTTGACACAAAATTTGATTAACTAATTTAGTCTAAAAATATACAATATTTTGAATTAAAAGCGTGTCTAGGTAAAATTAGCTTAAAAGCCTATCTAAAAACAAAATTATTTACCTAGACAATACCTATACACTACATAGAAAAAACATTTTACTAACTCAATTTATACATTAAGCCGAGAAAGACAAACCTTCAAGCGATAAAATGCTAATTCAGTCGCGCTCACCAGGACGTAGCCAAAAACTGCCACCACATTTGCAGTTGTAACTGACCTAGACGATCAGTGAACGTTACCTAGATGCAACCTGAAGCAAGGTAAACCGTGCAGATTAATACGTTTTGTAAAGTATTAACCGAAGTGCAGATATTGATGCTAATGAACAGTTAATATAAGGTATGGGCAAGAAGTATAGATAAACGCCCATCCATATCCCCTACATTCCCCGTAAAGACTTTGAGTTATTTCAACAAGTCAGCAACGGACACAAGATGTCCGAAAATCGGTGTTGTCAAAAATCCTCGCTCTTAATCGTAGTTTTCATCGGATAAAAGATAAGGGTCTCTTATTTTTATTAGAAAGATTTGTAGTGTATGTGGTACAAGTATTACACGAAAAAGAATGTACGGATGCGATGGCGTTCGCCCAGTTGATGCCGACATCTCCAGAGCGAAGCAGGAAGTAAACGCCAAAGTCCAAGGATGTATATCTGTGAGTAGCTTTGGGTAAGTTTGATACAACGGTTAACTGATAACTATATATTAATGTTTAGATATGGGTAGATAAGTTACTCTGCATGACGATAGTTCCAGTGGGATAACGGCTAGTTTCAGAGGATTCCAACGTCACGAATAATCCAGAAATACCTGTGTCATAAAAGTCGGCAGGCATCCAGAATTTATCTAACACCTTTCCCTGAGAATTAATTTTCACAGTACCACAGGGAATTTTTTCACCATCAGCGATCGCCCAAAGTCGATAAACCTTACCAGTGGGCGGAACTACTAGATTTTGCAAGGCTAAAATTCCTTGCCGTTGTCCTAGATTTACAACAAAGCTACCTGTAGCAGTATCCGATGCCTTGACAGCCTTAAGAGAGAAAAGTTGCGTCTTCTCCTGTTGCAGTAGGGTATTGATGTTACTAGCCATGCTCAAATCCTGTCGCAAGCGATAATTATCTACTCCTAAATACAAAATCAGGAGTGCGGCAACACTACCCATGACGCTTGGCCACAGAAGCCGAGACGGTTTGTGCCTTGAGGGTGGATTAGGAGTGGTAGCGGCAGCCAGGATAGCTCCTTGAAGATGATGAGGCGGTTCCACGCTGTTTAAGCTGTAAACAACCTGGTCTAAGGTTGCCTGAAGCTGCTTAACTTCTGCTACTAATGCTGGATTTTCAGCCAGCAGTTGCTCGAAAACTTCTGCTTCGGCAGGATCAAGGTCGCCCACGACATAGCCAGCTGCCAAGGTTTCGATTGCTTGAGGAGTAAGGGGTTCAGTCATAACCTTAGTCAATGGAGTGTTGTAAAAGTTGTTTTAGTTTTAGGAGTCCCTGGCGAGTCCAGCTTTTCACGCTTCCCAGAGGTTTATGCAGTTGTTGAGCAATTTCTGATTGGCTCAGTCCGGCATCATATGCAAGTTCGATCACCTGTCGTTGCTGATCACTAAGTTGGGTTAATGCCTGCCGTACTTGCTGCGAGCGCTCATTCAAAATAGCCTGCTCAACCGGAGTATGTATTGCTGGTGCAGCAGTGACGCTCTGTCCCCAACGTTGCACTAAATTAAGGGTACGACTGCGCGATCGCAATTTATCAATTGCCCGTGAGCGAGTCATGACAATCAGGTAGCGCATCAAATGACCGTGTTTAGCAGAGTCAACCGGACGCTGCCATAACGACAGAAAAATCTCTTGGGTCAGGTCTTCGGCTTCCGGCTGGTTTTGCAAAACTTTCAGCGCCACTCCATACACCACACTGCCATAGCGATCGTAAAGACACCCTAACGCTGCTGGAAGATGTGCCTCTAGCTCCTCCAAGAGTACGGCATCACTCTTCGATGACGGTTCAGATGAATGGCGATCAGGAGAACTGAGATCCATAAATTCAGGTGAACAGAGCGGGGCTAATTTTTCTGCAAAAATGCTTAATGCCTCTGGCAACTTGAATGCCAATCCTGATTTCATAACTTTTTTTAAACATAGAGCAAACTAACTCTCATCTCTAAAACGATTTATGAAGTTAATTGGATGAGTCTAGGGTCGAAATTTTTTTAGAAGTCGGTTATTTCGTTGTGATTAACTCGCACCCCAAAGCGAACGAACTGCGAACAGTAGTCTAGGAAGGACATTTGAAAAGTTTAAATCCAAAATTACTTCTGAGTCGTTTTAAAGGTAGAGACAAGTAAGTAACTCAGTTAGCGTTCTTTACAGGCAGAAGTTACAACTAAATTCCTGAAATCACGCTAATTTCTTACCCCCTCCTACAGCTTTTAACACTGGGTATTGCACTGCAATGTCCCGGCAAAATTTATGTCTTCAAGGGAGCAACGCTCTTGTTTGGCAGTTTGGATTCGACCAAATTGTCTGAAACTTTGTGCTGCATCCGGGCATTGAAGCTCAGTAAAACTGCTGTAGCTAAACAACCAATCTTAGAGGTAATTCTATGCGAGGCTCTAGTTCTATTATGTTAACAACATTGCTGCTATTTACCGCCATTTTGCCTGCTGCGGCGCAGAGTCAAACTGCACCAACCAGCTTCAATCCCTACGTGGCAAACCAACTTTCTACAAACCATCTAAATTCATTTAATCTGGCAACTCTTGCGTATCAAGGCTACTTAAAAGACCAAGGCATTCCCAGCAATGGTGCATTGATGTCAGCAATCGCTTCTGGAACAATCACGGCGCAAAAAATTATTCAAGCTGCTGTTAAAGCAAATCGCCTACCTGAGCAAACACTCTTAGATCAAGGTTATCGCCGTAACCTTGAAGATCAACTACAAGGATTTACACAAGACTAAAAATTAAGATGATAAAAAACACATTTCGCAAGTATCATCGACTAATTGCCACACTCTTTTGTTTGCCATTACTCTTTACTGCTGTTACTGGTACTAGCATTGCCATCGCCGACACATGGTTGCATCAAGAAGAGCTGGCTGGATTTTTAATCACTGTTCACACCTGGCAAATCTTCAAACTTGATGCCATTGTGCCAGTTTTAAATGGGTTAGGTCTAATTGGCTTAGTGGCTACCGGAGTGAGTATGACTGGACTGTTTACTAAACGCCGTCAACCAAAGCGCATGGAAGAACGCCCATGAAATACATTTCTTATTTTTTCATAGCGATCGCTAGTGCTTTTATGGTCATCCTGTTGTCGTTGTCATCCTGTAGTCCGAATCCCAAGACAACGATTAGCCAACCAATAGTGATGAAAGAGCAACCCCAAACTAGCGCCCAAGCTGCCGATGCTACAGTCAAAATCCGTAATTTCAAATTTGAGCCAGCGAATTTGGCGATCACCGTTGGTAAAACTGTTCAATTTATTAATGTGGATGAAGAACCCCACACGGCTACAGCTACGGATGGTACTTTCAACTCTAAAGCACTGGATACCAATCAAACCTGGAACTACACCGCTACTAAACCGGGTACTTATCCCTATATTTGCTCCGTTCATCCCTTTATGAAAGGGACGTTGACAGTAACAAATAAGAAAAACTAACCAGAGGAATACCAATGGAACGCAGAAAGTTTCTGGAACACGTAGGCTGGACAGGACTCGGCATTGTCTGGGCTGTTGGTGGAAATGGCTTATTAACTGCCTGTCAGGTGGAACAACCAGATGCTCAAAAATCATCTACAGCTTTACCGTTTTCCTTCGTTCAAATTAGCGATACGCACATCGGTTTCAAAAAACCTGCAAATGAACACGTAACCGATACACTTCAGAAAACGATCAATGCGATCAATGCCTTATCCACTCCACCAGCCTTTGTCATTCATACGGGAGATATCTCCCATTTGTCTAAACCAGAAGAATTTGATCTGGCCAAACAACTACTTTCTCAATTGAAAGTCCCACTGTTTACCCTACCAGGGGAACACGATACCATTGGCGATCGCGGCAAAGCCTACGAGTCAGCCTTTAACCGCAAGGATGTCAAAGAAGGTTTACAGGTTTGGGATCAGGCGGGAATTCACTTTGTCTCCTTAACCAATGTGCTAGATTTTGGGGCAACTGGTACGGGCAAACTAGGTCAGGCACAATTGGACTTGCTCTCCAAAGATTTGGCAACGCAGAAAAAGGATACACCTCTAGTTGTTTTCAGCCATATTCCCCTATATGACCTTTATCCCAAATGGGGATGGGCAACTGCCGATTCGGCTTCGTTGCTCTCACTTCTATCTCGTTTTACATCGGTCACAGTATTAACGGGACATATCCATCAAGTAATTGAACATAGCGAAGGCAATATTCGCTTCCACACTGCTGCGGCCACTGCCTATCCTCTTCCCGCTCCAGGTCACGGTGATCAACCTGCTCCAGTCAAGCTAAACGAGAATAATCTCTTGGCAGTGCTTGGATTCCGTACAGTTGAGGTAATTTCCCTTAAAGATACTAGAGTTGACCAACATACTCTGGGCTAGAAATATAGTTCAACTACTGTCTGGTGTAAACGCATCAACGGTTAACTACGATTCTTAAAACTCACTTTAAGTCACGCCTCTATTTGATGAAATATCACATAGTAAAAACTGGCGGAAACTATTTCTGTACAAGAATTACAGCGTTATTGTGCCAATTTTCTCAAATTGGCACAATCATACCTATAAGGCTATACTGTTTCACTAACTTTTACTCTCTACCAATACCTTTGCCAAATTACGAGGGTTCAACGCCCGTAGAAACGGGATGAATACGTCCTAAAGAAGTAAGCTTGGCAAAAATCTGGTTTAATAAAATAGGCTCAGGGATTTCTGGAAGCATTTTCAAGATTTCATGGACATATCGAAAGCCACGATAATGAGCCTTAAGGTCAATAATGCCGGAGTCGGGATTAAGGGTGCGGAAATCAGCGAGAAGATGATGAGATAAATTAACCATAAAGAATGCGCTTATTAGCAGCATTAGTAACCGCAGTTTGACCGATGTTCATAAAGTCTTCCAATCCCCAAAATTGCTTGGCATCACGGAAGTTAAACTCGATTTGAAAGCGCAGTTTGTAGTAGTCAATTATTTTCTCAGATGACAATTTTAGGTCACTAGAAAAAAGAATGACGTGACTGCGAGCATTAGTTTTAAGATTGGTTTTCACCAAAATAACTACATTCAGAGGCTGGGCAAATTCTTTGTGCAGTAAACTAGCTTGGTAAGTATCGGTTTGGATATTCTCTTCAATAATACTTTGACGCAAATATTCATTAGAAATATTACTCCAGTCCAGTTTATCTCCGTATTTACGGCGTGAACGATGATTGGGGTCAGGATTTTGATAAGGTATGTATAATGCGGAATCGTGGCGTAGCTTGGAAATTATATGTAAGTTTACTTGTCGAGCCATCTGCAAAGCATTATTGTTTCCAAAATGACCATCTAAAACTAAGTAACTCAAGGGGATAAAGTTAGCTATTAACTTGAGTAACTCATTAATCATCTTCTTAATTCTTAGTAATTCAGATGTAAGAATTACCTCTGTTTTATTCTTGTTCTTGCTCCCTTTCGGTCGTCCACGCTTATGTTTCTCTTTCTTGTTTATTTCTGGGGTTGTTGATGAGCTACTTTTTTCTATATTGCTCTTTATCACCTGTTCTATCCCAATTGGAAATGAGTGCCTTCGCTCAACACTTATTAATGACAATGTGAAGAAAGATATTCCTGATATAGGTTTGCTGATCAGACTGGAAAAGAACCTATCCAACCCATAAGTTTCTTTACCTGCCTTACTGACTACAACTTCATCTCCTGCAAGCAAATATACCTCATTTGCACGGAACAAATGCTTACGGAAAAATAGCCAAAACAACGTCGCCCAAGGTATTACTGTCTGAAAGAATCTTAATATCGTCCGATAGCTACCACCAGTGCCTGCCCAACGCGAGATTCCCAACATCGTGACTCGCCCGCTCATCGTTAACATAGCCAGGATTATTTGGTTAAATTGCCGCATTGTTGTGGCGTTGATCTGCGGTAGCAGGCATTGTAACAATGATAAGATATCGGGCATGGGCGAATTGTAGCTTTTGAGTTGTCGTTTTGAGAGACAATAACTCTACTACGAAACGCCCTACCTCTTCATGCTCTTATTTTGGCAACGGTATTGAAGTACCGTAATGATTAATGCTGGTGAGACTAATCCCACACTGGGGACTCCTGGTGTGATTGCCTTTGAACATCTCGATAACCCTATTGCCCCAGTGATACTTGAGGCATTTCAAGCACTTCCTTTCATCCCGCAAGGTTTGATTCCTGTTCTTGGTCAGGGAATTTCCAAACCAGAGGGCTATCTTACCTATAATTTCTCTACTGGGTCAGCAGATTTGTTCTGGTCTAGTAACTCGGCCGACCGTCAGAAAAATGCTCAAGCTCTCTTGTATACTTACCAACGACTCAACCAAGCCAATGGTACAAATCTAGCTGCACCGCCTGACTACAGTAGTACCGCACACCCGCTTGGTGGGGCAATCATTGGACAAGTATGCAACACTCATGGGCAGGTTTTTGGTTATCCCAACTTGTTTGTTGTTGATGGTGCGCTTATTCCTGGTTCAACAGCCTGCTCAAATCCTTCGTTGACTATTGCAGCTCTGGCAGAACGGAGTATGGATCACTTTCTCAACCGGATTCCTGATTATCGAAAAAAATAACCGCTACAAAAGTTGATTGAATTAATTTAACCTTAGAAATTTGTAAGAAGTTAAATATTGTTAGCAAGTAGCATCTTAGAGTAGTAGTTGGCATATTGGAGTAACTGTCCGTTTATGGCGGCTAAATATGGACAGTTCCCTGACTCAAACTTTGTAGACATTTCTAAAAGTTCGGTTCAGCATCAAGATTTACAAGCATTTTAGTGGCAAGGTAGCCAGATTTTACCTTCAGTCACATACAATGCAAGGGTGTTAGTTCTAAAGTGCAACGCCAGCGATCGCGCTCGACATGGTAAACAATCCTCAGTTTGACAACCTACCGCCAATCAAGTTGATCCACATTCAGGATCAAGCGCCATCAACCCTACAGGGAAAATCTAGAAGCAGGGAAAGAAAAATATCTTTACCCACAGATATACGCTGGATCAAGGTATTAGAATTTCTTCGCAGCACAAATCTTGCACCAAACAGCCGAAAATTGTACGAACGCGAACTAAAGCGATTCTTGGGATGGACTCAACAGCACTATCATGAGCTACGCCCACGTCACTTGGGATTGTACAGGGAATATCTGCGGGATGAGGTCAAAACTGATTCAGGTAAGCCCCTGTCAAAAGCAAGTATTAATGCTGGGGTTGCTGCACTCAAAAGCTTCTTTAAATGGATGTGTTACACATATCCTGAAGTCGTAACAACTAATCCCACACTAGGGATAAAGCTAGAAAAAGTGCCACTGCCTCCAGCCCAAAGCCTAACTGACGAGCAGATGGAGCGCGTTTGGTCAGCGTTAGAATTGTTGGGAGAGACAAAAGGGCGCGATACAGCACTTGTCCACATACTCAGCCACGGACTCCGCGCTGGGGAAATTGTACAGTTAAATGTTGGTTCCTTCGATGGCAAGCTGCTGTTTTTACCTGATACCAAAACCAATGAACCACGCTTAGTTCCATTACGTAAAGAAAGCCGCGACGTGTTAGAAGAATATTTGCGATCGCGGCAACAACAAGGTGAAGAACTAAATAGCCTCACCCCGTTGATGGTTTCGTACCATGCGTCATATAAGGGCGATCGCTTGAGTTACCACGGCATTTACTTCGCAGTCGAGAAAATAGGTGAGATTGCAGGCATTGAAGATTTACACCCGCACCAGTTCCGCCATACCTACGCCACGGAGTTATTGCTATTGGGTGTTGACCCCAGCCATGCGAGAAAACTGACGGGACATCAAAGTGAGAAAGCGTTCCGGCGCTATACATTGCGGAGCGAACAAGAAGCAGCGATCGCTGCTTCTTACCGTGCTATCGGGGAAGACGAAGCGGAGTGAGGAATGCCAAAGCCACTTGACCCCAAATGCCAGTTATGTGCCAAGTTACCAACATCTAAAGCTAAGGTATTGCATGGGCCAGAAGGTGATGGCTGTTGGAATCCAAAGGTTTGCCACAATCGCCGTTCATTCTACCGCAACCGAACTAAAGATGATTCTCTTCAAATTGAGGCGATCGCCATTGCACCACCAGAAACATATTTCGCCGTGTTGTACTTGTACAAAGACCCTGGCGATAAACCCTTACACGCCTTGGGCGCTGAGTTGTGGCTGGGGCAAAAACCAATATGCCGTCTGGAGCCGATTCACTGTTTTGGACTGACGGCTGGGAAAATCCGGGCGTACACTGACAAGGTGTTACAGGCGTTTGCTAAAGAATATAATGTTACGCTTTACCAATATAAAGAATTGTTTGAAATCAGTCCTACTCACTGCCCAGTAAGACCCTGCCCATTGCACCCGGAACCATGACCGCATACCGACAGTTGACAATCTGGGATATTCTTGATGAGATATCCGAAGCGCCACCCACCTCTTCACTGGCTGCGGTATGGGAATGTTTAGATACGGAGCTAGAGGATTTATCAGTAGAGGCACAATTAGTAACAGCTGCTGCCGCCTTTTCCCAAATCGCAGATATTCTCAGAACCCGCGCCCAGTTGTTATTAGAGGATGTCCGCGCCCAGAGCGATACTGATGGGCCAGTCATCAGCACAGATATCTTTGCTGGTTTGGTGAGAACAACCATGCAACTAGATTTAGATGACCTGATCGAAGAACAACCACCGCAGAGCTTTAGACCGCATGGGCCGCATCATTTTACTCATCCTATTACTAGTGGTGATTCAGTAGCCGCACCTGTGGAGAAAGAGAATGTCCTGGCAATGCTGGAGATTCAGACGGTAGAGGATGTACATCGGCTGGCGGGGGATGAAGATGTGGATAAGTGGCAAAGGGCGATCGCTCAGTATTTAGTGCAAGTCAAAGATGAGATTGCCCTGCCGAAGCTGCAACGCAAGTTGAAGATGCCGATGGTTGAGGTCTGGCTGGGGCTGCTGCTTGGTGGATTTGCACTAGAACAGCGTGGGGAGTTTTACGAGAACAACAATGTTTGGGTAATGGGAGATTCTTCTGGGAGCTTGATGCAAGAATAATGATATTGTCAAGGTAGCTATAAAGGTAAATCTCTTAAGAAGCTTTAAAAGTTAGCTTTTGTTGACCTAGACAGTAAACATGAGCAATACGGGCAAGGGAAAGAAACTAGCATCCTTTAACTGTGACCAAAAGATGTGGGAGCGTTTTATTCTTCGCTGTCAATCTAAGGGAACAACAGCCACAGCCACACTTACCCATTTTATCCAGATGTACCTTGACGGTTCTCTTGACAACCTTGATGCAGTTGCTGATCATGACGTGGAGAAAAACGGGTTGAACTCCAGGATAAAAGAGATTGTTGAGGAATACTTACGCCACAATTTAACTGACAATTTCAGTAGTGGTGATGCCCAAACAATATCAGCTATTTACTCTCGACTTGATCAGCTTGAAGTTCAAATTAATAATAAGTCGAGAAGCATCGAAACACAGTCTCATTCCCAACCGGATGAGTTGGGGCAGAAAATTGAATCGATGACTTCGCGTATAGAACAGTTAGCTGATGCGATTAGAAAAATTCAAATTTATCTGAATAATCAACCGAAGCAGCGCGGTAAATCATATGGTAGAAGCGCATATGCTCAAGCTTCTACTCCCCGGATGAAGCCCTTAACAGAAGTTGCTTTGGCTTCGCGCCTTGGTGTTAACGTGGAAACTCTGCGTGAACAGACAGTAAAGTTGCCACCACCACTTTTTGTATCTTGGTGTAAGGGCAAGGATAGTTCAAGCATGGGATGGGAATTTAACGAAGAAACAGGTTTTTATCATCCAGCAACTTAAACCCCAGTAGGAATTGGAGAGTAGGGAGATAGGGGAGATGAGGAATGGGTAATGAGTAATGGGAAAAAATAACTATGGACTATGGACTATGGACTGTTATACATTGAAAAATTATTTGTCAGTTTTCAACAATTATTGTCAAGGCACTCAATTTTTTGAGTTCTGTGCAATTAGAGTTATGCCTTGATTACTTATTGAAGTCGGTGCAAGTAAGAAAGCCAATTAAGAAAAATTTTATTACTCTACTAAAAAGCTTTATTTGTAAGGATTATAGCCGCCAATGCTGTGCAACTTCCTTGCGAAGCCGAAGCTAGATTGGCCTTGATAAGAGATTGACTAAATTAAAGTCTCGTTATTGATATCAAATTTCAAAGGCTATTCCCATCAGTAGATGAACTGAAATTTTTACTAAATAAACTATTGAAACAGGCGCGAGTGAATGAGTCATCAAGTGCCATCATCAGCTAAAAAACAAATTTAATAGTGACTACCAACTATTTTTGACCAAACCCAGCATCAACCATTTAACAGCTATGCACAATCCTCTAATTCTGATGCTCGTTACAGTCACTATTTTTTTTCTGATGTTAGCACTAGGGAGCAAACTCTCTGTTGATGATATCCTCTGTTTCTGGCGAAAACCTGCCTTAGTATTGCGTGCGCTTCTAGCAGTGTTGCTGCTTGTTCCTCTAGAGGTTATTGTGCTGATGAAATTTTTTCACTTACTGCCGGAAGTGACGATAGGATTAGCTTTATTAGCATCTGCTCCAGGTGCGCCTCTAAGCACAAAGCGAGCGCAAATTGCTGGAGGCAGCTTAGTTTATGCTGCAAGTCTTCAGCTTACCCTAGCAATACTTGCGGTTTTTGTGACTCCCTCTACCTTGGCGATTTTTGACATCTTATTTGCAGATATTTCGCAAAAAGTGGCAATTTTAGATGTTGCCCGACAAGTGATAATAGTGCAAATATTGCCTGTGAGTCTCGGTCTTTTCATCAACAAGTTCGCGCCTACATTTGCTCAAAAAATAGCCCAACCCTTAACTTTGATAGCTGATAGTCTCTTTTTAGTGCTGGTTATTTTGGTGTGCATCTTCGGACTACCATTGTTGTACAAGCTTTGGGTATTACCACTCGAAGCGATCGCCATTATGGTGATTGCCTCTCTAGGAATTGGACACGCTTTCGGCAGACTTGATCATGATAGCCGCTCTACCTTGGCGATTTTCTGTGTTGCTCGCAATTTTGGTTTAGCTTTGTTTATTGCAATTTTGAATCATGTAGAGCAGCAGGTGATACCAACGCTAGTGGCTTACTTAATTTTGGGAACCTGTATCTGTGTTCCTTACTCCATCTGGAATAAGCGCAGATTAGCTGAAAACCCATCATGAGTCAACACACTAGATATTGGGGGTAGGGTGTAGTGAAAACTGCATATTTCAGGAGTTTAACTCTATGTCTGTGCGCGAATATAAACCCGGAAACACTTTCCCAGGCGTGATAGGACGGACGGTTGATGACTCCAGTCCGGCTTGGCCAGAACCTTTGCGAGCCAAAGAAGGCTTACCAAACGTGCTATTTATCGTCTTTGATGATACAGGCTTTGGGCAATTTGGGTGCTACGGCAGTCCCATCAACACACCCAACCTAGACGCACTAGCTGCCAATGGCTTGCGCTATAACAATTTACACACAACAGCGTTGTGTTCACCCACCCGCTCTTGTCTTCTGACTGGGCGCAATCACCATTCCAACGCTATGGCCTGCATTACAGAAGGGTCTACTGGTTATCCAGGTAGCAATGGGAATATTCCCTTTGAGAATGGGTTTCTTTCAGAAATATTACTACACAAAGGCTATAACACTTATGCGCTCGGCAAATGGCATTTAACCCCCGCCGACCAAATATCTGCGGCTGGCCCCTATGACCGTTGGCCTCTCGGTCGTGGTTTTGAACGTTTTTATGGTTTTCTCGGTGGAGAAACTCACCAGTATTATCCAGATTTGGTTTATGATAACCACACCGTTCAGCCAGAAAAGACCCCCGCACAAGGCTATCATTTGACCGCAGACTTAATAGACAAAGCAATTAGCTTTATTGCTGATGCCAAGCAGGTTGCCCCCAATAAACCCTTTTTCATGTATTTCTGTCCTGGAGCCATGCACGCCCCTCATCATGTGCCAAAAGAATGGGCTGATGCCTACGCTGGGCAATTTGATAATGGTTGGGAAGCTTATAGGGAAAAGGTTTTTGCTCGTCAGCAGCAAATGGGCATTGTCCCGGCTAACACAGAACTATCGCGCCATGACCCCGATGTTGCATACTGGGATTCTCTCTCAACAGCAGAAAAACGGCTTTATGCCCGGATGATGGAAGTCTTTGCGGGATTTCTCACCCATACTGACTATCACATCGGTCGCTTACTCGATTTCCTCAAAACTATTGGTGAGTTCGATAATACTCTAATTATGGTCATCTCAGACAATGGAGCAAGTTCTGAAGGTGGGCCGACTGGTTCAGTTAATGAAAATCTATTTTTTAACAATGTGCCAGAGTCTTTAGAAGAAAACCTCAAAGCATTGGATAAACTGGGTAGTGCAGAAACTTTCAACCATTATGCTTGGGGCTGGACTTGGGCAGGTAACACGCCTTTTCGTCGCTGGAAACGGGAAACTTATCGGGGTGGAATTAGCGACCCCTTAATAGTCCATTGGACTCAAGGTATCAAGACAAAAGGTGAAATCCGTACTCAGTATGCCCATGCCATTGACCTAGTACCAACGGTACTTGACCTACTAGAAATTGAACCACCAACAACCATTAGGGGTGTCACCCAATCCCCCATTGAAGGTGTCAGCTTTGCCCATACTTTTAATAATAGTGATGCACCCACTAAACACCTGACGCAATATTTTGAGATGATGGGACATCGTTCGCTTTACCATGATGGCTGGCGGGCTGTTTGTCCTTGGCCTGGCCCCTCATTTACAGAAGCAGATCGGTTTTTTGGTGCGCCCATCTCGGCAGAAACTTTGACAGACTTGGACACCTATCATTGGGAACTGTATCACGTTGCTCAGGATTTTGCTGAAAATCACAACATTGCTACAGACAACCGCCCCAAGTTGATTGAGATGATTGCCACTTGGTATGTAGAGGCGGGTAAATATCATGTGTTACCTGTGGATGGAAGGGGTGTACAACGATTTGCACAAGAACGTCCTCAGATTTCTGTCAATCGTAGCCGCTATACTTACTATCCTGATACTCAGCCAATACCAGCCAATTGTGCTGTCAAGTTGCTCAATCGTTCCCACAGTATTACAGCAGATGTAGAAATTCCTATAAGTGGCGCACAAGGAGTATTACTTGCTCACGGCGGTAATGATAGTGGCTACTCCTTTTATATCAAAGATGCTAAACTGCACTGGGTTCATAATTATGTAGGGCGATCACTCTACCATGTCGAGTCTGAGTCATTAATCTCCGAGGGTCGGCACCATTTACGTTTTGAGTTTAAAGTGACTGGTCAGCCAGATTTAGCCAAGGGGAAAGGATCTCCTGGCCACACCCTACTTTATATCGATGGGAAATTAGTTGGACAAGCGGATATTCCTGTAACTACTCCCTTAGCACTAGGTCTAACCAGTGGTGTTACCTGTGGGATAGCCCCTGGTGCGCCTGTCACACCCGATTATGAACCACCCTTCAAGTTTACGGGCAAGATTCATAGCGTGATAGTTGATGTTAGTGGAGATTTGATTCAAGACCGTGAGGCCGAAATGCGTGTCATAATGGCACGACAGTAGCAACAAGAGCAAACATTTACACGCCACTATGATCATTTGACTTCAACAGATATTCCCAAATGCGCCGGATTTCTTCTCTGAAAGCCTCCCGATCGCTCTCAAGAATTTCGATTGCGTTGGTGACAACATCGGCCAAGCTGGCAACATCTTCAGTTAGCTGGGCGAGAGCTTGAGTATTGGTCGCCTGCTGTATGGCGTTTTGCCGAGTTTGTTCCTCAAGCTGGGTCAGCACTTCATTATGGCGGCTTAGTGTTTCTGATGTAGTAGTGGCAATTTGTGCTACTTGCGCTATCAGTGGCGTTAGCTGATTTAACATTTCGGCATGAGTTGTCAGCATTGCTTCGAGCCGATCCAGTCTGTTAGAGCCGCCGTTGTGTGTCATGGGTTTGACCGTAGAAGATTTTCAAATTGCTGTTGTACTTAACACAGAGATTAATGAACCTATCCCACTAATACCAGCAATATGATAATCTGCTGTTGAAAACGGTAAGTTGTATCAGGGTATGGCGGGGAAATTTGAAGGGTTAAGTGATATGGAGTGGAAGTTGTTTGAAGATATATTCCCCAAGGAACCAGAAAACAGAGGAAGGGGAATGCCTCATGCACCATTTCGTCATGTACTGAACACGTTATTGTATATATTGATAACAGGATGCCGTTGGTGTGATGCTCCCACAGGAGAAATCTGGGCATCAAAAAGTGCAGCGCACAGATGGTTGCAACGTTGGGAAACGGACGGAACTTTGGAAAGTTTACAAGCAAGGATACTAGGAATTGCAGAGGAAAGAAGCCTAATCAACTGGAATTACGGTGCTGTTGATGGGTCTTTTTCCCCCTGGCAAAGGTGGCGGTGAAGGCGTTAAGTACGGTCATAAAGGTAAGGGAATTTTAATACACACCTTAACTGATGGTAATGGTATGCCCTTGGCTAATCGCACAACTCCAGCCAACGGTAGTGAAACAGATCAAGTGATACCACTGTTAGATAGTGTCAAAGTTAAAACGAATAGACCCGGTAGACCTCGTAAACGTGTTAAAGTTCTGGCTGCTGACAAAGGCTATGATTCCAAGGACAAACGGGCTGCATTGCGTAAACGTGGAATCAGACCTCAATTGCCGCGCGCGTGTTTGGAAGAATCGAAAAAATCGGGGTAGACCAATTAAAATTTCTGTTCCGCGTTTTCAACAAGAGCGCTGTTTTGCTTGGTTTCAAAGAAAATATCGCCGACTCGTTGTTCGGTGGGAAAGAATTTCTGCCTGCTTCAACGGTTTTCTTTCTCTTGCGACAATTCACATCTGGATTAACAGAATTTTATTCGTGGGATAGGTTCAACTAATCACCGCTTTGGAGAAAGTTGAATCCTCACTTGTTACGGAACCGTTGGTTCTTCAAGAAACCCTTGCCGATTCTGATTTTTCTCATAACGAACTGACTATTGGGCTTGGTTCTATCGTTGCCCACAATGACCCCTACTGTGCTTTATATATAGCAACCGGAGAAGTTATAGAAGACCTGAGCGATGAAGTATGGGTAGCTTGGGAGCATTGGAAAGAGCGCCCGAAAAAGACTGACCGATATTTCAAAAACGAGTTACGGCTGCTGTAAATATAGCCAGTAATTTTTAGACCCCAAAACATGACTAGCAACAAGACAAACACCTTGCGATCGCCGCAGGGGTAATTGTCATGCGTCAACATTAGCAGGAGCAGGTAAAATGACAGCAACTATTACACGACCCACTACCAGAAAGACAACAAAAGAGAAACAAGAATCCCCATACAAGCGGCTTCATGTAATCATCCCCATCGAAGATATGTTATGGGCATCTCAGCAAAAATCCTCTGTTAACCAGTTGTGGCAGGAGTGTTGGACATCTGACCCCTATGGTTCCCGGTGGATGCCCCTATCAACAAACCTTGGCTACAGCAGTTTTATCTGTGCAAAAAAAATTCTCTCCCAAAGTGGGCTGTTCATCTTCAAGCCGGACAAGTCGATACAGGATGGACGCGAAACTGTAGGCTGGATGGTCAAGAACTTACACGGCAGCAGAATCAAGGAATTTTGGGACAAAGCAACTGCTGAAACTGAGGAACCAAATTCTACAAAACAACAATCAAGTGCTGAGATTTCACAGATAGATGCTGGCTCTGAAGAAATGCGTTGCAAATACACAGCGTCTATTTCAGAAAAAACCCAGTCAGAACAAGGTTTCTGTGAACCCTCACGAACTCCTCAGAAACACCTCACGAACTCTTCAAAAGAGATCGTGAGGTGTGATTCTTCCACGCCAAAGGAAAATTCCCACTGTGATGAGACGGCTGACGCGCCCTTGGGGGGCGCTTCGCCTCAGATTGTTAGGGGCGTGGAAGAAGAAAAAGAAAAGTTACCTGCGGTAACGGACTGCACATCGCTGACGCTAGTGGATGCTGTACCAAGTCAACCTGCTTCGTTGTTGAGTGAGAAACAAGACTTGGGTGTTGAACCGAGAACCAGTTATGAAGGCCACAACTCCGCCGCACCTGTCGCCCTTGGTTTTGAAAATTCGGTAACTCAAAGTGAGGAACCAGTAGAAAATAGCCAACCCGCTCTGTTGCTGAGTGAGAAACAGGATTTGGGTGTTGAGCCAGGAACCAGTCATGAAGGCCAGATTTCCGCCGCACCCGTTACCCCTGGTTTTGAAAATTCGGTAATGCAAAGTGAGGAACCAGCAAGGCAAAGTCAACCCGCTCCGTTGTTGAGTGAGAAACAGAGCTTGGGTTTTGAGCCTGAAGCCACTCATGAGGGTAAGCTGTTACGCAGCTAAAGTTAATAAACAGCATTACCTTTATTTTTAATCTTGCGTTCCCATTTAATAATAAGTCCACCTTGATTGAGCAATTTATTTAACAATTCTTCTAGCTGTGATACAGACTCAAACAATCTATGAGCTATATATTCTTTAGCTGAATGCCAAAGCAATTCAATTAAATTATAATCTGGACTATAAGGTGGAAGAAATTCTAGAATAATATTTGGCATTTCTGACTCAATTTTAGATAAAATATCTTTCCTTTTATGGAAACTAGCATTATCTAGTATGATAACTATTTTCGCTGAACCATCTTTAAATTCTTCAACTGATTTCCCTTGTTCTACCCATTCTTGTAACAGAAAATTATTTAGAGATTTAATCTGTTCATAGAATACATCTGCATTTCCTTTTTTTATGACAAAATTTATTCTTTTCTTGTCATGATAACGTAACCCTCCCATAATATTTACTCTTCCTCTTCTCCTTTGCCCTGTAACTTTTTTCCTTGTACCTTTCTTACCCCAACTTTTTCTTCTTATCACTCTTAAACTAAATCCACTTTCGTCCCAAAACCATACTTGTAAACGCTCTGGAGTTTTTTTGGTTATTCTTAAATATTCTGATAGCTTTTCTTGAAATGCCTTACGCTTTTCAGGATTCTGTTTGTCCTCTAGGCTATATTTTGCCCAGAGGTAAACGTACTTTTTTCGCTCTAATATTCTCCTAACTTGAGAGCCGCTTAACTTAATTCCTGTTGTTTCTTCAAGATATGTTGCTAATCTTGCCGCCGTCCATCGACCAAATTCATATCCATTTTCTACTGGGTCTTTCTCAATTATTTCTAATAACAAATTTTCATATTCTTTGGTAACTTTGCGGCAGTTACCTTCTCTTCTTCCATCTAAAAAGCTTTCTAAATTATCCGGGTCGCCGTGAACTGCCCAATATGCGACTGTCGGATATGCAATCTCTAAAAAATTGCTAATTTCTTGATATGTTTTTCCATCATTTATCAACAGAATAATCAGAATCTTCTCTCTTACATAAGGATTTTCATGCTCTTTTAGTGTTTTCAGTAGCCTTTCCTTCTGCTCTTGAGAAAGATGGTTTTTTGCTGGCATATATGGCCGATAATAGTTTTTTGCTTAAGTTTATATTATACAATTAAGCTGTGTAGCAGCTTATTAGTTCCGCGCCATCCGCCCTTAAGTCGGAAACACAGGCTGACAAATGGTCGAGTGAGGCGATCGCTGAAAGATCAAAGGCTAGACCTTGGCGCATGGAAAAATTGAAGATGGCAGGGTTACTCAAAGAAAATCCTGGGCTTGATTTTCTTATGGAGTGCTGGCAGGATGACCCAGCTTTGCAGATTGTAATCAAGAGTTTGGTGCGGAAGTGTCCGCAGTGGGGTTATGTTGTGGTAGATGGGCAGTTTATGGAATGGGAGAGATAGCAAAAATCAGGAGGTTTAGGATGTTTTGCAGCAGTTACGCGAGATTCCTTGTACTCCGCAGTTTCGGCTAAATGGGGAGATTCAGCGCACGGTCAAGCAGTATTGGGGGAATGTGCCAGGGGCGATGGCGCAAGCGCCCAGCGTAGCTGATCGCTTACTTGAAGGAGGCAGTACGGACTTGGAAGGGGGTCAAATCACCGGAGGCTGTATTTGTCGCTGCTTGTAGAGAGGCTAGGAAGCCGGAGTCCGCGCAGGTTAAATCAAGCGTGAAAGATTGGTTTGAGTAGGCTAGAAAGGAGGGGATTGTGATTGCTCTGTCGGGTGAGGTTGTGTACACGCCGGATGGAGAGGCTGTGGCGTTGGCGGAGATGATAAGGCGGTTTCCGGTGGGTGGTTAGGGTTGTATATCTGTTCAAAATTTTGACAAGTGGTTGAGTGAGGTGTTGTTTAGCGCCGAAGGCATTGCTCAAAGCCAAAAAGCTAGACCCTGGCACATGGATGGAAAAACTCAAGATGGCACGGTTACTCAAGAAACCTCCTGCATGAATAGCGAGATGCTATGCCAGTTGGCGCTCGCAGACAGCACAATGAAGGTAGTCTTACATCTTGCACCAAGAAAATTTGATGTGATTTAATCACTCAGTAAAAAGTCAAAACCCTTTATTTAGCGATAAAAGCTCATAAAAATGAGGTAGCTTTATTAGGCATCTTTTTATTTTACCTGGGTTTATACGTAGAAATGCAAGATATGAGCAGAGGTTTCCGGTGGTGGAGTGATATCGCCAGTGAGGTGTGAGTGTTGTATTTTTAAACAATAAATATTAACTAAAAATTTTTTATTACAGACTGGAGCTACTAATTTTTGAGCAAGATATAAAATTTTGAAATAAAATATTTTTTTAGATTTTCTTTATATTGTTTGGTATCGACATTTAACTGATAATGGTAATATACAGTTAATAGCTGTTCTGATAATTTGTCTTAATAACAATACCTTTGCCAAAATAGGAGCTTACAAAAATTTTGGCAAACCTGGCAAAATCATTCATGTATAAGCATTTAGGTGACAAGATAGTTTGAACTTTCAAACTCTTCGTCCTATGTGAAATACGTTAAAAAACCCTTGCGAAAAATTTGGAAGGAATTTTTAGGATTAATTGTTTTTGTCCAGCTTCCGACAAATGGAAGTTTGTACGTCAACTCACCCTCGTAAATTAGCGAAGGTATTGAATAAATAGATATCAAAAACTTAGATAAGTGCATTATTGCATTTATCTTATTAGTGAATAATACAAATTTAATTTTTAATAGAAAGCATAACCCAATTAAGAAAAAAGCAAAGTTAATTATTCTAAATAAAGGCTAAATTATACTTACCTAAAAGCCATATTTATCATGAATATAAAATTATGCCCATGTATATAAATAACACTTATTTAAATAATAAACTAAATATGATGGATTGGTATTTACAACCTGATGTAGTAGTAATTGGTTCTGGCCCAGTTGGTTGTGTAGCGGCTCTTGCTTTTGCTCATAAAGGAGCTCAAGTTCTCTTACTAGAAGCCAATCCTGAAGTAGCGAATAGGTTAGCTGGAGAATGGCTTCATCCTTGCGGATTGGAAGCGTTAGCTCGATTAGGGATTAATGAAATTTCTACTCTTGCCTCAAGCTATCCAAGTGGTCGAGGTTTCGTTGTTTTTTTAAAGGAAAAAACTTTACCTATTTACCTTAATTATCCTGATAAAGGTCTAGGCTTGAGCTGCAAACATAGAGAGCTAGTGGACGCTCTGCGGCAAACGGCAATAAGAAACTCTAATATCCATTATATACCTTATGCTCGTGTTATTTGTATTGACGAGCAGCAGTTAACATTTGAAAATCTTAAACAGGGAAAAACGTACAAAATTGTTGCAGAACGTATTGTTAGTGCGGATGGGCGTGCTTCTTTTTCTCGTAAAGTACTAGGTATAAAAAGTAAGCCTACCTTTATATCTTATATGTCAGGAATTGAGTTGGAAGGTGTGGATTTACCGTTTGAAGGATTTGGACATATGTTTCTAGGAGGGCCAGGCCCAGTTCTTGTCTACCGTATTGGACAACGACAGGTTAGAGTTTGCTTTGATGTCCCAGCTTCTCACTTTAGGAATTTTAAAAACAAAACTCTCTACTTATGGGATTTTTATAGCCCAGTATTACCCGATTTATTACTTCCAGCTTTCAAACAAGCTCTCTCTCGCCAATCCATCACATGGTGCGTTAACGAGTTTAGCCATCGTATTCATTATGGCCGCGAGGGTTTTGCATTAGTAGGAGATGCTGCGGGATATTTCCACCCAATGACTGCAATGGGTATGACTCTTGGTTTTCAAGACGTGGAGTGTTTGGTTAACAGTAAAAATTTCCAAGATTTTGAGCGTGAGCGATTAGCCAACACTTATGTGCCTGAATTAGTTGCCTCTGTTCTTTACCGAGTATTTACTGATTGTGATGAGAATGCAACAGCTATTCGCCTAGCAGTTTATCAAATGTGTAGGCAAGAGCCTGCTGAACGCCAACGTACTATGCGGTTGCTTTCAACAGCAGAAACTAATCTCTTGCAATTTACTGGATCTTTTTTAAAGGGAGCGCGAATTGCTGTTGCTCATATAGTAAAAAATAATGTTACTCATAGGCGTTGGCTACACATGATTCAAGTTCTAATTTCCTTCAGGGAATGGCTGCAACTACCAATAAAACTTGCTTGGATTCGTTTTCCTGCTTACTATCACTTTCCTCGTACCAAACACTTAAGAGACGACTTAATAAATAGATAATGACAAGTGCAGAATATCTAAATAAAAGATAAGTTTAAATTTGCGACTAACTTAGTCATAATTGAAATACAGAATTTATTTTCGCTCTTAATTACTATTTAGAAAATAATTTCAAGCATCAGCAGATTCCTGTAAGAAAGAAAGCTACAGTTAACCTTATTTACACTAGGAGGTTCAAATGAATTATAAAAAGTTGTTATTCGTGTCGCCTGTTCAACCAATTGGAGGATGTTCTGCCAATGTTTATAGCTGGAATAAAACACCCTCTAAGGTACGTATTGCTATGTCTTTCTTGAACCATCCAGGGTTGTCTTTTTTAAAAGCAAACTTACCTTGTGATATTCTTGAATATCCTACACAGGAACAATATCAAGCCGCCCTTTCAGATCCACCTGACGTTGTTGCTATTTCTTTTTATATCAATGAAACAGAAATTGCTTTGCGTATGGCATCTGAAGCTCGTCGTCAGGGAGTTAAGGAAGTATGGGCTGGTAACTTTGGAGCATATTCTCCACAAATAGAATCGTCATTTGATAGAGTTTTTCAAGGTTGGGGTGAAAGCCAAATAGCACAAGTATTAGAAATGGAGCCAATCTCCCTCAATAAGCTTAATCATCCAGAAATATACGGTGCAATTGGGACAAATATATTTCCAAAAATGATTTTTTCAGGTATTTTATTTACTTCCCGTGGTTGCCCGTGGACTTGTAATTTCTGCCAGACACCAGAATTTTACGGTAAGGCTAGTACTATACCTCTTGAAACAATTGATCAGATTTTGTGGACATACAAAAAAAATGGTATTAAGGGAATTAATATTCTAGATGAAAATTTTGGTACTTTTCAAAACCATGCAAAGGAAGTTGTAGATATTTTGCATAAATATGATTTCCGATGGATTGCATTAACTAGGGTTGATACACTTCTAAAAAATTTTGATTATTGGCAATCGAAAGGGCTTTTCGGGGCGCATTTGGGTATTGAAAGTTTAAATCAAAGTTCGCTATCTGGTGCTTCTAAACGAATAGAGCAAGTACATAGTATCGAATTACTAAAAAAACTTCAGAAATACAATATGTTTATACAATGTTTTTATATTTTAGGATTTGAAGAAGATACAGTTGAATCTATTCAACAAGATATAGAAATACTTGCTGAATTGAATCTTGACGTAGTTCAAGTACAGGTACTTACTCCCTACCCACGTACTGAACAAAGAAAGATGATAGAGGAGAAATACGGTATTACAGATTTTAATCTCAGCAAATATAATTCTCGTAATCTTGTTTGGAATCATCCAAATATAAGTGCAGACGAAATGCGTTCGTTACAAGAATGGGCAAATTACCGTCTCACATCTTCCAAGCAAGCTATAAGAACACTTTCAAAATTTGCTGTGTTTTTTGGGCAAGATTACCCTAATGTTGACGGACTAAAGCTGATTCTCAGTCCCTTTTATGGCGCAGCAAAAAAATTAGATAAACAATATTCATCTAAGTTATTAAGTGCGCGAAAGTGGGCTAAGGTTGGATGGTATCCATATGAAGAGTTTTTACAAGAAACTTCAATCACTGCCAGTGGGAATCCTGTTTCTCCATTTCAAATTCAAGGGCTGATTTGAAGATTTGACATTAATAAGCCAAAAATTCTTTTTTATTATGTAAGCAATATTTAAGGAAAGTATATGCTGTGTTCTCTAAATGAAGCATTAAAAATTCTTGAAGAAACTAGCCGAACCTTCTATATTCCCATTGTTCGATTACCATCTGGACTACAAGAAGCTGTAGCTTCAGCCTATTTATGTATGCGCGCTATCGATGAAATTGAAGATCACGCAGAATTAGATAAGTTCACTAAAGTAAAACTGCTACACAACATCAGTGAAGTTTTACAAGAGGGAACGGACGGCTTTGCTGCTGATGCTTTTTCAATATTGAAAGATTATCATAATGTGCTTCCCGAAGTGACTCAAGGTATTATCAAATGGTCAACTCTTGCTCCTCAAAGTATCGCTCCTCGAATCTGGGATATAACTGCTGCGATGGCAGATAGAATGGCTTATTGGGCTGAAAGAAATTGGTACATTCAAACGAAGGCAGATTTAGATCGTTATACTTTTAGTGTGGCTGGATCTGTAGGATTGTTGCTGTCTGATTTGTGGGCTTGGTATGATGGAACACAAACTGATCGTATGCAAAGTATTGGTTTCGGTCGAGGACTACAAGCTGTTAATATTATCCGTAACCACTCTGAAGATTTGCAAAGAGGAGTAAATTTCTTTCCACTTCATTGGAGCATGGAACAGATGAATTATTATGCACGCTGCAATCTTTCTCTTGCCGATCTTTATGTAAGTAGTTTATCGGAAGGCCCAGCTCTTAACTTTTGCAAACTTCCGCTTGTGTTAGCATATGCCTCTCTTAAAGCCTTAGAGTGCGGACAAGCTAAACTGAGCCGCAACGATGTTCTCAGTCTAGTTACTGAAACAATGGGTATTAATTAGAAAAAAATAGAAGTATTGATATCAAATACGAGTTATCCTTGCTTTCTTATTTTTACTCGCTAAGACAGTAAATAAGGTAAAAGGTATGCACAGACTATATAAGCTTGGGAAGAGGTAGTTCTTAATAGAAAAGTGATATTAAATGGTGATATTAACTCTTGATGTAAGATGCCTAAAAAACGAACTCTTTTAAATTCAAGAATAATGTGGACTATTGGCTTTGCTATTACTGCTTTACTATTGCCTAGTTCATTTCTTTTTCAGAGCTTATTACAACCCCAAGTGTCTAAACGAATATCTTTATCGAATAATTCGAGCAAGAAACTAATAATTAGCACAATTACGGCTTTGGGAAGAATTGAACCTCAAGGAGAAGTTATTTTTCTTTCCCCTTCTCCTACTCTTGAGGGTGCAAGATTAGATAAACTTCTTATAAAAGAAGGAGATAAAGTGAAGTCTGGACAATTAGTTGCCATTTTAGATAGCCACGAACGTTTACTAGCTACTTTAAAAGAAGCCAATGCACAAGTTAAAGTATCCCAAGAGCGTCTTAGTCAAGTACTATCTGGTGAAAAGCTTGGAAAAATTAATGCACAAAAAGCTACTTTAAATCGTATAAAAGCACAGTTATATGGAGAAATTAATGCACAAAAAGCTACTTTAGCACGCTTTGAATCTGAATTCCGCAACGCTAAAGCAGAATATGAACGTTACAAAGCTCTTTATCAAGAAGGTGCAATTTCTACCTCTATTTTTGATGATAAGAGATTAAAGATAGAAACTGTTGGCGAGCAAGTCAAAGAAGAAAAAACTATTTTAAATCGTATTATCACTACAGGTCAAAAGCAACTTCAAGAAGCAAAAGCAACGTTACAAGAAATTTCTGAAGTTCGTCCTGTAGATGTAGCAGTTGCGAAAGCTGAGTTGGAAAGTGCAATCGCCTCAAGTAAAAAAGCTAAGACTAACCTTGAATTAGCCTATGTACGCTCACCAGTAGATGGTTATATTTTGAAAATTCATACGCGACGTGGAGAATTTGTTCAAGATCATAGAATTGCCAGTCTTGGTCAAATTGAACAAATGTATGTTGTAGCTGAAATCCAAGAAACAGATATAAGTAAAATTCGCCTTAAACAGCCAGCTAATATTATTAGTGAATATGGTGGTTTTAGTGGAGAATTAAAAGGAACTGTAGAGGAAATAGGTAAGCAAATTAATAAAAAAGATATTATTGATATGGGTTCATCAGCAAAAGTAGACGTTAGGGTTATAGAAGTCAAAATAAAATTGAATCCAGAAGATAGTAAGAGAGTAAAATTTTTAACAAATTTAACTGTTCGTGTATCAATTCATAGTATTTAATTAGCTAATTATGTGTTAATGAAAAGTATACTATCCAATATCTCTGTATTAAATAATAATTTTCTCATAAACATTTATTGCAATTGTATCTAAATAAAATGTTAGTTATTACCAATAGTTATAAAATATAATTTTTAAAATTACCTTTCTTTAAGGTAAAATAACCATATTCTCATTTAGAAAGATATGATTTTTGAAAAACCTTTAGCCTGGCTACAACTTACATATAAAAAAAATCGTATGATAGTAGCTGTAGCTGGGATAACTTTTGCCGTCTTTCTTATGTTTATGCAATTAGGGCTTCAAGCAGGACTTTACGAAAGTGCTACTGCTGTTCATAGAAGCTTACGTGCAGATTTAGTGTTAATTCATTACCGTTCTCTTGCTTTATATGATCTATTGACCTTCCCACGGCGATATTTATATCAAGCCATTAATATAGATGGAGTGGAATCAGTTAGCCCGTTATATGTTGGTTTTGCTGAATGGCAAAGTCCTACTACTCCTTTTGTTAGAAGAATTTATGTTTTTGGTTTTAATCCGGAAAGACCAGCATTTGATTTGCCAGAAGTTTACAAGAATTTGGATAAGATTAAAAATCCCGATATATTTTTGTTTGATAATAAATCAAGACCAGTTTTTGGAATAAATTTAAATTTGGAAAAAAAATTTAAAGAAATTGAATTAGAGCTAAATAATAAAAGAGTTAAAATATCAGGGATATATAATATAGGTCCTTCTTTTGAATCAGATGGTAGTTTAATAACTAGTGATATAAATTTTATGAGAATTTTTCCTTTAAGAAACGGAGAGTATGTTGATTTAGGCTTAATAAAGCTTAAGGAAGGGATAGAAGTTAGTCAAGTAATTGATCAGTTAAAACATCTAATTCCTAAAGAAATTAGAATTATGACACATCAAGATTTAATTGATTACGAGAAAAATTTTTGGGGTAATAATCGTCCAATAGGGATCATTTTTTTGCAAGGAGCTATTTTAGGTTTTATAATCGGTACAGTCTTTATTTATCAAATAATTTATACTGATGTCTCCGAACATTTAAATGATTATGCAATTTTAAAAGTTCGAGGTTACACAAATAAATATTTAATATTTATAGTTTTTCAAGAGGCATTAATTCTTTCTATTTTAGGTTATGTTCCAGGCTTAATTATATCTATATTTATGTATAAGCTAACAGAATCCTTAGCTTTCTTGCCTATTTATATGACTTTTAATAGAGCCTTGTTAGTTTTATTTTTAAGTATTTTTATGTCTTCAATAGCTGGATTAATTGCTATACAAAAATTACGAGATGCCGACCCCGTTGATTTATTAATTTAAAAATCATGAAGCTAAAATATATATGTTAAAAAATCCAGTTATAGAAATTAAAAAACTCAATCATTATTTTGGCAGTAAAAAATTACGAAAACAAGTATTATTTGATATCAATTTAGAAATCGAAAGCGGTGATATTTTAATAATGACTGGCCCTTCTGGTTCTGGTAAAAGTACTTTAATGAGTTTAATCGGTGGGCTAAGAAGTGTGCAAGAAGGGAATTTAAAAGTTTTAAAGCAAGAGCTTAAAAATGCTAATGAGCAGCATTTAGTACGAATACGTCGACAAATAGGATATATTTTTCAACGTAATAACTTAGTACAATTTTTGACAGTTCAACAAAATGTACAGATGTCTTTAAAATTACAACCAAATATTTGCAAAAAGCATATAAGTACTAGAGCAAGAGCTATGCTAGATTCAGTTGGTTTGGGTCATAGAATAAATTATTATCCTCAAAATCTTTCAGGAGGAGAAAGGCAAAGAACAGCTATTGCTTGTGCTTTGGTGACTCATCCAAAACTGATATTAGCTGACGAACCCACTGCTTCTTTAGATCGAGACGCTGGTCATAATATAATGAAATTATTGCAAAGGCTTGCAAAAGAACAAGAAACTACTATACTTATTGCTACTCACGATTATCGCATTTTACCAATTGCAGACCGTATAATTAGCATAGAAGATGGTAAGGTACAAGAACCTATCCCACTAATATAATTCTGTTAATCCAGATATGAATTGCGCCTAGAGAAAGAAAAGCATTGAAGCAGTCCGGATTTCGCTCCCATCGCACAACAAGACGGCGATATTTTCTTTGATACCAGGCGAAACAACGTTCTTGCTGAAAGCGCGGAACAGAAATTTTTATTGGTCTACCCCGATTTTTTTGATTTTTCCAAACACACTTGGGCAATAGAGGTTTGATCCCACGTTTACCCAAGGCAGCACGTTTGTCTTTAGAATCATAGCCTTTATCAGCAGCAAGGACTTTAACCCGTTTACGAGGCCTACCAGGTCTATTCGTTTTGACTTTGACACTATCCAACAGTGGTATCACTTGATCTCTTTCGCTACCGTTGGCTGAGGTTGTGCGATTAGCCAAGGGCATACTATTACCATCAGTTAAGGTGTGTATTAAAACTCCCTTCCCTTTATAACCGTACTTAACTCTCCTTCACCGCCACCTTTGCCAGGGGGAAAAAGACCCATCAACAGCACCGTAATTCCAGTTGATTAGCCCTCTTTCCTCTGCAATTCCTAGTATCCTTCCTTGCTTGTAAATTTTCCAAAGTTCCGTCTGGTTCCCAGCGTTGTAACCATCTGTATGCAATAACCTCATAATCTAAAGGTGCAACATCAATAAATTGGGATAATGCTTTAATAACTGGTGCTGATTGAGATTTTGGCTTAACAGTATCTAAACGAATTGCTTTTGATACGGCTGTTCGGGAAGAAGAGGTAGTTTGTTCCCAAACTGGTCGCACTGGCAGTTGCTCAATCAGTGCGGTGAGTTCGGCTAGTTCAACGGTGTCGCTAATACAAGGAATTTCTTGTGGATCAGCCGCCGGAACTTTGTCTATGACCGTCAAGCGGGTGTCAATGTGAGTTCCGTGCTTGCTGTAGACCTTGCCGTTGATACCGACTGAAAGAACTACTGTTGCTTTCTCCTGCATCTTAATGAAGGTATCTCGCCAAGTAGGATTAGCTGGAGAAAACCAGTTGGCGGAAATTGTTACCAGTCTCCCGCGATCGCCTAGCCTTTGCAACGCCGAGTTGATATGCCGTGGTGTAGCATCAGGATTGCGGCTGTTGACCTTGGGCGATGCCGAGAAAGGTGGATTCATCAGCACTACAGATGGCTGAGTTTTGCCAGCTAAGTAATCGTTGATTTGTTCACCGTTCACGGAGAATAGCGGAACGCCAGGGAACAGCCGCCGAAGAATCTTGCTTCTGTCGGGCGAGATTTCGTTGAGCATCAGACTCGCACCCTGGAGTTTAGCGAACTGAGCTAGAATGCCAGTACCGGCACTTGGTTCTAACGCTAAATCATCAGTTGTGATTTGTCCGGCAGCGCAAGCCAGATATGCCAAAGACAACGGGGTAGAGAACTGTTGAAGCTGCAATTGTTCTTCGCTGCGGCGGGTGTGTGTGGGGCAAAGTGATTCAATCAGTTGCAACTGTTCTAGCGGATTTTTAAACAATCCCTTGTGCCGCAAGTACAATATTGCTGCCACCTCAACAGCCTCGTAAGCGTCCTTCCACAGCCACGCACCTTCTGCTGCCGTGCCGTGGAACTGGCGATTCATCTGGGATTGAATCGTTTTTGTGGAGATAGCCCGTTGCTCCATGAGTGATTTAGCGAGTTCAGTTGCAACGTTGATGATCGACTGTCCGTAGTCGAGAACTGTTTGCAGGTCAAACAGACTGCCTTGTGTAGCGATAAGGCTGACCATATATTATAGATGAACCTATCCCACTAATACCAGCAATATGATAATCTGCTGTTGAAAACGGTAAGTTGTATCAGGGTATGGCGGGGAAATTTGAAGGGTTAAGTGATATGGAGTGGAAGTTGTTTGAAGATATATTCCCCAAGGAACCAGAAAACAGAGGAAGGGGAATGCCTCATGCACCATTTCGTCATGTACTGAACACGTTATTGTATATATTGATAACAGGATGCCGTTGGTGTGATGCTCCCACAGGAGAAATCTGGGCATCAAAAAGTGCAGCGCACAGATGGTTGCAACGTTGGGAAACGGACGGAACTTTGGAAAGTTTACAAGCAAGGATACTAGGAATTGCAGAGGAAAGAAGCCTAATCAACTGGAATTACGGTGCTGTTGATGGGTCTTTTTCCCCCTGGCAAAGGTGGCGGTGAAGGCGTTAAGTACGGTCATAAAGGTAAGGGAATTTTAATACACACCTTAACTGATGGTAATGGTATGCCCTTGGCTAATCGCACAACTCCAGCCAACGGTAGTGAAACAGATCAAGTGATACCACTGTTAGATAGTGTCAAAGTTAAAACGAATAGACCCGGTAGACCTCGTAAACGTGTTAAAGTTCTGGCTGCTGACAAAGGCTATGATTCCAAGGACAAACGGGCTGCATTGCGTAAACGTGGAATCAGACCTCAATTGCCGCGCGCGTGTTTGGAAGAATCGAAAAAATCGGGGTAGACCAATTAAAATTTCTGTTCCGCGTTTTCAACAAGAGCGCTGTTTTGCTTGGTTTCAAAGAAAATATCGCCGACTCGTTGTTCGGTGGGAAAGAATTTCTGCCTGCTTCAACGGTTTTCTTTCTCTTGCGACAATTCACATCTGGATTAACAGAATTTTATTCGTGGGATAGGTTCATGTTTGATCACAGTCGCCGTAATCTTGCTCACTGGTTTGCCCTATCAATGGGTGGAATTTTGTTTGCTTTTGCGGGAGTAGGTTATTGCTTGAATGTGGAAGAACAATTGCGATTTTTTGATGATGAACTCTTTCGTCAGAGTAAGACCTTTGCGATGAAGACCCAGTATTCGCTTTACGAAAGTAAATGGCAAAAACAAAACTCTCCCACGCTTATAGATGATGGTACATCTTTGAATGGCAAATTACTTTACGCGCGTTGGTATGACTCTAACAAGCAACTTATACAGTTTATAGGTTCATCTGATACTAAACAATTAAGCATAGAATCTGGATTTCAAACTATACAAGTATTAGCTACATCAAATAAATATCCTAGTAGAACTGAGTGGATTCGCCAAGTCACTATTCCAGTTGTCAAGGATAAGGTGTTACTTGGTTATTTTCAAGCAGCTGCTCCAATGGACTCTCTACATAGCAGCTTGAATCAAGCTCGTTTGTTTCTAGCTTTGGGTGTACCAATTTCTTTTGGGGTAATTGGTATTACAGGTTGGTTTTTAGGCGGGTTGGCAATGCGTCCCAGCCATCTTGCTTATCAGCAATTACAGAGATTTACGGCCGATGCGTCTCATGAATTACGTAACCCTGTAGCAACAGTACTAAGTAATGCTCAAGTGGCTCTGATGCCGCCAGAAGATATTTCTGAACAACGGCAGAGATTACAAAAAATTGCCGAAACAGCCAAGTTAATGAGTACGCTGATTAATAATTTGCTATTCCTCTCACGTTACGATGTTTCTCTAGCGGAAACTACATTAAGACCTGTGGATTTGAGTGAAATGTTACGATCACTAGCTATGGAAGTTACCGCCCAAGCCACTAGCCACAACCTCAATTTTCATACCAAAATTCCCCACCAGCCTGTAATGATTCACGCTGATGTGAATTTGCTGAGGCAAGCTATTATTAATCTTCTCAGTAATGCTTTTAAATATACAGGCGCAGGAGGGGAGGTTCAATTAAGATTATTTACCCAGTCCCATCGCGCTATTATTCAGGTCGAAGACAATGGTATTGGTATTCCCGACACCGATTTACCTTATATATTTGAACGTTTCTATCGAGTAGATACGGTTCGCTCTCGTGAAACAGGTGGTTTTGGCTTAGGACTAGCGATCGCAAAACAAATTGTGCAAGCACACCAAGGACAAATCTTTGTCAAAAGTTTACTAGGTCAAGGTTCTACTTTTCAAATTGAACTAACTTTAAAATCTCATCAAGCTCCAGAAGCTAGGATGGAAAAGTACAGATTTTTAAGAAAAATCTTTAAGACCAGCAAAAATTAAGTAAATTGCTAGACAGTTAGACGGTCAAACACCAAAGAACTGCAAATTAAATATACCTGATGCCCTAACAAATGACCAATGACAACTTAACCATTAAAGAACTCACCCAAGCAGTGGGAGGTGGTATCACTCCCCGCATGGTGCGACATTACCATGAGTTAGGGTTGTTACCCCAGCCTGTGCGATCGCCTAGCAACTACCGTCTTTACACCCAAAAGGATGTCATTAGGTTACAGCGCATTGTTGCTTTGAAACAGCAAGGGTTCCAACTCAACCACATCCGCAACATCTTGGAGATGGAACCAGAAGCAGACACCAACACCAACTTTATGGCACAGTTGCAGCAACAGTATCGAGCGGTAATGCAGCAAATAGCCCAATTGCGACAAACAGCTTCAGCCTTAGAGGGATTATTAGGACGCGATCGCCATTGTCAAATCATGCAGGCGGAAGTATTGGCGCAACTCAAGTTATTAGAAGTGGAAACTCAAGTTGGGTTGGGAGGATTGGCAGAACTTTGGCATGGTTTAGATGCAGAAGTTCATACCCATCCAGAAGTATTTGCCGAATCTTTGCAACATATCTTACCCGACTTACCCCAGCGATCGGAAATTGAACAACACCTAATTGCGCAATTAGTTTTGGCTTGTGGTGATGTGAGTTTGGTATCTTTTATGAAGGTAAGTAAACAAGCCATTGCCGCCAGCCGTCAAGCCTTGTCTTCAGCTTGTGAAATTGTTGTCGATATCCCCACAATTGCGACGGCTGTAGATCAAACAAGGTTAGTGCATCTAGGCTGTAAAGTCACCACCCTCATTGATAATCCCCACATCACCACAGCAATGGAGGCGGAAGTAGAGTTTTGGCAGCATCAACAATGGCGCGAAAGGTTAGAAAAAGTTAGTCCAGGTTGCATTGTGGTAATTGGTTATGCGCCTTCAGTGCTTTTAGAAGTCTGCACTCTGATTAACCAGCAAAAAATTCAACCATCCTTAATTATTGGGATGCCAATTGGTTTTAGTCACGCCCCAGCCGCCAAAAGACAACTCATGCAACAATCATTACCTTTCATAACTATTGAGGGAACTATGGGAGGCGGTTTACTCGCTGCTACTGCTCTCAATGCTTTAGTTGAATCATTAATTGAGAAGCCTAATTGTCATTGCTATAGTAAGTGCTGAGTGATGAGTGAGGAGTGCTGAGTTGTAAGCGCCAAATTACGTAGGCTATTACAAATTACATATTGAGCCTTGTTCTGTCAGAGTATCCTGATGTTTACCAAAAAGGTTGGTAAGTAATACATTTTTTTGGTATTGTATTGCTATATCTGATTGAGGCATCAGTAACTTCTCGCCAATACTTCCTGATGAACAACAAAAGATTTATTACTAAAGATTGTGATTTGGATAGCTGTGTTGAGGCGATCGCTAGCGTCTTTGTTAATACTGCTGTTATTGCTGGAGATGATATTCCTAAAACACTTGCAGCTACTAAATTTTAAGCATCTGTAGTTATTGGGGGGTTATTATCCTCCTTTTTTATAGGAATTGCGATCGCTAATTCAATCACTAGTATTCTGCCATAACGTAAATTCAATAGTTAATAGGCAAATTAATATACCAATTATTCACACTAACTAAGATTTATTATATTTAATCCGATGAATCCGGCACAAGCAAAAATCAGAACTGTAAAAGCAAGTCGTCTTGTGAGGAAACTTTATCGCCAGCAAAATTTGACACCGTTAATAACAACGCCATCTCCTTTGGTTTTGTTTGAGGTTCTTGGCTACACAGTGGCTTTAGAGTCAGATATCTGCTTTCACCAACATCCACTAATACGAAACAATGAGACTGAAGTAATATTGAGCGCTCAGTTACATGATGCTTTGCAGCAAATTAACCCTACAATACCAACTCCAGGGATTTTAGCAGCTATTGAGCAGATTGCACCTAAAAATAATCTAAGCCTATTAGAAAACAACCGTCGCTTTCAACAGTTTTTAACTGAAGGGATTGATATTACCTATCAAATTGGTAATCAAGTATTTCACAAAAAAGTACAGTTGATAGACAGATTTAATCTATGCAGAAATAATTGGTTAGTTATAAATCCACTGACTATTACTGAAGCTCACTCTACTCATATTCTAGATATTGTAGTCTTTATTAATGGACTACCTTTAGCAGTTATTATCTATACTCAGCCGCATCATACAGATACTACTGTGAGAAATGCTTATCAATTACTGCAAACTCACAAACAACAAATTCCTTATATGTTTTTTCATAACACTTTCCTAGTCATTACTAATGGAAATCAAGCAAAGATTGGCACTTTAACATCTGAGCCGAAGGACTTTTTTGTCTGGCGTTCAATTGATGGAGAAGACTTTTCATCTCCAGGAGAAACTGAATTAGATGTTTTAATTCAAGGTATTTTTGATAAACGAAGATTTATTGAACTGATCAGCAATTGTATTGTATTTCAAGGACATAATATGAATATTAAAAGTTTACTCTGCTATCCATTCTGCACCATATAAAAGTTTTCAATATATGTGCAAGCAATTATTGAATTTACTATAGATTTTAGTTAGCGTAATGAGGCACAGAAGAAAAGAAATTTTGAAGGAATATAAAGTAATGTTTTAACCATTATTTATTAATTAAAAAGGGCAACATTATTGCCCTTTTTGTTAATTGTTGAAAAATCTAGTCAACGGCTAGTATCACATCGCTTGATTTAATGACAGCATAAACTTCTTTGCCTTCAGCTAGTTGTAGTTTATCTGCCGAAGATTTGGTAATAATCGATGTTACTTCAACCCCAGATGCAATTTCTATCGTTACTTCTGTATTTACAGAACCAGGAACAATTGCTTTGACTTTACCTTTGAGAGCGTTACGTGCGCTGACTTGCATATCTTTACTTACCCTGTATTTTTAACAACTTTTATAATACCAACTATTACAGTCTAAATCCATTGCTTTAGACATAAATTATATAAAATACTTACTATTTCTTAATTATAGAAGAATCCCAGAATAATTTTACCAATTCTATTGGTATAAAGTTGGTACAAATTAGGAGGTATCTTTATATTGTGGTAAATAGCAATGAAGAGTTTTAAAATAACATCATTTGCTAGTTTGATGTTTGTCACATCTTTAATGATTTTTATCTCTGCGACGATTAAGGGACTTCCAACTAAAAAAATATACAATCACGTTGGTGAGCAGAGGGAGCAGGGGGAGCAATAATATAATCGTTTCCCAGCTTTCGCTCATTGAATAATTTAATTTCTGGAAGTCCCTATTTGAATAACAGGAATTTACATTAGTTAAAAAATAGTAATTTTTTGTAGGTTTTAGCCACAACCAGGAATACTTAGGCGATCGCTCTTTTGAATTATTACAACCGCTATGTAAGTCCATGTAAGCATTTCAGCAATCGTTATTAATGCCGCTTGGAAAATTGCTCATCAATTGGAGGGTAAATTTGTAATTATGTACTCTGGCAACATTGCGTTAACGCAAGGTTTAGATACAGTAGTAGCGGCGGCTGCATGTTTGCGTCATATTCCTGATATCACCTTTGTAATTGCTGGAGAAGCGATCGCACTTGTCATAGCTTCGTCACAGTATCTTGACATCTCCAAATAAGTTGGTAATTTTTTCCAACTTATTTGGTATTGTATTCAGAGAGCTTACTACAAGTAAGCAATTCCCCCTAAATATTCTCAATGAAAAGCAAGAAATTTGTTACATGGATAGCGGCGGCGATCGCTAGTTTAGCCGTGGCGATCGCCTTTCCATTCTTCATGTCCACACCAGTTACAGCACAGACAGCTCCGCCAACGCCGCAAGTAACGACTAACGTCACATACCCAGGTGCTACAGCCAACCTCAAAGTTTACGCTGCCATTAGCTTGTTAGAGGTACTGACAGATATAGAGAATGCTTACAACAACAGTACTAACACACCGAAGATTAACTTTACCAACAGCCTAGATTCTTCGGGTATTTTGTTGCAAAACATCCAATATACACCTAATGAAACAGCTGGGATTCCAGATGTATTTATTTCGGCTGCTACCAGTCAGATGACCACTTTGCAAACCGCCGGCAAATTAGCTTCTGGTTGGCCGAAAAATATTGCTAAAAATAGGCTGGTTTTGGTCAAACCTAGTTCACCTGCTACTCCTTTGCCCACGGGTAACGCTATTACGAGTTTCAGCACCTTGGTTAATAGCTCACCTACCAGAACTGGTATTCGTGGGATTGCTATAGGAACTCCCGCCACTGTTCCCGCAGGAGAATATGCTAGGCAGGTTCTGACTAATAGCGATGCTACTAATTGCGGTGGAGGTACTTACAATACACTGGTCAATAATCCAGCGCCTAACAAAATATTCTTTGCATCTAATGTGCGTAACGTTTTAAGTGCAGTAGAAACTAAAACCCTCAATGGCAACACCATTGACGCAGGCTTAGTTTATGCGACAGATAAACAAGTTTCTAATCTGACTACGCTAGTAAGCACTGCGCTTGCAAGTTGCCTTACTACCCCCATAGTCTATCCAGAAGCAGTATTGACCAGAACTACAAATTCTACGGCTGCTAACGCTTTTGCTAACTTTATCGTTACTGATACAAATGCCAAAAATTCCTTAACTACCCGTGGATTCCTTCTGCCTTAAAAGCTTGATAACTAGTCGAAAGTCATTAGTCAATAGTCAACAGGTCTTTACAACAAAAATCCTCGACCTTTTAGCCATATGCTGGAGAAATTTTGCATGAAATCAAACAAAAAACTTCTCAAAAGTCTCTTACTAACTATTACTGGTGCTTGTATTGGTAGTTGTGTAGGTATAAGTGGTTATGCTTCTCAAGCACAAGCTGGTCAGTTGAAAAATCTTATATACAATGGAGACTTTTCGCTCGATCCACTAGCTAATCCTAACGATCCTACGAAGGCAAATCCCTACATTACAGGATGGATCAATAGTACGCAGAATGACCTTTTCTACACAAATTATCTAGAAAATTTCACTGTCGATAATGCAGACAAAGGCTCTTTAGGTGTACGCCTTGGGGCTTCACCTGGCTATTACACTTACATAGCGCAAAACTTCTATACTGATGTGGGTCAAAAATATCGCTTAACCTACTACTTGGCTAACATAGATGATGAGTTTGGCAATAGTCTTAAAGTTTATGCAGGTGAACAATTAATAGATGAAAAAACTAATCTTCCCTTCTCAAGTCCTTATGTAAAACAGACAGTCGATTTTACAGCCACCGCAGGTCTCACACAGTTAAAGTTCGCGAGTCAACAGCAGAAAGCCTGGTGGAACATCGATAATGTCAGCGTTGTAGAGCTTGAGAATGACAATCAACAATCAACTTCTGTACCTGAACCATCAGTCATGGTAGGTGTAGCAGCTTTAGGACTGATAGGATTTAGAACCAAGAGAAATCGCTTGGCTAAATCGTAAATCTTTTTCACACCTGCGATCGCTACGACTATCAAAGAGTAGTCGTAGCGATTTCCTACTGTTTTCTCTGTGCCTTAGTGCCTCTGTGGTTCAATTATAGCGTTTACCAGTCTAATGAAGTACAGTAATTAAAATAAATCAGTGTATCTACTCAAGGGTAAAAATGAAACCATATTCCCTGGACTTTCGCCAAAAAATATTTGATACATACTTGTCAGGTGGAATATCACAACGTCAATTAGCAAACAAATTTTGTGTCAGTTTAGGTTTTATTGAGAAATTACTAAAGCAATATAGAGAAACAGCAAGTATCGCTCCTAAAGTTAGGACAAAACAAACTCCTCCAAAGCTCAACGAAGAACAAATTAAGATTCTGGAAGAAATAGTCGAAGCTAAGAATGATTCGACTTTATCAGAAATCCGCTTCATTCTCAAAGAAAAAACAGGAATAACAGTTGGTATATCTACGGTAGACAGGATGTTACAGAGGAGAGAAATAAGCCTTAAAAAAAAACATTGCACGCTGACGAAAAAGAAACTGAAAGAGTTCAATTATTAAGGGTACAGTTCTGGCTTCAACTTCATGGGATACCAGAGGAAAACCTTGTCTTTCTTGACGAAGCCGGAGCTAATCTATCTTTAATAAGACACTCCGCCCGTTCTAAAAAAGGTAAAAGAGCGCATGGGTCACGACCTCAAAAACGCTGTAAAAATGTTTCCATAATTGGAGCGATTGCTCTTAAAGGCGTGATTAGTCAATATAGTATTTTAGGAGCATCTGACGGGCTGACATTTGAGGCTTATATTTCTCAAAAATTAGTTCCTCTTCTGTGGGAAGGCGCTTGTGTAATCATGGATAATTGTTCAATTCATAAAGGTGGAGATATTGAGAAATTAATCGAAGCTGCTGGAGCTAAATTGATTTATTTGCCACCATATTCGCCGGATTTTTCACCAATTGAAAACTGTTGGTCAAAAATTAAAAATTTACTACGTTCTATTGGAGCTAGAAGTTATCCAGACTTAGCAAAAGCAATTGAAAGTGCTTTTAATCAAGTTTCGTTAAATGATATTTATAATTGGTTTACCCATTCTTGTTACTGTACTTCACCAGACTGAGAAACGCTATATCTATACGGTGAAACTGTTGGCGGCAGTAGATGTAATAATTCTCCGCACCTGAGCATCAGTTAAATTTTTATTAGCACTGAGCATCAAAGCTACCACCCCAGCAACGTGAGGAGCTGCCATAGATGTACCATTCCAAGAAGCATACTTATTACCAGGAAGCGTGGAATAAATACCCACACCAGGCGCAGTGACGTAACTAAGTAATTGATTTCCTGCTCGGTTGGAGAAGCCAGCCAGATTTCCATTCTTATCCACTGCTCCTACAGCCAGCCCCCAGTCTTTGGCATAGCTAGCAGGATAGAATGGTGTGGAATTACCGCCATTTCCCGCCGCCATGACAACGATCGCTTTCTTCGAGCTAGCATATTGAATAGCTGCTTGAATTTCACTGCTAGCTTGGGCTTTACCTAGACTCAGGTTAATCACATTTGCGCCATTGTTCACAGCATAACGAATACCTTGAGCGATCGCACTCTCCGAACCTGAACCATTATCAGCTAAAACCTTAACTGGCATAATCTTGGCATTATAAGCAATACCAGTCATACCAAAGCTATTTCTGACCCCGGCAATAGTACCAGCAACGTGAGTACCATGACCACTTTTATCTAAAGTATTGTTGTTGTTATCAACAAAGTTCCAACCATAAACATCATCAATATAGCCGTTACCATCATCATCCTTGCCATTACCTGGAATTTCCTGAGTATTTTTCCAGATATTAGGACTCAAATCTGGATGGTTGCGGTCAACTCCACCATCCACAACAGCAACAGTAATTCCTTGACCTGTATACCCTTTTGCCCAAACTTCTGGTGCTTTGATGAGGTCTGCTCCCCAATTGTTACCACCCAAAGAAGGCACATCTGCAAAGGTAGTCTGACCTAAAGCTTGAGCTACGGCTGCGGCTGCATTCACTAAACCGTAACCATTGGTGGAACGAAAATAATTATTGACAGTGATAGCTTTAGCAAAAATGTTATTACTTTCGTTAGTTTCAACAATATTGTTGTTACCATCTGCTTTGTACAGTAGATAATAAGTACCTGGAGCAACATTATTCACAATATTGAGTGAAATTGTTTGTGAAATTGCAGCACCAGCCGTAACACCAGCAACACTCTTAGAGCCTAAATACAGGTCATCATTACTAAGAGCTTTATCTTTAGATAGATAAAATGTTGTAGAATTATTAGAAGCATTTTCTGCTCCTTGGTTTTTAACTTGATAACTAGTGTTAAAGCTATAGCCGACTGTTACTGAACTGGGAGCTACAGCATTTTGAACGACTAAATCTGTATTAACCAGACCAATATTGATAGCTTTGTCTAAAACATTGTTAGTATCATTGCTCTCAAACAAATCTCCATTAGCATTAGCCTGCAATAATAAATAATAGCTGCCTACGGGAATACCACTATCAATGGTGAGCGTAATTGCTTTTGAACTAGTAGCACCTGCTGCCAGACTATCAATATAGTCAGCACCTAAATAATTATCATAATTAGTGACAATTTTATCTTTAGATAGATAAAAATAGGTATAACTTGAATAAGCATTTGCCGAGCCTTGGTTTTTAACTGTATAGTTCAGTTGAATGGTACTGCCAATCTTTGCTGCACCGGGAACTGTAGCACTTTGTACAATTAAGTCTGGTAAAGAAATACTGCTAGTTTCGAGGCTCTGACTCACAACCTGACTATTCTCTGTTTGAGAAGAACTTGATCCAGTGCTAGTGTCTTTATAATCACGGGTAGTAATACTAGCAAAAGAATCATAGCTCAAGTTTCTACTATTTGATTTTAAAGCTTGATTTTGTGAATGCTGAAAGTTGATAGTTCCATCACTGGCAATTGAGACTGAATTATTAAGATTGGCTTTTTGTGAAGTAAATTGATTAACTAATATATCTCCTTGCTGAGTAAAGGAACTACTATGAAATCTGGATGTGAGTATATCTCCGCTATTTAATTCATAGTTATGAGGAAAAATATCTTTTTGCAAAGAGTTATCTTTTCTCGTATGGTCATCAATAATGCTGTGATTTAGTTGAGTAGATTTCACTGGAATATCTCAGTATACTGAAATATCATTTTACCAACTTATTTGGTAGAAACTCTTCAATGTCATTAAATTATCACTTTACTATTTCACTCAGCATATAAATTGATAAAAATGTGATTAAATATACTAACTATTTCGATGCGTGTCACCTTCCGAAAACATTTACCATTTTTGGAATCTAGAGCTTTTGTATAGCAAGCGATTGCTTTTGCCAGTGCTATAGGCGATCGCAAAATTATTTTCTAATCAAAAATCCACGACCCATTTTTTTCTAATAGGACAGCTTGTATTGATTACTTGGTATGGCTTGTAATAATTGCCAGCCCGGAAAGTGACACAAGAGGGATATTCACATTCCCTGACTTATATAAATTGATTTTTACCAACATAGCTGGTAAAGTGTTTTTGTGAATAAAAGTAAGTATAACCCTGAATATGTCAGAATTTCAAGCCTTAAATAAACAACATTTGAGTGTTATTTACCAGAAATTAACATAATAGTTACCAACCATGAAAAGGCATTTCTATACGTTTTCATTAATAGCTTGTGCTGTCAGTATTACACTACCAACCCCAGCATTGGGTGTTACACTATACGGCGCAGGTAGCTTGCGGAGTAGTCTTACCAAGTTGACAGAAGCTTTCACAAAAGATTCTGGCATTGCTGTTAATACATACTTTGGGCCTTCAGGTTTAACAAGAGCCAAAATAGAAAACGAACTAGCAGGAAATCTTAAAACCGCAGATGTGTTCGCCAGTGCGGACTTAGGAAATCCTCTACAACTCTTTCAAAAAGGCTTGAGTAGTCCTGTCGAGAATTTCACTAGCAATCGTATGGTTGCTGTCTTAAGACCAGGGTTGGATAATATTACATCAGATAATTTATTAGGCTTCTTACTTGATCCCAACATTAAAATAGGCACATCAACACCACTATCTGATCCTTCTGGAGACTACGCTTGGCAGATATTTGATAAAGCCGACAAGGTTAGACCCGGTAGTTCTCAAACTCTTAAAGACAAAGCCTTGCAGTTGGTAGGTGGAAACCCCTCTGCGCCACCAGTTCCCAGTAATGAAAATAACCTCGTTTACTTTCTAAAAACAAATCCTCTTGCAGATATCTTTTTAGCTTATTACACCAGTGGTAAAACGGCTCAAGAACTAGAAGCAGGACAGGATTTACGAATAGTAGAGTTGCCTGATTATTTAGCAACAAAGGCTGATTATGGTTTGACTGTTATCAAGAATGCAGATCCCGACGCTGAAAAATTAGCCCCATATATCCTCTCACCAAAAGGTCAAGCAATTTTGGCTAATTATGGATTTACTAGCCCTTATTCTACACCTGTTCCAGAAAATCAGGGTGCGTATGGTACTTTACTTGCTTTAAGCGTAGTTTTTGCTATGCACAGAAAGTTGCTTCTAGCTGAAAAGCAAATAGTAAAAGTAAGCAAGCCTTAATTTCACGAAAAATTAGTAATAAGTCAAAGTATTTGATAAAGGGTTTTGCAAACGATGAAGAAACTAAGTCTTTATTTAATAGCAGGATTAGCATCTAGTCTTGTAATTTCTCATCCTACTCAAGCTGCTACTCTAGGCAAGAATTTGATTGTTAATGGTGATGCAGAACAAGGCCAAGGAGACCCAATAGGTAATGCAGTGGGTACTGACATTCCTAATATTCCTGGATGGAATACAACTGCTAGTTTTAGTGTATTAAAATACGGGGCAACAGGTTTTACCTTTACCAATCCCTTTGGTAATGTTGTCGGTGTTACTTTACCTAGTGTTGATGTTCCCGGCCCAAGTAATAGAGGAAAAAATCTCTTTTTTGGTGGTGCAGATAGAGCTTCATCTAGTGCTTCTCAATCCATTAATGTAACCAACCTCGCTTCAGTTATTGATGAAGGTAAAGCCGCCTTTGACTTAAGTGGTTGGTTAGGTGGATACGCTACTGATAGAGACAATATATCACTTAATATTACATTTCTTAATCAGGCAGATCAATCTTTAGGTACAGCTAGTATTTCTGCACCAACACCAGAAGAAAGAAACAACGTCACCGGATTATTTTTCAATTCAACTAACGGTTCTGTGCCTATAGGTACAAGACAAATTAATGTAGTGCTGAATGCAGTTTATGCAAGAGGTAGAGTAAGTGATACTTACGCCGATAATCTCTCACTGGTAATTACTCAAGTACCAGAACCAGAAATTTCAGGTTTATCATTACTAGCCGTATCAAGTTTAATAGTTTGGAAATCGCGGAATAATCGCCATATATTTCACTAATTTTGATTTCTGATTTTATTGCTACAAGTGTAGCTTGTATCGCTGCATCGAAGTTGTAGAAAAAACGGCAACTCATTCAGCAGGCGTAAACCTTTAAAAGTTTGTATTTGAGGAATCTCTATCTTATGCTAAAAACAAAGTCCTGGTCAAAGTCACCCCTGATTGTGTTGGGGTTAGCATTAGCTACTATTTTTACTGCTTCACCCTCCAAAGCTACTACTTTTACTTATCAAGGTGATACAACAGGTAAACCCTTTTGGCGGCGTACTGCACCCGGTAATCCTCCTACTTTTATCAGTGGTGAGAGAGATGGAAATTTAGGATTTAGTGTACCTTATACTGTGTTTGATTTTACTGTTGATACATCTGGTTTATACACTATAAAAAGTGACTCTCAACCAACCCCACCTATTAATAGAAAATGGGATAATTTTTTAGTTTTATATCAGGACAGTTTCGATCCAACTAAACAATTAACTAATGTTTTGAGAGCAGCTACTACAACTACAGGTAGTATTGTTACATTTGACAGAGAACTCACAGCCGGACAGAAATACTTTTTAGTTACAACTGGCCGTCGATGGAATGATTCTGTCAAAGACTTTGGCTTTTTTACCAATACAATCAGTGGTTCAGGTCGGATTATACCAGTTCCAGAATCAGATTCAATTCCTGCTATTTTAGCCGCAGGTGGTATTACTTTACTGCTATATAAGCGAAAAGTAAGTTTATCCCTCTTGTGTCACTCTCCGAAAAGATTTACCATTCCTAAAATATAAAGCTTTTGTATAGCAAGCAATCGCACAATTTTTTTCTAATAACAAATACAAGACCTATTTTTTTCTCATAGTATGCTTGTATTGATTGCTTAATAAGACTTATAGCGATCGCTCTCTCGGAAAGTGACAGAAGAGGGATAAAAGCATAGCAGTTATTAATCCTTTGTGAAAAATATAACCCCGATTTATTATGATTTCGGGGTTATGTTTATATTTGGAATCTCAACTAACTACTGTGTAAGGATGTTTAACATATAAAGCTTTAGCAGCAGTTTGGTTTTTACTATTCTTGAGGATAGCAATTGGATAAATTACTGGAGAGTGGGAGACTGGGGGTGCGATCGCACTCTTGTAACAGGATTGGGATTGTAACTCGTTGTGGGTGTAGCTTTTCATTAATATTGTTTCAATTTAGACTGCAACCTTAGTTTTATTCAGCAAAATCTATTGACATTATAATTTACATCATTTAGTGTAAACAGATAATGATGTAAATTAAATATATGGAATTTGAAGGTGTGCGTCAATGGCAGGGAACTGCTGAGGCACTGACAAAAGAACTGAGACGGCAGATTGAACACCTGAAACTGTCAGTAGAGCCACCAGCCTTACGAACCGTGCGGTCTTGGAGAGCAAAGCAACTTTTATCACAACCGAAAGGACAAGAATTTGGATTTCGTCAAATTTTGGAGGGATTGGCAACAATTTTACTATTAAAGAAGGGTTGGACAATAGCGGCGATCGCGCAAGTATTGCCTTCTTTCACAGAAGATACTTTGGAGATGCAAATTCTGGCCGAGGCTCAAGGTCAAGACCCTACATGGCTACCCGCCATCACTGCAACCTCTTTGCCATTACCAACTGGACACCGCCCAGTAATAGATATGGCTGAAGATGCTGTAGTTTTGTTAGCGCAGGGAATTATTCGCCAATATGAGCGAGTGCTACCGGGTCAACAAATTGTCCGTCAAGAGGATAGTACACTACCGCCAGAACTCTATCAAGCAATGTGCAAATTAGGTCGTCTATATATTGAAGAAGGACAATGCGATCGCGCGGCTTGTGTACACACTGTTTTAGATAACGCACGTTACCCCCTTGCTTCTGAGCGTTGGGGGTTAGGAATTTTTCACCAATCAGACTTTCGCTTTGCTAACGCAACCATCATCGATTCAGATTTGCGAGTTCCCACCTCAGACTGTGCAGAGATTGCCAACCTCAGTGGCGGTTTTGGGGAAAATAATGTTATTGAACATCGGCTTTATACTGAGTTATGCGACGCAACCCAACGATTGGGCGGTCGCCGCCAGCACAAAGCTTACACTGCATTACGAGAGTTGTTTGGTAGGCATTCTCTGATAGGACAACGCCAATTATTTGATTACTTGCTTGACAATGACTTAACCCCTTTACAGGGAATGATTCTTGATAATTTTTTCGACCTAGTACCGGATATTTGGCTAATTGATGGTTTAGCAAACCGTTGTGCATACTGCGGTACACTGATGCGACCTCATCCTAACAATAAACTATTTGCACAAGGGCGCTGTCCCATTCGCCAGTGTATTGGTCATGAATTGCCAAAAGTATCGGAAAAACTAGATCCCAACGAAGACATTTTACGCATTGCCAAGCCGCAAATTCTCACCTACTGGACAGGCCCAGCCATTGATGAATTAGCCATATTTGATACAGCCAGACAAAACGGACTAGATGCTGAACTTTATCCAGAGTCGGATTTATGCGATATAGCGATTAATGAAAAAGTAATTGGGATTGATGCTAAATCCTATACAAGTCCGGTGACTCTGGCTTTGCGTCTCAATCGTAGTATTGGGGGACTGATTTATTATCGTCGTCGAATTTTGGCTGTGAGCGATCGCTTAATTGAGGATAACCCAAGCTACATTTCCACCCTCAAATCAACACTTGATAAAAAAAGTGATGCAGCCAGTTTAGAAATTATGTCAGTTTCCGCCGTCATTGAGTTTATAAAGAAGATGCCTTATGCGAACTAAACCTGATTTTTGGAAAGGTGCAGAGCGAATTTGTTGGCTTTGCGTATTCATGGAAGAATTTATCGGCACTAATTCACTGGAGTATGCACCAGTAGTTATGTCTGGTATGGCCAGCATTTTAAATGCACCTGCCTTTGCACAAGCTCGTCAAGCTATTTTCAATATGCGGCAGATGTCACTGGCTTATGTAACGCACCAGTCAGTTAAGCACGCGATCGCTCTCTATAACAATTATCATTACTCCAACAATACTCAAGGGACGTATGAAATTGATATTGAAACACTTCAGTTTCAAAGGACTGACGCTTTAGAAGATTCGTTAATTACAAAGGCACGGCAAATTCTCAGTTCCCCTTTGCCCTACGATACCTATGGTTTTACAGTTGCCGATCCTCGTCAGCCAATGGCTGTGGCGTTAGGTGAAGACTCAACCTCCGTGAAGTTAGACATTCCCCGTATCTCTGCTCCGATTGCTGCACGTCGTATCCATTCCCTCAACCGCCAACCAAGAGGAAAGATTCGCATTCCCTTAAAAGAACTGCGTGATTTGGCTCATGAAATGGACAAGCGAGAACAGCAATATCCTGAACGACGGGCTGGGAACTGGGCAGATCGCTTTGAACGCTTTGACCTGATGGTATCGGAGGCGGGAAAAGGACTGCGGAAAGAAGATGATGTACTGGAATTAAAGGATATCAAACACTTAATTGGTTTGCCTGGGTCGGGTAAAACAACCTTACTGGTGTTGATAGCTGTCTGGTTGGGGCTACATGATTATAAAGCAATGTTTGTCTTTCCCTCAATTGAAGTTGCTAGACAGTACATGGCTGATTTAGCATTTCATCAAGTTAAGGTGGGAATGCTTGTTGGTCAAGGTGATGAAACTCGCCGTCGCCATGCAGATAATATTGCCGAAGCGATCGCCGCTACAGGAAATAATGGTGGTTTTGCTTACAGCTTAGAACAGGCAGAAGTTTTTGGATTGAATTGCGTTCTACCAGCCTTTTCCACTGCGGATATGTCTTTGTGGGGCTTTGGTTACGCACCTTGCAATGAGATATTGCAAGGAGGGGGGAAACAGGGAAAGATGAAGAAATGCCTGTGTCCCCTCTGGACAATGTGCGGTCGTAACAAAGCACAACGAGATTTATTGGATGCTAATATTTGGGTTGGTCATGTGCGATCGCTCGATACTCAAATATCACCCCATGCAACTTACGAACAACTACGATATTTTGAATTAATTGCCCGTACCTTTGACCTAGTTGTTTTCGATGAAGGCGACATGGTGCAGAAAGTCTTAGATGATTATGGCGCTGCAACTCTAAGTATTTCTGGCTCAGAAAAATCAATTCATAGAGTCATTCTCGAACAAATTCATAATCGCTTTGCTCGTGGTGAAAACTATCGACTATTTGACCGGGATATAGAACTTTACAGTCGTGACTTAGCTGAATTTGGCAATCATAATACCTCTTTGATTACCACCATCCATAATATGTCAGGGTCGCGGGTAAAAGAACGCTATGAAAATCAATTGTTGACTGTATTACGAATTGTTAGCGAACTCTTGAATAGTCAGAAAAAATCTACTAAGCAAGATGAAATTGATGAACAAGAGGTAAAAACAGAAGTTACCAGAAGTCGAGCGTTAGCTGAATTTTGGGAAAAAGCAGCATATAACGCCTTTTATGACCGCACAGGTGTTAATAACCCTCAAGATTTTAAAGCAGATTTTTGGCCTCATTACATAGGCATAAACAAAGAAACCTTAGAAAAGCAATGGAACATTCTCATTCAGTATTTTCGCCGCTACTTAGCTGAAAATTTGATTAAACAACGTGATGCGATCGTCCAAGAAATAATTGACTTATTTTTCAAACTCTGTTTTCCCAAACATCAATTAACTATCGAAGCAGAGGATTTAATTAAATTACTGATAACTGTTACATTCGTAATTTTGGGTTATCAGCGAATTGTACCAGGGACAAGAACAATGGTTGCAGAAGGCTTCATTCGTGATCCCATTGTAGAATCCACTGCATCACCAGAACTAAGAAAATTTATTCCAGAAAGCATTTTAGGTTCATTTTCTGGTGTGCAATACAGTTTTTTCAAAGCACAAACAACGCGCACTGCTGCGAGAAATATGGAATTATCATACATTACATTTGTAGGTGCGCCTCGGATGTTAATGCACCGCTTTCATCGGTTGTTAGAAGCAGATAATGGACAAGCCAGTCCAGCTATTTTAATTACCTCAGCTACATCATTTTTACAAGCAAGTCCAGCCTATCATATTAACGCCGGGCCACATTATTTACTCAAAGCACGTCAGCCAAAAAATCATACATCAGCAAAAAGCATTTATCGTTTCAAATGGTTTCCAGATAGTCAACGTGGTGATCAACCTCTACTATACAGTGGCGCAGGCGATCCCGAACTGCAAAAACGGAATCTTCAGCTGATGGTAGATGCTCTTGTCAAAGGAGGAACTACCAAATCTGAAATTTATAAAGCTATGAATAAATTTGATGTCAAGTCTGATATTCGTCGCAAAGCCGCTTTAGTTGTTAACAGTTATGATCAAGCTCGCCATATTAAGAAATACATCAATAACTATTATCCAGATGTTGGTAGGTATACAAAAGCAGTTGTTAACTCTTTGAGAGAAGGGGAACAACCAAAGGATTTTATCACTTCTGCTCAATGTGAAGCATTAGGAGATGATGAAAACTGTGATATTTTAATTTTTCCCATGCTAGCAATTGGTAGAGGTGTCAACATAGTTTTCACCAAAGGGGAAAGGAAACTAGATGCAGCAATTGGCTCTATTTACTTCCTCACTCGTCCTCACCCTACCAAAAATGATATGCAGCTTTTGTACAGCTTGACAGGACGAGCAACACAAGAATTTGATAGTCGAGTTTTTAGTGAAACAGAAGATTTGAATGCCATAACAACAGCTTGGCGACAATCAAGAAAAGACCTCTGGTTAACTGCTAATAGATTGTTACGTGAACCCTTAATGGCGAGCCGTTTGGGGCCTGAACTATTCAAATCATTTACGGCTAATCAAATGGTAGCTATTCTGCAAACAATTGGTCGAGGGATGCGGAATGGATGCCCAGTATCAGTTTACTTTGTTGATGCAGCTTGGGCTAAAAAATCAACAGAAGATAAACCCGACTCTGGACGAGATAGTATGCTAGTTCAGATGCGAATTATTTTAGAAGAATGTGTGAACCATGAAGACCCCGTAATTCGAGAAATTTATCAAGAACTGTATGGCGCATTTCTAGAACCTTTACAGCGCATTCAAGGAGTAATTTATCCTGATGAATTACATTCCTTAGAAGAATTGGCGGATGAAGAAGCAGGTTTTGACGAGTTTTCAGCAATATTGGAGATGTAAAAATGATGAATAATTTTGATAATGAAATTGAATTGGAAGAAGATTTATTTGCAGAAGAGGAAGACGAAGAAACTGAAGGTGATTTCGTCTCAAATACATTGTATATTCAGCAAGGTCAAATCAAATCAATTGCCAAATTTCCTCTAGCTTTTACAGTACCAGATAAACTACCACCAATTATAGTCGAGGGTTTTACTCTTACTTGGACAAAAGCAGGTTTGCAATGTTTTAGCAAAATTCAACAAGGAGCTAATGTCAAAAATATTCCTTATGGCTCATTGCGGAATTTTTTACAAGTAATACTCAAAGATGCAGCAAGAATTGAACCAAAGATAGGTCTTAGCAAATATGCCTTGGATTATGCTAGATATGCTGTCAATGCTGTGCCAGAACCTTTTGTTTACCTTACTGGTGGCAATGAGGAAGAAATAAATAGAATACTTCGCCCAATTATTAATGATTGGTTGACAAACTATCTCAAACCATTTGCTGAGAAGGAAGATATATCAATAAACATTATTGAGCGCTTGGAGGATTTGCAAGAAAGAGGAGAGTTAATAAAAGTTTCTCCGTGCAAATCTCAAGTATTGCCTTGGACTTGGAATAAAGAGACGGATACAACTACACATAGAGATAAATATGCGTATCAAATGCTTGCAGATTATGTGGCTCGTCAAATTGCTGGACAAGTTATTTTTCCAGATTTAAAGCCGATGAAACGTGTTATTTTTAGCAGTGGTACATTTACTTCTGGTATTGCAGAACTGATCACAGATCCGATTTCTTTAGATGACACAAAAGGAAAATTTAGTTTTGTCGTAAGTCTGGAAGTTGTGACTTATCCATCTTTACATCAACCTTTATTAAAAGTTGATGTTTCTAAACGTCGCTGGTTCACTCAGTTGAAAGCTCCTAAATATGACCGCAGAAATATTAGCGGTTTCATCTTTTCTCAAGAGCATACTGATCGCGCCTTTAGCTATCAAGTAAGATGCGAACAAGACAAAAACGGCAAAAATGGTAAAACTAATAAGGAAGAGCAGGTAAAATGGGTTTGGAGAACAGATAAAGATTTTGAAATATTACGAAGAGAATTAAATCTGGGGTCATCTTATGATGGTCAAGAAATCGCTAGAGGTTTAGCCTCTACTAATAGCTGTGACGTACTTCTAACTTACCGTAATGGGCTTCAAGATAATTCAGAAGAAGACGAAGAAACTTTTGAAACATACGGGATTGAAACAGGTGTTCCAGAGCGCGATAAATTAGACGCTTTTGAGGCGATCGCAAAAATTATTCAACCATTAGGAATGCAAGTATTCAATAAATATTCTTTGGTGAAACCAAGCCATGATCTGAAAAAAACAAAGGAAGCAACACGCATGATTAATCTTCCTACACTGCTTGGTGGTGTTTTGGAAGCTCTTGAAACAGATACTAACTTAGAATTTACACCGGAATATCTCGACCAATTCAACGATAAACAAATTGATGACTTACTAAGTAAATATTTTAAGCTTCGTTTAGAACGTATTCATTGGGGAAGAAAAGCGCTTCAGTTTAGCAAACCCACACCTAATCAGACAGATGATCTCCAAGCCATCATTCAAGCAAACCAAGCAGCAATGCAGCGATTATATCCCAATGAACGACCTTTATTATTTATATTTTGTGAAACTCAGTTACAAACTGAAGCAAAACTGTTGCAGAAAGTTACTCAAGTTTTATGGGGAGATACACTTGATATAGAAATTGTTCGCTTGCCAGAAAATACCCACGGGCCAAGAGAAAGTTTATCAGGAAAAGAGTTGAATGCTAAAGAGCGATCGCGTGAGCGAATTAAAGCATGGGAATCTACTGCACAACAGATTGAAAAGCTCAATCAGCCAACTTTCTGCTTAATAATGGCACGACAGTTTTATCCAAATCCTAATGGTCAAAACACTGTTAAACCTGACGATAAAGTTAACAAACCTTCAACTCGCCAAGCATTAGCAAAGGTTGGTGCTGCTGTGCAGTTTTTACTACCTATTGAAAAGACAAAAACAACAAATCGTCTCAAACTTGCAGACTTTTTCCATCGGATGCAGTCAGCACTGAAAGATTTAATTTTTGCTCATTCCGGTCGCATTGATGATATCAAAGGAAAAGTTGATAAGTACCTGCAAAATATTCCTCCAGAAGCTAGACCAAAAGAAATTATTGTAATTACAATTGTCCGTAAACAAAAAGGTCGCGTTCGTGGCAAAATAGAAGGTACATTTTTACCAATAGCAATCCGCATCAATGTGGATACAGATAAATGTGAATTTTCCTGTGCTTATGATAGAGGAAATTTAGTAATCAGTTCGTGGACAAGTTTTTCTGATGGACGAGCTTTTGTTTCTGAACTTACTCCTATTAAACTTGCTGATAAAGAGGAAGTACGCAAGACTCGATTCATGGACTTTGTGAGACAGGTTGTTTCTGATTCTATTGAAGATGGGAAGCAACCATTGGTAATGATTGATTCTTCCAACTGCGTTCAACTATGGCCTTGGTTAGCTGATATTAGAATAAATGCTAATCAAATTAACCTTGGTTCGTCTCAAGATATGCAGGTTAACTGGCAAGGCGCACGTATAATTCGCATTCGCCAAGAAATTGCCCCTGGCATTATTGAGAAAAAAGCCAGACACTTAATAGAAACCTCTGTAGAAGATACCAGAACTAAAGAGGAACTAAAGAAACTGCCGCATACGCAGGAAATTCCCTCAGCATCTAGTGCGACAGGCTTATTTCGACTCAGCGCGACTAACCAAACTGGATGCGTAGCTTATCTATCTGTGGCACGTGAATCACCACATCAATATACTCGTGGTCAAAGTTGCTATCGCTCAACCTACAGTCTAGATAAAAAAACTGGGTTACTCACAAAACAAGCTCCTTTTACTGGTCGCTGGCCTACTCCTAACCCCCTGGAGATTGTTGTTACCTTACGCCAACCAGAAGATAATGCTGATGATTTAGCTGCTCTTGTGGAGTCACTGCGCTACGGCTTTGGTCACTACAGCGATTGGACTGCTTTACCTGCTCCCTTATTTTTTGAGCGAGTTGTGCGCGACTATATCAGCTATTTCACTATTGAAGATGATGAAACCGAGGATGAAGACGCAGATTCTTAGACAGAATATCTAGAATACAGATGAATTTTATATTGTGCGATCGCCTACCTTGCAATAGCTAATCGCACAATTTTAGTATGCTGTCCCTTTAAAAACCTTGTCGCAAACGCTTAGTCCACAATATTAAACCAGATCCGACAACACCAGCGATCGCACCAAATAACAAGTGCATCCCCAAAAGATATACATACTCATTCACAAATACACCACCAGCACCAATTACTATTTGGGTTAAGGGTTTTGTGGCTGAGTGAAGACTGTTTCTTTGGCTTGTTTTCCAAAAGTCTGAACTTCCTGATTTACTCTATCCCACTCTGCTATACATAAGCCTACATCTGACCATTCCTCACTATATTTATATAGTGAGTAAATATTTCTATTGATCACATCCTTGCTAAAGCCTAAAAACTATATGCGTTCCCAATTACAGGAAAACATATGAGCCGGGCGGAAATATTTTTTGTCATCGTTTTATTACGAATCACTTGGTAACGGTACATAGGATGAATCCGTAGTCAAAATATAAGCTGAGTATTTTGGCTTAAGTCTGCCAAAACCACTGACAAATAGAAAAATCTGTAACTATGGTTACACTTTAGTAGAGTTAACTGGTATATCCTTGACACCAATAAAGTTGGTATTACCCAACTTAGATCGGCTTGGCTTGAGATCAATTCAAAAGCCTATGTATGCAAGCAAGCGTACCTCCTCCAACTTGTAGTAATGGGTGCAGATGGGCTAGTTCACCCATCTGCTAATTTTCTTAGGACAAATAAATGTTATGAAAGAGCAATCTGATTTCCTCTCTGACCTTTCTGATTTTCTGTATCCACGCAGTTGTTATTACGGTCAGTTTAAGCCAGAGTATCTAGTATTTAACGCGAATCTTCAAGAGTTTGCCCAAAGAGTAAGTTACATTAGTAGCTTACAAACCAACGGAAAGATTTCTCCACAAGAAGCATATGACCAAATTAAAGCCCTTTGGAAACAATTAAAACGAGCAAAGAAAGAACTCGGAGTTACTTCAGCTAATTTGCCGAGTTAGGGAATAGAAAACAAGTTTAAAAGATGTGCAGAACTTTTTCACAATTAAATAGGATTTCTATTTAAAGTAATAATTATGCTCCAGTTAGATGCTATCCGTCAGACAGTCATGGAGGAAGTTCCTTATCATTGGGCTGTGATTGAGAATTTATTGTCTCCAGAGACTAGTTTAGAATTAGCAGCCAGCTTTCCTCAAGAAAATTTTTGCTTATCGACAGGGGAAGGATACGGTTATCTTTGGGGCGAGATGCTGGCTAGTAGTGATGATATCGCTTTAATGAACAACTTTGGAGGTCACTGGCGAGAACGCATTGTTGAGAGAAGACTATCCTCAGACTTGCATCACCTCAGCCATAGTTGGCAGCAACTTATACAAGCATTATGGCAACCCCAATACCGCCAAGCCTTAACACAGATGTCAGGAATTGAACTCAAAGACTGTGCAATGGTAATTGGCTTTCGTCGCTACAACGGCGGACATTTGCACCGTCCACATACAGATGAACCATCAAAGGTCTTGACCCATCTAGTATATTTTAATCAACAATGGCCAGTGGAATGGGGCGGTTGTTTACGCATTCTCAAAGATGAGCAATCCAACTCAGTCTATCAAGATATTCCACCTTTGAATAAATTTTCAGCCGTGATTGTACGTTCTGAAAAATCTTGGCACATGGTAACACCAGTCACATCCTCAGTATCACAGACAAGGCGAGTTTTGAGAATTATGTTTTTTCGCCCCAATTTGTGATACGTAATACAATTAATCGTCTTACGTATTAAGTGCGTCGTTATCTAGCCCAGCTTCATCTATTTCGATTATCCAAGGTACACCTAAATCAAATGGCGGAGTTACATTAATACTAGCGGTATTAGCAAATCGGTGTAAGTTCTTAGTGAAATAGGGAATACTTGTCATGATGTTATGGTAACTCTCAATATCAGGACAAATCATAGTTAAAACAAGAACACCACTATTAATTTTGAAATACCAATGACAACTAGCTAATAAAATACGCGCTATACGGTTACAAGCCAAGAAAAAACTTTGTTTTGTTGCTTCTTCAAGTTGCCTAAGAAGTATTTCGCTCAATAGTATTGTCTGGTTTGAAGGCAAATCATCTGGATGAATGTAATTCATAATAGTGGGAAGTGGGGAATAAAGGGAGATGAGGGGAATGAAGGAGAATAACTATTAACTATGGACTATTAACTGTTGACTATGGACTAATGACTAATCACCCAAAGCAACTCTAACCATAGATGTGGATGGTTTTGCTTTATTTGTGACATGGGATCTCGCATCAAATTTGTAGCGTTTAAACAGGCTACATCAACAAGTCCTACATAAGCTGCTACTTCTTTGAGTAAGTTTTTTTGAGTGATGATAGCAGTTATCAATTTTTCAGGGCAATAAATTCCTATATATCTCGCATTGGGAAGAGGCTTGTTCTTGAGTTGAGGCGTAATTACTTTGACATAACAGTGACGAATCAATTCCCATACGCGAGGATGAGTATGTTCAATAATTACGTTAAATTGTTCGGCTAAGTCTTCTTCAGTAATCATGTTTGACTCCATTAATATAAAGCTAAAAGTAGTCCTGTTCTTTCATGTCTGCATAGGTAATACTCGATTGTGCAGAAACATTAATACGGTATATTCATCCTAATGAAATCATGATTTGCAATCAGGGCGATATTTATCCACCAGACCAAATTGGTTGGTATTTTTTCAGGTCTATTTTGCTTGTCTATCAAGCATCAAACCGAAAGTTAGCCAAAAAAACTGTATCTATTGCTTCTTTTACCAATTTATTTGGTAAAAATGAAAATATAATCTCTGCAAACTAATAGTGGAAAAGCGCTGTCACTGGGCGTTTACCTGTTATATGAATAATATATTTTTAATTGATCATTAATTAAGTTGTTATACTTACTAAAAAATTTTCTCTGGCGCAAGTAAATTAGCAATTTGTATGTTATGCTTGACGTATAGGGAATCAAAAGAGCAAAAGAAAAGTCGGTCTTGGAAAATATTGGTTGGATTCCAAACCCTTACTTTTACTCAAATATATATAAGGTAAATCCGCGACGGCTTTGTGTAATTGTATAAGCAAATAAGCCAATGAAGCAGGATAGTAACCTCAGAAATAACTTGAAATCAATCAGAACTCGCTTAGGAATGAGCCAGCAAGATTTGGCAAACATAGCTGGTGTGACTCGTCAGACAATTAGTGGTGTAGAATCAGGACAATATGCTCCTTCAGTGGCGATCGCACTACGTTTAGCTAAAGCACTTGGTTGTCAAGTTGAGGATCTATTCTGGCAAGACCAAGATTTACCGCAAATTGAAGCCATACTGGCAAAACCTGTACCCTCTGGACACTCAGTGCGCCTGAGTTTAGCCAGAGTCGGAGGGCAATGGATAGCCTACCCCTTGTTGGGTAAAGATGCTTTCCGCCAAGATATGATTCCGGCTGATGCCGAAGGTGCAAGCCAAACAGGTGACGGTAAAGTCAGCTTGAGGCTGTTAGATGATAACTTAGAGGCACTGCATAATACAGTTGTCATTGCTGGTTGTGCGCCTGTAATTGCCCTGTGGGCAAGAGCTACAGAACGCTGGCATCCACAATTACGAGTACATTTTACCTTCGCCAATAGCATATCTGCATTGCAGAGCCTTTGTGCAGGTAAGGCGCACATTGCCGGGATGCACTTATACGATCCACAGACGGGAGAGCATAATGTACCATTTGCTCGTGAAGTCTTGGCCGGAAGGGAAGCCGTGTTAATTACTCTTGGCCTTTGGGAAGAAGGGCTATTAGTGCCATCAGGTAATCCCAAGAGTTTTAAAACCCTGAGTGATATAGTAGAAGCACAAGCAACCATAGTTAATCGAGAAGTTGGTGCTGGTAGTCGAATGCTATTAGAACAAAAACTGCAACAAGAACAGATACCGTTTCAAGCATTGAAGGGATTTGAGCAGATTGTTACTAGTCATCAAGATGTTGCTCAAGCGATCGCACTAGGGTTAGTTGACGCAGGTATTAGCACAGCATCCGTCGCCGCTACCTTTGGCTTAGGATTTGTACCTCTACATCAATCTAGATACGATCTAGTAATTCTCAAAGAGTATTTAGAAGAAGCCCCTATCCAACAGTTGTTGAGTACATTAGGCCATCGCATGGTTCACTCACAACTAGAAGTTCTTGGCGGCTATGATATCAGCAAAATTGGGGAAGTTGTAGCAACCATATAGGAGTGGTCATTAGTCATTAGTCCATAGTCCATAGTCCATAGTCTATAGTCTATAGTCCATAGTCCATAGTTATTCTCCTCATCTCCTTTGCGACTTTGCGCCTACTCTTTCCTACGGGACGCTGGCGCGAACGAGAACGGCTTCCCTATGGGACGCTACGCGAACGCCGAATGCGTGAAATAAATTCTTACTCTAATTCAACAACGCAAAACCTTCTTACATAAAAACTTGCTCCAAACTTGAATATGTATTCAACTCTCATTGCTGTGGCAGTAGAACGCGCACCGCCAAAGACGTTCTACACAACCTCACATCTGTCACCCGACAGTGTGAAGGTTTCAAATCGCAGACCCACAAAAACGCAAAAATTACTTGGAGACTAAATTATCATGTCCGACGAAAAAATTAGACAGATAGCTTTTTACGGTAAAGGCGGTATTGGTAAATCTACCACTTCCCAAAACACCCTAGCGGCAATGGCAGAAGTGGGACAACGCATTTTGATTGTGGGATGTGACCCTAAAGCTGATTCTACCCGCTTGATCCTACACACTAAAGCTCAAACCACTGTGCTGCACTTAGCGGCTGAACGCGGCGCAGTAGAAGACTTAGAACTAGAAGAAGTAGTACTTTCAGGCTTCCGTGATATTAGATGTGTAGAATCTGGTGGCCCTGAACCAGGTGTAGGTTGCGCTGGTCGAGGTATTATCACTGCTATTAACTTCCTCGAAGAAAACGGTGCATACCAAGACGTAGATTTTGTATCCTACGACGTGCTAGGTGACGTTGTGTGTGGTGGTTTCGCCATGCCAATTCGGGAGGGAAAAGCTCAAGAAATCTATATCGTTACCTCTGGTGAAATGATGGCGATGTTTGCCGCCAATAATATTGCGCGTGGTGTTCTCAAATATGCTCATACTGGTGGTGTGCGCTTAGGTGGTCTGATTTGTAATAGCCGTAAAACTGACCGGGAAGATGAACTGATTAGTACACTAGCAGCCCGGTTAAGCACACAGATGATTCACTTTGTTCCCCGTGACAACATTGTGCAACACGCTGAATTGCGCCGGATGACTGTCAACGAGTATGCACCTGACAGTAACCAAGCTCATGAATACCGGACATTAGCAGACAAGATTATCAACAATCAAAATCTTGCTATTCCCACACCCATTGAGATGGACGAATTAGAAGACCTGCTGATTGAGTTCGGTATTCTGGAAAGCGAAGAAAATGCAGCAAAAATGGTTGCGGCTGCACAAGCTCAAGAAGATAAAGAAAAGAGACAAGAAGATGCTCAAGGCGAAGCATTAGAAGCTCTAACAAAGGGTAACGTAGAAATTGTTTCTGGTGACAAGAAATAGATTTATTGTTGCTTATTAGCTGCTAGTTAATCTAGTTGATTATGGGGTGGGTTCTTTCCTCCCACCCTACCTATAAACATTCATAAAAACATGGAGGTGATCTATAAACGTAAATAAAACTTAGGTGTTTCACTTTACCGTTTCCGTCATTTTTTAATCGTTTTTATACGGAATTAGTACTTTACTTTAGATTTATTCTTCTCTGCTACGTTGGTTGTTTATTCTTCAGTGGATGGGAAAGCTTTGTTTCCCATTCCTGATTTTTCTCATAAGAAAAGTTAAGTTGCTGATCATTTATTTAGACTTAACTAAAAAATTCTAGATGTTGATGTGATAAGTCAACCAAGAAGATACAAAAATCTCTTTCCCATACACCCATCTTCAAGACATAACTAATCATGAAAGCTAGTCAAGAACCAATCAATAACTTTTCGGATGATACAAGCTCAGAAAATCAAGATAGATTTGGTATACAAGTACCATCACCATTAGATGTGCATGAAGATTGTGCTTTTGAAGGTGCTATGTCTATTTTAGTACCAATTACGGACGCTGCCCATTTAATTCACGGGCCAAGTGGTTGTATTAGTAATTCTTGGGTAATTAATAATTATCCTTCTTCCAATTCTACACTGCACAAGGTTCGCTTCACCACTGATATGGAAGAAAGTGATATCATTTTTGGTGGTGCAAAGAAGTTAGATAAAGCCATATTAGAATTAGTCAGACGCTACAAACCAGCCGCAGTATTTGTCTATTCAACTTGTGTTTCTGCACTAATTGGAGATGATATTAATGGGGTTTGTAAAAATGCTAGTGAACAAATAGGTATCCCAATTATTCCTGTAGATTCTCCTGGGTTCGTGGGACGCAAAAATTTAGGTATTCGCGTTGCTGGAGAAGCTCTGTTAGAACACGTCATTGGGACAGCAGAGCCGGAATTAACTACACCGTTAGACATTAATTTAATTGCTGAACCTAACAGTGCTATTTGGATAAATATATTACCTTTATTGGAACAACTGGGTATTAGGGTTTTAGCCAAAATCACAGGTGATGCTCAATATCAAGAAATTTGTTATGCTCATCGTGCCAAACTCAACGTTATCATTGACTCAAAACCCCTCTTGAAAATGGTAAAAAAAATGGAGGATTTATTTGATATTCCTTATATTGAAGAGTCTCTTGATAGTGTAGAAGATATTAATCAATGTCTGCGGGATATCGTTGCTCAATTGGGTGATTCTGAGCTACAGACAGCTACCGAAAATTTGATTGTCCAAGAAATCAGTGCTTTAGATATAAAACTTGCAGCTTATCGAATCAGATTGCAAGGTAAAAAAGTCCTCATCTATACTGGTGGTCGGCGTAGTTGGTTGCTAATTTCTACAGCTAAAACTTTGGGGATGGATGTTATTCCTATTAGTTCTAAAAAAAGTAGCAAAGAGGATAGAGCTAGAGTTAAGAAGTTACTTGATAAAAATAGTATTATTCTTCAACAAGACAATATATCAGAAGTAGTTGAAATTATTAATCATCATCAAGCCCAGATGCTAATAGCTAGTACTCATCTACAATCAGCCGCGCATCTGACAAATATTCCTTTCCTCGACATTAATCAACAATCCCATCATTCTTATGTGAGTTACGCCGGAATTTTCACGGTAGCACAAGAGTTGTACGCCACTCTCTACAGCCCTATATGGGAACAAGTACGCAAAGCTGCACCGTGGGAGTAAGGCGAGATGAGGGAGTGGGGGGAGAAGATAACCTTAGTACCCAATACCCAGTACCTAATCCCTAATCTCGGATTTCTCACCAATTATTGCAACCTCAGTCCAGAGTCCGTAGGGGCGGGTTGAGCGAAATTTTCGTGAATGATTCCAGCATATCTGTGAACCCGCCCCTACTGTTTGTGAGAAATGCAGGCTAATACCCAATACCTACCTAATTCCCAATCTTATGGCAATTGTTAGCATCACTAGTACCTCAGTTGCAGTTAATCCCCTCAAGCAAAGTCAAGCCATTGGTGCAACTTTGGCCTTTTTAGGATTCAAGGGAATGCTGCCTTTATTGCATGGTTCGCCTGGATGTAGTGCGTTTACGAAAATTCCTTTAGCACAGCACTTGCGGAAAGCAATTCCCCTTTCTAGTACAGCAATGACAGAAGTCTCTGCAATCATGGGTGGGGAGGATAAAGTTGAACAAGCTATTTTACAGTTGGTGCAGAGTTATCAACCAGAAATTATTGGTTTATGTACTACTGGACTGACGGAGACTAAAGGCGATGATATGAGGCGTTTTGTCAAGGATATTCGCTATCGTTATCCAGAATTAGATCACATACCCATTGTCTTAGTCTCTACACCTGATTTTAAAGGTACGCTGCAAGATGGCTTTGCCGCAGTTGTGGAAAGTATTGTCAAGGAGATTCCGCAAAAGGTTGAGCAATGTCGTCCTCAACAAATTGCACTGTTAGCTAGTTCTGCGTTCACACCAGGGGATATACAGGAAATTAAAGAAATTATCGCTGCTTTTGGATTGGAAGCGATCGCCATTCCCGATCTCTCTGCTTTACTCGATACTCATCTGGAACATGAATATAGTGGGATTACAACCAGTGGTACAACTGTAGCACAATTAGGAGCGATCGCTAGTTCTGTATTCACCGTGGCGCTGGGTGAGAGTATGCGCGGTGCGGCGAAAATTCTAGAAAAGCGATTTAATATTCCTTACGAAGTGTTCGGTGAACTGACGGGATTGGATGCAACAGACAAGTTCTTACAAGCTTTAGCAGATATTAGCGGTCAAAGTGTACCAGAAAAATACCGTCGTCAACGTCGTCAACTGCAAGATGTGATGCTACAAACTCATACTTACTTTGGTTGTAAGCGAGTAACTTTAGCACTAGAACCGGACTTACTATCGTCTATGGTGACGATTTTACAATCAATGGGAGCGCAAATTCATGCAGCCGTCACTACTAGCCGTTCTCCCCTATTGGAAAAGCTGGCGATTCCATGCGTTACCATTGGCGACTTAGAAGATTTTGAGCAGTTGGCAGTTGGTAGTGAGTTGCTAATTGCTAATTCCTACGCGAGTGCGACTTCTCAACGGTTGCAAATCCCTCTGTATCTTCAAGGCATTCCGATTTGCGATGGTTTCCGACCGACCGTAGGTCATCGCTTAGGTAATGCTATGTCTAATAAAGTTGGCTACCAAGGTACAATGCAAGTTCTGTTTGATATCGGCAACCTGCTGTTGATGCCTTAGTTACTGTTAATAGTCACTGTCAGCTACACATATCCCTTTACATTTGATACCATTTGTAGCAGTACGTAAGCAATGAGGACAGAGAATTTTTTCGTTTTCTGTTTGTTGATTTATATTTAGATCATTGCTTACCTGTGATTTATTGTTTTCATTTTGCACTTTTGCAGTCATAGAAATAGAGTAATTTGTGAGAATTTACATACAATTTATAGCACTTTTACTAAATTTCATACAACATAAATGCTTTTCCTAAATTCAATTTTTGTGTTTTGCTAAAGGATGAGATAACGCATAATGTGGTTTTAGCTACGTTATTGAATTGTCCCATTAATATAGACTTGCTAAATGAGTGTAATTAAACCACACCTTAATAGTAGCCATTAGGAGTAGCCATGAGTAGAGAATTAGTCAAAGTTATCTTATGGGAAGATAAACAAAAAGATTACTTAAAGAAGTTCTATGATTTAGAGTTTATTCCCAGAGTAGGAGAAGAAATATACCTAAACCGGGAAAATTGGAAGGTAATTAGAATTGAACATGATGTAGAAGTGAATGAGGTTAATATCTATATGGAATTAATTAAGAAGGTTAAACAGGATAAAACACCTAATGTAGAAAAAACTTATACATAAGAGTGTATTTACTTCAAAAATAATAATATAAAAATAAAAGGTTGCCTCTAAATTTATCTGGTTTTATGATCAAATGGGGCTTTTTACTTCAGACTCTGAGTATTTTAGCCATAATAATAGTTTTTCATTCAATCAGATTTGACCTCTCTCTTTTTAGGAGAGAGGTTTAAAAAGTCCATGATTACGTTGTTCCTCCCTACAAGGGAGGTTTATCAAACTCATGTTTACTTACTTGCAAACTGCTATTTTTTAAATTTTGGTGGGGATATTATAAAACTTGAAAAAATGCAACAGCTTGAGGATATTAAGCAGTATCTGACTGCCAAGCCAAGCGCCAGAAAATTATCCAAGATGCAGAAACTTAACTTTAAACACTAACTAACAAACTCTTGTGTAAAATTAAACTCATTTAAAGTAACCTGAAGGCTAAAGCGGGTGTTTTCTGGACAGCGAAAGCGTTTAAGCTGGATGGAATTGTCTGTTTCTCTGGCTGTAACTGACTGGACGACTTCCCCAGAGGTAGAAATTAATGTCAGCCTGAGATTGGCGCTTAGGTAAAGGTTACGTTCTCTGGGAGACAATTGAATGCGGATACCGACTCTACCGTCTGTTTCTGGTATCAATGTCAGCATGAGGATTACAGGTTGATTGTTGGGTAAATCAATTACCTTGGCTCGTTGAATTGACTGTTGATTTGCATCGCTGGCTTGACGAAAACTGAAGGCGAAATCTGGTTGTGTACCCAAAAGTGTTTCGATGGTTTGCCAACCCTCAGCGACAATATTTTGTAACCACTGACGTAGGTTGACGGGTGCTGGTTTTTGTGTAGTTAATAAGGCTCCCCAAATCTCAAAGGGTAACTCTAGACGAGGGTTAGTAATTGTCGGACTGGCTAACCTTTGCCAGAGGTTTTCTACTTGGGTAGGGGATAATTCGGGTAGGAGAGCGATCGCAGTTTGTGTTTGTTCATCAGGGTACAATTGCCTTACTACCCACAACACACTCAAATCTTCAACCATTTGATTGGCTTCTAAAGAATAAGTTCGCTCTTGAGGATCATATTGACCTTGATTCTTTAATTGTTCGTGGGTGGTGTATCCCCAAATTCTCAACCACTCCCCATCAGGATTGACTTGTACCGCTAAATAATAATCTCCAGCCCACTGGGGAATATCTAACCATTCTTGGGGTACGGAAAATTCCCTAGTTTCTAAATTTTTATCAGGAATGAGAATCAGGCGCTTTGTATCTAACGTAATAGCACAGCCGTTGACTACTTCCCAATTCCTGGGCAAATTATCAATACTGGCTTCTGGTGCATACTCTGCTTGTAGCCAAGGCAAAAACGTACTTAGGCAAACTTGATTGAGAAAGGCATTCCAACGACCAGCAGCGCTTACGTAAGACTGGCTTTGTTGCCAAGCCTCATCTTGAATTTGGGAAGGTACTTCTAACAAAAGTTGAGTTGGTGGCACACAGAACGAAGACATAATTATTACTCCTTGGAGGAGTTTGATTGCAGATTACCGAAGTAATTCTGTAACCACTCCTCTAACACTGCACTAATATGTTTAACCACGATGGAGGTAGTAGAAATATGCGTTTTTTCTTGACTCCATTTGCTAACGGCTAAAAGTAAAGCTTCTCTGGTCTTAGATAATTGGCGGGAAACTTGGTACTGTTGGATTTCCTGCTGTTGAGCAATTTGTTGTTGGGTTAAGCCTTGCTGATAATATAGTTGCAGTAGTTGTTGTGATTGTGCAGGCAGTTTTGCCAGGGTAGTAATTAATAAGTTGTGAATTTCTTGTTGAAGATTTTGTTGTGTTTCGGCTGCTTCTACAGCGATTAAATTATCTAATAAAGATTCACCATCAGTAGGGTCTGGTAAATCATCTTGTAATTCGCTATCTTGTTGACCGACTTTAGGGGTATTCAGGGAAGATACGACCGGATATAGATAAGAACGGGCGTACTTAGCACAAGCAAGCAACCATTTTTCCAAGCTTTGGGGGTTGAGTTGAGTTTTCCCCTCACGGTTGTAGAGTTGTGTAATAGCTTCCCAGGTAGGTTCATCTGGTTTTTCTAATTTTCTAGCTTTTGGTGATTTACTGAGAATATAACCATCTGTAAAACATTTCCAAGCTAATAAATAAGATGCAATAATTTCCTCTGTTAACCCAGCATTTTGTAATGCCTCTTGTAACCTTTTGCGACTTAATTTAAGTAATAATGCCCAATCGTTGCAAAAATCGATTTCTTTTTTTTGGCGTAAAGCGTCACGTAGAATATTACCAAAAGCCACTGTACTATAGCTTTTGAGACTGGCTTTTTGATCAGGATCGCAGCCTTTGAGGATTTTGGGTACTTCAGCGATCGCAATTTGAAAACAGTCACTTAAGCTGGATTGTACACTTGAGAATTGCGGCATTACCCTTTTAACTGCCCAAAAACAGGTTTCTTGTAAATAAGCTGATAGATGTTCCTCAGCTAGAGAGTTACAACGTTTTTGCCAGTATTTATGCCAATAAATTGCCCAAAAATTTTCTGATTGTTTGGTGGTTGATTGTTCCAAACAATTCTGCATACTACGTCGCAGTCTACCATCATACACCCAATTGCCAAACCGTTCTCCATCAAATTGGAGGAAGGTAGAGAACATTTCTAAAATATTTTGGCGGGAACGCATGAATCAAATCAAGATGAACCTTAAAAAAATAAGTATATAGCAGGTAACGAAGATAATTATACATACTATACCCAATCATATTGAAATATTTTAAAGAATAGTTCAGTAATCTTAACGAGTACGGTATAGTCATACTGACTACTTGGTACTGCCATCATAAATTATGTATGTCACAGTCTGATTTGGTATCCGGTGTAAATAAGCGTTCATTATGGCAGTTGGCATTAGAAGGACTGCAAAATGGCGGCCCTTCGACTTGTCAATTTGCCATTACAAGTGCCTGCAATGCTAGTTGCGGGTTTTGTAGCTTTGCGGTAGATAAAATGCCGATGGAGTTAAGGCATTCTGTGACTTTGGAAGAAGCCAAGCAAGCCGCCTCCATTCTTCATCGCAATGGAGTATATTTCCTCATTTTTGTGGGCGGGGAACCAATGATGCACCCCCATTTGAATGAAATGATTGCCCATGCTGCAAGTATCGGTATGGCTCCCATGCTGGTAACTAATGGTTCGCTCCTCACACCTGAAAAAATCAATCAATTAGCAGATGCGGGACTTACCTCAGTTATTATTTCTATTGATGCAGCCGAAGTACAAGAACACGAACAAAATCGAGGGTTGAGGGGTGTATGTCAGCGTATTAAAGAGGCAAACACCGAGTTCCGCCGACGGAAAATTGGGACTACAGCTTCCGTTACCATGAGTCGGTTAGTAGATTATGAAAAATTACCAGATTTTCTCAAGTCTTTAAACTTTGATACTGTGACTTTTTCCTATCCTTTAACAACTTTAAGTTCATCGTATCTTGGTTATGCTCAGTCAAATTTAGTAGATTACACCCCAGAAGAATTAAATCAGCATTTTGAAACTATCAAGACATTGAAACGGGATTTTCCAGTTGTCAATCCTACCGTCTCGATTGAAGATATGCAGCGTCACTTAAAAGGTGAGCCGGAAGAATTTGGCTGTCTTGGCGGTTGGAAATTATTTTACTTAGATTGGCACTTAAATCTCTATCGTTGTCACAACTGGGACAAACCCATGTGCCACATTACAGAATTTGATGGTTCTCAACGGGTGCGCGATGGCTGTACAGCCTGCATGATTGACTGCTATCGAGACTCTAGTGTGATGCAGCATATTGGCGTTGCAGTGAGCGATGGAGTACAAGCAGCCGCCAAGGGCGATTTAAAACAAGCCTGGAAACACTGGTTTAATCGCAAAAATTTGCGATCGCTCCAATCTGTTTGGGAGCAAGGACAATGGTTGCTGCGGTTGTAGTTGACAGTTGACAGTTGTCAATAGTCCATAGTCCACAGTCAATAGTTATTCTCCCACCCTGCGGGAAGCAAGCTACATCTCCCTCATCTCCCTCATCTCCCCCCACTCCCTACTCCCTACTCCCCACTCCCTGAGTTAGATGCTGCGGTCTAGTGTAGTGGCTCAGATGGGCAGGTACTTCGATATGTGGATGTAACTGTGAATCATTTATCGGTGTAGTTGCAGTTAATTTTAAGGGTATTTGTCCTGCCCACACTGGTATTTGATAATCAGCTTCATCATCGATAGGCCCGCCAGTACGAACCTTTGCAGAAGCTTCTGTTAGGGGTAGGGATAGTACTATGGTTCCAGCTAATTCGTTACGACTTGGCGATCGCACTTCTTCCCATCTCCCCAAAATAACGTGTTCTGTAAATGCTTTTAAGGCTGCTAGTTTTTGCTCTGTATCTTCTACCAGTGTGGCTTTACCAAACACTACCACTGAGCGATAGTTCATGGAGTGGTGGAACGCCGATCGCGCCAATACTAAGCCATCGATTAAAGTTAAGGTAACGCAGACATCTAGACCTTGTTGCAATGTCTTCAGCATTCGACTAGCTGGGGAGCCGTGAATGTATAGGGTATCATCCACTCGTCCGTAGGCTGTGGGAATGACGAAAGGTTGTCCGTCAACAACAAAGCCTATGTGACAGACTAATCCTTCATCGAGAATTTGATAAATGGTTTCAGTTTCATAATTGGCTCTTTGGGGTACACGTTTAACGGTAGTTCTTTGACTAGGGGCTTTTTGTTGAGACATGACTGGAAATTTCTACTCTATATCGTTAGAGTAATCAAGTAAGTGGTAAGAGACAAGAGCCACTTTTCGATAAAATGACCAGTCCACTTTTGTAATTGAGCATGGATTTTGCAATTAATATCAACCCAAACGCACCTTTACCTCTGCATCGTCAGGTTTATGAGGAATTACGCCAAGGGATTCTTTCGGGGAGATTAAGACCGGGGGAAAGGCTACCATCGACGCGATCGCTTGCTCAATTACTTGAGGTTTCCCGCGCTACTATCACCCAAAGTTATGACCTACTGTTGAGTGAGGGTTATTTAGAAACTATTGTAGGTTCGGGAACGTTTGTTTGTCGTCAACTTCCTGATGATTTACTTACTCCTGCGCCGATACCGTCAAAATTACCACCTACTAATTCATCTGTATCCTTATCAGCTTATGGTGCAAGTTTGAGTGATAAAGCATTTTTACGTCCATCAAAATCAGAAGTGGAAATTAGTTTCACCTATGGAAGACCAGCTTTTGATCAGTTCCCTATAGATTTATGGCGGAAGTTACTATCCCGTCATTGTCTTTCACACCCCAATGTGCTTGACTATACTTATGATTCTCAAGGATATCAACCATTACGGGAAGCGATCGCCTCTTATATTTCGCGTTCCAGAGCGGTGAAGTGTCATGCAGAGCAAATCATTATTGTGGGTGGTTCCCAGCAAGGAATTGACTTAATCACACGCCTGCTAATTAACCGTGGAGATTGGATTGCAGTAGAAGAACCAGGTTATCTAGGCGCTAGACGCGCTTTTTTAGCTCAGGGAGCTAGTTTATACCCTGTATCTGTAGATCAGTCTGGCTTAGTGGTCAGTGAGTTGACCAAAAATATTATTCCTCCCATCAAACTTGTCTATGTCACTCCATCCCATCAATTCCCCACAGGTGCGGTTTTATCCCTTCCTCGGAGGCTAGAGTTGTTAGCTTGGGCGCAGAAAACAGGGGTAATGATTATCGAGGATGACTATGATAGCGAGTATCGTTATGGTGAGCGTCCCATCCCAGCTTTACAGGGATTAGATCAAGGTGGCTCTGTTATTTATGTAGGGACATTTTCTAAAGTTCTCTTTCCAGCTTTGCGCCTTGGGTATTTGGTGTTACCAGAAAATTTAGTATATGTATTTGCACGGGCGAAATGGCTAGCAGATAGACAATGTAGTTTGCTGGAACAGTACGCCCTAAATGATTTTATTACAGAAGGTCATTTAGAACGACATATAAGAAGGATGCGATCGCTCTACGACCAACGTAGGCAAACCTTGGTACATTCTTTATTTTCTCATTTTGGCGACAGAGTGAAAATCTTGGGTGAAAATGCGGGAATGCACTTGATGGTGAAAATAGATACTCACCTTAGCGATGACGAAACAGTCCAGCGTGCTGCCTTTGCTGGTGTAGGTATCCAAGCCGCATACCCTCAATATTTAAAAGATAGTCCTGGTCATGAATTTATTTTAGGATATGCCGAACTCAACGAACAGCAAATCCAAGAAGGAGTAAAACGGCTCTCAAAAGCACTAATATAACAATAGAGTTCAGATAAGAATAATTAACCGCCGATAAATAGGATAAACGCCGATGAATTTTGAATTAATTAAGGGTCGGTCATTACACCACCAAGTTAATTAATTTTTCGTCAGAATGTAATGTAGTAGTGCAACACATTACTTTATTGTCAATCTAAATGTAGAGGCTAAATATGTTTCCTTATTGGGGTAATCCCTTTTGTGGTAGCGAACCTGTTTCTCGTAAGTCTCATTTAGAACGTAAATTAAAATTCTTGACTTGGATGCGAGATGATTTAGAGTCTAGATTGGCAGGTATTAATGCTGCTATTGATACTATTCGCCGACAATTAGACCGTGAAGATACAGCAGCTTAAAACTATAGTAGGGTGAATTTCTAACGAATACACCCTACTACTTTGACTAGTGGTAATCTGTGAGGTTGGTAACAGATAATCGGTAATAGGTAGTCGGAGAAAACAATTACCCATTACCCATTACCCATTACCAAACCCCACTATATGATAAGTGTTTAATCTGACAAAGATTAGTCGTATCCTCCACACATAAATAGAGAAATATCTTGGTCGGTGGAGTTCATCAATGCGTGAAGGTTTCCGCCTTTGAGCATGGCAAAATGTCCTGCATGGAGGGTACGAATTTCAAAACACCGTTCCCGTTGATCCATTTTGCACCAGTCGCCTATGACCATAAAGCCTTGACCGTCCATCATGAGAAACATCTCTTGGTTATCTCTGTGGCGGTGTAAACCAATACCACACCCTGGCTTGAGCAGATGTAAATCCATGTAATCAACTGCAAAGAATGGTTCGTACCCATTACCGTGGAATTTGGTACTAAAGGCGCTGAGATTCCAAGCATTTAACCCGCGTCCTAGCTCATTTTTCTGGGATTTGCCGCCGTAGTTAGACATGAGGTTGCGATATTCTAGAAAGCCTACGCCACCATGAGGGTTAGCGCTAATACCTGTTTCTAAGTAGTTTTCCCACCCCCGTACAATCATATTGAACTCATAGTGGTAATTAGCTCCGTTTTGCGAATCCCAAATCTTTTCGCTAAAGTCTGCCCAGGCTAATTCTATGTGTAAAGGCAATACAGGGTGCATGGTACTGTTAGAGTCAATGTCTTCTATACGCTTGCCATTGAGTCCTTCACGATTGAATGCTGATACATTGCCGCGAACTAAGTCTGTACGTACTTGTAGTTCTAAACGGTCGATGGCTTTGCGTCCCTTGGTGTCGAGTTGATTTTGCAAGTCACCGTTAGGATAACCCCATAGCTCCACTTCATAGCGATCGCTCACGGGATTATAAGGTACGCTAATTAAGGAAGGGGTCGCCACATTTCCCACTTTCACCCATAATTTGATTTTTTCACCAAGTTTATGGTTAGCGGCGACTGACAGCTTGGAGTCAGGCCCACCACGGTAGGAAATCCGCAAAAATGGCCCTATCCAGTCTCCCACTCTCACCAAACCACGAATCAAATAGGTGTCTGTACTGCGGAAGTCTTTAATATTTTGCTTTTGAAAGTCGAGTTTGTTATCCTGCCGTTCGGGTTCAAGAATGTCTGCATCGTTACCAGCCGGGCCGTATAAACTCAGCCACTCATAGGGAAATAAATATTGGGTTTGTCCCATCAAATAGTATTCCCTCTCAGCTGCGAGTTGCGCTTTCTCCATTAAATTGAGCAGCTTGAGTAATGGGTTGGACTGGTTATAGTTGGGGGTAGTGCCAGGATTGACCTTAACAACACTATCGGAGTGAACAATAAACATGATTTACCCTGCAATATATTATACGGTGTGATATAAGAAAGCCACAAACTTCAGAGGTTGGCTGTTTGGGTTACGAATCCCGTGCATCCCGCCACTTTTAGTAAAAATTACGCTCCCTGGTTTGACTGGTAATTCCTTGAATTGGCGTTTACCTAAACCCATGACTTCCCGTTCGACTGTGGGGTAATTATCTGTGGCTGGGTCATCACCAACGCGCATATATGCAATGCCTTCACCTTCAGTAATGAAGTAGAGTTCTTCGGAACCGATGTGTTGGTGAGTACCTTCTACTTTACCAGGGGGGATAGTAACTTCATGGAAGAACACCATCGAACCGCCTAGTTCTCTTTGGACTATCCAACGCATATCGATGACGTTATCATCACGCCTATCTGGGTTGTTATTGTCCATCATGGCGTTACGATAGCGCACTGGTTGGATATCTTGGGTTTGTAAGAACCAACCTCGTTGGAAATTAATTAGGTAGTTTTGATCCTCAATGGTGTTTTGACTAGAACTTGGTTCTGGGGTGCGGGGTTCTTGGTGCGATCGCAAATAAGCATTGTCCCAGCAGGCATTGTTATCGCTAATTTGGTATCCTGTCGGTAGATTGCGATCGCTTTCTCTAAAAGCTAATTCCAACCGCCGCAAGGATTTGATATCGCGCAAAGCTGGGTTAAATTGCCGTAGTCTGGTAATGGGTCGGTTATAGCCCATCTGGTCGAGAACTTGGAAATCATGGTAACTATTTTCTGGTGGTTCCAGGGTTTCCCAAATCTCCGCTTGAAAAGCATCAGTCCAAGGACAATAAGTTAACTTAACTCGCCCTTCTGCAATATTATTGGCATCGTCTGGTAACACCCGAATCCAAGCAATTAATTCATCCTTAATTAACCGCTTCCTTTCCCGCGTTTGTTCTACCAACCGACTACTTTTATACTCCACCCGTAAGAAGTTACTTAAAAACTGACCATCTAAGTAAACTTCGCCTTTGAGAACGATAAAATCCAGGTAAGAGCGGACTTCTTGGACATTGTAGCGGTAGCGGGGGCTACGAGTTGCATTTAAGTATTGAGAGTGATAAATTCTGTCGGGAAAGAAAACGACCTTGAAAATCTCGTTTTCTACACTCGTCGCAATTTCGTTAAATTTAGGGTCCATATAACTTACAGCCTCTTGAGTAATTCGTCAGCAACGCGGAAGGAATTGGCTTGGATGGTCAAGGTGGGGTTAGCACCGCCAGAGGTTGGCATAAAAGAACCATCTGTGATGTAGAGATTGTCAAAATCCCAAGCGCGGCAATTGGGGTCTAAAACTGAGTCGTTGCGGTCTGTACCAAAGCGTGCGCCGCCGAGAATATGGTTGGCAATTCGCGCAATTCCATTAGGAGCCTGATGTACTCCCCCTTGTCCCTCGATCGCAAAACTACCGTTTGCCGGGTCAACACCACGTCTCAAGACATCACCACAACATTGTGCCAATGTCGTCATTAAGTATTGGTCATGGGGATGCCATACCTTTCTAATAAAGGCTACAGGTAAACCCCATTTATCCTTGACTGTGGGATGCAGTTCAATCCGGTTACGCTTCAAAGGCAACTGATTAGCCATGAAACTTACCGATAAGCCTTTACCGAAGGTGTTGTCTAAAAATTGAGCTAAACTATCACCGACTAAATTCGTATCTTCAATAAACCCTTTCCATAGGGTGTCTAGGTCGGTACTACGATGATTACGTCCTATAGATATGGGTAAGGCACGGTCTGAGGTGTTGTTATAAATAGCACCACCAGCCCAAAGTCCTTTACTTTTGAGAAACTCCTCCGTAGCACAACAATCAATTGCCCAGTCGGCATCAAGAGCTATAGATTTATCACTACGGTTAGGCACAATTGCACTGGCTCCACCAAAGCAGTGAGTTAGGAAATATTTGCCCAGAAGGTCGTTTTGGTTGATGCGGCGACCAAATTCTGCATCAGCCAAACCAGATATTTTCAATAGGCGAATTGACTCAATAGCAGAACAAGCTACTACGACCAACTTGCCTTCCACAGAGCGTTCTTGGCCACTGGGGTCAAGATAAACTACTCGACTAACTCTAGCGCCTTGAGTTTCTAAGCGAGTAACAAAACAGTTAGTGCGAATCTCAAAATTGGGGCTGTTGGCGATAGGACTGAGCAATGACACCCAAGTATTAGATTTTAACCCCAAAGGACAGCCGTAGCGGTTGACATAGCTAGTTTTAATGGTTTCAGGGTCGCTAGGAACTTTCCGTCCGCTTGGTTCATGGTCACGGGTAATGACTGCTAATGGTGTGCGGTAGGGGAGTACAGGCTGACGATTATTAGTATTTTTCCCCAACCATTCCAGACCTGTTTTCGCATAGCCGCTAATTGGATTTGGTTCTAGAGGTGGCTGATATTTATCACCACTAAAAGGCTTGAGTTGGTTGGTAACGGTTCCGTTAATACCTACCAAAAATTCTGTTTTGGTATAGTAAGGCTCTAAATCTTCATAACTAATAGGCCAGTCTCTGGCTTCTGTCTGGACATCACCATTGGGGTCATTCTTAATATCTGTCCGTCCAGCATTGAAGCTCTGCAAACGGAAATCTAGAGGTGAAAATCGCAAAGACACAGCACCATAGAGTTGTGTCCCACCACCAACTACGTGAGCCGTATAGCCTTCGATAGTCGCCAGAGTTCTACCATCGGCTTCTTCGTATATGTGCGGTTCGTCGTTAATATCTGGCTCTACATGGCTAGAGTAAAAAGCTTCTCCTTTGTTACTCACACCAGGAACATTAATACGTTTTTCTGGCCCATCGGCGAAAAGTTCATCACGCTTGAAATCACTTAATTTATCAGGATTCTGATATTGGGGTTTTAACATCGGCCCCTTTTCCAGAATTAGCACTGACTTACCAGCTTTAACTAAAGTGTGAGCAATAGGCGCACCACCAGCACCACTACCTATAATCACTACATCAAATTTTGTTTCCATGCTCTTTCCTAGTAGATTTAACCGTGATAATCGCTATTGACACCCAAGGGTTTTTCTATGGCTTTGCGCCAGTTAAAGAGGGTTTTGCCTTGCTCGTTTGTTAATCTTTCTGCTAGATAAGCCCATCCAGCCGCGCCTATATTACCGCCATATTTAGGATGAGAAAATGCGCCTGTATAGGTGTGACGACGTAACAATTGCAGGAAGAACAAAGGACTACCATATTTGCTGTAGTCCCAGCCATTTACTTTGTCTAGAGTCATTTCATTGTACAAATCGACATACATTTCTCTTGACATTTCTCTTGGTTCTATAAAAGGATTACGCTGTCTGAGAATGCGGTCTATTTGTTCTAGACAAATTTTGTAGTCAATCAAATGGTGGTTTTCTTCTCGTGCCAAAATATTATCAATAAAATTGGCAGCGCCTACAGATTCATCTAAACGATAGGCGTAGGGGTATTGATTGTCTTTTGATTGTCGGTCTATGTTGCTGAAATAACGGTTAACAAAGTTTTGCCCTTCTTGGGTACGGAAGGGCAAAATATGGTCAACTAATCGTTGTAAAATGACGTACTCCCAATCATCGAAGTTGAGAGGCTGAGTGCAGTAATTAGTAAAAAAGCGTGACCAGATTTGAGCATTATCAAGGACGGCTCTTTGAGGATTAATGGGGTCAGGAATAAATTGACCATCAACAACAAATTTATAAGTGTGTACTTCAGCTTTAGGTACTAAAACTGTTAGTGCATAATAACTTGTAGCTTCACCCAAAAATTTGACATTTTTTAAAGGGATTGGTTCAAAAAGGTTAGAAAATGTACCAATCACAGAAATGTTTTTGGGGGCTGTTGTTCCTGAAATTTGGTAGACAAATGTTACACGATTCAAGTCATAATTTTTGACAGAATCGCTGCCATCGCTGTAGGTATCAATAATAGGAAAGCGCCAGGATTCAGCAACCTGAGAACGAATATCATTATCAGTAAATTGCCCAAAATTATTCCGAGGTTCTGGGTTTTTTCTTGCAAGATATTTAGTGCAGTAGTTGAGTACGTACTGGTCATTTAATTCCAGAATTTGTACAGCCATATCTTCCCTGAGACAGTTGTGGGTATTTTTCTGTTCCGATTGTAATTATCATTTTTAGTATTGGCAGCTAATTAACGAAAATATACTGATCCCCGTAATGAATAATTACAATTGATTCTGTAAAAGCCGCCCAGTAAATAGTTCGCCATACATAAAGTTTTGTAAATAGACTTTATGAATTTGTGCGAACCCTGTATTAACTGGTAAGTTCATGGTTGAAACGCGGCTAGTATCAACTGTGTAGAACTACAACTTGCCCTCTGTCATTTTCCAGATTTTCTTTATAAAGAAAAGATTAAGCTTCAACTTTCTTGTAAAACTCCAGGACTTACACACCAAGATTATCTGTGTAGACTATGTGTAAGGATTCAAAACAATTTATAGTTATTTTTTATACTTAAAACTAAATTGTGAAGCGGTTACAGAATTAATACTGAATTTATCAGTATTAAAATACACGGGTTTATTTTGGCGATCGTCCACGTAGAGTTTAGCCCATCACTAAACACAATTTTAGTTGGAAACAACTAAATTAATGTGTCTTCAGATAGAAGGAAAAAATACATTTAAACATTTAGGATGCCTATGGGTTTAAGATAAGACATTTTACCTACAAAGAAAGTCATTTTTCAGGAATATACAAGGAGTTTAAAATGAAAAACATTGTTTTATATTTGAAGCAAATATTGAGGACAACTTTTTCAATTATATTGTTTCTAACTTTTATTATGGCTGGTATATCTATAGGTATTCAGCAACCTAGTTATGCAACCACTCTAGAAGAATTAAAACTTATACCCCCAGAATATAAGCCTAATTCTGAAGAAAAAATTAATCGTGCTAATGAATTTGATCCAGGTGTTGGGCTTCTAGAAGAAGATAGACAGAAAGCTTACGAACAAGCAATTAATGATTCAGAAAATCTGAATACTTTAGAAAAGGCTTATGAAAGAAATTTGAAAGAGGAAAGAGGACAAAACCAAGAAAGTTTAGTAGATAAAGCATCAGAACTTATTGACAAGGTAACTGGTAAATAAAAATTCTCAAGTAAGAGATATCTGGTTGAGCTTGGTATCTCTTACCTTATCAAAAAAGGCGGTTAGAAAATACGTCTACTTACATGTTTATCTGAAGCTAAATATGTATTAATACTGTAGATGATGTATAAAAATATTGTTAACTTGGCATAGAAGCTTATAGGTGCTTTTATGCCAAGTCTGCCTTTTCAGTGCCACAGTTTAAAAGAACAAGTAGAATCTATATTACAACTTTTACAACAAGAACCATCTTTACGTTCCCAAGACGTAACACCTGTACAAACTTCTCTTGGTAAAGCCATTTCCCCCAGGTTTGAGATTATATTTGCAGGTGCGTTTAGTGCGGGTAAGTCGATGCTAATTAATGCACTGTTGGAACGGGAATTATTGTACAGTGCAGAAGGACACGCCACGGGTACAGAGTGCAAAATTGAGTATGCACAAGCAGATGAGGAACGGGTAGTTTTAACATTTTTAAGTAAGGTAGAAATTATTCAACAAGCAACCTCTCTGTGTCAACAATTGGGTTTTACCACAGCCGTTGATATTAATCAAGCTGAAGTTATTGGCTTATTACATCAAGGGTGTGAAGCAATTATTCAGCGAGAGGGTGGTGAGAGTAAGTCAGAACGCGCGAAACAAGCGAAAGCATTAATACTATTATTGCAAGGATATGAGACAAATGAGCAACATATTCACCCGGTAAATAATGCTACATATTCGATGGAACAGTTTAACTTTTCCAACCTGAAGGAAGCGGCTGGATATGCGCGTCGTGGTAGCAACAGTGCAGTATTAAAGCAGATTGAATATTATTGCAACCATCCCCTTTTAGAAGATGGGAATGTGATTATCGATACGCCAGGAATTGATGCGCCAGTAGAGAAGGATGCACAACTAACCTACGCCAAAATACAGCATCCTGATACTTCGGCGGTAGTGTGTGTGCTAAAACCTGCGTCTGCGGGTGATATGACGAAGGAGGAAACGGAACTTTTAGAGAAGATGCGACAAAATGCAGGAATACGCGATCGCGTCTTTTATGTGTTCAACCGCATTGATGAAACTTGGTATAATACCCAGTTAAGGCAAAGACTAGATGATTTAGTTAATGGACAGTTTCGAGATACCAGCCGGGTTTATAAGACAAGTGGGTTACTCGGTTTTTATGGAAGCCAAATTAAACAGACGAGTATCCGCGATAGATTTGGTTTAGATTCTGTATTTGTAGAAAGTAGCAAAGGTGTGGATGGGAAGGAAGAAACACCACAATTTGTTTACGCTTTTAATAATTATTGCGTTAGTTCAGGAAAGTTAGCTTCTAGTAATTTTCGGATTTCTCTTAATGGTTATGAAACACCAAACCAGAATTATGTGCGAATTTTAGCTGAACAGGGAACGCCGTTAATTCATCAGTCAATTCAAGATAGTGGAATAGAAGAATTTCGCACGGCTATTACTCGTTATTTAACAGAAGAAAAACGTCCGCAGCTTTTCAAGAATTTAGCTGATGACTTGGAAGATATTTGTATTAAGCTGAAAAAGAATTATCAGACTTTGCATCATGATTTAGATAGTCAGCCGCGTGAAATTGAGATGATGAAGGCGCAAGAATTACAACGTCTCAATCAGCAATTACAACAAGTAGGTAGAGATTTTAATCAACATATCACTGAAGAAGTCAACGATGTCATTAATAGCGCTTGTGATGCCTTTGAGGCGGATTTTCGGCTATTACAATCTCGGATGATCCGCCGTTTAGATGAGTTGTTGGATACATTTTCTGTGGCTGATGCTTATCGTCATGCAACTCTTAGTCATCCACGGAATGCTACTGCGCCATTATTAGCAATTTTAGTAGAAGCGTTTTATTATTTAGCAAATGAGTTAGAAGATATATTAATAGATTCCTCCCAAGAGATAGTGGCGAATCTTTTCCAAAGATTAATGGTAAAAATTCGCAAGTCAGAATATTATCGCCAGTTGTATCGCTTGCTGGGCAATGATGCTGGGATTGAACAAGAACTCAAATCTTTAGAAAAACAGGTGACTCAATCTTTAGTAGATGCGGCTAGTGTAGAGTGCGATCGCTTTGTCCGAGAAAGTCCTAAATTTTATGATGAAGACACTTTTTCTATCTATCAATTCCGGCAAACTTTGCTGCAAACTTCCCAAAGTTATGACAGTGAAAGTATGGTAGAAGCAGAGACAGCAATTAGGCAGTTATTGAAGTTAGATTTTGAGCCAAAGGTTTCTCATACTATTCGCAAAACATTCCGTCAAACTATTAACCAAATTCTCAAAACTCAATTGTTACCAATGGCTGAGAAGCAAGGTGATGAGATTTTACAACAATATCCACAAGCGCGGGTTTATTTAGAGAAAACGTTGCAACAAGAAGCAGAGGAGAAGATTGCTAACAATAACCGTCTACTTGGTGTTATTAAAAGTAAAGTTGAGGTTTATAATTCTGCGGTTACTAATATTAATGGGTGTTTACAAGCTATGCAATTATATGATCATCTTTTACCTATGATTAATATTGGTGAGTTGGATGATTTAGTGCAGGGTTAGGATATTATGCGCTGTGTGAGATAATTTTTATCGTCTCACGCAAAGGCGCATTCGCGCAGCGTCTGTCTACGACACGCTACGCGAACGTAGAGAAGGCGCAAAGAGGAAAGGAAGATTTTAAAGTAGAGGTTAATATGGAAGAGAAATTTAAGCCGATAAGCTGCAATGGTGATGATGTTTTAGAAGTTGGAGAGAATATTTACAAAATTTCTAAATTACTGCAAACATTAAATCAAGCCAGTAATTCCAGTTTAGCTTATAAATTACAGCAAGAACTAAGCAGTCAAGGAGTAAATATACAGCAGTCACATTCTGAAATTTGGTTTAGTGAAGGTTTAGATTGTAAAATCCTCAATCTTGGTTCGTCAAGCTGGAAGCAAGGAAAATTAAAATTTAATATTAGTGTAGAGTTCTATGTTGAGCAGGAATCAGTAACAACTAATAATATACACTTAGAAATTAGTCAACCTGAATCTCCTCTCGATGATCTTCGCCGTCTGATTAAAGAGGATAATTCATAAAAAAGTTTCTGTGTATTAATTGATATAATATAAAATCAGAAATTAGCCTACTCTAGCTAGAATACAATAATTATCTAAATATATTACTATCCTGTGATGGAAGAAAATTTTAAACTTAGTAATTGTAATGATGATGATGTTTTATCAGTCAAAGATAAAGTTTTTAAGTTCATTCAAGTAAAACAAGCGATTAAAAAGGCTTTTACTAATAAATTATCGGAAGAGTTATATAATCTATTAAATTCTTATGGAATATCTTTAGATCCAGGTGGTTATTTAGTGGGTGGTAAATTTTACCGACAGGCTAATAGATGGTTTGATGAAGGAATAGATTGTGAAGTACTCAAGCCTGGGACTAAAGGTTGGCAGAAAGGACAATTAAAACTCAAAGTAACATTAGAATTTATCCCAGATGAACCTAACGTTAATGAACCCGATTCACCCCTTGATGATTTACGCCGTATGATTAATGAGGAAGTATCGTGAAGAAAACTGCTCGTATTTCCATACCGCCGGAAGTGAGACAATATATATTCCAACGTGACAAATTTCAATGTCAAAGTTGCGGTAAAACTGGTTTAGAAACTGACTTAACTATTGACCATATCATTCCTCTGGCTCGTGGTGGGAAGAATGATATGAGCAATTTACATACTTTATGTTTTAGCTGCAATCGTAGAAAATCTGATAAACTTGATTCGCGCTTCCGGCGACATTTTGAAATTTAAGCTAACATGGAAGCTTGGATGAAGTGTCAGTTGTAGACTTATGCCTCAAAATCGTAACAACAACTCTCGTAAATTCCACAAGTTAAAAACTAATATTTTTTACAGTTTTGTTTTCATAGCTGCTTTCATTGCAGTTTTTCCTTGGTTATATGAAATTAAAACTAAAGCTGGCATAAATATATCTAAGAGTCGTCATGCTGGTACTTTCTTTGAGAAGCACACTGGCGGTCTATTTAAGTGTGAATGGCTGTATCCTTATCATTGCGAAGAACACGAAAAGCTTAATTAAGTCCTAATTCATAATTAAAAATTACAAACCACAAATTAGTCCGCAAGTATGTCATAAGTAAAAAAGGCTGTTAAATGCAAACTAACTTATGACCGTTGCTGTAAACAATGCTCCAGGCGTAGCTTCCCGCTTGGTGAATGGAATACTGGCAATTAAGCCATTAGCGAACCTCGCCAAGCACCAAGCTCGGCAAATGATGATTAAACGTGCTGAGAGAATTGGTGTACCTTGGCGAAATGAAGTTAAGACACTACAGGCGCGTGACTGGACACAAGACTTTGCTCAAGTAGAAAATCCCCAAATTATCTATCCTGATTACTACCTGACTTCATTCCACGGCTATGATGAGGGAGATTTAAGTTGGCAAGCTGCTTTTGAACTAGAAGTTGCTGCACGTACTGTCCATGCGGGAATTTGGCAGGATGCGGGAGCGCAAGGTGATGCAAAACTACGTCAAAGTTTCCACGATATCCTCAAAGTTAAACTTCCCCAACCACCAAAATCTATCCTTGATGTGGGTTGTAGTGTAGGTTTAAGCACTTTTGCTCTACAAGAAATCTATCCCCAAGCTAATGTTACAGGGTTAGACTTGTCTCCCTATTTCCTGGCTGTGGCGAAATATCGATCGCAACAAAGTCAGGCTAATATCAATTGGGTTCACGCCTCGGCTGAGGCTACAGGATTACCTGACGGGACTTTTGATTTAGTTTCTCTGTTCTTGATTTGTCACGAATTACCCCAGTCAGCAACTAGAGATATTTTTGCAGAGGTGCGGCGTTTATTGCGTCCTGGTGGACACATATCTATCATGGACATGAATCCCCAATCGGAAGCATACAGGAAAATGCCGCCTTACATTTTGACTTTGCTCAAAAGCACGGAACCCTATCTAGATCAATATTTCACTTTGGATATTGGACAAGCTTTGGTAGAAGCAGGTTTCCAAACTCCCACAATTACACCAAATAGTCCCCGTCATCGCACCATCATTGCTCAAGTGCGTGGATGATTTTGTACTTATTTTGTGGGCAACAATCCCACCACTGATATTTTTGGGGTACTACTATTATCGTGTACCCCTTGCCCCGCCTTTACATTTGGTCTTGTGGTTATTTCTGGCTGGGGCAATATCTGGTTTCCTGGCTTTAGGTTTAGAATATGTTTTTGATACAGTAGCCAACTGGGTTGTCAACTGGCAAAGAATACAGCGATCGCTTTTTGGTATCGCTCTACGTCAACTTGTAGCCATCGGCCCAATTGAGGAAGGTTGCAAGTTATTAGCAGTCATTACCGCCAACGCTTATTTTCAACGTCGTTACCGTCTACCTCCCAACAGCGTTTTTCTCTTCACCATCGCGGCTGCTTTAGGTTTCACCGCAGAGGAAAATTGGATTTATCTCTATCACGGTACAGCCACAATTCTTGATAGGAGTATCGGTACACCAGTACACGCCATGTTCTCCGCTCCTTGGGGATATGCGCTAGGCAGATATCTGTGTACCACTGAGCGATTAAATCACTACAAAAATTTGTTTATCCGTGCGGGAATCAATTCTATAATTTTCCATGCTCTTGTGAATATACTTTCTAGTGCTTGGCGCTACTCACCACCTCTACGTTTCCTCAGCTATGGTTTATTTCCCTTGTTTGTATGGATGTTTTGGCGCATGGAACAGTTGTTGCGTCAAGTTAAAGGCCAGCATCCTCTGAATTTAATCTCTGGTAATACTCGTCAACATCGTTACTGGCAAAGGGGTTTGGTATTCTTTGCACTTATGCTGGGCGGTAATGCTATTTTTGGACTGTTTCTTTTAGCCAGACTTATTAGTCCTTTGACTCCATTACAAGTCTTCTCACCTAATTTTTTCTGGTTAATTATGAGCAGAGTTTTAATTAACTTGGGTTATGGTAGTTTGGCTTGGTTCATATATTTATATTTAAGATTTAGAGTTGGCGATCGCTAAATAAAGTAGGGACAATCTGTACGTCCCTAACAATATTTTTTAATTGATATTATTTATTCCCTTGCCAAACGATTTCCTTGACGTTAATTTGTTTGGGAATCAGTTTGATTTGATAAAAAGTATCAGCAACTGCTTGTTGTTTGGCAATTATTTCATCAGTGATTGGTAGCACATCATAAGTGCGACGCTTTTCGGCTATTTCTAACACACCAACATCTATCCCCAATTCAGGGGAAAGAAACTTAGCAACTTCTGTAGGATTATTCTTTGCCCAGTCACTAACTTTTTTGACGTTATCCAAAACCACTTTCAAAGCATTGGGATTAGAATCAACAAAAGATTTAGCAGCTAAGTAATAACCAAGATTACCTGCTAGTCCGGTTGCATCTGTTAATTGACGTGCGCCTGTTGCTTGTTCGGCTGCGGCTAAGTATGGGTCCCAAATTGCCCAAGCATCAACGTTTTTACCTTCAAAAGCTGCACGCGCATCAGCAGGCGGGAGAGAAGTCGGTTTGATGTCGGTGTATTTTAATCCTGCTTTTTCTAATGCTTTGACTATTAAATAATTAGTGTTAGAACCTTTGGCGAAAGCAACTTTTTTACCCTTCAAATCTGCTACGGTTTTAATAGCTGAATCTTTGTGAACAAGAATAGCTTCCGCTTTGGTACTCCAAGGATCATAAGCTACATACTGCAAAGGAATACCTGCGGCTTGAGCAAAAATTGGTGGTGCTTCTCCGGTATAGCCAAAGTCGATGCTACCAGCGTTCAAAGCTTCTAACATTGGCGGCCCAGCAGGAAATTCCGCCCAAGTAACCGAAGTCCCAGCAGATGCAAAAGCTTTTTCTAATTCTCCTCTGGCTTTTAAGGCATTCAAAACAGTCGCAGCTTTTTGGTAGCCAATGCGAACGGTGGTAGCACTGGTAGTTGTAGCTATTGTTTGTGGTGTCTGTGCAGTCTGGGTGCTTCCATTGTCGGTGGTACTAGGAGAACAAGCAGACACAGCAATACTCAAACCCAATCCTACAGCAAATAGTAGGAATAAGGTAGGAATTTTTGGTTGTTTCAACTTGTGAAAGAAGGCGATCGCAATATTTAATAGTTTGTTGATGGCTTTGGTCGGCATATGTACTCAATCGTTGACAGTCAATCATCCAGACATATAATACAGTAAGTCAATCGACTTACTGTATTATACGATGATAGAAATATCACATACACCGGGTAAAAAAGCAAGGGCATCCGCTTAAGCAAAAACTACTTTTCATACTTGCGATCGCAGAGATTGGTATTTTCAAAAAGATTATTTTTTGTCTAAATAAGAAGACCACTGTAAATATATTGATTTTTTTGGAAATGAAACTAATGCAAATTACTTGAATACACTTTGTATCTTATTTGCCAAGCATCAATTATTTTTGCTCTGGTTGAATACCCCATGCCTGAATAAGAAATTTTAAGTTATCAAAAGCTACTGACAATTGCTTACTGACTACTGATAGAAAAAAGAGTTACCTTGTGGAAATAATTTTGTATCAATTGAATATTTTTCAACTACAATTAATCAGCTTTAATTATGAAGCGAACACAGTCAATATTATAGCTACCTCACATCCCAGTTGGAATGCAAATTATTAAGGTACTTACCAGAGTTTATTTGAATCCTACAGAATTAGATGATGCGATCGTATTTTATGAAAACCTTTTTACAGAAAATTGTTGGTTGTGGTTTCAATACTCGGAAACGGGGTTAGAACTGGCTGGTGTGGGTTCTATGCTTTTAATCGCTGGTTCAGCTGAAGCACTCACCCCATATAAAAATACTCAAGCTACTTTTTTAGTTGACTCGCTGCATGACTTTCGAGAATTACTCACCCAACAAGGTGCGGTAATTTTAGCAGAACCGAAGCCAGTACCCACAGGAGTCAATATGCGGGTATTACATCCCGATGGCACAATTTTTGAATATGTTGAGTTTATGTGATGAATGTGCAGTATACAAAGGTAGCAATCAGACTAGCTCAGGAAGATGATGCTTTATCGATGCTGGCAATTTATGCACCAATTGTCCGCGAAACTCCAATTTCTTTTGAAATAGAACCACCAACTGAAGCAGAATTTAAACAGCGTATGCACAACTACCAAAAACAGATGCCTTGGCTAGTGTGTGAAATCGACGGCGAACTTGTAGGTTATGCCTATGCTACACCCTATCGTACCCGCGCCGCTTACCAATGGTCTGTAGAATCCTCTGTATACGTGAGTGCGAAACATCGTCAAATAGGAGTGGCAACAGCTTTATATACTTCTCTGTTCCAACTATTAAAACTCCAAGGATTCTATAACGTTTTTGCGGCGATAACTATCCCAAATCCAAGTAGTATAGCTGCACATGAGTCGATGGGGTTTTCTCCTGTGGGTGTGTTTAAGCAAGTTGGATATAAGTTGGGTACATGGCATGATATCGGTTGGTGGCAATTATCCTTGCAAGAAAAACCAGATTTAATTGAACCACCCCAGTCTTTTGTAGAAGTACAAAAATATCCTATGTGGAATGTAGCGATCGCTAGTGGTCTATCCCTAGTCCGTGTTTAAATTTTGGCAATCTCATAAATAGCATTAATCGCAACATCTATATCAGCCAGCGAAACATCTAAATGTGTGACGGCTCGAATCGAATTACCCACGGCTCCCATTTTGACACCACGCTCTTGTAATAAAACCAGAAATTTACCTTTGTCAATTCCGAGTCCAGATACATCAAAGAAAACAATATTTGTCTCTGGTTGAGGATTTTGGACTGTAATTCCAGTAATTTCACTCAATTTCTTAGCCAAGTGAGTTGCATTGTCGTGGTCTTCTTGTAAACGTTCAATATGATGGTCTAGTGCATACAGACAACCTGCTGCTACAATCCCAGCTTGACGCATTGCACCGCCAAAAATATGTTTATATCGGCGTGCTTGGGCGATAAATTCTTTGGTTCCCGCCAACACTGCACCGATGGGTGCGCCTAGTCCTTTAGTAAAATCAATCCACACAGAATCAACACAAGCAGCAAAGTCTTTGGCTGGAGTTTGCGATGCAATCACAGCATTTAATAATCTTGCTCCATCCATGTGGGTAGCTAAACCCTTTTGTCGAGAAAAATCACACACTGCACGTAGTTCATCAAGTTGCCAAACTGAACCGCCGCCAAAATTGTGGGTTTGCTCAACACACAATAAGCGAGGATTTGCACAGTAAAGGTAAGGTGCAGTCGCTACTCTTGCCAATGCTTGTGCCACAGCATCGACTGTAAAAATTCCCCTCTCGCTGGTAATTGCTTCCATTAATACACCAGAAGTCATAGCTGCACCACCCGATTCGGCGCGGATAATATGTGCCATCTGTTCTACTAGCACTACATCCGCAGGGCGAGTGTGAGTTTTAATGGAGACAAAGTTGCAAATGGTTCCACAGGCAAAAAACAAAGCAGCTTCTTTGCCGAGTAAATCTGCAACTCGTTCTAGTAATAAATTAACAGTCGGATCTTCCCCTTTCTGCTCGTCTCCCACCTCAGCGTTAGCGATCGCCTTTCGCATCGCCTGTGTTGGCTTTGTTTCAGTATCGCTTGTTAATAAAATCATCAGCACTCCTAGAGCAGAAATATATTAGTTTAATTGTATAAATTTAAAACTGTTATCAATAAAAATAAGACTGCCTTGATATTAATTACATCAAAAGGCAGTCTGGCTTCAGTGGTTATTTTGTTCTAATTGCATCTATCACTTTAGCTGAGGTGTTTCCTACAAAAGTATTATTTAACATTGTATGGGAGTCATCCGTTGGGCCAACATCAGAATCTGGATGATAAATAATAATTCTTAAGGAATCATTAATTGCCGAGAAGCTATGTAACTTGTTTTCTGGCAAACAGAAGACTGTTCCTGGTTCCATTTTGAAAGTTCCTTCATCTACCTGACAAGTTCCATTACCTTCAGCTACAAGTCCAATTCGTAATGAAGGATGAGTATGGGGAGTTTGCGACACACCAGGGGGAACATATAAGAAATTCAAACAGGGTTCACCACGTCTTAAAGGATTAATTAACACCGTTGAAGAGCAACCATCAATATAATTTAATCTTCCTAATGGTTCAATTGGCCCGCCAATTGTAAAAAGTCCAGTGTAATTAAGTCTTGTTGCAACTAATACTTTTCCTGAACCATCTAAAGAAAAGTTTCCTGGCACTGCGGCAAAAGCGTTTTTCCGCAATAAAAACTCTCCATTACAGCTTTTGAGAGTAACTTCGCCTTCAGAAACAAATAAGTAGTGTGTATCTTGTTCACTTTCATTAACTTCAATAGAATTAATCACCCAATAAGCACGCGATGGATGATTTGCTATTGTATAGTCCAGTTTTCTCGCTTCTAGGAATTGCTGACAGTAAAACTTTTGCTCTTCCTGCATAGAAATGCTGAATATTTCTGACTCAAGCCCAAAATTTGAGACTTTTTCTTGTAGCGTTGTTATGGTTATTTGTTGCATAATCTATTGATGGTGTTTTTGCTTGGCTTAGAACAAAATTTCAGAACCCAGTATTGAAATAGATTCTTTGCTTGGTGTTAAAAATTTAATAGTGGCTTAAGTGAAATATGCTTTTTCACTAATAAAAAGCATTAAGAACTGACACAGAATTATTGAATGTAATTCTGTGATTTTGCCTTGAGCAGAAAACAGTAGTAAAACTACTGATGTACACAAAATCATCATAGTACATTTACTTAAGTCCTTTTCTGAAGATTACATAAAGAATCAGTAGAAATATTTTTAGTTATTCTGTGGATTTTATGTTATTCTTTTTAAAATCCCGTTGTATATAAAGTTTTAATAATCGTGAAAGCAAGTTGCAACAAGCAACAGAGGCTATTATTTGAATTGCATTTATTTCAGAGCATATTCAAATTCAAAAACCAGATGCTATCAGACTTGCGTAGCCTATGATACTACATTGGTAAATATTATACAAAAGTTATAAAGTTTAACTAAAAATGATCTTGTTAGCTAAAAGTGCTGTTGCTGCTTCGCTGCTGAGGGGTTTAGAGAATAGATATCCTTGACCGAATTTGCAGCCAAGGTGTTGCAGTAGTTCTAATTGTTGTTGAGTTTCTATCCCTTCTGCAATCACATCAAGCCCTAAATGGTTACTAAGCGCCACAATAATTTCTACAATCTGATGATTTTTTCTACCTGGTTGAATTTGATTGACAAAGGAACGGTCAACTTTCAGATTATCTACAGGTAAACGGTAGAGATAGTTTAACGATGAATATCCTGTGCCAAAATCATCAATGCTAATATGAATCCCGCGCTGTTTTATCTGTCCCAGTAAACTAATCGTAGACTCAATATCTTCAATCAACATACTCTCAGTAATTTCTAATGTCAAACAATGACCATCTAATTGTGTTTGCGCGAGGACTTGATCAATTTCTTCTAGCAAATCAGAGCGTCGTAAATCTTGTGCCGAAAGATTGACACTTACCCTCATGGCAGAAAGCTCAGGGAAATAAGTTTGCCATGCAGCCAGTTGCTCGCAAGCTGTAAGCATTGCCCAATAATCTAAAGATGAAATGATTCCTATTTCTTCCGCTACAGTGATCATTTCTTTAGGAAATTTCAATCCTTGGGTTGGGTGTTGCCAGCGAATCAAAGCTTCAAAGCCAACAATATTTCCTGTCTCTAAAAAAATAATAGGTTGATAGTGTAAGATAAACTCTTGAGACTTGATTGCTCGGCGTAAATCGTTTTCTAAATGCAGTCGATTCAAGGCTTGAGTGTGCATTTGGGTATCAAAGATTTCATACCTGGCTTTGCCATTGTTTTTGGCTCGATACATAGCAATATCGGCATCTCGCAACAAGTGAGAGGCTTGAACGTAATCTTTTGTACCTAGCACAATCCCAACACTAACATTGGTATATACTTCACGTCCTTCAATTATCACAGATGTTTGTAAGTCTGCACAAATCCTTTCTGCGATGCGAACCACTTCTTGAATATCTTTAACTTCTTCGAGAAGAATGACAAATTCATCACCACCCAAGCGAGCTGCAAGATCGATTGTCCGCAGAGATGCTTGGAGTTTTTGAGCAATGACAATGAGTAATTGATCTCCTACTAAATGCCCCAAGCTATCGTTGATCACTTTGAATCGGTCAAGATCAAGGAATAAGACAGCAAAATGATAATTGTCGTTGCGGTTGGCGCGTTGAATGGCTAATTCCAAGCGTTCCATCAAAAAATGGCGATTGGGCAACCCTGTTAGCCCATCATGGAGGGCATCATGTTGCAATTGGTTTTGTACTTGGATGCGTTCAGTGACATCACGGGAAGTGGTTTGCAATTGCACAATTTGACCTGTGGCATTGACAATGGGCTTAGTCAAAGTTTCAAACCAAATGTAGTTACCAACTTTTTGCAGCATCCGATAGGTAATGGGTGTACCTTTTTCGCCGCTTACTGCTAAATTTATCTCTTGATAGATGCGATCGCGATCGTCGGGATGAATTAAACTATAAAGGTCTTGCTTAAGCATTTCCTCATGGCCATAGCCCAGGAGAAATTCACAAGAGGGGCTAACGTAGAGATATCGACCATCCAAGTCATGAAGACAGACGAGATCGTTGGTATTTTCGGCTAACAAGCGATACCGGGCTTCACTTTCTCGCATTGCGTCTTCGGCTTGTTGGCGTTCATGCAGCGCGGCTTGTTTTTCGCTCACATCTAAAATCAGACCATCCCAGATAATATCGCCATTAGCTTGGCGCTGGGGTCGTGCCGAGGCTTGCAACCATTTTTGCTGACCTGATGGCGTGGTAATTCGCCATTGCCAATTCCACGGTTGTAGGGTTTCGGCTGAAACTACCACCGACTCTTGCATAGCGGGCAAATCTTCGGGATGCACCATCCGCCAGGTTGCTGCCACATCCCGTTCAATCTCCTGGGGTTCTAGTTCCCAAAGATTTCTACAACCAGGACTAACATAGAGCATCTCATCTTTGCCATCGGTATGTAGCACATACTGATAAATTACCCCTGGTGTATTGGTAGCTAGGGTTTGGAAGCGGTATTCAGCTTTTTTGCGATCAGTTACATCTAAAATTAATGTATGCCAAATAATGTCACCATTAGCTTCCCTGGTTGGTCTACCAGCCGCTTCTAACCATTTTTCCCGCCCCGATGGTGTGATAATTCGCCACGACCAAAACCAAGGCTGTAATGTATTTGCCGATTCCATCACCGAAGCGTGCATCCCTGGCAAGTCTTCTGGATGAACCATTTGCCAAAGGACTGTACCATCTGCAACAACATCCTGAGCAGCTACTTCCCAAAGAAGATAACAGCCAGGACTCATGTATTCCACACCATCAGTACCATCGGCGCGAAGTAAGTAACGAAAAATCGCGCCCGGTACATTTGCCGCCATATTGTGGAATCTAGCTTCGCTCTCTCTCAGAGCCGTTTCCACTCGGCGGCGTTCTGTTAATTCCAGTTGTACCTTTTGGTAAAGATTAGCCTGCTGAATCGCAATTTCTAATTGCTCGGCAACAGATTGAGCTAGTTCGATTTGGTCATCGTTCCAAGTAAATGGTTGTTGGGTTCCTATGATTGTGAAACTTCCCCACAGACTACCTTCAATCACTAGGGGAATCAGTAACCAGGCTCCGGGTATAATTTGGGCAAGTTCTTGGTTAATCTCATCGTTTAAATTTGCCGTGTTATCCACCCGCACAACTTGCAATTGCTTGAGTTGAGATGCAAAGGGATTACCTATATCGGGAATCTCTAGACCAATGGTTGGTACACTGTCTGGATGGTGGCGAAATTCGGCGATATGTTGCCAAACATTCTGTTCTGGTAGATATTGCACCACAAAACAATCTAGGGTCTTCAAAAGTTGTGCTGTTTCTGTTGTTGCTGTGGTAAAAATGGTTTGTAAATCAAGGGATTTGCGGATGGACTGGAACACTCGATTGAGAGCTTGTTCGCATTGAATCTGCTCTTGCAAGTCGGTGATGTCTCGCCCCACCGATTGAATTTCCAGCAAATTTCCCCGCTCATCAAAAATTCCTAAGTTAATCCACTGCGTCCAACCAATCTGGTTGTTGGAGCGGTAGTCTTGATTAATGTTTTCAAAGATGGGATTTTCTGGGGTGAGTGCGGCAATTTTACGATACAGCTCGTCTAATTCTTCCTCTGGGACAAAGTTACACCATTGCCAACCAATCACATCTTCTATAGAGCGTCCCAGAGCTATACAGAGAGATTCATTGGCAAAAGTAATGGTAGTGTCGGGTAGCGATCGCAAAATTAAGTCCGTTTGTACCTGAATTAAGTGGCGGTAGCGGCGTTCACTTTTACGTAAGGTATTTTCGACAATTTTCCGTTCTAATTCCCGACGTTTGCGATCGCTAATATCTTGAAACACAACAATGGCAAATGTTACCTGACCTTGCTCACCAAAAATGGGGGTTGCCCATACCTCTAGAGAAATCACCTGATCGCCACGATGAACTTCTAGATCATCGGCCCAAACCTTTTCTCCAGCTAACGCCCGATTACTAGGTAAGTCTTCCCAAGAATAAAGCGTCTTAGTGATTTCATTGTAGATACAGAAGGCTTGTGAGAGTTGCTCCGGGTTCAGTTCTGATGTGTGATCAACGCCTAAGAGCGATCGTCCAATATAATTGATGTAAATAAGTTGCCCTGTAGAGTTGTGGACAGCAATGCCAATGGGTGTAGCATCTAGAAGTTCAATTAGACGGCTTTCACTTTCTGATAAACGTGCATTTGCTAGTAATGACTCTACCAGACGCTTCACGTTCTCTGGAGTATTTTCCCATTCCTCTGAAGAAATCTGCTCAAGGGACAAAGATTGCTGTTCTTCCATAAATTCAGGATTGGCAACCTAGTAAAACGTGAGTTCGATATGTTTTAAAAAGCACATACTAGTGCAATTGTAAACCGTACAGTCTTTTTTAGTTCTTTCTGGATATCTATATTTGGAATAGATTGCTTCTATGCTATGAACTAATGTATTTACGTGTCACAGTTACTACAAACGAGATAACTGAATATTAACAGGTAATTATATAATATGGTCAAGTCCTCAGTACGAGCATGATCAGCTAAATTCAACCTATTTTGTGCTTTTAGTTATAGGTTAAGTTAGCCAAGTAACAGTTCCTCTAGAAATTAGCGTATAGGGGTAATTTAAACCTATACCCATAGACCCTGCCTCCATAGATAACCTCGCTGCGTAAGCTCTAAACTCCTACCTCAAACCTGTAACCTTGTACTTCAGGCAACAGAAAACTGCTGTAATATGATGGGCGTGCATCAAGTCCCCAACCATGAGTAAACAGATCGTCCTCAATCTAGGTAAAGGAAACTTACAACAAGGTTTTCCTACGGTCATTGCTCAACTTTGGCACATGGATACTCCTACTCCTATGCAGTTTACGGGAGGATTGCCGCCTGCACCACAAATAGAGCAGCTTTATCAACGTTGGCAACAAATGTATACAGCTTTATACGCACATTTGGGGTGGCGTAATCTTGCTGACTTTGAAATTGACGAGGACGATGTAACTCATATTTCCCAAGAGGAGTTTGACAACCTCTGCCAAGAATTACAACACAGTCTGAATACATGGCTCAATAGTTCCCTGTTTGTGAATATTGAGCGCAAGTTACGTACTCAACTCTCACCTACAGAGGAAATTCGCTGTATTATTACGGCAGAATCTCCCCAGGTTCTCAAGCTTCCTTGGTGTCTTTGGCATTTTTTTCACGATTACCCACAAGCAGAACTAGCCCTCAGTCCGCCAGAGTATACCCGTTCTGTGAAAACAAATACTGATAAAGTTAAGGGTAAGGTCAGGATTTTAGCTATTTTAGGCGATCGCCTAAATCTTGACATCGAAAAAGACCAAACTTTACTTCAGCAATTACCCTACACCGAACTGAAATTTTTAGTTGAACCCAACCGTTCCCAACTCACAGAACAATTATGGGAATCTGGCTGGGATATACTCTTTTTTGCTGGACATAGTTCTAGCCAAGGTAAAGGGCGAATGCTGCTCAATTCTGGTGAGACTTTGACTATTGAGCAATTAAAGTATGGCTTACAAAAGGCGATCGCACAAGGGTTACAGTTAGCAATTTTTAACTCCTGTGATGGTTTGGGACTAGCGCAGGATTTAGCCGATTTACATTTACCCCAAGTCATTGTTATGCGCGAACCTGTTCCCGACCGGGTAGCGCAGGAATTTTTAAAGCACTTCCTAGCGTTGTTTTCTCAGGGTAAAAGTTTATATGCAGCCGTCAGGGAAGCCAGAGAAAGATTACAATCCCTAGAAAACGATTTTCCCTGTGCTACTTGGCTACCAATTATTTGTCAAAACCCAGCAGAAACTTCACCTACTTGGGAGGATTTATCAGGTTACAAGCCAACTTTACAGCGATCGCATCCAAATCTGCGTCAACTTCCTGTAGTAGTTGGTTGTAGTTTAATTGTAACTGTGATTATCGGATTAATTCGCTTATGGGGTGGACTCCAACCATTAGAGTTAGCTGTATTCGACCAGTTAATGCGACTGCGACCCCAAGAACAACCAGACTCAAGGCTATTAATAGTGACTGTTACCGACCAAGATATTCAAGCACAGGGAAGCGAACCCCGACAAGGTTCACTTGCAGATAAATATCTCAATTTATTACTAGCGAAATTAGAACAATATCAACCAGCCGCCATCGGTTTAGATATATACAGAGATTTTCCTGTAAGTGCTAACCAACCGGAATTAGCTAGGAAGATGCAAAAAAGCGATCGCCTGATTGCTATTTGTAAACGTACTGACCCAGAATATGATCCTACAGGAATTGCCCCGCCACCAGAAATTCCTGAAGCTAGGCTAGGTTTTAGCGATTTCGTTGAAGATGACGACGGTGTACTGCGCCGCCATTTGTTGGCGATGACTCCTAACCCCATTTCCTCAACTTGTACCCCAGCTTACGCCTTCAGTACCAGATTAGCGTTTCTCTATTTGCAAGCACGGGGAATTACAGCTAAATTTACCCCAGATTGGGATTTACAACTGGGGAATAAAACCTATCATCAGTTACAAAAAGGCAGAGGCGGCTATCAAGCAATAGATACCCAAGGTAGCCAGATATTACTAAATTATAGGTCTACACCCACCGTACAAGCAATAGCTCCACAAGTCACCCTGACACAAATCCTCAACGGACAAATTAACCCCAATGCCATCAAAGACCGAATCATTTTGATTGGTGTCACCAGTAATAGTAGTAGTGATTATTGGTCTACACCTTACGGAAAAAGTCCTGCCCAAGTTATTCCAGGTATTAGCATTCAAGCACAAATGGTCAGTCAACTCCTCAGCGCGGCTATGGATAATCGACCCCTATTATGGGTTTGGCCTCTATGGGGTGAAATACTCTGGATAGGTAGTTGGTCATTAACTGGTGGTGTACTTACTTGGTTATTTTCTGACAAGAAATATCTCAGTATAACCATGTGTACAGCAGTCATCATGTTATCAGGAATTTGTTATGTAGTTATTATTCAAGGCGGCTGGATACCTATAGTACCATCTGCGATCGCCTTAGTAATTACTAGCATCCAAGTTGCCTATCTTCAGCCAAAAATTACAGAAATTATAGGCAAAGGAAGTGTATAAAAAATAAATACATAAAGCCTTAAATTATTCATACTGATCTAATGAAAAAGGTACTTTGGTTTTCTACCGCCACTTTAATCTCTGCAATTACCGTAAATATTTTTAACTTTCCTGGAAATTGGCAAACCGTACAGGCTCAAACCTTGAGCAAAACAATACAGTATGCACCACCTGCAAACCAAGAAAAGCCAGGAGAACCCAGAGGAAGACGCAGAGGCGGAGGTAGCCGAGGTTCCTGTAAGGGGTATGAAACCCTCACCGCGTTAGTACCCATCACTAACATAGGAAACAAAGATATAGTTTGGGGACAGTCCACATCTCAAAACCCAACATTTTGGTTTTTCGTCCCAGATAAATTAACACCCAAAGTTCCTGTAGAATTAGTCCTTCAAGATGAAGCTGATAATATTGTTTATCAAACAAAATTCAATCCACAAGAAACACAAGTCGGCATCATCAGTATAACGGCACAGCCGCAAACACCCCTAGTAGCAGGCAAATCATATAATTGGACTTTTTCAATTTCTTGTGACCCAGAAAAACCTTCCGCATCGGTTTATGTGCGCGGTACAATCACACATGTTGCCCTCAACCCAACACTAGAAAAGCAACTACAATTAGCGAAAAACCCTCTAGAACAAGCAGCGATTTTTGCTAAAAACGGTATTTGGTATGATGCTCTCACAACATTAGGCGAACAAATACAAAACAGCAAAGGTAAAGATTCAGAAATTACATCAGCTTGGAATGAATTACTCCAACAAGTTAATCTAAACAACACTGTTTCTACACCTATTGTCAGCTGTTGCACAGCTAAATAATCAATAATATTCAGTTCTGTTCAGATACCCGACTTTTTTTTAAAGTAGGGTATCTATTTGGTTAAATACCGACTAAATTTGTGCATTAGTTAAAAATCTATCATCTGCTTACCCTACGGAAAGACTGCGGCAACATCTGCGTTCATCTGCGTCCATCTGCGTTCAATTTTTTCTAAAACTATAGCCAGGAATTACTAATAATTCCTGGCTATAGTTTTTTAAATATAAACTGAGTTAGACTAACTTAGCTAAACAAGCTGGATATCTGTAGCAACTGCAAAACCAGAAGGTCTATTATCAATAGTGGCAAATTGAGTTCCTTGGAAGAACAAACCACCAGTAGCATCGTTGAAGCTGAAACCGCTTACATCAGTCACACCAAACCCAACTTTAGAAACTTGAATCCTGTCACCTTCATTTCTATCAAAGTAGACAATGGTGTCTAATCCTTCTAACTTGGAGTTAAAGACAAATTTATCTGCTCCAACACCACCATTAAGAATATCGTTACCAGCACCGCCTACTAAAGTATCATTACCATCTCTACCTGCTAAAGTATCATTACCAGCACCACCAATCAAGGTATCATTACTAGCTGAACCAGTCAGACTATCATTGCCGTTTCCACCATACATGTAAGACCAAGCGTTTGATGCAGTTAGCACATCATCACCAGTAGTACCTGTGACAACTGCATAAGTGTTTCCTGACCCAAATCTGACAAATTCTACACCTCTAAGTATGTCAGTACCATCATTACCATCAGCAGTATTGTTATCAACAACCTGTAAATCGCCATTGCTTGAGAAAGAAAGAGCATAATCATTAGAAGATCCACCATAAACAACGGTGTCATAACCAAGACCACCTTCTAAAGTATCATTACCGCCTAAACCACGAAGTTCATCATTACCTGCTCCACCTTTGAGGATGTCATTGCCTGCGCCGCCTTGGAGGACATCATCATATTTTGTACCTGTAATCTCAAACTTCTCTACATTGGTGTATCCCAGTATGCCATTACCACTCAAGCGGCTAAATATTTGAGATTGTCCTAAATAACCAACATGAACACCAGCACCATTATCATACTGTGTATAGTCAGCCCTGAGAGTATCAGTCCCAGCACCACCATCGATACTACCTTCTGTATCAATTAAAATATCATCACCATCTCCACCGTTGAGGATATCATAACCTGTGCCACCATCAAGAGTATCGTTACCACCTAAACCATTCAGTTGATCATTACCTGCTCCGCCTTTGAGGATGTCATTGTTAGCACCACCTTGGAGGATGTCATCATATTTTGTGCCTGTAATCTCAAACTTCTCCACATTGGTATATCCCAGTATGCCAGTACCAGTAAAGCGACTGAATATTTGAGATTGTCCTAAATAACCAACATGAACACCAGCGCCATTATTAAAGTTGCTATAATCTGCCCTGAGAGTGTCAGTCCCAGCACCACCATCAACAGTACCTTCTGTATCGATTAAAATATCATCGCCGTCTCCACCGTTGAGGATATCATTACCTGCACCACCAGTAATGGTATCGTTACCAATTCCCCCATCTAAAATATCATCACCAATTCCACCATCTAAAGTATCGTTGCCAGCACCACCACTGATGACATCATTACCGCCTCCACCTTTGAGGATGTCATTATTCGCACCCCCTCGTAATTTATCGGCATATTGTGTACCTGTAATTTCAAACTTCTCAATATTGCTATATCTCAACAAGGCGAAAGGTTGATATCCCAAAGCACTACCAGAAGGTTGACTATTGTCATTACTATAGATGGCACTTTCTCCGTTGTACTGTACCTCAATCCCAACACCATTATTAAACTGACTATAGTCTGCCCTAAGAGTGTCAATACCAGCACCACCATCAACAGTACCTTGTATATCAATTAAAATATCATCACCATTACCACCATAGATGGTATCGTAACCAGCCCCACCATTGATAGTATCATTACCATCACCGCCATCAATGTAGTCATCTAGAAATGAACCAGTGAGGATATCATTGCCACCGTTGCCTAAAATTGTCCAGGGAGAACCACTGTTACTAGGTGCTGTAAAGTTATCGTTATTATTAGTGCCATCGTATCTAAACATTGTCATTTCTCCTGTAATTTTTTCCGTAAACTGTTTGTGTAGGTGAGGTGATAAACCTCGATTTCAATGTGTAGTGGAGTTTGGCGTTAGCTTTTTAACTCCTTGCTGAGTTACACGTTGAGGTTTTTGGGTTTATGCAGCAGTTGGGAAAATAAAACAGAAAAATTTTTCTGCGTGTTTGATGGGGCAGGCAAGATGCCTACCCCACAAGAATCAACTCTTAATTGAGATGCTGATTTTTCGTACTTGACTACAGCCAATTTCCTAACAAGACGTAGGATGCCCAATAGATGGGATGGCGATAATCAGGATCTTTTAATAGTGAGAGTTGGGCTTGTCGCAGTGCTTCGGCTTTTGTCACTTGCTTAGTTGCGAGTTCTTTGTAAAATTGACTCACTAGACGCGCCCCCGATTCATCATCTAAACTCCACAGAGAAGCCAAGGTACTACGTGCGCCTGCTTGAATTGCTATACCCGCTAGTCCTAAAGCTGCGCGTTTGTCGCCTGCGGCGGTTTCACAAGCACTAAGCACAAGTAATTCTATCGGCTCGGATGTAGTTTGATTTCTATTACGCAACAGTTCTTTCAATTCATTGACTTTAACTGGTTTATCCCAAGCCAAGACGAAGGTTTCCTCTACATTAGAGCTAAATTGACCGTGAGTCGCTAAATGGACGATAGAAAAGGGTAGAGATTCAATCTGTTTTTGTAAGGCTGAACTGGTAAATGTTTGATTAAGAAGAACTTGAGTAGGTACTTGTGACTCAACAGCTTTCAATTCTTCACCAACATTTGGCAGAGAATTAAATCCGTGTCTTGCTTCTGTCAGTCCTGCAACTAAGGTTTTCAGTTCACTTTGACGCAGAGGTCGAGGCCCTAGTAATTCTAATCCTGGGGTGAGGGCAATACTATATTTTTCAACTAAATATTGTTGACCATCATATAAGGCTGCCATTGGCACATTCCGCAAACTACCATCCAAGACGAAAACTAATGTTTGTACTTGAGTTTGCGATAGTTGCGTTTCTACAGGACGAATCAACCAATCATAAACTTTGGCCGATAAAGTTTTGCCTTCAGGCGTGGTGTAAGGTTTTTCTAAATTTTGTCTTAGTTGCTCAATGGTTTGTTCAACTTCGTTTTGGGATATGTTGGTGGCGTAATGGCGTAATGTTTGCTGAGGTAGGCTTAGAATAACTTCTAGTCTATCTGGGAGAATAATTGGATAGATGAGCGCGGCGGCTGACTGTTGAATTTCCTCAACTGGGACTATCTGTCCTTGCAGACAAGCGGAGCGAAAAAAGTTATCTAGTTCTGCTAATTGTAATGATTCGATGACTTGTCTGGCTAGTTTTAGTTGCTGTTGGGTGGGTTCTAAGTTTATACCTGGATTTAAAAGTAATTCTACATATTCACGATATACAGGCTCTACAGTCTCACGGAAAGAAAATTGAATGTCGCTGTTAATGGCGACTAAATCACTACGTAAAGATTTTAATGTGGTGAAAGCTACTTCATAAGCTGCTGTTGCTGGTTTGATGGCTCCTTGGGCTTTGAAGATACGCCCTAATTGCCATTGCCACTGATAGGCGATTTCTGGGGCATTAATTGCTTGTGCTAGTTGCAAAGCTTGTTGGGTTAATTGTTGAGCATTAGACCATTGTTGTGTTTGTTCATACATGCCGCCTAGATAACCTAATGCGTAAGATTCAGCTTGGCGATCGCCTAAACTACTCGCTTGTCTAACGGCTGTGGCTAGTAGTTTAGCAGATTGCTCTGGTTGCTTTGTTACCTGCATCAAACTTTTGGCTAGATTAATGCTGGCGTAAATTGTTGTCCGGCTAGGAGATAGCTTAGTTAAGTTCTGTTGGACTTGTGTTGCTAAACTTACTGCTTTTTGTCTTTGTTCAGTAGCTATTAATAAGTTGAGTTGGTTAATTTGGGCTTGAACCTGCGTGATGGGAATAGTTGCAGTAGCCGCCGCTTGTTCGTAGTATTTTAGTGCAGTTTCTTTATTACCTTGGGCATAAGCTGTATTACCCAGGCTAATTAGAGTTTGACTCAATTCATGTTTTGAGATACCACTGGCAATATTCAAACCACGCTGTAAAATTCTTTGAGAATCATCTAACGCCCCTAATAATCTTAGTGTATTTCCTAAACTACGCAGACCTGTAGTTTGTAATTGTTTATCTGGTTGCTGTTCTAATACTTCTTCTATCTGTAATAGAGTTTTCCGTGCTTGCAGATAAAGCCCCAAAGCTTGTTGAGCTTGAGCTTGATTAATCAAACTGCCAATTCTACCCTGCACATTACCTGCTGTAGTGTAGATAGCTGTTGCTTGCTGCCAAGTGTTCAGTGCTTCTTGAGCTTTACCTTGAGCTAATTGCAAACTTCCTTGAGTGTTGAGTGCTTGCGCCAAGATAAGTTTTGCTGGCTTTGTCTGGGTTGATTTTCTAATTAAATCTAGGCTGGAGTTAATTGTCTGGTTTGCCTGTTGCCATTGTCCTAACTCTTGGTAAGCCAAAGACAGATAATTCAACACCATTGCCTGAGAAAGCACATCGGTTTCTGCCTTTAATGCAGCTTGCCAAATATTTACCGCTTCGATATAGCGTTGCTCTTGGTATAATTCCTTACCTTGTTGAATTAGTTGGGAGTGGGGAGTAGGGGAAGCTTGAACTACATGCCATTGCAGTATGAGAGTTAGACTCACACTGAGTAAAATAGAAAGTAAAAAAACACCAATTCGACGTATAAATTTGGACTTTTTTCTTGCCATATATAGCTGTAGTCACATAGTTAAGACGTTGAGTAATGAGTGCTGAGTAATGAGTGATGAGTTTTAAGTGTTAGTAACTGTCAACTACCTCCTACCTCAGTTTTGAGCAACCGGACAACTAACAGGAGATAAAGAGGAATTATGAGGGGTTGTCATAGGAGCCTGTGCTACTAGGGTAATCTGACCATTAGCACCAGTTACCCATCCTTGAGCTTCCACAATGGGGTCTGGTAGTTGAGCGACAGAACTTGTTTGTTGTGAGATATGACTTGACTCATTCAACAAAACGTAGGCTTGTAAATCTTGCCAAATCGCATCACTACTCAACAATTCACGAGGATTTGATGGCAAACCACCCCGTCCAGTGACAACAAATTCACTCTGTTTGCTGGCTGTTCCTTGCCTACTACTTTGACAATTTTGGGCAATAAGTTGAGACGCATCTACAACATTGGCTGGTAATGCTACAAGTCCGCTACCTGGATCTACATCAGGTCTATTGATGAGTATCTGACCGTTTAAGGATGGGTTGGCTTGAGAAATGGCGGTGATATCATTAGTAGGAAGCGATCGCGGATCTAATTGCTTGGGGTCTTTAGTTGCTAGTAGTTGTTCTAAGTCTGCACGGGTGCGGGTTCTCAAGCCAAAGATAGTTTTTGTTGTAATATTTACACGCCCACCATTGCCAGTAAAAGCGTTGGCTGTAATATCGTTATTTTCTAGTGGGGCAGAAAAAATAAATGGGCTTTTAATATTAATGTTGCCGCCGTCGCCCCCTGCTTGGGTAGTTCCCGCACTAGTGGAAATGACGCTACCGCGTCTTAATGATAGCCAGTCTTGTAGTTCAAGGTTAATATTACCCCCGGTATTACTGGCTGTTTCCCCAGAGATGACAGCTTGATTATTGAGGATTAATTGACCTGCTTGAATATCAATATTGCCGCCGATGCCGCTACCTTGGTTATCAACAGCGATTTTTGCACCGTCACGAATAATCATGACTTTGGGGTCGATGAAAATATTACCGCTATTGCCACCTGCGTTAGCAAATGTATTGGCAAAAATTCCTGTGTCACTATCTGCTAAGGTGATGCGATCGCGTACTCTTAAACTAATATCCCCAGCGTTGTTGTTAGTATTGGTAGAGGATAGGAGTCTGCCACCACTAGCAGCAGTAAAAGTATCGGCTACTACTTCGATATTACCAGCATTGCCCAGCCCTTCCGTACTACTACTAATGAAAGCGCCATTAGTTACTGACATGGTTGGAGTGGTTAGCTTAATTGTACCGCCATTACCAATCGCCCCTGTATTCACCGCACTAACAATACTACTTCGATTACCATCCTGCCTAAAGCCATCAATTAAGATGGAATTTTTAGCATTGATAGCGATATTACCTGCGTCACCTTGTCCAGATGTAGAACTACTGAGTTCTGCACCATTGGTAATAGCCAGCTTTCCTGTATTGATGGTGAAGTTGCCACCTTTGCCTACTGCCCCAGCCACTACTGAAGTAAATACACCACTAGGCACATATTCAACAATACCATTAGCTAAATTTTCTTTTGCGATCGCCCCATCAAAAATTGCACTATCCCTAGCGTAGATAATAATATTAGCTGCGTTACCTTGCCCAACAGTCCCAGCACTGATTTGAGCGCCATTATTAACCAGCAGTGTTTGGGATGTAATGGAGATATTACCACTTTGTCCTTCCCCAAATGTTGAAGCATCAATTTGGGCAAGATTTTGTAAAGACAAAGAATCAGCAGTGATATTAATTTCTCCTCCTTTACCAATAGCCCCAGGTTCTACGCGGCTAAATGCACCAGTATCTAAATTCCTGATACCTCCACTATCAAACTTGACATCTTTAGCGATTATTTCCATATTCCCTGCATTCCCATTACCAGCAGTGACAGTAAGTATCTGCCCTCCATCAGTCACAAGCAGGGATTTAGTAGAAATGCTGAGTTTTCCTGCATCGCCTTGTCCATCTGTGCCTACTATGCTTCCTAATATACTTATCCCACTCAAAGATACAGAATCTTTAGCAACAATCGTTACGTCTCCAAGATTGCCTGTTCCCACTGTCAAGTTACCCATTTGTGCGCCATTAGTCAGTGAGAGTTTATCTGTAACTAATATCAAGTCACCACTATTACCTTGTCCCAAGGCTTGACTTGCTATACCTGTAACATAGTCGCTATCGAAACCTAGACCGTCAAGAGATACTGAATCAAGTGCATGAATATAGATGTTACCTCCTTTCTTCTGACCAGCCGTTACCGTATATATCTGAGCGCCATTCACCAAAGTTAAAGAGGAGGTATTAATTATGAGATTAGCGCCTGTACCCCCCTCTAGCGATGTAACTAAGCTGCCAATAGCGCTAGATGTGCCATTTAAAAGTATTGAGTTAGTAGCGTTAATTAATATATTTCCTTGAGCGTCTGCGGAACTGTCATTCAGGGCATTTAACTGAGAATCTTCTAAAATCTGCAAGTTTCTTGCATTAATATTAATACTACCCCAGCTAACAGTGTCGGCATTGACATTTGCCCTGTTAACAAGAGATACATCAGCACGCTCTACATCAGGAAATTGTAATTGCAGGTGATTGTTGGATAAATCTAGCCCTACTGTTCCTGAATTTAATAGCCCACCTAATTCAATCCGACCTCCCAAGGACAGCAAAGATGTTCCATCTAAGCTGACATTACCACCAACAAAGGCCAAAGTTTTATCGTCAGTGACAGAAAGACTAGCCCCATGCAATTTAATATCCCCAGGCTGGCTACCAAATTGTAAACCCAATGGTACATTGACTGATAACAGGGGGTTGGCTTGCGGACTCTTGGCGCTGAATACCAAACCATTACTAAATGATATGCTGTCTGCGGTAGATGCCACAAATGAACCAGCTATATCTAACTGTGCATTTTGTCCGAATACAATACCGTTGGGATTGATTAAAAATAAGTTGGCTTTACCTAAAACTCCTAATATGCCTAAAATCTCAGAACGATTATTGCCTGTAACTCTAGTGATGATATTTTCTATGCCGGTGGGGTTGGAAAAATAGACGCTTCGCCCTTCTTCGATGCTAAAATCGCTAAAGCTGTGGAATAAGTTAATTCCCCTAACTGCACCACCTTGGATAATATCAACCCCTGGTATCAATACTGAAGATTCGCTGCCTAAGCTCGTATCGGGTTGAATTTGTGCCAGTACTTTTTGTCTACCGCCAATTCCAGAAACAAGCTCGAAGAATGTTAATCCTAACATTAGGGTAATGTGTACCCCTAAACTCCAAACTCTGGCGGTGTACTGCATACTGAGTTGTATATGTTCTGTTCTTGTAACAATTACTATAAATCTTCTTTAAAGAAAAATAAAGTTGATTTAAGTAATTTCCGTTAAATAATTGTTAAAGATATGATGTTTCCTCAGTATATCGATGGTTCATTTGGTTGAAGCTGCGATATGTGTAAACATGTTTTGGCTCAGTTTCAGCTAGAATTTAGATAGGTAGCAGTTAATCATTTGTAATGAATCCCTACAATATTTTTAGTCAGAGCAAGCTTGAGCGTGTTAGTGATGGCATAACACTACCCTTACTAGAAAACTGTGAGAATGCCGCACATATTCTGATTTTAGTCTGGCCGCAGCTTGGGGATTTCGATAGTCTTGAATATGCGTGGTGGTTACAGCGCGAATCTAGAAAGTTTTCAGAGGAAAAACTTGCTATTCGGGCAGTGGGAATTGGCGATCGCCCTTCTGGAACAAGATTTTGTGAATATACAGGATTTCCCAGCGAAAATTTATTTGTTGAACCCAATGCACAACTACATCACCAACTCCAGCTTTATTCAGGTTTGAATTTTTCTCTCCCAGGACTTTCTGTATCTGGGAAAGCTTGGCTAAATCTCATGTTGATGTGTGCAGGGTTGGGAAGCCCTGGAACCCTTAAGGAAGTTTTTCGGGGGTACAGAGGCGATCGCCAAGCCCCTCAACTAATAGAAGATGATGAAATTATTCAAGGTACGCCTCTACCTGCTTTTAAAGGCTCATTTTTCCGATTAGCTGGCGGTAGTGGGTTTCAACGCCCCTTTGAGTTAGCTACTCTCCGCCTCCGAAACATGGTGGAAGTATTAAGCAATTGGAACACTTACGTACCAAATCCTGCCTACTTAACTCAACGTGGTGGAACCTTTCTCTTTGATAATAAAGGTCAGTTGATTTACGAACATCGAGATCCAGGGATTCTAGGCTTTGCTGCTAATATGAGTCAGCCCTTATCTTTTTTATCGTTGCTGGAAACAGATAGCTTAACTTCAACGTCTAACAATCCTGTATGATGCTGCTAATTATTTTATCAACAGGGAAATAATTTTTATTAAGAATTTCTGTGTATTTTGTTCTTAAAAAAAGCTAAGAAATCGAAAAAATCATCTACTAAAAATTCAAGGCAACACTTCAATTAGTCAACAACGCCAAGATTTACAACAACGCCTCCAGCAAACCCAAGCACTGACTCCTGTTTTTCAACGCAGGATGGAAATTCGTAGACAATTATTCCAAAAAGATGGGGCGATTTCAGGCGATGAAGCACTCAAAGCACAACAGGAATATTTACAAAACTTGGAAAGAATTGCTGATTTTAAATCCCAGTTAAAAGGACTAAATACTACAGAAAATCAACAAGCACAAAATTATAGTCAGAACTTAACAGTTATTTCTGACCTGCAAGGACAACTGCAACAATTAGTTAGTCAGCAAGTTGCGATCGCACAACAAGAAGTAGAAAGCGAAGCTATCCGTAAAAAGCAAATTCAAGACATTCAGCGTGAGATTATCAGGCTGGAAATGCAATTAAGCACGAATAATCAAATTGTTAGTCAACATAATGGACGCATTTTAGAAGTGAATGCCACACCAGGGCAAGTTTTGACTCCTGGCACTCGTTTAGCGACGATAGAAGCAGAAAATCCCCAAAGTAAACTGGTTGGCGTTACCTATTTTCCTGTGGGAAAAGCTAAAAAAATTCATCCAGGAATGTCAGTTCAGATTATACCCGAAGCTGTCAAACAAAACTTTGGGGGAATTGTTGGTACTGTTACTAATATTTCTAATTTACCCATTACCAAAGCTGCGGCTGTAAATAAAGTAGGTAATCCAGAAGTTGTTGAGGCATTGGTTGGGCAACAACAGACAGGATTAATTCAAGTAGTGTCCGAATTAAATTTAGATCCAAATACACCAAGTGGTTACAAATGGTCTTCTTCCCAAGGGCCTGATTTGCAAATTGCTTCAGGAAATACTACTGTTGTACGAGCCAAGGTGGAAGAACGCGCACCGATTTCTTTTGTTTTGCCTATTTTAAGGTCTGATATTGAGTAAAATAGCGTAGTTTACACTTCTACTTGTTTTATTTGTGTATCCGTTGGTTGGTCTATTTCTATGAACTTTGGCCCAGCGATAAGAACTGTCACCATCATTAATATACTTGTGACCATAATGATACTTACCACGCTGGGATCTGCAAAATTGCTTGTAGCTACTAATAATGCTGCGGCAAAGTTGCGCTGGGCTGTTCCCACTCCTAAAACTCTTTGAGTATCAATAGCAGGCCCGCCTAAAAGATAACCAATGCTAAATGAGAAGATAATAAAAACGGCACAAACAAAGATTGCCCCTGTTTGTAATAAGCTGAGAATATCGTTGGTGTGAATTATCAGTCTGACTACTAAACCTAAAAGTAATCCAGTACTAGATAATTTGAATAATATAGGCTGAATAATAGGAGCGATCGCCCCAAATTTGGCTTTGATAAATAGTCCAATTACTAATGGGCTAACCATCATCAATAATAAGGGTTTAGCAATATCCCAAGAGTTGATTTGTACACCTTCTACTACTAAAGGTAGTACAGTTGGCATATAGAAAATTGTGCCAAGCATCAGCAACATCATTAAACCTACAGAAAAAGCTACATTGCCTTTAACTATCTGAGCAAGTTTAGGTAAAGCTGGTGGGCCTGATGCTAACGCCATAATTAATAAACCATCTCTAAGCGGTTCACTTAGATGTACTACTTGCAACAGCAGATAGACAAAAAGTGGTACTAATACAAAATTCGTCAGCAGAGAAAATATAACGAGCCTGGGACTACGCAGTGGTTCCCAAATTTGTTGTAGCGTTAGACCTAAACCTGCACCCAACATAGTGCAAACAATGAATGTGAATAGTGCAAGTTTGTCGATTACTGCCAAGATGTCATACATGATTAATTAGGTAAAAAGGGAAGAAAGGGAAAGCCTGAAATCTTTCCTCTTTCTATGGACTGTGGACTATTGACTATGGACTAATTACTCCAACTCCAAACTGACTTGCTGTAAGTTCCCAGTAAAAGCAAAGGGTACTTGGTAGGAGTCAACGACGGGAGTACCTGTATCTCTGCCAACATCAAAGGTTTCGTCTAGGGCTAGACGGTAGGCGATGGTTTTATCAACGCGACCTTCGGCTACTTGTTGGTCATTGATGAACAGTTTGCCGATACCACCTGCACCTACACCGCCGTCATAATCAAAGTTAAACTGGATTGTAGATTGACCTGTGGGTAATTTTTCCGGGGATTGGATGGTGTAACGGGCTGTATTGGCGTAGTTGTAGACGTAAGTAGGTTTACCATCTTCCAGGAAGAAACTCCAACCAGCAAAGCGTCCGCCTTGGGTTAAGAGGACACCTTCAGCCCCATTTTTAGGAATTTCTACATTAGCTGTGATGCTGAAGGAGCGATTTTTCAGATTTGGGGCGCTACCTTCTGGAATGCCAACTGTACCAGGATAGTAGGTAAAAGTTGTGCGTCCTCTGGTGAGGCTGGGGCGAATCTTGACATCAAACCTTTCAGCAATGCGATCGTCTAATGGTAAAACTTGATGCTTTTGTGCTTCCTTCAAAAACAACTTTTGCAGTTTTTCTAGTTTCTCTGGGTTTTGCTTTGCTAGGTTGTTCGCTTCGCTGAAATCTTCGGCAATGTTGTACAGTTCCCACTCATCTGTATCAAAATTACCTTTAACAGCCCGTTCCCAAGGTAAGCGACCATGACGCGCCGCAGCTACCCAACCTTGGTTGTAAATAGCCCGGTTGCCCAGCATCTCGAAATACTGTGTTTTCCTATGCGAAGGTGCATCAGGTTGGTCGAAAGTATAAGCGAGGCTAGTACCTTCGATTGGTTGTTGCTTGACACCATTCACTTCTTTAGGGGCAGCAATTCCCGTAACTTCTAAAATTGTGGGTGCAATATCAATTACATGATGAAACTGACTGCGGATGCTACCTGGGTCTGGAATATTTTTGCCCCAGGAAATTACCAAGGGGTTACGAGTACCGCCAAAGTGAGAGGCGATTTGCTTTGTCCATTGGAAGGGAGTGTTAACTGCCCATGCCCAAGCTGCGGGAAAATGGTTGAATGTTTTGGGGCTACCCAAATCATCATAAGCAGCTAGGAGTTGTTGGAGATTTTCCGGTACACCGTTGAAGACTTGGAGTTCGTTGACGCTGCCTGTTAAACCGCCCTCTGCACTAGCACCGTTATCTCCGACGATGTAGATTACTAGGGTGTTATCCAGTTCACCTAGTTGGTCTACAGCATTAATTAGTCTGCCTACTTCATAATCTGTATGCCCCAAAAATCCAGCAAATACTTCAGCCATGTGGGCATAGAGTTTTTGCTGTTCGGCTGAGAGAGAATCCCATGCAGGTAGTTCTTGGGGGCGGGGGGTGAGTTGGGTATTGGCAGGAATTACACCCAGTTGTTTTTGCCGCGCAAAGCTTTCTTCGCGTAATTTATCCCAGCCTTGGTCAAATTTGCCTTTGTACTTATCAATCCACTCTTTGGGGGCGTGGTGGGGTGCGTGGGTGGCTCCAGTGGCGAGATAGGCGAAAAAGGGTTTTTCTGGTGCAATGGATTGTTGATTGCGAATCCAGGCGATCGCATGGTCTACTAAGTCAGGAGTTAGGTGATAATCTGGCTTGTTGGGTTTGTCTATTCGCTTAGTGTTTTCTATCAAAGCCGGACTCCACTGATTAGTATCGCCACCCAAAAAACCGTAAAAATACTCAAACCCTAACCCTGTAGGCCAGCGATCAAAAGGCCCGGCTGCACTGGTTTCAAAATCTGGTGTGTTGTGCCATTTACCAAAAGCTGCTGTATTGTAGCCATTTTGCCGCAGTATTTCGGCAACGGTGGCAGCACTCTTGGGCAAAATCGTAGTGTAGCCAGGATAACCTGTAGCTAATTCCTCAACTACCCCTGTATTAACTGAATGGTGATTGCGTCCAGTTAATAAAGCTGCCCTAGTAGGAGAACACAAGGCTGTGGTGTGAAATTGGTTGTAGCGTAATCCTGTTTCGGCGAGGCGGGTTAAGTTAGGAGTTTCCACCGGGCCGCCAAAGGTGCTGGCTTGTCCAAAACCCACATCATCTAAGATTACTAACAAGACGTTGGGTGCTTTAGCTGGGGCGGTAATGGGTTGGGGAAAGTCTGGTTGTGATTCTTTGTAGGTGAGTCCGATTTTACCTTTGAACTCTGGTGAGGGAACTGGTAAAACCTCGGATGTATCTGCTAGGGCGGGGCTATTGACCATCAACAAAGTGATGAGCAAAAATAATGCGATCGCCTTGGTAATTTCTGGAAATCTCCAGTGCTTGGATTCAAACTTCATTGTTCATCCTTTCTGTAGTCAGGTTCTTCACTAAGCGAAACCCGATGTGGGATGTTCCCGTATCGGGGGCTTGAGATTCTCGCGCGGCTGGACGGAAGCGGCTGCAATAGTTGGGCGCACACAAATAAGAGCCACCTTTGATTACGTGTAGAGCTTTTTCGGTGGGTTTGTTGGGGTCATAACTCTGCTCTGGGCCTGTGGGATTGAGACTGTGGGTTTTATGGTTGTGTCCTGGTTGAAACCAATCAGATGTCAATTCCCAGACATTACCTGTCATGTCATACAGACCATATCCGTTAGGTGCAAAGGAACCAACAGGGGCAATACCTGCGTAACCGTCGCTTTTGGTATTGAAAAAGGGAAAAATTCCTTGCCAAGTGTTGGCTTTTTTCTCAGAGTATTGATCCCCCCAAGCGTAAGTTGCCCCATCTAACCCACCACGAGCAGCATATTCCCATTGGGCTTCGGTCGGTAATGATTTTCCTACCCATTGGGCATAAGCTAAAGCATCTTCATAGGCAATATGCAGCACTGGATAGTTATCTTGATTGGCAATCACACTTTCCAGTCCAAAGGGATGTCGCCAATTCGCTCCAGTCTGCCAATGCCACCAACTCAGCCGTTTTGCTCCTGGTTGTGCTATTTCAAAAACTAGGGAACCAGGTAATCTCTGCTCATCTGCTAAGTCGGGAAACTGTTCCTTGGGTAAAGGACGCTCTGCAACTGTCACATAGCTTGTTGCTTTGACAAATGCTGCAAACTGTGCGTTTGTTACTTCATATTTATCGATACAAAAGGAACTAACTGTGACTTCTTGAGCAGAGAGTTCTTCTATGAAACCAGAATTATCTGATCCCATTGTGAATTTTCCGCCGGGAATCATCACCATTTCTGATGGACAGGGATTTACACTAGTAGCAAAGGCTGGAGAAATGATGAGTGAGAATGCTATTCCTGTAACTAACATCAGTATTAAAAAAAAGTTCCTGAACAAAGTAGTATTTACCATTAATAAACAGAAGTTAAAATTTTGACTAAATAATTGCTGCAATATTTAGTCTGTAAAGGTTATAGACAGTAATACACTGAGTTAAACAGAAAAAATATGGCAATTTTCAATCAAAATCTACTATTGGTTTGACCTGTACAGAAAACTTTAGTTTATTTGTATTAGTTTATTTATACTTTAACTCGATAGAATTACCGTATTTAACATTCTGTATTGATAAAGTACCTCTTAAGCAAAAATAAGTCAAGAACCTTCTTGAGTGTCATAACCGATAATTCAGGACGCACAAGTAACTGTATTAGTGTCAACTTAAGCCTGAGCGACGTTGACTATTCCTGATGTCTAATTAAAAATGCTATAATGCTGGTTACAAACTATACAGGTTTATGTAAAATTATTAGAACAAATGTTTCATTAATTATTAATTTTTACTCCGCAAAAGTAAAAAATTAACCAAGATATTTCCATAATTCATTCCCAGCAAAAGCTTTATGGCAATTAAATGCTGAGGTATATTCGCGGATAGAGGTAAGCTGGAAAGACGATGATTTTTTAAGGGAGGTAAAGTAGCAAAAATGTCTAAAGGTACTCAAACTAATGAATCTATAGATAATTATGATGATAATTCCAACAACAATGATATTGTTCAAGAATTTTACTTAGAAAGATATAAATACATTCTTCAAGAGATTCGTGCATTGAATGAGAACATTCATAAATATCTCTCTTTGTTTCAAACACTAGCTACTGCTATTTCTACTGCCGGAGTTGCACTCTTTGTAGGACGGCAGCAACTTAATTTGACTGCTGACATCACTAGGACAGCACTTCAAGGTTTGCTAGGGTTGCTAGTAATTTTAGCTGCATTTGTTATATTTTCAATTATTGCAGGTATATTTTCTTGGTTAGATTATAGAGCGGACGAAGTGGATCTGTTAAATAAAGTTGTTGGTGTTGGTTTTCGTAAGTTACCCAAAAAAACCAATTTTTGGCGTTGGCAGGAAACTTACGTTATTCTTTTTATTTTAATTGTCGTGGTAGCAATTATTATTTATGTACAAAGTAAAATTATTCCCCTAATCAAATAAAGTAACCATGATTGAAGGAGTTGATTACATCGGGGTTGGAGTAGGATCTATCATAGTTAATGATGAAGGATTTTTGTTTCTGGCAAAACGAGGTTATGCTGCAAGGAATGAACGGGGAATGTGGGAGTTTCCTGGTGGAAGTGTGCAGTTTGGTGAAACGCTTATCGAAGCAATTAAACGAGAAATATTTGAAGAATATGGGTTAGAAATAGAGATAAAAAAATTATTAGGAGTGTTTGACCATATCTTGCCAGAAGAAAATGAACATTGGGTTTCTATTACATATATAGCTTCTCTTATTAGTGGAGAAGCAAAAATTTGTGAGCCAGAAAAATGTGAAGCTATTGGATGGTTTTCTAGAGAAAGTTTGCCACAACCACTTTCAAAAATTACTCAGTTAAATTTATATAAATTCAACTCGGACGTTTGATATATACAGCGTATTGCAGGTAAATGAAGTACACCCACCCGCGTTGTCGCGCGGGTGGGGTGTTTTTGTACCTCACAAACTTGAAATCTGCTGTAAATTAATAATTTATAAAGAGCTTTAATTTTATGTGAATAATCAATTAGTTTCTCTATGCTTACTAGAGAAACTACTTCTTATTATGTAATTGTGTGTTTATTTATTAATTTTTACTCAGGAATATTTCTACTGTAATTTAATATTTCACTTACGCATTTACTATTAGTAAAATAAATAGATTAGTTTTTATACAAGCAAGACAAAAGGAATGAGATGAGGATTCCAACTCGGCTGGATGAGAAGATTAGAGAACTGTATGAAGTACAGGCTTGGGTAAGTGGTGCGATCGCAGATTTTGAACCTTGGCTAAAAGATAGTAAATGTGTCTTTTTTCCAGACTATACAGACCACGGAAATGATCATGTAGAACAAATTCTCATCACAGCTTCTTCAATCATTCGTGATGAAGCTTGGGAAGTCATGACTCCTGAAGATGCAGGAATCCTTGTCATTGCTACCTTCTTACATGATTGTGCAATGCACTTAACCGAAGAAGGTTTTCTGCGCTTAATTAAAGGTGAAACTCATCAAGAACCAATAGAAGGTTTCAAAGATGCTTCATGGAAAGACCTTTGGAAGCAATTTTTCGCTTCAGCGAAACGCTACGACGACAAGCAATTGCAAGCCATTTTTGGCAATACTGAACCTGTTGAAGACCCAGCAGTAAAAAATCCAGATAATATGACTAGGCGAGATAGAAAGCTAATTGGAGAGTTTCTTCGTCGCTATCATCCCCGGCTAGCGCATGAAATTGCCTTACTTGGTGTCCCTAGTCCCGACGAGCTAAAGCCAGGAGAAGAACCCCTACAACTACCAAAAAAATTAGGTCGTGATTTTGCCGATATTGCGGGTTTAGTAGCACGAAGTCATGGTATGCCCTTGAGAGCTACATTTGAATATCTTAAGCGATACGATTTACGTGAGTATGGGAAAGTTCATGCTGTATTTTTGATGGCTGTACTGCGAATTGCTGACTATCTGCAAATTCAAGCAGAACGCGCACCCCGTCAAACCTTACGTGTTAAAGATATTCGCAGTTCGATTTCCCGCCGAGAATGGGATGTACATCAATCAATTCGCGGTATCCGCAGCATTGGCGATGACCCTGAAGCAATTTTTATTCAGACTGAACTTGGCAAACCAGATAACGTCAACACTTACCTGCGACTGAAAGAATGGTTGAACGGTATTCAAGGTGAGTTAGATGCTTGTTGGGCGGTATTTGGTGAAGTTTATGCTAGAACAAACCTCCAACCTTTAGGTTTAATGCTTCGTCGTGTACGTTCTAATCTTGATAATGAAGAGCAATTTTTCAAAAGTGTGCAGTATGTTCCAAAAAAAGTAAGATTTGAGGTTGCTAGAAATGAAGTTTTGCAACGCCTGGTTGGGCCATTGTATGAAAATAAAGTAGAAGTTGGCATTCGAGAATTAATACAAAACTCGGTTGATGCAGTACGGGAATTGGAAGATAACTTAAGGGATGATAAGAGCAAACTCCAAGAAATTAAAGCTATTAAATTAATAGAAAATTTAAAGATAATTGGATTGTTAAATGTAGAAATCAATAATGATGATAAAGAGATTAAAAATGAGGAAGAAAAAGAAGACGAATATAAAAAAAGAATTAAGAGTTTTACTGAAATTGAAGATGCAGATGTTCTTGTTTTAGTCCAGGAACCAGAGGATGAAGATAAGAATGGCAAACTCATAAGTAAGTCGGTGGGAAAAAACAAAGCTAAGTTAAGAAAGGTAAACAAGGCTATAACCCTCTTCCCTCCTGCCTCCTGCCTTCTGCCTCCTGCCTTGCCATAGCGATAATTTTTAACACTGAGCTACTTAGTTTGCGATCGCGGTTCTGGAATGACAGAACAAATCATTACAAACTATTTTCTCAAAGTTGGTGCTTCTCTCCGAAATAGTGATACTTGGGCAGAGCAACATGAAGAAGAGCCAAAAAACGAAAATGCAGAGAGCAAATCTAGAGTTGCACGTTCTGGTTACTTTGGTGTTGGTGCTTTAGCCGCTTATTTATTAGGAGATAAAATCAAAGTTTATACAAGACATTTTACGCAACTCAGAGGTATAGAGTTTGAAGCTAGATTAGGCGATGAAGCTATAGAGTTACGTTATTTTCAAGGAGAAGTACCAATTGGGACGATTATAGAAATTGACATAACACAAGAAACTTTATACAAATTAGGACTAAAGAATAATTTTTATTATAGTGGAGAAATAAATAAATGGGACTGGTATTGTTTAGATGAACCAAAAGTCATTCGATTATTTATAGATAGGAATAGAAAATATTATTGCTTAAACCAAGATATAATTATAACATTAAAAGATAGTATGAATATGATAAAGCAAGGATGGCATGAAATAAAAGATACAAAATTTAAAAATATTTATTTTAATACTCTAACTCCTTATATTTTATCACTGGATGACAAAATAATATGCAATGGTATTAGGGTAAAATATTCATTATTTAGTGAACGTTTTAATAATCTCAGTATAGTATATATACGACCAGCAATATTAATTTTAGATACAGACAAACAATTAAAGTTTGATCTAACTAGGAACAATGCAAAATTAGGAGAAGAATTAGAAAGGAAAATCATAAATAAATTATTCAAATATTTTTTACTATTAATATTTTTATATTCACCTAATTTAAAAGCTTCTTACAATTCTGTATTAAAAAAATTTGATAAATCTAACTCTTATTTAGTTTTGTATCCCTCGCTAGGAGAAATAAATAGTAGTGAAACTTATTCATTGTCGGAAGTTTCAAGGAAAATTAGGATGTTTATCCAGTCACGAAATGATCAAAGTTTAATTTTCTATACATCAAAAGGAATATTAATAAATGATATTCCATTGCTAATGAAGGTTAAAATAAAAAAAATATTAGTAGTTTATTTACCAAATTTAAGATTAAATAGTTTTAAAAGTAATCAAATTTTTAATAGAAATAAGCATGGAAATTATTTTGACAAAAAATGTGGAAACTTATCTTCAGAAGTTTTTTTTAAAATCAACTATTTCGATTTATTGGAAATATCAAAACTCAAGATAGGAAACGATTCACTAGCAGTTGATGTTATATCAACATATCCAAGTAATTTTACTTCTTTAAAGGGTATACAAATATGGATTTATCAAATAATTTTAAGCTATAAAAAACTTTATAAAGATGCTATACAAAGTATAATTTTTATTATTTCAACTGATACTAAAATATTAACAAAAATCAAAAGCTATAATCAAAAAGAAAAGACAAAAATATCATTTCTGAATTTTTTAGATTCTAGGTTGAATAAAACTACCAAGAATATGAATGAAGAAGAAAGGCTAAATTCAGATGAAATAAAAGCAATTAAGTGGGTTAGGGAAGAAATAAGCAAATATAATTTTTCAATAGAAATAGAGCAAGAGCTAGTTATATTTACTATTGGCAAAAACGAAAATACTAACTATGATATTTTTAGAGCATTACACACAAAAATTAAGGAAGTTTCAGAACATTCTATCAATTGTACCAAAAGTGACTATGAAATAGATTTTTTTAAGAAAAATTTGATTAAGGATAATTTAACAGAACAAGATAAAAGTCAAGACATAATTACTGTTGAAATTTCTTTTAATGAAAGTATAACTATACCTGAAACCCATGATGAAAGTATTGTTAATTTCTGGCTTGATATTTTTGGAGAAGAGGTAATTCCATACCAGGATACACCAGAATACCAATCAAAAAGAAATAGTGACAAGCTTACCGTACTGCAAGAATATATAGACGAATTGGAAAATATAAATTTTTTAGAGATAGACGAATTGGAAAATATAAATTCTTTAGAGGATGATTAGCTATAGTAAGCAATATCTTCCTGAGAATGATTATTAATGCAAACAAATAGAGATCGCTGCTATATCTGTCCCTCTCAAGGCTACACGTAAAAATTATTGTGTAAGATACGGTTAACTGGTCGATTTATAGTACTATTTGCTGATGTATTGAGCGTGGTTATAAAGCTCATCCCTCTCATCGCCCCTTCCAATTCAAAAGCTTATGGATATCAACACTCAACGGATAAAAACTGATGTGCTTGTCATTGGTGGAGGGACGGCGGGAACAATGGCGGGTATCAAGGCGAAACAGGCAAACCCTGATGCAGAGGTGCTGATTTTAGAAAAGGCTAACATACGTCGTAGTGGTGCGATAAACGTTTGCCTAGCGTCTCACAGACAAGCTTAAGGCTTCGGCGACCCTATGGCATGGATGGGGTGAACACAGCCGTCATCCCTGGACATTCCACCCCAGAAAAATACGTCCGAGAAGTCACCCTAGCCAACGATCGCATTCTCAACTAGAAAGCCGTATATCAAACAATATCTTTGACTAAAATTAAAACCTCTAATAATTTGGGCAAGGTATAGCTAAAGCATAAAGAAAATTTGCAAAACAGGTATTACGTCATAATGAATGCTAAACCTGATCAAGTTTTTTACTAACTACTTCAATGGCTAAAGTATTCGACCACATAACCAAAGAACTACAAGAGTTTATTGCAGATCAACATATGTTCTTTGTCGCCTCTGCCCCTCTGAGTGCTGATGGTCACGTTAATATGTCTCCTAAAGGATTAGACTGTTTTCGCATCCTCTCTCCTCATCAAGTAGCTTATCTAGACTTAACAGGTAGCGGTAACGAAACTTCCGCGCACCTCCAAGAAAACGGCCGCATCACCTTAATGTTCTGCGCTTTTGCAGAACCACCACTCATCCTGCGCCTCTACGGAAAAGGGCAAACTATTTTACCTAATTCTCCAGATTGGGACTCTTTATACTCACTATTTCCCCAATTTCCTGGAGTACGCCAAATTATTGTCGCAGATATTGAGCGTGTGCAAACTTCCTGTGGTTTTGGTGTTCCACTTTATGAATATCAAGGTCAAAGAAGGACTCTCATCGATTGGGCTAAGAAAAAAGGAGAGCAGGGAATTAAAGATTACCAACAGCAGAAGAATGTTGTTAGTATTGATGGTTTATCGACTCCACTCAAAGAATTAGATCAGGAGAATCTTCATTTAGGGAAGGTTTAATACAATTTACCAAAATGTTTGTAACACATGAATTGGCTGTAGGGGCGCATAGATGTGCGCCCCTATCCATGTGTATGTATCAGGCTACCCCCACTTATAGGGAGCGTGCAATTATATTTGTTCTTATCACAAATTATAAATTACGCTTAACTTTAACTATTGGCATTTCCAATGGTAAGCAAAAATAAACTTTCCTAATCAATACCTTTAGAAATTGGCATTTTACCAAATAGGAATCTCAAGCCAATATAAGAAGAAGAATATTTAATTCCACATAACAAGCTTTTAGGTAAAACCAATGGTCGCACTCACAGAATCTCCCCAACCTATTCCCAATATAGGACGTTTAACAGTACAAACTATCGAAATTGCTGCGGAAACAACTGCCATTCGCTGTCTTGATTGGGATAGAGAGCGTTTTGATATTGAATTTGGTTTACGTAATGGTACGACCTATAACTCTTTCTTGATCCAAGGTGAAAAAATTGCTTTAGTTGATACCTCACACCGCAAATTTGAGGAACTATATCTTGAGATAGTGTCTGGATTAATTGATCCAAATAAAATAGATTATTTGGTTATTAGTCACACAGAACCAGACCATAGTGGCTTAGTCAGCAATATCTTACAACTTGCTCCTTCTATTACTGTTGTTGGTGCAAAGGTAGCAATTCAATTTTTAGAAAATCTAATTCACCAACCTTTTAAATCTTTGCAAGTCAAAAGTGGTGAAACCTTAGATTTAGGTAATGGTCACAAATTAGAATTTGTATCTGCACCTAACTTACACTGGCCAGACACAATTCTTACCTATGACCACAAAACAGGTATTCTCTTTACCTGTGATGTGTTTGGTATGCACTATTGCGATGATGATACTTATGATGAAAATTTCTCAATTATTGAAGAAGATTTTAAATATTACTACGATTGTTTGATGGGGCCGAATGCAAGGTCAGTCTTAGCTGCTTTAAAACGGATTGAAAATTTAAGTATAAATACAGTCGCTACAGGACACGGGCCTCTACTGAAAAATCATATTTCCGAATGGTTAGGACGTTATCAAAACTGGAGTTTAGAACAAACCAAAACAGAGACATTTGCGGCTTTGTTCTATGCTGAAGATTATGGCTTTAGTGAGCATTTAGTACACACTCTCGGACATGGGTGTAGCAAAATTGGTGTAGCGGTAGAATTAATAGATTTAAACACTGCTGAACCGCAAGAAGTAAGAGAAATAGCTTCTCAAGCTTCCGGTATAGTAATTGCTATGCCTTCTCAATCTTCACAGACAGCACAAGCTGCATTAAGTACAATTTTGGCGGCTGTACACCAAAAACAGGCAATAGGTTTACTAGAGTCTGGTGGCGGAGAAGATGAGCCAGTTTTTCCATTACGAAATAAGTTTCAAGAATTAGGATTAGTTGAAGCTTTTCCACCAATATTAATTAAAGAAGCTCCCACACAAACAATCGAGCAATTGTGTGAAGAAGCTGGTACAGATTTGGGACAATGGTTAACACGCGATCGCACCATCAAACAAATCAAATCCATCAACACTGACTTAGAAAAAGCTTTAGGCAGAATTAGCACTGGCTTATATATCATCACCACCAAAAAAGGCGAAATTCAAAGCGCCATGTTCGCCTCTTGGGTAACGCAAGCAAGCCTGAATCCTTTGGGAGTCGCCATTGCAGTTTCTAAAGAACGCGCGATTGAATCTTTAATGCAATTAGGCGATCGCTTTGTCTTAAACGTCCTAGCAGAAGACAACTATCAGGGATTGATGCGGCATTTCCTCAAACGCTTTCCCCCCGGTGCAGACCGCTTTGCAGGCATCAAAACCTATCCCGCCAGCAATGGTTCTCCCATCCTTGCAGAATCCTTAGCATACATAGAATGCGAAATCACCAGCCGCATGGACTGCGGCGACCATTGGATCATCTACAGCACAGTGCATATAGGTAGAGTCGCAAACGTCAACGCACTAACAGCCGTTCACCATCGCAAGGTCGGAAATCATTATTAGTCAGTTGACAGTTGTTATTCTCCCTCATCTCCCTCATCTCCCTCATCCCCCTCATCTCTCTCATCTCCCTCATCTCTCTCATCTCCCTCATCTCCCCCACTCCCTACTCCCCACTCCCCACGCATATGTACAAACCTGTAGAAGACAACCCAATTTCTGTTTACGAAATTAATCGGGGTCGCATTGTCCGCACCTTGGAATTTATTCAAGATGTGATTGTAATTTCCTTGTGTATCGGCTTATTTTGCTTCATGGCACTTCAGGTGTGGGATATGTTTCTTTCCCTGCTTCCACCTCTAGATTTCCATGTAGTAACTGCTGATATCTTGTTCTTGCTCATCTTAGTTGAATTATTCCGACTGTTGATTATTTATTTGCAAGAACAACGCATATCTATAGGTGTAGCTGTAGAAGTTTCCATTGTCTCAGCCTTGCGAGAAGTTATTGTCAAAGGTGTACTAGAAACTAATTGGAGTCAAGTTTTAGCCACTTGTGCCTTCTTATTAGTTTTAGGAGTTTTATTGATTTTGCGAGTTTGGCTACCTCCTACCTTTGAAGGTATTGACCCAGAACAACAAATATATAAACGCTATCACAAGCTGCACAAGTCGGAATTAGAAACGAATGGCTGGGGAATAGGGAATAGAGACTAATCAATTCAAAATTGCATCGCTTCATTTCCAATACTTACAGGGGAATAATATGACTATTGCTACTTCCAGTCGTCCTAGAGATGTACAGGTTGCCAATGTTGGCGAACATACCTTAATTTTGCGATCGCGCACTTGGGAACGTCTGAAATTTGAAGTTGAGTATTCCCGCCAACGGGGAACTACAGCTAATTCCTATCTCATCCAAGCTGATAAAACAGCTTTAATTGACCCCCCTGGTGAATCTTTTACGGAAATATTTTTAGAAGAATTAGCCAGACATATTAACCTCAACACCCTTGATTACATTATTCTCGGTCACGTTAACCCTAACCGCCGAGTTACTTTAGAAAAGTTACTCACTCAAGCACCACAAGCTACCCTGATTTGCTCCCGTCCTGCGGCTAATGCGCTCAAAACTGCTTTTCCTGAGTGGGAATCACGCATTCAAGCTGTACGTTTTGAAGATACTCTCGACTTGGGACAAGGACATCAACTGATATTTATCACTGTGCCTACTCCCCGTTGGCCTGATGGGTTGTTTACTTACGACCCAAATACCAAAATTCTCTACACAGATAAGTTTTTTGGCGCTCATATCTGCGAAGATACCTTATTTGATGAGGATTGGAAAAAACTAGACGCAGAACGCCGTTATTACTTTGACTGTCTCCATGCACCCCAAGCCAAACAAGTAGAAGCGGCTTTAGATAAGGTGGCGATATTAGGAGCTAGATGTTACGCTCCTGGTCATGGCCCGGTTGTGCGTTATAGCCTCAGCCGTTTTACCTACGATTACCGCCAATGGTGTCAAGGACAGAAATCTCTCGATTTGAACGTGGCGCTACTTTATACCTCTGCTTATGGTAACACGGGGATTTTAGCGAATGCGATCGCTCGTGGATTGACTGAAAATGGTGTTAATGTTGAGTCGCTTAACTGTGAACTCGCAGAACCAGCAGAAATTGCCCGTATTCTTGAAGCTAGTGACGGCATAATTATCGGTTCCCCCACTTTAGGCGGTCATGCACCAACACAAATTCAAACAGCTTTAGGTATAGTTCTTTCCACAGCCGCGAAAACTAAGTTAGCCGGGGTGTTTGGTTCTTACGGCTGGAGTGGCGAAGCTATAGATTTAATTGAAAATAAGCTCAAGGATGCCAATTACCGTTTAGGTTTTGAAACAATTCGCGTCCGCTTTAGTCCTACGCAGGAAACCCTCCAGCAATGTCAAGCCGCAGGTGCGACTTTTGCCCAAACCTTAAAGAAAACTAAGAAACTGCGGACACCCCGCCAAGTAATTGCAGAAGCCAATACAGACCGTACCGAACAAGCAGTAGGAAGGATTATTGGTTCCTTGTGTGTAGTTACCACCCGCGACCAAGAAAACCACAAAGGTATTTTAACTTCTTGGATATCTCAGGCGACTTTTAACCCACCAGGAATTATGATTGCGATCGCCCAAGAGCAAAACGTAGATTTGATGAGTCATATTGGCGATCAATTTGTCTTAAATATCCTCAAAGAAGGTAGAAACATCCGCCGCTATTTCTCCCGCCAAAGTACATTAGGCGATAATCCTTTTGCCAATCTAGAAACTAAAATCGCTGACAATGGTTGTTTAATTCTTACTGAAGCATTAGCTTATTTAGAATGTACCGTAACCAACCAGCTTGAATGCGGTGATAGAAGGCTAATTTATGCTGTAGTCAATAAAGGCGAAGTTTTAGAAAGTAATGGTGTTACTGCTGTTGAGCATCGTAAATCAGGCAGCCATTACTAATTTGATTTGTCCAGAAGTAAAAGTAACAGAGGCGCATAGCGTCTCTTTTTTTATGTGTTTATCGGTAGTGTTTCGTAAGTATGAAATACTTAGCAAGTAATTTTCCTGATATTTTGTATTTTCAAAAGTTCGGCTAGCTAAGAAATTTTCTAATACGAAAGTTTACAACAGACATTTTGGGCAAACTAACCTAGTGGCTAGATAGTTATACATCGCTAGGATAAAACCATAATGTACGAGTCCATCAATCTTGAGCAAAAAAGATATCAATCTGTTCAACATTATGTAAGAACACCCTTTCAGCATCAAATTGAGGCATTTGCCGCCCTCAGCAAAACATTTAAAATTGGCGGTGAAAAACCAGGTAGTGGAATTTTAGTGCTGCCAACAGGTGCAGGCAAGACATTTACTGCTGTTAGATGGTTATCTGAGCATGTAATTCCTAAAAATATTAAAATTCTTTGGTTAGCTCCTTCATTCTATCTGTTAGATCAAGCATTCGATACTTTTAGAAAAGGTGCTGTAGACATTCCAGAGCCTAAGAAAAAATTAAATATGCGGTGTGTGTCTAGCAGTCCTTCTCATGCTAAAGCAGCCTCAATCAAATTAACTGATGATATTGTAATTATGACAATACAAACAGCAATCAAGAATTTACATAATGATGCTCTAGACGGTTCTGGTAAGAAAGTTACAACAGCTTTTAGAAAATTTATTGACTTTTCTAATAAAACAGGACTTTTTGTAGTAGTTGATGAGGCTCATCATGCACCAGCCTATGGTTGTAGAAATTTATTGATTGGTGAAAAAGATTCCGCGTTAGGTTTGCGTGGTTTAGTTCGAGAATTACACCTACTTGGACTAACAGCTACACCAACCCATAATGATAAATCAATAAGTGGTTGGCTTTGGAAAATATTTCAAGATGGCATTATTCATGAAGCTAAAAAAGATACACTAACGCTACAAGGTATTTTAGCTAAACCTAAATATATTGAAGTATCGACTGGTCAAAAAAAGGCAGTTGATAATGCACTATATAATCGACTGGTTAAGCAACATCAAGACCTTCCAGAATATATTATTGAGGAACTAGCAAATAATAAGGATCGAAACAATTTCATAATCCAAACTTACATAGCAAATAAAGATGTTTATGGCAAGACTATTATTTTTGCTGACCGTTGGTATCAGTGTGAATATATAAAAAATAAGCTTTTAGAACAAAATATTAAAGCTGATGCAATTTATTCACATATAGAAGCTGATCCTGGTTCGGTGGAGGCGAGGAATAAAAAAACTCAAAGCGATAACGAAAGAATTATGGAGGAATTTAGAAATGGTGCGCTTGATGTTTTAATTAATGTACGAATGCTAACAGAAGGTGCTGATGTTCCTAATGTTAAAACTGTATTTCTTACTCGCCAGACCACAAGTTCTATTTTAATGACTCAAATGATAGGTAGAGCATTACGTGGCGAAAAAGTAGGAGGAAATAGTGAAGCAAATATAGTTCTATTCTTCGATGAATGGGAACGTTTAATTGATTGGGTTAATCCGAAAGATGGTAAAGCAATAGATACTGAGCCTAAATCTAGAGAAACTTATCCACTGGAATATATATCAATTTGTCTAATAAAGGAATTAACAAAGTCAATAGTTGGTGGAGGAGGATATACAATAGATTACAAAAAAATCTGCCCTGTTGGTTGGTATAAAACCGAAATTGTATATCCTAACTCCGAAAATAACGATGATTCTATGGAAACATTTACAGAATTTATCATGGTGTATGAACATACAAAAGACAAATTTGAATCATTTATCAAATTTATCCTTTCTACAAAAATATCAGATGAATGGACTAAAAAAGATTTTGATGATAAGTGGATACATTCTCATTCCGAACAATGGATAGATAAATACTTTAATCTCGAATCAGATGATATTGGGCAAAAGCTTCACTCAGATTTAATTAAGATTGTACGTCACATTGCCCAAAGTTCAAATCAATCTGCACCTTCTTATCATCCATTTGAAGAAAGAGAACTTTATGACTTAGATAAGATTGCAGAAGCAATAATAAACTCGAAGCTAGATATAACGCAAAAACATCAGTATTTAAGTAAGGAATTTTCTAAACCTAACTCATTGCTAAAAACCTTTTACAAAACATTATTTAATTTTGAAACAGCAGTAGATGGAGCAATTAGAAAAATTATTTATGATCCTACTGATCCACCTATCATTCCTCCACCTGTAATTCCTCCAGTAAAAATAGAACCAACAGAAGAAGAAAAAGCACAAATTAAAGAACGAGACGGCTATACTTGCCTGTGCTGTGGAGTCAATAGCAAATTAGGTAAATTACAAATTGATCATATTCAACCAGTTTCTATGGGTGGTATAACAGCTTTAGATAATTTACAAACTCTATGTGATGTTTGTAATAGAAGTAAAAGGCAACACGAAATTGATTTTAGGTGTAATAACACTAAATTAGTTAAACCAAAAAAGCTGGACTTATCATTTCCATATCAAAATCAGACGACAACAAGAATTATCACAAGGATAGTTAATTCGTTTTATCATTGCAAAGCAGTTTACTCAGTTAATTGGGAGGTATTAACTTACACCTACAACATACATTTATATCCAGGTAATAATCCAGAATGGTTGCTTCAACATAAAACGGCAATTCTCCACTTTATTAAGTATAAGGTTCGTCGCCATGCTGAAAATATTCAAGTTACCGTAACTGACAAAAAGTAACTTTGGGTTTTTTAATGAAGCGATCTAAATTGTTTGGTAAGTGTTAAAGGATTAGCGATCGCTCTCCCTGATATGGGACTCATACTTGATTTTTGAAGTACACGTAGCCCACCAAAACCATGATATGGTGGGCAATGCCCACCCTACAAATACTATTTCCGAGAGAAACAAGAATTTATATCGTTGTAATCTTCCACAGCGCACGATTGTAGTAATTAGCATCAGCACCAACAACATTTGGGCTGGCAAAGCCGCTTGATGCTAACCAGCCACCTTCATCGCTTCGATTTCCTTTGATTGGTTCTCCATCAGAAAATACATACCGTTTTGTTTCTTGATTCTCAATGAGAAAACTATCGCCATTGGGAATAATCTTCCACAGCGCACGGTTGTAATAATTGGCATCAGCACCAACAACGTTAGGGCTGGCAAAGCCGCTTGATCCTAACCAACCGCCTTCATCACCTCGATTTCCTTTGATTGGCTCTCCATCAGAAAACAAATACCGTTTTGTTTCTTGATTTTCAATCAGAAAACTATCGCCATTGGGGATAATCTTCCATATAGCACGGTTGTAATAATTAGCATCAGCACCAACAACGTTAGGACTAGCAAAGCCGCTTGATGCTAGCCAACCGCCTTCATCACCTCGATTTCCTTTGATTGGCTCGCCATCAGAAAATAAATACCGCTTTGTTTCTTGATTTTCAATAAAAACAGATTTGTTGATTAAATCATTGATATTTACGCCAGTACTTTGAGCCGGAATTTCGGCAACCTTGTCTTCAGTTGGTGTTTTTCCGTTGGTACTGGTTGTTTTGTTGAAACTGCCTTTGCTGTCATAAGCTAAACCAGATACCACATTTCCTTGAGCGTCTAATAGTCTGCCTTCATCACCTGAGTCTTTCCAAAGGGATACACCAATACCGCAACTAAAACCGCCTGACTCTGGATGTACCTCATTAGTGTAAACTCGCACACTCTGACCAGGGGCTAATTTTGTCCCTTGGGGAAAAGTGAACGCTTTATTACGTCCTACCCCGGAAGCAATTTGCCAACCAGATATATCGACTGGTGTCTTCTCGTGATTGGTAATCTCGATGTATTCGTCAGATTGAGTTCTCTTGACCTCACCTTTGTAAACAATATTGGTAATCTCTACCTGTGGAGTTTGCTGATTTGACATAGTTTTTACTCAAAATTTATGGTAACGGTTAACTGAAAATTAATGCGCTAACTCTAGTTCCGAAAATGTCGGCTTGGAAAAAGAGTCATTGCTTGTGTTTTTCTAATTTTTACCGCTTCTAATATTTCAAAATTTTGGTGAGAAGACAAGGGAATTTAAGACATTTAAGACAGTTAAGCAAACATTTAACTAATCTTCATATAGCAATCCTGTTTAATTTGTAAAAATTAGTGGGATTCAGCTCACCGACTTCTTTAAGAAGTCGGTGAGCTTGTTGAAAGTAATGATGTTACTACCGTTGAAGATCACAAATCATGTAGATGTTATTAATTTAATTTTTTCCAAAGTGAAAGTAATAGGGGGTTATTCGCCTCTTTTTTTAGTTAACCTTATCAACAAAGCCATACCAAACTGAAAGTTATCTACGTTTTGGTAGAGGCAAAGTGCCTTTAAAGTCTCCTCCTTCCCATAAAGAATATCCAAGCCAAGCATCATTTTCAGCATCCCATAGTAAATCTCCAGCAAATAAGATAGTATTAATAAATTTTTCTGTTGAAATGTACCAGTGCTGTGCCATTAAGTCTATTGTTTCCGCTATTGTGGAGCTACAAAGTATGAATTTTTGCTCGAACTCACTGTAACTACAAGAGCAAGGATTTGTGAACTTATCAAAATAAGGCTCATACTTTTCAACTGGATGAGGCTTTTTGAAGTTTGTGAAGCGGACTTTATCAAAAAAGTCTAACTTCAATCCAGCATCATACCCATGAGAATCAACACTATTTATGTAGTAATATAATGAAGTACCTTTTCCGTTAAAACTGCAACTAGAATAAAAAGCTCTAGGTAGTATGATATCTAAATCTTCATACTCTGCAAATACATCTGCTATTGTCATACACATCTCAACTAGTTGTATAACTACTGTAACCTTAACCAAGTTTCATACAGCTTAATAATCCACTTAAACGCCAGTAATAAGCTTGAGCAACATCACTAGTGTCGTTTACCAGTTCGTTAAAAAAAATTGTTACAGAACGTTAGTAGTTTGGTGTAAGGCTTCCAATCGCAATCACGCACTTTGTAAAAAACCAATTATGACAAACCTCTACTTTTCATAGTTCTTAGATCAAAGATAATATTTTCAAGACAGTAATTAGTTATCATCATATGACTCAAGCCATAACCAAGCCAGTAACCTTTGCGGAATTTGTCGATTGGCTACCTGAAAATACCGGGGTACGCTACGAACTACATAATGGAAGTATTGTGGAAATGGCACAACCAGTAGGAGAACACGAAGAAGTCAAAGGTTTTATAGCAAGAAAAGTAACGGTTGAATTTGACAGATTAAATCTTCCTTACGTTATTCCGACTCAGGCTATAGTTAGAGCTTTGGAAAAAGATTCTGGTTATTTACCTGATGTGTTGGTGCTAAATCGGGCAAATTTAGTAAATGAACCACTATGGAAAAAACAATCTGTCGTCAGTTTAGCTGCATCAATACCCTTGGTGATTGAGGTTGTCTCGACTAACTGGCGGGATGATTACTATTTAAAATATGCAGACTATGAGGAGATGGGTATACCAGAATATTGGATTGTAGACTATGCGGCTCTGGGTGGACGCAATTTTATCGGTAATCCCAAACAACCGACGATATCTGTCTGTAACTTAGTCGATGGCGAATATCAGGTGAGTAGGTTTCGAGAAGGCGATCGCATTATCTCCCAAACTTTCCCTGAACTCAACCTCACTCCAGCCCAAATTTTTCAGGCTGGTCTAGTATAGTAGCGATCGCAGTCAATATATATAAATTACTGGAATTTTTAAATATACCCTTTCTCCATACTCGAAGGTATAAAGTGTCAAAATGTTAAATGTAAACATTCATCACAAACGCACTTATGCCTAAAGCCATTTGGAATGGAGCCGTATTAGCCGAAAGCGATAACACCGTAGTTGTAGAAGGCAACCATTATTTTCCATCTGATGCCATTAACAAGGAATACTTTCAGCCTAGTGAAACTCACACCATTTGTCCTTGGAAGGGGGTTGCTAGTTACTACAGTATCGAAGTTGATGGACAACTTAACAAGGATGCTGCTTGGTATTATCCTAGTGCAAAAGAGAAAGCTAAAAACATCGAAGGTTATATTGCTTTTTGGAAAGGCGTAAAAGTTGAAACAAACTAAATTTAACTAGCCTAACAATTAAGTATTTTAGAGACGCGCTCAACCGCGTCTTTTTATATATGGGGGTAAATCCTTCCACTTACTATATTTTTTTACTATCGTCAGGAAATAATAAAATAATTTCAACTAAGCTTTAATTTGATTACTTAAAATCAATTAGGAATTATTCTATATTTGTTATTTTAATGCAGGAAATTACTTGTGACACTGCAAAAACCTATACCTGCATAATATTTTAATTATTTATTGATGTATATTCCGTTTCTATAAGCTTGAATTTAGTATTATGTTTATTTGGACAAACAGTTAAATAAGCAGTTGTGATTATTTTAGCGATCGCCAACCCTGCAAAATATCTAAAAGTCTAGTTTTGTGGCAGATTTAGCTTTATATACTAATATCTTTTTGTGATTCAAATAACTTATTTTTCTAATTTGTCGAATAAAGTTTGTTAAATCAATAACTTGCTACTGAGCTACGGTTAATAAAACACGTAATTATTTTTTACATCAGAATAAAAATAAATAATAAACCATCTTATATCAATAAGGATATGGTAAAAAGCTCTTGCAATAGTTGACAATAATAATCTTCGCCTCTTAAGCTCTATATGCTTATTATCAATTACAATCACAGGCAATAGCTAATCTTTTATAAAAGTTACTTTTCGCATAATAAATATAGATTTATAGGAGGATTTTTTCTATAAACAGTCAAATCACAATATTTATCTTTCTTAAAATTAACATCGACATCAGAGGAATTGTATAGTGGCTAACATTAGTTTACAACAAGGACAATTTGTTACCAATTCTTTACCAAATACAGTTAAATTTAGAAATATTTCTAAGATTTTGCTGCGGCGACGTTTTATAGTTTTGGGTGTTTCTTGTGTAGTAATGTCAGCTACTAGCTTTGTAGCGATGACTCATAAACCTACTTACAAGAGCCATATGCAGATATTGATTACACCTAATATATCTGAAGGAGTAGGTGTAACAAATGGTGTCAATTCCCAATTAGCTATTGAGCAATATTCTGTACAGAAGAACTTAATGGAGAGTTCTAAACTAATAGATAAAGCAGTAAAATTATTACAGTTTGATTATCCTAATATTACTACAGAAGATATTAAAGGTAAAACAGAAGATAGTAAATACCCTTTACAAATAAAACCACTAGAAATTAAACAAGGCGCTAATTCAGTTTCTAGCCCAGTATGGGAAATTTCTTTTGAGGCTAATGACCCAATTAAAACCCGAAAGGTACTTTTAGCGTTACAGAAAGTTTATCAAGATTACAATGTAGAGCGAAGACAAGAACAGTTAAATCAAGGGTTGGCATTTATTAATACACGATTGCCAGTTATAAAACAACAGGTAAGGCAAGCAGAAAAAAAATTAGAACAATTTCGCAAGAAACACAATGTACTAGATCCAGAATTACAAAGTCAACTCTTGATAAAATCCCTAGCTGAAACTCAAAAGCAGCTACAAACCACTCGTGAACAATTGCAAGATATCCGCACTCGCTATCAAAATCTAGGGGAAAAGATAGCGGTTGCTAGTGAGGAAGCAATGACTTCGATGCGTATAGCTCAATCAAGTCGCTATAAAACGCTGACGAGTGAGTTACAAAAGACTGAGCAGGCTTTAGCCAAAGAGCAACTACGCTACACAAATGATTCTCCTGTAATTCAAAATCTTCAGCAGCAACGCCAGAGTCAATTAAAGTTAGTACAGCAAGAGTTAAAGCGGTTAACGGCAGAAATTAAAGCCGAAAGTATCCAAATCCAAAGCCATTTAGTTGGCGTTGAGCCAAGTTTAGTAGAAGAATTTATCCAGGTACAGACAATTGGTTCTGAGTTAACTGCTAATGAAAAAAGGTTAGTAGAATCGGAACAACAAATTCGCTCTCAATTGAGCAGATATCCGAGTTTGATTGCAGAATATCAGCGTTTATTACCAGAGGTGGAAACGCAGCGAAAAACACTTGAGCAAATGCTGCAAGCACAACAGTCTATGGGGATGAAAATTGCTCATGGAGGTTTTGATTGGCATTTCTTAGAGGAACCTACTCTTGGCATTTCTGTTAGTAATGATAGGTTCTGGCTGATAGTTGTAGGTATGATTTCTGGGCCGATTTTAGGTGTTATTTTGGCGCTAATGTGGGGAATGCGTCATCGAATTATCCATTCTGCACAAGATTTGCAGAGAGTAAGTAACTTAAGGCTATTAGGTGCAGTACCGAAATTAGCACCCCGGATAATGGAAAAACGCCTTCCCAGTTTATCTTGGCTTGGGGGACGTAGCCTAACTCCGGCTGTAGAAGAGGATAACATTTGGTTACCTTGCCATGAAACTCTGGATATTGTTTACCAAAACACACAAATATTGAAATCTCCTTTTCCTTTTAAGTCAGTGATGATGACTTCAGCCATCCCAGGAGAAGGACGGACAACTTTAGCGCTGGGGTTAGCGGCTAGTGCGGCGCACATGCACAAACGGGTACTACTTATTGATGCTAACTTGCGATCGCCTAAACTCCACAAAGTTCTACAATTATCTAATGACTGGGGATTATCTCTACTCCTCCTTGATGAAACCAACACCGAAGTTCACGAGTATATCCAGCCAATTCACCCTTCTATAGACATCTTAACTGCGGGGCCGACACCAGAAGACGCAGTAGAATTGCTCAGTTCTCAACGGTTGAAAGACTTAATTGAGTTATTTGAGGACAGCTACGACTTAGTATTAATAGATGCTCCTCCCATTTTAGGTACAGTTGATAGTAGAATTATTGCCTCCTACTGCAATGGCATTATTATGGTAGGACGTATTGGTTGGGTGACACAAACGGAAATAACTCAAGCTGTAGAGATTTTAAAAAGCTTAAATTTAGTTGGCATTATTGCAAATGAAGTAGGGAGTTATCACAAAGTATAAAATGTGTTGTGTTTAGATGAGAATGTTTAAGTTCAAAATGAGAACGTTCGGGTTTTGAACGAGAACTTTCAAGCTTGGAACGAGAACATTCAGGTTTTAAACGAGAACGTTCAAGCTTGAAACGAAAACGTTCAGATTTTAAACGAGAACGTTCAGGTTTTAAACGAGAACGTTCAAGCTTGAAACGAGAACATTCAGGTTTGGAACGAGAACGTTCAAGCTTGGAACGAAAACTTTCAAGCTTAAAACTAAAAATTTTTAGTTTTAAGGCTCACATTTGAGCCTTGGAAGCTGAAATATCCGCCTCTGTAGTAGAATTTCGAATCTCAAAACTCAAAAAACTACATCTTTTTCTATTCCTTATATCTCAACTCACTAGCACTTTACTTTCCACTTCCGGTTGATGACGAATTTCGTTAGGACAATAACGACCTTGTTCAAAGTCGCTAATATTATTTAGGGTTGTCTGTGCAATGTTATGTAAAGCATCCTCTGTAAAAAATGCTTGGTGTCCGGTGATGAGTACATTAGGAAATGTTGTCAGTCTTTGGAAGATATCATCCTGAATAATTTCCCCTGATAAATCTTCAAAAAACAGTTCAGATTCTTGCTCGTAAACATCCACGCCTAAAGAGCCGATTTTACCAGTCTTGAGTCCTTCAATCACAGCTTGAGTATTAATTAACGCTCCTCGGCTGGTATTGATTAACATCACCCCTGGCTTTACCTGTTCTATTGCTTCCGCGTTAATTAAATGATGGGTCTCTGGTGTGAGAGGGCAATGGAGAGAGATAATATCAGAATTGGCAAATAATTCCCGTAAATCTACATACTTACCACCTAATGCTGCCATTTCCGGGTTGTGATACACATCATAGGCGAGGAGGCGACAGCCAAAGCCTTTCATAATTTGTCCCAAAATTAGGCCGATTTTGCCAGTCCCAATAATTCCGACTGCGCGTCCATTCAGGTTAAAACCCAACAGTCCATCTAAGGAGAAATTCCCCTCACGGACGCGGTTATAAGCACGGTGAATTTTTCTATTAAGGCTTAAAATCAAACCTACTGCGTGTTCGGCCACCCCATAAGGTGAATAAGCGGGAACACGGACTACAGTAATTCCCAAATTATGAGCTACTTTTAAGTCTACATTATTGAACCCTGCACAACGTAGGACAATCAAGCGAGTTCCCCGTGAGGCGAGAATTTCCAGGGTATTTGCATCGACTTGATCATGTACAAATACACAAACCGCCGGATATCCGGCGGCTAAAATAGCGGTATCTTGATTGAGACGGGGTTCAAAAAACACTAACTCATGTTGCTTGGGAAAACTTGCAGCTTCTAAAAACTGTTGGTCGTAGGCTTTTGTACTGAAGACTGCTACTTTCATGCCAAACCCCAGGCTGTATGCCAGATATTTTCACATATATATTAGCTTGGTGTTCCGATGAACAAGGTTAATAATCGGTTAGCTTAAAGTGTCTGTTATGCTTGCCAGTTATAGTTTTTGAGGCTTTGATAGCTGATATCACCACTAAAGCAAAAATTAAGGCTTTTGAGTATTAGTCAACAGTCAACAACTTAATTATTAGCTGATGTGGCTTTCCGCAGCACATCAATATTGAGTTCTAACTTTTCTCCTAACCATAAGGCAAAACGTGTATGATCACTGACATCATCACCTGTCAAGGGATGGACGAGAATATCTAACCCTTCACGGTTCAGCATCAACCAAGGAACAACTTGAGCAAATTCAGTTGATGAAAATGCAACTTGGTACATTGATTTGGGATGGGGGCCGATGGGTTTTTCATGCACTCGCCCAAGCTGTACATTAAACTTATCACCTAATTGTTCACGGATACCCATAGCTGTTGCCAAGCTGTCACTATCAAAGTAAATGTGAGCATGAAACCCGGTAATATTGAGAGATTCTTCTGCCATAACTGCAAACTCCCACTGTTGTAGAAGCAAACGACAAAGCTAATAAACCCAGTATTATTTACCTAACTGGGTGTAGTTGCTGTAATCCAGCTTATACCAATTTTGCATTTCGGATTAAAAACCTTGCCTTCACTTTTCCAAACGAGGTTTTACTAATTTCCAAACTAAATAATAGTCATCCCCATATACAAGATTTGGTTTTAACTTGTACTTTGTCGCTATTTGTAGTCGCCAAGCGTTTGTGGGATTGAGGAGGAAAATATCTGTAAAATCATTAGGGATTGTAGGTACAGTTTGATCTGGTAATAGCTGAAACCTTACTTTTGCTTCTGTAAGATAACTTAAAGAAAATACATTACCATAATTCATTTCCGAGAAATTAGTAATTAATAATGGGCGAGACTTTTGATTAATAAATCTAGCAATCTCAGGATTACCATAACTGACACCTTTATTCCACCAAGTGTCTGCTTGATAGTACACTCTAGAAGAAATTAAACTACAAACAATTAATAACCCAATTATTATCTGCCAAATTCTGCGCTGGGATACATTACCGTTATACATTTGTGTAGCGAGTAAATAAACGACAATGATTTGCATCCCTAAATACGAGGGTAATAAATAAGGTTCAGAACCAGGACGAATACCACCGGAATCTACACCTTGCACGATTAAGGGTAAAGCTGGTAATACAGTTAAAATGAGCAGAAATAACCAAATTTGATATTTGGTTGTACGGCATAAAAAATAAATTGCACATACAATTAAAATTATAAATATAGGTGATATCCAATAATTAATTTGATCATCCAAAGGTAAATCTAAATCAAAGAAGCTTTTGCTAAACTGTATTAAAAAGAAAGGAATTAAAGGTATTATATTTAAGTCTTGATTGTTGATGCCATCTGATGAGAGTAAAAACTGAAAGAACCTAGCAAAAACAATCAAAAACCAAGGCAGAAATGCGATAAAAGCGAAAATTGTGGCTATTAAATAAGACCTAACAGTTTCCGTTAATCTTAATTTTGCTATCAATATTACATAAATACCATGAGCGATCGCTACAAAAATACTCCATAGACAAGTGTATAAACTCAACGCCAAAGTAACTCCGTAAATACCCCAGCTTGTAAAGTTGTCTGATTTTTGTGTTGATTGCAACCTTATCGCTCTGAGTAATGCTGTATTGGCTAATATAATTGTGACTAACCAGAGGATATATTCTCTCGCCTCTTGAGCGTATACTAAGTGTATCGGTGAGTTTGCCATGAGTGCGATCGCTAAAATAGGTAGCGATAAAGTTACATTAAATAACTCTTGACAAAACCAATAAAGGCAAGGAAAAACTAACAAACTAATCAGCGCCGATAAATATCTAATTGCTACTACAGAATTACCAAATATTTCTACCCAAAACCTAGCTAGTATAAAATACAATGGTGACTTTTCTGGACTTTCCAGCGCTAAAGACATTACAGCATCACTAAAGCTCTTATCTGTATTAGTACCCTGGAATTGTAAAAAGTTTTCCCTAGAAATTATTCTTCCGTTAAATATTTCCTGCTTGACTTCAGCTACCGTATAGCCAGAAATTCTTAATGAAGTATAAGTTTCATCCGCAGAGTAAACTTTTCTATCAATATAAACGAATCGAAAAAGTATACACATTACTAAAAGCAGAATTGTTAAAAACCGTAACCAACTCGGCACAAGGGAGAAATGCCGCATAACTATTTTTCTCGAAGCAGAATTATTTGAATATTTAAATTTGGTAGATACTAAGTATATTAAGAGGGAATATCTCTACTTTGAGATTGTCAATACTATACTTTTGATAATAATGGTTTCATCATTATTAAAAATAATAACAACTAATACAGTTTAATTAGATACTATAATTGAGTCATAAAAGTAAATTTTTATAAGTAAAATCTGAAAATGTATCTATAATTAGCTTTTTTAGTCAATTTTTAGCGATAACTCAATACGGTTCAGATAAGAATGGTTTACCCCCGATAAATGGGATGTAGAGATAAATTAAATTTTTCATCATTTTGCTATGCAATTTAGTCTGAAATGAACTGTATTGGACGATAATCTACTAGTCACAACAATGTATAAGTTGAATCCTTATTCTAGCAATGTTAGTTAAAATTGAGGTTGATACTATTGTTGCTTAGGTGTAGTTAGCAACCTAAACATTAATTAACTACTTAGTAAAACAATGAGGATAATGCCATCTAGTAAATTCTTTCACATTAGCTATAGTCAGAAAATCAATCGTTTTAAATTGTCTATCAATAGCAGGTAAACTACATATCTTAGCACCAATGCTTAAGTATGCTTGTAAAATATTCGGAATATCTACATGGCATAAATCAGGGCTTTTTTGGGGTATATCTAAATAATAACTAGATTGTGGACATACCAATATTCTTTTATGAGTTAAATTATTTTTTTTAAAATAGTGATAAGCACAAGCAGCTTCCCAAGGCGATTGAGTTAATAGTGAAGCGCAACCAAAGAAGTATTTACTACAATTTAAAATTAAATAGTTAGTTAATCCTTCCCATAACATTAAAAGTGCTTGCAGACTGCGATATTCTTTCGCTATACAAGCACGCCCAATTTCTACCGATTTTTGTAATATATAAGTAGGAATAGCTTGGAGGTCAAATATATCAGCCGAATCAAAACCTAAGCCTTGAGAAGCCATTTGATAAGTTTGCATTCTATAAGTACCTACAGTTTTACCTGTAAGTTTAGAAATTAGCATCAAATGATGGCAAACTGTATCAAATTCATCTTGATCCATTTGCGTTAAGTTAGAAGTAGGAAGTCCTAAATTGAGTTCTACATTGAAAACCTCAAATCTGAGGTGAAAAATAGAGGCTAATTCTTCTTCCGTCTCAGCAAGCTTGAGAATATATTTATCAGTTTCTAGAATGGGAAAATCTTTGACGGTAGTAGGAGGACGAAGTGGGTAATTAATGTGGCGATATGAAAATTCCATCTGTCTTCCAACTTAAAATTATAAAGATATCCTAACTTTGAAGATTTACTGGCTATACAAATAGACAATCTTGTGTATTGACGTATCAAAGCGAAATTTATGCAAATTTCGACAACAAATTACTCCAGCAGAGATTCAAAGGATAATTAGCTTTTATTATGCGCTTAACTCACAATTAAAATCTGGCACTACGATACAGAATTTCTGGAATATCAAGTTTATATAACTCGTCTTGCTGGTCACGCTTATTTTCTCATGATGAAAACTGCCCTAGAGGATGCCTAGAGCAGTATGAGAAAAAGAAGGATAGATTTTATTGATGAGACTTTGAAGATTTTAGCTCTGGCTTGATTCAGCCACAGTAGTTGCACCGACTGCCATTACTGGAGACCATTCACTGACGCGGTTGTCATCTAAAACGGCTCGCACTCGATAACCAAGCTGAATCTTGTGCATCAATAAGATTAATTCACGGTTGAGTAATCCTTGTGATTTTTGGTTTTCATTAGATGCAGCTTGGATACGAAAACAGCGATCGCTTTGACGTTTCAACTTGGGAGATTTCCCTTCCACAAGCACTGTTTGTAGCTCGTATTCTTTAGCTTCGGGATATGGTTCCCAGCACATTTGCCAGTAGGTTGACCAGCGAATTAACTCTGATGGTAATTCCTCGACCTCATCCGACAATGTAGAGACAAGTCCGGTGATTGGAGGTTGTACAACTTGAGGCTGATTTGAGGTGATTTCAGCAGCTAAAGTTGAACCGCCATCAACACCTAATATCAGTCCAAATATCAAAGTGAACAACACAATCAATCGTAGGCATTGTAATTGCACCGACAAGATTTTCCGATTCATAAATTATGCAAAAGTCAGTTGCTTACCACTCCACAGGTGCAATCAGGCTGCCGTTGTCGGCATAAATTACCCTAGAACGGACATGAGTTCTAGGAGGTAATGTAGAATTAAAGACTGCGCTTCTTTGCCCAAGTGCTGATCTTTCGCCAATCCTGGCACGGAATATAACAGAGTTCGGCCCTAAACCTACGGCATCACCTACGCTGGTTTCAGGGCCATTAGCAACACCATTGACAACCTGCCTACCGCCATGAACTAGAGAGCGAGGCCCATAACCAATTCCATTACCAAGAGTCAAACTAGTGGTTTCTAAAGCGTGAAATACAACATCGTTTGCCATCCCAGCAATTGACCCAACATTAAAAGGTTGACCCTCATCAGCACGCAGCGAAATTCTATTACCTAGTTTGTGTTGGAGGTTTGCTAAAGTATCTTGAAAAGTGAGATTGCCGATGATGCGGTTACGATAGTTTGGATCACGAGTTGCACTTCCACCTATCTGCGGCAGACCGCCAGGGTTAAAAGAGGTAACTGGGGCGTAATTTATCCCTGTTACGTTTGTCAAATCTGCCCTAGCTAATTCTGTATAACCTTTGGCAAATGCTTCATTAACTTCGATAATACCTTCCATCAATGCAACGTCTGCTTGTGTTAGGTTGGCGACTTTCCCTAAGAGGCCGCTATTAGCTTCTAGGTTAGTTGTGACGTTTTTACCAGGTAGAACAACTTTACCGGCGGGTAAAGTAACACCAGGGCCAACTCGTGCGAGAAAGTTAACTACTGTGTTTCTTTCTACAGTTGCACCATCTATTTCACAGTTGAAGGCGAGAAATGTCTCTGGAGTAGTGTTGCTGAACTGAGTATTGGTAACTGGGTCAGTGAAAGGACCAGTTGAACCCTGAGTTCCGACTTTAGCTGCGCCTTTAATAACGGCCATGTGTGCCATAATCACACGTTCGCCAATCTGCACTCCCGCTCCCGAAGCGATGATTTTCACCTGGTCTTGAGCATTAGAATCTGCTGCGATGCTAATAGACCCATTAGTAGCGTTTAACTCAGCAAATGGGGCAACATAGACTTTTTCGCCCAAGGTTATATTTGTAGGATTGGTAATTGTTGCCGTTGGGTCAACGAAACTAGCTGACTCGGAAGGCGCTGTACTTGGGCATACAGGTAGGTTTCCGAAAGTAGGATTACACGTTCCTCCTGTGGCTAGTGCGGGTTGTATATCTATCTGTATGCTAATCGCAAACGCAAGGATAATCGCAGTTAAGGCACTAAAAACTGTGCGAGGTTTGAACATAGAAAAAATGCTCCTCACGGGTTCTGGAATATTTGGTTACAGTAAAATCTGCGTTGATGAATGCGAGATGTGTTAAGGCGATGTCTGGCGACAAGACGCAGAACATCTATACAGGCTGATAAATTACCAAAAACTATACTGCAACAGCCTATATTTAGACTCTTTTTCTGTTGAGATATTGAGACAAAGAATTAACCGGCCCAAAAACCTGCTAAGTTATAGACTATTTGCAGAATAGTTGATAACAACACGCCTAAAAGTGGAACTGAAATTGTCGTTGTCGCCCCAGCAACAGCATCATTGTAGACAGTTTCCCAAGCATCAGGCCCGGTAGTAGATTGTCCATAAACTTTTGTAGTTACGGCCAGTGTGAAGCCTAGCACAGTTAAACCAGCTAGTATTGTGCGACGTTTCAACATTATTCTTTGATACCTAAATAGTTTGCCAAGTTTATTTGGTAGGATAAATCGAAAAGCTAAAACAAAAGTTTTAACTTTTCGCTTTACCTAACCTAATAACTCTCAAATTCTAGTTTATGAAGACTTAATTGCTATCAGCAGCAATTAACTGTTTATTGTACGATAATTTGCTTCATGAAACTAGATAATTATAAATTAGTAAAAATTATACTTTTGATATAAAAATTAGTTAATCTATTATTTATAACTTTATTTCTACCCCATAAAAAAGGAATATAAAATCATCTCTCTTTTGATAGATATTTAATTTATCCCTTAAGGTATAGCATTTATGTACTTTTTTATGTTGTCTTGTGTCTATTATATATTTTCTATATTTATAGCTCTTTTTTTATTTTGCTCTGGTCTAATAAATAATTCTTTGGGTTATAGTATACGTGGTAGTTTATTCTTTGATTAGGCATTAGCATCTGCTTTTCTACTAGCAATTTAAAATCTTTTTTTAATAGCTGTTTCAAACATTTTTGAAACAGATGGATTGGGTGTAGAGCCGTAACATATCAACTAAAAGGGAAGTAAATAAAATTCGTAACCCGCGAGTGAAAGTTTAATCACAAATTACGAATTACGAATTACTAATTAATTTTGTTGAGTATTATTGTAGCGAACCCTAGTACCAGCCCAAAGCAACTTTTCGCGCAGGGTTTGATAGTAGGAGTTGTTTTCCCGTAGCACAATAAACTTAGCTCGACAATCAGCCATGCGGATATCAACACGATGTGCAGGCCAAATCGAAGTAGCTAATACTCCATCCATCCACAATTTAGTACTTAAATCATAGTCTCCCAAAGGCCAAATACTTACAACCGAACCTGCGGGGAGAACAATAGGACGACTAGAAAGACTCATGGGACAGATGGGGGTGATGGTAAGGGCTTCCATACCATCGTGCATGATGGGGCCGCTAGCGGAAACGGTGTAACCAGTGGAACCTGTGGGTGTGGAAACAATCAAACCATCGCCTACGTATTGATCTACTACCTCACCATCAATTTCCATTTCTAGGATAGAAGTAATCATGCGATCGGCTGAAGCAGGTTTGACGCAAAATTCATTCAACCCCAAATATATATCTGTGACTGGTTCCAAGTTCGTCCGGTGTCCCTCATACACTGCCGCTTGCAACATCATCCGCCGTTGAATAGCGTAGCGGTCTTCAAATAATCTGTCCCAAACTTTTTCTGTATCTTGAAATTCCTCAACTGATTCAGTCAAAAAGCCCAGATGACCCCCTACATTCACTCCGAGAATGGGGATACCGGCTGGGGCTAAATGTCGGGCGCTGGTTAAGACTGTACCATCGCCACCTAAGACAATTGCCAGGTCGATTGGTTGGCTAGCTGAAGCCAAAAACACCGGATACGGGTTATCTTTTGGCCCGCTAGGCCCCATCAAAACCTGACAATTGCGATTTTCGAGTTGCTTGGCGCAGAGTTCTGCCCATCGTTTGCTTTGAGAGTCTCGCGCCTTATAAGCAATGATTACCTGCTTGAGTTGCACACGCAATTACCACTTCAGGAGATTAAACTGCTCCATATCGACGGTATCACGGTTGCGATAAATGGCAAGCACGATCGCCAACCCAACCGCCGCTTCAGCAGCCGCCACAGTGATCACAAATACTGTGAAAACCTGACCTTTAATTAATGTTGAGTCAAGGAAGTTGGAAAATGCCATTAAATTCAGATTAACAGCGTTCAACAGCAATTCAATTGACATCAACACACGCACAGCGTTCCGGCTGGTAATTAAACCATAAATGCCTATGCAAAATAAAGCTGCTGCAAGTAATAAAAAGTACTGGAGTTGCATGAATCCTCGCGTTTCTTCTGAAAAATCTAGCTTTTTAATTATTCTTTAGTGTCGCTACCAGTGCCTACCAATTCTCTAGGACGTTCTGGCAATGTCAACACAGTTTGGGTTAAGTCTCCTGGTGTAACTTCTGGCAAATACTCACGACGTGCCAAAATAATTGCTCCCACCATAGCCATTAACAACAACACGGAAGCTAGTTCAAAAGGTAATAAGAAATCGCTAAAGAAATGCTCACCAATCAAAATGATGGAATCTTCTCCAGATTTAGGAGTAGTTGAGTAAGACCAAGGCGTAGCCAATATCATCGTACTCAACAGCGCGAACAATCCCACGCTAACGATCGCTGTCAAGATTTTCCGTACACCCGTACTAGTATTGGGTATAAAATCTTGGCGCTTGTTCACCAACATGATGGCAAACAGAATGAGTACGTTTACCGCACCTACATAAATCAATATTTGGGCGGCTGCAACAAAATCACCATTTAGCAACAGGTATAATCCGGCAATGCTGATAAATACACCACCCAGCAAAAAGGCAGAATAGACGATGCTGGTTGCTAACACCACACCAAGGGCAGCCCCAATCAACATCGTAGCTAGTATGCCAAAGGAAACAACCTGTACTCCTTCCGCTAGATTCACTGTTTTTTTCCTCTGTTAATAGTCAATGGTCATTAGTCATTAGTCATTAGTCCATAGTCCATAGTCCAAGGCAATAAATCATAACTGAGTTTGTCAGTTGCACTAATCCTATAGTTGATAACTATGGACTGTTGACTATGGACTGTTGACTTTTGACTTTGGACTAAATTCATTTTTCAGTTTGTTCTACCAAGTCTTCTGGACGTGCGCCAGGGCGGGGGGCATTGGCGGGTAGATCGTGGGGGTCAAGCACACCTTTGGGTAGGTAAACTAGTTCCCGTAGTGGTTTCACCATTGGGTCATCGGTTACTTTGTAGGGCAGACGACCTAAAGCCACACTATCATAGTTGAGTTCATGGCGATCGTATGTTGACAGTTCATATTCTTCTGTCATGGATAAACAGTTAGTCGGGCAGTACTCGACACAGTTACCACAGAAGATACAAACACCGAAATCGATGCTGTAGTGGTTGAGTTTTTTCTTTTTGGTGGCTTTGTCAAATTCCCAGTCCACTACAGGTAAGTTGATGGGGCAAACCCGTACACAAACTTCACAAGCAATACACTTGTCAAATTCGTAGTGGATGCGACCACGGAACCGTTCCCCAGGAATTAATTTTTCGTAAGGGTACTGTACAGTGACAGGACGACGGCGCATATGGTCAAAAGTTACAGCTAGCCCCTGACCAATATAACGACCAGCTTGTACTGCTTCTTTGGCGTAATCGCCAACTTGCTTCAGGAACTTTAGCATTGTGTGTCTCTCTCTTCTCAATTTTGGATTTTGGATTTTAGATTTTAAACTCAATCCAAAATTTAAAATCTAAAATCTAAAATTGGCTTAACCGCCAAAGGCGACGGGAAAGGCAAGTTTCAGGGCTGCGGTTAACAGTAGGTTGACTAAACCAACTGGTAGCAAAAACTTCCATCCTAAATCTAGCAATTGGTCAATCCGTACCCGTGGTACTGTCCAACGTAAGAGGATGGCAGTAAATATTAAAAAGTAAGCTTTGAGTAAGGTCATGGTGATACCCAAAGCAGCGTCGATTACCTGTAATGCCGGATTTGCTTCGCTGACACCTACCCAACCCGCTAATAAATTGAGGGGAATGGGGAAATCCCAACCGCCCAGGTATAAGACTGCTACCAACAGAGCCGAAAGCACGAGGTTCACGTAGGAACTGAGGTAGAATAGGGCGAATTTCATCCCAGAGTATTCGGTTTGATAGCCTGCTACTAGTTCTTCTTCCGCTTCGGGTAAGTCGAAGGGCAAACGTTCGCACTCTGCTAGGGCGGCTATCCAAAAGATGAGAAAACCCAGAGGTTGTCGCCAAATGTTCCAGCCCAGAATACCGTAGCCTGATTGTTGGTTAACGATATCCACGGTATTGAGGCTATTCGACATCATAGCGATCGCCAATACACTCAACGCCAAAGGAATTTCGTAACTAATTGACTGCGCTGCTGCCCGTAAACCACCTAACAAAGAATACTTATTATTAGATGAGTAGCCAGCCATCAACAAGCCAATAGGTTGGATGCTAGATAAAGCAATCCACAAAAATATTCCTGTACTAACATTAGTGATGACAATATTCTGTCCAAAGGGAACAATTAGATAGGACAGAAATACTGGCAGGACAACAATAATAGGGCCGAGTGTAAATAGCCAACGGTCAGCCTGCGCCGGGATGATATCTTCTTTAAATACCAGCTTCAGACCATCCGCTACTGGAGCCAACAAGCCCAAAGGCCCAATGTATTCAGGGCCTATCCGTTGTTGTGCGGCTGCTGAAATCTTCCGTTCTAGCCAAACACAAACCAGTACGCCTACAGTTGCCCCAATGAGCATAAGGATCATCGGCAGAGGCATCCAAATCGCTTTAGCCGTTCCTGGCGGGATTCCTAAATCCGTTAGAGATTTAATAAACGTTCCTTGAAGGTCTATTCCTGAGTTCATGTTTTCGCTCTTTAAGTCATCAAGTTATGGTGGAGCTACAATCATTAGTTAAACTAATACCTGCAACTTCACCCATTAATATCTCTGCTGAGATGACACCTGATTGAAGATTTGTTGCCATATCCCATGCCTAGTATATCCTTGGATGGTTTGAGGCTTTTGCATCTCTATGAGAACTTCTACTTATGGGTAGGATTGAGATGAACTATGGGGATTGGGAATTGGGAATTGGGAGTTGGGAGTTGGGAGTTGGGAGTTGGGAAAGTAAGATGAACCTTCTTCTTGTATCTCTGTATTACCAATTACCAATTACCCATTACCCTAACCAAAGCATCACAAAAACGCCGCTTCCATTTTGGCGACGGTTATTTGCTTGCTATTGATTTACTGATTCCCTATTGTGGGTGGAAGTTAATTGTGATGAGTGTCAGCAAGTTAAGAACAATTTATAGTTCTCTCCCTACTCCCTACTCCCTACTCCCTACTCCCCACTCCCTAAGCCTTAACGCTGCTCAATGGGGGTGTAATCGACGCTGTGTTTACCGTTATAAACCTGGGTAGGACGGAAGATACGGTTTTCTTCGAGTTGTTCTTTCCAGTGGGCTAACCAACCAGCAACACGAGCGATCGCAAATATTGGTGTAAATAAGTCGGTAGGTATTCCCATCTTCCTGTACACCAAACCAGAGTAAAAGTCAACGTTAGGATAAATCCCTTTATGGCCTAACTTCTCTTCCACCACCCGTTCCATTTCTTGGGCGATGTCGTAGTACTTGTCCGCGCCAAACTTAGCAAATAACTGCTCTGCCAGTTCTTGCAGAATTGTTGCCCGTGGGTCTTTGACTTTGTAGACGCGATGTCCAAAGCCCATGAGCTTTTCTTTGCGTAGCAACCTTTCCTCTACATAAGGGCGGACATTTTCCACAGAGCCAATTTCTTCCAACATCTGAATTACTTCTTCATTGGCTCCACCATGTAATGGCCCTCCCAAAGTTCCCACAGCACTGGCAACCACTGCGTAGGGGTCGGTCAAGGTGGAAGCTGTTACCCTCGCGCTGAAGGTAGAAGCATTCATTGTATGCTCAACGTGGAGAATCAAGCAGACATCGAAGATTTTTGCCGCCAACGCATCCGGTTCTTTCTCGTTGAGCATGTAGAGAAAATTGGCGGAATAATCTAAGTCATCGCGGGGCTTTACGGGGTCATTACCTTTCCGCATTAACTGAAATGCTGCTACCATCGTCGGAATAGTGGCTATAAGGCGCACTACAGCATCCCGAATGTAGGCAGGGTTATGTAAGTCCCGGAGCGAATAAAACAAGCCTAAAGCCGCAGCAGAGGCTTGGAGAGCGTCCATTGGATGACCGCTTTCGGGGAAGCATTTCATCATATCCCGAATCCGGTATTTAATCCGCCGATGCAGGCGGACTTCTTGCTCAAACGCTTGCAATTCTTCTTTTGTTGGCAATTCGCCCCAGATTAAGAGATAAGCAGTCTCCAGAAATGTACTTTTCTGAGCTAATTCCTCAATCCGAATGCCACGATACTCTAGTATTCCCTTTTGCCCATCTACATAACTGATACTCGATTGGGCTGCGGGAATGCCTTCTAAACCAGGCTTGTATTCGCACACCGTCATGGCAACACCATTTGCTTAGTGAAATATCTGATCAAGCTAACTTACCAGAAATAGTTACCGCCATAACAGTAGACTAACTCACAACAATTCTTGAAAAAAAAGTTGCAAAACTGTCATAGCAAGTACCTGGGCGGTGTCAACCAGAACAACTGACTACGACCTACAGGTGAGCCTATTTCTGGCAGTTTTACTCCGATCATACCTGCTTTTTTCAAGACTATGCTGTCTTTGGCTTCCCCCCAGAGGAGAATTTCTGCCCAGTTGCTTAAACAAGGCTCATGTCCCACTAGGGCAATTTGGGCATTTTGGGAGAAATTTTTCGGTTTTAACCAATAATCTAGCCAATTATAAAGATGGCCATTTGGTGCAAGATGATTAGATTCTTCTAGATGAGAACTAAGTCCAGTCGCTAACAGGATTTCTGCTGTTTGCCGAGCGCGAATTAAGGGACTGGTAACTATTAAATCAAATTCAAACTCCAGTTTCACCAGACGATGAGCGACTTTCTCAGTCTTTTGCCTTCCTTCCTTGGTGAGCGATCGCTCTTCATCTTTTATACCAGCTTGCTGTTCTTCAGCGATGCCGTGACGAATGAGATATAGTTCCATAGTTTGCAGTGTAAGCGATCGCCATACCTATCTTGCCATAAGTTATGAAGGTGAGCGATCGCTTTCATCTGTGGAAATATCTTGTTTACCTTGTGACTGTGTTGGCTTAATTGATTGATACAGCGAAAATCTATCCCTAGTATCTCTTGCCAATTGATCAAAGGTAATACAGATGACTTTGTGGGAGTCTACCAACACTTTATTTAAACGCCACTCTAATCTAGCTTTATCAATATCGGAAATAAAAGCATCCCTACCTATTACGAGAATGCCGTAAATTTCTATATTTTCACTGCCGAAAACAGAACGAGATAAGGAAGAAGTTTTATTATCGTCAAACTTCCAAAACCAATCAATTATTTGGCTAAATCCATGCTCAAACCTGGGCGACCATTCGGATGTACTTCTTCTTAATTGATTTTTTATAAAAATACTATCTTCTGTTGCATCCTCAAACTCAACAAAACAGTAAGCGTTATTAATATCATCTCCGACTACTAAATCAGCCCGAAAATCACCGAAAAAAGTAAACTCATGTTTAATTTTGTTAAATCTTACAATCTGAGGAACATAGAAACCAATAAATGCCGACAAATGAAGTCTCTGTTTAAAGAAAGGAAGGATATCTTGATTTTCTTTTAGTTCTCTCTTACTTTTCAGTAAATTTTCAAATTCTTCAAGCTCATATTGACACTGCTTAATGTCTATAGTAAAAGTATCTAAACCTTTCATGCTTTAACTTCTTTCACTGAACCAAATAAATTTTCAATTCGTTCATAATTCACTATGTCAATAACAGTTATTTTTCCTGGTTCAAAAGTAAAGATAATTTTATATTTACCTGTAGATGCGAGCAAATAAGGGGTGGATTCCAACTTATGGGTCTGAATTAGTGAACAATCAGGAAATTCCTCTAAGCAATGGATAGCATCTATAATATTTTCTTTCTCTTGATGTTCTAAAGCATCAATTGCTATTTGTGCCTTCTTTTGAATAACTATTTCATTTCTTTCTATTTGTAATTTATCTTGCTGACTATCATAATTTTCAATCAATAGTGAAAGCTTATAATCATGATTATCGAATCTTTCTTTTTGCAGATTCTCACTTTTCCATTCTTCTAATAAATCACGTAATAAATTATCAAACTCCTGCACAACTTGCAAATCTAATCTTTCTTTGTATCCATGTTCAAGGCGGTTACGGATTACAAAACAAGTCTCTATAATCTCAAATTGAGAAAATGATAACTCTCCTAAAGAGTACATATATTTCAGCAATACTATGGTTGGAAAACTTTCAACAGGAATAGACGCATCAATTGCTCGCTTTCTTAAAGCACCCTCAACAATAATCCACAAAAAGAGAAATGCTGGCTCAATTTCCTGATTTTCGACAAGCCTATGAGCTTGGTCAAAGCGATTAATTATCTCTTCCCAAGAAGGAAATTGTTCGGATGTTCCTGGCAATGATTGAGCTTCTATATCTTCAAGCGTTACTAATAAAAAACGCCACCCTGGATGCTTACTAACTTCCTGTGATACAGACCTTAAACGCTCCACAGAAATTCGATTTATACTGTTTTTTACTTCAATTACTAAACCTGAGTTATCTTTAATAGCAATAATACTGGGTTGGTAATTACCCCAATCAAAGGGCAGTCGCTCAGTATTAGGTTTAATCAAAACACGATAACCTTCTTTTGTATACCTTTGTGCTAGAGATTGTAATTTTTCTTCCTGTAAAGTTTTAGTAGTGCTATTCATAGGTATTTTCCTCATGTTGAGACTCACTAACTTTTACATAAACACTCTCTTGCTTTGTTAATAAACTCGATAGCATTGCATGTATTAGCATCATAGATGACAACCCAAATACATCCATCGAACCAGAAATAAACCGACGATGACTATCTACATCTGATATTAAACTATCATTTTCAAACACTAGACCTACGAGTGCATCCTGAATAGGTTTAATAATATTATCGGTATCAAGTGGGTTTTCATCACAAAAGTACACTATCGTTAACTGTAAGTTAGTGTCTTGAATTGGACTGTAAGCTTCCCAAAACTTTTTAACTTCAGAACGCACAAAATTTTTCCATTCCTTAAGACCTTTTGACTTTGCTTGGCACGAAACAGGTCTTCTAAAAATGACAAACTCAAAAGGCAAGGGTATTACTGACATTCTAAATCCATCTTTCAATTATCACTGATAAAATTACAATCTTTATTACATCTTAAGCTTTAAATCTTCAGTATGCTTACGTTATATAAAATGTATGTATGCTTGTGTTGAATCACATCATAATTATAGATGGCCAAGAAATTTCTTTCTTGGCTTTAATTTCAACTGCTTAAAAGTAAAGAAATGCTTACTCCGATTGAATTGGGTTATCTTTGGGATTAACTAATCTCAACAATTTCTGCTTGATTTGAGCATCAAATACTTCCCATTTCATCCTGGCATAAGCAGAGTTTTCGTTACTACCAGATAAGAAACCCATCGGAATTTCAAAGCCGCCAGCGCCTGTTCTTCCACCACCAAAGAATCTACCTGTACTATCTTGACCAAAGGCTTCTTTGATAAATTCATCGGGGTCTAAGGTTAGTTTAGTCGTCCTCAAGGAACCGATGACTACTTCTAATTCGTCGTCTTCGTCGTGGACAATGCCGTAAACTACAGCAGTGTGGACGTTTTCTTCAGTCACGAGGAAATCTGCGGCTTGGGGGATAGCGTCGCGGTCGTCGTAGCGCAAGTAACCAACGCCTGCAATAGAGAAGTTGTTTTGGACGATGCGATTTTTGAGCGATCGCTCGATCACATCCATCACCCGTTTAGAACGGTTTGCCTGTAAAATGGCGTTTAGCAGTTGGGCATCATAAAAGCGGCTGAGATAGGCAGCTGCCATAAAATCTTCTTCTTGCGCCTGCATCAGTCGATTTGTATCTGAACGCAAGCCGTGCATCAAAGCTGTCGCACATTTGACGTGCTGGCCGATGCTGCTATCTAAGCCCAATAAACCAGTTTGGAGATATTGAGTAAAAATTGTTGCTGTCGCGCGTACATAAGGACGGACATCAACAAAATCGGCTTTTAAATCGCTCTGCAAGCTGTGGTGGTCAATCACAGCTACTAGAGGAATACCCGCCTGCTGTAATGCTGACAATAGCTGACTTGTTGTGCCTTGGTTATCAATTAGCACCATACCTTGATAACAGGATAAGTCTTTACTTTTGAGGGTTTGCGGTGTCCAACGCTGGGCGGGTAAACCAGTAAGTTTAACTAGGGCGATATTTTCTTGGTGACTTAAAGTCCCAGCATAAATAATCTCACACTTGATATCGTATTGCTGGGCAATTAATTGGTAAGTCCACGCACAAGAAAGGGCATCTGGGTCGGGGAAGTCTTGCAATATAATCAACTGACGCTCATGGCGATGTAACAGTAGCGTCTTTTGCAATTCTTCTGATTTTTGAAAGGCAAGGGAATTATTACGTTGCCCTATATAAATACCTACTCCTTCACCTGTGGATGCTGGCAAGGATGGTTTAGTAATGGTCACTTCTGCTTCTTTGTCTACTTCAGGTTCTTCAGGATTTGGCTCTTTAGTCAATGAAAAACTCTCAGACTGCTTCAATGAATGATTCAATTGCATATGCAAAGTTTTTGTAAATGTGAGGTTCCATTGATTTGTTCAGAGATATTGCCATCAGCAATTGACTGATTTAACCCCACATTCTGATCTTCGCAAAAATCAAGCGATATGGGGATACATATCTCGGTATATTTTTTGTCAAGAACATAAGTCAGCAATTTGATAGATTTCACCATAATGCTGGTAAAGACGCTATAGTCTTGAGGTGGCATTTTAAAGGCTGATCAATCTTTGTTATATTTAGGTTGCAAAATAAAGCTATTTGCTATCACAGCTTTTGCTAGTTCCGTTGCAACGGATGGTTTGATATTGCAAGATTTATATCTTTACTTATCACTCCCACTAGGCATATTTTTTACATTCCCCTAGTTTACCTTCATGGGGGTGTCGTTGAGGCTTCATATTTGAGTCTATCCTTTGCTCGACATGAATTTATGCTCAAGGTTATATTGACTAATATTCAATTTTACAGTTAGTTATATTCTTTAGGCAAAAAGGTAGTTTGTATAAATTTACTACCAATGGTCTTAGACGGCAGGAAGCAGAAGACGCAAGGGAGCAGAGAGTATGGAAGAGGAAAAATACCCCTGAACCCTGCACTTCATCTCCCTGCTTCTCTCACTAATCACTCAGCACTGTTAAGTTAGAAGCTAAAAGTGAATTATTCTTCTCCAGCTTTTTATCTTTCAACCTGTGGGTACTTTAGGAGAAAGGCTTTGGCGAAAGTTTTGTTGTATCTATCCAGCACTATGACAAAAATTTAAAAAAATTAGCGCTTTAAAGTTGTTGATTATTAATTTATATGTTAATATAAGAGGCTGTTGGCTATTTAAAGGGTTAATCGCGTACTCACCTACAACACATGTAGGCACAATATCCTTTAAAGGATAGAGGCACAATCGAAATTGATACCCAGCTTAGTACTTGGGCTTAATCTTAAGCTGATAAAGTACTACCAACTAGACAAGCAACTATAACACCTATTTTTAGGTGACAAATCAACTGGGTACTTAAGGTTATTGTGTTAGTGTCAAAGTCCTATAACATATTTTTGCCACTCTTGATGCAAGCCACTCTTCAAATGTTTGCTGACCTCGAAATAGAGGCTGCTGTATGGTTGACGAGGCTGATGGCGCAGAGGCATTCGTGCCTCTTGGGGTGTGCGACTGCCTTTTTTGACATTGCAACGGACACAAGCCGTCACAATATTCTCCCAGCTATCACCACCACCGCGCGATCGCGGAATCACATGATCCAATGTCAGCTCGTCCCCGGTATATCCACAGTATTGACAAGTATGTCCATCACGATGCAGGATATTGCGGCGAGTTAGTGGAATTTCCTTGTAAGGAACGCGGACATAATGACGCAACCTTATTACAGTTGGTAACGGAAAGTCAGAGTAAAGAAACCTGCCGTTGTGTTCCACACGTTCTGCTTTGCCCTTGATTAACAGAACCGCAGCACGCCGCCAGCTCGTTATATTGAGCGGTTCGTAAGAGGCATTTAATACTAAAACCTTCCCCATTGATCAAGCTCAAGGTATTAGTTTTACATATATTAACACGATTTTCCTCTCCTTGGGGAGGGGAGGATAAATTATACTTTCGAGATAATTTTGGAGAAGTGGCGAGTGGGAGGATGAGGGAGATGAGGGAGATGAGGGAGAGGGGGGAGCCTGACAGGTGTAGGTTTTTTACAATTAGGAGGAATTGAAGCAAAAGAAATCGTCAACAGGAGTATGAGGAAAAGCACTCCAACTGGGAAGATGAATAGGAAGATGGTTGAGTAAATCAGCAATCAGGGTCAACAGGCCTAACAAAAAACAAGAAATCTGACGCTGAGGATGAAGGTGGAAAGGCTGAGAAAAGACAACATGTCGAGGTGGAAGTTGTTCGAGAGTTGGGGGAGAAGATTGATTTTCCGCTTCGCCCCCCAGCATCACCATCCAAAGAGTGGCAACAGCGATGGCTAACCACAAACGTTCAGCACGTTGTGGTGAGAGCAAACGAGTATGATGCCAATCCCAACCATCTCCTTTGACATCCCGATAAACACATTCTGTAGAAGGACGTAAACCGTACCAGAGTGCAGAGGCGCTCGTGGGTTCAAGGTCAGTCAAAATCAACCAAGGGTCTTTGTAACCAAAATCCCAACGGGCAAGCAATGTACATTCAACGGGATTGGTGACAAAGCAAATAATTCGACCTGACCAAGATGTTCCAGGGGTACAAACCACATCTTTTAGTGGATGCCATGTATTCCCAGATGGCAGGCGATAAGTTCCTTGATGGTTAATACGTAAAAACGGATGCCAGCCAGCAGCCACAATCAATTCATACAACCAACAAGCATACAGTCCTCTGTCAGCAGTGACTATGACATCAAACTCAGTTGGGATGGCATCTTTGATTGCTGTGAGCAGATTGTGCCAATGCCCTTTCCAACTTCCTGGCTCATGTGCTTTGACCACACACCATGCTATCGGGATTCCACAACCCGCCAAGAGTATGTTTACTGATAAGACTACAAACTTATTGCCGATACTGGTTGCGTCTAGTGCTAGCGCAATACGCTTGATATTGGTAGGTAGCAAACTGATCACCCATAACAGCAATGGCGCAAAACAACTACTTACATCTAGAGTCCGACGATGAAGCCCTTTTTTGGCAGAGGCTTCCTCATACCATTCTTTTAATCTTTGACGTACTGTATTTGCCTTTTCTGAGTTGACTTGAGCTATGAATTTTGACACTTTGCTCAAGCTACTTGATCTTGTCATCACTATGCCAAAACTCCATGTTGCCAGCCCTACCACTTGTGGTAACGTCAGATGTGGCATTTTCTGTGACACTATATTTGTCCATTGTTTGAGGTACTCATTTTTCAGCATTTGAGCCTCTGTTTCACTTTGTCAGTCTGCTTTTATTTTCTGTCAAGCGTGAATGAATGCTCACACTCTTGTAAAAAACCTACACCTGTCAGGAGGGGGGAGCAGGGGAGAATAATTAAATGACTATGGACTATGGACTAATGACTAATGACCAACGACCAATGACTAATGACTAAAAAATTTCCCAAGTATGTTGTATCTGTTGCGAAATGCGGGTTAAACTTCCTGATTAATTCTGATGTGATTATCAGAGTTTTAAATACAACTGAAGCTATTGGCTTTTAATTACAGGGTGATTTATGAATCTTGTTGACGGTTAACGGTTAACAGTCAACTGTCAACAACCTAAAAGCACGATGGCTGAGGACGTTAAAAAGCTAAACAGTGGTGTTATAAGAGGAAGTTAAAAAATGTTAAGCCGCGAACAAGCCTCTGGTATGGCTGCTCATCAACAGTGTGATACCTATGCTTGGTTTTCTCAACGTGCTTGGGTGGAAATTGATTTAGAAGCTTTGTCTTACAATGTGCAGCAACTCAGGCAGTTTTTATCACCGCATACTCAGTTAATGGCTGTAGTGAAAGCAGATGCTTATGGTCATGGTGCGGTGACGGTGGCACAGACAGCACTACAAGGGGGTGCTAGTTGGTTGGGTGTGGCGACTGTTCCAGAGGGTATCCAATTGCGGGAGGCGGGGATTAAAGCGCCTATTTTGATTTTAGGGGCTACTTACACACCAGAACAAATTCAGGCGATCGCGCAATGGGAGCTTCAACCAACTATCGGTAGTCCTAAACAAGCTTTGATATTTTCCAATACATTGGAAACGATACAACACGATTTACCCATACCTGTACATATCAAATTAGATACAGGGATGTCTCGATTGGGTACTAATTGGCAACAAGCTGGGGAGTTTGTGCAGTTAGTAGACCGTTTACCCCATTTGGATATTGCTAGTGTTTACTCGCACTTAGCAACGGCAGATAGTCCAGATACGAAGATTATGGAAGAACAGCATAGACGATTTGAGGAGGCGATCGCGCAAATTAAAGCTTTGGGTGTGAAAATTCCTAGTCTGCATTTAGCCAACTCCGCCGCCACCCTTACAGACAAGCGCCTACATTACAATATGGTACGTGTGGGTTTATCTGTATACGGACTCTACCCAGCGCCTCATTTACAGAAAACAATCAGCCTGAAACCAGTTATCCAAGTTCAAGCGCGAGTTACCCACGTTAAAACCATTGTTGAAGGAACTGGTGTAAGTTACGGACACCAATTTATCGCCCCTTGTGAAATGCGCCTGGCGGTTGTGGGTATTGGTTACGCTGATGGTGTACCACGTAATCTTTCCAATAAAATGCAGGTATTAATTCGCGGTCAGCGAGTACCGCAAATCGGCGCGATTACTATGGATCAGTTAATGATAGATGTGAGTGCTGTGCCAGATGTGCAAGAAGGGGAAATAGTTACTTTACTAGGGGAACAGGGTAAAGAAAGAATTACGGCTGATGATTGGGCAGAGAAGTTAAATACTATCTCCTGGGAAATTCTGTGTGGGTTTAAACATCGTCTACCCCGTGTGGGGGTGATGTAATTTAGGTTTGGGGAATTTGTTATGGATTTTTAACTATTCCCTATACCCTATTCCCTGATAAATGTGTTATGCTAGGATAGTTGCATAAGCGGATGTGGCGGAATTGGCAGACGCGCTAGATTTAGGTTCTAGTTCCGAGAGGAGTGAAGGTTCAAGTCCTTTCATCCGCATAAATTACAGATTATAGATGTAAGAGATAAGTGATCGCTTTGATTAACATTTCTTGGTCAACGGGTTTGGTGAGATGTTGTTGAAAGCCGGCGGCTATTGCCTGCTGAGAATCAATCTCCCCAGCATAGGCGGTGAGCGCGATCGCCGGAATTTGCCCGCCTTTTGTCGTAGGTAAAGTACGGATTTGCCGAATTAGGGAGTAACCGTCTATATCGGGCATACCAATATCGCTGACTAATATATTGGGTTGAAAGGATTCTAGGGTTGACAGCACTTCCTTGGCAGAGGTGACGGTCATGGTTTGCGCCCCGTACTGAGTAAGCATAACTGCTATTAGCTCACGGGCATCGGGTTCATCATCTACAATTAGGACGCGAATCCCGGTGAGGTCGGCTTCTTGAGCGAATACTGCTGCTGAACGTGGGACTTCTGGCTCAACATTCGCCAAGGGCAAGTGTAGTGTAAAGGTCGCCCCTAATCCTTCGCCTGGGCTGTCTGCTGTGATTGTGCCGCCATGCGCTTCAACCAACTGACGCACAATCGCTAAACCCAATCCCAATCCGCCGAACTGGCGAGTTGTAGAAGCGTCTTCTTGGCGGAAGGACTCGAAAATATGAGGTAAAAAGTCGGATTTGATACCTTTACCTGTGTCTGTGACAGTGAGTTGTGCTTGATCACCGACTCGCTCTAATCGAATATCCACCCGGCCATTATGGGGAGTGAACTTAATGGCATTAGATAGGAGATTCCATACTACTTGTTGGAGTCGCACTGCGTCGCCGGCTACCTGACCAATTTGTGGCAGTACTTGATGAAGGATGATGTTTTTGGCTAGGGCAGATGTCCTCACAGTATCAATCGCTGCTTCAATGACAAAGACTAAATCAACGAAGGCTATTTCTAAGGTGAGTTTGCCCCGGAGAATCTTGGCAATATCTAGTAAGTCGTCAATGAGTTGGGTCTGGAGTTTGGCGTTACGTTCAATTGTGGCTAGGGCTTCAATCGTTTTTGCCGGAGTCAGCTTTTGCTTTTGCAAAAGTCTTGTCCAACCCAAAATGGGGTTGAGGGGGGAGCGTAATTCGTGGGAGAGAACCGCCAGAAATTCATCTTTGATCCGATTTACCCGTGTGAGTTTTTCTGTTTGTTGTTGTAGTGAGGTGAGTAGCTGGGAACGCTCTAGGGCGATCGCAATTTGATCACAAATAGCTTGAAATAGGGATTGTTCGGCTGGGGTAAATTGGGTACGGCTGAGGCTACCAAAACTCAACGTGCCAAAAAGCTTGCCTTGGGCAATTAAGGGTTGGCTGGCACAAGCAGTTAGCCCTAGCGATCGCGCTAGTGCCAATTTAGGATCATCTGATTGCTGGATATCTCCTTGGACAATTTGGCAACGCTGTTGAGCGGCTGTACCACAAATCGCTTTCCCTATTTCTAACGATTCTATTTGTTGAGCTACTTCCTGGGAAATACCGCCATAAAATGTTAAATATAATTTCTGTTGCTGTTCATCCAGCAGGTAGCTGAGGTAAACATCGACCCCCATGAGATCCTGGAGTTTTTTAAATATACTGTCCACCAGGGCTAGGGGTTGGAAAGAAGAGAGTAAATCGCGGCTGGTTTCGTACAACAGTTGGATATGTTGATTACGCTCTTGCAAGGCTAATTCGGCTTGTTTGCGATCGCGTAGCGCGGCTTGCCGTTCGCTGATATCCACTGTTGAGCCGATAACACGAATCACCTGCTCCTGCTCGTCTCGAACTAAACAACCCCGCTCCCAAACATCTACCCAATGCCCATCTTCATGGCGAACCCGGTATTCTGCTTCATAAAGGTAATTTGGGCTGGCTAATAATTCGGGTAACTTTCCTTGCAAGCGAGCCATATCATCGGGATGAATCCGTTCACGCCACCAGGTGGCACTGAGTGGAGCATCTTGAGGGTGAACGCCGATGAGGTCAAATAATTTCTCGGAACGATACACCTCGTTTGTCAACAGGTCAAAGTCAAAAATCAGCCCATCGACTGCTTGTAAGACTAGGCGGAGTTGTTCTTCTAACCGCTTTTGGTGGTCAATATCAGTAATTGTCCCAATCCAACCTGTAATTTTTCCTTGGTGGTCTTTTGTGGGTATTCCTCGTGAGATGAACCAGTGATAAGCACCATCCCATCGGCGAATCCGGTACTCCATCTCGAAGGCTTCTTCACGACTAACAGACTGACCCCACTTTTCTAAGGTGCGATCGCGATAGTCCGGGTGAATTGTGCTGACTCCTGCCAAACCCATTGATTCAGCTTCACCCAAACCGCTATATTCATACCAGCGTTGATTCCAGTAATTCACCGCTCCTGTAGCATCGGCAGTCCAAACCATCTGCGGCATTGCTTCTGCCAGATTTTGATAACGTTGTTGACTAGCTTGGAGGGCGGCTGTAAATTGGTTACGCTCGGTGATATCTAAAAAAGCGCCTACCGACCCCCGCAGTTCATCGTTGTCGCCCCGCAAGGGAGCGGCGTAGGCTAATAACTGGCGTGCTGTGCCATCAGGTAGCAAAATATCAAATTCGATATCTCGCATATCTACACCCTGCCTGGCGGCAACCTGCATAGGCAAATCGTCGGCGGGAATTTCCTGTTCGTTGCGGAAAACGCGGTAAGCAGGCTGTTCGTGAGGTGGCGCACTCTTGGAAATATTCGCACCAGGACTCACATCGAGTAATTGCCGGAGGTAGGCATTACATTGAACTGTGGCACAGTTTGGGTCAGAGGCGATCGCAATGCCCACAGGAATAGTGTCTAGTAGGGTTTGTAGTTCCGCCACTCGATTGAGCAAATCCCGATTGAGTTGTCCAATGGCTGCCTCAGCCTGCTTTTGCTGCATGACAGTTGCGGTAATCTCGCGCCAAGATGCGACAAAGCCATCGTTCAGCTTACTGGCACGGATATCAAATGCCCCCCGCATTTACTGCATGAAAATCACAAACTAAATTCAGCTGCATTACCCTCATCTACGTTCATATCTTTACCCGCAGCCGTGGGTTTAAAATTAGAGCCATGAATTAGCTCACTAAATTTAATCGTTGGATTGTGATGTAAGATATTCAACACACTAACAAAATCTCGGACAATTTCCCCTGGTGTTAATAGGGCTTCTGCACCTAATCGGCTGACAATTTCTTTGACAAATTCTTGTAATTCTTTATTAGTTAGAGTCTTGTCATAACCAAAATGGGCGGCATGAATTTCGCTTAATCTTTGCAACAGTGAAAGAATTTCTGCTTCAGTTAAAGGGTTGAGGCGGATAACTGGGCTGTTAACTTCTTGCATATCAGACTGGGTGACAAAACGGCTTTCTTTGGTGCGCCTACGCCAAGCTTGGTCTGCGAAAAGTCCGCGATTTGGGTCTTCTAAAAACTTAGTAGTTCCACCAATCACAATGCCTAAATGTTCTGCTTTGCACTGCATGGTATCATTGAACATTGCTAGCAGTCGGTTATAGTTTTTTTCCCTAGTAACTGTAGTAGATATCTGGTAAAGATTAACTGCTTCATCCATTAAAATCAGCAGTCCTTTATAACCAATCTCAGCTACAAATTTAGCTAAGAGTTTAATATAGTCATACCAACTATCATCATCAATAATTACCCTAACTCCCAAGGCTGTTCTCGCTTCGGTTTTAGTGTTAAATTCTCCCCGTAACCAACGCAGTGCTGAGTTTTTTAAATCATCATCATCTAAGCGGTAGCCACGCCAATAGGCAATAATAATGCTACCAAAATCAAACCCATGTACTAAGTCTTCTATATACTGCACAACTTCTCTAATTTTGGCTTCTACTTGGTCGTCAAAACCATCATCATTAGGACGGAGGTTACTTTCTTTAGCCACTTCCTGCTGGATTTTATTAATCCATCCTTCTAAAATTGAGACTAATGCACCACCATCAGGACGAGTTTTTGTGGAAAGGTGACTCATCAATTCTCGATAGGTGGCTAAACCTTCGTTATTACTTCCAGCTAGGCGACGTTCCGAGGATAAATCAGCATCAGCAACTACAAAACCTTGTTCCATTGCTTGGTTACGTAGCATCTGAAGCATAAAGCTTTTTCCTGAACCATAGTTGCCAATAATAAAGCGAAATGCTGCTACACCTTCGCTAATATCATCAAGGTTTTGTGATAGGCTTTGAAGTTCTTTTTCTCGACCAACTGCTATATGTTCTAATCCTAATCTGGGAACTACTCCCGCGCCTAAAGAGTTGATTAAAGCAGTTGAAGTTTTTTTCGAGATTTTGAGCTTTGCCATGTATTTTACTTTAGTTGATATCAATCTAGAATGAGATGTATCGATGAAGAGTTAACCGCCAGTAAAAGAGGATGCACGTAGATAAGAGTTAGTTGGAGGAAGCTTGTTTAGTCATTAAATTTTCATATAAAGCAATTACTTTACGGACATTTAATATATGTTCTGGATAAATTCTTGGCACTTCTAATTCTGTTTCAATAATTAGCTCACCAATAGTATCATTAGCCCGCTCATTGATAGAATCAATCAATAAATTTGGCATGGTAATGTTGGCTTCAGCTATTTTTTTAATAGATGGTTTGGGATTATCTTGCTCTACTATACTTTTTAGGACTTGAATTTCATATGTGGGTAACTGTCTAAAGAATGTATGCCATTCTTCAGATAAAGATTTAATATTATCATTTTCAGAATTTAATGTATCTAAATTTTCTATAATATCTGTAAATGGGAAAAATTCGCCTGCTTGTTCTTCTATATTTACAGGTAGGGATTCTTGGTTAACGGTTTCTACTTGTTGTAAGAGTTCCCATACTTGGTTTTGTAAAATATCTCTTTCTTGCTGTAGAAGTAAAATCTCGTTTTGTATTTGTTCTAGTTCGGTGTGGCGTTCAGTTTTTTGACTTTGTAAATAACTAATATGAGCGGCTAAACTTTCTTTTTCATTACTGGTATCTGTCAAGATTTGATTTTGCTTTTCTTTCTCAGCTTCTAAATCTTGAATCGTAATTCTTAATTCATAAAGCCTTTCTTCTAGTTGCGGCTTGATTCTACCTAATAGGGTAATGTTACTCTCAATTTCTTGCTTTTCTTGTTGCAGTCCATCAATTTGAGTTTGTAACTGGGCAATTTCGGCGCGTTGACTATGAAAACTAGCTTCTATACGGCGTTTTTCTGTTCCTAATGTAGATAAGGCGTTATTTAGTTCTGCTTGATTTTGTTCTAAAATATATATGGTATTTTTTAAATTGTTAACCTCAGATTCTATCTGTTTTCTTTGACTAGCAAAAACTCCTAAATCTCGATGCAAGCTATCTCTTTGATTACGACAGTCTAAAATTTGATTTTGTAGTTGCTTTGTCTCGTTATAAAGTAAGTTACGGTGGGTTTCTAGTTGGTCTATTTCCCTCGCTAAACGAGATTTTAGTCCTTCCGTTTCTTTAATTCGTTTACGGAATGAATTTAAAAGTAATAATTCATAATTTCTCCGTCGCTTATCTACAAATAAGGCTGCTGCGTAAGTAGCGATAACTGTAATTACACCTGTCAAGAAAGCTTGACCAAAATTCCATCTGGGAACTAGACTCAAGCCAAAACTCACACTAAAGGCAATTATGCCTAAAATAAATCTATTACTTACTATTACTGGTTGCATATTGCTCATTTTTAGCGTAGTTAATTTGTTTGAGTGAGCAGCCTTGCCAATGATTACTCCTCATATTTTGATGTTAGTGATTCTAGTTGTAAGTTGTTGTACATAAGATTTTGATAAAAGTAACGAAATATTAAAATCAAGTAATAATTATTTTCATGATTGGGTATCGGAAATCTTGTTATTTGTACCAAATAATGTTGTGTCTGCTTTGAGGAAATCGATAAATTGCCTTGCTGTACGTCCAGAACGTCCATTATGGCGTGTTGCCCATTGTAGGGCTTGATATTCTAAATCTGCTTGATTGATATCAATTTCGGCTTGGGCTGCTAGATGGCGTACAATTTGTAGGTATGTATTTTGATCGGCAGCGTCAAAGGTGAGGGTTAAACCGAAGCGATCGCTAAACGATAATTTTTCCTGCATTGTGTCCCAAGCATGGACTTCTTCGTTATTTTTCAGGCTTGGTCTATCGGCAAAAAACTCACGGATTAAATGACGGCGATTTGAGGTAGCATAAACAACTACGTTCTGTGGACGGGCAGTCAAGTTACCTTCTAAGACAACCTTCAGTGCTTTGAAGGCATCATCATCTTCTTCAAAGGACAAATCATCCACAAAGATAATAAATTTTTGCGGCACTGGGCGTAACTGTTCCACAATCTTAGGTAAATCCTTTAGGTCTGATTTTGTTACTTCTAATAAACGTAGTTGTCTATGACTATATTCATTTAATAAGGCTTTGACTAGAGAAGATTTTCCCGCCCCACGACTACCGTAAAGTAATACATGGAGTGCTGTTTGTCCTGCTAAGAGGAATTGGGTATTTTTTAACAATGCCTCTTGTTGTGAGTCGTAACCAACAAGTGAACTTAGTTTAACTGGGTCAGGGTAAGGAATGCCAATAAATTCTCCTTCTTGCCACCTCAAGGCGTGGTATTGGGCAAATAAACCTGTACCGAAATTTTGATAATAGGTGGCTAATTCTTCTACTGCATCGGCCCAATTGTCTAGGTGATGAAAAAATGATCCTCCTTCCAAACCCAAATCATCCTGTTCTGTGTACCAAACGACAGGAGAAATGGGTAAATGGGCTACTGCTTGCACCCACTCACACAAAACAGCACAGTTACATTCATGTAGACTTTGCAGAACATGTAAATCATGTCTAGCGGCTGCAATTAAAGCTGGGGGTATGGCTTCCAAGTCTTGCTGTTGGGTAAGTTTGCTGAAGGGGTTTTCCGCAATCAAAATTTGCGAAATTAAATAGTCTTCCCAATTTTGTTTTCTGGTAGCTAAAGCGTGAAAGTAATTGCCATAAGCTTGAAGAGTGCTGCGTGCATCAGCTTCAGCATAGCGTATGGCTTGTAACAGTTCGAGGAAAGCAATACCGACATCGGTTTGCAAGACTGATTGGTAGAGTAAGAGTGAGGCTGCTTGGCGTTGCAGAAATTGTATTTGGGGATAGGGGGAACTGTTGGCTGACATTGGTGGGTTATTTGTATTTAGTCATTAGTCATTAGTCCATAGTTTGTTGACTGTTGACTGTTGACTGTTTTATTTACTTGAGGTTTAACAATGAATTTAAGTATAATTGCTGCGATCGCCTATGGTGTGTTAACTGTTGTTGGTGGCATTATTGGCTACAAACAGGCTAATAGTCAAGTTTCCCTCTTTAGTGGTATTATTAGCGGTTTACTACTGTTTGCTGCTGCTTACTTACAACTCCAAGGCAATAGTTGGGGTCTAATTTTAGCAACTGCTGTCACTGGCGTTTTGGTCATAGTTTTTGCAATTAGATTAGCTAAAACACGTAAGTTTATGCCTGCTGGTTTAATGACTATTTTAGGTATGTTGGCACTTGCTGTTTTGGTCAATCAACTTGTATCTCGATAACTTTGTTTTTGTCAGTTATGGTAATTTGCCCACTTGGTAGGTATTAAACCTTGGGTAACAACTGACATTAACTTTAGTTAGTGTTTAATATAGTACATTTATATTACTAAAATGTGAATTATGTAATGTGACACGCTTGTATATTAAGTGTGTCGTAAGTTACTAAAATTATGTAGTGAAATACAAGCGTAGTATACGTCTATAAGTTAGATATTTAGCAAAAAAATTTTATCTAGCTAAAGTGTCCGGTTGGCTGTGCATGGTGATGATAAATAAAAATAATATCCTATGCCAAATTCATCAAGTTACAAACTTTAGAGTTTAAATGTAACAATTATTACATTTTTTATTGTATTACTCTGCTTGAAACTTACTTTTGAGAAGTAGGTAAAGTTAGCTTTCTCATGTGAAAAATTTCAACAGCGTAATATAAATTTTGGTATGCGTTGTTTTTAGCGATTGTTTAAAAAGTAGTTGCCGATGATTTTAAAACATCCTCTTACAGATACACCGAAGTAAATAAGTACTGATTTATATGTCCTCAAGTAGTTACTTAGAGTATTAGAGTAACATGAGTAAAAATATTAAATTTATTAGTAAAAAAGCATCATAAATCACAAAATAATTATATATGCTGAAATAAATCTTTCTGGTAGGTGACAATTTGATTTTAAAGTTTAGTTATTTAAAACATCAATAATTAAAGCAAAAATAAAGTTGTTTTTGCCATTTTGGCAGGTATTGATCAGAGAGATAGGATATTTATAGATGAGAGCAATTATTATTGATAATTACAACCTTGTTGTTATCTACCTAGACGATTAAAACTAAACCAATCTTGAGATTAGGTCAGTATCTCAGCTATTTTATAAGGGTATAATCCATGTTATTACCACTGTCTTCTCAAAATGTTATTCGGTATCTGCAAGCAGTAGGTATGTGTAGCTTGGAAGATGACAAATTAGATGTATTGAATTTGTCAGTTAATCAGAAGAATTATAATTTAGTGGTTGATGTAGCAGATAATCACAAGCTACTAGTTAAACAAGAACATGGTACAGAAAATGAGGGAATTATCCATGAATTGTTTAATGAGTGGCTATTTCACCAATTACTACAAAAGTTTCCAGTTTTAGGTAATATTTCGGCGATCGCGCCATTAGTGGTACATTTTGATGAGGAAAATTCCATCCTCGTCCGCAGTTATTTAAGCGAATACCTAGATTTAAGTCAGTATTATCAAAACAGCAATATTTTTCCTATAGATATCGCGGCTGCTATTGGGACGACGTTAGCAGCTTTACACCGGACTACCTTTCATGGTAAAGAATACCGCGATTTTATGGCAACTGCACCGCAAGGTCAGTTCCGCTATCATTTTTATAATCCAGCACAAGGAATAGGTTCCCTTGATCCAGCGATTTTTGGTAATATTCCTACTGAAGCCTTAAAATTTCATGTTCTCTATCAGCGTTACGAGAGTTTAGAAGCTGCGATCGCTGATTTGGCTTATGAGTGGAACGCTTGCTGTTTAACTCATAACGACCTCAAGCTCAACAATATATTAATTCATTCCCGATGGAACCAATTAGATAATTGTCTTGTGCGATTAATTGATTGGGAGGCTTGCACATGGGGAGATCCCGCTTTTGATGTAGGAACTATTTTGGCTAGTTATTTGGAAATTTGGCTGGAAAGTTTAATTTTAGATCCTACTCTAGAATTGACAGAATCGTTACAACTAGCAATGACACCAATAGAGGAAATTCAACCATCATTAGTGGCTTTGTTACAAGGTTATTTACAAGCCTTTCCGATGATTTTGACATATCATCCTGATTTCTTGGTGCGAGTGATTAAGTTTACAGGTTTGGCTTTAATCCACCAAATTCAGGACAAAATTAATAAATATAAATTATTTAATGATTCTCATCTTTATATGTTGGAAGTAGCCAAAGATTTCCTAACTATGCCTGAACAATCTGTGCTGAGTATTTTCGGTATTTCGGAGGAAGAAATCCTTTCTCCCATAGCCAAAATTCAACAGATACCACAACCTGAAAAAGAAAAACAGCTAGTGCGTCTTTATTACGAAAAGACTCGGTTACGTGGTTGTTAAAGCAAGTATTTTGAACAATTCAAATAGCCATTAATTTTTAATTACGAATTGTTCTGTGTAGGGTTTTTCTAAACTATCAATTTTGACCTTGGAATTGAGCGATGCTAGATTCTTCTGCTAACCCACTACTTAATTCTCTAATGGATATTGCCACCAATATCCAAATCAAGCCTAACTTTTGTATTGATCATCCCAGTTATCAACCTTTTGCTCTACCAACTAAAGTAGCAGATAGATTTCAGCATAACTCGGTTGCCCTACAAAATAAATATCTTGCCTTACTGTTGCGTAATTTCTTATATGGAATTTATTACAACGGTGTCTTACAAAATAATTTGACACTTGATAATGATGCTAACTACTCAGTACCACAGAATTTAGCAACAAATTCAACTGTTGGTATTGATTGGGAATTTTACGAACAACTGCAAGCTAACAATCATGGTAGAGGTTATTTTGACCCTAGTTGGCAGGTATTACGTAAAGAGCCTGATGGTAGTATGGCAGTTACTAAAGGTGGTTTAACCTTATATATTGAACCAGATTGCCATTTAAAACCAGGTAAAAAATCTGCGGCTGTTGGCGAGTCAGTAGCAATTTGGATGCCTAATAATCGCTTACAGAATGGTTATTATTTAGCTGTGAGTGATGTAGGACAAGAACAGATAAGTCATCCAGAGGCTAATTTAGGTACGGGGAGAATCTATTTTAATTTTAGTGCGGCTGGTGCGATCGCTCTCATGGATAGTTTAACCCAGCAGTTAAACGCCACCACCATTCCTTTTACCTTTCAAGTCCTTTACAACCCTTGTGCCTACGGACGCTACGACTCAGGCGTACTTTACTTTGAACATCACGACTATCCAGCAATTCACAAAGTTCTCCAAGTTGTGTATAAAGAATATCAAGGTTATTTTCGTCCAGAAATACCCTTATTTACTAAGTTTTTAGCACCTGGGTTGAGTTTAGCAGAGGAACCATCTCAAAAATTTGCCGCACAAGAAAGTTTTGGGATGAACCGTTGTCAAATTGTCGCTAATGCTTTGTTAGAAGCTTGGCAAAAAGGTAAGAATGCAGTGGAAGAACGTATGAAGACTATTAATCAACACTTTCAACACCATTCTATAGATTTACAACGTCCTTATCTCAACCCTACCTCTAAGGATATATATTCACCTTTAAAGCTATAAAGTTTACTTGCACAGTAATATTATTTTATAGAGCAGGCTTACAGTCTGCTTTTTTTTAGTTTAAATTCAATAACTTAACTAATCTATTTCTACACCTGACTGAACTAGTATTTAATTTTGAATTTTAAATTTTGAATTTTGAATTGTAACTATGCCTTTTACTTATAACCGAACAATTCGCTTTTCAGATACAGATGCGGCGGGAGTGGTTTATTTCGCTAATACACTCAGCATTTGTCATGAAGCTTACGAAGAATCTCTAAAAATATCAGGAATTAATCTCAAGGATTATTTTACTAATCCTGTAGTGGGTTTTCCTATTGTTCACGCTAATGTTGATTTTTTCCGTCCGTTATATTGTGGGGATCAAGTCATAGTTAGCTTAACGCCACAAAAAATAGGTACGGAAAGGTTTGAGATTAATTATGAAATTTTCTTAGTAGATGTATTAGTTGCTAAGGCAGTCACTCGTCACGTTTGTATTGATGTTGGTAGTAGGAATAAGCAAGAATTACCTGCGGAGATTAGTCAGTGGTTGGAAAGTTTTCGGAAGGAGACGGAGGGGATGGAAAGGAGGAAGGCTAGAGAGGTGATTTAGGAGGTTTTAAACGCGGAGGTACGCGGTGAACCAGCGCTGTAGGATGGTTTCCCTCTCTGACGTTCGCGTAGCGTGTCGGAGACAGACGCTTACGCGAACCGCAGGCGACTGGTGAACCCGGAGGGAGGTTGATGCAGAGGAACGCAGAGAGTAGTTTTAGTAAACCTCTTGCATAAATACTTTGGTGTTGCTAACAAGATTATTTTAAGGCTCACGCAAAGGCGCTAAGACGCAAAGAAGAACGCGAAATAATAACTCTTAAGGTTATATATTTTGAGTATTTAATTATTTGTGTAAGAGGTCTAGTGTTTGGTTTTGGGGATGACGTTTCTCATGCCGCTTTTAGTGCCTATGGCATCTCCTTTGTAGCGGGGAATGATATGAATAGTGGCGTGCATAATGTTTTGTCCGGCGGCTTTATTGATGTTCATGCCTATATTAAAGCCATCTGGTGCAAATTCTGCTTGGATAAATTGTTGAACTTTATTCACCATTAGCCAGCAAGCAGATTGTTCTTTTAATGGTAAGTCGAAATAATTACTAACGTGGCGTTTAGGAATAACTAATATATGTCCTTTACTAACGGGATAGCCATCAAACATGGCGTAAGTTGTTGCTGACTCAGTTAGTAAGTTTAAGTTCTTGCGGGGATTGCAAAATATACAGTAATTAGATGAATTACGTTGATTATTGTAATGGGAGTATTGGTATATTTCTCTGCTTTCGTCTACATAGATTGAGTGGAAGGGAAGTTTAACAATACATTGATATGTAGGCTTTTTATGCACATAATGTTCCCGAAAGCCTTCTTTCTTTATATCCCTTCTGACAACATAATAAGCTTTACCTCCTGGTTTTAATAAGTAAGAAACTTCCATGAGAACATTAGCTTGTTCTTCAGGGAATAAAACATTTAAAACATAAGAGCAAATTATAGTGTCAAATTTATTTTGAGGATGTTGAGAGAAATAATAAGGGTCATAACCTGTAATATCTAAGCCTTTTTGAGCCAAAATTTTAACGTCATTACCAAAGCCACAACCAAAATCTAAGATTTTACCTTGTAATAAATTCTGATTGAGTAGAAACTGTGCAGGAAATGATAAATAAGTTCTGTCGATCGCAGTGAGATGGCTAAATTGATTTTTTTGCTGTTTCATGGAAATCTGAGATTCATCTGTATTGTCTTAACACAGCAAAAACTCACACCGCGATGGTCTACGACCGACCGGAGGTCATCGCCAATTCTACGGTAATAAATATGTTTTTATATCTATCTAAATTACTGCCACTGTTTTTCTATCCTTTGGGGTTAGCCAGTGTCGGTTTAGTTGTAGCACTGGTAACTTTACACAAACGTCCACGGATAGCGACTACAGCTATAGCTTTGTCTTTAACTTTATTATTATTGTGTAGTAACGCCTGGGTGTCTAAATACTTAGTGCGATCGCTAGAATGGCAAAATCTCCCCCCCGCACAATTACCCAATGCGGAAGCTATCGTAGTATTAGGTGGTGGAACTAAGTCACCCTCTCCACCAAGGATGATGCCTGACTTAAGCGAACAAGGCGATCGCGTCATCTACGCTGCTCAATTATACCGCCAAAACAAAGCCCCGTTCATTGTTCTCAGTGGCGGCCGCATTGATTGGCGCGGAAGCGGTTCACCAGAATCAGCAGATATGGCTAATATCCTTACTTCCCTTGGTATCCCGACTGAAGCATTGATTCAAGAACCAGACTCACTTAACACACATCAAAATGCCGTAAATGTCAAGAAAATTCTCGAAACTCGTCGTATTCGCAAAGTATTACTGGTAACATCAGCATTACACATGCCGCGATCGCTCAAAATTTTCCAGCGTCAGGGTATAGATGTTATTCCCGCACCTACGGACTTTTTGGTAAGTGAAGGCGACCTACAAGAACTGGGTAACACCCCCAAAGCCGCTATATTGAATTTATTACCCGATACTTACAACTTACACTTATTCACCTACGCCTTAAAAGAATACGTTGGTAGCTTTATTTATTGGTTACGTGGCTGGGTGTAATTTTTCAGTTGACAGTTGTCAGTTGTCAGTGGTTAAAGGCTTCTTCCTTTCCCCCTCATCTTCCTCATCTCCCCCTACTCCCCACTCCCCACTCCCTACTCCCCAAAACTATGCGAGAAAACTTACCCTATATCCTACCTGCTCCCCAGCCGCAAGCTGAAGAAACTTTTGCGGTTTATCAGACGACTCATCAGTTTTATTATGAAGTGCAAAAACGTTCTGAGTTTGAGCAGTATTGTCAATGGTATTACGAAACTGCCGAGCAGAACCGTCGGGAGCTTGAAAGAATGCGCGGCGAAGTGAATATTTTCTCGTGGTTCCGCCGCTCCTCAAAAATGTAGATACTTTAGATAACTTCTAACTCATTTTCCCGTAGGTGAGCTTTAAACTTCTTACTAAACTGGACAAGAAAAGGCAGGTTAGCACTAACAGGTCTACCTTGCCATTGGGTGACAATCTCCACAATTTCGCCTTCTGAGGCTTTGAGGTCAAAAGCCTGACCCCGATGTTCAGGATGATGGTAAACTACTACCGATTCTTTGACACGAACGCGATCGCCTGCTTTCATAACAACATTCACACCTTTTTCGACAAGTATTTCCACAGCCATCCCTCACTGAACTTTTTGACAAAAAGTATTGTTGACAACAACTCCCATAGCACTTAATACTTACAGACGCTCCCTTAAAACTTCTGTAACCTCTATACAAACAAAGCCTGCCTATGCAGGCTCTTAGCGCAATTAGTCAGCAAAATCAGAATTTCTGAGTAGACTATATATTGACAAGTAGTTAGGAAAACTAAGTTGTTCCTAATCCCGGCAACTAAGCAAAAACATCAAGCAATAATTTTTGCCAAATAGTAAACTTATTGGCTGGAAAATTTGCTGCTTGTGTTTCTTGAACACACTTGTCCACGCTCACAGGTATCTCAAAAGAACATTTGCGAGTCAGGATATACTCACAAGTAAGTCGAAACCCGCTTTGCTTTTGCTGTACGCTTGAACAACAGAATTAATTCTACAATAAATAGTCATTAGTCATTAGTCATCAAGTCAGTTGACTGTGTGGATAGAAACTCTCCCCCTACTCCCTCATCTTCCCTACCGCGTACACACAAGTATAGGCAGCAAAGGTTTCAACTCTTTTAGCCCCCATAAATGCCCAAATTTTGGGCAACTGGAAACTTCAATTATCCCTCTAATTTTAGGAATAGGGCGATGAAACCAAGTTTTAGGTAGGATTTCAAGACTTGTGTGTACACTGTAGCTCATCTCCCCCATCTCCCACCCTACGGATATTGTTGGCGAATGTAACTCAATGTTACCAAGCCCTAATAAGTTTAGAGATTGAGCATTATGAGGATTTTGATAGTCGAAGATGACGATCGCATTGCTAAACCGTTAGCCGAATATTTAAGGCGACAACACCATATTGTAGATATCACACCCGATGGGCTTGAGGGGTGGGAATGGTCGCAATCAGGATTATATGAGTTAATCTTATTAGATTTAATGCTTCCTAAATTAGATGGCATCACTCTGTGTGAGCGTTTACGTGCTGCTTCATCCAATGTTCTGATTTTAATGCTGACAGCACGAGATACAACAAGCGATAAAATTATTGGACTTGATGCTGGTGCTGATGATTACTTGGTTAAACCATTTGACTTAAAAGAGTTAGCAGCACGCATCAGGGCTTTAGCTCGAAGAACTCCAGAGATTCGCCCATCAATTTTGATCCACGGTGATTTGCAAATAGATCCGGGCAGCCAACAGGTTACTTATGCAGGGAATATTCTGTCATTAACACCTAAAGAATACATGATATTAGAATATTTTTTGAGACACCCAAATCAAGTTGTGACTCGTTCAGCAATCTTTGACAAACTGTGGGAACTTGATAAATATTCGGGGGAAGGAAGTATCAAAACTCATATTACAAATTTGCGGAATAAACTCAAAGCTGCTGGAATTTCAGAAGACTTGATTGAAAATGTTTATGGCATTGGTTATCGTTTACGACATCAGTAAAATAGCTTAATTAAAAATATTGGTATCAATCATTACTTATATGTGTATCACCAGGAATTTTAGTTAATAACCAATTATTTACTAGCCATAAGAATGTGTTTCAAAAAATTCGATATCGTTTATTGTTGTCTTACTTGGTAGTTTTTGCATCACTGCTAGGAATATTTGCGCTCGCAGTCCGAATTGTTTTCGCTCATAGTCTGACTCAACAAATTAAAGATAAACTCACAGCTATAGGACAAGGTGCAGCTGCAAATGTAGAATTTGATGCAGGTCGCCTTAAAGTTGAGAGTGACTTTCGTCCACAAGACCTAATTGCTCGTCATCAAGCATTACAGTGGTTTGATACTCAAGGCCATTTAGTTACTCAACAAGGAAAAACTGTCTTAAACTCACCATTATTACCAAGCAAAATAGTACAAGTTCAGAGCGGCAAAGTTCGTATCCAAGCTGCAACTATACCAATTATGGATAGTGACAATAATCAGTTGGTTGGGTATGTGAGGGTGAGTCAATCTTTAGAAGAATTTGATGAAACTCTCAAAAAATTAGACTGGGGATTAGGCGGTGGAATTCTTATAACTTTGGTTCTTAGTGGGATTGGTGGCATTTTCCTAACTCGTCAAGCGATACAACCTATTGAGGAGAGTTTTCAAAGGCTCAAACAGTTTACTGCTGATGCTTCCCATGAACTACGTAGTCCTTTAATGGCAATCAAAATTAATGCTGAGTTACCGTTAGAATATCCTATGGAAATCGGGCCAAAAGATGCAGAAAAGTTTCAGGCGATCGCTAGTGCTACTAACCAGATGACTCGTCTCACAGAAGACTTACTATTCTTGGCGCGTAACGAGAAAGTGCCAAATGGGAATTGGGATAGTCTCAATTTAACGTCTATCTTGGAAAACTTAGTGCTACTTTATAAACCCCAAGCCCAAGCCAAGCATATTAATTTGATCTGTGAGTTAACAGATAATCTTCACATGCTGGGTGATGCAGTCCAACTGACACGGCTATTTTCTAATTTAATTGAAAACGCAATCCATTACACACCATTAGGAGGCGTAGTTGAAATTAAAACCACTCGTGTTAGTTCTCAGGTTTATGTCAAAGTGCAAGATACGGGCGTGGGAATTGCACCAGAGCATATCGACAAGGTTTTTGAGCGTTTTTGGCGAGCAGATAAATCACGTTCTTATAATTCTGGTGGTTCTGGTTTGGGATTGGCGATCACTCAAGCGATCGCGCAAAATCACGGTGGATTAATTACTGTTACAAGTCAATTAGGAGTTGGTAGTTGTTTCAACGTCCGTTTACCAGCTTCTATAAATTAAGGATTGATCAAGTTTAACTTGATCAATCACCATATTAGATGTTTAGCTAGTATGTGCTACAACAGTTTTATTTAATTAAACTGCTGATTTACTTATCATCATTAGTTTCGCGATCGCCATCAGCAGTATATGGAACTTGAATACTACTCTTGGGACGAGTCGCTTCATTTTTTTCATCTTCTTGATTGTCATTTTCGGTATATAAAACCTTGCCATTACCAGCATCAACTTTCACATCTTGCTGACCAATTTTTACAGAGTAAACTAAACTGCCATTTTCATTTTCGAGTTTGACACTTTTCGCCTTACCTCCTACAGATGCTTCAGCTAGTTGCTGTGCTTGTTTTGCTGTAATTTTAGCTAGTGGTTGCAGTTTTGCTGCTTCTTGCTGTTCTTGTGTATCGTCGTTTGTTTCACCATCTCCATCACTGGCTTCGGCAACTTGGGTAGCAATATGATGCTGACGTACAATTGCTACTGAAGATTGGGGTTGTTTAGCTCCTACAACTCTCGACAATCCAGCAAAGCTCAACGTACCAACAAAAGCTGCTGACAAAATGATTTTCGTGGAAGTTTTCATACTTGTAGAATCTCTTTAATTCAGGGTTTGTATCTTCACAGTAGGTAATAAAAGTCCAGAAATAGTCAAGATTCAATTGAGTTGTACAAATTAAATATTAGATATCATGATTCACTTTTAATTAGGGATTTTAGCAATTGTAAGTCTATTTATCAGGAATCAACCTCGCTTAAAACCAAATCTTGACTTTTTCTTGACTTTTGCTGTGTAAACTATAATCAGTCAATATTTTAGTAAGCAATCCAGGCTATAAAAATAGCTGGCATATTCTCTAATTTCATTTCCACAAAAAATCAAAAATATAAATATCATGGATAAGATTTTAAACAGAGTTCCAGTGGTGACAATTTACTTCTGGATTATTAAAATTCTGGCAACTACGGTAGGAGAAACTGCGGCTGATTTTTTATCAATAACGCTTAAACCAAGGTTAAGCGTTACATCATATATTATGACAGGCTTATTGCTGATTGCGCTTTTAAATCAGTTTAGACTGAAGCGATATGTTCCATTTAGTTACTGGTTGGTGGTTGTTTTGATAAGTATTGTCGGTACATTAATTACTGATAAATTGGTAGATGATTTTGGAGTGAGTTTGGTGACAACTACCATAGTTTTTAGTTGTGTCTTGTTGGCAGTTTTTGCATTTTGGTATTTCAGCGAAAAGACATTAGCCATGCACTCGATCAACACAGCTAAAAGAGAAATTTTGTACTGGATAGCTATTTTACTGACATTTGCCTTGGGTACTTCAACGGGAGACCTTTTAGCCGAGACTTCGGGATTAGGTTATGCACAATCAGCATTAGTATTTGGGGCGGCAATTGCAATCATAACTAGCGGTTATTATTACTTGAGAATAAATGCAGTTTTGGCATTCTGGTGAGCTTACATCTTGACTCGTCCACTTGGAGCCTCGATAGGTGATTTACTATCCCAACCTACTAAAAATAGAGGTTTTGGCTATGGTACTGTTGGAACGAGTGTGCTTTTTCTGTCTATAATCATCAGCCTAGTGATTTACTTAAGCCTTAAGCGAAAGAAACCAGGCTTACTGCCGATTGACCGAGAAAATTGATTATTGATCGCTTTCGAGAACTTGGACATATTTATGTTTGTGAAGCGGCGATTTGATTAGCAATTTGCGATCGCCTGACTCATCCTTTCACTTTAGTGCTTATTCCACATAGCTTAGAGCTTTTTTGATTGCCATTCAGTTGTTTCGAGCAAACTCAGCGAATCTGAATGGATTCATGATGACTTAGTATTTTTTGGAAAAAACAAATGAATAAAGTTGCAAAAGTCACAATTTTCTTCTGGATTATGAAGATTATCGCCACTACACTCGGTGAAACAGCAGGTGACTTTATCTCAATGACTCTTGGGCTAGGCTATTACATAGCTTTTGCCGTAACGTTCGCCATCCTAGCTATTCTCTTATTTTTTCAAATTCAATCTGACAAATATATTCCAGCTCTTTACTGGATGGCTATCATCGCCACAACCACAGCCGGAACTGAAGTTTCTGACTTGATGGATCGATCTTTCGGGCTGGGCTACGCAGTGGGATCGCTGATTCTGGTAGCCAGTCTCTTAAGCGTTCTTGCTATCTGGTACTACCGCGATCGCGATCTGAGCGTTTATCCCATCATCAGGAAAGACGCAGAAACCACCTATTGGCTGGCTGTGGTATTCTCCAACAGTTTGGGAACGGCTTTTGGTGACTTTCTGACCAGCAACTTAGGACTAAGCTATATTCAGGGCGCATTGGTGACAGCCAGCGTCATTGGTGTTGTTATAGCCCTTCACTACATGACAAAGCTAAACGATATTCTCTTATTTTGGCTCGCTTTCATCTTCACACGCCCCTTTGGAGCCACCTTCGGAGATTTTTTGACTAAGCCAGTCAAAGATGGTGGTCTCTCATTACCAAGGGAATATGCGTCAGCAATCGCCTTTATCTTGCTAGCACTTGTCCTATTCTTTTCTGTGCGAAAGGAGAAAAAAGTACGTCATCCAGTTAAGTAGAAAACAAATGCTTATTTTGAAAATTTTTCCTAATTTTAGCTAATAACGGTATTTCCGCCGACCTAAGCTAGCAGTAGCTAGGTCTTTTGACTATAAATAACATTTAAATATGCTACGACAACTTTCTCATTTCTGGTTGCGTTATATACATCCTCATTTAGTTACATTAATTGCCGCTATTGGTATTGTTGGACTTGTTAGTTGTCTGCTCATTCTTTTTGTTTTAGCAAAACTAGCCGAAGAGTCTTAGAGCAAGAGGCTTTTGCATTTGATACTAGTTTTTTGTTATGGCTACATCAGTTTGCTAATCCCAAATTAGATAATTTCATGTTGTTTATTACAAATCTTGGTAATCCTCAAACTGTAGTTATAGTAGCAGGAGTTACTTTGTTATTGCTTTGGTGGCGACGTTATCGAGAAGACGCAAAAATTTTTGTACTTGTTTGCTGGGGAGCGTTAATTTTAAATACAGGGCTAAAGTTGTTTTTTTCTAAACCTCGTCCTGAACTGTGGCATCAATTGATTTCTGAAAAGTCTTTTAGTTTTCCTAGTGGTCACGCACTTGGTTCTATGGTGCTTTATGGTTTTATTGCTTATGAGTTAGCTACTGCCTATTCTCATGTTGCCAAAGTTATTTACAGTTTCACAGTTATTTTAATTGCTGCTATTGGTTTGAGCCGCTTATATTTAGGAGTCCATTGGCCCACAGACATAATTGCAGGTTATGGAGTCGGTTTTTTGTGGTTGATGATATGTATGACAATGCTTAAATTACAGAAATTAAGGTAAAACAATTAAGAGAATATGTATGTAGAAAATTTTTTGATTCGTCCCTCCTAACTGTTGTATCTCGATAATAATAATTATACTCTCAATTTTTAATACAGTATAATTTTGCTGGTATAAAATTATACTGTATTAATTTGACTGATGCCCAATATATTCCTACTCCTAACGCGGTGGACAATATTGCTGCACTCCTGGAGGTAACTTCTGACACATCTGCTGGAATGTTTGGGGACTAAGTTGTGACCAAGCTAATAATCCTAAGCCTGTACCGCCTACTAGCAAGGCGAATAATCCACCAACTAGCACTAACGGTTTGCGGCGACTGCGGCGGCTGGTTTTTTTGACTCTGACTGGAACCGGATCGGGTTCATCTGGGAGCGATAAATCTAGCAATGCTTGAGAGCTTTCTGCTAAGACTGATTCTTCCTCCTCTTGATATATTTCAATTTCGGCTGGTTCTGGTTCTGGAATCTCTACTAATGGTGGCGGTGGTGCAACTGGGACTAAGTATTCTTTAGAAACGCGATAATGAGTTAGCACAACGGAAGTATTATCATGGCCGTTTCTCTCATTGGCAAGATTAATCCATTCCTCGGCAGCTTCTTCGACTGTCATTTCACCTGTTAGCACTGGTACAGCGAAACCTCGCCAACAATTTTCTACCCAGTTATTATCGCTTAACCCATCCGAACACAGTAATAAAATGCCCTCCTCATCGAGGATAAAGCGCTTAATTACCAGCCTTAAAGATTCGGCATCTTTTGTACCTAAAGCTTGAGTGAGGGCATTGGCATCATATCTTTGGAGTGCGTGCCTATACAAACTCCTAGCAGAACGCACTTCTCTAGTGACGACATCATCATCTACTGTGAGTTGTTGGCAGTAGTCACGGGTTATCCAGTAAGCACGGCTATCACCTACATTCACTATATAAAGCTCGTGGGCGTTATCTGCTTGCCATCCAGAGGTGGTTAATATTCGTTGGGGTACTTGTACAGCCATGACTAGTGTTGTCGCCATGCGTTCTCTACCTTGGCGCTTTTGTTCATCGTTACGCGCACTGATGAGGTTGTTAGCTACCCGCAAGCTGGCTTCTAGTTGTTCCTGCAATAAGTCGGGCGGTACAATTTCTGGCTGTGCGGCTACTTCGGCAAGTAAAGCACGCATCTGCAATTTTAAAGACTGCACCGCCAATTGACTCGCCACCTCACCCCCCTGGTGTCCGCCAATACCATCGCAAACGATCGCCAAATTTGATATTAATAATTCCTGGGAGTCAATAGCAGTATTGGGATAACAAGTATCTTCATTTTGGCTGAGTTCGGGGCCTGTATCCGTTGCCCCAGCTATGTTAAAAGATAATGGTAATTCGCCGGCTGCGGTGAGTAATAATTTATTGAGTTGAGTCGCAATAGTTTCTAACTCTACCTCTGAAGCCATCTGCTGGGTTATGTTTTGCAACTCTGAGGTGACTGAGGTTTTAGCTAACTCTAGTAAAGGTTGCCAGAAATCACTTAAATCTTTTAATGTCGGCTGTGCTGTGCTGGGGTTGAGTTCTAATAATCGCACACACCAACCTTGAACTCGTACATTATCTGACTTCAACAAGTTATGAGCCAGCTTTAATTCTGATAAGGGTGTCCACAGTTGGAGAATTTGCCACAGCCAGTAAACTTGCCTAACTGCTTTAGCTTGTTCCCAGGCATTGATAATAGCTGGGTAGATATTGCCTTCGTCATCTATAGGGACATTTTCTAGTAACAAAATATCCTCTGCGCCTTCTTGTCCAGAGGAAACAAAACCATAAACTTGGGGGAGATGCGATCGCTCTGGATATAAGCGAAGATAAGGCAGAATATCTGGTGGCAATTCTTCCGGTGCTTCTGCTAATATTCCAGGGCGAGTATCTAGCCAAACCTGCTGTTTAACGACCTCATATCTATCTGCTACTTTCGTACCTAGTGGAATTTCGGCTGCACCTGAGCCAGTAGCCCAGAGATAACGGTGAACTAAAGGAGTTTGACAACTAGCACAAACACGCTCTCCTACAGGATTAATCGGCTGCTCACAGTTTTGATTTATGCAATAAACTATTCGTTCGGTAGAAAGCATACAGGTATAAATTTTAAAATTAAATTAACTCGTGAAGTTCGATTAACTTTAGCTGTCAAAGGCTTGAAGGCTAGAATAAACTGGTTTTGTGTACCAGTGGTTACACATTGTTACTGATTTTAATCAATATTTTTGGGAACAAAAGACTAAATTCCCCTTTCTGGAAGCCGTTAGTGAGTGTGTGTATTTAATCTTGAGATATTGAAAAATTCTTGTTTGAATGTAGTGTCTAGGATGGCGCTATGCCAACTTTTACCTTAATCTGGCTCATCGGCGGAGCAGTTCTTTGTTTAACAGAACTGTTTTTACCATCGGCTTTTGTCGCCTTCATGCTGGGAATTAGCGCTTTAATTGTGGCGTTAATATCTCAACTTGGCTTGCCTTTATGGTTGCAAGTTGTGGCTTGGTTGTCTCTTTCCACCGCTTTGATTTCGCTTTCTCGGCGATTTTTACAACCACAACGGCGTAAGTCAAAAATTCGGGATGCAGTTGTTGCAGAAACCTTAACAGAAATTCCGCCTGGGCAAGCAGGACGAGTTCTATACGAAGGCAATTCTTGGCGAGCAAAATGTGACGACGAGAAAATCGCAGTTCCTCCTCATCAAAGAGTTTATGTAGTGCGGAGAGAAGGGACGACTTTAATTGTGATGCCAGAGAATTTGTTGGGTTTTAGTCATTAGTCATTGGTTATTGGTCATTAGTCTACAGTTACTTCTTTTGTTATAACTACTACTTAAATATCAGGAGATTTACAATGGAACAGTTATTTTTACTCATCGTTTTGGCGCTTGGTGGTTCTGCTGTGGCGGGGTCTGTGAGAGTTGTGAGTCAAGGTAATGAAGCTTTAGTAGAAAGATTGGGTAGCTATAACAAAAAGCTAGAACCAGGACTAAATTTTGTCATTCCTTTTATCGATAAAACCGTTTACCAAGAAACTATCCGGGAAAAGGTTTTAGATATTCCACCCCAAAAATGTATTACCCGTGACAACGTAGGTATTGAAGTAGACGCGGTGGTTTACTGGCGAATTGTCGATATGGAAAAAGCTTGGTACAAAGTGGAAAATCTCCAGTCGGCAATGGTGAACTTAGTACTTACGCAAATTCGCTCGGAAATGGGACAGTTGGAGTTAGACCAAACCTTTACTGCTCGTTCTCAAATTAATGAACTTTTGTTACGGGATCTAGACATTGCCACCGACCCTTGGGGTGTGAAGGTGACAAGGGTAGAACTGCGAGACATCATCCCCTCCCAAGCAGTGCGGGAATCGATGGAATTACAAATGTCCGCAGAAAGACGCAGAAGGGCAGCAATTTTAAATTCTGAAGGTGAACGGGAAGCCGCAGTTAATTCTGCCAAAGGTAAAGCTGAAGCGCAAATCTTAGATGCAGAAGCCCGGCAAAAGTCGGTAATCTTACAAGCAGAAGCAGAACAAAAAGCTATAGTCCTCAAAGCCCAAGCAGAACGTCAACAACAAGTCCTCAAAGCTCAGGCGATCGCAGAATCCGCAGAAATTATAGCCCAAAAAATCAACTCAAATTCCACCGCCAGCGCCGCATTAGAAGTGCTGTTGGCTTTAGGCTATCTAGATATGGGTTCCACCATCGGTAAGAGCGATAGCAGCAAAGTCATGTTCATCGATCCCCGGACTATACCCGCAACTCTAGAAGGTATCCGCTCTATTGTTTCTGATAGTTCACAGTCAATAGTCAATAGTCAACAGTCCACAGTCAATGGTCAAAGTACAGGATTCTAACTAATGACTAATCTCACTCGTTTGCTCCACTTGGCATGTACCACACAACCCAAAAAACTCTAGAGTGTGGTAAAAAATCTTAAACTTATGGGCAGTTTGTAACTGATCTTCCAAATCGTGAACAGGGCATTGATGGATGGGAATTGATGCACCACATTGTAAACAAGTGAGATGGTGTTTATCTTGCTGCGCTAGGCTGTAGAGGGCTTCTCCATTAGCTAAAGTCCGCACCTGCACTAATCCCTCTAGTTTTAACGCCTCTAAAGAGCGATAAACTGTTGCTAACCCCATACTTTGATTGCGGTTACGGAGTTCAACATAAATATCTTGGGCAGAAATGCCTTGTTTAATGGTTTGCAACAAGTTTAAAATGCGCTCTTGGCTGCGGGTGCGTATGGCTCTCATAGACTGTTGTATAAATATGCCACTGGATTAGAAGCTTTGATGCTGCCTAATTAATAAATTAACTTTAACGTCTTGATTAACTTATTTTTACTCAGTTGGAACAGAAAGTTATAGTATAGCGATCGCAGCTTTCAGCAAAATCCCGTGCAAACCAAATATCTAGCCAAAATTTTCGTGACGCTACGTCCTTCAGTTTTAGATCCAGCCGGCGTGGCTGTACAATCCGGCCTGCAACAAATGGGATACGATAACGTAGAAAATGTACGCATCGGTAAGTATATAGAACTCACCATTACCACCAATGAGAAAGCCAAAGCTCATGAAGATTTAGACCGCATCTGTGACCAAATGTTATCCAATCCTGTAATCGAAAATTACCGTTATGATTTGATTGAAGTCGAAACCCAGACGGGAGTATTTTAGGGAGTGGGGAGTGGGAAGTAAGGGGAGATGAGGGAGTAGGGGGAGATGAGGGAGAAATTTTTGCCCTTTTCCCTTTCTAATGACCAATGACTAATGACTAATGACTAATTTATGAAATTTGGTGTTGTTGTATTTCCTGGTTCTAATTGCGATCGCGATGTTGCCTATGTCACTAGAGATTTGCTCGGACAACCAACTCGCATGGTTTGGCATCAAGAGACTGATATTGCCGATTTGGATGTGGTGATTATCCCTGGTGGTTTTAGCTACGGCGACTATTTGCGCTGTGGTGCGATCGCTCGGTTCTCGCCTGTGATGCAGCAGGTAGTGGAACATGCACAAAAGGGTAAGTTAGTGCTAGGTATTTGTAATGGGTTTCAGGTATTAACTGAAGCCGGATTGTTACCTGGGGCATTAACGAGGAATCGAGATTTGCATTTTATTTGCGATCGCGTCCCTCTCAAGGTTGAGAGTACAAGTAACCCTTGGACTCAAGGTTACAACCCTGGTGAAGTCATCACCCTACCAATTGCCCACGGCGAAGGCAGATTTTATGCGGATGAGGCCACTTTATCCCAGATTGAAGATAATGGGCAGGTGGTGTTCCGTTATGCGGATGAAAACCCCAACGGTTCCCTAAATAACATAGCCGGGATTTGCGATCGCAAAGGCAATGTTTTAGGGATGATGCCACACCCAGAAAGGGCCTCTGACCCTGTGCTTGGCGGTAACGATGGATTAAAGTTATTCCAAGGGTTACTGGAAAAGGTGGTGGCGTTGGCGTAATGTTAACCTACGCATCCATCATAGTTAAACAAGATAGAGGCACAGTCAGGCTGTGCCTTTCTCAATTTTATTAACGTACTTATTTGAATTATTTATGAGGAATAAGTTAAACACTACAACAAGACTGTATTTATTAATTACAAATTACCCGAATGTCAATTTCTAATGAAACTAGAAAATTTATTAAATGGATACAATCTTTTGACTATCGTCTTTTAAAAAATAAGGATGATGTAGAGATAAATTTTATCGTACCCATGTTTCATTATCTCTCTTATCCTGAGAGTTATTGTACTAACACTAAAAATATTGAAAGTATTCGTATTTATTATTCTACTGATGAGGTATTAAAACAAAATTCTGAAACATCTTTAATCATCGCCCTATATATAGAACCTAATTCTTATAATTTTTCAGAAGCTATAGAACGAGCAAGATTTTACAGTACATATTTAAAACCTTCACTTTTTCTATTAACTAATGGCTATCATGTAAAAATTTTTAAATATTTTATTTATCATCAAGAAGAATTAATTCTTGATAAAAGTGTTGATTCTTTAAAAAATACAGGTATAGCTACTGATTTCTATAATAATTATAATTTCAATACAGTCAAAAACATCGATAAGAATACAGCTAATATTTTAAAATATACACAATATAGTTTAATTGAGAAATCATTAAGACGGTATAATTTACAAGAGATTGTAGCGAATACAGACTTTAGACCTGCTATTTTTCGAGAAGGCGATCGCCTAACTGTTGTTAAGCCTAAAGTAGTCATAGAATGTAACTTACCCAAAGCTTTCAAAGAAGGCAGTTGTCAAGTTCAATTTAGTAGCATCATTTTAAGAGGACTGAGAATTAGTCTCAATCATCAGTATATTTTAGGAAAACTAATGACAGGACTAAACACCCGTCCAGAATGGGGTTGTCGGAGTTTTCTTAAGCAATTAGATGATAATGCTTTTGAAGTAAATTTAGGTCAAACAACAATCATTTTATCTGACTTAGAAACGGCAGACTTATGTTTATGTATTGATATCGTTGGTCAAGAATATAAAAAAGCAATTATTGCCTCAGAAGATGCCTTAGAAACTTGGAATTTTGAATTTACACAATTCTTAGGTGTACGAGGAGTAAATTTATTTTCAGTTGATGCCAAACTATGGCGCTTAATGCACAGCTTCGCCAACGAGTTCAATTATGTGCAAGGAAAATCCGAATGGCATTTATTCCAACAAGAAGATATATCGATTCGTGTCAGTCGGGGAATACGGGATCATGCTTTCATCTTACCCAAACCCGTCAATTACTTATCCATATTACCCAACGGCACAATTAATATAGTCTATGAAATCAATGACGTTCACCTACAATCTTTAGAAAAAGGTGAAATGAATACATGGCAACAAGATATAGGGCCACGCGGCACTTGGACAGCGAAATATACTCAACAATGGTTATTACATCAATTTATTCCTAAAGTTATTGATTACTATTCCGAAAAATATCCTTTATCCGAGGAAGATTTATTAAATAATATTGTAACTAATAGTAATGAACGTTTTGTAATTACACAAATTTATGATATCAAAGAATTAATTGTTTATCTTCAGGATATACAATCGTGGCTGCATAGTTATCAAGAAAATATTATATCTACATTACTAGCAGTATATTACAGAGCATTTACTAATTTAATACGCCATACTGATTCATCAATATCAGGCATGGATTATATTATCCGTAACTTATCTTTAATTGAATCTAATAATACAAGAGATAGCATCAACAGCAACTTTCAAAAATGGAATTTTAAAGATGTAATTTCTTATTTAGAGGCTCAAGTAGGTAGGATAAATAATTATCAATATGAAAATAGTTTTAACGCAGTTTTAATTACTCGCATATTTATCTGGGTTATAGAAAATGGCAAAATAAGTTTTTCCCAATCCCAGTTAAATGCAGCTAAGGAAGCCTTACAACCTCTGTGGGAGCAAAGTCGTTTTGAAATGCGCCATGTTTACCCAAATCGTTAAGGGAAAGTGATCGCTTACTAAACATAAACTATCTATGTTGGCTATAAAAATTATTGCTAAAATAAAAAATTAAAGAATGCTAAAATTTCAAATACATATGATATTTGCACAGCTATGACAACGACGCTGCACAAATCTATTACCTTAGCAGAGTTTCTCAAACTACCAGAAACCAAGCCTGCTAGTGAATTTATTGATGGTTATATCTACCAGAAACCAATGCCACAAGGCAAACACTCCCGCATACAATTAAAGCTTTGTAACTCAGTTAATCAAGTAGCTGAAGAACAGGAAATTGCTTTAGCTTTACCAGAATTACGTTGTACATTTGGTGGACGTTCAATTGTTCCTGATGTTAGTGTTTTTACTTGGGAACGGATTCCTTTTGATATTAATGGGGAAATTGAAAATAGTTTTGCAATTCACCCTGATTGGACGATTAAAATCCTTTCCCCAGACCAGAGTACAATCAAGGTAATTAGAAATATTATCCATTGTCTAAAATATGGTACTAGACTAGGATGGTTAATCGATCCAGATGAGCGCATAGTGTTGGTATTTTTGCCAGGACAAGCACCTTTAGAGATGAGTGGAAATGAACTATTACCTGTACCGGAATTTTTAAAGCTAAATTTAACAGTTACACAAGTATTTGCTTGGCTAAAACCAACCAGAACTAGCCAATAAAATTATTAGGTTTACTTTAATTAGCATTATTCAAATGGCGATCGCCGACGGCGGGGCGTAGCCCATCGCACCCTCAAAACTATATTATGTTCCCGCACGAGAGCGAAGATGATCGGGTATATGATGGCGATCGCCTAGTATCTCTAATAAAGGGCCATGAACGTCAAATTTAACCATACTTACCGACGCGACTAAAATATTCACCCGATAGCGATAGCGCCCTAAATCAATTCCCAGTAAACTGCAAAGCATAATCCGAATCGTGGCTTTATGAGAAACTACGAGTACATTACCTTGGGGATATTTTTCTTGAATTTCCGCAATTACAGGCATAGAACGGTTAGCAATATCTACCGCCGTTTCCCCACCTTTAGGTGCATTCCAAGCTGGTTCTGTTAACCATTTCACATAGTTTTCTGAGTAATTATCTTGAGCAAAGGATTTACTCTTCGCTTCCCATTCGCCGTAACTACCTTCTCTGAGTCCGTCACGCAACTGCATATCTATACCGATAGCATCACAAAATGGCTTGGCAGTTGCAATTGTGCGCTTCATTGGGCTAACATAAGCAGCTTCCCACTTTAATTTTTTATAAACATCGGCAAAACTCTCTGCCATCTGTATCCCTTCAGAAGTCAAATCCGCATCAGTTTCACCACAGAAATTACCACTTTGACTAAAAGTAGTTTCTCCATGTCGCAGGAAATATAAATTAAGTGTCATAGCTTTTATTCCGATTAGATCAAGGAGTTGGCGCAACAATAAAATACCATCAATCTCATAATCGGGTATGTTACACCAGGACAATTTTTGTCTATCTGCTGGTGAGATTTTGCTCGTAGTCTTAGGTGATACTAATTCGTTACTGCAAAGACACAGAGAGAAGTTTATGGCGATTTTTTACTGCAAACAACGAATTGCTACGAGTAAACCTCTGGCTTTATTTAAGGTTTCTTCATATTCCTTTTCTGGTTCAGAGTCAGCCACTAAACCTGCACCAGCTTGTACAGTTACGGTCTGGTCTTTAACTACCATTGTGCGAATAGCGATCGCTATTCTCCAGCCAACAATAACATTTCAGCACATAACTGTTCACGAATCCAAAAACCATTATCAATTCAATTAAATCATCTAATATCGGTTTTACCAGTGGTACAAAACCTTGTTTTTTAGCTGCTAGTAAAATCCCTAATACTCCAGTAACGCGCATACCAGCTTGAATCGCTTCATTTCTACCCTTTCTCTCATCTATCAGCAGTCTATCAGCTTTTAACTCAACGGCAAGGGTTATAGCCTCTGCTTCACCTGGGTCAAGTTTAACTTGTAGAGGTTGAAGCAGAGTAATATTTGTGATAGGTACAACTTGAATCCAATCTAGAGTTTGAATTGCTAGTGTACCTGGGTCTGTAGCTCCAGAATTGAGAATTTCTTGATAAACAGTTGGTGGAATAACTACATTCCCATAAAGTTTATTTAACAAACTTAACTGCCTAATTGCAGCAAGATTGCTGATAGGAGATGTGTTACTAACAACAATTAGCGCCAATCGTTTAGTTTTAATGTTTTTACATCCTCTCTAAGTTCAGCAATATCATAGTGGAGAGGAATTTTACGATTAGCCAATAAGCGCTGAAATTCTAATTGATTCATTTGGGCAAAATTACTCGCCTGTCCTAGAGTAAAACGCTCTTGTTGAAATAGCATAATAGCAATTTCTTGAAGCATTTCAGTTTCAGACATCTGTATTGTTTGTAATACCTCGTCTGGAATTATAAGGCTCATATTTTAATTAGCTTATTTGCTTCGCGTAGCGGTACTACCTAATTGATTTATTCTACTCACTGCAAACAACGAATTGCGACAAGTAACCCTCTAGCTTTATTTAAAGTTTCCTCATATTCTTTTTCTGGTTCAGAGTCAGCCACTAAACCTGCACCAGCCTGTACAGTTACGGTCTGGTCTTTAACTACCATTGTGCGAATAGCGATCGCACTATTTAATTGTCCTTCAAAATCGTAATATCCATACACACCAGAATATACACCCCGGCGGCTGGGTTCTAATTCATTAATAATTTCCATCGCCCGAATTTTGGGTGCGCCGCTAACTGTCCCGGCGGGAAAACAAGCTTTCAATAAATCCCAAGCGCTTTTATCTTTGGCTAATTTCCCCACAACATTACTCACAATGTGCATCACATGAGAATAACGCTCAACTACCATCAATTCATCAACTTTTACACTCCCGCTTGCACAAACACGCCCTAAATCATTACGTCCCAAATCTACCAACATGACGTGTTCGGCAATTTCTTTGGGGTCTTGGAGTAAATCTGCGGCGAAATCTGCATCTTCCTTCGTTGTTTTACCCCTTGGACGTGTTCCCGCAATGGGACGCACTGTAGCTACTACTTCACCATCGCCATCAAGTTCTGCTTTCACCATGACTTCAGGACTGGAACCGATGATTTGCCAGTCTTGGAAGTTAAAATACGCCATGTATGGCGAAGGATTTATTTGCCGTAGGGAACGGTACAAAGCGAAGGGATCGCCTGTGTATTGGGTGGAGAGGCGCTGCGAAATGACTACTTGAAAGATATCCCCAGCTTTGATATGTTCCTTAGCTTTTTGGACGCTGGCGCAAAATTCTGGACGAGTGAAGTTGCTGCTATATTCTTGTGTTTCCCCCGCCTTGTGGGTTCCTGGGGGTGTCCATTCTAAGATGGTTTTTTGTGGGGATAGAGGTAAAGATAATTTATTTACCATCTGACTGACGCGATCGCACGCTTGCTGATACGCTGCTTTTAAATCTACATTGGGGTCACGTAAATCAGCATAGGCTACAGCCCAAATTTTCCGCTTCACTTGGTCAAATATCAACAAGTGGTCTACCTGCATCCACAACCCATCAGGAATGTTGCGTTCATCTTGAGGATGCACTGGTACACGCTCTTCTATCCAATGAATTAATTCATAACCCCAAAACCCAAATAAACCGCCAATTCCCGGCGGTAGTTGGGGTAACTTGACTGGTTGATATGGTGCGAGACAATCAGCTAAAGTTGTAAATGGGTCGCCTGTAAACACAACCTGCGAACCATCACGGTGGGTTTGCGTAGTTGTTTCCCCCCTAGCTTCCAAAACCCATAAAGGATTACACCCCACCAAACTATAACGCCCGATTTTTTCCCCACCTTCCACCGACTCCAGCAAAAAGCTGTGAGGTTCCCCAGCACAAACTTTGTACCAAGCCGAAACGGGGGTATCTAGGTCTGCCACCCATTCCTGATACACTGGCACAAAATTACCTTGTGCAGCTAACTGCGAAAATTGAGAGAAATCGGGAAAAATCATAGGCGAATTAAGGATATTAGGTAGTGCTGAGTCCTGAGTCCTGAGTTCTGATGAAATTTTACTCGGAACTCGCAACTCATAACTCAGCACTATTTTCTCTAGTTCCTACGCATCGTAGGTAGCTGTACCAGAGAATTTAACTTTTGCAGGGCTGGGGTTTTCCCCAATACTGCGGGCGTTGAAACGAACTTTCTCACGACCTTGATTGACTTTTTCAGGGAATACGCCATCAGCTGGGTGAATGAAGGTGGTTTCACCGTTGGGTAAAATCCGGTAAATTTTGTAATCTGTGATTTTGAATTTTCGGAGTTGACCGCCTAGAGCGATACCATATTCCTTGCGAGCCAAGTACAGAAGGTTTTGACCTTCGTTCATAGTAGCTGCGCCACCTGTAGGTAGTTCAAATACCTGTTCCTTGGGGCTAGTCCAAGTGATAGCGTATTTTTCTTCTACGACTGCTTTGGTGAGCAAGCCACCAGTGCTGCCAGCAAATTTGGGAGTTTTACCTGAAAGTGTTTCTGCCATAAGGTTTTTCTCTCAACGTTTTTAGGGCATCGTAACACCGCTATCATGATCATATTGCGATCGCGTTATAGTCTGTAACAGTTTTTAGTCATTGGTCATTAGTCATTGGTCATTAGTCATTAGTCCATAGTCCATAGTCAACAGTCCATAGCCCATTACCCATAACTATCGACTCTTAACCTTCGACCGACTCTCCTCTTGCCTATTCTGGGCGATGGGGATGGTGAAATGAAACTGGCTGCCTTGGTTTTTGCCAGAGGACTCTGCCCAAATCATGCCGCCCCAGCCGTTGACGATTTGGCGACAGATGGCTAAACCTAGCCCTGTACCGCCTGCTGTGCGTCTTAAAGCCCCTTCTTCTTGGTAGAAGCGGTCAAAAACTATTTCTAGGCGATTTGGCTCTATACCGCGCCCTGTGTCGGCTACGGTGACTTCTACCATTTGACTGCCGTTGTGGGTGGCACTAATCTTGATTTCGCCTTGTTCTGGAGTAAATTTACAGGCGTTATCTACTAATTTCGCCAACACCTCGACTAGCCAATCGCCGTCTGCTCTTACTAAAGGCAAGTTTTCGTCGATTTGGGTTTTAATGGCGGGTGGTTTTTCTATTGATGGACGGGTACGGATACGGCTGAGGGCTAAATCAATACATTCTTGTAAGGTCAAGGATTCTGGATGCCATTCCACTCGACCGCTTTCTAGGTTAGATAGGGTTAAGAAATCCTGTACTAACTTCCGCATCCGTTCTGAGTCTGCCAACGCAGTATTCAACATTACCTGTTGCAACTCCACAGGCATATCTGGTTCTGTCGCCAAACTTTCTAAGCACACTTGAATTGTGGATAAAGGTGTGCGTAACTCATGCCCTGTAATGGCTATCAAGTTGCTGCGGGTACGGTCTAAGGCTTCTAGTTGCTTGTTGAGTTCTTCTAGGTTAGCGAAGGCTTCTGCTTGAATTAAGGCGGCTCCAATTTGAGTGGCGATCGCTTTTACTAGATCCAGTTCTCCTTGTTGCCATTGATGGGGGGGTAAGGAGCAATAATGTAATTCAACAATGCCTAACAATCGCCCTTGAAATAATACTGGTTCGATTAACCAGGAACGAATCGCTAATCTTTTGGCAATTAAGGACAAACTAGGGAAATTATTTACCCGATAGTCGTTTAAGGTATCGCTGACACAGACACCTTCACCATGATCTACCACTTCTTGAAATAGAGAATTTTTCTTTAATTCCCAGGTTTGACCACTAATTGAGACAGTGCCGGGAGTGATAAATTCATGCTCTATCACGGCTTGGGCTTCACCAGCCTGGGCGCGGTAAATTAAACAACGACTAGCCCCTAAATGCTGCCCTAATTCTTGGGCGGCGATTTGTAACACTTCATGAGGGTCGAGCGATCGCCTAATTGCTGTACTAATTGAGTTTACTAAACGCTCTTTTCGTGCTTGCTCTGCGATCGAGCGGTAAGCTTTGTGTAATTTGTACTGACTAGCTTGTAAGTAGGTAACTAAACGCTGCACAAAGGGATCTGTGTCAATATCACAAGCATATTCAGTCAGGACATTGCTGGCAGAGTAAACTTTCGTTTCTCCTATACCAAATCGCTGGCAAGCCCTTGCTACCTTTTTCGCCAAATCTGGGCGATAAATCAAAATCCTGTCTAATAGCAGTTGAGCTGCTTTGATGCTCACTCCCCGTTCTGATGTCCAAATACCTTCAAATCTTCGCCCTGCGTCCATATCCAGACCAGGACTCAACTCTGCTGGTAGCTTATTTTTAGCGATCGACCCTTTGCTTTCTCTACATACTAGACAAGTAGCATAATTATCAGCCACTACTACCAAATGCCACTCTTGACTCAAAGCATCACTAGGCTCAAATGCTACTTTTTCGTAGTACTCTGAGCTATTTGCAAAATCCGTCTCCGGTGCAGATAAAACATATATTTGATTACTACGTTGTGCTAATCGCTGATAGCGATGAGCTTCTTGGCGATAGAATCTCTCTCTTTGAAAGCTAGCAATCACTAAAGGCTGGTCTAGAGTCGCAGCCAACACCTGATCTTCCATTGCATGTGAAAGGGCCGTTAATGAAGCTTTGAAATATAGCTGGGGCCGCAGGTAAGGTAGGGACTGTAGCAGATCACTCAGCACGGAAGTTGAAATGCTCATGAATATCTTTAAAAAAGCCCAATCTGAAACAAGATTCGCATCACAGCTGCATTGTACAAATTACAACGGACGTTCAGGTGAAGTAGACTGTTGCAATATGTAAATAAATTTATAGTTGGGAGGCAAGAGGCAGAAGGCGGAATATCTTTCTTTTTACTTACTACTCAGCACTCAGCACTCACTAACTAGAAGATAAAGTCTGACTATTCCTAGCATTCCAGCTTTGAATATAGCCTAACCTGGGTGACTACGACTATAAATTCATGTACAGATTTAAGAAAATAGAGTCACAAAAAAACCCATAACAGCTATTAATTCGTCGTCTAAGCTCAGAGTTAACTAAAGGTATAGACAGATCATAGCGACTTTGGTCTTTAAATCTTAATTGTTATTTATCCCGTTACTGGCATGTAAATTTTCCCCAATAGGCTACTAAGCTCAATATACATTCTCAAATACCCCTCCTATCATGCCTACCGTGTATACACAAGTCGAATTGGAAGTCAAATGGGCAGAAAAGAACGGGAAATTATTTTTTAAATCCTTGATTTTCCGTTAAAGCTCTATCAATAAGCTGACACTATTGATAATCACTCACTCAACTCAAAACCTTGCCTACTAAGGCTTGTATCTTACTAAGCAAGGATTTTAGGACTTGTGTATACACCGTAGCCTATCATGCTGGGGATAAGTTTCTTGACGTGGGAGTGGGGGAGGTAGGGAAGATGAGGGGGAAGACAAGGAAGATGGGGAAATTTATTACTCGTCACTCAGCACTCACAAATCATTACTCCTAACTAGCAAACTCAGCCTTACAAAAAATAATGTTGTATCTTAGTTAAGTATTATATAGTTCTTCAGCTTTTGGTGTTTTATTTGGCAATAAATCGTTTAAAAAGCCCATTTTTCGACCTTGACATTAGATTCAAAGCAGATAAATTTATAAAAATTTGTAATTACTTTAATGTCTAGTCTGTTCGACTTTCCAACAAATTCAATCCCAATCTAAAAAGCCTCCTACTCCCTGCCCTTTCAATTTTGGATTTGGGATTTTAAATTTTAGATTAGATGGTTCAATCCAAAATCTGAAATTTTCCTACCGCCTTGAATACGATCGCAAAAATTTAGACCTTATATACGGAATTTTGGCTGATGACACCGGATACACTGACTACCCCGGACAAAATATTATTGGATGGTAAAACTTTTATCCCCGCCGAAGATTTACCGATTCCTGAGTGGCCTTGTGTGGTAAGTGAAAGACCACAACCAACTCTGACGGTAAAAGATGATGATTTATTTTTAGTCACGGACACGATGGGGAATATCTCCGGCTGTTCCCTAAATGATGGGAATCCTAGCATGGGGTTATTTTGCTGTGATACGCGATTTCTCAACCGTTTAGAGTTACAAATTGATGGGCGATCGCCTGTACTTCTCAGTAGTAGTGCGGAAAAAGGTTTTGCCCTGTCGGTTTTGTGTACCAATCCCAGAATTGATGAACAGATGAAGGCTGATACTGTAGGTATTCGTCGGGAGTTGGTACTTAATGGGGCTTTATTTGAAGAGATCGAGGTTGCTAACTACAGCACAACTACCGTTACCTTTGAACTCAGTATTAGCTTTGATGCTGATTTTGTAGATTTGTTTGAAGTCCGAGGTTACGGCAGAGGAAAACGCGGTAAACTTTTACGCTTAGTGGAACCAACCTCTGAGGATGGAGGCAGCTTGCATGGTGATAGTGTTGCATCTGTACAGTTACCTCATCTCACCCACAAGGAAGAATCTTTAACCTTGGCTTATCAAGGTTTAGATGGCTTAATTATGGAATCGCGTATCCAATTCCAGCATCGCCAACCAGACTATTTCAAAGGCTACACAGCGATTTGGCGTTTAGAGTTACCTACCCACGCCACCCAAAAGTTAGGCTATCGGGTAAATATGTTTACCAACAACAACTCTAGCTCTAATGTGAGTGCGGCTGTTACTTTAGTACAAGCCAAAGCCTCGGAGATGATGGAGGAACAGAACTGGGTACACAAAATTACCAATATCCGCGCTGATAAAAGTAACTTCAATCAAGTGATTGAACGCGCTGAACAGGATATGTATTTGTTACGCCAGTCTTTTGACAAATATAAAACCGTTTCTGCGGGTGTACCTTGGTTTTCAGCACTCTTTGGACGAGATTCCATCATTACCGCCTCCCAAACCTTGATGCTAAACCCGGAAATAGCCAGAGAAACCCTGATGTTGCTGGCGGCTTACCAAGGTAAACAAGATGATGAGTGGCGTGAGGAGGAACCAGGGAAGATTCTCCACGAGTTGCGTTTGGGAGAAATGGCAAGATGTCAAGAAATTCCTCACACTCCATACTATGGTACGGTGGATGCCACGCCTCTGTGGTTGATGTTGTATTCTGAATACTATTCTTGGACGCATGACCGGGAAACTCTAGAACAGCTATGGCCGAATGCTTTGGCGGCGATGGAGTGGATAGACCGCAATATGCAGCCTACAGGTTATCTTAGCTATCACCGCAGGTCTAAACGTGGTCTAGATAACCAGGGTTGGAAAGATTCTGGTGATTGTATCGTAGACCGCAAGGGAGACTTAGCCACTGGCGCTATAGCTTTGTGTGAAGTACAAGCTTACGTCTACGCTGCTAAAATGCGTCTGGCGGAAATTGCCAGGATGAAGAAGCGTCTTGATTTAGCTGAACGCTGGCAAGATGAAGCCAAAAGCCTCAAGGAACGGTTTAACGAAGATTTTTGGATGGAAGACCAAGATTTTTGTGCTTTGGCTTTGGATGGTGCGCTTAAGCAGGTGGATAGTATTACATCTAACCCTGGTCATTGTCTACAGTTGGGGATTTTTACACCAGAGAAAGCTTATAACGTGGCAGAACGTTTACGCGCTCCTGATATGTTTAACGGCTGGGGGATTCGGACACTAAGTAGTTTGTCGCCAGCGTATAATCCGATGGGGTATCATATTGGCTCAGTTTGGCCTCATGATAATTCTTTAATTGCGATGGGATTGCGATCGCTCGGTTTAATCGACCAAGCTTTAGAAATCTTTCAAGGTTTGTTCGATATGACAAGTCAGCAACCTTACCAACGTCCTCCAGAACTATTTTGTGGCTACGAGCGTAACGGCGATCATTCTCCTGTACAATATCCCGTTGCTTGCACACCCCAAGCCTGGGCTACTGGTACTATCTTTCAACTCATACAAATGATTGTCAATTTAGTACCTGATGCGCCAAACAATTGCCTAAGAATTATCGACCCCGCTTTACCAGAGTCAATCAGTAAATTGTCATTGCACAATTTACAAGTCGGTACAACCGTTCTGGATTTAGAATTTGAACGTTCTGGTGGCACTACTGCCTGTCGGGTAGCGAAAAAACGGGGCAACCTGCGGGTAGTAATTGAGGCTTAATATCCCATTTCCAGCATTGCCTGATACCGATACATGAATAGGGGCGCAAAGTTTTGCGCCCTTACAGTCAAACAATTTTAGATTTTGGATTGACGATTTTGGATTGACTGCACCCACAAGGGGATGCAGCTTGGAGATTTTGGATTGACGATTGCGCGATTTGTTTCGCCCACCAGGGGCAGGGCTTGAACCAAAAATGATCCAAAATCCAAAATTTAAAATCTAAAATTAGTACGGTCAATTTATCTGTGACAAACATTTTTGGAAATAATGTCTATACCCTCAAAAAATGTTTAGGAACAAACAATTAATACACCAGTCTATCTTGATATCTACACTAGCTAAGACTGTATCTCATAGAAGAAAAGCACAACCAAGCCTAAACATATTTTTTCCTACAACCTTACATTTGTTTTTCAGCTATATAACCACATAGCTAAAAACCCATGAATGGGTATAAAAATATGTTTGCTCATGTCTAATTAGAGAAGAATTACGGAATTAATCTTACTGATTTGGTATTAAATCTCAATCCTTGCAACAATCACTCTCATCATTTATTTCAGAGCTTTATCTGCCGAATTATGCTGCGAATTTATCGTTATACTAAACCAACTCAACTTATTACTGCTTTAATTTTAACTGGCATTTTATCTGCTGGTAATGGTTTCACATTTATTAAATCTGCCAGTGCTTCATCTACAGATTTTTTAGCACAAATACCCAATGAACAGCTAAAACAAAATATTAGAACCAATGGCTTACCTCGTTCGGTTGTTAATGCTGTCTTGCGCGATATCTCTCGTAGACAGGGAAGTTTTGCCGGAGCATTTCAAATTACCGACTATAGTCAACAGACTTGGCGCAATGGTTGTTTAGAATTGCAACGTCCAGAAGAACTTTGTACTCAAGCATTAGTTCCTGGTTGGCGAGTTGTGGTTTCTCGTGGTAGACAAAGCTGGGTTTATCACAGTAACCAAACAGGTTCTGTAATTAGGTTAAATGAACGAGCTAACACAGGCAGATTACCTCAAAATGTGCGAAATGCGGTGTTACGAGAAGCTAGTGAAATTAGCAGATTACCAGTCAGATCGCTGAATATTGTAGACTTTCAGCAGACAAGTTGGACTGAAGGATGTGAAAGTTCCACTTACCCTAATCCTTGCGATCAAGTTTTAGTATCCGGTTGGCAAGTGACAGTAAGTGCTGAAAATCAGCGCTGGGTATTTGTTTCTAATGAAAATGGCTCTAGAGTGGAATTAAGGTCGGGAAGTAATGCAAGCGCGAATTTACCGCAGTCTATTGTAGAAAGGGTAATAGCCGATGCTTCGAGACGGGTCAGCAGCAGAATAGCAGTCAGCCGGAGAAACATTACTCAAGCAGAACGGGTAGTTTGGAGTAATGGCTGTCTAGATTTAGGCGGCGCTGCGGAAAGTTGTCTGTTTGCACAGGTTCCTGGTTGGCGTGTAACTGTCACAGTCGGCTCTGAGAGGTTAGTTTATCATACTGATAACAATTCTCAAGTCAGGTTCAATCGGGCTGCTAGTACGACTGTTGGTAATGTGGATACGGGTGAAGCAATACCGATTCCTGAAAGTGAATTACCGCCTCCTTTAGATACAAATGTGGTGTTCCGCGAAATTTCTAGTGGTGGCTTTGCAGGTAGAACCTATGAGACAACTTTGCTCAATGATGGGCGATTAATTCGGGTGCGTCGTGGTGATGCTAATGATTCTGAGCGGACTGTGCGTCGTCTGAGTCGCCAACAATTCCAACAATTTCAGCAACTTCTGAGACGTTATAGAGGTGAGTTTGACAATCTCCGCTACCCTGCATCAAGAAACAGTGCTGATTACATTACCTACACTCTCACCAGCCAAGATGGCACAGTCGAGTACAGTGATGTTTCCCAAAATGAGCTACCGCCAAATTTACAGGCTGTAATTACTGCTTGGAATCAAATTAACGATAATCCTAGCCAAATTCCAAATGATGATACTCTCAACCCTGTACCAATTCGTCCGAGTGAGTTACCACTACCTTTAGATCAAGGTGTAGTTTTTCGAGAAATTTCTAGCGGTGGCTTTGCGGGTAGAACTTACGAAACGGTTTTACGGGATGATGGGTTGTTAATTCGTGTACGTATTGGCGATGCTAATGATTCTGAGCGGAGTGTACGCCGTGTATCCGCGCAGCAAGTACGTCAATTCCAACGATTGTTAGAACGCCAAGCTGGGGAGTTCCAAAATATCAGCTACCCAGCGCCTAGAGGATCTGCTGACTATATTACCTACACTCTCACCAGTGAAGATGGTACGGTACAGTACAATGATATTTCTCGAAATAACTTGCCTCAAAATTTACAAGATGTGCTAGAAACTTGGAGCAATATCATTAGTAATGCTCGATGATTAGTAAGCGTCTATTTTCTCTAGCAGGCGCATTGTTGATTGCTATAGTTGGCGGCGAAACAATAGCCGCCTCAACCTATGGCAATCTCCAATTTGACAAGCGTCTGGCCTTAGCAGCAGAAAATAATCAAGAAGTCCTGCTTTTAAGTATGCCTTCTGCCAAGCAGATGCAGGAATTTGTCCGCAAAGTTCTACCTCATAACCCAGGACGCTACGGTTATCGTCGTGTGTATTCACCGGAATTAATTCGGGTGAATTGTCAGGGAAAACAAACTAAGATGCCCATAAGACGACAAACAGTAGTTTATAAAGATGGTATTTCCTCTGAATCACTCACGCTAGATTTGCTGGCTTTTGAGACTAAACAGGGACAAAGATGGGTGGCAGAACCAGGTACGGATACGCCAGACTTGCTACCAAATCCCAGCAATCTTAGCCAAATGTTATTTCTTGGTAGAGGTAGGTTACGCAGTCCTTTAAATATTCTTGATGCTAAAACCTTGAAAGTGAAGCAAGTGAATGTTGCAGGATTGCGAGAAGCGATCGCCAAAGTTCAAGCTTTACGCCCCGATGAGGAGTTGGGGCCGCGTCTAACTTGGGTTTCTCAACCTCTTTGGTCACTTGATGGTAAGTTTATTGCTTTCATCTCCAACCGTAACAATTATCAAAACTCGGCTGTGTGGCTACACAATGTTGCTACTGGTGAGGATTCTCAACTTATAGAAATTCCAGGGGTAGTATTTCATCTGCATGGTTGGACAACAGATGGGCGAATTTTAGCGCGGAGTATAGTTGTTAGCAAAGAAGTTAATTCTAGTAAAGAAACAGTAGTGGCAATTAACCCTGTCACAAAGCAAATACAGCAACTTGCCGAAGGAAGTTTGTTAACTGTCAGTGATGATGGCAAAACGCTTTTATACTCTACGAGAAAGAATGAACCGCCATTCTCACAAAAAGTTTATGCCCTTTCTCTGAAAACAGGGAAAAGTCAATTAATTTTTCAAGATAGTCCTCAAGAAAAGTTTGGCAGTCGCATTATAGACTTTTCGGCTAATGGCGATCGCATCGCTTTCGCTCTGGCTGATAGTGGTAAACGCAGCCAATCTTTATTCGTCTACAACTTACCAACGCAGCAAGCCAAGCGTTTTCCTTTACCCCAGAATCATCTGGGCTTTCCAGTAGTTTGGGCTGGAGATCATCTACTAGTTCCTTTAGAAGACTTACAAAAACTTAAATCTCAAACACTATTACTCTCTGTAGAGCCTAGTTCAAAATAAATATATTAATCTACGGTTAATTTATCAACATTGCGGTGTTTGTGAAATCTTTATAGTAGAATATTGACAGTAGTACATACTTCCAGGGATAAATGAGCCAGCAAACCTCACACCCGCATCATACTTGGGTGCAATCTCATCATCCTGTAAAGTTAGAAATGGAATCGCAGCATCAGTTACACAAAGAGCCAATGTTCTATTATTTTGCTTATGGCTCATGTATGTGTCCAGTAGATTTGAAGCGATCGCTTGGGGAGAATACTCACCCCTACATCATCGGCCCTGGAGTATTAAAAGGTTATCGTTTGGGTTTTCATCTCTACTTACCGACTCGCAAGTGTGGCGTTTTAGATATAGTTAAAGACTCCAAAGCCAGTGTTAAAGGTGTACTCTACCAATTACCTCTACGCTTGAGTGAATATTTAGACCAACGTGAAGGTGTGTCTCAGAACCTCTATCGCCACGAATCAGTAGAAATCCATACACAAAATCGTATATATCAGGATGTTCGTACCTACATAGTGGTGAATAAATTAGAGGAAGAAGTCGCACCTAACGACTGGTATTTTAATGTTGTGCTACGTGGTGCAGTTACCTGTGGATTACCAGAGGAATATTGCTGGCATTTATTCAACCATATGTATAAATTACAGCAGCGTCATCAGGAAAAGCAATTCAGGCGATCGGCGTAGTATCAATTCAAAATTCAAATTAAGAAGGCTGTTTTCACAAGGATTTTTGAGTTTGGGGCTGTAGTTACGTCAGTATTAGCGTCCAAATAAAACTTACGCTATAATTAGCGGTAAACTTGTAGGTTTATTGTACTTTTAATAAGACTAACATTTTAATTTATAACTCATCAGCAATTATCAAATAGGGGAATCAATACAAGGTTTCTTGGCAACGCAGCAAATATACTTAATCTCTCATCATTATTTTAGGAATTAAGGTGATGGCTATATCTCCAGTTATACATTCTGTGGTAGGTGAAATTTGCATTCGTGTTCCTCAGTTTTACCATCGCCAGCCAGTCCTCTCACGGTTAATTTCTCGCTATGGTTTAACAGTTAATATTACCGCCGCTTTTTTAGATGCAGATACTAAAAAAGACGGTTGGTTTAATTTGGAAATACAAGGTAAAGAGGAAGATGTAAATGCAGCTATTGAATACTTGCAAACATTAACTATAGAAGTTGAAGACATTAAACTGACATATATAAAAGGCAAAGGAAGCAAATTAAAACTGGTGCATGGTAATGTTAATCAGGAGCGATTGAGCCAAGCATTAGAAGATGAAATTACAGCTATAGAAAGAAAAACTAATCGTGCTAAATTCCATGTCTGCATTCCCCAAAGTTACCGTTCATCTCCTATCATTGCTGGTTTAGTAACTTGTTGTGGATTAACCGTCAATATTTTAGGAGCTTTATTAGAAAAAAGCAGCGAAAATGATGGCTGGTTTGATTTAGAAGTTTGGGGTAGACCACAAGAAATTATCTCAGGATTAAGATATCTCAAAGAACAAGGATTACAAATTTGGTTGTAATTATACTGAATTATATCAAGTTCGGTAATTGGTAATAGGTAATGGGTAATTGTTTAATTCTATTAGCCACTACCTTAACTAAATTTTGTAAATATACAGGGGAATATAATTATGACTCATGCGTGTTGCGGCCCTGGCTATGCTTCTCCAGAAGCAGCTATTCAAGCAGAACGAGAAAAAGTATTATATGCGATCGCACTCTACACAGGTACAGGAATTGAAGCACCAGATTACCTCGCTACTATAGACGTAGATCCAGACTCACTTACATACTCGCAAATCATCCATCGCCTACCTATGCCTTACATAGGTGATGAATTACATCATTTTGGTTGGAATGCTTGTAGTTCTTGTCATGATGATGCTAGTAAATCCCGCAGGTTTACGATTATTCCTGGTTTGCGCTCCAGCCGCATCTATATAGTAGATACAGCAGAGGCAAAAGCGCCAAAACTCTATAAAGTTATTGAACCAGAAGAAATAAAAGCCAAGACTAATCTCACTGCACCGCACACCGTCCACTGTTTAGCCGATGGTCATGTGATGATTTCCATGTTGGGTGATAGTGAAGGTAATGGCCCAGGTGGTTTTTTATTATTAGATGAAAACTTTGACATCGCTGGACGCTGGGAACATCAAGCCGAGGGAATGCGGTTTAATTATGACTTTTGGTATCAACCGCGTCATAACGTCATGGTAAGTAGTGAGTGGGGCGCACCCAAAACTTTTTTTCCTGGCTTCGACCTCAATGATGTTACCGCCGGGAATTACGGTCAGCAAATTCATTTTTGGGATTGGCAAAACCGCAAAATCACGCAAACCTTTGACTTGGGTGAAGAAGGGTTAATTCCTCTAGAAGTGAGGTTTCACCATAACCCTGACAGTACACATGGATTTGTTGCTGCCGCACTTAGTAGTAACGTTTGGCATTGGCACAAGCCTAACGGACATTGGCAGGTAGAGAAAGTTATTGATATTCCCTCTGTAGAAGTGGAAGGCTGGCCGATACCTGTGCCATCGCTAATTACTGATATTCTCATTTCTGTAAGCGATCGCTACATTTACTTTTCTAACTGGTTACATGGCGATATTCGTCAGTATGATATTAGTGATCCATCTCATCCCCAACTCACTGGTCAAGTTTGGTGTGGTGGTTTACTCGGTAAAAGTAGTGAAGTCCAAGGTCATAAGTTGGCAGGCGGGCCACAAATGATTCAACTTAGCCTAGATGGTAAACGCCTTTACGTGACCAATTCCCTATTTAGTAGTTGGGATAATCAGTTTTACCCAGACTTATCAAAAACGGGTTCTTATTTATTACAAATTGATTGTGATACAGAAAATGGTGGCTTGAAAATCAACGAAAACTTCTATGTTGATTTTGGCAAAGAACCCGCAGGCCCATCTCGCGCCCATGAAATGCGCTATCCAGGCGGTGACTCCACATCCGATATTTGGATTTAAAAATTGCCCTCAAGTATAAATCAATTTACTAGCGCGATCGCCTAAGCGATCGCGTTTTTTATTTTAAAATGTCTCCATTATCAACAGATTTCGACAACAGCAGTAATTGTACTTATATTGTCAATAGTTCTTCATTATTATTTTCATTAATTGCTTCAGATTGTCTCTCGTAGCAGTACTAATAATTTAGCTTTCTAATTAATTTATGTAAGCAAGTCTACTTAATAAATATATACCTTTAATAATCTTTATACTTTTTTGCGTATTCTTACTGAAGATATTATTGAGTAAAAACATAATGATTTAAATAGATAAGTAAAGAAACTCTTATTTACTTATCTTTACATTTTTTGAAATAACTTTTTATAAATTTTCAACATCATGAATAATTGTCCTTGCTGCTCTACTCGGCTTTTACGCCAAATTCGCAGTCGTGAGGTCTACTTTTTTTGTCGCCAATGTTGGCAAGAAATGCCAATCTTACAACAGACATATCATCCAGAGTTGTTCTGTAGGTTAGTTGACAAACCCAGTTTTTTGAAAATCGATAAAGTTATTACATCAGACGATAAGCAAATGCAACCCACTCATTTAACCGTTCACAATCAACGAACTCGAACCCAGCATTGGTAAAAGCAGTAGTAACATTTTCTTCATGGTCACTAGTAAAACCGGAGGCAATTAATAGCCCTTTATTTGCATCAGTTTGACGCAGCGCAGATTGAAAGTCATCAGCGAGAGCGACATGAACTCTTGCCAAAATATTTGCAACTATCAGGTCGAAGCTTTTTGTCGGTTGAACTGTTGATACATGATCTGTAATTTCTTGGTTCATCCAATGTCCTAAAGCGCTACCAGAACCCAAACTGCCAGCCATAACTTTTACTTGCTGCTCAACCTGATTAAGCATAACAGCATCTTGAGTAGCTTGGACAGCAGCACTATCATTATCTAGCGCTAAAACTGTTGCGCCTAATTTTGCCATAGCTACGCTAAGAATACCTGAACCTGAACCTAAATCCAGAGTATTCATTCCGGGGAGGACATATCGCTCAATCAACTTGAGACTGAGAATTGTTGCAGGATGAAAACCACTACCGAAGGCGAAACTTTTATTTAGTCTTAAAATAACTTCATCGGTTGTTTCTGGTTGATAGTGTACATAAGGAGCCAGTACAAAAAACCTTTTACCAACCTTATTAATAACAGGGTTGAGTGCATTTACGTTTGTAAGTTTATCCTCAACCATATTTGTGCGAATTGCTGTTGCTATTCCTGTACGTTCTAAGGGAGATAGCAAACTAATTATTTTGTCTATCCGTGTCCGTGAATAGACATCATAGGCTAAGTATAAATTAATCGTAAATGCCCAACTAGGATAGCTAGTCTCCTCTTGATTGACTTGGGTATATTCTGTGATGTAAACATCATTAATATCGATAGTTTGTGCAACTAACGTACATACCCAATCAACTCCTTCATTTGTTGTATCGAGGCTTAATTCTATCCACGACATAGTATTTTCCTCTGGCATAACTATAAGAACATATACTGTCTGGATGGTGGAGCAACTGACGGTATACAACCTCTTAAGTCTACCAGATGGGTTTTGAGTAGAATACATCTAGCGATAGATGCAGAAGCGATCGCACATCGCATTACTTGATTGCTCATCTGTGAAATCAAGTTATATCGGCGGTTAATTCTTATCTGAACTGTATTAAGCTAAACTACCTCAAGTAGATTTAGACAGCATTTTTTTACAGCCGATTCTTGAATAATACTCGGTAAAAATATATGACTCAGGAGCAATGGAACGCAGTCGATCGCTACATCACCGATTTGTTCATACCACCCGATCCTGTCTTAGATACCACACTCCAATCTAGTGCTAATGCTGGCCTACCACCACACAATGTTTCACCAAATCAGGGTAAATTGCTGCTACTGCTGGCACAAATTCAAGGAGCGCGAACTATTCTCGAAATTGGGACACTAGGGGCTTATAGTACAATCTGGTTAGCACGAGCTTTATCTACTGATGGTCGTCTCATCACCCTAGAAGCTAACTCAAAGCACGCCGAAGTCGCTCATTCTAATATCGTCAATGCTGGTCTAGTAGTCTGCCAAGACAACTTTGCTAGGTTAGAGTTGGATATAAACGCTGCATTTTTCGGCGAGCATCTTTGGTTTGGAAACCCCAATAGACACTGGCTTTTTGCTGATTACGTTGTTTCTCCCAAGCGGCAATCTCAGAAGTTAATGTTTCTGCATTAGGAATACGCCGTTCTAAACATTGGCGGGATAAAACAGATAATTCAATTTCTACTTGATTCAACCAAGAAGCGTGCTTAGGAGTATAGTGAAACTCTAATTTTTGAATAATTCGACGTGCTTCTTCTGGTGGAAAAACTTCATATAATGCGCTGGGAGTATGAATATTCAGGTTATCAACTACCAAACGAATAACATCAGCATCTTGGTAGCAAACATCTACTAAATTTTTCATCTGTTTAGCAAAATCGACTTTAGTTCGACGTTCTGTAACTTCGATATGCCGCCAACCTGCCAAGGGTTGAAAACACGCAAATAAATTTACTGTCCCGTTACGTTTATACTCGAAATCATAACGTTCAGGCTGCTCCGGCTCTGGTGGCAAAGGAAGTCTTACTTCTTCTACTAGTTGGTAGGGACGTTCATCAAAGCAGACTACAGGACGTTTAGGATCATAAGGCTCATTGTATAAATCCAACACATCTTCCATTCGGAAAACATATTCTGCGTTAACTTCAGGAATGCACCACTGTTGTTTTAACCACGGTTTGATTTCATTTTTTTTAAAGTTTGACGCACTGTTTCGTCCGAAATTGAATCTATGATACCAACGTTCACTAAATGATCCGCTAATAATTGCATTGTCCAACGTACTCTTCCAACTGGTGGATTGGAACAAGCAGTGGCAATTAAAAATGCTTCTTGTTTTTCATCTAACTTTTTAGGTTTTGGTGGATGAACTTCATCCTTTAAAGCAAAATCTAACCCCCCAATGACAAATTTTTCTCGTATTCGTTGCACTGTTGCAACATGCGCTCTAACTATGCTAGCGATCGCTTGATCCGTTTCTCCTTCAGAAGCCATTAGAAGAATGTTTGCACGGGTTATGGTTCTTGCTTTGTGTTTACCTTTTTTAATTATTGCTTGTAGCTGAGAAACTTCCTCTTCATTCAAGTCAACAATGTACTTTTTCGCCATGTTACACCCCGTTTTTGGCTATTTTACCAATTAGAGGTTTTACTTAGCAAAGTTACCTTGGCAGACTACTAGAGGATACTGTAGATTTGCGCATCGGACAAGCTCTCGATACCTTGGCACAACTTGCCACCGAGGGAGTCGGCCCCTTTGACCTCATTTTCATTGATGCCGACAAGCCAAACAATCCAGAATATTTGAAGTGGGCGCTTAAGCTGTCCCGTATTGGTACTCTCATCATCGCCGATAATGTGGTGCGTAACGGAACTGTGATTGACCCTGATAGTAACGATCCTAATGTTCAAGGAATACGCCGTTTCAATGAAATACTAGCTTCTGAACCGCGTATAAGTGCAACAGCAATCCAAACAGTAGGCAGCAAAGGTTACGATGGTTTTGCGCTGATCCGTGTTATTGCTGATTAAGAGCATATACATAACAAAGATTGACTTTTTTTGATACTATAAAAACTCTGACTCGTTATTTAACGATTGACGTATGAGCAAAGGAACCCTGTTCGATAAAGTTTGGGACTTACACACTGTTGGTACTCTTCCTTCAGGGCTAACACAGCTATTTATTGGGCTACACCTTATCCATGAAGTCACCAGTCCCCAAGCCTTTGCTATGTTACGGGAACGAGGCTTAAAAGTATTATTTCCTGGGCGGACTGTGGCGACGGTCGATCATATTGTACCCACAGATAATCAAGCACGCCCCTTTAGCGATCGCTTGGCAGAAGAAATGATCCAAGCGTTAGAGCAGAATTGTCAAGAAAATAACATAACTTTTTACAATATCGGTTCTGGCAACCAAGGTATAGTTCACGTAATTGCCCCCGAATTAGGACTAACCCAACCGGGAATGACCATTGCTTGTGGAGATAGCCACACTTCTAGTCATGGGGCATTTGGTGCGATCGCATTTGGTATTGGTACTAGCCAAGTGCGCGACGTTCTCGCCTCTCAAACACTGTCCCTCTCCAAACTCAAAGTCCGCAAAATTGAAGTCAACGGCACTCTCAACCCCGGTGTATATGCTAAAGATGTCATCCTGCATGTCATCCGTACTCTGGGCGTAAAAGGTGGTGTAGGTTATGCCTACGAATTTGCGGGTACGACCTTTGAACAAATGAATATGGAAGAACGGATGACAGTCTGCAACATGGCCATTGAAGGTGGTGCAAGGTGCGGTTATGTCAATCCCGATCAAGTAACTTACGATTACCTCAAAGGTAGGGACTTTGCCCCCCAAGGCGCAGACTGGGACAAAGCCGTGGCTTGGTGGGAATCAATTAAGAGCGATGGTGATGCTGAATACGATGATGTGGTAGTCTTCAACGCCGCCGATATTCCCCCGACAGTTACCTGGGGAATTACTCCCGGTCAAGGTATTGGAGTGAACCAATTGATTCCCCAACCAGAAGAACTATTAGAAGAAGACCGCTTTGTAGCTGAAGAAGCTTACCGTTACATGGATTTATATCCCGGTCAGCCAATTAAAGGTACTAAGATTGATGTTTGCTTCATCGGTAGCTGCACCAACGGACGACTCAGCGACCTCCAAGAAGCCGCCAAAATTGCCCAAGGTCGCCGCGTCGCTGAAGGAGTCAAAGCATTTGTAGTTCCTGGTTCCGAACGAGTGAAAAAAGCTGCTGAAGCCGAAGGTTTAGATAAAATCTTCCAAGCCGCAGGCTTTGAATGGCGCGAACCTGGATGTTCGATGTGCTTGGCGATGAACCCCGACAAATTGGAAGGTAGACAAATCAGTGCCTCGTCTTCCAACCGCAATTTCAAAGGCAGACAAGGTTCAGCCTCCGGTCGCACCCTGTTAATGAGTCCGGCGATGGTGGCGACGGCTGCAATTAAGGGTGAAGTCGCAGACGTACGAGAGTTGCTGTAGGACAGTTATCAGTTATCAGTTATCAGTGAACATCACCTAATAATTTATAACTGACACGCCCCTAATATTTATTCAGCTAAAAAATTAAAATTATGGTGAGCGAAGTTAAACAAGTTACAGGTCGTGGTATAGCTTTAGTGGGTAATGATATAGATACCGATCGCATCATTCCTGCTCGTTATCTTAAAGCTATTACTTTTGATGGGTTGGGTGAAGGTGCGTTTATTGATGACCGCACAGCCTTAAAAGGTGAGCATCCTTTTGACCAACCCCAGTATCAAGGTGCAAACATTTTAATAGTTAACCGTAACTTTGGCTGTGGTTCATCACGGGAACACGCACCACAAGCCCTAGCAAAGTGGGGTATTCAAGGCATAATAGGCGAAAGCTTTGCAGAAATATTCTTCGGTAATTGTGTAGCGATAGGTGTACCTGCTGTAACGGCAGATGCGGCAATTGTCAAACAACTGCAAGATTTAGTCTTTGCTAATCCCCAAACACCTATCACCATAGATTTAGAAACCCTACAAGTGCAATTTGGTGATTTCAGCGCCCCAGTTAGCATTAGTGAGGGAACAAGAACAGCTTTCACTACTGGGGTTTGGGATGCTTGCGGTCAGTTGGTAGCAAATAGTGAGCAAATTCGTGTTACCGCTAGTCAGTTGCCTTATGTGACTTGGGGTAAGTTAGCTGTTGGTTAGACTTAAGCAACGTTGGATTTATGGGAGGATTCTCATAAATCCTTTTTAACGCGGCGGTACGCAGAGATATTTCATAGGTATTTGCTTTGTCCCTCAAATATGTTTTCAGCAGTTAACAGTCAACAGTCAACTGTTAAATTTAAAGAGTCAGCAAAAATATGTTAGGTTATTATGACTTTTGATTATGACTTGTTCGTCATTGGTGCAGGTTCTGGAGGTTTGGCTGCTTCCAAAAGGGCTGCAAGCTATGGGGCAAAAGTTGCGATCGCTGAAAATGATCTAGTTGGGGGAACCTGTGTTATTCGGGGTTGTGTTCCGAAAAAACTCATGGTTTATGGTTCTCACTTTCCGGCTTTGTTTGAGGATGCAGCCGGCTACGGTTGGCAAGTTGGTAAAGCAGAACTAAATTGGGAACATTTCATTACATCTATAGATAAGGAAGTCCGCCGACTGTCACAACTGCACATCAGCTTTTTGGAAAAGGCGGGTGTAGAACTAATCTCAGGTCGTGCTACTTTGGTAGATCCACATACAGTGGAAGTAGGCGATCGCAAATATACTGCCAATAAAATTTTAATTGCCGTTGGTGGTCGTCCTATAAAACCAGACCTACCGGGTATGGAGTATGGCATCACTTCCAACGAAATATTTCACCTCAAAACCCAACCAAAACACATAGCCATTATTGGTTCTGGTTACATCGGTACAGAATTTGCTGGCATTATGCGCGGTTTGGGTTCAGAAGTCACCCAAATTACCAGAGGCGACAAAATTCTCAAAGGTTTTGACGAAGATATCCGTACCGACATTGAAGAAGGAATGAAAAATCATGGTATTCGGATTATTCCCAAGAACGTAGTCACGGCAGTTGAAAAAGTCCCAGAAGGTTTAAAAATCAGCTTATCTGGTGAAAATCAAGAACCAATCATCGCCGATGTATTTTTAGTAGCTACAGGTAGAGTTCCTAATGTAGATGGACTTGGTTTGGAAAATGCTGGTATTGAAGTCGTTGGTTCTGCTATAGAAGGGCCTGGATATAGTACCACAAATGCCATTGCGGTAAACGAATACAGCCAAACCAGCCAACCAAATATCTTTGCAGTGGGCGATGTCACAGACCGCTTAAACCTAACCCCCGTAGCTATTGGCGAAGGTCGCGCCTTTGCTGATAGTGAATTTGGCAACAACCGCCGAGAGTTCAGCCACCAAACCGTACCCACGGCTGTATTTTCCAACCCACAAGCTTCTACAGTCGGGTTAACAGAAACCGAAGCAAGAGCAAAATTCGGTGACGACGCTATAAAAATATACCGTACCCGCTTCCGCCCCATGTACCATAGTTTCACAGGCAAACAAGAGCGGACAATGATGAAGTTGGTAGTAGATGCCAACACTGACAAAGTTTTAGGCGCTCACATGGTAGGTGACGATGCTGCGGAAATTATCCAAGGTGTAGCGATCGCTGTCAAAATGGGAGCAACCAAAAAAGACTTCGATGCTACTGTCGGCATTCACCCCTCCGCCGCCGAGGAATTTGTCACTATGCGATAGGAGGAGGCAGGAGGCAGGAGGCAGGAAGGAGGCAGGAGTTAAAATTTTCTCCCTCATCTCCCTCATCTCCCCCTACTCCCCACTCCCCACTCCCCATTTCCCATGACCAAATATATCTACCTCCACGGCTTTGCTTCTAGCCCTCAATCTGCTAAAGCACAAGATATTAGTCAGCGCTTTGCCCAAATTGATACACTAATCACAATTCCTGACCTCAATACAGGGGGATTTTCTGAGTTAACTATCACACGCCAAATTCAACAAGTAGCGGCGCTTCTTCCTGATAATTCTGTTCAAGTCACACTAATTGGTTCTAGTTTAGGGGGTTTAACTGCTGCTCACATGGCACAGCAATATTCACAAGTGCAACGTCTAGTTTTATTAGCGCCAGCTTTTGGTTTTCTATCTCACTGGTTGCCCAAACTGGGAGAAGAAGCAGTACAACGTTGGCAGCAACAAGGGTACTATCCGGTGTATCATTATGGCGAAGGACAAACATTACCCTTGAGTTACAATTTCGTCACAGATTCAGCCCAATATCAAGAAGACTCCTTACAGCGCCCTATCCCCACCTTGATTCTCCACGGTAAACAAGACGAAGTTATCCCCATCACAGCCAGCCGCGATTTTGCTCGTTACCGTCCTTGGGTAGAATTAATAGAACTAAACAGCGACCACGCCTTAAGCAATGTGATGGAAGAAATCTGGCAAGCAATTTGCCTATTCGTCCATAGTCAATAGTTAACAGTCAATAGTCCAAAACCCTTAGCTGTTTGACTGTTGACTAATGACTAATGACTAATGACCAATGACCAATGACTAATGACTAATGACTAAAAATTATGCTCCCTTTTATCCGCTCAGATTTAGCCCAATTCACTGCCTACAAACCCCATCCCAGCAGCGCTACAGCCGCAGCCGTTCCCACCCAATTAGATCGGTTGGATACCAATGAAAGCCCCTATGATTTGCCATCCGAGTTAAAACAAAAGCTCGCTTGGCATTTTCAGGAGATAATCGAAAGTAATCGTTATCCCGATGGCGGACATGAGGCGCTTAAAAGTGCGATCGCTGAGTATGTCAATGAGTCGGCCAATCTTCCATCATCACAATTTACAGCCGCTAATATCTCTGTTGGTAATGGTTCGGATGAGTTAATCCGTTCTTTATTAATTGCTACTTGTTTAGGCGGAGAAGGAGCAATTTTAGTCGCCAATCCCACTTTTTCTATGTATGGGATTTTGGCACAAACTTTAGGTATTCCTGTAGTGTCGATATCTAGAGATACTACAAATTTTGAACTCGACTTGACAGCAGCCCAAACTGCCATTAGCCAAACACAAAATCCTCCTATTCGAGCGGTGTTTGTCGTTCATCCCAACTCACCAACAGCTAACCCTTTAACTGCAAACGAGTTAGCTTGGTTGAAAAGTCTTAATGAAGGAATTTTAGTAGTTATTGACGAAGCTTACTTTGAATTTAGCCAAAATACCCTCATTAGTGAATTAACACAGCGTCCTAATTGGGTAATTTTACGCACCTTTTCCAAAGCTTTCCGGTTAGCAGCCATGCGCGTTGGCTATTGTGTCGCTCATCCAGAAGCGATCGCTATTTTAGAAAAAGTCCGTTTACCTTACAATCTACCTAGTTTCTCAATTGCATCTGCTCTAGTTGCTTTACAAAATCGTGCTACATTGCTAGAGTCAATTGCCCAAACCTTAGAGGAACGCGCCAAACTCATCACTGCTTTCTCTGAACATCCAGAATTGATAGTTTCCGAAAGCGCCGCCAACTTTATCTTCCTAAGACTCCAATCAAATAGTGACACTTCATCAGCAGCTACATTACAAAACCTACATCAACAACTCAGAAATTATGGAACCTTAATACGCCAAATTAGCGGCGGATTAAGAATTACTATCGGCAGCCCAGAAGAAAACCAACGTACACTTAATCATATACAAGCGGTATTAAGAGAAGTAAGAGGTTAGCTAGAGTAGGTTCGGTTAAGTGTAGCGAAACCCACCCAACCTATATCTACTTTCAGATAAAAAGTATCCAAAATTGTAGGGTGCGTCGGTATGAATATTTTCTTGGTATAGCTAGGGTTTTTCGTACTGACGCACCCTACTAACTACTTTGCCAATTGAATGCCTTTTGAGTCTGTCTCTACTCTCCAGAAGTTTTTAAATTTTGAATTTTGTAGCTTTAGCTTTCCTTCTCTACGAGAGGCTGCGCCAACGGAACGCTCCGCGAACCCGTAGGGTATTTTGTATTTTGAATTGATCTGTCCCTTATTCAATTTCACTACCCCAACGGCGCACCATATTCACCGTTTGCGGTAACACCCCTACTAATAAAGCAAAAGCAATATCAGGTAATTCAGCCACTGTAGCAGGTGGGAAATATTGTTCAAATTGATCTAAAATTCTTTGTACTCGCTGCTGAGGAACTGTATTTTCTGTAATTTGTTTAATTAAGCGAATCCACTGTCGTCTAATTAAATAAGCTTTTTGACGTTCTTCATAGGATTCTGGTGTTAGTAGAGAAAGATTACCTATAGGTATTACCATTTGGCAATCGTAATCATAATCTCCGCCGATAGCTGCACCAGGACCTGCAAATTCTGCATGATAGCGTTTAAATAATATTAATCCGTTCCGTCTCCGACTATTGACGATAAGAACTTCCCCACTGTGCAGAAGTGTCATAATGTCCGAGCTATGCGATTGCTCAGTTCCATCTGGCATGACAAAATTGTCAAGGCAACTTGTGTCAGGGTAGTAAGTTGATATCATAGTTACTTGATAGCGTCGGAGTTTTTCGCTATCCATGTTTTGTAAACTTTTGAATAACTGAGTTACTTGAAAGACTAACAGTGGAGTTTGTAATTAAATCCACTTTTGCTCTGTTGTTTCTTAGTAGTATAGATTTGCTATTCAATTTAACTAAGACACAAATGAATCCACAACAATCTCTAATTTGGGTAATCACATTGTATGTGAATTAAGCGCAATTGTCTCTAAATTATGCACTTTTTTTCTTAAAGTTTTGATAAAGTCATCCATATTCAATGACAAGTTACTGTAAGGATTTAGGAAATTATTTAAGGTAATTTTACTGATACTGGAATCAAACCATAATTTTAGATTTTACTAGATTTTTTTTTCACTAAAGTTATAGTAAATCCATGTTTTATGTGAAGATTGCATAATGAACATCATATGATTTTGCCAGCAAGAATATAAATTCTGGAAAAACTATAAGGGTATCAATCCCACAGGGAATTTAGTACAACTTTGCTAAAGTTATTTTCAGGGAATTAGGGAAAGTTGTTACCCAAAGAAGCTATAAATCTGCTATATCAAAGCATACAAGCTCATTTATACAACTGTTCTAAATTCTCAGCCTTGTAATTTCTTATTAGTTAATAACCTAGTTTATCAGCTTATAACTTTTAACCAAACTATTAAGGTGATTGACACAAAATACTGATTAAAAACCTCTGCACAGAGAATAATAAACTAAGATAAACTCACTCAAGATTAAGAAATCTTCGTAACAGGTATGTCAATTTATCCTATAGGCGATCGCCATCTCCTCACCTTTCTACCATACAAGAAAATTTAGCTAACTGAACTAATATTGATGTGTTTATGGAGCAAAATCTGTTGAGAGCGCTTAAAGAAAAAATTATTCCACTGCGAATCAACCTTGTGTACGCGATAGCCCAGCTTAAAATAAAGTTGCCGTGCTTGGTAGTTGTTTTCTAGAACGTGGAGGTACAAGTCTTGAAATCCCCATTCCTGAGAAACTTGTTCACATTTGAGAAGTAACTGTGAAGCCACTCCATGCCGCCGATATTTGGGATGAACAGCTAAGTTCGACAGGTAAGGAAAACTTTTACCTGATTGTGTCCAGTAATCATTAAAACGTACACCAATTTCTACAGTTCCCACTAACTTCTCAATGCCGTTATCGGTAGTTTCCACAGCCACCAAACAGAGGTGATGAGGAGCGGGTGACAGAAGGCGATGCCTGAAATCCTCATAAATCCCTAAACGTAGTAGTGGAAAGGCCCATCCCCAGAAACCATTCTGAGAGTGAAAACTTTCGGCAATAATCTGAGAAATACCAGTCAAATCAGCAGATGTGGCAGCACGAACCCGGAATTGGTGAGAAACAGACTCTGCTGCTGCTGTAACTGGCTTGCGGCGGGATGGATCAAAAAACCAGTATGTCAAGGTTAGTTGAATATTAATCTTATTCAAATAAAATCTTCTCAAATATTCTAAACAGCAACTGAGAAAATTGGACTTGTAAATTGATTTAATAGTCATTGGTAATTGGTCAATAGTCAATAGTCCACAGTCAGGAGACAGAAGAGGTAAGGGAGCAGGGAACAGAGGAGAAAATTCTCACCCTTGCCCCCGCCCGAAGTTCGCCCCCCTGCTTCTTTCCTTTAGCACTCCTCACTTCCTTGCCTCTCCTTCACTTTTCACCCTAAAAAACTGCGATAAATAAAATTTACGTAAATGTGTTAGTGCAATAGTGACAAAGGGCAAACTTAATATGTAGCTTCATCTGGTTTTAGCGCCAGACTGAGGAATGTATAGAGTAACACTTAATTTCATTTATCGGAGGTGAGGCAAGATTTGGTTAGTCAGTATCAAATCTGTAAAGCAAAAGCTATACACAAACCCATTGCACAGCGCCAGCGCATATGGCAGTTTTGAAAAGCCATTGAGGCAAATTACTGTGAAAAACTCCTTCCCAATCACATTAACCTTTATCCGACTGCCATTAAAGCAGGAAAGCGGTGCATGAAATCCCCAGTAAACAGTAAGCCTAAAATATTGGTTGTTGACGATGAACCAGACAACCTTGACTTGCTTTACCGCACCTTTTATCGTGACTACAAGGTGCTGAGGGCTATATCTGGCCCTGCGGCACTGGATTTGCTGGCGCAAGAGGGAGATGTCGCTGTGATCATCTCCGATCAGCGAATGCCGATTATGAGTGGTACAGAATTTTTGAGTTTAACAGCTACACAATACCCAGATATTATTCGGATTATTTTAACTGGTTATACTGACGTAGAAGACTTAGTAGAAGCAATTAATGCTGGTAAAGTATTCAAATATGTCACCAAACCTTGGGAAGCTGAAGAACTCAAAGCTGTAGTCCGCCAAGCCCTTGATACTCATAATGTCTTGAAAGCACGCACGCGGGAATTAACGCGCACCCTGCGGCAAGAGTCGCTGCTGAACACAGTTACTAATACCATCCGCAGCGCCTTAGACTATCGACAAATTTTGCAGGCAATTGTCGATACAGTCGGTCATATGTTAGAGGTAGATGTCTGTCTATTACGTCCCTTTCAAGATGGGCAATTAGTAGACGAAGGGTTTACCTATCAAAAAACTGCATCATCTGCAACCACAAATATCATCAATGATACTGCTCCCTTGACTTTGGTGGCTGAAACTGTCTGGGAAACCCACGAAGTGCAGATTATTCATGATGTAACAGGCGATGAGCGCATTCACGGAGTACAGCGCAGAAGTGATGCTTTTGCGGCGGCTGATATTCGTTCTAGTTTAATTGTGCCTTTAATTTGCCAACAAGAATTAATGGCAGTCTTGGCACTACATCAATGTTCTCAAGGGCGTATCTGGGGGGAAGAAGAAGTACAGTTAGTTTCGATGGTAGCAGATCAAGCTGCCTTGGCTTTGTCGCAGGCTTATGCCTACGAACAGGTAAGGGCGCTGGCAAAGCGGGAGTCTTTAATTAATACAATTACAACAGCTATTCGTTCTAGCCTTAACCCTGAAGATATTTTTGCAGCTATTACCCAACAACTGGGGCAAGCCTTACAAGTTGATGGTTGTGTTCTTTCTTTGTGGACTGAAGACGATGAATTTGTTAAGTGTGTGGGGTTGTATGATAGCTCTCAACATGGCCGAGATTTTAGAGAAAATCATCATCATGTAATACAGGAATTACCTGAATCTCACACGCCAATTTTAGAAAATCCGATTTTACAAGAAATATTAAGGACACATGAGCCTGTAATAATTACGGATATAAATCAGTCCGCTTGGGAAACCAAGGGCTTTGACTTACCATTGAAAATGCCAGCGCAATCGCTTATGCTTGTGCCTTTATTGGCAGATGGTAAATGTATCGGTAGTATTACCCTCCGAGAAGGGAAGAAAAGCCGGAACTGGTTAGCGTCTGATATTGAACTGACAAAAGCTGTAGCTGCACAAGCGGCGATCGCAGTACAACAAGCAAATTTATACCAAAAAACCCGCGAACAAGCCGAGCGCTTGCTGCAATTAGATAAACAAAAAACCGAATTTTTCCAGAATATATCCCATGAATTTCGCACACCCATCACCTTAATTCAAGGGCCATTAGAATCGGCTGTAGGAGCGGGTGAGGGGTTATCTTATGCCCAAAGTGCGATCGCTTTGCGTAACTCCCGGCGACTGTTGCGGCTAGTCAATCAACTACTAGATTTGCAACGCCTCGATGCTGGAAGAATGCAGCCAAATTTCCGTCCCTGTGACTTGGTTGATTTTGTCAGTCAAATTGCCGAATCATTTCGTCCCTACTCCGAGAAAAAGGCACTAAATCTAGTTACCCAATTAGATGAATGCCCCCAAGTATATATAGACATGGAAAAATTTGACAAAGTGGTTTATAACCTCTTGTCAAATGCCATGAAATTTACGCCAGAAGGTGGGACAATCACCGTCAAGCTGGCATCTCAAGGCAACCACTGTATATTGCAAGTCGAAGATACAGGTATTGGTATTGTTAAAGAACAAATCCCCTATCTGTTTGAACGTTTCCGCCAAGCCGAAGGTTCAGAAAACCGTTCCTATGAAGGTAGTGGTTTAGGTTTAGCTTTAGTTAAAGAATTAGTAGAACTACATGGTGGTAAAGTCACTGTTGAATCAGTCTATGGTAAAGGCACAACTTTTACCCTGTGGTTGCTGGCTGGGAATACTCACCTACCTACACAGCAAGTATTAGACACCCCGACAGAACTCACCACCAGCCGCGCCAGTGTAGAACTAGCTGACTTGGAACTGGTAGAAACAACATCAGATGATTTACATATAGACACCACTTCCCACTCCCCACTCCCCACTCCCCATTCCCAACTCCCCACTCCCCACTCCCCACTTAGTACTCATACCATCCTCGTTGTTGACGACAACCCCGATTTACGGACTTACGTTTCAGATATCCTCCGTCGTAGTGGCTATCAAGTCTATACAGCTCGTAATGGTTATGAAGGATTTGGTAAAGCTCAGGAAATCTCACCCAACCTCATCATTACTGATTTGATGATGCCTTTGGTGACGGGAGTAGAAATGATTCGGATGATTCGCAATGAAGATCAAATCAAAGGAACACCAATCATCTTACTAACGGCTAAAGTTGATGAAGAAACCCGCATCGAAAGTACAGAAAATGGGGCTGATGCTTATTTAGCTAAACCATTTAATGATCGGGAACTTCTGGCAGAGGTTCGGAATCTTTTAGCCTTGAAAGAAAATGAAAGGCGAGTCTTGGAGTTAAACACTTACCTCACAGAATCAGTTCTCAAACGCTTTTTACCCCCTGCATTGGTTTCAAAAGCTGCTGCGGGTGCGTTAAGCTTAGACTTACGGCCAGAGCCACGCTTAATTACGGTGCTGTTTAGTGACATCGTTGGTTTTACACAGTTAGCCAATACTCTCAGATCCCGCCGAGTGGCAGAATTACTCAATGAGTATTTGGAAACCATGACCAGGGCTGTGTTTGATAATGGTGGCACTGTTGATAAGTTTATGGGGGATGCTATCCTCGCTCTCTACGGAGCGCCGGAAGAACTTACCCCAAATGAACAGGTGCGTCGAGCCGTAAATACAGCTAAAGCAATGCAACGCACCTTAGTTCAATTAAATCAGCGCTGGCGTGATCAAGGAATCTTTGATTCTCACGCTGATGGTGGTGTACAGTTTCGCTGCGGTATTCACCAAGGGACGGCTGTTGTGGGTATGTTTGGCAGTGCTGAACGTGCCGACTATACAGCAATTGGCCCTAGTGTAAATATTGCTGCTCGATTGCAAGCGGCGGCTGTCCCAGGTACAATTTTGGTTTCTGCGGCTGTGGCAGATTACTTACAAGACGAAGAAATTACTAAAGGTAGTCCGCTAAAACTTAAAGGAGTAGATGAAACCGTTCTGACCTTTGTTGTTAAATCAGAATTAATGGCTAATAGCTAATATTCAATCTACATCTAACAGCAGTAGCTCCGAAGCATATATTTACATTGTCATGACAACATCGGTAGCGGATAAAACTCCTATTCCCGCTAAAGTGTGGCGGCGACACAGTGATCCTCCTGGCTTATGGTTTGGTGTAGCTTTAGGTTCAGCTTCACTACACTTATTGGCTTTTTGGTTAATACGTTCATCTAATGTTGTGGGATTATGGTTTCCGCAGCAAGAGCAGAGTTTTGTCCTGATTGAGTTGATAGAAGTTGCTCCTCAAACCACCTCTACAGATAAACCTTCAGGGCAAACTCAACAGCCAGTAGCGCCAACCTCTACAAATCGGGATGCTGAAATTATAAATTCTGGTGAGCAATCTCAGCCAGAAAGTAATAGTAATATTGCTCAATATCCACCGGAAGTTATTCCTCAAGCAGAGTCTACACCAACACCAACCACAGAACCAGCACCTACACCCGAACCAACACCGACAGTAACCACAAAACCAGAAACCACATCCACACCCGAACCAACACCGACAGTAACCACGGAACCAGAACCAGCACCGACACCAACAACATCTACAGTTCCTGTAGGTGAACTTCCTTGGCAGCGTCGTGAAGAAATTGAACTGGGACAGGGACAGCCATTACCCTCAGATATTCCACCTGTTACACCAGAACAAGTACAAAAATCGCCAGCCACAGAAGAACAAACTCCACGTGGTAACGAGGATAATGCAGGAACATCAACTGGTGACACCGCAAATTCTCCACCTGAAGATAATTCATCTAATCCTAATGGAGACACTGCCAGCACTCCACCTGAAAATAATTCCGCTAATCCCTCTACAGAAACTACAAACACCCCATCTGCGGAAAGTTCACAAAATCCATCTACAGACACTGCAAAAATTCCGACTGAACAATATACACCAACTCCAACAGAAGCACCTGCAAACACGCCGACTGAGAATAATTCACCAAATTCTACCCCTAGAGGAGCGACATCTAGCGACAAGCCGTTTAGCGTCTACGCTACATTATCACCTGTACCAGAAGCAGAAGCACGCCAATTAGCCAATGATTTACCTGAAGTCTTGGTTCAATATGGAGGAAGTAGTGAAAAAACTGTAGACTCTAGCTATCTTCCAGGCGATTCCACCATCAAATCAGCACAGTTACTAGCTAGTTTGGTCATTAATAAAGATGGTAACTTCCAACAGGCCATAATCCTCAATATAGAACCGACAAGTTTACAAGCAGACAAGGGTGTATACCAGCAACTTGTCGCTGATTTATTTAAAGATGAAAAATTTACCGCAGCGCGTAATCGTGATGGTACAAAACCAGACTTCAGTAATTTTTTCGTCAGAATTACAATACAGCCAACTGGTCAATAGCTTAGTTAACCTGAGTTCGGGTTAAAGATAAGAAGGTAAAACCCAGTCCAGATGTAGGCTAGGCTTCTTAGGTTGATGACAATAAGCAATTAATCCGCACAAAACGTTGACGCAAAAACTAACGGGACTACGGTGTCTTGAATGCTCAATTTGAGAAATGTGAGTTGGTCTGCGTTTGGTATTATATTTTTGTTTATCTTTGCTCTCCTGCTTTTACCTATGCAAGTTTACAAAAGATACTTGAAGTTCAGGTAACACTGTGCTATATTATTTAAGTTGGAAACTTGCGGGCGTAGTTTAGTGGTAAAACTATAGCCTTCCAAGCTATTAATGCGGGTTCGATTCCCGCCGCCCGCTTTCATATTAAACCCCTTGTCAGCAGGCGTTTGGTAAGTCGAACGTCGCTCTACACGTGTAGAGCGACAAATAATTTGTCCACTTCGACAAATTATTTGTCACAGTATTTTCTTAACCAAAAATCCATACATACCAACACTTTTCAGCAATGAAAGCCGAATCAAGCTTATTCAGTCTTTAGCGACAAATTACATGACTTTTTTAAACGACTGCGACTTATTAGATGGCAATTATTAATTTAGCGAAAAATTAAATGTCAATTATTCAAAGTTTCATAGTAGTATGAATGTACCCAAATAATCAAAGATAAATCACATCTATGAGTTATTTAGATGTAGATAACCAGTTTGAACTGGAAAATGATGAGGATGCAGACATACTCGATTTTTCAATGGAACTTGAGTCATTGAATGATCATGGAAACTTTGTAGAAGAAGACAAATCAGTTGAGTTTTTGGATCAGAGATACTTAGACGATTCAGAGCTTAGGTTGTCAGGAGAGCAAAGACTCAAACTGGAAATAATCCGTAATTTACGTGAACCTTGCGATCGCCTAACTTACGGACAAAGGTTGAAGGAAGCGGCCAAAAAGCTTGGTAAATCAGAACGAACGGTTAGACGTTTAATTAAGTCTTGGGAAGAAAAAGGTATAGCTGCTTTAGCGGAAGTTCCTAGAGCAGACAAAGGACAGGTGCGGAAAAGCGAATACTGGTATAACTTGAGTCTCAAAATTTATAAACAAGGGAATACAGGTAGCGATCGCATGACTCGCACTCAAGTCGCAGAGAAGATTGAGGTTAAAGCTTACGAATTTGCTAAAAAAGAATTAGAAACTGAAATATCAAGGTTAGAAAGTCAGGGATTGCGGGGAGAAGAATTAGATTGGGAGATCAACAAGCTGATAAAAATCAAGGCGCAGACACAAGGATTTAAGTATTGGTCAAAGTATGGCAAACCTCCTAGCACTAGAACAGTAGAAAGATGGCTCAAGCCGGTTGAACAGAAAAGGCATAAGTCACGCACTAGTCGCAGCCCAGGATGGCACGGTTCGGAACACGTAATCAAAACCCGTGATGGTCAAGAGATATCCATTAAATACAGCAATCAGGCTTGGCAAATAGACCATACTAAAGCTGACATTTTATTAGTGGACGAGTATGGTGAAGAGATAGGTCGTCCTCAATTAACGACGGTAGTAGATTGTTATTCTCGCTGCATCGTGGGGTTCCGTCTAGGTTTTGCTGCACCTAGTTCTCAAGTTGTTGCTTTGGCACTGCGGAATGCAATTCTGCCGAAAAGGTACAGTTCTGAGTATGAACTCAGATGTAAGTGGAGTGCTTACGGTGTACCCAAATATGTTTATACAGATGGTGGTAGAGATTTTATCTCAAAACATTTAGTGGAATGGATTGCTGACGAATTAGATTTTGAACCAATACTGCGAAGTCAACCTTCAGATGGTGGCATTGTAGAACGACCATTTAGAACCATGAGTGGACTGCTTGCGGAAATGCCAGGTTATACCGGGTCAAGTGTCAAAGACCGTCCAGAGGGAGCTGAAGAAAAAGCTTGTATAAGTCTTCCTGAGCTAGAAAAATTAATTGTTGGTTACATCGTTGATAGCTACAACCAAAAGCCTGATGCCCGAAGTCAAGCCAACCCTTTAACACCAAAACAAAGTCGGATTGAGCGTTGGGAGAAAGGACTACAAATGCCTCCTACTTTACTGAACGATAGAGAACTTGACATTTGTTTAATGAAGGCGGCAGAACGGGTTGTATATGACAATGGCTATCTGAATTTTTCTGGTCTTCGTTACAGGGGAGAAAATTTAGGAGCTTACGCAGGCGAAAAAGTTATCTTAAGGTTCGATCCCAGAGATATCACTATGGTATTAGTATATGGTCGGAAAAATAATAAGGAAATATTTTTAGCCCGTGCTTATGCTGTTGGTTTAGAAGCAGCCAGACTATCAATTGAAGAAGTTAAATACGCACGTAAAAAAGCAGAAAATAGTGGGAAAGGTATAAATAATATTGCGATTTTAGAAGAGGCTCTTAGACGCAGAAACTTTTTACAACAGAAGAAAAATAAGACTAAAGCTGAACGTCGCCGTTCTGAAGAGAAACGTGTAGAGCAAATACCACAAGTCTTGATAGAAAAGAAAAATGAACAGGTTGTGGAATTAATATCTCAACCCGAAGACGATGATCTAATAGAAAAATTAGATTTAAAGTTATTGCGTGAAGAGCTAGGTTTGTAAACCATGACAAATGAAGAAATACAACAAGAAATTGAGCGTCTTAGACAACCAGATATTTTAAACATTGAACAAGTGAAAAGATTTAGTGCTTGGTTAGATGAAAGGCGAAAATTACGAAAACCTGGAAGGGCAGTGGGAGAGTCAGGTTTGGGCAAAACCACAGCTTCTCTTTTTTATACCTACCAAAACCGAGCAGTTAAAATTCCAAATCAAAACCCAGTTGTGCCTGTATTATATATAGAGTTAATAGGTAGTTCTTGCAGCCCATCGCTTTTATTTAAAACGATTATTGAAATTCTAAAATTTAAGGCGAAAGGTGGCAACGAAACTCAGTTAAGAGAAAGAGCATGGTATTTCATTAAGCAATGTAAAGTAGAAATATTAATTATTGATGAGGCTCATAGACTTCAATTTAAAACGCTGCCAGATGTTAGAGACTTATTCGATAAAGTAAAGATTATCCCTATATTGGTGGGTACAAGTAGTCGACTTGATACATTAATTAGTAAAGATGAGCAGGTTGCTGGACGTTTTGCAGCATACTTTAGTTTTGAAAAACTAATAGGAGAAAACTTTACAAAAACGGTAAAGATTTGGGAACAGCAAATTCTGAAACTACCTGAGCCATCAAATTTAGCAGAGAACCAAGAAATTATAACTATTTTACAGGGAAAAACTGCTGGACAAATTAGATTACTAGACCAAATTCTTAGAGATGCAGCAGTTAAAGCATTAGAATCTGGTGTTAATAAAATTGATAAGTCACTTTTAAATAGTATTGAAGGTGATTATTTATTAACGGCAAGCTAAAATATACATCATCAAACCGATCAATCCAGATGCCAGAAGAAATATATAATTTTGAAGCTTGGATAAATATAGTTGAACCATTACCAGGGGAAAGTATAAGCCACTTTTTAGGTCGTTTTGAGAGAGCTAATTTACTAACTGGGTATCAGGTTGGTAGAGAAGCGGGAGTTGGTGCAATAGTAACACGATGGAAAAAACTGTACCTTAATCCATTTCCAACTCTACAAGAATTAGAGGCATTAGCAAGGTTTGTTGAGGTGGGAGTCGAAAAATTCAAGGAGATGCTACCACCCAAGGGGGCGACTATGAAGCCTCGACCAATTAAATTGTGTGCTGCTTGCTATGCAGAAGTACCTTGCCACCTTATCGAGTGGCAATTTAAGGACAAACTTAAGTGCGATCGCCACAATTTACGCTTGTTAACCAAATGTACTAACTGTGAAACGCCTTTCCCAATTCCCGCAGATTGGGTGGAAGGAAAATGTTCTCATTGTTCTTTGCCTTTTGCAACAATGGCGAAGCGTCAAAAGCTTTATTCACTTTAAATATGATAAATAAATACAAGTCTAGGAAAAACTAAGGTAATATTTATTACCTACGCACCCCAAAATTAGGTTGTTACAATTCAATAGACTACAGTTTACTTGAAACAAGGTTTAGGCGAAATTGGACTGGTCTAACTTTAACCTTTACGGTGATGCCCCTGAACGCGCTTTTGAGTCTCTAACAGGGATTATTTTTGAGCGCTGGTGCTATCATGAGTACCCTTCACAGGTTAGTCAGGTGATATTTGTTAATGGAGCTGGAGGGGATGGAGGCGTTGAAGCATATGCTCTGCTGAATAATGGAGATATTATTGGTTTACAAGCAAAATGGTTTAGAGAACGGATTGAAACTTCCCAAATTAGCCAAATTAAAGGTTCTCTTGATACAGCAGCAGCTCAGAGAAAAGGATTAGTTCGATATGTAGTTGCCGTTCCTCGCGACCTGAGTGATGTCAGAAGAACTGGTAAAAACGGAACAAGAGTTGAGACTGAACGCGATCGCTGGAATAACTTCATAAATTTTGCTAAAACAAATCATCCAGGGATCGCTGTTGATTTGTGGGATGAAACTCGGATTACTGCGTTACTAGCTGAACTGGGCAGTGAAGGATTACACCGTTATTGGTTTGAAGGCTCAGTCACTGATCTAGAGTATCTTGATCTGAAGTTTAATCAAGCTCAGAATGGTTGGCTCCGTAACCGATATACCCCAGATTTACACCAATCTGGGCAAATAGAGCAGGATTTGAATATTCGCTTGAATGGCCCTGGTAGTTATCCTGTTTGGCTTCAAGGCGTTACGAAAATGCGTCATCTGCTAGAGGATAGGCTCATCGCAACAAATCGCTTGCGACGCTATCCAGAATTTATGGAGTTGCCACAGGCAGAAAATTTGATTCAATCTGCTGAAGATTGGTTGATAGAAGCGATCGCTGAACAGGTAGAGTTAGAAAAACGCCTTTCTCCTGGTAATTCATTCCCTGTTCCTGATTTTGAAAGCAAATTGGACACCACTGGCACTGGGGATTTGCAGAATTTAATTGATGTATTGCTGCCCGACGACAGAAATCACGCGTGAGAAAATGCTGTTGAACCTATTGGTAGGCAATTAAATAAATTACTAGAACTTTGGTACGAGCGAGAAATTACGCCTCAAAAGCTACGGGATTGGGGGCAGCCAGTCCTATATATCGGTAATCCAGGTATTGGTAAAACTGATGCTTTGGCAAACGCAGTTCAGCAGCATCTATCTCAGAGAAAGCCTGCTATTTTAATTCGAGCTAGAGATATTGATTTAGCTCAAAGTTGTGATCTAATACTAGCAAATGCTATTGGTCAGCCTACTTGGAATCTAAGACAAGTTCTTGATGCCCTCGCATCGGCAGCAATTCAAGCTGAGGTTCGTTATGTCGCTAATACTGGTTCAATATTAGAAGGTTTACCTGTTCGAGTGCTGATTGCGGTAGATGGTTTAGATGAGACAACTAGAGCAGAACGTTGGGCAGAAAAACTTGGAGAACTGGCTGTAGTAGCTCAAGAATATCCCAGAATCTTATTTGCATTCTCAGTTCGACCAAGTTTAGTCAAGCGAATTTCTCTACCGAGAAATATAAATAAGATTCGCTTGAAAGGTTCTGACGCACCACTTGCGTATGTCTTTAAAAAATATTGTCAAACTAATCATATTCAATGTCCACCTCTTCTACGGTGGGCGTTGCAAACCCCACTAGCAATTCGCGAACCTATCCCACGAATAAAATTCTGTTAATCCAGATGTGAATTGTCGCAAGAGAAAGAAAACCGTTGAAGCAGGCAGAAATTCTTTCCCACCGAACAACGAGTCGGCGATATTTTCTTTGAAACCAAGCAAAACAGCGCTCTTGTTGAAAACGCGGAACAGAAATTTTAATTGGTCTACCCCGATTTTTTCGATTCTTCCAAACACGCGCGCGGCAATTGAGGTCTGATTCCACGTTTACGCAATGCAGCCCGTTTGTCCTTGGAATCATAGCCTTTGTCAGCAGCCAGAACTTTAACACGTTTACGAGGTCTACCGGGTCTATTCGTTTTAACTTTGACACTATCTAACAGTGGTATCACTTGATCTGTTTCACTACCGTTGGCTGGAGTTGTGCGATTAGCCAAGGGCATACCATTACCATCAGTTAAGGTGTGTATTAAAATTCCCTTACCTTTATGACCGTACTTAACGCCTTCACCGCCACCTTTGCCAGGGGGAAAAAGACCCATCAACAGCACCGTAATTCCAGTTGATTAGGCTTCTTTCCTCTGCAATTCCTAGTATCCTTGCTTGTAAACTTTCCAAAGTTCCGTCCGTTTCCCAACGTTGCAACCATCTGTGCGCTGCACTTTTTGATGCCCAGATTTCTCCTGTGGGAGCATCACACCAACGGCATCCTGTTATCAATATATACAATAACGTGTTCAGTACATGACGAAATGGTGCATGAGGCATTCCCCTTCCTCTGTTTTCTGGTTCCTTGGGGAATATATCTTCAAACAACTTCCACTCCATATCACTTAACCCTTCAAATTTCCCCGCCATACCCTGATACAACTTACCGTTTTCAACAGCAGATTATCATATTGCTGGTATTAGTGGGATAGGTTCACGGTTTTCTTTCTCTTGCGACAATTCACATCTGGATTAACAGAATTTTATTAGTGGGATAGGTTCATCCTTCACAGAATCAATCTCTATTTCTGGTGGTGCAGGCTCAGTTATTCGGTCAATATATTCCTCAAACTTTGATTGCTTCAAAGTTTGGTCATCAAATACTTCGTGTGTAATCATGTGAATGACCTCATCAATGGGGTTTTACAAAATGCGATCGCAGTCTCTTCCCGGAGGGCGATCGCTTTCGTTTTTGTCTACAATTCAATCTACGCGACACGTAGATTTACGTCAAGCGTAGATTAATAAAACTTACAATGTTATATATCTACTTGTTGTATAAAATACTAACGAGTAGATAAATCTACATCTAGCAGCGACTAAACTGGTGATGTAGTCTATGTCTGAGAATCAAGTGATTCGCTGGAAATTAAATGAAGTGATGGCGCGAAAGCGGGTTAAAAATAAGGATTTAGCTGTGATACTTGGTATAACTGAAAACTCAATTTATAGATTGCGTAAGGTTGATGAAATGCCAAGATTAGCACCGGAACGATTGAATGGCATTTGCAAAGCGTTGAATTGTCAACCAGGGGAACTATTGGAATATCTGCCAGATGAAGGTGAAGGGAATGTTGTTTCTCAGGCTGATATAGTTTAAGTGCGATGGGCTTACACTGTAGGCGATCGCTACAACAATCAAATCCCAGGAATAGGACGCAGTATTTTGTGAGACACCAAACTGTCAAACTGTGATCGTAATGCTTGGGCTGTTGCTGAGTCAGTGAGCAACACGCCTGCTTCAATATTGCGTTCGTGGGCGGCTTCTGTAAAGTTAGCTGATGTGATCAGCACAAATTCCTCATCTACAACAATGCACTTGGCATGGAGAGATGATTTTTGCTTAACATCAACTGCCAGCGATCGCACATCATAAAATACTTCTGGTAATCTCCCCCCTACCCAGATATCGCGGCGAAAGGTGTGTGCAAATTCCCTCAATAATACTGACTCTGGTACTTCGCTGTGATGTGGACGTTGGATATTCAGAAACATTTGCACATATAGTTCTGGGTGAGCATCCATGCGTTCTGCAAGTACCTGGAATAATTTTCTTGCTTTCTCGCCTTTATCAATGGCAAAACTGGAGATGAGAACGGTTTTTTTCGCGTTACTAAAAAGTTCGCGGACAACGACGCTAGTATCACGGCTTTGAGAACCAGTCACCTCTGGGCCAGTCCATACTAACTCAATGCGATCGCGTATTTGTTGAGATGTGCTTCGTTCTGCTGCCAATAAGCGGAGAGTATAAGCAATATGGCTACACTTTACGCCTTCACCAGTAAGACGATTAAGTTCATCAACTACGGTTTGGCTTAAGTTTGCGGGTACGTAGTTAGCAATAGTCGAAACTAGAAAAGGTGGGGATAGCCTGCCATTTTCTAGTGCTGTTACTAGTTTCAGTAAAGTTGGACGGCTAAGTTGCAAAAAAGCCATTGTGATTACTCTGGGAAAAACTCTGCCCCTAAACCTTCAACTGTAGAGACAACCAAGGCGCGGTCAAGAAATTCATTGCGGCGTTCGCAGGATGTTTCTGCAATTAGCAAGCATCCGTGACAAGCCGAACCGTGGAGAAAACGCTCCTCTTGCTCATTATCTGGCCGATGTTGAGCGCATACTGGGTCATTTGAACATAATCTTCCTTGCTCTAGTGCTACCTCCAAATGGTGTTCAATGCGTTTGCCAACTTCTACCAGTCCGCCTAAAGTCCCTTCTGAACCAGTTGAGCCAGTGTATAAAAGAATGCCATAGCCAGATTCACCAGCATAGATGCGTTCACGGATGGAACTGGCAGCATAGCCGCATTCTAACGATACAGCCACAATCAATAAGTGTGATAGAGAATGCAGCATAATATATGGCAAGCCAGGAAACTTAACTTTTTCTTTTTCCTGGTCGATACCTTTACGCGCACACCAAATATCAAATCCTCTTGATAATTCTCTTCCTCGCTTTTTAACGGCTTCTCGTTTTAACCAATCTTCAATAGCTTCCTTACGAAAAGCAATAAACACACCCTCGCCTTTATTCTCAATTGCCGGAACCCAAGTGGTTTCAATATCCAACGCAGCACGCCTGACACTGATATCAAGTTCGCCGTCGATATCTGGCATTTCGGCTTCAAAGCGAGTAAAACCCACCTGGGCAATTACTTCACGTAAACGATGGACTAAAACAATTCGTTCAATGCAGGAAGCAAACGCAGGCTGTAAATTATCTAAACTACGTGACCTAGCATGAAAATCACCGTCTGGGAAATCTTCCCCAACTTCGACTGGGCTGGAAAGTAATGTCTCTATTTCTACTTGCTTAATGCTTTTATTTGGTTTTCCTTGCCCACTTTGTCGCTGTTGTACTTCTTCCCAGACGGCTTCATCAGTAAATTTTTCTAAAGCTACAGCAACCTTCTGTTTTTTACGCTCTTTTTTTACATCGCTGGCGCTTTCTGCATATTGGAGAAAATCTTCGTAAACTAAATTCACTGCATCTCGTAAACCCGCATCTAGGTCAGGTAGGGAAATAACGCTGAGAATTTGCGAAAAATAGGCGTTACTGGCAGACCTAACTAATAAGCGGTTGTACTCCTCGGTCAATAGCGCGGGGGGAAAAGGGAGTTACGCTGGTGGCTTCTACTGCTCGGTAAAATGTTGAATGCCAAGCAAAAAAGCGTTCATAATGAGAGCGATCGCGTGGACGATGAATGTTCAATAACGTCACTACTAAACCCGGTTTTTCCTCATCCCGTCCTACACGGCTGGTAGCTTGGATATATTCGGCGGCTGTCTTGGGTTGACCGAGAACTACCATTAAACCTAAGCGGGTAATATCCAAACCTACGGAAATCATATTTGTTGCTAAAACTACGTCAACCTTGTCGTCTTGATCAAAGGTTAATTCCATTCGCCGTTTAGCATCTGCAACTTTATTGGTACTGACACGGGAGGTTAATTCTTTTGGTTCATCATCAATTTTCCGGTCAGCAAATAACCCTGAAGTTTCACCAACTCGCTGACGCTGGCTGTAACGCAATAGACGAGATTTAACTTCATCCTCAACAATCCGCCGACTACCACCTAGTTCACGTAGGGAGTTAAAGTAACCTAACAGCGTCATGTAAGGGTCGGCTGGGTTCTCAGAGTTTTTCTTGCCTCCTTGTTCTAGCCATTGCTTTTGGGCTGCACCTAATAATGCTAAATAGGTACGCAATAATACTACTTTTAAACTCCGTCCTTGAGCAGCAATTCCTACATAGGTACGGGCGTTTTTTACTGTGGCGGGGACGGTTTTAGCAAAGAATGAATCGCGTCTATCTGGCCCTGGTGGTGGAAATATATCAACTTCACTGCGCCCGAATAGAGCTTGAATTTGTTTGCTGGCTCGGCGAACTGTCGCAGTGGAAGCAACTATTTTCGGACGAATTTTTTTACCGTCTATTTCTTGGCTACATAAAGCATCAATGGCGGTTTCGTATAAACCTACCATTGTTCCCAAGGGGCCGGAAATTAAATGTAATTCGTCTTGGATAATTAGGTCTGGTGGTGGTAAATAACCGCCAAGGGGTCTACCACGATTTGGTTGAGTGGGGCCGTAAAAACCATCATTGTCGTAGCGGTCTACTCGTCCAAATAATGCACCTGTTTCTCCCACCCAAGGCAGGCTGGCGAATTTATCTACTGTAGAGATAATAAAACAAGGTAGGCGACGGTATATTGGTTCGTCTACGGCGACTATTGGTAAAGGATTATCACCACGGAAATTACAACGACGGTTAGCACAAAATACTTGTAAATTGGTTGGTTGGTCGGGGTTTGGCTGTAATTGGAATGAGTTGCGGTTAAATTTTGTCCCACACCAAGGACAATTTTCCAAAGGAATGGGTGAGGGATTGTGATCGTTATTTTGAAAAGTACGAGTACGTTCTCTAGCACTGTTTTCGTCGTTATCTCCCTTTTTACCCATGCGGTTGGGTGTTGCGGTTTGTCCTACCCATAGCCCAATTTCAAACGGCCAAGTTCCCAACTTCTGCGGGTTTTTTTGACGTTCCAATTCTAAGGCGCAAATCATCGCCGCAGCCCTTCCGAGTTGGTCGAGGGTCAAAAGACGCAGGGTATAGCGCATGAGGACGCTTAAACCAGCCGATTTGACACCAGGATAACGCAGTCGCCGCAAGACCAGGGTAAAGGCTGCGAGTCCTAAGTAGGCTTCGGTTTTACCGCCACCTGTGGGGAAGAATAGCAAATCGACTAATTCGCGATCGCTATTTTCGGGGTAAGCTATCCCTACTAAGTTCATCAGTATAAACGCTAACTGGAAAGGTCGCCATTTTGGTGGTGCAAGACTTTCAGGAGTAATATTTTTGCCATGAGTAGCACGCTGACGGATATAGGTAGCAATAGCCCGATTTCCTATTTGAAAGGCTTCAAATATTTGTGGGTCATTTAAGGCTTGGATACCAGCGTTGATTCGCTTGTTAGCAATTTCCGCACGGCGGAGTAAATCTAGGGCGACATTTAACCGCTTGGGTTCGGTGGGACATTTGGTGCGTTGCTCCTTAATCCAATCAGCGTAAGCATCTACCATTCGACTCAGCATATTTTGTAATGCTGCTGGTGTGGGTGCGTTGGCTAAGGCTTCCATTCCCAATTCCACGTTTTTTACTTCGGTGGCGATGACCTTTTCCACATCAGCCGTTGGTATCCATGCTGTACGTATTTCCTGACAGCTACCATCAGGATTGGTGAGTGCGATCGCACTAACGTTATGACTTACTGCATATTCATAATCATCGCGGTATTGTAAATCTGCGACGTTTTCATCCCAATCAAGATTATCTCGTCCGCGTAAGTTGGGACGGGCTACTAATGGTTCTGGGGTATGGATGATTAAACTGGTTTGAAAAATATAGCTAATATCGCGCTGTTTATCTGAGGTGGGGAGGCGATTATTGACGAGAAATACAGAAACGGAACGAGTTCCTGCCGGGACAAGTTCCTTGGATGTGACAGGACGGATGGAGACGACAAGTTGTAAACCGTTGCTATCAGGTATGGGAATAGTTCTTGTTGATTGGTTTTGATGATGCGGTAATTTTAAAGGAACAGTGATTTGGGCTTGGCGTGGAATCCGCTTCCAGCATCCTGATAAATTGTTATTTGCTTCCTCTTGGGGAATTGTCGTTTCTAGTTCCAGAGGTAAGACAGTTTCCTCTGCACCAGAATCATCTTGAGATTGTGCCACAGTATTATCTTTGATGGGGAAGTAATCACCCCATTGCGCTGTGAGATTAAGTTGACTGGCGTTTTCAGCAACTAGAAAACTTAAACCCATCGATGAAGGGAAAAAGGCTTTCTTGGCGAATGGTTTGTCTGGGACAGCTTCATCTTCACCCGCGCTACCGCCTTGCATTACGTCTAAATCATCATCACCAGTATCATCTCCACGCTGTTCGATGGGTGCGCCGTATGGCACTAGGAAACCTGTAAGATACCATTTTGATGGTGCTTGGTCGAGAATTTCTTCTGCGTGGTCAATATCATCGGGGGTGGGGCCTATAAGGTCGAGTTGTAAGGCTTCAATGAGGTGCGATCGCACTTCGGCAGATGTAGTATTTTTCATATAAATATTAGAAATAAGCAAACATAGAATTTACATCATTAAATTCAGGGATTTTATCGGTTTTCAAGGTTACTTCTTGAGAAGCTATATATGTTATTTTGTTTTTTATCTCTGTTAATAGTTGCGGATTTTGGTAACTACTTTTGCTATCAAAATATATGAGTTTATCTAAACATTCCATTAAGGTTTGTGGTTCAATATACTTGAGGGTTTTATTTTTAATTAATATTTGTTCTTGAGACGCTACCAAGTTTTCTATGTTTTCAATATCTGGCTCATTATCTGGTTTATTTCTTCTGGTTTGTCTGATTATATGAGTTACTTTTTGCTCTAATCTTCTAGCACTCCTGTATTTCCTTACTTGAATATTTTTTAAAACTTTTTCTTTAAATTTGATTTTATACTCATCAATAATTTGTTTGTTATCTTGAGCGACCATCTTATCATCGTAGCTATCTTGGGCAATGCTGAGTGATTTGTGGTAATATGCCAGCATACTTTCTGCTAACTCTAACAATTCGTTAGTCTTTTTAAACAATAAAATATCTAATAATCGCTTTGGTTTTTTAGTATCAATGTTTATTAAAGCATTTTCTTTTAATGAATCAGTGGTTAAATACAAATATTCTTTTATCAAAGAAAGAATGTCTTTGATAATATTAAGTTTTTTATTTTCCTCCTCTATTAAAATCTCTTGAATATTCCGATATTTATTTTTGTATTCTTTCAAAGCTTGTCCTTCTAATTCGGAAATATTTGCACTAATAGAAAAGAGTTGGGCGAATATGCGGACTAAAGCTTTAATAGTATCTTCGTCACGCGCAGCCCAAATATAAAGAGGACTAGCTTTTTTATAGTTGTCACGTAAATTATTTAATTGTTCTAGCTCTTGGTCTCTTTTTTTAGTTTTCGCAACTATGTTTGCATCCTTTCTCGAAGTTAATTTGTTGCGTTTCATATAAATTTCAATTTCCTTGTCATATTTTTCTAGGATGCTTTCTTTCCTATCACATAGTTTTTCTAGTTCTTCATCTAAAGTTTCACGGAATTTTTGTTTACATTCCTTAATTGCATCCAAACCACTTTTGACTTGCACAGGATATAAATAATCTTCGTGTTCTATAATTACATCCCATTTCCACTTCACATCAGCATTACTATTAGGTTATGTTTGCCAAGCTTTAATTTTTGGTAAGGCATTTAAAGCGCAAAGCAGAATATCTACTGTCCATTGTCCTATTTCATGCTCTGGAGTATTAATGTCATAAAATGTCCCAGAGGTTTGTTTACATAATAAGTCTACGAAATCTTGAGGTTGTGAGTAACAATTACCAAAAATACCGTATTCATCTTTGTCTATTTGACCTGTGATTACTTTTCGCGGTGGTTCGGTAATTAAAGATAATTCATTATCCTTGTTGGAATTGTTAGGTTGAGAATTAGTGCGTGGAATAAGAATACCCATGAGTTTTTCTATTTTGTTGAAACTAATTTGTTTGTGATGCTGTTAAACCAGGAATAGTAGCAGTGCTATTGATTGTGGGTTTTCCGGCTTTACGAGTCTTTTTAGTATTTCCTTTTGTTTTGGATTTATCTGCACCTTTACCGCCTAAAATTTCGGCTTCGGCGCGTTTTTGGTTTAAATCAAGCAAGCGTGCTAAAACTTCATCGTGGATTTCTTCGCGCCAACGATAACGCCAGGGTTTTTTCTTTTGTCGTCCACTGCTGTTTTCTGTGTCTTCTTCCTCTTCGTAGTCGAGGATAAAATCGCAGTCGGTGGGGATATCAGACCAGCCGTAAGCGTCGAGGACGGCTTTATCCATTGCGGTGTGGAGTTCGCGTAGTTTGAGGATTTCCGGGTCGTATTCGTCGGGGTCGTGGAAGCGGTTGTAGGTGTCGGTGAGTCCTTGGTTGTTGCGAACCATCAAGGCGGCGCGGTATTCGTAGTATTCTTTGCCTATGGCTTCTAGGGTGGGATCAGTTTCCCAGTTTTCGGGGAAGGGGAAGGTTTGCAAACAATCAGAGGGAGCGTAACGAATGTCGTCTTTCATCGATGAACTAAAAAGTTTTACCCATATCTCATGGATACGAGATTGAAGTACAGCAAAACCAGAGTCAAGCTCTGTGGCAACGACCACATGAGGCGAGGCAATAATTGTATTAGCAGGAACAAACACAAAGCTTAAATATGAGGAAGTAAAAGGATGCGCTAAACATCTTCTTTTACCTAAAATGGCTTGTTGCATTTCAGTTCGGACTCGCCAAAATTGCCACCAAGGATGAGCAGCCACTTCTTTAGATTTAGTAGCCCTTTCTACCTTAACTTTTTGTTCACATATATGTAATAAATCTGGCCAATCAGATGCTTCCTCCTTACTCATGTTTCCAAAACTTATTACATACTTTGAAGTTATATGTCTTGGATGAGTAAGTATTTCTTCTCCTCCTAAATATGGAAATATTCTTTCTGCATTTCGTTTATCTTTATTAATTAGCCTGTGCATTTCTTCTATAGGGTTAGCATCTGCAATATCATCAGCAAATAAAAACCCTTTTCCGTATGGTTCTTGCCCTTTAAACGATAAATATTTATTTAAGATTAACTTGTTTGGTTCTTCGCTACTTCCCATATGGAGTAGATACGCAGTTATATTCGTTACAATATTCTTATCAAGAAGACATTTAGAATATGATGATTTTTTTATTACATGAATAATACTAACAACAACAGCAGCCGAGCCTGTCCACTTAATTCTTTTATTAGCATTATAAATAGTTCCTCCACTACGACATATTTGCATCAAACCTGCATGGCGAGTATCACCTTGTGATATGGTATTGGTTGCTATAAGACCTGTAGACCCTCCATTACGTAATAATGAAAAACTCCGTCTGAAAAAATAGGCAACATAATCTGCTTGTCCTCCTGACTCAGGAAATATATATAACAACCAATCCAAGTATTCTTTTCCAAAGCTACTAGATATTTTTCTTCCACCTAAAAATGGGGGGTTTCCTACAATTGCATCAAAACCTGGATTATCTCTATCAAATACCTCTGGAAATTCAATCTCCCAATTAAACGGTTTCACAGGTTTATCTGCTTGACGTAATTTTTTACTAATACTTAAAACTTCTGCACTCTCATCTGGATTTCGCCGCCATTTAAAATACTTCTGAAATAATTCATCGCGCCCCTCTTTCCTCGCTTTATCTTTCTCCGCCGCAAAGAAAGAAGCAATCACTAAATCACCTTTGAGACGAGCATCATGTAATAATTCCTCAGTTGCTTGATAAAAATCACGCTTGGCATCGTAATTATCATCACCTAAACTTTGAATTTCATCACGGTTAAACTTAACCTTATTTATCTGCTCATTAAATAAAGGCAATTCTTTATCATCATAGGTAGTATCTTTTTCCCAGTTAAACTTAACAAGTTGGTCACGGGTTAAACCTACCAACGAATCACCACATTTCAACGCATGGTCTAAAAATGTAAAAGGATGCTTTTTCGCTAAAGTTACCAACCACAAAGATAACTTCGCCAAATTCACCGCAAACGGGTTTTTATCCACCCCATACAAACAACGCTGCGCCACCAAACGCCGCGCATAAAGTAACGGTTCTTCATCCGATGGCACTTCTGAAATCATGCCATGTTGATTCCAAGCTTCCACCAATTTTTCAGCTAACTGACGACAAGCTTCCACCAAAAACGCGCCTGACCCTACGGCTAAATCGCAGACTTTCAAAGCCAAAATTTGCTCTGGTGTGGGACGTTCACCCAATGCTTCCAAAACAGGTCTGAGGGTTTCTTTAACTATCGGTTCGGTCAACGCACGAGGATTATTATTCAGATAGTCGCCACAAAGTTTCCACAACCATCCCGGCTAGGCGTGAGATGAAAAAGTTTCAGTTATTAGGTGGGTTGAAAGTAGTAAATGCTTGGTATTTCAGTTTTAGACCTGAAATAAAGATTACAGATAGAATTTTGAGAGCTAATGTAACTCAAAATCAAGCGTAGCCGAATGAGTGCTATTCTGTGACTGCGTATGGTAAAAAAGTTTGACAAATAATGTGTCGCTAAACGATCTTTGACAAATAATGTGTCGCCACAGTCAAATAATTTGTCGCTCTACACGAAACAACAAAAAAGGCTTGGTCAACCCAAGCCTTTATGTATACCAAGCATTTACTACACCAAATCTAATTTAAACCTTCTATGACTTTAGTTCATCTGCCTTTAGGCTGTATTCAAATACTTATATAACTGGTATGGGATAACTTAGTTACACGCAAAAAAAGATTTAGCTCTAAACCACATCATGATAACTGCTGTGCTTAACAACTGAGTTCTTAACTTAAGCTATCTTCATTTTGCTGATTATATTTCTTTCGTTATGTCTTCTCAAAGATATCAATTTTTATATTTATTACTCACAAAAATATAATTAATCTAAAATAGAGACACAAATCATAATTCAGCCTCTGTATTTACCATATATCATGAATTTATTTCTTAATAGATAAGAGTTTATCTATCTAATAGGTGTAGACAAGAGACTATATATTCGCTAATGTTACAAATTTTGTAATAAAAATCATAATTTTGCTTGTATTGGATACTTCAGTCCAAAATCTATAGTCGTGCAATTAGCTTGTTAAAATAATTGACCAATATACTAATTAAGTAATAGGTCATAACAAGACTATAAAAAACTATTTTTTTGAATAAATTAATTTCCACAAATTTATGAGGCTATAGGTTAAAAAATAGAGGCTTTAACATCTATTGACTGATTTGAGTACCTTTTAAAAAGAAAACCCTGGCTTACACTCCAGGGTAAACACACGTTTTTCAGGCATTAACAGGTAAAAGCATAACTTTTTTATTTTTTTCTTACTCCCGTCTAAAGTAAGAGATTCTATAAATTACGTAATAAGATTGATTCGGACTAATCTTCCAACAGCTAAAACAATTGGGATTAGGATTATATACCATTGATATTTGATTTTTAATTGTCACTTTCAATAATCAAATCTGATTTATCTATAAAAGTTGGGTTGAGGTGATTATTTGAGAAGAGACAAAATAATTAAAAAACAATCACAAAACTTGAGTGTAAAGGTTTATTCAAAAGTCATTGCCAAGAAATTGATACTCCATTCTTCGCTTGTTATCTATTAATATTTTACACATGCTACGCAAATAAAAATCAAAGTCTGATTTATGTCTGTGTCGTGGGGTTGATGTGTTTCATTGTGGGTTTTTGAGAAGATATTTAATACTTAACTAAGATTTTTTATGACAGATATAGCTCTACCCGGAACAATCCAAAGTGTTCTCAATAAATATAGTGACCCAGATGCTCTATTTTCTGCATTACTGCCGATACTTGGGCAAGTGTTAAACTGCGATCGTTGTTTTCTGTACCTACGCCATCCTGAAGCTAAACTGGGTAGAATTACTCACATCTGGCGGCGTAATCCTGATATTCCAGATATTGGTGATCCTGAATGGGAATTAGAACCCCCATCATTACCACAGGAAGACCCCATGTTTGCAGCTGCGTTGCGAACAGACCCCTCTATTTACGTTGAGGATGTGGAAACCGCAGACCCCACAGTGCTGAACAAGGATTTTGAACGCCGCAGCTTTGGTCATCGAGCGCTGATTCATGCCCATCTATGCCACAATGGTCAACTCTGGGGAGTTTTACAGCCTTGTGTGTTTAGTCAAAGTCGTGTTTGGTCAGACTCAGACCGCGCTATTGTGACTCAGCTAGAAAACCAAATAGTACCTGCGGTTGTGGAATATGTGAAAAAGTCAATAGTTCAATAGTTCACAGCTCATAGTTTGCAGCGTTTAATTTGTGTTAGCTCACTAATGACCTATAAGTATTTAAAAATGTTGTTAACTCCTCTGTGAACATGGGACTTGTAAGTATATACTTAAGTAGGTACGGAAGTAGCTAGGTACTTGCTATTTAATACAGGTCAGCTTTGATTTTTATTTTTCCTACAGACCTACCAACTTTTTCCCAAGCTCTAGCTGTTTCTATGTCGTGCCAGTCAGAGCGCAGAGTTTCTGCTTTTTCATAACAAATTTGCGACATAATCTTGAGTATCTCTGACACATTCATGCTATCTAGTATGGCTTGAATGTCTTCTTTGCCATACATTTTGCCGTTTCTATCGTCCGCATCTAGTCCCATAGGTCGCTGAAAATTTATATTTTCCAGATATATTTGGATGATACCTGGATTGTATCTATCTTCATATAATGCAATGGAATGAGATAAACCTGAGCTTAACAACATTTAGGTATATATCTTCTGATTAATCCAATTGTTTAATTAAGACAAATACCGTACTCTATTATTAATGATGTTTAAACTACTCCGACTAGTAGCTGGGCAATTTATGCCTACATCATAGTTTTGATGGAGTGTAATAACACGAAAAAATAGATGAATGCTGACTATTTTTTTAACCAAGGATTATCCGATAACTTATCGAGAGAATATCAAAGAACTGCTACTGCTGGCACTAAGTCAACCAATCGGAGGGCTGATGCGGAAAACTACTGTAAGCGTGGTGTTACTTTTAGCCGTGACCTGAAAGATTATCAAGGAGCGATCGCCTTTTTTAATCTGGCAGTAGAAATTAGACCAAATTATGCTGAAGCCTATTATCATCGGGCGAATGCTCGTTATTGTCTAGCAGATTTTGCAGGCGCGATCACCGATTATGACCGGGCATTACAAATAAATCCTACATACGCAGAATATTATTATTGTCGAGGTAATACATATTTGGCTCAAGGTGACTATGACCGAGCCATCGCTGACTATATCAGCACTATCGAGTTTGACCCTCTGTTAGCTAGTAATATTAATGAAGATATTGCCCACGCCTATTATTATCGGGGTGTGCAGAATAGCGATCGCGGCAATTATCAAGAAGCGATCACAGATTTACAGCAAGCTTTACAATGGCATCCTTATTTTGCCCCGGCTTACAGCATTCGCGGGAATATTTATTACAACTTGGGAGAATATTGTCAAGCCATCACCGACCACGAACGAGCAGTACAATTAGACCCCAACCTAGCAGAAGCATACCAAAACAGAGGTAATGCTCACTACGCCTTGGGAGCTTATCAAAAAGCGATCGCCGATTACAACCGCACAATAGAAATTAATCCCAACCAAATGGGAGCCTATTATAATCGCGGCGTAATCAGTTTTTGTCTCAACGATTATGAGCAAGCCTTCGCTGATTTCAACCAAGTCTTAAAGTTCAATCCCAAAGATGCGCAAGCCTATTATCAACGGGGACTAATCCACGAGGCTAGGCAAGATTACCACAGCGCATTGGCAGACTATAACCAAGCACTACAACTCAACCCAGAACTAGCAATAGTCTATGGTGTACGTGCTAATATTTACCGTCAACTAGGAGACTATCCTAGCGCCTTAGCAGATAGTAATCGCTTACTGGAATTACAACCCAACTCCGCCGCCGGATATTGCGATCGCGCTACATCTCGTCGGTGTTTAGGCGATTATCGCGGCGCAATTGTCGATTATAATCAGGCATTACAAATTAATCCGAATATTGCTGAGGCTTATTACGGTCGAGCTATTACCCATGAGGCCTTACAAGATTTGATTGGGGCTATAGCAGATTATACCCAGGCAATCCGCATATCTCCTGATTATGCCCCAGCTTATTGTAATCGCGGCAATGCCCGTCGCCAGTTGGGAGATGCTAAGGGAGGGTTAACAGACTACAATCAAGCTTTAAGTATCAATCCTCAACTGAGCGAAGCCTACTATAATCGAGGTTCCCTGCACTACGACCAAAAAAACTATCGCAGCGCGATCGCCGATTACACCCAAGCTTTGCAGATCAAACCAGAAAATGCCACTTATTATAGCGATCGCGCCCACGCCCGTTATGCCCTGGAAGACTATCATGGAGCAGTAGCAGATTATACTCAAGCGATTGCCATTAACTCCAGTTACGCAGAAGACTGGTATAACCGTGGTCGTAGCTATTTACTCTTAGGGTATTTAGAAGAAGCACTAGCTGACCTCAACCAAGCCCTCAAATTTCAACCCCACTGGGCTTCAGCCTACCTCCTACGAGCCGATATTCTCCGCAATCGAGGAGACTATCAAGCGGCGATCGCTGACTTCCAAAAATCTGCTGACCTTTATGCTCAAGAAGGCAACATGCAAAATCACCATCAAATTCAGGAAATCATCGCTGGAATGAAATAATTCAGATGTTGACGGTTAACTGTTAACCGTCAACAGTCAACTATCAACGATGGCGCGAATATAGTATAGTCTGCTGTGGATAGTGCCATCTGTTTAGTAATTATTTCAGGAGTTTTGGGAATGACCGTTTCAGCAGACCCCGTGACTTTGATGAAGCAAGAAGTGGGTAAAGCCGCAGCCGCCTTAGTAAAATCCGGCTCGATTGTCGGATTAGGTACAGGGTCAACGACAGCTTACACAATTCAGTATTTAGGCGATCGCCTCAAGTCTGGTGAACTGACAGATATCGTCGGTATTCCTACCTCATTTCAGTCAGAAGTACTGGCCAAGCAATACGGCGTTCCTCTTACCACCCTTGACGCTGTTGATCATATTGATATTGCCATTGATGGAGCTGATGAAGTTGACCCCCATAAAAACCTCATTAAAGGTGGTGGTGCAGCGCACACCCGCGAAAAAGTAGTTGATTATTTAGCCAATCAATTCGTTGTCGTTGTAGACAGTGGTAAATTAGTAGACCGCTTAGGTGCTGTGTTTGCAGTACCAGTAGAAGTGATCCCAATGGCAATTACCCCAGTTACCAATGCAATTAAGCAACTAGGTGGTAAACCAGAACTGCGAATGGGTGTTAAAAAAGCCGGCCCAGTCATCACCGACCAAGGAAACTTTGTCTTAGATGTCCGTTTTGACTCAATTGACGACCCAGTGAACTTAGAAAAAACCTTAAATAATATTCCTGGGGTTTTAGAGAACGGTATTTTCGTCAACTGTGCAGACATAGTATTAGTAGGCGAAGTCAAAGACGGTCAACCATTAGTACGACAGCTATAGAATTGAGGGTGTGGGTGTTGAAATTGCCTACACCCCTGATTATTTCTCAATATAATTCACATTCTTGAAGTGTTTGGATAAAGAGTCCATCTAAAGAATCTTAGAATTTGAACATCTTGCTTATACAAAACCAAAATATAAATTAAATCTGGATGCTGTTCAATAAGCTTTTCAAATATTTCTACCTGTAGAGAATAATAGCCGAGAGGTAAATATTCACATACTTAACAGGTTCAAGCCTGACTGTAATAAATAGCAGGCGATCGCACTATCTTATTTGTAATTAATAAGACATCGGTTAGTATCATGTAAATGATGAGTCTTAACAAGTAATTTAAGATACCTGCTTAAATTTTCTCAAGTAATGGGTAATCTGAATAATAAGTACTTGCTTATTTGTAATTTCTTTGGGTTAACCCAATGATTGAAATCCTAGCGACGCTTTCTGCCTCTGCGGCAGCAGGCATGAGAATAGCTATACCCTTATTAATTATGGGATTATTGCAGGGGAGTAACTACTGGTCAAACGTGCCTGTTTTATCCAATATTTCCGCACCTTTTCTGTTAGGTTGCTTAATCAGTTGGTCATTAGTAGAATTGTTTGCTTCCAAAAGACTATGGGGTCAAAGAATTTTACAAATAATTCAGTTATTCTTATCTCCCCTTGTAGGGGCAATTATGGGTTTGGCGGTGGTTTCAGCTACCACAACCCCCAATTGGCTAATTATTTTAATAGGAAGTTCACTAGCCTTAGTTCTTCAGTTAGTGCAAGTCGGCTGGTTTTATCGCCTGCGTGGTTTGCCACTGTGGGCTGTTTTTCTACAAGATATGCTATGTGTGGCTTTAGTGCTTTTTGCCTTTGATGCTCCCTGGCAAGGAGGAGTTATTGCTTTAATCCTGCTGTGGTTTGCAGTTCGCAGTGCTAAAGAGTGGTATCAATGGTATCACAATAGATTGTAGGGTATAAGAAGATTTTAGATTGAACCATATAAAATTCAAATTCCAGCATAACTGGAGATTGGTAAGTAGAAGGACTAAATTAAACTTAACTTGAGAGCGCCGGGTTTCGATACTTCTCTACGAGACGCTAACGCGAACTACAAAGCTCAGTGACCACTGCGCTCAACCCTCTTCTAATAAGGTTAACGAGCATTGAACGTAGTCTAAATGCGTCTTATAAATAATTGTGTCCACCTACTTAACATAATTATTCAAAACTGTTAATTAAAATGAGGGTAAAGAAATTCAAAACTTCTTTACCCTGAAAATCACTTAATTAAGTTTCAAAGCAATTAATACACTTGAAACTGAGCTAAACCGTAGGGAATTTCTCGATTGAAACCAGTGTAACCACCAGCTAATTCATAATTGAAGGTACTCTTGGAAGGATAAGGATAACCAAATGCCAAATCTGTTAGGGCGATTTCTAGAGTACTACCAGGGGCAACAGGTTGAGCAAAATTAACTCTAACTTTGTCGCCTTCTCTGGTAACTTTAGCTTGAATGTTTTGACCAGATTGATCTGTAACGGTGATATTATCGCCAATAGAAATATAATCTGGTGGCAAAATTGTTACATAAGTTAAAGGCTGACTACCTGTATACAAACTAATGTAATTAGCATCGCGTAATGCGCTTGTACCTTTAATTCGTGGCGCACTATAGGTAGCGTCGGCTGAGGGTGTTGTTGGTTGAATCTGAGTTCCTGGTTGAACGGCTGGTGTTTGAGTATCGGGTATTTGAGTTCCTGGTGCTGGAGTATTGGGTGTTTGAGTTCCTGGTGTTTGGCGTTCTCCTGGTGTTTGGAGTTCTGGTGATTGAGTTCCTGGTGTTTGTGGACTATCTTGTGTTTGGGCTAAAGCTGGTAGACTAGTAGCTGCGATCGCTAAACCTAAAGTTGATAACCAAAGTAATTTCTTCATTGTCAATCTCCTCGTAAATACACTCAATCAGGATTAACGCAATTTATAAGTCAAATTAAATTCACATTAAAAAATATCAGCGCTTAATACGTCTTGCTAATGGGATATTTGCATTGTCAAGCTTAAGCCTGTATTCCTAAACTTTTGAGAGAATTTCTACTATTCTTTAGACATAAAAAATCGGACATTGAATATTCATCAATACCCGATTTTCAATTGTTTTTTACTATGATCAATTACCCATTACCCATTACCAATCACTGCAAAAGTCCTACCATATGTAGTAGACCATGACCTGTAATCAGCTCGATCATCAGAGCAATAAAACCTAGCATAGCAATCCGTCCATTCCATACTTCAGCGCTAGTTGTCATACCCCATTCCCAACTTTCTGGAGGATACATTTTCACCCGTTTCTTCATTTGGGCGGCTTGGGAAAGTTTAAAACTGGGTTGATTGAGTGCATCAATTACCAAGTCTGCCAAAGCGCGAATAAATAACGGATGGGTATTAGGTGCGGGTACACGCCGGAAGTTGTGTATTCCTGCTTCCTCGGCTATTTCTCGATACTCAATGTCAATTTCTTGTAACGTCTCGATATGTTCGGAGACGAAACTAATAGGTACAACTACTAAATCTTTCACACCTTGCGCCCCTAGTTCTTTGAGCGCATCTTCAGTATATGGTTGTAGCCATTCAACAGGGCCGACGCGACTCTGGTAAGCTAAGGTATGAGCATTTGGACGATTGAGGGTTTGCATAATTAATGCAGTACATTCCTCGATTTCCTGTTGGTAGGGGTCGCCAGCTTCTTCTACATAGCTTTTGGGTACACCGTGGGCGCTGAAAAAGACATGAACCTCATCAGGATTGGGGAACTGGTCTAATTCTTGCCTGATGAGTTCCGCCATTGATTTTAAATAATTTGGCTGTTTGTACCAGGAGGGAATTACAGTATATTCAAGACGTTGTAGATTGGGGTCTTCTTGCCACAGTCTTTCTAATAAACGGAAACTAGAACCACTGGTGCTTATGGAAAATTGGGGATATAAGGGCAGAATAACTAAATTATCGATGTTGTCTTGAGCTATGAGAGCGATCGCTTCCTCAGTGTAAGGATGCCAATAACGCATTCCTACATAAATATTGGCTTCGTGTCCTAATTGGTGCAACTGTTCTTTTAAAGCTTCTCCTTGGGCTTCCGTAATTCGCCGCAGTGGAGAACCACCACCTATTTGCTTATAGTTTTCTTGAGAAGTCTTAGTGCGCCGAGATGCAATAAACCAAGCCAGGGGTTTTTGCAACCATTTAAATGGCAGGCGTATAATTTCTGGATCAGAAAATAGGTTAAATAAAAACGGGCTTACATCCTCCAGCTTATCGGGGCCACCGAGATTGAGTAATAATACGCCTACACGACCCATAGCAGTTATTTTCCCCCAACCTTTTCAGATTTTTTACTAATGTTAACAATATATCTTTATTAAATATAAAGCTTAACAGTTAGGAATAGCACAATGGCAACAATTTTCAGAGACTTAAGTTATCGCTATCAGTGGCTATACGATTCTATATCTCGTGTAGCCGCGCTCAGTGTGGGTGGAGAAGGCAAATTTCGTAAATTAGCCTTGCAAGATTTAACGATACAGCAGAATACTGCCGTACTAGATGTTTGTTGTGGTAGTGGTCAAGCAACGCAATTCTTAGTGAAATATTCACAAAACGTAACAGGTTTGGATGCTTCTCCCTTATCTTTGCGACGAGCAAAGCAGAATGTACCCCAGGCTAATTATGTAGAAGCTTTTGCGGAAAAAATGCCTTTTCCAGACAATCAGTTTGATATAGTGCATATCAGCGCCGCCTTACATGAAATGCAGCCGCAACAATTAAGAGAAATTGTTCAAGAAATTTATCGAGTGTTGAAACCAGGAGGAGTTTTTACCTTGGTAGATTTTCACTCACCTACCAATCCCATATTTTGGCCTGGGTTGACGGTATTTTTACTCCTATTTGAGACAGAGACAGCTTGGCAGTTATTAAAAACTGATTTAGCTGGTTTATTGAGTAAAATTGGTTTTGAAGTGAACAAATCAACCTTGTATGCGGGAGGGAGTTTGCAGGTAATTCAAGCAAATAAACTTAGTCATTAATCAGATCAAGTTCGGTTAAACAATTATCATATCGTGGGGGCTGGTAATTGCTAATCGGTAATAGGTAATGGCTCAAAACAATTACCTATTACCAATTAAAAAAACATAAGTAATTAGCTGAAACTGATATTATTTCCTGGTTAAATTCATATTTAACGATTAAATTACGATATTTTAGTGAAACGCGACTCTATTTTATATCAAATATTTATACACTAACAGGACTTACGCAACTGGCACAATGCGATTGCTTTGAGCACCAGTGAAGCGAGGCACTAGTTGATAGTACATAGGTATTAATTAAATCTGATTTTGAAAGCTTTGTCTTCGTATTAGAAGTCGCTATCTTAGAAGCACTATTGAAACGAAATATTCATGAGAAAATAGGTAGAGGTTGTATTAAATAAATTTTGCTAAGGATAATGAGATTTACTAAACTTAGTTACTGCCAATATTTATTAAGTAGTCACATTAATTATACAATTACCAATTTAGCAGAGCATTTAGAGAGTATTAGTCATGATGCAATTAACTATTATTTGAGAAGAGAAAAATTAACACCTCGTTTACTATGGGATAACGTGAAAGAAGTAGTTGAGCCTGATGACAATGGTTACATAATATTTGATGATAGCGTTTTAGATAAAAGGTATTCCGAAGAAATAGAAATAGTCAGGAGACAATATAGTGGTAATGAGCATGGTGTCCTGAAAGGCATTGGTGTAGTTAGTTGCTTGTATGTCAACCCTACACTTCAAAGATTTTGGGTCATAGATTATCGAATTTTTAATCCTGATGTCGATGGTAAAACCAAGATAGACCATGTGAAAGACATGCTTCAAAGTCTTGTGTATCATAAGCTTTTACCATTTGATACTGTTTTGATGGATACATGGTATGCGGTACACAGTCTTATGCTATATATTGATAGCTTAGACAAAATTTATTATTGCCCTTTAAAAAATAATCGTTTAGTTGATGATACATTTGGTCAAGAAAAATATAAACGAATTGAATTATTAGAATGGCACCAAGAAGAATTAGAGTGTGGTAAAATAATAAAAATTAAAGGGTTCCCAGCTAATAAAAAAGTGAAACTATTCCGAGTTACTGTTTCTACCAACAGAACGGATTATGTCGCCACTAACGATTTATCTCAAAGTTCTACGGATGTTGTACAAAAGGTGTGTAAAATTCGTTGGAAAATAGAGGAGTTTCACAGAGAAATTAAACAACTAACTGGCATTGAATCTTGTCAGTGTCGAAAAGCTAGACTCCAAAGAAATCATATTGCTTGTGCAATGTTGGTTTGGGTTAGGTTAAAGAATTTAGCCTATGGGACTGGCCAAACTATCTATCAAATTAAGCATAACTTGCTTTCTAATTATGGCTCTTGCGTTGGTTTTATGGTAAGGCATTAAAATAGCCGTTTTATAGAAAGGCTCAAAAATATAAAATCCAGTCATAGCAAGGAATATAAGCTCTGACTAGATTTTATTTATTATTCGACTCCATAAAAGGAACTGAAGAGCCCTAATTATTTAATTCAGCAACTGAAACGCCCAAGTATTCTTATATGCTTGGTTTGATTTAAATTATCGCGTGTCAGGGTCGCGCCCTGCCCGCTATTTGTGCCAGTTGCGTAAGTCCTGACTAAATAAATATAAAGGCAAAATTAGGCAAGCAAAAAGACGACCGCCGCAGTCTGGACAACAACGCGATCACCTTTTGTGAATCCCAACTCCATAAAGAGGCAGGAAACTTCTATTATGACTAACTAGTTTTAGTTGATGGTTTGTGGCAGACAAAGTATGCTCGGCCTACTTGTCCAGGGATACTCAAATCTTTCTCAGCGTCATAAACCTGAATTTGTGTGAAGCCAGCTTGGGTGAGAGCCGACTCGATATTAGCTCTAGCGTGGTACTTTTGACGTAAAGTCATATCAGAACGCAGCCAAGAGGTTTCCTTCTGGGTAAAAACGGTGAGTGTGGTTTCTGCTCTACCGCTTTCTTCGTTATAGTTGGCACGCCCAATCCAGGCATAGTCTTTTTCCACAACCCCAACAGAACCTTTCCACGCTTTTTGGAAGCGTTCTTCCAAGTTCATATCCAGCAAAAAAACGCCACCATCTAATAGGGCAGCAAACACGTTTTGAAAAGTGCAGGTGATATCCTCAAGATGCAGCAGATGGTTAAGCGAGTCAGAGGCTGAAACGATGCCGTTGAAGCTAGGAGGAAGTGAGAAAGTACGGGCATCGTCTAGGATGAAGTCACTTTCTGGTGAATTAATCTTTGCGTATTGCAGCATCTGTGCAGAACCGTCGAGACCGGTGACTTGATAGCCTCTGTTTCTCAGTTTTTGAACCAGTTGACCTGTGCCACAGCACAAGTCGAGGATATGCGTGCCTTGAGGGATATAGGGCAGAAATAATTTTTCGAGGGCAGGCCAACAGACGTTAATTAGCAACGGTCCCCAGTATTCGTTGTAAATTCGTGCAATTGGATCGTAATCAACGTAGCGATCTGGTTTAGACATAAGAGGTAGAACTTCTAAACTTAGTTAACAGTTTTCAATCAGCAGTTCAATGCTGAATCGCACAGAAGGGATATTTACTACAAGAACATACTAACCGAGTGTCACGCTCGAAAACGTGAAACCTCTCGCTTTGCAGGGTGTTGGGGATAGGTCAATTGACGGTTGCTCAATTACTGCACTAGTCCGATATTCTTGCAGGTTTTAGAAAAGTCTTTACCCTCCTAATCTAGCTTTCCTTTTACATGAAAAATATTAATTGAATAGCAATCCGATTTCAATCCTAGTTAAGACACTTAAGAAGACAGTTAAGACATTTAAGAAAAAGATTTTCGAAACTGAGCTATTTATTAATCAATCCACTGTAAAATCTTTAAATTGAGTGCTGATTAATTTACTTCTACATCGGAAACCGCCGCATCATTTGGGACAAAGCTACAGCCTCCCCATGCGGTGTATACACGACCTCACCCGACATCGCAATCACAATCCTCTCCTTCCTAGCCCACTCAAACCAAGCCTTCGCCTCTGACTTGACCTGTTAGTTTTCCTCATTAAAACAGTCAACAGTAAACAGTCCTGGCGGCGTATACTGGGGGATTTAAAAGAGCCACCAACGCCTACCACTAACTAGTGGGGGACTTAAACCCTCTTATTTAACTGATAACTGATAACTGTTAAATTAAACCCATAACTGTACGGTAATGTTGCTCAATTTGCTCGACGGTTTGAGATTGGCGTTTATTAACCCATTCACTCAAATTAAATAGTTCTTCTCGCAATTTATCAAAGTTGATTGTCGTTACTTGATGATTGGCGACAATTTGTTTGCCATTGACCCAAGCACTATTAACAACATTGCTAGGACGACCTAATACTAATAAACCAATGGGATCTGTACGGGGCAGTAATGATAAATTGGTGAGGTCATACATGACTAAATCGGCTTGTTTGCCTACAGTGATAGAACCGAGTTTGTCAGCTAGATTTAATCCTTTAACGCCACCTAAAGATGCCATTTCTACTGCTTGTATAGGTGTAATCCATTGACGATAATCGAAGTCGGTAACGTTATGTAAAATAGAACCAATTTTGATGGCTTCTAACAAATCTTGGGAATCATTACTCGAAGCACCATCACAACCAAAAGTAACATTTATCCCTGCTTGGCGATATTTTAAAATAGGGGCGATACCACTACCTAAGCGTAAATTACTCAAGGGGTTGTGAACGACTGTAGATTGAGTTTCGGCAAGGATGGCGATATCGGCATCATTTAACCAGACACAATGTGCCAAGGAAGTGCGATCGCCTAAATAACCAATCTGTTTAAGATGGGTAACAGCACTATAACCGTATTTTTCCTGGGCGAGTTTTTCTTGAGCTTTGGTTTCTAATAAATGAGAGTGACGACATAAATTATAGCGATCGCTTAACTCAATACACCCCTCAAATAAAGCATCAGTACACAACTGAATCCCAGTAGGTGCAACTAAAATATTTATACCTTCCTCTGGACGATGGTACTGTTTCACCGCTTCCTCTATCAAGTCTAAAGTGGCTTGTGTAGAACGGAAAAAAGGTTCATGGGTTTGGCTAGACTCCCCAGAGGGTAGCCCGGCTGTGAGGGATTCATCTTGAATTAAGGGGGCTACAAACGCCCGTATCCCCACCTCTTTGTAAGCGCGGACTGCACAGGCGATAGTTTCCAATTCTTGCCCAGGAATCAACACCAGATGATCAACTACACTTGTTCCCCCGGAAAGTAAAGTTTCCACAGCCGTACCCAAGGCGCTGAGATAAACCTTCTCTGTATCTATCGGGGCAAAATCATACAGTTCCGCCAGCCATAACTCCAACGGATAAGCAGACATTACCCCTCTTTGCCACATCTCCGATGAATGCGTGTGGGCGTTGACGAAACCGGGCAGTAACAGCTTATTTTGACCATCAATAGGATTCCCCACAACCTCTAAATTAGGGGCAATGGCGGCGATTTTACCGTCTACTACCTGCACATCAGTAGTGGTATACCCATCATCAGTAGCCAGCAAAACATTTTTGATAGTAAAACTCATAGCTTTTAACCTTAGTTAAGTAATTAAACGCTCAATATGATTTCAGGGTACAAAATAGTAATTGTGTTGGGCATGGCAATTTTATGGATCAGTCTTTACGCACATTAGGTATAGCACCGAATGCTTGGATGGTGAATCAAGCGATCGCAGATATCACTCGTCCGCAAAAGACCCCACAACCTGTTATATTATCAACCCAAACCAAAACTCTACGCCTAGACTTGGCAAAAACCGCCGTCCTCGTCATTGATATGCAAAACGACTTCTGTCACCCTGATGGTTGGTTGGCGCATATTGGCGTAGATGTGACACCAGCCCGTAAACCTATCGAACCTTTAAATATTTTACTGCCCCAATTGCGTGCGGTTGGTGTGCCTGTAATTTGGTTGAATTGGGGTAATCGTGCCGACTTAGCAAATATTTACGCCAATGTGCTTCATGTTTACAATCCTACAGGGGATGGGGTGGGGTTAGGCGATCGCTTACCTAAAAACGGTGCTAGAGTACTTATGGCAGGTAGTTGGGCGGCCGCAGTCGTAGACGAACTCCAGCCATTACCAGAAGATATTCTTGTGGACAAGTACCGTATGAGTGGCTTCTGGGATACGCCTTTAGATAGTATTTTACGAAACCTGGGAATTACCACATTATTATTTACTGGAGTCAACGCTGATCAATGCGTCATGACTACCCTATCTGATGCCAACTTCCTGGGTTATGACTGCATTTTATTACAAGATTGCACTGCTACAACTTCTCCCGATTATTGTTGGTTAGCGACGTTATATAACGTCAAACAATGCTTTGGTTTTGTGAGTGATTCTCAAGCAATTTTCACAGCCCTCAATCATCCTGACATTACAGGAGGGGATAAATAAATGCACGCTACTCGTTGTGTAATTCCTGTTATTAAATCGCCGAAGGACTATCAAGTTTATCGTATTAGTCCTCACGATACAAATCGGTTAGCAATTATATTTGATTCCACAAATGCCAACACTTCCTTAACTTGCTGTGTAGAGATTTTTGATGTTGGTGGACAAACACCACCTAATCGCCATCAATGGGCAATAGAAATGTTTTTCGTCATTAAAGGCGAAGGAATTGCTATTTGTGATGGCAAAAAAGTTGCCATTAAAGCCGGAGATAGTTTATTAGTACCCCCTACGGGAACTCATTTAATTAAAAATACAGGCACTTCTCGCTTGTACACATTGACAATTATGGTTCCGAATGAAGACTTTGCCGAATTAATTCGTAGCGGTACACTTTTAGAATTGGATGCAGAAGATATGGCGGTGCTGGGTAGATTAGATGCTTTGATGCCTCTTTAGAGGTTAGACAATAGGGGCTAGAGATGAGGCAGCCCCTTCTTATTACAAAAAAGTAAATCTATTTTGCAAACATCTTGATTTATCAGCTTGTATCGGTTGTTAATTATTCTGATCTCAACCGTATTGCAATATATCCAATTCTCCCCTCAAAAATAATCTTATGCAGCTACCAAAAGGCCCTCAAACTCCCCTTTTTATTCAAGTATTGCGTTGGGTTTTTAGTCCTATGTCATTCATGGAAGAATGCGCCCAACGCTATGGAGATATTTTCGGCATCAGACTAGCTAAAGACGTACCGCCAATATTATTTCTCAGCAACCCCAAAGATATCCAGCAGATTTTAACCAACGATACCAACCAACTAGAAGCACCCGGAGAATGGAATGATTTATTTAAACCTCTACTGGGTAGCTACTCTGTAATTACCCTCTCTGGTGAAGAACACCAACGCCAACGCCAGTTATTAATGCCTCCCATTCATGGGGAAAGGATGCGAGGCTACGGTCAGGTAATTACTGATGTCACCGAAAAAGTTATCAACCAATATCAGATAGACCAACCCTTTAACATTCGGTCTGCTACTCAAGCTATCACCTTAAGGGTAATTATGCAGGCCGTGTTTGGACTACATGACAGCCCTCGTGCCAAAAAACTACAGCACCTCTTATCTGAACTTCTAGAAAAGGGTAGTTCTCCCTTGAGTGTGGCATTTCTTTATTTCCCGGCATTGCAAAGAGACTTTGGCCCGATTAATCTTTGGGGAGAACAGATGCGACTGCAACAGCAAGTCGATGAACTCATTTACCAGGAAATTCAGGAACGCCAAGAAAACCCAGACTCATTGCGTACCGATATTCTTAGCCTACTCATGGATGCAAAGGATGCAGAAGGTCAGTCTATGACCGATGTCGAGTTACGTGATGAATTGATGACACTGTTGATAGCAGGCCACGAAACCACCGCCACAGCTTTAGCTTGGGCTATGTACTGGGTTCATAAAGTACCCGCAGTTAAGGAAAAATTATTACAAGAACTAGATAATTTAGGAGATAACCCAGACTCCAATACAATTTTCAAATTACCTTACCTGAGTGCTGTTTGTTCAGAAACTTTGCGAATTTATCCTGTAGCGATGCTGACCTTTGCCCGCAGAGTGAAAACAACCATATCATTGGGTGGTTATGAACTCCCACCCGGTACACCAGTCATTGGTTCCATTTACTTAACCCACCAACGCGAAGATTTATATCCCCAACCGAAGAAATTTAAGCCAGAGCGCTTTTTAGAAAAGCAATTTTCACCCTATGAGTATCTCCCCTTCGGTGGTGGTGCAAGGCGCTGTCTTGGTCTAGCCTTTGCTCAGTGGGAAATGAAATTAGCACTTGCAAAAATCTTGAGTAGTTACGAATTAGAGTTAGTTAATCGTAGAGAAGTCCGACCTAAGCGTCGTGGTTTAGTCACAGGCCCAGACCATCCTATTGAAATGGTAATTAAAGGTAAGCGGCAAATTAAGCCCCGGAGTTTGGAGAGAGTAGGGAGTGCTGAGTGATGAGTAGAGAGTGCTGAGTGGGGAGTCATAAATCTTCCTTGTCTCCCCCCACTCCTAAATCTCTACGGTGTACACACATCTCTATGTTGAGCTAAAAAGATCATTTGATCCCCCTAAATCCCCGTTAAAAAAGGGGGTTAGGGGGGATCAAAACACCGTGGGACAAGTTCATAAGACTTGTGTGTACACAGTAGCTCCTAAATCTGGGGAACTGTGGAAGTTGAGAAGCTGCGTTTCAGCATAAAGACAGCTAAAACTATACCCAAAATTGCCAATGCTGTAGTTGGATAGAAGAAAACGGTGTAACTACCGAAGATATCTCTAATTCTGCCAGCTAGGAGAGTTCCACCTAAAGCACCTGCACCGTAAGCGGTGAAGACTATACCATAGTTTTTGGCATAGTCTGCTGAGGAAAACATAATTAAGGTGGTGGTAGGAGCGATCGCTAACCATCCCCCAAGGGAAAAGTAAAATAGGGAAAAGGCTATTAAATAGGTGGCTACTGCACCTTCGCCTGCTTTTAGCATCATCAAAGAAGCAATTAATACTAATACAAAAGAGACAATTGCTCCCAGTTTGGGGCTAAAGCGGTCAGTAAACCAGCCGAAAAATAGCCGTCCTAAAGCATTAAAAACTGCAAACAATGACACTGTACTGGCTGCTGTGGCTGCATCTAATTTAATAATTTCTTGGGCTAGAGGGCTAGAAATACCAATTGCTGCCAATCCTGAGAATGTACCAATGGTATAGCATAGCCATAAGCCGTAAAATGCTTGACTTTCCAACATTTTACCTTGACTGCTGCTGGAACGGTTTTGGGTTGTTAAAGTTGGGTTCCAGCCTGCGGGTTGCCAATCTTGTGGCGGTGTTTTTAAGACAGTGGCGATCGCTAAAATAATAGCTGTAAAAACTACGCCTAAAATCATAAAGGTCTGCCGCACTCCGTAGCTATCAATCAAAGATTTTGCCAAAGGTGCAGTAATTAATGGCGATAAGCCAAAACCAATCACAGTTAAGCCAACAGCAATACCTTTCTTATCAGGAAACCATTTAGCAACAACTGCTAAGGGAACTCCATAAGCTATCCCGACACCTATACCTGCAATGACACCGTAGGTAAAAGTCAGCAATTGTAAATTACCGTTAAGACTAGACAGGATATAGCCGAGTCCGGTAATTACTCCACCAACTGCGGTAACAGTTCGAGTCCCAAAACGATTGATGCAAAAACCAGTAATTGGCATCAATATCGCAAACAGCACTAACAGAACTGTAAACGGTAAGAGACTTTCAGTAGCATTAATACTTAGTAATTTCTCTAAAGGTTTTCTGAAAATACTCCAGGAATAGACTGTTCCCAAGCAGAGTAAAACGATTGCACCAAGAGGAATAAGCAACCATCTGCCTTTTTCTGCTGGCATACCAAAAAGCTGCATATTTTGCATCCACCTTATTGGATTATTTTTCCATAAGTATCTCATCTTTTGGTTTTTTGTAAATATATGAAACAATGTGCTATTTGATAATTTTTATTAAGCATTAATACTTAATGTATTTTTGATTTATATAAGACTCTATTTGATTTTTAGAGACATTGATTAGCTATCAAAAAAGCTTTTCCTTACGCTCTACTTCTCATTCCCTACTTCCCACTCCCTATCTATATAAATAAATCCAATAATAAAATTAGATTCTTATATATGCCATGCTATAGATTCCTTCAGGGATACTCAACGTTTAAAGTAACTAATAATAGTAGATAATAAAAGTATGAGTTCATGTCAGATAAGCAAAATTTGGAAGGACAACTTGTATCTCAGGTAGCAGAAAGAACTATATCCAATCAGCTAGAGGCCGCAGAACAAATTGATATTTCTGTAGAAACAGATATTCTAAAAATAGTTCAAGGCCAAGCGGATGGTGTGACAATTGCTGGACAAGGATTAGTTACAAAGCAGAATCTCCGTGTACAAGAAATACAGCTAAAAACAGATACCCTTGCCATCAATCCCCTAAGCGTGATTTTTGGTCAGGTACAATTAGATAAACCATTAAATTTTAACGCTCGCGTTAAACTTACGCAAGCAGATATTAATTCTGCCCTTGCCTCAGATTTTTCTCGCAAGTTTACACAAAATTTTGATTTAGATGTAGACGGTGAGATTGTTAATTTAAAACTTCAGGAAATACAAATATTTTTACCTGGTAATAGTCGTATAGAATGCCAGGGAAAAGTTTTAATACACAAGAAAGGCGAGACTCGTCCTTTAGGTTTTTTAGCCAAACTACGCCCCCGTACCTCTAAGCAAACTCTGCGACTAGAAAGTTTTCATTGTAATGAGGGTGAAGGTGTTTCTTTAGAATTAATTGTTGCCTTGATGCAGAAATTTAAAGCATTAGTTAATCTACCCTACTATACCTGGGAGGGTATTAATATTCGTATCAAAGACATGGAAATTCAACAAGGAAGTTTAATAATTTTCTCAGAAGCTCATGTGAGTCAAATACCAGAGGCAATATCTGAGCTTACAGAATCTTAATGGTAGAGTTAGTAGTGAAGAATTAGTTTTGTTCACCATTAACATAAAAACTTCTCTTGTCACATATTTCAATAGCAAACAATTCTATTTATAAGTAACAAATATGCAGGAATATGATGTTGTAATTATAGGCGCAGGACATAACGGACTAGTTTGTGCTGCTTATTTGCTCAAAGCTGGTTATAGCGTACTCCTCTTAGAAAAACGTTCTGTCCCTGGTGGTGCAGCCACAACAGAAGAATGCTTACCCAAAGAAGCACCAGGATTTAAGTTTAATTTGTGTGCAATTGACCACGAATTTATACATTTGGGGCCAGTTGTTGAGGAATTAGAACTGAAAAAATATGGGTTAGAATATTTAGAATGTGACCCTGTTGTTTTCTGCCCTCATCCTGATGGCAAGTATTTTTTAGCTCATAAATCTTTAGAAAAGACTTGTGCAGAAATCGCCCGTTATAGCGAACGTGATGCTAAAAAATACGCCGAGTTTACCGAGTATTGGCAACGGGCATTAGGGGCAATGATTCCCATGTTTAACGCTCCACCAAAATCAATCATAGATATTGTCGGTAACTACGACATCACAAAATTTAAAGATTTATTTTCCGTCATTGGTTCCCCTAACAAAACCCTAGACTTTATCCGCAATATGTTGACCAGTGCGGAAGATATTCTCAATGAGTGGTTTGACTCGGAATTTCTCAAAGCACCCTTGGCCAGATTAGCATCAGAACTTGGCGCACCGCCATCACAAAAAACTATTGCGATCGGTGCGATTATGATGGCAATGCGTCATAATCCTGGGATGGCTAGACCTCGCGGTGGTACTGGTGCTTTAGTTAAAGCTTTGGTCAATCTGGTGACAAGTAAAGGTGGTGTAATTCTCACAGACCAGCACGTTGAGAAAGTTTTAATTGATGATGGTAAAGCTGTGGGTGTCAGGGTATGTGGCGGTACAGAGTATCGGGCTAAGTATGGCGTGATTTCTAATATTGATGCTAAACGGTTGTTTTTACAAATGACCGATAAAAGCGATATAGATGCAGCAGACCCAGATTTATGGGAAAGGTTGGAACGCCGCATTGTCAATAATAATGAAACCATCCTCAAAATAGATTTGGCATTAGATGAACCCCTGCGCTTTCCCTTCCACGCCCATAAAGATGAGTATCTAGTCGGGTCTATCTTAATTGCTGACTCCGTTACCCATGTAGAACAAGCCCATAGTAAATGTACCTTGGGAGAGATACCAGATTCTGACCCATCAATGTATGTGGTTATGCCTAGCTATCTCGACCCCTCTTTAGCACCCCCAGGTAAACATACGGTCTGGATTGAATTTTTTGCCCCCTATCAAATCGCTGGTGCAGAAGGTACTGGTTTGAGAGGTACTGGTTGGACGGATGAATTGAAGAATCAAGTTGCAGACAAGGTAGTTGATAAATTGGCAACCTATGCGCCAAATGTGAAAACAGCTACTATTGCCCGTCGCGTAGAAAGTCCGGCAGAGTTGGGTGAAAGGTTAGGTGCATATAAAGGTAATTACTACCATATTGATATGACCTTAGATCAAATGGTATTTTTCCGCCCCTTACCAGAGATAGCAAACTACAAAACCCCCATTGAAAACCTATTTCTCACAGGTGCAGGAACTCATCCAGGTGGTTCGATTTCGGGAATGCCAGGACGCAACTGTGCGCGGGTATTCTTGCAGAGTAAACACCCTATTACCCAGACTCTCAAGGACGCTAGGGATTCTATTAAGTCAACGGTTGGGTCAGTGTTTGGAATTAGTCCATAGTCCATAGTCCATAGTCCATAGTTAAAAGTCTTCATTTTTAGGTGTTGACTAATGACTGTTGACTGTTGACTGTTGACCAATGACTAATGACTATAATAGTATTTGGCTATAATACCAACTAGTTATTAAACTTTTTTGTTGGCAATTAAATCTTATCTATGCCAAATACTAAGCCATCTGAGGCTGATCCTTCTGTTCTTGTGGCGATCGCTGACTATTTTAAGGTGCTATCAGAGGCGAGTCGATTACAAATTTTGTCCTGTCTTAAGTCGGGGCCGATGAATGTGATGGAAATTGCTGAGGCGACTGGTTTAGGACAGGCGAATCTATCTAAGCATTTAAAGGTATTAACTCAGGCGGGTTTGGTATCTCGTCAGCCTAAAGGTACTAGTGCTTATTACGAGATTACCGACCCGATGATATTTGAGCTATGCGAGATAGTATGCGATCGCATCAGTCAGCGTCTACTGCAACAAACCCAAAAATTGAAGATACTGCGCGATAAAACACCAATCTTCTAAACAAGGACTATGGGCTTTCTACTGCACCAGTTCAAAATCGTAGCCAGTATTAGAAGCACAACGCTTACCTGACTCGCAAGGCTGGATTTTAACTAAAAATACTCCACCCAAGCGATCGCCTGATGGTGAAAATTTCACCTCACCCGTGGCTCCGATAGTGGTAAAACTCTCCTTGGATAACACCTTCTGTAATCCTTGACGAGTACTATCCTCTTTTAAGCCTGCGATAATCACTTGCATTGCATCATAGGCTGTAGCCGTTCGCGGACTTACATCTCCACCCCAACGTTTAGCGGCTTTCTCAGCAAAAGAATCTTCTTTAGTTGTATTACGGTTGGCATCACGATGCCAAGGTACAGATACTACTAAACCTTTAATGTCCCCCTGACCAAACTTTAACACTCTTTCACTATAGAGATTTTGAGAACCAAAAAGTGCCATTCTACCCCTATTCTCTTTGGCTACCTCCAGGGCTGGATTAATATTAGTTGGTCTAGGAAGCAGAATAAGGGCTTCTGCACCAGCGCTTGTCGCCTTAGCAATAAAATCACTAGCTATAAAATCTGCCGCTCCTAAATCGCAATCTGTGTCTACAACTTGTCCTCCTGCTTGATTGATTAACGTTGTATACTCTTTAACAATATTTTGATTTGATCTTTCTGTATTAGATGGATTTTGATTTGTTCTAAATGATGAATCTCGACAAATAGCTATATTAGTACGATGTTCTTTTTTGACAATATATTCAGCTAGAACTTGATTAAAAACTTCCTGATTAGGACTGACATTAAATACATATTTTGGTTCTTTAATGTTTTGTGTAGAATTTTGTCCAGATTGACTACGCGAACTTCCTGGAGAAACTCTCACTAAACTATTTTGTCTATAAAGTGTCTCGTTCCGACCGAAACCTACTACAGCTAAAAGATGAGAGTCTTTAACCAATTCATCATCTATTTTATTAAGTTCTCCAAAGTTACTCAAATTGACAATTTGTAGTTGCAATGGTATACCATTGATACCACCACTGTTATTTACTTCATCTTGAGCTTGTGCTACACCGCGTAAAGTTTCCTTCGCCTCATTTAAAGCACTACCAATTGGTGCGATTACAGCTAATTTAAGAGCTTTTGCATTACCTATTTTGGCATTGTTTAGATAAATTAATGTTTCTGGATCATTCCGCTTGCTTTGCAACGATGCTTGGAATTTAGAAATAGCATTGCTGAAATTACCTGATTTAAAAGCATTGATTCCAGCTTCTTTCTCATCTGTTTTATCTGCTGTGACTAAAAACTTGTCACCTATACTGATCCATTCTGGAGAAACTATAGGTGGATTTGGATTGATGGCCATCTGCGATTGAGGTGATAGTTTACCGACTAACCATAAAATAACTGCAACCATTAATCCAGAAAGCCCTAGAGAGATAAACAAGCGAATATTTTCATCCTTTTGGATCATAAAAAACTCCTTTATATATTGATGTTCACTAGCTTTATCTAAATAGGGTTTTAAAAAACACAAAAAATTGAAAATTAGAAATACTTAGTAATTAACTTGTCAAAAATCTGAGATATTCTCAACAGCATAAATGCCAACACACCACTAAGGATGACTAGTAAGACTACAACTATCAATCCATTGATTCCAGATTCTAACGGGTTATTAATGCGCCAAATATGTAAAATATATATCAAAAATAAATTCGTAATTATAGCTACAAGAAGTAAATAAACTTTTTCAAATAAAGAGCGGGATTGAATAAATAGTAAAATACCTAAAATTAGCAACCATAATCCAGAGCTAATTAAAGTAGTTCCTAAAAAACTTATTAAGGTAATAGCTAACAACGAACTTCCTGAACCTACGGTTAAAACTCCAGGAATCAATTTTTGTACTGATAATGATAGAGAAGTGGGAGCGGGAGCAGGTTGTGGACTTGGTAACGGTGAGTTAATTAATGTGGGTTCTAAATTCGCACTTCGAGGCGAAAAATTCAAATCCTGTAAAACTTCTCTGGCTGATTGATAACGCTGTTGATGATTTTCTTGCAGTAACTTATCTAAAATTTGCCCTAATTGTGGACTGAGCGATCGCTTTATTTGACTGCGCCAATTACTAGTCCACCTAAAGCCTTGTTCCCTCCATAGTTGAGAGGGGGGAATGTCTGTCAACAGATGAAAACAAGTTATACCTAAACTGTAGAGATCGCTAGAAGGATAAGCTTCGCCAAATTGAATTTGTTCCATTGGCCCATACCCCAAAGAACCAATGATAGTTCCTGGTGTCAGATTAGTTACGTTGGTCTTTTGTTTAGATACACCAAAATCAATTAGGACAAATTTATCATCACTTTGACGGCGAATGATGTTTTCTGGCTTAATATCTCGATGAATTACTTGTTGCTGATGTATCAATTCCAATAAAGGTAACAAATCATTCAGCAATTTACGAATTTTATTTTCGTCAAATATTCCCTGTTGTTTTAACTCCTGCAATAAATTTTGCCCTTCAATAAACTCCTGGACTAAATATAGGTAGTTATCTTGCTTAAAATAGGCTAATAGTGTCGGAATTTGGTCATGTTTTCCTAATTCTTGCAGGCGTTTTGCCTCTTGCTCAAACAATTCAGCAGCTTTTTTTTGGGCTTGACTACCGCCACTACCATAAAACTGGCTACTAACTAGCTGTTTAACAACACATTGTTCGTTTAACTTGTCTATATCTTCTGCTAGATAGGTACAAGCAAACCCTCCTCTACCAAGCGGTTGGATGAGACGGTAATGGTTTCTTAGTAACAATACCAACTCGGTTCCACAACTGATGCAAAATTTTGTACCTTTAGGATTTTGTGGATTCTGGCAATCGGGGTTTAAGCAGCAGACCATATAACTGTTGCTGTCATTTTACTCACAACTAAAAAATATACCGTAAATTCACTTATTCTTTGAGCTTAATCTATGTTTTACTAATAATTTTTATCTCTTATTTATTACTACTATCAGAGAATAATGAGCAGGAAAAGACATAACAATTAAAGAATACCTACAAAATTTCATATATGTGATTTTAATCACGCAAGTTGCTGGAGCTTCAATCAAATTACGGCAGCATAAATAACTATGAGTTAGTGCTAAAATTACTCTGAAGTTATTTAGTTAATCAGTGAATAAGTCTGTGAACACCCGTATTCTCAAGCCTTTGCGGATTGGTAAACATATTGCTCATCATCCCATTATTCAGGGGGCGATGGCTGTACGGGTAGCTGGTGCAAGTTTGGCTAGTGCTGTTGCTAATGCGGGGGGAGTGGGAGTAATTGCGTCTCTAGGGCTGGGTTTAGATTCACCTTACTTTGACAAACGTAAAAAAAAGAGCTTTTTTACAGCTAATCGACTTGCTTTGATAGATGAACTGACAAAAGCCCGTAGTATCAGCCCTGATGGGGTGATTGGAGTGAATGTTCTCGTTGCTACAAAAGATTATCCGGTATTAGCCGAGACAGCCGCCACAGCAGGGGCAAATATAATTATCACTGGTGCAGGATTACCCCTAGCTTTACCAGAATATACTGCCGCCTATCCTGATGTAGCGCTAGTGCCGAGTGTGGCTAATGTGGAAGCGGCGCAAGTTATTTGCCAAACTTGGCAAAGTCGTTATAATCGTTTACCTGATGCAATGATTGTGGAGAATTGCCAACAGGTAGGAGGACATTTTACTCAGTGCGAACAGGTGAACATTCCAGGGTTTTCTATTGAGTGGGTAATTAGTCAACTGCGGGATTATTTTGATAATCAGTTAGGGGTGAGGATACCCTTGATTGTAACTGGGGGAATTAGCGATCGCGCTGATATTGATCGGATGCTGGCAATAGGGGCTGATGGTGTACAGATGGGTACGCGCTTCATTACCACAATCGAATGTGATGCCGATCAGCGTTATAAAGAATGTCATCTCCAAGCCCAACCAGAGGATATAGTCACTGTACCGAGTCCCGTAGGCAAGCCCAGCCGTGCCTTACATAATCAGTTCACCCAACAGGTAATGACTGATTCCTCCACGTTGGAAAAACGATGTATTGCCAACTGTTTAGAGACTTGCTTGTGTCGAGACAAGGGAAAAACCTATTGTTTGTTACAAGCACTGGCTACATCTGCCCGTGGTGATGTAGAAAATGGTCTAATTTTTTCTGGGGCGAATATTGGTTATACCCAAAGGCTTATATCCGTCGCTGAACTGATGACAGAACTTACTCCACCTCATACTATTGAAGTTCAATATGATGAAAAATACTAAACAGGGTATCTGAAAAAGTCACGAATTAGAAGAAAACGAATTTAAAGGGCTGATATCATACCCTTTAAATTTATTAATTATTTAATTTGATTATTTATGGATGTGGGCGAAATTCTTAAACAGTATGCTGCTGGCAAACGCAACTTTCAACATATCAAATTGCAAGAAGTAGAGTTAACCAATATAACTCTCACAGGTGCAGATTTGAGCCATGCTGATTTACGTCAGACACGGCTTGGTAAAAGCGACTTCAGCCACACCTGCTTACAAGCAGCAGACTTAAGCGAAGCAATCCTTTGGGGCATAGATTTGAGCCAAGCAGACTTGTATCGTGCCATTCTCCGAGAAGCAGATTTAACAGGAGCAAAGTTAGTTAAAACCCGACTGCAAGAGGCTAATTTAATCAAAACCAGTTTATGTGGTGCTAATTTGAATAGTGCTGATCTTTCCCGTTGTTTACTTATTCAAGCGGATTTACGCCCCAGTTCCAACCAGCGCACAGACTTAGGATATGTTTTATTGACAGGAGCAGACTTAAGCTACGCTGACTTAAGAGCAGCTTCACTCCATCACGCCAACTTAGATGGAGCAAAATTGTGTCGGGCAAATTTGGGAAGAACAATACAGTGGGGAAATCTAGCAGCAGATTTAACAGAGGCTAGTTTGCAAGGTGCAGATTTAAGCTATGCAAATTTGGATAGCGCCGTTTTGCGAAAAGCCAACTTACAAGGAGCCGACTTAACAGGCACAATTCTCACCAACGCTGAACTCAAAGGGGCAATTATGCCTGATGGTAGAGTACATGAGTGAGTGGGGGAGATGAGGGGGATGAGGGAGACAAATTTTTGACTATGGACTATGGACTATGGACTAATGACAACTGACTAAACCTATTAAGATCATAAGCATCTGCTTATTTAATATTTACCTCTGCCACCCATGCCTGTCTCGCGCATTGTTACGCTGATTGTTGGTTTAATCGTCATTTTGGGACTTTCCCTGTGGCTGATTGATTCCCTTTCACGCCTTTACTGGCAGTTATCCTACTCACCATTTTTGGGTAATTTGCTGTTATTGCTGCTAATTGTCCTCATTGGCTGTTTAGTGGCTGCTTTTGTCTATTACGTGATGGTGTTGCAGGGTGGTGAACAGCGTAGCCGCCGCAACCGTCGGCGGGTGACAGCCGCGCAAATTCCGGCTGCTAAGTCTGATGCAGCTTCTTCTACCTTACAGGCTGTGCGGCAACAGGTAGCGCAAATTCAAGATGAAGTCACACGTCAGGCTTTATTGAGTCGTTCCCAAGAAATTGAAGCTAACTTGGCAAGGGGGGAGATTCAAGTGGTGGTGTTTGGTACGGGAAGTGCGGGAAAAACTTCCCTAGTTAATGCCGTTATGGGGCGAATGGTAGGCAAGGTTGATGCACCAATGGGAACAACCAAAGTGGGGGAAACCTACTGTTTGCGGTTGAAGGGGATGGAGCGCAAGATTTTAATTACAGATACGCCAGGAATTTTAGAGGCTGGGGTAGCGGGAACGGAACGGGAACAATTAGCCAGGGCGTTGGCAACAGAGGCGGATTTACTGTTATTTGTGGTGGATAATGATTTGCGGCGTTCCGAATATGAGCCTTTGAAGGGGTTAGCGGAAATTGGGAAGCGATCGCTTCTTGTTCTCAACAAAACCGACCTTTACACAGATGAGGATAAGGAAGCTATTTTAGCACGGTTACGCCAACGGGTGCGGGGATTTATCGCTACAAATGATGTCGTGGCGATCGCCGCTAACCCGGAAACTGCACAATTAGAAACAGGCGAAACCTTCCAACCAGAACCAGATATAGTTCCCTTACTGCGGCGGATGGCAGCAATTTTACGGGCTGAGGGTGAGGATTTAGTCGCGGATAATATACTCTTACAATCTCTGCGGTTAGGAGAGGAAGCCCGGAAACTCATCGACGCACAACGCCGCCGCCAAGCAGATAAAATTGTCGAGCGGTTTCAGTGGATTGGGGCAGGAGTGGTATCGGTAACACCTTTACCTGTGGTAGATTTACTGGCAACGGCGGCTGTAAATGCCCAGATGGTAGTAGAGATTGGCAGAGTCTACGGTTGTGAATTGAATATGGAACGGGGACGGGAGTTAGCCCTGTCTTTGGCTAAGACGATCGCTAGTTTGGGTATTGTTAAGGGAGCAATTGAATTACTATCTACGGCGTTGCAACTAAATGTGGCTACTTTTATTATTGGTAGAGCCATTCAAGGGGTAACAGCTGCTTATTTAACTAGGATTGCAGGTAAAAGCTTTATTGAATATTTCCGTCATGATCAAGATTGGGGCGATGGCGGAATGACAGAAGTAGTGCAGCGACAGTTTCAAATCAATCGCCGCGATGAGTTTATTAAAGCATTTGTGCAAGAAGCGATCGCTCGTGTAGTGAAACCGTTACAAGATAGAACTGAAGTGCTTGAGGAACAGAATCGCCAAGAAGAATTACGGTAATTGCCAAAACTGAAACTTAGTCTCATATCAAGTTCGACTAATTGCTGATAATATGCCTGCTTTAGCTGTTAATTGATGATAGCGGGGTAATTGTTTTTCCCATTACCAATTATTCATTACCAACCCTATAGAACTTAAGAAATATTTAAAAAAGCATTAGTAAAAATACTGATAGTATCGTATAAACTTCATTAAGGTAATTTTTGAACTTTATATGAATATCACAACACACATAAAAAAGTTTTATCAAGCGATCGCTGCCACAACCATAAGTATGTCGATACTTGCTGCTATGACTTGCTCTGCTAGCGCTGCAAATTTTAAACAATTTAAGCTGAGTGGAACATTTGCCAACGAACCTTTTTCTAGTGATGTAGATGGGCTAATTTCACAATTGACAGGTGGTTCTTTTGATGGTATTACGTAGTCGATGTAGACCAGTTGCCTGCAAATGATGACACTGTAGACCTTGAATCTTGGACAATCAACTTACGTAATTCTAGTAACGATATTGTAAAAACTTTGTCTAATCTTGCATCAACTGATTTAGCTGAAGCTTTTATATTTCCTGAACTACCTGGATTTAGTGGTGATATTCTTGTTTTTGTAGAAGATGAGGAAATCAGTGAAGATAATTTTGTCACTACATTGTTGGGCTTGAATTTTAACTCTGATTTTACAGGTATAGGAACAGGAAACCCAGTCGAGCAAGAAGATGGACAGTCAGCCGTTGGGACACTTTTGCGTTTTAAAGACGACTTTGAAAGCGAAATCTATGTCACGAGTGTTAGAAGCGAACTTCAAACTACCCCTGAACCTGTTTCTGTTGGTGGGATAGCGGTTGTTGCGGCTATAGGGTTTTGGATGAAACATAGGCAAAAAACTATTCAATCTGCATAGTTGCGCCTCACACTCAGATTTTGAATAAAAATCATCACATTACTGAGTTAAGGTAGAACTTACGCTAAGTGGCATAACTTTATCTAAAACTCCTGTTGATTACTAGACACTAACAATTTCGTTGTGTCCTAGTTAACCAACTATTTTTGTCATATGCAAACAAAAAGCTTATTTCCTCTATTAACTCTCGGTGTTAGCTTGGCAGCAATACCCTTTGCTCCATCTCATGCGTTAGAAGTAAATACACCGAACTTGTATGAACTAAATGGGAGTGGAATCAAAATTATCTACTCAACCTCCAGTTTCGATGGTAGTCCCCGCTTCACCTATCAAGATAGACAACAAACATTACAATTTGCAGGGGATCAAATTCAGACTGTAGGCTTGAGTATTGGGACGCTGGTAACAGTACCTATACGCCGTACTGTAGATACTGGTTCTACCACATTTAGTGTGCTGATCCCTTCAGTTAATTTGGGAGAAACTAATCAAGCCAAAGTTGTGACTGATGGTATTACTACAACTAATCGCTTTAATGTCATACCTAAGTATAACGAAGGACAAAGACAGTTCTATCAAATCACTCATTTAGAAGGTACTGCTCAATCTGTGCAGTTTTAATTGCTAATTTATAGATAGATAGGGGCGTATAATTAGATGTATGCTCCTATTTACTATATCGATAGTAGTAATTCGTAGCCGACAGTTAATCAAAAACAAGTGGTAAGCTTAGTATTAAAATAAGTCTACTGAGAGTAACAATACTTAAGGAACTAAGCTGGCATTTTAAGATTCTATATAAGAACGATTTGTCTTTGAGCTATTCCGGAAACAGCAGACAATATACCGAAACTTATATAAGGACTAACTCAGTAACCAGCTCATGAACCACCACATGATCGGGAAAGTATTGCAAGCACGCTACCAAATTGTCCAAAACCTGGGTTCAGGAGTATTTGGACAAACATATATTGCTGTAGATGTAAATTATCCACATCAACCTAAATGTGTTGTTAAACAACTTAAAGTTAACAGTATCCATTCTAGCTACCTGGATACGCTCAGACTACGTTTTCTCACGGAAACTGAAACTCTCAAGCATTTAGGACAACATCCCCAAATTCCTAACTTTATTACTTGTTTTGAGGAAAACGAGCGCTTTTACTTGGTTCAAGAGTACATTGCTGGACACGCTTTAACTGCGGAATTGCCTATTGCTCAAAATTGGGGTTCGTTGTGGCGTGAGGATGAAATAATTTCATTTTTAGAAGATGCCTTAACTATTTTAGAATTTATTCACTCGCAAGGTGTTATTCATTGCGATATTAAGCCAGAAAATTTAATTAGACGTGCTGTTAATGGTAAGTTAGTCCTGATTGACTTTGGTTCTATTCAGTCAGTCAATTTTGGCATAGACCAAGAATTATCTATTTATCAGGTTCCTGCTACCTCTTTAGGATATATACCTCCAGAGCAATTTATTGGGCAAACCCAGATTAATAGTGATATTTATGCTCTAGGGATGATTGCCATTCAAGCTTTAACAGGCTTAGAACCACTGCAACTAAAAGTAGAGCCTTATAGTAATGAGATGATTTGGCGTACTGCTGATACGCCTGTGAGTGATTATTTAGCGGCTATCTTGAGCCAAATGGTGCGCTACAATTACCAAGAACGTTTTCAGTCTACGGCTGAGGTGTTGCGTGCAATTCAACAGATGAAATGGGACACTTCTCTACCGCAACTACTGCAAACACAACAGATAGAAGAGACTTCAGCAGAACCAACTCAGTCAGTATCACCGCTACTGACAGGGATGAAAGTCGGACTGGCAGTTAATACCCTATTGATGGGACTGGGAACCTATTCATTATTGAGTAACTCTCCAGCCAATACAGAAACAGAAATTTTATATAAAGCTACAAAACAATATCAAGATGGGGATTTGCAACAAGCGATCGCTCTAGCTAAACTAATCCCATCTCATAGTAATGTATATCCAGATGCTCAAGCCACCATCGAAGAATGGCAACAACAATGGCAAACCGCAGCAAAACAATATTCATTAGCTGAACAAGCATTACTTGAGAGTCGATGGTCAGATGTTCTCAGTGCTGCTAACGAAGTTCCAGATATTGCATATTGGCAAACTAAAATTAAAGATGTAGTCAAACAAGCCAATGTCAATATTGAAGCACAAACACAAGATTTATTAGCCAAAGCCTACGCCAAAGCCGAAGCTAGAGACTTTTCCACAGCATTAGAATATTTACGCCAAATTCCGCCAGAAAGTTCTGCTGGTGCTTTAGTACAAAAAAAATTAGCTGAGTATAATCAAAAACGTCAAATTAGAGCCGCTTACTTTTTACACCAAGCCCGTAAACAAGCATTGGCTGGTAACTTTGACAAAGCTGTTAAGTATCTGCACCAAATTCCCCAAGATACACCTGTATATGCTCAAGCTCAGACTAAACTCAATGAGTACACACAAAAGTTACGCCCACTGCCTCAAAGCCAAAAGATAGCCTATAGTGTGATTAGTGCAAATCAAAAAGCTAAGTCTTGGATAGCTAAGAGTCCAGTTGTCAAAACTGATAATGTGCAGTTTGAGACTCAATTACAAGAAGTAAATATTCACTAGTAAATAGTAATAAATTCAGGAAATAAATCTCTAGCGCATATTAAATCAATGGGAAGAACTACTCTTCTTACTTTAATCTCAAATTGCTTTTAATTTAGCGATCGCCTTATATAAATTTAAAATTCAAAATTAAGAAAGTGATACTTAGCATAGGTTTGGGGGTTTGCATCCATATCATCTTTTTTATGAAATGGTATTAACCCTTCTCGAATATCTTGAGCCAAATTAAGAACTGAGGTTCTTTTAGTATTAGGTGTCAGCATTAAGATTTGTTTCATTCTACGATGCCAGCAAGAATAATGAATATGTGACAGTATTTTGCATGAACCATTGATGAAAGACCAATGACCAAATAAAATTTCCCCACATCAGGGTTGTAACTTGACATGGAGAGCTTGCCAGAGTCACTACCAGATATGGGGACGTTATGATCAAAAGAGAATCTTATGGATATATGAGGTTATTATCTAACACTCAACTGACTGAACCAAAAGTACCCCTTGAAATAGCCAAACTTTTGATTATGACATTGCTTGAATGATGTAATCAAAGTAAGGTGCGGCTGCAACTGCATCTTCTGCACTTAATAAGTCAAGAGAGGCTTTTTTCAGAGAATTGATGGCTTCCACCATTCCGGGTACGGGAACACCCAAAGAATTGTACATTTCTCGCACGCCGATAATGCCAATTTTTTCAATCGGTTCAACATCTCCAGCTAGTACCCCGTAAGTGATTAAACGTAAGTACCAACCAAAGTCACGAATACATAACGCACGTTGACGTTCGCCGTAAGCGTTACCACCAGGTGCGATAAAATCAGGACGCTTCTGCCACAGTTGCTTGGTTGCTTCCTGAACGATTTTCTTTTCGTTCTCTGCTAAGGTAGCAGCGATACGGGTTCTTTGTACCCCGGTTTGTAAAAATTCTCTGATACTCTTGAGTTCGCCACTGCTGGGGTAACGCAGTTCGTCGTCGGCTTTGAGAATAACTTGGCTAATTACAGTCATGATTATGTAAATCACGCGAAATATTATTAGCTAGTTTAACGACTTGGAGGTACACAGGGGAAGGGGACAGTGAACAGTTGACAGTTGACAGTTGACAATTGACAGTGAACACAACCTAGCAACTGACTAATGACTAATGACTAATGACTAATGACCAATGACTAAATCTACTTGGCTTCAGGGTGAATTAATTGAGGTTGCTATTAGCGACTTGAGTGATACTGGTGATGGGGTGGGACGGTTTGAGGAACGGGTGGTGTTTGTTCCTGATACTGTGCCGGGCGATCGCCTGATGGTACGCTTGGTACATGTTAAACCTAAATATGCCCACGGAAAGCTGCACCAGATACTAGAACCATCGCCTCACCGTATTCGTCCGGGTTGTATTGTGGCGGATAAGTGTGGTGGTTGTCAGTGGCAACATATTGATTACGAATATCAACTGGTTGCTAAACGCAATCAAGTTATCCAAGCTTTACAACGTATCGGCGGTTTTGCCGAACCTCCTGTAGACCCCGTATTGGTGGCTGACTCGGCTTTGGGATATCGCAATAAGGCTACTTATCCTTTGGATATATCGGCTACAGGTCAAGTGCAGGCTGGGTATTACCAAAAGGGTAGCCATCATTTAGTGAACCTAAATCAATGTCCAGTCCAAGATCCCCGTTTAAATCCTTTACTGGCAGAAATTAAACAAGATATCCAAGGGCGCGGCTGGTCTATTTACGATGAAAATCGTCACCAAGGACAAATTCGTCATCTGGGGTTACGCATTGGACGGCGTACAGGTGAAATTTTGTTAACTTTGGTGGTCAAGGACTGGAATTTACCAGGAATTGAACAACAAGCTCAGGAATGGTTACAGCTCTATCCTCAATTGGTAGGAGTGTCCTTAAATCGTAACCCTGAACGCACCAATGCAATTTTTGGTAGAGAAACCCGTTGTATTGCTGGAGTTCCTTATCTGCGAGAAATTTTTGCTGGGTTGGAATTTCAAGTCCGTCCTGATACATTTTTCCAAGTCTTCACAGAAACGGCTGAGGCGTTATTAGAAGTAATTCAGTCAGAACTGAATTTACAAGGGCATGAAACCCTAGTTGATGCCTACTGTGGCATTGGCACCTTAACCTTGCCTTTAACTAGACACGTACACCAAGCTATAGGATTAGAGTTGCAACCCCAAGCTGTAGAACAGGCAATTTCCAATGCTCAACACAATGGTATTAATAATGTGCAATTTCAAGTAGGGGCAGTTGAGAAATTACTGCCAAAGATGGGAATAATACCAGATGTGGTCATACTAGACCCGCCACGTAAAGGGTGCGATCGCATTGTCATCGAATCTTTATTAGCCTCGAAACCTGCCCGCATCGTTTACGTCAGCTGTAAAGTAGCCACTCTTGCTCGTGACCTAAAACTACTTTGTGAAGATGGCCTATATACAATTCAACGCATTCAACCCGCCGATTTTTTCCCTCAAACCGCCCATGTGGAAGCCGCCGCTTTTCTGGTGCGCTCGCAGTTTGGCAAGGATACTTAGTCCTTAAAAAAAATTTCACTTCAAATTTGTAGTCTATTGCATAGTGGAAATGCTAAAATAGGATTAATCTAAAAATAGAAATAATCTTGTTAAAACCATTAAAGTTGCATAAGCTCTAACACCAAGTGAGCAAGATTGTTTAAAATGCTAATCGGCAATCTAAGAGGATTAAAAATCCTCACAAGTTTTCTAGTTTTCCATAGCTAATCCTAATAGCTAACTTTATAAAGACCGATTTATGTATCATCAATCGAACCTCATAATTAGAGTTAATGCTCCCCAGCATTTTCATAACTTAGTAATAAAGACGCAAGTTTGAAGGCAGCATGACCACCTCCATTTTTATCAGGGTGCCTGTATAAGCAAACTGATGTCTAGCTAACTGAAAGCTATGGGGTTTCTCTCGTGATAACCATTTCACTCCGTCCAGTTGGACGCTATTGGGGTACTATTAGTTTCGCCTCAACTCTCTATCTTTGTCCTATATTAGATTTACTAATGGCGGAAATACCCGCCAAACTACAAGCAGAACTGCGATTAGGGCTACAAGAAGCCCTAGTTAATGCAGCTAAACATGGTAATAATCTTGACCCTAGCAAAACAGTTGTAGTCCGTTTTTCCCTCATAGATAATCAGTATTGGTGGGTGATTTCCGACCAAGGTGAGGGCTTTAACCCGACAACTAGTCATACTGAAGACCCCACAGATTACTTACCACCCGATGAGGCAGAAAACGGGCGGGGAATGTGCCTTCTCCACCAAATTTTTGACCAAGTGGAGTGGAATCGTAAAGGCACAGAATTAAGATTATGTAAACAAATGGAAAACCGCCCCCGCTTGTCCCTGCGGAGGTAAGGAAGTGAGTGGTGAGTGGTGAGACAGCGCTGGGGGAGGGTTTCCCTCCGCAGGCGACTGCGAACCCGGAGGGGAAGTAGGGTAAAAATACCCCCACTCCCTACTCCCTACTCCCTACTCCCTTATCTCCATGAGAAGGACAAGGAGGGGCGGAGATAGAACGATTTAACCAACCAACAGCTTGTTCTAGTCTAGCAAGAGCTTCTTGGGGTTGATTTTTAAGCAAAAATACCATAGCGGCTGCTAATTGTTCACTAGCGCGAGAATTGCGGTTAGACTTGAGGCGATGCCAATCGTTAGGCGAAATACTCAGCCTTTCCATGAGGGCTTGGGCTAGTTCCAAGTCGCTAAATTCATTAAGTTGAGTGGTTTTAGAAAGCTGGCTAGGTTGAGACATAGATAACTATTGGCAGCAGTGACATTTACCTTATACTTTACTACTTGTAAATGAAGCCGCCGAAAAAATCATCCCAACCGCCAGAGAATAATCAAGAACCGGATTTTGAGCAGGAATTAGCCCAAGTAGAGCGATCGCTATTGAGCCTTAAAGAAAGGTATGATCAAGTAACGCGCGATCAAAAGCAACAGGCACAATGGCAACAAAGCCTTCAAGAATTACAGCAAAATAAATATCAGACACCAGAAATAAAAGCCCAGTTACGGCAAATCAAACAGCAACTAGAAATGCTAGAACTGAATTTAGAAAGCCAGTTGTTTTCTTGGCGTAGTCTGAAAAAACCTTTCTGGCAAGCCGTCCGCTTTGGTGGAATGGGCGTTATTATAGGCTGGATATTAAAGTCCTGTGCTGGGTAACTATGGTAAATCGACGGATTGCAGAAATATTACGGAATGGTCAACCTGATGAGTCTGTTGTAGTTCAAGGCTGGGTAAGAACGAAGCGTGAACTCAAGGGGTTTGCATTTATTGAGGTTAATGATGGGTCATCCCTAGCGAATTTGCAAGCTGTCATCAATCAGGATTTGCCAGACTACGAAGCAATTATTAAACGATTAAATACAGGTGCGTCAGTGGAAGTGGCTGGCGTATTGGTGGCTTCTCAAGGAAAAGGACAGCGTATTGAGTTGAAAGCCGAGACAGTGAAAGTCTACGGTGAAGCTGATCCCGAAACTTATCCCTTGCAAAAGAAACGCCACTCTTTTGAATTTTTACGCAGTATTGGACATTTGCGATCGCGCACCAATTCCTTCGGTGCAGTTTTCCGTGTCCGTAACGCCTGTTCCGCCGCCATTCACCAATTCTTCCAAGAAAGGGGCTTTTTGTGGGTACACACCCCCATTATCACCGCTAGTGACTGCGAAGGCGCAGGGGAACTATTCAGCGTCACCAGCTTGGATTTAAAGAAGGTTCCCCGCACAGAAAACCAAGAGATTGATTACAGCCAAGACTTCTTCGCTAAACCTACCTACTTAACTGTAAGTGGACAACTAGAAGCCGAAGTCATGGCGATGGCGTTTAGCAACGTTTACACCTTTGGCCCTACCTTTCGTGCAGAAAACTCCAACACCTCCCGCCACCTAGCAGAATTTTGGATGGTAGAACCAGAAATGGCATTCTGTGACTTAGAAGGTGATATGGATTTAGCTGAGGCGTTTCTCAAACACATCTTTAACTATGTGTTGGAAAAATGCCCTGAAGATATGGAATTTTTCAACCAACGCATTGATGATACAGTCTTAGCCACAGCCGAGAATATCATCAACAATCAATTTGAGCGTTTGACTTACACAGATGCCATCAAACTATTAGAAAAAGCCGATTTCAAGTTTGAATATCCTGTAAGCTGGGGCTTAGATTTACAATCAGAACACGAACGCTATTTAGCCGAACAATTATTTAAAAAACCAGTAATTGTTACTGACTATCCAGCGCAAATTAAAGCCTTCTATATGCGTCTAAGCGATGATGAAAAAACCGTCCGCGCAATGGATATCTTAGCACCCAAAATTGGCGAAATTATTGGCGGTTCCCAACGGGAAGAACGGTTAGATGTGCTAGAACGCCGTGTATTAGCCCAAGGGATGAAACCTGAAGATTTGTGGTGGTATCTCGATTTACGCCGTTATGGTACAGTGCCTCACGCTGGTTTCGGCTTGGGTTTTGAACGACTCGTGCAGTTTATCACAGGTATGGGGAATATTCGGGATGTCATACCCTTCCCTCGTACACCAGAAAACGCCGAGTTTTAATCTTGAGCTTCGACAGAACCCGCCAACGCGGGTTTTATTATGACTTCCTACTCCACAAACAAAAAGCCGACAGTCCTTAACAAAGGATGTCGGCAATTAGTGTGTTCCCTATTAATGACTCGGCTAGAGTTCAGTAATACTTAAATAATTCCACTTCCTAGATTTCACGTAAGCGATCTTAATCATACGTCCATGTGATTGTTGTCACATTATTTCTATCAATAAACTGCATGTGCTGGAAAAAATTATTCTTTTAATACAGAAAATACTTATAGCAAAAGGCGGCTAGTGTCAAGCTCAAGCGTTTACAGGAGTGAAATATAGCAATCATGGATCAATTTTGCAGGTGGAGTGATACTTTTGGCATCATCCTATGGTTGTGTTTCTAGACAACAAAGACAATTGTGCAGCACTGGGTGCGATCGCCTACGGAGCGCTAAGAGACTTCCCACTAAAAAAATATCCCATTACTTTGTAGGCAGGGGAGCAGGAAGAGAAGTCGCAAGGAGGGTTTCCCTCTCTTACGTTCGCGTAGCGTGTCGGAGACAGACGCTTACACGAACCGGGTGAACTTCCCTACGGGACGCTACGCGAACGGGAGCAGGGGGAAGAAACAGTTGCGTTGAGTTTAAAAATGAGAATAATTTATTTTCTGGACTTCCCGAATACCAATTCAAAATTAAGAAAGTGATACTTAGCATAGGTTTGGGGGGTTGCATCTGTCTCATATTTCTTAGGAAATGGTATAACTATTGAGCGTATTTAGTTTCTATGAAGCACATCATTACTTAACTTATTCTTAAAAATATCTTTAATCAAGCACGCTCATATTGACATATTGAATTTTGTATAGATTTCTAATAATGTGGCTGTAAATATTAATGATGTCTATTTATTACACTGGTAATAAAGATGTATTTAATATCTAGATCATTGCTAATGAATGCAAAAAATGTATTTTTTACTAGATAGATGAAATATTTTATTAGTAAATATAAATAAGTATTTAATATAATTTATGCTTATTATTTTTTGTCCCAGATTAAAAATCTGATTGTAATGTTGATAAGTTTACAATAATTTCATATTTTGTTTCCTGTTAGATATAACTTCTTTAACTAAAATTTGCTTGACACACTCAGTATGAGTTATGTAATATTACACGTGTGATGTAATTTTTTATTAAAAAATTTACATATAAAACTTATATTTTTTAATTCCTTGTTTGGAATCGAATCATAAAAGTACATCAAATACTAAAGATTTGAAATAAAGTAGTGTAGTTCCTCATTTGGCTTAAAGCTTAGTTTAGTAATTGCTCAATTTATTATTCAAATTTCGATTTTTCAGTTACGCATCTATTTTTGCGTTTGAGATAAATTGGAATTTTAATATAGCTTTTTTACTGTTTATTTTCATTATTTTTTAGCCAGCAATTAAGCTATAGATATTTTTGAAAATAGGCTTTTACAGAACAATTTTAAGTGAGAGGACAAATGAAATGCCTTATACGGGAAATATAATAGGCAATCTTTGGAATGATTTGGATGGTAATGGTAGTCAAAATTATGGATTTAGCTACGGTGATCAAGAGCCTGGTTTATTCTTAGATTGGACTATTACCTTAACAAAACCTAGTGATCCAAACTTTATTTTAGTAACCCGTCCAGATAGTAATGGTCAGTACCTATTTAGTAATTTGTCATTGGGAGAGTATTTAATAACAGTTAATCCACCTTCCAATGATTGGCAGCTAACCCAGAATTATTTTACTAATCCTCAATCTGTTTCTCTTTCCGTAAGTTCTAGTCCTTATTACGGAACTTTTGGTTTTCAAAGTTATAATGTCTTTGGCTATCGCCAGCCGATAACACAGATTAGTGGCAGTATTTATACATATACTAATGTTGAGCAGAATGGCTTTACATATCCTTACTACACACCTTTGGGTGGATGGATTGTTTATCTAGACACGAATAATTCAGGAACTCTTGATGACGATGAAAGAAGAGTATTAAGTGATGGTAGAGGGGCTTACACTTTCATTGGTTTAGCACCAGATACAGAGTATAATGTCAGATTTATCCCTCAATCGAGTGGTTTTGATTACTCACAAACAGTTTATACAGTTGCTAACCAAATCTCTCAAGCGGACTTTTATATTGATTTTAATACACCCAATATCAGCACTACAGGAGCGCTAAGTGCCATCAGTGGTGTTATTTGGAATGATGTTGATGGCAATAATTACCGTGACGAGTATGATCCTTCGTCCCCTTACTACTATTCCTATGCCAATTATGGTTTAGTAAATTGGACAGTTACTTTATCCAATGCTTCTGGTTTTTCTCAAACTACCCAAACAGACTCATTTGGACGTTACACCTTTGAGGGTTTAGAAGCTGGAGATTATATAATTACAGTTTCTACCGAAAATAATTCACTACCTTGGGTATCCACTGGCTCATCTTTTAATTCCGTTAGTCTCCTTGCTAGTCAGAGAATTACAGATATTGATTTTGGTTTTCAGCAAAAGAACTATTCCTACGGCGATATCAGAAGATACGGACAAATCGGGGGTTATGTCTGGAACGATTTGTACGGTAGTGGATACTATTATGAATACAGTAATGGGTTAGGAGGGTGGAAGGTTAACCTTAGCCAAAACGGACAGATCATTCAAACTGTCTTTACGGAAACTAATGGTTATTATGGGTTTACCAATGTTGCAGCCTCATCAGACCCCTATATTATTACCGTTGAACCGGCTTACAACCCAGAGGTTTGGCAACTTACCACTCCCCCCAGTGAAATTTACTTTGATGGGTTAAATCCGGTAGAGGTTAACTTTGGCTACCAACTACCTTATGGTGATATCACTGGCTACATCTGGAATGATGTTAATGGTAATGGCACAAATTACAACTCCTCAAACGGTGTTTCCGAACCCAATGAAAAGGGATTGAGTAATTGGAAAGTTAACCTGATCCAAAATGGACAGATAATTGCCACTACCTATACTGGAAACAGTGGTTATAATGGATACTACTATTTTGGTAGTAGACCATTCGGTGAATATACTATTAGTGTAGAGCCACCGGATACAAGTTGGAGAATTACTAACCAACCCTCAACTTCCTTCAGCCTCAACTCGCAAAATCCATCCAATTTTGGCTTTATTGGTTTTCAAGGAACAAAAGGTTCAATTAGTGGTTTCCTGTGGAATGACCTAAATAAGTCAGGACAGTGGGATTACTATGTGAATGAAACAGGTTTAAGTAACTGGACAGTTTATCTCGATCAGAACAATAACAATATTCTGGATGCGGGTGAGGTTAGTACAATCACCGACTCTCTGGGCGGGTATGCCTTTGATACTCTGACTCCTGCTACCTATATTGTTAACGTAATTGCACCTATGGGTTGGCAAGGGACTTCTCCTTCACCCATCCCACAAACTAAAACTATTACCAGCAGCGAAATTTTTGAGTTTGTTAACTTTGGTTTCGCCCAAGGAAGCCAAACAGTCAACCGTCCTCCCCAAGTACTAAACCCGTTGTGGGGACGTTCTATTTCCGGTAGTACAGTGATCTCTGGTGTGTTTGGTGATCTTGATGGTAATGCCCTCACAGGAACCGCCACAAGAGGCGATGGCACTCCCCTACCCACATGGTTTAGTATTTCCGTCCTGTCCAATGGCGACCTGCAAATTAATATCAACAACGCTCCTACAGTCTATGTACCTTTCTATGTCAAGGTGACAGCTACCGACGGTCAAGCTAGTGTTGACCTGACATTCCGCATCTATCCCAACAATAGCGGCTTTGTCATTGATAACTATATCGCTGGTGCAACTGTCTTCTTCGATGCCAATAAAAACGGTGTACTAGATAGTAACGAACCCTTTGCTATTACTGATGCTAATGGGTTCTACCAACTTGATATTCCTGATGCCTTCGATACGAATGGCAATGGTATATTTGACCCCTCAGAAGGGCGTTTAATAGCCTTTGGTGGCATTGATACGGCGACAGGATTAGCTTTAGAAACGCCTGTAAGTGCTTTACCTGGCTCTACTTCTATTACTCTTTTAACTACCTTAGTATCAGATTTAGTTGATCGAGGGTTAACTGTAGAGCAGGCTAATACCAAAGTCGCAGCTGCTCTATCTCTGCCTACAACAGTGGATCTGAGCAACATTGATCCTATTGCAGCCACAAAAAACAACCTTGCAGGAGCCAGCAGCACCTACGGAGCGATGGTACAGGTGCAAAATGTTGTCACCCAAATCGCTGGACTTCTGGACGGCGCATCAACCACCAACCTCAATCAAATTGTCAAAAATGTTGTCTCTGCTTTAGGTGATCAAATTCAAGCCAACGGTAATAATGCTTTAAATCTCACGAGTACAACTCAAGTACAAAACTTAATCGAGTCTGCAGCTAGTAAAACTGGGGTGAATGTTACCTCAATTACACCCCAAGCTGCCCAAATTATTACTGAGGCTAATCAACGTATTGCTACTCTTATATCCACTACACCCACTGATAGTTTAGAACAGGAGTTTGCCAAAGTTCAAAAAGTGGCGCTGGGTAAGACTACCGATGATTTAGAGCAAGCAGCAGCCGGAACTAAATTGATTAGTACGGTTGTCGCTGAAAATACTGGAACGAATCTGACAAATCAAATTAGTAATGTCAAAGTCTTAAGCCAAGCCCCAACAAATATCGTGTTAAGCAATACGGAAATTAAAGAACGTCGTCTGTTAGGTACGGAAGTGGGTGTTTTATCAAGTATTGATCCCGATACAGGCGAAACCTTTACCTATAGCTTAATTGGTGGGGTTGGTAGTAATGATAACTCTCAATTTGAAATTGTTGGCGATCACCTCAAAACCAAAGCTGTCTTCGACTACGAAACCAAGAATATTTACAACATTCGAGTACAAACCTCCGATGGTAACGGTGGTGTTTTCCAAAAAGCTTTAACTATCAACATTGTTGACGTAAATGAATTAAATGGCACTGTGGGTAATGACACACTCACAGGGACAAATGGTGATGACATTATTATCGGTGGTCAAGGAAAGGATATTCTCACAGGGGGGGGCGGCAGTGATTTATTCGTTTACAACGGCATTATCGATGCTGGTGACACAATTAAAGATTTTACCCCTGGTGTTGACAAAATCGAGTTAACTGGCGTACTGCGGGGTCTAGGTTACACAGGCAGCAATCCTATTGCTGATGGTTACGTCCTTTTCTCCAGTGCCGGTAGTAAAAATAGTAACTTACTCATCGACCCCGATGGCTTTGGTAGTGCGCGTTCCCGTAACTTCATCCTCTTGGAAAACGTCTCCGTAGCAGCGTTGAGTAATCCTGATAATTTCATTTTTTAACTGCGTTTGATTCATTTAATTAACCCTTAGCCAAACATAAAGTCATGAATCATCTATCTAGATTCTTAGTTGTTAGCACAGCGATCGCTCTAGCTAGTTTTACCCCTGCCTTAGCTAAAGCTGCAACCATCACCTATGATGTTCAAGTAGCCATCGATTCCGGGCCGCTTAATGGCAAAAACTATAAAGGCTTCTTCAGCTATGATGACAGTAGTTTAACGGGTATTGGTGATGAAGCGATCGCCTTAAGCAATTTCGGCTTCTCCTTTGAAGGGAAAACCTACAATCTAGCTAGTGATCCTTATGCACAAGTTAACTTTAATAATGGCAGCTTTCTCGGACTAGATTTCGCTGTAGCATCTGCCCCTTCACCAACTTTTATCTCAGGCTTTTTTGATCTAAATGAAGCCTTTTTTAGCTACGACCTCAGTGGTAGCAGTGCTTTTGGCAGATCAGGTACAGGCGGAATTACATTTACTCTACGCAGCAATAATCCCGCTACTACTCCTGAACCAACCGCAGTCATGGGTTTATTGATATTTGGCAGTTGGGGATATGTCTGTTGCCTTTCACGCCAAAAGAAGGTAGAAGTGTAAAATTTTAGTCATCGGGCTGATGTCTGCTTAGAAGATGAGCCAGTCAAGCCCGAAACCCAAACTTTTATCAAACAATTGACAAGCGATCGCTGACAACAGGACGAGCTAATCGTACCCGAAATCGATACAATAATTCTCTGTCCTGTTGGTGCATTTTCCATGACTGCCACATCCCCTACACCCTTTTCTCCCCAAGAAATCGCTGCTGAAGGTATTAAACCCGAAGAATACACAGAAATTGTGCGGCGACTAGGCCGCCATCCAAATAAAGCTGAACTGGGAATGTTTGGGGTGATGTGGTCAGAACACTGCTGCTACAAAAATTCCCGTCCCTTACTTAAGCAATTTCCCACAACTGGCCCCCGCATTCTGGTAGGGCCTGGGGAAAATGCCGGGGTTGTAGATTTAGGTGAAGGTCTGCAACTAGCATTTAAAATTGAATCTCATAACCACCCCTCAGCCGTTGAACCCTTTCAAGGGGCTGCCACTGGTGTTGGTGGTATTCTCAGAGATATTTTTACAATGGGTGCGCGTCCCATTGCTTTGTTAAATTCCCTCCGCTTCGGTTCCCTAGAAGACCCTAAAACCCAAAGATTGTTTTCTGGGGTGGTTGCTGGGATTTCTCATTATGGTAATTGCGTCGGCGTGCCGACAGTTGGCGGTGAAGTCTACTTTGACCCTGCCTATTCTGGTAATCCTCTAGTCAATGTTATGGCTTTAGGATTGATGGAAACACCAGAAATCGTCAAATCTGGGGCATCTGGTATAGGTAATCCTGTATTATATGTAGGTTCCACCACCGGACGCGATGGTATGGGTGGTGCTAGTTTTGCCAGCGCAGAATTAACTGATGAGTCAATGGATGACCGCCCGGCTGTGCAAGTAGGCGATCCTTTTTTAGAAAAGTCATTAATTGAAGCTTGTCTCGAAGCATTTAAGACAGGTGCAGTAGTTGCAGCCCAAGATATGGGTGCGGCGGGGATCACCTGTTCTACCTCCGAAATGGCTGCGAAAGGTGGGGTCGGGATTGAATTAGATTTAGACAAGATTCCTGTACGGGAAACGGGGATGGTTCCCTATGAATATTTATTGTCAGAGTCTCAAGAACGCATGTTGTTTGTTGCCCACAAGGGACGGGAACAAGAATTAATTGATATTTTCCACCGTTGGGGATTACAGGCTGTTGTTGCTGGTACAGTTATTGCCGAACCTATTGTGAGAATTTTCTTTCAGGGTGCAGTCGCCGCCGAAATTCCGGCTGATGCGTTGGCCGAAAACACCCCACTTTATGAGCGTGAGTTACTAGCACAACCCCCAGAATATGCCCGTCAAGCTTGGGAATGGTCGTCTGAGTCTTTACCTAGCTGTACAACTACAGGTATTGAAATTCAAGGAAATGTGCAAAGTTGGCATGATATTTTGTTAACTTTACTGAATACACCAACGATCGCCTCGAAAAATTGGGTATACCGTCAGTATGACCACCAAGTGCAAAATAACACCGTTGTCCTTCCAGGTGGGGCGGATGCGGCGATAGTACGTTTACGACCCCTAGAAGGGCAGGGGAGAATTACTCTCAGTGGTGTTGCAGCTACGGTTGATTGTAATTCTCGGTATGTTTACCTTGATCCCTATGAGGGAGCTAAGGCAGTAGTGGCAGAAGCAGCCCGGAATCTGAGTTGTGTGGGTGCAGAACCTCTGGCGGTGACAGATAATCTCAATTTTGGCAGTCCCGAAAAATCTATCGGTTACTGGCAATTGTCAGAAGCTTGTCGCGGTTTGGCAGAAGGTTGTCAGGAATTGGCAACGCCTGTAACTGGTGGGAATGTCTCTCTATATAACGAAACTGTTGACGCTCAAGGCAACCCCCAACCAATTTACCCAACCCCTGTTGTGGGCATGGTGGGGTTAATTCCCGACTTAACAAAAATTTGCGGTCAAGGTTGGCAGTCTGCTGGTGATGTGATTTACCTGTTAGGATCATCCGCAACCAGTTTAGGCGCATCTGAATATTTGGCTACTATCCACAACACAATAGCAGGTAGACCGCCACGGATTGATTTTGAGTTAGAACGCCGTGTGCAGAAAGTTTGCCGTGATGCTATTCGTGCAGGTTGGGTGCGTTCAGCCCATGACTGTGCTGAAGGGGGTTTAGCTGTGGCTTTAGCTGAATCTTGTGTAGCTGGTAACTTGGGTGCGGAAGTAAATTTGGAAATTTCTCTCACTGGGTTACAACGCTTGGATGAAGTGCTTTTTGGTGAGGGTGGGGCAAGAATTTTAGTTTCTGTCGCTGCAACAGACACAGAAATTTGGGAATCCTATTTACAGGAACATCTAGGTCAAGATTGGCAAAAATTAGGTATGGTTGGAAATACCGAAACAGGTTTGGGGGTTTTAACTACTGATAACCAAACCTTAATCCGCGCTAGGATCGAAGATATGAATGATCGCTATCAAAATGCGATCGCTAGACGATTATCTGTCTCTAACACTACCACTTGAAAACTCAATCAGTTGACAGTTGACAAATTATTTCCACTGTTCACTGTCCACTGTCACTAATTTTCCCAAATCGATAGAATCTTTAAGCACAATTAAGGTACTGTGTTAATAGATAGTTAAAGATATATTAAGAGAAGTCCACAACTGTCCCTAGATATATATCCCAGTGACCAAATAATTCCTAATTTGTAGTTCGTAATTCAGGATTCATATCCTCACCTTCATTGATGGGGAGAAAAATAAAAATTCTGTTTCTCGACTTCCAGCCCCAAAAATTAATCAGGCACTCATAAATTACGAATTATTTTGAGTTGATACCCCCACCAGGAGCAAAGCTAGCATGATTCCCATTGATTCCGTCACTTCGGATGAATACTCCAATCAGATTAATAACTCAAGCCATAGTCACGAAGATCGCCCCGACAAGCCAGAGGAAGCTTGCGGCGTTTTTGGCATTTATGCCCCAGGAGAAGATGTTGCTAAGTTAACTTACTTTGGATTGTACGCCCTGCAACATCGGGGTCAAGAATCTGCTGGTATTGCCACGTTTGAGGGTACGACAGTACACTTGCACAAAGATATGGGCTTGGTGTCGCAAGTATTTAACGAGTCGATTTTACAAGAGTTGCCCGGTGATATAGGCGTTGGTCATACACGTTACTCTACTACTGGTTCTAGTCGTAAGGTTAACGCCCAGCCAGCTGTACTAGATACTCGCTTAGGTAAGGTTGCACTAGCACATAATGGCAATTTAGTCAATACCGTACAACTGCGAGAAGAGTTACTGGAAACCAACTGCAATCTCGTGACCACTACAGACTCAGAAATGATTGCATTTGCGATCGCCCAAGCAGTAAATGCAGGTGCAGAGTGGTTAGACGGCGCGATTGAAGCATTCCATCGTTGCCAAGGAGCCTTTAGTTTAGTTGTTGGTACTCCTGTCGGCTTGATGGGTGTACGTGACCCTAATGGTATTCGTCCTCTGGTAATTGGTACATTACCCAGTAATCCCGTCCGTTATGTATTGTCGTCGGAAACTTGCGGTTTAGATATCATTGGTGCTGAATACCTGCGCGACGTAGAACCCGGCGAAGTAGTTTGGATTACCGAAGAAGGTCTAGCTTCCTACCACTGGAGCCAAAAACCCCAGCGCAAACTATGTATTTTCGAGATGATTTACTTCGCTCGTCCTGATAGCCAAATGCACAACGAGAGCTTATACAGCTATCGGATGCGTTTAGGACGGCAACTAGCTGCTGAATCATTTGTCGAAGCTGATATTGTTTTTGGTGTACCTGATTCTGGTATTCCTGCGGCCATTGGCTTTTCCCAAGCATCAGGAGTTGCTTTTGGTGAAGGGTTGATTAAGAATCGCTACGTTGGTCGCACCTTCATTCAGCCAACCCAAACCATGCGCGAGTCGGGGATTAAGATGAAACTCAACCCCCTTAAAGATGTACTGGTGGGTAAAAGAGTGATTATCGTTGACGACTCCATAGTCCGGGGAACTACTAGCCGCAAACTAGTTAAAGCCTTACGTGATGCAGGTGCAGCAGAAGTACATATGCGGATTTCTTCCCCACCTGTAACCCATCCCTGCTTCTACGGAATTGATACTGATTCTCAAGACCAGCTAATTGCTGCTACTAAATCGGTAGAAGAAATTGCCAAGCAACTAGAAGTTGATAGCTTGGCTTACCTTAGCTGGGATGGAATGTTAGAAGCTACAAGAGAAGACAAGAATAGTTTCTGTTCTGCCTGCTTTACTGGCAATTACCCTGTTACTATTCCTGAACAAGTGAAGCGGTCTAAGTTGATTTTGGAAAAAGCCAGAGTTTAAAAATTTAGATACTGGGGAGGAATCGAAAATTTAAGAATTTCTCCCCTATTTTTGTACTCATTACGTTTCTTAAAGTCACGCCAATGAGCCATACGCACCTATCCCTGTCAAGGCGTTTGGTTGTTTATAACATTTTCTATGGAAGGATACTGTTATAGCAATTCTCAAGCACATGAAATACACTGAGAAAGGAGCTTTTTGAGGCACTTTTGAGTGTGAAGATTAACTCAGAGAAAGAAGATGTTGCTCACAATTAAGATAAATTACGAACTTGTACTGAGCGTAGCCGTTCACGGAGTGTCTCGTAGAGAAGTATGACGAATCACGAATTATTGGTTGCGGCAGGATTTGCGATCGCTATCATCTTCTGGATATTGCCACGAATAAGCAAAATGGCTCACACCTTTAATTTTGTTACCAAGAGGACGTAAAGCCCGCATTTGCGCTTCTAAAGGTGGACGATTACTCACCGACTTTCCCCAAGTACCAGCCAATGCAGGAATTACCTGTGTATCTGGTTTAGCTACGCTTAAGACTTTTTGCACTTGTTGCACAATACAAGTAACATTACCACAGCTTGCGTAAGACATGGGATGCCATTGTAAGGAACTAGGAAACCTGTCCCAAGGTTGCAAGCGGGAATCATAGCCTTGTCCAACTGTTTGGTTTCCTTCAGGAAAAAAGACCACACCAGAAGGAATATTGGCTTGTTTGGCTGGGTGAGTAGCTAAAGATACAAAATCTATAATACCCTGCATGGAATGAGCCACTGCCAACAGCCATAAATCCATTTGTAATATTGGTTGTCTAGCTATTGGCGAAAGTAGGGACTTTTGCTGTGGGGATACTATGCGTCCTTGCCACATAGGTTCACCCTCTTGAGGATAAAGCCGATCCACATCGCTAATATCGCCTGCTGTAATGTAGCCTTTGCTTAAAAAGCGCCGAATCATCTCTAGCCCCTTATTGTTTTGGGCGCGACGAAATAATGCTACTTGTGTAGCTTCTGTATATAGCCATAAATCTGCAACCGTAGTGGCCAGAGAATTACCACCAGCTTGTCGGGGATAGCGCACATAATCGAATAGCAAACCATCAGGACGACGGCGCACTATCTCTTGTACCATGCGATAGTAGTCGCGTTTGGCTTGCTCATTGTAGGGGTCGATAAAGACTTGAGAGCGATTATCTACGACATATAAGCTAGTTTCTCCCTTACCATTGCGGGCGATCGCACCTTCTCTATCTTGCCGCAAAGCATAGTTATAGCCGAAATTAGTAGTATACAGCCAACCATATATCTTTAAACCCCGTTGTCGTCCTTTTTGAATAGCTGTAGTCAGTAAATCGGCTTTTTCCGCCCCTTTTGTACGCACCACAGATGGCCAAACCGTCGGATTAGCAGATGCAGGTAACAAGACTCGCCCATCGTAAAATACTTCCAGATAAACTTCGTTATAGCCACGATTAACCATCCGATCCATGATTTTATCTATTGCCCCTGGTTTGATATCGCAGGGATATAAACGTAACCAAATAGCTTGGTTATTAGGCCATGTGTGGCTACGGCATTGTTTTAGTGCCTGAGCTTGTTTTTTGATTAGATCCTGATAGTTTTTTCGTGCTTGTTGATTACCTTTGAGGGCTGATAAGCGTAAATTTTCTTTAGTTTGTGCTGCTGCTGGCGATAACTGACAAAACTCTGCCGCCTGTGCTTGAACTGGTTGTATTTCCCAGTAGGGAATCAACAGACTACCACCAAAAATAGCTGTGACCAAGTTTTGACATAATCTTACTCGCGCATGGTTAAAGGGACGGTTAGACATACTGGATATCAAAAAGACAAAGCAGCCATCAACCCAATTTCAGTAATTGGGTTGAATATTGAGCCAATTTTTTACATCAAACATAAGTTTTCCCGCTTGAATGCTGAAACTTCATATTTGTGTAATTAAATCTTTTACTTTGTCAAAATATTAAACATACTGAAGCAGGAACATCCTACTAATGGGATATTTGTTCAGTTTTTTACTATAAATATTGTCAATATTGTCAGTCGTTATTAGTTAACTTTAAATTTTGTAGCTTTTTGCTAAGTTGCAATTAGCAATATCTTTTGTATCATTAGGTATAAATTCACATAGTTAGGGGCGCAAAGCTAGCTGTACGCCCCTGTAAATTTCTCCAAAATTCAGCAACAGATGTAGATATTAGAATCCAGATATGGTCTGGATTTCTCAGTTTTGGATTTTGTAGTTTTAGCTTTCTTTCTCTACGTTCCCTACGGGACGCTACGCGAACGCGGAGTGTGTCGTAGACAGAGGCTGCGCCAACGGAACGCTCGGCGAACCTGTAGGGTATTGTGAACTTTAAATTTTGAATTGGTATTAACCACCTCGCTTTAATGCAGTTTCTACCTGTTTAAATTCCTGTTCTAGACGATTCTTAAGCTTTTGGGGTACTGGTCGGTTGGGGTAAGAACTATAGTGTCCAGCCAGAGAATTAAGGGCTGTCCGCATAGTAGTAAAGGAGTTAAGACCAGAAACCGAATTAACCCGTTGATAGCGTGCAGAAAAATCATTAATTTTTTGCCGAGCCTCTTCTTGGATAGCAGCTTTGTCTGGTGAATCTTCTGTTAATTCTAAGGCTTGTCTCAGAGTACTAACGACAGCCAAAGTATCTTGACGATAATCACCTGTCAAACTATCTGGGCTACCACAGCCTACTAAACCAATAGCTACAACTAGAACGAGGGCAAGCAGACGTGACCAATAGCGCTTCATAAGCATTATGTAAAACAATACGTAAATCAACGTCCATCCTATCTTGGATTGGTATCTCTGGGATCATGGGGAGCAGAGGAGAAAAAACAACTGTTAACTGTCAATTGTCAATTGTCAACTGACTCTTATACTTTTTTTACATAACAGCAAAAAATATGACTGTTCAACCAGCATTCATGATATGGGAACATATATAAAGTTGTAGCTGACCACCCACACAGAGGTTTTTGTGGATACCATCGCCATCCCTGCTTTGAATCACCCTGTGGATGCCACAGTAGATATTCCTGGCTCTAAAAGTATTACTAATCGTGCATTACTTGTTGCTGCTTTGGCTCAAGGTGATTCGATTTTAGAAAATGCCCTATTTAGTGAAGACAGCGAGTATTTCGCTAAATGTGTAGAGCAGTTAGGTATTCCCATCAGCTTAAATCCGGCGTTGGCGAAAATTCAAGTGTCCGGTAAGGGGGGTGACATTCCCGCAAAACAGGCAGATTTGTTTGTGGGTTTAGCAGGTACGGCGGCCAGATTTATCACTGCGCTAGTCGCATTAGGTCAAGGAGAATACCGCCTTGATGGTGTACCTCGGATGCGGGAACGTCCGATGGGTGATTTGGCCACAGTGCTACAAAACAGTGGAATTGCTATTAACTTTGAGGGCAATCCTGGTTTTATGCCCTACACTATCTACGGTCAGCAATTTGCTGGCGGTCATGTGCGGTTAAAAGCAAACCAAACCAGTCAGCAATTATCAGCATTGTTGATGATTGCACCATACGCCCAACAAGATACAACTATTGAGGTTGAGGGAACAATGGTTTCCCAGTCTTATGTAAAAATGACTTGTCGCCTCATGGCTGATTTTGGCGTAGAAGTAACGCAAACTGACGACAACACATTTCATATAAAATCAGGTCAGCGTTACCAAGGACGCAACTATACTATAGAACCCGACGCTTCCAATGCGTCCTACTTTTTCGCCGCCGCAGCCGTGACTGGTGGACGAGTGCGGGTGAACCATTTAACAAAAGCATCCTGTCAGGGTGATATCCTGTGGCTATCTGTTTTAGAACAGATGGGTTGTCAGATTATAGAAGGTGCAGACTATACCGAAGTGGTAGGGCCAGAACAATTACAAGGTATCGACATTGACATGAATGATATGTCGGATTTGGTGCAAACCTTGGGAGCGATCGCACCCTATGCCGCCTCACCTGTTACCATCCGTAATGTAGAACATATCCGCTACAAAGAAACCGAACGCATCCGCGCTGTGGTGACAGAATTACAACGCTTAGGAGTCAAAGTTGAAGAATTTGCCGACGGTATGCGAATTGAACCCGGCCCCATCACCCCTGCTGCGATCGAAACCTATCACGACCACCGCATGGCAATGGCATTTTCCGTCACAGGCTTAAGAACCCCAGGAATAATCATTAAAGACCCAGGCTGTACAGCAAAAACCTTTCCTGATTACTTCACCCGCTTCTTTAAGATGATTGGTTAATCCTAACCCCAACCAATGCTCTACAAAACTGCGGTGTACACACAAGTTTTATAAGGTTGCCGAAGGGCGTTTCGATCCCCCCTAACCCCCCTTGAAAAAAGGGGGGAACTAGAATCAAAGTCCCCCTTATTAAGGCAATACGGTTCAGTTAAGCCTAGAAAGCTGATTAGTGATGTGAAATTTCGGAGCTTCTACTCGTTGTCCAGTACCTCTGTGTTGCGGCTTTTTAGAGCGAAACTTTGATACAGGTTTTTTCACAACTCTGGGATTAACACGGTGAACACGTTCAGATAAAAACGTATCTAAAATCTCGACAATTAACCAATCGAAAAAAAAGGTAAGTCTTCGGTCTGTAAATCTTGAAATTTAGGAATAGCACGACGAATGACTCGTAATGTACTTGTAAAACTCAAGCGTAATGGTGGAACCCCAGCAGTAGTTGCAGCTTGAAACATTAACACTCGTACTGACCAATGACCTAACAACCAACCATAAATTTCTTGCACGACTTCTCGTGGTTTTTGAGAACGAACGTGAGTTTTACGCCCCAAAAGATGTATTTTCAATTCATCAATGATATTTTCTACTTCCCAACGTTGATGATATTCCTTAGCTAATAATTCTGCTGGGAATTTCTGAATATCTAATAAACTTGTAATTAAGCGATAAGTAAGTTGTTCCGTGGGATTTTCTGGATGCTCAATTGTGTATTCAATAACTCTCACAAGGATTGGCTGACAACCTTTTGAGCGTAGTTTTCCTGAAGGATTAATCCACGATAAGTAGGAGCCATCTTCTAACGGTTTTTCTGCCAGAAATTTCACATTGGCTGGGATTCTTCCTAAATAATCACAGCCCTTGGATACGGTTTTGTGTACCATTGCATAGGAATGTAAACCTCTATCCCACATCAACAACATTCCTGATTGTACAGAGCGTAATAATTTTAATGCTCGAACTCGTTCTCCCATACGATAAGGACACATTAAGGCATCAAATATAATGTGCGTTCCTGCTTCCACTAAGATGACTAATCTCACCTTGGGAAATGCTGCCACTGTCCCAGTACGGCTACTTGGGCGACCAAAAACTCTGGCATTTTCTTCACTATCTGGAACATCAAAACAGCTACCATCAATTACTACTATTCGTAGCCCATTTAAAAATGCTCCCAATGTTTCAGCCGTTGCCATTGGTTTTACAGAGGCGTGAAATAATTGGCTCATCACCCTTGCACCTAATCTTTGTCGAGCTTGAGTGATTGCCGATTTACAAGGTACTCGCGCTTTTTTTCCCAACTTTTACCCACGCCACAGAAAGACCATCTACTAAGTTTTTTAGTACATCTCGCATTGAATCTCTCGACCACAGACTCATTGCTATTACTAAGCAGACTACCAAATGTGCAGGTAAAGAACGATTTCTTTCTTCGTTAGCTTTGCTGGTTGTAATCGCTTGTTCAATGGCAGTTGCAGGTATGGCTGTCTCTATTGCTTTTAGCAAATCATCGCTTTGTATCATTGGAGACAACAGGGAAAAATCTTTGAGATGCACTACAGTTTACTTTCAGCGTTAATTACAATCCTTAATTTACACAATTTTGCGCCTTAACTGAACCGTATTGCCTTATTAAGGGGGATTTAGGGGGATCAGATAATTTAGGTGTACACGGTAGCCTACTTGGAGAGAGGTCAAAACCACACTGCACACAAGCCAAAATCTCTATAGTTGCTAGTATCAAATTATCATACATAAGTAAGCGCGATCGCACTTAAGTTATCAGCCAACCTGAGTTCATTATTTCCCCAAAACCTTCGGATATTAACTAAATCTCCCAAATAACCGATACAATCGTTTAAAGATATTCTAGTTATATTTAAGCGACTTATATGGTGACAACATCTCAGGTTCAGGTGACGATCGCTCTCACTGAACTAGACTTAGATGATGAAGAATTGCAAGCAGAAGTACAAAATTTGCTACCCCAGTTAAAAGAAGTGGAGGGGGTAGAAGATGCAGATTTAGTGGCTGTGGAAAATGCACCCAAGAATACCAAAGCGTTAGGCGGTTTTTTGTTGGGTTTGTTGAATGCACAAGTTAACGCCGCTAATATCAAGACTCTATTTAACTTTTTAGGCGATCGCTTGGGCAATAAACCAATTAAGATGGTGGTCAAAGCCCCTGATGGCAGAGAACTTAATCTAGAAGCCAGCAGTCAACAAGAATTTGAATTTGCTTACCAAAAAGCGCAGGATTTTCTCAAAAACACATCAAATAGCTAAGATGGCGAAGATAGCACTACTAATCGGGATTAGTGAATATGAGCCAGGATTAGCAGCCCTACCCAAGGCTGTGAATGATGTTGAGGCGATGGAGCGAGTTTTGCTAAACCCGGAAATGGGTGGTTTTGATCATGTCAAAGTCCTGAAAAATCCCGAACGGCTAGATATGGAAAGGGAAATTTATAACTTGTATGCTAATCGTCAGAAAGATGATTTAGTGCTTTTTTACTTTTCCGGTCATGGTGTGACAGTAGAAAATGGCGACTTTTACTTTTCCACTCGCCAAACTCAAAAACAAGAAAATAAATTACTTCCATTCACAGCCGTAGCTGGAACAAATGTACGTAGTTGGATGAATCAGAGCAAATCTAAACGACAAGTAGTAATTCTAGATTGTTGTTTTAGCGGTGCTTTTGGTAAGGGCTGGATAGCCAAAGATATTGGCAAAATTGACCTGCAACAGCATTTAGGTGCTGAAGGAAAAGCTATTCTCACGGCTTCTACTTCTACACAATATGCGTTTGAGGTTGATGGTTTAGACTTGTCGATTTACACCAACTATTTAGTAGAAGGAATTGAGAAAGGTGCAGCCGATATAGACGGGGATGGTCAAATTTCGGTGGATGAGTTGCATAAATATGCCAAAAGCAAAGTGCAGGAAGCATCCCCCGCCATGACACCTGAGTTTTACCCTCATCAAGAAGGTTATCGGATTTTTATCGCCAAGTCGCCCAAGGATGACCCCAAGCTAGAGTATCGTAAGGAAGTAGAAAAACGCATCTATCGTGGTCAGTTTAATATTGTCGCCCGTCGTCTGTTAAATTCATTGTGTCTCCAGTTGGAACTTGACCCTGATGTTGCTAAGGCTATTGAAGCGGAAGTTCAAAAACCTTATTTAGAGTATCAACGCAAATTAGAAGAATATGAAGTAACATTGGTTGAGGCAACTCGCATTGAGTCAAACTTGAGTGAAAGAACTCTCAACGACCTCAGAGACTATCAGCAGCATTTAGGTTTAAGGGATGAAGATGTTGCACCTATAGAAGAAAGGATTATTGGTCAACAAAAACCATCTGCGCCTGTGGAACAATTGCCAGAACCTATTGAGCTACAGCAACCTGATACATTTGAGTTTGAAACCGTGAAGGTAAATGCTCAAGGAAAAATCATTGAACGCCCTTGCAAAAGTGCAGAGTTTTTTACAGAAGACTTGGGTAATGGTGTAACTCTGCAAATGGTGGCAATTCCTGGTGGTACATTTCTCATGGGTTCGCCAGAGAATGAAGAAGGAAGAAGTGATGATGAAAGTCCACAACACAAGGTCACAATTCAACCCTTTTTCATGGGTAAGTTTCCCGTCACTCAAGCTCAATGGACAGCCGTTGCGACTCTTGATAAGGTAAATATTGATTTAAAGCCTGATCCATCTCGATTTAAAGGTACTAATCGTCCTGTTGAATGTGTTTCCTGGGATGATGCGGTAGAGTTTTGTGCCAGGCTGTCTAATAAGACAGGAAAAACCTATCGCTTACCTAGTGAAGCCGAATGGGAATATGCTTGTCGTGGGGGAACGACTACGCCGTTTTATTGTGGCGAAACGATTACAACTGAGTTGGCGAATTACCGAGGAACAGACTGGGAATATAAAGGAACTATTTACCCAGGCAACTATGGTCAGGGGCCAAAGGGTGAATATCGAGAGCAAACAACCAATGTGGGAGATTTTCCTGCTAATCCCTTTGGTTTATTTGATATGTGTGGTAATATATGGGAATGGTGTCAGGATGAGTGGCACGAAAATTATGATAATGCACCAACTAATGGTAGTGCATGGCTGAGTGATAATAATCAGCAGTGGCTGCTGCGTGGTGGTTCGTGGAACTACTTTCCCTGGCTTTGCCGTTCGGCTGTTCGCAGCAGGAGCGCACGTGATCGCAGGAGCGACTTCGTGGGTTTTCGGGTTATGGTTGTGCGGGGCAGGTCTTAGTATCCCTTTACGCTTTCGCCCTTTAGCCCTCTGCTCTGTTTTCTTTACCCTTTTTAATGTCTCGCGCTTTGCGCGATCAAATTTTTTGAGATTTATGGATGAGTGATTTACCTATAATACAGAAAACCTAAGTAGAACAAGGTGAAAAAACCAAAGTGTGTAAAGATAAGTAAATACATAAATGTGTCTACCAAGGTAACAGGGATATGGGCAGCCGTTTAAGGGTATTTCTGACTCCTAAGCAAGATAAAATTTTGTTCAACCTGAGAACGGCAGATGTACCCCAGAAAGTGAAAGACCGAGCCGAAGTGATCAGATTAAGCGCACATGGTTGGTACGTAGAGAAGATAGCAGATCACTTTGACTGGACTGCCCAAACAGTAAGAGAAGTTTTGCATAGATGGGAAAAACAAGGTCTAGAAGGACTGTGGGAGAAAGCAGGGCGGGGAGGAAAATCAAGGTGGGCAGAAGCTGACATGGCGTTCTTAGAAAAATGCTTGGAGCAAGAACCACGTACATATAATAGTGTTCAATTAGCCCAAAAATTAGAGCAAGAACGCTCCGTGAAATTGAGTCCTGACTGGTTAAGGCAGGTACTCAAAAAAAGGGGGTCATTTGGAAGCGAACTAGAAAAAGCCACAAAGGAAAGCAAGACAAAGTATTGCAGCAAATCAAACAGGCAGACTTAGAGATGTTGGAATTATCTGCTGCTGCTGGAGAAATCGATTTAAAGTATATGGATGAATCAGGGTTTTGTGCCTGGAGTGAACCCAGTTACAGTTACTACTTCCGAGGTCAGCAAAAACGCCTGGAGCAGAGTAAGCGTCGGGGTCGAAGGTTAAGTATTATTGGGTTTCTTCAACCCCTAATTAGTTTTGTGTACGGTCTAGTGATTGGTGGCGTTTCACGCAAATCCTATATTCAAATGATGGAGCTTGAAGCACTTGAAGCCCAAAAAGCAGGTCGTATCAGAGTCATCGTTCAGGACAACGGCCCGATACATCGGTGCAAAGAAGTTCAGCAATTATGGACAAAGTGGGAAGAGATGGGTTTGTACATCTTCTTTTTACCTAAATATTGCTCAGAGATGAATCCAATTGAATTGGAGTGGCAACACCTGAAAAAAAATGAACTAGCTTCTCAAAGTTTTGAGGATGAATTAGACCTTGCCTATGCTGTCATTGATGGAGTTCAAAATAGAGGAGAAAAGGGAAACTACAGTACGCAACGTGTAAAATTTAACTCTTATTCTTCTGCTTAATTCTTTGTTACATACTTATAAATTTTCTCCACGACTTACTTACGATTTAATCAAGTGGTATGTACCAATTTTAAATCGCCTTCCCAGAGATAATAAATTATTACTAGGCAATCGAATTATTACAGAACTATACAATCTACTAGATATTTTAATCGTAGCACGGTACGCTAAAGAGAAATTAATTTATCTAGAATCCTTAAATAGTAAGTTAGAGCTTTTTTGAAAAGTTGCTAGTGATGTATCACATATTTTTAGTTCACCCTAAATCCACCTTCAAAAGAAGGACTTGAAGAAGTTTTCCCCCCCTTTTTTAAGGCTACGGTGTACACGCATCTTTATGTTGAGCTAAAAAGATCATTTGATCCCCCTAAATCCCCCTTAAAAAGGGGGACTTTAATTCTTGTTCCCCCCTTTTTTAAGGGGGGTTAGGGGGATCAAAACGCCGTGGGACAAGTTTATATGACTTGTGTGTAAGCGTAGCCTTTTTAAGGCGAGTGAGGGGGAATCAAACTCTGTATCTTCTCACACACACTATCAAACTCATTTAAAACTTGGCTATTTGTAAACCTAATAACTTTTAAACCGTAGCCTTCTAAAATATGGGTTCTCTCTTTGTCATAGTCTTGAGCTTCGTCTGTGAAATGGCTATCGCCATCAATTTCAATTACTAGTTGTAAAGTGGAACAGTAAAAATCAACAATAAAATGATTAATGGGTCGTTGTCTTAAAACCCTAAATTTAAAATTCTTCAAATATCCATACCACAGCTTTCTCTCGGCTGAGGTCATGTTTTTGCGAAGTTCTTTCGCTCTTACTACAAGATGTGGATTGTATGGCAAATGGAACCCATTAATGTTAAGGTTGTTCATCATACATAGATTTTTGTCTTGTTCTCCCCTAATTGTTACTAAAAAACTAGGGTATACACACGAATCCAATCACTATATCCTAGATTGTATTGATACCCCCTAACCTCCCTTAGAGGATGTCTCAAAACTTTTTAGTGTTGTATTCAAGACTAGTAGATCCCCCTAAATCCACGCCACTTGCTTTAAGTCGGGAAACCCGCCCAACGCAGTGGCTCCCCTTAATAAGGGGGACTTTGATTCTAGTTCCCCCCTTTTTTAAGGGGGGTTAGGGGGGATCAAAACGCTGTTAGGCAACTTGATAAGTTTTGTATGTACACCGTAAAGGGATTGGGGGCTGAGTGCGTAAGTTCTGGAATTATCACTTTAGCAGGCGATCGCCATTGCTTCTATTCAACTCGGACGCTGGCTATTTGATTTTTTCTTGAATTTCATAGAGTCATTAGGATCAGCACCATGTCTAACATCCGCGAAGAAATGCCCGTCCTCGCCCGTCATGAAGGTGAATGGGTAGGTACATATACCTTAGTTGATACTTCTGGGAAAATTCTTGATCAGCATGAATCGCATTTAAGCTGTCAATTTCCTGCCGATGGCCCTTACCCCTACTACCAAGTTAATCGCTATACGTGGTCTGATGGTAAGAAAGAAGAACATCAGTTTCCGGGAACATATCGAGATAAAACACTGTGGTTTGATAGCGATCGCATTCTCGGCAAAGCCTGGGAAATAGACGATTCCAGCGTTATCTTGTGGTTCTCTTACAAAGCAGCCCCAACAATGTATTTGTATGAAATGATTCAAATTAGCCCTGATAATAACCATCGTGCCAGAACTTGGCACTGGTTTAAAGACCATCAAATATACCAACGTACTCTAATTCAAGAAAAACGGATAAAATAATAATTCTGCATATTCAGAAATTTCTAGAGTGCGTTCACCTAGTGGACGCACGATTTGCTGTCAAAATGGAATAGCAGCATATATAAATAGTTGATTATTATTTAAAACGGTTAATAGACAAGGTAGACGCATGGCGAAAAACGAAAAAATCAACTTCTCAACCCCTAGCGGATTTCCCGAATTTCTGCCTAGCGAAAAACGCCTAGAATTATATTTACTAGATACCATCCGTAGAGTTTATGAAAGCTACGGATTTACACCTATTGAAACTCCTGCCGTTGAAAGGTTAGAAGTATTACAAGCTAAAGGTAATCAAGGCGACAATATTATTTATGGTATCGACCCTATTTTGCCACCAAATCGCCAAACAGAAAAAGATAAATCAGGCGAAACAGGTTCAGAAGCTAGAGCCTTAAAATTTGACCAAACTGTGCCTTTAGCAGCCTATATTGCGCGTCACTTAAATGAATTAACCTTCCCCTTTGCGCGTTATCAAATGGACGTAGTTTTCCGAGGAGAACGGGCAAAAGATGGACGTTTTCGCCAATTTCGCCAGTGTGATATAGATGTAGTTGGGCGGCGTGAACTCAGCTTGCTGTACGATGCTCAAATGCCAGCAATTATCACCGAAATATTTGAAGCAATTAATATTGGTGATTTTTTAATTCGTATTAATAACCGAAAAATACTAACAGGTTTCTTTCAATCGTTAGGAATTAGCGAAACTCAAATTAAAACTTGTATCAGTATCATTGATGATTTAGAAAAAATCGGTGAAGCCAAAGTCAAACAACAGTTAGCAAACGAAGGTATATCAGAAGAACAAACACAAAAAATTATCGACTTCATCAAAATTGATGGTAGCGTTGATGATGTACTAGATAAACTTAAACATCTCTCTCAGAATCTACCAGAAGCAGAGCAATTGACGCTGGGTGTGACTGAATTAGAAACAGTAATTACAGGTGTCAGGAATCTAGGAGTTAATGAAAAACGGTATTGTATTGATTTAGCGATCGCTCGTGGTTTAAACTACTACACAGGCACAGTTTACGAAACTACTTTAATTGGACATGAGGCTTTAGGTAGTATCTGTTCCGGCGGCAGATATGAAGAATTAGTAGGAATGTTTTTAGGTGAGAAAATGCCTGGAGTTGGTATTTCTATCGGCTTAACTCGCCTAATTAGCCGCTTACTCAAAGCTGGGATTTTAAATACCTTACCAGCAACACCAGCCCAAGTAGTAGTGGTGAATATGCAGGAAGACTTAATGCCGACTTATTTAAAAGTATCCCAACAGTTACGGCAAGCAGGCATTAATGTGATTACCAACTTTGAAAAACGCCAGTTAGGTAAGCAATTTCAAGCCGCAGATAAACAAGGCATTAGATTTTGTGTAATTATCGGTGCAGATGAAGCAGCAGCCCAAAAATCATCGCTTAAGGATTTAAAATCGGGTGAGCAAGTAGAAGTAGCGCTAGCAGATTTATCCGAAGAAATTAAACGTAGACTTCAATGATGAAGTTGATTTTCAAAACTAGGGGTAAAGCGTAAAGATACCTCTCCCCAATACTCAGTATCCACCTAATCTAAACAACATTAAATATGGGCAATACTCGTCAAACTATTATTCCTAAAGGAATGGAAATTTTATACGAAAAGTATCATTATTGTCCTGGCATTAAGGTGGGCAATACATTATATATCTCAGGACAGGTGGGACGGGATGAAAATTTACAGGTAGTGGAAGAAATAGAAGCTCAATTTGTCCAGGCTTTTGAGAATGTGAAAAAAGTGCTTTTAGCAGCAGGAGCAACTTTTGATGATGTGGTAGAGATGATTACTTACCATGTGACAGGGGTAAATCTTGGTAATTTGCAAGTTCAGCCCTCTAATGCTTCAGAACAGCAGTTTACTATTCCACACCTGCCACTATTTATGAAAGTAAAAGATATATACTTTAGCAATAAATTTCCTACTTGGACAGGGGTTGGAATAACGGCTCTATCTACACCAGGACTAATTGTAGAGATTAAGTGTACCGCAATTATAGAAAATTAGAGGCTAAACTATTCTGATGCGTGCAGAAAATCTATTACTACTTGGGATATTTCTTCAGGTATCTGATTCATCATGCAAATTGTTCCTTGGTCAAATTCAACTACTTTCCCATGAGGAATAGCCTGCGAGAGGAAATAGCGATCGCCTGCTTTTGCTAAACTCAGTTTTTCAAATTCTTTGACATCATCCATCCCCCAGATAATGAGAGTTGGACACTTAATAGAACGAAATTTTTCTGGTGCATCTAGACAGTAATTACCTACAGCCCAAACTGCATATAAAGGATGACCAAAACATTTTAAATCGTCTAAAACCCAACGGTGATTTAATTCAGCAGAACCTACGTATCGAGAACGAGCTAACCATCTTTCCATGAGATGGGAGCCATCTTCTTTAATTTTAAAACCTTCCTCAAATCTTCTAAATAGTTCTGCTTGTCCTCCTTCGCCGAAACCAGCAACGTTACCTAAAATTAGTTTTTCAACGCGATCGCTGTAAGATGCTGTTACCTCTCCAGCAACAAAAGCACCTGTATGGTTGCCCAAAATGCTAGTTTTTTCTATCCCTAATTCATCTAAAAGCGCAATCACCGTTTTTGCGTAGTCGGCGATGGTATACATCCTGGGTGGTTTATCTGAATCACCAAACCCCATCAAATCCATTGCTATGACTTGTCTGTGTTGAACGAGGATAGGCATGAGTTCGCGGTATTCATCACTACTGCGTGGGTTCATGTGCAGCAAAACTAAAGGTTTACCCTCGCCACCGATGCGATAAAGAATCTGTCCATCTTCTGTGTCTAAAAAAGCTCGTTTAATATTTTGCTTCATCATATTTGAGCGATCGCAGTTACATTCCCTGTAGCTATTGCCCATATTACATTTTAGCTGCCAATTTATAACCACAATTGGCAACTATACTCATCCCAGGCTCTTATTTAGCAGTTGCCTCTAGCTCTTGCCTTGACAAAACTCGCGGCTGCATCTTCAGAATCTCGCGGGTTTGCGCTGGCGTTGCTACTTCTCGCCCCAGTGTATGCGCCATCTTTGCAACCTTGTCCACTAACTCCCCATTGTGCGGCTTGCCAAAGCGAAGATAGGGATCGTCTCCCAGTCCAATACCGACGTGTCCGCCAAGGGTAATTGCCCAGGCTGCCAAATTCATCACATCCCCGTTCCAACACATCACTAGCCAAGGAGCGCCTGCGGGAATAGAATCTATTACCGCCTGTAAATTAGGAAGTGTTGGCAGAATGCCACTAGGCATGATCTCTCCCGTGAAAACAAATTCCCAAAAAGTATTTTCTGATAGAAGCCCCATTTCTTGAAAGCAGCGTGCTGTACGAATTTGTCCCACATCCCAACATACTGTACTCACAAAGATGCTGTTTTCTTTGAGTATCTTCAACACTTCCTGCATATAAGCACGAGAGCTAATGTGTACTTGGTCGGATGTTTGAAATTGCTTTGTCTGTGGGTTCCAGAAGTCTATATTCAGTGAGCCAAACTCTAAAGGAACCATATCAATTCCCAATGCTGGATCATTATTCGCGGCTAATATATGCTTGACGCGATCGCTAACATGGCTTTCTTTAGAAACGTAGTTCAATGTAGGATTAATAATCAAATCAGTCTTGTCGCGGATTCCTTCAATAGCTTCCAAATATACTTCAACGTCACTAATCCACTGACCATTAACTGGGTCACGCCCATGCCAATGGAAGATTGATGCTCCCGCTTCCCAAGCACGAACAGCTTCTTGAATAATCTCTTTTGGACTGTATGGGCAATTGGGATTATCTTTGCGGTAATCTGAATCGTTGCAGCGACACTCAATAATAAGTGGTAATTGATCATTCATTATCTTTCTCCTAAAGTAGCCGTCATCAACTGCGTATACCAGAACACATGAAAATGGGTATTGGGGATGTCAATCTAACTTCTTTTTAAATACCTTCCTGTAGGCGAACCAATAACTTGTCCATTTTCATAAATCAAATTTCCCCGTAAAAACGTACTCTTAACCCTTCCCGTTAATTCCATCCCCTCAAAAGGGGTGTAACCTTGCTGAGACTCCGACTCAGCCGCACGTACTACAAAACTTTCATGAGGATCTACTAACACCAAATCAGCATCATAACCGATCGCAATATCCCCTTTTGTTAACAAACCAAACCGCCGTGATGGTTTCCAAGATAGTAACTTCGCCATCTGACTATACGACATTCCTCGCTTACTGCCTTCACTCAATACCCCAGAAAGTAAATATTCAGTCCCACCAAAACCAGACTTGGCTAACCATATATTATTCGGGTCTTTTCCACTTCTTTTCTGTTCCGCAGAACAGCAAGCATGGTCACTAACTATCCAATCTATTTGATTATTAAGTACCGCTTGCCATAAGTATTCCACATCAGCACGGGGACGAATTGGTGGATTGACTTTTGCCCAAGTACCATTAGGTGTATCAACATCTAATAATAAGTGTCCGACTGTTACCTCTCGCCGGAACTTGATATGAGGAAAAGCAGTTTGCATCGTCAAAGCTGCTTCTATGGCTTTACGCGAACTCAGGTGCAGTAAATTGATATTTGCACAGTTAGTCTCATGTGCCAAATAGGAAGCAATAGAAATTGCTAACCCTTCCGAATGAGGAGGACGCGCAGCACTGTAGGCTGGCAATCCCGTTAAACTAGAATCATTTTGGACAATTTTTGTATAGGCGTTGAGGATTTCTGCAACTTCGCAATGCAAACTCAAGCTAATATAATCTCGCGCCTCTGGATGTTCTGCCATCAAGCGGGTTATACCGCGCATAATAAACTCAAAATGGGCAAAGTCGTAACGTTCCTCTTTATTAATCATTAAAAAGAGGTTTTGCTGGTCTGATAAACCATGCAAACCATAGCCGCCGTAAAACATGAAGATTTTAAAGGAAGTTACCCCATATTCACTAAATAATAGCGGTATTTCTTCGATGTGTTGACTAGATATAGGTGCGATGTGGTAACTGTAATCTACAAAAAAATTACCTGCGGATAATGCTAAGACTTCGGGGAAAAAGTCGCGGTAGGAACCACCTTTATTCAGATAATATTGTCCTGTACGAATGTAGTTGAGACTAGTTGTTACTCCCCCCATTGCCGCAGCTTTGCTTTCTGTGGCTGCATCTTGATCTAGAGGTTGATAAATACCTATGTGCATATGGGCATCTACAAGCCCAGGAAAGCCTAGTAAGTTTTTGGCATCAATGATTTCTATACCTTGATCTGGACTAATATTAGGAGCTATCTGAGCAAATTTTCCATCTTTAATGCCTAAGTCACATAGTTCAACCGCATCATTATGGGGGCTGACAACCCGCACATTTTTGATGATTTTATCTAACACTGGAGGTTCAGTCATAGTAGACCCCACACTAAAATGAGTATAGAGTTAGTTCTCAGTCGGTAGGAATAAATTTAACTATGTCAAGCAATGTAAAATTATTGTCATAGTATGTAGTGAGGACTTTAGTCCTTCTTTCTGAATGAGCTGTTCCACATCGTACTAGAAGTTAAAATAAATTACTTAAGTATGTAACAGTTTTTTATGCAATTATCTTCAGGAGGAGAAACAATGACCAATTTTAATGAGTATCATCTAAATCCCCAAGAGTTTGATTTTCTTAAAAATTTTCAAGATAATTGGCAGATAATTAGAGACGAGTTTACTAGCTTTAGGCAGCAAGCATCTGAGGAGGAGTTAAAGTTTGCCTATGATGTTTTAGGCCCTAAAAGTAAAACTATAAAAACTAAAGGAAATTCTAAATACAGTGCTTTTGGACTTTTATTTCAAGGTTTATTTATTGAAGAATATATTCAATTGCATCAAATAGAATATCCAGATTATGAGACAGGGGTAGCTTCAGAAAAAGCACTAGCTTTAAGAAATAAATATTTTCCTAATTTGGCTAAGGTAATAGAAAAAGTCAACTCTCTTAATGAAAATATTATCAGAAACGTTTATTATGGTACATTTCTTCCTGGATTAGACATTAAACTTCATGTCAACTATAATCCTCACATGAATCGCGGTTATTTAGGATTAATTGTACCAGAGGGGGATGTGGCAATGAAAATATGCCATGACAAGCTTTATTGGCATGAAGGAGAGTTTCTGATTTTAGATCACAGTTATCCACATTGTCCGCATAATTACACTAATTACGATCGCACTGTCTTAGTCGTGGACTTTTTTAAACCTGATCAGCATAGAGAGGATGTTATAAAATTCGAGCAGGAACAAGTTGCCCAACGTATGCAGGATAATCCTTATAGCTTGGGTGTTTTTGGTAAGAGTGATAAGGCTAAGGAAGAGGATTTTATTAAGTACGGTTTAGCTCATCAGTTAGAGTGGGATAAGGCTTTGTCAAGTTGAATCTTTTTTCAACGCGGAGGTACGCGGAGGTTAGCGCAGAGGAACGCAGAGAATTTTTTAATGAAAAGAGAAAGTTATAAAAAGTTAGTAGCAAAGCAGATTAATCAAGATTTTAAGTCTGCTGTGGAAGTTGTGGAAGTTTCTATTCCTCAGCTTGAGGTAGGCCAGATTTTAATAGAAAATAAGTTTGCGGGTATTAATGGCGGGTTCGATACGTTAGTTTGTCGTGGCGATATTCCTTACTTTAGCTTAAATCCTCCCTTTGATTTGGGGGTGGAAGCTGTGGGAATTGTTGTGGATAAGGGTGCAGATGTTAAGGATTTTGAAATAGGTGATGCTGTTGTTACTACGAGAGTTGGTGGGGGTTATCGAGAATATCAGGTTATTGATGCGAATTTAGGAGTGAAGGTGCGGGAGGCTACGCCAGAGGTATTAACTTTAATGCCTACTGGGGTGTCGGCTTTGGTGGCGTTGGAACAAGCGGGGGAGATGAAGAGTAATGAGGTGGTTCTGGTAACAGCTGCTGCTGGGGGAACTGGCCATATTGCGGTGCAGTTAGCTAAGTTAGCAGGAAATCATGTGCTTGGGACTTGTAGTTCCCCAGAAAAGGTGAGGTTATTACAAGAATTAGGATGCGATCGCATCATTAACTATCGTACAGAAAACCTTGATCAAGTCCTCAAACAAGAATACCCCAAAGGCATTAATTTAATTTTTGAATGTGTGGGTAAACAAGTTTTTGATACCTGCGTTGATAATTTAGCTATTCACGGACGTTTAGTTAGCATCGGTCATATTTCCGAATATGGGAAAAATGTAGAACAGGTAACTCAAGCGCGAATTTATCACCAACTTATGTGGAAAGCCGCTTCCGTGAGAGGATTTTTGACACCGTATTATCAAGAATATATCCCAGAAGCAAGCGATCGCCTTTTAAATCTTTTCTATAATGGCAAACTCCAGGTTAGCGTTGATCCCACCGAGTTCAACGGCATAGAATCCATCCCTACAGCAGTAGAATATTTACTTAGTGGTCGTAATTGCGGCAAAGTCGTTGTTAGGTTTTAAACGTTAATGATGACACCAAATTCAGAAAACACTTTAAAAGTTGCTCATCAAGGATTTGAATATTTTACTCAAGGTTTAGCTACAGGAGAATGGCAAAAATTTCTTGATATGCTAACAGAAGACTTTACCTTCTGGTTTCCAATGGGAAAGTTCCACGGCTTGAATGTAGGGAAAGAACGCGCCAAAGAATTTTTTACTTATGTTTCTGATTCTTTCCAACCTGGAATACAAATAACATCTCTAGACCGCGTTACTAACAATGAAACGACGGTAGTATTTGAGTTTAGAGATGAAGGACTATTATTAGGAAACCCTTATAAAAATCGGGTAGCTGTTTCTTTTGATGTGCGTGGTGACAAAATCTGTAGTTATCGAGAATACTTTGGTAGCGATGGTAAATCAAATTAGGCTGATACTAATTTTATATGAGGTTGCACATAATATAAATAAAATCCATTGATTTATCGGCGTTTATCGGTGTGCATCTGCGTTCAATATTATTTCCTTATGGCCTCAAGCTGTTGGTGGCGCAAACTGAGCAAATAACTCCGCACCAGTCATATTCTCTGTGTCATTGGCAAAGCAATAATATGTAGGTTTTTCATCAATAAATACCTGATGAGTAAAAACAAAATCTTGCTGCTGCTCAAATAAACCGACAGGAATATAATACTGATTATTAGCTTTCAATCTATAAAATAAATGAGTACCGCATTGATTACAAAAGCCACGTTCAGCCCATTCAGATGAATTAAATATAGTGATGTTTTCTCTACCTTCAAACGAAACATCACTACCGCAATTAACTACCAACAAGGGGCCGCCTCCCCATTTTCTACACGTTTGGCAATGGCAACCACCAATATTTTTATTTATCGCCTGAACAGAGATACGAGTTTTTCTACAAAGACAACTTCCGTTGCCTCCATTGTGATCTGACATATCGTTCTCCACCTAAACCTAGCTATTAGATCAAGCCTTTGTTAATATTTACCTTGATATTAGGGACAAGTTATCTTTCTAGTTACATTAGTTAACAACTTTATCAAGTTCTTACAGGTTTAGTTGACACACGAGCTAATTATTTTGCGCTTGATTTGCTTGAAGTTCTGTACACTTTGCCTCTGCGGCTTGATAAGCATCTAGATATTCTTGACCACCGAGCATGACATCGCCATAATATTCATAAGGCGCTTCACCGTAGATAGGCAATGGGTCATCTTCGGGATAATCTTCTTGTGATTCTTCTATAACTGCTTTTAACTTTTTCACACTCAAGCTTTGGGCAACAAAATACCATAGTTCTTCCGGTTTTTTGTGCAGATGGGGTAGGTTGGGATCGACTATACTGTCGCCTATTTCAATCCAACTGTGTTCTCTAGGTTTATATGGCTTCCCTGCACAAACTAGAAAACCTTGGACATAACTTGCTCCCTGTGTTGCTAATGCGGCTTTATAAGCATTATCAAAGGGTTTATTGGCTTTACTTTTGATGCTTTCTGCAATCTTGAGCGAAAGCGTTTCATCCAATGCTTTATTCATTGACAGCCGTTAATGAGAGCGCCGACTACAATATCAATATACATGAAAAAACAACGACGTTTTAGATTTACGCCGTTGTAACAGCATTTCTGGTTACTACAAGAACAAGTTTAGTCTTTTCGGCAGAAACCGAATAATTACGTATTACTATAGCTTGAGAAACATTATGTAGATGTATTTATTAACACAATTGATATGATAATTCACGGTGATTTTTTGATTCGTTCAGTCAAACAGGGAGTATGATAAGTAAAATTTTTACGCCATATTGCCAAAAGAACACTATCTAAAACCTGGATTTTGTGTTTTTTGGTCAATCAGATATGGTATGGCTAACGTAGGAGTCTTTCTATTCTCTCATGAGAGTGATGCCAGAGAGCTTAAGACATATTAAGCTACCTCTAGTTGAAGATGCTGATTATCCTTAAATAAATGATGGATTTTAGCCAAACTCTGAGTAATAAAATAGATGCCATTGTTGATAAATGGGTAGAAGCAGTATGTCAAGATGAGCAAATTGAGGCTACTAAAGAACTAACTTTTAAGGTTGTAAGAGATAGTTTACCTAAAGTTTTAAAAGCTTTAGCAACAGTGCTTTCTGAATCAGAAAAGAGCGACTTACAAACAGTAGTAGATGCGAGTTTAGAACATGGCTTACTACGTGCTGAACAAGGATTTGAACCAGCCGAGATTGCGCGAGAGTATCGTTTACTGCGGATGGTGATTTTTTCCTTTTTAGAAGATGATTTATTAAAGGCATCGCCTGTAGAATTATTAAGGGCTGTCCGCTTAATTGACATGATCATTGATGAAGCGATCGCCCGTTGTTTTAACAGCTATACTCACGGTAGGCTACAAGAGTTAGAACAACTCCAAAGCCAGTTACGCTTGACTAACCAAGAACTGACTCGCTTGGTTCGCGCTAGTAAGGATAGTATGTCTCAGTTGGCGCATGAACTCAAAACCCCTTTAACTTCCATTATTGGTTACACAGATTTATTTTTACGTCAGCATCGCCAAAAACCAGAACTCAAGGATACATATCCCAACCTCGAAAGTATCGAACGAGTTATGAAAAGCGGTAGGTTGATTCTGCGTTTAATTAACGATACTTTGGAAATTTCCCGTTATGATGCTGGTCACTTAGTATTACAACCCACCCCTACAGATGTTAGGCAGTTAATTAATTCAGTTGTCGAGATTATTGAACCACTAGCGCGGAATAAAGAGTTAGATTTAGTGACAGATTGCGATCGCGCTCCCAATCAAGTTACTACAGATCCCTTAAGATTACAGCAAATTCTCACCAATTTACTTAGTAATGCCATTCGCTACACAGAATTGGGTACAGTTCGGTTAGAGTGTTGGCAAGAATCTGAAAAAAACTGGGCTATATCCGTTATCGATACAGGAATAGGAATTGCAGCCGACGCGCAAACGCAAATCTTCCAACCTTATTTTCGTGCAGAAACTGATAAACAAGTACAAGCTTCAGATGGTACAGGTTTAGGGTTAGCAATAGTCCATCGCTTAGTTCAACTATTACAAGGCGACATTAAGCTTGTTTCACAGCCAGGAAAAGGTTCTACATTTACGGTAATTTTGCCATTGGTCATTAGTCACTAGTCATTAGTCATTAGTCCACAGTCAATAGTCATCAGTTTTTCTCCCTCATCTCCCTCATCTCCTTCATCTCCTTCACTCCCCACTCCATGTAAAATAGGTGTGTCTGTAATGAAATAAAAACACCTAACTAGCCAATCTGTATGCTCACAACGGCTGATTTTCTGAAATATACTCAATGGTCTGGTATTGCCACTTTGGTGTTTGCTGCTTTGGCTATACTGGCTTTTCTGTTTAAATGGGGCTTCCGCTATCGGCTAGTGGGAACAACTGGCTTTATGTTGGTGCTGACTACTGGTTTATTTGCACTTTCATTATTCCCTTTGAGTCGGACTGTCATTCCTGGGGCTGTGAAGTACACTCTAGTTTATGATAATGGCTCAAACCAAACTGTAATTTCTCTATCTCCGAAGATTTCCCCAGAGGAAGTAGAAGCGACTTTGTTACAAGCTGCTAGTAATCTTTATTCTTTCGGGCGTTCTGGTGGCAGAGACGATGATAAACTGACAATTCGCGCTCGTACTCTTATTCACCCAGAACCGGGGCTAACAGTACCACTTTACCTTGGAGAAGTTAAGCGATCGCTCACTAACCGCGAAGATGCCCAAATCTCAGTGGAAATATATCCCGAAAAATTTGCCCAACTCCCACAATCAAAAGCTTAACAACAGCCTCCTCTGTGTCTTTGTTGTCAAAGATTCTTAACCACAAAGACATAGAGCGCTTAATTTTATTATGAGGACATAATTTTTTTGTATTTTCATATACAGTATTTGTTATTTTTAGATTAAGATATTATTTACCTAAATTTAATCAAGGTGTTATTCATGGGTGATCAAAAATGGAAATTATACTTAAAAATCCATTCAGTCACTATGAACAGCAATGCTTTTGGTTAATACTCTGACAGTAGTATTGTTAATAAATATACATTTATTCAAAAGTTTGATTGTTCAGAACTTAAGTACGATGGGCAATATTTTGAGATTCTAACCACACCTGTGAATAGGGAGTAAGGGAGTGGGAAGTAGGGGGAGATGAGGGAGAAGAACTATGGACTATGGACTAATGACTAATGACTAATGACTAATGACTAATGACTAATGACTAATGACTAACATCTAAATAAATTCTATTAAGAAATATCAAGGTTTTTGGCACACTAGATGTATATGCCTTACAAATTATCGAATCAAACCTTGTCTACTCAAACTTCTACTTCATTGATCACGCTCACTATTGCCCCTGCAAAAGTGATTCGTGGCGCTAATATATTGCAGACAGCCGTCGCAGAAATTGCCAAATTAGGCACTCGGCCTTTAGTTGTGGCGGGTAATAGCACTGTTGCCATTAGCCAAGAAACTCTACATCCTATTTTAGAAAGCCACAATCTGCATTTTGCTCAATCTTCTTATGGTGCAGATTGTTCTGAAGCTAGTTTAAAAGCTTTGAGAAAGGCAGCTAAAGACCATAAAGCAGATAGCATCATCGGTATTGGTGGCGGTAAAGCTTTAGATACAGCTAAATTAGTTGCCCATCAGTTGCAGCTACCTATCACCACAATTCCCACTTCGGGGGCTACCTGTGCAGCTTGGACTGCCCTATCAAACGTATATTCTGAAGAAGGCGCATTTTTATATGATGTTGCCCTATCTCGGTGTCCTGATTTATTAATACTTGACTACGACCTGATTAAAACTGCACCGCAACATACACTGGTGGCGGGTATTGGGGATGCGATCGCTAAATGGTACGAAGCCTCAGTTAGTAGCGGACATCTAGAACAGACTTTAATTATTGCCGCAGTCCAACAAGCGCGAGTTTTGCGGGATATTTTATTCCAGAAATCAGTTGCAGCTTTGGGAAATCCAGGTAGTGAAGTTTGGCAAGAAGTTGTGGATGCAACTGTTTTACTTGCAGGTGTCATTGGTGGACTTGGTGGGGCGCAGTGTCGGACAGTGGCAGCCCATGCAGTACATAATGGTTTAACCCACATTGCCGGACACACTAGCATTCATGGCGAAAAAGTCGCCTATGGTATTTTAGTGCAACTGCGTCTAGAAGAAATGGTACAAGGCAATCAACTAGCAGCCGCTTCACGCCAACAACTATTAAAGTTTTACGCAGAGATTGGATTGCCGCCAAAATTAGGAGATTTGGGGTTGGGTAACATTACCCTGGGCGAGTTACAAACAGCCGCCGAAATCGCTTTAACACCTCAATCTGACATTCATCGACTACCATTTAAAGTTGCATTGGAACAGTTAATGGCGGCGATGGTTTCTACCACTGCACCGACAGATAGTAGAGACTCGGTTCATCGTGTCTCCACCAGGGGAATAAGTGACGAGGTTGAGGAATGAGTTTTGATTGGATAACCCCAGCAGATAGGATAAAGCAACTACCACCTTATGTATTTGCCCGTCTTGACGAGTTAAAAGCAAAGGCCAGGGAGCAAGGAATTGATTTAATAGATTTGGGGATGGGAAACCCTGATGGCGCGACACCACAGCCAGTGGTAGATGCGGCTATTCAAGCTTTGCAAGATAGCAAAAATCACGGTTATCCTCCCTTTGAAGGTACAGCGAGCTTCCGCCGTGCCATTACTAATTGGTATAATCGCCGCTATGGCGTTGTTCTAGACCCCGATAGTGAAGCCTTACCGCTACTCGGTTCTAAAGAAGGATTATCGCATTTGGCGATCGCCTACGTTAACCCTGGCGATGTAGTGCTGGTTCCTTCTCCCGCCTACCCCGCCCATTTTCGTGGCCCGGTAATTGCTGGGGGTAAAGTCCACAGCTTAATTCTCAAGCCGGAGAATGACTGGTTAATTGACTTAACCGCCATCCCTGAAGAAGTTGCCAGACAGGCGAAGATACTATACTTCAACTATCCCAGCAACCCCACAGGCGCGACCGCACCCCGCGAATTTTTTGAGGAAATCGTCGCCTTTGCCCGTAAATACGAAATCCTCTTGGTGCATGACTTGTGTTATGCCGAGTTAGCCTTTGATGGTTATCAACCCACCAGTTTACTCGAAATTCCTGGGGCGAAAGATATCGGCGTGGAGTTCCACACCTTGTCGAAAACCTATAATATGGCTGGTTGGCGTGTGGGCTTTGTGGTGGGAAATCGCCATGTCATCCAAGGCTTGCGGACACTGAAAACCAACTTGGACTATGGGATTTTTGCCGCCTTGCAAACAGCCGCCGAGACAGCATTGCAACTACCAGATATTTATCTGCACGAAGTACAGCAACGCTATCGCACCCGCCGAGATTTCCTCATCAAAGGATTAGGTGAACTCGGTTGGGATGTTCCCAAAACCAAAGCCACCATGTATTTGTGGGTAAAATGCCCTGTAGGCATGGGTTCGACAGATTTCGCACTCAACTTATTACAACAAACAGGCGTTGTCGTCACTCCTGGTAATGCCTTTGGGGTTGCCGGAGAAGGCTATGTACGGATAAGCTTAATTGCAGATTGCGATCGCCTGGGTGAAGCCTTACATCGCATTAAGCAAGCTGGCATCCGTTATCGTCCAGAAGCCCTCGTTTCTGCTTCAGAATAGAGATCATAATTCATGCAAACCCCCATCGCTACCACTCCTGATTTAATCGCTGCCAGTTTTCATGCCCTTTCCGATCCCATTCGGATTAAAGTGTTGGAATTATTACGTCAGCGAGAATTGTGTGTCTGTGACTTGTGCGAAGCTTTGGGGGTAAGCCAATCAAAATTATCTTTTCATCTCAAAACTTTGAAAGAAGCTGGGTTAGTTAATTCCCGTCATGAAGGACGTTGGATTTATTACAGCTTAAATATTCCTCAATTTGCTTTTTTAGAACAGTATTTAGCAGCATTTCAGAATTACAAACCGATTTCTTCTAGACATTCTTGCTGCGAATAAGGTAACAAAGACAATTTAGAGAATTTTGGCAAAGGACTAGGTTTTCCTAGCGGCGACAGACTATTTCTTCTGTATTACCCCTATTAGTAAGTTGACCATCGTAAACCGCAGTACCAATATGAAAACTAAAATTAGCTACACCTATACCTTTCTCACCAACTATTTCTAAAGTAAATTCCCCGCTATGACCTGAACTACCAGGATCATAAATCACATAGTTTTTACCTGAAGTCGGTGCAACATATTTGACACTACCTACTTGCTGAATAATAGGTTGACAACTTTTGATTGTTGCTACAACTTCCTTGTAGCCGCCAAATTCTTTGCTTGCCCATTGCTGTCGAACAACAGGCGCAGCATTTACACCGGGAAAACTGCTATTGTTAACCCAAATAAAAGTTAAGGCAAGTAAAGCAACTAAGAACGGAATTAAGGTTCTAAAAGATAAAATACCCCGATGGGAATAAGCTGTTCGTTGGGGAAATTCACAAGCAATACGAATCCCCAAAATAGATAGCAAAACCGAAATAGGCACACTTAAAATTGCCAAGCGGGAAAGGAATAGATACGACCTTTGTGTTAGTAAATCAAGACATAGGGGTAAGTTACCAACGAGCAAACCGATAGTACCACCTAACACCAGGAACGATGATTCAATTTCTGATGCAAAAGAAGATATCGTCTGCAACACAAGAGCGGTTGTAGAGATACCAAAAAGATATAGGGCTAAACCAATAATAATTGCTAAATAAAACCACCCGGTGATGTTCATTTGACGATAGTTGAGAAAATAAACATTGGCAGGCGTAAGTAAACCAATATATGCAGTAAGAAAACCTCCCAACACAACCAGTAGCGAAACGACATTCTTTCTCACGTAGCGATCGCTCCTTTGAAAAATAGCTCTCAATAAATAGCATTTCTTTTATATCTTGATTCTTTTACAGTAGGCATCCTGCCTATAAATCAATACGGTTCAGATAAGAATAATTAACCACCGATAAAAATTACGAATTACTTCCGTCCCAACAATTGCGCGATCGCCTGCGCTAATTCCACCGCATCGGCAGGTTTGGGAATATGCTTTTGAAAGCCTGCGGCTAGGGCTTGATTTTGGTCGATTTCTCCAGCGTATGCAGTTAGAGCGATCGCTGGAATTTGTCCACCTTGTTCTGGCGACCATTTTCTAATTTGCCGCAACAACATATAGCCGTCGATTTGCGGCATACCAATATCGCTTAACAGCACATCTGGCTTGGATCTGGCTAAAATGTTCAAGGCTTCTATTGCTGATGCTGCCGTTGTTACAGTTGCCCCACATTGTTCTAGTGCAAAGCTAAAATACTCGCGCACATCTGCCTGATCATCAACTAAGAGAATCTGCACACCAGTCAACAGCGTATCTTGAGTCTCTAATTCCTCCGCAACAGACTCGGCACTTGTCACTGCGTACTCAGCACTTCTATATAAAGGTAGTCTGACAGTAAAGATAGCTCCTTTGTCTTCTCCGTCACTCTCTGCTTGGACTGTACCCCCGTGTAGTTCTACCAGATGGCGCACAATTGCCAGTCCTAACCCCAAGCCGCCAAAGACTCTGGTTGTCTTAGCATCTGCTTGGCGGAAATATTCAAAGACATGGGGTAAGAATTTTGGAGTAATCCCCTTACCTGTGTCTATCACCTGAATTTGAGCATCCCGCGCTACCTGTTCTAAACGCACTTCTACCCGTCCTTCCGGTGGGGTAAACTTGACAGCATTAGAAACTAAATTCCAGATTACCTGTTGCAAGCGATCGCCATCACCCATCACCTGTACAGGCTCTTCACTCAAGTTAGTAGTCACTTGAATTGATTTGACTTCTGCTGCTAAACGGACTGTTTCTAACCCCGCTTTAACTGTGTTTCTTAAATCAATTACACTGATATTTAAACTCAGTTTACCGCGTAAAATGCGGGAAACATCAAGTAAGTCGTCAATTAGTTGAGTTTGTAACTTGGCGTTGCGCTCAATGGTTTCCAAAGCTTGTTTGACAGTCTCTTCCTTATACTTGCGCGTGCGCAGTAACTTTGCCCACCCCATGATGGGATTGAGGGGAGTCCGCAACTCGTGGGAAAGAACGGCGAGAAATTCATCTTTAATGCGGTTGGTAGACTCAGCTACAGCACGGGCATTTTTTTCAGCTTCGTAAAGTTGAGCGCGGGCGATCGCTTGAGCGCATTGTTGCCCCAATGTCAACATAAACTTCTGTTCTTCTTCGTTGAATTTTTGGGATGTGGCAAAGCTCAATCCCATCACCCCGATTGTATGCTGTTCCACAATTAGAGGAATACAAGCAAAGGCACTATTGCCTGTATTGGAGGGAACATTACCAATCTGCGGATATTTGGTCGCAAATACTTCTACATTGGGGATAAAAATTGCTTCCCCTGTTCTGGCTGTTTCGGCAATGGGTACAGCCGCCGTAATGGGGAAAGTCTCCCAAGCATCTTTGACAGATTCGGGGTAGCCAATGGCTTTGATAATTCTCAGGGTATTACCGCCTTCAGTAAGCAACACAACCGAACCAGCAGATGCTCCCAAAGCTGCTAATCCTTGATTTACCACCACATCAGCCACTTGTTCTTGAGTTAGGGCTTCACTTAGGGCAGCCGTGATGCTTTGCAAGCGTAATGTGCGACTCATTGCCAACTCGGCAGCCTGTTTTGCTTGCTGGGTTTCTTGATACAGCCTAGCGTTATCAATGGCTGTGGCGGCACGCCTAGCAATATCCTCAGCTAAAGCTAGGTCAGTTTGATTTAATTGCCGTCCAGAATTGGCTGTGACAAAGGAGATGACACCGAAGATTTGAAAGCGTGAATATAGGGGAACTACCATGAGCGATCGCATCCCCAAGCTTTGCAATAATTGCAGATGTCGCTCATCGTCCGCCATCTCTTGCAAAAGCGAGTCTGCCACTTGGGGATAAAACGCAGATTTTCCTTGGAGTAGTAGGTGACGAAATGGGTGTTTACCCTCAGTTCTAGGTGGGTAAGACTGATGTATTTCTGCGATGATTTCTAATTTAACAGAGTCAACAGAAGCGATCGCTACCCGTTTAATTGACCAATCTGGTTGCAGAACATCGACAATACACCAATCGGCCATAGCTGGTACTGCCAAGTGAACCACATTATTGAGCGTAACTTCATAATCTAAAGAAGCCGCTAATATTGTGCTGGCTTCGACTAATAATTTTTGTGCCGCTTCTACTTGTTTACGTTCACTAATATCTTCAATAATTCCTAGAGCATATTTAGCTTGACCTTGCTCATCCCACACGGCAGAGGCAGTTAAGTTAACCCAAACAATCGTGCCATCTTTGCGGACATAACGCTTTTCTAAGGAGTAACCATTAATTTCCCGCGATAACACTTTTCTGGCATAATCCCAATCAGCTGCCAAATCATCAGGATGGGTAATATCCTGAAAGTTCATCTGGCTAAACTCCTCGCCACTGTACCCGGTAATCTCGCACAATGCCGGATTCACTTGCAGAAATTCACCAGCCAAAGTTACTAAAGTAATACCTACAGCCGCTTGGTCAAACATGGCTCGGAATCTTTCTTCACTCTCCCTTAAAGCAAGTTCTGCTAGCTTAGTGGCTGTCACATCAGCCAAGATGATGCCAATTCCCACCGTTTCGCCGATGTTATTTTGGACGGGGTAATAATTACCTAACCAATAACCGTAAGTTCTCGGCGTACCTAAAGTTTCCCCACTAATTTCTACATTCAGTATTGGCTCTCCCGTATCCAACACCCGTTGAAACTGGGTTTCTAATTCTGCTGCCATTTTGGGGAGAACTTCGCCAAATTTCCGTCCTAGATGCTCCTCTATACTCAAACCGTTAATATCAGCCAACACTTGATTAATACGGATATAACGCAACTCTCTATCTAAAAAGCAGACTGCAACAGGTGCGGCTGCCAACAAGGCATCTAGATGTGATAGGGATTGGGCATAATGATAGAGAGCCTGGTGCATATCTCGGTAGAGTTGGGCATTCTCCAGCGCTAAGGCAGCACGATAAGCAATATCTTTGGCTAGGGCTAAGTCAGTTTCATTGTAGCTACGACCTGATTCAGCCGTAATAAATGTAATAGATCCCAAAACTCGCTCATGGGCGATTAGGGGTAATATCATGGCGGATTTAATGCCTATAAGCTTTAAAGCTTCCAGGTTTTCTGGATTTTGAGTACCTGCTACCAAAAGATCATCTGGTATTTCAGCAATGAGCATCGGTTCGCCAGTTTGTAGCACTTTAGCTATTAAACACGCACCGCCAGGATTTGGTTCATATTGCTGAAGAATCTGGGTCAAATCTGCTTTTGCTGGGTCTAAATGGGCGATAGGTAAGCGGCGAATTGAGCCATCTTCGTTGATGATTTCAATACTGCACCAGTCAGCTAGTTGGGGAACTGATATTTTCGCAATTTGTTCTAAAGTTTGCTCGTAATCTAAGGAACTAGAGATGGTATTGGTAGTTTGAGCAATATAACGCAACGCCACCTCTGCACGTTTGCGTTCTGTAATATCCAGCCCAGTTACCCCCACCCCAAGCAATTTCCCGTCTGGTAAACTCACTGGGTAGTAGCTGACAATACTACAACGATACACTCCGGCTGGATATGTTTCTCCGCTTATTTCCTGATTAAGTAATGGCTGTTTGGTTGCCATTACTTGATGTAAAATAGGCTCTATTGTGTCCGCCCAGGCTGGTAATACTTCTCTTAGGGTGCGTCCAGTATGTTGACTTTGGGGTATACCATTAATAGCGGCTAAAGCTTCGTTGGTATAAACGTAACGCAGTTCTGTATCCAAAAAAGCCAATGCTACAGGTGAACTAGTAAGCCAAGCGTTCAATAATGCCAGATATTCATCTTTTTGCTGAATCGCTTTTTGCAGTTGACTCTGTAATTTTTTATTTTTTAGTTCTGAACGCTTACGTTTAGTAATATCGACTGCTGCACAAATGACACCCTCAATTTGACCATTAACTTTAAAAGGTTCTGCTAATAAATCGTAGTAAAGAACTTCTCCCTTCAAGATTACAGAAACTTCTTCATGGGCAGAAACATCGTTTTTTAATACTCTTTGCTTAATTACTGCTAGTTTTTCTGCTACTGAAGCAGGTAGTATTTCATAGTCAGTTTTACCGAGTATATCTTCATCAGAATCCACGCCTTGAAGATTATATATCCACTGATACCGTAAGTCTCTATCCTGCTGAAAGACTACAATATCTGAATTGCTCAGTGCTAGTCTAAATCTTTCTTCACTTGTCTTGAGCTTTTGTAAATTCGCTTCATCTTGTCCGTTTGACTTCTGCCATTTCTCACAGACGACGCTGAAAAATAATCCCTGTACAGCAAATAACCCTATTTTTACCGTATTAGTAATGTCAAGAGATAGGTCAAATTGTGGCTGAAGAAAAAAGTAATCACTTGCTACTACAGACAAGCCAGTTGCTAAAATTCCAGACCAAAAACCACCATACCAAGCACTGAGCATAACAGCACTAAAAAATAGCAAAAAAGGAGTAGTGGTTATGTTTAGCCAGGGATCTAACAACAGCATCAGCGCACAGGCAAACGCTACAGCAAATATAATAATTCCTAGACGTAGCAATGCAGAAATAGAAATATACGGCATGAAGATTACTTGCGACAACTAATACTTGTTGCAGAGTCTTTACATAACCTAAGCTAGTTTGCAAGTTTTAGGTACTTGTCTTGGGATAGATTGTATGACTTTTCTAAAAAACTTCTTTTAGTTAGATGTTAATTTTTTGTTAATGTAGTAATTAGCAGAAAAGTGTAAATTTAAAAGACATAATTATTACTTGATATATAAATATATAGTAAAGTTTAAAGTCTGATTTTTTAAAATGAAATTATTTCATCATTTAATTACAATAACTCAGTTAGTGAAAACTGTCGTTGTCGGTCTAATTCCTGAAGTTTGATTTTTTCAGTATAGAACGCCTGATAATAGGACTGCCATTTTTCTGGCTCAATCTCAGGATCAGTTTCTTGCCAAAGTTCCAAAAAGTGACGGTAACGCTTTTCTCTGAGGACTCTTTCCATGCAGGCGATCGCAGCTTGTACAACTTGCGGAGTCCGCATTATCTCCTTCTTGGTTTTCTCATCAAGATGGAACAGATGAGAAATTACACTCAGTTCTTCACCTAATTCTAAATATATATCTTGTAATCTCGAAATTAAATCAACTTGCTTCTCTGTAGATTCTATAATTTGTAGCCACAAAAATCGATGATGAGAAAGACTAAAATCCAAGTTCCGTGCCTCTAGTTCGTCCATAATCGCTTGACGATGTTCGGAACAATGGAGGTAAATTCGCAGCAGTAGCGCCTCGGCGTGTTCTAGAAGGTGGCGATCAGTGGGGAGTTGGGAGTTGGGAGTGGGGAGTTGGGAGTGGCTTCTATTGGTTCTGGGTGAGAGGGGTTTAGAATATGTAGCGGTGGTGGGGGTGATTTGGGTGAGGAGATTTTCTACTCGTAAGGGAATGAGTCTGGTGTCTCCTAAGCTGAGGATTTCGGCACAGTAAGAGACGTAATAGTTACGAGTATCGCTGTTAACTATATTTTTGAGTAGTTTGACAAATTGTTGGGTAACTTGTTGAAAATCCGTAGCTTGTCTTAAATCCTGGTCTTTGATAGTCTGCTGAATCTGCCAATTTAACCACAATGGTGCATTTGCTAATAGTTGTCCATAATCTTCAGGTGTATGGGTATGCAAATATTCATCCGCATCTTTGCCGTCGGGTATATTAAGTATTTTCAGTTGCACTTCGCCTTTATAAGCTAAATTGGCAATTTCCCCGATCGCTCTTTCGGCGGCGTTAGTTCCGGCTTTATCTGCGTCAAAGTTGAGTACCAACTGTTTTGATTCGGTGTAGCGCAATATCAGTCTTACCTGCTCTAAACTCAAGGCAGTACCCAAAGAAGCTACAGCGTTATTTATCCCAGCCGCGTGGAGAGCGATCGCATCAAAATATCCCTCCACTACCACAGCTTGATCAAGTTGTGCAATCCCCGTCTTTGCTTGATCCAAAGCGAATAGGGTTTTACCCTTATTAAATAATTCCGTTTCCGGTGAGTTTAAATATTTCGGCTGTTCATCCGTCAGAGTTCTCCCACCAAAAGCAATCACCCTTCCTTGGATATCACGGATGGGAATCATCAGGCGATCGCGGAATACATCATAATATCCCGCCCCTTCCTTACGCGGTTTAATTAAACCAGCTTTTTCTACCAATTGGACTGGATAATGTTTATCTTCTACCAAATAGCGATGCAGGGTTTCCCAACCTGCGGGTGCGTAACCTAAACCAAACTGCTGGATAGTGGCTTCATTGAGTTGGCGATCGCTACGTAAATATTGCAATGCCCTTTGTCCTTGAGATTGGCGTAGCGCGTGCTGATAAAAACTCGCCGCCGAAGCCATAACTTCATACAACTGTTCCCGCAAAGACAACTGACGTTGTAATTCTTGGCGTTGTTCTGGTTCGAGAGTTTGTACAGGTACTTGGTAACGCCGGGCTAAATCTAACACCACCTCAGCAAACGATCGCTTCCCCAACTCCATCAAAAACTTAATTGAGTTTCCCCCAGCCTGACAACCGAAGCAATAATACATTTGCTTAGTTTGGCTAACAGTAAAACTAGGCGATTTCTCATCATGAAATGGACATAATCCGACAAAATCCTTACCACGCTTGCGTAAAACTACATATTCTGATACCACATCGACAATATCAGCCCGATGTTTAACTTCATCAATCGTATCTGGGTGTAAGCGTGGGATTTGCATATTAGTCATTAGTCATTAGTCATTAGTCCAAAGTTATTCTCCCCTGCTCCTCTGCGCCCCTGCTTCTTTCTCTCCCTCATCTCCCCCCACTCCCAACTCCCAACTCCCCACTCCCCCTATAATTGTTGTCGTCTAGCCAAGAATATTGTATAGAATTGCTTACGCTTAATTTTATCAGAGGCATTACGGAACATGGGGCGTATTTTTATTTCAGCAGCTCACGGAGGCCGGGAGGTTGGGGGTATAGATCCAGGTTCAATCGCTGGGGGAACGACGGAAGCTAGAGAGATGATTTTGCTGCGGGATTTGATTGTGACAGAATTGCGATCGCGCAGTTTTGAGGTTTTGTCTGTTCCTGACGATTTGAGTGCGGCTGATACGATCGCTTGGATCAATTCCCGTGGCCGTCGCGGTGATGTCGCCCTAGAAGTTCATGCTGATTCCGCTAGTAGTCCTAGTGTACGTGGGGCTAGTGTCTTCTACATTGCCAATAACAACGAGCGTAAAAGCAATGGTGAACTGCTATTAGTCGGACTACTGCGCCGCGTCTCTCAACTACCAAACCGAGGTGTTAAGCCAGATACAGATAGTGGTTTGGGTAGATTGGCGTTTTGTCGGCAGATTACAATTGCTTCGTTACTCATGCAGGTGGCTTTCCTCAGCAGCCCAGAAGATAGGGCTTTGCTGCAAAATCGTCGCCGAGACTTCGCATTGGGTATTGCCGATGGTTTAGCTTCATGGAGTCGAGTCATTGACCCTAATCCGGGAACCCCAGCCGACCCCAACTATCCACCTATCAACATTAACATTAACGGACAGAATTACGCAGAGCAAGGAATCTTAGTCAATGGTAATGCTTACATCCCTATTGATTTAGTTGATCGTCTGCGGATTGATTTATCAAAAGCACCGAATGTCAACCGTATTACATACCGCCGAGTTGTATATATTAAAGCAGTAGAATTGCGAGATTTTAGTGTCGCAGTTAGCTGGGATGCAGCAACACGTACCGTTACCTTACGTTCCAATTTGGTAGTTTGCCCTGGTCAAATCGATAGAATCATATCGAATGGCACTACCTCAGAAGTACAGATGCAAATCTTCTTGAGAAACAATAACGAGAATGCTTTAGCCCAATTTCCCGATATTCCCAAACTCTATCGAGAAGAAGCAGGTGCAGAGGGAGTAAATTATGACATTGCTTTCTGTCAAATGTGCGTAGAAACAGGCTTTTTACGCTTTGGTGGAGATATTAAAGCAGAACAAAATAACTTTGCTGGCTTAGGTTCTATCGGTGGTGCGACCGAAGCCGCTTCTTTCCCCAGCGCCAGAATTGGTGTAAGGGCGCACATCCAACACCTCAAAGCCTACGCCAGCCTCGAACCCTTAGTCAATGAAGTAGTAGATCCAAGGTTTCGCTTCGTCACCCGTGGCGTTGCTACTAAAATTGACGACCTTTCGGGGCGCTGGTCAGCCGATTTAGATTACGGGGCAAAAATTACAGCAATGGTCAAGCGTTTGTATGAGTCCGCAGGATTGTTGTGATGGGGACAGTTAACTGTTAACAGTTAACAGTTAACTGAATATTGCCCTTACAAAGCATCCATACACTGTTTGACTTTCTCAAAGATGGACTGATCTTCGATTTGCTCTGCTAATTCTTGAGCATTGCGATAGCACATTAAGGCGAACTTTTTGCGTTTTGTGGTTACATAAAGGTTGCCCATATTCAACAAAGTAGAAATTTCTCCTAAAGAATCTCCTAGATGTTGATAAATAGCCAGTGCTTGTTTGTAGAATTTCAGCGCTTTACGGTGACTGCCCAATTTATAATAAGTAAAGCCGATATTGTTGAGAGTTGTAGCTTCACCTGGGCGATCGCACATTGCCTGACGTGTTAACAAGACTTGATGGTAAATTAACAAGGCTTGTTTAGGTTGTCCTAAGTCAAGATAGGTAGACCCGATGTTATTCAAGGTGATAGCTTCACCTGTAATATTCTTGGCAGCTTTTTGAATCGGTAGTGCTTGTTGGAGATATTGCAGCGCCAACTCAAATTGACCTAAAGCACTGTAGGCAAATCCCATACCATTCAGGGTGGTGGCTTCACCGGAAAAGTCTCCTAAAAAGCGTCGCATTGCTAAGATTTGATTTTGCAGTAAAAGCGATCGCTTAGGTTCACCCAATCTGACATAAATTAACGCCATATCATTCAGGGTAGAAACTTCGCCTGGGGTATCTTGCAGATCCCTAAAGGTTTGTGCCGCTTTATCAAAATATTCCAATGCTTGAGAAAGTTTCCCCAGCCGACTACAAGTCGAACCCAAATTACTTAAAGCTGTAGCTTCTGCTTGTATATTGCCAATTTCTACAGCCACAGCCAAAGCTTGATGGAAACACTCTAATGCTTTTTGTGGTTGCCAGCATCCAAGATATGCTAAACCGATATCGTTTAACGTATGACCTTCTCTAGCACGGTCTGGAATTGATCTGGCTAATTGTAAATTTTCCGTTATCAAATCGAGATATTCTTGAAATTTTCCCTGCTTGTAGTAGGTATTAGCTTCATTACGACGTTCTTCCCAAACACTAACTCGATTGCAAGGTTGCGTCATTTGACCTCAGTTGTACAGCAGATAGATTGGCTGGTCACTCTTGAGCATATAGAACCTAAGATAGGTTCCCTAACTTTAAGTTAACCTTTATTTTCTACCTTTAGATACAAGACGTAAAGAGATAGCAATGGTATGTATAGGTCTTAATAAAGCAATAATAAGCAGTCCCACCAGCAAAAGATATGATTTCGGCAATTATGTCGAATTTTCTTAACTTTGCTCTAACTTAGGGAATACCAAAGAATAAACTGTCCAAATTGACTGTTAGTAAGGTGCGTCGGTCTAAATATTTTTTTGCTGAAGCTAGGGTTTTTCATACTGACGCACCCTTGTATATTAAGAGAGTCTTTTTCAAGAAAATATCTATCAGTAGCCAATCGAGCCATCAAATTTACGAAAAAGTTTACCCATTTAATTCTGGGTCATATTTGGCACTGTTTTGCGGTTATCTAGGAGTTGATTTTAATGCAAGAAATTTGCCTCAATGATTAGTCATCAAGTTTCTTCAATTCCTTGATATACAAACTTTCTAACTTTATTTTCCTGTCAAAATCACCTTAATGATATAGCTTGTCTTATCCCAGTCAGGTATAGGTAAGAATAATTAAATGCAGATGAACGCAGCGAAAAGTTCTGTAGGAGGGTTTCCCTCTCTTACGAGACGCTTACGCGAACCGTAGGAAACTTTTCAAGACAGATAAACGCAGATAAATTTGTACCTCAACAGACTAGGAAACCCTATAAGCTGAATAAAAAGACCCCCAACATTTTTATAACAGTTAGAGGTCTTTTTATTTATAAACTAAGTTTGGAAGCTTAAGCTTGCCTATAATTTGCATCTAACCAACAACGTGGCAGACTTTCCCCAGAAGGGAAGACAAGATTTGCTTTGTTGAAAGAATCAGTATCTTGTTCTTCTTGTCCTTTTTGATCCTTTGCATGAACAATATCATTATTGGGATCAATCAACTCCTGGATATCAACAATCTTCACTAAATCGCTACTGTCTTTAATTTGTAAAAGCATACAGATGTCCTCACTATTAACTTTTAATCAGACTCTTCAACTAATCGCTTAAAGCGCATATACGCTTCTTCTGGTGTTAAAGGTTCAGAGTTTGTTTCGTTGGGTATGTAATATTGTCTGCTATCAGGAAAATAACGGACAACAAAACTAGGTATGAGATGGAGTTTTACAGCTTCTTTGCCTAATTTATCTGCTGTTTCTGCCAGACTATATTCATCATGAAATTCATGGGCAGGTATATATGTCACCTCCTAATTTCAGGGGTGTAAAACAATTAAATGCGGCAGTAGTTTTAGTAAAAACTTATATTTCGCGTTGATATTTTTCTAAAATATCAACCAGATGTACCTGGCATTGTAGGGGGAGTAAATCAATTAAAGAAAGTTCTCTTCTACCACCACCAATTTTTACGGTAATAGATTCTAATACTTTTAGAACTCGGTCTTCAGTGACAGAGTTAGTAGTAATTAAAGGATACAACTGTTCTGCAACGACGGTATGCAGTTTGGCATCAGATAAATATAGATGCCATTTGGCAATATCTATATAAACATTTTCGCCAATCTCGGCCGCTAGGGCTTCTAGCAGTTCTGTAGTGTTAGTCTTAGCCATAAAAATCACCCTATATGAAAAAGTGCTGAGTTTTGTTAGCGGTAGCGAGGCGTTCAGCTCGTGCTGAGTTTTGAGTATTAATTTTTCCTCTGCCCTTAGTCTCTAGCCTCTAGCCTCTAGCCTCTTTTCCCTTACTATTAGTGAACTTAGTTGATAACAACTACTCAACATTATCGCGCAATTTAACAGATGACTGTACAACCACAGGTTACAATTGCCCTAGCGTGGTTAGTCCATCTTCAGGTGGATTTAGGCGGTGTAGGGGAATAATCGGCGATCGCCGCAATATAAATTAGATGTCCTAATAATACTATTCCCCAGCCAGCCGTTAATGGCGGAAGCCATTCCCATGTGGCATGTGTGAGGTTATGGAAAAACCATAAACCGGAGTTAATCGTTGCAGCTACGGCTACATGAACAGCAAAGTTCATCCGGTCATCTAACTTACGAAAATCTGGGTCACTGCGATCGGGTTTACGAGGCCAACGAGGAGGCATAAATATTTGTTACACATTTCAACACACCCTAATTATAAGCTGTTGCGGATCTAAGCTGCATATATCTTGGTATAGCTTGTTGACGGTTAACTGTTAACCATCAACGGTCAAAAAAGCTTGTGTGTTAAGCATAAAAACAAAAAATCTCAGATTTTTGCTGCCATAATTAAAGGTAAAATCAACACTGGGTTAAATCCTATGACTGTCTACGGGCAAATAGACCCTAATATTCTTTATCCTGACAGCGACGGCAAGCCAATGGCAGACAATACAGAACAATTCCGTTGGATTGTCTTAATTAAAGAAAATTTAGAGATTTTATTTGCTAGTAATGACAATATATTTATTGCTGGAGATTTGCTTTGGTATCCTATTCGCTCTCAGCTAATTGCACCAGTTGCACCCGATGTTATGGTTGTTTTTGGTAGACCAAAGGGTAAACGCGGTTCATATCGTCAATGGCAAGAAGATAATATTCCCCCACAAGTAGTTTTTGAAATTCTCTCCCCCAGTAACGATAGCAAAGACATGGATCGCAAACTTGAGTTTTACGATACCTACGGGGTGGATGAATATTATTTATATGACCCTGAAAGTTTTCAACTAGATGGCTGGGTGCGACAAAATGAGCATTTAACTAAATTGTGGCAAATGGACGGTTGGGTTAGTCCTCATTTGGGAATTAAATTTGCAACTGGTACGGGAGAACCAATCATTTACCGTCCAGATGGACAAAAGTTTTTAAACTCCGTAGAACTAAACCAACGGGTAGAAGAAGCTGAGTTGTTGTTAGAACAAGAACGCCAACGTGCAGAACAGTTAGCACAATACTTGCGTAGTCTTGGTGTTGATCCCAATAACCTGCCGCCAAGCTAAAAGATACTGGCTGAGTTGCCAGAACTAGCATAAGCAGACTCTACCATCTTCAATAACTTAGGAATTTCATAGGGTTTATTAATAAAATGAATCACACCCAAGGTTGAAGCTAATTCCTCCAGATAGTCGTGTGCTGTGGCGAAGACAACGGTTATCTTAATACCTTTTGTTTGTAAATATTGATACACTTCAACCCCCGTTAACTCTGGCATTCTATTATCCAAAATCAATAGATCCGGTTTGTGTTCAATTACTTTTTCTACAGCTTCTTTACCATTACAAGCCTCGTATACTTCCCAACCTTCTTCTGCCAATACGAAAGAAAGCATGATCCGGCTGTCATCATCATCATCAGCAATTAAAACTTTCCCTTTGCCTAAATTCTGATTGTTCATGTTACTTAATTGTTATTGGTAAAGAAAATGTAAACGGTGTTGGTTCCACTGAATATGTGTTTAAAACTGCAACAGGCATAAATCTTATTAGTATATTTTCGGAATTTAACATCCTATGTACAGTTATTTCTAGTGTTCCCCCTTTACCAGCGATCTCAAAACATTCCAAAAAATAACGTAACAAACGGCGTAAAAGACTTGCTGTTTCGGTAATTACTGTAATTTCCTCTTGCCAGTTCGTGACTACCTCTACCTTACGGATGGCGGCTTCAGTAGATAGTAATTCCACTAAATCTTGGATAGTATCCGTTAGGGAGATAGTTTCAACTGAGCCGATATGATTGGAAGCTAAGTTACGCCAGATTTCGCCTTGACGTTCAAACGTGCGAATCGATTGTTCTGCCTGTTGCAATAACTGTTTGGCATAATCTAGGCGATTTCCTGCTACTAAGCGAGAACTAACTTCTAACTTTAAGCGTGCAGCATGATGTGCTTGGATAATATCCTGACGAAGTTTCTCTAATGGTTGATAGTCATCAGGATGTGATACCAGTACATGATGAATATCTTTTTCTAGGTTTGCGACTAAAAGTTCTGCTTCAACTGCATGAGATGCACATAATAAGATTTCTTTTAAGCGCTTTCCTGCATCCTGACGTTGTGATGAGATACTGAGGACTCCCACAATCTCTTGTTTTTCGTTACGTATAGGAATACCTTGACAGGTAAAGGGATGAAAGCCATCAATAAAATGCTCATTAGTAACAATTTCTACATAATTTTCTTCTGCTAAGGGTGTACCGATACCATTAGCGCCAGCTACGCTTTCGGATAATAAAGAACCAGCTTGGGGAAATGATTCTGTATTAATAGTTTGTTTATCGCCAGTTAAACCTAGCAAAACCGCATGGCGATCGCTTAACATTACAGCATGAGGTTCTTTACCAGCAGCCTGAGATAAAATGTGAAAATAAGGCTGCACCGCATTGAGCAAATATCCATGCTGCTCAACTAAACGCTCAGTCTCTAAAATTGAGAGTTTTTCTGCCTGTAGTGCGTGGGGATTTGCTCCTTGCAGGTGGGATCTCTCCCAAGCGCGGTAGACGGTTGAACGCAGCATTTTTTGAGGTAATGCGCCTGTACTTTTATATACACGTCCCGCTTCTAACGGATCATGGTCTAAAGTGGACATGGCTTTAATTTGTTACTGAGAATTTATAAGTATTCTCATATTAAGGTCGGAGGCTGTTATAGTCAGCTGATTTACTATGACTGGGATAAAGATTTTGTTAAATTAGCTAATCAATAATACTTAAATTTTTAGAAGCTGAGAATCCCAGAAAATAAAATTTGACCGTACTAATTTTAGATTTTAAATTTTGGATGATTTTTGGTTCAAGCCCAGCCCCTGGTGGAGCCACTCTCGTGGGCGGGTTTCCCGACTTGAGAGAAGTGGCGTGGCGGAACAAATCGCGCTGCTTCGTCAATCCAAAATCTCCAAGCTGCATCCCCTTGTGGGTGCAGTCAATCCAAAATCGTCAATCCAAAATCTAAAATTGTTTGACTGCTACAGCACAGCGTTAATCAGCGTAAAATTAGCAGTATCAGTTTTCATCCTGCTATTAGTAAAATAGTTAGCCATTGTAAATCAACGAAAGGCTGATACTGTATTCATTGTGAATTTTGCATGTCCCCGATGGGGATAGACTTATTTTTGTGCAACCAGTAGACTTTACTACCCTAACAGCTACTTGTAGCGAACTCCGCGCTCATTGGCTACCATCGCGCCTAGAGCAAGTTTATCAGCGCGATCGCTACACTATTGCTATAGCCTTACGTACCCTCAACAAAAGAGGCTGGCTACAAATATCTTGGCATCCTCAAGCCGCGCACATCTGTATTGGTGATCCACCTCCACGCGCCCCAGATACGTTTACTTTCAGCCAACAATTAGTTCACCAGTTGGGAGGATTAGCCTTAGTCGCCATTGAAGCGATCGCACCGTGGGAGCGTGTGATTGATTTACAATTTGCTCGTCGCCCTGGTGATGAGGTGCTGTATCACATCTACGCGGAAATCATGGGCAAATACAGTAATGCAATTCTCACCGATGCCAACAATTTAATTATTACTGCCGCCCATCAAGTGAGTCAGCAACAATCAAGCGTGCGTCCCATACTCACCGGACAACCTTACGAAACACCACCAAAACTAACTGGTACTATCCCCAGTTTGCAGGAAAGCCAAGCACGTTGGCAAGAAAGGGTGAGTTTAGTCCCAGGCGCAATTAAGCGTCAGTTACTTAAAAGCTATAGCGGTTTGAGTGCTGTCTTGGTAGAGTCGATGTTACTGGTATCTGAGATTCCACCAGAAACTTCTACTGATACTTTGACTGCTGAAGACTGGCAAAGATTATTTGCACGTTGGCAAGAATGGCTACACGCTTTAGATAGTGGGAAATTCCAACCAGCTTGGATGAATAATGGTTATACAGTTATGGGTTGGGGTGCGATCACACCAACCAAAGATATTCAAACATTAATCAACGAATACTATACAGCACAGCTAAATCAACAATTATTTGCCCAATTAAGGCATCAATTAACTCAGAAATTGAGTAATATTTTAGGTAAATTGCGTAACAAAGCTCAAACTTTTAGCGATCGCCTACAACAATCAGATCGGGCTGATGAGTATCGGCAAAAAGCTGATTTATTGATGGCACACCTACAAAATTGGGAACCAGGAATGACAGAAATTATCATACCTGATTTTGAGACAGGGGAACCTGTAGCGATCGCCCTCCAGCCAGATAAAAACGCTGTGCTGAATGCCCAAAATCTCTACAAACAGCACCAAAAACTCAAACGCGCTCGTGCAGCCGTCGAACCACTACTACAAGAAGTACAATCAGAAATCGATTATTTAGAGCAAGTAGAAGCTGCCATTGCCCAAATAGATAAATATCAAACAGCAGAAGATTTGCAAGCCTTAGAAGAAATCCGTGACGAACTAATTGGGCAAAAATATTTAGAAGAATTAGAGTATCGCAGCCGCAATAACAACGAAACTGCAAGTACAAATTTTCACAACTATCGTACCCCTAACGGATTTCTAGTTTTAATTGGTCGCAACAACCGCCAAAATGACCAATTAACATTTCGTGTAGCCGGGGATTATGACTTATGGTTTCACGCCCAAGAAATCCCCGGTAGCCATGTACTATTGCGTTTAGATCCTGGTGCAGTTCCAGATGCGAATGACTTGCAGTATGTAGCCGACTTAGCCGCTTACTACAGTCGCGGTCGCCAAAGTGACCAAGTACCAGTGGTATACACTGAACCCAAATACGTTTATAAACCCAAAGGCGCTAAACCAGGAATTGCCATTTACAAGCAGGAACGCATTCTTTGGGGAAAACCGCAGTCGGTTGGTTATTGAGGAGGCAGGAGGCAGGAGGCAGGAGGCAGGAGGTGGGGGGAGATGAGGGAGAAATCCTTACTCACAACTCAGCACTCACAACTGTCAACTGTCAACTGACCACTTCCTAACCTTGCAATCTGATATCGATAACAGTTGCATTGAAATTGTAATTGAAGCCTTCCAGTTCAAAAGGCATACCAATTTTTACTTTACTATTACCTAAAACTGGCCCATCTTCAGTAACTTGTGCTTTACCATCTAAGGTTAACAGCATATCTGTACTGAAGTTGTTAGCTTTGGGATCTGGTAATTCTTTAACAGAACCATCTGGTTGAGAAACTACTACTGTTCTGGGTAGAAGTTGTACAGATTTAATTTCAATCTCACCGTAAGGTTGGTTACGAATAATAACTTTAGTTTTACCGCCGTCTTTCAACCCCTTTTCTTCTAATTTTTTGGGATCGCGTACATTTAAGCCACGAACAACCAAGTCTACCTCTATGGGTACAGTTTTAGCATTGAGTTGAGCAACACTACTAGAAGTCCCTGGAAATACGAAAATACCAAATATAACTAACACAATAACTAGCAAAGCACCTAAATCAAGGATATTTACTTTGCCAAACAAGCGACCTTTGGAATCTAAAATAGCCATAAAAATTTTCCAGATCAACGGGAAGTAATTGATTCTAACAACAAGTTTTACCAACTACACAGCAAATTTTCCACTAATGGCAGTGGCAGTTACGCCGCCAGTGTATCACGAGTTGCGAAATTGGGAGCGGGGAGATGGAGGGAAGTAGGGGGAGTGGGGAGAGATGAGGAAGATGGGCATAATAACTATGGACTGTAGACTAATGACTAATGACTGATGACTAATAACTAGTTAATAATGCAACTTAGAAAATGTACATGCGTCATATTAATTAATGTTCTCCCGAAATTGTCTTCTAACCGGATTGATATGAATAGGAAAGACTTGGTTGCAAATTATCGTGTGTGGCGGCGGCGTTGGTTGTATCCATTAATTTCGGTGGTTGTCGCTTTAAGCTTGTCTCTAGGTACACCAATAGTTGGCAGAGCTTTAGATTTGCGTCCGCTTTTATTACAGGGTGTGCAAGTACTTCAGCTGTCTAATATATCCGATCGCCAGGAAGTAGAATTAGGCGGTCAGATGAATCAAGAACTGCGTGGTCAAGTGAGAATTTCCCGCAATGAGGCACTTACCAACTATGTAGAAAGAATTGGACGGCGTTTGGCAGCAAATAGCGATCGCCCTAATCTTCCTTATACATTCCAAGTAGTGGAAGATGATGCTGTAAATGCCTTTGCCACTTTAGGCGGTTTTGTTTATATCAACACAGGTACTATCAAAACCGCAGACAATGAAGCGGAACTAGCCAGCGTGATGGCTCATGAGATCGGTCATATTGGTGGTAGACATCTAGTAAGACAGATGCGCCAAAGAGCGTTAGCTAGTGGTGTCGCCTCAGCCGCAGGTTTAGACCGTAGTACAGCAGTGAATATTGGTGTGGAATTAGCTCTCAACCGTCCTCGTAGCCGTCAAGATGAATATGATGCTGATGCAAGGGGATTAAGAACTTTAACTAGGTCTGGTTATGCTCCTTCTGCAATGGTTTCCTTTATGCAGAAGTTGCTCAAACAAGGAGGAAGTGTACCAACATTTTTGAGTACTCACCCCGGAACTAGCGATCGCATCACTTCTCTAAGACGCGAGATTAATTCTCAATCTAGTGGAGGACGAGACGGGTTAGATAATGCCGCCTATAGAGCAAGAATCCGGTCAATATTGTAGGTGTGCTTTTAGCGGTAGCGGGGCGATGAGCAGCGTCCTGAGTGGGGAGTAGTTAGTTAAATCCTCCCTGCTTCTACTGATTTTCTGGTAGTCAGTTATTGAAATTTTGAATTTTGAATTTTGAATTTTGAATTGTTTACGCTCGCTGCTTGCTACGACGAACCGCTATTTTTTCTGGATCAACTTGAACTACTCCTTCTTCTAAGGGTAAGGTGCGTAAATCATTTGTAAAAATATTAATTTGATAAATTAGGTTATTTGTAATATCTAATGCTGTTAACCATCCGCTACGGGGATGGTATGCACCTGTATCTATATCAAGCCAACCCTGACCTTGAGCTACTTGACCAGGATTGACACCAGGGAAGGTGAAGGTAATCGTATGACCGATAATGATCAACTTGTCAGAAAAGTATGGCTGGCGAATACTGTGAAAATCTTCTCTAATCCAGCAAAATTGCTCGGCGGTTTGTTCTGATAAGGATAGGCAAGGATCAAGACCAGCATGGGTTAACCAAACATCGCCCAAATCAATATATGTGGGCAAACTTTGCAACCATTCTAAATGTTCTTTGGGAATACTTTTATCTTGGTAACTGGCCATAGTTGCATGACCGCCACTGTGTAACCAAGCTTGCATTGTAGCGGGGGAAAAATCATTGCTGAGAACGTTGAGTAACATCTGTTCGTGGTTTCCCAACAGACACAGATAATTATTGTCCTTGACTAAATCAATTACGTATGAGCTATGGGGGCCGCGATCAATTAAGTCTCCCAAAAAATATACTTTGTCATTGGCTCCAGGAGCGATCGCTTCTAACAAAGTTATCAATCCTTCGTAGTGTCCATGCACATCCCCAATAACTATTTGACGTTGACTAGTTTGGCTCATCGGTTCTCACTGGAATAACTCAGCTTAATACTTTTGCTACAGTTTAATTGGTAAGGATTCCGCAACTATTGATAAAAACCTGCTAGAAGAATTTAAAACTATTTTAGATTTTTTTATATAAATACAGTTTTTACTACAGAGGTAAATGTAGTCTTGATTAGCTTAAAATTTATTGAGTTATTTTACTGATTCCTCATCTTACAATGTCTGACCAGTTTTCTACGGAAATTAGCTCACGCATTTGCAACCACATGAATGAAGACCATGCTGATGCGGTAGTTCTCTATGCTCAAGTTTTTGGTGGAGTTAGTCAGGCTTCATCCGCTCAAATACTGGCAATTGATGCACAAGGTATGGATTTAACGGCTGAAGTCAATGGGGCATCTGTCCCTGTTCGTGTCCAGTTTGACCATGTTTTAGCAGATGCAGAAGATGCTCATCAAACTTTAATTGCAATGGTTAAACAAGCAAGAGTTCAGGCGAAGTAGGTGCGTTTGCCCTGCGCTAACACCGGAGTTAGACTTCAATAGCTTTGGGTTCTAACTCCTGTAAGCGACGAATCGTCTTTGCCTCCAGTCAAGTCAATCTTGGCAACCAATACCCATTACTAATAATCCTGGCCAATATAAGTACACTAAGATTTCTAAATTCTCGCCAAAAGTATAAAGAAAAAGAATCATCACCACACTCAAGCCTACTTGTGCAGTCGGATATTTACTATTCATCGACTTAATAAATAAATAGATAAAGCTTAAAGCCATAGGAACAGCCAATGCCATAAAGCCAACAATTCCTTTGACAAACAATACACCAGCCCAGGTATGATGTGAACCGATGGGCATGTGTTCAACAATGTGCGGTCCATCTTCAACTACTCCATGCCCCCAAATCGGCGCTTCCGCTTTCCAGCGATATATAGCAATTCGTTTTAACGCCATACGTACCCTTGTTGAACCTGCTCTTGCTGCTTTGAAGCCTTCCCAAAAATTATTGAATGCAAGAATAATTGATGGGGAAAAAATACCTGCAAGATAACTGGTAAATCCCAAACAAATTAACATTTTTGGTTTATTTAGACTAGAAAAAACTTTCGTGAGTAAAGGAATAATGACAATACAAACTTGAGCCAAACGCGACTTACAAACAAAGCACATGAGTATGGAACCAACTAAGCCAAACAAACGCCACTTTTGATTTTTTTCTTGTAAAGCCAGCATAAAATAAACATTGCCAACAAATCCTAATGCTGGCCCCCAAGGAGTAAATAATCGCCAGCGTAAATCACCTGTACTACCGTCAATTTCATAGAGAGGCACATCAAAAAATTCATTACCCGGCCCCCCAACGGCTTTGAGTGGTGAAACATAGAGGATTTGCGGTAAATGTAAAGAAGGAGTTAATAGTAAAAAAGGTGTAATTAAAAGGGTATGAAACCCGACCACACAAACAGCCCGGTAAATTATTTGTGGTCTAATTTTTAAACAACCTGCCAAGGGATAGAGAGCTAATGCAGCCCAACCTTTAGCCCAACCAATAGAAGATTTAATTATTAGTCCTGTTTCGAGGTTGTAGTCTAAATGCCCAGCTATTAAAGCTACTTCCATGAGCAACATACCTACAACCCAAACCCAAAGAATCCAAGAAATAGAAATTTTTTCCTCGGAAGGAGTATCTTTGGTTTGAGCCAAGATTTTAATTAATAAAAACAGTAATAACAACCAGCCAACAAGAGAGCCAACAACGTATAAACCACCCACTACCCAGATAAAATAAGTATTGGCGATCGCCCACCAAACAACTTTTTCTGGTATATTCTCCGGTTGGATATCCTCTAAAGGATTCGCTTTAATTAGTTTCCACATTAATAGTTAATTACGAATTATAAATTACGAATTATCAAGATATCCACTTAGACAACTTATCTATCCAAGGTTTGCGAATCCACAGTAAAGACAAGCCGAGGGTAGTTAAGACAGAACCAGCCGCAGAACCAGCTAAAATAAAGCCCTTCTTAGGTGCAGTGGGTTCTTCTGGGGTATTGGGTTCTACTAACATCTGCACTAAAGGATAGGCAGCAAAAATATCTCCTTGCCCTAAATCTAATTTGGTTAAAGTAGACGCGAACATTGCCTCAGCAATCTGTTCATCTCGTTTTAGGTTTTCTAAAATAGATTGTTTTCCAGAAAGACTTTCTAGACGCTTTTCCAAACTATTAATTTCTGCATCTAAGGTTTTAACTTGAGATATAAGCCCTTGTTGATCAGATTTATAAGCAACTAAATTCTGTAATAAAGTATCTCGTCCTGAACCGTTCACGGCTAAAGCTAAACGGTTTAATGTATCTGTAGTCATAGGTTTTTCTAATAAAAGTTCACTCCGTTGTAGTAAGGCAGCCAAAGCAGCTTCCTGTCTTGAGCTTTCCTTGACTACTTGAGGATGGTTAGGACCGAACTTAGTCATTAAAATTTCCAAGCTGGCTGTAGCTTCACTATAATCTTTGAGATTCTGTTGAAAAATTTGGTCTACACGTAACAAGAAAGCATCTGCGGCTTCTTGCGGAGATAAACCTAAGTTTTTAACCAGCTGTTCTAATCTTTGGCTAGTAGATTTTTCTTGCGCTCTTAGTTCTGCGCGTTGTCGTCGTAATTGCTCAATATTTGATGAGAGATTGCCTATTTGGTCGGGAAAACTTAGCCCAGAACGCACTTTATATTCTGAAAGGTGTTTTTGTGCCTGTTCTAATTTTTGTTGGGCGGAACGTAAAGTTTTTTCCGTTGGTTTCTTACGTTGGTTAAGTTCTCCTTCTCGTAAAAGATTAATTTGATTCATCATCGCCTGATACAAAGCTAAGGCTTTATTCCGTGTTTCTTGGGGGCTTTTACCAGTAATTTCAATCTTCATGATTGTGGTATTGTCCAAAAGTTTGATCCGGGGTTTGCCAAATTGTGCTTCTGGTATTTTGGCGATTGCAGCTGCTTGTTTAATTACTACATCGCTAGTAAAAATATATTCATAATTTGCCCTGGCATCATAAGTAGAACCACCCATAGCAGAACTACTGGAAGATGTCGCTTGACCAATACCTGGCAAATTAACGTTGACACCAAAACTAGCACCAGAAATAATTAAGGCAAATTCACTGGTATAGGTTGGTTTGGTAACTTTTAAATATTGAATTGACGAACCCCAAATTAAAACATTACCACCTATACAGAGGATGCCATAACGCAGCCAACGCCCACCTAGTAGTCTGCCAAGGTAACTTTGCTAAGTAAAACCTCTAATTGGTAAAATAGCCAAAAACGGGGTGTAACATGGCGAAAAAGTACATTGTTGACTTGAATGAAGAGGAAGTTTCTCAGCTACAAGCAATAATTAAAAAAGGTAAACACAAAGCAAGAACCATAACCCGTGCAAACATTCTTCTAATGGCTTCTGAAGGAGAAACGGATCAAGCGATCGCTAGCATAGTTAGAGCGCATGTTGCAACAGTGCAACGAATACGAGAAAAATTTGTCATTGGGGGGTTAGATTTTGCTTTAAAGGATGAAGTTCATCCACCAAAACCTAAAAAGTTAGATGAAAAACAAGAAGCATTTTTAATTGCCACTGCTTGTTCCAATCCACCAGTTGGAAGAGTACGTTGGACAATGCAATTATTAGCGGATCATTTAGTGAACGTTGGTATCATAGATTCAATTTCGGACGAAACAGTGCGTCAAACTTTAAAAAAAATGAAATCAAACCGTGGTTAAAACAACAGTGGTGCATTCCTGAAGTTAACGCAGAATATGTTTTCCGAATGGAAGATGTGTTGGATTTATACAATGAGCCTTATGATCCTAAACGTCCTGTAGTCTGCTTTGATGAACGTCCCTACCAACTAGTAGAAGAAGTAAGACTTCCTTTGCCACCAGAGCCGGAGCAGCCTGAACGTTATGATTTCGAGTATAAACGTAACGGGACAGTAAATTTATTTGCGTGTTTTCAACCCTTGGCAGGTTGGCGGCATATCGAAGTTACAGAACGTCGAACTAAAGTCGATTTTGCTAAACAGATGAAAAATTTAGTAGATGTTTGCTACCAAGATGCTGATGTTATTCGTTTGGTAGTTGATAACCTGAATATTCATACTCCCAGCGCATTATATGAAGTTTTTCCACCAGAAGAAGCACGTCGAATTATTCAAAAATTAGAGTTTCACTATACTCCTAAGCACGCTTCTTGGTTGAATCAAGTAGAAATTGAATTATCTGTTTTATCCCGCCAATGTTTAGAACGGCGTATTCCTAATGCAGAAACATTAACTTCTGAGATTGCCGCTTGGGAGAAACAACGTAATCAGCAAAAAGCCAGTGTCTATTGGGGTTTCCAAACCAAAGATGCTCGCCGAAAAATGCAGCGTTTATATCCAACTCTAACCTAGCAAAGTTGTCTTGGCAGACTACTAGCACTAGAAACGCAACTATTAGCACGGGTGAATGCTGCCCTGAGCGCAAGCGGATTTTGGGATAAATTTAATACAGATTGGGTGTGTTTGGATTGTGAACTCATGCCTTGGTCGGCTAAGGCGCAAGGGTTGTTGCGTGGGCAGTATGCGCCAGTGGGCGTGGCAGCAAGTATAGGGTTAAATGATGCAGTAAAATTATTGCAACAAGCAAGCGATCGCAATATAGATGTCACAACTCAACTCACTCACTACCAACAACGAGCAGAGAGGGCAAATCAATACATCGCTGCTTACCGTCGCTACTGCTGGACTGTTACTGACATTGCAGATTTAAAACTAGCCCCCTTTCATATCCTAGCGACAGAGGGAGCCGTGCATATCGATAAAGACCATCGTTTGCACATGGAACAAATAGCCCAAATCTGCCAGTCAGACCCAGCTTTACTACTACCCACTGCTTACAAAGTCATAGACTTAACCGATCCTAGCAGCCAAGCAGAAGGGGCGCATTGGTGGGAAGAACTAACAAAAGTTGGTGGTGAAGGTATGGTTGTCAAACCCATGCAGTTCATTGTCAAGGGAAATCGGGGTATTGTCCAGCCTGCGGTAAAATGTCGTGGACAGGAATATCTGCAAATTATCTACGGCCCGGAATATTCAGCCCCAGAGAACTTGCAACGTCTGCGTCAACGTGGGCTATCCCTGAAGCGTTCTTTGGCGATGCGAGAATTTGCCTTGGGTGTGGAAGCACTAGAGCGATTTGTTGCCCATGCGCCTTTACGTCGTGTGCATGAATGCGTATTTGGGATTTTGGCTTTAGAAAGTGAACCCGTAGATCCTCGACTTTAATTCTAGAGCTAAATATTAAGAGAAAACACGGAAGGTAAATATGCTGATAAACTTTTTATAGGAGTGTATTTACCTTCAAAGTTTTCAATTTTTATGTGCAATAGAATCAAGCCTGTGTTTCCTATTAGGTACATTTAGGTATATTTATGTCTGATAGAAGAAAGTTTTTAAAGACAGCAGGATTCACAACCCTATCGACTCTATTAGCAATGGGGTTTTTACACAGAGATAAGACAGAGCCTGAGAATACAAATGCTGCGATCGCCAACTATGAAAATACTCCTACCCTCAGACAATTGGCTACTGCCAAAGGAATGCTCTATGGTGCAGCAATTTCTAGTGATGCTTTGCAAAAAGAGCCAGACTATGCAAAATTACTAGCGCGTGAGTGTTCTATAGCTACACCAAATGGGGAATTAAAATGGTCAGCCACAGAAGCAAAACCAGGAGTTTTTACCTTTGAATTAGCAGATTTAATTGCCAAATTCTGCGAACAAAATAATATGCGTATGCACGGACATACTCTTTTATGGCACACAGCAAGACCAGACTGGGTTCCCTACCCTCCTACTTTTCCGATGCTAGAACGCCATGTTAGAGGCGTTATGGGGCATTACCGCAACAGTAAAGTTCTCAAGTCTTGGGATGTTGCTAACGAAGTCATAGCTAATAGTCCAGAAGAAACTGATAACCCCTACGGTTTACAAAGAGGCTTCAAGCCAGAACTACTACGAGACTTATTTTTACTTGCTGCTAGTGTCGATCCCACCAAAAAACTATGCCTCAACGATTTTGGTATTGAAAACGGTGGTTGGAAGTCTCAGCAATTTCTCAAAACCATAGAATATCTCAAAAATAATGGAGCAAAAATTGACTGGGCTGGTTTTCAGTCCCATTTATGGTTTTCTAAAAACTATCCTTTTGATGAGAAAGGATTTAGTAGCGTCTTAAAACGACTCAAGGATTTGGAAGTTGAACCAGTAGTTACAGAATTAGATATCGTTATTGACACACCTTTTCCAGAGACGGTTGAAGAAGTCGATAAAATGGTAGCGAATAGTTATAAGCAATTTTTGGATGTATGCTTCAATGGGGGAGTGAGAACCGTGATTACATGGGGTATTACTGACCGCCACACCTGGCTACGTTATCCTCAATGGATGCCACAAAAATATAAAGAAAATCCCCAATACCAGCACTATCTACGCCCACTTCCGTTTGACAAGAAACTGCAACCCAAACCCGCATTCTATTCTATCTCCCAGGCTTTCCAAGAGGCTTCTGATATCAGACTTAGAAGTCAATAGGGAACAGGTATAGGGTACAGGGAAGAACTTTTAAATTAACCCTGTACCCTTACCCTTTCCTACATAAAATCAATGAGCGCCCGTTTTCTGCACAACAACCTTAAATGTCTGCAACAAAATACTTAAATCAAGCCAGAGTGACCAATTTTCAATGTAATCCATATCTAACTTAAATGCGTCCTCAAAGTTATCAATATTTGAGCGTCCAGAAACTTGCCATAAACCAGTAATTCCAGGTAAAACTTCTTGGCGAATAAAATGACGTGTTTGGAACTTTTCAACATCACGGATAGGTAAAGGACGAGGCCCGACTAGGCTCATTTCGCCCACAAAAACGTTAAAAAGTTGTGGCAATTCATCCAAACTGTAACGGCGTAAAAACTTACCAACTCTTGTAATTCGAGGATCATCTTTAATTTTAAATAACACCCCATCTTTAATTTCGTTTTTCGCTTCTAAGGATGCTTGAATTTTTTCGGCGTTTGTTACCATCGTTCGGAATTTCCAAATTTTAAATTCCTTACCATGTAAACCTACACGCTTCTGCCTAAAAAATATGGGGCCAGGAGAATCTAATTTAATGATGATGGCAATGAACAGATATACAGGTGATATCAGGATGATGAATGTAAAAGAAAAACAAAGGTCGAAGAAGCGTTTTAGCCAAAAATCACCACCCACAATAATCGGTGCGGGAATTGTTGGAAAAAAGACTTCTCCAATCATGTCAAATGTAGATTTAGGTAGAGAAAATTCACCTATTGTTGGGAGCATCCGTAAGGTAATACCAGCATTATAGAAATACCAGCATAAAAACAAACGATTTTTGATGCTATTCCAAGAAATAAAAACCTGATCTACATTTTTATGACGAAGATATTCAAAAGTTATCTCTCTATTAGCTAAGTCTAAGCATTGAGAATCTGCATACCCTTGAATAGAGAAATAATTTTCCTTTTCAAGTAGCTTTATATGATAATCTTCTCTGTCTTGCTCATCAGCAATAATGAAAATACGGTGACGGATAGCTCCTTTTAGGCGAATAAAGTTGGTAAAAAAGTTAAATAAATAGCGGGATGAACAGACAAATACTATAGCCAACAACCAATATGTAAGAAAGGTTGTATATGCAATTTGGCTATTTTCAGTGTAGAAAAAATCTATAAAGAATAACAGTATAGTAGATATAGAAATACCTCTAACGATACCTAAATAATTTCGACGATGAACTCCAGCGTGATAAAGATTTGTTGTTTGAAATATTGCTAAGGTCAAGCCCAAATTAAGCAGGACAAAGGTCAATTTTTTGATTGTCCAAGTATCTAAGTTTATCCCAGGTAAACCAGATAAACTCCATGCAAGACCAATAAATGCTGCGTCTAGCAACATCAGTATTACTACACGCATCAATCTAATAAATAGCCCTCGCTGCATTCTAGGCGTTCTAGTTGAACGTATATCAGGTTTTAAATTATCTAAGGAAATATTGCTGGACAGCATAGGTTGATACGCCTTTGTAACTTAATAAAATCTGTCAGGTGTGATATTGGGTTTTACGCAAGTAAAGCTTGACTTATATGGTATGTAGAAACAATTTTTAATAAATGAAAGCTTGGGAAAGCTATAAAAACATCTATTTTGATTGAATTGGCAAAATTAAAATTTCTCGTAGGAATAATATTCCTAAGAACCAAGGCTCAAGTAAATAGCGCCGCCACAGCCTTTTCGGTTCACTAAACAACCTATACAACCACTCCAACCCCATCCTTCCCATCCAACGGGGAGGGGTAGGTATGGCTCCGGCAACATAATCTATACAGGCTCCGCTCGTCAGAATAGTGTTCGTTTGTATACTTTCAAGATTTTTAACTATCCAATGTTCTTGGCGTGGCATTCCCATACCAACCATTAAAATGTGGGGCTTGTAAGCATTGATAGCATCTACAGTAGCTTTATTTTCTGGACTATCTGGATTCATATTAAAGTAGCCATGTTTACAAGCAATCTGTAAACCCGGAAATTTTTGACGCAGAATACTTGCCCCACGCTCAACAACTCCAGGTTTAGAACCTAAATAAAAGATGCGCCAGCCAAGGCTTGCAGCTTCTGCCATCAATGGCCATACCCAATCAGCATAGGTAACTCTTTGTTCTCGTTTCATGGGATAGCCTAGAAGTTTGCCAATAAATACTATCGGCATACTATCGATGTGGGTATATTCTGCCTTCGCATAAAAAGCTCTCATTTTAGGATCATTGTGGAAGAGATAGAGACTATGTAAGTTGTGATTAGCAATAATCCATTTCTGATTTTGTTGAACAGATTCGGCAATTAAGGCATTCAACTCAGGGATAGAAAGAGCATCCACTTGAACACCAAGAAGTTTATAAGATGATGTACGTTTCATAGATGTTTTCTTTACTAGTGATGACAAATTAATGAATGTGCGATCGCATTCCACCCAAGTTAGCTGATCGCTGTTTTTCTAAAATTTTTTCTGCACCTGCAATTAAGTGTTCTACCCTAGCAGTCCAACTGTGATTTTTGACTATCTCCATCCGAGCTAATCGCCCCATTTCTGGGAGTGCTGCTCTTTTTTCATAAGCTTCCGATAAAGTACTTTTTAAATCATTTACATCACCTGAATTAAAGAGAAAACCTGTTTGGCGATCGCTAATTAACCTCTGAGCATCTTCAAAAGCTGAGGCTATAACTGGCTTTGCCATTGCCATGTATTCATACAGTTTCATAGGCGAGAGATACATCTTGCCCATTTGTAATTGCACCTGACCAGAGTAACCAACATCAAATCCAGCAATATATTGAGGAATATCTTGCCAAGGAACTCTACCCAAAAAAGCTACATGAGACTCAATACCTAATTCTTGACTCTGCTTCTTCCATTCCGCCTCCATTGCTCCATCACCAACTATTACCAAGGAGATATCTAAACCTTCCCTACGTAGTTCGGCTATCGCTGTTAATAAAAAATCCAACCCAGCCCAAGCATATAAACTACCAATAAAACCTACAGTAAAATCAGAAAATAATCTTTTTTCTAAATGCAAATCAGGATTAATAAAATCAACATCCACACCATTCGGAACTAAAACTATTTTTTCTCTAGCAACTCCATAATCTCGCACTAAAATTTCTTTTAAAGTTTCACTTACACAAGCCAAAACATCACATTTTTGATATGCTTTAATTTCTATCCATTTAGCTAAACCATCTAATACCAAAGCTTTCCTTTCCGCCTTTGCTTCATAAAAAAGTAAAGCTTCAGCTTGTAAAATCCAAGGTATACCTTGACGCTGAAATATCCAGCCTAAACATTGTAAAGTTGCGGCATATTCATACACCCAATCCACTTGATTTTTCAATTCTTGGTAACTTCGCCAAGAGTTCATCAACCCTAGACCAATCCGCATAAAATCTACTATCAAGGTGCGGAGAAATCCTTTGCTAATGGCTTCTCCAGAACCACGCGCCGACCATTTTTGCGAAACTCTATCCCCTACGATAAATGTTTCTACATTCCAACCCAAGGTTTTAAAACCTTTGATAATTCCTAAAACACGGGAACGAGGCCCAGACATTTCTGCGTCGGGACGGGTGGAAATTCGGGGTGCGGCTGCTAAGAAACCAAGTTTGCGCTCCATTTAGGCAATGTCCTCCGCAAATGTGGGAGAAGCTGCCAAGTTTTTATAACCAACAATGGCACGGAGATAAGGTAGACACCAGTAAATTATCCAGAAAAAACCAGAATGGCGACGACAAAATTCAGTCCAAGGCTTGAGCGGAAATGCTTTGATTTGGACTGCCTTTTTCAAGCGTTCGGTAACAGGTAATTTTGGATCTACCCAGCTATTGCGGATGGAGTTTTTACTACAAGTACCAATATATCCGGGTGCAACCCATACAGAACAACCATTTTTTCTTGCTCTTAATCCATAATCTAGGTCGCCTAGACTATGAATAAATGCTCCATCAATATTGCCTACTTTGTTCACAACTGCACGCGGAATTAGCACGCAGTTACCAAACATAGTGTCGCATTCTTGAAGAACTTCAGTTGCACCGAAAAATTCGTATTTATTAGAATACCATTTATTAGATTTAACTGCGCCACCGTAAGAAGCTTTTCCTGTAACTATGTCTTTAGTTGTACCTACTAAGATAGATTTTTCTTCACCATTCGTTGCTAATTCTTGATGCAGTTTTAACAGACGTTCTATAGTATCTGATTCGAGGATGGTATCGTCATTTAACCAAAGATAATAGTCATAATCTTTCTGCATAGCGGCTGCAAATGCTAGTCTCATTCCTCCTACCCAAAAGAGATTGCCGTCTCCTGGAAGAATCTGGACTTGAGGATAGGCTGATTTCACAGCTTTTAACGTACCATCAGAACTACCATCATCGGTTAAGTAAACGTCAAAAGGTTGAGTTTGTTGATATAAGGCACGTAGACAATTTAAAGTTGTCTCGCGCCTATTAAAACAAGTCATGATTACAGCTATTTGTGGTTGTTCCATTGGTTACTCCTAGATTTATAAAGAAAACTTATCCTGAAAATCTTGCCAACTAAGTTTATATAAATCTGCTGTTTTTATATACCGAGATTGAATCCCATCATATGCAGCAAAGAATTTTTCTCGCATCACCTCTGGCTCAATCTTTTTTCCTCCTTCTTGTGCAATAAGATTGGTGATATAAGTACAATAAGCTAACCGCCACTCATTCATTTTCTTGAGTGTATGTTCACGAATATCTTGAGGATTAGGTGCTAATTGTTTGAAAGTCTGTACTGCTTCGGCAACTTTCTCTGCATCTGGGGGAACAATGATGGAATTTTCTGGAGTAAAAAATTCATCTCGTCCGCCCTTACTAGGAGTGCTGACAACAGGAATCCCACACAATAAATATTCACTAGAGGCGAGATTTGCACCTTCGACTGCGGAAAGAATTAAACCAACATAAGCTTGGTTATACTTTTTGGCTAACTCTGTACGTGGTATAAACTCTCTGTTAAAGTCCGCATGTTGCAATTCTGGGCAGTAAATATGTAAGTCACCGCCATAGGATACAACCATCAATTTTTCTATATTTTTGGCTAACCACAGGCGCTTGGATGAGTTCAGTTGTGCTGTATAAATAGCGTCGTAAATTTTCGGCTGGTTAATAATTTTATACAGGTGTTCATTTATATAAAAATTTTGGTTGAAATGCCCTCCCCGAACGAAAAACCGTTTTCGTAATTGTTCTTCGTCTAGTGCATTCACCATTAAATGATGGGTTCTTCCTTCTAAGCTATGTAAAGTTGCTTTGATTTTTCTCAGCAACATTTGTTTAGGTGTGGCACACCAGCCTGGGATATGTTCTATAACGTGTTTAGGACGGAACCATTTCGGTAAAGGTTGATATGTAACTTTTTTTTGTTCATATACCAAGCCACCAAAGAAAGGATAGCTTCCTAAAAAGGAAACAATCAATGGCTGAACGCTAAAAATATAAAAACCGTGGAATAACATCTAAATATTACCTTGACTATTTTAAAAGTTACCGATTTTTTCCATCCAATTACTAACTTGAATATTTAAGTTAAATACGCGGAGCTTTTGCTCTATTTTTCTCACGGTTAACATATATCGGTGCATAACAGATGTGCGTGGCATTTTATATCTGACCACTCCTTCACATAACCATTGATATTTATCTGATTTGAGGTTAAAGTTTTTGAGCCTTTTGATTTGTGCATTCCAGTCTTTATAAAAAAATAAATTGAAATAATGGATTGATACTATGTCATTCCAAGCCTTCAGCCTTGCAGATGGAGACAGGCGATTATGTAAAGGTAAGGGATAACTATAAGCTGGAGAAAAATGAGAGATATTTTCTGCTAAAGAGCATAATGTTACAGATAAAACTGATTGTTCTACAAAATAAATACCTTGAGGTGGGGTAATATCTAGGTGCATTACCTTCTCAAAGTTTTGTTTCCAAGCAGTGAATATACCTGCACTTCTTCTCACAGCAATTAAGCCAGAGTTCCAATAGGCTCTAATTTTTTTATTACCAATTGGTGTGTTCACAAATAACTCTCGTTTTACACCAAGCACTTCATACAGTTTTTGCCAGTACCATTCTTGCGAATCTTGTGAACCTGTAGAACCAATTCCTTGTCCATATTCAGGACGCATCCGCACATTACAACCTGCTGGTAATATAAATTCTGTTGGTTCTGCAAAAAAGCATTTATCACTATCGAGAAAAACTAATATTTCTGCATCAATATTTTGTTCTGCATAGGCACAAACTAAGGGTTTATTAGCTAAATAGTATTCATGAAACTCTGTATTGATGGGAATTTGTTGGTGAATAACATTTAAGGCAGTGAAGGCTTCTTGAGTTTGTTTAGATATAGGTTCACCAACTCTAGGATGAAAGCTATAGATAGGTGTGTCTTTTAAATTGCCGCAGAATTTACGAATACTTTCTGACAACATTAATGATTGACCTTCTAAACGTCCAGGTTCGGTACAAATTACAAAAGCTAAGGGGATTGTCATAGGATTTTTTATATAATTAAGTATTAACTAAAGATTTATTGTGTATATTTATTACTTCTTGAAATAAGCCTGAGTAACGGTGAGCTTGTAGTTCTAAGGTGAACTCTCGCTCTGCTTTCTCACGCGCATAGAATGATAGTTTTTGTAGTCTTTGTTCATCTTCTAGAACCCAAGCAATTCCTTTGGCAAAATCATCAACTTTGTAAGGTTGAGCCAAATAACCGTTCAGTTGATGGTCAATAATATCTTTGAGTCCAGTGGCGTTAAATGCTACGACTGGAGTTCCACAAGCTAGTGCTTCGGAAGCTGTCTGTCCAAAAGACTCTTGCAGAGATGGTACTAGCATGACATCGGCTGCTGAATAGGCTGTTGTTAGGGATATATCATCGTTGAAGTAGCCTAAATAGTGGGTTTTAAAGCCTAAATCTGGTGGATTTTCAGGTTTAGTTGCACCAAAGATTACTACTTCTATGTCATCTTTTTGACCAGTCTGACTCAACTGTTGTAAAGCTGGTTGTAATAGGTGAAAGCCTTTATTGATATCGCTTGTGGCTTGAATTGCACCAAAGAGGATCAGCTTTTTATCTTGGGGTAGGTTGTGTATTTCCCGCGCAAAATGTTGATTGATGGGACGATATCTGTGGGTATCCAAACCGTGAGGGATAACTTCGATGCGTCTATCTCTAAATAACGAACTAGAACGAGCTACCTGTGCTAACCAATGACTGGGTGACACTAAGGTGATATGTAAATTTTTCCAAGCTTTGGATTTACGTTGCCATACCCAGCGTGATAAATCTTTTTCTTGATGACTTTGCAATTGGGGACAAGCTCCACAGGCAACTTGATAGCGATCGCATTCTCCAGTAACGTGACATCCTCCCGTAAATCCCCACATATCATGGAGAGTCCACACTAGCGGCTGCTTCAGTTTGGCAAAGGTTTCTATTTGCATGAAAGCAGCACTTACCCAGTGCAAATTAATTACATCTGGGTTAATCTTGGCAACTTGAGGCGTAATGTTATCTGGTAGCCATTGAATAAAAAATGGTGTATTTTTCCTTTGACGATAAAATTTCAAAGGTAAAGCTTCAAAGGTCAACTTAGCCTTAGCAATACCTTGAAATAATCTAATATTTGGGGCAATTACTGTTTGATCATGGCTATATTTTTCCTGAACTAGCATCAGCGATTCTAGCCCTATATCTTGTAAACCTGTATGCAGACGATATGCAGCTCTCGCTGCACCACCGCCAACATCATTTGTACTCAGATGCAGGATTTTCATTTCTAGGTACTAAAAGTATTTTGTACTGTGATTAAAGTTAATTTATCAGTGCTAACCTGACGATTTCGTTGATACTCCATAGTTAGGGTTAAAGCAGTTGTGACATACATCAACCAATTCCAACTAGGAGTTAACAATCTCGCTTCTGTAAAGTTGAGGATGATAATGATGATTAACATCTGCACAGGCCAATAATCTTCCGGTTTTTTAGCTAAGTAAGTAATTCGGCTTAACGCCATAAAAAGACATCTCATAAAACCAGCCGCAAAAACTAAAAAACCAAAAAAGCCTAAATCCAACAATAAATCTAAAAATCCATTATGAGAATTACTCGCCCATTCAAAAGTAACTCTAAGGTTAATTGCAGCTGCACTATTCCAAAACCCATAGTATCCATAACCAAACCAAGGTCTTTCCCAAACTTTAGAAATTACTCCTTCCCACAAGTCAGAACGTCCATTTAAAGTTAGGTCTTTCCCTGAAGTACCAACTAAAGTTTCTACGTTATTCATCAGTAGTAGAGAAAAACAGATGAGTAACATTAAACCCAAACTCATCATAATTATTTGGAGTTTATAGTTAGTCTTTTTCAAGAACTGATAGAAAGGTAAAAGTAAGACCATCGTTAAAACAATCGTTAATGATGTGGTGGAGCGGGAAAGAATAATTAAACATATAGATGTGCCACATAATAACCACATCAACCAACGATAGCGATTAATGCTAAGACCCAAGTGTAGAAATACTCCTGTACTCCAAGCCATCATGTATCCCAATTCATTTTTATGCCCATAAATCCCCGTCCACATTCCCTCCAGTTCTGGTGCTTTGTGAATATAATCTGGCGAAAAGGTAGAAAAGATCATAGATAATGATGCGCCTAAACCAAGCGCTAAAGCTATAAACCGCATTTGCTCCTTTAAGGTAAAGCGCAATGCTAGATATATAGCGATTAAATATATTCTGATCAAACCTCTTGCATAAGTAAGTCCATTTCTTAAGTCTTCCGACCAGAGCATGGAAAATAAGACTATTGCCAATAACAAAAACTGTAAAGGATTTCGGGTTACTACATATAAGAAACTTTTCCAATAAATCAGGCTTAAATAAAATAAAATTAAATAAGAAATTATATTCAATAATGTATCTACTTTATCCCCACCAATAGGAGACATAGAGATTTCTTGTGCGGGTTTGATTGTTAATACCCCCGCCGATACTAAAATTAAAAAGATTGCTATTAATGTTTCTTTTGTTTTTGCGCTCATTGGTCAGTTATTAAGGTTATAAATTAATTAGCTTTGCATAATTCCATCTTTTTTTAACTTCTTCCTTCAAAACATCGATAATTTTGGCTTGGTAAACAGTTTTTTGGGTAAAAATATCTGCTTCTACGTTACGCACAATATATGGTGGATGCTTTAAAGGAAATTCCATCGCTTGGGTTGGCACATTGATAAAAGAAAAGTCTTGCTGAGAATCAAAATGCGTAGAATCAGCACCAACACCAACATTAGAAACTAAATTAACGTTGGGAGTAATATTTAAGCTTCCCTGCATCCAACAAGCAAAAGTCCATTGATAATCCCAAGTGATCCCTGTAGGATTATCATAAATAGTTTGTAGTTTTCTTTGCCAATAACTTACTGCTTTGGGGTCTATGAGGATGTCTCGTAAAAGATTTTCTGCTTTTACTTGTTTCCAGAGTTTGATATACAAATCATAATGTTGCCAAGCGCGTCTCCAAGTAGCCCAACCCCAGCAGTGACTATAACGCGAGAAGTAATAACTATAATTTGTGCGTTTGTGTTGAGGTTGGATATTTTGGGCAGAAATACTAGCAACTCTAGTATCATCTTGATACTTTTCTAGTAATTCTTCACAAAATCTGAAAAAGCTGGGATGGGGTATACAATCATCTTCTAGAATGATGGTTTTTTCTACATTACTAAATACCCAATCTAAACCACTAGAAACTCTGACTGCACAGCCTAGATTAATATCTGAATAATTTTTGATAACTTCGCAATCCCAATCTACCCTATTAATGATTGCTCGTGTGGCGGCACATTTTTCTGCCTCATCTTCACGGTCATGGCGTGGGCCATCAGCAATCACGAAAAGTTGTTTCGGTTTAGCTTGGCGAATAGCTTGAAAAACTTTTTCTGTTGTCTGCGGTCGTTTAAAAATAATTAAAGTTATTGGTACATTCATAATTATTTAATATTTATAAAAAGGAATAAGAGATTGAATCTGGATTTTAAATAATTTTTGCGTTCTTCTATCAAAAGCGTTGCAGAAAAAGGCAGCCGCAGCTTGGGATATAATTGTGGCGATCGCCGCACCAAGTCCTGCATACTGAGGAATCAGTAGGTAGTTGAGGATGATGTTTAAAATCGCGCCAAATACTGTCTTACCAAGAGAGACATGATTTAACCCTTCAGCAATAAACCAAGGCGACGATGCAAAACCCATGAACACAAATATAGAAGTCCATATATGTACGGCTAATATTGTTCCTGCTTCTGCATAGTCACTACCAAACATCGCCGTGATTATCCCGTCTGAGAGGAAAGTCATCGGCACAGCGATCGCTAAAGCTATACAATTTAATAGCTGGAATAATTGCCTGATACGTTGGTAGTAAATTCCTTCCGAATTATCCTTAGCAGCATATATTGCTGGGGCCACAGAAGAAACGATCGCGGCTGGGATAAAGTACCAAAGTTCTGAGACTCGCACAGCCGCAGAATACACTCCCACTTCTTTATCGCCAATCATTTGACCTATCATAATTTGGTCAATTTTCATAAAAATCATGATGGCGAAGCCGGAGAAAATTAAAGGTAAACTCTCTTTGAGCAGGGTTTTGGCAACAGAAGAACTCCACCGCCATAACCAAAATGAATTACCTTTCACTTGGTAAGCGATCGCTAAACCAATAGCAATCATGGCTAATTCGGCCACAGTCGCCCAAGCAAAGGCTAACAATGGGGCTTTGATGAGAATCAATCCAACTTTTAATAGGCTATTGAGTAGGAAGGCTATATTTTTAGCAATGACAGTATATTTGGCTTGTACCTGCGATTGAAACCACAACTCAATCGCTTCCGCCGCCCTGAAAATTCCCGATACAGCTAAGATAGCCACCAGCGCTATCTTCAGAAAATCGCGTTCACCTAAGAAGACTGTGCTGCCAATGGCGAGGATGACAGAGGCTATTCCACCCAAAAATTTTAACCAGAATGTGGTTCCTAAAATCTCCTCTTTGTTGGATGATTCACGCACCACATGGCGAACTACAACCTCGTCCAACCCCAAAGTCAGGATAGGGGTAAAGAGAGTGACAAAGGCCAGGGCGTAGTTAAACAGCCCATACTGTTGTACACCTAGATAACGAGCTATCCATACTCCTACAACTAAGCTAATACCCATACGTAGGATGCGATCGGCAAATAGCCAACCAGTATTAGCAACAACTGCCCGCAGCCCCGAACGAGATTTTAATTTTGATAAGTTGGACAGCCTTAATCTATTTAGCATCGTCTTACTAGGTTTTTTGATAATTCTTGCAATTGATAGAGTTCTATTTTTGGCATAGTTATATCGACCTCTTTTGTAGTTTGCCTGTCAGAGATATTTTTAAAAAATAGCTAAACAGTAAAAATATGCCTTTGACTTTCCAATAAAAATTACGCTCAAATAAAAATATAATTTTTAAATACAAGAAAAAATCTTTAGCAGTCGTGCAGGGAATAGTTTTGAGTTCGTTGAGAGATGTAAAAGCTAATAAATGGGGTAAAGTCAAACTATTTTTTTGGAGAATGTAATTAAATAAAGAATTTCGTTTCCATAATCTTTTATATTCATAATTTTTATCTAAGACTAAAGATTCTTTATTGTGAAATTGATTACTTTGATGTATTCTATAATTTACCAAAGGTCGTGATATATAAAATTTCTTGGCTCCTACTAAAGAAGCACCCCATACTAAACAGTCATCAGCCCTAACGCGCCAATCCTCTGTGTAGGGAATAGGTAAAATTTTTGCCAGTATTTCTCTACGAATTGATAATGTTGAAGTGATAGAGCCAATCCATTCACCATTACACATAGTTTTGATGACTGAATAGCCCAAGTCTAAATCAACTGCGTAATCTTGAAATACTCCCTCGGCTGCGCCAAATTTCCTATATGCACAGAAGGCAAAATCACATTCCCTACGTCTATCGTAGAAATTGAGAGCTGTTTCTAAATATTCAGTTTCATAGGTATCATCGGCATCTAGGAAAAAGATGATGTCTCCTGTGGCAGCTAAGAACGCAGCGTTAAATGATGAGAGTTGACCTTGATTTTTCTCTTTTAAAATATATTTAACGTATGGTTCCTGGGCTAACTTAGCTATTACTTCAGCAGAATTATCTGTAGATGCGTCATCAACAATAATAATTTCGTTAAACTTGACTGTTTGATTTAAGGCACTATCAACAGCTTCTGCAAGAAATTTTGCGTAATTATAATTATTAATCAAACAGGAAGTTTTAATTTCTTTTGTATTCATATAAAAAGATTTAGCATGAGAACACAAAGAAGAACACGAAATTTATCCCAAATAAATCATTTTGTTGTAGATTAGGAATCAAATTTTTATTTGGGTTAAGCGACTATTTCTAGCATCGTCTATGACTATTAGCTAATATCGAAATAATCGCTAGAGAACCTGGTTAATAATTGCCTATCAATTACCGTCTTTTCGATAGTTTCATTAAGCTCCCAGATAGTGACTTGGATTCAAGCTGCGGTTCTTTATGGGAATAAATGTAACCGTTGGGTTCATTTTTAATGTTCACGCCATTGATAACTATTCCTAATACCTTTTGTCCTGATTGAGTTAAAAACTCTTTAGCTGCATTAGCACTATCAAAGTCAACTACACCAGGGCGAACCACTAATAAAATGCCGTCGGTGAGAGTGCTTAAAACGGCAGCATCTGCTATGCCTGTAAGCGGTGGGGTATCAAAAATAATGAAGTCGTAATCTTGAGCAAAGTTACTCATCAATGTTGCCATGCGTTGAGAATCTAACATGGCTACAGGATTGGGTGGTAATATTCCGCAAGGAAGCACCTCTAGATTTGGCATGACTTCCTGTACGGCATCCTCTAAAGTAACTTGTCCTATAAGAACATTACTTAATCCGATGTCATGGGGTAGATCCCAAATATGATGTTGTAAGGGGTGGCGCATATCTGCATCAACTAACAGCACCCGACGACCAGCTTGCGCCATTGTGACAGCTAAATTTGCTGATACTTCAGATTTGCCTTCTTTGGGAACGGAACTTGTAACTACAATGCTCTTGAGTGGTTTGTCAGAACAGAGGAATTTTAGGTTCACCTGTAGAATTTGGTATGCGTCCCCAAGAGGGAAGTAAGGGATATCTCTACCAATGATTTTGGGAACAGGTCTATCGAGTCCAGCTATGGGAGCATCATCTTTACCAGTTCTACCGAGTGTAGGAATAACTCCTAAAACGGTATATCTGAGGACTTCTTTAGCTTCCTTAACAGTCTTCACTGACCGATCTATCAAGTCTATACTGAAGGCGGCAATGATTCCTAAGAAGATGCCAACCGCTCCTCCACCGATAACAAACAAGATTTTGCGGGGTCCTTCGGGAAAGTCAGGGACTAAAGCATAGGATATAACACGGGCGTTAGGAATCTCTTGGTTTTGAGCAATGTCAATTTCTTGGCGCTTTTTCAAGAGTGTTTCATAGGTTCCTTGAGCAGCCTGTAACCGCCTCTCTAACTCTCGTTGATTCTGTTCGAGTTTTGGCAGATAATTTGCTCGTTTAACATAAGCGTCTCGTTGTTGGGTGAGGGTGGTGATTTGTCTTTCTAAACCAACACGTTGCGCCTCACCACGAGTAATATCTGCGATTAGGCTTTGCCGTAATTGTCCAACTTGTAAACTTCCCTGTGTGACTGGTGCATTACCTGCTACTTCTCCTGTCCGTTCTTTGAGGAGCTTCTTCAGCACTGTAACTTTTTCTTCTAAGGCAGTAATTGCTGGATGTTCAGGTTCAAACCGAGTTCGCTCTATTGCCAATTTACTTTCTGTTTCTTGGAGTTCAGCCAGTACTTTCTGTACGCCTGGTGCTTGGCTCAATTCAGAGTCAATCACACCTTGCTGTGAGTTGACTTGAGCTTGAGCGCGTAACTGTTCTAAACGACCTTTAGTATCATTTAGTTGCGCTTGCGCTTGCGAAATCTGGCTGCTGAGTTTGGAAACAGTATCAACTGCTACGGTAGCTTCTTGTTCTAGGGCAACAATTTTATTAATTTCTTTAAATATACGTAGTTCTGATTCAGCTTTTTTAACAGTTTCTTCGGCTTTAGGTATTTCCCTAAGAATAACTTGCTTGGCTGTGACAGCTTGCTCTTGGTTTGCCTGAATATTTGAATCTATATAACTTTTGATAACTGTATTGACAACTTTGGCAGCTTGTTCAGGGTTATTGCTTTTATAGGATATTTGTACAACATCTGTACCTTTTATCCCTTCTATCTTCAGTTGTTGTGCAAAGATGCGAATCGATAACTTCTTACCATTAGGCTCTTTGAGGTTAAGAGTATTAATGGTTCTCTCAAGGACGGGATTTGAACCGATAATTCTCACTTGAGTTTCTAAAGGGTTATCATTCACATTTAATGCTTCTAGTTTGCCTATGTCTTGCGGCAAACCTGTTAAAGAGAAGGTACGGTTGGTCATAATCATCAAGCTACCTTCTGCTTTGTATGAAGGTTTTAGTGAAAACGCATACAAGCATCCCAGAGTTAGTGATAGCCCCAAAATTCCTACCACAGCCAACCAACGCCGTTGTAGAACTTCTATGTACTTGTGTATATCTACTTCTTCGATACTTCGCAAAGATTCCATTGTCATCTATACAAAAATATTATCAAAAAAACTGTTGACAGGAGATTATACCAGTGTGTTTGCACCTTTAACACTCTGATGTAATCTAATTAACATATAGTAGTGTTGTCTTTTCACTATCAGAAAAAACTATTGATCTAACCTTATCAGCAGCAGTAACTATTTAGTATTCACTAATGAAACTTTTGAAAACGTACTATTTACGGTAGAGCTATACACAGAACAAAGTATAGTACGCGGATTTGAATCATTTAAATTATGATTCTCCCTTCATATTCCATTAAAGCCTTTTATTGCTTTTAATGCCACACATACTAAGTGATTTTACAAAAGTAGTGTAGATTATCAACAATCTAACTCCAATACTTTTAAACAGCTTTTAGCTTGATACAAGCCCTTATTTAGCTGTTAATTACTAACAAGGGTTGTTTCTAATACAAGACTTAGCAGATAGGGGTAATTTTTTGGTTAATCAAGTGGGTTTATATACTTCCTTTGTATAAATACTCTAAACAAGTAGTAGCATACCACATTTATGTAAAAACACTTAAGAACTTCAGTTTATAAAAAATTTATATAGTCTTTGATGTCAAAACATACTAACAAAGCATTGTAGAGCAAGGATTTTATAACCTATGAAAGCTTCAGGATAAATAAACTAAGTATTACCAAAATTTTATATATAGAAAAATATAAAATTTTTCCATGAAAGAATATTTATTTATAATGAATTAAGTAATGGCATTAATGTTTGATACTTAGTCAATTAGACTTACGTGTGTAAACAGTTTGTAATTTGCTGGATATATAAAGATAAGTAAGCAGGCGATCGCCATTTTTCCGCTTTGTTTAGCAATCAACAATAGATCATAGTAGTAGATAGGTTTTGGTTTATCGGCTGTTTCTAGACGTAATTTATAAATAGATTGTTCCCCCCTCATCATGTTTTTAGCCTCTATTTTCACAAGAAGCAGCCGCCAATCCTGAAGGATGATGTGTTACTTGGGGTGCTTGGGCAGTGAGAACTAAATTACCTTTGGCATCAATAACCCAACCTTGAGCCTCAACAATATTATTGACAGAAGTATCTGCCAATTTTGTCAGATTAGTTTCTTTCTGGGCTGTATGATTGGCATCATTCACTGTAACCCAATCGGCAATTACTGAATTGTTATCTAAAGCTTCATAGGGGTTTTCTGGTACACCACCCCGTCCGGTGATAATAAATTGATTCTGTATTTGTGCTGTCGCTTCACCATTACGACATTTTTGATAGATTTGCCTTGATATATCAATCGCATTTGCTGGGAGTTGGGTTAAGCTTTGACTAGGATCAACATCAGGGCTAGTAATTTCTACAGTACCACTTAACTCTGGGCTGGCTCCGGTAGCGGTGATGTCACTGTCTGGGGTAGGTGCATTACGGAATTTTATCCCAAAAATAGTTTGAGCATTAATTTTTACCTTACCACCACGAAAGTCAGCAGAGTTAGCACTAATATCACTATTTTGGCTAGCAACTAGAGTGTTAGTGTCAATATTGATATTGCCACCGATAACATTTTCACCTGTGGCATTAGTTGTGATATTACTACCACGGGAGAGGATGAGATTTTGCGATCGCACATTAATGTTAGCCTGTGATTGCTTAGGATCACTGCCATTACCACGAGTATCGGCATTGATAAAAGCGTGATTGTCCAGACGGATAGAGTCCGCATTAATATCTAAGTTACCCGCACTCCCCGTACCATTACTGCGTACAGCGACTCCAGCCCCCTGCCAAATTTGCAATAAGTTAGCGTTAATCATCAAGTTACCAGCACTACCTGTGGAGTCGGAAGTTGCTACAGCAAATAAACCACTGGAGAATAAATCTTTAGGCGCAGTACCAATTAGTTGTATTTGTGTAGCCTTGACAGACAAATTACCCCCGTTACCCGAACCAAAGGTACTAGTACTAACTTGTGCGCCATCGCGTACTAATAAGTTAGAAGTCTCAATTGTTAAATTACCTGCATCTTTTGTAGCGTTACTATTAGCTTGAGCAAACAAGCCACTGGGAGAATTTCTTGCAGATACACCAATTAGCTGTATCCCTTCAGTAGCTTTAACAAATACATTCCCACCCTGACCAGCACCAAAAGTACTAGCACTGACCTGTGCGCCATCTTGGACTAACAAATTACCAGTGAAAATTTCTAGAGAACCTGCACTTGTCGATTTCGTTACCATAGAACCAGCCCTGGTAAATAAACCACTAGTAATACCATTGGCAGCAGTACCAATCAGTTGCACTTTATCGGTAGCGTAGATAGTTAAATCCCCACCTTGACCTGTAAGGAAAGCGTCCGTACTAATTAAGCCCCCATACTGTGCTGTTAATTCACGGGTATTAATTGTGATATTACCTGCATCACCAGAAGACATAGCATCTGTAAATAAACCACTAGGTAAACTTCCTCTGGCTTTTACTCCGGCGATCGCTAAATCTTGTAATGGACTAATAGGCTTAGGTACTGGTTCATCCGTATTTACATCATCTAGCCAGTCTCCAGTAATTGTACCATTTTTAGAAGTACCTATTATTTGTACTGACTCAGTTGCATTTACAGTTAAGTTACCGCTTTTTGTACCACTCAAATTTCGTGCAATTACCTGCGCACCATCTTCAACTTTTAAAATACGAGTATTAATTGTCAGCTTTCCCGCTTCTGCATCTCCATTAGCTTGAGTAAAGATACCACTAGGATATATTTCATCTAAGGAGCTACCTTGTAATATTACCGAATTAGTAGCATTGATTGTTATACTACCTTTAATTGGCGTAGTTAAACCATCTTTAATTGGGCGATTAAAAGGAACAATTCCAACAAATGAAGGAGTCGAATTAGTAATAATTTGTGAATTATCTTTAACTATTAAATTACGAGTATTAATGATTAAATTGCCGTCTTCTGAAGAATTAGCTTTAGCCGTAGCATATATCCTAGTAGGTAAATCTACTACATTCCCTATAATTTTCACTGAATCTGTAGCATTTATCGTCAAATTGCCCCCATTTGCAGCAATCAGCGATCTATCTTGTACTAATAAATTGCGTGTGTTAATAGTCTGAGTTGCCGATATTGCATCAGTATTACTAGTAGTGATGTTACTTTTACTTATTAGTTGAATACTATCTTTTGCATTGACGGTTAAATTATTCACCGCACTAATATTAGCATCCTGCATGAAAAGATTATTACTTGTAATATCGAGGTCTCCTAAACTGTTAATGATAGTTCCTGAGTTTAGGTGAATATTACCCAATTCAGGTACATTATCAAACTTAAATAAAAAACCTGGATTTGTTGCAGAGATACCCACAAAACCTGTTGATGCTACACTGCCTAACTCGATTCTGCCTTCAGGTTTTAAAGTACTAAGAAAAGCGTCCTCTACGATAATTTCGCCTCCCAACAAAGCTAAAGTCTGATTACCTTCAACTTGTAGTGTTGTAGGCTGAACTGTGGGTGTTCCCTGTACTTGAATGCTGCCAGGATTAGTACCATATTGCAAACCAATAGGAGTAGTAACATTGAGTAAAGGGTTAGTATTGGCTGGTTTAGCACTAAATTCACCGCCCTCAGCAAACCGAATACTATTAGCGGTAGTAGCAACAAAAGAACCCTGAATGTTTAAACTGGCATTAGGGCCAAAAATAAATCCATTAGGATTGATTAAAAATAGATTGAATCTATTATCAGCTTTGATAGTTCCATCAATATTGGATCTTTCTCCACCAGTAACTCGACCAAAGACATTTTCAATATTTCGACCACTATCGAAGTAAGCAGTTTGTCCTTTTAGTAAAGAAAATTTCGTAAAACTATGAAAGAGATTATTGCCTACTGCTGTTCCACCATTGATAAGTATATTTTCATTTGACTTATCTGGAGTGACGATGGTATTTTCAGGCAATGTATTGTCTGGAACTATCTCAGCTTTGAGAATATCATCAAAGCCAATTACTGTACTTATACCCAAAATAATAGAAATACCTGCTGTAACACAACGGCGGCTCATGTTCGCTGACGTTAAAAAAGTTTATCAAAACCTAGTGTACTCTGATATGTGTATATGTATTGAGTAGTTAGTATAATTACACATTTTCCCCCAGGACAAATAATAAAAGCTCTATCCAGTTTTGTTATGAGTCAGTGGCAAAGGATGGTTTCATAACACTTACGCTTGGGTTAGGGTATTAAATTAATAAGTAAAATGTCACATACGTAAAAACAATAAAAATCCTCACCTACAAACAGATGAGGATTGTATGAATCTAATTTTTATAACTGACATCAAATTTGGCTAACTTCTAAAGATAGGTAATAGTTCATCAGAAATTGTTGTGAGCATTACCAACCCATACAGAAAATACTAGAGTTGCAACGAACATACTTACGTTACCTTAGTAGCAATTTTGCCACATCATGATGTTTAAGTTTAATTAAAAATTTAAACTAGGCCAGTCTGGCTGACGATAATAGCGCGTCATATCGTCAAACTTTCGCAACTCCACTCGACTGATGACAAATTCTGGCGTATTTAACAGCCAGCTTTGATTGAACTGTGATAATGTATCACTCAGTTTTGTTCGGTCTAAATCTGCTGATATCTCCCCAAAATAACCCAATGTGACATGAGCCGTTAGGTGATAATGTTGTTCAATTCCTAATCCTATTAACTTGGGATTTTGATAAACTGTACGGCGGAATTTAATAATCTGTTCGTAGCAACGTTCATCTTTGGGTACTAAACAAGCAGCAACCGCCCTTGGCATTATCATCAAGCCCAGCATTTGCCAAGAAATCGGCTCATTTCCTGGTGTCAGCGATTCTTGATATTGTTGTAATATCTCAGCTACGCAAGAGCGTAAATTTTGGTCAAAGTCAGGATTTTGTTCGCAAGCATCCCGATAGGCGCTGTCCCAAATCAAGTCTGCCAAAGTTACATGAAAGCTAGCAGGCGGTACAGGAACTATCAAATCATGATTGATAGGTATTTGTAATAATTCCTGTTGGTAAGCCTCTAATTGCTTATAAAAAGCAGAATTTTCTGAATCTTCTGCCGCAGATGGGGTAATTAGTGTATACCCAGGAAAAGGTGCTGCTTGTCTAGATCCCTCAACTGGCTGAAATTTATAAGATTCCTGAATATGCTGGACTTGGGATCTATACGCTTCTGGTAGCGTCAATCTTGCCACCCGATTTAGGTAAGTTTGATAGTTATCGTCCAATCTACATTGCCTCGCGCTCTCACTTGATAGATTTTAGAAAAAATTACACAACTTAAACTGAGTGATTTAATAAGTATTTAGCTTATTCTTAAAGAAATGTTATCAGTAGAAGTCATCAATCATTTAATTAAGATGCCATTTGCCAAACTCGACACATTCTAAATTAGCATTGCTCAAGTCGGTATTTCTTAAATCAGCATAGTAGAAAGCGGCAAGTTTGGTATTGATACCTATGAAACTAGCGTCTTCAAAAATCATGCCTCTCAGGTTAGCGCCTTCGAGTTGAACCGAAGCAAAACTTCTCTCTACTTTTTCATAACGTTGCCGTAACTCCTCAATAGTTATCTTCATGTATAAATGTATCTTCGTGAAACAAGTAAGGTTACATAATAGTCAACGAAGATAAATAGTAGTTGAGCATAATATGTTTGCCAGAGTCCGCCGTTTTGTCAATCGTGTTCTTAACAATTCTAGAAGAATTAACAACGAACCTCTAAATAGAGTAAGTCTGATTGTAATTATTCTGATTGATATTTTTATATTAGTCAATGTCTTTATTGGTTTAAATGATATTAGTGGATGGCATCTTAGCCCCTCCCAAGCTTATCCATGTTATGCACAATGGCAGACTTACCGTACAGAGACTAGTAAGGATAAAGATTATAATATTCTTAGAGAATTGTTACTTTATAAGAATAGTAATCAACCTAGTCAAAAACAGATATATCAAGAAACAGCCACAGATCATATAGGACAAGTTTCGCCAATCTGTTTGCAGTATGCAGAGTATGTAGATAATATTAATATTCCACAAAATCAGCAAGCAATCAAAGCAATTGATGATAGACAATCAAAAATTAGTAATCTTCGACAAGCTAATAGCAGGATTCGTGCTGAGTACGACTCTACACTCTTAGAAAAAATCGCCGGACAATCTCGTGAGCAGTCGATTAATCAAGTCGGTGCAGAAAAAGCTAAACAAGAATTAGAAAAAAATAATCGTAATATATCTCAGTTAGAACAGGAAATATCTAATTTAAAAAATGAACTAAAACTGAAACCAGAAAGTAGCGAGTTGATTACATTTCTGCAAAATGGTGAACAATTTTATCAGATTGAACAAGGCTATAAACGAGCATCATTTTGGTATCCAAGTATTCAGTTTGCTTTTCAGGCTCTATTTTTGTTACCACTAATATTTATTGCCTTATTAGTTCACCAATTTTCTCAGCGTCGCCGTTATGGTCTTGTCGCTCTTATTAGTTGGCACTTATTGGTCATATTCTTTATTCCCCTAATTGCCAAAATTTTTGAATTTCTTCAATTTGGGGCAATTTTCCAATTTTTATTTGATGTTATTAGCGCTATTTTCGGTAGTTTACTTTTCTTAGTCAGCTATATCTATATATTGCTGATTCCCTTAATTGGTTTTGGCATTATCAAGTTCTTTCAAAAAATTGTTCTTAATCCTAAACTACAAGCTGTTAACAGGATTCAAAAATCACTTTGTGTTAGGTGTGCTAAGAAAATCCGACACAATGATGCCTATTGTCCACACTGCGGTTATTACCAGTACGTTGAATGTCACAATTGTCATGATTTAACTTATAAGCACTTACCACACTGTAAGCATTGCGGTAGTTCACAAGAAAGGGAATTGTAGGTGGGAGGGAGTATTAGGACAGCGATCGCAGTATTGTTAGTAAGTACAGGGGTGTTTTATCACGGACTAAAGCGCTATGGTTCAGGTAAGTAAAAAACCGGGATATACCCGGTGTTAATGATTATGATTGAACTTGAATAGTGATGAGGACGGTAGCTGTGAGATGATTATGAGGTCGCCAAGCTAAAAGCGATCGCCTAATCAAATCAATCACCTGTTGTTCCTTCAGCGTGGAGGCCTCCTCATCTAGTACTACCTGGGTAAATCGTCCTTTATTCAGTTGCAATTCCCAAAACAAACTACCGCTAAAACCAACAGGTATGTACAATGCTTGCACAAATCCAGTTAACAAAGTCGTCATTTGCTCATCTAATCCCGTAATGCTGACAACCTGTAGACGCGGGGTAAGAGGAATGGGTGAAGCTGCGCCTATTTTTGGTGCTGGCGGATTTCTCAGACTTTCATCCGCAGGTGACAAACTGTAGAGAATATCTCGTGTTTCTGCTGGTGCGCTTGCTTGTGGAGGTGCAGGTGGTTGTATGCTTCTTCTACGTTGTAAAAAATCAGGAATTTCCAGGGAAGTATTAACACTTGCAGGAGCAGCACTATAAGCAACGCTACCATAAATACCTTGATGGCTGACACCTTCAGGCATTTCTACAGGTACTTGCACAGATACAGAAGCTTGAGTGGAATCAACTCGTACATCATCACTAACGGCAACAAAAGCCGTGTATTGAGATAACAGTTGATAGGTAAGTGCTGTATCCGTCACTGCTGTCACACCTGACTTAGTATCACCACCAACCATTTGATTCATTAAATCCTTGATGCGGGAACGTCCCCAAAGTTGCGCTACAGCAGAATTAACAGTTACAGAGAAATTCAAATCGAAAGTCTGTTGATAGCGCATCCCACCAGCCGCAATTCCCGTGATGTGCAGTTTACCACCACGCCCATCAGCTTTACGACCAAATAACACTAATGGTTGTTCGGCAAATAAATCTGGTGGTGTGGTAGGGTAAATTATTGGCGCTTCGCCATCACCCTCCCATTGCAAATTGATGTTTGTCAGCACAGGGTTATTAATTTGGCGGCAGAATTTTTCTACCACTTCAGCCGTTGGTTCATCTTGGCGAATAATCCGCGCTGTACCCCGTCCCACCTCTGCAATGCGGTTGAGTAGGAAGCGATTAACAGAACTACCTGCACCGAAACTATAAAGGCGGTTTCCTGGTTGGAGATATCGTTGCAACTCCGTAAGAATTTGGTTTTCGTTACCGATATAGCCATCGGTGAGTAAGACAATACTCCGCAACCGTCCTGGATCTGTGCTTGGGAAGTTTAAAACAGCACGAATCCCTTGTAACATTTGAGTTCCCCCATTTGCATTCAACCGATTAATGTAATCAAGCGCCAGTGTGCGGTTGTGTGCTGTATTGACGAGGGGAACTGGTGAAAGTTGGCGAGTAGTATTAGAAAAATCAATAATGCTGAAAGTATCATCGCTGTTGAGTCCATTGATAAAGCGGCGCATCAATTCCTGACACTGCATCAACGGCGCACCCCTTTGGGAACCAGAAGTATCGATGAGGAATACCACATCTTTAGGAACTACTTGTTTTGGAGAGTATGTGAGGGCGGGAATTAAGTATAAGGCAAAGTGTCCACCCCGTTCATCAGCTTGAGTGAGGACGCTTGCTTGAGTCACTTCACCTGCTACTTGATAGCGTAAAATCATGTCTTTGTTAGGAATTGTATCCCCAGGCGCAAGTGTAACCCGCACCACCTCTCCTGCATACATGATCTGGATTTGGTGAGAAGGCGATGTCACACCTCGAATTGCCACACCCGCGTCAATTTCCACCATCACATTAATATCATGACGAGAGCGAGTTCCCGACGGTAAGATGGGAGCATTCAACCGTGAAGCATCAGGTACTAAATCAGTATCTTGATTTTGCATCATTGGTGCGATCGCAGAAGCCCCATCTACTGCATTCTCATCAAGAGTTATCCCAGGAATATAACGCGGCCCCACCACCATCGGAAAGACAAACTCATAATTACCACTCTCAAATTTGAGGCTGTCTGTATAGCGAATAATGACATCAATTTGCTCACCCGGTTTGATGTTTGCCAAAGATTGGGTAAAAATATTATCCCGTTCCTGTTCCAACAACCCGGCGGTGCGCCCTTGTTGCTTGGCTTGCTCGTATATTTGTTGAGCTTCTTGGCGTTTTTTAATACTCCCTTTAATAGTAGTTTCCCCAATGCGAATCAGCATATCATCCACGGCTGCCTCATCCGGTAAGGGAAAGATGTAGACAGCTTCTAGGGTAGTAGTGAAAGGATTTTCAAAAGTTTGGGTAACTTCCACCCGCGAAATATTACCAGTAACTTTGGCTTGTACTTCTGTATGTTTGAGGGGAAAGGCGATTTGCTGTTGTTCCTGGGTTTGAACATACAAGCCAGCCGCTTGGAGTTCTTGGGTTGGAGTCATATTAGTAACCTCACGCTTTTTTCTATGTTTCTAGCGTAGGCGCGTTCACTTGGCAGATATGCTCAGTTTTGTGTTCAGTTCATGCTCAGTCATTTTTTAAAAAGAAAAAGATGACTATAAATTAATTTACCCCTAAATCTTACTTAAAAAATATTTTTTATACAGTGTACTATAAATTATAGTATTCTTGTACTTACATGCTTATTGTGTGTGAGCTTAAATCAGAGATATAAACCATCAAAGCTCATTCTATATTTTTTTGAATATAAAATTATGCATACACAATCAGGAAAGCCTTTATTAGAGCTAGCGACAGCATATAAGTCTTTGAGAGATTCTGGCTTCGATTTCTCAACTGCTGTTGGTGAACCAATTGATAACGCGATTCAAGCACAGGCAACTAAAATACGTGTAATTACAAAAACAATAGAAAGAGATAATCATAACTCTAAAAAGAAGTTACCTGTTATTCAACAGGTAGCTATTGTCGATAACGGTTATGGTATGAATGCAGACGTGCTTCATGGGTGTCTTCAGCTAGGTTATTCGACAAGATATAACGATAGAGAAGGTATTGGTCGTTTTGGTGTAGGAGCTACTCTCGCCGCCATTTCTCAGTGTAAGCGAATTACTATTTTTTCACGTAATAAATCTACAAGTAGTTTTCTTTCAACCTATATTGACATAGATGAAATCGCTACATAAGACCAGTCAGAAATACCGTATCCTACTACAAAGAAACCAGATAAACACTTAGATTCTCTACTAAATGAGAGTCCTGGAACAATGGTTATATGGGATAAATGTGATCGACTAGCAACCGATCCTAATGGAAGACCGATTAGTGCTGAAATACTTTTGAATGAACTTAAGGAGTGGATATCACGTGCATATAGATATTTTTTATGGGATAAAGTTGAAATTTACTTAAATGAAGAGAAAATAATTGCTCATGATCCACTTTATATCAATCCAAAAGGTACAAAATTTATAAATGATGAGCCAGCAAAGAAAGCATTTTCTCATTTTCTAGAGTGGCCAGTTCCAAGTAATCCTAATAAAACTTCTAAAATAGAAATTACTTTAACACTGCTACCAGAAAGTTTAAGACCCAGACGTTTTGTCGGTGGAGAACTTCCCGCCGTAGAACGCAGAATTGATAAAAATGAAGGTATTTCACTTCTCCGACATAGAAGAGAGGTAGCATTTGGTAACTTTTACCCAATGCTACCTAGTGTGATTGAAATAGATAGATGGTGGGGATGCGAAATTAATTTTGAGCCTGAGTTAGATGAATGCTGGGAAGTAAGAAATGTTAAGCGTGGCGCTCGCCCTATACCTGAACTCAGAGAAGCGATAAAAAGACTAAGTAAGTCGTGGAGAAAATTTATAAGTATGTAACAAAGAATTAAGCAGAAGAATAAGAGTTAAATTTTACACGTTGCGTACTGTAGTTTCCCTTTTCTCCTCTATTTTGAACTCCATCAATGACAGCATAGGCAAGGTCTAATTCATCCTCAAAACTTTGAGAAGCTAGTTCATTTTTTTTCAGGTGTTGCCACTCCAATTCAATTGGATTCATCTCTGAGCAATATTTAGGTAAAAAGAAGATGTACAAACCCATCTCTTCCCACTTTGTCCATAATTGCTGAACTTCTTTGCACCGATGTATCGGGCCGTTGTCCTGAACGATGACTCTGATACGACCTGCTTTTTGGGCTTCAAGTGCTTCAAGCTCCATCATTTGAATATAGGATTTGCGTGAAACGCCACCAATCACTAGACCGTACACAAAACTAATTAGGGGTTGAAGAAACCCAATAATACTTAACCTTCGACCCCGACGCTTACTCTGCTCCAGGCGTTTTTGCTGACCTCGGAAGTAGTAACTGTAACTGGGTTCACTCCAGGCACAAAACCCTGATTCATCCATATACTTTAAATCGATTTCTCCAGCAGCAGCAGATAATTCCAACATCTCTAAGTCTGCCTGTTTGATTTGCTGCAATACTTTGTCTTGCTTTCCTTTGTGGCTTTTTCTAGTTCGCTTCCAAATGACCCCCTTTTTTTGAGTACCTGCCTTAACCAGTCAGGACTCAATTTCACGGAGCGTTCTTGCTCTAATTTTTGGGCTAATTGAACACTATTATATGTACGTGGTTCTTGCTCCAAGCATTTTTCTAAGAACGCCATGTCAGCTTCTGCCCACCTTGATTTTCCTCCCCGCCCTGCTTTCTCCCACAGTCCTTCTAGACCTTGTTTTTCCCATCTATGCAAAACTTCTCTTACTGTTTGGGCAGTCCAGTCAAAGTGATCTGCTATCTTCTCTACGTACCAACCATGTGCGCTTAATCTGATCACTTCGGCTCGGTCTTTCACTTTCTGGGGTACATCTGCCGTTCTCAGGTTGAACAAAATTTTATCTTGCTTAGGAGTCAGAAATACCCTTAAACGGCTGCCCATATCCCTGTTACCTTGGTAGACACATTTATGTATTTACTTATCTTTACACACTTTGGTTTTTTCACCTTGTTCTACTTACTCAGTAAAAAAGTTCTTGATTTAAGGAAAGAAATTCAGGAATATTGGAAGAGAGTCGATGCTGCGAACGCTCAAGAAAAAGGCGTTCACACACCAGCAGAAGATATTGTTAAAGAAGTTGAAAAAACTGTTAAACCTGCTGTTCAGGCAGGAAAAGTTTTATCCCCAGAACAAAAGGAAGAGAAGCGAAGAGAAGTTATTGAAGATCCCGAAATTCCTGAATATGAGAGAACTGTATTGCGCCAAAAAGTTGTTGGGCCCACTCCCCTACCAATATCAATTAAATCAAAAGCAATGGCAGGTGCAGAGTTTATGGAAACAGATCATATAGGTAGTGGTCAAATTGTTCTTACTTTTAATAAGGAACATCCATTTTTTAGTGAAATTTATAGCAAGCTAGAAGAACTTGAGCAATCGGTTGATGAAAATACACAATCTACAGCTCTAGTTATTAGATATGCTATTGATTTACTACTTATGGCTTATGGACGAGCTGAAAGTATGATTGACCTAGATAATCCAACAATTAATGAAGTAATGACAGAGCTTAGAAGCTATTGGGGCGTTCAATTGAGGAAATATATTAAAAAGCTGGCTGATGATCAGTATCAGTAATGGAAAGAGCATATCAAATAGAGGCAAACATCCTACGGAGTTTAATTCCAAAGGATAAGATTGGTGTTTATGTACTAGGAAATATCAGTCTTAGCCGTTTTTATCCAATTTATATAGGTCGCTCTGATAAATGTTTACTGACTAGATTATTGACTCATAATTATAAAGATAAAGCAACTCATGTGGCTTGGCGGTTGACATCATCAATACGTCAAGCATTTTACCAAGAGTGTTGCTTATACCATACGTATGAGGAACAGGGTTTTCTAAATGACATTCATCCAGCAAGCCCCAAAGGTAGCAGGCTAATCTGTCCAGTATGTTCTTATACAAATATGGATATCCAAAGCCTTATAAGTAACTAAAGAAATATAATCCTAATAAGCAACTAATTTACTTAAACATGAACGTTAATAACTATACATTTTGATGTGCAATTACCAGTATAATAAGGACTATTGCGAAAAGCAACTGCTGTGTGTGAAGTTGTTAAACGTAAACTGATTGTACTGTATTAAAAATCCTTGAGGAATACTGTAGGGAAACCTCAAGGACAGAAATTGATGTTTTGAATGAGTTGATTAACGAGCTATCACATCAAGTTAAGCATCAATCATACCTGTTGTTTAACTATGAAAAGTTTTCTTATTGGAGAAATTCTGTTTTAAGATTTTTGGTAGCCAAAAAATATAATCATATACTTGTTGTGCTTGGCTATACATTGAGAATAGTTGTGCTTCACTGAATAAAGTATATGGTTGAACTGCTTTGAGAACTGCTGTAAATTTATCTGTTTTTTTAGATTGAACTGTACCACTCACAGTATAAGACTGTAAGTGTGGAGGCAAGTGCCAGTTAATTGTATGATCTGGTTGATGTATTACAGGCTCAACATTTCCCCGCCATGCAACACCCATAATCTGCATAGTTTGATAAACCATTGTCTGCCAACCTTTAGCTCTCAAATAGTCCAATCCTTGACCAACATCAGGCGAACTTAAATCATGAAATAAAATTAGCGCATCGTCTTCTGCGAGTTGTTCACAAATAATCGTATCATTGAGCGGTGCTGGTGCTTCGTGATGACCATCTATAAATATTAATGACCATTTACGTTGTAAATTATTAGCTATTTCTTCTACAGTTTGAGGGCTATATCCAGGAATAAGATTCACTGAATCTTTTACTCCCGCACGCTGTAATGAATCTGTAACACTTTCGTTAAATAATGGTTCAGATAACATAGGGTCGATAACATCTAGCTCTACCCCTCCTAGAGCTAAATGACAAGCAGACCAACCCATCCAACAACCTATTTCTAGAGCTTTTTTACCAGAAAATTTTAAAGCTGTGTTGTAGAGAATATGAGCTTCATCTCGGCTGACGAACCCAACATAAGATAGTCGTTTATCTACATACAAATTATGAGGAATATTTCGCCGCAAGTAAAGCCAAGAAGAATCATATCTATTTCCTAAAACCATATTCGGAAAACATAAATCTGGTTGCACAGTAAAAAATCCTGGTGAAACATAATCTCCCTTGGGAAATGAATTAGATTCAATCTCTTTAACCGTTACTTCGCTCATTTAGCACTCTACTTTAATATTTGAAATTATTGAGGCAGGCAACTCTTTTGAGCTTTAGGATTTCCAGCCAATATCTGAAAATCCTAAAGCTCAAAAATTCTTTACAATTAAAAACTCACGTTGCTATTCGTTAGTTTGTTGAATAATACGTGCTTATTACTCAAACTTAATTTTTAATTGACAATCCAGCTTACAATTTCCCTCAACATTAAACTAGGTAATTAAATGAATCTTAAAGGTTGGTAAATTTTGTTATTAATAGCTATTAATTTTAATTTTTACTTAGTCTCTCAATAGCTATAGAAATTTTGACAACTTGCCTTGGAGCTTTTATTTCTGTAAATAAATGAATTGCTTGCTGAAAATATCTTTGACCTTGATTATTATTTCCTAGCTTCTCATAAGTCAAGCCTAACTGGAAATAAGCTTCTGCTAAGTCACATTTAGCACCTATTTTATCTAATAAATCTATTGCCTGTGTCTGATGATATAGAGCTAATTGATAATTTGCTTGTTGACGCATGATTTCTGCTAAACCATTCAATGTTTTAGCTTTAACCTGCATATAATGACTCTCCTCAGCAAAGGACAAAGCTTGTTGAAACATTTCTTTTGCCTTAGTGAAATCTCCCAAGTTGACATAAGTTTGACCTAATATTTGGATGAAATAGGCAAAGCTGCCACTTTTGACTAGTTTCTCGTTTTGAATATTTTGATATGCTATATCTGCCAACGTATAGGAAGCGTCACAGAAACCTAAGTATGAATTTGTTAAAGCTAAACATACAGAAGCTTTTTCTGACCAGCGATGATGGTCTGTATTTTGTGCCAGATAAATTACTTCTTGAAATAACTTTGTAGCTGTTTCTAGTTCCCACAAATCTATTTTGTACAAACCAATACTTAGAAGTGAATCTACCTCTAACATTCTGAGATAATAGACTTTATGTTTATTCTCTGGCTGAGGTACGAGTGATTTAAGTGCCTGGGTTGCCTGAGTAATAGTCCTTTCTTGGCAAGCGATCGCCTGACCAATATCCCCAGTTATCCAATACAAATCACCCAAAATATTATATAATTCGATAATGTTTTGGTCTTGCTCAATATTATTAACAACTTGATTAATCGCAGTGAGAATTGGCTGAATTAACCCCATACGATACAATGTACTCCCAAGGGGTAAAAACTGTTGCCATTGATTATGACGACTTTTGAGAATAACCTTACCCGCTAACTCAAATTCATGAATTTCTATATAGTGATAATATGCTTCTAAAGCTTGCAAAGCATCTTTAAATGTTGCAATTTTAGGAACACTAGCTGTCCAGAACTCTGCTGCTTTATGGTTAGCAATTTCCCACTCATCACTATTGCGTAAACGAGCGATCGCCTCAGCACGAATCACTGGATGCAGCCAATATTCGCCTTGATAGCACTCTACCAAAGAGCGGTTTTTCAGGGAAGCGATAACTTGACGATGTTCAGCAGGCGGAACATCCCACAATAAACAAAGCAGTGCAGACGAAGGGATAGTGGCTATATCTTGATAACGATAGCAACCCAAACGACAAAGCAGGCCATAAGCTTGTGGGTCAAGGGTTTGCAGTCGGTTAATTTGACTGACTGCTAAATTTTTTAAATCCGTTGCGGCTAAAGGATCAGCGTGATTTTCTTGCCAATATAACGACATATCACCGCCAAAGTCCTCTTGCATCGCACCGCAGAGAATACCCATTGCCTTGGCATTACCGCCGTAGGTACGATGTATCTGTTGCAGTGCAGATAAATTGATAGTGACCCCACGATCGCTAAAATACCTCAGCCATGCCTTTTGATCCAAACCCGGCAGCCGATAATGATGTACATTTAACCCAGGTTCACACAAGCGATCGCGGCTGGTAATTAGCGTTACAGATTGCACCCTCGCATCAGCCAAAACCCGCAACAATTCTACATAACTGCGGTGTGACAGAATTATCTTTCCTTGTTGGTCTAAAGCTGGTTCAAGATTGTCAATTAATACCCCAATCCGCCGATTATGTAGTTGGCGCTTGAGTCTTCCCAATGTTACCCCAAACTCTACCCCTGGTTCTTCACCAAAGTCTTGTTTTAGCCATTCCTCTACTACCCGTTCCGCCGAGGTGATGTTCTGGGTTTCCTTCGCCATCAACAGTTCTAAAACTAATTCAAAACCTTGATGAAGATATTGCTGCGCCAGAGTAGTTTTACCTAAACCCCCCTCACCTTGGATAACAATCACCTTCGACCCTTGATTTACTAACGTATTCAGGTGTGCGATCGCATCTTCTCTACCCAAAAAATTGCTATCCTCTGGTTTGCTAGGGAAAGATTGAGCCAATTTTGGGTAATCAATCAGGACTGAAATAGCCGTAGTTTTCCTGAGAATCCGTTCTAAAGTGGCTCGACAATTATTTTTAGTAATTTTCTCCCGCAGTACCTCAGACAGCAACTTCCATAACTGTGACCCAACATCCTTAGCGTGTCCTTCCGTACAACCATAAGCATGGGCAATATCCAAGTATTTTCTACCCAACCAAACCTGCTGAAGAATAACTTTTTGCAAATCGCTCAACCGTTCCCCGGTCTGAGCAGGAATTATGGTATCTAACCATGCTAATGCTGCTTCAGCGTCCATGATGTAACGATGAGGGTAGTAAAATTTGAGAACTATAAATTAATCTACAATTCCTCTATGCCAATTTTCAGATAAGATTTTGTAAATCCGACTTTTTTCCCTACTTTTGTGACCAATAGTTCCTTGATGGTACAAGCCCCCCATTTCGCTATGGGGTCAAACAATTTTAGATTTTGGATTGACGATTTTGGATTGACTGCATCCCCTTGTGGGTGCAGCTTGGAGATTTTGGATTGACGAAGCAGCGCGATTTGTTCCGCCCACCAGGGGCAGGGCTTGAACCAAAAATAATCCAAAATTCAAAATTTAAAATCTAAAATTAGTACGGTCAATCCAAAATCTAAAATCTAAAATCCAAAATTGTTTGACCTCACAGCTATAACCATCGCTGTTGTTTAGCAAACGTAATACTACCAAACACAATTAATAAGATAATCACAATCACAGCCGGATAAGCCCAAGGTTGTTCTAGTTCTGGCATATGTTGAAAATTCATTCCATAAAAACCAGTAATAAAAGTGATTGGTAAAAATATACTTGAAAGGATAGTTAAACGATTAATACGCTCACTAGTTTTACTAGCAATATTATCACGTTGAATTTCCATTAACTCTGACATCCAAGCTCTCAAAGCTTGATATTCTTGCCAGAGATTATCAACTTTATAAACTAATTCTTGATTAAATAATGCCTTTACTGGCTGACTAATCCATTGAAAATCTTCATAGTTCATCCGAGCTACAAGAGACTTGATATTTTGAAAATTACGCCGACCAGAACGAGTGGATTGCCTCATGGCAGCAATTTTATGATAAGTTGTCTCATCAGCAGAATTAGCTAAAACTTCATCTTCTAAATCATCTAGTTGTCGAGAAATATAATCAAATATAGTATGGTAATTATTCAGAATATCTTTAAAAATTAAATATAGGATGTAATCAACTCCCCATTCCTGAATATCTATAATTCGCTTTTGAATATTATTGATTAATATAGTTAAAACTTTTATTTCTATGATTTCAAACGTTATAATAAAGTTTCTACCCAATACAATACTGCCACGAGCCACTTGAAACTCTCGGTTTTTTATTTGATGAGTTAAAATTTCATAACCATCAAATAAACAATCTTCAATATCTTCATCAACTCCTATAATGGAACGGTTGAAAATCATATCGGTACGAGATGGATCGAGTTGAAAGTAGTTGACAATTTTGGCAGTTCCAGTGCGATCGCGGAAGTTAATACAGCGCAACCAAATATTATGAGAATTATCGATTCTCTTCAAAACCGTATCAACATCTTTACATGAGAATAATTCAAGGTGATTTTGAGAAAATGTTAAAAGAATTAGCATATATCGATTTTAAATAAGCTAGCTTATCTGATACCCAATAGCTCACACAGTAAATGATTTCCGTCAACGACAATTACACGACCATATCAAAAAATAGCGACAACATTTCACTAATCTCAAAATACTGGTTACAGCAACAACTCTATTGATAACTTCTGGTTTCACATTGCTGTCAAAATAGTATCTCATATATTAATTTTGTTACTTATTCGCCTTTTATTTAAGTCATATTAGGAATATATTTAGATTTGGGTTGTAGATGTATAGACGCGCACATCAGACAAAACTGCCGACTTCAACCGACTGACAAACTAAAGTGCGATCGCTTAGGCTATGAGGTATAAATCATAGTATAAAAATTATGCTTCATACCACCAGCTTACAGAGAGAAGCATCGACAGCACAAAACTACTCCCAGACTAACTATTGGCAAACAAAGCGTCGGCTTCGTTCCCTAATAGATAACTATCTTGCTACTGAAAAACTACATGACCGCCTGCAAGATTTACTGATACAATTTACTAATCCTCAAGCTCGTCCTTGGCAGCCTATTGATTGGCAAGCCATTAACCGCAATCAAATTATTGGTATAGAACCAGAAATATTTTTATCTATCTTAATAGGTGCAATGGACACAGAAGCACCCATTCGTGATTACACCCAAACCAGTCGCCAGTATTTAGAGAAATTACATCCGCAGATGGCGCGGTTTGTTGGTGGAATAGTTAGTAAAAATGACGAACTTCAAGAAATTGGTTTGTGGGAGAAAGAAGAACGTCAACACACACCCGCGTTAATCAAAATTTACACCCAACTAACGGGTGAAAAAATTACCCCCAAACACCGCGTTGTCAGAGGCTACCTACCTACAGATGATCCTCATGAAGACTTATATCGCCACGGCTTACACCGCGTAGCCACAGAATACAGTGCAACCTGCCTTTACCTGTGGCTAATGGCTCATACAACAGGCGCACTCCAAGAAGTTCTCGAAGAACTAACTAAAGACGAAATCAACCACATGACCAAATTTTGGGGCTTTGGAGTTTGGGCTTACCCCGATACTGGACTAATACGAGTAACAAACACTCTCATCAAAACCCGTTCCCAAACCTATCAACGCAACAACCTCATCCGTACCCTCCGCCGCATGATGGGTACACTCAATTGGAATGCTTGGACTTACACCAACAAAGCCACCTTACTATACACCTTCACCTACACTATGCACCGCCTCTGGAAATGGCACAATAGCCTCACCCCAGAGTATCTCAACAGTATCCTGGGTTAGTTCAGTACTTTCGCCACCAAAAATTAAGGGTTTTGGCAAGAGTATAGCGCAAAGTTTGAAAGTACTCATTTATTAACTAGAATACTTACCTGTTAATTTTCTAGTCATCAACAAAGCGATCACCAATATCACTTCAATGGGAATAAATGAAAATTTCAGGCTACAGCATAACCAAAAGAAACCTACCAATAGCAAAACTACTTGCCATAGTTGATTAGTCATTTTAAGGCTAATCGCTACAAAAAATATAGCTAATCCTAGAGTGATGAACGCAGTCAAGAGCATGATTGTCCTACCTAGAGTAATTGTTTAGTTGATGTATCCTATAACAGAGAGCTTTTATCTCTGTAACACTGTGTGTTGGTTCGCGTCTTAATTAATTAAAAGAAAAGCGTAGATGGAAAGTGAAGCGAAAAATCCCATCTACGTTTATCGATTTCTAACCAATATCAAGCACAAATAAAACCATTACAAAGATTATACAACAACTTCTTCCCGATCTTGTTGTAGAGCCTTACGTAACCAAGGTGGAGGATTATCTTTTAAAGTTTGTAAGAGCTTATTCAAAAGATAAGTAATATCCTCCTTGTCTGAACGGGGTTTAACTGGCATTACACCTTTTTTAATCAACTTAGCAGCAGCAGTACCACCGATTGAAGCTACATACACAATTGTACAGTCAGATAAAGCCGCTATCTTTTGAGCCACTTTATCATTACTTTCGCCATCTTTGGCTTTCGGTTTTACAGCTTCTTCCTTTTTCGCTTTTTTACAATCACTCTTCCCGTGTTTGCACCCACTTTCTTTTTGCGTTGTATCTTCAGTAGGCTGAGAAACTTCTTGATTAAAGGAGAGAGTTTCGAGAAATTCATAACCACTCTCTGAAATTTCATAAACATCAATTTCCTGCGCCCAGCCAAAGTGAGCATTGACATTTATCCTGTCACTTGTAGCGAATGCTATTTTCATGTCTATTTCCTTTGTTCATCAGTCACAACTAATTTCTGAAGCGTTCTTTTGCTCAATTGGCAATAATTTTTCCGCCCATAAACAACACTTGCCAATACCTTGATAAGTAGCTATACTCGCTATCCAGAATAAGCTACTTAAACTTAGCTCTTATTATTTATCTTAGGCTTAATTAATTAATTGTGGTGATTAGTCATTAGTCCATAGTCATTAGTCATTAGTTCTTCTCCTCTCCTCCCCCACTCCCTCATCTCCCTCATCTCCCCCACTCCCTACTCCCCACTCCCCAATATTTAGGCGACAAATTGCACTCCTAACATGATATTGGTATTACAGCGACTTTTATCTCTATATGTCAGTTAACAAACATTGTGTGGTGTACAAATCTAGTCATTGCCTCTGGCGGCTAGGTTTGCCATCGCAGAGATAGCCAACAAGCTACAGGGACGCTGTAGTAATAGTGTTGTCTCGATTGAGATTGAGTCTTGTTTAATTAGCTGTGTTGAGCGTCAAAAACTTTAAGGGGAAACATGTTTAGAAGACTTATTGGCGTTGTTGTGGCTACCTTTTTACTGACTTTTGGGTTGATTGTTGGTAGCGCAACGGCTGTGGAACTGGACGAAGCTACCCGGACATTACCACTAAATGCTGATGGTGAAACTATCACTCTCAGCCTTAAACAAGTAAAAGAAGGCAAACGTTTATTTCAATACGCTTGCGCTCAATGTCATGCTGGTGGTGTTACCAAAACTAACCAGAACGTGGGACTTGAACCAGAAGCTCTGGCATTAGCTACACCCAACCGTAACAATATTGAAGGTTTGGTGGACTATATGAAGAATCCCACTACCTATGACGGTGAAGAGGAAATTTCCGAATTACACCCCAGCATCAAGAGTGCAGATATTTTTACAGAGATGAGAAATCTGACCGATGATGACCTAAAAGCGATCGCTGGTCATATTCTCCTACAGCCAAAAATTCTTGGCGACAAGTGGGGCGGCGGTAAAATCTACTACTAAAGCCAGTAATCTTGTATAAGTGCTGAGTTCTGGGTGCTGAGACTATGGAATCTATTGATTATCTTATTTTCCAGAGTATACAGGACTCAGAACACAGCACTCAGGATTTTTCTGATTTATACAGTTGTTAGCTTCATCATGCTACGTCAATTTTTCGCTCGGTTGCTGATTTTACCTATTTGTTTGATGGTCTATTGCAGCAGTAATTTACAAGCTAACGCCGCCACGATAGACCCTTATATAGTTAGATACTTACATATCACTGAACCAATCACTCTGGATGTTGACGAACAAGGTAATCAGCGTTTATTCTCACCCCAAGAATTATCTTTAGGTAAAAAACTTTTCGAGAGTAACTGTATCAATTGCCATGTTGGTGGTGCGACCTTGCCAGATCCTCAAGTATCTCTATCTCTGGAAAAACTCCAGGCGGCTAGTCCTCGTCGAGATTTGCTTGATAATCTGGTAGCTTTCATGCGCCAACCCATGACCTACGACGGTACTCAAGAAACCTATTGGTGTCGTCAATTGTCTCCCAGTTCCGTATCACAACAACAAGTGGAAAGTTTAGCTGCTTTCGTGCTGACAGCCGCACAAAAAGCTCCAGGGTGGGGTACAGACAGTTTTTAATATTATTAATTCTTCCTGCAATTTAGCAAAACTAAGAAAAATTACATTAAGAAAAACTAAAATTTTTTAAAAAATTGTGTAAGATTATCATTTTTCCTGTAAAATCACAGCTTCACGAAATTAAGCGTTTATCAAGCGATCGCCCAATATTTTTGTTTGATTTATAGCTTGCAAAAAATTTTTTTTTCTGATCTACGACAGATTGTCATATTTGGTGTTGATTTTATTTAAAATGAAATAGGAAAAATAAAAACTACTGGTTAGGAGAACGTGATGAAATTTATTGCGGCAAGCTTGCGGCGCTTTAGTCTAGCTGTATTAACCGTTCTTTTAGTTGTTAGCAGCTTTGCTGTGTTTACACCCTCTGCTGCGGCAGAAACACACACAATCAAACTAGGTAGCGATAAAGGTCTGTTAGTATTTGAACCTGCAAAATTGACAATCAAGGCAGGCGACACAGTGGAATTTGTAAATAACAAAGTTCCTCCACATAATGTTGTGTTTGATGCTGCTCTCAACCCATCTAAGAGTGCTGATTTAGCTAAGTCTTTATCTCACAAACAGTTGTTAATGAGTCCTGGTCAAAATGTAACCACCACCTTTCCATCAGATGCACCCGCAGGCGACTACACTTTCTACTGTGAACCTCACCGTGGCGCTGGTATGATTGGTAAAATCACCGTTGCAGGCTAAAAATAACAGTAGGCATGAGGAAGTTTCCTAGCCTTCTGTTACCACTGTTTTATTGTCAACTGCTAGAAATTTCTTAGCTCTGTGCTAAGTCAAAAGCCAAACCCCATCATTAATAATGGTGACGAGTCCTATCCAGCCAAGAGTGACAAATGCCATGTAGCGAAGTCAGGAATGGACTTGTCACCGTAAATTTTGGGTAAATTGTCACCCCATCATCAATCATAGAAATTAAAGTATATACTCTCCATAGAGTCTTAATTTCCAGAATCGACTACCCATAGCGGTATAGATAATTCTGGTGTTTCTGGCATCAGTTCCTAGAGACTGATTGAGAGGAAAATGCTTTGAGAATAATTTTATTAATATTACTGTTGGCGATCGCTATATTTAAACTTATATTCACTAATCCAGCTTTAGCCGCCGAACTTCCCACAGGAGCAAAAATTTTTGATAACAACTGTGCTTCCTGCCATATAGGTGGCGGAAACATCCTTATAGCTGAAAAAACCCTCAAAAAAGAAGCATTATCAAAGTACCTAGAGAACTATGATACAAGTTCCATCCAGGCCATTATCCACCAGGTACAATACGGCAAAAATGCCATGCCTGCTTTTAAAGACAAGCTAACCAACGAAGAAATTCTAGAAGTTGCAGCCTACGTTTTTCAAAAAGCAGAGCAAGATTGGCCTACCCCTGAGAAAGAGGGGTAGGGGAGATGGGGGAGATATAACTTTCCCTACTTCCTACTCAGTACGCGCTAAACGCGCCGCCACCGCTAACAGCACTCCCCTCTCATCACTCCCTATTTTTCTTGAGAATCTTGCCTTTGCTGTTGTTGTCTAGCTGCACGCAACTTTTCTAGAAGTGTTTTACTAGAGTCTGTTGTTGAAGATAGCTCATTTGTGTTAGTTGCAGGCTCAGGTGAAACCTCAACATTTGGTGTTTGTGTAGGCTGAACTTTTCTTAGTGGTAGCTGTGTTGAGGGCTGAGGAGTAGTTTGTCTTAGCTGTAGTTGGGGTAAAGGTCTGGGGGTCGCTTCTCTCAGTTGTAGTTGGGGTAAAGGTTTAGGAGCATTTACACTTTGATTGCCATTGCCCAACTGAGTAGAAACTGGTTTAGGAGTTACTACGTTAGGAGTTTTTTCTTCCGTCGTCGCCCCCGTTACATTGCTGTTCCCTCGGATACTTAAGCTAAATGGATAACGGCTGATTTGCTTGTCTCCCTTGGGAGCATTTTTCGTGAAATATTCCCTTGTCTTTAATTGCAATTCAGGGGAAATCGTTTTGTCTTGGAATTTGATATCTAAAACTTTGCCTTCTGTATCAACTACCAAGAAACCTAAAACTGTACCCTCAACGCCGGGTTTATCTGTAGCAACTGTGCTACGAATAACCGCTTTCTCTTGAGAATTTGGGTATTCTTGCTGAAGCGCTTTACGTAGGTCTTCGTAGGAGTTAATCTTAGCAATCAGTCCTGATTCTGGTCTTTGCTGAGTATTTTCTAAAGGTAAATCAGGTGTCCTGAGTGTAGAGCCTTGCTGCCATTTAGGAACACTCTCACCAGCAAAAGCTAAATCATCTCCTACTTTGGGAGTTTGAGCGATAGGAGCTACTTCACTTTGTTCTGGAGCTACTGTAGCTGCATTATTAATATCGCTTACTGGTGGAGTTGTATTGCTGGGAAGATTTGGCGGTAAATCATTAGGAAGTTTTGCCGCATTTAATTCTGGTAACTTGTCTACAGGCAGAGGCTTAGATGCTTCTGGTATTACTTCCTGATTATTAAAACTAGGAGGAGTTGTTGGTGTTAATTTATCCCCATCGACCTTAAAAGAGTTATTAAATCGGAAATCCCTTCTACTCAATTGCCGCAGAGGCTGAGTTTGAGGTAAAGAAGCAATTCTATAATTTCCAGGTGTTGTGTAAACGGGTGGTAGTGCGATTGGTGGGGTTATTGGTGGAGGTAAAGGTGGTAAGGTGGTTGACTGAGCGTTTAGGTTAGGTAAATTACCCAGTTGTGGCTGTTGTGGAAACTGTGATTGTAGAGGCAGTTGTGCTTGGAAACCAACTGGATTTGGATTTTGGCTTTGTGGCAGACGGCTTTGGTCTGCTTGACTAAGTTGTAAAACGCCAACAGATTTTTGTGATGATTGATTAGATTTATTAGAATCTACTGGCATCAATGGCACAATCAACGCAATAGCACCGTGGATACCAAGAGAGGCTATTGCTGCTATCCCAGTTGGCTGGACTAATATTTCTGGTATATTTTTTAGCAGGGAGACGTAAGACATAACAGTTATCGTTCACTCAGCTCAGTTGCAATTGAATAGCAGAAAAAATTTTTATCTCGAATGCAATAAATGCGCCCTTTTAAAAATGATAGCGGTCTACGTAGCTACTTAACGGATGATAATCGTCTCTTTGTTAATTTTTTATGTTTGACCTCAACAATATTAAATTGCCAAGGGATCTGCACAATCCGAGTTTACACATAAAGTAGTTACCTACTAGAGCCATCGCATCCATCTAAATGTATATACTTGGCAGAAGATACCCTAGCCGATAGTTTTTTATTTCTGATAAATTTTTGGCAAGCCGCGATATATTACTACATATAATTTCTGGAAAGTGTAGCCTGCTTTGCTTTAACTCTTTTTTCCCACTACTCAAACACCAGAAATTCTCGCTCAAAATGCCATTACCTACCATTATCATCCCTGGATATCTAGAAAGTGCGATCGCCTATCAGCAACTAGCAGCATTATTAGCAAAATCAGGCTTTCCCACAATTACAGTACCTCTAAGACGGCGGGACTGGTTTCCCTTAATTGGTGGTAGAACCGTCGCGCCCATTATACAGCAACTCAACCACACCGTCAAACAAGCTTTACAAGAACATAACGCTACTCAAGTTAACTTAATTGGTCACTCTGCCGGCGGTTGGATTTCGCGTATCTATCTTGGTGAAAAGCCTTATCCAGCAACGGGTAAGCTACAATCTCTCTGGAATGCCCATTCATCAGTTGCCACTCTCATTACCTTGGGTACACCCCACATCAGCCAAGAACGCTGGACACGCTGGAATCTTGATTTTGTCAACAACAACTACCCCGGAGCCTTTTACAAAAATGTGCGTTACGTTTGCGTAGCGGGGAAAACCATCTATGGTGAAAGGCGGCGCGGTAGTTGGTTAGCTTACAGCAGTTATCAGCAAACTTGCGGCATAGGTAATACTTGGGGCGACGGTATCACACCAATTACATCAGCTCATCTAGCAGGCGCAGAGAATTTAACTATTGAGGGTGTCAAACATTCCCCCAGAAGCCCCGGTATTTGGTACGGTTCACCAGAAGCTTTGAAAAACTGGGTGGAGTATTTAAGTTGAGGAACTGAGGAGTGAAGGAGCAGGGGAGAAAAACTAATGACTATGGACTAATGACTAATGCCTTTAAAAAACTAAATTATTTTTATGAGAAATACAAATATATTAATATTTCTTAAGTTAAAATTTAATAAAAGTACATACTAGCAAACGATAGGAGGGGTGAAATATGCAAACCACCCAGTTTGATAGGATTTTGCGGCGAATCGCCACGGTATTATCGGTTGTAATTCTTTCCCTGTGTCTGATTTATATATCTACAGGAATCTTATTATCGTTTTATTACGAACCAACAGCAGGCGGGGCGTATAGATCACTGAGAATGATCGATAACGAAGTAGCCTATGGTTGGTTGTTCCATCGGGCGCATGATATTTCTGGTAATTTCATGATTGCGATCGCTTTAGTGCAGATTGTCGTCATGTTCTTAGGACGGCAATTCCGTAACAGTTGGCTAACTGCTTGGATAAGTGGAATTTTCTTCACCTTGAGCGCGATCGGTCTAGATTGGACGGCGATGATTTTAGACTGGACTCAAGAAGGATATTGGCGGTTTAATATCGAATTGGGCAATATCGAAGCGATTCCCCTTGTTGGTACACTCTTGAGAGAAATCATTACAGGCGGTGGGGCTATTAGCAGTCTGACAGTTCTGCACCTCTACACACTGCACAATTATCTAATTTCCATTGCAGCCGTAATTTTTGCCGTGGTACATTTAGCGGCTTTATTGTGGCAAGAACGGCAAATGTATGCAGAAGTAACAGAAGAACCCATTCAACTGAGAGAAGCATCGCTAGTAGAAAGTTGAGGCACTTTTGTTAAAGGTACTTCTTCCACCTCTGGTAACTTTTCCAGAACCAGAGGTGTAGACTGACTAGCACCCGATAAGCGTTTTAATAGATTCGGTCTGGAATCATGTAGCAGGTAAATAATGCGATCGCCTACTTCCCACTCCTGATTTGCTGGGATAATCTGTAAGCGTTCTTCCCTTTCTACTAACAACGGAACCAAAACCCCATTCCGAATCTTGTCTTGAATATGCTCCTGCTGACTAGCAAAGTCAGATTCACTCAGAGTAGTCGTCCCTAACTTCACCCGGCCATCATTGAGATATTCATTCCAAGTCTTGATTTGCAAGTCAGAAACAAAAGCTTGGCTTACTTTATGATTAGCTGAACCATTTGCCGGATCGCGAGGAAACACAGCTAACACACGCGGCGGGTTAAATTCCTCAGCAGCCCTTTGCGCCAAGACAAAATTTACCTCACCATTACTAGTCATCGCTACAAAGGTTCCCATCGAGCCTAGTCCCGCCTCATCCAATACTTCACCATCCAAAGCACTGCTAGCAATCACTCGGATATTTTGCGCTTCAGCTTGGGCTAGACAGTCGGGATCAGTATCAATTAGGACGACATTTTCACCCCGTTCCTGAAAGAATCGAGCAATCAACAGACTCAAAGGATTACAACCCACAATCACCGCACCTGTTGCCTGCTCAGAAGTGATCCCTAAGAACTTTGCCACCCAACCAGCCGTTAGTCCTTGGCAAACCACCGTCATGATGATTGTCAGGAAAACTAGAGCCTTGATAGAATCGCCACCATTAATCCCACGTTGAGTTAGCAAAATCGCAAACAAAGACGCAACCGAGGCAGATACAATCCCTCTAGGCGCAACCCAGCTTAAAAATAACTTCTGCCGCCAGTTTAAGTTACTCTTCCAAGTGCAACACAGGATATTAACTGGACGAACAACGAACATTAACACCAAAACAGTAAATAAGCTACCCCAACCCAAAGCCAGCACACTGGCAATAGATAAATCAGCAGCTAACAGGATGAAGAGAACAGAAACGCTGAGAATCGTTAGTTGTCCTTTGAAACTGCGTAAAGAACGTTCCTCTGGGACTGAGGAGTTGGCAAATACCGCTCCTGCAACCACCGTTGTCATCACACCCGATTCACTACGAATCATTTGCGCCAGAGTAAACAAACTCCATAGCACCGCCAACACCACCAAGTTTTTCAACTCCGTTGACAGAACATTGGCGCGTTTGAAAATTAAACTCATGAAATAGCCACCAGCCGCACCAATCGCCCCACCAATCCCCAAACGCATCACTAGACCGACAATGGCGTTTACGGGGTCTGCATCGCCGTTAACGATGGTATCTAGCACCACGAAGGCTAAAATAGCCCCCACTGGGTCAATAAGAACGCCCTCACCTTCTAGGAGCGTCGCCACTTGCCGATCTACCTTAATTTGCTTGAGTAGGGGGCCGACTACCGTAGGCCCTGTGACCACAACGATAGAAGCATAGAGAAAAGCAATATTCCAAGGAAACTCACCCAACCAGTGAGCCGCCATACTGCCGCCAATGAGGGTGATAAGCGTTCCCAAGGTAACGAGTAATTGCAGGCTGAGGGAAACCTTACCCAATTCCCGTAAATCTAAATTTAATCCACCCTCAAACAGAATAATTGCCGTTGCTAGAGCAACAATCACTTCCAACCCTGTGCCAAGCACTTGGGGATGTAACAAACCCACCCCATCCCCACCCAGTAGAATGCCCAACAACAGCAATATGACGATGCTGGGTAAACGCAAGTAAGCCGCCAATACCTGAGCGCCAATGCCTGCAAAAACAGCGATCGCCATCTGTAGGGTGACTTCAAATGATGCTTCCATGTTTAAGATTTTGAGCGATTTCTTTCAAAATCATTTGTAAAGGAAAGTAAATACTATCTTTACAGGTTACAACATTAGACAGTTTGTGCCTTGTTAAATTTAGACCTTTTTTCATACTTAGTTGTTCGCATTACTACAGTTGTAACATTAGTCATTAGTCCATAGTCCATAGTCATTAGTGACAAGGGGCATAGTAGTAAACTACTCCCTCCTGCCTCCTGCCCCCTGCCCTTTATCTTCGCCCGTTCTTCTGCTGTTATCTGTCTCACTCCTGCCACCTGCCACCTGCCTCCAAAAAATTATTTTCTAAACCTATTGACATCACCTGAAAAACCCGTTAAATTATAAAAGGTCTGAGGTTGATGCCCCCATCGTCTAGAGGCCTAGGACACCTCCCTTTCACGGAGGTAACGGGGATTCGAATTCCCCTGGGGGTACTAAAAACTAAATACAACAAATACAATCTAACTAAGTGTAAACACTTAATCTAAATCCTTCAGATGAACTTCTGAAGGATTTTAAACTTATTAGAGATTTTGGTTAGCTAAGTGTTCTACTCTTTGGTAGATTGCTAGCAGATTAGACCTTAGATCATTACTCAGACGACGCTCAATAATTGTAATGGGCATAGTCAGCTTAGGCCAAACTTGAATGGTGTAGCAGAGTTCTGTGCCAATTGAATTACCAAGAGTATACGGCTGTAAACACCAATTACCAGAAAAGCCTTTAAAGTCGCCCTCTACCATTTGGAAATTTATTTCTTTGGGGAAATACTCTTCCAAATCCAAAACCACACGAGCGCAAAAGTTGAAATTGAGTAGACGCTGAGAACCAACTTGTTCAAGTCGAATACCGCCTTGGGGATGCTCTAGAAGACGACTTTTAGCAAGATTGGGGATAAAGTCAGCCAAGGCTTCATAATTCGTCAGTACCTTCCAGACTTGCTCTACTGGCTGAGGAATCTGTACTCTAGCTGTAATTTGCCGTTGGCGGTCGGCGATTTTCTCAACTTGGACTTCTACAGAGGGTAAATTATCCGCGTTTGCAAGTAATTCACCATCTAAATCGAGGTTAAGTTCCAAGTCTTCTTCGGTGTTGTATTGTTTAGTCACTGTCAGAATATGGTGTGCTTTCGTCAGAAAACTGGGGCAAGGTCAGGGTAAAGCAAATTTCGCTGAGTTGAGAATTGGGAATAGGGTTACTCTCAACCGCGATCGCCCCATTTAAGTGCTGCACTAAGGACTTAACCAAAGCCAGTCCTAAGCCAGTCCCTGGAGTCCAGCGACCTCCTCGACCACGACGGAACCTATCAAATATATAGGTCGCCTCTTCTTCGGAGATGCCACGCCCTATATTTGTCACTTTAATCATAACTTGATCAACAAGCTGATCAACTTGATGACTGGCGTGTAAGTGAATGATGGTATCACGCTCTGAGTATGTATAGGCGTTATTTAATAACTCTTGGAGGATGCGGTCAAAACTTTCTAATTCTGTTTGCAGTTTTAAAGGTTCTTTTGGTATATCTAACTTGATACTTAAGCCCTTACCTGCGAGTTTTTTAGTTAAAGAAGTACTTAAGTTTTTAATTCTGGTGTTTAAATCAATATTTTCTACCTGTGGCGGTTCTTGCTCAGACTCTAACTTTTGTAGAGTTAACAAGTCATTAATTAAATTGATTTCCTTAGCACATTCATTTTCCAGAATTTCTAAGTATTTCACTTGACGTTCTGGCGGGATTCCCGGTAGACGCAAGTTTTTGATGGACATCATCATATTCGTCAGGGGATAACGCAAGCGATCGCTGATGTTGCTCATAAACTCGTCTTTGAGCTGATTGAGTTCACGTAGTTGATCTACGTGTTGCCGCATTTTTTCGTGCAGTCTTGATTGCAACTCCAAGCTACTTTGGAGTTTCGCTGTGCGATCGTCTACTAAGGTCTGGACTTGGCGCAGGGTTTTTGATTGAATAATTGCATTGCTCACTTGAGCGCAGACCATTTCCACCAAATTCAACTCGGCTTGTTGCCAATTACGCGCTACAGACTGCTGTAAGACTAAAAAGCCTAATATTTTACCTTGGTTTTCCAAAGGCATTAACAGCACGGCTGGCAGTTCTTTAATGGCAAACAATGGAGCAGCACTGGTATTATCCTGTAGGTCTGTGTAGTCATTGATAATGACTGGTTTACCCGCATCTAGGAACACCTTTTGACATAACCCACAGTCAGACAGGGAAAAAGAACTAGAGATAGATTCTGTTTGAGTAGTCTTGTCCCTGCGCCATTCACTGACTACATCAGCTTTGGCTTGAGGAACTTGTTTTTTAACAGGAGTTCTAAATAATGGATCTGTATATTTCAGCAGAATCAACAAACCGCGATCCGCTTGTAAGCACTCAGCAGTAGATGCTATGGCTAGTTGGAGCATTTGATTCAACTCCAAATTGCTACGACTTAATATAGTTAATTGTTTAATTAAGCTTTGATGTTGATTACTTTTTTGCAGGTATTGCTGCTGAGAGGAAATTAACTGCGCTTGCTGTACTTGAGAGAAGGCGATCGCACAGGATGTTTCAACTGCCTTGAGAATATGTTTTTCTGACTCATGCCAATCATGAGCCTCAAACTTAATCAAAGCAATTACGCCATTATTTTTGCCACCAAAGCGCGTAGGAATTGCCAAAACTGCCTTGATTGGTAATGGCAAGTGTTGACATCCAATCGCCAAACTATTACGGATAATAGAAATCTCATCGATATTACGTGGTTCTACTGCACATTGCAAAACCGGTAATTCCATCAGGAATCGTTCTGTCGAGAACATCTCATCAGGAAGGGGCATTCCTAAAAATTCGTCAGAACACCAGTTAGCTGTTGTTTGGGTTGATTCTTCATCAGTTACTGTCACCAAACAGCAACAATCTGCATCTGTGGCAACCCCCACTAACTGGGCAATTTCTCGTAACATCATCGCCGTTGCTGGATAAGTGGCAACGATGTAGTTAATCTTTTGTGCTAATTCGTGGGCTGTTTCCTGATGTTGCATCAGTTTAACTGGGTAGGGTTGTCGCTCTTGTCCATCGGGGTACTTTGGCGGCAATAATAAACGCTTTTTCATTTCTAATATGCTCTGAGATTGTTACCCCATTTTTTTATGCACCCAACTTCTTGGCATATTATTCACCTTGAGTTATGTTGCTGCACCTGATGGATGGGAGATTTGTGAGGGAATTTTCTCTCATCTGTTATAGCCCCTTTCTATAGCAGATGATCAATTTATCCGTAAACTAAACGAATTTATACATAATCATGACAACCTGTAAGTATTACTGAATGTCTGATCAAGTTACTATTTGGTTTCTTGTCCAGTCCAAGTGGATGGCATGGACACAGGATATCTTGTTTATAACTATACATAAACCGTAATTTCTCTAGATTAAAACCCATACCATCATTTTGATTAACCGCATTAGTACTGTGGTGACTCAAATCACAATTTAAAGATAGTTGGCAAAATTCTAGCCATAATAACTTTATTGTTGATTTTTCAGAAACACAGACTCAGGCTCTAATTCTCCGCTTAAACACAAATACTTGTAAGCTTATCAAGAAAATTATAAGAAAAATTTATATATTATTTATGAGATTCTATATAGTTTTTCTTTTATCACACCAATAGCGCCGCTATGTCAAGCTAAGTGTGGAGGAGGTAAGGACGATGTGGTTCTCTTTCCCTCCGGGACGCTACGCAAACGTAGAGAAAGGCTACGAGGGAGTTTCAACTTCGCTCAACTCCCGCACAGTCGAAATTCAACTCCCACGCAGTCGAGAAGTAACCCACCCCTAACCCCTAAGAGCAGGGAAACAGGAAGTAGTGGAAGAAAAACTATGGACTGTTGACTAATAACTAAGGACTAATGACTAATGACCAACCATAAAAATGCAGCCTAATTACTCATGGGAGCAACTAGGCTGCATTGAGCGGAAATATAAGTTTAATCGGCTAAACTCTCTACACAGAGCGGAACCATATCGCCATTTCTGGTTAATCCTAATAACATGGGTTGTTGGGGTTGTATGAGTTGACCTGTAAGTACACACCGTTCCTCTTGTTGAGCTGTGGCGGCTATACTGGCTCGAATATCGGCTTTGGAAAATCTCGGTTTCCATTCGCCTGATTTCTGCTGCACATAATTCCACAGGATATCGCGGATCAGTGCTTGATATCCCTGATTGCCAGCTATTTCTTTGAGTTTTTCTTTTAGTTCTCGCTCTAGACGGATGCTGGTAACTTCCATATCGGTTGTTGGGGTGCGAGCGATTGTGTGCATGACTTTTTCTCCTAAAAGTATAGACAGGATAGTAATACAAGTGTAGTATGTTTAAAGAAATGTTCAATAGGTGAAATTTTCTGTGATATCCATTTACCCCATCTCTATCTCTACTTCCTTGCCTGCAACCAACTGCCGATTTAGTTGGGAATCAGGCTCTTTGGGAGTGGAGTATTTATTTATGGGCAATGGTAGCCGCGAACGCAGGCAAATCGCAGAGGGAAATCATGACTATATTTATGTCAGCATTGATGGGCTGAATGCTAAACCACAACTAGATACCAGAAGCGGGAGGTACAGACAGAGATATGCTGTACCAAAATAAGACCAAAAATCACGGTCTATTTCTCACCCCCGCTTCACCCAAACCAGAAGCGGGGGTTTTTTATTAAGGAGTGATCTGTGGCTATCACAATGCCAGTATTAGAGCAATCTGTGGTGGTATTTTCGCAAAATTACTTACCACTATGTCGGGTCAATATTAAAAGAGCGATCGCCCTGTTACTAACAAACAAGGCCGAACCATTAGTAGGTTATACAGGAAATGGGTGGCGAATTCATTCACCCAACTTGATTCTTGATGTTCCCAAACATATTCGCTTGAAGATAGCTTCTATTGAAAGGACATGGAAAGTTCCGCCTGTGAATCGGCGGGAAATTTTGCGACGAGATCATCACACTTGCCAATATTGCGGTAGCAAAAAGCGGCTGACTTTAGATCACGTAATTCCCCGTTCTAGGGGTGGTTCCCACAGTTGGGACAACGTGGTTGCAGCTTGTGAGCGATGTAACTCGCGGAAGGGCGATCGCACCCCAGTAGAAGCTGGTATGCAGTTGCGTACTCAGCCAAAAGCACCAATTCACCCAGCCGTGGCTTTTGGATTGAATGAAGGCGCTCAGTTTTGGAAAGATGTGCAAGCAAACCTGGAATAACAGGAGAGCATAAGGAATGCTGAAATTAACTTACACTGAAGACAGCTTTTATATGGAATGTCTCACCCTGTCCTTAGAGGAATGGGTGGCGCAACGAGTAATTTTTTCACTAAGAGTAGGTTATAGTCTGTGTGTACAACCTAGCACTGCCACCTTTTTGCTCCCCGTAGATTTACCAGGAGTAGAAGCATTGAAGACACAAGCTAGACGCGCTGATGACGGAATTATTGATTTAGCTACTTGTGATGCTGAGTATTTGGAAGTCACCTTGCGGGGTTCTTGGTTGTCAAATGGTTCTGAGGGGGCTGATGGTGTGTTTGTGACCACGATGAGCGATCGCACCGAGTTCTTTGTGCATAAACTCTGGCAAGAAGCCCAATCTTGTGCTTCTGTGATGAGTGAATAAAAGTAGTGCTAAGTGCTGAGTAATAATCTTGACTCAGCACTCATTAAACTAAGCGGAAAATAAAGGGGTAGCGATAGGGTAAATCCGGCTCATTAAGGATTTTGATAATGGCAATGATCGGTAGGATAAAACTGACTATTCCTAAAGCGATGAGTAATAAAATACCAATGCCAACTAAAACTAATAGTGCAGAAATAACCCCGTAGATGTAAAGATTTATGTGAAAGTTGAGTGATTCTCTGGCATTCTCTTTGACTACGGGGTCTTCATTGAGTAGCAAAATTGCAATGGGTATGCCAATAGAGACTATTGTAGAACTGAAAAATATCGCTCCATGACTGAGAGCGGATAATAATTTACGTTGCTCAAAGCTAATCATAGTTTAACCCTCTGATAACAACTCAAAATTAAGTATCTGTAGGGCGTTGCCTACTGTGACATGCTTTTAGTGGTCAGCACCCTACGTATATTTCACTAGATTTTGGGCGGGCAAGATGCCCACCCCAGAAGATAGATAGTTTAAATCCTCACACCTTAATGATAGTTTTCCAGTATTAATTACGAATTACGAATTTTCCCAAAACACTTAACCCCAACAACAAAGGTGTAAACCAATCACCCCAACGCACGTATAAAGTTTTTGTCTGGCGACGGTAGATAGTTTCTGCATGGGTTTCATAGGTGTTATATCCAGATATCCATAAGGTTTTGCCGTGGGGATCAACAAAGGCTGAATATCCTGTATTAGTTGCCCTGGCTGACCATCTATCATTCTCAATTGCCCGCATAATATCTTGGGCGTGATGTTGGAATGGCATAGGCGCACTGTAATGGGCATCGTTAGAAGAACTGAGGATAAATTGTCCACCCGCAGCAGTTTGACGGCGGAATACTTCAGGAAAGGCTGATTCGTAACAAATGCCTACAATTGCCCGTCCAAATGGTGTGTCAAAAATTTGATTGGGTAAGCCATGAACTTGATGTTCGTCTAGGGGTGATAAACGCTGAATTAAACCACCAATAATTTCTTCAAAGGGGATATATTCGCCTAAAGGTACTAATTTGGATTTATCGTAGCGGCTGGTAATTTCACCTTTGTTATTAACGGTGAATAGGCTGTTAGTGTAGCTACGTCCTCGTTCTCCAAAAGCACCTACCCACACAACTTTACCCTTTTCTCTGACTGCTGCTAATAGAGGAGTTGTAGGTAAGTCACGTTGGAAGAATGGTAATGCGCCTTCTGGGGTGAGAACTGCATCCACACCTTGATTTACTAGGGTTAAGTAACCTTCTGTGTACCCGGTAATAGCGCGTTGCAATCCTTGCGGAAGGAGTTTAATTTTGTTGGGAATATTGCCCTGAACAATACCTACTTTTATGGCTGTGTCTGGAGGTTGGGCGATGGGGGCGTTATATAAATAAAAGCCTATGAGATGTAGGGTAATTAATAATACTATGGCAGTTGCTAAATATTTACTTAACACCTCATGTTTGCGATTTATCCAGCCTTCAGCAATTAAGCCATTAACACTGACAATTGTGGCTGTAACAAGATTAGGACCGGAGAGTTGCCCCAAATGTAAAATTACGAGGTTGTGTGGTGATTGGGTGTATGCTAAAGAACTCCACCACAAAGACCCAGCACTCCACAGGCTTTCTAAGGCGCACCAGATTGCTGTAGCAATGAGGATGCGTAACCAAGATTTTTGTTCAGCAAGACGAGTTAAGCAAGCTGCCCAAATAGCAACCAGTACTCCTCCGTAGAGGCTGACGAATGACCAGCAAAAGGTCGTAATTGCCAAACTCGGCCACCAAGGCACACCCAACCAATCCATAGGATGGATGCCAGTAATCCAAAATAGGGCTACGCCGTGGTAGCCGATACCCCAGGCTAGGCCGAGTAGGGGAGGTGTGGTTCGGCTACGCTCACCAACCGGGGGAGATGAGGGAGATGGGGGGGAGTGGGATTTCTTTTTGCGTTTGGCAGAGACTACTAATACCCATAGGGGAATTAGGGCAATCCAAGCTAGAAACCAAGCGTTGAAAGGGGCTACGGTTAGCCCCATCAATACGCCGCTAGTTAAGGAAATTAGGAGAGGGAAGAGGGAGATTAGCCTCTCTCCCTGCTGTTTATTCAACTTCTGCGGCATCACCTGTATCGGGGGGAACGATGGCTACTCCGGTAATAGCATCATCTTCATCCAGGCGTTGGACTCTGACACCAGTAGCCGATCGCGATTGGATGGAAATGGCATTGACGGCTTGACGAATAATAATCCCACGATTTGTTACCATCATGATTTCGTTATCGTTGTTGACGATACCGAGAGTGGCTAGTTGGTCTTTGGTTTTGCGGTTCTTAAATTTGGTCGCCATCAAACCTTGTCCGGCACGATTTTGTAATCGGAATTGACCGACGGGAACGCGCTTGCCATATCCTCCCATTGTGATGACTAATACCCAAGGGCCGACGCTGGCGTTTTCTGGTACTTCTGCGGTTTCTTCGGCAATTTCGATATCTTCGGTTTCGATATCTTCGACTTCTTCTGTATTGAGGGTATCCAGAATTGCTGCGGGTAGAATATCCATCCCTACAAGTTCATCACCTGGTTTTAGTTTCATAGATTTCACCCCACGGGTTGCCCTACCTAGAGGACGCAGTTGTTCGTGGTTACATCTAAAGTGAATCGCCATACCTAAGCGAGAACCTACTATAACGCTGTCCTCGACTCTGGCGCGACGTACCCACCGCAGTTGATCGCCTTCTTCTAGGGAGATGGCGATTAAGCCGTTGGCGCGGATATTACTAAAGGCTGCTAATTCTGTTTTCTTGATGTTGCCGCCTTTGGTGAGCATGACGAGATATTCGTCACTGCTAAACTCATCTACGGGGACAATTGAGGTGATTTTTTCTTCTTTGGGAATGGGGAGGAGTTGGACGATGGGTGTACCGCGACTGGTGCGGGAACCGACGGGGATTTGATAGGCTTTGAGACAGTAGACGACACCGCGATCGCTAAAAAATAGTACGCTGTCATGGTCGCAACAAGTCAAGAAATGCTCTACAGTATCATCATCTTTAACTTTGGCGGCGGCTTTACCTCTGGTAGCACGGCTTTGGGCTTCAAAGGTATTGACGGGCATCCGCTTGATGTAGCCTTGTTCTGTTAAGAGAATGATCGCTTTTTCGTTGGCGATGAGGTCGCGATCATCGATTTCTCCTTCGGCGTGGGTGATGACTGTACGTCGGGGTGTGGCGAAGCGGGTTTTGATGTCGGTGATTTCGGTTTCGATGATTTCGAGGATACGTTCACGCTTTGCCAAAATATCTTGTAAGTCGGCAATTTGTGATTGTAAGTCCTCGTGTTCTTGCCGGATTTTGTCTGCTTCTAAGGCTGTTAACCGTCGCAACTGCATCTGCAAAATCGCATCGGCTTGGACTTCAGAAAGCATATAGGTGGTGATTAACTCACCTTTGGCTGTGGGTGTATCAGAAGCACCGCGAATTAATTGGATAATTGCATCCAAATGGGATAGGGCAATTAACAAGCCTTGCAGGAGATGATCCCGTTCTTCGGCTTTCCGCAGTTCGTAGCGGGTACGTCTGGTAATTGACTCGATGCGGAAGTCGAGGAAGACTTCGAGGAATTGCTTGAGGGTGAGGATTTGCGGTTCACCGTTCACCAACGCCAGCATATTTGCCCCAAAGTTGGCTTGTATGGGGGTTTGCTTGTAGAGGTTGTTGAGAACTACGCGGGGGTAAGCGTCGCGCTTGAGTTCGATAACGATTCTCATGCCGTCGCGATCGCTTTCATCTCGGATGTCTGCAATCCCTTCTATCCGCTTATCGTTTACCAACTCGGCTATTTTCTCAATCAACGCCGCTTTGTTGGTTTGATATGGTAATTCGGTAACAACAATAGCTTCTCTATCTGGTCTTCCCCGATGTTCGATGGTTTCTATGTTGGCAACACCGCGCATGGTGATAGAACCGCGTCCGGTGGTGTAGGCTTCCTTAATCGCCCCCATTCCCAGGATTTGCGCCCCTGTAGGGAAGTCTGGGCCTGGTATGTACTGCATTAACTGGAGGTCGGTGATTTCTGGGTTGTGAATGACTGCGACTAACCCATCAATCAATTCTCCCAAGTTATGGGGCGGGATGTTGGTAGCCATACCTACGGCGATCCCCGAAGAACCATTCAGGAGTAACTGGGGGATGCGGGATGGTAAAACTGTGGGTTCTTGTTGGGAACCATCGAAGTTATCGGCAAAATCTACGGTTTCCGATTCGATGTCTTGCAGTAAGGCGGCGCTGGTTAAGGCTTGCAAGCGACATTCTGTATAACGCATCGCCGCCGGGGGGTCGTTGTCTACAGAACCAAAGTTACCATGTCCGTTAATGAGGGGCGATCGCATGGAAAAATCCTGCGCCATCCGCACCAAGGCATCATACACGGCTGTATCGCCGTGGGGGTGATATTTACCCAACACTTCCCCCACTACACGGGCGCATTTTCTAAATGGGCGATCGTGCATTAACCCTAACTCGTGCATGGCGTAGAGGATGCGACGATGCACAGGTTTTAGACCATCCCTGGCATCTGGTAGCGCCCTACCCACTATCACACTCATGGCGTATTCCAGATAAGACCGGGACATTTCGTTCCGCAGATCCGTCGGGATAATCCTCTCCTGTGAGGTTGTCATAGCCTAAAAAACTCCAAAAAACTTAGATTTTAGCCTTTGCACTTAGTAGAGCGCAAAATTACGCAAAATTTCTTCTGAATAATTGCCATATTTTGATACAATTCTAACACAATATTCCAGGTGTCTGCCTGGGTGTGTAAGCCATAAGTATGGTCAAAAATCTTCTTGTTATTTAGTTAAGCAGCATTGTTTTATTACAAATAAAAATTAATTTCAATTTTCATTAGAAAAAATTATTCTAAAATTTCTTCAAGAGATTGCTGTATCTTGAGTTGAGATTCAATTAACGGTGCTTTTGGTGCTAGAAAAAAGCCGATTAAACTAGCAAAAAGAATTGGCGTAAATGGAGTAAAATTCGTCAATTTTGATAACAATAAAGTAGTACTGATTGGTGTGCGTGTCACGGCTGCATTAATAGCTGCCATTGTACAAATCATAGCCAGTGCGGGATTCAGACCGGGAACTAAAATTGCGACTGCTTTACCTATACAAGCGCCAGTGAAAAATAAGGGAATAATAAACCCACCCCGCCAGCCTCCTGTGACTGTGATGCTGATAGATGCCATCTTACCCAAGGCTAAAATCAACAGGAAAACCGCAGGAAAGTTAGTGCTTAAAACTGAATCTAATTCTTCATGTCCAAAATAGCGGGTTAGGGGTAAGAAAACTGCTAGCGTACCTAAACCCAATCCGGCTATTGTGGTGCGGATATATATGGGGCCGGGAAGCATGGTTAATAATCTGTTACAACCGCGAAAAATTGCCATGAAAATCCATGCGGCGATCGCCCCAATAATACCAAACAGAATGGCTAAAGCAAAGTCATCGATGTTATCTAGACGATACTGGGGAAAATGCCAAGTGGGCGCAATTCCTAAACGGGTGATGAAGGCAAATACTAGATAACTAGCGCAACTAGCAACAATAGCTGGCATCAAAGCTTCATAGTATTCCACGATATGCTGATGGTGGAGTATTTCTAGGGCAAACATCGCCCCGCCCAAAGGCGCACCAAATAAGGCAGTAAAGCCAGCCGCCATTGCTGCTAAACTCATGGATCTGAGGTCTTCGCCTTCGAGACGCAAGCGATCGCCTACCCAAGTCCCAAAAGAACCTGTAACCTGGACTAATGGGGCTTCCGGCCCTGCGCTACCGCCAGCCGCAATACTCACCAAAGAAGCGAGAATCATGGACGGATTTTTACGTGTGTCCAACCGTCCGCCACGAAAATGGATATTATCGACAATTACAGCAATTTCCCCTGGATTCCCTAAAAAATGGATGACTAAGCCAATAATTAACCCAGCTATTGGCATAACTATCAGCAGACTTATACCTGTAAACTTTTCTAGTTGATGAGTTAGCAGTTCTAGAATATTCCAGTACAACCCTGCAAACAAACCACATACAGTCCCTACCACTACCCAGCGTAAAACCCACCGCGAAATTACCAGAGGGTTACGCCTTGCTAGTCCAAAAAGTTGGAAAAACTTTCTGCGTGGAGATTGGTCTGTGCGATCGCGGTTATCAGGTAGCATTGAGCCAATGTGAGGGAATCTTGATATTGCTTATGGTAATGCTCTTTGGTGTTGATAGGGAATAGGAGTATGGGGAAGAAAAACTAATGACTTTTATAAGCCTCAAGACAGTGTATGCCTGACAGCATCAAAGTTTAAGCTAGTGCGTGTATGTTTAGAGCATAGAGTCATGAATAAAGAAACTGTTCCTAGCCAAGCTGAGAAAATGAATCCTGAAGGTGAGCCTTTAAGTCCAGAAGTGTTGGATATGATTAAGCATCCGCCAAAAATGGACGATGTGATTCGTGAACAATCACCAGATGAAAAGCGGGGAAATCAAGCTTTAGTTCCTGAAATGCTGGATGAACCAAGCGACGAAATGACTGGGTTCTCAAAAGATTAGAGTGCTGTTAGCGGTAGCGGCGCGTTTAGCGCGTGATGAGTGCTAAGTAGGTATATCAGTGAACAGTGAAAAACAACTGTCAACTGTCAATTGTCAATTGTCAACTGTCAACAGATACAATGGCATTCAGTATCTTCCAGCTACTCTGTCGCCATGTTCCCAGTTATCTATTCCGATGAGTTTCTAGACCATAAAACCGGAAATTACCACCCAGAAAAACCAGAACGGTTAAAAGCAATTGTTCAAGCTTTAAAGGATGCGGCTTTTGCTGAAAAAATCGCTTGGCGTGAACCTACACCAGCACTGGAAAACTCATCGGTAATGCAGCTTTTGGTTAACGTTCATAGTCCCGCTTACATCAATAAAATCAAAGAAATTGCGACTACTGGCGGCGGTTATCTGGATGGTGATACTCCTGTTTCTCCCCGTAGCTATGATGTGGCTTTATTGGCGGTGAGTGCTTGGTTGGATGGAATTAATACGGTACTTACTTCACAAAATCCGGCTTTTGTGCTGGCGCGTCCACCAGGACACCATGCAGAAAGTGATGCGGGGATGGGATTTTGTCTATTTTCTAATGCAGCGATCGCAGCTTATTATGCCTTAGAAATGCAGGGGATTAACCGCGTCGCTATCATTGATTGGGATGTACATCATGGTAATGGTACGCAGGCGATCGTCGAAACTAACCCGCAAATTGCCTATTGTTCTCTCCATCAATACCCCTGTTATCCAGGTACGGGTAGGGCTACAGAACGGGGTTTTCATGATAATGTGTTAAATCTGCCGATTCCACCCGGTAGTGATATTGGTGTATATCAGCCATTGTGGGAAAAAAAGGTAGTCCCGTTTTTAACTGAGTTTCAACCAGATTTTTTGATAGTTAGTGCGGGTTATGATGCTAATGCTGATGATCCTTTAGCTAGTGTGAATCTACAACCACAGGATTTTGGTTTATTTACTAACTATTGTTTAGGGATTACTCGCAAAATCTTATTTGGCTTAGAGGGTGGCTATGACTTGGATACGCTTTCTCAGTCTGTTGTAGCGACTATTAATAGTTGTTTGGTTTAAAGTCTTTGGCGTTGCGGAAATCTTGATTTGAAATTTGTAGCTTTTCAAAGTCAAGATTTTCAGTGTAATTATGAAACTGCGGATTTTAGAGCAAACGCCTAATTTATTAAAACTACAACTCCAACCACAAGCTATACTTTACTGGCTGTTTGGCAGTATATTTGCAGCAGGTGGCCTATTTTTGATGACAGCAATGGGCAAGACAACCAATTTTACTTGTAATCATGTTGACTCTGACCCAACTTGCCAATTAGTTACTCAAACTATTTTAAAATCTCAAGTTCAAAGTTGGAATATTCAAGAGATTAAAGAAGCTAAATTAGATACGACTACTACTGATGATTGGGGTAGCTATCCTCTCAAAGTTTTGACTAAGAATGGCTCTTTTAATATAAATTTAGTAAATGCAGATGCAGACCAAAAAGAAGCCTACGCAAAACAAATTAATACTTTTTTACAATCACCAGCTACTCAGTTTAATATCAAAGAAGATAGCCGACTTTGGGCTTATCCTTTAGGTATATTGTTGATTGGTTGTGGTGCTATTTGTGTTGTTTATGTATTAAGAAATGGTCAAATAATTTGCACGTTTGACAAAACTTTAGGTAAAGTAATGGTCAAACGTGATTCTTGGTTTGGTGATTCTGTTATTGAGGCTAAACTACGAGAAGTATTAGGTGTTGATATCGATGCAGTTAGGGTCAATAGGTCTACCAGTTACAATGTTGTCATTAAATTAGAATCAGAGGAAGATATTTACCTCAGTGCAGGGCCAATGTTTACGGCTGATAGTGCAGAAAAAACTTTTGAGGCGATCGCTAATTTTCTCCAACTAGAAAGCACAATCTAATTAGGCTCAGATTTATTAGGTTCACTGGGTACAACTTGAGGTTTTTCTAGGAGGCGTAACAAATCTTCTTGCTTTGGTACAACATCAGGATTCACTTTCAATACAGTCTCTTGGTTCTTTTGATTTCTTTGGATTAAAAGTTGAATCTCTCGCTCAAACTGATCTCTACCTTGTTGAAAAAAGTTCGGCTCTCTGGGAATCAACGCACCCCTTATCTGTGAATAGTCGTTAGCTGAGGCAGGTAAGCTTAATAGCAAAGCTACTACAGAAAGTCCTGCGGTTGTAGCTAACGTTAAGAATATTTTCTGCACAATATTTTTCATATTAGCCCCCTGTTAACAGGTAAAAACCCTGTTGAGATTTAAGGGCAATTTCTACTCAAAAAGCTTTATTGGTTTCTAAATTAGCTTTTTGGGAGTATTGCAGTTTCGTCAACTTTATAGACTTTCCTTTATTATACTAATTTCCGTTTAATTACTGACGATATGTCTGGTATATTTGACATTTTATTTAAGTTTCCCCAATCTCTACTCGCAAGCCAAAATAAGTTAGTACGAGTTCGGTTACACCATTGTTAATTACTTCGTGAGTTTCCCCTGGTTCTATGGCTACACAGTTACCTGGAAGTAAGGGGTAGTCTTGACCATTGATCCGAATTACTCCTGCGCCAGATTCGACGAAGAAGACTTCGCACATATCTTGGTGGGCGTGGGCTGCTGCGGTTTGTCCTGGGGCGAAGCTGGCTTGAGAAAAGTTGGTGAGGTGTGGTAAATCACCCAACCTCAACATAACTTTTTTCTTAATTTCTGGGTTGTGTGAAACAGGTTCTTCGGGTAGGTCATTTAGGGACGTAGTAATCATTCTGGTCTTAAATCGTTGGATAATTCCACAATACCCCTAGAGCCGTCAATTCTCACCCGTTGACCGTCTTGGAGAATCCATGTTGCACCTTTAACATCCATGACGGCAGGAATACCGTATTCTCTCGCAACGATCGCCCCGTGGGAAAGTCTACCTCCAGCTTCTGCAACTATTCCTCCGGCTCTTACCAACAGAGGGGCCCAGCCAGAATCGGTATAAGGTACTACTAAGATTGTATCTTTGTCGATGTCTGGTAGGTTTTGTAGGTTCCGCACCACTTTGATTCTGCCTTCGGCTTGTCCATGACTGGCGGGTATACCTTCTAGTATTTGGTCAGAGTATACTTCTGCTGCATCTGCGGGATGTGGCGGGATATTGCCGTAAACTACCAGGGGAACTTGCTCAATTAAACTATCTTGATGGAATTGCGATCGCCTAAATTTGATCTGTTCGGTTAAGTTAGCCTTCAATTCCTCATCTGCATCGGCTAATAAACGCCGCAATTCATCCAACTCCAAAAAGAAGATATCGCCAGCTTGCTTAAGTAAGCCAGATTTCAACAAAATCTTTTCTAAAGCTACGAATCTCCAGCGTAATTCTGCAAGTAAGCGTGAATAAACTTCGGTGACTCGTCCTTTAATATCTACCCGGCGTTGTACTGTCCCGCGTTTGCGCTTGGGTGGATGAGCTTTACTGGCTTCTAATTCGGCTTTTTCTGGTTCGCTGAGTTGAATTAACTGGACAAATAATTGCTTGATGGGTTGGGGGTCTTCTTTCCAAGTGGGAACGGCTATATTCGTGCCTACATCGCTTAAATAGCCATAATCTTCCAAAAGTTCGTTAAATTCATAAAGAATTTTCTCTCCTTCTGGAGTTTGTTTCAATTTATCAAAGACTTGTTCAGGTTCACATTCTGGTAATACCTGTTTCGCATCCACCGCTAAAGCTCTTAGGGAACGTAAGGCTGCTACTTCCGGGGTGACGCTGTTGTCAATTTGCTCGTCTTTGACGCGGAAAATTCCCTGTCTGATGGCGGCGCTCAAAGGAGCCAAAATACTATAATAAGTGCCACGACGCATCAAATCTAGGTTGAAATCAATCCCGGATAATAGTTCTGCTATTTCCTGTTCTTCTAAAGACGCATTCGCTAATTGGGACAACCCAGGAATAAATACGTTTTGGTAATCCTGTTTAAAGTCCTTTTCTAAGTTGAGTTCCTGTTTGAGTAACTTCAGCAGTCCTGGGAAATTTTGTATAGTTGACTGCAACGGCGGTTTACTTATTTTCGCGCCTCTAGTCAAAAACTCCAGGCTCTCTGGTGGTAATCCCATTCTCAAGAAGATATCTCCTAAGAGGGAGGCGTTAAAATAAGCTCTAGAGTAATGCAGAGTTGCTGTTTCTGTAAAATCTAAACCTGTAGCGCGATCGCCTAATACTATGGTGAATATATCACCCCAAACTCCACAAGTTAAGGGACGATTAATCGACCAAGTTAAGGGATGCACCACCCCAGGAATTACTTCTGCGGCAATCTTCCTTGTCCAAATTGGTAGTAGGGTGGTAATTGGTCTTGTTTGCAATAACCACAAGGTTTGTCCGTCGTAACTCCACTCGATATCCTGCGGTACTCCCAAGTAACGCTTTTCTAGGCGACGGGCTAGATATGCTACTTGTTTAATTAACGCCTGCGGTACTCGTCCCGTCCCTTCTAATTTCACTGAGGACAAGTTATCAGCCTCAACCACAAAAGCCCGGTACTGTTCGGGTGTAACTTTCCCAGATACTACTTGAGTGGGGCTACCAGGTAAAGCTTCGATAATTACCGCATCGCCTTGTTGGGTGATGGGATCTCGGCTAAAAGCTACGCCAGAATAGGCGCATTGGACTTGTTGCTGAATGAGAACTGACATGGCTGTGTCTGGTAAACCGCGATCGCGGCGATACTGCACAGCCGATGGATTATTATATGATTCTCTAACTTCTGTAATAGCTTGTTGTAGTTGCTGCTCGTTGGTAACGTGCAGCACTGTTAAATATTGCCCAGCCGCCGAAGCCTGTTCGGAGTCTTCCCCAATGGCGGAAGAACGGACTACCAAGGGCGATAATTCGGAAGGTTGTAGAAATTGTAATAATTGTTCTGGGTCATTACCAGGGACAAGTACCCAACCCTTGGGGACTTGATAACCCCAGCGTTTAATCTGGGATAAGGTAGCAGCCTTCTGTCCTACAATCGCTTGATTTAACTCATCATCAAGAGTGAGAATTGTGTCACTACCGCGTAAATACTCAAATACTGGTTGTGATTCTGAATCTGCTTCTTGAGACGATAAATCCAGGTCATCAGGAATCCGTTGATAAATCCACCATAGCAGTCCTGCTAGGGCTACAGCCGTGATAATTTTGGGAAAATCTTCGGCATGAAGCAGCACTATAAATATGGGAAACACAAATAGGACTCCATACTTTACTAGATTTCTCGACTGTAAAAGCGTGAAGCTGATAATTGCTAATAGAGTAACAAATATTGCTGCTAGAGGATCATGTACTAACATTCCCCAGACGACGTTGGTTGTTCCCGCCCCTCTCCCCATTAAGTACCTACCAAGTACCAAGGCGATGAGGGATAGTAGTTCCCAAAACGAACCTTCAGGGAAGAAAGCACGCGCAATGTAAACGGCTGCGATCCCTTTTAAGGCTTCTGAGACAACCGCTAAAACCCCTGCTAGTTTCCCACCGTGGTAAAAAGCGGCGGAAACACTGATATTCTTTGTACCAATTTGAGCCAAATGTCTCTTCTTGAGCGCGTAAGTAATCCAGGAAATTAACGGTAACGCGCCCAACAGGGGACAGATAATTAATATAACTAAGGCACCCCAAAGTTCTCTCATGCTAAATTTATAATTTGAGATTAATCTTGCACTTAAAATCTCAAATCTTCAATATCTAAAATTTTTTTGCTAATTTTAAATCATTATTTATGGGGCTGTTAGTTGCTAGATGAACCACAATTACTAGGATTAATGAAGGGTGTAGGGGTGTGAGGGTGTAGGGGAGCCGAACTGGCGTGTGTAATTTATGAGAAATTTTCCCTTATACCCTTATACCCCTAGAACTTTGCACCCTAATTCTAGTTGTCGGTGTCCTTCTAGGCTGCTTACACCTAGTTGAGTGCGTAGGCTGCTTGTAACGCCCAAATAACTAGACCGGCGATTGATCCCAACAGTAAGACTGTAGAGATGGTAACAACTTTAGGGGAATCTGCCCCGTCAAATTTCATAATTCCGCGATTTAAGTCGGACATAGCTTTGTATTCCTCCTTTTTTACTGGGACGATTTACCCGTTTCGATTTTAGTCTGTCTACTCGCTAATAAGGCGATATAACTAATAATATTTTGTTTAAGCTTTGCAACATTTTCATCACTAATTTTGTGTATTTCTATAGGCTGGTTGTTTAGTTTTATACGATGGAAGTTGACAGTTGACAGTTGACAGCGCTGCACTGAGCTTGTTGAAGTGTTGACAGTTGACAGTCGTGATTGCCTGCTGACTAAGGACTAATGACTAATGACTATTGACTATCGATTAATAATAATTTCGCTGATAACTATAGGGTTAATTGCGGTGGAAATAGGATTGCGATCGCTCTTTGGTTTTGGCAATCCCCTCATTTACATTGGTGATGAGCAAATTGGTTACTTACTGGCTCCTAACCAGCATACCCGCCGTTTTGGTAATCAGATTGACATCAATGAATATTCTATGCGGAGTGGGAGTATAGCTAAAATTCCTGCACCCGCTACTCTACGAGTGCTACTTTTGGGAGACTCGATTGTTAATGGTGGATGGTGGACTGATCAAAAGAATACAATCTCTAGCTTGCTGACTGCTTCTCTTAGTTCATCAACTCATGACAATTATCAACAAGTAGAGGTGTTAAATGCTTCGGCTAATTCTTGGGGGCCGAGAAATCAACTTGCATACTTACAACGGTTTGGTAATTTTCAATCCCAAGTAGTGGTATTAGTGATAAATACTGATGATTTATTTGCTACTGCGCCGACATCTTTACCAGTAGGACGCGATCGCAATTATCCAGACAAAAAGCCACCCCTAGCATTAATAGAAGTATGGCAGCGTTATATCCAAAAGTCACAGCCTGACCCAGAATTAGCCGCAGTACAGAAAGAAGCAGGCGATCGCGTCGGCATTAATCTAGTAGTCTGCCAAGGTAACTTTGCTAAGTAAAACCTCTAATTGGTAAAATAGCCAAAAACGGGGTGTAACATGGCGAAAAAGTACATTGTTGACTTGAATGAAGAGGAAGTTTCTCAGCTACAAGCAATAATTAAAAAAGGTAAACACAAAGCAAGAACCATAACCCGTGCAAACATTCTTCTAATGGCTTCTGAAGGAGAAACGGATCAAGCGATCGCTAGCATAGTTAGAGCGCATGTTGCAACAGTGCAACGAATACGAGAAAAATTTGTCATTGGGGGGTTAGATTTTGCTTTAAAGGATGAAGTTCATCCACCAAAACCTAAAAAGTTAGATGAAAAACAAGAAGCATTTTTAATTGCCACTGCTTGTTCCAATCCACCAGTTGGAAGAGTACGTTGGACAATGCAATTATTAGCGGATCATTTAGTGAACGTTGGTATCATAGATTCAATTTCGGACGAAACAGTGCGTCAAACTTTAAAAAAAATGAAATCAAACCGTGGTTAAAACAACAGTGGTGCATTCCTGAAGTTAACGCAGAATATGTTTTCCGAATGGAAGATGTGTTGGATTTATACAATGAGCCTTATGATCCTAAACGTCCTGTAGTCTGCTTTGATGAACGTCCCTACCAACTAGTAGAAGAAGTAAGACTTCCTTTGCCACCAGAGCCGGAGCAGCCTGAACGTTATGATTTCGAGTATAAACGTAACGGGACAGTAAATTTATTTGCGTGTTTTCAACCCTTGGCAGGTTGGCGGCATATCGAAGTTACAGAACGTCGAACTAAAGTCGATTTTGCTAAACAGATGAAAAATTTAGTAGATGTTTGCTACCAAGATGCTGATGTTATTCGTTTGGTAGTTGATAACCTGAATATTCATACTCCCAGCGCATTATATGAAGTTTTTCCACCAGAAGAAGCACGTCGAATTATTCAAAAATTAGAGTTTCACTATACTCCTAAGCACGCTTCTTGGTTGAATCAAGTAGAAATTGAATTATCTGTTTTATCCCGCCAATGTTTAGAACGGCGTATTCCTAATGCAGAAACATTAACTTCTGAGATTGCCGCTTGGGAGAAACAACGTAATCAGCAAAAAGCCAGTGTCTATTGGGGTTTCCAAACCAAAGATGCTCGCCGAAAAATGCAGCGTTTATATCCAACTCTAACCTAGCAAAGTTGTCTTGGCAGACTACTAGATGCTATCAGTAAAATTGCAGAATTTACTCGCCAAAACAACAGCAAATTTTTGTTAGTGATGACTCCCTTATTACGAGAACTAGGTGAACCAGGGCCCCGCGATTACGAAATCAAAGCACGCCAACGCCTCAAAGAATTTACCCAGTCCCAGCAAATGACTTATGTAGATTTTCTGCCTATATTCAACGCTACTAATGACTTTAAAGCCTTATACCAAGACCATATTCATCTAAACTTGCAAGGTAATCAAGTAGTCAACCAAAAACTTGAGCGATCGCTTTTACCACTTCTACAAAAGAGCTAAACTCTTAATTACCAATTACCAATTACCAATTACCAATTACCAATCACCAATTCCCAATTCCCAATTACTCCCTAATCCATAAAGCCAAGCCTCCCCCACGCCCACGGGCGGCGATAAAATCTTGTGTAACTATAAAGAATGCAAAAAATGCCTGTTTTGCTATAGGTTGGGTATAAAAATCTTCAGACTCAACCTTACCAGAACGAATTTTTTGTTGGTAAATAGTTCGACCAAATAAATTAAGATAAATTTGGGTAAAATCAAAAGCTAAGATATTTTTCTTTCCTATATATTTAGCTGGGCCTGTAAGTTTTAATAACAAAGACCCTAATTTTACTTGGTTAGCAACTTCACCTTTGCTGATGTCTTCCGTTGCAGAAGGACTAAAGGATATATAAATTTTTATCAATTGAGGTACATACCAACCTTTACCTAAAATAATTCCTCCTCGTTTTTGAGCTTTTTTGGTTCCTGTAGCAAAACACAGTTTCCACGTTCCAGCTAAAGCAGCAAAATCATAAGTTAGTCGATGCTGTTTAGCTGATTTTTCTGCTTGTAACAAAGCATTTACAATCGCTTCTGGCTGAGGACGGTTGTTGTTTTCTCCTCGATAGGCGACCGCAGCTTGGGTTAGAGTTTTAATAAAGTCACCTGTATTAGTTGTCAAATTAGTATTCATTATGTTGTAGATAACTTTAAGCTTTTATTTATTTTATAAGTAAAGATTTGTGTCTTTAACTAAAAATATTTTATCTCAATTTGTAAATGCTTAAATAAAAAGCGATCGCTTTAGATGTATCTGCGATCGCTTAAAGTTTTAGAGGAAATTATAAAGTTGACGTAACTACTATCAAAGCACTTAAAGTTCACCTTAGATGTAAAAGTTTGTTAGCTAATGAGGCGATGAACTTAAAGTTTTTGTAATTACATTGACTGGCCCAGAACAGTAAACACATAATTCATTGGCAATCTCTACAGCTTCTTTAGGACTTTTGTCTAAATACATAGCTGTTAAAGCAAAGTGCTGTCCTGCACCAATAGCACTAAACTCATTAATCTTTTCCACTAAATAGCTACTACTGACACGAAAAATTTCACCTTCAATGCCAATTAAATAACTATTCTTACGCCCGAAACTATCATCTTTCTTTTTCGCCCAAGCGTAAAACTCGACAATAAAATCGAGAACTGCTTCTACTGTAGTTGCAGCAGGCTTATGATTTCTGGCGAATCTTTGCATGAAGCTTAACTCCATGACATAGCCCACACTACCGATAATCATGTCATTAACTTCAAACAATTTTCCTTGTTCATCTCCCGTGACACGAGAAGTTTCTGTTAAGTATCCATTGACGCGAATGCTATCAGCAGCGAACTCTAATTTATCTGCATATCTTTTAGCAGCAACAACGCTCATAATTCTTGAAGTTAAGACTTAGTATGTTTATTTTATCTAAATTATAAAAATTATTTATAAAATCGATTTAAGTTTTTTGTAAATATGCAGACATTTTCAATCCAAAACCTAAAATTTAAAATCTCAAATTGTATTGCCTTGTAACCCGCCAGTGTGGATTAATAACAAGCGATCGCCACTACAAAAATATCCCTGCTTGAGCAAATCCATGACACCATAAAACATCTTAGCGGTGTATACGTAATCTAGAGGTATACCGTGGGTTTGCTGAAACTGCTGGCTAAATAATAACAACTCATCTTTCACCTTGGCATAACCTCCAAAATGATAATCACAAATCAATTCCCAAGGTACAGGAGAAGTATATGGTGTAGGTAATCCAGTTGCGAGATAATTCTGCACTAAGTTGTCGATATCCTGTGCTAAAAACCCACCACTTTTTAACACAGGAAAACCAAGCACACGCTGTTTAGAGTTAAGTGATAGAGTAATACCTGCTAAAGTTGTCGCAGTACCACAGGCTACACACACAGTATCAAATACTTGCATTGCCGCAGTTACTATTTCCAGACAACCGCGTACACCATTTAAGTTACTACCACCTTCAGGAATAATAAAAACTTCTCCAAAGCGTTTTTTAAAATCTGCGTGTAACTCAGCACTGTGCTTGTGTCGATAAGTTTGACGATCAACATAAACAAGCTGCATACCTTGTTGTAAAGCAAAACTCAATGTTGAGTTTAAAGGTAATGTTTCTTCTCCACGAATTACACCAATTGTTGCAAATCCCAGTAACTTACCTGCGGCGGCTGTGGCAAAGATGTGATTAGAATATGCACCACCAAAGGTAAGTAATTTTGTGTAACCTTTTTCTTTCGCTTCAGCCAAATTATATTTTAGCTTATACCACTTATTACCGTTTACCCACGGGTGCATTAAGTCAAGGCGTAATACATACACTTCCACACCTAAGCTACTAGCAATCTCACTATCAATTTTTTGCGTCGGTGGAGGAACAAAATTCAACGGCATAAAGACTTATTATTATTAAAAGATATATTATTTTTCTCTCTTTTCAAAAATCTTCTCAAACTAGCTGACAGAAACGGCATGGATGTGTAAAGTAGTTGATAACTGGTTAACACATTTAAACTTTGACACATCCATCTATGGATAGAAAAACTAAACGCCTCCTGCTGCTTGTGACTTCTTGTAGTGTAGCGGGTGTAATTTTAGGGGGAACCGCTAGTTGGGCTGAAAGTAATCTTTGCTTACAGTCCGATAAAGTTACAAGTGAGTGCCTGACTCAGAACCCTATACAAAAAACTGTGGAAGGCATGAGTACAGGCTTATTAGCTGGAGCAGGGGCAGCTTTTGGTGTAGCATGGAATGTCCGCCACGAAGATTAAAAACGATAATTGCGATCGCGTACCCATAAACTGACAGGTACAGCATTACCCTGCGGGTCTACCTTCACTTTCACAGTTAGCGATCGCAACTGTCCATCTCTAGTTTGACGAGCAGCGCGGAAAATGTCGTTATTCAACTGCCGACGTTGCTCGTCTGGAACATTATATGATTCCACACCATAGTTAATAGTCCCATCTTGGTAAACACCCCTCAAAGCTACCTGATTATCTCGTAAAGACATAGGTAAATTACTGCTCACACGCACAGGTCGCCAAGCTCTAGGAGTACCACGACCAAAAGATTGTTGTTCTTGCAAAATCACGTATAAGTTAGTTCCCTCAAGTAGTCTTCCACGCCTTCCCTCATTTCTGCTAACTACCTCCTCCCAGCCGGGAAGCCGCCGCAAATTAGAAATACGAGATATGTTGTAATCCAGATTGAGCGTATAGCCACGCAACACATTATCAGGATCGTTCGGTAAAGTTTGTAAGATTACTTCCCGACCTGCAAGGTTGGTGTACATTGCTTGAGTGGGAACAGATAAAATCAAACCTGTTTGCAACATCAGGGGTAAAATTAGCCGCCAAAAAGGCAAAGGCTGATTGTATTTTTGTTCAGTAGCAGTCAAATAATCCCGAAAAGTCAGTTTTTTAGAAAACTCAGCTTCAGGAGACAAAGTTTTATTCTTGCTAGATTCAGAAGTTTCTGCCATAAGCGTAGTCCTAATAATAGTTTTGGGGAGCGGACATAGGACTTACGCAGAGTAGGGAGTGGGGAGTGGGGAGTGGGGAGTAGGGGATAATAACTGTCAACTTGACTTCTTCCCCGAAGAACCAGTGAGACGATTCTCAAACCACATGCCGGCGCTGATTAATATCGAGCCGCACATTAAGAAAACCATTGACCTAAATAATAAGTCAGTGTCGTACTCTAACATCCGACTAATAACTAGTAAAGTTAACAATAGCATACCGCCCCAAAAAGAGCGTCGGTCGTTTAACTTCATTCCCTCTTGAATGAGTCCCCAAGACAAAACTGCTAAAAGCACGTTGAAAATAAAACTGCCCAAGTCGCCGATGCGATTGATAGCTTGATGCCAAAACGGTACTACAACGATAAATCCGAGGAAAATGGCAATTAGTCCCGTATTAAAAACGACTTCCCTCCGGGGAGGGTTGCTTCTTTGACGTAACAGAAACAACCATTGTAGGACGGCTAAACCACTAATAATCCCCAAGTCGATGACGGATACAGATAAGAAATTGCTACTGTTGTTGTTTGACCCAAAGGAATTATAGGAAGAACTTTGCCATTGCCAACGAAAGGAAAGGGCATAGAAGACTAAACCAAAAGCAATAAGGGCTAGGTTACGTGCAAGGGGTTGAAAGAGTCTGTAATTGATGGTGGGAAATAGTAGATCGTCGTAACTCCAGAAGATTGCCGGAGGTAGGGCTAAGGCAAAAGAAGCTACCCAAGGCGCAACATCAGAGAATTTGAGTAATGGTAAAGGATTGAGGTTGAATTGCAAGGAACTAGCAAAGAAGAACGCCGCCAAAAAGAAAATCCATCGTGAACGGCATAAGTAAGCTAAAGGTACAAATAATAACCATGATACAAGCGGCATATGGCGTACTGCTAACCGCGCCCAACTCAATTGGTCTGAGGAGTACCATAAATCTCCAAGTCCAGCCCAGTAGCCAATCATGACTAGGACAATGGACATGATTCCCAAGGAATTTAATGATAGTCCGTAAGCCATGAAAGAAACACCAAATCCCCAGGCGAGAAAAAATTCAGCAGTAGAACCAGTGATATTAAAAATCTGTGCCATGAGGATGAGGTTTGCCCCCAGAATAAAAGCGGCAAAAATCAGTAAAGCTTCTCCCAAGAAGCGTTTATTACGTTGTGACTTTTTCCCTTCTTTACTGTTGAGTGTTGGTTCTCTCCAAGTGTAAAAACCTGTAATACTAATAAAGAAAAATAAACTCATCATCAAGATGAATTTGACTTCCCGTGACCAAGACAACCAGTTAGCAGCAGCAAAGGTAAAGACACCTATAACCAGCAGAACACCGCCGATCGCGATCGCAATCATCATAAAGCGATCGCGTGCAGCCATATCTAGATTTTTAAATTGATAGCGATCGGCAATTTGCTGATATTGCGAAGCACTAATGATTCCTTCATCACGCCATAACTCCGCATCTCGCCGTAATCTTCGTTGAAAATTATCAAAAAACATGACCTCTCCACTGCGTTAGGCTAGTTTGGCAATCATTTTGGATTTACGCAGGGATTGTCAGTTGTCAATAGTCCATAGTCAACAGTCAACAGTCAACAGTCAATAGTCAATAGTTTATTATCTCACTCTCCCTCATCTCCCTCATCTCCCTCATCCCCCCATCTCCCTCCACACCTTACTCCCCAGTCCCTAGTATTATGAATCCAAGCCCCTTATAAGTATTGTTCCTCTGTAACAGTTTTACTAATGGAAAAACCATCGAATTTACTACTGAAACTCGCACGACGTTTGTTTGAAAATCCTGATAAACAAGAAGAATTTATTGATGCTTTAGTTGCTCCTCAACCTTTTAACCCTTGTATTCTTTGGTGTCAAAATAGACCAAATAATCTACCTTTTTTCATAGAATCTCCCATAAGTTGGCAACCCTCATTTGTTGACCGTCTGCCTTTAGGAGAAAAACCGGGTCAGCATAGCCTACATCATCAAGGATATTTCTATTGTTTAGATTTTTCCTCTGTATTTGCAGCGTCTATTTTATTAACAATTCCTCAATCAGTAAAGTTAGTTTTTGATATGTGCGCCGCTCCAGGCGGTAAAAGTATTTTTGCTTGGCAAGCCTTACACCCAGAATTAATTATTTGTAACGAAGTAATTGGTAAACGTTTAGGAATGTTAATTTCTAATTTAAAACGTTGTCATATTAGCCCTAGTTTTGTCGTTAATCGAGATTCTAGTATTTTTGCAGAACATATGCCCTTATCTAGTAACCTAGTCTTAGTAGATGCACCTTGCACCGGGCAATCTCTATTAGCTAAGGGGGAAAAAGCACCCGGATGTTTTCATCCTACTGCTATTAATAAGAGTGCTAATCGTCAAAAAAGAATCATAGCGAACTCTGCAAAGCTTGTTGCTCCGCAAGGTTATCTTGCATACATGACTTGTACCTATTCTCCCGAAGAAAATGAGCAAGTATGTGAATGGTTTTTATCACGCTTTCCTCAATTCCAAGCAATAAAAATCAACCATCTAGAAGAATATCAGTCACACTTAACTACTATTCCTTGTTATCGTTTGTTCCCACAAGATAGATTAGGCGCTGGTGCTTTTACTATACTTTTTCAGAATACAGATGAAGGGCAATTTAAGGAAATTGAACAAGATATTTTTCAGAACTTAGGTATTATACATAAATTATAGTTATTATAGTATTTTATTGCATATCAATTAAAAATTTATCCTCCCTAACACAACTGGTAAATATTACGTGATCGCTCCATAAAAATATAAAAGAACACATATAAATATGTGTCCTTTGAGGTTGATGGAAAGGTGTAAACTGTTAAATTTTTACTTGCTTGAAAGGAGTTAACAGAAAGCCTTGTCTATCTATTATCGTCACTAGCGCTTCTCTTAGCTGTGTCTGGATAAACAGAACCGAACTGTTTTACCGCTTCTCCAGATTCTTTGGCAATTCTTTTAGCTCTTTCACCAGGAGCATCTTCTGTTTGACGAGCTTCTCTATTCCATTCTCCGGTGGTTTTAGGTCTATCAGCATCATCCTGATGTACAACTTGATCCAATCTCTTAGTTACATTGTTGGTACTACGTCCAGAGTCAATGCTGGAGTTTAGGCTTGTTGTTAGTACCAAAAAACCAACTAAAGCAATAGCAAAAAAACGCTTTACTTGAAACTCTTGAAATAAAAACTTGATATGATTGACTACCTTAGAAAAGAAATTTGCCATCATCATACTCCATTAATTTCGCGTTGATATTTTTCACATTTTTGGCAATAATTTGTCAAGTTAAAACTTTGGTTAGTGATAAGATTTAATCACTAACTTATCCAATTTTGAACGTAATTATTTGCCACTCAGCACAATTTAAAGTTAACGATAAAAATCGGCTTATTCATCTAACAGAAGTTAGAAATTATTTATCAAACAGGAGGTTTTTTCTCATCCTTCTATATATTCAAGGGATGAAATCGTTGACTGCGTTATTGCGGGTGCAAGGTGTTGGGGATTCCATGCTGTACATTGGCAATCGACACGGCGAATTGCGGGGTTTTGGGTTAAAAGCCAGCAGTCGGATTTGAACCGACGACCTTCCGATTACAAGTCGGATGCACTACCACTGTGCTATGCTGGCAACTTGGCATTGGCTTTAAAGCACTCACCGATTCATAATTTTAGCACAACTAATTTATTTGTCTAGTTTTAGAGCGTATTAATTTGAGCAAGGAGATGGAAGTTAACTCCAGCCTGGAGATTCCTCGTTCTCGCTTGACACCGGAATCAGTTTAATCAGTGGAAGGAACTGTTTTTGGAATTTTCGGGCGCTCTCATCTTTCTAGGTCTGGCTCAAGAAGGTGGTTCGAGCAGACTTTCAAGCGAATTTATGGATAGAAATCGTGTCAGGATTGTCTATTTTTAATCGTTGCTCATAAATAATCTGCAAAACTTGTTCAAACAGTGGTTGAGCTTCGCTGTAACGTCCCTGTAAAGATTGTTAAGGGTGAAAGTTTAAATGTAGTGATGAATCTTTTCAGGGTCACGAAAACTTACCAGCTTTATCCAATAAAACTTCTGTTGTTTTTTCTAAGACTTTAGTAGCAACTATAGTTCCAACAGCGATCGCACTAGCAGTTAATGGCTCCATCTACTATCTCTTAAGCGCTGCACTATAATTTTACCCCTTAGTAGTACAAATGTATTTATAGGTTTTTGAGTATCTTTCTCTGTTGGGAACTACTGGGAATTATATTTATTAAGTTTTATAACGAAACGCATAATCTTTGAGTATGAAAATGAATGATAAACATGACTATGTACTACAACCAAATTTGAAAAATACTCAAAAAACTTGAGATAGATAATCAGGAGGATTAATTATTAGTTACTCATTTTCTACAGATTTTGTATCTATCCCGGCTGGAGAATTTGGCATGGGTTCAACATTAGCAGAAGTAGAGGCTTGTGTTGAATACTGGGGGTCAAAATTAGTTGATTCTACCTACAATAAATCTAAATTTTATCAATGGATACTGAAAGAATTTCCTAAGCATTCAGTCTGCTTACCAGCATTTAAAATTAATCGATTTCCAGTAGTGAATGGAGATTATTTTGAATTTGTCAAAGCTACGGATGCTAGGATACCAAAATCGATTTTGTTGGATGAACCCAGCAATCATCCAGTCTGGGGTGTTTCATTTGAAGAAGCACAAAGTTACGCTGATTGGTCAAGTCTCAAATTAGGATGGCAATGCCGATTACCAACTGAAGCTGAGTGGGAATATGCAGCGCGTGGAAATTCGGACAATGAATATCCATTCGGTCAAGAATTTGACGCTCAAAAGTGTAACACCATTGAAGCTGGTATTGGTCATACAACACCTGTTGACCTTTATACTAACGCCGCTTCTGAATTTGGTGTTTGTGACTTAGCTGGAAACGTTGAGGAATGGACTGTTGATTTTTATCAACCATATACAGGTGGTAAGTATATTGACGATGATTTAAGTATGGTATTGGGGCAATATCGGATACTTAGGGGTGGTTCTTTTGCCCGTGGTGGTGACTTAGCACGTAGTGCTAGAAGACACGGCCCGTTTCCGTCGGAAGTATTTCAATACACTGGTTTTCGACTTGTAATTCCAGAAGATGTTTAAATTAGTCTTGTTCACATCTGTTAATCTACATTCACTTACATGATAGAAAAAGAAAATGGAGGTTAAAAAGCAAAATAAACTATTTCGCCAGAAATCTCTGGATAGATTAGAAAAATTGTCTTCCCCTGAAGGCATTGATCATCTTGTACGTGTAGTTAGTCCTCAAAGTTGGTTACTCGGAATTTCGTTGAGTGTGCTAGGTTTACTAGCAATATCATGGGCATTTTTTGGGCGTATTCCTATTACTGTAGCTGGGCAAGGTGTACTGATTCATCCACGGAAAGTAGTTGATTTGCAATCTACAGCTAGTGGACAGGTGATAGAGATGAAAGTTCGTGTTGGTCAGGATGTGAAGCAAGGTGATCTACTCGCAATAGTTGACCAAACTGAATTAAAAAAACAGTTACAGCAACAACGCACCAAACTTTTAGAACTAACAGAACAAAATTTAGCTCAGAGTGAACTACAACAACGTCGTGCTAGTCAAGAACAACTGCTTGTACAACAAGAACGTCTAGGAATACAGCAAAAAATCGAGCAGTTACAAACAATCACACCTGCACTTGTTCAGCAAGAACTATTTGCTATTCATCAGCGACGGGTGTCGATAGAGCAGAATTTGAAATCCCTGCAAAACATTTCTCCTGAACTTCAGGAACGCTTAAATAAACGCCAGAGTTTACAAAATGCTGGAGCTATATCTGATGATTTGCTCTTAGAAGCGAAACAAACATATATAGATAATCTCAAGCAAATTTCGCAAATGCAGGCGGATTTAAAAGACCTAGATGTTCGCCAATTGACAATTCAAAAATCTCTAAAAGAAAATGCTAATCAAATTTTGGATTTGCAAACGCGCTCTAGAGCATTAGATACTAGAACTACGCAATTGCAGCAACAAGATTTAGAAACAGCAACAACTAGATTAAATAAATTGCAAGATGTGAAGCGGGAGATAGCCCGATTAGAATTACAACTACAAGGCAAAAGCGAAATCCGCAGCAAATATAATGGACGGGTGTTAGAACTAGCGACATCAGCTGGGCAAGTTCTCAATCCAGGTGTGCGTTTAGGTTCTATTGATGTTGCCGATGCCAATAGTAAGATATTAGCTTTAGTTTATTTACCAATTCAAGAAGGTAAAAAAGTCAAACCTGGGATGTCTATAGAGGTCACACCAGATACCGTACAACGCGCCCGTTTTGGTGGCATTGTAGGTAGAGTGAGTCAGGTTTCACCATTTCCCGATAGTAGACAAGGCGCAATTAGTTTAGTAGGTAATGCAGAGATTGTAGATAAATTATTGCGTGGACAAACTGCATTGGGAATGTTTGTGGAATTGCAGAAAGACTCCACTACTTTTAGTGGTTATCGTTGGTCGTCTTCGTCAGGGCCACAATTACAAATAACACCAGGAACAACAGTCAATGGACGCATCACGGTCGAAGAACGCGCACCCATTACATTTATTTTACCTAGTTTGAAGTCTACAACGGGACTGGACTAAGATGAGCGATCGCACCAAATTTTACCGGAAAGTGAAAACACCACTGGTTCTGCAAATGGAATCTGTAGAATGTGGTGCAGCTGCTTTAGGGATTATTCTCGCCTACTTCGGTCGCATTGTCCCATTGGCAGAACTACGCCAAGCTTGTGGAGTCTCCCGTGATGGTAGCGGCGCATTAGATATTGTCAAAGCAGCTCGACAGTATGGTTTAGTAGCAAAGATATTTAAAAAAGGCATTGCTGCACTCATACAACAACGTCCTCCCTATATTGTATTTTGGAACTTTAACCATTTTGTCGTCGTAGAAGGGTTCTCTGGTGATGCTTTTTCTGAAAAAACCCGACACAAAAGCCACGTTTGGATTAATGACCCAGCAATTGGTCAGCGTCGCGTTTCCTTTCCAGAATTTGATGATGCTTACACAGGCGTAGTCCTGGTTCTAGAACCTGGGCCTGACTTCATCAAAGGTGGGAGTAAACCTAGTGTAATTCAAAATTTAGCGACCAGACTCCAAGGCTCATACAGCACACTGGCTTACTGTGTATTAATTAGTTTCTTACTAATCATTCCCAGTATTACCATACCTGTATGTACTCAAATCTTTGTGGATGAAGTTCTCTTACAAGGACGAGAACATTGGTTGCGGCCTTTAATTTTAGGAATGCTAGTGGTCATTCTGTTTGAAGGTACTCTAGCTTGGTTACGTTTATTACATTTGCGGCGATTTCGCGTGGTGCTGTCCGTTAAAATGTCTAGTAACTTTCTGTGGCATATATTACACTTGCCCATCAATTTTTATAGCCAACGATACGCAGGCGAAGTTGCTAGCCGCCAAATGTTAAATAACAGAGTCGCGCAAGTGCTTTCAGGACAACTAGCGACAACTTTGATCGATGCAGTATTGCTGATCATTTATTCATTTATCATGTATCAATATGATACAGTATTAGCCACAACAACAGTATTTTTAGCTATAGCTAATTTTGTAGTTTTAAAAGGTTTATCACAAAAAAGAATAGCTGCCAGTATTCAACTATCACAGGTACATGGGATGATGACTGGTGTCGGGGTGGGCGGGCTAAAAAGAATCGAAATGCTCAAAGCCTCTGGATTAGAGTCTGATTTTTTTGCTCGTTGGGCTGGACATCAAGCCAAAGTCATTAATATCCAACAAGAAGTAGGTATTCCCACCAGATTATTGCAAGTATTACCGATTTTTCTATCTAGCATCGCTTTCATGAGTTTAATTGTCCTTGGTGGCTGGCGAGTCATGAATGGTTATCTCAGCATTGGGACATTAATTGCCTTCCAAAGCTTGATGATTAGGTTTATGCAGCCAATTAATGGTTTAGTCGAAATGGGTAGTACATTGCAAGAATTAGTTGGTGATATTGATCGCTTAGAAGATGTTTTGAGTAATCCTATGGATCAGAATTGTCAGCTAAGTCACAAAGAGCAAGTGCGAGAATTTGCCGACTCAATAGATTTCTTGACCGATATCGAGTTAGAAAACATTACTTTTGGTTATAACAAAGCAGCCGCGCCTTTAATTGAAAATTTTAATTTATCGCTGACACCTGGTAAAACTGTAGCGATTGTTGGTGCTAGTGGTTCGGGAAAATCTACTGTGGCTCGTTTAGTTGCTGGTTTATACGAACCTTGGGATGGTCAAGTCTTAATTAACGGACGATCGCGGCACTCTATCCCCAAGTATGTATTATATGAAGATTTAACAATGGTGGAGCAGGAGATTTTCTTATTTACAGGTACAGTGCGGGATAATTTGACCTTATGGAATCACACTGTTGACCAGGAAACCTTAGCTTCTGCCTGCCAAGACGCAGAAATCGCAGATACTATATTGGCTCTACCGGGTGGCTACAATGCCGAAATTTTAGAAGGGGGATTAAACCTGAGTGGTGGCGAACGCCAGCGATTGGAGATTGCGCGATCGCTTGTTAGTGAACCAAAGATTTTAATTCTCGATGAAGCAACAAGTGCGCTTGATCCACAAACTGAACGCAGAGTCATGGAGAACTTGCGCCATCGGGGTTGTGCTTGTTTAATTGTCGCCCATCGTCTCAGTGCAATTCGGGATTGTGATGAGATTATTGTATTACAAGCAGGTCAAGTGGTGGAACGAGGCACTCATCCCGAATTATGGCAACAGCAAGGGGTTTATGCCGCATTAATTAGAAGTGAGGGAGATTCTCTCTAGGAGGAGCAGTGTTAGAAGGGTTACATAGAAAACAAAAACAGGCTAAAAAATCACGCCAGCAACGCTTAGAAAAACTTAATCAACAAGTTCTCCAAACAGCTTGGCAAGAATTAGCTGCGCCTCTGGAATCTCCATCTAATTTTTATCCTATTACTAATGTTGAGTGTGATGACCCTTTATTAGTAGCTGCACAGGTGGTAGGAAAAAGCATGGGTTTAGAAATTGTCCAGCCGCCACCCTCAGAAGATACCAGTCACCTCAAAGAACCGTTGAGTGCGATCGCACGAGCTTCTAGATTACGCACCAGGACAGTAATTTTACGTGATAATTGGTGGATGGGGAATTGCCAAGCTTTAGTGGCTTTTGAAGATGATCACCCTGTAGCCTTAATTCCCAACTCTAGCGATCGCTATGTACTTTTTGACCCCCAAACTGGCACAAGTGAACCTGTGACAGAAGATGTCGCTATGGGCTTGTCTCCACAAGCTTATATGTTTTACAAGCCATTACCAGACCAACTGTTGACAGCAATTGATATCCTCAAATTTAGTTTTCGTGACGCAGGTAAAGATATATTAGCCGTGTTTGTGATTGGTGTGGCTATTTCCTTGTTGGGGATGTTTACATCCTTAGCGATGGGTATTCTCATCGACCAAGTGATTTTAAACAGTAATCGCAATTTATTATGGCAATTAGGTTTAGGACTTTTGGCTGCTGCTTTGGGGGTAGGTACTTTACAATTAGTGCAGAATTTTACCCTAATTAAAATAGAAAGCAAAGCAGACTTCTCAACTCAATCTGCTGTTTGGGATCGCGTTTTAAGGCTGAAAATACCTTTTTTCCGACAATACACGGCTGGAGATTTACATTCACGGGTATCAGTCATTAGCACCATCAGGCGGACTGTGGGTGGTGCAACTATCAGTAGTATATTAAATGCTAGTTTTAGTCTGCTTAACTTGGGCATCCTCATCTACTATAGTCTGCCACTGGGCTTGCTGGCTGGCGCAATAGGGGTTTCCATCTTCATAGTGACAATTACTGTTGGTAATCGTAAGCTCAGTCAATTACGTTTTTTGGAGGACTTGAGAGGGAAAAATTTTGGTTTAACGATTCAACTAATTAATGGCATTTCCAAATTACGTGTAGCTGGCGCAGAAACTAGAGCTTTTGCTTATTGGAGCCGCAAATATTCACAGCAGCAACGTTTAGAAATTAGTACCCAGACTATCGAAAATAACTTAGCAGTGTTCAATCAGGTATTAATACCCTTGAGTTTAGCAATCATATACTGCTTTGTCATAGCTGTTTTGCGATCGCAAAGTGATTACTCTTTAGGTCGATTTTTAGCTTTTAATGCCGCTTACGCAACTTTTATAGCTGGCATCATTAATTTAAGTAATATTACTAACAGAATTTTAGACATCGTACCTCAATGGGAACGTGCTAAGGGTATTCTGAGAACTGAACTTGAGGTCATTCCCAACCAAGCTATTGATCCAGGGAAACTATCTGGCAGACTAGCATTAGATCGAGTTAGTTTTCGTTACCGTCAAGAAGGAACTTTAACACTCAACGCTGTTTCTATTCACGCTGAACCTGGTGAATTTATCGCCATAGTTGGCCCTTCTGGTAGCGGTAAATCTACTTTATTTAGACTTTTATTAGGTTTTGAATCTCCCATGTCTGGGAAGGTTTATTACGATAACCAAGATTTGGCAACCCTTGATATTGAGAGAGTACGCCGTCAGCTAGGAGTAGTATTACAAAATAGTAGTCCCGAAGCCGCTTCTTTGTATGAAAATATTGCTGGTAGTGCTTTAGTTAGTTTAAACGAAGCTTGGGAAGCAGCAGAAAATGCCGGGTTAGCTGATGATATCGATGCCATGCCGATGGGGATGAATACTGTTGTTAGTGAGGGAGGTTTGACCCTTTCCGGTGGTCAGCGTCAGCGATTAATGATTGCCCGTGCTTTAGTTTTGAAACCACAAATTATTCTCTTTGATGAAGCGACCAGTGCCTTAGACAATCATACACAGGCTATTGTCAGTGCTAGTTTAGAAAAACTTGCCGTAACTAGGATTGTCATTGCTCACCGTCTCAATACAATTCGTAATGCTGACCGAATTTATGTTTTAGAACATGGTCGTATAGTTCAACAAGGTACGTTTACAGAATTAGTTAATCAAGAAGGTTTATTTGCTGAACTTGCTGCTAGACAGATGATTTGATTCTGGGTATTGTAGTAAAAAAACACAGAATTAGACCACAATTTATATTGAAAATTATTTCTCGGCTGGGGTAAGTTTAGACATCCTAAGAAGCCGGGTAGATGGATAGCTAGAAAATATCGGCACATCCAAAAACATAAAATTTTTTATGAATAAGTAGAGACGTTACATATAACGCAATACGGTTCAGTTAAGCTTTTGATCCCCCCTAGCCCCCCTTAAAAAGGGGGGAACAAGAATCTAAATCCCCCTTTTTAAGGGGGATTTAGGGGTATCTAGAAGAATTGGGTTCTACTAACTGAACCGTATTGACATATAACGTCTTTACATGGTTTTGGGTTTTACACTTGTACCTCATCTACCCAAAATCTGCTGTATCTTTTTACTAAATCTCAACCCTAGCGATCGCTGCTTCTATGTCTAGCGATATAAGTTTGCTTAATTTTGAAATATTAAAGTGGAATATTAATCCAGATAGAAACTTATGGCAACCGAGCAAGAGCTTAAATCTCTTTTTAACAACTTAGATCGCGATCAAGACGGAAAAGTCTCCATTAATGAGCTTTTTTTAAGTCCTGGCTTAAGTGCAGTCATCTCATCAGAAACAAATACCAATAGTCCGCAAGAATTACTAGCACAGTATGATACAGACGATGATGGTAATATTATTTATGAAGAGTTAAAGCAAGCAGTTAAGAAAGCCAGTAATTTAACGTAGCACTCAGAAAACCCAATACCAAATCCACAACAGCTAAAATCCCTCTCTAAACCACGCTAGGAGGGATTTTATTCTGAATCAGCGATCGCCTATATTTTTTAAATTATACCAATTAAGCAGGTAATTCTTGCCTGGGCTTGTTTATGAAAGGATCAGCTTTCGGGTGACGTTTTGGAGACAGATAGTTTGCAGTTTTTCTATGGAAGATTGAGACAAATATTCAACTGCAATATCTTCGCCCAATCTATTATAGGCAAAAGGATACATCCGCCAGCCTCTACCATATTCTGCGGGAATTTCTAAGCGATTTTCCCTACCACCACCAATAGTTGGTGCAGTAAATGTATGAGCTATATCAATCATGGCATTTTTAAAGAATAAGGATAGCAACCTGGGGCCGCCTTCAATCATCACACTTTGTATACAGCGTCCTACCATTGCTGTTACCTGTTGAGATGCCAAAACTTCAGCTAACCAAGTAGTCGGTTCTACAGCCGCAGGCATAGGCAGAATATGAACATGAGATAATTTCTGAATCTGTTGCACAATAACTGTGTCTACTTGATCTAAAACTGTCTGTTCTATAATCAACAGCACAGGAGCTAAATTAGAGAAAGTATTTTTGTAAAAATCATCAGAGATACTGGTGAAAGATTGGAAAATCCGACCACGGGGGTCAAAAATTACTCTGACTGGATGGCGATTGTGAGGTAAGGCACAATTACGTACTGTTAAAGATGGTTTATCAGCGATCGCAGTTCCTGCACCTACCATAATTGCATCATACTTTTGCCGCAGCCAGTGAGTATAAGCACGGGATTCATCACCAGAAATCCACTTGGACTGACCATTATCGTAAGCCAGTTGACCATCTAATGTCTGCGCCCATTTACCAATAAAAATAGTCCGTTGTAACAATTGGGAAAGTAGAAAAGGTGTATGCCAAGCTAAAAGTTCATTTTCCAACACGCCTGTAATTACATCCACGCCAGATGCTTGCAATAAGCGGATACCATTACCATTAACTAAGGGATTAGGATCAGCAATCCCAATAACGCATTTTTCAAAACCACATGATTTCACGAGATGGACGCATGGTGGCTGCTTACCAAAATGAGAACAAGGTTCTAAGGTGATGTAAATGGTTGCACCTTGGAGTAAACTGCGATCGCTCACACTTTCAATTGCTACTCTTTCTGCATGACGATTACCGTAGCTTTCTGTCGCGCCTTGAGCAATTAACTGATTATTTTTGACAATCACACAACCCACAGCCGGATTAGGACTGGTGATCCCAATACTTTGCATAGCGCATTGCAATGCTCTTTGCATCCAGTATTCATGGCTGTTGACTCCAGATACAACAGGTAGATGTATTTGATGAGCTAAATCATCAGTTAGAGTGTGTCTGATAATCCCACCACTGCCAAAACCAGCCGCCAAAGTGATCATTGCAAAATGCTCCAAAATTCAAAATTAACAATTGCCTCATCTTCCTCATCTCCTCTGCGCTCCAGCTACACCTTCACTCCGCAGAAATAACGTATAATTTACCGTCGTAAGAGCTAGCTATAAAAGTATGAGGTTTTGCACCTGCGGTAATTGCAGAAATACCTGCGGCTGTAGGACGAACGACGCGAATCCAAGTTTTTTGTGCTACATCAAAGATAGCGACTGTACCTGTGTAGTTACCTGTAGCGATATATGCACCATCTGGTGAACTCGCTATACATTTAATCGAGTTTTTATGAGGTGTGGCAAATATTTCTACCTGATTTCCATTCCATAGTCGTAGTTTGAGGTCACGGCTAATACTAGCAAAACAATTTGCACCTATAGCCGTACAACCATTAGCAATACGGTCATGAGCATTTTCTATACGTGAAATACATTCAAAGTCTAAGATGCCATGAAATGCAGCTGCACCTGTGGCGCAGACCGAAAAAATCCTCTCTCCTGCTGCGCTTACACCTTTAACTGCGTTGTTGTGCAGTTGAATAGTTGCAACAAGATTAATTTCACCATGCTCATTTTGCTGAAATACTAGACCTTCCCCAGTGTACGCACCGATAATTGCATGTGGTATGCCGTCTTTGACAAATGTAGCACCGCAGTTGAGGGGAGAATGGTGTTGGTAAATTGTTTTGCCGTTGACAGCATTAAAAACTATGCCTAATTGTCCACCAGTCAAGACTGTATCGCCAAATGGTAAGAGAAAATTACATAAACTGCCTAACTCAGCAATTGGCTGACCATCACGAAAGACAATACCTGCATCACCAACAGTATAAGTTTGATGATGGGCATAAGCTACAGCATTGAGGCTAATATCAGGTTCTATACCATTAACGTCCCAAACATTTGCGCTGTAGTCGTAAGTGGCAAAAGTCGAACCAAAAGTTCCAAACACTAATTTCGTGTCACTAAAAAAGGCGCAAGAGCGAGGCCAGACAACACTGGGTAAGTCTGCACAGCAGATTTTAGTTAAACTAGCTTCTGGACTGACTGACCAAATGATTAGTTTGCGGTCATAGCTGAGGCTGACTAACAGACGTTTTGCTTCATTATAAATAAGTCTTTTAATACCTGCATTGTGGGCTGGGATATGGCTGATACCAGTGCTAGCGATCGCAGATATTTTTCCTTCGTCATCGCCTGCAAAAATTACACCACTTTGGGTAATGACAATCGTATCAGTTTCCACGCCACTTAAGTCGATGGTTTCAATAAGTTCGCCAGTTAGTGTGTTCCATCTGCGAACCGTACCATCATCACTACTAGAAATTAAATAACAACCGTTGCTTTCCCAAGTTACTGAAATGACATCGGCTTCGTGTCCTTGCAAAGTTGACTTAATTGTCCCGTCTAGACCGAATATTTTAATTGTGCGATCGCGGGAACAAGTCGCAATTAAATCACCTTTTGAGTTAAATGCAGCCATTTCCACATCATCACTATGACCCGCTAATACAGCCTGTAATCGCATAGTAGGCACTTCCCACAGGCGTGCTGTGTAGTCACTGCTAGCACTGACCAAATATTTGCCATCAGGACTAAAGGCGCACTGATTAGCTAAATGATCATGATAAGAACGATGAATTGGCGTTTTTGTACTACCATCCCACAGCACAACTAAGTTGTCATAACCTGCTGTTGCCACGTATTTATCTTGATAAGCAGTAATTCCACTAATAGGGCCATAATGTTTCATAATTTTTCATTCCCGATTTTCAACAGCGAACTTTTGTTTTTAATATTTAATAATTAAGAGCTATTGAGAAGCCAGCAATTTATTTAATTGCCAGTTATTGTTTTGAGGTAAATTAATTATATGTTTGTGTTTCTTTACCTTAGCTTTCAAGTAACTAATATTATGCTTGTTTACATAAACTCCAGTTGAGATCATTTCTTTTACGTGGATGCCATAATCAGAAATTTGACGTAATTTATCTGGATTATTAGATAATAATTTAATCGATGTAATTTCTAATGCTTCCAGAATACCAGCCGCGCAAGCAAATTCTCGTGCATCATCTGGAAAGTTCAACTTGTTGTTAGCTTCATAAGTATCAAAGCCTTGGTCTTGAAGCACATAAGCATCAATCTTGTGATAAAGTCCTATACCACGACCTTCCTGACGTAAGTAAATTAAGTAGCCTCCTCTATCGGCAAGAACTTCCATTGCTTCTTTGAGTTGATTACCACAATCACATCGTAAAGATTGAAAAACATCTCCTGTTAAACACTCAGAATGAACTCGAACTAAAGGACAATCTTGATCGGGAGTACCGAACTTAATAGCAAAATGTTCTTGATGATTCTTAAAACCTAAAAATGTGTAAAAAGTCCCAGTTACACCCATTGATAAAGGAATATCTACTGAATTTCTCACTCTAACTTTTTCAAGCATTTTTCAAAAATCCTCTGTTTGCTATACAAATATCGACAGCCGCTAGAGCGATTTAACGCTCGTTTAGAAAATATTCTGTTTGAACATATATAATGTGTAATCCTACTTACATTTGGTGATGACTCAGCATCTATTTAAAGTAGAAAAACTGATGTGCAACTGAAAAACTTTCTCGTTTTTAGCAGTTAGTTATTATTCAGATTTAAGTTTTCTTTTTATGCAGGATATTCGTATTTGTAAAATTTCTTAACAAAGTCAGCAATTAATGGTTCAGATACATTGAGGTATAAGCATACAAATTGTACGTCCCTCAAACAAAATCGTTATTTAGCCAAAATTTTGGCAATCCTATACTTCCTAGCCTTGAGACTGCTTTAATAAATCATCAACGACCTGTAACTTCAGAATCGGATACCGTTCTTCAATGCTATCTTTCATCATTTGAGCAGCTTGTGCGTCTGGAGTTGGTGCTTGTTGGTCTATTTCCCAAGCTTGTTTGTCTGGCCATTGCGCGTATGCAAACCATGTTCCGTCCTCTGCTTGATGGAGACGAGAACCGAGACTAACACCTTGACGATAGATGGCTTCAGTCATTCTGTGCCAACCTTCCTGAAACAAAGCTTCCTGGCCTGCTTTTATCTTCCAATGATAGATAACCACAAACATTTAAAATAGCCTACTTGTACGAATGATCTGAACTTCAGTTAATATAACGAGATTTGCTGCGTACAAATTTCTGCGTTTTTTTATCAAAACTTTTAATAATCTGCATAAAAGGAACACAATACCCTGAAAAGTGGTTGTCACTCAAAAATCCATCATTTCTTTGTTCACAGGCAATGCTCCTAAAGTTTCGATAAAACAAACAAGCATTTCTGATTACTCAAATCTACCAGGACATGATTTATGCAAACTTATGAAAACGATCAGCCAATATCATTAGATGCTTATGAGACTCTAGCCGATGATTATGCAGCAGTAGTAGATTCCAATCCTTACAACGCCTATTATGAACGTCCTACTACACGTTCCCTTTTAGGAGATGTTGAGGGAAAAAGAGTTTTAGACGCGGGATCTGGTTCTGGCTCATACTCAGAATGGTTGGTTAATCGTGGTGCTGATGTTTTTGCCATAGAGGTTAGCCCCAAATTAGTACAGTTTTCTCGTCAAAGGTTAGGTGAACGTGTTGAAGTACGTCAAGCCGATTTGCGGAAACCGCTTGATTTTTTACAAACTGCATCGTTTGACTTAATTGTTTGCCCACTTGTGTTGCATTACATCGAAGATTGGTCAAATGTCTTGGCTGAATTTCATCGCATTTTAAAGCAAGATGGTTATTTAGTGTTTTCCATTCATCATCCTTGGATGGAAATTACATTGTTAGGAAACAACTATTTTGAGACAGAATTAGTGGAAGATAATTGGAAAAGGCGCAATGGTGAATATGTGAAGATGCGATATTTTCGCCGTCCATTGAGTCAAACATTATCGTCTCTAGCTCAAGCAGGCTTTGAAATAGAGCAACTCGTTGAGCCACAACCAACAGAGGAGTGTCAGATGAAATATCCGGCAATTTATGAGCAGCTTTCCCTACAACCTTGGTTTTTATGTATACGTGCAAGAAAAAAATAAATCTCTAACCCTTAATTCGTGAGGACAATAGCTGCACAAATTTGTCTCTTCTCAATTTATATGTATTATCTAGTATTTTTAGGTGGGAACTGAGTTCAAAATTGATATTGAAATTCCCGACTTCAAACAAAGCCGGGAATTTTTTCATTTCCACCTTAATTATCCATTGCCTGTTTAACGGTAAAACTAATTTCTTGACCATAAGAAACTTCTAGAGTGTGACCATCAGGGTCACGAATGTAAGCCCAGTAGCCAACAGGATAACCACCTTCACTGGCTTCCTTAAGTAGAACTCCCTCTAAACGTGCCTCATCACAAAGATGGTCAACTTCCTCACGAGTTCGGCAAGCTACTCCTAGATGCGATTCTGGTAACAATACTCCGTTTATCTCATCAGTTTTAATTAAGACAATCACAAAAGGTCTTGTTAAGTCACTTATCCAAGCTACTTCCGATTGATTTGCTTTGTCTTCACGACGATGCACAACTGTCATGCGTGCATATTTTGTGTAGAAAGAGACGCTTGCATCAATATCACTGACTGCAAGTGCCACATGAGTAAAACCAAAATCAGACATACAAACCTCAATCGCTTCGATATTTGCGTCAGCATGACGTTGCTTAGTGGCTATAAATATTTATTCTACGATGAGTTGGATCGGGGATTATTGCATTTATTTGTATCAGGACTTACGCATTTGGGCAGCAATTCTCTCTTGCGAGATGACAACGATCGCATCATTGGGGTTAAGCCCAGCTAATATTGCTTGCTGTAAATTAGCTTGCGCTTCCTTGGCTTGGGCGATGGAACTAATTTGCTTGTCTTGAAAATCTCGTTGACTACGACTGTGTTCTGCTTTAGCTGAGGTGATATCGCGCTGAGTGCGATCGCTTTCTGCGGCTATTTGTCCATCTAAAGCCCGAATTTGAGCATCAATTTGAGATAGTTGCAGTCTTGTTTGTTGACTATTTGTTAACAGTTGCTTGTGTCGATTTTGCAGGTGTGAGTATTGTCAAGTTGCAACTGTAAGTAGCTCAGTGTTAAAAATTATCGCTATGGCAAGGCAGGAGGCAGAAGGCAGAAGGCAGGAGGGAAGAGGGTTATAGCCTTGTTTACCTTTCTTAACTTAGCTTTGTTTTTTCCCACCGACTTACTTATGTTCGATTGCGTCTTTAGTGCTGCTGTCCGCACTTTATTAGGGAAGCGCGATCAGAATGCAGTCGCAGAAGCTCAAAGTGCTAAGTAGCAACTTTTATTGCCAACACAACAGGCTAAAAAGCACATTAGGTACGGTGGGCAATGCTCACCACCACCTTTTTGAGATGTAGCGATCGCTTACACGATGATATTTTTATACGCTAAGTATAACTAGTAGTCTGCCAAGGTAACTTTGCTAAGTAAAACCTCTAATTGGTAAAATAGCCAAAAACGGGGTGTAACATGGCGAAAAAGTACATTGTTGACTTGAATGAAGAGGAAGTTTCTCAGCTACAAGCAATAATTAAAAAAGGTAAACACAAAGCAAGAACCATAACCCGTGCAAACATTCTTCTAATGGCTTCTGAAGGAGAAACGGATCAAGCGATCGCTAGCATAGTTAGAGCGCATGTTGCAACAGTGCAACGAATACGAGAAAAATTTGTCATTGGGGGGTTAGATTTTGCTTTAAAGGATGAAGTTCATCCACCAAAACCTAAAAAGTTAGATGAAAAACAAGAAGCATTTTTAATTGCCACTGCTTGTTCCAATCCACCAGTTGGAAGAGTACGTTGGACAATGCAATTATTAGCGGATCATTTAGTGAACGTTGGTATCATAGATTCAATTTCGGACGAAACAGTGCGTCAAACTTTAAAAAAAATGAAATCAAACCGTGGTTAAAACAACAGTGGTGCATTCCTGAAGTTAACGCAGAATATGTTTTCCGAATGGAAGATGTGTTGGATTTATACAATGAGCCTTATGATCCTAAACGTCCTGTAGTCTGCTTTGATGAACGTCCCTACCAACTAGTAGAAGAAGTAAGACTTCCTTTGCCACCAGAGCCGGAGCAGCCTGAACGTTATGATTTCGAGTATAAACGTAACGGGACAGTAAATTTATTTGCGTGTTTTCAACCCTTGGCAGGTTGGCGGCATATCGAAGTTACAGAACGTCGAACTAAAGTCGATTTTGCTAAACAGATGAAAAATTTAGTAGATGTTTGCTACCAAGATGCTGATGTTATTCGTTTGGTAGTTGATAACCTGAATATTCATACTCCCAGCGCATTATATGAAGTTTTTCCACCAGAAGAAGCACGTCGAATTATTCAAAAATTAGAGTTTCACTATACTCCTAAGCACGCTTCTTGGTTGAATCAAGTAGAAATTGAATTATCTGTTTTATCCCGCCAATGTTTAGAACGGCGTATTCCTAATGCAGAAACATTAACTTCTGAGATTGCCGCTTGGGAGAAACAACGTAATCAGCAAAAAGCCAGTGTCTATTGGGGTTTCCAAACCAAAGATGCTCGCCGAAAAATGCAGCGTTTATATCCAACTCTAACCTAGCAAAGTTGTCTTGGCAGACTACTAGTATTATTTTTATATTTACCCCTCAACTTACTATATATATTACATATACTTATCTTTTTTAGCTAAATAATATATACATAAAACATAAGTATACTAAGTTAATCTATGTTTAAACATTTATAAATTTAAACATTTAAACATTTAATAAATGTCTAGATGTTTGTATATGCGGTAAAATTTTGAGATTACTTGTATAAGTATGAAAAATGATTATTACAGTGGCCGCCTTTAAAGGCGGGGTAGGCAAATCTACTACAGCACTACATCTAGCTACCTACTTTCAAAGCAAAGCTGACACACTGTTAGTAGATGGTGATTTAAACCGTAGTGCTTTAGATTGGTCAAATCGAGGCTCTTTACCCTTTAAGGTGGCTGATGAGCAGCAGGCGGTCAACCTTGCAGGGATTTATGAGCATATAGTCATAGATACCCCAGCGCGTCCTGATGCGGAAGAACTCAAAACTCTGGCGAAAGGATGCGATTTGTTAGTTATTCCCACAACACCAGATGCGATCGCTCTAGCTGCAACTTTTCACATGGTGGATTTACTATTGAAAATAAAAATAAAGTATAAAATATTGCTGACAATTATCCCGCCAAATCCCAACAAAGCAGGGGAAGAAGCCAGAGCAACTCTCTCAAATGCCGGATTACCTGTATTCAAATCAGGGATTCGTCGTTTGGCTGTGTTCCAACGTGCCGCTTTAGAAGGGGTTCCCGTCAACGCAGTTAAAGATCCTTATGCTCAAATCGCTTGGCGATGTTATGCCGAGGTAGGAAAAGAAATATTAGACTAATATCAATTCGTAATTCGTAATTCGTAATTCGTAATTAATAATGAGTCTAAAAGTTTTGTTCCAACATATTTTCAGGAGTTAATTTCTGTCTTCTACCAATACTATTTATGCCAATTGAGTTTAATTTGTAATTGAGTGAGGCTGCTTGAGTAATAAGAAAAAAACTAGTCGCTTTGATGATTTGATTGACGCAGCCCGTAGCCGTCAACAACGAGATCAGCCACCGTCAAAGGAAGATAAACCAACTTCCCAAAGCAAAAGCACAGACCCAGCTTATATTCGTACAACTCTCTATTTGCCAAAACAACTACATCGACAACTAAAAGCGGCCGCAGTGTCTCAAGAGCGGCAAATGAGCGATATTGTGACGGAACTTGTTGAGAAATGGTTTTCGGGGAGTGGGGAGTAGTGAGTGGGGGGGAGATGTGGTGTGGCTAAACGCCACGCTCCGCGTAGCTTGCTTCCACGGAGTGGTACGGCTACGCTCACCAACCGGGAGATGAGGGAGTGGGGGGAGTAGAGGAGAGTAACTGGACTATGGACTGTTGACTAATGACTAATGACTAAAGCACAATCTCTTCGCCTCTTTCTGTGAAGTGAACTTCTCTAATTCCCCATTGGGAGTTACTGGTTAAGGTTTTACGGAGGCTACCAAATAGGGCGAATTGTTCACAGCTAGATAAAGAGATAAATTGGCGTTTTGATTGGGATGAACGTCTTAAATCAACTGTGGCAATACCATTTCTGACTCTGACGCGATAACCGGATAAGCTAAAGTCGGCTGTGTCTTGTTCTTCGATAATTTTGCCGACTACGTTAGTTACGGGTGTTGTTGCTGGGACGCTGACTTTTTGTGGTACAAGTTCTTGACACTGAGTATCGCTGGTATATAAGGTGACGTTAACTGTTTTTCCAGAAACAGCTTTTGGTTCGATAGTTTTGGTTTTGGAACGCAGTCGAGCTACGCTTGGTGTGGGTGTTGGCGATATCGCGTTGGTTGTTGTGTTAGTGGGTTTAGGACTACAACTGGTGAGGCTGGCGATCGCTACTGTTGCCAATAGTAAAAAGCACCTGTTATTCATACCTTTAATGGGTTGATCTATCTCTTAGTTAACTTCAGTGTGGCTGGTATTCATTCCGTATAAATTAGCCATGAATTTTTGATGAGGCGCAGAGATGAAACTGTAGAAATACTTAGTTTTTACTATTGTAGAGTTAACTCAATCCTAATTTTTGTATACAAACAGATAATTTTGTGATCTTTTGGGTTTTGTCTATTTAAGTTTTGGGACAGACATTGTATTCTGTTGTTAATTTTTGGCAAGGATGGCTTTGACTGTCGTAATGGCTTCTTCTACACTTTCTACAATATAAAGATTTTCTGGAGATAATTTCCGAAAGAAGGCTTGAGTTTGGGTATCGTTATTCAATAAAATCGTCGCTTTATTTGCCTTTACAGCTAAGGAAATTTCAGAAGCAGTACCAGCACCCATGCCACAGGCAATGACTACATGACTAGAAAGCACATTAATATTATTACGGGCGTTGCCCATATCTGTGATAATGGCAATATCTACAGCCTCAGAAACGCCGTCTGCTTGATTTCCTGGCAGAATACCTATTGTTAAACCATTAGCCGATTTTGCCCCTTGGGAAGCAACTTCCATTACCCCTACGTTTCTTCCCCCAGTAAGTAAAATCCATCCAGCTTGGGCAATTAACTCACCTAATTTATAAGCATTTTCGCAATCATTCGCTGTTGCGCCTTCCCCAGCGCCCATCACCCCAATTATGATTTTTCTCATCGGTAAGTTGTTGGGATTATGCAATGTAGAGTTATTATAATCGAGTTCGTAGTTAGCATTTTAATCCTAACTACAAACCAATACAGCCTTTGAGACTAGCTTATGGCAAATAGTTTTGACCTACGCAAATCGGTATGGGAAAGTACGCTAATTGACCAATGGGAACCTTCTAAATGGAAGCAATGGAAAGCGAAACAAACCGATGAACAAGCTAAGTTAGAACGGGAATATTTACGAATTAAACATGCTGTCCAACAAGCTAATGCAGCTTTGTGTTTGGATAGAATTAAGATTAAACTTAAACTCACAAGTCCGAAGACTATCGGTTTACAAGGTACTTTTCCCTGTAGACCTGGTGATGTGGGTAAAGATGGGAGTCCTAATAAACAATATACAATTTCTTGTGGCTTTACTGCTAATGATGCTGGGCTGAAAATGGCAGTATTCAAGGCGAGGGAATTAGATTTATTATTAATTACAAAACAGTTTCAATGGACACCAGAGTTATTAGGTAAACAGGCTCAAAAGATAGAATTACCTAATTTTAAAAACTCTGGTAAATCGATTGGGGAATTAATTCAAGAATATGAGAAAGAATTTTGGAAAACCCATGAACAAAATAGACGGGGTATCCGAACTTGGGAAACTCATTACATGCGGCATCTTAAGAAGTTACCGCAGGATGTACCACTGTCTGCTCAAGCTCTAGAAATGGCTTTAGAAAAGACTAAACCTAACACATCTGCTCGGTTTTTTATGGTGTGGCAGTTGAAAAAGTTTTGTGAGTTTTGTGGCATTGATGATTTTAAAACAATTTATGCCTATGCAACTCCTAAGCCTCACCCTACTCTCCGCAAAATTCCTTCAGATGAGGAGATTATTCAAGGTTTTGAGAAGATTGGTGTCCCTCTATCAACATATACGAGCAAAGACAATCTTACACAACCAGAACAGTGGCAATGGGCTTTTGGGATGTTGGCTACTTATGGTTTAAGACCTCATGAGTTATTCGCTATAGATGTAGAGGCTTTTATTGACCCTGGAAATACTTTTCATTTAGTAACACTAAATCCTAGCTTGACGGAAGGAACCAAAACTGGTGAACGGAGTTGTGGTATTCCCCCTTTACATCCTCATTGGGTGGATTTATTTAAGTTAAAAAATATTAGATTGCCCCATAATGAAGGCAAGTTGAGTAATAAAACTGCAAAACTATATATCAAGTTTAAAAATGCCGATATAGGTTTTCGACCTTATGATTTACGTCATGCTTATGCTATCCGTGGTCATCGGTTGCGCGTGCCTATCAAGACTATGGCAGATTATATGGGGCATTCGGTACAAGAGCATACCAAAACTTATCAAAGATGGATGAATGAAGATACTAATTTAGAGATTTATAGGGAGGTGGTTATTCATAGGCAAGGGACTACTAAGGAGGCGATGAAGGAGAGAATTAAGGAATTAGAAGCTGAGAATATGGCTCTGAAAGCTGAAAATTCTACGCTCAAAGGTTTATTAATACAGCATCAATTGGGTGAGTTATTAAGTTGAAAATGGTCATTATTGATATTGCTGAATGAAGATTGGGCAATATAGATATTGAAGTTGTCTTCATATTTGCCGCAGGTAAATAGTATACCTATGACTGATAATCTCATCACTATAGATATAAATACTTATAATTCTCTGCAAGAGGAACTGACTTATTTACGCCAGTTAGCGGCAAAGACTTTAACACCAGAGTCATATATCGAATATACACCTGCGGCGATCGCTATATTTGACCAAAAGATGCGTTACCTGCTATCTAGCCGTCGCTGGCGGGAGGACTATGGCTTAATTGATGAAGATATTATTGGTCGTTGCCATGATGAAGTTTGTTCTGGTGGTACTTTAGGTTGGCAAAGAATCTTTCAGCGTTGCTTGGCGGGAAATACGGAAAAATACGAAGAAGATATCCTCATCCGCAAAGATGGTACAAAAGATTGGGTAAAGTGGGAAATCAACCCTTGGTATGACGCATCAGGCAAAGTGGGGGGAGTAGTCGTCTTTTCTGAGTTAATTACGGTACGGAAACAGGCTGAAAACGCTCTTGCTGACAGTGAAAGGCGTTTAAGGGATATTGCCGCTAATATGCCTGGAGCTATCTTTCAGTTCACAAATCGCAATGGTAGTTGGCAAGTAGACTATATTAGCGATTTTATCTGGAAACTGGCAGGGATTACCCCCGAACAAATGATGACCGATTTAAGCTGCTTTTTTGCGCTTGTGCATCCAGATGATGTAGAAGGTTACATTGCTTCAGTAGTAGAGGCTGTGGAAAATGCCACTCCTTGGCACTATGAAGCGCGTTTAATCAAGCCGAACGGGGAAATGCGCTGGTGGCAAGGAGACTCCACCCCTACAAGGACACCAAGTGGGGAAGTAATCTTTTGTGGAGTTTTGTTAGATATTACGGAACGTAAGCAAGCCGAAGCGGAACTCCAAAGATTAAATGAGGAGTTGGCTGCCAGAATTTCAGAACGCACTGTAGCCTTACAGCAGACAGAAACACTATTGCAGCGACTAGCCGATAATGTGCCAGGAATGCTTTATGAATGTCGTCTTAGAGCTGATGGGACGATTTATTTCCCTTATCTTTCTTCTGGGTGTCGAGAACTAATGGAACGAGATCCCCAAGAAATACAAAAAGATGGTTCAGTTACGTTTTTGGATATTCATCCTGAAGATATCGTCAATGTACAAGAGGCGATCGCTTACTCTGCCCAAACTCTGCAAAACTTTAAATCTGAGTGGCGCATCATCACCCCCTCTGGAAAGCAGAAATGGTTGAAAGCTTCTTCCAAACCAGAACGCCTAACAGGAGGTGAAGTTACTTGGTATGGTTATCTTTTTGACATTACTGAACGAAAACAAGTAGAAGCATTACTTCAAGAACAAGAGCAATTTTTACGCAGTATTTATGAGGGTGTTGACCAAATTATTTTTGTGGTCGATGTTTTCGATAATGACGAATTTCTTTTTGCTGGCTGGAACCCTTCAGCAGAGAGAGTTTTAGGAGTGAGTAATGCAGAAATTACTGGTAAAACTCCTGAATATTTGCTTGGTAATCTTGAAGGTGCGGTTGTTCGTCAACGATATAAAAACTGTGTAGAAACTGGTACTACTATTGCTTATGAAGAGTGTTTAACTTTCCATAATCAAGAAATTTGGTGGTTAACTAAAATTAATCCTCTTAAAAACAGTGCAGGGACAATTTATCGCTTGGTAGGTACAACTTTAAATATTACCAAACGTAAACAAGCGGAAATTCAATTACAGCAGCAAGCCCAAGATTTAAAAAATACTTTACGAGAATTGCAATATGCTCAAACTCAACTTATCCATAGTGAGAAAATGTCTTCTATTGGAAATATGGTTGCAGGTGTTGCCCATGAAATTAATAATCCAGTGAACTTTATTCATGGTAATCTCATTCCCGCCTGTGAATATGCCCAAGATTTGTTGCACTTACTAGAACTTTATCAACTTCATTTTCCTTATCCTCCAGAAGAAATTCAGGAATTTATTATAGATATTGACCTAGATTTTCTCAAGGAAGATTTGGTGAAACTCTTACAATCTATGCGTGTGGGAACTCAACGCATTCGAGAAATTGTTCTTTCACTACGCAATTTTTCCCGCCTTGATGAAGCCGAATTTAAGCAAGTATATATTCATGAAGGTATTGATAGTACACTCATGATTTTACAAAATCGTTTAAAGGCTAAATCAGACCATCCAGAAATTATTATTGTGAAGGATTATGGCAATTTGCCGCCAGTTGATTGTTATCCCGGTCAATTAAATCAGGTGTTTATGAATCTCATCAGCAATGCTATTGATGCTTTGGATGAGTCGATTGTTAATGGTAGGTTGTCAGTTGCTACACCTACAATTTGTATTCACAGTGAGGTTGTTAATAATGACTGGGTACGAATTTCTATTGCTGATAATGGTGTTGGTATTCCTCAAGCAATACTATCAAAATTATTTGACCCATTTTTTACTACTAAGTCTGTAGGTAAGGGAACAGGATTAGGCTTATCTATCAGTTATCAAATTATCGTAGATAGACACAAGGGTAAATTATCATGTAACTCAACTTTAGGGCAAGGAGCCGAGTTTGTGATTGAAATCCCTATTCATCAGTAATTTGTAATTACCAAATTATTTGCAAGTTGAGGATAAAGCCTGGAAGTATACCTTCCCCAGATAATTCTATGGGTGAGTTTAATACTTGTATTGATTTTCCTTGACGATAGATTTCTACTTGGCGTGTTTTGCGGTTAATTAACCAGCCTAGCTTGACTTGATTATCGATATATTCCCGCATCTTGGCTTGCGCGTCTTCTAAGTTGTCGCTAGGAGACATTAATTCTAAAACGAAATCTGGTGCAATGGGGGGAAATCTGTCTTGTTCTTCTGGTGTAAGTGCGTCCCATCTTTCTTTTTTTATCCACGCAACATCAGGCGAACGATTTGCACCATTTGGTAGTTTAAAACAGGTGGATGAATCGAAGCATACTCCTAATTTTGTTTGCCGATTCCATATTACGAAGTCAGCGTTTATTTCTGAGTTTTTGTTGCCTGTTTCTCCCCCTGTGGGTGGCATAATGATTAATTCCCCTTTAGTATTACGCTCTAATTTTACTTCTGGGTTTTCTTGACATAGTTGATAAAACTGCTCATCTGTAAGTTTGATGATGGGGTTTAAGTTGATTGTATATGCTGTCATATCTATAGGACTCATACTTGATTTTTGAAATATACGTAGGGTGGGCAATGCCTACCCTACAAATACTGAGATTTTTATGGCTACGCTCCCGTAAGGGATACAGAAATCAAATCGGATTCCTATATGAGCCTTTATAGTATCAAATGGGTGAATATTTGAAATATTTTCAACATTCATATATTTATTCCAGTAAATATTATACATAAAAATTATGATTTTTTATTCATGAATTGGATTTAAAGGACAAATTTGTAATCCTACAGGTGTATTTAATACTGCTACTTCTATACCTAGAACTTGAGCTAAATTATCCGGCGTAAGCACAATCTCTGGTTGACCCAAAGCGGTAATAAGTAAGTCGTGGAGAAAATTTATAAGTATGTAACAAAGAATTAAGCAGAAGAATAAGAGTTAAATTTTACACGTTGCGTACTGTAGTTTCCCTTTTCTCCTCTATTTTGAACTCCATCAATGACAGCATAGGCAAGGTCTAATTCATCCTCAAAACTTTGAGAAGCTAGTTCATTTTTTTTCAGGTGTTGCCACTCCAATTCAATTGGATTCATCTCTGAGCAATATTTAGGTAAAAAGAAGATGTACAAACCCATCTCTTCCCACTTTGTCCATAATTGCTGAACTTCTTTGCACCGATGTATCGGGCCGTTGTCCTGAACGATGACTCTGATACGACCTGCTTTTTGGGCTTCAAGTGCTTCAAGCTCCATCATTTGAATATAGGATTTGCGTGAAACGCCACCAATCACTAGACCGTACACAAAACTAATTAGGGGTTGAAGAAACCCAATAATACTTAACCTTCGACCCCGACGCTTACTCTGCTCCAGGCGTTTTTGCTGACCTCGGAAGTAGTAACTGTAACTGGGTTCACTCCAGGCACAAAACCCTGATTCATCCATATACTTTAAATCGATTTCTCCAGCAGCAGCAGATAATTCCAACATCTCTAAGTCTGCCTGTTTGATTTGCTGCAATACTTTGTCTTGCTTTCCTTTGTGGCTTTTTCTAGTTCGCTTCCAAATGACCCCCTTTTTTTGAGTACCTGCCTTAACCAGTCAGGACTCAATTTCACGGAGCGTTCTTGCTCTAATTTTTGGGCTAATTGAACACTATTATATGTACGTGGTTCTTGCTCCAAGCATTTTTCTAAGAACGCCATGTCAGCTTCTGCCCACCTTGATTTTCCTCCCCGCCCTGCTTTCTCCCACAGTCCTTCTAGACCTTGTTTTTCCCATCTATGCAAAACTTCTCTTACTGTTTGGGCAGTCCAGTCAAAGTGATCTGCTATCTTCTCTACGTACCAACCATGTGCGCTTAATCTGATCACTTCGGCTCGGTCTTTCACTTTCTGGGGTACATCTGCCGTTCTCAGGTTGAACAAAATTTTATCTTGCTTAGGAGTCAGAAATACCCTTAAACGGCTGCCCATATCCCTGTTACCTTGGTAGACACATTTATGTATTTACTTATCTTTACACACTTTGGTTTTTTCACCTTGTTCTACTTATTTCCTTGATGCAGTAAGGCAATGCGAGAACTATATCTAGCTGCTAAATTGATTTCATGCAGCACAGTTAGAATGGTAATTACCGGTTTTTGATTCAGATTTTTTAATAAATTTAATAGTTCTAACTGATAGCGAATATCTAAATAGGTGGTGGGTTCATCTAATAGTAATATTTGCGGATTTTGAGCTAGGGCTAGTGCTAAGAATGCTCTTTGTCTTTCACCACCTGAAAGCTGTTCTACTAGTCGGTCTTGATAGCTTTCCATCTGAGTTAAATGCAAAGCTTCATTCACTTTTTCTCTATCTTCTGTATTTAAGTCCCATTGCCACCAAGGTTGGTGCGGGGTGCGTCCTAATGATACTAATTGCCGAACTGTTAAGCCTGAAGGAATTGCTTGTTGTTGGGGTAATAAGGCTAGTTTTTGAGCAACAATGGCGGCGGATTGAGTATGAATTGCTTTTCCATCTAGTAATACTGTTCCTGTTTGTGGAAGTAATAGGCGACTCATAAGTTTTAGTAGGGTAGATTTACCAGAACCATTCGCACCAACTAAACTCAACCATTCGCCTTTTTCAATTACTAAGGATATGTCTTTAACTACGGTTTTATTTGTGTATCCACCTGTGAGATTTTGTGTTTCTAAAGGCATAATAATAATTGGTAATTCGTAATTCGTAATTTGAGAGATTTAGATTCTGTTTTGGCGGCGGTAGAGTAACCAAATGAAGAGGGGGGAACCTAGTAATGCTGTGACGGAACCAACTGGAAGTTCTATTGCACCTAAACGAGAAAGTAAGTCTGCAATGGTCATGACGATCGCCCCTCCTAAAGCGCTGAGTGGTAAAATGGCGCGATAATCATTACCTACAAGTAAGCGGATACCGTGGGGTACTATTAAGCCGACAAAACCAATCAAGCCGCCAATACTCACTGCACCTGCGGCTAATAGTGTAGCAACTCCACCGATGAAAATACGCGATCGCCCCAAGGAAACTCCTAAACTTACAGCTAACTCATCCCCCAGATTTAATAAATTTAGCGATCGCGCTAACAAACATCCCCACACTAAGGCGACACTAATATAAACCCCGGCTGTAGTGACTTCCGCCCATCCCCTACCATTCAAACTACCTATTAACCAGTTTAAAGCAGTCTGTATGCGTCCATCTTCTGTTAACAGCAGTAAAACAGACTGTACTGCTCCAAACATGGCGCTAACCGCCACGCCACCCAAAATTAGCCGTTCTACAGAAATACCATCCCCTGTTTTGGCAAGGAAATAGACAATCACCGTCGTCAGTACGCCCCCAAACCACGCCCCCAAGGGAACCCAAGCTAAGAACACGCCTAAACTAAACATAGCTATTGCTACCAAACCTGCACCCGCAGATATGCCTAGTAGAAATGGATCAGCTAGTCCATTCCGTAACATCCCTTGCAGTAGCGCCCCAGACATTCCCAAAGCTGCACCTACCAAAATCGCCGCCACAGTCCTGGGTAAGCGCAAATCCCAAAGGATGGTTTGATACAGTTGTTCTCCCTTTCCCCAGACCGCCAGCCACAATTGCTGCGGGGTGATGGCGACAGCACCAAAAGATAGGGAAGCGCCTACTGCTAAAAGTAGAACGACAATTAAGCATAGGGTGGCTAAGGGTATTTTGGCTTTGTTATTAGTCATTAGTCCGCGCTTCAACGTTTCATAGTCATTTTCCCCTACACAATTGCAAAATCCGCGCCCAGTTCCGTGTTTTTGGAGCGCTAACACTGGTATTAGTGTAAAGGATTTCTGCTTTAGTTACGGCTGTGTAAGTTGTACAAGATTTATATCAAAGCCGTCTTACTACACGTTTACTAGACCCAGAAATTTAGTTGATCGTTTCTCTAACTCAATAGGAAACCTTGGTAAGTTACTCTTTTGTGACTAGATTTATAGATTACTATGGTGGGTAATGTCTACCAAGAAATTACGATTACTACTTGACTTCGTGTAAATTTAGTATCAAGATATTAGCTTGGTGTGCTTAGTAGCTTGTTACAGTTTATCCCCAACATCAGCATAAACCTTCAACCTATCTAAGTACATACGAGCCAGTCTGCATGAAGGCAGCCTCGTACATCCGTTAAAACACTTACCAGAGAATTTAGCCCTGCTAGTAGCCGGGTTGTTCCTAATGCTTAAACAGAACAGTATTGGATGTATAGCCTTTCATCAAAGGTGAGTATTTGCTTATGTATCAACACCCATTGATTTTAGTTGTAGACGAAAATCAACAAAACTTAGAATTACTAAATTCTTACTTCAAAAAATTAAAAATTGCTTGTATTGGTACGAAACAAGGAGTTAAGGCAATTATTTTAGCACAAACACACAAACCTGACCTGATCTTATTAGACATGATGGTGTCTGATTTAAGTGGTAGTCAAGTGATTAATTACCTCAAGCAGAACCTAACAACAGCAAAAATACCAATTATTGCTGTTTTACCTTTTATTTTAGTACAGAATCAAGAATACCTTTTTCTTACAGGTACAGAGGAATATATTACTAAACCATATAATTTTAGTCAGTTATTTTTTTTGATTGACCGTTATGTTAATCTGCTAAATTCTTCCAGTTCACTTTCGGGATAGATTCTGGATTACGTACTTCAGGTAATTGGTCTAAAATCACGACTATTCCTGTGCGTCCTGTGACCAAGTTGGTATTACTCAGTAAGTCAGTAATAGGTTTATTAATTACCTCTTCAATGACAATTTTTAGCTGAGACTTAATGATTTTATCAAGTAATGTTCTTATATGTTCAGCTAAACTCTCATGCCCTGATTCTAATAAAGTTTTCTCAATTTGGGTTATTGAATCTTCTAGAGATATCACTAACTCAGAATCAAAAAAATGACAAATGATTTGGCTGGGTCGTCGTCCTATTTTTTCGTTATATAAAGAACTAACCCGTTGTGAAATCTTTCTTTCTAGTTCTCCAATAGTTGGGTTTACCATTGTTTTACATCATTTTATTAGTTTAATGAGTAGAGATGTAAGTTAATCTATTTTATAGCAGTTAAATATATATTATTTATGCCACACATATTTAGTATAAATAGACTTAATACACAGGTCATCGTTTGATTGATAAAGTTAAATTTATTACATGTTATCATAGTTTTTCTTCTTTTATGAATGATTTTATTAACTCCTTAAATGTTATTTAGACATGATTAGTTTATACAATATTTTATTTACTAAAAACTACCTTATTTTCTTTGAATGATACCATAAGGGTTCTTGATCTTCTACGCTTTTAGACAATGATTATTTGTTCATAAATGCAAATTATTGTATTTAAGTACAATTAAAACAATTAGTGAGACAAATTTCCAGATTTTCGTCATACATGAATATAACTGTCTTATTCAAAACTGACGCTACTGGCAAGGCAAGACTCAATTCTATGAGGATATTTTCTTAAAGAAAGTTAACCGCAGATATAAAGTCCGAAAATTGACTGTCCTCTAAAGAAACGCTAGTTATAGAGATTTGGGTTTTAGTATTTGGTAAATGCACTCAATTAATTCGGTTTCGTGAATAGGGTAAACTACTTACCTCATACACCGCTTATGAGAACTACCTCAACGTGTTTGTTAGTTGTATTCTTTTTGAAATTGGTATAAAATCCAAACACTAAGACAAAATAGTTAAGGTTAGTAGGAAAGTTAATTCTGGCTTTGCTACAGATTGATTAAGCTTTTTACTAGCGACCTAACCGTTTTTTATTTGGTAAATAGGCGATCGCTAGCAGAATATAACCCTATCATTGATATCTACCACAATCATAATCTAGCTGTTTAAGGTTGAGTACATCTTGAAATAATACTCAACAGCAAAGAGACTGCTGAGTGCTAGGTAGCATCTCACCTCTGTATATTACTGACCTATTGTAATGATTTTGTAAATCCTTATTTACTGAGAGTGTGACATCTACTGATATTTAGCTTTTGTTTTTAAAACTTGGATTTTTTCATGATTTATTACGTAAGCATGTATTTATCAACTTACAGTTAAAAAGTATTAGTTAATACAAAAAGTTATAGTTTTTACTGGTTTTTACATGATCGAGGCAAAATTTTAATCATGAATTTAAAATTAGTTTAAGCAATTTCCGACAAAAGTTGATACCTTGTTATCAGGAGACAATTACTGACAAACATCATTCTAAAATTCATGGATTCTTCATCAATTACCTATTTACTTGAAGATTTGAAAAATCCTGATGCTTCAGTACGGGAACAAGCAACAAAAAAACTTTGGCGGATATGGTTTCAGCAAAAGGGAGTCTATGGCTTAGAAAAAATTGATCAGAGTCAGAAATTACTTGATGCTGGTGAAATTACGGAAGCTGAAGGAATGCTGACTCAGTTGATTCAAGAACAGCCAGACTTTGCCGAAGCATGGAATCGACGGGCTTTCCTCTACTACAGCATGGGAGAATACCAGAAATCTTTGGCTGACTGTCAAATGGTCATCCAAATTAACCCAGTGCATTTTGGCGCACTTCATGGTATTGGTTTATGCTACGCAGCACTAGGCAAATACGCTAAAGCTATTAAAGCTTTTAAACGTGCTTTAGAAATCCAGCCGTATTCTTTGGTAAATCAAAAGTTGATTTTAGAATGTACTTTCAGACTCAGCTAAAACCTGAGAAGGAGGATTCAATAAAAGCACATTCTCTGATTTTATGTATTCACTACCACCTGTTCATCTCCTGAGTCGTCGATTTATTCAGTATGGTTCTGTGTGCTTTGTAGCAGTCTAATTGCTGCTTGTGCCAATCTAACTCACAGTTAAGTAAGGTTACTTTTGGGACTAACTGGTTAACCCAGGTAGAACACGGGGGCTTTTACCAAGCAATCTTACGCCATCGCCACGAGCATCACAACGACCACGGCTTAGATGTCACTATTAAAATGGGTGGGTCATAAATACCTAGTGGTACTCAATTGTTATTAGGTGGTGCAGTAGACTTTTTCATGGGTTATGGTATTGATGCCGTCAACGCCATAGCACAGGCAATACCCAAAATTACAGTAGCAGCTATTTTCCAAAAAGACCCGCACTCTACTATCCTTACCCATCCCAACCCAGCAATCAAAACTCTATTTCTGCGGCTGCTAATGTAACGTTTTGGTCTTTATTAAAAGCTTGTTCTGATAATTTTCCTTCCGTGCCTTTTCTCGCTGACAGAACTTCTGCACAGCAAGGTTATATAACTAAGATAATCCGGAAATGACAGACAAACAACTCGCTTATGGTCTGCAAAAACTCAACGAATACGGGATTATTGTCTCTGAGGCTGCTAAAACGCAAGGTATCGGTTCAATGAATGAACAACAGTGGCGATCGCTGTTTGAGAGTATGGTTAATATAGTGTTAGATCAACAGAAATAAAACCCCTGGTTTCGCCAGGGGTAAGGGTTTCGCTGAGATAAGTAATTGATACTACAATCTGTCCTCAACCCATTCCTGACGACTACCCGACATTTTTTTACTTTTTACCGCCTCTAAGTAAATCGTGTACAGCCATCTCAATATTTTCTTCTTTAATTAAAGATTCTCCTACTATTACAGCATTTGCGCCAGCTTGGGCTATTAAAGATAAGTCGGTGTGGGTATATATTCCCGACTCGCTGACGACGGTGATACCTAAGTCTTGCAGTTGCGATCGCCTAGCCGCTAATAAGTTTTGTGTATTGCTGATATCAATGGTTAAATCCTCTAAGCTTTGGTTGTTAATCTCAATGAGGCGAACGTCGTCGAGTTTAAGTATTCTATCTAGTTCGTCTAAGCTGTGAACTGCTATTAAAGCATTCATCCCCAAATAGTGAATGATGCGTAAAAAGTCCTGTATCTCTCTATCTGTAAGAATGGCGGCAATTAATAGTATGGCATCTGCCCCAGCTGCTCTTGCTAGATAAATTTGGCAGGGATCAATGATAAAATCTTTGCATAATATGGGTAATGATAGTCTTTGGCGGATAGTGTGGAGAATTTCCCAACTGCCATGAAAAAATGAACTATCTGTGATTACCGATAGACAAGCTGCGCCACCCCTTTGATAAGCTTTGGCGATCGCCACTGCATCGAAGTCTGCACGAATAATACCACAATTGGGTGATGCTTTCTGAATTTCTGCAATTAAACTAGGCTTATAGGGATTTTGCTGTAAGGCTGTTAAGAAATCGCGTACTGTTGGCGCACCAGTTAATTGACGTTGTAAAGAAGCCAATGACATCTGTTTATGTAATTGAGTTACTTCTTGCTTTTTCTGCCATACAATCTCTCTAATAATTGGTTGCAGACGGTTAGTATAAATAGCACTGGGATACATCATAACTTGTTACAAGTCTGGAGATGGGGTAATGAAAAAGGTGTATGGGTATAGGTTTAAAACCCTTACACCCAGTCTTAACAAACAATTTTGATGTGTAATACCAATTCAAAATTCAAACTTTGCAAAGATTTCAAAGCTTGTATCTGATGCTCAATTTTGGAGAATTGGTACAATACCGATTCAAAAAATCTTGGCAACACATTCATTATCTGTAGGGGTGTACAAGGGTACACTCCTACCCAGATATCTGTCGCATTCGGTTTTTAAATTAGCGATCTGTGGATTAGCTGTAGATTTGTTGGGAATTTCTCTGTCTTCCCAACAATCAAGATGCAGGTATTCGATGCAAAGGAAATTTTTTTCAGAACATATTCTCCCTACTCTTTTTCATATAGAGTAGGGATTGCTATAGGAATCTGATTTGATTATTGAAATTACTCGTGGCGAGAGGGAATAGGGAACAAAAATTGTACTAAGACTGTTTCAGAAATCAAATATAAATCCTATATACCTAAGTTACTATCTCAAATCCTGACGTTTTTTAAATCAATACTTCTTGACTATCTCTTCTGCGTTCTTGATTATCACCGCTTAGGCAGTTATTTTTTATTAATCGAATATAAGTCCGATAAGGTATGTAATCTATGGGGTTATAACCAGAGTAACGCAGGAGCAAAACACAAGCCCAGGAATACTTACCAGCAATGATTGATTTAATTATTTGGTCTACCTGTTCATTATTGATTTTCTTTACATTCTGTGAATTATAAATTTCTTGCTGACGCATAATTTTCCCTGATGATTTTTGATGATGGCAAAGGTGAAAAATTGAATTTATAAAAGGAGGTAGGAGCAGCAAGGGAGAAGCTTTCTCTCCCTTTGTGCTGATGTTTGTCGATGGCTACTAAGAACCAATAGATGCTTCTAAATTTTGTGTGTATCTCTGCACTACATTTTGAATAATGGTCAAACCAACTTCACCTGCTAAAGTCATGATTGATTCTGGGTGAAATTGGACGGCGGCGATGGGTAGTGTTTGATGTTCAATAGCCATGATGACATCATCCTCAGAAACGGCTGTTACTTGGAGTACACTCGGTATTGTTTGGGGTTGGGCAAATAAGGAATGATATCTACCCACGGTGAATGAGACCGGTAAACCTTGAAACAGCACAGAATTAGGTGCGGTAACGGAAATCTTGGCGGTTTTACCATGTTGGGGATAATTAAGTACGCCTAATTCCCCCCCAAAAGCTTCAACAATGCCTTGTAATCCCAAGCAAACGCCAAAAATGGGGATTTGGCGGCGCACAAGGGCTGCAACTATTTCTGGGACGCGGAAGTCGCTAGGTCTACCGGGGCCGGGAGACAATACTACTAAGTCTGGGCGTTCTGTATCAAAGTATGATTCAGCAAAACCATGACGTAGGGTAGTGACGGTTGCGCCTGTGGTGCGGATGTAATTGGCTAGGGTGTGGACAAATGAATCTTCGTAGTCGATGAGGAGGATACGCTTATTCTGGACGATATGAGAAATGCGATCGCTCCCTTTAGTTGACTTTCCTGGAGTATCACGCCCAATAGTGGCAAATAAGGCCGCAGCTTTGGTAATTGTTTCCTGTTCTTCGGCTTGTGGGATGGAGTCATAAAGAACTGTTGCACCCACTCGCACCTCCGCGATGGAGTCCTGTAGACGAATTGTCCGCAAGGTTAAGCCAGTATTCAAGTTACCATTAAAGCCTAAGTAACCCACTGCTCCCCCATACCAACGCCGGGCGCTGCGTTCATGCTGTTCGATAAACTGCATGGCGGCGCGTTTTGGTGCGCCTGTGACTGTCACCGCCCAGGTATGGCTTAAGAAGGCATCTAAGGCATCAAACTCTGGTCTGAGGATACCTTCCACATGGTCTACTGTATGAATTAGGTGGCTGTACAGTTCAATCTGGCGGCGACCAATTACCCTGACTGAACCGGGTTCACAAATCCGCGACTTATCGTTGCGGTCTACGTCAGTACACATGGTTAACTCAGCTTCATCTTTATGGGAGTTGAGTAACTGACGAATTTGTATAGCATCCCCTAAAGCATCTTCCCCCCTAGTAATAGTGCCGCTAATTGGACAGGTTTCCACGCGCCTACCATCAACTCGCACAAACATTTCTGGTGATGCACCTATGAGGTATTCCCCACCCAAATTCAACAGAAAACCATATGGACTAGGATTAATTTGTCTTAAGGTTTGGAATAGTTGAGCGGGTGATTGTTCACAGGCGGTAAAAAAGTTTTGACTAGGAACTACTTCAAACAAGTCACCCCGGCGGAAGTAGTCGAGTGCTTGTTCAACGAGGATGGCATACTCACCTGGTTGATGGTCGGCTGATTGGTTTGGTAGAAGACGTTTACCCCGATAGTCTATGGACTGACCTGTCCTGGGAAGTTGTTCGGTAGTGCCACCTTCTATGGCAAATTCATATTGGAGACGATACGCCTTTTGCAGATAATAGTCTACAACTATGAGTTCATCGGGCAAGTAAAGTACTAAATCCCTTTGGTCTGCGGGACGGGCAATTTGTTGAGGAATGGGTTCAAATTGGAATACTAAATCGTAACCAAATGCCCCATACAATCCTAAATGCTCGTCTTCATCACTGGCGAAAGTCTGGAGAATTTCGCGGATGAGGGTAAAGGCGGAAGGTTGCTTGCTGCGTTCTTCTTCGGTAAAGAACTGTTTTGTGGGCTGAATTTCACCTGTGATGCAGTCATGATTGAGGCTGAGGAATTGTAGTTGCGATTGGGCTGATAATCGTTGTAACAAGGTTGGTAGTAGCACCTGACCACGAGAATTGAGTGAAGAGATGGTAAATGTGTTTTCTCTTGTTGTCAGTTGTATTGGGGGATTGATAAATCCTATAGCCCATCTTTTGTATCGCCCTGGATATTCGTAACTACTGGTAAATAAGCCTCCCCGCACTTGATTTAAGTGAAAGAGAATTTCATCTAGTGCAGTGTCCATTTTCACTTGGCTAGTGTTGCGAGTAACGTGCACATTACCAAGGGTGGTGTAAGTCAAGGATTCGCAGATCATAGTCTTTTCTTTTGTTGTGTGTTGGAGGAGTATAGCGCGAAGACTCACTTTCGTAAGTAGTTCATCACTATTTCACTATCTCAACAAGAAGAGTTTGACACTACAGCATAGGTAAAACAGCACCAATAATCTGCGATCGCTCCCAGATTATCGTCTACAGTTCTTGAAAATAGGGGTGAATTTAACTAATTACTATTTTGGTTTCCCTAATAAATATCTAGTTAAACCAGCCCCTAAAATATGAACCGTTTTGCAGAAGCAACTTCTTAGCTAAGATTACTCAATATTTGGCATTAAATATACGATCTATTTTTTGATAGACATATCTCTTTTTTCTTCCTTTACCTTTTTGTCTCTTTTTAACTTTAATATTTAATATTTTTTATTATGTTTAACGGCTTAAAATTATACCACATAATAGATAAAATGTTTTTTCTTACTGGCGTTATGTCTCAATACTTATCCCACGAACTTATACAAATCACATGGTTGAAATTTTCTATAGCAGCATTATTTCTAACTGATGTAACAAAGTATTGGATACACAAAGCTAGATTTATGTCTTAAATTAACTATTTATCTCTATAGATTATTGTTAATTTAAGCAGTAAAAATATTGTTATGTAAATTTTTGTTTCTCACTGGTCTTTGAGAATGAGGAGTAGGGACGCAAAGCTTTACGCCCCTACCTATGTGCCTGTATCAGGCATTCCGTGTAATTGTATGACTGGAAGGTTATATGTAAATCCATTGTAGTTTGTTAAAAGGTTATTGTCAGGTTAATAGCATGATTGCACTAGCTTTTTGAGCTTCACTTTTATGGCTAAATCAACTATTGTCAGCTTGTTTGTATTTTAAATCACATTATAAGTTAACAATTTATATGCCTTTTGAGAGATAGCCTGTAAATACTCAGATGGATGATATTAAACGAAGGTATCTCTATTGGCAGATGACTTGGTTTGTTCTCCATAGTTTAATCTCAGTTAAAATAAACTAATCAAAATTAATTTATGATTTAAACTATAAAAATTTTAACTATTATTGAAGCGACAAGATATGGCAATTAATTCAAAGCTAAATATTAAAAATTTTTTAGATAAAAATATTAAATATAAATATTAACTGTTTTTGTCCAGAATTTTAAATGAAGAATTGAAATTTATAGGAACTGGAGAAATACAGAAAATTGGCTGAACCACTAACCTGGAATCACAGGTTAGGTTGTAACCTCTGGTAGCCTGTAAAAATTGCCCAATATGTTTAAGCAAATCATTTGGACTCTTTCTGGAGTTTGATAACCTGTCATTTATACGAAATCAGGGAAGACTTAGCAATGAAATCTCATAAACCAGCCAAAGAGCTTCTGAGGAATGTAAATATTATTTGCTTGACGCAATTAACAATTCAATATTTGATTTAATTATTTAAGACAATGTTAATCTTTAGAAAATTGTCAATGCTTTAATTTTTTTGTTTAAGATATCCTTTTTGGTCTGAGAATTTTAGGTACTATTGATAGCTTGATTAACAGGAGTTAATAAGAAGATGAAATATGCCAATAATCAATTTACGTTAATTACTGGGCGGAATTAGGTGGTATCTACTACCTCTGGGTTAAAGGCATAGGATTTTGATGTATAACCGATACTTTATCTCTGGTAAGTGCAATGACCACCAATTTTAATGATGAAAGAATGTCCCATGAATCATCGAAAACAATTCTAGTAATTGAAGATGAGGCTGATACTCGCAATCTATTTTTAGTGGTGCTTGAGGCTAATGGTTATGATGCCATAGTGGCAGAAAATGGTGTTACAGGGATTCAACAGGCACATAAACATCTACCGGACTTAATTATCTGCGATATTATGATGCCTGACATGGATGGTTATAGTGTTTTAGATACTCTACGCCAAGACCCTTTAACAGCAATTATTCCCTTCATTTTTCTGACGGGAAACCAAGATAAAGCCAGTCTGCGTAAAGGTATGGAGTTGGGTGCAGATGATTATCTTACCAAACCTTCTACCATAGAAGAGATACTCAAAGCGATCGCCACCCGTTTAGAAAAGCAAGCTATCCTGAGATATTGGTATGCAGCGAAATCTCACGAACTTTCCGAAGCTTTGGCTGTAGAGTCTGAGTTAATTTTCCCTACTATTCCCCACCTCAAAGAAGTTTTTGATTACATAGAAGCTCATTATCATCAGGGAATTACATTATCAGATGTCGCTAGTGCTGTGGGTTATTCATCAGCTTATCTTACCAGTAGAGTTTCCAGAGAAACCGGAGATACCGTAAACGGCTGGATATTGAAACGACGCATGGCCGCAGCGCGTCCTTTACTCAAGGATACCAACAAAAGCATTGAACAAATTGCCACAGAGTTGGGTTATCAGAATGCTTGTCATTTCTCTCGCCAGTTCCGTCAATATCACGGTTTACCCCCCAAGGCTTGGAGAAAACAGCAACAGTCTCTCCAGTCTGGTAGAAGCTTGAAGCCACAACTAAATCAAACTTGTCCTCAAACAGAAAGGTGTTTAATTGCTAGTCGGGGTTAATTACTTTTAGGCTTTGTCAACTGCTGTATTAATAACTGTACAGCCAAAGCCAATAAACCAATCGTCACTATCCCAAATATCGCTGTCCCCAAAGCTACTACACCAACTACCAAGGTACGCACGGCAGAGGTTAAGTTGATAACTAACTGATTATCAGAATGGACAGGTTTTTTCGCAAAAGTTATGGCAATAGATATCATTAATTGATATAGAGCATATCCTAGTCCGCCAGACATCGCTGCGCCAGTGATACAGCGTAGGGGAGTTGGCGGAACCTGTGTCGGCGTATCTGTTTGTGGAGTTTGGTTCATAGTTATTAGTTATTAGTCATTGGTCATTGGTCATTAGTCAACAGTCCATAGTTAATTAATGTCTCCCTTGTCTTTTTTCTCTCCTGTTAACTGTCAACTGTCAACACTTTCACCCCATGTGCAATGGTGCGAGTTACAAATAATTCTAAATCTTCGTCGGGGATTGTTTGTCTTACTTGTTGCTTAATTTGTTGGGCTTGTTGTTGAGTTTCGCAAAGTGCAAATACTGAGGGGCCGGAACCGGACATCATGGTTCCTATAACTCCTGGTTGAGATGCAAACAACTCTCGTAGTTGCAAAACTTGGGGATAGGAAGGTAATACTACTTTCTCTAAATCATTATGCAGCTTTTGGGCGATCGCAATCGCATCTTTTTCGAGAATAGCTTTAACTATAGGCCCTGAATGGACTGCGGCGGCACGGGCTGCTAAATCGTTGGTATCGTGAAGATAGGTATGACCATATTCTTGCCGATAGGTTGTATACGCCCAAGCAGTGGAAACTTCCAAGCTGCGATATTTGCCCAATACTATATATATATGATCCAAACTTGGTAAAGGGGAAAGTTGTTCACCCCTACCCGTGGCGATGACTGTTCCACCAGCAACGCAAAAGGGAACATCGGAACCCAAAATAGCACCCAACTCTTCTATTTCCGTTTGAGTAAGTCCCAAGTTCCACAGTAAGTCTATCCCCACCAATACGGCGGCGGCGTTTGTTGAACCTCCAGCCAAGCCAGCCGCTACAGGAATATTTTTATTCAGGGTGATTTCTACACCGCCATATTTGGCGAAGGCTTCAGGAAATTTTGTCGCCATCAGTTCGGCGGCGCGATAGATTAAATTACTTTTATCTGTGGGAACTTGTGGATGGTTGCAATTTACGCGGATAGTTCTATCGTTGATGGAATATATTTCAATCTCGTCAGCTAGGTCGATACTTTGCAATATCATCACTAACTCATGAAAACCATCTGGTCTGTTGCCGATGATTTCTAGATACAAGTTGATTTTAGCAGGGGCGATTAGTTTCATGGTCAGTTATCAGTTGTCAGTTATCAGTTATCAGTTGTCAGTTATCAGTTATCAGTTATCAGTTATCAGTTATCAGTTGTTCTTCTCCCTCATTTCCCTCATCTCCCCTACTTCCTACTCCCACCAAGTTGGCTAACTCTACCCACTGCTGAGTGCTGATGTCTTCTGCTCTAGCTTGGGGGTCTATATTTAATTGTTCCATTAATTGGGTGAGGCGATCGCGGTCAACTACTGATTGCAAATTATTACGTAGCATTTTGCGTTTAGCGCTGAACCCCAACTTTACCAAAGTCTCTAACCTTTTTGGCTCCTGCGCGGGAATTTCTATGGGTCGAGGACGCAAGCGCACGACTGCGGAATCTACTTTTGGTGGTGGGTGAAAGGCACTAGCCGGAACGTGACAAATTAATTCACAATCAGCTAAATACTGTACTCTGACTGATAATGCACCAAAGGTTCTCGATCCTGATTTAGCATATAACCTTTCGGCAACTTCTTTTTGAATTAATAATACTATCGAATCAAATGGTTCGGGGTTGGGGTTGGCGATAGTGCCTAATAGTTTTTCGATTATCGGCCCGGTGATGTTATAGGGGATGTTAGCTACAACTTTATTTTGCTTTTGGAAGTTGGAAAATGCAACTAAATTTGCTGCTAAATCTAGAGTGAGAAAATCACCTTGTAACAGTAAAAAATTCTCTTTCTTCCCTAATTGTTTCGCCAATAATGCACATAAATCTCTATCAATTTCTACTGCTAATAAAGACTCTACCAGAGGTAATAAACGCTTAGTCAGAATGCCCGTACCGGGGCCGATTTCCAATATGCGGTCATTTGTACTACACTCTGCCGCCTTAACGATCGCGTCGAGTACCTTATCACTTTTGAGCCAATGTTGAGCAAAGAGCTTGCGCGGTCGTACCATCAATTTTCCTTACTATATCTAAATCTGAGCATTTTACAAAAAATCCATTTCTTACTTTTTTCTTACTTTTAGCTGCCGATTTTTTGGGCTTTTTGTTAGTTGTTCTATTGACTTTAAGTAATACATGTGGTAAAAGCTATGTGCGATCGCCCGAAAGTATCCGACAATAAAAGTGCTGAAATATCCTCCTCTTATCCATCCTTTGAGAATATTATCAGATGACCTTACTTAAATAATTAACATTCCCCAAACGCACATAAATAAGTAAATAAAAAAACCACCCACAACAAGGATAGAATCTTACTCATTTTAAAATTATTACCACAAGAAAAACTCTCCTCAACTCCTCATATTCCTCTGCGTAAACCTCCGCGTTCCTCCGCGTTTAAAAAACAGACTTTCAAAACACACCCACCTTATCCACTGTCTCCCAAGGTAAATCTATATCCTGCCTTCCCACATGACCATAAGCAGCAAGTTTCCTGTAAAAACCACCCTTAATTAATGATGGTAAATGCCTCAAATTAAACTCCTTAAGTATCCCCGCCAAACGAAAATCAAAATGCTTTTCTAATAAAATCGTGATATCCTCATCCGATATCTTCCCCGTACCAAAAGTTTCTACTTGCACACTCACAGGTCGAGAAAGACCGATAGAATAACTCAACTGCACCTCACATTCATCAGCGAGATTTGCAGCTACAACATTTTTCGCAGCATAACGGGCAACATAAGCACCCACCCTATCTATTCTGATGGGGTCTTTACCACTTAAAGCCGAACCACTGTGCTTAGAATATTCACCGTAGGTATCTATCGCATTTTTTCTGCCAGTTAAACCAGAATGTACCGCCGGGCCGCCAACAATAAAAGCACCATCGGGGTTAATAAATATTCTCGTTTTTTCATCTGGTTGAATTGCTTCATCAGCAAACACAGGATAAATCACAGTCTCTCGAATATCATCCTGTAATTGCTTTAAATCTGGCTTGCCAACTTTATTTTGACTGGCGATGACTGTAATACTATGGATGCGATAGGGACGACGATTTTTATATTCCACTCCCACTTGGGTTTTACCATCGGGAGTCAGGTAACTCAAAATATTTTGTCGCTTCACCTGGGTGAGTCGTTTAGCTAGTTTGTGTGCTAACCATATGGGTAACGGCATGAGGACAGGTGTTTGATGACAAGCGAAACCGAACACCGTTGCTTGGTTGGTGACGGTAATTTGTTCTATTTGGGCATCAGATAATTTTTGTTCATCGAATAGATGATAGGGGTCAGACGGTAATTCCTTTAAGCTAGTCAAGATGCTACAGTTTTTCCCATTGAACTCCATCTGTTCATAACCAACTTGGTCAATTACCTGTCTGGCTATGTTGGTAAAATCGACATTAGTATTAGGTTCAAATCTGGCGGCGATAAACACGATGCCAGTAGATGCAGCGCATTCAGTAATGACTCTAGCGTAGGGGTCTTGTTGTAAAAATCTATCAACGATCGCATCACTAATCTGATCACACAGTTTATCAGGATGCCCCTCTGTGACTGATTCAGATGTAAACATGAAATCTTTTTTCATAATTCACCTTGAGAGTGAGGAGTAATAAATTTCCCTGTCTACCTTGTCTAGCCCCTATCCCTCATCTTTTTTTTTGAATTTTGAATTTTGAATTTTGAATTGTCTTACTTCCTTCATTCACAACTAGAGGTAACAAAGCACTACCACCAATAACTGCACCATCTACTAGACCAATAGAGGTAATCTTCAACAGATTTCTTAGCGGTGGAACAGCTACAGCTACTAATTGCAAGGCAAAAGAACCAGTCACCGCCGCAGTTAAGTAGGGGTTCTTGGGAAGTTTTTCTTGACTAAATATGCTGTGTTTTTCGGAACGGCTGCTAATTGTATGTAGGAGTTGGGCGGTTGTCAGACTCATGAAAGCCAGGGTGCTAGCTTGGGGACTGATACCATATTTGAGGAGGCCGTAACCGTATGCGGCTAGAGTGCCGGCAGATATAGTGGCTGACTCAAAGGTAATGCGGCCGAAATCTGACTTCTTAATTATCGAGTCTTGGGGGTTGCGGGGTGGTTGACTTAAGACATCTGGTTCCGGCGCTTCCATTGCTAGGGATAAGCCAGGGAAAATATCTGTAACTAAATTTAGCCAGAGTAGTTGAATGGCATTTAGGGGTTCGCCAATACCTGCGGCTGTGGCGGTAGTCATGACGATGATTTCACTTAAGTTTGTCGCCAACAGAAAATGCACCGACTTACGAATGTTGTTGTAAATTGTCCTTCCCCGACTCACAGCAATAATCATTGTTTCTAGTCGGTCATCTTCTAAAACAATATCTGCTACTTCACGGGCGACATCGGTTCCCCCCTTACCCATCGCCACACCAACTTGGGCAGCTTTCAAAGCAGGGGCATCGTTAATACCATCGCCAGTCATAGCGACAACTTTACCCGCACCTTGTAAAGCTTGGACGATTTGGAGTTTGTTGCTGGGACTGATGCGGGCAAATACATCTACCTTATCGCTGAGGGCAGTTAAGGCTTCGGGGGTGAGGTTGTTGAGGTTGGTGGAGTCGAGGATTTCTAATTGAGGCGATCGATTTAATTCTAATTCTTTTGCGATCGCATAAGCTGTAGGACTTTGATCCCCAGTAATCATGACTGTATTGATCCCCGCATGGTGGAAGTCGGCAATTAATTCCTTTGCCCCCCTTCTAATGGGATCGGCCATCCCTACCAAACCCAACCAAATCAAGTCTGCTTCATGGTTGCCGTTGTGAGATTCATCTATATGGTTGTAAGCGACACCCAACACCCGCAACGCCTTACCCGCCATGCGGTCATTTTCAATTTCCAAAAATTGGCGGTCTTCGTCGGTTAAAGGGGCGACTTGACCATCCTTCATCCACCCTTGGCACATCTGCGCCACTTCACCAGGGCTACCCTTCACAGCAACTAATTTATGTCCATTATGAGTTTCATGGATGGTACTCATAATATTGCGATTTTCCGATCGCAGGTTCGTTTGTAGTAAGGGATACTTATCTCGTAAAGAAACTGCATCTACCCCAGCCGCAATACTCATGTAAATTAAGGCGTTTTCTGTCGCCGAACCTGTAACTACATACTCACCCTCGGTCTTACTGACTTGGGTTTCATTACACAAAACTGAGACATGAATCAGCTTTAACAGTTCATCGTACATATAGGGGTTGATATTTTCCTGCCCAGCGATGAACTGACCATCGACTACTTTAATTTCCCGCGAGTTGGTGTGAATTTCCACCACCGACATTTTATTTTCCGTAATTGTCCCAGTCTTATCCATGCAAATTGTCTGCACGGAACCCAAAGCTTCCACCGCACTCAAACTACGTACCAGGACGTTATTCCGCCGCATATCGCGGATACCCAAAGCTAAGGTTGTGGTGGCAATTGTTGGTAAACCTTCAGGAACAGCCGCCACCGCTAAAGATATGGATGACTTCAACATCTGCACTATTCCATATCCCCGCAGTAGTCCCATACCAAACACCAACCCGCAAAGACCCATGCCAATAATTACGAGTTGACCACCTACCTCATCTAATTGTCTGGCCAGGGGTGTTTCTGTAACATTGGCTGTACCTACTAGGGTTTGGATATGACCCATCTCCGTGAATTGACCAGTAGCTACAACCGCCGCCAGTCCTTGACCCCCGGTGATGTAGGTTCCCCTGTAGATCATATTTAAGCGATCGCCTAAAGGTACATCTTCCCCAGTCAAAGATGCAGTATTCTTACTAATAGGCAGACTCTCGCCAGTTAAAGCCGATTCATCAATACTTAAATTATCTGCCGCAACCAGTCTGGCATCTGCGGCTATATAACTACCCGGTTTGAGAATTAAAATATCTCCCACCACTACATTTTCTGTAGGAATTTCCTGTGGCTTCCCATCCCGTACCACCCAAGCAGAAGTTTGTTCTTGATGCTTCAAAGAATGAATGATGCGTTCTGACTGAGTTTCCGTAGCGAAGCCAATGACAGCATTCAACCCTACCACACCCAAAATTACCACAGCATCAATCAATCCTCCAGTAAATACCGAAACCCCAGCCGCCACACCCAGCAAAGCCACGGGTAGAGATTTGAACTGGTCAACTAAGATACTTAAACTAGAACGCACCTCCATCTGGGAAAGTACATTTGCCCCGTATATACTTAAATTATTGGCAGCCGCCTCATTAGATAGTCCTGATGAAGAGGTTTTAAAGGTATCTAAAACAGTGTTTGCTGGCATTAAATGCCAAGCTTCCGTTTTTTGCTGTTTACTAGCAGCGATTTGTTTCTTCTTCTTAACAATTTTCCCTGGCTTTTTCGCCCTAACTAGCTGACTGCTCTTGCGATAATTTAATATAACTTCATCAATTAAATAAGCAATTTGCTTGTAATTATATTTTGGCGAGAAAAATACCAAGATATTGCTTGTAGAAATGTTAGCTGAAATATCAATAATTTCCGGTCTATTGATGAGCGATCGCTCCAAATATGCTTTTAGAGATAGGGAACGATAAAGTTCTTTTACCTTATATCTAGCTCTCCCTTTGACATTAGTATGTATTGCTTGAATCACCTCGATAGCAACTCCTGTAACGTTCTGAGCCGATCTAAACTTCTATAATATGTCTGCCTGCAACTAATTATAAAGATTAAAAATAGGGTTTATATTCACAAAAAATGTTAAGAGTTTCAAAGTTATATTCATCACAACTTAACAGATATAATTATCTTCTACATTCTTTTATCAAATCTAGCCTTGGCATTGCATCAACAAAATTTTACTCTGATAGAATATTAACCATATAAAACATTACTTAAATAAATTTATCCATCCATCAGCCTAAAGTCACAAACAACAAATGACAATTAGCTTTTTCTCATCAATAATCTAACTTAGCGATTATTCAAACTACCTCTTTAGTCTGAAGGATTCACTAAATAAAAATGCTAGTAGTAATTAGGTGGCTTGCCAGCCAACATATTCATAACTAACACATACTAAATAAATGACAATTTCTACAGACCGCAATCAACAAATTCAACAGTTGCAACAACTAATTCAAGACATCGATTATGTCATGCTAACTACCATTGATGATGATGGCAGTTTACACAGTCGCCCAATGTACTTTAATGGTGATATTGACACCAATGGCACACTCTGGTTTTTCTCATCTGCTAGTTCTCACAAAACCTTGGAAGTAGAAAACCGTCAACAGGTGAGTGTTAACTTTTCATCCCCAAATCAGCAGCGATTTGTATCTATATCAGGTACAGCAGAATTAGTAAAAGACCGTCAAAAACTTGAAGAAGAATGGCAGCCTGAATTAGAAACTTGGTTTCCCCAAGGATTAAATGAACCCGATATTGCTTTACTCAAAGTGAACATCAATAGAGTAGATTATTGGGAGAATGAATCCAATTTTCATGCCAAAACAATTAGTCTATAAATGATGCAAATATTGATAAGGATGAAGATAGATTTTATCCTTATCAATATATAGAGACATCACTATTTTAATCATATAGATATGCAAGTATGGACTCACATTTGCTTGTTACTACTTATACAGTAATATACTACGGTATTTGCTTTGTTTAAATATAAAGAAAATTTAAGTATTAACCTTGAGGCGATCGCCACAACACATCTTACCTCAATATTCCCAAAACTAACCTGATATCAGGCAGATGGTAAACAGGGAAACTGTTGAACGAAAAAATACCTATCTTAATGATTAACATTAATTGTTTACAATCGACACTCAACAACGTTGCAGAGTAAAAATCTTGTTGTTGTAAAGTTAATTCGTTAGATTATTTATACAAGTATAACTTTTCACTTACTTTACTTAAAAATTCATCCATCGTAGAGTAAGAATAGTTTAAATTTTTTAGAATCATATCAAATTTATTTTGAGGTTTGTTGATTTAGCTTACTACATCAGCAACTTCAGTTAATATTAATCAGGTTTTACTGTTTAGTTGCTCATCCTGACTTAGTAGCTCACTTGGTATTAATTTCAACTCATTCAATAGCTTTTAGCCCTCATTGCTCCCATGCTGACCCATCACCGCAAACCCGTGTGCTTATCACTCATATCAACTGATCTGCCATTCTGGTCAGTTGTGGAAACTGCTGGAACACTATATCAAAAAGATATTGATAGGTTCCATTTATTACTGACTGCACCACCACTAATCACCTGTGAAATAGCTAGTCCCGAAAATCCAGAAGAAAAACTTTTACCTCGTACTAGTAAAGCTTATGCCCCTGCTAGTCCTAGAGTTTTATGGTTAGAAATTTCTCCCTATCGAGTAATTATGACCATGCAAGGTAACGACCAAGTAAGTTATCGTCACTTTTGGGAACAGGGGGTTTATGGTGTAAGTAGGTATTGGTTGCCTACCGAATCATTACAACCAAGCGATCCCATTCGCTTACGAAACTATACCAATAGCTTAAGCCTAAGCGGACACGAACTGCCAGAAAATTTGCGTGTAGAATACGAATTATGGGCAGAAAAAGTTCAATTAGGTCGCTATATTCTTAATTTAGAAATTCAACATTAATTAAAAATCTCCGCCCTGTGTGGGTGGAGATTTTGTCATTGGGAATTGGTAATGGGTAGTTGGTTATTAGTTCCTCATCTCTCACCACTGCTTACAACTTAATAGTCACAGTCTTAACTTCCGTGTACTGCTGCAACCCATATTCTCCTAATTCTCGACCAATACCAGACTGCTTGAACCCACCAAAAGGTGCAGCCGCATCGAATACGTCGTAACAGTTTACCCATACAGTACCCGCGCGGACATTGTTAGCGATCGCATAAGCTTTGGTGATATCCTTTGTCCAGACTGCGGCTGCAAGGCCATACATGGTAGTGTTTGCCCGTTGTATGACCTCATCAATGTCTTTGAACTTGATAATACTCATCACCGGGCCGAAAATTTCCTCTTGGGCAATTTTCATCTCATCGCGTACATCAGCGAACACTGTGGGAGCGATAAAAAAGCCCCGTTCCCCGACGCGATTTCCCCCACATAAAATCTGTGCGCCATCTCGCATCCCCGCCTCGATATAACCCATCACCCGGTCGAATTGTTCCTTATCTACCTGCGGCCCTTGTTGGGTATTGGCATCGAAGGGATCACCAACTACACGCTTCTTAGCTTGTTCTACAGTTCTAGCGACAAACTCGTCATAACATTTCTCCTCCACAAATAGCCGCGAACCTGCACAGCAACATTGACCTTGGTTAAAGAATATCGCATCGTGAGCGCCGGCGATCGCTTCATCAAAGTCAGCGTCAGCAAACACAATGTTGGGACTCTTACCACCCAACTCCAAAGTTACTCGCTTCAGGTTAGTTTTCGCGGCGGCTTCCATAATCAGATGTCCCACCTCAGTCGAACCAGTGAACGCCACCTTATCTACATCCATGTGATGCGATATTGCCGCCCCAGCCGTTGGCCCGTATCCTGATAAAATATTCACCACCCCAGGAGGGAAACCAGCTTCCACAATCAACTCTCCCACCCGTAAGGCAGATAGTGGAGTTTGTTCGGCTGTTTTCATCACCACAACATTACCCGTGGCTAAAGCTGGGGCTAACTTCCACGCCTGCATTAACAAAGGGAAATTCCAAGGGATAATTTGCCCAACTACACCCATCGGTTCGTGACGAGTGTAACAGAAATAAGGCCCATTAATGGGGATGGTCTTTCCTTGTACCTTATCTGCCCAACCTGCGTAGTAACGATAGCAGGCGATGACTAAAGATAAATCACCCAAAGAATCTTGTAAAGGTTTACCGTTGTCTAGAGTTTCTAACCGCGCCAACTCATCAATATTCTGTTCAATTAAATCTGCTAACTTATAAAGCAAATCACCCCGTCTGGTAGCAGATATCTTCGACCATTCTCCATTGAAAGCAGCACGGGCTGCTTTTACAGCCTTATCCACATCCGCCGCATCTGCTTCCGCCACATCGCATATGACATCGCCTGTAGCTGGGTTAATCGTCTCAAATCTTCGACCGCTAACACTCTCTACCCACTCATTGTTAATTAGCAGTCTGGTTGGGCCGACTTTCACCTGTTGTTTTGGTTCCTTCGCTGTAACCATCAGGCCCTCCTCAAGCTATAAAAAAGTTTGTTTAAATCTATATCTTTATGTTTCCTGCTATACAGCAGTTAGCTAGATTTCTTTAGATATTTTTTGTATTTGCTTAATATTACTACGTGAAATATTACTGACAAGAGCAGGCCACTATTAATACTCATCCAAATGAAATATTATTTTATTCCTTAAGTTAGTAGCAGAAAGTTGATGTATAACTTTAGTTGTATTTCTAAAGTATGAGAAAGGTTTTTTTCTAATTAAAAATCAATTGAAAATAATACATTTATTTATAGAATAGACGATTGAAGAAATTCTCAAGACACAATTATAAGATTTACCTATAAATTTGATAGCAAATACTAATAATTTAACCGTTAAAAATAGGTGCATTGCTAATAGCAAACCAAGTGCGATCCCCCACAACACCATCAACCTTTAAATTATTACGCAATTGAAAAGATTTCACGGCTGCTTCTGTAATTAAACCGAAATATCCATCAAGCAATCCTGTATAGTATCCAGTAAGATGTAATCTTTGTTGCAGTAATCTCACCAGTTCACTTTGGCTTCCATATTGAATTATCGGTAAATTAGTCGCCCCGCCTGCGTATAATGAAAGCCAAGTTTTATACTCTACGATCCCAGTATCTAGCAGAAAAACGCGATATTGAAATAAGATTACACCCCCAACAGTCTCCAAATCTAACACCCCATCGATAGGCCCAGAATAACAATAGTACTTGCTTAAAAGCCGTTGTAATTCTTTTACTGCTTCGCCTGTATCACCTTGTTTGAGAGTTGGTTGCTCTTCAGGAAATTTTTGACTAATTTTCTCTGTCATAATGCTCATGTCGGATACTCCAAAATCGTTGTGCTTGAGACAACAAGAATAAAATAGGAAGCTATATCAAAAATTCACTCACTATCATTGATTTTGAACCATCCAACTGGTTAGCCCAATAGCAGGAAGACAAAATATAATAATGGGTCGGCATCATTTTTAACTGTTATTGTTTTAACAGGTAAAGAGCGGAAAGAAAAGATAAAAGCTTAAAAAAAAACCAGTCTAATTTACTTGACACATGATCTGAAGAATAATGCTAATAAGCGCTGATACAGAAAATAGCAAGCCAAATTTATCCCTTGATACAGCACTTCCCGCTATTATGAAATACAATTTTTCTCTTTAACCCTCTCCAGCAATAGTTTTCAGGTTTGAGGATGTACCTCATAGCTGCAGGAAGTGCTGTAAAATAGGAAGATTTTCCTGTAATCAAATCCTGGTTTCAAATGTGTGGCAGAGCAAATTCCTATACCAAAATACTCAGTACACACATAAATAGAGCTTCAGTCCATTCCACAACTGCACCGTAGGTATCGCCAGTGTGTCCGCCTAATTTGTGGTTAAACCAAGCACCGATTAAAGTAGCGATCGCACTCCCAGCAATCACCATCACCATCGGCACGAAGAAATTGTGACCATTGCCAAACCAGAGTAAACCACTGACTGCAAACATCAGCAATAATCCTGGTAATAAATCTTGATAGTTGCGAATAGCTTGTTTATGAAAAGCGCCTTTACCAGTGGGTTTGAGGTAAGGATAGCAGGCGATCGCCACTTGTTGTCCCCAACGTCCCCAACCACAAGCCGCCATCAAAACTAGCCAGCGAAAAGACCCTATATCAGTTAAAGCTGAAGTCTTGAGTAACAGGATGGCGATCGCACTCATCGCCCCAAACGCACCTGTAGCGCTATCTGCCATTACCTCTAACCGCCGTTCCGGGTTTCCCACCGCCAAACCATCAGCCGTATCCATTGCTCCATCCAAATGTAACCCGCCCGTAATAAAAATCCACAGCCCCACTACCAAAGCGCTACGAGTTAATACAGGCATTGCTACATAACTTAAACCAGTATCAACCAATCCTAAAACCCCCCCAATCAATAACCCCACCACAGGCGCAAAACGCGCCACCCCTTGAAAATCCAAACCATTTGTATAAGGTAAAGGAATACTCGTATAGAATAAAACACTCGCCCACAAACCCAACAAAAACCTCATCATCAGCCGCTTCACTCCTCATAAAGACCTCTCCGCGTTAAAAACTCCCGCAAACCTCACAAATCAATAAAATCTCATGTACACTTTTTGACCAAACCACAAAAAACAAAAACCACATGGAACGCGCCATTTCTGCTTTAGGAATTTTAATATTCATTGGTATCTCCTACGCCCTCTCAGTTCGGCGTGATGCAGTACGCTGGCGCACAGTAGCTTGGGGATTAGGTTTAGAATTTGTCTTTGCTTTGATAATTCTCAAAACACCTTGGGGATTAAACGTTTTTAAATCTTTGGGGGATATAGTCAGCAATTTTCTTTCATTCTCAGATGTAGGTGCAAAATTTGTCTTTGGTGATAACTATAAGGATCATCTATTCGCCTTTCAGGTACTCCCAACCATCATCTTCTTTTCTGCCTTCATTAGTGTGACGTACCATTATGGCATCTTGCAAAAAGTGGTAAACGGGCTGGCTTGGGTGATGATGAAGACAATGAGAACCTCTGGTTCCGAGTCTCTATCCTGTGCTGGCAACATTTTTTTAGGGCCGACAGAATCAGCACTCATGGTAAAACCTTATGTCGCCAACATGACCTTATCAGAAATTCACGCCGTGATGACTGGAGGCTTTGCAACCATAGCTGGTGGTGTATTGGGCGCTTATCTTTCCTTTGGCATTCCCCCAGAACATCTAATTGCTGCCTTTTTTATGACCGCTCCCACTTCATTAGTAGTATCAAAATTACTTTATCCAGAAACGGAAATATCGGCAACGGCTGGCAAAGTTCAGATGGATGTGGAGACGAGTTATATAAATGTGATTGATGCTGCTACTAGTGGAGCAATTGACGGTGTGAAGTTAGCAGTCAATGTTGGGGTAATGATTATCGCTTTTTTAGGATTACTCGCCGTGGTCAATGCCCTATTAGGATGGCTAGGTTCCTTTGTTGGATTGGCACAATTATCTTTAGAATGGATGTTGTCTTTTATTATGGCTCCCATTGCCTTTTTTATGGGTGTACCTTGGGCAGATTGCGCTCAAGTAGGAGCGCTACTAGGTAAAAAAACTATTTTGAATGAGTTTCTAGCTTATGTAGATTTAGGCAATTTAATTAAAAGTGGGAAAATTTCTCCTAGAGGCGTAATTATTGCCACTTATGCCTTGTGTAACTTTGCAAATATTGGTTCAATTGGTATTACTATTGGTGGCATGACTGGGATGGCTCCCCAACGTCAACAGGACTTTGCACGTATGGGTGTAAGAAGTATGATTGGCGGATTACTAGCTAGTTTTATTACTGCCTGTATTGCTGGGATACTAATTTAGTTATTTTTTGACATAGCCAAGTTGCCAATTTTGCGGTTGCAACAACTGATTTATTTTGCCTTGAACAATTAAGTTGAGAGCGATACGAGTATTCAAATAACCCTGCATTAAATAGTATCCTTGCTTGCGAGGAATGCCAGCAAGGAAATTTTGCTTTACAGGTACAAGTCCCCCACAATGAATAGGTTCTCCAGGGATTTTTAGTCTAAATAAATATTCATGTTGATAACCATTGGGAATCTGAAATACAGCATATGTATGATGCTGACCATGCCAGGGCTGAATAACTATCTTTTCAGGATATGTATAGTATTTAGCATTCTTTGTTTGAAAAAATCCATAGGGCATATTGCAGCTCATAACAGGCGATCGCTCTAACTTATCGGAGATAAAAGATACGCCCATTACCCCAATTAAACTCAGGGCAAAGAATATGTATAATAAAGACTTTCTTAGCACTTATTATATCCCTACATTACTTCTGTTTGCTATTTTAGCTATTAATAAAAAAAGTAATCGAGCATAGATTTACTCAAAATTCTAGGATTTTATGCTACTGATTAGATTTACAAACCTCATAATCCCCACATACCATACTTCACTAAATAATCAGGACAAATTTACTACAGGCTGCTGTAAAATACTTGATAAATTAATATCTGAATAGTGCAAGCATGAAAAAAGATAGGGCAAACAAGTAAGAGCAATGAGCTACGCACAGATAAACGGCAATAAATTACAATTCCAGCCTTACGTAAACTAGTAACCTTTGAAGATTTTGCAGCGTGGCGACCCGAAGGTGGAAGATATGAGTTAAATAATGGCGTAATTGTTAAAATACGAGATCGCCATTTTTACTAAATATGAAAATTTACCCGCTATTCAAGTAGCGATCGCTTTCAGCTTGCTAGATTAACATGGGATATCTACAATCAAGCAAGCTAGCAGCAAATAACAATGGTATCTACTACTACACGCTTCTCGGATACTCAAAACCATTGGGCGAGTTTATTCATTGAAGCCTTATCTAAACGGCGAATTTTGAATGGGTATGCTGATGGGACTTTTCGCCCTAATAACCCAGTTAACCGTGCTGAGTTCGCCGCCATAATTGCCGCCGTCTTTAATCTATCAGTCAAACGTCCGTATATCAACTTTACGGATATTCCTGCCAACTTTTGGGCGGCTAGTGCAATTAAAAAAGCTTATGAAACCGGATTTTTAAGTGGTTTCCCTGATAAGACCTTCCGTCCAGGTAATCAAATTTCCAGGGGTGATGTTTTAGTATCTCTGGTGAACGGCTTGGAAATTGCCAGCAAAATTAAACCAGATTTACTAGACAAATTGCCGCAAATATACCAAGATGCAGATACTATTCCAGGCTATGGCAGAAATCAAATTGCGATCGCCACTAGTGCAGGTTTAGTTGCTAGCTTTCCCAATACCAAATTACTCAACTTTGGCAATGCTACTACCCGTGGTGATGTAGCCGCAATTATCTATCAAGCTCTAGTCTATCTCGGTCAAGCAGAAAAGATTCCCTCTGCTTATTTAGTTGTACCGCCAACATCTACATCCACAGTCAGAGTCAGCCATACCAGAGAGTTTCGCGGCGCTTGGATAACCACAGTGTGGAATAGTGACTGGCCTTCCAAAGCTGGACTTTCAACAACTCAGCAGCAAGAGGAGTTAGTAGCAATTCTTACTCGGTTGCAACAGTTAAATTTCAACGCCGTAATTTTGCAAGTGCGTCCAGAAGGGGATGCTTTGTATGCTTCTGAGTTGGAACCTTGGAGTGCTTGGTTGACTGGTACACAAGGTAAAGCCCCAGAACCATTTTATGATCCTTTACAGTTTGCGATCGCTGAAGCCCACAAACGCAACCTAGAAGTTCATGCTTGGTTCAACCCCTACCGCGCCAAAACTACAATCAAAAGTGGGACTAACGTCCGTCCTCATATAGCCGTAACCAATCCAGAAGTAGTTTATCAATGGGGGAATCAACTGTGGATGGACCCTGGAATAAAAATTGTCCAAGATAGGGCTTATAACGTCATCATCGATGTTGTGCGCCGTTACGATATAGATGCAGTCCACCTTGATGACTATTTCTATCCCTACCCCATCCAAGGACAGTCTTTCCCCGATGATAAAACTTACGCCGCCTATAAAGCAGCCGGGGGACAACTTAGCTTAAGCGACTGGCGACGGCAAAATGTGGATCAAATGGTGCTGCGTCTGTCCCAAGGCATTAAAGCTACCAAACCTGATGTAAAATTTGGTATTAGTCCCTTTGGCATATATCGCCCTGGACAACCAGCAGGAATCACAGGCTTAGATGCTTATAGTGTATTGTATGCCGACTCCAAGAAATGGTTAGAACAAGGTTGGGTAGATTATTTAGCACCTCAACTATATTGGCGTACCGACCAAACCAAGCAGAGTTATCCTGTACTGTTGAAATGGTGGACAGACGTTAATTCTGGACGACGACACATTTACGCAGGTAACAATATCGAACAACTTGATGGTAAAGCTTGGAAAAGTGAAGAGATAGAAAAGCAAGTCAAGATTAGCCGCAACCAAGCACCAGACTTATCACTAGGTAATATCTTCTTTAGTGTCGGTTCCATCATTGAAAACCGCCAAGATATCTCCGACACCTTCCAAAACTCCCTATATTCCAAACTTGCCTTAGTACCCACAATGTCTTGGCGGGATACAACACCACCACCACCGCCAAAAGAATTGCAAGTCAACAACCGCAAACTCAGTTGGCAACCAGGAGATAACCAACCTGTGCGTTCCTGGACACTTTACCGCCAAAGTGATTCCAACTGGACAATACAGCGAGTGTTGTCAGCAGGTACAACATTCGCCACAGTCCAACCAGGAACCTATGCTGTATGTGCAGTAGATAGGTTAGGAAATGAGAGTCAAGGTGTAGTTATTAGTGTTAGTTGACAGTTGACAGTTGACAGTTGACACTTAAATTAAGTAAGTCGGTGGGAAAAAACAAAACTAAGTTAAGAAAGGTAAACAAAGCTATAACCCTCTTCCCTTCTGCCTCCTGCCCTTTCGATTTTGGATTTAGGATTTTAAATTTTAGATTGATACACCAATCTAAAATCCAAAATCTAAAATCTAAAATTCTCCTGCCTCCTAATTAATTACAAAAATCATCTACTCTAATATCTCGCCAAATATCCGAAACCTGCCAGCCGGAGTTACCCACAGAATGAATTACAGGATTATCTAGGACAGGAATATAGTTAGGTTCTCTAATATCTATATATAGTTCTTTTGGTTCTTCAATAATGGGTTCTAAAGTATCCAAAGGTTCAAGTGGCAGGTTTTGGTCTTCTGTTTCCTCCATCATTTTGATCTTTTTCAGAACTAATTTTTCCGATTTTTTTATTAATCGTATATCCATTGATTTTTATGCCTTATACAGTGACAGAAAAAAAGTTAATCTCAAGATTGATTTTTAGACACACTAGTACAGTTCTTCATGGCTCTGGGGAAAGATCCGTAATGAAATATATGTAGTGTCTAATGTTGTAAAAAATACTCAGGAAAAACTAGAATACACTAAATTCAGGTAAAATAAAACTAAGATGCTGAAAAATTTATAGAAGTTAAGAGAAGTCAATTATTAAAGAATAGCGAATTACTCAAGATTCACCACTAGTTTTCCCTAGCTTCTCATTTTTTATAAAAATCTTTATAAAAGCAAAATAAATTTCCCTAAAAAATAATACCTGAAGCATCAATATAATTCATCTTACTTAACTAGCTCGAAATAGTTCTATAGCTATTGACAGATAGATTAAAACATATAGTTATCATAAGACACTGTTTTCTGTCATATTACCCATTGCTAGATTTAATTAATTGTTTTTGTAAGGCGACAACTACAGCTTGGTGGCGATCGCTCACCTCTAACTTATGTAAAATGGTGTGAACATGAACCCTAACTGTACCTGGACTGATGTATAGTGCCAGAGCAATTTCTTGATTTGTCTTCCCCTCAGCTAACAAAGACAAAATTTCCAATTCACGCCCAGTTAAAAGGTTAGGAGATTTGGTGATGTTAGTTGCTGTTAGGGACTGACTCCCTTCAATAGAAGAACGAATCTCTTTAGTTGCAGTCTCATCCCACCAAGAAGCACCAGCCGCCACAGAACGCAGTGCTAATACTAATTTTTCCGCCGCAATTCCTTTAAGACAATACCCTTGAGCGCCTACTTCAATTAACTTAGAAATTAGGGGTTTTTGAGAATGAGAAGTCAAAACCAAAATGGGTAATTGGGGGTTTTGCTGCTTAATTTCTCTACAAGCTTCAACACCGCCAAGTCCTGGTAAACCCACATCTAATAACACTACATCTACAGGGTGTTGCTTAATCAAATCAAGGGCTGTTTCTCCATCTTCCGCCTCAGCAATAATTTCTAAACCCGTCTCTTGTTGTAACCGCACACGTAAGCCTAAGCGAAAGAGTTCGTCATCTTCAACCAACAGAATTTTCACAGGATGAGAAGGCATTTTACGCAGTCACAGAAGGAGGACATGGGAGAATGGGCAATTTAAAAGCAAACATTGCACCATGAGGAACGCGATTCTCTGCCCAAATTATACCGTTATGCGCGGCGATAATTTGCCGCGATAGATAAAGTCCTAACCCTGAACCTTTGGCTTGCCGTTCACTATGTCCTTGATAAAATCTGGCAAATAAATGAGGAAATTGTTCTGGTTGAATACCTGCACCAGTATCTAAAATTTTTACTATTTGATAAGAGGCTTGTGTTTCTAATACCACCTCCACGCGATCGCCACGACGCGAATGATTGATAGCATTAACTAGGAGATTGTGTAATACCCTTTGCAATTGTAGAGGATCGCCTTGCACCCACAAACTCTGCCGCCAACCAGCATCACCATAGTTAAACGATATATGAACTCGGCGATTAGCTGCTAATTCTGTCAGCGTAGTGGCTGCTTCTTCTGCCAAACTAGTTAAATCTACAGGCATTAAATCTAAATGTAACCCTTCTGTATCATTGCGATAGATGTCTAATAGAGTTTCTAACAGTTGCAGAGAAGTTTGATGAGAGCGGATAATTGTAGTCAATAGTGGCTGCTGTGCTGGGAGTACCACCCCAAACTTTTCCTGTTGTAAAGCCTTAAGAGTTTCAATAGCACCTAAAAGTGGCGTTTTTAAATCGTGGGTGAGTGTAGAAGCAAAATCCTCTCGCAACCTTACCAACTCCGCTTGTGACTCCAACTTAGCGCGGGTGAGAGCGATCGCTTCTTGAGAACGACGCAGGCGATCGCTTAAAATACCAGTAACAATCAAAGCGATAGTAGCGATCGCTCGATTAGCTACCATAGCAGTTGTAATTATTTCACATCCAGGAACTACTAAATTTAAGATAGTTAAACTCACAGCCATCACTGTTGTCAGCAAAGTGCCTACTCTACCAAACCAAAAATTTGCTAACAATATCGCCCCAGTATAAAGATAGCCAAATACATAATCTGCTGGCGTGACAAACTCCATCGACATGACGAGAATAAATAAGCCAACGATGATAGAGATTCTGATTAACTGTGAGTTTCTAGATACCAATTTTTTAACTTTGTAATATTCCGGTAACAACTGTCTGCTAAATATAGCGTTTCCTAATCATCATTAATAAAACTGGTAAAACCTCTGCGTTCCTCTGTCTTGAAAAGTTTCCTACGGAGGGAAACCCTCCTACAGAACTTTTCGCTGCGCTTTCCTCTGCATTCCTCCGCGTTTAAAAACATTACTCTACTTTACTTAGTCGGAAACCGCTATAAGTCAAATTTTATAACATTAAGTATATAAAACATCGCGTTTAGAAGATATCTAAACGACATAAACACCGATATATATTTACCACTAAACATCATCTAGAAAAATAAACCCACTTTTATATCCATCTACTCCTTGTTTTCCCCAGTACAAAAGTCAATCATGTAATCATAATTACGAATTACAAAGTTCCCATGTTGCAAGGATGGATACAAATAGGCTTAACCTTACTAATTATAGTAGCCATAACTCCCTTTTTTGGGCGATATATGGCGCGTGTTTATCAAGAACAACGTACATTTCTTGACCCAATTTTCAACCCAGTTGAACGATTACTTTACGCTTTAATTGGCGTAAGTAATAGAGAAAATATGAGTGGCTGGCAGTATGCACGGGCAATTGTGTACAGCAATATAGTCATGGGGTTACTGATATTTTTGATCTTAATGAATCAGGGATGGCTACCCCTCAACCCCACTAAAATAGGTGCGCCAACTTGGGATACCGCATTACACACAACTATTTCCTTCATTACTAACACTAACCAACAACATTATTCAGGAGAAACCTATTTAAGTTATGCCAGCCAAATCTGGGGATTGGGATATCATATGTTTACCTCAGCCGCCACTGGTTTAGCAGTAGGAATTGCCTTTATTCGTGGGTTAACTGGTAGACCTTTGGGTAACTTTTATGTAGACTTAACCCGTAGTATCACGAGAATATTTTTACCTATTTGTCTTGTGGGTGGGATTGCTTTAATGGCAGCTGGTGTACCAGAGACTTTAGGGGGGCCAGTTGTATTTCCTACCATAGAAAATCCTAATATAAGTCAGGCGATCGCACTTGGCCCTGTTGCCCATTTTGAAATCATCAAAGAACTAGGAGAAAACGGTGGCGGCTTTTTCGCCATCAACTCAGCCCACCCATTTGAGAATCCTAACGGCTTTTCTAACTTAATAGAAGTTGTGGCGATGCTGTCAATTCCTACCTCCCTCATATATACCTACGGCTTATTTGCAAATAATAAAAAACAAGCGTGGTTAGTTTATGGGATGGTGAGTGTAATATTTATCGCCTTTGTCATAATTAACGGTATTGGCGAGTATAACGGTAATCCAGCAGTCAATACACTATTAGGAAGTACACAACCAAATTTAGAAGGTAAAGAAGTCCGTTTTGGATGGGCGCAGTCAGCCCTATTTGCCACAGCCACCACAGCCACAATGACAGGTGCAGTCAACAGTTTACATGATTCATTCATGCCCAATGGCGGTTTTGTCACCCTCTCAAATATGTTCCTACAAATTGTTTGGGGAGGGCAAGGTACAGGAACAGCATATTTATTTGCCTACCTAATCTTGGCAGTCTTTGCTACAGGCTTAATGGTCGGACGCACACCAGAATTTCTCGGACGCAAAATCGAAAAACGCGAAGTAGTCCTAGCAAGTTTCCTCATTCTCCTAGTCCACCCCATCGCCATCATGATTCCGGCTGGTATCACCCTAGCCTTCCCTGAACAACTAGCAGGAATTAGTAACCCAGGCTTCCACGGCTTGGCGCAAGTCATCTATGAATACGCTTCCGCCGCCGCCAACAACGGTTCTGGCTTTGAAGGCTTAGGAGATTCCCAACCCTCACCATTAGCCATTGCGGCTGGTGCAAAACCCAGCATCACCGCCCTTTGGTGGAACCTTAGCACCTGTTTCAGCCTCCTCGCCGGGCGTTATATTCCCATCATCGGCTTACTGTTACTAGCAGATAGCCTATCCCGCAAGCAAAAAGTTCCTTTAACAGTCGGCACATTACGCACCGACACCAGTTTATTTACAGGCGTAACAGCAGGCGTAATTTTAATTCTCGGCGCACTGACATTCTTTCCAGTTCTAGCATTCGGCCCCATCGGTGAAGCGTTTTGGATTAATAAAGGTATTGGGTAATACCAATTCAAAATTCAAAATTTTAACTTCAAAGGTGCAACTGTCAGGCTTAAAGCCTCAACGTTCTAGTTCAAAACCTCAACGTTTCAGTTCAAAGCCTCAACGTTCTAGTTCAAAGCCTCAACGTTCTAGTTCAAAGCCTCAACGTTCTAGTTCAAAACCTCAACGTTCTAGTTCAAAGCCTCAACGTTCTAGTTCAAAACCTCAACGTTCTAGTTTAAAACCTCAACGTTCTAGTTTAAAACCTCAATGTTCTAGTTTAAAACCTCAACGTTCTAGTTTAAAACCTCAATGTTCTAGTTCAAAGCTTCAACGTTCTAGCTCAAAACTTCAACGTTCAACCTCAAAGCCTCAAAAACATTACAAATTTATCACACAGCTTCGCTTATCTCTCCCTCATCCCCCTCATCTCCCCCCACTCCCTCATCTCCACATATGACAACTATCAACTCATCCCCCTCACCCCGTACTCCCCAAGGAACCCGTGACTCGCGCAGACACACTCCCAAGGCAAATATGCAGGGCATCTATCAAAGAGCAATTAAAGAGTCATTTGTCAAGCTCAATCCTCAATATGCAGTCAGAAACCCAGTCATGTTTATTGTTTGGGTAGGGACAATTGTCACATTCTTAGTCACTCTAGACCCCAACTTATTCGGCACAGTCCAAGCCAATGTCAACCAACAACGTCTATTAAATGGATTAATTACCTTAATTCTCTTTTTCACAGTCTTATTTGCCAATTTTGCCGAAGCTGTAGCCGAAGGACGGGGTAAAGCTCAAGCAGATACCTTAAGAGCCACCCGTTCTGATACTCCTGCTAGAAAAATCTTACCCAATGGTTCTATAGAAACAGTTAATTCTACACAACTGCGTCGGGGCGATTTAGTCAAAGTAATTGCCAATGATATGATTCCTGCCGATGGGGAAGTGATACAAGGCATTGGTTCAGTCGATGAGTCGGCAATTACTGGAGAGTCTGCACCAGTCCTCAAGCAACCCGGTACAGATATTGCTAGTTCTGTCACCGGAGGAACACGCCTCCTTTCCGATGAGTTGACAATTCGCATTACAGCCGATCCTGGTCAGGGTTTTATTGACAGGATGATTTCTCTTGTGGAAGGGGCAGAACGTTCTAAAACACCTAACGAGATTGCCCTAACGGTATTACTTGCTGTACTTACACAAGTGTTTTTGATTGTAGTGGCAACTATGCCGCCCTTGGTGAGCTACATTGCCAACTTCATTAATACAATATTTGGCGCAGAGGCAGCAAACAGTTTACGCGCCGGTGTAAGTATCGCCATCCTCATTTCCCTGTTAGTGGCTTTGATTCCTACAACTATTGGCGGTCTATTAAGCGCCATTGGGATTGCCGGAATGGATAGAGTTGCTCAATTCAATGTCATTGCTACTTCAGGACGAGCTGTCGAAGCCTGCGGTGATATCAATACTTTGGTATTAGATAAAACAGGGACTATCACCTTGGGAAATCGGCTGGCGGATGAGTTCATTCCTGTGAATAGCTATACAGTTGAAGATGTGGCACGTATTGCCAGAAATGCCAGTGTATTTGATGAAACCCCGGAAGGCAGGTCAATTGTTCAACTTGCCCAAAGATACCAGATTGAGGTTGATTTTTCTCTTAATCAAGCCGAGGGTGTAGAATTTTCTGCTAAAACTCGCATGAGTGGCACTAATTTACCCAATGGTAAACAAGTCCGCAAGGGCGCAGTCGATGCGATTAAGGGGTTTGTCCGTTCCCGTGGTGGTTCAGTTCCCCCTGATGTTGATGCTGCTTATGAGCGTGTTTCTCGCTTGGGTGGTACACCGTTAGCCGTCTGTCAAGATGACCAAATTTTCGGTGTGATTTATCTCAAAGATATCGTCAAGCCGGGTTTGCGGGAACGATTTGACCAACTGCGCCGCATGGGTGTACGTACTGTCATGCTGACAGGTGACAATCGAATTACGGCTGGTGTCATTGCCGAGGAAGCGGGAGTTGATGATTTCATTGCCGAAGCTACACCAGAGGACAAAATCAGTGTCATTCGCTCTGAACAATCTCAGGGTAAATTGGTAGCCATGACTGGGGATGGTACTAACGATGCACCCGCCCTTGCTCAAGCTAACGTGGGTGTAGCAATGAACTCTGGGACACAAGCTGCTAAAGAAGCTGCCAATATGGTGGATTTAGATTCTGATCCTACGAAGTTAATTGATTTGGTAACTATTGGGAAGCAATTATTAATTACTCGTGGTGCGTTGACTACATTTTCTATTGCCAATGATATCGCTAAATATTTCGCAATTATTCCTACTATCTTTGGGGCTGCGGGAATTGGGGCGTTAAATATTATGGGTTTAAAAAGCGCTCAATCTGCGATTATTTCGGCTTTGATTTATAACGCTTTGATTATTCCGGCTTTAATTCCCATTGCACTTAAGGGTGTGAAGTTTCGTCCTCTGACGGCGGATCAGTTATTAAGACGCAATATTTTAATTTATGGGTTGGGTGGAATTATTGCGCCTTTTGTGGCTATTAAGTTGATTGATGTTGTTTTGCCTTTTTCTTGAGGGTTTATTTGAGAAATGCAGAGGAGCGCGGAGGGGCGCAGAGTTTTTATTTCTCACATTTTTTACAATTGATGTTTGCTGAATATTATGAAACTCATTCTTTCATCTTTTTCCCAATCTCCAATCCCCAAATTTAAGCACAAACTGCCCTTATTTTTATTCTTGGCAATGTGTTTCAACCTTGTGGTTGCACCTGTTGTTTATGCGGCTACGGGGGAGAGTTTTTCTCACTTTCAAGCTTGGGCTTTGGGGCTTTTAGGGTTAGTAACTCTGAGTCTTTCTATCTATCTATTTTTTGTCATGTTTATACCGGAGAAATTCTAATGAGTTTTGCACGCGAAGCAAGTAGGGCTATTCGTTCTACGTTGGTAATTTGGGTAATTGCTGCTGTTATTTATCCTTTTTTGATGATTGCTTTGGGACAGATTGTATTTCCCTATCAGGCAAATGGTAGCTTGATTAAAGATAGTCGAGGTCAAGTTTTGGGTTCTGCTTTAATTGGTCAACCATTTACAAGCGATCGCTATTTTAACTCCCGCCCTAGCACCACCAGCTACAGCACCGCCGACCCCAAAAAAGACGATGCAGGTGTCTTACAAACAGGGGTATCCGGCGCAAGTAACCTAGCTCCCAGCAATTCAGATTTAATAAAACGCATCAAAAATGAGAACTTAAAAGCTCTTACAAGTGCAGGTATCCAACCCACCGCCGATTTAGTCTACACCTCTGGTTCTAGCCTTGACCCCCACATTACCCCAGCCGCCGCCAGAGCGCAAGTAAACCGCATCGCCACAGCACGAAGACTCCAACCGCAGCAATTAGAAAATTTAATTAATCAAAATACTGATGGTCGTTTTCTGGGAATTTTTGGAGAACCTGGGGTGAATGTTTTGCAATTAAATCTCGCGTTAGATAGGTTAAAGTCGGCTGCTTAAGTTCTTTCCAACTCTGATGATTACGCCAGAAAAAATCAAAACATTTATTTGTCTTAACTTTGTTATTTGGTTGATGTTTACATCCTTTTACTCTTACGTCATCTTAGGATGGCAACATCAATCTTTAACTAACATTAGTTTCAGCACAGATACTCAGCAAACAAAACTATTTCAACGTGAACGTGGTGGCGTTAGACGTATAGCAAGTAATAGTGGCAGAAACATCACAAAACAGACTTGGAGCAAATCAGTTTAAATTCAGCAATTTAAGGAGTAATCCGTTGTATGTACGGCGGTTTTTCCGATCATCAAAAACACTCACAGTTTCTACAACAAAATAGCAGCCCTGAATTTGAGAAGTCAGACATTGTTCTCAATGACCGTTACCGTATCCTTAAGTCATTAGGACAAGGAGGCTTTGGTAAAACGTTTCTGGCTCTTGATCAAAAGTATCAACAAAATAGCGAATCCTCTGATACAAAAAATAACTTCTGTGTCATCAAACAATTTTTAGCGCCCTCTCAAACTTCCTACCATAGTCACAAAGCTTTTGAACTATTTCAACAAGAATCTGTCCGTTTAGCAGAACTCGGTAAACATCCCCAAATTCCCCAACTCCTAAATACTTTTGAGCAAGAAGGTAAACAGTATTTAGTCCAAGAATGGGTGGATGGACAAAATTTACAACAGGAATTAGCCGAGACTGGAGCATTTAATGAAGCAGACATTTACCAAGTATTAAATGAATTGTTACCTTTGTTGCAGTTTATTCATGCTCATCAGGTAATTCATCGAGATATTAAACCTGCTAATATTATTCGTCGCAGTCAAGACCACAAATTATTTTTAGTAGATTTCGGCTCTGCTAAATATAAACGGCTTAATTGGGAAACGGAAACTATAATTGGCAGTGCTGAATATGCTGCACCAGAACAGGTTCGAGGTAAAGCAGTATTTAGCAGCGACCTGTACAGTTTAGGTGTGACTTGCCTACATTTGCTTACTCAGATGTCGCCGTTTGATTTATATGATTGCAGTGAAAATGTTTGGATATGGCAATCATATTTAGTTGAGCCAATAAGTTCATCTTTAGAGATGATTCTCTGCAAATTGGTACAACCAGCAACTAAACTACGCTATCAATTTGCAGCAGAAGCGCTATTAGATTTGCATAGTTTATCAAAATATTGTGATGTTGTAGCTAAACCTTCTGACAACACCGAGATAGACGCAGACTTTGAAAATCCTTATTTTGGATTAGAGCGTAAAGCAGATTTACTTGCTAGTGTCTCATCTTTTCCCGATAGTTCTTTATCATCCGTCACTATTTTTGACCCAAAAACAAAAACTTGGCATTACTTTCCTGCAATAACTGAAAGTAGCGAACTGACGCGAAAGGTAGCAGCATTTTTAGCACCGCGTCTAGCTGTAGTTACACCTATACAAAAGGAAAAAGCGGCTAAGGTTGGTAAAAAAGCTAGATACAAACTGAGTAGGATTTGCCAAACAATGATCACAGCGATCGCTTTTACTATTGCTTGCGTAGCTGTAGTAGTTGAATCAAATTCAATTCCTCACAATTTGCAGCTAAATATCACAAGAACTTTTCAGCAATTTATGAACATGAGACAAAACGAAAAAACACTTCCTTAATCCCTCATAGTTAAACTTATTAAACGTATAAGAGTAAATTATCATAGAAGCTTCACAAAGGTTATTTCTAGCAAATAACTTAAATTCTTTACAGGGGTGGCTTTCTCTATCTTCAAGAAGTTCCTTAACTCCACAGAAGAATACATCTTTTATCTCGATGCTCTGAGTCACCCCTCTTTGATGTGCCAATTTCTGCGCCTGTTTCCGTAAAATTTGTATTGTAAATAACAAAAAAACGAAGTAAAAAATATATCATATTAGTCTTGATTCTTAGTGACAACACTAACGGTAATATAAGGTGTGAGGAAGATGTCTCAGATATTGTGGAAAGCGATCGCATTAAGTCCGATAGTTTTGGGAATCAGTATCTTCGCTTCAGCTAACGCAGATGCGGTGGAAACAATCGGCTCATCTCAAGGTACAAAAGTAGAAACTAATCTTTTAATTTCTCAAGTCAAAGCTGATGACAATAGCACAACAGCCGAAACCAATAACGCCTTGTCTCAAGTCACATCAGTTTCTCAATTTTCTGATGTACAACCTACCGACTGGGCATTTCAAGCATTACAATCTCTAGTTGAACGTTATGGTTGTATTGCTGGTTATCCCAACGGCACTTACCGAGGTAATCGTGCTTTAACTCGTTATGAATTTGCCGCAGGTTTGAATGCTTGTTTAGATAGAGTTAATGAACTAATTGCCACAGCTACGTCTGATTTAGTTAGAAAAGAAGACCTAGCCACATTACAACGCTTACAAGAAGAATTTAGAGCCGAACTGGCAACTTTACGCGGACGAGTAGACGCGCTAGAAACACGTACCACCGAGTTAGAAGCAAATCAATTTTCTACAACCACCAAACTAGTAGGAGAGGCAATTTTTGCCGTCACCGATAGCTTTGGAAATGATGACGATAACAACACCGTCTTCCAAAACCGGGTAAGATTAAACTTCCAAACCAGTTTTACAGGTAAAGACACCTTAAATACACGTCTTGCGTCTGGAAATGCTAACCCATTAACTTTACCAAATGGTACATTTGAAGGAACTCAAACTTTTAATATCTCCCCCAATACTAGCAATGGCGTTGCTATAGATTGGTTAAGTTACTACTTCCCTGTGGGCAATACCCAAGTTTACCTTGCTGCCACAGGTGCTATTCACAGCGACTACGTGCCTACAGTTAACCCTTACTTTGAAGACTTCGACGGTGGAAATGGTGCTTTATCCACATTCGCCACAGAAAGTCCCATTTATCGTATTGGTGGCGGTGCGGGTATTGGTGTGAATGTACCTTTTGGTAGCGGTAGTTTCAAACCTACTCTCACCTTGGGTTATTTTGCCTCAGAACCGAATAATCCTGTTGGTGGTTCTGGTTTATTTGAGGGTAATTATGCCGCTTTGGGACAATTGAAACTTGATGTAGGCGATCGCTTCACCGTAGCCGCAACCTACGTTCACGGGTATCATGGTGGCGGAACAGCTTTATTCGATTTAGGTACAGCCTCAACAACTGCCGGTGTAGTTGGTACTAGTCAAGCTAACTTTGTTGCTGGTGGTAACGCTTACTCTAGTAACTCCTACGGTTTTGAAGCTGCTTTCAAACCTAGTAATCAACTCTCCATTAGTGGCTTTGTACTGTACAGCGATATTACAGGCTTTGGTGCTAACGATGATGGGGAAGTTTGGAGTTACGGACTTGGTGTCGCCTTGCCAGACTTCGGGAAGAAAGGCAACCTATTAGGGATTTTTGCTGGCGCTCAACCATATTTAGGTAGTGTAAGTGGTGATAGACCTTATCATATAGAAGGTTTTTACAGATACCGCGTCAGTGACAATATTTCTATTACCCCTGGTGTCATTTGGTTAACCAATCCTGGTCAAGTCGATGCCGATAATGCCATAATTGGCACTTTAAGAACCACTTTCACTTTTTAAGTTAGAAAAAATACATTGGGTAGGATTTACATCCCTACCCAGAGATTAATTGACAACAGGTGAATCTACCATTTTCTTGACATAACATTGACACATTTCCGTCAAAACTTTTATGTGAAAATACAGTCTAAATTGTCAGACCAGTTAAAGTTTTGAATTTAGGTAATAAATGTTATGTCTCATAGAATCAACGCTATCAGCAGCTTGTTGGTTGGATTAGTTGCGGCTTATTCTAGTCAAAGTATTGCATTTGCAGACATATCTGGCAAACATCCATATTATCTCCATGCACGCAGTGACCTGCAACAAGCAGAATTGATATTACAACAACCTGATGAACCCAATGTTAGTGAACAAGAAAAATTAGCATACAACAAAGTTCATGAGGCTATCCAAGAGATTGACAAGGCTGCTGTTCTAGATCGTAAACAGGTAAATACTCATCCAGCCATTGATAGTTCATTAAAACATTTGGATAAGTATCGTAGTATTTATAAACTTTTACGCAGTGCAGAAAAGGATATATCCATAGAGGAAGATAATCGTTCTGCTATAGGTTGGCGTAATCGAGCCAAAAATGAGATTGAGCAAGCCAAACGCTATGTAGAAAATGCTGCTAGTAAAGACGTAGTTGATGATTTACGAGAAAATAGTTACTAATCATTTAGAACTTACACATGAAAACGAAAGATTAATGGTTTTAGCAAGGAAGGTATAGAGGTGTAAGGCTTAAACTTTTACCCCCACAACCTTACACCCTGTCTCAATAGATAATCTTGGAGCGTAAGTCCTGATAGTGATTAAACTTGCTTCTGAGATTTGTCTATGATAATTTGCTATCTATAAAACTACGATGACACGATAAAGTCATCGTAGTTTATTTGTTGAAACTTAATTTAGTCTGGAGTTAATTGCCTCCATTGCCAGCACAACCTCTGACTGTATCAGGCGCTAGTAAATTTTGGGTTCTACTCGGTGTAGGACTGGGAGTGTTCATGTCTACCCTAGATGTAGGCATCATTAACGTCGCCCTCCCTTCCATAGTTAAAGCTTTCAATACCACTTTCCCTACAGCACAGTGGGCTGTACTCGCCTACTCATTGGTGAGTTCTGGTCTAGTTTTAGGTGCAACTCGCTTGGGGGATATGTGGGGGAAAAAATCGCTATATCAGACGGGACTGGCTGTATTTACCTTCAGTTCCTTTTTGTGTGGTCTAGCACCTAGTATTGAGTTATTGATAGGCTTTCGTGGACTGCAAGGATTAGGTGCAGTATTTATTTCTGGGTTGGGTTTAGCAATTGTAACGGAGGTGTTTCCGGCTGCTGAACGGGGTCGGGCTGTGGGTATCATTGGCAGTGTAGTGTCTTTGGGTATTGCCTTTGGCCCTTCTTTTGGCGGACTTATCTTGAGCTATTTTGGCTGGCACGCTATATTTTTAATTAACGTACCATTGGGAGTTATTGCCAGTATTTTGGTAGCGCGAGTAGTACCGCCTTCTGTGCGTGCAGAAGGAAAACAAAAATTCGACCCCTTCGGTGCAGTATTAGCTCTCCTGACTTTGGGAAGTTTTGGTTTAGGGATGACTTTTGGGCAAAGTCAAGGCTTTACCAGTGCTACCTCTTTGGTTTTACTATTGATTGCTGTTATCAGTTTTCTCACGTTTCTCGTAGTGGAATCAATTTTAGAGTTTCCACTGGTTGAGTTAAAGCTATTTCGCAACCTGCAAATGAGTATGGGTTTGCTGAGTGGCTGGTTAGCTTTTATCGTTATTACTGGAGCATTGTTAGTCACGCCCTTCTTTTTAGAACGGGTTAAGGAATATCCCACAGCAAAAGCTGGGTTGCTGTTGGCTGTTTCACCTGTGTTGAGTGGGTTAATAGCTCCGGTTGCGGGGATACTGAGCGATCGCTTTGGCGCTCGTCGTATTAGTATTATTGGGTTGAGTTTGATGATTGGTGGCTGTTTGGCAATCAGTACCTTCGATGCGCAAATTACAGAGTTTGGTTATATCTCGCGTTACTTTATCTACGGTATAGGTTTAGGTTTATTCCAAGCACCCAACAATACAACAGTCTTAGCCTCTGCACCCAGAGAACGTTTAGGCATTGCTTCTGGCTTACTTTCCCTCTCACGCACCTCTGGCGGTACAGTAGGAGTTCCGTTGATGGGTGCAGTGTTTGCGGCAGTTATCGGTAGTGTTGCTGGGGGTGTAGATGCAGCAGTCGCCCCTCCAGCAGCAGTTGTTGTGGGCTTTCAAGTAACATTCCGCCTAGCAGCAATAATTCTATCTGTTGCCGCTATTGCCTCGGTTATTAGGTTACGGAGTAGTGATAAAGACTAGGATGATGCTAAATGGGATTTTCAAATAAACTTAAAGCGAGAACAAAATCCATAATAAAAATTGCTACCCAAGTAGTGACAACAGCAGTTTTTGCTGACTCACCTACTTCTTTAGCTCCTCCTTTTGTAGTTAACCCCCAACTACAACCATTAATAGAAACAATAGCTCCAAAAATTAGACCTTTTAACACAAGAATGTATAAATCAGATGGTTCTAAAAAATCTCTTACTGAGTCTAAAAATACTTCTGGCTCAACATGATAAAGTTGAACCGCGACAAAAAGACCACCCATTATCCCAGTCGTTAAAGCAAAAATTATCATAATGGGCATCATGACACAGCAAGCAATGACTCTAGGTAGTATGAGATAATCAACTGGGTCAGTTTTTAGCATATAAAGCGCATCAATTTGTTCTGTAACTCGCATTGCACCAATTTCAGATGCAAAAGCAGAGCCTACTTGTCCGGCAATAATGCTAGCAGTTAAAATTGGGGCTAACTCTCGGCAAAATGCTACAGCAAAAGCTCCTCCTACAGTATTTACAGCGCCAAATTTTACTAATTCTCTGGCTGTTTGAAGAGTAAAAATCATTCCCGCAAATAGATTAACAAGCAACACGGGAGAAATAGAATTTGGACCTGCGGTTTCCAAGTGTCTTAAAATTTCACGATAGTAAATTTTTCCTTGAACTATATGTACTAAAACTTGTCCCAAGAGGAATATTGATAAAAAACAGCGTACAATCCATGAGTTCTCTAGTTTTCTTTTTGGTTGCAACTTTACTATCCTTAAGGTAAAAGTTTTTGATAATTCTTACCTAAGTTTATTTATATATAAATAAATAGACTTAATCAGCTTTGCATTAACATTAAATCAGAATAATCATGAGAAAATTCTCAAAAAGCCTTAAATAAAACCAGCTTTTAATAAGGATTTATACCATTTCACAAAAAATATGATACAGATTCAAATGTCCAAACCTATGCTAAGTCTGGTTTTATGAATTTTGAATTTTGAATTGGTATTAGATATGACTGGCAAATTAGAAGGTAAAGTTGCATTTGTTACTGGCGCTTCGTCGGGTATTGGTGAAGCAACAGCGATCGCCCTAGCAGCAGAAGGGGCAAAAGTAGCAATTGCCGCTAGACGTAGCGATCGCTTAAATAGTTTAGCAGAACGGATTGCTACTAATGGTGGTCAGGCATTGCCACTGGTAGTTGATGTGACAGATGAAACTCAGGTAAATAGTTCTGTAGAGAAGGCGATCGCCCAATTGGGTGGGTTAGATATTGTCGTGAATAATGCTGGGATTGCCGTTTTGGGCAACATTGACACAGGTAATCCTAGCGAGTGGAGGCGATCGTTTGAAGTCAATGTTTTTGGTGTTATGTATGTCACAAGAGCTACTGTACCTTTCCTTAAACAGCAACAATCAGGGCATATAGTTAATATTTCCTCAGTCGCCGGACGCACCGCACGGGCTGGAGTTGGTGTTTACAACGCTACCAAATGGGGTGTAAATGCCTTTTCTGAAGCTTTGCGTCAGGAAGTGCATAAAGATAACATCCGGGTAACAATTATCGAACCCGGTTTAGTAGATACGGAAATCAACGACCTAATTAGCGACCCCATCGCTAGACAACGCTCAGAAGAACGACGCAAAGCCATCACACCATTGCAAAGCGAAGATATCGCCGCCGCCATCCTTTACGCCGTCACCCAACCCCCGCGTGTGAACGTCAATGAGATTTTGATTAGACCGACTGGACAGGATATTTAATCAGTTGACAGTTGACAGTTGACAGTTATCATTTGTTATTCTCCCCCTACTCCCCCCACTCCCGGTTGGTGAGCGTAGCCGTTCGCTTTAGCGTCTCCGCAGGAGAACCACATCTCCCCTTACTCCCTCATCCCAATGCTACGATCTGGATAGCTTTATACTGACCCTATCTTGAATGGCTTCTGATTTTGCTGCTTCCGTGATTCTTGATACAGCACTTTCTGTATCTGGGTTAACTGATTATCTGCGCTTGCTGTTGGAACAGGATGAACAACTACGGCAGGTTTGGGTAGTGGGGGAAGTTTCTAGTGCTAATAATCATCGCAGTGGGTTATTTTTTACTCTACAAGACCCTGATGGTACAGCAGCAATTAAGTGTGTTGTTTGGGGTGGTCAACTAGCCAAGCTTGCTCAACTGCCCGTTGTAGGTGAACAATTAATCGTGTTGGGTAGTATTCGCCTGTATCCGCAAAGAGGAGAGTATCAATTAACAGTGTGGCAAGCTTTGCCTGCTGGGTTGGGTTTACAGGCGCTACGTTATCAACAACTGAAAAATCGGTTGCTGGCTGAGGGGTTGTTTGATTCCCAAAGAAAGCGATCGCTTCCTATACATCCGCAAACTATCGCCGTTGTCACTTCACCGACGGCTGCGGCTTGGGGTGATATTCAAAAAACTCTTAAACATCGATATCCAGGGTTACACGTTTTATTCTCTCCGGCGACAGTGCAAGGTGAACAAGCACCAGAATCTATTGTCAAGGCGATCGCACGGGTGGAGCGAGATGGACGCGCGGAGGTGTTAATCTTATCAAGGGGTGGCGGTGCGGTTGAGGAATTGGCTTGCTTTAATGATGAACGAGTAGTCCGTGCGGTGGCTGAGTGTTCCATTCCTGTAGTGACGGGGATCGGTCATCAACGAGATGAATCTTTGGTAGATTTGGTGGCGGATGTTTGTGTACATACACCAACAGCCGCCGCCGAAACAGTTGTACCCTCACTAGCAGAGTTATATAATCAACATCGCCAGCGAGTCGCCGCTTTACACGAAGTTTTACTTTATTCCCAAACCACGGCAGAAAATCAACTGCAAACATTACGCCACCGTTTGCAAAATCTGCGCTTAGATAAGCAGTTGCAACAAGAAGCACAAAAATTAAATTGGCAGCGTCAGCAATTGTTACAGTTAACCTTGGGGCGATCGCAACAAGCCAAGCAACACCTAGAACTTTTACGACAAAAATTAATTAGCCTTGACCCGAAAGCTTTACTACAGCGTGGTTATGCAGTGGTAAGAAAAGAAAATGGTGCGATCGCCCGGACTGCTGCTGAACTGGCTGTAGGGGATGAGTTGCTAATTCAATTGGGAGAAGGTGAGATTAAAGTCAAAGTGATATAGAAAATAAATTTAAATTATTTTTATTGACAGAAAATGCCAACTTGGCTCAATTGCACGCGAGAAAATAGTATTCTGTATTGTAAGTAACTGTTTGGTGATTAATTTTTACCGATGAATTAATTTTTGGAGGAGAAATATGGCTATGAATTTTCCAGGTTCTCACTGCAAAAAGCAAAATTAAAAAAGCTGAATATTAAGCAATTTGCTGAGGTTAGCTTTTTTGCTTGATATTAATGAATATTAAATAACTAAATATATAACAGTAAAATACTGACAACAAAAGACCTGTACCTTATTGAAAACCATCATGAGATACAATATTTATTCTTCTCAGTCTAGTTTTCAGAATACAATTACTACTGAACAATTAAATCAGGTAATAGAAGCAATTACTGAAGGTAGATATTCTTGGGCTTGTGTTTTAATTTTGCGATCTGTTGGCTACAATCCTCTCCACTTTATACCCCAACGGACTTATAGTCGCTTATTAAAGGAAAATAAACAAGTCCCAAGCAATCCAGCAAATACAGCAGAATTAAGAATAGCTTGTGGACAGTCCACATCTACCGATATTGGGAGAAATAACTAAAATAATCTAATAGTAATTTGAAAAAAGAATGTAACAGATATTGGGGAGGGATGTACAGATGTACGTCCCTATTTAATGGAAATGTTATCATCCTAGAGCGTAACTGAGCGATCGCTTTACTTGTTCATCATGTGATCGCTTTTCTCATTTGTCGAAAGCGATCGCTTAATGGTATGAGTAGTGGTATGGTGGACTTAATTTATGTATGCCAGCTAAAGATATATTTCATAATACAGTTAAAACAGCCCTCGAAAAAGATAAATGGACAATTACTGACGAGCATCTATTTATTCAAGTAGAGGATATTGATTTTTACATAGACCTAATAGCAGTAGAGATAAAATCTTTTTTAGGAGCTTCAGACGTAACTGAATTTCACCTAGCTCTTGGTCAATGTCTTAACTACCGTTCAGCATTGAGGTTGACCGAACCTGAGCGGATTTTGTATTTAGCCGTTCCAGTAGATGTTTATAATGAGTTTTTTAGTCGCAAGTTTATTCAAAGAATAATTGCTGAATATCAGCTAAAATTACTAATTTTTAATCCAGAGCGAGAGGAGATTGTTATATGGAGAGACTAAATTATCGAGAAATAGTCCAAAACATTCTGAAAAGCCATGCCCAAAATCGCTCAAATAGTCAGACAGAAGTCAAATTATTATTTGATATTGAGCGCGTTGGGCTTTGCCCCGCCGCAGGCATCGCTATCAAGTTATAAATATTGGTTGGCAAGAACTAACGCGAATATTTGGTTGTATTATTTACATCGAAATTAAAGATGGCAAAATTTGGATTGAACGCGATGGGACGGAAATCGGAGTTGCTAATGAATTAGTAGAAGCTGGAGTTCCTAAACAAGATATAGTTTTGGCTTTTAAAGCCCCATACAAACGAAAATTTACTGAGTTTGCTGCTAATTGAAACTTATCTATCAAGCGATCGCACTCTTAGAGACTATTTATAAAGTAAATCTTAAGTAGGGTGCGTTATGGCTTTAGCCTAACGCACCATCTAATATGGCGGTGCGTTAGACGCTTTTATCATATTTTTCATGAGAACCTATAGCTAAAGTCTGCGCCTAACACACCCTACAATAATTTTATTTTTACTGTATAAATGACCTCTTAAAGCTGTATCTTTGAATTTCAGTTGTTGCGTTTCACTTTTCCCTTACTATATGTCGTCGTTGATGCCATTGCCTGCATTTTTTAACGCTAATACAGTGTGGGAGCCAATATATCCGGCTCCACCTGTGACTAGGATGGTTGACATAATTAGGGCTTGCTGAAAAAGTCATTTCAAAGGAAGAGAAAAATTGATTAAGTAGTCAGTCCAGAAAAAAGATAAGTTTTTGTTGTTTAAGGTTTAATGAAATATCAGTTTCGATAATAGAAGAAGTAAAAAAAGACTCAGTTTTGAAAAATAGGCAAAAAAATACACAAAAAAGCCGTAATAGCAGAGTAGAAAGATTCATAACTAAAAAAGTTATGGCAATAGCGGTGAAAGAAGTATGAGGAAGTTTAGCCATAACTCTACCAAGGCTAAATCTTCGTTTACCTTGTCCAAACTTGCCCTCAATACAATTACGAATCCTTTCGTCATAAGCGGCTTGTTTCTTCTTTTCAGGGCTGACATTTTGGGGGGGTCTACCTAGTGGTGGGCCACTAATTCTAATTCCCCTTTCTTGACACCAAGCTCGATTCTCCCTCGTCCGATAAATCTTATCAACATGAACTGATTCAGGATAATATCCGGTGTAGTTTTTGTATGCTTCTACTTGTGATTTTAAGTCTCCTGATTCGTTAAAGTTGTCCCAACTAATATGGTCTAAAAATACATAGCCATCATAGTAACTAGCTGAAAACTTAGCCCCAAACTCTACTGTTCTCCCGGCTTTACCTCGGATAATCGGACGAATGTGTGGTTGGTTTAAACTGACAATGCGGTCTTGTATACTAATTTTTTGATTTTCATATAACCATAACTGTTGACGATAAACTTCTGCTACTACTAGCAACATCTTATATTGACTGTTGCTCAGTTTTAATAGTGACGCACCTAAATTTATTAGCTGCTGAATATGAGTTAAATTTCTGTTGATATATTGCAGTTGCTTTCTGATAGCTTTCCTTCTTTCTTTAACTGTTGGTTTTCTTTTCTTGGCTACTGCTAAATAATCCTTTCTTGCTTTGTTTCTGTAGGTTCTTGGTTTGTTGATATTTCTTACTAATAAGGACTTATATAATGTATCTATGATTGTTTCTGTTTGCTTTCTGGCTTGATTTAATAATCCTAAATCTGTCGGATAACTTATGTCTGCTGGCGCACAACTAGCATCTAATATTAATTTTCCTCTATTGGCTGGCTTACTTTTTGAATCCTCGACCTCTGGCTTTTTTGCTCTTACTTCTACCTCCTGTTTATTTTCTAACATCTTCCTGACTATTTCTTGATTGATTTTATTGACTAATTCTATATCTATCCTTTCTCTAAAATGAACTAGCATTGACGGGTCAAATGCAGATTCATTACTATATGCTGACATTCCTATAAAGTATTGCAGATACGGGTTCTCCCGAATTTGTTCTACTGTCTCTCTGTCACTTATTCCTAATTTTTCTTTAATTATTAATGCTCCCAACGCCATTCTAAATGTTTTGGCTGGCGCTCCCATTCTTGCTGAAAATATTTCTGCGTACTCTGCTTCAAATTTTGACCAAGGTATCATGTTCGCCATGATTACCCATCGGTTATCTGACGCTAGTTTTCCCCCAAAGGGTAGTTCAAAGTTTTCTGCTGCTTTTTCTTGCTTTTGCGCTCTTCGATACATTTTAACGCAACTTGCTACAAGGATTTTTACTTATCTTACCCTTTTTCTTTTCACCTTATTTTTCTTTCCTGACCCTGAAACTCTTCATTCTGCTATCTTTCGCCCTTATTCAGCCAGCCCTAATTAAGGGTTAGTACGTAAGAGTTATAAAAATAAGATGATGCAATGCGAATGCAGGTGGATGCAATGCGAATGCAGGTGGATGCAATGCGAATGCAGGTCGGTGCAATATGAATACAGGCTGATACAATACGAATGCAGACAGATGCAATGTGAATGCAGTAGGTAAGCATTGCTCACCCTACTACCTCAACTACCACGCAGTCGAGATTCACTAAGCAGGGGATAAAGAAGAAAAACTAGTGACTATGGACTATTGACTAAAAACTAACTTCTTTCGTTAAAATAGCGGGACATAGCACTGTCGAGGCAAGGCATAATTTCGCCGCGACTGCTACCAAGGACGCTGTAAATAGGACGGGGAGCAACCCAGCCAAATTCCTGTGCAGGTAAAGTTACCAAACTACTAATACTTACACCAGCTTGTTTTGCTGCTAGTTTAGCTAAATCAGCCCAAGCGATCGCACTTTTGTTAGCTAAATGCCACAAACCGCTTTCACCATCAATTAATAAATCTAAACTAGCATGAACAAGGTCTGGTACATAAGTAGGTGAAACAACCGCATCCTCAGCCGCAACAAAAGTATTCCCAGCACTCAGTTCACGTAAGGCAATAGTGACAAAGTTGTAGTCATCCCACGGGCCAAAAAAGGCGCTGGTGCGAATTACTAAAGATGCGGGGTTAGCTTGTAATACTAATTTTTCTGCCAAAACTTTGCTGCAACCATACACATTGAGCGGGGCAACTGTATCAGTTTCTACATAAGGATTAGTCACAGCACCGTTAAATACTAAATCAGAAGAAAAGGTTAACAAAGCTGCATTATGTTGAGCGCAAGCAGTAGCTAAGATTTCCGCACCTTCAGTATTAATTTTTAAACAAACATCAGGTTCGCGTTCTGCATCATCTACGCGCACGTATCCCGCAGCATTTACAACTCCCCAAGGTTTTAATTGAGCAAGTACCGCATTTACAGAAGCCGCATCAGTAATATCCATTTCTTGGCGTGTCAACAAGCGATAGGTAATACCCCGCAATTCACACAACCGAGCAAAAGCTTTTCCTAATGTACCTCTCGCGCCAATAATTAATAAAGGACGGGGAGTAGGGAGTAGGGAGTAGGAAGTAGGGAGTAGGGAGGATGTACACTTTTCCCCATTCTTTATTCCCCACTCACCACTCCCCTGATTAAAACAACTGACGGCTGGATACTCTAAACGTTCTGGTCGCCGCCACCATCCTGGTATTTCCAGGAGTGGGTGATTGGGTTGACGACCAGCAGCTAAATCAGCAACTAATTTAGAGATCGCAGTTGGTCGGGGATTTGGGGAACGCAAATCAAACACGCCTGCTTCGTAGTAACCAACTGAGCGCGTTAATAAGCTATTCCAATCGTAACTACCTAAAAGCGCCCAAGCTGTGACAGCACGAATATCTACACCATCATTTTGTAATCTTTGAGCAGCATTCCACACCTCATTAAACCAGCGCAGTTGCTCCTCACGGGTACATTGGAGGTGAACTTCGGTGATGGCTAGTGGGAGTTGGTAGCGTTTCCAAGTTTCTTTAAGTAAAGTGTATGCGCCTGCTGTTCCTTCAGCACAAACCCTAACAGCTTCTACATCTGCGTATCTATCTTTGCCATTACCACCATGTGTCCAAGTTGGATACTTTTCTAAATTTTCATCCAGAAAGCGCTCACTTGTTAGGTAATGGTTAATACCAATAATATCTGGTGGACAATAACAATTTTTGGCAGCCGCCTCTAGTTCCGTCTCACTGATACCGCAGTTACACAAATATTCCCAAATAAAATGAGTCTGATTGATGCGACCACACAATAAATCAAAGCTTAACCAACGGCGCTCATTTTCAAACTCTGCTTGATAAGCTAGTTTTGGTGTAGTGTAAGTTTTACCCAAATCCTCTGTTTGCACAAGTTTAGCATCGGGGTTAACTTCGCGGATAGCTTTCATTGCTAGTGCGATCGCTTGACACTCCCCTAACAAAGCCCGAACAAAAGTTAAAGGGTCTCGTCCATGAGGATACCAGTGACCATACATCCCACTAAACCGTGCTGTTGTCAGTGGTTCATTGACAGGCGTGTAATATGTTACCCAAGGATATCGCTCCGCCACCGCACGAGCAAACACAGCTAACTTCTGCGGAAACTCTGGGTCTACCAAACTAGTGTCACGGGGGCCACTACCATGATGCACTAATCCCACAATTGGAGTAATGCCGAGTTCTTTTAACTTCTCTAGCCGTTCATCCGCCCACGACCAATCAGCAGTCTCCAAACCATTAGGTGCTATCTTCTCCCACAACACCGGGTAGCGAATTTTCTTAATCCCCAGTTCGGCAAACAACTCTAAGTCATCCAAACGCCTTTCATGACCGTTGCGCTCTAACTGGTCAAAATACTCATCACCCACACGATTAACGGTACACTCGATACCAGCCCACATCTCTAGAGAATGTTTTGTATTGAGGTCAGAAGTCATAATTTATAATTTATAATAGTCTGCGACAAGGCTTGCGCCTACATAATTCGTAATTAAGAAAGGCTAAGTACATCTAGTACAAAATCTCAATAAAATACTCTGCGTTCCTCCGCGAGAACTCCGCGTCCCTCTGCGTTTAAAAAACCACTTATTAAACCCGCAAAGCAATAATTCATAATTCGCAGTTAGGACTCCTAATTACGAATTACGAATTACGCATTACAAATTACTTAGGCTTTGACAGCAATTTGCTTATACACAGACAAAGCCTGCGCCACACATTGATCCATGTTGTAATATTTGTAAGTTGCCAAGCGTCCTACAAAATATACTCCGGGAGTGCTATCCGCTAAAGTTTTATATTGCTTGTAAACTTCCTGATTTTCAGGACGAGGTACAGGATAATAAGGGTCGCCCTCTGCTTGAGGATATTCGTAAACAATGCTAGTTTTAGCGTGTTCCTGCCCAGTTAAATACTTAAACTCAGTTACACGAGTATATAAGTGTTCATTGGGATAATTAATAACTGGTGCAGGTTGGAATACTTGGGTATTGTGAGTTTCGTGCTTGAACTCCAGTGAGCGATAAGGTAACTTACCATAGCGATATTCAAAGAACTCGTCCACTGGCCCGGTGTAAACCATCTCTCGGCAAGGTATCGCTTTTTCAATTTCCCGATAATCTGTATTCAACATTACCTTGATGTTCGAGTGATTGAGCATACTCTCAAACATCCTGGTAAATCCATGCAGTGGCATTGCTTGGTAAGTATCGGTAAAATAGCGATCGTCCCGATTTGTACGAGTAGGTATTCTAGCAATTACTGACTTATCAAGTTCTGAAGGATCAAGTCCCCATTGCTTCCTTGTGTAATTGCGGAAGAACTTTTCGTATAGAACTCGACCAACTTTGCTAATGACTACATCTTCTGAAGTATTGATGTATTCCTTGGGTTCAGCCAGTGATTTAAAGAACTCCTCCGCCTCAAATGAATTGAGGTTCATCCCATAAAGTTTGTTGATAGTATCCAGGTTGATGGGGATGGGAACCAACTGTCCATCTACGCTGGCAAGGACACGATGTTCATAAGCACGCCATTGGGTGAAGTGGGACAGGTACTCAAAAACATCGCGGGAGTTGGTGTGGAAGATATGCGGCCCGTATTTATGGACGAGAACACCATGTTCATCGTAATGGTCGTAGGCATTACCGCCAATGTGGTTCCGCTTGTCTACAATTAGTACCTTCTTACCATCAGCTGCTAAACGTTCGGCAATTACACTACCAGAAAATCCAGCACCAACAATTAGGTAATCGAAGACAAAATCTCTAGTGATGATATTAGGTGCTTGTTTACCTGTAACTGCACCAGTAGAACCATTTTTATCTTCTTTATTATCAGTTGCGATCGCTGAATCTATCAACTTAATCATTGATGCCAAAGTCCGATCCCAAGAAATCTTTTCTAAAAAGGTATCAACTCGACTCAGCCAACCTGATGCGACATTATCGTCCTGCATTGCCACCTCGGCGGCTGCAACGAACTCATCAACTGTGTCGGCAATACGTACTAACTTCAAATCCCCGTAAGGACGGACTACATCGCGGATGGAAGTAGAAACTACAGGCGTAGCGGCTGCAAGATACTCTGGAGTTTTGGTAGGACTAATATAGCGAGTTGATTCATTACGCGCAAATGGCAACATCGCCAAGTCCCAACCTGATAAATATTTAGGTAGGTCTTTATATTCCTTACTACCAAGATAATGAATATTGTCATTTTGAGGCAGAGTTGCGGGATCAATTTTCACTACTGGCCCAATAATTACTAAATGCCAGTCGGGACGCATTTCAGCAATTCCCCGCAACAGTTCAATGTCCATCCGCTCATCAATGACACCATAGAAACCCAGCCGGGGATGGGGAATATGAGCTTGATCTTCTGGTTCTTGCAGATTTCTGGCTTTGGCAAAGTGCGCTACATCTACGCTGCTGGGGAAAGCATAAACATTGGGATGTTGATTAACTTTACTTTCGTAAAGGCTTTGTCCCCCGGTAAATACTAAGTTGGCACGGCGGAATAACTCTGCTTCGTATGCCTTCAATTTAGGTGATGCACCTTTAAAAGCAGATAACTCATCCATGCAATCATAAACGACAGCTTGGGGTTGCCAATGGCTTGTAAATGCGATCGCCATTGGTGTGTAATACCAGCAGATATAATTGCTAATTTTCTGTTCAGCTAAGAAACCATCAACCAACACCCGCAAATCTGCATTAATTGCTTCTTCGCTCAAACCTTCTGTAAGATGTGGTACAACCACCACTACACCGCTATCATCTTGGCTAATATCTAACCAGCCTAAAGGTTCTTTGCTAAAAATTGGCTCCTCAATAAAATATACTCGTCTTCCTTGAGCGCAACGACTCAGAATGTGTTGTGGTCTTTGGTAAACGAACTTCCATCGTAAATGAGATAGACAAACTATATCAGGTGTCTCTAAAAAACCTTGAGATTTTTGTTGTTTCTTCTGCTCAGAAGATACACTTGAAGATGACAATTGAGATAATTCTGGCACATTAGATTCACTAACTTTTGTAGATATTATGTGCTTGAATCCGTTACCGTTAATGTCAGATTTGCTTTGTGTCATATTGCGTTCGGTTACAAGTATATATTGGGAAAATGAAGTGAAAATTTATCAACAAGTCTGATAAATCAAAAGAAAATTTTTACCTTATTGACAGATTCCGATTTAAAAAAATCGTTAAATCTATTACGATATGATTGATGAGAAGTTACTAACAGTAGATAGTATTGTATATCGCCAGAAAACAGAGCTTTTTGTCTATCAAAAGCATTCTTGCTCATATAATAAATAAGCTGTTTTGCTTATTTATGTATTTGATGTTCTATTCTTTATTGCAAAATTCAATTTTGATATCTGCAATTACACTCTCAAGAATATAGCATAACACTTTTCACGGTATAAAAGTTGCGAGATAATTTAGGGCATAGAAAATTGTTCCCTATCCCCTACTATCAGTGGCTAGGCAAAAAAATCCCTAAGATTAATGAATCTAAATAAATATGCCTAAACGCAACTATATATTGGCTTGCTTTAAATTTAGTTTTCTTCTAGTTCATAAATTAAAAGACTGCAAAAAGTAGCTAAACTGATGCGAATTATCGTTTAAAGAGTAATTTTGTTAAATGACTAACCATTAACCAGATAAGAGAAAATGGTAAGTATAGTGAAAATTGTTGCTCGTTCTCCAGATGATACTTCAAACTGAAAATATCATGGTGCTAGCAATGGAGAAAACGAGCATCTATTCTGACCAAAATTCAAGCAACTTATTAACGAGATTCTGTTCCTTGATTAGGCAGACCAGGTGTTGTCACAGTACCACCAGCCGCTTCAGGTTCAGCACCTTGACGAGTATCAGTACCAGATTCTTGACCAGTCATCCGATATCTTTCATCAAGAGAGGTGTCACCATCTTCTGTAGTTGGCACAGTGGTTTGGGTTCCAGGATTATCTTCTGGGTTATATTTAGCATCATCTTGACGATTATCGGGAGGAGTTTTAGATGTCATAATTATTTAATACCTTTGTAATTCGGTTATTGTATAAGAATAGTTTTTTACTACCTTTAATTTGACTACCCTGAGATAGAAATCTTTCTATAACTTCTTTCACAAAAATCTTTACTGAAGATAATTATCTTAAGTAAATGAAAGCACTAAATAAGTTAATAATTTAATTGCAAGATACCTTGGTAAGAATTTAGCATCCAAAAGTTAGATTGAAAGAAGCAGAAAGTAGTCACGGTGAAACAGATTTCACACCAAGGTATAAAAGAAGAACTAGGATCTTAACTCTTGACGCAGCCTGGCTAAAGACCCCGCCTCCGCTAATAGAACTTTATAAGAGGAAAATAACTGTTGACTATGGACTGTTGACTATGGACTATGGACTAATGGCAACTGACAACTGACTAAAGTGCTAATATCGCTCTACACTAAATATTGTCCTTACTGCAAACCTGCATTAATTCAGAGATACTGTCCATGCTAGTCCTGAAAACAACCGCCCCAGAATTTTACAGCAAATTCCAAGCCTTAGTGAGCGATCGCCGAGAAGCAACGGTTGATGTGAGTGGTACAGTACGCGATATCCTGGCTGATGTGAAAGTGCGGGGTGATGCCGCAGTCAAGGACTACACCAGTCGTTTTGACCATTACAGCCCAGATTCTCACCATTTAAGTGCAGATTTCATTGCTGAACAAGCTGCCAAGTGTTCTGCTGAGGTGAAAGCAGCAATAGAATTAGCAGCAGAACGTATTACATCTTTTCACCAAAAACAACTACCCCAAGATATAGGTTACACAGATGACACAGGTGTAAAATTGGGCTTAAATTGGGTAGCTCTATCTCAGGTAGGAATATACGTCCCTGGAGGACGCGCCAGCTATCCTAGTTCGGTGCTGATGAATGCCTTACCCGCCAAAATTGCCGGGGTAGAACGGATAGTAATGACCGTACCCATGCCTGGAGGAGAAATCAATCCTGCTGTCTTAGCGGCTGCCCAAGTCGCTGGCGTAACAGAAATATATAGTATTGGTGGGGCGCAAGCAGTTGCCGCCTTAGCCTATGGCACACAAACCATTACCCCAGTAGATAAGATTGTCGGCCCTGGTAACGCTTACGTTGCTGAAGCCAAACGCCAAGTATTTGGGACTGTAGGTATTGACAGCATCGCCGGGCCTTCAGAAATTTTAGTTGTCAGCGATCGCCAAAATAATCCAGAATGGATTGCCTGGGATTTATTATCGCAAGCCGAACACGACCCCAGCGCCCAATCTATCCTAATTACCGATGATGAATCCTTTGCCCAAGAAGTAATCGCCGCAGTTGAGCAAATTCTCACTACCCTACCCACCAAACAAGTAGCAACTAGCAGTTGGCAAAATCACGGTGCAGTCATTATCGTTAACGATCTGGCTGAAAGCATCCCCTTACTTAATCAACTAGCCCCAGAACACGTAGAACTATGCGTAGATAATCCCCAATTATTAGCTAGTCAAATTAAATGCGCTGGTAGCCTATTTTTGGGACGCTACACCCCAGAAGCGATCGGCGATTATTTAGGCGGCCCCAATCATGTCCTACCCACTTCCCGTTCTGCCCGTTTTGCTTCCGGCTTAAGCGTTTACGATTTCCTCAAACGCATCACCTACTTGGAATGCAATCAAGCCGCATTGCAGAAAATAGGACAAGCAGCCGTCACCCTAGCCCAAACCGAAGGCTTACCAGCCCACGCAGGTAGCGTTGCCATCAGGTTACAGTCCTAGCTTGTAGTAAGGACTTTAGTCCTTTAAAAAATTTACTCAATACAATCTTTTTTGTACAGAAGTAGAAGGAGAAAGCTAAAAAGTGTAGTTTTTTTCCTTCTACCTTTTTATTTCCGCTCTTTACATCAATTTTTCTTATATATAACTTCAGTTGAAATATAGTTATTAACTATTTCTTAAAGTAAGATAGGTAAATTTACTAACATATCAAATTAGGATAAAAAAGATTGTTAAATATTTCTAAACTGTTTCATTAATTCAAAATATAAAATTAATCCGCCTCTGCAAATGTAAAGAAATATCTTACTAATGGTAGGAATTTATGAATAAACATAATTCGATTGTCAGAGGATAAAATTTCCAGGCTATTGTACTAGTATTTGCAATCACCGTACAAATACCAAATATCGTAGATGAAAATCCTGTTACTTTCTTCCTATTGTTAGATAAGCATCAGGTTTTCTGTAACTTTATGTTTAGTAAGAGGTAATACTTATGACTAGTTACGAGCAGATTTTCAACTCAAAACAAACCCTAGAAGAAACATTAACACCAGAAGAAGCCGTTGCTGCGATCGCAGTTGTTACAGCCTTGGCAGATTCAACCGTTGAACAGATAGATGCTGAGAGTTTAGCTGCTATTTTGTGGCAATTTGAGGTCTTTGCTGAATATTCAGAAGAAGAGATTGTGGAAATAGTTGATGAACTCATCGCCATTTCCCAAGAAGAAAGTATTGGTGCTTTGTTTAACGTAGCAAGTCAAACCCTTTCTGATGAATTAGTTTGGGATGGTTTCGCGGCTGGAGTTATTATTCTCTTAGATGGAGAACAACTAGTGATTCCCCAAGATAAACAGCCTTACCTGAAAAAACTGCAAGCAGCATTAAAATTAGAAGAATCAGAAGCCCAAGAAGTTATTCAAGAGATAACCTCAGCCTTCCAAGATACAGAAGATGAAGATGATTTCGATGAGGAAGGAAATACTCTCATCGTAGAAGATTATAGCGAAGAGGTTTATGAATCACCTCTGGGTAACTTCTCTGTACCCATTCCTGTTGATGCCGAACAAGGAGGGAAAATTCAAAGTCAAGAAGGCGTAGTGGGCTTCTCAGATGACTTTGGAACTCTATTGAGGATTGATTATTATCCCATCCCTCCAGAACAATTAGAAGAACTAGACTCCACAGAAAAACAAGAGTATCTCCGCTCAATTATGGTTGAGAAGTATGTGCCTCAAGCAATTTTACAAAATCTACCAGATGCGACAATTAAACATACAGAATATCAAGAACAAGGGGAATTAGACTATTATTATGCCCTGGTTGATATGCCAAATGGTTCAACAATTTCTCAGCAAGATAACAATGGAACTATTACTAGATTGAATGCCTATCGAGGTTTAATTTCCTTTATTCAAGATGATTTTTTGTATATAATTAGTAGCCAACGTAGCTTTTTTAATGGTGACACTCCCGATTCTATAGAAGAAGAAGCAGAAAACATTAAAGAGAGTATTTTAGAGTTTGTAGAAACGATAGAGTTTAGTTAGTGGCAAAATAAGACTTAATTTAATATATGGAGTTTCCAGTACATTCCCTTGTATTTCAGGGTATGCAGGATATCTACCTTACAAGAATCATCCCTTGATTCAGCAACGCCAGAAATAGAAACAAGGTAGCACAAATAACTGCGCTACCTATTTTTGTTTATATTCTCATTGCAAGAAATCTTTTAGCAGGATGATTCAAATTTGATTGCAAATACTTTTGCACCTATCCCTACTATATACACTGTGGACGGTAAGTTAATTAAATCCGCGCCAACATTGGCTCTGATTTTGCTGTGTTGACACTGTTCGATTCTAAATCAGTGCTGTAGATTTCACAGGAGTTATTAGGACTCTCAATCAACTTGACTTTATAAAGCTTGGCTCCTATTTCTTGAATAGGCGATCGCAGTAAATTACTAATATACAAAGCGATATTCTCAGCCGTCGGCACAACTTCGGCAAAGTAAGGAATATCCTTATTTAAGAATGTGTGGTCGAATGGTTCCACAACATGATCTTCAATCGCCTGATTCAAAGCACCTAAATCAACAATCATCCCGGTGCGTGGATCAATCTCGCCCTTAACAGTCACTTCTAAATGATAGTTGTGTCCGTGACCGTGAGGACGCGCACACTTACCATAAATTTCCGTGTTGTCTTCTTGACTGAGATTGGGATGAGCCAGCCGATGGGCGGCGCTAAAGTGAGTGCTAATAGTGAGGTAAGCTTCCATTCCGTTTCCTAGATAATCTGCCCAAAGTTCAGGATGTTCAAACAACTGTACGCGGACTAGAGGCAAGTGAGGTACTAGTCGCTGCCAGATAACCCGTGCGATATTTTCTGTGGTTGGCAAAGTCTGCCCAAATTCTGCCCAGATATCGTTGAGATAGGAAAAGTCCAGTTGGCTGGTAACTTCTCGCTTGATGACTTGTTTCACATCCGACAAGTTCAACACCATGCCATATTCATCTAATTCTCCAGCTAGGGAGATAAATATGACATAGTTATGTCCATGCCCAGGAAACCGAGAGCAAGCGCCAAATTTCTCAATATTCTCGGCTTCACTCAGTTCTGGCAACCAATAGCGGTGGCTAGCCGAAAACTGAGCGCGGCGATTTACTATACATTGCATGAGTACACTGGGAGCAAATTTTAAATTTTCTTAATCTTTCACTGCTACCAGCATAAACTAATTTTTTAGTCATTAGTCATTCGTCATTAGTCATTTGTGTAGAAATTTTTCGCTATTGACTATAGATGATTGCCGTACTGTTATCTTCCAAAAAATAAAAATAAGGTGTTGTTGAAACTAGCTTTGAAGGTTTCTTAACGATGCCAGAGGTTGCTGGTTGCTAATTGTACTTGACCAAGCGATCGCAAATGTTCGGCTACACTAGGAAAAACAATTAATGACAGGGAATCTTATCTAACCCCTATTGACTACTCACAGAAGCCTGTGCTTCACAGTGCAATCTCGTAGCGATGCGGAATAATTCTTGACCAGTGTGTAAATAGCGATCGTCATAATTTAAGGGAAAATAACCCAACTCTTCCAACCCATCTGCTACTTGATTGAGGCTGTAGTAAAGATGGGCGGCGGCTCTAGCCATACTAGGAGGATTAGGACGGGAACGAAAAATAGTTTGGGCTTGCTTTAAGTCTTCTTTACAAGTGACTAAGTATTCCTGAAAGGTATCTAACAATTCATCATCAAAGGGATCTGCGGCTAGTTCTTCTATTTGTTCTTCTAAGGAACTGAGGATGGTACAAAGTAAGCGGTTGACTGGGTGATAAACCAAGCGTAGCCACTCTTCTACCTGCTCATCTGCATCCTTACCACTTTTGCGCCTTGTTTTGTAATGTTCTTGGGCTGATGTAGCGCGTTGTTGACGCTCACTATTTAATCTCTGTGATTGATCCCGTAGCCCTTGGTCATAATTGAGGCGACTTTGATTGTCGCCTAAAACTTCGTATGCAGCGTTAATGCGAATAATCTGCTCTTTGTCTGCTGTATCCTGATTACTATCGGGATGGAATAATTTCACCAAGCGGCGGTAAGCTTGCTTAATCTCCGCTTGGCTGGCGTTGGGACTGACTTTGAGAGTGTCGTAATGATTTATGTCTTTCTTAGAATCGACCATTCATCCAAATTATTTTTAGCTAATGCTAGCTGTTGCCTTCGCCTCTAGGTCTTGGAACAAAGGTGTACTTAAGTACCTTTCGCCAAAACTAGGTTGAATCAACACAATCAAGCGTCCTTCATTTTCTGGACGTTGAGCGACGCGAATGGCTGCACACAAAGCTGCACCACTGGAAATTCCAGATAGTAAGCCTTCTTCTCTGGCTAAACGCCGACCATAAGCGATCGCTTCTTCATCGGTGACGGTAATCACCTCATCTATTAATTGTAGCTTGAGGACTTGGGGAACAAAACCCGCGCCAATTCCCTGAATTTTGTGTGGGCCTGGTTTACCTCCTGACAATATTGGGCTATTGGCAGGCTCAACTGCGATCGCTTGGAAACTAGGTTTACGCGCTTTCAAAACTTCTGCTACACCTGTGATCGTACCACCAGTACCCACTCCAGCGACAATCATATCTACCAGTCCATCGGTATCTTCCCAGATTTCCTCTGCGGTAGTTTCCCGATGTATTTTCACATTCGCGGGATTGCGGAACTGCTGCAACATATAGGCATAGGGCGTACTGTTCACTATTTCCTGCGCTCGGCGAATGGCTCCACTCATCCCTTCCATTCCCGGAGTCAGTTCCAATTCTGCCCCATAAGCTCGTAACATCGCCCGACGCTCACCACTCATGGTTTCCGGCATCGTTAAAATTAGACGATAACCCTTAGCTGCGGCTGCCATCGCTAAGGCAATGCCTGTATTTCCCGATGTTGGTTCTACCAATACCGTCTTCCCAGGAGAAATCAGTCCCTCCTGTTCCGCCGCATTAATCATACTCACCCCAATTCGGTCTTTCACAGACGAAGATGGGTTCATACTTTCCATCTTCACAAGAATCTGTGCCACACATCCCTCCGCTTGAGGAATGCGGTTCAATTGTACTAAAGGTGTACGACCAACCAATTCTGTAACGTTACGAGCAACCCGCATATTTTTTTCCTAATTTAGTTAATGGTCATTTGTCATTTGTCACTAGTTACTAATCATCTTGGCTGATGCACAGTACCTATTATTTACTCCCAAACTATGGACTAATGACTAATGACTGTTGACTAATGACTAAATGTAATACATTACATCCAAATGCTTGCGAGCATCTCTTTTTTCACAAAGATCCTCAAGGCTATATTTTTTCAAAACAGCATTTGCCGCCTGACGCGCCTCTTGCCAAATTTCTTCTATAACCGAACCATCTAATGTTTGAGACTTGACATTTTCCTCACCAGCAATTGCTTCTAACCCTTCTAAACATTCCAATATATCAAAAATGCTAATTTTTCGGGGTTCACGAGCTAAAAAATAACCTCCCCTTGATCCCCGTTGACTTTTGAGTATACCTCCACGTCTCAAAGTTGCTAATAGTTGTTCTAAATAGCGATCAGGTATATTCTGTTGAGCGGCGATTTGTCTAATTTGCATAGGTTCGCCACTGTGGTGATGTGTTGCCATTTCGATTAAGGCAAGGATGGCGTATTCTGATTTACACGATAGTTCCACAAGCAATTTTTAATAAATAGTGTTTAGTCTTAACTTTCTCCAGTATACTCCGGTTAAGCAGTGGGGTTTGTGTTTCCCCGCTAATCACAGCAAAAAACCCCGTCTAATAGCGGGGTTTTTTGATTTAAAACTTTTTAGTGAGTTATTAACACCTTAGAAGGTGAAGGTAGTTCTCAGGGTTCCAATAAACGCATCGTCATTGTTACCATTCTGGTTCAGGTTAGTAACCCAGATTACACCAGGAGTGATGGAGATGTTATCAGATACGCGATATTTGTAGAAACCTTCAACTTGGTAAGGAACATCATTGTTACCACCAGATGTTCTACCCAAAGAGTATGGTTGAGCGCCTGCGAAGATACCGAGTACGTTTCCTCTCTTACCAAAGTCAGGTAAGGCGATACCAGCACCGTAAGTCCAAGCTTCTCTATCATCACCAGCACCACTACCTACGACATCAATGTAAGATACGAAGCCACTAATTGATAGATTATTGCTGGGTCTAAACGCAGCAGACACACCGTAGGCATTGATAGAGGATGAGTTGGCTAAAGAGTTGGCAAAGGAAGTACCGACTAAGGGTATATTATTTTCACCACCGCCTACGAGATCCCTGCCTGGGCTAAAGAGATTGCTGCCTGCTCCTCTATAACTGTGAACGTAAGTAGCAGCTAACGCTACGCGATCGCCTACACTAAAGTTCAACTGACCTAAAGCGGAGTAATCACCGTTGAATAAACCTGAACCAGTTGTTTGACCATTGATGGGATTAATGCCACTCGGACTATTAGCATCAGATGCCAAGTAACCAACTGTTAAAGAGCTAGGTCTTAAGATACCGCCACCTTGACCAAAGGGTATGTTGAACGCAATACCTGCGCCACCACCAATACGGTAGATGGGGTTTTCGGAAGAGAAGGTGGATAAAGCACCGTTACCGCCGTCGGTTTTGTCAAAGAAATAGGGGTTATTGACAGCAGCATAATGACTATGACGACCACCAGCAGCAGCTAAGTAAACTTGAACTGGGCCGATGGGAGCTTCATAGGTCAATTTGTCTATCTCAACAGTGTTGTTACCTGTGCTATTAACTTGGAAAGTTTGTAGTCCTTCTCCAGTACCAGTAACAGGGTTATTATCTGCCCCTATAATGCTGCTGGCGTTACCAGAAGACAAACGAGTAGTTAAAACATCTCTGCCAGTGAAGCTGGTTTGCAAGCCTAAACGAACTCTGTTTTGGAAAACAGTGTTGTTGTTATCACCTATGTCGCCACCACCAAAAACATCGGTAACAGCAAAGATAGCTTCACCAACTAGTTTGGTGGTGGTGGAGAATTGGTTAGCTTCCAATTCTGCTGTGCGTGCTTCTAATGTATCAACACGACCGCGCAGCGTTGCTAGCTCTGCGGAAAATTCTTCTTGTAAACGTTGTAAAGTGGCTAAATCTTGCTTAGTTACTAGGTCAGCTGTTGCTGTTGCAATCAACTCATTGACGCGATCCAAACAAGCGTTTAAACCGGCAGCAAATTCATAACGGGTTAAAGCACGGTTTCCGCGATATGTACCGTTGGGATAACCAGCGATACAACCATAGCGCTCAACCAAGGATTGCAATGCTTGGAATGCCCAGTCAGTAGGTTGTACATCAGAGAACTGAGAAACTGATGTTACCTGGCTTTGAGTTGTACCTCTACCTTCGCTACCGTAACGGTCAACTTGGTTGATAATCTGGGTTTCGCTGGTTGTTGGGGCTGCTTGAGCCACAATTTCTGGCTGTTGTACTGCTACTTCAGTAGGTACTACTGTGTCAGTTGTTGCTACTTCTGTGGTTGCGTTTGTCGCTGCGATCGCTGTTGACGAAACTAACAGTGTTGCGCCTAAAACAGCTGGGCTAACCACCAGGGATTTCCACAATATATTAGACATTTTGCTTTTCTCCTCACACCTTGTATAGATAATTGTTCTTGTTGCAGCTACTCTCAAAAGTGCGACATCTTATTTGACTCTTTTGATGAGGCATAGTTGCCACTTTTACAATTTTAGTTTTTGCCAAGCTAATAACTAATTAACTTAATCTTAAAAATTAATGCAATCAACTTATGCAAAAACTTACCCATATAGCTGATTATTATAGAGCATTTCAACGGTATGACAAGTTAGGAGCGATCACCTTATTAACTGTCACACTTATTTCTATATATATACCAAAAGAGAGTATTCAATTCCTGACTTCCTATGTATAAAAAATTATGTACTTTTTTATATATTTACTTTGCAGTTTATTAAAAAGCATTAGTTAATTTGTGAAATCTCAGTTGCCAGATCAAAATCCTTTTGTGTCAAACCGCCTGCGTCATGGGTTGTCAGCGTAATTTTGACTTTGTTATAAGACACCTCTATATCTGGATGATGTCCTGCACTTTCTGCTGGTTCTACTAGCTTATTGACAAATGCGATCGCTTCGACAAAATCTTTAAACTTGCGGGTAGTCTCCAACTTGGAACCCTGTCGCCTCCACCCAGAGAGTTTACTGGCTTGTGCTTCAATTTCCGCATCACCTAATAATTGTGCCATTGCCGAAATCTCCTACATTTATTACGCCAGAGCGTGTCAGTTGTTTTTATCTCTTTCTACCACTGATCATCCCTACATAAAACTATCCGCTCTGATTTAGATCAGATAATCTAAGTCAGAGCGGTCTAGCGGGTCTTCAGGTTGCAACCAGACTGCCGGAAGGAACTCCGTGCTTTAGCCTAGCTTTTGGAGCTAACTTAGTCTCAAAAAGACTAAGGCTAACTTTTAGAGAACAGCCCCGGCACACAGCCGGCTAACTGCAACCTGATGACCCATGCTTATACTACTTTCTATCATGGGCATCACCTCCTTGTTGCCTAAACGGTCTTAGTCTCAAAAAGGCAGAGAATTTATCTCTGGGTTTTCACCTTTGACCAATATAACATAAAAAATTAATTAGTCCATAGTTATTAGTCATTAGTCCATAGTCATTGGTCATTAGTTTTTATTTTCATCTCCCTCATCTTCCCCACTCCCCACTTCTCAACAAAAAACCCCCACCTTTCGGCGGAGGCTCTTAACACAATGGCAAGCTATGAATCTTAAATCGTGCTTAGAGGGCATTACCGCGAGGTAATACTTCTTCGGGGAATACAAATTTTTCGTGAGGCTGGTCTTGAGGAGCCATCCAAGCGCGGATACCCTCGTTCAGCAAAATGTTCTTGGTATAGAAGGTTTCAAATTCTGGGTCTTCTGCCGCACGTAACTCTTGGGATACGAAGTCATAAGCCCGGAGGTTCAATGCCAAACCGACAATACCTACAGCACTCATCCATAACCCTGTTACAGGTACGAACAACATGAAGAAGTGTAACCAACGTTTGTTGGAGAAAGCGATCCCGAAAATCTGTGACCAGAATCGGTTAGCTGTCACCATTGAGTAGGTTTCTTCTGATTGGGTGGGGTTGAAGGCGCGGAAGGTGTTTGCCCCTTCGCCGTCTTCAAATAGGGTGTTTTCTACTGTTGCACCGTGGATGGCACAGAGTAGCGCTCCACCGAGTACACCCGCTACGCCCATCATGTGGAAGGGGTTGAGTGTCCAGTTGTGGAAGCCTTGGAGGAATAGTAAGAAACGGAAGATGGCAGCAACACCAAATGAGGGTGCGAAGAACCAGCTTGATTGTCCCAAGGGGTACATCAAAAATACGCTGACGAATACCGCGATGGGTGCTGAGAATGCTAGTGCGTTGTAGGGTCTGATACCTACTAGACGCGCAATCTCAAACTGACGCAGCATGAAGCCAATTAAGCCGAAGGCTCCGTGTAATGCTACGAATGTCCATAAGCCACCTAGCTGACACCAACGGGTGAAGTCGCCTTGGGCTTCAGGTCCCCACAATAACAATAGGGAATGTCCCATGCTGTCTGCGGGGCTGGATACTGCCACTGTTAGGAAGTTTGCTCCTTCTAGGTAGGAGGATGCTAATCCGTGGGTGTACCAGGAGGTAACGAAGGTTGTGCCGGTTAGCCAACCGCCTAGTGCGAGGAAGGCGCAGGGGAATAATAATATTCCTGACCAACCTACGAATACGAAGCGATCGCGCTTTAACCAGTCGTCTAGTACGTCAAACCACCCTCTACTGGGGGCGCGTCCTACTGCGATGGTCATTACAAAAAATCTCCAAAATATTATAAGTTCGGGTTTGTCTGTAGATTGGCTTGGTATTGCCTTCTACAAACAGACAATTAACTAGATTGTCAATCTAGTTTACAATTTTTTACTTACTCTAATAATTCTAGGCGTAAATCACTAATTTTTCCAGTGAATTTTGGAAAAATTTTAATCTTTCGATACATAAAGGGGTGAAAGACAGTTGACAGTTGTTCTCCCCTGCTCCCTCATCTCCCGGTTGGTGAGCGTAGCCGAACTACATCTCCCCCACTCCCTACTCCCCAATCCCCAATCCCCAATCTCATGACGCTAAAATGAGTCCTACAGTTATATGTAATTCCTGCTAAATGTTTACCATCGACTTAACCATCAAAAATACCGCCTTCCCTGTAACAGTACAACGTAAGACAGCAGAGGACGCTGAGGCAGTTTATCAGTTGATTTTGGCTGCTATCCGCTCTGGTAATCCTGATATTGTGGAACTCAAGTGTGAAGGCAAGACAGAAAAGAAAATTGCTGTTCGCGCTAGTGAAATTTCTGGAGTCCAAATTACTCAGAAAGATGGTGTTACTACAAGCAGTGGTAGAGCGCCTGGATTTTTTGCCCTAGCTGGTGAGTAACCCAAGGTGCAAACATGGCGGACATGGGCATTATCGTTAAAGATTTAAGTTTTAGTTGGCCGAGTGGTGAGACAGCAATTCAATCTTGCTCTTTGGAAGTTCCTCAAGGTGAATTTTGGATGCTTCTCGGTACTAATGGCAGTGGCAAATCCACTTTACTCCGTCTCTTAGCAGGGCTTTTGGCTCCTCAAGCTGGTGAAATCGGCATTTTACAACCCGTGGGTTTTGTCTTCCAAAACCCAGATCATCAATTGGTGATGCCAACTGTTGGGGCGGATGTGGCTTTTGGTTTGGTAGAGGAAAAACTGCCAACGGCTGCTGTTAGAGCCAGAGTAGAGGAGGCGTTGGGGGCTGTGAATTTGAGCGCCCTGCAACTACGCCCAATTTATGCCCTCAGTGGAGGACAAAAACAGCGTGTAGCTATTGCCGGAGCGATCGCTCGACGCTGTGAAGTCTTATTATTAGATGAACCTACAGCCCTACTCGATCCAGATAGCCAACTGGACTTGGTGGCCAGTGTCCGCCGCTTAGTCAAAAGCAGGGGACTCACTGCTTTGTGGGTAACACACCGCTTGGATGAGTTGAACTACTGTGATGGCGCTTTTCTATTAGAAAAAGGCCGTTTAGTAGACCAAGGTGAACCCGAACGCCTTAAGCAGCGTCTCATGGAAGCCCATCAAGAGGCTTCTTGAATTGGGGAGCAGAGGAAGATGAGGGAGATGAGGGAGAAATTATTAACTCCTGCCTAATGACTATGGACTGTTGACTAATGACTAATTAATCAATAATTTCTGACAACTGCAACGCGCCATTAGTGGCGCGTTTGTTGTTATTAGAGCTTTTTTCAAAAAAACTTTGCAAACAAATCATATTTTTAGATCATCTGTAACATAGTGTTACAAGCGGTGCTTCAATTACTATAAAAGTTATGAATGGATCTTGTTAACTCTAGAAAATTGTGATTGAAAACCATGCCCCGTTCCCTAATCCCAGCCGTTTTATTAGTAGACGGCTACAATATAATTGGCGCTTGGCCTTGCCTGAAAAAAACCCGTGATAAAGATGGACTAGAAGCGGCTCGCTGGCAACTTGTAGAAGCAATGACAAGTTACAGCTCGTTTGTGGGCTACGATACTCAGGTAGTTTTTGATGCCCACTATCAAAATACTTCTAGTAATAAGGAAATCATTACAGAGCTAGTTTCAGTTTATTACACAGATTTTGGACAAACGGCAGACACATACATCGAAAAGATTTGTGCGTCTTTACGTGCCGAAATTGCACAAGCCCGCATTTCTCGCGTAATTGTTGCCACATCAGACCGCGCACAGCAATTAACGGTACAGGGGTACGGGGCTGAATGGTTGTCAGCAAATCAACTGTGTGGGGAAGTGGAAGCTACAGTTTGTCGGATGCGACATAAGTATCAATCCCGTAAACAATCTAAAAGTAGATTTTTGGCTAGTGCCATTGATCCAAAAGCACGACAGAAACTAGCCGAGTTACGTATGGGCATTTGAATAAATGCTATCACTTATAAACCTCTAGTGTCTGGCTAGAGAGGGTTTTGGCTGAAATTATCTAGACAATTAAGGCATCAGAAAAAATTTTGCAAAAGTACTTGCCATTTCCTATTTGCTGCGCTAAGATTATTAATCGTGAGAGCAACGTTCCTCAGTAGCTCAGTGGTAGAGCGATCGACTGTTAATCGATTGGTCACTGGTTCGAATCCAGTCTGGGGAGTTTTAAAAATAAAAGTATTGATTGTTAAAAATCTTAGTCGCTTGATTAAGGATTTCTTTTGTGCAATCAGGTGTACTATGATGCTTGTGTTAAGGTGATATTGGTAGCATAAGAGAAACTGCGATCGCAAATGCAATAAGCATCCTTGCGACTTTTTGGTATAGAGTGGGAGCCACTGTATAGATAACGCCAGAGCTAAATACTTAAATCTCTAGAATAAAATCAAAGTATACCCAGTTTCATATAAAAACTGATGAAAAGAGAATAAGGCAAAGTTTTGAAGGCTTTCCCTTCTCCTTTGGCTTCTCTTATAATGCTCTGATTGTCATCCTAGAAGTGAATAATTCCAAGCACTCACAGACACTATGGAAATTAAAGAAATCAAAAAACCCTTCAAGCCAAAAACTCAAGACTACGAAACTAAGAACTTTCAACACGTAAAAATACTAGACTGCAACCAACCAGTCAGCAGAGTAATTTTTGAATGTTGGCACTGTAAGCAAGGTTTATTAAGTGAGGTTGAAGGGGTATCTCCTCAAGTTCTAGAAGTAGCTTGTCCTACTTGTGGTAGAACAGCAATTCGATTAATGGCTAACAAGGTAATTTCAACAACTGCTATCCCTTCACCTTGGAACTGAGAATAATTGTAGAAAACTCCCTGATTTTAAAAAGGGGAGTTTTGTATTGGCTGTGGAAGTGGTAAATTATTAAGCTTATTCGTTAATACAAATGAACTATATATTAAATTTTATTTAATGTAACCTGAGTTTATATGGTTATTTTTAGCAGCGTGAAAGCTTTACTTTTTTGACATGGAGAGTTTGAGGGAAAAACAAACTTGATAGACAAAGTATTGTAAAGTTCTCAAGAGATTGTTTACATAAACTAATTATTTGATATTTATCGGTTCAATTAAAATCAGGTAAATATCGTTAATAATTAGTATTTTTTAAACCTTGATGAAAGAAAAAACGAGATGGCAGAGATTATCGACTAAAACTACGGACATTTTCTTTCAGCTTCACAAATCGTCTTATTTTGTTGAAGGTGGAATAGTTCTTCTGTTGGTTTTAGCAACTGTCATCCTCAATTTCCGAATGATTAAGGACGGACTCAATGGTCATGCAGATATCAAATGGCATCTGACTTGGATTCAGCATTTTTCTCGACAATTGGCTGAAGGGATTTGGTATCCTCGATGGCTAGCCGGAACCAATTACGGTTATGGTAGCCCCACTTTTGTCTTTCAGCCGCCTTTGGTTTTTTACCTTGGTTCGTTGCTCAAATTCAGTGGGTTGGATGCTCAAAATACTATTATTTTTCTGTTTTCTCTAGCGCTTTTTCTTTCGGGTTTAACTTTTTATATTTATGGTCGTAAGAAATGGGGGATCTTTGCGTCTCTCGTCGGAGCTTTAGCTTATATGACTGCTCCTTATCTAGCTTTTGATATCAACTGGAGAGGGGGACTTGCATCCATATTTGTACAGGCGTTGATTCCATTAATTTGGCACTCAACAGAACAATCTTTGTCCTATTCAAAATCGAGATTAACTTTGGCGATCGCTTGGACAGCGACAGCTCTAACCCATGTACCTAGCCTATTGCTCTGTGCAGTTGTTTGGCTACCCTATACTTTATTAGCTCTGTTAAAGAAACCCTGGAAATCTGTAGTTTCCACTCTGATAACTGCTGGTATTGGTTTAGGGATGGCATCTATATTCTTATTGCCGGCCGTTGTAGAAAAGTCCTTGATTAATACTGAGTTCATGAAAGGAGAACATGGAGGAATTGCCGAAACTCTAATTGGCGGAGGAATCAAGCTTTTTTCTTCTAACTTAATCGCCTATATTTTTGTTCATCAATCATTGGCGATCGCAATCTTCACTATCATTGCTTTTATTGGCTGCCGTATTGGTGGAGGAAATGGCCGGGAAATTTGGCATTGGCTAATTTTTGCAATAAGTCTAGCATTTCTCACAAGTTCCTTATCCGAACCTATTTGGCAATCTAGCCCAACCTTACAAAATATTATTTTTGCCTGGAGATTGTTAGCAATTTTTTCCTTTGTTGGAGCAGTTTTGTGTGCTGTAACAGTTAGAGAAATTATTAAGCTCCGTCCCAGCCGCAAGCTTGTACTATCTTTGGGAATAGTTGGCGTTCTTTTAATGAACTTTAGATATACATATCAACTATCACGCCAATTTCCTACCCTGCGTAACCCAGGTAGAGCCAATATTGAGCATCTCAAACATATTCAAACAATTATCAACGATCCCTATACAGATAAACTCAGAGATTACAAAGGCTACATTCCTTTACTCAAAAATGGTTCCCCATCTCCTAGCCCAGTCATTGGCGAACCACAAATTTCTATTGTTAACGGTCAAGCCCAAACTCAAATCGAACAGTGGAATAGCTATGAGCGATTATTCAAAATAACAGCAGCAACACCTTCAACTATTAGAGTACGAACATTCTACTACCCAGCTTGGCATCTGTATCTCAATCAAAAGCCTCATCCAATTGTTATGTCTGATGATGGAACTATAAAATTTACACTAGAGCCAGGGTTGTATGAAGTGGTGTTACGTTATCAATGGACTCCTGCTTTTATTGCAGGGGTTATTATTAGCATTTTAAGTGTATTTTTATTGACAGGATTTGTTGTTCTGATAGGTTAATAAAATTACAATTTTCAAGGAAACCCAAGACAAATTTATATATAAACGTATTTACTTTCTTTTTCTCGTTGGAGCTAAAGTTAATTTAGGTGTAGTTAAATGTTTAATAATCGTTACCTTTTTAATTGTAGTGGCGATTATTGGTAAGGTTGTGACAGGTTGGGCTGTGTTTGCTTGACTGTTGGTGTGGGGATGATCCCTAGAGGTGAAGTTGGGTTAGTATTTGCTGGTATTAGTTCAACTAGTGGGGTTTTAGATAAGCCTTTGCAAGCTGCAACCATTATTATGGTGATTTTGAAAACCTTCTTAGCTGCGCCTTTATTACGTTTTGCCTTTAAACAACCTGGAGAGCCAAAAGAATTGGAACAAGCTGATTTACTTAGGTAATTATTAGATGGCAATTACTCATTACCTATTTTCATATGGTTTCCAGTTGGGGTTAGTAAGGCTAGTTAAAATGTGGTCTTGCCATTTGCCATTAATTAATAAATAATCTCTAGCGTAACCTTCTACAACAAAACCCAATCTTTTAAGTACATTACCACTGCGCTGATTGTGGGGCATATAATTGGCCATAACTCGATGCAGATTTAACTCTTGGAATACATAATCAGTAGCGCCTTTTAAAGCTTCTGTCATATACCCTTTACCTTGTTTAGCCTCTGCCAGGCTGTAGCCTACATAGCAAAAATGGGCAGCACCTTTAACAAAGTTACTAAAATTTATAGTGCCAATAATTTCAGTTGGTTGCTTTTTGGGAAATATGAATAACTTTAAAGATTGGTCGTGAATAAACTCTAAAAAATTATTTTCAACTTGATAATTCCAATATTCTACTGTGAAAAAATGTTCAGCCCAAGTAGGGTAATATGGGGTTAAATAAGCTTTATTATCAATAAAGTATTTAAGGATGCTGGGGATATCTTCTTGTATACCTATACGTAATAGTAGGCGATCGCTTGTAATTATCGGTAGTTCTGACTTCATAACCTAGATGGGCAAATGCTATACCTTCATCTATGTTAAGAGTTGCGATCGCTTTCTGGTAAATATTAGAATAGCAAATAAGTAAGTCGTGGAGAAAATTTATAAGTATGTAACAAAGAATTAAGCAGAAGAATAAGAGTTAAATTTTACACGTTGCGTACTGTAGTTTCCCTTTTCTCCTCTATTTTGAACTCCATCAATGACAGCATAGGCAAGGTCTAATTCATCCTCAAAACTTTGAGAAGCTAGTTCATTTTTTTTCAGGTGTTGCCACTCCAATTCAATTGGATTCATCTCTGAGCAATATTTAGGTAAAAAGAAGATGTACAAACCCATCTCTTCCCACTTTGTCCATAATTGCTGAACTTCTTTGCACCGATGTATCGGGCCGTTGTCCTGAACGATGACTCTGATACGACCTGCTTTTTGGGCTTCAAGTGCTTCAAGCTCCATCATTTGAATATAGGATTTGCGTGAAACGCCACCAATCACTAGACCGTACACAAAACTAATTAGGGGTTGAAGAAACCCAATAATACTTAACCTTCGACCCCGACGCTTACTCTGCTCCAGGCGTTTTTGCTGACCTCGGAAGTAGTAACTGTAACTGGGTTCACTCCAGGCACAAAACCCTGATTCATCCATATACTTTAAATCGATTTCTCCAGCAGCAGCAGATAATTCCAACATCTCTAAGTCTGCCTGTTTGATTTGCTGCAATACTTTGTCTTGCTTTCCTTTGTGGCTTTTTCTAGTTCGCTTCCAAATGACCCCCTTTTTTTGAGTACCTGCCTTAACCAGTCAGGACTCAATTTCACGGAGCGTTCTTGCTCTAATTTTTGGGCTAATTGAACACTATTATATGTACGTGGTTCTTGCTCCAAGCATTTTTCTAAGAACGCCATGTCAGCTTCTGCCCACCTTGATTTTCCTCCCCGCCCTGCTTTCTCCCACAGTCCTTCTAGACCTTGTTTTTCCCATCTATGCAAAACTTCTCTTACTGTTTGGGCAGTCCAGTCAAAGTGATCTGCTATCTTCTCTACGTACCAACCATGTGCGCTTAATCTGATCACTTCGGCTCGGTCTTTCACTTTCTGGGGTACATCTGCCGTTCTCAGGTTGAACAAAATTTTATCTTGCTTAGGAGTCAGAAATACCCTTAAACGGCTGCCCATATCCCTGTTACCTTGGTAGACACATTTATGTATTTACTTATCTTTACACACTTTGGTTTTTTCACCTTGTTCTACTTACCTACGATTCATTGACATTGACCTGTTCACAGCCTTGCTCAATTGCTTCGCGCATCAACTGTAAGTCATCAGCAGGAATAGAACCAGCAAAACGCAACAATTCCTGCCCAGGAGTACCCTGGACTGCTTCTTTTCTCAAAGTCCTGGCAAATTCAAGCACCTGCCATTGCTGATGTTGTGGCATCGTTTTTAAATGCTTGATGACTTCATCAATAATGGAAATGTTCATTTTACTCATTCCATATATTCATCAATTTCACATACTCGCTTTCTATTACTCATCTTCTCCCTCTCCTTCTTCTATTTCTACTTCTTCTAGAGACTGCCCATGTTTACTGAGTAAACGCCAAATATCGTTGTAAAAGAAATGATCAATAGTTTGAATATGTTGTGAGAGTAAAGAGTCCGTAAGCATATTTGGTCGAATATCACAGTAATACACACCGTCCAATGGATTTAACCTAATAGTATAAGCTTTAAAATGCCCTGACAAAAAGGTTGTATTAATACCATATCGATTCTCTTGTCTCGTTTTCTTTCTTTGCACATCATTGAGAAAAATGGCAATGTGAGGTATTTCTGTACTAGTTAATTTGTTGTATAAAAACTTATCGACAAAAATCTTGTCAATACGATCCTTGCTTGAGGTTTTCACTGAACCAATAATTTTGAGTTCATCTTCTTTACTTATCAATAAATCGTGTTGATAACTGGTGTGAAATAGGATGTCACCACTATCATCTTTAATTGGAACTTGAACTGTCCCTGCCACGCAATCTATATTTAGTGCAGAAATTATGAGGCGAATTAAACGCTCAAAAAGATCACCATTTATCTTGCGAGCTTGATTAGATTTTCCCGAAGGTAAAGCATCAAGAACAGCACCAATAGATTGCTGAATAGTATAAATGGTAGAAACTAAAACCTGTCTTAATTGATTATTAGGTAATTTTCTATCTTTTAACTGTTCCAGAGTTTCTAAAAACTGAACAGAAATATTTTCAAAGACATCTGCTTCAGACATCAATAAGGTATTAATTGGGCGTGTAATATTGTAGTAGCCATCTTCTTTGTACTGATAAAACTGGTAATAAGTCTCGTTTTGAGAGACTATTTTAGCTTGTAAACCTGTCTCAATAAACTGTAAATATTCTATGCAAAAGTTTATATAATCTTTAATGGTTTGAAAACGTTCTTTATCGATTGCATAATTAACTAAATTCTTTAAGTTCATCGTATAGACTCTCTTCTTTCCGCATTTTTGCGATCAAAAGCAATCCATTCTTCTTTTGTCATGCGCCGAACATTTTCTATGCGTTGAAACGCCCAATCATTGTATTCCATATTCAGATCACAGCCCATCCAACGTCGATTTAATTGTTCGGCGACCACAAGAGTAGTTCCTGAGCCTGAAAATGGATCAATAACTAAATCGCCTTCATTAGAAGAGGCAAGAACCAATTTTCTTAATAGCTCTTCAGGCTTCTGAGTAGGGTGAGGTGTTGTCTCACCCATACCATTACAAGTTGTAGGAATCTCTATCACATCTTTAGGTTTTGCACCTTTTGGATTAGGTAGCCAATTGTCACGCTTTTTTGTTGCGCCTTTTCCGTAAGCACTTGTTTTTGCCTGTGGATGTGAAGGATATTTTAACGTATGCGCTCCATAAGGGATTCTGACATCATCAATGTTTATTTTCACAGTATTAGATTTACGAAAATGTATCAAGCTTTCGTGTGAACGACCCCAATCACTACCTAAATTGGCTTTATTTCTATAGTGCCAGATGAGCCAACGACAACCTTTAAAATACTTTGATGCTGGATGTTTCAGGTCGGCTAAAATTTCCGAAAATCCACAAATATAAAGAGAACCTGTAGATTTTAGAACACGCGAAGCCTCTTTAATCCATTGAAGTGACCACTCAATGTACTGCTCTTGATTTTCAAAGTTATCCCAATCGGCTTTCTTGATGTTGTAAGGTGGATCAGCAAAAATTAAATCGATGCTTTCAGACTCAAGAGATTTCAGCCAATCAATTGAATTACCTTGATATAGTTTTCCATTAATATGCGAATATTGAAGCTGGAACCCTTGGGTTAAAGGTTGTAATACCTGCTTGCTAATTCGTTGTTTGTTAGCCACCACCTCAACAGGTAATTGTGCAAAATTTAAACTTTTATTAGAATCGACCATGTTTGGTTACGTTCAGCCATTGCTATAAACGCCTAAATAGAAGATTATAATATAAACAACCAGCTTCTATTTATCAGAAACTACGAACTAATAATATGAACCTTACTCGCGGCGACTGTGGCTTTCTCCCTGGCTGCTTCCACGTTCTCGGCTTTGGCTAAGGCTACACCCATGCGGCGGTAAGGGTGTGCTGTGGGTTTACCAAATAGTCTGATGTCTACATCTGGTTCGGCTAAGGCTTCGGCTACTCCTGTAAAGGCTACTGCAGCTAATTTTTCTGATGCTAAAATTACGGCACTGGCTGAAGCGCCCAACTGTTCTATTTTGGGAATGGGTAAGCCTAAAATTGCTCGTAAATGTAATTCAAATTCGTTCAAGTTTTGCGAGATTAATGTCACCATTCCCGTATCGTGGGGACGGGGTGATAGTTCGGAAAAGATTACTTCGTCTTTGGTAATGAAAAATTCTACGCCAAATATACCAGCACCACCTAAAGCATCGGTGACTTTTTTGGCTATGTCTTGGGCTTCTATGATTTTATCTTCACTGATGGCGGCTGGTTGCCAAGATTCTTGATAATCGCCTCTTTCTTGGCGGTGTCCGATGGGTGAACAGAAAATTGTGGGATTATCCCATTGTTTAATAGTCAGGAGGGTGATTTCGATTTCAAAGTTGATAAATTCTTCAACGATGACCTTTTGACTGTCACCACGAGAATTAGCGATCGCATAATTCCAAGCTTTCTCTACTTCGTCTTTTGTCCCTACTACCGATTGTCCTTTACCAGAGGAGGACATTACAGGTTTAACTACGTTAGGAAAGCCTATTTTATCAGAAACTGCAATCAATTCTTCTAAGGTGACGGCGTAGCCATATTTCGCCGTTCTAATACCTAATTCCGCATGAGCTAATTCCCTGATGCGATCACGGTTCATTGTATAGTTTGTAGCGGCAGCCGTGGGAATTACAGTGATGCCTCGTGCTTCAAACTCCTGTAATTTCTCGGTTCTTATAGCTTCAATCTCTGGTATAATAAAATTGGGCTGATGCTTAGTTACTACCTCCTCTAGATCATCAGCACTAAGCATCGATATGACTTCACAACAGTCAGCGACCTGCATAGCTGGGGCGTTGGCGTAGCGGTCAACGGCTATGACATAATTTCCCAAACGTTGAGCCGCAATGACAAATTCCTTGCCCAATTCCCCTGACCCCAATAACATTAGTTTCTGGGGTAGCTTAGTCGCCTTAATCATGCACCTATCTCAGCTAAATTCTAGATTCTAATCATCTTCAACCAAATGGTTGAATTTAGCTCCACGTAGTTGTAATTCTTTACGTTGCTGCTTGGTTAAACCATTACCAATACCTAGCTGACATTCTTCCACAAGGGCTTCTAACCAAACAGTTCCGTTGAGGGTTGCGCCTCTTAAATCTGCTTTTCTTAGGTCAGCTTTGGTGAAATTAACAAAAATTAGGTCGGCGTTTAATAGGCTGCTTCCTTGTATGTTTGCTTCTGTTAAGTTACCGCGAATTAAACTGACATCATCTAAGTTTAAATTAGACAAATCAGCCCCAGACAGATTCGGAAATTTCATCTCTTTGGGATTTTGCAGAAAGCGGATTACACAATCAATGTTCTCATCATTCAATCGAATTTTAGACAAGAATTTGAAACGACCTAGACCTAATTCTTGGAGAATTTGCAGGCGTTGCGCTGGACTCTGTTCTAAAAAATGAATGGACTGAGAGCGGAGTTCTTGGTCTTGAGTATGAGGATTGATCATGATCATTGTTTTTGGCACTATATCTAACTATTTGGATGCACGGCTAAAGTTATCAATAGCCCGATGAACAGCAGTAACCTGAAAACCTAGTCCAACTTCCACTCAGACAAAGAGTAACATCTGATTGTAAATAGTAAGGCAAACTTTTGGTAAACTCAGTAGCAGAGTTTTTAAAGAATTGGCTTGCTTTGACAAGTAGAGCATTTTTTAACGCCGTGTGTGGTAGTAGATTCTGCTTTTGAGCTATCATTTTGCTCTCACCCATTCTCGGAAGACTCTATCTCAGCTAATTCCAACCAGCGTTCTGTGGCTGCATCAATTGCCCCTTTGAGCGCTTCAATTTGGTCGTAGAGTTTTTGTACTTGAGTATAATTACCGGGAGAGACTTTAGCTAGTGCTTGCTCGGCTTGGGCTTTTTCGTCCTCTAAGGCGGCAATTTTGCCCTCTAGCTGGTCAAATTCCCGCTTTTCCCAATTGGAAAGTCTACGCTGCTTTTTGGTTTCTATATCTTTAGTTTGCGATGTAACTTTTGTTTCTGGAGAATTTTTTGTCTTTTCTTTAGTGTTGGCTGTTGTTTGTTGAGCTTCTTCGGCTTTTTTGTAATCTAGGTAGACTGAGTAATTACCCGGATATTGTCGCAGGTTGCCACCCTCTTCCAAGGCAAATATTGTATCAACTGTGCGGTCTAAAAAGTAGCGATCGTGAGATACTACAATAACACAACCATTAAAGTCTTCTAAGTAATCTTCCAATACCGCTAGTGTTTGCACATCTAAATCGTTGGTTGGTTCGTCTAAAATTAAGACGTTGGGTGCGCTAATGAGAATACGCAGGAGGAATAAGCGACGTTTTTCACCACCTGATAATTTATGAATTGGCGCGTACTGCTGATTTCCTGGGAATAGGAATCTTTCTAACATTTGGGACGCAGTAATTTTTGTACCATCAGCTATTTGGACAAATTCCCCTTCCTCTTTAATGTAGTCAATCACGCGCTGATTTTCATCTAAAGCTGAGAGTAATTCCTCTGAATGTTGGTCGAAATAACCGATATGAATGGTTGAACCAATGTCTACATTACCGGAATCTGGTTCTACACGCCCAGTAATAATGTTCATTAAGGTGGACTTACCTGCGCCGTTACCGCCAATGATGCCGATGCGGTCTTCTGGGCTAAATTCGTAGGTAAAATCTTTAATTAAGGTGCGTTCATTGTAGGCTTTGGAAATGTTACTGATGTCGATAACTTTCTTGCCAATGCGACGGCCGACTGTGGAAATATCTACTTTACCTTGAGCTTGTTTAAACTGGGTTTCGCGCATGGCGTGGACGCGCTGAATACGGGCTTTTTGTTTGGTACTTCTGGCTTTGGGGCCGCGCTTAAGCCATTCTAATTCTCGCCGCAATACTCCCTGATGTTTGCGTTGCGTACTCACGGCTGATTCTTCGGCTAAGGCTTTCTTTTCCAGGTAGTATGAGTAATTACCTGCGTAGCTGTAAATATCGCCTCTATCGATTTCGATGATACGGTTGGTGACTTTATCTAGGAAGTAGCGATCGTGGGTGATGAGGAATAATGCACCACGAAAGCGGTTAAGATAGCTTTGTAACCACTCTACAGATAAAGCATCAAGATGGTTTGTTGGCTCATCCATGAGTAAAACATCTGGATCAGAAAGCAAAGCTGTTGCTAAGGCGATGCGTTTACGATAGCCACCAGATAAACTCCCAATGAGGGCATCAAAGTCGGTAATTCCTAATTTGCTGAGGATAATTTTAGCGTTGGTTTCTAACTCCCAAGCGCCTGTAGCGTCCATGCGTTGCATGACAACAGAAAGGCGAGACATTAATTGGCTATCTTCTGGGTAGTGAGCGAGTTTATCTGATAGTTCTTCATACTCACGTACTAGGGACATTTGTTCGCCACTGTCTGCGAAAATCTGTTCTAAAACTGTGTGGTTTTCATCTAAGTCTGGTTGTTGGGGAAGGTAAATTATTTTGGAACCGGAGTTAGTGATAATTTGTCCACTATCAACAGGTTCTAGTCCGGCAATCATTTTTAATAAGGTTGATTTACCAGAGCCATTTGTACCTATTAAGCCAACTTTATCGGTAGCATCTAAACTAAAGCTAGCATCTTTTAAAATTTCTTTAATTCCAAAGTCTTTTTTAACTGATTGTAGGGTGATGATGCTCATGATTTTAAAAGATACTTTTTAGCTCACGCAAAGACGCGAAGGCGCAAAGGAAGGTTGAAGAAGGGTTCTAAGTGTTGTGAGGAATATTTGGGGAATAAGAGGTACGTTTATTAGTTTAGCGTACCTCTGATTATGGCTGGGTTTTAAACGAAAAGGTCGAGGGGTAGGTGTCCATACATTTCGTTGATTCCTCCTTCGTAATATGATTGGCATGATACTAGAACACCACGGTGATGTCCGGCGTAGGAATCGAGGTAACACAAGCCATTTTTGCCGTTTAATTTGATGTAAACTGGCCCTTCAACCACAGGTAAATCGATGGGAACTTCATAGCCTAAAGCATGAGAATAGGTTCGCATGGCTAGTAGTCCTTCTTCGGCTGTGTCGGCGCAAATTCCTAATATTTGATAGTCGGAAAGTTTGGTGATGAAAATTAAGGCGCGACGCACTGATTCTTTTTCTGAGGGCTTAAGAATCGGGGCGATATCTAAGCAGTTAAATTTGTTAAGAACTTTTTTTGCGTCGGCAATGGTAAGATTGGGATGGTTAGGAATTGTCATAGATTACTTAATTATGAACTGTGGTTGTGTTTGTGTGCGAGTAGGCAAATTACAACTTAATTTTGGGTGTTTCCCCCCAGATTGAAAATGAAAGGAACATTATTTGGAGATTCTCCACCCATAACTAGCACTCTTGGCATTTGAGCGCCGCCAGTTTTCCAAGCTTCTATGGCTTCTTTTTGCAGCACTAATTGCCCACCTTGAGCTTTGAGCGTTTCTGCTAAAAGTCTTTGGGCTTCTGCTTTTCCTTTGGCTCGATTAATTTCTGCTTGCGCTTCTTGTTCAGCTTCTCGCGCTACATAAACGGCTCTTTGAGCGCGTTGTTCAGCGATTTGTTTTTCTTCTACGGCTCTGGCAAATTCAGGCGAGAAAGTTAAGTCAACCACGCTAGTATCTAATACTATTATTCCATATTTATCTAAGCGATCGCCTAACGCATTATCAAAGTCTTCCTTTAATTCACTACGTTTAGTAATTGCTTCTTCTACTGTTCTTCTCGCAGCAGCAATTTTAAATGCTTCTTGCGTTTGGGGGGCAATAATTTTTGAGACAATATTCTCTAAGGTTCCTTGCTTTCTTCTCACATCAACTACCTGAATGGGATCAAGACGAAAGTTAATGGCAAATCTAGCAGACAAATTTTGCAAGTCTTTAGTAGAACTTTCTGCTGGCACTTCAAATTTCTGTACAGTTAGATCATACACATCAATCACCGAGATGAAAGGCGGTTTCAAGTGAATACCCTCCATTAAAGCACCATCCCTAGCCTTACCTAAGATACTCAGCACCCCCGCTTGTCCTGGGTTGATAATAATAAAGGAATTTAACCCAACAATCACTAAAATTGCCACTAAAATTCCTAACGCAGTAGTTCGCCAATTATCTTTAGTCATTAGTCATTAGTCCATAGTCATTAGTCATTAGTCCATAGTCATTAGTCAACAGTCCACAGTCCATAGTTTTCTCCTCATCTCCCCCCACTCCCCACTCCCTACTCCCTACTCCCCACTCTGTGGTAATATCAGATGCACACAACTTTCAACGGCTGTGGCTATAGCATCTCCACCTGAACGGGTATTAAAAAGGCGTAGACATTCGGTTCATCCCCTCCAGCGCCTATTTGACTACGGACACCAGTATCGTCAACAGATGTGGTTGGCGACTGGTTGCTCGATTTTAAACAAAATTTTTGATTTGGCTCCACCTGCTTTAATTGGTATTGCGGTGGATGTGGTGGTTAAGCAGCAGGATTCTATCATTGCTCAGTTGGGAGTAAAAGATATCCTTGGGCAATTTTTAATTGTGTCACTGCTCACAGTCATCACTTGGATACTAGAGTCATTTTTTGAGTATCGCTATAAACTGTTCTGGCGCAACTTGGCGCAGAATATCCAGCATAACCTACGTTTGGACGCATATAAACACCTTCAGGAGTTGGAGTTAGCTTATTTTGAGGAACGCAGCACAGGTGGTTTAATGTCCATCCTTAGTGATGATGTTAACCAACTAGAACGTTTTTTGGACGTGGGAGCCAATGATATTATTCAGGTCATCACGACTATTGTAGTCGTTGGTGGCGCATTCTTTGTTCTGGCTCCTGGCATAGCTTGGATGGCGATTTTACCCATGCCTTTTATTCTCTGGGGTTCGGTGGCTTTTCAGAAATCTCTAGCACCGCGTTACGCCGATGTGCGGGAAAAGGTGGGGTTATTGAATGGACGTTTATCTAATAACCTGAGTGGTATCACCACAATTAAAAGCTTTACGGCGGAGGAGTATGAGGTAGGACGTTTAGAAATTGATAGTTCCGCTTATCGTCAAAGTAACACAAAAGCGATCGCACTCTCGGCGGCTTTTATTCCTCTCATTCGGATGCTGATTTTAGTCGGCTTTACTTCCCTACTCGTATTTGGGGGTTTGCAAACCGTCGCGGGGAAAATGTCGGTAGGTGCTTATAGTTCGTTGGTATTTTTAGTGCAGTTGCTACTGTGGCCTTTAACTAGGTTAGGTGATACCTTTGACCTTTATCAACGGGCGATGGCTTCTATTAACCGTGTAATGGAGTTGTTGGATACACCTATCACAGCGCACACGGGAAATATTGCTTTACCTGTGGAAGAGGTACGCGGTGAGGTTGAGTTTAAAAATGTGACTTTTGCTTATAAAGATAGATTACCTGTGCTGAAACATCTATCTTTGACGATACCCGCAGGCAATACAATTGCGATCGTGGGTTCGACTGGTTCGGGTAAAAGCACTTTAGTTAAGCTATTGCTGCGATTGTATGACGTGCAGGCAGGGAAAATTACTTTAGATGGGATCAATATAGAAGATTTAAGATTACGTGACTTACGTCGTAGTATTGGTTTGGTGAGTCAGGATGTCTTCTTATTTCACGGCACGGTGGCTGAGAATGTAGCTTATGGTACATTCGATGCAACGCAAGAGGAAATTGTCACCGCCGCGAAGATAGCTGAGGCGCACGAATTTATTACCCGCCTACCCCAAGGTTATGAAACAATTGTCGGGGAAAGGGGACAAAAGTTATCGGGAGGACAGAGACAAAGAATTGCTATTGCACGCGCGGTTTTGAAAAATCCACCAATTTTGATTTTAGATGAAGCGACCTCGGCGGTAGATAATGAAACAGAAGCAGCTATACAGCGATCGCTAGAACGGATTACAGTAAATAGGACGACAATTGCGATCGCTCATCGTCTTTCCACAATTCGTAATGCCAATTGTATCTATGTCATGGAATACGGACAATTAATCGAGTCAGGAAACCATGAAGAGTTGTTAGAGAAGAATGGAGTTTACGCTAGTCTGTGGCGAGTACAGAGTGGGTTGAGGTGAAGTGATGTTAGCGGTAGGCGGCGTGCTGAGTTGTGACTAAGGCGAAAATGACTATTGACTGTTGACTATGGACTAATGACTAATTATGTTTGGTAATACTAAGTCGGAAACAGGGAATAGTAAGTGGCGGAGTGAGTTGGACAGATTTGTTAAAGAAAATCAGTCAGAACTAGCGGCGCTTTTTTGGGCTTTGTGGTTAGAAAATGGTAATAGTCAAGGTACTATTGGCATTGATTTACAGCCAACACCACATTTTGTTTATTGCCCTCAAGAAGCTGTAGAAAAATTAAACGAGAATGTGGAAAATAGACTCCAGGAACTTTTGGGAATTATTGAACATAATCAACCAGAAGTAGAAGTTTTGATGATTGGTATTGGTAAAGGTGAAATTAAGCTAATTCAGTTTGCACCAGAACCAGCACCACAGATTTGTTTTGAACAAACTGGGAAGGATGTTGATAGTTTATTGCAACTACTAGAGCAGCGACTTAGTGAACAGATAAGTTCTGTTTAGTCCAGTATTTGCCAAATATAATAAATTAAAAACCTCGGTTTGTGAACAACCGAGGTTTAAGTATATGCTAGCTAGCTGTTTTGATCAACGTTTTTATCTATGTATTATTAAAATGTGATTTATAATTTCACTCAACTATCTTGGGAAATATAGCTGAGGTGAGACACTCAAACAAGTTCTAGCTATGGATATATAACCATTTGCCATAGCCTCAGATTCTTACTTGACTGGTTTTTCAGCCTCGGTAATTGCCTGCTCTAAAAAAATCTTTGCATCTTCAACCTGACCACTTTGCAAACAACCATAGACAATTTTGTTCCATTCCAGTAGAGCCGAAAGTTTTTGTTGAGAAATTTCGGGTAATTGTGATGGTGCAACTTTGGAATAAAGACGGATATTATTCACCTTGTTATCTCCTTGTGTAATTTAGTTTCCTATCTTTATATTTCATAATTACCTATTTTATCGACATCTTCTTAAGACAGATAGATTAAATTAATAGTTTCTTAATTTTCTATTCATTTGAGAATTGGCAAAAAAAGTTATATATAAATATATACGTAGATTGTTCTATTCCCAATTAGGTAAAAAATATTATTAATCTATGACTATTAAAATAATTAGTAAAAATTTTAGTCTTTAAATATAATCATTTTTTTAGATTTATTATATAAATTAATTGACATTTTTTTTACTCAAGCTAACTCAACATTAAGTGAACAATAGTTAAAGAAGATAAATTGAATCGATGCAGGCAAGTCAGGTACACCACCAATGCGACTTTGACTAATTTTTTCTGCTTATCCTGGCTCTAAGTGTAGCGCGATCGCAGGACAAACGTTCTCTAAAAGTTCGCTTTGATAAGCTGACAAACCTTGTGCTTGGATGAGTGTAATCAGTGGCTCAAGATTCATGCTTAGTTTACCTGTGGCTTCGCTTTGGCAGTAAGCTATTAGTTATAGTCAAGTAAATATTTCTTTTTGAACACGAGGCATCTGCTTCAGAACACAATGGTTCTACATCAAAACAAGAACAGTCTAACTTCAAACGGAAACGTTGTCGTTTAGAACAGAAACATTCTCACTTAAAACGAAAACGTTGTCGTTTAGAACAGAAACGTTCTCACTTCAAACGGAAACGTTGTCGTTTAGAACAAAAACGTTCTCACTTCAAACAAAAACGTTGTCGTTTAGAACTAAAAAAGTCTCATGACAAACAGAAACATTTTGGTTTGGAACATGAAACTTGGAGATGAAAGCTTGATTGATGAGGTTGGGAACTTGAATTTTACTATTGTGAGTTGAGGCGATCACGTACATATACTAAATGGTTACGTACCATAATAGTACGGTGATGATGAACTCCAAACCTTAATTCACAAATCTCTAAAGCCTTTTGAAATAGGGGTTCCACCTCCTTGTATCTGTGTTGAGAGAGATAGAGATCCGCTAAATTGTTGAAGCTACTGGCCAAATCTGGATGTTTGTGTGGGAGCAGGTTTTGCCTTATGTTCAAAGCTTCTAAATGACAAGCCTCTGCTTTTAGATAACAGTTTTGTGATTGATAAACTATAGCTAAATTATTTAAGATAGTAGCAACGTCAGGATGTTTCTGACCCTGAAGGCGTTGTCTCATTTTTAAAGCTTTTAGAAAAATGGACTCAGCATCTGTGTACCGTTTTTGGGAACTATAGAGTAAAGCTATATTGTTCAGGCTAGTAGCAACGTCTTCATGTTCAGTTCCCAGTAGGCCTTGTCTCATTTCTAAGGCACTTATATGAAGGGCTTCAGCTTCGCTATATCTGCCTTGGTAACGGTAGAGTTCCGCTAAGTTGTTGAGACTTTGCGCCACCTGAGTATGTTCTTGACCGAACAGGTATTGCCTGATTTGCAAACTTCTTAAGTACAAAGTTTCAACTTCACTGTATCTCCCTTGAAATTTGTATATTAACGCTAAGTCGTTGAGAATAGAAGCAAAATTAGGATGTTCTTCTGCCAGTCGCTTTTTACTGATTTCTCGACACTGTTCATACCAATGTGCAGCTTGGTCATACAATCCCTGACCATTGTAAAACAAAGCATTTCCGACAAAAGACCAAGCTAAATCATCATTGCTGACATACTCGATGAGATGATTTGCTACTTCAGCGATATGAGGTATGTTTACAGAGATTTTTTGAATTTGCTCACGATTGGGAGTTTTAGGAATATCTTGAGCGACCCCTACCATTATCCTGCAAAGCGCTCTCTTAAACTCCTCCGCCTGCTCTAAATCTTCCAGCTTATCTTTGAAAAACTCCCGCAACAGGGGATGCAGTTGATAAACTCCCTCACCTTTATGCTGGAGTAAATGTAACTGTAACAACTCACGTCTAGCTTTTTTCCAATCTTGAGCCTCATCATTTATTGTTACCCTCTCTACCAACTCCCAAGGAATCGGAGCTAAGGCAAATAAACTCAAAACACAGCCTAAACGTTGAGCATTTTCTCGCAATCGTCGCCAACTCATTTTAAAAGCATCAGCAACACCCCATTCAGTCTTCATTTCTTGTGGAACTTCTTCTAAAGCCTCATGCTTCAAACGCTCATTTTTCAAGTCTTGCAGCATATCCTTTAGGAGTAATCTCTCATCCCCTAACAAATAACGCCCGACTAATTCCAAACCCAAGGGCAAATATCCCAACCGCTTACAAAGTTTTCTCGCCACTAAAGGTTCACGCCGCAGCCTTTCTCTACCCACTATCGATTTTAATAACTTCATTGCCGCTAGTGGTGTCAGCACATCTAAATCTAATCGCACTATCGGCGACTGTAATTTTTCCCGCGTGGTTATCAACTGCTTAAACCGGGAAGGAACAGACTCTAAATAACATCTAACTTCCTCTCTATAGTTAGTGACGTTATCAATTACGAGTAAAACCTCACCCTCATGCCAATTTCTCAGACAGTATTGGACTCTCCCAACTAAATCTAAATCATCTGGGATGCTTAATTTGAGATAAGTACGGGCAAACTGCACCAGTTGCACCCCCAGATCCTGCGGTGCGGACAACCAACAAATTCCACCTTGATAAGTGAGGCGTTGTGAATAGGCATATCGCAAAGCTAGTTCTGTTTTCCCGACTCCACCCATCCCCGCAATAGCTGCAATTATTGCTACCTGTTGATTTTCCTGCAACAGTTTATGGAGGTTTTCCAATTCCGCTTCACGTCCGACAAATTTTTCTCTAGGTACAGCGAGGGGAAGATTATGATGAATTTCCGTTATCGGTCGAGTTTGGGGAACACCGTTATATTTGGCTGTTAGGTAAGCCTTTAATGTTTCTAGCTTTCCGCGTGTAGAGGTGGCTAACTCAGGACAACTTTGAGCAAACTTGTCATACACCTCAGTCATCCGCTTTTTAAAAGCAGCCGCACCAATATTAATCTCACTTGCTAATTTCGCTTCACTCTTACCTGAGTTTTCAACTTTTAACCTAGCTAAAAAGGCTGCTGTTTGCTCTGGGGATAACTCATGAGTAGCAGCTTCTTGTCTTAAAAACTCATCCCATTGCATAGACAGTCTGAAAAAATTTTACTTGATTCTACTTATCTTCTACTTGGTTTCTACTATATCTCTATTTGTCAGGAATTTCCGGTTTTAAGCGCAGAAATACTATGAAATTAGTAAATTTTTCTTAGGTTCACATTATGAATCCTGTTCTCACAAACTCTACCAATTCTCAAGTATCTACACAAACCGCACAGTTAGTTACCACATCTTCCCCAGCAATTGAAAAGCCGTCTGCTTGGATGCGCGAGGGTTACAGTCCCACAGAAATCATCCTCGCCGCAGCAATTTTAACTTCTTTGTTGATGGGAGGAGTTGCAACTGTAATTATGGCAATGACTGGGTTAGTCAAAACTGTAGCCGCAGAAACGGTAAACCAAGCCAGCCGAAAAACAAAATGATTTAGCATTGTAGAGACGTTGTATACAACGTCTCTACATTAACTGTTCAAACATCCTCTAATTTTGTAATGGCAAAACTGCAATTAATTCAGAAAATCTCGTAAAGTCAGTTGTGTTATGAGTGAGTAACTGAGGAATGCCATAAACTAACATTGTGGCAACAATATTAGCATCATGAACTTGTTTACCACCAATAGGAATTTCTTCCATAAGTGCCAATAACCTTTCTGTGACCTGAGAATTATCTTCAGCAATTAGAAAGCGGCTTTGGAAATATTGGATATCCTCAAGCACTGTTGCAATGGGTAGTGCATTAGTAAATTGTTGAGGACGAGTGAGAGTAGCTAAATATTCCCTGATTATTTGTCTGCTAATCCACAACTCAACCCCTGCATCATAAAAACTTTGGATAGTCTCCATAGTCACTTGATGAAACGGGGATTCACTCAGACTAGCATATACTAGGGTATTGGTATCTAAAAAAACAGGTCTACCGTCCCCAATCATCATACATATCCTCACGTCTTAAAGATAAATTCTCAGGCCAAGCACCACAACTATGCACTGGAAAGTTGAGAGGTGGACGCTTTTGTTTACTCTCTACTTTCTCACCTAAAGGTTGTTCATCAATTACTATTACTACCTGATGTTCACCCTCTGGAATATCTAAGGGTAATTGGGCTGTAATCTTACCATCTTTTGTGACTGTGGCGATTGTTTCTATACTTTTCATCTCATTCTCCTAACACTGCTAATACAGATTTTGGTAATAACTTATCTTTAAACCAAATGATTCTTGCGGGGACATTATCTAACTTAACTCCGGCTTTTTCTAAATTCAATCTTTCGGAAATAGCCAGAATCAAATTATCACAACCAGAACGCCGTACTTGCGAGAATTTCTTTTGTAAATATTCTGGTCGCCAATAACCGACAATTTCTAATAAAAAGTCTCGTCCATCAGGATGAACTAAGCGGAAATCCGGTATCATTACACTCCCTGGAATGGGAATTAAATCTACTTCTCTTTCTAATACCCAGTCAGTTTTTAAGGCATCCCATTTATCAGCAAAGGATGCTTCTAGCATACTATCGTAGGGTTTTCCTTTGGAGTAGTGGGATACTAAACCGCATTCGGAATTGAGGGTAAATCTACCTGTTTTCCAGGTATCTGTGTAAATATCACGGGTTTGTAATGTGGCGGCTAGACTCCATTTGGTGACGTGAAGTAATGCGGGGATAAGTTTAGCGATCGCTAACCCATATCTTGTACTAGCATGAAATAAGCTCGTCGGCCCGTCTACGGTAATTGTAAACCCGTGGTCAGCATCTCCTTCAATATAAGCCATTAATTGAAATAACTTCAAATAGCGGAATAATAGTTTATATTCCCCAGGAACATTGCGATGCGCGTTTAATATTAACTTACTGGCTTTATAAAAGATTCCCTGTACCTGAGATAAATTATATCTGTTTAATATATCTACTGCTGTGGGTACATCAAAGTTTGTCAAAATTTTATTTTCGGCTAAGTCGGCATAAAGTCCATCTTGTACTTGCTGGATTAAAACTTCCCGTTCTAATTCTTTGGTTAATTCATCAGCTATTTTGCTCAAAGTTAGTGGTGTTGATTCCCGGCTGGGTGCAGATTTTGCCGCCAAGGAATACACCCTTTCTCTTAATATCTGTGGTTCTAGAGGACTCACCACTTCAAATGTACAGAAGTTGCTTTTGATAATATAAGCCAAACCCCGTTTGACTCGGTAATCTGTTGCGTCTCCTTCTAAATCCAAAAGCTGACTTTCTAAAAAACCTTGAGTTTTGCCTTGTGCTGCTTGGAAACAGGCAATTAATTCATTAGTTAAATCTATAGTTTTCTGGTCAATCTTCAGTCTTTTTGGTATTATTTCTTCGCCGTTTAGTCGGTGGCTTAGTAGTTCCGTTGGTAGCATTTCCCTGGTTGTTCGCTTGTGAATCGACTGTATAATTTATCTCAATTTGTTCGGCAGCTTTAGCTGTTGTTTCTTTACCACTGCCGTAAATAACTTGTAGCTTTCCTTGTCTTTCCTCACCTCGTCTTCGCGCAGAAGTATTTTCTTCGCTGGTGTCTTCTGCTATTACTTCATATAAAATCGCTTGTTTATCTTGAATATTTCCCTTACGTAAAACTCTCCCCAAACGTTGTATATATTCTCTAGTTGAACCTGTGCCAGATAAGATAATAGCAATAGAAGCGGCAGGCACATCAACCCCTTCATTCAAGACATGGGAAGCAACTAAAGTATTATATTCACCTTCGCGGAACTTGGTTAAGATTTCGTGGCGTTCTTTGACTGGTGTTTGATGAGTAATGGCGGGAATGAGTAAATCTTGAGATATTTTATAAACGGTGGCATTATCAGCCGTGAAAATTAATATTCGTTCTGGATAATGTTTGGCGAGTAAATTAGCTAAAATTCTTAACTTACTATCAGTACCTAAAGCGATTTCTTTGGCTTCACGATGCGCTAACATAGCTCTACGTCCAGATTGCGATCGCGCACTCATTTGGACAAACATTTGCCAGCCTTGGATACTTCCCAAGGATATCTTTGCTTGGCGTAAGAAATCGTTGCGGGTTTGAATTAACTCGTTATATCTTTCTCGCTCATGCTGTGATAATTTCACCTTAATTTGCACAATTTCGTGTTCAGCTAACGCCTTCCCCGCCAAATCCTCAGCACGTTTGCGATATACTTCTTGTCCGATGAGGAAATTCAAATCAGCGTGTTTCCCATCGGTACGTTCTGGGGTGGCGGAGAGTCCCAGGCGATAGGGGGCGATCGCATATTCGGCAATCACTTTGTTAAAATCTGTGGGTAGGTGATGACATTCATCAAAGACAACCAAAGCATATTGATTACCCAAAGCTTCGGCGTGAATGGCTGCACTATCGTAGGTAGCTACCAAAATTGGCGACTTATCCCGCGAACCACCACCTAATAACCCCACCTCAGCATCGGGAAACGCCGCTACTAAATGTGCATACCATTGGTGCATCAAATCTAATGTCGGTACAACAATCAGGGTACTACGGGGTGTCGCCTGCATCGCCATCTGCGCCAGATAAGTCTTACCCGCAGCCGTCGGTAATACAACTACTCCTTGCCTTCCCGCCAGTTTCCAAGCTGCTAACGCCTCACTCTGATGGGGGTATGGTTCCATTTCCATACTCGCAACCAAATCTAAGGGGAAGAATTGCTTGGCTTCATCGATAAAGTCTACATCCTCGGCTTGTAGTGCTTCTACCACAGCGCGGTATTTCATGGCGGGGATGCGAAATTTTTCTACCCTATCATCCCATGTAGCAAAGTCCATCCAGGCTTTGCCCCGTGGTGGTGGATGTAAAATGAGTGTACCGCGATCGTAAGTTAAGGTGGGAGTGCGAGGCATTGGGAAATTAGGAACTGGGTATTTTGGATTTTGGATTGAACAATCTAAAATTTAAAATCGTAAATCCAAAATTTGACGGGAGACTGGGGAAGTTATTGTATGTGTGGTAATTTATCTTGAGTAGTTGATAGCCAGTCCTTTGATTACTAATAACCTAAAAAGGGGTGGATTATATAAAGGTTCAGAGAACTGGAAGAAAAATATTTTAATAATAGTATAATTTATTACTAACTACGTAGTTGGACATATTTAAATTTGATGGGCGATATCAATCCTAGAAATGTTTAACTTTTGACAAATCTTTATCCTAATTACAAATTTGAGTCAATTTTTAAATAAAGTTATCAATCATATTTAATTTTTCATATGTACAATAGTCGGCAATTATCTTTATTACTACTTTAGATAGATTCTATATCTAAAAATGTTAGTCCTTGATTTAGCTAAGGCAAAATAAGTTTGGAGCGATCGCATCATTTTGTCAATTTGGGGAAATAGTGCTTTAGCTACAGGTTTCAAAGGAGAAGCCATATTGAAAGGAATACGTCCTTGGGTTGCGCCCTATGCTGTGACATTTTTAGCAGTTAGCGGTGCTTTGTTATTGACTCTATTATTTAAGCCACTACTGACACCAACTATTTTTTTACTATTTTTCGCGGCTGTAGCCGTTAGTTCCTGGTATGGTGGCTTCAAGACGGGGCTGTTTGCTACTTTTCTATCTATTGTATATGTAAGTTTCTTTTTCTTTGAACCAGTATTTTCCCTATCAATAGCCAGTACAGGCAACAAAATACGCTTAGGCTTGTTCATCCTGGTGACAACGTTCATTAATTGGCTAAACTCAGAATTACGTGTTGCCAAGCAGCGTTTAGAACAGACTACTAAGCGGCTACAATCCAGCGATACACGTTTTAGAAGGTTAACCGAGTCCAATATTATTGGCGTAATTGTAGCTGATATAAATGGAGCGATCGCCGAAGCTAATGACGCTTTTTTGCAGATGGTAGGCTACACACGGGAGGATTTACTGGGGGGGTTGATAAGATGGCAAAATATGACACCCCCAGAATATCAAGAAATTAGCGATCGCTCTATTTCTCTACTACAAACTTTAGGTGTATGTCAGCTTTTTGAGAAAGAATACATCCGTAAAGATGGTAGCCGTGTTCCAGTATTGATTGGGAGTGCTTTTTTAGATGAGCGACAGCAACACATAATTGGTTATGTGCTTGATATGAGCCAGCAGAAAGCTGCACTAAAATCGACTCAACAGTTATTAGAAACACTAAGTCAACGAGAAGACGAGCTACGCTTAATTACCGATTCTGTACCAGTTTTAATTTCCTATGTTGATGCCGAACAACGTTACCGTTTTAATAACAAAGGCTATGAAGAATTATTTGGCATTTCTGCATCAGCAACTTATGGCAAACATATCAAAGAAATACTAGGTGAATCTGTTTATCAGCATACTTTGCCTTACATAAAAACAGTCCTGTCAGGAGAAAAAGTAACTTTTGAAAACCAAGTAAAAGATAAATATGGTGTAATTCACGACGTTAGCACTACTTACGTTCCCCGTTTTAGCCAGTCTGGGCAAGTTGAAGGCTTTGTTGTTCTAACTACAGACATTACTGAACGCAAACTAGCAGAAAAAGCCCTCAAAGACAGTGAAGCAAGATTACGGACACTTACAGAAAAAGTCCGAGTGATTCCTTGGGAAGTAGACGCTAATACTGGGAATTTCACTTATGTAGGGCCGCAAAGTGTAGATATTCTAGGCTATCCTGTCACAGATTGGTATACAGATAATTTTTGGTACGAACACATACATCCAGATGATAGGGACTGGGCATTGCAATATTGCTATGAATCCTCCCTAATGGTGGATAATTACGAATTTGAATATAGAATGTTGTCGGCAGATGGCAAAGTGGTTTGGTTGTACGACATTGTAAATGTGGTGCGGGATGGAGAAAAACCACGGCTGCTGCATGGTTTTATGATTGATATTAGCGATCGCAAACAAGTAGAACAAGAGCGCGAACAACTCCTAGCCCGTGAACAAGCCGCCCGTAGCGCCGCAGAAGCCGCCAACCGCATCAAAGACGAGTTTCTCGGTACACTCTCTCACGAACTCCGTACCCCCCTCAACTCCATACTAGGTTGGACACAGCTACTAAAAAACCGCACATTTGATAGCAATACCACCACCCTAGCCTTAGAAACCATTGAGCGTAATAGTAAGTCCTTAGCCCAAATTATTGAAGATATTTTAGATGTCTCCGAAATTATTCGCGGCCAACTCCGTCTCAATACTCAACCAGTAGAATTGATCCCACTGATAGAAGCCACAATTGATAACCTCACATTAGCCGCCCAAGCCAAAGATATTTATTTAGAATCCCAATTCGACTCGACCGTAGGGGTAGTAATGGGTGATGCCAACAGAATACAACAAATTGTTTGGAACTTACTGACCAATGCCGTTAAATTCACACCCGCAGGTGGCAAAGTTACCATACAGTTACAACACCTAGATCACAGTATTCAAATTCGCGTCAGCGACACAGGGTTAGGAATATCGCCCGAATTTCTTCCTTACGTCTTCGAGCGTTTCCGTCAAGCCGATGGTTCCAGCACGCGATCGCACGGCGGACTAGGATTAGGATTAGGATTAGTCCGTCACCTAGTAGAACTACACGGTGGTACAGTCCAAGCCGAAAGCCCAGGAATTGGACAAGGGGCAACTTTTATAGTTAATTTGCCGAGGAAGTCAATAGTCAATAGTCAATAGTCATTAGTCATTAGTCAGTTATCAGTTTTTCTCCCTTACTCCCCCATCTTCCCCCACTCCCTCATCTCTCCCTACTCCCCACTCCCTACAGACGTTAGAAAAGCTTCCACTTCCGCCACTGTGGGTTGAGATGCGATCGCACCTGGTTTAATGGTAGTCAGCGCTCCTACAGCACTAGCATAGGTAACAATGCTTTTTGCTGTCTCTGCATAGTTCAAGCTCTTGATACCATGTTTACTTAGTTGGTGAATAAATCCTGCGAGAAAGCTATCTCCTGCGCCTGTGGTATCTACTACAGGGATGGTAAAAGCGGGTATTTTTCCTTCATTCTCACCTAAACAATAGGCACAACCATTTTCCCCATCAGTTACTAATACTCCTTCGATTGAGCCTAAACGGTAAGTAATAGCGCCTGGGTCTGTTGTATCAAATAACCATTCCGCTTCCTCCTTGGCAAGTTTGAGAAAATCGACGCGCTTGAAAGTTTCCTGAATTTTTTGTCGAGCAGTATTCTCATCATGCCAAAATACAGGCCGCCAGTTAACATCTAGCACAATCTTCAAATCATACTGTTCAGCCAGTTCTAAGGCGCGGTGAATGGCTTTTTCACTCTCCTGGTAGGCTAATTCCAGAGTACCTAAAATGAGGAAATCCGCGTCTCGAAACAATGATTCTGGTATTTGCTTGGCTTGTAAACGAGTATCGGCAAATTCAGAAGTATCATACTCACCGAAACCAGCAAAAGTGCGATCGCCTGCTTCATCCCGCACCACATAAACTTGCCTTGTTGGTGCAGTAGGATGACGCTGTACACCCGTTGTATCTACACCTACCTCTTGTAATAGCGCCAGCAGAGCATTTCCTGGCTCATCTTCACCAACAGCACCAATAAATCCGGCTGGGGTTCCCAACTTCACCAAAGCACAGGCCACATTCGCAGGCGCACCTCCTGGATAGGGTGTCCAAGACTTCACCTCCTCCAGCTTTGACCCTAATTGATCAGCTAAACAATCAAATAGAACTTCGCCGAGGCACAAAACACGGGGATTACTCATCTCATTTTAATTTTTCACGGGGATTGCTCATCTCATTTTAGATTTTTAGCTTTAAATTAGAAATCTTTTATTCAAAATTAAAAAAGCTAGATATTACTAGTGTTTTTGAATACATAACTTTATATAAAATCATCATAGATGTATTTCCATTAAGTATTAGTGCAGAATAGCGAAAACTCCAGCACAATAAAATTAAAAGTTTCTTCTTAAATTCCAGTGACTTACAACTCAACAAATTGTTTTTAGTGTGGTGTGGTTAGTGTTAACCCAAAAACATCAAGAGGTGTCATTATGGATGCACATAAACTCCTAGATTTATATGCAATAGGAGAGAGAAAATTTCATAGAGCAAATCTGCATCAAGCTAACCTTTATGCCGTCGATTTAAGTGGTGCGAACTTTTCCGAGGCTGATTTAAGTGGAGCTAACCTCAGTCAAGCTAATTTGAGTGCTTGCAATCTTAGCCGTGCTAATTTAACTGATGCAGACTTAAGTGGAGCTAATTTGAGTGGTGCAAACTTAAGTGAAGTAAACTTTATCGGTGCAGACTTAATTAGAGCTAACTTGAAAGAAAGTAATCTCAGCCGAGCAGATTTACGAACTGCTATCTTAATTTTAGCCAACCTATCTAATGTCAATCTCAGCGAAGCGGAAATGAGTGGTGCTGATTTAAGTGGTGCTAATCTCAAAGGTGCAAATTTGATTGGTAGCAATGTGATGGAAGCAGAACTAAAAGGTGCTAACTTCTTAGGAGCTACGATTACAGAGCAAGAAATTACTGGTAGAGTCTTGCGTTTAGGTATTTCCCATCGGTGGGTAACATGGGCTGGTTGTCCTTAAAACAGTAGACAGTGGACAGTAGAAATAATCTGATAACTGTCAACTGTCAACTGATAACTTTAGTACACCAAGGGAGTTACATTGCGCATCTGGCGTAAAGAGTTGATACAAGCTGGACAGTCACAACCAAACAATTGAATGGCTATATCGCTCTCTGCTTCATTGAACTCCAACATAGGAGCATCTTCTTGAGTAAACTCTACTTCCTGCTGATAGTTAGGCACTTGAGCTAAAACAGAAGCTCTCATACAGACCAATCCTACCTTATGTTTATTTCTGATACAGGTTAGTTTGTCTGTGTTTTTGACTTCTGGCTCAACAGCCTGTGCTTGATTGACCATAACGGTCATAGATAAAATTGAGGCTATTAAAACGGGGCTAGAAATTAAGGCTAAGATAAATCTGTTCATGGGTTTCCTTGGAAATAAATTCTGACAACTCAGAATAATCCGATTAAATCCTACACTGATACTGATTGTCCATCAGGAGATTATGTTGCCTAATCAGCACTTAATTTTGGGATATGCGAGGAAGATGTAACAAGGTTGTAGTTATTTATTTATCATTAATATAAGCAAATGTATATATTTAGAGAATGTTTGGAAAATTGAAATATATACTAATAACCCCCTCTCCAAACCTCTCCCCGTAGCAGAGAGAGGCTTTAAGACCCCCATTCCCTTGTAGGACATGGGAAGTAGGTGGTTGGTCTTGAAGATTTTGAGGTTAGCAATGATACTTTTCAAAGATCCTCTTAACCTATGATTGTTAGCGATCGCCAAAACTCATCATCAAAGCGTTGAACTAATTACATAAAAAATGCCTGCAAATGCAGACATTGATGAGGCTTTCTGTCACTGTAATCGGCTACAATCATGTTTGAATCATGATGCTTTCATTTTGGCTTAACCCTATTAATAAATCAATCCTAATCACTAACTATTTTAGACATAAATTATGTAATTATATCCTCATATTTTAAGCATTTATTACGAGTGAATTAGGTAAATTGTATTAATAATTGCCTAAGAATAATCATTTTTAAATATGAAAGCTCATCTAACTATTTCATTTCAAAACCTAAATTTTTCATTATTCATATAGACATAAATACTAGATTTAGGTCTACATAAACTTGTTCATCAACATAATTTTTCCATTATAAAAGTAGAGGTGGTCAGGTTAACAGCCCCAGAAATTCCCAGTTCTGGGGTTTTACTTTATTCAAAAAAAACAGAAATACCTATTGCTAAACTGATAATAGATAATGGAGAAAAATAATTACCAATTACCTAAATCTAAAAACAACATAATTGAACTAGTCTATTTATATCGCCGGGGTGTATAGACTGAGATATTACCATCACTACGTTCAATAATCCGAGTTTGCGTAGAACCAACAATGATAACAGTCCGCATATCGGCACTATCTGCTGCTAACTGGTCAAGAGTAATTACTTTAACACTTTGTCCTGGTCTACCAACATTCCTTGCCAATACTACCGGAGTCGTAGGTTTTCTATATTGCAATAATATATTTTTAGCTTCTGTTAATTGCCAAGTGCGATCGCGAGAAACAGGATTATAAAAAGCAATCACAAAATCCGCTTGGGCTGCGGCGGCAATACGTTGTTCAATAATTGACCAAGGCTTTAAGATATCAGACAAAGAAATTGCACAAAAATCATGTCCCAAGGGTGCGCCAATGGTGGCGGCTGCGGCCTGCATGGCGGAAATTCCTGGTGCAACATGAATATCGATACTATCCCATTCTGGTTTGTGGTGATAATCAAGGACTTCAAAGACAGCCGCCGCCATTGCATAGATACCAGGATCACCAGAAGAAACTACAACAACATATCGCCCAGTAGCAGCCAAATCAAGCGCCATTGTCGCCCGTGCAATTTCTTCGCGGTTGTCGGACTCATGACGTTGCTTACCATCAGCTAGAGAACCAACTAAATCTAAATAGGTTTTATAACCTACTAAGTCAGTAGCTGAGGTGAGTATTTCCTTGACTTCAGGCGACATCCACTGTAAACCGCCAGGGCCAGTACCAATAATGGCTAACCTTCCCCTTGGTTGACCGATGGTGTTGGGGTCGATGGGTTGGGGGGAGATGGCGGCGATATGAGATGGGGGAGATGTGGTATGGCTAAACGCCACGCTCCGCGTTGGCGCAGCCTCTCGTAGAGAACGACTAGCGGTAATCGAGCGGAGTCGAGATTCACCAACCGGGGATGAGGGAGAGGGGGGAGAGATTAGTTGACCTTGTGTAGCGGTTAGGGCTATGGCTTCAGGGAGGGTATAACCTTGTGTGAGTAGGCTTTCTAGTTGACTGGGTGTGAAAAAGCGGGTGGGTACGCCGTAGGTATCGGCTATAGCTTGAATTGCTGGACTGGAGGCGATCGCTATAGGCGCAAATACTGCGGCGATAGATGGGGGTGCGAGTTGTGCGTCGGCGAGGAACTGCTGTATTGAGTCTACTGTAACAGATGGGTCGGTGATGGCGATCGCTACAGTTTGCGGATGATACACTAAACAATTCGCGGAAGGCGTAACTAAGCGTTCTGTCACCTGAATGGTTAATTCTCCCTCAGAGTCAATAGGTAACTGACTATCACTTAACCAAGGCGCAGTTCCCAACAACTTCACCCGCGCCCCTGCTAACAAATCTGAGATAAACTTCTTAGCATCGTCTGGGTTGGCTAAATGATATCCAGAGGGAGGCGATAACAACGCCGTGCGGAAACGGATATCACCCGTTGTTGTAATTGCAGGCTTAACCTCAAGTACCTCAGCAATACGCCGCGCTAAATCATTCACCCCATTGAGTCCACCCAACAGAGGCACAACCACACTACCATCCTCCGCCACAGCCAACAATGGCGGTTCTTGACGCTTATCGGAAATTAGCGGTGCTAATGTTCTAATCAAAATACCAGCCGCACAAATACCAATTATCGGCGTTCCCCCTGCAAATAACTCTCGTAGGGTGTCACCAAAATTCGTAAAGCTAACATCCACCCCAGACGTGCGTCCTGCTAAACCGTACAACTTCGCCCCCGGTAAGGCGGTGGTAATTCTTCGGGCTAGTGCTACGCTATTTTGACTCAATACTACAACAGCAGGTGCAACCTTCATCATCATGAGACTTTTTTGATAGTCGATATCTATCAAATCAAAGCATAAATATACATAGATAAACAAACATTATAAATAATGGTAAAAATAGTTACTTACTAGCTGTTCCACATTACCAACAAAATAAAATATTTAGTTAGTGATTAGCCCAAATCTATATTAAACAAACTTATTTTTCCAAAAACTTAATTGCTTTTTTGCGAAACAGGATTGGCATTTTTTTCCCCAAGCAGTCATCTCAACTACTTCATCATCAGTGTATTCTGAAGGTACACCAAACTCAGCTTTAAGTTCGTCTTGTTCTTCGTCACTAACGTAAGGAATAAGAATTTGGCAGAGGAGAAGTTTTTCTTCTTGTAGAACTTCACGCATGGTTTCTTTAATCAATGCTTTTAGTTCTTGAATTTCCAAGCTTATTCCTCTTATTTAGTGTGAAACTTTGTATATTCTACCGAAAATGTATTAACTTAGTTAAAATAAATAATCCCTGAAACCCTTGTAATTAATAAGTCTCAGGGATTAGTTGGCTAACGGGACTGGCGGGACTCGAACCCTCGACCTACCGCTTAGGAGGCGGTCGCTCTATCCAACTGAGCTACAGCCCCAGCTACGAAGCACATACAATGATAGCAGTAGTTTTAACTAGATTGCCAATAATCGTCCCAAGAACCACCACCTATTTCTAAACCACAAAGATAGCTGTGTGCTTTGAGGATAACATAACGGTTCTTGCCTCTGATTTGGCGTAATTCTAGATCCAACTTTCCCTGCATCGTATCCCGACAACAAAATTGTAAACCTTGAGCGGTGGGCGCACGCAGAGGTGTACCGGATAAATTAGTAGTTCCAGTTAATTCCACCTCATAATCTGCATTTGTAGCTTTCATTTCCCACTTACCCCAAGGTTGAATCTTCCATTCTACTTTTGAGTTCCAAGGAACAAACTCATAGAATTTGCCTTGATAATGCACGCCAATCATGGCTACAGACTCCATCCACCACAACACACCGCGCCTACCACCACCAGCAGTTAGGGCTAAGTCAGGTTCGCCATCAAAGCTATTACAGTTAAGCCAAAACCATTTTTGCGGAAAAGCACCACCCCAATTTTTTTCACCATAAGCTGGTGCATTCTGGAATTGGTAGATTTTGCCATTCCAATCAATCCAACCACTAGCCAAACCATGCGCCATTAAAATTTGCCATCCAGGTTCAAATATCTGTAAAAATGACACCCAGCCGGCCGTTGATTGTTGAATACTATCTCGATTTCCCCAACCATATACAGGTTGAATTTCGTACTGCCAACGGCAATAATTACCTGTAGCGGGGTCTTTGATTATACCTTGATTGAGGGTGGCTGTAGCTTGGTAGCCTTGCTGTACATGGTTTTCAAACTCTGCGGGTAGAAGGTAGATGGGTTTGGTGTTGAGGTTAGTTTCACCCCAATGACCTAAAGCAAGAACGTCTGGACTACCCCAAAATTTGTTGACATCAGGGAAAGTCCGACAGATATATTCATCATCAGCACCCAGAATTTGCGCTGCACCGCCACTGTAGGGTTTATCACCAATGGGGTCTTCTATGGAATACATGAAGGCGAAGGTTTGACCGCAGTCTGGTAAAGTTACTCGGTAATACCAACCTTCAAAGAAACGGCGACTACTACCGTCCCAATGATAGCCGCTATGGGGCGTTTGCAAAGTTTTGGACATTGTATTGAGATGATAGATGCTGATGTTGAAATTACTGTAAGATTATCGACTGATCAAAAAGTCGGGAATCTGTTGATTTAACAATAATTGTAGAGATTTTATCCTAAAAAACCTTGTGAGAGTTTAGTTAATATGTAGTTACATAGTTATATTCTTTAGTATCTGCGATGTCTAATGACAAGCCGCGAGATGGTTTACAACTGGATATCAATCATGCTTATGAGATTCTGGGTTTAAAGCCTGGTGCATCGCAGGTAGAAGTAAAGCAAGCCTACCGCAAGTTGGTTAAAACTTGGCATCCCGATCGCTTTGTTGATGTGCAGCAAAAGCAACAAGCCGAGGCAAAAATTAAACAAATCAACGCCGCTTACAACACAGTTAAATCAGTAACTCCAACTGTTGAGAAATCACTATCATCTCCACCTCCACAGCCGCGAAAACAGCCTGCAAAAGCATCTGTGAATCGTTGGGGTGCGGAAACATACTACAACTGGGGTGTTGAGAGTGTAGCAAAAAAGGAGTATGAAGAAGCGATCGCCTACTTTACCCAAGCCATTCGCCTCAACCCTAACTATGTTGAAGCCTATAAATATCGGGGGTTGGTTTGTTCTCAATTAGGTTACGAATATCGAGCTACTGCCGACTTAAACAAAGCTGCACAGTTAGAAGGTAAAATTCCTCAAGCTACTTATACTTACCCGCCAAGATATAAAATCCAGCGTCAGTCTTGGATAGCCAGATTGTGTCAAAGAATTAAAAGATTACTAAAACTGAGATAAATAGGTCACAACTAAAAAAATCAAATTTATTGGTGTAACAAGGCTAAAAATTTGCTTTGGATATGGGTTGAGTCAAGCACAATGCAACTCAATATCAGAAACTATATCTTAGTGTTAGGTTGGCGTAAGCAAACCCAACCTATAGTTCTTTATTACGATATTTATGCAAGACTTAATATCTGTACGTACTCTCAAAGGTCATTCAAGTCAGGTTATGTCTGTTGTATTCAGCCGTGATGGATATATACTGGCTAGCGGTAGTGATGACAAAACTGTGAGAATTTGGAATTTAGCTAATAATGAGTCTGTAATCCTTCAAGGACATGGAGAATCATCTTGGTCTGGAGGGGTTAATTCTGTAGCTTTCAGCCGCAATGGTAGGACTTTAGCTAGTGCTAGTGATGACAAAACTATTAAATTATGGGATGTAATTACAGGAAAAGAAATATCCACTCTAAAAGGACATGAAGGAAAAATTTATTGTGTCGCTTTTAGTCCAGATGGAAAAACTTTAGCAAGTGGTAGCGCAGATAAAACCATCAAACTTTGGTCGCTAGAAACAGGAGATCAGATATATTCTCTTAAAGGACATTCAGATCATGTTTTATCCATAGCCTTTAGTCCAGATGGACAGGTTCTAGCTAGCGGTGGTGCTGGTAATGACAAAAAAATTCAAATTTGGTATCTATCTCAAAATAAAGTTCAGACTATCACTGGACATTCTGAGTGGTTTGGAGGTATTAGTTCTCTTGCATTCAGTCCAGATGGGAAGATTTTAGCTAGTGGTAGTTGGGACAAGACAATTAAATTATGGGAATGGCATAAAAGTCAAGAAATTAGCACTCTGATAGGGCATTCCGATCAAGTTTGCTGTGTTGCTTTCCACCCTAATGGAAAAATTTTAGCTAGTGGTAGTAAAGATAAAACTATTACGTTTTGGCAAGTAGACACTAGAAGTTTAATAAATAGCGTTGCAGCCCATGAAAATTCAGTTTATTCTGTAGCTTTTAGCCCGGATGGAAAAACTTTAGCTAGTGGTGGTGGAGATAAAATTATTACTCTGTTACCTTGTCCTTAAATGTAAATCATAAACAAAGCAAGTAAGCATTTAGTAACCGCATTAAAAGTTTTAGAAGTAGGGTTTGTTGTTGCATAGCGCCAGCACTAAATTGATATTCTAGTCGGTGCGTTAGCCTACGGCTTAACACCCTACGTTTTATTAATCAATAAAATTTAGAGAATGTGTAATGATTTCTCAAAGATTATTTTAAATATGCTTAAAAATAAGCATATATTCATTCTTTCGATGTATCTAAATTTTGTCTGAAGATAGATCCGTTATTTAAAACATAAAAGTTATTCTGATAAATATTCAAACCGAAAACTAACATCAAGTAAGAATTTTGTTTTTACGAAACTTTAACTTGGCAACATTTAAAGTGAGGAAGGAAACTGACAATTATGACTAATCCTAATGAACGCGAACCTTATAACAGAGAAGTTAATCAAGAATCTTACACCGATAGTAATGGTAATACTCAAACTCACATAACAAGAACTACAGAAACATCAAATAATCGGTACGCTAATGGTTATGTCGATGGTCGCCGTCTTGAACAAAACTATCAAGCTGACCGTGATAACGAAAATACAGCTACCGGATTGATTTTTGGTATTGTGCTGACTTCCTTGGTGGGTTTGATTGCTGGCGCATTTTGGTATTTTAATCAGAGCAACACGACCGTTGATAGTACTGTACCTGTAGAGACTCCTTTACCTGCTGCTACTACGAGTCCTAGCATATCGCCTCAACCACAACAAACAACCATTATCGAAAGGACTAGAGAAGTACCTGTTGTTGTTCCCCAACAGCAAGTTACACCATCACCAACCAATTCGCCACCACAGGTTAATATTACTGTTCCACCCCAGCCGTCTGTGAGAGTGACAGTACCACCAGTAGCGCCTAATACACCTGCGCCTACTCGCACCACAACCCCAAGCACGAATACACAAGCTAGTCCTTCGCCCAGCATTACAACTGAAGCCGGGGATCAGTCACCCAGTAATTCTGATGGCAGTGACAATGTGAATCAAAATACTAATTCTGGGCAATAAGTATAAACCATCTAAATTAACAACCTAATCAGTTTCAAAAGAGGGAGATAGCGTCGCTGTCTCCCTTTGTTGCATTGCTACAACAGATACAGGTATCAAGTTTTAAGAAAAATTTCTCAATTGTTGCAGTAAATAAATGGTGTTAAAGTTTAGTAAACAACTATACCACTCAAAAAAAAAGGTGCTACATTAAGAGCAAGGTACAAAAAGGTTAAAAGTTCTTTAAAAAAGCCTTGAAATTAGAGTCTGTACCTCCTCGCTCTAATGTTTTAATTATTCGCAATCCTAAAGTCGTTGGTCGCATCCTCAGTGAAAGTGTTTTCGCCTTGAGTGTAGTGATTTTATGGAGGTGTTGAAATTACAGCCAGAAATACCTGCCTATTGCAATCAAGGATGCACGATTTTAGAGGTCTTTAATTGCGGATATTGTCCACCTTAGTTGAGTTGTTTGATTCTGTTTTTTCCTATCTTCTCTGACAATCTTATATTTACCAAGCCGCCATTAGCTGATGATATTCTCCCATCTTAGCTAGTGGCGGTTAATATTTATGAGTAAATAGTTTACTTAAACTAATTTAAGGTAATTACAGTAACTTCTGGTGGGCAAAATAAACGCCCTGGTCGATAAGTACCCAACCCACGATTAACATATAATTGGTTGTTAGCTACTTGATGAAATCCTTGCGCCCATTCCCAATATCTAACTACTTTGGAACAGTCTCCTAGTAATAATGGAACCCAACGCCGCAGTTTTTTGGGGGCTTTTTTTAACAGCTTTTTATAATGGTAGACCACAGGGCCAAGTCCGGGTAATACAATATGTCCGCCGTGGGTGTGTCCTGACAGTTGCAAGTCTACGCGCCATTGTTCTAATATTTTGGCTGTATCAGGGTTATGAGATAAAACAATCCTGGGTGTAGTGGAGTCGAGTTTGTCCATTACTGATGCAGGCTGAAACTCTTTTGACCAATAGTCAGCTAGTCCTACTATTGGTAATTCCTGTCCAAAAGGGTAAGCAATTTCATTCCACAAGACATGAACGCCGATACTGGTGAAAGCGGTTGTGACTTCCGCTTGGGAATGGCTATGATGGATATCATGGTTCCCTAATACAGCATAAATACCATTGCGACTTTGCAAATATTTAAGTCTTAATGCGAGTTGGTGAATTGGTGTAGGATCATCAGTGACATAATCGCCAGTTAAGACTATCAAATCTGGTTCAGCTTCGTTAGTAGCTGCGATCGCTTCTTCTAGCATTTCTTCTGATAGTCGCAAGCCATCATAATGAAAATCTGACAATTGCACCAACTTCAAACCCCGTAAACTTGGTGAAAGTCCCGCAATCTTAACCGTTATTTTATCTACGCTTAAACGTCCTGTAAACAACCAGTGCATAGTGTGCTAGGAACTCCTCAGACCAGCGCTTACAGCTTATCAAAAATTTAGGTAATAACTGAAAACTTAAAAAAGTTTACCATAAATCTTATTTAAGGATTTTCTAAAAAGGAGTTAGCCTGACTACTCACGTTCCAAGGTAATTACTGTTAATTCAGGAGGACAAAATAAGCGTCCTGGATAATAGGTTCCTAAACCACGATTTACATATAGCTGATTTTTGCCAATGCGATGTAATCCCTGTAGCCATTGAGAATGATGGACTATAAAGTATTCTTTGAAGAAAAATGGTAATAACCGCCGTACTTTTACCGGGATTTTCTGCATGATTTTTCTATGATACGGTAACACAGCCCCAAAACCAGGAATAACAACTTGTCCTCCATGAGTATGGCCGGATAATTGTAAATCAACTCGCCAAGGTTGTAACCTAGCGGCTGTGTCTGGGTTATGACTTAAAACAATACGTGGTGTGGTGGGGTCTAGTTGGTTAAAAAGCAATTCTGGATTAAATTCTCGATAGTAATAATCAACCATTCCGACTATGGGTAATTTGTCTCCCCAAGGGTAAGCAATTTCATTCCACAGAACTTGAATCCCAACTTTCGTTAATGCTTGGGTAATTTCTGTTTTTGAGTTCTTGTGATATAGGTCGTGGTTTCCCAGGATGGCATAAATACCCGCTTGACTTTGAAGTTTTTGCAGACGCAGCGCTAGTTGATGGATGGGTTTTGGGGTAGTAGTGACATAATCACCCGTGAGTAAAACCAAATCTGGCTGTATTTCGTTGTTAAGTGCGATCGCTTCTTCTAACATCGCTTCCGACAATCGCACACCATCATAATGAAAATCGGATAGATGCACCAACTTCTTACCACGTAGCGAAGCAGGTAAGTCTGCAATCTTCACCGTCAATTGTTCTACAGTCAACGGCCCAGATAAAAGTCTGTGCATAAGTTGGGGAGTGGGGAGTGGGGAGTGGGGGAGATGTAGCTTGCTTCCCGTTCGCGGTAGCGTTGCGTAGCAAAGGGTGGGAGAGGGGGAAGATGAGGGAGAAGAACTAATAACTATGGACTAATGACTAATGACTAATAACAATGACTATCTAACCACTTTTCCAAATCTTTTAGCACCTCTTGATAGTTAATGTCTGCTTGTAGGTCGTGGTAGGCTCCTGGGTATTCGATGCGTAATTTGTCTTTGTAAGTTACATTTTGGTAAAATCGTTCTCCGCCTTCGGGTAAAGCAACTGTATCGGCGCTACCGTGAAGAATTAGCAGTGGTATTTGCCATTGAGAAGCATGATTATGAATCCAGGCGACTGTGGCGAAATATTCTGTGGCTAAACGGGCGCTGCCACGGTTATGGCGTAGGGTATCTTGAGTGTAGGCGGCGATAACTTTCTCATCTCGTGAAGCCGCACTTAAGTCAAGACCTGTGCTTAAGGAGAAACGCGGCCAGATTTTTGAGAGGAGATTTCCCAAAAATACCCGGAATTTTGACACGCCGACTTTACCTATAGCTGGTGCAAAAGCGATCGCACCACGTAATTTGGCTGCTTCTTTGGGACAGCGTAGAATGTAGTCACAGACAACAACTGCACCCAAGCTGTGTCCTAAAATAAAAATTGGACATTCCGGCTGTTGGTGTTGAATTAACTCGACAAAAGCAGCCAAATCTGACCGAAACTCCTTCCAAGAGTTGATATAACCACGCTGACCAGGCGATCGCCCATGTCCGCGCAAGTCTAACCCATAAATAGCATATTGTTTGGCTAATAAATGGTTAACTATATTACCGTATTTGTTACTATGTCCTCCCAGCCCGTGTACAATCACTAAAATTGCTTTTACTTCACCTTCTGGATACCAATTTTGATAATAAAGTTCCAGACCATCAACACTTTTAAATACATCTTCTTTATGTTTAATCATAATAATTTAATTAAATTACACCTTAAGAAATAAGCCAAAATTAAGTAGATATTTTCGTTATTCAGTGTATACAATTTAATAAATATTGGCTAATAAAGTGTTTTTCACCAACAAATAAAGTGATATCTAGCGACCAGCCAGAAAATATTACATTAACAGATGCAGGTATTAAACGGGTGCAGGAAGGTGTGGCGGCGGCTGGCGATCGCTCAGTGCGTGAGATAATTGCTAAAACCTTGGCTGGCTTGGAAGCTAGGCATGAAGGGCAAATTGAACCGAGAGTAAATGCGGGAATCAGGCGTTTTGTATTGCGATCGCTCATTCATGCTATCTTTCGGGTACGGGTGGAAAATATTGAAAAAATTCCGCCAACACCAGCAATTCTTGCAGCTAACCATCTCCATCATATTGACCCGTTATTATTATTAGCGGAAATACCTACTCAACCCCATTACTACATTGTGGGCGATGCCCGTACCCTATATAACAAATGGTGGAAGCGCTTCATCTTGGGTTTTGCTGGGGGTGTAATTCCTTTAGCCCGGATATGGAAGGAAGAAGTAGCCGTCATTCAAGCAGCCAAGGCGGGAAGACAAGACCTCGCCCAATTAGCCCAAGCCATTGAAGAAACAGTACCCACCGGAGGGGATATACAAACACTGCGACAAATAGACCGCATTGTTTTAAAAATTTTAGCTACAGGAGATGGAATGATTCTCTTTCCCGAAGGAAGATTGGGGAGTAATGAAGGTCAATTACATCTTCCCCTGAAACGCGGAACTGTGATTTACGCCTTACGGGCTGGCGTACCCATAGTACCGATAGCTTTGATTGGTACTCATGACCTGTATTGGCGGAAAGAATTAACCCTGCGAGTTGGTGAACCGTTAAATTTTGACCAAACCACCAGACCAAACCGTAAAGAAGTAGATATGGCATTAGAAAAGTTACAGGCTGCCATACTAGCTTTGTTACCCACAAATTACCAAGAACCCCCAGGAACAAAATTGCTGCGGCATTTTCTAAACCATATGTTGTGGTAGAACCAATTCAAAAATATTATCTATAGGAGGGGTAATCATGGGACAAGCAAAGAAGCTAGGGCAGATTATCATCCTTAATGGTGCGCCACGCTCAGGTAAATCGAGCATTGTCTTAGCAATCCAAGAAACGTTTGATGGCTTATGGATGAACTTGGGTGTTGATAGATTTATGCAGATGACTCCCGCACAATATTTACCTGGGATTGGTCTGCGACCAGGGGGAGAACGTCAGGACATCGAGCCTCTAGTTCCTATTCTGTACAGCGCCATGTATGAATCTATTGCTGCTCATAGTCGTTTAGGACTCAATGTCGTAGTTGATGTTGGACATCATAACGCATACGCAATCAAACGGAATATTTTGACCGATAGCGCTCGGCGCTTAAAAGGATTCCCTGTCTTGTTCGTAGGCGTTCGTTGCCCTATTGAGATAATCATGGAAAGACGACAAAATACGGGGTGGAAACTAGTCAGCACTGCCGACTCGCCAGTGCCAAATCCGGTTGAGTTATGGCAACGTGAAGTCCACATCCCTGGTATTTATGACCTTGAAGTCGATACTTCGTTATTAAGTCCGGCTGCGTGTGCAGAGATAATACACCAGCACTTGGTCAATATCCCCACACCATCGGCATTTCAACGACTTGCAGCACTATCTGATAACTAAAATCTCCCTATCTACCTCGCAACAGACCTTGCAAAAAGTAAAAAATATTTACTAAGACTTGTTCTACCCAAAGAATCACAGCATCTAACCATTCTAAAATGTATTCTACTAAGTGCTTTTCATAGCCTAATACCGTTGCTGTCGTGTCTATCCAGTCTGGTTTAGCTTCTGCTTGGTTTTGTGGAGAATTTTGCTGTGGGGTATAGGATGCGGCTTGCTTTTTAGCCGCTTTATTAGATATTTGTTTTTGCTGCTTGGCTAAATCAGATGCAGGTTTTTGTTGAGATTCAAACCAGTTTTTGTTCTTAAATAAGCCAGTCGGTTTACTAGCAGGAATATTAGGTTTTGTTTTTGATGACTGCATAATTTTTTCAGTCATTTTTTCCGAATCACCATACAAATCCAGCCAATCTAACCAAGGATCATCCGTGAAATATTCATGTTGTGACTGATAGGTAATATCAAGTAGTTCCTGTTGAGAGAAACTAGAATTTAGTAGTTTATGTTTAGGTACACCAAAAAAGTAATTTATTGCCGCTTCAATTAACTCAGAAATATTTGGTTTTTGATTCTCTAAACCTTGAACATTTTTTACTATTTCTTTTCTAGAGTTTAGTGGTTCTTGCCCATAAAGAAAAATACTTAATTGAGTTTGAGCAACTTGCACCATTTCCAAACTACGTTGCTGTATAGGCAAGATCGCAGTTTCTTCCAACTGAGCGATCGCTGCATCTAGCAAATTGAATATTTTACCCGTATTAAAGCCATTATCTACTAATTTTTTCCTATTTTCCCCTGTCAGCTTCGCCAATATCTGATTTATTTCTGGTATTAGTTGCGCTTGCTGTTCAGCTTCATTTAACTGGCGATAATGCCAATATTCGCCAACTTCATTAATAATTCGTTCTGTTAATTTTGCTTGCTGTTGCTGTGACAGAATATCTAAAATTTGGTTCTCAGTGCTGACAAGTACCAACTGGCGATTAACCAAATCTGAAGCTACTCCTCTTACCATTGGTAGCTGATGTTTGAGTGTGTTGGTTTCTAAAGTTTTGTTGGGTATGGTTAAGGATTGAGAAAACTGTGAGGAGGCGATCGCTATTTCTTCATCTGGTAAATACTGAACTGACTCTAAGACGCGCACAATCGGGCTATCAGTAGTGAGAGGTGCTGATAAATCAGTATCCTGAGCCTGTAAACGTCGCCTAGAAACTGGCTTCTTAGTGTCTAGCTGCTTCACCGATGAATCGGTTGAATGCAACAATAGATACAAAGGATAAAGTAATGCTGCTACACCCCAATTAGTAGCTGCTTGTAAATTGTGGAAGGTAGTCTCCCAACCTTGTCTCAACCGCCGAGATTGCTGGTTGACAAAGTTGAAAAATCTGCTTTGATAACGACCAGAAGAACCAGATGACATGGTAGTAAGTAATTAGTTTGAGCCTTGTTTATTTGTGAGACTCCCGCCAAACAATATAAAGTATTCAGGATTCGGAATGGGTATACCAAACGCTGGAATGGAAAAAGCTAAAAATTCTTAACCCGACTTTTCTTGTTAGGGATAAAGTAAGAAAATCTAGCCTGCCAATAGTTTTACACAAGTTTATTGAAAATTCTGACTACTGACTACTGTTTGAAAAACTCCTTTAATGCTTTAATTTTAGCGAAAATATGACTTCTACCATATCTCAATCTCAAAATAGTTTAATTTCAGACGCAATTACACAATTACGCAGTTGTTGCCAAGTTAATGTCCAGTCTACTTGGTTATACCAGGACTCGGACAGGGAAATTACAGATGTAGCTGCATTTGATTTATCTACTTGGCAGCCTGTAGAGTTAAACTCCAAAGGTAACATCCCTTGGACTGGTGGTCAAAAAGTCCTGTGGTTAGCGCAGAAATTTGTAGTTCCCCAAGATTTACATAATTATCCCTTAGCTGGTTTATCCCTACGGCTATCGTTGTTGTGGTGGGCAGACTCCGCCAAAATATATGTAAATGGGGAATCGGTACTGGAAGGAGATTTATTTGACTGTTCTCCCAGAGTGCTAATTAGTAGGGAAGTAACCCCAGGTGAAGAATTTTTAGTGGCTATTCGCCTAGTTAGTCCTGGTCATTGTGATGGTGCTTTAGTGCGATCGCTCCTGATCTACGAATCCACAGACTATAATCATCCTGACCCCGGCTTCATTGCCGATGAATTATCAATATTACAACTTTATTTAGAAAAATTTGCCCCAGAAAACTTAAATATCCTCACTCAAGCAGTCCAACAAATTACTTCCATCAACCCAGAATCTTTAATTACCCTACGCCAAAATCTAATAAATCATCTATCTATCAACGACCCGAAATTTAAAATCTATTTATTAGGTCACGCCCACTTAGATTTAGCATGGCTATGGCCAGTCAACGAAACCTGGAACGCAGCCCAAAACACCTTTGAGTCAGTCCTCAAACTTCAACAAGATTTTCCTGACTTAATTTTCTGCCATTCCACCCCAGCCCTATATGCTTGGATAGAAGAACATCGCCCAGACTTATTTACAGCCATTCAAAATTCCGTAGCTGCGGGTAAATGGGAAATCGTCGGTGGCTTTTGGGTAGAACCTGACCTCAATTTACTTTCCGGCGAATCTTTAGTCCGTCAGTTATTATATGGTCAACGCTACGTCCAAGAGAAATTCGGCAAACTATCAACAGTAGTTTGGGTTCCAGACACATTTGGTTTTTGTGCAACGCTCCCGCAATTCTTAGCCAGTGCGGGTATTGAGTATTTCGCCACCCAAAAATTACGCTGGAATGACACTACCAAATTTGATTATGGCGCATTTTGGTGGCGATCGCCCGACGGCAGTCAAGTATTCAGTCTCATGTCTGCACTCATAGGCGAAGGCATCGACCCCATAAAAATGGCAAACTATGCCTTAGAATGGCAAGCCCAAACTAACTTAAATCAATCCCTCTGGCTTCCCGGTGTCGGCGACCACGGCGGCGGCCCCACCCGTGATATGTTAGAAACCGCCCAGCGCTGGCGAACCTCCCCTTTCTTTCCAGATTTAGAATTTATCAGTGCTGAAGAGTATTTACAGCAGATTAAAGATGGAGGAGATGAGGAAGTAGGGGGAGTAGGGGGAGAATTATTAAACCTGCGGGAAACAAAAGCCTTATCTCCCTCATCCCCCTCATCTCCCTCATCTTCCCCCACTCCCCACTCCCCACTCCCCACTCCCCAATTCCCCACCTGGGATGACGAACTATACTTAGAGTTCCATCGCGGCTGCTACACTACTCACGCAGACCAGAAACGCTGGAATCGGTATTCTGAAAATTTACTCTATCAAGCGGAACTATTTGCTACCTTAGCGACTGTGATTTGTGGCGTGAGATATCCCCAAGCCGAAATCGAAACAGCATGGAAGCAAGTATTGTTTCACCAGTTCCACGATATTTTACCCGGTTCTTCTATTACCCAAGTATATACAGATGCCTTGAGCGAATGGCAGCGAGTAGAACAAACGGGAACCAAGATATTAGAAGAATCATTAGGAGCGATCGCATCTCACTTTACCCTACCAGAGCCACCGCAAGCTGATAGTTTACCAATTTTCGTTTTCAATTCCCTCAACTGGCAACGCTCCGAAGTAGTATCAGTCACCCTACCCCCATCACTAGCCAAGCAACAGTGGCAAGTTTACGATACAAACGGTGAACAAGTCATTTCCCAGTTAACTGAACCATCAACCCTACTATTTCACGCCCAAGAAATCCCATCCGTAGGTTATCGCCTCTTTTGGCTTTCCCCCACATCCCTGGTTGGTGAGCGTAGTCGTTCGCGGAGCGTCTCGCAGAGAACCACATCTCCCCCATCCCCAGACTACATTCTCGAAAACGAACACCTCCGAGTTAGTGTAGACCCCGATACTGGAGATTTATCAAGTATCTATGACAAAACTCATCAACGAGAAATATTATCTAGTGCAGGAAATCAACTACAAGGCTTTAAAGATAGTGGTCAATATTGGGATGCTTGGAACATCGACCCCAACTATAGCCAGCATCCCTTACCAGCAACCCACCTCAAATCAATCCAATGGTTAGAACAAGGCCCAGTGCAAAGTCGCCTGCGGGTAGTGCGTCAATTGGGTGAGTCAGAATTTTCTCAAGACTATATCTTGCAAGTCGGTTCACCCTTGTTAAAAATCGCCTCTACCGTCAACTGGCAAGAAAATCACGTTTTAGTCAAAGCAGCCTTTCCTCTTAACATTACAGCCGACTTCGCCACCTATGAAATTCCTTGTGGGGCAATTTGTCGCCCAACCCAACCCCAAACCCCAGAAGAAAAAGCCAAATGGGAAGTCCCCGCTTTACGCTGGGCTGATTTAACCCAAGAGAAAGATAAGGGTATTTACGGTATTAGCTTACTAAATGATTGTAAATATGGTTACGACAGCCAACCCCAACAACTCAGGCTGACATTACTCCGTAGCCCCTCCTGGCCTGACCCAGAAGCCGACCGAGGGATACACCAATTTACCTATGCTGTGTATCCTCACGCCAACAGTTGGGAATCAGCCAATACAGTACAAAAGGGATATGAATTAAACATCCCTTTACAAGTAAAACTAAATCCAGCTTCCCCACCCCCAACTCCCAACTCCCCACTCCCTCAAAAAGACAGAGTGAGTTTTTTAAACCTACCAGCCGAAAACCTAGTGTTAATGGCATTAAAGCCATCCGAAGATGACCCGCAACAATTAATTCTCCGATGTTACGAATCGCACGGTGTCACAGCAGAATTATCCTTACACAGTGACTTACACCTTACCTTAAGTGAGCCAGTAGATTTATTAGAACGCCCCACTATCGGATTCTCATCTGAGCAACAAAACTCCACAATTCCACCGTGGAAAATCGCCACTTATAGAGTTTTGTGGGAGTAGGTAAGTTAGTAAACAGTTATCAGTGAACAGTGAACACAATCTGATAACTGTCAACTGTCAACTGTCAACTGCTCTCTAGTCCTCATGATCCTCAAAAGGATCAGCCAACTCCCTGCTTGGAGGGCCAAAAGAGGTGTAAATTCCATAGCCAGTAATGCCAACGACAATGGCTGCTACAGAAATGATAAGAACTATTGCGGGTTCCATAAGTGAGTTATTGATGATGAATGTTATTCTTATAGAATATTACAGAAGATTAAAAAAAGCTTTGGCAACTAATCTTAGGTGAACTATGGCACAACGCACTAGGTTGGGAGATATCCTGCGACCTTTAAATTCCGAATATGGTAAAGTGGCTCCAGGTTGGGGAACTACCCCTTTAATGGCCGTCTTTATGGGACTGTTTTTCGTGTTCCTGCTAATTATTCTGCAACTTTACAACAAATCAATCTTGATTCAAGATGTAAGAGTTGGTTGGTAGCTATTGATACACAATAACTAAGCTGACTAATTAGCGAAATTTTACCCGGTCTATCCGGGTTTTTTTATTCATTGGTCATTAGTCAACAGTCAAACAATTTTAGATTTTGGATTGACGATTTTGGATTGACTGCACCCACAAGGGGATGCAGCTTGGAGATTTTGGATTGACGAAGCAGCGCGATTTGTTCCGCCACGCCACTTCTCTCAAGTCGGGAAACCCGCCCACGAGAGTGGCTCCACCAGGGGCTGGGCTTGAACCAAAAATAATCCAAAATCCAAAATTTAAAATCTAAAATTAGTACGGTCAACAGTTATCAAGACTTGCTATTTTGATAACTGATAACTGATCTATTTGTGGTTATCCTACTCAAAACGTTAATCTTGAGTAGGATAAAAAATTTAATCTCATACCCAGTTCCCATAAACTAGACAGGAGAAGCCGTGTGAATATATTTGGTATCGGTCTGCCGGAAATGGCTGTAATTATGGTAGTGGCATTACTCATCTTTGGGCCAAAGAAACTGCCAGAAATTGGTCGGAGTGTGGGAAAAGCCATTCGTGGTTTTCAAGAAGCTTCTAATGAGTTTCAAAGTGAGTTTAAGCGCGAAGCAGAGCAAATAGAACAAGTTGTGAAAACTACTGCTGAACTTGAACCCAAGCAAATTGAAGCAGTTAAATCGGAACAAGATAGTGCTGGTTCCTCCCCTGCTACCTAAGAAAGTGCAGTGAGTGGTTGATTGTAAATAAGATAGATGACAGAACCTGTAACAAAACCAGTTTTGGTGATTCCCCAGCTAATTGTCGGCTTGGGGAACCCAGAACCTAAATATGACCAAACACGCCATAATATTGGCTTTGCGGCTGTGGATGCGCTGGCTCGTGCTTGGCAGATTCCTTTGGCAGAAAATCGCAAATTTCAGGGAGAATACGGTGAAGGTATCGCCTCTGGAGGTGTAAAAGTTCGCCTATTAAAACCATTAACTTATATGAATCGTTCGGGACAGTCAATACAAGCAGTGACAAACTGGTATAAAGTGCCGAGCGAGTCTGTATTAATAATTTATGATGATTTGGATTTACCTTTAGGTAAAACTCGCCTGCGCTTGTCTGGTTCGGCTGGGGGACACAATGGGATGAAAAGTGCGATCGCTCATCTTAGCACGCAAAATTTCCCCCGCTTACGCATCGGTATAGGTAAACCTAAAAACGCGGCGAATGCCGATAACTCAGACACTGTTGCTCATGTGTTAGGAAAATTTTCTGCCAGCGAAACTCAACTTATGTCCCTTGTCTTACAGTTTGTTGTTGAATGTGTAGAACTAACTCTTAAACAAGGGGTAGAAAAAGCGATGAATCGTTGTAATAGTTATACTGGCGAAATACCTAAATCTTAGAGTGACAGTTGACAGTTGACAGTTGTTTTTTCTCCCCATCTCCCCCATTCCCTACTTTCAAGTCAGGAGGCAAAAGGGAGAACTCTTAAATTTTGTAGCTTGTTTCCCGTAGGGTATTTTGAATTTTGAATTTTGAATTTTGAATTTTGAATTTTGAATTGATATACACACACCCCTATCAGGGGTGCGGCACATCTTGCTTTAATATTGTCAAAATCGTGGCAACTTAATTGTTGCTTGTTTTAGGTCATGTCCTCAAGCAACGCCGCCTACATAAACCACCTAGATTTATTTAAAACGGCGCTTGCGTCTTGCAGCCACTGCCTTACGTTTACGTTTTTCTAACGGTGTTTCAAAATGTCGATGGTACTTTACATCAGCTAAAATTCCAGCTTTAGAAACTTGGCGCTTGAACCGACGTAGCGCTGAATCTATACCTTCGTTTTCTCCTAATACCACTTGGGTCATTCGTTTTCCTCATTGATCAATAGTCTCCATTGTAATAGTAGCCTCAAACTTAGCCAAACTTATTGGTCATTAGTCATTAGTCATTAGTCCATAGTCCATAGTTAGTTTTCCTCATCTCTCTTCACTCGCATTGAGTAGACTGTGCATCTTTACAACTGAACCAATAACAGCGATCGCCGGGGCTTCAAATCCTGTCTTTTCCACTAGTTTTACGATTGTTCCTAACTCGCCAATCAGTTCTTCTTGTTCGGGACGTGTACCCCAACGTATTAAAGCAATCGGAGTTTCTAAACTTATTCCTGCTTGATTTAACTGTTCCACAATATAAGCTAGGTTATGGATGCCCATGTATATGACGATGGTTTCTGCACCGTGGGCGATCGCTTGCCAATTTACCTTCGGTCTATACTTACCAGCAGCCTCATGACCAGTAACAAAAATTACAGATGAGCTATATAAACGATGGGTTAGGGGAATCCCAGCATAAGCTGGCGCAGCAATTCCCGAAGTAATACCTGGCACAACCTCCACTGAAATACCAGCCGCTATCAAGTCAGCCATTTCTTCCCCACCCCGGCCAAAAATAAAGGGATCGCCGCCTTTGAGCCGGACTACAATGGCATGATGTTGAGCTTTTTCGATTAATAATTGGGTTGTTTCATCCTGCAATAATGAATGTCGCCCCATCCGCTTACCAGCGTTAATTTGCTCGGCTTGGGGATTTATCATGGCTAAAATTGCTGGACTAACTAAAGCATCATAGATGACTACATCGGCACATTCTAATATGCCTTTACCCTTAACAGTCATCAGCCCAGGATCACCAGGCCCCGCACCTACTAAATAAACCTTGCCTAAATCTTGTTTCCCCTCGTTGTCTGTGCGGTTCATGCGTAAATTAAATCCCCAATTAAATCGGCTAATTCTCCACTAACTCCTAGAGGTGCGGCTAAGTATAAACTCACCCCAGGAAATTGTAATTTTAGCTCGTTAACAGCTTGGGCGATCGCATCAGTTATGCCACCAGAGAATAAAAAGTATGGCAAAATCGCAATTTCTCGATGACCAGCAGCAATTAATTCTTTAACTCTTGATCCTAAACTAGGTGCTACAGACCAATAAGCAGCAACAGCACCTATATTTGCTGCCATTGTTTCTACTGGCTGCTGAGAACCTGGGCGAAGGCTACCATGTGATAACAATATCCAAGCTTCTACTTTGATAGTAGCAATTTGCTTTTGGAGAAATGTCTGTAAACCTGGATGAATACCCAAGTATGGTTGTAATTCAATCAGGATATCTTGACTTAGCGCCTGTTGTGCCTGTGCTACTTCACCGGGAATATCTGTCATCACATGAACACCAGGAAGTAGAAACAAGGGTACAATTTTCAATTGATGACACCCAAAAGCTACAGCCGTTTGAGCAAAATTTTTAATCTGTTCATGCAACGGTTCAGGAGCCAATTCTAAATATCCTGTCCCCACAAGCTTTTCTGGAAGATGTAGTTTTTCCGCCACTAATATAGCTAATTGCTGCATAGCAACTTCAGGACGCGGATCTCGGCTACCGTGGGATACCAATAAATAAGCAGATGACATGAGTAATAAGTTCTTCGTAGCTATTTTTACTATGCTACAGAAGATTTCAGGACAATTGATAAATTAAAATATGATTATTCAAAAGGCAATTTAGATGACATCTGAAAGGTCGAAAAAAACTAAACTACCACGAACATTTAGTGTTCAAATACAAATCACTACACCAAAGCTTGTGGTCATACCAATTCCTAGTAAAGAACTTGGCTTTGTGAGCATGGTGGAATTTGTAATAATTATAAAAAACAATACATCTTTCTCTTTACCCTTTTCCTTTTGGGGCTGCTTAATTCCCGAAATTACTGCACCAAATGGGCAAGATATTAAACCAAAGGAAGCAATAAATACTTATGATAACGAAAGTCAATTTTTCTTGGGAGTAGGTGATTCAGGAGGGCTTGCTTTACAAGCTCAACTTTATTGGCAAAGTAATTACTTAACATTTAAAATCACACACAATACTAAATATTGGCAACCTTCTAATTTCATTGAGTACTCTTGGACTTTTGAACAAATGGAATTAGGAAAGTACCAATTACGGTGGATTTATCAGCCAATTTCCCACAAAATACTATGCACTAATCCTGATGTTGAACAATCAAATGAATTACTGGAAGCTCACACAGTAGAAACGCCTAACTTAAATTTGTATCTAGTTCAACCTTCAGAGAAATATAATGCAGTCGAGATAGATGGTATTTGTATGAGAACTTTAGCACAGCAGATATTAACTGTGCCGTCAAGAGAATCTATATTCAAAGAATCAATCAAACTGGCTGGTATTCGCATTAGTAACAACACTGCCAAACATTTACATTTCAGCTTTTATAATACTTTGTTTCCAGAAATTATAGATGCTAATGGTTATCCCGTGGAACAAAGCTATGCTAGTGATTGGATTAGTCAACCAAACACATCCGACTTTATTTTGGCTAATCCTGGAAGACACTTAACATTTTTTCCCGGCGGCTCCATAAGTTGGGATTATAATGAAAGACTAACATTACACATAGAAGATTGCATGGGAGGAACTTATTTCTTTTGGCTTCCAAGGTTAGGTAATTTTAGAATTAGATTTAATTACATCAACCATAGAAACTTAGCCAGTGTTTATGATGAGAAAACTGGAAAGAAGAAGCAAATAGAAAATATTTGGACAGGAACAGTAGTCACTCCTTTCGTAGAGTTCAAGCTCAGAGAAAAATGAATTTACTATACTTCTGTGTCAACGCTTTCTCATTGTTCTTGTGCTGTATAAGTGTAAAAGTTATTAAATGCTCCTACGGTTTCAAACTTGTACGAGGGTATGAGATCGCTGATTTTTAATTCAGTACGATAGATGCTGAACAGGAAAAAATCTTGCCGTTCAGTAGTAGCTGAGAGGAGTTGACGCATTTGTGGGTTAGCAGAATCTACAATTTTGTCGCAGTTGTAGTTGATCAACCGTTCTAAGAATCTCGTTGTTTTATTGCAGACATCACTTTTTAAGTAACCTGTCAGCCGTTGCACAGCGTAATCCTCATATTCAGCCTGATTGGGATTAGTTTTCGCCATTGCTACTCCCAACACAGCCGCTAATCCTAATGCTCCTATAGATGCCATGACAGTCAAGGATTTCATACTTCTTAACTCTTATCCACTAAATCAATTTGCATTGCCAAGACTATAAATCAGTAAAATTCATTCTTAGCGACAAAAAATTCTAGACCACTTCACAAAAAAGGTGCTATAATCAAAAATGTCTATGGCGGGCGTAGCCAAGTGGTTAAGGCAGTGGATTGTGGTTCCACCATTCGGGGGTTCAAGTCCCCTCGTTCGCCCTCATTATCGAATAAAACTAACATTAACAGCACAGGATAAATCAACCTGGGGTCATTATTATCCTAGCTGTTTAAGCGGTGCTTTGATGATAATGTCTGCAAATTGTGTTGATTAACTAGGTATTAGTTAATTCAGAGACGATGATTGTGTGATGCTTTTCCTTTTATCGGTAATGACGAGAAGCCCAAAACTCCTATCTTTTAAGTAGGAGTTTTAGTCCTTTACGAAGTGTTCCCGTTCGCTGTAGTGTTGCGTAGCAAAGGGTACGGCAATTTTAATTGCCGAGTCACATAGATTAGGACATTTTCAAAGACTGAATGCTAGGAATAATAGAGCTTTCTCTTTTGCCTTCTGCTATAACAAAGCATGATTTGACAAAGGTTTTTGAGAAAAAAGTAGGGGTGAACAGATGTACGCCCCTACAGATAATGAATGTGTTGTAAAGATTTTTTGAGTTGGTATTAGTTAGAAGAGGTAGAACCAGGTTTAAGTCTTTCTCGCCAAGAAGGTGTGGCTGTAGAAGAACTCGAAGAACTTGAGGAGCCAGAACTATTACTATCTGAGGATGAAGCCCGTCTCGACCGAAGAGGAGATGGAGAATCTGAGTCTACACTTGATCTCAATCGCCGTCTTCTGCGGGGAGTTGCTTCTTCACTCACAGTAGGGGCTGCTTCTTCGCTACGATAGCGTCGTCTTCTTGGTCTATCTTCAGATGATGAGCTATCTTCTGTTTGCTGGTAAGAGCGTCTTCTGCGTCTTGGAGTTGAGTCGTTATCATCTGTTGAGTCGTCGTCATTTGATTCTAGAGAACCGTTAACGATTTTTCCTGGCTTAATGGGTTTGGCTTTAATAGTACCTTTACGCCCTTCAAGCTTGGGTCTTTGGGGGAACTTTTCTACTGGCATTCCCTCAACCGCTTTTTCCATGAACTCATGCCAAGTATAAGCAGCGCTACCGCTACTACCATCAGTAGGACGATTATCATCATTACCTAACCAAACTCCCGCCACTACTTGGGGAATATAACCAATAAACCACAAATCGCGGGCTTCGTCAGATGTACCTGTCTTACCCGCTACAGGGCGATTATCTAATTGGGCTGCTGCACCAGTCCCGTTTTCAACTACGTTACGCAACATCCATGTCATAATGGCGGCGCTATCAGCATCTAGGGCGCGTTTAGAGTTAAATTTGGCTGACCAAATGACTTTTCCATTACGGTTGAGGATGCGGCGGATGCCGTGAGGTTCTGTGTGTAAACCTTTAGTAGCAAAGCTACCGTAGGCACTGGTTAGTTCTAATAAATTGACTTCATTTGAGCCAAGAGCTAAGGAATAATGAGGGTTGAGTTTCGACTTAATCCCCATATCTTGGGCTAGTTTAATTGTTGGCTCAAATCCCACGTCTAACAATACCTTGAGCGCGACCACATTCACCGAACGGGTAAGGGCATCGCGCATGGTCATTGTACCCCGGAAGTTTTCATGGTAGTTTTTGGGTTCGTAGCCATCAACTACAAAGGGGGCATCTATATATGTATCGTAGGGGCTTTTACCTGTGGCGATCGCCGTTGCGTAAACAAATCCCTTAAATGTTGAACCGGGCTGGCGTTGTGCTTGGGTAACGCGGTTAAACTGGTTTTTACCAAAGTCTTTACCCCCTACCATTGCCTTAATTTCACCGTTACGTGGGTCTATAGCCACTAAAGCTGCTTCTTTAAAGTTTTGCCAGCTTCCCTCATTTTTTACGGTTTTGGTGACTGCTGCTTCTGCGGCTTTTTGCCAAGTTGGGTTGAGGCTAGTTTCTACAGTTAAGCCACCAGTTGCTAACACCTGGGGCGAAACATACTTAGGTAATTCTTTTTGAATATAACTGCTAAAGTAGGGCGATTCTACTTGTAGTCGTTTGGGCAAACTGGTTTTTAAGGTGAGTGGTTCTTGAATGGCAGCTTGCCTTTGGGCTGGGGTAATAAAACCCTCTTTTTCCATCCTTAGTAACACCAAGTTACGCCTTTGTTTGGCAGCTTGCGGATTTTTGTCTGGGGAGTACAGGCTAGGCGCGGGTGGTAAACCAGCAATTGTTGCCGCTTCTGAAAGTGTAAGCTGGTCTACTGGTTTACTGAAATAAACCCAGGCTGCATCCGCTACACCGTAAGCCCCACCACCCAAGTAGACCAAATTCAAATAACGCTCTAATATTTGGTCTTTGGATAATTCTTTTTCTATTTTCTGGGCAAGACGGGCTTCCTTGAGTTTGCGCCAAACTGTTCGCTCTTGTTTAAGGAAAAGAATCCGCGCTAATTGTTGAGTGATGGTGCTACCACCTTCTACCACATTTTGCGATCGCAAATTATTTACTACTGCTCTGACAATCCCTTGGGGATCAATCCCATCATGCTCCGCAAATCTGCTATCTTCAGAAGCGATAAAAGCTTTTTTTAAATTATCGGGGATCTGCTGTAGTTTTAGTTGTTCTCTAGTTGCTTCTCCCTGCTGTAGTAAAATACTACCATCGGCAGCTTTGATAGTTATTGTTTGCTCCCGCACACTTGTTTGTAGTTGGGATTTATCAGGTAAACTACTATCTATTTTTCCTAAAAAATAGTTAAAGGCAACGATCCCGCCACCTACACTTAACCCAGCCCAGAACCACAAACGTCGATAAATTGGCTTTTCCCGACTGGTGAATCTATTAACTATCCCAGACGTTACACCACCTATGCGGTTGATTAATTTCTTGGGTCTTACCACTTGGGTTTGTGGTAAGCCATCGGTCGTTGATTCTTCTTGCTCGTAACGATTTGTAGGCGGCAAGCGCAGTTCCCCCTTGTCAGAGTCACTCAATTTTAATGATTTATTGCTTGAACCAGGAGGTTAAGTTTCTCTACAATAGTTCTTCGCAAAAGATTTTGCACTAGCCCTTAAGAAATAACTTAGGGTTTTGTACAATGAGTTTGTGATAGTATAGTATCCCATAAAATAGTCATCACAATTCATCACTACATAAAATAAAAATTTCCTCAGTTTATCTACAGAGATTATTTAAAATAAAAACGTAATTTATTTAATTAATATTCTCAATACAAAAATCTGATAAAATTGAATATATAATACTTGCGGCAGATATTTAACAGATGTTTTGTAGAGCAGATTGACTATTGATAATAACAATATCCTTAGAAAACAAAGTGCGAAATTTACAAAAGGGATGCAGGCAGGTGTGATGCGCTATGCTTGTTCTTGTGTGCGTAACCCTGTGCGAGCAGCGATCGCACTTGGTAGTAATCTGGGTGATTCTTTATCAATATTAGAAGCGGCAACAGCAGAATTAGCAGCTATTCCCGACATTCAGCTACAAGCAAAATCGAGTTGGTACATTACCAAAGCAGTAGGGCCTCCACAACCAGATTATTTAAACGGCTGCATCATCCTCAAGGTAGGTATTGATGCCCAAGAGTTGTTAAAAACTTTACTGGCGATAGAACAAAAATTTGGGCGAGTGCGGCAGGAAAGATGGGGGCCGCGATCGCTAGACTTGGATTTGTTATTGTATGATGACTTAATTATTGATACACCAAATCTCCAAATACCCCATCCGCGAATGCAAGAGCGAGCCTTTGTATTAGTACCTTTAGCAGAGATTGCTCCTGATTGGGTAGAACCAATTTCCGGATTTGTAATTAGAGACTTGGTAAAAAAGGTAGACTGTTCTGATGTACATTTGTTAAAGGGCAGTTAAAACTATTACCCAGAGCAGAAAACGCTGATAGAACAAAAAATTCCAGTGTTTATCTGTGCTACTTAAGACAAAACAATCTTAACTATGCCATTAGGTAGAGAATTACCACAGCTATTAAAGCAACGCCTGTTCTATAAAGGACGCAAGTTTGATTTTGAAGTAAATCGGCTGCGTTTACCCAACAAATCCGAGGGAGAATGGGAGTGCATTCGCCACCCCGGAGGCGCTTTAGCTGTGCCTGTAACACCAGAAGGTAAACTTGTACTTGTTCGCCAATATCGTTTTGCTGTACAAGGGCGGATATTAGAATTTCCTGCAGGAACTTTAGAACCAACAGAAGAACCATTAGAGACAATAAAGCGCGAAATAGAAGAAGAAACAGGTTATAGTGCGCAAAAGTGGGATAAATTAGGCGAATTTTTCCTGGCTCCCGGCTATTCCGATGAAATTATCTATGCTTTCCTGGCGCGAGATTTAGAAAAGCTAGACACACCACCAAAACAAGATGAAGACGAAGATATTGAGACGGTGCTGTTAACCCCCGAAGAACTGGAAAGAGCCATTCTACAAGGAGAACCGATAGATGCTAAATCAATCACCAGCTTTTTCTTAGCAAGGCCATTTTTGGTTTAGTATTAGTTCATAATCCATAGTTAACAGTCAATGACTACTGAAAAAACTCCAACCCTTCGTGGTTGGAGTTTTTTTATGAATTTTGGTGGGTTTTGCGTAAGACCTTCAGCATCAGCTGATAACTAGTATATATATAGAAATCTAGTTTGATTATTGAAAAAGCCCCGTACAAGTTAAATCTTAAGTGTAGAAACAGCTATTTCAAAAATCAAATGGATATCCTATGTAAAAGGTAAAACTCAGTTTTACGGCAATTATTCTTACTCAATTATTAATTCAAAGATTATGTTTAAAAATCTATTAGCAAGTGTTGGTATTGGTGCAGCAAAAGTAGATACAAAGCTTTTTACCAATTCTGTAGTTCCAGGCGAAACCTTAGAAGGTGAAGTCTACATTCGTGGTGGAGATGTTGCCCAAAATATTGATGATATATACATAAAACTAGCTACTGAATATGAACGGGAAACAGAAGACTCCACAGTTACCGAAGAATGCGTACTAATTAACTATAGATTGTCAGAACGCCTTAGTATTGAGCCAAAAGAGGAAGTTGTTATTCCTTTCTCATTGGTTTTACCCCATGAAATGCCCTTAACTCTAGGCCGAACTCCCGTATACATCCGCACAGGATTAGAAATTAAATCAGCGATTAACCCCAGAGATAGAGACTATTTAGAAGTGCGTCCACATCCACTAATGCAACGGGTACTGCAAGCAGTAGAAAACTTAGGCTTTCATTTATATAAAGTCGATTGTGAATACACTCATCATTTTAGTGGCACTTATCCCTTTGTACAGGAGTTTGAGTTTCGTCCTAATGGGAAATATCGCAATACTTTAGATGAATTGGAAATAATTTTCCTTTTAAAGCCAGATTATTTAGAAGTATTGTTAGAACTTGATAAACGCGCTCGTGGTTGGAAAGGTTTATTAGAAGAAGTTTTTGATGTAGATGAGCGATATGCACGCTTGATGGTAAAACAATCAGATTTATATGAATTAGATTTTGAGGCTGTGATTGATGAGACAATTCAACGTCATATTCATTAAATTTTGTGGAATAATTTGATATAGAATTTGTCAAAGGGACGCACAGCTATCTGTACGTCCTAATTTAATATGAATTGTATGTGGCGATCGCCATCACAAACCCATGCTAAAAAAGTAGTTTGATAAATGGTTTCCATTGTGATCAAGGGTGGATGGTTTCATCAGATTCTCGGAAAATCAGCACAGAATGCAGGGTTTGCTTTTATTGCAGTCTTGGGAGATTTGGAAAACGGAACACAAGTAAACACATATCCCAACGTTGACGAAAAGTTTGTGTTTCCTTTGTCAAATTATATTGATGATAAATCCACCGATATTTTATTGATTGATACTGATGTATTTGCAGAACCAGTTAATGAGGTCTGGGTTAGAGCTAGAGTTCCAGCCATATTTGGTTTTAATATATTATTTAGTCAGTTTGTTCCAGATTATAAGTATGGGTTGATAGGGCAAACGTTTATAGCTTGTGAGCAAAAGTCGACGGGAGACTGGGAAGCCTATCTATTTATTTGTGAAGGATATAATCTTTCTGCCAAACTGCGTTTTTATCCAGATGATTCATTAATTGAAACTTATAAAAGCATTGCTAAAGCCTTTTGGGAGTTATTATTGCTTGAACCTGAACATATTTGTACATTCTGCGATGGCTATCTCCACTACAATGAATTTGATGATGAAGAATGGCACAACGTGGTGTTTAATCGTGGTCAAGTCAGTATGGAAACGATATCCCCTGTATTTTGGTAACGCATAAGCTGACGTGATGTAAATAATTCAGCATAGTCTCATAGGGGCGCACAGATAACTGTACGCCCTAACTTAGTGTGAATAGAATTTACGCATGAAAAAGAAAACTCATCGTAATCAAATAAGCCTAAGAATTACCTGCGTTTTAAGGCGGTGAGTGTAAAACCACAAACCATGAAAACGCCAACTAAAGTTGAAGGCTCAGGTACTGGGCTATAAGAAACTGCATTGCTAAAAGATTGAGTCCCAACGGTAAAATTATATCCATCAACAGCGTAATTAATAGCAGGATCAAGTTTATCGCTGAAGAAAAATGACAATCCAAATGGTGAACCACCAGCTACATTTTGAAATACAGCAGGAGCAGGAATAGAACCAAACCCTGGATAATCAATATCATCTTCTGCTGTATAAACAACTCCAGGGTTTACATTGAAACTGAATTGGAGTGATTTAACTGGCGCTAGGGGAATAGATTGGTTAGCAAAAGTTGAATCATCAAAACTAAAATTCCCGCTACCTTGAGTTGTGGGAGTATCTACTCGGAATGAATATCTAATAACTGCTGCGCTTGCAGACTGAGAATTGATAATTGGTAAACTTAAAGCAATACTAAAAGTAGTCAAAGCTAGTGTTGATAATAGTTTCATGTCAGCTTACCTCAAATATGTTTGTGTGAAAATTGACATTAATCAAATTCGAGAGATAGAAAATTTGCTATGGTTTTGAGTGCTTTCCATGCAATCAAAAATCTACCAATCAGGTGTAGTTACAGATAATTCTTGCCAAGGAGTACAATCTGGTTGTTGAGTAGAACTTGGGGTGGAGCTACCATTACAGCCACGAATTTTGAAGTTATATTTGACCATATCCCTAGCTCCTGCATATGTCCAACTACGTGCATTTGCATCGTCAACTTGTGCTATATCTTCTTTTCCATCACCCCAACTAACTTGATAAAAATCATTTTTTTGGCACACATCCCAGGAGATAATTATTCTGCGAACTCTGCTAGTATCAGCAGTTAATTTATAAGGATTTCGAGAGTTGCAAGTAGAGTTGTTGGGTTGATTATTACAGTTGTTGCTACCAGCAGAGCATTGAGCAAAAGTTTTAATTGGACTGATTAAATTTAAAGTAAGACTGGTTAAGAAGAAGGTAATTGTCAGACTATATTGGAATCTACTCATAAGAAACTCCTCTATCTTGGCTATGTTTATTGGCGTTGCTGACAGGCTATAGATTTATCTCGTAGACAAGCGAATAATGTTGTATTTCCGCCTTCAAGCAACGCCAATTTCTCAAATTAAAAGGTGAATGTAGTCCGAATTACTCCGAGTACAGCATCACTATTGCGCTCATCATGATTAGGCGCAGTCAACCAAATTAAGCCAGGAGTAATAGAAATATTGTCGGAAAATGCGTAGGAATAAAAAGCCTCGATGTGAAAAGATGTGTCGCGATCGCTGGCGGAATTGCGATTTTGTGGCTCTACCCTTCTGGGGGAAAATGCCGGGGCGATCGCAGCATCAGCACCAGTCACTTTCGGCTCCATACCCACGATAATGCCTGCCAGATTGCCACGTTTGCCCAAGTCAGGAAAGGCTAATCCTACTGCATAATTCCAGATATCAGCATCTCCTACACCTAAAAGTCTAGTTGTGGCATAACCAACCCAACCATTGATATAAAAACGTGGGTTGACTTGGAAAGATGCTTCTAAGCCATAAGCATTTGTAGAAACCGGACTATCAGTAACTAAGCCCAAGTTCGCCTTTTTACTACCTGTACCGGGAATAGCTAAATCATCATTGAGGTTATCGTAGGCATTGACATAGGTAAATGCAACACTGAGGCGATCGCTAGGACGAAAAACTAGCTGGGCGATCGCACCATAGGAGCCATTGAAGATACCATTTTTACTACTAGGATCGGCTGGTGTATTCGATAGATATCCTAAACTCAACTCCAACTGGTCAGAGAATCGATGTCTAAGTCCAATCCCTGCACCTTGAGGCACGAAATAGTAAACTGAATTGCGACTACCAAATCTAGATAAAGCACCAGTTGCGCCATCATCCCCATCTAAAAAAGGGTTGACTGTATCCATAAAATCATCAACTTCCCCCTCATTAGCAAACAAAGTAACTTCGGTTTTTTGTCCTATGGGGAATCTGTAAAACAGCGTATCTATACCTAGCTCGTTATTTTCTGGCGCATCGTCACCAATTTCGCCGTTAAAAGCCAGGGTTCCTTCTGGCAACCTACTCCTAGTTCCAGCCTTACTAGAATAGTAATTGAGATTGAGAGCTTGCAGGCGCGTTCTCAAAAGGTCTTTACCAGTAAAACTGGTATCCAAATTGAGGCGGACGCGATCGCCAAAAGTAGTAACTTTGGGAATATCTACACCAGTGGAATCTTGCCCAGCTGCAAACCCAGAGACAACAAACAAAGCTTCTTCGTTGAGTTTGGTTGTAGTAGAAAATTGTTGTTGTTCTACCACTGCCAAACGGGGTTCTAAAGCATCAACTCGACCGCGTAAACTCGTTAATTCAGTTGCGAAAGTTTCTTGTAACTTTTGCAGTGTCGCCAAGTCCTCCTTTCTAACTAAATCAGAGGTGGCTGTAGCAATTAGTTGATTAATCCGCTCTAAGCAAGCATTCACACCTGCTGCAAATTCATAACGAGTCATCGCCCGATTACCCCGATAGGTGGCATTAGGATAACCAGCAATACATCCGTAACGTTCTACTAAAGATTGCAATGCGGCAAAAGCCCAATCTGTAGGTTGAACATCAGATAGTTGGGAAACAGAATTAACCTGTGCAAATGTTACATCAGTCTGATCTAAAGATGGCGAATTAATCAACTGTGTGTTCCCCTCTGGCTGAAGGACATTTTCAGCTAAAACTGGCAGTGCCATAATTGCTGATAATATTCCCACAGCTATTGGTGAAATCAACAGCCACTTACTAAACATATCCAACATTATTGCCCTCTCACACCAATTGATATCAAAACAGTTAGTAGTAATTGAAGTTCTGAAAAACAGTCTTAAAGACAGCCGTTTTATCTCAGTCTTGCTGTGTCAGATGGGTTTAAAACTACTCATCTGACATAGCAAAACTTACTTCTTAGCTTCTGTAGAGCGATCGTTTTGACTTAATTGCCAACGCTTGAGAAATTCAGCCCGGTTTCTACGTAAATCATTACCACTGCGTTCTTCTGGGTAGGGAATTTCATCACCTTTAATACCCGCCCAAAGAATTTCGTTAAACTCTTCAGGGTCGAGTTTATCTTCACCGATGAAGTTGAAATCCTTAGTCATACTAGCCCACCAATTTTTGTCACGCAGCATGGGTATAACCGCAGTCTTGGTAACTGTGGAATCTTCACAAGCTGGTACTAATTTTGGATCTACCGGGGCAACACACAAGTTACCTGGCACAATAGCGGTATAAGGTTTAATATCTGGCTCTCTGGTGAAAGCGTCTGACATTGGTTCCGCATTGGCATCAGTTATTCCCAAATAACCAATGTTGAGCAAATCTTCGATTGTGCGTAAGATGCTGGTAGTGTTGTAGTTGGTTTTTATTAAGGAACCCCGTTTTGTGTAAGGCGAGATTACATAGGCTAAAGAACGGTGAGAATCAACGTGATCGGGGCCGTTTTGTGAGTCATCTTCAATGATGAAGATAGCTGTTTCTTTCCATTCCGGCATGTGCGAGATTTTTTCTACCAGCTTGCCTATAGCATAGTCGTTATCTGCCATCTGCAATTGAGGAGTGTTTAACCCTGCCAAAGCAGTGCCAAAGGAACCAAAATGATCGTGAGGTAGACGCACGAGCATGAGATTGGGCAACCCATGTTGCTCAATATCCCTTTCCCACTCTTTATATAAATAAATATCTGGATTGTTCATGTCGAATGACCGGAAGAAAAGATCCGTTTTATCCAACAGAACGTTTTTGGTTACGGGTGCTTGGGGAATTTTATCTAAGAAAGGATTTGGTGAGATGGGGATATACGCTGGGTTGTTTGGATCGGGTTTGGTGGGGTCAGGTAAGCTAGTCGTATAAGGAACACCATTATCCACAAAGAAGCCATAGTTGCGTACAGTCTTACCAGAACGGAGTGCCGCATCCCAAAGATAACCACCAACGGCATTTGACTCTACTTCACCATCACCCTCTGGAGCATTAACATCTCTGGTTCCAGGTAATATGGAAGACTGACCAGAAGGATCTAAAATTCCGGTGATGCGGGTATTGACGGGAGATTGATTAGCACTGGTTTGCGGTAGGGCAAGGCTAATATTGCGGTTGGTACCTTCATAATCGTAGGTCAAACCGTTGAAGCCAGCATTACCGTAAAGGACTGATTGTGTTTTCTCGGTGTAATCTGTAGTCCGGGCAAAAGTAGACCAACTCCAACCCACACCACTAGATTCGCCACTGTCGTAGAAGTTATCAAAGGTGGCAAAATCAAGGGCTAGTTGGTGATGATTAGGACTAATACGTTGTGGGAATAGAGTTAAAGCAGGATCGCCATTACCAATAGGTAAGTCACCTAGCACTTGGTCGTAGGTACGATTTTCTTTAACGATGTAGATGACGTGCTTGATTTTGGTTTGTAAATACTGCATCGTTCGGTCAGGACGGCGATTGTCAAAACCGTTGTTTTTGTCTACCAATGCAGAGAGGCTGGTCAAAGTACCACCACTGGGAACAAGAATAACCGCAATACCAGCTTTTTCTAATGCCCAGTTGTATTCATTTCTAAATGTGGTGTTGCGTGCTAGTCCGGCTGGTGTTGTCCGGCTATTGGAGGGGTTGGGGCCAGAAGTGCTTTTGGCGTTCACAACATACAAGTTGCGACCATCAGCGCTAACACTAACTGAATTAGGATACCAACCTGTGGGAATACGTCCAGCCACTCTCCCGGAGCGTAAATTTACCACAGCGATCGCATTTTCACCGCCCAAAGTTACATACAGTTGGCTACCATCTGGACTCAAAGCCAGAGAGTTGGAGTTTGCACCTTTGTATCTATCTCCAGGTCGAGAAAGGGAGATGTCGGCTACAACTTTATTGCTGTTGGTATCAATAACGGAAACTGAGTCGCTGTTACCGTTAGCGACATAAAGGCGATTTTGATCAGGTGATAGTAATACTTTATTTGGCTGATCACCTACAGGAATTTTGGTAATAGCACCAGAATTGATATTGACAGCCAGCACTTCATTATCTCTTTGGCTAGTGACATAAGCTGTGTCTGCTAAACCATTGCTAGAACTTTTAAGCGCTACATCAAAAGGAAATTCTCCTGTTGCTACTTGCTGTCCTGGTTTAAAGAATTTGATTTCTCGCAATACCTGACGCTTATTAGTATCAACAATCGAGATCGAGTCATTTTCAAAATTAGCCGCTACTAAAGTTTTGCCATCTTTACTGACTCCAAAACCTGCGACAACTGCACCTGTGGCTATAGCTTTAGCTGGGGTGTCTTTGAGTAAACCGCCATCATACTTAGGAAATGGTGCAGTTTGGTTAGAGTTGTGACCTAAAAGGATAAAAGGGGCATCTGGTACATATTGTTTACCACTTAAGGTATATACGTATATGCGATCGTCAATGCCGCCTGATACATAAAAACGTTGACCATCAGGCGACCAAGTTAAACCATTGTAAGTATTGGGGATATTGATTTGTTGGCGTTTAACTAACTTACCGCTACTGACATCAAAAACAAATACCCACTCAGCTTTTGAAGTGCTAACACTGGTTGGTTTACCAGTTGTAGGATCTAAAACAGGGTAAGTAATATTACTACCACTTTCTGTTTTAAAATTTTGGTTATAACCACTAGTAAGCACTAAAAGAGTTTTACCATCAGGGCTAAGAGATGTAGTTACAGCTTCAGCCGCATCAGCGTTATCATCTTTGCGTAAATCAGTCTTTAATGGTGCAAAAGTCGAGCCTGGTGCAGCCGCAGGTGTGATTACCTGGCCCGTAGGTAATAAAGCTGCACCACCTCCCAAATTACCAACAGGGGCATTAGTACGCGCAAATACTGTTGATGTATTTGCACTCATTACTCCTGTTAGTATAAAACATAGGATATAGTCTAACTTTTTATTAGTAGCCATTGTGTACCATATAAAAAATCAATACTTATTATGTTTATGGTTCATGATTATGGTTAAGCTAAGATTTGGTTAATTTTTTCGTATTAAAATTTTGTTAGATTTAGAAACAAATTGTAAGTTTTCTCAGCCTCACATATAATTATTGCAGAAGTATTTTGACTAACTTCATTACATAAATACACAAAAATAGTTTACCTTTAAATAAAGTATAAAACTTTGTTTAGTTATTTGTGATTGCGCTCCATTTAGTTGTAGAAAATGAAGCAAATTGAGAGGTTATTTATCAAGCAAAAATAAAATTACTGTAGTGGCGTGTCTAGGCTAAACTTGTGCATTAGCCAACAATCTAACATCTGCGTTCATCTGCGTTCATCTGCGTTCAATTTTTTCAAATTTATTGCAAAATTTTAGTCTAGACACGCCACTACTTAAGATTTACTTATTAAAATTAGTAAATTTAATTTTTTAGCAGTAGTCTTTATGATATTAGTCTTTCAGTTTCAGTTAAAAATCTAATTAAACTTCTTATACCTACAGTTGGTATTAGATACTTTTCTGGTGCATGTCGTATTAATTTGATAGCTCAAGCGATCGCGGAAGTTGCAAGTAAAATTAAAGACATTACTTTTGGTAGATTAATTTAAAGCTTTTAGCGATCGCTCTTGCATTAAAACTGGTGCTGATTTATGGTTGGCGCTATCATTACAAGTGCGGCATAACCAGTCAAACAATTAATGGTGAGGTGAAATGCTTACAAGAAACGAACACATTTCCCAAATCATAGTGACGGCTGCACAAATGCGCGACATTGAAGCGCGAATATTTGCAGCCGGAATGCCTGTATCTGCTTTAATGGAAAAGGTAGCTGGATTAGTTACTAGACGCATTCAAGATATTTTTCCACAACACAATATTTCTTCTCTATTTTCCTCATCCCCCGAAGTAGGAATCCTCGTCGGCCCTGGACACAATGGTGGTGATGCGTTAGTTGTGGCGAGAGAACTATATTTTAGTGGGTATCGAGTTTGGATTTATTTGCCTTTTGATAAGCTTAAGGAATTAACATCACAGCATTTACAGTATGCTCAAAGTTTAGATATACCTTGTTATCAAGATGTTGAGCAATTACCAAATTGTGATTTTCTAGTTGATGGTTTGTTTGGTTTTGGTTTAGAAAGGGCAATTACTGATCCTATTGCTGCTGTAATTAATCAATTGAATCAATGGAATAAGCCGATTATTAGTATTGATTTACCTTCAGGTTTGCATACTGATACTGGCAAAGTCTTAGGGACGGCCATTCGTGCAACTTATACCTTGTGTTTAGGTTTGTGGAAACAAGGTTTATTGCAAGATCAGGCGTTAGATTATATCGGGAAAGCTGAGTTAATTAATTTTGATATTCCCCTGGCTGATGTGCAAGCTGTATTGGGGGATGTACCTAAAGTTAAACGCATTACATCGGCGACAGCTTTATCTACTTTACCTTTACCTCGTCCGCCAGTGACGCACAAGTATAAAGAAGGACATTTATTATTAATTTGTGGTTCCCGACGTTATGCTGGTGGGGCAATTTTAACAGCTTTGGGTGCAAGGGGTAGCGGTGTAGGAATGTTATCGATTGCTGTACCTGAATCTTTGAAGCATCTTTTAGTATCGCATTTGCCAGAAGCATTGGTGATTGGTTGTCCAGAGACGAAAACGGGAGCCATTGCCCAGTTACAATTACCAGAGAAGACTGAGTTAAGTGACTTTAGTGCGATCGCCATTGGCCCTGGTTTAACTAAAGATGCTACATCTATTGTGCAGGAAGTCTTGAGTTGCGATCGCCCTTTAGTTCTCGATGCCGATGGTTTAAATATTTTGGCACAGTTAGGAACAATACCCACATTACAAAAGCGTCAAGCTGCAACCATACTTACACCCCATACAGGCGAATTCGCTAGATTATTTCCTGACATTACCGATGCTAAACACGATAGAGTGAAAGCCGTGCGGGAAGCTGCCGCTCAAAGCGGTGCAGTGGTATTGTTAAAAGGAGCGAGAACTGCCATATCTAACCCTCAAGGTTCAGTGTGGATTAATCCTGAAAGTACGCCTGCTTTGGCTCGTGGTGGTAGTGGTGATGTGTTAACAGGGTTACTTGGTGGGTTATTAGCGCAGGGTGTTAATAAAAATATAGCTGTAGAGGATATTGTGGCGACTGCTGCATGGTGGCACGCCCAAGCTGGTATTTTAGCAGCTAGTGAGCGTACAGAGTTAGGCGTAGATGCGTTTACATTGTCGCAGTATTTGTTAAGGGTTATTAATTGAATTAATTAATACTCGTTTTCTTTAAGATTATACAAAGCTTAGTTTTTTATTCGCTTAACTATGCAATCTTAATGCAGCCGTTTGCATTGTTAATACAGTGAAATGCAATCTTAGTGCAACCGCTTGCATTGTTAATCCAGTAAAATGCAATCTTAATTCAACCACCTGCATTGTTAATACAGTGAAATGCAATCTTAATGCAATTGCCTGTATTGTTAACGCATTTGCTGGCTTACATAGGGCTGGCTGAATAAGGGCGAAAGATAGCAGAATGAAGAGTTTCAGGGTCAGGAAAGAAAAATAAGGTGAAAAGAAAAAGGGTAAGATAAGTAAAAATCCTTGTAGCAAGTTGCGTTAAAATGTATCGAAGAGCGCAAAAGCAAGAAAAAGCAGCAGAAAACTTTGAACTACCCTTTGGGGGAAAACTAGCGTCAGATAACCGATGGGTAATCATGGCGAACATGATACCTTGGTCAAAATTTGAAGCAGAGTACGCAGAAATATTTTCAGCAAGAATGGGAGCGCCAGCCAAAACATTTAGAATGGCGTTGGGAGCATTAATAATTAAAGAAAAATTAGGAATAAGTGACAGAGAGACAGTAGAACAAATTCGGGAGAACCCGTATCTGCAATACTTTATAGGAATGTCAGCATATAGTAATGAATCTGCATTTGACCCGTCAATGCTAGTTCATTTTAGAGAAAGGATAGATATAGAATTAGTCAATAAAATCAATCAAGAAATAGTCAGGAAGATGTTAGAAAATAAACAGGAGGTAGAAGTAAGAGCAAAAAAGCCAGAGGTCGAGGATTCAAAAAGTAAGCCAGCCAATAGAGGAAAATTAATATTAGATGCTAGTTGTGCGCCAGCAGACATAAGTTATCCGACAGATTTAGGATTATTAAATCAAGCCAGAAAGCAAACAGAAACAATCATAGATACATTATATAAGTCCTTATTAGTAAGAAATATCAACAAACCAAGAACCTACAGAAACAAAGCAAGAAAGGATTATTTAGCAGTAGCCAAGAAAAGAAAACCAACAGTTAAAGAAAGAAGGAAAGCTATCAGAAAGCAACTGCAATATATCAACAGAAATTTAACTCATATTCAGCAGCTAATAAATTTAGGTGCGTCACTATTAAAACTGAGCAACAGTCAATATAAGATGTTGCTAGTAGTAGCAGAAGTTTATCGTCAACAGTTATGGTTATATGAAAATCAAAAAATTAGTATACAAGACCGCATTGTCAGTTTAAACCAACCACACATTCGTCCGATTATCCGAGGTAAAGCCGGGAGAACAGTAGAGTTTGGGGCTAAGTTTTCAGCTAGTTACTATGATGGCTATGTATTTTTAGACCATATTAGTTGGGACAACTTTAACGAATCAGGAGACTTAAAATCACAAGTAGAAGCATACAAAAACTACACCGGATATTATCCTGAATCAGTTCATGTTGATAAGATTTATCGGACGAGGGAGAATCGAGCTTGGTGTCAAGAAAGGGGAATTAGAATTAGTGGCCCACCACTAGGTAGACCCCCCCAAAATGTCAGCCCTGAAAAGAAGAAACAAGCCGCTTATGACGAAAGGATTCGTAATTGTATTGAGGGCAAGTTTGGACAAGGTAAACGAAGATTTAGCCTTGGTAGAGTTATGGCTAAACTTCCTCATACTTCTTTCACCGCTATTGCCATAACTTTTTTAGTTATGAATCTTTCTACTCTGCTATTACGGCTTTTTTGTGTATTTTTTTGCCTATTTTTCAAAACTGAGTCTTTTTTTACTTCTTCTATTATCGAAACTGATATTTCATTAAACCTTAAACAACAAAAACTTATCTTTTTTCTGGACTGACTACTTAATCAATTTTTCTCTTCCTTTGAAATGACTTTTTCAGCAAGCCCTACATATATTTTTGTTTAAATGTGATTTTAATTTAAAAAACTTAATCTTTGCTTTAGCCTTACACGTAAAATTACGTATCTAATTTTAATTTAGCGTTTACGATATCTTTACCTTGTTTGATTAAAACAGAGTGGTGGCTTTAATGCTGCTTTACATTTAGTTTCTGCAATAACTTACAGAAACTAATTTACTGTGTTTGAAAAATATAAAAATGAAAAAACTTAAATTGTTTAAAGCTATACTGCCTATTACTTTACCAGTAGCAGTGTTTGCTTTATTTAATTATGCAGAAAAGCCACTAACTGCTCAAACCTTTAGTGTTCATCTCACAATGGGAAATCCTAGTGGTGCTAATACTAGTTATAGTAATCTGTTATTAAACAAATCTCAATATGCTGTTTCTTATAATTGCTATAGAGGAACACCAAATTGGGTAAGTTGGCAATTAAACACATCTTGGTTAGGAAGCGCACCCCGTCAGGATGATTTTCGTGCAGATACTACATTACCCTCTGGTTGTTATCGAGTTAGTTCAAGTGATTACACTGGTAGCGGCTTTGATAGAGGACACATGGCTCCTTCTGCTGATAGAACAAACACAATAACAAACAATTCTGCTACTTTCTTAATGACAAATATGATTCCCCAAGCACCAGATAATAATCAAGGTGTATGGGCAAATTTAGAAAGTTATTCTCGAAGTTTAGTAACCGGACAAAATAAGGAACTTTATATTATTTCCGGTTCCTATGGTAGTGGTGGAACTGGCTCTAATGGAGCAAGAACCACAATTGCTAATGGTAACGTTACAGTTCCCGCCAGAACTTGGAAAGTTATTGTAGTCTTAGATAGACCAAATAATGGTGCTAGTAGTGTTACTACTAATACAAGAGTAATTGCTGTAGACATACCTAATACACAGGGTGTGAGAAATGCAGATTGGAGAAACTATAGAGTTAGTGTTGACTACATTGAAGGACAGACTGGTTACAATCTGTTATCTAGTGTTTCTTCATCTGTTCAGAGTGTAATTGAAGCTAGAGTTGATAATCAGTAAGCTTTGAGTTGTTAAAATAAATTTTGGTTTTAGCCTGTCTTAAAATAAAGACAGGCTAAAAGCATTTAAATTATGTTTCTACTAATTTTGTAGAGATTCCTGCTAAGTCTCCTGCTAAAGTTGCACCAACAATATAAACATCAATATTGATTGTGCCTAAACGATAAACTTGAATATTTGTGAGATTCTCTTTTAGTGTTTTTACAAGTAATTGAAATTTTGACACGTTTTCTTTTTGTATTTCATCGTGCCATTCCTTTTTTTGAGCGCAATTACGAAAAAAGTAATCTAGTTCTACTGTTTCGATTGAAGTATCTGGAGGATGTCCGGTAAGTTGAAAAAGTTTTTGGTTAGTTAAACTTTCTTGAGATTCACCAGTCCAATAAAATACTTCAAAAGGAGATTCTGATTCACTAACCATTAACAGATTATCAGCAGCTTGTTTTAGCTTGGCGATGATTTCATTAGTCATAATTATTTACGAGTAGTTTAAGTGATATTCAGCACTAGATAAATATTCTGCCTTGTTTACCTAAAATTTTGCTTTACTTTTATCTTTTGTGTGGCAATGGGAACATTAAATATATAGCCTACTACGTATGCGATTATGCCAAACCAAGACACAACGCGCCGTTTGCGCCCATTAACTATTAGTCAAGACGTTAACTCATTCCACGGTTTGCAAACTATAAGCAATTACAATACTAGCCGTGTTGATGCCACAGAGGAAAATTTGCAAAAAGCTTATAAAAATATGTTGGCGCAGCAACAGACGGAAAATGAAAAACTAGCTATGTACCGCGCGGCGGCTGATGCAGCGCGATTAGCCGAGTGGGAATTTCACAATGCGGTGTTAGCTATGAAAGAAGCTGTACGCGGACAATATGGCTCAGATAGTGACCAAGCGCAAGCGGTAGGACTGAAGAAAAAATCAGACCGCAAGCGTCCTACTCGGAAAAAGACAGTAGCGTTGGCGTTAAGCCCAGCGTAGCTGCTCGCTAGTTAATCTATCACAATTTATAAAAAATGGGCGGGCAATATGCCCACCCTACAATAAAAATGTTATTTGCGTTCTTCCATGCCGAAAACGCGGCGCACCATTGACTGCACTAAACTAGGAGTTAATTGATAAGCAGCTTTCCAAAAGTTAGCTGAACCCACCACTACATCAGGACGTTTATCTTTAACTACAGTCCAAATTGATTTAGCTACATCTTCGGGCTTTTCTAATACAGGCATTTGAATGGCTTTACCTACCAATTCTGTACGCGCTTGGGCTGATTCTTCATCTTTACCGCGAAAGATTGCTCTTTCCATAATTTGGGTACTGATGAAACTGGGATAAACGCCGCCTACGTGAATGTTTTTTGGTGCTAACTCTGCGTGGAGGGATCTGGTTAACCCAGTTACGGCGTATTTGCTGGCTGTGTAGGGAACATGGTAAGGAATTGGTTCTATTCCCCCGATAGAACTAACGTTGACGATGGTTCCTTGACCACGTTCTAAAAAATAGGGGAGGATAGTTTTAATTGTATGAATGTAACCCCATAAATTGGTATCGATGATTGTATGCCAATCATCTAAGCTGAAGGTTTCTACAGGGCCTAAGCAAAAAACACCTGCATTATTGATTAAGACATCTACGCGACCAAAATGAGCGATCGCCTTTTGGATCATATCTTGAACTTGGGCTGGATCTCTGACATCGGTGGGAATAGCGATCGCTTCCTGTCCCAGTTCTCTAATTTCGGCGGCTGTCGCTTCTAAACGGTCAACTTGACGGGCTGCCAACACCACTTCATACTGGTGACGGGCAAATAATAATGCTGTAGCTTTGCCAATTCCTTGGGATGCGCCGGTGATAATTACTGTGTTTGTCATAATCTTTTGTTGACTGTTGACTAATTACTGTTGTGCTTTAATTTCTTGTAGTAACTCCTCGTCGGAGTATTCTTTGTCCCATTGGCCTGTTAGCTTTAGCCGCACAGACTGTGCGCCGCCACTGGGAGTACAAACAACCCAATAAGTATTTTCTTCGCCGTCAACTTGGGCTGCTTTTTGCGCTTCTGCAATATTAGAAAGACCGGAAAATGCTTGCAGACAAGTCCATGTGATGCCATCTGTGTCTTTGATTTCTCTTTCCATGTTGAAGTGGGGAGTAGGGAGTAGGGAGTAGGGAGTAGGAAGTGAGGAGTGGAGGGAGATGAGGGGGAAAATAATTAACTCTGCCGCCTGTTTTGCTTTAGCGTAAATTAGGCAAAACTTCTGGCTGATCATCTAAGCTGAGGAGGAAGTTAATTAAATCTGTTTGTTCTTGGGTGGTGTAGTCGGCTTTGGTATCTACCCAAGACGAGGAAATTGGCGGGTACGTCTAAACCTGTGTTTAATAATGTGCCGGCTTTGAATGTGCGATCGCCTATTGTTACATCTTCGTTGAGGGGGATTTGTAGGTTGGTTGTGTGCTTACCAGCTAATTTTGCGATCGCCTGTCCTACGGTAATTAAATTAATCGGCCCATTCAATGCCCCTACTACATCAGTTTGAAAGATTTCATTACCAAAGGTGTCTGAGTAGAAAGCGTCTCGCCCTAGTTTTAATGTTTCTGGGGTGACTGTAAATGCACCGTTTTCTGGTGATAGTTGTTTGCGTCCCTCTTCTGTTTGCAGTAGCTTTGTGGCTTCTGCTTTATTAATGGCGTATCCCAACACATCATAAGAACCAATTTCTTGGGGTGCGGCTTGGGTGATGGGTGTAAATGTTTTGTCTAAGTTGGGAGTTTTGCCTAAAACAATTTCTAATCTGTAGGCGAAGAAGCTAATAATAAAGATTAAAAATAAAAGTACGCTAACAGCCCGCCATCGTTTTTTTTGTGGCTCAATTTTGGGCGTATTAGTATTTATGGTAATACCTGGATCAGTTTTCATAGGATGGTTTTACTCAATGCAATTCCATTGAAGCGGAGCATAAAAGTAAAAGCTTCATCCTTATAGTTGATGTCAGAGGGAGGAAGGGAGAGATTTTAAACGCAGAGGGGCGCAGAGGTTAGCGCGGAGGGGGATGAGGGGGAATAATTATTGTTTGATGACTACACTTGGTAATCCTTCTCCCCCTACTCCCCTATCTCCCCCCACTCCCTCATCTCCCCTAAATCTTATCTATCTGCCAAATTTTAATAGTTTGATCGGCGCTACCACTGGCGAGATGATTATTATCTGGGCTGACGGCTACGGAGTTGACTGTGGCTGAGTGTCCGGTGAGGGTGTGTAGTAGTTCGCCTGTGGAAATGCGCCAAATTTTGATGGTGGTGTCGGCGCTACCACTAAATAAATATTGTCCGTTGGGACTTGTGGCTAGGGATGTGACATCGGCTGTGTGTCCGGTTAATGTATGCAGAACTTGACCTGTAATTAAGTGCCAAATTTTGATGGTGGTGTCGGCGCTACCACTGAATAAAAATTGTCCATCTGGGCTAATGGCGATCGCTTTTACTTCTCCATCATGTTTGTTAAGGGTGCGTATGGGGTCGCCTGTGCGGGGGTTCCACAGTCTGATTTTATTGTCGGAACTACCACTGGCCAGGACTGTACCATCCTTGCTCATGGCGACGGCGTGAACGGCTGAGGAATGCCAAAGGGTGCAAATGCGATCGCCTTTTTGCAGGTTCCAGATTTTAATTTTATTACTTCCACTGGCGAGGAGTTGTCCGTCTGGGCTAATTACTACGACATTGACGGGTTTTTGATGTCCTAAGAGGGTATGCAGGAGTTTACCTGTGGTTAAATGCCACACTTTGACGTTACTTCTAGGATGTACGCCGCTACCCACAGCTAAAAAATTACCGTCGGGACTGATGGCGACGGATGAAACTTCTCCTAAATTTCCCGTGAGGGTGCGGATGAGTTTACCTGTGGGAAAATTCCAGATATTCACAGCCTGTTCAGTACAGCCGCTAACTAAAACTTCACCATCGGGACTAATGGCGATGGATGTGACTTTACCTGAATGTCCGGTGATGGTTTTGCTTAAGTTGGGAGATTCTAGACTGCGTTTGTATTTGAGTGTGGCGATCGCATCTATGAGTTTATCTGTTAATTGTAAACTAGTGCGATCGTCTATTGCGGTGAAATACTTTCTCAGCTTTTGAATATATTCTTCATCCTCTATCTTGACGGCTGACTGCATCGCCTCTAAAGGATGGGTAAACTGCTGTAATGATACTTGACGCAGTTCTAACCATGTGGTGATAGAGTATTCAACCTCAGTTTGCGCCCAAGAACTATCGCTGAGGTGAGATAAACTCTGGGCTAACTGCATAGACAATTCCGGTATCCAGTAAAGCCTTTGTTTTTCTAAAGCTTCATAAACTTGCTTATAGCTTGTGGCAAAAGCTTGCAACGATTGTAAATCAATAGCATCTTTAAGTAAACTGGGCAATAACTCTGGTAAAAGAGGTGGTACATCATAATTAACTAAATGATAAATATCCGCCACCCAACCCGCAACTAAACAATGACAAGTAATTAATACTTGACACAGTTGTTCAATATCCTGCTGATTGATCCGATATTGTAAAGATAGTTTACTAATATCAATACCTTGTGCTTGCCATTTCTCTGCTTTCTCTAAGAGTGCCAAATTAAAGATATTATCTTGACCCAACTGATTAATTTCTTCTACTTCCGCACCTATTTCTAACAATTCATCTCTAATTTGCTTCCACTCTAAAGCCCGCTTTTTCGCTGAGTTCTGCACAATCTCTTTATAAGACAAGCGAGAAATTGTTTTGTAATAATAGGTTCCCTGCCCTAAACCCCAATAAGCAATGCGGAAATTTAGATAATCACCATCATTTTCTGATTCTAAAATTAATATTGGCTCTGTTTTTAACATGCCATATAAAGCTTTAATACTCGATTCGCTATGAAATCTCTTACTATCCCAAGCTCCTGCTAGAAATTCAATAGGTCTAGTAAGATTCTGAAAAGAGTAATTTTTATTAATAAAGTTGCGTAAGCCTTCAGCCAACATTGACTCAATGTCAGCAGCCGTTTCTGTTTTATTGTCGAACTGATCGAACTGAATTTTTGGTGGTGCTATGAAAACTTTTAAGGGTTTATGCCCGTAACTATGATGAGACTCTAAAATTTGGGAAGGATATAATCTTAAAGGCCAATTATCAAGGATTTTATTAACTTCTGGTAATTTTAGTGCTGTATCTCGCTGTTGATTAGCTATTTGAGTTTGCGTTTCTCTTTGGTAAGCAGCTAATTGCTGTTGTAATGTTTCTTTAGCACTGCTTTTTTCAGCATTATTATCATTAAAAGTATATACAGTCTCAATGAATCCTTCAATCAAAGTAGGCAATTGCTCTTTTGTCGTTGCTAGGGCTTCTTCACTCCTCTTATTAAGGATAGTTACAAACACAGGAGCAAATTCTAGGACTAGCTGAATTAATAATTTTAACCCTGGTTCCATAAGGGATTCCTGCTTAATCAATCACATTAACATTACAAAGAAAAACTGTATTCGCTTATCGTCAGGCATTGCCGATACTATACCTCGTGGTTTGGTCAAAGTTACCCTCCTGTGCAGCAATAACTATACATTGTCATCTTACTAATTGTAGATAACTTTATTGTCGTCAGACATAATGAAGTTGAAGAATAATGCAGTAGTTAGAATAATGGAAAAATCTAGAGATAATTTACTCTTTTTCCATTATTATCATAACAAATTCTGGTAAAAGCTGAGTTTTTGCTGTTAAATCTCTATTTATTAAAACCACGGAGACACAGAGACACGGAGAAAATTTTTATTATTGATATATATTCTTTCACTAGTATAAATTTAGTGATTATTCAATTGTTTCTTAATACTAGTACTCAAAATAACTGTTTTTATAGTGTATCCATGTTATTTCTAAAGCAAATGCTTCACTGCTAGCGATAATCCCAATGGATGCAAACTCTCAACCTATTAAACAGACTCATAAACCAAAAATTTTTAATAATTCAGAAAGTTTTATTGAGGGTTGGTATTGGGTAATACCATCTAATAATTTAGAAATAGGTGAAGTTAAATCTATCACTATTTTAGGTAGAAGGTTAGTAATTTATCGTGGACAGGATAAACAAGTAGTAATTTGTGATGCCTATTGCCCACATATGGGCGCTCATCTTGGAGAAGGTACAGTTGAGGATAATGAATTACGCTGTGCTTTGCATCACTGGAAATTTAATTCTTTTGGTGTATGTGTAGAAATTCCTTGTTTAGAAGAACCTCTGCCTTTAAAGTTGAAAACTTGGCCGACTGCGGAGAAATATGGAATCATTTGGATTTGGACTGGCGAAACTCCACAACAACCTCTACCGTTTGTTCCAGAGTTAGAGTTTCTGGAATATGAAAGCTTTCTGGGTTCTGGGCTAGTGATGAATCTTCATCCTCATATTATGATGCTTAATGTTATTGATACCCAGTATTTCCAAGGTGTTCAAGCTTTAGATATTGGCTTTGAAAAGGAAGAATTAAATCCAAATGCCATTATTTTTAGTAAGTATAGAAGGCAAAGCCACGATTTACTAATAAAAAAAATCTTCCGTCCTTTATGCAAAAATCCTATTTATAGTGTCTGCTATTGGTACGGGAGTACATTCACATTAACAGTAGGTACAGATTCACGACGTTGCTATTTTATGTTGGCTACACGCCCAATTGAGAAAGGGCAAGTAGAAATACAATCTATATTTTTTATTAAAAAACGCAAAGGTTTTTATGGTTGGTTGTTCAACCGTTTTATGTTGTGGCTGAGTAATTCGGTGATGGAAGAATTGATTAATAATGATATAAAAATTTTACAGACGATGCAGTTTAATTTAAAGACTCCCATTCACGTAGATCAATCGGTTATGCAGCTAATTAACCATGTGGAGCGACAAAAACCTTTAACTTGGAAGACTTGGTTATTAGCGCGATCGCCTGAAAATGATATAAAGGAAAATCAAACGAAGTGGCGAGACGAGTTGACTAACGATTAAAAAAAGATAAAAAGTAAAAAGTTTCCTTGATGACTTTTTACTTTTCTCCATCAGGCAATTTGCACCCATAAAAAGAAGTGGCAAAGCCACTTCAGATTTCCCAGGTAGAACCTAAACATGAGTATAACGACTAAAAAAAAATAAAATAGTATAAATTGAAACTAATTGATAAGCTAAAGACTCTACTTATATACTAAAGCCATGCCAGTAATTAGCCGGGGTAACAAGTATGGCGACTCATGTATGTACTGTTTGTGGCTATGAATATGACCCAGAAGTAGGTGATCCCGATAGCGGGATACCTGCGGGTACACCTTTTGAAGATATAGCAGAGGATTGGGTGTGTCCTGTTTGCGGTGCAACAAAAGATTTATTTGAACCCGTAGATGGCTAAAAATTTAATTGATTACGAAAGCAACCTACAAAATTCAAAAAGTTTACATAGCAGCTTTTAACGCTAGGCTAAAAGGTAGGTAATCTAAAAGAGAAAGTTGGAAAATTGCTACCTGCGAAAATTGTAGTTGTTGGCGGCGGGGCCGCGGGATTTTTTGGGGCGATCGCTTGTGCTAGAGTGAATCCACAAGCGGAAGTCATGTTAATTGAAGCTAGTCGTCAAATCTTGGCGAAAGTCAGTATTTCTGGCGGTGGACGTTGTAATGTCACCCATGCTTGCTTTGATGCCAAAGAGTTAGTCCAGTATTACCCCAGAGGCGGTAAAGCACTTAGGGGTGCTTTTGCTCGGTTCCAGGCTAAAGATACTGTATCTTGGTTTGCTTCCCAAGGTGTGCCGTTGAAAAAGGAAGCTGATGGGAGGATGTTTCCCATTACAGATACTTCAGAAACTATCGTCAACTGTTTAATTAATGCAGCTAAAGCAGAAGCCGTAGAAATACAAACGGGAATGGCTGTCACCTCTATTAAAAGGATGGGCGATCAGTTTGAGGTTTTTTGCAAGTCTGGGGAGATAATAAAATGCGATCGCCTATTACTCGCTACAGGTAGCAGTCGTATCGGCTATCAACTAGCCCAGGAATTAGGGCATCATATTGAACAGCCGGTACCATCATTATTTACCTTTAATATTCCTGAAGCCAATTTACGGGCGTTAGCTGGCATTAGCGTTAACCCAGCACGGTTGCGGTTATACGTTGGCGATAAAGCACCCCTGGAACAAACTGGGCCATTGTTAATCACCCATTGGGGTATGAGTGGCCCGGCTGTTCTCAAACTTTCGGCTTGGGGTGCAAGATTACTACACGACAATCATTATCAAGCCACTTTATCAGTGAATTGGTTGCCCGATCTCACCCAAGAACAGGTACGGGAAAATATCTTAGCAGTAAAAAATGAATGGGCAAAACGAGCGATCGCCTTACATCGCGGTGTCGATTTACCCCATCGCCTTTGGCAGTACATCATTGCTCGTGTCGGTATTACCGCAGATGACCGTTGGGCAGGATTATCTAATAAAACCTTGAATCTGCTAGTTCAAGAACTAACCCAAGGAAAATATTTAATCAACGGTAAAGGAGCCTTTAAAGAAGAATTTGTCACTTGTGGCGGTGTCAACCTCAAAGAAATTGACTTCAAGACAATGGAAAGTAAACTAGTTCCCAATCTCTACTTTGCCGGTGAGATTTTAGACATAGACGGCGTAACTGGTGGTTTTAACTTCCAAAGCGCCTGGACAACAGGCTATTTGGCAGGGGTAGCTATGGGCATTAGTCAGTTGACAGTTGACAGTTGACAGCGTTGCACTGAGCAGTTCGACAAGCTCACTGTAATACTTGTCGTACCACTCCGTGAAAGCAAGCTACGTGGAGCGTCCCGTAGGGAAAGAAAAGTGTTGACGGTTTTTTCTCCCCTGCACCCCTGCACCTCTGCACCCCTGCTCCTTCACTTCTTCATCTGCAAGAGACAATAAGTAATTTCCGTAGTAATGCACAAAATTGATAAAGTTATAATGAAGTTGATTTAAGTTAATGAATGGAAATTCTTTGTTAGGTAATTGATTTACAAAAGTGAATACTTTTCCGATTGTAAAGTCTTTGTAAAGAGAAGGCTGTTTAAGTGACTTTTACAGCTATAGATACTACCATATACCTGTGTGTTCGTAAGTAAAATAGTATAAAATTTACAACTATTTTGCTGTGTTTTCCCTATTGACTAAATGCAAACTCGTGTAGCCATAGGCTCGCTTAGGGTGTGAGTAATGCGTAAACCAGTTCTGACCATTTTTTATCAGTATAATCCCTGGCAAACTTCCATTGGAGGAATCCAGACATTAATTAATACATTTATTAAGTACGCTCCCAGTGAATTTGAAGTGCGGTTGGTGGGAACAGCCAGTGATTCTAGTCAGACTCTTGGTGAATGGCAAGAAGCAGAATTTGCAGGTAGGGAAATTAGTTTTTTACCAATTCTGAAGATAGAAAATGATAATATCAGAGGCTTAATTCCTACCACAGTTAAATATACGGCTGCATTGTTAGGCCGTTCCTTGTCTTCAGACTTTCTTCACTTTCATCGACTTGAGCCAAGTTTAGCGGCGATGAACTGGCAGGGAGAAAAGACTATTTTTATCCACAATGATATTCATACACAAATGGAAACAGTAGGCGATCGCAAAGCCATACTTTGGCGGAGATTCCCTGCTGCTTACTTTGCGTTAGAGAGTTTATTGATTCGTCAATTTAGTCAAATATTATCTTGCAATACCGATGCTGCACAGTTTTATCGACAACGTTATCCCCAATTACAAGACCGTGTAGCTTTCATTAAAAACTCTTTTGATAACGAGGTGTTTTACTCTTTGAGTCAGTCACAAAGGGAAGCTAATCGACGGGAACTGGCTGTGCAGATGGGATTAGAAGAGGAAACTCGGTTTATTTTATTTGCTGGGAGACTACATCCACAAAAAGACCCAGTGTTATTGATACGTGCCTTCGCCGCTTTAAATCAACCCCAAACTCACCTATTGATTGCAGGGGATGGAGAATTAGCCAACCCAGTGCGCCAGGAAATTGAACAATTAGGACTATCTAGCCGAGTAACAATGTTGGGAGCATTAAAACAACAAGAGTTAGCTAGATTACATCGATTGAGTAGCGCCTTTGTTCTTAGTAGTGCTTTTGAAGGCTTACCTCTGGTCGTCTTAGAAGCGCTAGCTAGTGGCACCCCTGTAGTCACAACCAAATGTGGTGAAACTCCCAAACTACTTAATCCTCATAGTGGGGTCGTGTGTGAGCAGAGAACACCAGATTGCATAGCCGAGGCTTTACGTAAAGTACTGCTGCATCCACAAGATTATCCCAGTGAAACCTGTGTACGCACAGCACAACCCTTTGCGGCGCGTACTGTAATTAGAGATATTTATGGCGATATGTTAAATCGTTGGGAATTAAAAGAGTTCTCAGTCATTAGCTAACGCAGTGGTAGAAGCTTATTCAACTACCACTGATAAGTGTGTTTTCCATATTCAAAATCCAACAACATGACTATGAAAATTGCTGTAATTGGTGCTAAAGGTCTTCCTCCTAAACAGGGTGGCATTGAACATTACTGTGCAGAAGTCTATCCTCGGATAGTTGCACAAGGCCACAGCGTCGACCTATATGCGAGGTCTTCCTATACAGATACTTCTTGGCTAGGAAGTTACGACTTTCAAGGCGTGCGAGTAGTTTCCTTACCTGGGGTAGATGCCAAAGGTGCAGACGCATTCATCACATCTGCATTAGGAGCGATCGCTGCTACTACAGAGAGATATGATATTGTCCACTTCCATGCTCTTGGCCCCTCTCTATTCACCTTCCTACCCAGAATTGCCAACTCTGCGAAAATTGTCGTTACTTGTCAGGGTTTAGATTGGCAACGTGCCAAATGGGGTAGCTTCTCAACTCGCCTCATTCAAGGTGGTGAAAAGGCCGCAGTCCGGTTTGCACATGGGATCGTGGTTGTATCTGATGCTCTAAAAAGCTACTTTAATCAAACTTATGGACGGGAGACAGTTTATATTCCTAATGCTCCTGCTAGCTACGGTGAATCAGACCCCAAATTTACTTACGGTAGAAAACTTGGATTAGAACAGGGACGCTACATGGTATTCGTAGGACGCATAGTTCCAGAAAAGCGTCCCGATTTACTAATTGAAGCCTTCTCGAAATTACAACCATCTGGATGGAAATTAGTATTAGCTGGAGGTGTGAGCGATACCCAATCATATACCAGCCAATTATTAGAAAAAGTTGCCAATAACCCTAATATTATCTTTGCTGGGGAACTGCGCGGTTCTCGTTTATGGGAAATTGTGCGCGGTGCAGGAATGTTTGTTTTACCTTCTGATTTAGAAGGTTTACCATTAGCTATGTTGGAAGCGATGCAGGAAGGTATCCCAGTAGTAGCAAGTGATATTTTGCCACACCAACAATTGATTAATGGAGGTATGGGAACCCTATTTGTGGCAGGTGATGTAGACTCTCTAGTTAGTTCTTTAGACTGGGCAATTCATCACCCGCAACAAATAGCAATTATGGCGAAAAATGCCCAAAGAAACATTCAAGTAAATTACAGTTGGGAACACATAACTGCGGAAAATCTCAGGCTTTATCAAACACTTTTGAACTCATCTCAACCAATAGGCACATCGCAGCCGCAACAAATCAGTTTAGCTAGAGTAGGAGGTAAAAAATAAAATCAGGAGTGGGAGAGACAAAGGAAACTATGAACTAATAACTAATGACAATTGTTTCTTGAAGAAACTAGGACAAGTGTAATGGGAAAAGGCATTTCAACCTTATTAGGAGTTTTGGGACGCAGAGGCTTTCCAGCTATTACTGTTTTCGCTGCTGTCATCGGCGCATCATTCGCCTATTTGAAGGTGACACCACGCTTGTATGAATCATCAGCACGATTAATGCTGGAGGATAAAAAGGCTAGTGTATCTGAATTAGGTCGTGATTTGACGGAGATCAACTCTTCCGGTATAGGGCGCAACCCCTTGGCAGACCAAGCGGAATTTCTTAAATCACAACCTGTATTGCAACTAGCAATTTCTAAACTCAATCGTCAGCAAGGTAATTCAACTCAGAAAAAACTATCGCCTTCAGATATTAAATCAAGGTTGAAGGTGGTGATTGTTCCTGCCACTAATATTTTAGAGTTGCGCTATCAAAGCCCCAATCCACAAGAAACTGCTCAGGTGTTGAATGCTGTCTCTCAGGCAATGGTTGAAGAGAATATCAAAACCATCAATTCCGAAGCAACTAAGGTAAGAGAGTTTTTGTCTTTAAAAGTCCCTGAAGCACGTCAACGTCTACAACAAGCAGAATTAGCAGAAACTAGATATAGGCAACAAAGCGGTGTAGTCGCTGCCGATGACCAAACTAAAAGCTTAGTAGGTAGTTTGGCAGACTTGGAAAATCAAGAGCGTACCTTAGCCGCACAACTGCAAGAAGCGCGATCGCGCGACGCATCTTTACGTCAAGTGACAGATGCGAAAAACATCAATACGGCCTATGTGTCTGTTAGAGAAGGTCAAGATGAACAACTAAAAGCCTTACGTACCAAATTATTTGATATAGAAACCAAACTCATAGAAGCACGTACCAAATTTAAAGAAACTCATCCCACAGTTCTGGATCTAGTCCAACAAAGAGATGAGATTAGAGCTTTATATGGACAGCAAATGGCTAGGGTTTCACCTAGCAATCAAACAGCCAATTTTCAAAATCTGGCTAACGACCAAATCAGTCAAAACCTCATCTCGGAATTAATCACCAACGATATTACACGGGTAGCGGTTGAAAACAAGCTAAATGCTATCCACCAAATGAGAGCCGATATCCAGCGTCGTTTGGCACTCATCCCTATTCAACAGCAACCCTTGACAGTCCTCACTCGCCAAAGGGAAGAAGCCGCCCAATCGCTCAAGTTCCTGCAAAGCAAACTAGAAGAAGCACAGATTGCTGAGGCGCAGAAGGTGAGTAATATTCGGATTCTGGAGACTGCCGTAGCGCCAGACTTACCTTCATCACCCAAACGTAGCGTGATCCTGGTTATGGCTACGTTCTTTGGTAGTATCCTAGCTGTCGGCTTGGTGTTGCTACTAGAACTTATGGACAACACTCTCCACGATGCTGCCGAAGCCGAGGAGTTACTAAAATTACCATTACTGGGAGTTTTACCACGCCTTCCCGCTACCAAACTTAGTCTAGAGCCGGCTGAACAATTTCTTGATGACTTGGGTTTGGTCGAACCTTACAGAATGCTGTTGAAGAATCTAGAGTTTCGCAATGTTGACGATTTGCGAGTGATAGTTGTCAGCAGTCCCCTCTCTGGTGAAGGGAAATCAGTTATTGTCTCTCATCTAGCAGCCGTCTGTGCCATGTTATCTCGACGGACATTAATTATAGATGCAGATTTGCGTAAGCCTTCACAACATACGCTGTTTAATTTACCTCCCAGACCAGGAATTACAGATGTCATTGATGGAAAAAGACCGTTATTGAATGCGGTGCAGTCAACAGCCGTGGATAATCTGTCGGTGTTGACTTGTGGGGAATTACGGGGAAGACCCTCGCAAATACTAGAATCCCCAGCAATGAAGGCTTTAGTAGCTCAAGCGGCAGAGTATTATGATCTGGTGATAATCGATACTCCTCCTTTAAGTGCCTGTGCTGATGCAGCCACCTTAAGTCAAATGAGTGATGGAGTTATCTTAGCCACAAGACCGGGCTTTACACTCAAGGAAGTATTACAAAGAGCAGTATCAGAACTCAACCAAAACCGCATCCCAGTTTTGGGTGTAGTTGTCAATGGTATGACAAACGGCACAGAAAAATACTACCGTTATCCATCCCAGGAATATCCCTCACTCTTATCTAGACCTTTGCAACGTTTAAAATCTCTGGGTAGTAGCGCCAGAAATCCATCTAACGATTCTAGGTCTAACTGAATATGTGGAATTACCAACGCTCAATCAAGTTGTCTGAGTTAGCCATCTGGCTAGTGGTGCTACTTATCGGTGTATTTGCTGGTTTTTCTGCTAGTGCTAGCCCGGTTCTGCCGGGTTTAGCAGTAGTTTCTTTGATAGTACTGGCTTTGTTTTTTAGAAATCTAGAGCAAGCCGTATTAAGTGCTTTGATTATTCGCAGCACTATAGATAGTATTACTTCTCCGCCTCTTCCCTCTGCTTTTGCGATCGGCATTGATATACTGACTTTGCTTTATATACTTGTACTTTTATTTCAAAAACGTACTGTACATACTGACTGGTTTTGGTGGTTCTTTGCTGGTTGGGTGGCTTTTCAAGGAATGTGGGTAATTCTTTTACCCTTGGGCGGACTAGGGTTAGATGCTTCTAATTTGGCAAATAGTGCTAGGGAGTGGGTGCGCTTGTTTTCCTGGCTGATGATTTATTTACTCATCATGCAGCTAAAAGAGCGCATTCACCCAGAAACACTGATAACTTTGTTGTTTTTGTCTTTAGCAATACCCTTAATAGTTGCTTTTTTACAAATGTACTTGCCTGGCGTGTTGCCATACTACTTTTCACCTTCTGCGGGTGAGGGTCTTGAAGAGTCCCGAATTAGAGGCACTATTGGTCATCCTAATGGGTTTGCTACTTTTTTGTTTTTATTTATTGGCTTGACTACTTGGAAGATAACTTATGTCAAGCAACGTTGGCCGTGGTTATTGTTGCTGGTGGTTCTGAGTTTTTTCTATGTAGGAACAAAGGCACTATTTAGCTTAATGATGTTAGGTGTCTTTTTAATCATTTTGATTGCTCCTAGATTAAGCTTTTTAAATCTCATCGGTGCAATTTTATTATTTACTTTAGTAATATTTTTATTTGGTAGTACACCCTTTGGACAAGAACGTTTAAACTCAATATCACAAACACCTCTTTTGAATCCAAATATAGATATATGGCGGGCGATTCTGCTTTCTTATAGCGACAGTAACAGCTTTAACTGGCGAATTGCTCAGTGGTATGAGTTAATTACAGCTTGGCAACAATATCCAATTCTTGGTTACGGTTTAGGAGCAACAAAAAGTATTACTAGTAATGGTTTAGATGCTCATAATGATTATGTTCGCGCGTTAGTAGAAGGTGGCATTATTGGCTTTTGTAGTTTTCTTACTTTCTTTGGTGTGCAGATAGCAAGAATTTTCCAGTTAATCAGGCGATCGCGTTTAAATAAAGCACGTAATCGTCTATGTTTTACTTTGTTAGCGGTGATTATATCGATTCCTGTAGGCATGATTACGGAAAATATTTGGAGCCATACTATGCTCTTTTTTTATTGGTTTAGTTTGCTGGCGATCGCGGGTTGGGATTGGCAACCAAAACCGGACTCAGATCAGGCGATATCCCCATAACAATTACTAAATTTTTATGATCAAGAATAAGCTTTTAGAAGATAAGGAGATTGCGCTTTGACTAGTGACACTATTTGGAAAAACAACCTCTCCAAATATTTGTATTTTATTAGAGGTGTTGCCATAATTCTTGTAGTGATTGGACATATCATCGGCTACAACATTAGCTATGGTATGCGTCAAGTCTATAACTCAGATTTATCTGTATTGGGTTGGATATGTGATTTAATCAATACATTCCACATGCCTACATTTTTTGTAGTATCTGGAATTGCTTTTGCTGCTTTTAGTAAAAAAGATATTAGTTATAAGAAATTCTTTACATCCAAGTTTCACAAGTTATTCATTCCCCTTATTGTTTGGTGTCCTCCTTATTTTATTTTTCAATCATTAACAAGATCAAAACCATTCTCATTTGCAGATATTATTAATTCTGTGATTTATCCTTACGAAATATTTTGGTTTCTACACGTCCTCATATTTTCAACTTTATTTGCTTTTTTATATTTTAAAAATTTCAAATCAATTAAATTATATTTATTTATATCCATTAGCTTATTTGTTATTAGCATCTTACTAAAAGCAAATGGGGTTCAAGATTATTTCTTTTGGAACTTATTCTATGCCTTTGGAGTATTTATTACTAAATATTTGCTCCAGATAGAAACATTAGTTTTAACAAGAAATAATATTCTGACTCAAGCTATTCTCCCCTGCTTGTGTGTAGCTATTATAGTCACTTGTGAAGATTTGCTCCCTAAAGATGCAGATGTTGATTACTTAAGATTAATTACATCAGAGAAAATCCCTTTTTGGTTAACAGTACAGGTTTAGTAATCTGCTTATTAGCTATTATGTTTGGCTGCTTAGTTTTCTCTTTGATTGAAAAACCTCTAATTTTTGTCTTTAAACCGAAGAAAATTGCTAACGCTTAGGTAGTCAATGAAGCTTATTTAACTTTAAAAATGACACAGCAAGTAATTGACTCTACTAACAACTCTTTACCATCACCAACTCAGAAACGTTATCGAGTTGTGTTGGTACATCCCAGCGCAGGCGTAAATTGGAGCGGTGGCTCAGAAATTTTTGCCATAGAATTAGCCAGATATCTCAATTCTTACTTTGATGTAGAACTTTTGAGTGGTGCTGAGTGCGGTAATTTCTCCTCTCCAACAGGTGGGATTTCGCGTACTCAAGCTTTTAACATTGTTCGCCATCCCTTGATTTCTCAACTAGTTAATAAGTTTGCTAGTCACCCAGAAATAGTTATTGAACACCTCAGCAATTTTTTACCCTGTGCTATTCGTCTATTAACTAAACCTGCTGATTTGATATTTCCTTGTAATGATTATGGCGGGTTAGCAATGGCAGCTTTTGTCAGAGCCATCAAAGGAACGCCGATAGTTTTTACTGAACATGTCGGGTTAATGGGGGGAGGTAAATCATTAACACGTAACCTGCGGTTTCATCCTGATCAATTAGTAGCTTTTTCGGAAGAAACAGCAGCTTTTGTGCGTCATCACCAACCCCAACAAAAAGTAAGAATTATTCCCAATGGTGTGGATATTAATAAATTTACACCATTAGGAAATCAGATCGATTTTGGTTTACCAAAACCCATCGTTTTATGTGTCGCTTCCCTCAAGCGTAATAGCCATAAACGTATAGAATTAGCTATGCAGGCAGTAGCACGTTTACCCCAAGCTAGTCTATTATTATGCGGCGATGGTATTGACCGGGATTACTTTCAAGCTAAGGGTGATGATTTACTAGGAAAAGAGCGCTTTCAGATTCAAAGTTTCTCTTATGAACAAATGCCTGAAGTATATCGTAGCGCTGATGTATTTACCTTACCTTCAATGGATGAACCGTTTGGACTAGCTTATGTAGAAGCAATGGCTAGTGGTTTACCTGTAGTCGCTACAGATGACGCAATGCGTCGTTATATTGTTGGTGAAGCTGGAAAACTATGTGATGTAACTAATACAGATATTTATGCTGGGGCTATAGCAGAGATTTTAACCCAAGATTGGCAAGTACGCGCCCGTGAAAATGCTTTGCGTTTCAGTTGGGAAAATATCGCTTTAAGTTATCGTGATTTGATTTTAGAAACTATTCATACTCATCGCCAAACTACTAATTAAATTCAAACACAAAACCTTATGCCCAAAGTTTCTATAGTAATTCCAGCTTACAATGCAATGGCCTACCTACCAACAACGCTGGATAGTGTTTTTGAGCAAACATTTACTGACTTTGAAGTATTAATAGTTAATGATGGTAGCTCTGACAATATTGCTGATTGGGTTGCCAGTCTGACAGATGCCAGAATCCGTTTGATTAATCAAGAGAATCAAGGTTTAACTGGCGCACATAATACAGGTGTCGTCCAAGCACAAGGTGAATATATCGCATTTTTAGATGCTGATGACCTGTGGGAAGCAAGCAAATTAGAAAAACAAGTAAATTGCTTAGATAACAATCCTGAAGTTGGTTTAGTAGATACTTGGGTGATGTTAATTGATGAGGATGGAGTATCTACTGGAACGGTACTGAAAACTAACGCCGAGGGTAACGTCTGGCAACAAATTATTCAATGTCCTACCGTTGTTTGTGGGAGTTCGCCTCTAGTCCGCAAAATTTGCTTTCAAGAATTAGGTTTATTTGATCCACAAATGGGTGGTTCATCCGATTGGGATATGTGGATTCGGATTGCATCTCGTTATAACTTTGCCTTAATAAAGGAACCATTGACTCTGTACAGACAACATCGTAGCAGTATGTCAAAAAACTGCGATCGCGTGTTTCGAGAAAACCAAGCTGTTATCGAAAAAACCTTCAAATCCGTTTCCCCAGAATTGCAAAACCTTAAACAACGTGCCTACGCCTTAGTTTACTTGTACTTAGCGTGGAGAGCCTTAGATAACAGAAACTACGAACAAGCAATTTACTATCGCCAACAAGCTTACATTAACGACCCCAAAGTCATCTACTCCAAATCTGGATTATCCCAGCAATTCGCTATAACTGTCACCCGCTTCTTCGGTTCTTCCGGGTTAGATGGAGTCAGAAATATTAGCCGCACCTTACGCCGAAATATCCTTACTTTAATCTCTTAAAAACTTCACTTGAAAAAGTTAAACACCTATGCCAAAAGTCTCTGTAGTTATCCCCGCCTACAACGCAATGAAATATCTCCCCGCCACCGTGGAGAGTGTCTTACAGCAAACCTTTAGCGACATCGAAGTTCTGATAATCAATGATGGTAGCTCAGATAATATTATCGAATGGACTGCACAAATTACCGACCCAAGAGTAAAAGTAATTTCTCAAGAAAATCAAGGCTTATCAGGAGCAAGAAATGCGGGAATTAATCATGCATCTGGAGAATATATAGCCTTTATCGATGCTGATGATTTATGGCTACCAACCAAAATAGAAAAGCAAGTTCGATGTTTAGATAATACTCCCCAAGCTGGTTTAGTTTACACATGGACAGCTTGGACTGATGAAGCAGGTAAGCCTACAGGTGTGATAGTAGCTGCCGATGTGGAAGGCTATGTTTGGGAACAAATGGTGGTGAATGACAAAATATCTAATGGTAGTTCGGCAATGGTGCGTCGAATTTGTTTTGATCAAGTAGGTTTATTTGACACAGAATTAACCAGTTCTGAAGACCGTGATATGTGGATTAGACTAGCAGCACATTATCACTTTGCGGTGGTCAAAGAACCACTGACACTCTACCGCCGACACTCGCAAAGTATGAGTAAAAATCGTCCAAAAATGCTCAAGAATATCCGTCGTGTTTTTGAGAAAACTTTTGCATCAGTGCCAACTGAATTATTATATTTACGTAATCGTAGTTACGGATGGATAAATCTTTATACAGCTTGGACTTGTATGGATGAGAAAGATTACAAGGAAGCAATAAAATATCGCCGCCAAGCTCTTTTACATTATCCCCAACTTATTTTTACCAATTATTTTTTACGTTTGAGTCTAGCAATTTTGATTATGCAGGTGTTAGGTTCTCAAGGCTATGATAACTTGCGATCGCTCACTCGTAACTTGAGAAGATTAGTTTTAAGAACTGCAACTTAACATAGAAATCTTAAATACTTAAATTATTCCCTTATTGATATCAATTAACTACTAATGCTCATCAAGAAGATCAAAGCACAATTATCAAGTCCATTTATCCGTAACGTTGGTTGGTTAGGAACCGCAGAGTTAGTCAATCGCATTTTCCGCTTAGGAACAACAGTAACTCTAGCACGCACTTTTAGCTCCCAAGATTATGGAGCAATGGCTCTCATCTACACAATTTTTGAATTTGCTAATGTTTTTACTCTTAGGGGTGGTATTGGTTCAAAAATTATTCAAGCAGATGAGAAAGAACTGCCAATGATATGCAACACTTCATTTTGGTTAAACCTAATGTTGTGTACAGCAATTTTCGTATTCCAGTGTGCCGCCGCTTTTCCTATTGCTCAGTTCTATGGTAATCAACAATTAGCCTTACCTATCTGCACTTTAGCTATTGTATATCTTCTCTACCCTGTCTTCATGGTTAATTCGGCTTTAATTGAACGAAATAACCGCCTGAAAATTACAGCAATTTGTAATGCTACTCAAGCATTTGTGGGTAATGCTATTACAGTAATTTTAGCTATTTTAGGCATGGGAATTTGGGCTGTTGTTTTGCCTATAGTTTTTTCGACACCAATTTGGATCTTCATCACCTGGATAAATAATTCTTGGCGACCTCCGAGCAAATTCTCTCTCGAAAGATGGCGTGAAGTTTTTAATTTTGGTAAAAATATGCTCGCTGTGGAGTTTCTTAACAAAATTAGAAATAATTTAGATTATTTAATAGTAGGTAAGTTTCTAGGTCCAGTACAGTTAGGTATTTACTTTTTTGCTTTCAATGGTGGTTCTGGTATTAGCTCGAATGTAATTAATACATTTATGTCCGCTTTATATCCTTATATATGTGCTGTTAGAGAAGACCGTGTAGAGTTTAAAAAAAGATATATTAGTAGTCTCAAGAAGGTGCTTTCATTAGTCATTCCACTTATCTTGACTCAATCCATTTTAGCTCCCATATACGTACCTATTATATTTGGCGAAAAATGGAAGCCTGCTGTACCAATTCTGATAATTATCTGTTTATCAGTCATCCTGAGAGTTTTTGGATGGGCTAATTCACTTCTATTGAATGCTGTAGATAAAACTCATATTAACTTAAATATCAATTTGATATTCACTGTATTGTTTGGTATTACAGTTTTATTAACAGTGCAGTGGGGAATACTTGGGGTAGCTATTGGTATTTTAGTAATTCATATAATATACATACCAATTTCGGTTACCTGGAGCTACAAATATATTTTTGATAAACATAATCACTCCTTAAACCAAGTTAAAACAGTCAAATAATTTAGCTGAATCAAAATTAATGAACTCATTTGCAATCAAGAATAAATATGCCGACAATATCTATTATCATTCCTGCTTATAATGCTGAAAAAACAATTCTAGAAACTATAAATTCTGTTCTAGAGCAAACCTTTTCAGATTTTGAAATCATAGTTGTTAATGATGGTTCAACAGATAAAACACTAGAAGTTCTTCAATCTATTGTTGATAAACGTCTAAAAGTTTTTTGTTATGAAAATAGCGGAGTCTCTAGCGCTCGTAATCGAGGAATTTCTCATGCGGTAGGAGATTATATTAGCTTTCTAGATGCTGATGATTTGTGGACTCCAGACAAACTAGAATTACAACTAGCTACTTTAAAAGCTTATCCAGAAGCTGGTGTTGCCTATAGTTGGGTTTATACAATCAATGAAACAGGGGAAATATTAAAACCTTTCAACTCTGTGTATGAAGGTAACGTCTATACAGATTTGCTAAAAGCAAATTTTTTAACAAGCGGCTCAAATCCCTTAATTACCAGAGCAGCTATGGATTCTGTAGGAGAGTTTGATATTAAATTAGCAGGTGGGGAAGATTGGGATTATTGGTTGCGGTTAGCGGCTAAATGGCATTTTGTGGTAGTCCCAAAATATCAAGTTTTTTATCGTCGTTCCATGTCATCAAATTCTTTCAAATTGCAAAAGATGAGAGAAGATACCTTAATTATGTTAGATAAGGTGATGCAAATGGCTCCACCAGAATTACAATATCTGAGAAAGGAAAGTTTATCTAATATCTACAGATATATAGTAGAGTTATACATAGATAGTTTAAATCAAAATTCCCAAGTTGACATCAGCTTTATAGTTGATAACTTGTGGAAGTATATTATAGCTAAACCAGAGACTTTAAAAGATATATATACATACAAATTAATGATTAAAGTCTTGCTAATCAGCATTATCTCTCCAAAATTGATGAATAATTTGTTGGAGCTTATCAGAAAAAGGAAATCACAAAACAAGTTACAAATGCAACCATAATTTAATTGTAGTAAAACTTAAGCTAAAAATTTTTATAAAAGTTTTGAATGTAAATAATAATCATGACTAAAATATCTGTAATTATTCCAGCGTACAATGCTGAAAAGACAATCTTAGCAACTATAAAATCTGTCTTAAAACAAACATTCACTGATTTTGAAATTATAATTATTAATGATGGTTCAACTGATAAAACATTAGAAATTTTGCAAAATATTCAGGACGATCGCCTAAAGATTTTTTCTTATGAAAATAGTGGAGCATCAAGCGCTCGTAATCGAGGAATTACTCATGCCACAGGCAACTATATCAGCTTTCTTGATGCAGATGATTTGTGGACACCAGATAAACTAGAAGCTCAATATGCTGCTTTACAAGCGCATCCAGAAGCTGGTGTTGCCTATAGTTGGACTTATGTAGTTAATGCAGAAGGAGAATTATTAAGAACTATTGAGCATACCTATGAAGGTAATGTTTACGGAGAAATGTTATTAAGGAGTTTTTTAACTTGCGGTTCAAATCCCTTAATTAGAAGAGGAGCAATAGAATCTGTAGGAGAGTTTGATGTTACATTGAAATCTGGAGACGATTGGGATTATTGGTTACGCTTGGCTTATAAGTGGAATTTTGTTGTAGTCCCAAAACACCAAATTTTTTATCTACGTTCAGTAACATCAAAGTCATTTAAACTAAAGGTAATTAGAGACTCTGCTTTAACTATTCTAGATAAAGCAATAAAATTAGCCCCAGTAGAACTGCAATACTTAAAAAATATTAGTTTATCTAATATTTATGGATATAATGTACAGTTATATCTAGATAGCCTCAGTTTTAATTCTAATACTGATATTAAATATGTTCTTGGTAATTGGTGGAAATATGTTTATTACAACCCAAAAACATTAAAAGATATAGGTACTTATAAATTACTAATTAAAATTTTATTAGCTGCAATCATATCGCCAAAATTGATGAGCAGTCTTTTAGATTCTTTCAGAAAAACTAAACAACCAAAAAATTTGCAAATACAACCTTAAACAACCCAGAAGATAGCTAGGTGCGGGAAAATGCGGGGATTATAGAAAGAGTGCGATCGCGCCTTCCGTAATCCCCGCATTGGCATTTGTAGTTAACAGTGTTATCAGATATAGCAGTTAACTCTGTTGAGGCTAGAACAAAAAATTACGTCTGCATAAAAAACTATAGTTCAACCGTATGTACTTATAGAGGTTCAAAAACCAAAAACCAGGAGATTGATTATGACAAGCTTAACTCAAATCCATACTCACAAAGACTTACTCTATCCCCTCCGCAAATGGTTGGAAGAAATTGAAATTCAAAGTCCTCAACTAGCTCATCTATTATGTAAAGCCATCCCTGCTCAATGTCCGTTTGAAAGAGACGTTAAACTATTTGGTCGTATATTGTTTCATATTCCTCCAATGTGCAAATTAAATCCCTTATACGAAGAAGTAGTAGGTTTACGTTTCAAAGCACTGTGTTACCTTGCTGATAAATGCGGTGAAGATGTGACAGCTTATTGTTAAGAATCTATAGGCTGCAAACTAAGATTGATAGATGAGCAATGAAAATAGTTAACTCATTACAGATTGTCGCTACGCTACGCTAATAGCGAATCAAAATTAATTTATTTAGGAATTTACGGTTGTTACGGAAACAAAAGTATAATAAGCTAACCTAGAACAATAAGAGACTTATACCCACTATTGGCAGTATAAATGCCTATAGTATCAGTATCTAATAGAGTTATCTTTACCCTTTTACTTTTGTTCAATCATGACGCACATCTTGGTGGCTGAAGATGAAGTCAACCTAGCACAATTTTTAGAATTGGAACTGAACTATCAAGGATATCAGGTTAGTGTTGCCTACGATGGACTGACTGCAATGATAGCAACGCAGAAATTGCAGCTAGACTTGATCATTTTAGATTGGATGATACCTGGTTTGTCAGGGTGGGAAATTTGCCACAGCTTGCGGAGTCATGCTAACAATATACCGATAATCTTACTAGGTCACAAAAATCAACTCAGGGATGATTATCTAGATGTTGGTGCAGATGATTACTTGTGTAAACCCTTTGAGGTTGAGGAATTATTAGCTAAAGTCTGGACTCATTTGTCAAAAACACAACAAAATTTTCTCTCAAATAAAGACTAGATACATGAGTTTCTATTCTCATGCAGTCTCAAGCATTTGAGGATGTATGCTGCTGTGTGATTTCGGCTGAAATAGCACCGACATTTGATAATTATGCAGATTCTAACGCAGCCGGTGATTGAGATTGCTTACCGGGTAGAATAAACATGAGTGCTGATTTCATACCCTTAATTATGCGTTGACCTGTGGAAAGTAATCTTTCCCAACTGTCTACTCTGTAATGAGAATGGGTAATTTTTCGCGGGGACATACTAAAATTTATGTAGGGGGAACATTTCCCTACAAGTAGTTATGGCAGAGGATGGAAAAGAAGGTCAGGAAAAATAAAGTTAAAGATTGCCCATGTAGAGAAGGCAATTGATACTGCTAGAACAGCAAGAACTGGAGCCAGAGAAAGATATCTGACGAAATATCCCTTCTGTGCATCTTTTGATTGAGCCATGAAATACCTCTAAAGTCGATTAAAAATGTATCTAGGATGAGATAATTTGTGAAGTAAAATCCAAATTCAAAATATATATCTTGAATTTCATAAATTGCCTCTTTTGACAAATACGAATTTTTTGAACAATCCAAATATTTGCCATGATTAGTTTTGATGATAAAGGCTATTTTTGGTTCAAAAATCTATCAAAGGAGTAGTTAAGAATATCAGGGGTATGAAAAAGATTAAGATTTACAATTGAATTGCAAAATATATTTTGGGTGAGTATTACCCACCCAACAGAAGACAACCTTGGTGTCTTTTGCCTTCTACCTTTTGACCGTACTAATTTTAGATTTTAAATTTTGGATTTTGGATTATTTTTGGTTCAAGCCCAGCCTCTGGTGGGCGGAACAAATCGCGCAATCGTCAATCCAAAATCTCCAAGCTGCATCCCCTTTTGGGTGCAGTCAATCCAAAATCGTCAATCCAAAATCTAAAATTGTTTGACTGTTGACTATGGACTAATGACTATCTACCAACAAATCTACTCATTAACTGCATAGCATCAGTGATATCTACATCACCATCGCTGTCTGCATCTAAGAAAGAATTTAATACAGAATTACCCCCACCTTGAGGATTTTGAGCATTAGCACCAGATTGTAAAAAGTTTAATACTAAAGGTACGATGACTGGCAATAATTGCTGAATTGTACCAGCATCTAATCCTGTGTGTTGGGAAGCTGCCTGTGCCACCTGTTGTTGGATATTAGGAGAAAAAAGGGAATTGACGGCTTGAGGGTTAGATGAAGTTCCTGCATATTGATTAACGAATGTTTGTGCAGCTTCATTACCTTCTGTGGCTTGCTTCTGTTGTAAGGCGGAACGTACATAGTTACCTACCACACCTACCACAGATTGCATTGTGGAAGGATTTGTGCCAGTTGTATTACTTAGCTGATTGACTGTGCTGATGATGTTTCCCAATTGACCTAAACTACCTTGTTGATTGGGATTATTAACAGCGCCGAGAATTTGATCAAACAGTCCCATAAGTATTTTTCTCCCTTGATTGTGCTGTCATAACTGTAGAAAAGTTGTAGTTATTATGAATAAATTTACTTAGCAAAACCAGAAACTTAGGGATGAAAAATAGAAATAGTTAAATTCAAAATTCAAAAATAAGAATTTCTCAGCACTCTCTAATAAAAGAACGATTACGCCCTTGGGCTTTGGCTTGATAAAGGGCTTGATCGGCAGCTTCCAACAAGTCTAAGGGAACTAGCTTAGATGTAGGAATTACCGTGGCAATGCCTATACTTAGGGTGATGCGGTATTCTATAGGCGAGGCGGTGTGAGGAATATTCAATTTTTGGACGGCTTGATGGATTTCTTGAGCAACCAAAGCCGCCCTCTCAATATCAGTATTAGGTAAAATGACTACAAATTCTTCTCCACCATAACGAGCTGCTATATCCGTGGCATGTTTGACAGTTTGTTGCAATGCTTGGGCGACTAGGCGTAAACAATTATCTCCGGCTGCATGACCGTAGGTATCATTGTATTGTTTGAAATAATCAATGTCACACAAAAGTAGTGAGACATAATTTTCTTCTCGCAGGAGTTGTTGCCATAAACAGATCAGCTTGTTATCAAAACAGCGACGATTGGCAATACCTGTAAGTTGATCAACCATTGCCAGATTTTGCAATTCTTGGTTGGCGGTTTGCAATTGATGATAAAGTTCTGATTGTTGGATAGCGATCGCTACTTGTGTTGCCAGTTGTTGTAATAGTTCGCTTTCCCAAGGTTGCCATTCACGAGGGGCGCTACAATGATGAGCAACTAACAGACCCCAGAGGTTATCACCTTGTAAAATAGGTACAACTAACTTGGCTTTGACTTGCATTTGTTCTAGTAATTCGATCTGGTAAGGCACAAGGCCTGCGGTATAAATGTTGGGAGTGACTTTAATCGTACCCTGTTGATAAAATTGCCCTTTGGATTTCACAAAGTATTTATCTGTAATTTCTTGATTTAGCAGTGATTGCCAACCTGGGGCTACAGACTCGGTAACAACTACACCACTCCAATCTGGGTTAAAACGGTAGATAATAACACGATCGCTTTGCAAAAATTCTCTGACTTCGGCAACTGTTGTATTCAATATTTCATCTAAATTTAGGGATTGACGGATATGTTGAGCGATCGCATAAATCATCCGTTCCCTTTGTGCTTGCTGTTGGAGTGCTTGCCCTGCCTGTTTTTGGGCAGTAATATCTGTAAATGATGCAACTACTGCATAGGGTGTTAGTTCATCTGGCTGAAATAATGGTTGGGAGTTAATTGAAATCCAGGTAAGGCTGCCATCAGGTTTTTCTACTCCCATGATGATGTTGTATTGGGGTTGCCCAGTTTGGAGGGTAACAATAGCTGGATGAGTATCGCCTGGGAAGGGTGAACCATCCTCATGAATAGCCTGCCATTGCGGATCGATGGAACATAGCCCCATTATTTGATCAGTTGTTAATCCTAATATTCTTTCTGCACTCTGGTTACAAGCAGTAATGCGTCCATCGGCTTGCTGTAACACAATCCCTTCCGCCATTGTTGTAATCACAGAACGATAGCGTTGTTCACTTTCCCTCAATGCTGTTTCTGCCTCGATGCGTTTCACCATTGCTGCTTGTTGTTCGCTGATATCCCGTGCAAAGGCGAAATTATATTCTTCTCCATTAAATTCTACATAGTTAAGAGTTATCTCCACGGGAATAAGCCGACCATCTTTAGTGCGATGTTGGGAAATAAAGGTCATGTACTTTTGCTCTTTTAGTTCTTGCCAGTGAGAAGCCCATGCCTGTTGAGGAAAATCAGGATCTAACTCATAAACATACATTGACTCCAACTCAGCACGAGAGTAGCCCAGCAATCTACAGGCTGCTTCATTGACGCGCAAAATCTTGGCATTTCGGTCAATCCAAGTTCCAGAAATGCCAATACACTCAAAGGAATAATCTGTTAGCAGGAGGGTTTTTTCTAACTGCTTGCGATCGCTGATGTCTTCAAAAATGTATAGTCTGCCAAAATACTTATCCCTCTCATCCCGAATTTGGCTAGAAAAGCGGCGAATTGTACGTCCATCGACAAATAAAATTTCATCCTCAATCGTGCAACGGTTGTCTTCCGATTGCAACGGTTTACAAGATTCAGCAAATTTCGGCACATCAACAATTAAGGCTGCACAATCAGGAATGATGTCATGATTTTTCAATTCTCCTGAACTCATCCTGGCTTCTAGATGTTCAATTCCCCAAATCTCACAAAAGCGGTGATTGAAGTAGAGAATTTCATCGGTGCGATTATCTACTACAAAAAATGCCAGCAAAGAAGTATCTGTCATGGAACGTAATAAAGCTTCCTGCCAGCGCAACTCCTCCTGGACAAGCTGTTGTTTGGTTTCTTGATTGATATCATCTGTGAGTTGGGTTGTTCCCTCCACCAACATCGCCAGCCGTCCATCTTCTATTTGCACTCCCGAACACATACAGCGAACAGATACAGGTTTCCCTTCTAGATAAAATGTCCAATTTTCAGCGATGGTTTTGCCTTGCTCAAATTGATGTAGATAATTTTGCAATCGAATGCGGGTAGGTTCGGAAATATTGCTAAAGTCGCGCTGAAGTAAATCTTCTCGGCTTTGGGCATTCCAAATATGTAGTGATGCTTTGTTTGCCCACCACATTTGCAAGTTTTGAATGTCATAAATCCAAATTGGTGTTTGTAATCGTTCAAATGCCTTTAGGTCTGCAACTGAAATAATTTGGGTAAATGTATTTTCTTCAGTCAAGATTTTCTGACAGTTTTGCTGTCTACTTTTTTTTGAAAAGTTAAATTGTTGTGTAGTTTGCTCTTGTGGCGACGATGCTAAATTACGAATAGCAATACCAATTTCTGTCGCTACTAATTTTAAAAACTCAATTTCTAAAGCAGTCCATTCACGCGGACTACGGCACTGTTGAGCAATCAACAAACCCCATAGATGAGAAGATGATGAGGTTTGTCCATCAATTACTTGACAATTAATCAAAATTGGTGTTAATAAATTAGCTCGAATTTGCAATTTGGTCAGTAAATCCTCATAACAGAGATCGAGTAGTTTAGCATCAACATCTTCAATTACACAAACTCGTCCGGCTCGATATTGGTCTACACATTTAGACTGAAAACAAGGCTCATAAATTAATTGCCCTTGAATTGATATACATTGACAGCTAACAGATTCTTGCTGAACTAAGCGATCGCCATCGGGTAGAAAACGATAAATCACTACGCGATCGCTTTCTAAAATTTTTCTGGATTCGCTGACAATTATCTTCAAAATCTCATTCAATTGGGATGACTGATGAATTTGTACAGCTAGTAGCATCCTTATTTGATAAAGGATGTGTTCCAGACCAATTCCAGTACTGGATAGGCGATTAAATACCATAAGACTAGTAAAAAACCGAGTTTTATAATCTTACTGAAGAAGCAGTAATTATACATATATTTAATTTGAATATTTATTGATAAAACACAGTAGTTTTAATAAAAAAACAGAGGAGGCAGAGGGCAGTTGACTGTTGTTTTTTCTCTTCTGCTCCCCCATCACTCTCATCACCCGGTTGGTGAGCGTAGCCGTACCACTCCGTGGAAGCAAGCTACGCGGAGCGTGGCGTTTAGCCACACCACATCTCCCCTCATGTCATACTTGCAACTGATGTCAAGATGAGAAAAAGCTGCTGAAATGAATATATAGTTACCCTACCGGAGTAATGACAGACCGCGTATTAATCCTTGGAGGAAGGGGGCGGATTGGTAGCAGTGTTGCCGAAGATATAGCCACCCATACCCAAGCCCAAATTACAATTACAGGACGCTCCCCAGCGACACAGAAGGATATTACCTTACCTTCGGGGGGGCAAGTAGAGTTTCTGGTGCTGGACTTGGCAGAAGTGGACAGGTTGACAGATGCGATCGCCAACTCTGATTTAGTCATCCACTGTGCAGGCCCTTTTCACTACCGGGATGCTAATGTTCTGAAGACTTGTATTGAACAAGGGGTTAACTATTTAGATGTTAGTGATCACCGTTCTTTTACAAGTAAGGCTCTAAAATACCATGAGGAAGCCCATGCTGCTGGTGTAACAGCAATTGTAAATTCTGGCATTTTTCCAGGTATTTCTAATAGCATGGTACGCCATGATGTGGAGCAACTCGACCAAGCAGAAAAAATACATTTAAGTTATTTAGTAGCTGGTTCTGGTGGTGCTGGCATTACAGTTATGCGCACTACCTTTTTAGGATTACAACATCCTTTTGAAGCTTGGTTAGATGGCAGGTGGCAGATAGTTAAACCCTATAGTGAAAGAGAAGTAGTTAACTTTCCTGCTCCCTACAACAAGTGTGGGGTTTATTGGTTTGATATGCCAGAAACCTTTACACTACCTGAAGCTTTCCCTGGTGTAAAAACAGTTATTACAAAGTTTGGTTCAGTTCCCGATTTTTATAATCATCTCACTTGGATTGCTGCTCACATTTTTCCTAAATGGTTAATGCAGCGTCGAGGGATGATTGAATTTTTATCTCATGTCAGCCATTTGATGACAGATGTGACGAATAATTTTAGTGGTATTGGTGTGGCAGTGCGCTCAGAAGTTACGGGAATAAAAAATAGTGAGCAAGCTGTTTACTGCTCGACTTTAGTACATGAAAATACTGCTGTAGCTTCTGGCTGTGGCACTGGTAGTCTGGCTCAATTTCTCCTAGAAGGAAAGTTAAAAAAACCAGGGGTCTGGCCTGTAGAAGAAGCACTATCAACCGATTTGTTTATGGAAGCAATAGCAAGTCGAGGTATGCAGATTAATCATCATTGGTTGTAAAAACTAATTGAAAAATCGTCTGCACTAACTCTTCTGGTTCCACAGGCTTAGAAATATGCTTTTGGAAGCCGACTGCTAAGGCTTGTTGTTGATTGATTTCTCCAGCGTAAGCCGTGAGTGCGATCGCAGGAATTTTTCCCCCTTGTTGCGGCAACCATTGTCTAATTTGTCGCATCAGGGAATAGCCGTCCATTTCTGGCATCCCAATGTCAGATAATAGTAAATCTGGGACTGACTGATTTAAGATAGTTAAAGCCTGCTTTGCTGAGGAAGTCGTGGTGACTTGTGCGCCAACTTGCGTCAAGATAAACTCGGCTAATTCTCGCATATCTGCATCATCATCTACCACCAAGATTTTTACACCTGTGAGGTCTGTTGTACTACTTACTTGTGGATTATTACCAGATAACTCTTGCTTGACAAAGTTTAACGGTAGGCGGACAGTAAAAGTTGCGCCTAAATCCTGTCCGGGACTGCTGGCTTGGACTGTTCCCCCGTGCAGTTCAGTGAAATGACGAACGATCGCCAAGCCTAACCCCAGCCCACCAAACTTCCTTGTCGTCGCCCCATCTTCTTGGCGGAAATATTCAAACACATAAGGTAAAAACTCTGGAACAATACCCTTACCATTATCTTTAACTTGAATTTGGGCATAGTTATCAACCTGTTCCAGTTCCACCTCAATTTTGCCACCAGAGGGGGTGAACTTGACGGAGTTGGCAAGGAGGTTCCAGAAAACTTGTTGTAAACGGTTCTGATCGCCAACAACAGCGCCGACAATGGGGTTGAGTATAGTCTTGATACTGATGTTTTTAGCTTCTGCTGCCAGTTGTACAGTTTCTAATGCCGCCTCAATGGTAGTAGTTAAATTAACTGGGGCGGTATTTAACGTCATTTTACCCTGGAGGATGCGAGACACATCTAATAAATCTTCAATCAGTTGGGCTTGCAGCTTGGCGTTACGTTCGATAGTTTCTAAGGCTATCTCGACTTTTGCTGCATCTAGCCGCTTAGTGCGTAACATTCTTGACCAGCCAAGGATGGGATTGAGGGGCGATCGCAATTCATGGGAAAGTACAGCCAGAAATTCGTCTTTGATGCGGTTGGCGGCTTCGGCTTTGGTGCGATCGCGTTGCGCTTGCCGATACAATTGAGCATTATCAATTGCTAAGGAAGCACGATATGCCAACTCCTGAGCTAGTTGCAAGTAGCTTCTGTCATAGCGTTGTCCAGACTCGGCAAAAATAAAGGAGATAACACCAAGAATCCGCGTTTGGGTTCTTAGTGGTACAGTCATTGCCGATTTAAACCCTACCTGACGTAAAATTTCTAAATGTTCTGGGTCACGGGCTGCTTGCACCAATAACTCATCGGGAATATCAGATAATAAATCTGGCAACCCAGTCCGCAATGTAAATGCTGCACCTCTTGCATCCTTGGGATTGAGAGGATATTTATGTCTAATTTGATCAGCCCATATCAATTTATCAGGGTTAGTGTGAGCTACGGCAATCTGATCGATAGAGCTATCGTCTGCAACTATATGAACTGTACACCAATCTGCTAACTCCGGGACTGCCAGTTGGGCGACTCGTTCTAGGGTGATTTGATAGTCGAGGGAAGAAGCTAACACTTTACTAGCTTCTGAGAGAAAACGTTGACCTTGTTCTAATCGGACTTCTTCGGTGACATCTAAGACGTAAGCTAAAACTTCTTCTACTTGATTATGGGCGTTCTTTGTGGGTAAGTAATAGACATTGTAGTAACCAGGTTGGCGATCGCTCCGTTGAGGTAAATTAATCGGCAATTTGGGTGAGATGAAGCGATTGCCTGTAGTATAAATATCGTGAAATATTTGCACAATTTGAGGATCGGATTGACCAAATATATCAGCAATTGTACGTCCAAAGTGTTGTTCTCTGGATAATCCGTTGATTTGTGCTAAGGCTTCATTAATGGTAACGTATCGCTGTTGATTATCAAATAGAGCAATTCCGATGGGAGAGGTTTCTACAATAGTTGTGAGTTGGCGTTGTGCAGCTTGTGCTGCTGCTAATGCTTGCTGCAAGCGTTCTTCACTTTTTCGCAAAGCCTGCTCAACTTGTTTGTAATCAGTAACATCACGGGCAATACCTACTACTGTGGCGACAGTTCCATCACTGGCAAATTCTGGAGCAAGGTGCGACTGATACCAGCGAATACCTGTATCTGTAGGAAAACTAAATTCGATAGTTTGTTCTTTACCTGTATCAAATACCCGTTGTAAAATCTCATGCCAAAAGTTACACAGTTCTTCTGGCATACCTAAATCAGTATTGGTCTTACCAATAAATTCTTCTGGCGGGATACCTGTAATCAATCCTACAGCCGGGCTGACGTAGAGATGACGAAACTCTCGGTCAATACGGCTAATAATATCTGGGGCAATTTCCACCACCATTTTAAAATCTTGCTCTCGCTGTTGTAGTTCAGATTCTAGTCGTTTACGTTCTGTAACATCTTCAAGCACGACAACAGCTGCCACAATCTGTCCCTGATGATTTAAGATGGGTGCTGAATTGACATTAATAAAAATACACTTCTGGTCTGGCCAACATAGCCGCATTTCTTCGTTAGCAACGACTTCACCATGTGAGAGCGATCGCGGTAGTGGATACTCGTAAGGAGCATATATTGTCCCATCACGGTGAAAAGCATGAAACGGTACAATTGGTTCATATTCTGCCAATTCCATTGACTGTTCAAAGTTATACCCCAGAATTTGTTTAGCTTGTTCGTTAGTCAGAACCAATTTACCCGAAGCAGCATCAGCAATCATCACACCCGTAGGCAGTTGTCGTAATACCGCTTCAAACTGAGTGCGTTCTATTTCCAGTGCTTGTAATAACCTTTCCTTCTCAATTTCCGCCTGTTTACGCTCTGTCACATCACGGAAATAAACTGCTATACCCCCCGCAAACGGGTAAGCATTGACTTCTATCCAACACTGAATCGGTTCTCCAAACTCTTGCCAAGAAACTGGAACTTGTTCGGCTACAGCTCGGTGTAATTCCTCATAAGCCAAACCACCAACTAGTTCAGGAAAAACTTCCTCCCAAACCTGTTTACCAATCAGTTCTGCTGGGGTTTTGTTGAGGATTTTGGCTGCGGCATGGTTTACGTAGGTGTAGCGCCAATGATGATCAAAGGCAACAAAAGCATCTGTAATACTCTCAAGAATTTTTGTGACTCGGCGCTCAGTTTCTTGCTCGGTGACGAGTTGGGTATGCTGTTGTTTTTCAGTTGTATCTCGACTAATGACGATAACTGAGATCGGCGTTCCCGCATCATCCAATTCTGGCACTAACCGAGCTTGATAGAACCGGACACCATAGGGAGTAGCAAATTCAAATTCGATTTCCTGTTCTTGAGCGGTTGTAAATACTAGGCGTAAGTTTTCTTCCCAAAATAGGTAAATGGGGTCTGACATAAATTCAGACATGGATTTGCCCAAAACCTGATCCCGTGAACACCCCAGGATTTGCTCACCCATACGGTTAACATATAGGTAACGGATTTGCTGATCGAAACGAGCGATCGCATCTGGAGCATTTTCGACTATGGCTTCTAACTCCTGCTTTTGCCGTTCCAAGGAGGCAATTACCTGTGCTGTGTCTTCTTGATTTTCCAAGCTCCGGGCGAATTGTTCAATCAACTCTGAGCGCGAAATCCCTCGCCTGTGCGCCTCCTCATCAAGCGATCGCCACGCTGTATCGGTCAGAGAGACACTAAATCGTTGCTTTTTCTCCGAGTCCCAATTACTAACAAACTTACCAGTGGTGTCACGCTTCATGAAGATTCATCCGTATACATACACGGTTTCTTCTATTCAACCTGAGTTACTTGCAGATCAGGATCTTCCTTAAGGCTGAGGTTTTCGCCCAGAAAAAGTTTAACTACCAAGTGTTTGCAGAATTGAGGCAGGTAAATTTACCAAAGCCTTAAATTTCTCACCCTAACATTTTACTAGTATCAATTAAATATGCACATTATTTATGACTACTTTCCTCTAAATCAATGCAATTATCGATATATTCAACATATTGACTTGATAATTTTGTCAGTTATAATGTCGTTTGATTTCTACCACACACTCTTGCACAAGCAACTGACTGATTTTTTCCGAGACTTACACTTACCAGTGATAGATATGAATGCAATAATTATGACAAAAGTCATGGACTTATCTATGACTTTTGTCAGAAGATTTTTTGTAGCAAAGCATTTTTAATAGTTTACATAAAGCAGGAAAGTGAAGCTCAAAGCTATTGCTAGCTAATTGTATTCATCAATTAGAATCTATCTATTTCAGATAAAATAAGACTGAAATATCTCTTGGCTAAGTACTGCAATAACTTATTTAACTACATACGTAGTTAAATAGTTTTGTTAAATTTTCCTGCTTTAGCAAACTTTGTTAGTTATAACCCTTACTGTTTATAATTTTCTAGCTTAAAAAAGGAGAATAAATGAGTTATTACAACTTTAATGACCACTTCTGGTCTCCTAAAACTGTATGTCCGCAAAAATCATTAGTAAAATCTAAAGAAACTGCTAAACAGATAAGAAAAATCAAGATACTTTTATATGTAGTATGTATTGCGATATGCACACCGTTATTATTCGGTATGTACTCAAGACTAACAAGCAAAACCTCTAAAAATCCTCTTGTGAATGTTGATAATAGTAATTGCTTGATACTTACCAGAAATCAAGGAATGCAGCTTTACTGCTCTAGCACACAACCGTAACTAAGTATAAATTAATTCAAAATTCAACTGTCAAAATTAATACAACTACCAAAAAGTGTGGGGTTTTAAACCTAATTTTTTTCATAAATTAGTTAATAAGAAAAGGGTGTTGTTAATCCATATCAAAAAATTATAAAACGCTCTAAGAGGTTATTTATAAAGTAACCATAAAATTCTTGTAAGGTGTGTTAGGCGCAGACTTTGACTATAGGTTCTCATGGAAAATCTGATAGAAGCGCCTAACGCACCGCTAGATTAGATATTGCCTTGTGCTGAAGCCATCAAGCACCGTACTTAAGATTTACTTTATAAATAATCTCTAAGGCAGTTTTTGCTGAAATTTAAGTATCCATAGTAGGGTGAGTAGTGCAGCGCCAAAAAACTTTATCCCCTTGTGGTAGAGTTTTTATTTGCCTGAATTTATCCCAACGACTCCAACAATAATTAAAATCAGAGACATAAACTTAACTAGAGTCATAGACTCACCAAACCAAATCAAACCAATAGTAGCAATTAAAGCAGTACCTAAACCAGACCACACTGAATAAGCAATACTAATGTCAATATTCTTCAGTGATAATGTCTGAAAAGTAAAACAAAGCCCATAAAAAACAAATATCAAAACCGAAGGCATCAATTTATTAAAGCCATCTGACAACTTCATACAGGTTGTACCAGATACTTCAAAAAGGATAGCCACAAGTAAATAAATTAAACTTATTGACATATTGTAGTGTTTTTTTGACAAAACAAAGATTTACTGTCAGCAGAAATACAGCAAGTTTCCAATATGTGAGTTATCCCATAATGAAACTATGCTGCATATAATTGTCTCCGCTTCCTAGCCATCTTAATAATTTATTTTTCACAATTCTGCTAGTTGAACAACAGCTATTAATAGTTTCTCTGTGCCTCTGTGGTAGAAATCGATTTAACCACAGAGACACAGAGTTAAGACATTTTTAGGAAGGGATGTAGGGCTATCCGAACATATAAAATTTGGGTTTACCGTACTTAAGGGTTAACGATTTAATTGTTCGGAAATCATCATTTACTAGGTGATACAAACCGAATTTACTCTAGTTATGTTTCTGAATATGTTGAGAACAAATCAAAGATAAAACATACAGATGATTCCCAAAAGGGACTTTAGAGGAGATAAAAATATGGCAGTTGTACGTTGGAACCCTTGGCAAGATTTAAACGCTTTACAACATCAATTGAATCAGTTATTTGAAGAAGATATGCTACCTGCTACACTCTTAGACAGAACCTTAATCAGAGTTCCGGCTGCTGAACTACACGAAACAGCAGAAGCAGTTCACCTGAAGCTAGAGATTCCTGGAATTGACGCTAAAGATATAGATTTACAAGTCACAGAAAAATCTGTTCATATTAGTGGCGAACGTAAGTCTGAAACCAAGACTGAAGAAAAGGGCGTGGTCAGAAGCGAATTTCAATATGGTAAATTCCAACGTGTAATTCCTTTGCCTGCACGTATTCAAAATACCAATGTCAAAGCAGAATATAAAGATGGTATTTTGAACTTGACACTACCTAAAGCCGAAACAGAAAAGAACAAGGTAGTGAAAATTAATGTAGAGTCTATCGGTTAATTACTTTGTAGGGTAGATAAACTATCTACCCCATATAGCAAACAATAATCCATCCCCATCAGGGTGGATTTTTTGTATATATCGGCGTTTAATCACTTGTATTTTTATTTCTTCCTTGAATACAGCAAATACAGAAATGCTTATGATGTATTTTTTAACTGAAAAATCTTATGAGAAAAAGAAAAGCCTGGATATTAACGATGCTGTTTACAGCAATGTTAGTCATCAGCATTATCACAGGTCATAGTCATTCACTACAAGCAGCATCATCTGTAGGTAAAGATTCGCTGACAATGATTACTTCGCCAGATTATCCCCCTTATGAGTTCTATGATACTAAAGGAGGAAATCGGCAAATCGTTGGCTTTGATGTCGAGATTGCTAATACCCTAGCTCAGAGATTAGGGTTTAAACTTCAGATTATGGAGTCTGATTTTAATGGTTTAATTCCTGCACTGCAAGCAAATCGGGCTGATTTTGTCATGGCTGGGATGACTCCCACACCAGAACGGCGGAAAAATGTCGATTTTTCGATTATTTATTACGAAGCCAAAGATACCATTGTTGCACCCAAAACTAGTAACCTCAGACAGCCGCAAGATTTGGTAGGTAAAACAGTCGGGGTACAGTTGGGAACTATTCAAGAACAAAATGCTAAAAAGATTGCAGCCAAGTTTCCAAGTATTCAACTCAAGCAACTTAATAGAGTTCCAGAGGCCATACAGGAAATCAAATCAGGGCGTATCGATGCGGCTATTGTTGAGGATACCGTTGCTAGGGGATTTGCTCAAGCCAACCCAGAGTTAGAGTTTAACGTGATTCCTTCAGAAGAGGGTAGTGGATCGGCGATCGCATTTCCTAAAGGTTCCCAATTAGTCGCACCATTTAACCAAGTCCTCCAACAAATGCGGGATAACGGCGAACTAGAAAAGTTAGCTACTAAATGGTTCTCCCAAACTACCGCCACCGATGCAGTATCTACACCACCAGCTAAAAGCGGGTTAAATCTCGACTTTAGGCGAATTTTGCCTGACATTCCCTTTATTCTTAAAGGTATCCCTCTCACATTATTGTTTACCCTGTTATCAGTATTTTTAGGGTTAATTTGGGGTACAGTCCTCTCTTTATGTAAAATTACTGGTATTCAGCCCCTCATCTGGGTTGCTAACGCTTATACCTCCGTATTTCGTGGTACACCTTTACTTTTACAGTTGGCGTTGGTTTACTACGCTACACCCCAACTTACAGGCTACGATATCTCAGCCTTAGAAGCAGGAGTATTAACTTTTACTCTCAACTCCGGCGCTTATATGTCCGAAACCATCCGGGGAGGAATACAGGCTGTAGACAAAGGACAAGCCGAGGCGGCGATGTCGATGGGTGTTCCCTACCGATTGATGATGTGGGATATAATTCTGCCTCAAGCCTTAAAAAATATTCTGCCTGCGTTGGTAAATGAGACTATCGGACTATTGAAAGACTCGGCTTTAGTTTCAACAATTGGTGTAGTAGAAATATTACGTAGCGCCCAAATTGTCGGGGCAAACAAGTATATTTACTTTGAACCTCTGCTGTTTGCTGGGTTAATCTACTATGTTTTAGTTATGGGTTTGACCTACAGTGCATCAGTTTTAGAAAGGAGATTGAGACAAAGTGAGTAAGGTAGTTATTCGTACAGAATCTTTGTGTAAATCCTTTGGCAAATTGGATGTACTGAAGAATATTTCGACGGAGATTTATCAAGGGGAAGTTGTCGCCATTCTGGGCCCTTCGGGTTCGGGTAAGTCTACATTTTTACGCTGTATGAATTTACTAGAACGCCCCACTAAAGGTAGAGTCTATTTCCATGATGTAGAAATCACCCATCCCAAGATAAATATTGGTAAGGTGCGTCAGCAGTTGGTAATGGTGTTTCAACACTTTAATTTATTTCCCCATCTGACGGTAATAGAAAATGTTACCTATGCACCTATTAAAGTCAAAAAAGTAGATGCTAAGTTAGCCAAAGACAAAGGCTTGGAGTTATTAGCCAAGGTGGGGTTAGCCGAAAAAGCAGATGTTTACCCATCTAAATTATCAGGGGGACAGAAACAAAGAGTAGCGATCGCCCGTGCTTTGGCGATGGAACCAGAAATGATATTATTTGATGAACCTACATCTGCATTAGATCCAGAAATGGTGAAGGATGTTTTGTTAGTCATGCAGGCTTTAACACAAACAGGCATCACAATGGCTATAGTTACCCATGAAATGGGATTTGCCCGTGAAGTTGCTAGTCGAATTATGTTTCTTGACCAAGGTACTTTAGCTGAGGATACTACCCCTAGCGAGTTTTTCCAAAATCCTCAGTGCGATCGCGCCCAGCAATTTTTAGAAAAAATGCTTTAGTCGTATATTGCTGTGGGAGTGGGGAGTAGGGAATAGGGAGTAGGAATATTATGTCTGAACGCAACTTAGTATTACAAATTAGTGAGGATATTTCCTTTATTCAGAAATAACACTTAATTAGAAAACACTTTCATTACCTTAAATTATAAAGAAGAAAAAATAATTTTATGCACATATACGTAAGTGTTATATATATAACTACATATAATGAACAATAGTCATAGTACTGTTTTATAGTGTGTCCCATAAAAGCTAAATCTTGAAATACAGACGATATAAAGGCTTTTTAGATTTTGCTTGATAAAAAAACGGAAACTCTTAACTGATTGCGGAGATAATAGGTAAAAAGAATACAAAACTTCCGGATTAATTTATGAAGGAGTCGAGAAGTTATACAGCAATATATTGTAATAATGGCTCTTGGCTTATGTATCTTTTGAACATACCCGGCAATCCAACTGTGGCTATTTCTCAAGAAGAATTGCGATCGCTATTAGCACAAATTGAAGTTGAGTTACATCGCAGCCAAGTATATCGTCGTGTTGTCGCTAGGTTGCAAACATTGTTAGGTGTAGCTGGCGAACAAGCCAAAGTTTTATGTAAAGCAGTAGGTAGAGAAGCAATTGGTCTAGCATTTCAGCAATTTGCTCAACAACATGAAATGATTGCACATATTGATCAACCTGCTGATAATAAAGAGACTGCAAGTATAGACACCCCCACCCTGACAGAATTACCCTTGTCAACAACCGCTAAGGAACCATCAACTGACTTGACACAACCAACCTTAGTTAATCAAAACCCAGCAACAACAATAATTGAGTGGTTCAAAGCAGATAAAAAACCATCAAAAACTGAGCTAGCCAAAGAAATGGCAAATAAAGAACGCTTAGAAGTCATGTTGCAAATAGGGCAACAGCTAAAACAAGCCCGTGAGCATCAAAATTTAAGCTTAGGGCAACTCAGCATATATACACATATTTCTATTGAACAAATGGAAGCTGTGGAAAATGCTAATTTTGATTTATTACCCGATGATGTCTATGTGCGTGGATTTATTCGGGTAATGGGAAATGCTTTAGGCATAAATGGCACAATTTTAGCTGCTTCTTTACCCAAGCCACAGGCGAGTAAATCAGTCATACCCTCTTGGTGTCAGAGCAAAAATAGCAGCAAACCATTCAATCTTGAAATACGTCCTATGCACTTATATCTAGGTTATACCGCTCTTGTCGCTGGAGCCGTAGGTGCATTATCTTGTATTTCTCAACAAGCCAATCCCAATAGTTTAGTTGATGCAGACACCATAATTTTACCCACCTCATCCACTTTGCAATCACCACAAAAACCTGAAGCCAGAACCACATCAGGCATTCAATCTACCGATATTGGGGTAAATATTGGTAATAACATTGCGCCACCAGAAGCGTTTTAGTCAATAGTCAATAGTCCATAGTCCATAGACAAAATGCAGTGATTTGGCTACGCGATAATCGAGCGGAGTCGAGATTCACCAACCAGAGGTAGAATTTCCTAATTTTGAATTTTGAATTTTGAATTGATTACTCCCCTACTACTGCTTACTTCCCCAATCTAACCTCTCTCCCCTAGTAGCTAATAACAAGCTGATTTTGTCGCTACTCAAGGCTTTGGAAAATAAGTATCCCTGAGCTTGGTCACATTTTAACAACCGCAATTGTACTAACTGGTTAATTGTTTCCACTCCTTCAGCTACTACACTCATACCTAAGTTGCTGGCTAAAGTGGCGATCGCGCGGACGATTGCCAGTTGTTCACCATCGCTATCAATACGATTAGTAAAGGAACGGTCAATTTTTAAAACATCAATGGGAAAGCAGTGTAAATAAGCTAGAGATGAATAACCTGTACCAAAGTCATCAATACATAAATTTATACCTAAAGTTTTTAATTTTTGCAGAATAATTGCAGCTTGTTCAGGACTGAACATAATCGCACTTTCTGTAATTTCTAGTTTGATGCTGTTAGGTTCAAGCTCAAGTTCTTGCAAGAGTTGTTGAATTTCCTCAACTAAATAGGGTTGGGAAAACTGTCTACCGGACAGGTTGATATTCATACTCAAATGCTGGAACTGAGGAAATTCTCGATGCCATTGTTTTAATTGCAGACAAGACTCGCGCAAGACAAATTGACCAATCTGGGTAATTAGTCCTGTTTCTTCTGCTACAGGAATAAAATCTGCTGGAGAAATTAAGCCTTTCTCTGGGTGTTGCCAGCGAACTAGTGCTTCAAATCCAGTAATTTTGCCTGTGGCTACTGCAACAATTGGTTGGTAAACCACTTGCAATTCTTGTCTAGCGATCGCCCAACGCAAGTCAGTTTCCAATTGCAAAAGGGCTACAGCTCGGTCGTACATAGTGGGATCAAATACTATGTGCCAAGCTTTACCATGCTCTTTTGCACCGTAAAGTGCGGCATCTGCATCTCGCAACACATCAGCAGCTTGAACGTATTGATTTGTACCTAAAGCAATACCAATACTTGCAGATGTAAATACTTCGTACCCACTTAAGTTAAATGGTGATTTAAGTACCTGATGAATTTTTTCGGCTATGCAGGTTGCATCGTCTACAGATTTAATGTGAGAAATTAATATAGTGAACTCATCCCCACCCAAACGAGCAAAAGTATCTTCCGGTTGTAAGCAACTTTGCAGGCGTTGGGCAAAACTTACCAATAGTTGATCACCCACCAAATGACCTAAACTATCATTCACAACTTTAAAACGGTCAAGGTCTAAAAATAAAACGGCAAATGATTCATCTGGATCTTCCTTAATTTTGGCTATGGCTTGCGTCAGCCGCTCCATAAATAAAACACGGTTAGGTAGTCCCGTCAGGTCATCGTAGAAAGCATGGTGAACTAACTTTTCTTCCATGTTCTTCCGTTCAGTAATATCAGTGGCAATACCTTCGATGCGGATGGGTTTACCAACGGTATCGTAAATTACATGGCTGCGGTTACAAATCCAACGTACTTGTCCGTCGGGACGGAAAATTCTGTATTCTAATTCTTGACTACCAGCCAACAGCAAGGGTTCAATTGATTGACTAACTCGTTGTTGGTCTTCTGGATGAATTATATCAAACCATAACTGAGGATTTTCGTAAAATTCACTCATTTCACGCCCATACACTTGAACAACGGCACAATTGAGATAAAAAGTCTCGAAAGTATCTGCGGCAATTGACCAAATAACGACTTCCAAAGAATTTAAAATTCCGTCTAAACGTTTTTGGCTTTCCTGTAATGCTGCTTCTGCTTGTTTGCGTAAACGCAACTCGTCAAGGACATCACTAATGTCAGTTACCATTCCTAATGCACCAACATAGTTTCCTTGGTCATCAAACAACGGCGCACAGGAAATAACTACCCATAAATCTGAGCCATCTTGGCGACGGAATTTAAAATTATGTTTCTCATGTATACCTTGGCGACGGCGAGAAAGGTTCTGTTGAGAAATTTTTATGCCTTCAGCATCCATGAAAGAAAACAAGTTTCTCCCAACCATTTCTTCAACTGTGTAACCTAACATCGCTGCCATCTGTTGGTTAACAAAAGTAGTTTCGTTATCTTGGTTGAGTACCCAAATTCCCTCAGTTGCGGTTTCTACAATTTGACGATATTTTTCTTCTTGCTCTCGTAATTTTTCTTGTGCCTGTAACTGTTGAGTAATATCGTTCTGAACGCCGATAAAATGAGTTAATTGCCCATTACCATCAAACACTGGTGAAATGTAGAGTTCATTCCAAAAGGGTGTACCGTCTTTACGGAAGTTTTTGACGGTGACATGGCATTCTCTCTTTTCTCGCAGGGCAGAACGTAACTCTTCTAAACCTGGCTGGTTTGATTCATTACCTTGTAAGAAACGGCAATTTTTGCCAATCACTTCATCGGCAGAGTAGCCACTAATAGCTTCAAAGCCCGGATTAACATAAATAATGGGATTATCTGGATAATTGGCATCTGTCAACACAATTCCATTACTAGTAGCAGCTAGCGCCCGTTCTATTAGATGTGAAGGGGTTAGAGATTGTTGGGCATCGCTGATCTTAAAAGGAAAATTCGCAGATTTTAGTTGTTTCCAAATCTCTTCTTTCTGGGCGGTGGTTCCCAGGACAGTATCTACATCAGCAAAAATCAGTAAGGCTGCTAGTTTATCTGCATAATTGACTAGCTTACCGGAAATTTTTGCTACAACATTTTCTTTATCGTTACGTTTGATGTCTATCGCTAATTCATCAATAAAATTATTATCTTGTAACTGATTAATTACAGGATTGCATAAATTTGAACTAGCTAAAAAATTAGTAATCAGTTCTTCAACTATAGGGTTTTCTACAAGCTTATTTTTTAATAAAACTTGATGAGTTTCCAAACAAATAATTATGACTGGATATGGGTTGATATCAACTAATAACTTCACCAGTTCTTGTAAATTTGACATTGAATTTTCATAATGCTGAAATTCCTGTCCTAACGGAATATTTTCAGCATTATAAGCACAGAGGTAATCTTCTGTTACTTGGGAAAAGCCCTTATTCTTTTTCTGAAGATGCACCTGATTTTTGTACACTTTCCCACGGGTAAAAACCATTGTCAGACTTTATATAAATAATTGAGGAACTTTTATTAAAAACCCCATTTTTTAACCAGCTCTGACTTTTTAGCCGATAGTGTCTGTACACTTGTACATTAGCAATCTAGGATGACTGTATAAATTAAACTCTTACACTAAAAACGGTTACTGCTTTTAGTGCGAGACAAATGTGAGTATCTAGAAATAATTTAAAACTACATAGTTCTCTGAGGTTAATCATACAGTAATTGCTAAACACTAATTTTTAATTGTCAAAGCAGATTGTTAAACTATTATTAACTTTACTCCTTTTGATAGAGGGAGTCATATTTTTTACTGAAACTTTATATGGGCGTAACATTTCTTCAATAAAACGGCATACCTAAGTAATCTACTACGACAGAGGGTAGCAGAATAAGGCACTTGGTTGTAAGCATTTAAGTCTTAACACTTATAAGGACTAAATGACTATATTAAAATTTTTACAAGACCGTTATCGGTTACTCAATTTGATTAGTGGTGGGGGATGCCTAACCTATCTCGCCGTCGATGAAGGTCAATCTCCGCCAGTTCTTTGTGTAGTCCAGCAGTTGGATGATGCTGTGTTTGAGCAAAAGGTTCAATGTCTAAAGGAAATCAGCAAAAATCCACAGCTACCAACTTTATTAGACTATTTTCCGTACAAAAATCGTTATTACTTAGTAGAAGAATTTATTACAGGTACTAATTTGGCTCAATTGGTAAAGGCAGACGGCGCTTTTCCTGAAACGCGGGTTTGGCAAATATTAACTGATTTATTACCAATTCTCAAATTTATTAGCGATCGCCAAATTATTCACGGTGATATTAAACCGCAAAACATTATCAAACCATCGGCATCAGACACAAAAAATTTATTTTTAGTTGACTTTGCTAATGTGCAAATGATCTCAGAGATTGATAAACGTGCAGTTGGCTCTCCTGAATATGCTGCACCAGAACAAATCAAGGGTAAAGCTGTATTTGCCAGCGACCTTTATAGTTTGGGTGTTACCTGTATTTATTTACTTACCCAGATATCGCCGTTTGATTTGTATGATGTGGCTAACGATTGTTGGGTATGGCAACAATATTTATCTACTAGGATAAGCGATCGCCTCAGTAAAATCCTCAATAAACTTATCCAAAAATCGCTTGATCAACGCTATCAATCGGCTGATGAAGTCATGTTAGCAATGGGTATAGAAGCTAAAATACCTAATTACCCATCCCCTACTGCCCTGTGGAGATGCTTACATACCTTCACAGGAAATTCTGGCAATACCCTAGCCATAAGCCGGGATGGTCAAACACTGGCTAGTAGCGGAGATGACAGAATCATCAAATTGTGGGACTTAAACACGCAAAAAGTAGTGAATAGCATCATGGGACATTCCCAAGCTGTTACATCAATTGCCTTTAGTCCTCAAGCAGAACTGTTGGCTACGGCTAGCGACGATAAAATGATTAAGTTATGGCATCTGCCAAGCTTAGAAGAAATTGCCACCTTAAAGGGACATGCACACGCCGTTAAATCGGTCAGTTTTAGTCCTGATGGAGAAATTCTCGCCAGTGGAGGTTGGGATAAACAAGTCAAACTGTGGGATGTCAGCAACGGTAAAGAAATTTTAACTATAGAAGCACATCAGTTACAAGTGAGTGCAGTAGCCTTTAGCCCCCAAGGAGAGATTTTTGCTACCGCCAGCTTTGACAGAACCATTCGCCTTTGGCAGATAGCGCAAATGCCAAACCGCCCAAGATGTAGTTTAGCAGTAACACTCTGCGGACATACAAGGGCGGTTTTGGCGATCGCTTTTAGTCCAGATGGTAAAATTCTGGCCACAGGTAGCGATGACAATAGTATTAAATTGTGGGATGTCAACACCGGACAGCTAATTAGCACACTTTCAGGCCATTGTTGGTCTGTAGTCGCAGTGGCTTTTAGTGCCGATAACGAAACGCTGATTAGCGCCAGTTGGGACAAGACAATCAAGTTGTGGAAGGTAAGCACAACACAGGAAATTGTGACTCTTGCCAGTCATTTAGACTCGGTGTGTGCTGTTGCTGTTAACCCTGTTGCACAACTGATTGCTAGTGGCAGCAGGGACAAGACCATCAAATTGTGGAAGCTTGTAACACAGCAAATGAATGGGGATGTAAGGGGGTAAGGGTATAAGGGTTTTTAACACCTATATTCCTGTACCCTTCCTTAGCAAAACCTTTGATTTATTGTTTTCGTGTTGCACTAGTTTGATGAAATCAAGCGCTACCTGTAAAGGTAACTTCAGGAAATTTTAACTGAGCTTCTGCCATTGGACGGTTTCTGCCTTCCTCTTGCCAGTAGTTAATCACTTCTGTTGCCTTGTTAAGCAACTCGACGCGATCTAAATCACTGATCCAGTGCTTGGATTCGAGTTCTTTCTTCAACTCCTCCCAAGCGTCATTGCGGGGCCAGAAGAAATACTTAGTCAGAGGACTAGTACCTTTACCTACCACTTGATCAACAGCCAGAGCAACGTTTTCGTCTAGCCACAGTATTTTTAAAATAAACTTGGACAATCACACCTCCGGCCAATATCCGGGTACTAAGTTAACTAAGTTTGCGATCGCCTATTTTAACTCAATATCTCACCAGTTGACCAAATAAAACGCAGGGAGTGGGGGGAGATGAGGGAGATGAGGGAGATGTAGCTTGCTTTTCGTAAGGGTGGGAGTAGGGGGAGAACAACTGACCCTCACGGGTTCGGCAGTTGCTACAAGTCGGGGAACCCGCCCAACGCACTGCCTCACAACTGACAACTAACCACTGACAATTGCATTTTTCTGCATAGGCTTTTGCGTTCGCTTTTCATAAAATAATGGCAGCCTTAATCAGCAGGGATCAAGATATTGTTAGTCAGTTGGGAAATTCTTAAATTTTTGTATATTTATACCACATACAATTAATAGTATGAAATTTTTAATAAAAATGCTTACATGGATGCAAGGTGATGATAATGTAACACAATCTCTTAAAATTATCAAATATAGCAATAATATTCATCAACAAAATAATCAGTATTCATCAGCAGTAAAACAGTTAATTGCAACAATGGATAATGGTATGATTAATGCTGACAAATTAATAGTGAATCAGGATTTGTTAACCAATTCATCTATACTCAAAATTTTAGTAAGTAAGTCGTGGAGAAAATTTATAAGTATGTAACAAAGAATTAAGCAGAAGAATAAGAGTTAAATTTTACACGTTGCGTACTGTAGTTTCCCTTTTCTCCTCTATTTTGAACTCCATCAATGACAGCATAGGCAAGGTCTAATTCATCCTCAAAACTTTGAGAAGCTAGTTCATTTTTTTTCAGGTGTTGCCACTCCAATTCAATTGGATTCATCTCTGAGCAATATTTAGGTAAAAAGAAGATGTACAAACCCATCTCTTCCCACTTTGTCCATAATTGCTGAACTTCTTTGCACCGATGTATCGGGCCGTTGTCCTGAACGATGACTCTGATACGACCTGCTTTTTGGGCTTCAAGTGCTTCAAGCTCCATCATTTGAATATAGGATTTGCGTGAAACGCCACCAATCACTAGACCGTACACAAAACTAATTAGGGGTTGAAGAAACCCAATAATACTTAACCTTCGACCCCGACGCTTACTCTGCTCCAGGCGTTTTTGCTGACCTCGGAAGTAGTAACTGTAACTGGGTTCACTCCAGGCACAAAACCCTGATTCATCCATATACTTTAAATCGATTTCTCCAGCAGCAGCAGATAATTCCAACATCTCTAAGTCTGCCTGTTTGATTTGCTGCAATACTTTGTCTTGCTTTCCTTTGTGGCTTTTTCTAGTTCGCTTCCAAATGACCCCCTTTTTTTGAGTACCTGCCTTAACCAGTCAGGACTCAATTTCACGGAGCGTTCTTGCTCTAATTTTTGGGCTAATTGAACACTATTATATGTACGTGGTTCTTGCTCCAAGCATTTTTCTAAGAACGCCATGTCAGCTTCTGCCCACCTTGATTTTCCTCCCCGCCCTGCTTTCTCCCACAGTCCTTCTAGACCTTGTTTTTCCCATCTATGCAAAACTTCTCTTACTGTTTGGGCAGTCCAGTCAAAGTGATCTGCTATCTTCTCTACGTACCAACCATGTGCGCTTAATCTGATCACTTCGGCTCGGTCTTTCACTTTCTGGGGTACATCTGCCGTTCTCAGGTTGAACAAAATTTTATCTTGCTTAGGAGTCAGAAATACCCTTAAACGGCTGCCCATATCCCTGTTACCTTGGTAGACACATTTATGTATTTACTTATCTTTACACACTTTGGTTTTTTCACCTTGTTCTACTTAATTGATGATCACCAGTTAATTTTAGGTGGCACAATGAAGGTGCTAGAAGCACAATACCCACAAGCAGAGATTGCCAAAGCTGGGACAGCATCGGAAGCGATCGCACAAATTAACAGTGCGGAATTTGATTTAATTGTGATGGATTTGTCGATACCACAGCAAGCGGGAATGTTGGCTCAGATTGAGACTGGTATTAATTTATTACAGCATTTACTGAAGCAGTATCCTCAACAAAATTTTCTAGTACAAAGTAGCTATGTTAAGGCGTTAGTGCGGATAAAACACGAGATTGATGAACATGAAGGGGGATTTGCGATCGCAGATAAAGGATTATCAGAATCAGAAATGTTAATTCGCGTCAATTTGGCGCTACAAGGTGCAACTCATACTAAAGACATTAAAACCGCATTGGAACTGAAACCAGAATGGTTAGAAGTATTAAAACTAGCCTTTGAAAAAGGATTAACAGATAGGCAGATATCTATACAAATGCACAGAGCAGAGCGTTCTGTACGCACATATTGGACTAAAATTCAAGATGTACTTGGTGTTTATCCCGAAGAGGGTAAAAATATGCGTATCCAAACAGAAATTCGCGCTCGTCAAGAAGGTTTAATTGATTAGGAATTGTACACATCTATGTGGTTTACCTGGAGACAAGTTAAACAAGAAATTGCTATTTGGCGACAAGCTGCAATACCGGGGATTACTGTTTTGGGACTCATCATTCTTGCCCGGTTTACAGGATTATTGCAAGGTGTAGAATTAATAGCTTTTGATACTTTATTAAGCTTGAGCCCAAGTGAATCAACAGATGATAAAGTTGTGATTGTTGGGATTGATGAAGAAGATATTAACAGTATCAAAACTTATCCTATTCCTGACAAAGAAATTGCTTTTTTAATCAAAAAAATTCAAACTTACAAACCTAAAGTTATTGGCCTTGATATTGTCAGAAATCTACCTGTTGAACCAGGACATCAGGAACTAAGGCAAGTATTTCAACAATATCAAAATATTATCGCTATTGAAAAGGTATTACGTCCTGGTGAATTTTCCCCATCGCCGACATTACCAAAAGAGCAAGCTGGGTTTTCCGATGTCATAGCAGATGAAGATGGTAACTATCGGCGCTATTTAGTTTGGACACCTAACCCAAAAAATAACCAGGAAGATAAATATTCTTTAGCACTACAGTTAGCAAAAGTTTATTTATATTCTGAAAATATAGATATAGAAACAGGTATCCATGACACTAATACTATTAGATTTGCTAATACAGAATTGCCTCGCATATTACCTGATTCTGGAGGATATCTCACTAAAGATCAAGAAAAAATAGAAGATGGTGGTTTAAAAATATTAGTAAATTTTCGTAGTGGTAAAGAACCATTTCCAACGATATCATTAAATAAAATTAAAAGAGGTGAATTTGAACCTCAATTATTTGCCAATAAAGTAGTAATCATTGGGGTTACAGCTTCGAGTGCTGCTGATTTTTTCAATACTTCAGTTATAAATAATTCAAAGATTGCTGGACAGATTTATGGGGTAGAGTTTCATGCTCATGTTGCTTCACAAATAATTAATGCAGTTACTAATAATAGACCAATGCTCAACGTTTGGTCTAAAGAAGGAGAATATCTATGGATAATATTCTGGGGATTTCTGCCAATTATTGTAGGTAGAATTACTCAAGATATTTGGAAAAATCTTTTAGCTGTTATGGTCTCAGGGTTTGCTTTAACTTATATAGCTTATTTATTAATACTATCAGGTTGGTGGATTCCGGCTGCACCTAGTTTATTAATTTTAGGAATCAATGGTTTAGGATTAAGTGCATTTGCTTTTTATAAATATGACCAAGAACAAAAATCTAAAATTAATGAACGTCAACAGGCAATTGAGCATACATTTACTTTAATTCATAACGGGCCGTTACAAAGTTTGGCTAATATGTTAAGTCAAGCACGCACACAGAACCTATCTAATGATCAGTTAGTATTGAATTTAGAAAGTTTGAACTATGAAATTAGGGCGATCGGTGAATATTTAAGAATTGAAGCTTTAAGCCCAGACGAAAGTTTACGTTTAGGAAGTGGGGTAAAACTGGATTTAAAAAGACCTATTCATGAGCTTTTTTATGAAGTATATACCAGTACAATTGAGAGACAGGATTTAGAACACTTTCATAATATTAATGTTAAAGTGCGTACATTTGACCCTATAAATGATAAATATTTAACTTTAAGAAATAAGCAAGAGCTTTGCTTATTTTTAGAAGAAGCTTTATGTAATGTCGGTAAACACGCTCAGGGTGCTAAACGAGTAGAATCCATTGGTAAACAAGAGCAGAATTTATATAAACTCACCATTAAAGATAATGGTTGTGGATTAACTTCGTTATCAGAAAACAAAGGGACAAGACAACTCAAAAATATTGCTAGTAAGTTAAAAGGAGAATTTAAACGCGAATCTATTTCTCCTAGAGGAACAGTATGTGAAATCATTTGGAAGCTTGAATAATTGTATTTATCTAGGTATTACTCATGACAAAAGAGCAAATATTTAAACAATATAAAATAACCGTAAAGCCTCGTTTTACTACTATCATTATTCTGTGCTTATTACTATTTTTTACATCAATTGCTGTGGCGGATTTTAAGCCGACGAATCGTAAACCAGCAAGTGATTACAGCAGGAGTGGTGGACGCAGAGGATGTGAAACAGAATCAATCGCAACAATACCTCTTACCTTACTTGCTCCTCAAACATATGTGGGATACACTGCTTCTTTACGACCTACTTTTACTGGTTATGTCTCTAGTCCCCAAAAAGTAGAGTTGAGAATTTTTGAATTGATTGCCAATGAAGATCCAAAGCCAATAGGTAACGAAGTTTTAGCAGACGTGAAAGCAGGAATTTTTCAAATAAATTATCCTGATAAATATCCTAATTTAACTGTGGGTAAAACATATCTTTGGCAGTTAAGTAGAACTTGTCTTGAGGTGAAAATAGACGAATCAGCAGAATTTATTGTTGCAGAAATTCCCTCTACAATCAAAAATAAATTGTTGACAACAAATAATAAGTTAGAAAAAGCTAATTTATATGCTGAGGAGGGTTTTTGGTACGAAGCTGTAACTGAGGCTTTGCAGTTAACAAACAATTTAAAACTGGGTAAGCTGGGGACAAACCTAGTCAAAGACTTTGCAAAATACGAGTCTGCTAGAGATCAAAGGGAAGAAGTAGCAGTTAAAGAAAGGGTAAAATATCTACAACAAATTGCTATTCAAGAACAAGATTAAATATCAAATGACATTAGAAATTAAAAACAATTCACAAAGTATTGTGAGTATCTTATAACCAATTGCCAATGAGCATAAATCCTGACCAATAGTATGGATGTGTGTATCTATCATTAATCTCTGGTATTTTTCTGGCATTAATTAGTTTTATTTGTGCTGCTTGTAGAGCTTGTGCTTTGCTCATACCAGAGTTACGCAATTGATGATAAAACTCAGCAATTAAGTCAGCAGTCGATTCATCATATACAGTCCACAAGGAAGCCAAAGCACTTTTAGCGCCAGCTTGTAATGCTACACCTGCTAAACCTAATGTTGCACGCTCATCACCTGTGGCAGTTTCACAAGCTGTTAATGCTAACAAATCCACAGAGTTAGAAATATTGCTTGCTTCACGTAATAACTTTTCTAGGTCGTTAATTGTGAGTTTTTCATTATTACCAGCGACTAAAAACGTATCTTCAGGGATAATCCCAAACTGTGCATGAGTAGATATATGAATAATTGGGTAATCTTGTTTTTTAATTTCTGCTTCTAGATATTTTTTATTAAATTCCTCGTTCTCCAATTTTTTACTATTAACAAATATCTTTTGGATTTCATTAATTTCATTAGGCACTTGATTTAATGCTCTCCAAAATTGATTATCAATTTGAGCCTCTTTACTAACAGCTAAAACTAAAGCGCGATCGCTAGTTTGTAAGTTACCCTTTTTCTGGTTAGTCAACTGTAGACTAGAAGTTGTGGCAACAGCATATTTTTCTATTAAATATTTCTTCTCTTGTTTATCATAAAGCGCCGTCATCGGCACATTACGTAAAAAGCCGTCTTGAACAAATACGAGTGTTTTAATCTTCTGCGCAATTAAATATTTTTCTAGAGGCTTAATAATTAAATCATAAAGATTTTCTGATAGCGCAGTATTGTAAACTATATTCGATGTATTTAATAACTCAGAGCGAAATTCAGCAATATCATTGCTAAACACATCTTTCTCTTTATTTATCCAATTGATATATTCTTCCTGATTTGGTAGACTGATAATAATACCTGTTTTATCATCAAAGATAATTGAGCTTATTACTACTGTATCATTTGTTGTTAATTTATTATTGTTAATATTAGCTAATATACAGTCATTACCGAAATAGTTTTGAATTTCTGCTAACCTGAGAGCGTTTATGGTTGCCAAGGCACTGTTTAATTGTTGTTGCTTTGTTTGAGATTTTTTTATCTGAGATGTAGCTAAATTTAACTGAATTTCTGCCAATTGCCGATAAACTGGTTCAATAACATCGCGGAAATTGAATTGAAAATCTCGGTTGCTAGTTAGGATATCACTGCGTAATTCTTCTAGAGTATTATATGCTCTTTGGTAAAAATCCAACGCCTCATTACTTTTACCTTGTTGTTCTAAGATTCTTCCTGCCTGCCATTCCCATAAGTATAAACTATCTTTGTTTTGCCGTTTCTCATCAGCTAACCAAATTGCTTGATTAGTCAAACTTACAGCTAGTTCCCAATTTTTATTACACTCATAGAAATGGCCAAAAGCTCCTAAAGCATAAGACTGAGAACGTGAAGATTGTAAACTTTGGGCAACTTCTATAGCTAGGTTAAACAGTTGCCTTACTTGTGCTTCTGGCAATCTTCTAAATTTGCAATTTTCGGTTAGTATCCGATTAGTTTCTAAAGCAGGTGCAGGTAAATTAGCTAAATCAATTGCTGCATATACTTTATCAAGAGAATCTGGTAATTGAGGTAATAGTTCTACAGCTTCTTGGATATTTATGTTCACCTGATTGGTATCAAGTGTATTTTTATTTATGCTAATATAAGCAAGCTTAATTAAATTTAAATGACTTTTTAATTCGTTTTTTAGATCATTCTGCTGATGTGCTATTTTAATACTATCTTGAAAATACTCTTTAGCTCTTTTGTAATTATCACTAGCTTTTTGCTGGAAATCACTGGAGCTACGTCTCTTATATTGTTCAGCAGATTTAGTTCTTAGTTGCCAAAGTTGAGCAATACTGGCGTGAGTATTACCTAAACTATTGAAGATAGCGACATTATAAGTTTGATTTTGATATTTTTTAGCAGCTTCTAAAGATGTAATCGCTAAATCATAATTACCTTGGAGACGATAAGCTTCTCCTAAACTACCCAAAGCTGCAATTTTTCCAGATGTATCTTTTTGTTGCTGGGCAATTTTTAGAGCACTGCCATCTAGACAAGTTGATATGTCATCTTTTCCGCATATCAGGCTAACAGCTTTTTTGGTTTGTCCAGAATTAGTATAAACTTGTCCTATCTCAGTTAATACCCTGCCAACTTTTTGCAGGTCGTTTTGAGTGCGATAATAAGCTATCACTTTCTCCCAATAATTTAGGGTTTCTGAAGTTTGCCCTAACTGGTGATAAACTCTGGCTAAATTTTCGTTGAGAATTGCTACATTCTGCCAATCATTATTCTTTTGATATAGATTAATAGCCTTCTTCCAAGGTGCGATCGCGGCGGAAAAATTGCCTTTTTTATAACTAGTGATACCTTGATTGACTAATTGAGTAGTATCAGAGGTTTGAGCGTGAACAGATGATGCTAAATGTACGTTACTTAATAATAGACATAAAAGCAAACTACCGAAAAAGAATATCCTTAGCCAGTAGGTATTGGTTGATTTATAAATTTTATTAAACACGGTGATGTCGATGTTATTTAATTATTAGCTTCTACTCTAGTAACTAAGCGATACTGTGGCAGAGAAATATTGGCAATACATTTTTCTGCAATTAAGTTTGCAGACTTATACATTTTGCCTGTTAAAGATAAATTTTACACTTCCATCATCTTGGTTGCAATGAATTGCACCTCCTGCTATGGTTGCTGCCAATTTTATAATTTTTGCTTAATAGATATTTACATTAACTGCATACATAGAGATAACAATCATGAATTTGCAACGTATTCTGAGAATGGGAAGTTTAGCATTGGCGATCGCTTTTTCTGCCGTCAAGCCAGGGTATAGTTATCAACCCCCTATCAACTTACCGACAAACTCAAATCCTCACTCATCATCATTTACTATCGCCCAACTCACAGAAGCCTATTCGCCTATTTACGGAAAATGGAAATTACAATACAGCGTTAGTGGAATAGTTTATGAAAGTATTTTGGCTATGCGAGGACGTTATGGCAGCATGAGAACCCGGTATTATGATCCTCAAGTACGTAGAACTGTCGCAGTAGATCAAACGATGACTCTGAAATCATCAGCTAACGGACTCATATTATTAGGTTCCAATCCTGTTTATGCAGGCACAAGCACCAGACATCCAACTTACAGTGCAGATAATTTTCTATTTCAAATCCGTCCTGATGGTACATCGGTAGCATTTACGTGTGATTATAACTATCAGTGTTCACCTGTAGATATAGAGGTTGTCCGCTAATCGATACTTTGAGTAACTAGTAAAGTTTGGCATAGATTTAGGTTAATGGCGATCAGCTATGCTGGGCGCAAGCGCCATCGCCGCCAATCAGCTATGCTGTACTTCAGTATATTTACTTAATTTGCAAAAATAGCTATTATTTAACCATACAAATATTAATAGCTAATTATTTAATTACATGAACACTGAATATCAGTTAAATAGATGCTGGCAATGGGTAATTGCGGGTTTAGTGGAAAGTATAGCATTAACTATCTTTCAGTCCAAAACTATTGCCCAAAGTCATATTGTCCCAGATAAGACATTAGGAACAGAATCTACAGAAGTTATAACTAACTTCCGTGATTTGCCAATAGAAGTAATTAATGGTGGTGCAATTCGTGGCATTAATTTGTTTCACAGCTTTCAAGACTTTAATATTAGTGTGGGTAGAGAAGCTTATTTCTTTATCCCTAATGCCAATATTCAAAATATTCTGGCAAGGGTAACAGGTAATAATCGTTCAGAAATTTTAGGAACGCTGGGTATATTTGGAGCATTACAACCCAATTTATATTTGATGAATCCCAATGGAATTATTTTTGGTAGAAATGCCAAATTAGATTTAGGTGGTTCATTTGTTGCCACTACAGCCAATGCAATTCAATTTCCTGGTGGTGCTGAGTTTTCTACAACTTCAGCAGTAGCACCAGAAAACAAATTACTCAGCGTCAATCCTACAGCCTTTTTATTTAATCAAATCGCTAACCAAAGTACAAACTCAATTGAAAATCGTGGTACTTTACAAGTTCCTAATAATAAAACTTTAATTTTACTTGGCGGTAATGTTGCACCTACACCTGACGCTAGTGGGCAGATTTTAATGGATAGTGGCAGGGTGTTTGCATTAGGTGGTAGGGTCGAAATTGGTGGATTAACTGCACCTGGAAGCGTCGAGCTTCAGGTTAATGGTGATAATTTGAGCTTGGCTTTTCCTGATGGTGTGGCAAGAACAGATATTTCATTAAGCAATAATTCTGCCATTTTTACTTTGGGTGCTGGTAGTGGTGATATTATAGTTAATGCTGATAATTTAAGTTTAGTAAATTCTAGTGCTTTTTTTGCCGGAATACTAGCAGATCAAGGAAGCCCTGAAACTAAAGCAGGTGATATTGTCGTTAATGCTACTGGAATTGTCACCCTAGCTAAAGATAGTATAATTGGAAATTCGGCTATAGGAATTGGGGATAGTGGCAATATCAACATTGTTGGTCAATCGCTACAATTGATCAATGGTAGTTCAATTCAGTCACGTGCTACACAAGGTAATTCAGGAATAATTAATATTAAAGTTGATGATAAAGTTTCTCTTTCAGGCAGGGGTTCTGTTCTTACTGATGGAACTTTGTCTACTAGTGGAATTGTTAGTAATGTTTTTCCTAGAGATTTCTCTTTTTCTTCCTTACAACAAAACCTTTTAGGGACACCTACTCGTGGCAGAAGTGGTGGCATTAATATTGAAGCAAAAAATCTTGTACTAGCAGATGATGCTTTTATTAGTGCGACTAGTTTCTTGGCAGATGATTCTGGAAATATTAAAATACAAGCCACTAATTCAATTATTTTGGATTCAGCATCCATATTTTCTACTACTAATGGAAGGGGAAATGCAGGGAATTTATTTATTAATGCTAATTATTTATCTTTAAGTAATTTATCTCAAATATCTACTAGTACATATGGCATTGGTAAAGCAGGTGATATTAGTATTATTGCTCCCAATATTAGTATAGATTACTCTTTTATTAGCGCCAGTGCATTTTCTTTTCCAGGTATTATAGGTAATGTAGGTAATGCAGGAAATATCGATATTGAAACCCAAAGAATTAGTTTAACAAATAGTGGTAATATTACATCTAGTTCTAATGAACCAGAACAAGGAGAAACAATTGGTTCTGGTGGGAGTATTAATATTAAAGCTACTGAACTAATAGAAATAGATACAAAAGGTGCAAGAGAGATAATTACAGGTCTAGTAGCTAGAACTTTAAGTAGTAATCGTGCTGGTGACATAACTTTAAACACAAAGAAATTAATTGTTAGAGATGGTGGCTCTATTAGGGTAGAGGCTGCTAATAATTTAGGAGGTAATGCGGGTAATATTACTATTAACGCATCAGATTCTGTTGAATTGGTTAGCTCCAATGCTAATTTTCGTAGTTTTATAGCTACAGGAGTTGAATCTGCAAAAGAGAATATAATTGCTATAGGTAATGGGGGTGATTTAACAATTAATACTAAAAATTTACAACTAACAAACGGAGCTATAGCAGCCCCAACTTTGGGTAAAGGTAACGCAGGTAATATCAATATATTCAGTCATGATCAAGTGACAATTGACAATGGGGTTATCAATAGCCGAGTTGGTGCTGGTGCAGTTGGAAATGCTGGGGATATTAATATTCAGACACGCCAGCTAACTTTAATTAATGGTGGTAATATTGATACTCTAATTTCTCAATCAAATGGAGTTTTTCCGGCTGGACAAGGTAAAGGCGGAAGAATTTTTATTAATGCTACAGATGCAGTTACTATCTCAGGCGCTAATGCTGATGGTTTAACAAGTGCAATATTAACTGAAACTCAAGCGGGAGCATTTGGTCAAGGCGGAGATATTATTATCAACACAGATTATTTGCTTGTATCAGACAATGGTACTATATCAACAATCACAGAAAATGATAGTAATGCAGGTAATATAACTGTCAATGCCCGTATATTTGAGGCGTTAAATGGTGGTTTTTTGGTGACAGGCAGTTTGAGTAGTGGTAAAGCAGGTGACATTACCATTAGTGCTATAGATAAAATTACTATTTTTAGTAATACTGATTTAAATGGTGTTACTGGTTTGTTTGCAGGTACGAGTTCTAGTGGAGATGGTGGGAATATATCTTTATTTACTACTGACTTTAACTTACTAGCAAATAATTCTAACTTGCCAGTTCCCGCTACTGTTTCCACACGTAGTCAAGGACAAGGTATTGCTGGAAATATTAATATTGTTGCTAAGGGTAATTACAACGCAAATAATGGTTTAGTTAGCGCTAGGGCTGAACAAGTAGGCGGTGGAAATATCGAGATTACCGCTAAAAATATTAACTTGCGTAATAACAGCGACATTCGCACAGATTTATCCAGTGGTAACAGAAAAGGCGGTAATATTGTCCTGACAGCAGATATCATTGTTGCTTTAGAAGATAGCGATATTCTCGCCTTTGCGCCAGAGGGACAAGGCGGGGACATCACATTTAACACCCGCGCTGTATTTAGTGATTCTCTCTATAATCCTAGACAAACAGCAGCAGATAAAAATAGCCTCCAATCACTTATAAATAATGGTCGCTCTGATATTAATGCTAGTGGTTCAATTTCTGGCAATATCATTGGTGTACCTGATATTAGTTTTATTCAAAATAGCCTGACAGAATTACAAAACAATCCCATTGATACTAACGCCCTCATTGCTAATAGTTGCATTGCTCGTAGTTCCAAGCAAGAGGGAACTTTTATTATTAGCGGGACTGGTGGTTTACCAACTCGTCCTGGTGAAGCTGGGACTTCTAGTTATCCTACAGGTGATGTACAGAATGTGACAAATGATAGTGCGGCTAGTACGTGGAAAAAAGGCGATCGCATTGTGGAACCACAAGGAGTGTATAGACTAGCAAATGGTAATTTGGTGATGAGTCGTGAGTGTAGTTAATTTTACAAAAATCTTGATTTTGGGTGAAAATAGCAAGTGGAATGTTCTATTACTGAATTATTGCCATCTGCTATAGGGATTACATTTGATTTATAAAATCTACTTAGGGCGTGTTAGCTTCAGCGTAATGCACCTTGCTGAGAGGTTTTGGTGTATTAGGCATATACTATAACTCACTACATATCATACTGAGATTTTTTCAGAATAAAATAAGATTCCTATATATGTAATATCTTTAACTACGTTATTTATTTGTAGTAATATTTACTATGAAAACCCAAAACTAGAATTATGCAGAGAATAAACTGGCTCGATTGCTGGAAGGGGATTGGTATCTTAACTGTAGTCTTAGGACATATAGTTGACCCTATTCATAAGTATGTTTTCTGGTTTCATATGCCAATATTTTTCTTTATAAGCGGATATTTATACCGTAATAAATACAGTAATTTTGTTTATTTACGGAAAAAGATAATATCTTTATTACTGCCATATTTTTCTTTTTTGATATTATTTAGTACTATTTACCCCTTTTTATATCCGCAAAATTCAACCTCTATAGGATGGCTCAAGTACATATACTATCAATTATATGGTGGTGTTTATTTGATGGGCTGGTTTGGTGTCTTCTGGTTTATTACTTGTCTATTTTTTACACAACAGTTGTACGACTTTATTTTCAAGAGAGTTAAAGCTAATGATTGGCAAATGCTGAAGGTAATAATAGTTTGCTATTCACTCGCTATGCTCAATTTATGGTTTTTAAAATTCAAATTTCCTTTGGGTATCAACGTGCTTGCGTTCGCCATTATTTTTTACTGGTTGGGTAATATAACTGCTAGAAAGTCAATTAAACTTAATTTAATACCTGTAATAGTAGCAATTATTATCTTCGCTACAGCAGTGGTTGCCGATATTTTTGGTTTTATTAACTTTAATTTTGATATGAAATATACCCAATATGGAATTATCGGATTAAACATTGTCTTACCACTTACAGGCATTGTCATCACACAAAAATTAGCTGAAGCAATTCAAAGTACGTTTATAGGTAATGTTTTCGCCTATCTTGGCAAGATTTCTATGGTTGTTATGTACATACATCAGCCAGTGCAATTATTGTTAAACGATTTCTTAATAAGTAATAAATTAATCAGAGTGGTAGTCGCTATTGGTTTTTCTTGTATTATCTATGAAGTAATCAGCAGGAGTTGGTTTACTCGCAAGATGTTGTTAGGAGAAGGTACAGTAATGAGATGAACTATAAAAAGTTCTTTATCGATAGCTAATATGCAGATTTTACTACTATCAAAACTAAAATGCCTGGTATCGCAGAGAAAAGGTAAAACCGTTGTCTTGGAGGGTATCTCCTTTATCATTCACATTTGTTAGGGGAATCCCATAATCTAAACGCAGATTGAGATTGCGACTGGGTTGCCAAAGTAAGCCTAAACCAAAACTGGAAATTGTCTGTGGCTGCGGATTACTATCACGACTGTTCCACACTGTGCCAATATCAAAAAAGGGTGCTATTTGTAAAGTATTGGAATTAGTTAGCAAAGGAGTACGCAGTTCTATAGAAGCTGTAAACCCATTGTCGGCTACGAGTTTGTTTTGAGTGTAGCCACGAACTGTATCAACTCCACCAATACTAAACTTTTCTAGAGAGAGTAATGAGTCTCCTGTAAGTTGCGCGTTAACTCTGGTGAGTAGTAATGTACGTGGTGATATTAACTGCACCCATTGAAATTGACCTAACCAAGAAAAGAAGCGTCCATCAGTACCAGTATCATTGACTGTAGCATCAAATGCCCCAATTCCCAGACTAAATTGAGAACGAGCAGCCAAAACCTTTGTAGAATCACGTTGTACCCAATCTTGGGAAAAACGAATTGCTGTTACTTTTGATTCGCCATTCTCTGCACCAGGGGAAAAGGAAAAGGGGATATTATCTAGTAGATAGGTTTGTGAACGACGTAAATCTAATCCGAAGGTAAAAGCTAACTCTGTTTGGGGTTGACGATATAGGGGGCGGCAATAATTTATAGAATAGGTTTGTGTGTCACTTCTAATCTTCAAGTCACGGAAATCTTCGGTGATGATGCGGCTATCCCCATTATTCAAGCGAAAATTGAGGGTATCATTATTGCCGTTGAGGGGAATTGTATAGTTGATATCGTAGAGGTTGAGTCCTTCGGTAACTGCATATTCAGCCGTTAAGCGATCGCCAAAACCAAGCAAGTTATCATGGTTAATAAATCCTCCTATCTGTGTCGAACCAATACTAGGAGTTTGATTGTTGGCGATGAATACTCCCCCATGAAATGCAGGTGCTTCGGTAATTTGCACCAGTAGGATATTATTACCAGGAGTACTACCTGCTGTTAACTCAGCATTTACCCGCTCAATTATGGGATCGAGTTGTAATAGTTGCAATGCAGCTTCTAAACGTTGCCGATTTAATGGTGTAGCAGTGGCTTTGGCAAGGCGCGATCGCACGTATACTGGTTGCAGACTCCTCAAACCAGTGATTTCTATTTTTTCTAATCCCCCTTCCACAACCTGAATTTTTACCACCCCAGTTGTGAGATTTTGATTGTTGGGCAGAAATGCCCCACTAGTGATGTAGCCACTGTTGATGTAAAGTTGAGTAATATCCGCACGTAATTTGAGTAAGTCTGCAAAAGTAACTTGACTGTTCTCGAAAGGTTTAATTAAATCAGCTATTTCATTCTGGAGGACTGTAGCACCTAAAACTTCCACTTTTCTGACTAAAAAACTTTCATTGCTGGGAGTTGTCTTAAATGGTGCGGGTACAGCAGGAGGAGTCAGAATAGGCGCAGCCGGGTTAGTAGGTGTAGGCGTAGTAGGTGATGGCGTGGGTTGAGGAATAGTTTGGTCAACTGTATTTGGTACATTGGGGGGAATACTAACTCCTGGTGGTGGAACCGATTGAGCAAGAGTAACATTAGGGAGGTTAACCAGGCTGAAAAACAGAGGTAAGCTGGAGCTAGAAAATAGAAATTTTTTTGGTCTAGCCTTCCTGGTAGATATAGTATTTTCCACAATTATGGAGTAAGCATCTAACACTGTGAGTAGTATTACTGATATCGAGTCTAAACTATCACAATTTATGTCTGCTTGCAAGCGTTCTAATAGGGTTATTTTAGGTAAATGGCGATGCCTGCGGCGGGCTGCGCTAACGCACTGCCATTTTCTAAGTCTCCCACACATCCCAATCCTTCTACATTCAAAGAACAAGTTAAAGAGACATCCCAATTACGAGTAATATAATTACCTCTTTGCCATGCCATTTGGCGAACATAAAAATAATTACCGTCAGCAGCATTAACTAATTGGGTAGGAGTAAGTATCAAAATTAAACAGTCCCGCGATGTGCATAATTTAATATTAGCGCTAGCATCATTAAAACCACCCAATATGGCAGAAGTACAACCATATACTTCTCCTTCAAAAGCAATATTACAAGTTGATGGGTATAGTGTTCTGTGATATGTAAAGTTAACTGCTCGTTCGGCTAATGCCGAATTAGTGTTTAAGCTTAATAAGCCTACAGATGTAAGTAAAGATGCAGCGATTTTCTTTAACATGACATTTATCCTCAACAAAAATTGAGAGTTTATTGTATAACTCATCAATTCTGGTGTATTACACAATACACATTAAAATAAGAATAGAAAATATTCGTTCACCATTTCTGCTGATTAAAATGCCAGATTCATCATTGAAGCTTGCAGAAAACTGCATTGTATTTTATCGGCTGTGTTGATATTACAAAGTAGCAGTAAACGCTTTACTAAGACTTATATTAGCCGTATATTTAAATCTGCGCTTATATTTGCTATAGCTTTTAGTGGTATTCTAATTGCTGTGTTTTTATTTGTCTAAAAATTATTTACAAGTAAATAAAAAAGGGATGATTTACACCATCCCTTCTGCCAAAACAAACTTTATATTTTACTAAGAGAATTAAAAAATTCTAAAAGTAAATGGATAACGGAAAGGTTCATCAGGCTGGCTGAGACAATGGAAAATTGCCCAAATTGTTAGTCCCCAGTGCAGCGCAAAACCTAAAGCAACTACCGGGAAGAATAAAATTCCACCGATACCAAAGGTTAGCCAAGATAAAATTCCTAATGGTACGCCAATTACAGTAGCCCAGAACCAAACATTAAAGTGAAAATTAATTGATTCTTTGGCATTACTTTTAACTACTGGGTCATCAGATAATAAATTAATGACAATAGGAACGCCTATAGAAAATAATGTTGTACTAAAGAAAATTGCCCCATGACTCAGCGATGACAGCAATTTGCGTTTATCAGAATCGAATGTTGCCTGCATCCTGGTGGCTCCTCAATTACTTCTTAACTTTAATTTTAGTAGTTAAATTTTATGTTTCATATTAGAGCTTACCGTAATTAACTATGATTGTAAATTCTTCTTAAGATAGAGGCAATTAGGCTCCTAACCACCAAATTCAAGCTATGAGGTTTACCGAACCATGACAATTCATCAGGCGGCATAATACATTATCACCCGTGTTTATCAGCGATCGCCTTACCTGATTGAGCTAATATTGCTTCCAATACCACAATCTTTCTAAAAAGTTGGCTGAACCAACAATGGGTCGAGTTGACCTTGAGTATCTAACTTATAAAGATCATCGCAACCGCCGATATGTTGGTTGTTAATAAAAATTTGTGGGACTGTGCGGCGACCATTGGCGCGTTCTGCCATTTTGGTTCTTGCTGCTTCGTCACCATCAATGTTGTACTCAGTAAATTGTACACCTTATCCACCACAGCAACATTTTGGCACGGATGCAATAAGAGCAAGTTTGCCAAGTGTATATCTCTACGTTAGCTTTGACTTTTTCTGGAGAGCGACCGAAAAGTTGATTGAGTAAGTTCAGCATAATTCTTATTTTATTAGGTTGATTAAAATTATAAAATGGGCAGAAAACTGCGTATAGTATCGGAAGTCAGACTTAAGAAAGTTAGTTAAATTTTGTCTAACTCGATAGTATAAGCATAGTTCTACTAATTATGAAAACGAGCGCGAAGCCACCGTAGACGAGCTTCTAAACGCTCAAGACTTTCTGGATGCTGCTGCCCAATAATAAAATTCCACAAAGCTGTTTGAAAAGTACGCGCTTCAACAAATAAATCTAGCACTTCTTTATCTAACGCTAAACCGTAACCTTTAAGAGCCGAGGCCGCACGTTCAATATCTGTTTCAAAGACATGGCTAGAAGCAATTAAACAAGCAATATCCCAAGCAATGTGTCCGACAAAAGTGTCTTCCCAATCTGTCCATAGCACTCCATGTGTGGTGTTAAGTACATTAGAAAAGTTAGCATCACCATGAAGTAATTGCACAGGTAACTGAAGTTGTTTGAATTTATTTTTGAGGTTGTAGTTAACTGCTTGCAGCATTTGACTATTACTGAGACTGAATGCGCCTTGAGCAATAAGATTAGACAGCAGATTTTCAGATTCGGTTAAAGGATCTAAGACTGTAAGTTCACCAACAAATTCGACTAAAGCTTCATGGCATTCGCGCAATGTACGACCAACAATATTCGCATCTGGCAGTTCATCTATCTCTTGAACAAATTCCCAAAAACTTAAGACCAAACCACCGTGTTGATGTGGCCCTGGTGGAATGAGATTGCTTGGACGAACAATAGGTGCGCCTGCTTGTGCAAGAAAACTCGCTACTGTAAGCTCATTTGCAAACCAAGTATTACCAAATCTTACTGTGCCTGTTGTTGTTGCAATACGTGCAACTACAGGCGCAGGACGCAGATGTATGACTAAATTGCCTCTATCTTGTAGAATGACAGTCTCATCAAATTTCAAATTTTGCTGCCGAGCTACGACACAAGCTGCATTTATTGCAATTTCTAGACGAGACTTGTCAGATTTAGCAGACATATTACTCACAAGCGAGCCTTATATAACTAATTTTTTATCTCAAACATAGTAGATTTTAGAGAAATGTTAACTCTCTGAAAAGCTTGTTAATTAGTGGAGATAAAAAATTACCATGAATTATTTAGAAGTAGAACAATATCTTCATCAGAATATACCAATTTCACACCAAATGGCAGTATCAGTAGTATCCATTGATGAAAAAGGAGTAATTTTAGCCGCTCCGCTATTACCAAATATTAATCATCATGGCACAGTATTTGGCGGCAGTATATCAAATTTAGCAATTTTATCAGCCTGGACATTAATTCATGTTCGACTTCAAGAATTACTAATTACTAGTCGCATTGTGATCAGAAGAAATACTGTTGATTATTTCAAACCGCTTCAAGGAGATTTTCAAGCTCATTGCATAGCTCCAGTTGAAGATAACTGGAGTAGCTTTGTGAGCAACTTAGACGAAAAAGGGAAGGGAAGAATTATTTTAAATGCAGAGATTACATCAAGTGACATTTGTGCTGCTAAATTTCAAGGTGAGTATGTTGCATTGAAAATATAGGTTGTATCAGAGTAACTAGCTTGATAAGGGAAAGGGAGAAGCTAATACCCAACCAAAAAATAACGTACTACCAATAGCATAACCCCAAGAATTATTCAGCGAACTAGAACAAAATGCAAAAATACCCATAAATATAGGAAATAATGGCAACAGAAGATAAATAAAACTTAGTTGTGGTAGAAAATAAATTACCAGAGTATACAGATGAAGAACTAAAACGAATCACCATACTACCAGTAGGCAGTCGGTTGGAACAGGGTGCAAAGTACCTTGACCTCAATGACCCAGAACATCATGAGTTGACAGCAATGGGTGGTATGGAAGCTGGAACCGATAACTTGTATGTACCCAAGACTGAGGTTGAATCAATACAATATGGATATAGACGGACGAGTGCTTTGATAGACAAGCAACTGATATAGCCGTCTTAGAAAAAAACTAAAAATATTCGTCGAGGTGAGTTATGACAAAAGAATATATGGACTCTTTAGAGTTATTGGTTGATCAATTAACATTGTCTGCTGTTTTAGAAATGCTAGAGAGAATCTCTCACAAAAAGGCAGAAAATTTAAGGACTCATTGGCAAGATGAAAACACTGCCAAGCTTTGGGACAAAGCAGCTAGACAGATAGAACAGATAAATATTGATGTTTGACCCAGCAAGAAAATTCTCAAAATTAGTAATCTTTTTTGTTGGTAGTTGAACGAATAGCTTGTTCCAACTCCTGCATCAACTCTTCTTCCATATCACGTTCTTCCTTGAGTTCTCTAACCATTTCTTGGCTCGAACCAATCAGCAAGCCAGAAATGCCACCAATAATGGCATATTTTTGAGCTAAATCTTTATACATTGGACTTGTATAAGGGGAAGGAAGTAAATAAGCAATAATAAAACCAATCCCGACACCTAAGAAGGCAGTTACAATGCCAGAGAAAGCAATAAGTTTGGGGTTCATTTTCTTCGCTCCGATGTTCAATACCTCTTTTAAACCTTGAGGTATACTTCTATTGTCTGAGGACATCTTCAAGTTGAAATTTTCTCTTTAAATCTTTTAACCATCTGTTGTATAAGTTAATTGGGGGCAGATGGAACGACGAACAAAAAAGATGGATGCTGATCGATATCAACGTCCATCCAGATTTTTCATGCTTATGTCAACTGTTGTAATGAGTTAATTACTTAGTCTCATGAGACGCACGATCATCACCAGTCTGCGTTCCAACTACGGCTGATTCTTGGTTAGGATGTGTAGTTGCTTGTTCATCCTGGTGTCGATTATTGCCTCCAGACCGAGTAGAAGATTTGCGTTTGAGGAAACGTTCTTCCAAAGTTTTAATGATGACATACAGCACGGGAACAATCAGTAAACTCAGAATTGTGGAGACAAGTAGTCCTCCAAATAATGCAGTTCCCAGCGACCAGCGTGAGGCGGAGCCTGCTCCAGAGGCGATGACAAGAGGGAAAAATCCCAGCAATGAAGCACTGGAGGTCATGACAATCGGTCTAAATCGCTCTTGCGCCGCAGTTAAAGCTGCTTTGGTAATTGTCATTCCTTCTTCAAAGGCTTGATTGGCAAACTCGACAATTAAAATCGCATTTTTTGAGGCTAGTCCAATCAACATAACTAAAGCTACGTTAGCATAGACATCATTTACCAACCCGCGCCACGATAAAGCACTCAACGCACCCAACAAGGCTAACGGTACAGTTAACAGAATAATTGCCGGGTCAACATAGCTCTCATACTGAGCAGCTAGGGTAAGAAACACCATAATTACCCCGAAACCAAAAATGAGAATCCCTAAACTACCTGCGGCTAATTCTTCACGAGCGGTTCCTGTCCAATCACTACCAACTCCTGGTATTGCTGATGCTGTTACTGCTTGTTGCATTGCTTGGATTGCTTGTCCACTACTGTAACCTTGTGACTCTCTACCTTGGATACTAATCGAGCGAAAGCCGTTATAGTGAGAGATGACGGATGGGCCTGTGATCGGCGTAAGTTTTGCTACCTCGCTCAATCGCACCATTTGGTTATTTACTGAACGCACATAAAGCTGACGGATATCATCTGGAGAGCGTCGGTAATTACCTTCAGCCTGGACATAAACACGATAGCTTTGCTGTCCCAAGGTGAAATCATTAACATACTGCGAACCAATAGCAGCTGATAGAGTATTTACAGCTTGTTGAAAATCAACATTGAGCGCCTCTAGGCGATCGCGGTCAAAGTCAATTTGAAATTGGGGTGTGCTGGCGGTAAACTGTGTAAACACCCCACCAGCTAAAGCTGGCTGTTGATTTGCTTGAGCAATGATGGCTTGAGCATTGGCGAAAAAGTCATCAATTGTTAATCTTCCGTTGGTACGGTCTTCTAGTTGTAACTCAAACCCGCCCAAGGTACTAAAACCTTGTATTGGTGGAGGACTGACTGCGGTGATAATAGCTTCGGGAATTTTTGCAAATGCGCCATTAATTCGCCCTAAAATTGCCGATGAACTTTGCTCAGGTTTGGTGCGTTCTTCCCAAGGCTTCAACTTGGCAAAGAACACACCGCGATTTGAACCACTACCAGCAAAACCAAATCCTGAAGTTGCGAAAACGTTATCAACTTCTGGTTCACTCTGCAAAATTTGTTCAAGTTTTGTAATTACTTGGTCAGTATAAGCCAGGGAAACGCCATCTGGAGCTTGAATAATGCCTAAGACAATTCCCTGGTCTTCAGTGGGTACAAATCCTGTCGGCACATGAGTAAACATAAAATAAGTTGCCGCTAAACCCACGACAAACAAAGCCACGACAGCGTAACGTAGGCGAATCAAAAGATTGACGATCGCCATAAACCGTTCGATGATCCATGCCAAAATCTGGTTAAATTTGTTAAAAAACCAGCCTAATGGGCCGCGTTTGGGTCTTGGCGGACGTAGTAAGATCGCTGCCATACTGGGACTGAATGAAAGTGCGTTAAACGTCGAGATGGCAATAGAGAAGGCAATTACTAACGCGAACTGCTGATACATTTTTCCGGTTGAACCCGGAAAAAATGCTACGGGAATGAACACAGCCATCAACACTAAAGAAGTTGCAACCACTGCTCCAGTCAGTTCTTCCATTGCTTCATAGGAAGCTTGCAATGGTCTGACTCCCTGTTCTATTTTCCGGGCGATCGCTTCTACAACGATAATCGCATCATCAACTACTAACCCCGTCGCTAAGATTAAGCCAAATAATGTCAAATTATTGAGTGAAAATTTAAATACGTAAGCAAATGCTAAAGCACCAATCAAAGAAACGGGAATCGCCACAATGGGAATAATTGTCGCCCGCCAGTCTTGCAGAAACAGAAAAATCACCAAAACCACCAGAGCGATCGCTTCTACTAAAGTCTTGACAACTTCTTCGAGTGATGCTTGCACAAACCCTACAGTGTCGTAAACAATCTGGGTTTTTAATCCAGGCGGAAAGTCTTTCATCAGTTCGTTCATCTGCGCTTCGATGTTTTTGGCCACATCTAGAGCATTACTTCCTGGTGACTGATAAATTGCTAGACCAATCGCCGGCTTACCATTATTTCTGGCATTGCTGGTGTAGGTTTCTGAACCAAGTTCGGCACGCCCGACATCTTTCAGTTTAATTAAATTGCCATCGCTACCTGCCTTAATTACAAGGTTTTCAAACTCCGCCGCATTTTGAAACTGACCATTAACTCTTAAGGGAATTTCGTAGCTTTGCCCAGGAGGTACTGGTGCTTGACCTAATGTTCCGGCTCCGGCAAGAATATTTTGCGATCGCAATGCTGTCGCTACATCGGCTACAGTTAATTGCCGACTGGCCAAAGCATTTGGATCAAGCCACAACCGCATCGCATATCGCTTCTCGCCAAAAATTGTTAGATCGCCGACTCCAGGCGTTCGCAGAATTTGATCTCGTAAATTTAGATCAATATAGTTACTGATGAATAGTGGATCATACTCGTTATTTTCTGCATAAAATGTATAGACTAACAAAATACTTGTAGAAGCCGTCTGTGCTGTCACACCAAGTTGTTGAACACTTGTGGGTAAGCGGGGTGTTGCTCTGGCGATACGATTCTGTACGTTAACTTGAGCAATATTTTTATCAGTTTGTGAACCAAAATATACTGATATTTGGCTACTTCCCGCCGAACTGTTCGATGTCATGTACTGCATACCCTCGACACCGTTAAGCTGTCGCTCAATTGTTGTCGTCACAGCACTTTCAACAGTAGATACATCCGCCCCTGTATAGTTAGCAGACACCTGAACACGAATCGGTGCAATATCTGGTAAGTAATTGAGTGGCAGTAAGGGAATACATATGCCTCCCAAAATGAGAATTAATAAAGTACAAACGGTAGTTAGTACCGGACGCTTGATAAAGTTGTTGGCGATCGACATGAGCGAATGTCCTGGGTTTAAGATTGCGGTTGAATAGGTGTGCCTTCTCTAAGTTTGAGAATGCCGGAAGTAACAATGGTTTCTCCAGGTTTAAGTCCATCAAGAACTTGATAATTTGTGCCTTGAATATCACCCAGGCGCACTAAACGCTGATGCACAATTTGCTGTGGCTTGCCGTTGACAGTGGTATTTTCGGTAACAAAGACAAAACTTTGTCCACCAATCCGAGAAATGGCCACTGTGGGAATTAATATCCCTGGTTGTTGATTCCAAATGATTCGCCCTTGAACGTATTGCCCATCACGCAATCGTCCCTGAGAATTGTTAAAGCGTGCCTTGCTTAAAATCGATTGCTGATTAGAACTGACTGTAGGAGAAATATAGTTAATTGCGCCTGTACCAATCAGTTGTTGAGTAGTGGGGTCTATTAACTGTACAGGTAGTCCAATTCTCAGTTGCTTCAGGCGATTGGAAGGTACACCAAGATTCAGATCGAGTGCATCGTTTTGAATGATTGTTGTGATCGTTTGCCCAGTATTAACATAATCTCCAACTTTGACAGGAAATTCTCCTACTACGCCTGTAATTGGTGCTACCACTCGTTTTTGATTCACATTGACTTGAGCGGCTGCCGTACTGGCTTGCGCGGCGCGGACATTAGCCTGTGCTTGCCGGATTGCTGCTGCTGCTGCCGCAACTTGCTTATCTGCGGCTTGCAAATCCGCGATCGCTGTTTGTAAATTATTTCTAGCTACATCTAACTCTTGTCTAGCCTGTGCGCCTTCACTTACTAATTGTTGGGTACGATTGAATTGAGTGCGTTGCAGTTGCACATTTGCTGCAACCTTAGTACGTTGGGCTTGGGCTTGTTGTAGCTGTGCTTGAGCCGTTGTTAACCCAGCTTGTGCTGCACTGGCTGCGGCAATGGAATTGGCCACATTTGCCTGCGTCTGATCCAAACTCAAAGAGGCGATGGGTGTTCCCTTCTGTACCCTTTGACCACTAGACACCAAAATTGCTTCGATTCGCCCTTGAATTTGCGGTTGTAGAGTAACTTTTTGCTGCGCCTCTAATGCACCAACAAAATTATCACTTTCTTGAGTAGTGTTAGTGCTAACTTGCTGAACTTTTACTGGTAATGCCGAGTTTGCAGCCTTTGATGTGGGCGCGTTTTGTTTAGGGCTATTTGAACGACTAGTTCCATTGGAAAACACACTCATCCCACCAATAGCTAAGACAATACCCAGCCCCAACCCTACTAATAGCCCTTGTTGCCCTGAGAGTCTTTTCAAGGCAAAATTACTGTCTTTAGGAGTTTCCATTATTTGACCCTACTACTGCCCAAACAAAATAAATGTAATAAATGTAATAAATGATACTTTTATTGTTCGGAGTGAACAATAATTGTCAAACTTCACCGAGAAAATGTTCTCATCAAGTTTGGACAGTAAACATTACTTGATTTTTGGTTAAATTTGTCTCAAACTCCAAACTCCCGCTCCTTGTGAAACAATTTAAAGGAAGAGAAAACAGCAAACTTACTGCTAACTCATGATGATAGAACACAGCTATAATTAATTTCTCTTTCATTAGAAAGAAAGGTATATTTTTTGCAAATAAATATTTTAATTTTTCAAGAGATAAAGAAGAGAGAATATTTTAAGTCTCAAGATACTTTTCAATATACCCAAAAGTAAGCATAGCGAACTGGCAAGCGTATTTCCATAGAAACGCTTGCACAAATTAAGTAAGTATAAAAATAATAATTATGAGCTAGAAATAAATATATCTACTATGATTTTAATGATTATCTGACATACATATTGCATAATAATTGGCTACTGTTTTTTGATAGCTCTATTTATTTCTGGCTCAGGTATACCAAAAGCCATAAGGCAAAATGCTCTAGCCCAACCAACACAGCAGTAATACCCACAGCTAGACCAAACAAAATTAAATTGTTTTCATTGCCTGCTTTTAAAGCAAAGCTTAAGGATGTAGCGACAGCCGGAGGGTGCATAACGTCTAACAGAATCATTAAGATGCGTTTGACCTGCCAACTACCCTACGCGAACAGTTGTGAGGTTTTAATCTATATCTACTTTCTTGTTCGCTTTTTTACTCTGGAATGGTTGCAATCTTTGCTCTAATAATTTAGCGCTACACTAACAATAATAGCGTCTACCTAACTAGGGGTAAACGCTATTGGTTTATTAAATCCAGGGATAAAATATAGTTAAATAAAATCCCTGATGTTTACTATAATTAAGAAAGATTTAATTGATTACACAGTACTGCGACGAGTTAACAAGTTCCACAAGAAAACAGCAACAATTGCACCAAGAACCGCTACTGCAATACCGGGAATACTGAGTGTGGGTGCAGCTAATGTCAACGTTCCTGTACTGAAAAATACCCCCAAACTACCACCAACAAAAGCACCGATAATTCCTAATAAAATTGTTCCTAAGATTCCACCACCTTGATGACCAGGGTAAATAGCTTTAGCAATAGCACCAGCAATTAAACCTAATACAATCCAAGCAATAATATTCATTGTTCTTTTGATAAATAGTTTTGATTGACACCTATAAACTTAACAGTTTAACTCTGAACTTCTAATCTCCCAACAGAAATAATTCTTAATTACCTTAAGAAGGAACTGTGACTACTCCTGATGAAATAGTCATCAGGAGAGAAATAAAAAAGCTCCTAGTAGGTCTTGACTAGAAGCTTATTAATTCATTTCTCGGTAATTGCAGTATGGATACTTCTTCTACTGTAAGAATTAAGCTAAGTTCAAATACAACTCAAGGACTTGTGAAATACTGAGTGAAGCGATCACACCTCCATTGCAACATTCCCTCTAAGAAAATAGGCTTTAAATTTTGAAGTGATATTACTAGACTCTGATCCATTTCAATACATCAGGATTTTTGTCATAGCGATAGGTAAAGCCGTCTTTAGCCGAAATAGTCTCTCCTCTGCTGGCCTTACTTCTAATAGTATTAATGGCATAGAATGTTAACTCACTCATTTCTTTATGAGAAAGACCTGCACTAAGAGTTTTCTGCATCAATATTACTGATTTGCTTTGGTATTCATTATTAGGCAAGCTGTCTGTAGTAATGCGAGTATTTTCAGGAGAATTATCGGGAGTTGTTTTTTTGTTGCGATAATCCTGGACAGTCATAAGTTCCCATTGGGAATCTTCTGTAAGTTCCAGAACCCATTGATGATAATCAAATAAACTTTCTCGATGTCCAACACTAATAAAAGTTGTTTTCGTTTCTTGTAACTGTCGATATAAATTACCTTCATTATTTAAATCTAAGGCACTTGTTGCTTCATCTAATATCGTGAACCTGGGATGAGTGACTAAAAGACGCGCGAAAGCCAGACGTTGTTGTTCTCCCAGCGATAGAATATTTTCCCAAGGAACTTCAGTATCAAAACCTTCAACTCGATTGAGCAGGTTTTGCAGGTTGACTTGCTGCAAAACTGATTTCATTTGTTTATCACTCATTTGACGATTTGTTTTCGGGTAAAGCAACTGTTCGCGTAAAGTTCCCAAAATGATATAAGGACGTTGAGGTAAAAATAAGACTTCTTCTAGGGGAGGTCGTACTATACGACCAGTACCCGCATTCCACAAACCCGCGATCGCTCGCAGCAGTGAACTTTTACCTCGACCACTCGGCCCGACAATTAACAAACCTTCCCCTGGTTGAACAGAAACAGATAAGTCATCGACAATCACTTGTTCATAGTTAGGGGTTTTTAAAGTGACATTTTCAAAAGCAAAATGGTTTTCTTCTATTGCTTTAATAGTACTGACATCTTCAGGTTGTTTACTTACTTCTTCTAAAGCGTCAGAAAATTCAGTCAAACGTACAACATAACTAGAAAATGTACCGGAAGTTCCAAACTCAGTGATTAAATCTCCTAAAGCACTAGCAAACATATAGCTAGCTAAAGCGGATTGCTCAACTTGCCCGTAATCAATTTCACCTTTAATATATAAAGGCCCAAGTATTAAAAATGGAAATATTTGGATAGCAGAGCGATATCCTCTAGCGAAAATTTCCCTACCTCTCTCCCAGTTTATCTTGCGTTCAGTATTTTTTATTAAAACATTTAACCGTCGGCTAATTATATTTAATTCCTGTTTTTCACCCTGAAAAAAAGCTATCGATTCAGCGTGATTTCTGATATGAGTTAAGCCATAACTGTAATCGGCTTTAGATTCTAGTTGTTCTTGACTAATTTTATTTAATTCTTGAGTTATGTAAATAGCAATAATATTACCAATAATTGTATAAATAAGCAGAGGAATTGCAATCTGTTGAGAAATTGACCAGACAATTATTAAAAAAGTTATCATTTCCAGCACTTTTTCTAGTAAAGTAGCTGAAAAACTTAAAGCATTACTGGTAACAGGTTCAATCTCTTGAGATAATCGTTGATCTGGGTTATCAATATCAGATTTAAAATTGATTTTATAATAGGCTCGATTATGTAAATATTTATCTAAAATTTGTTGATTTAGCCATTTGTACCAATCAAGAGCGAGTTTTTTTCTAATATCTTTAGTAAATCCTGCTAAGAGCGTTACTAATATGAGTCCAATCGCATAAACCACTATTGTTTTAGTGAACTGAGAAGCGTCTTTTTGTTGAACGATTACATCAATCAAACGCCGATTAGTAAAACTATTAAAAGCATTTACGCCTACAAGGGCAATGATTAAAAATATCAGGGCAATCAGCGTTAGCCATGAACGAATCACTTCTGAAAATGCCCTTTTACCTGACTCTGTTGGATACCAGTAAGGCTGGGCGATTCTGTTGACATCTTGCCAAAATTGGCTAAAAGCTGAAGAATTATTCGTTACGGATCGGTCTTGAAGAACTTGAGTCGCCATATTTGCAAAAAATAATAATTAATGATTTGCTTAAAACAATTGTGATGTCATGTCTGCTTAAATACTTATCATATAGCGGAGGTTGGTAATTGGTAATTGGTAATGGTAGAAAACAATTACCTAAAAGCTCATGTTAAATATTTACGCAAATTTTGGGCTAGTGTTGTACTTTTAAGCAAATTGTAATGGTTTCCGGCAATGATTTGCTCTTCTAGGGAGCTAATCATTTTGTTCCAACCTGAATCTCTCACAGATGTTTCCTCGGACTGCAAGAAAATCGTCCGTCCAGAATAGGGCTGCGGAAAATAACGGAAAAAGGCTTGTCTATTTGCTTGGAAAATTTTAAACCAGGAATGTAGCTGTTGTTCGCTAAATTCTGGTGGTAAAACATGAGCCGTTTTAGCCCAATTTAAAACGTAGATCAGCAATTCTTCTTGTTGGGTATCTCGAAGTTCCTCCTCAGATAAACATATTTCCTGATTGAGGATACCAGCCATATCCTTAACAAAGTAGTAAGCAACCTGATAAGGATCATCAAGTTCTTCTAGTGACGGTATTTGCTGAGTGTCGATAGTCACTGAACTAATCAACTTCGGTACATAACTATCTATTAATGCTAATAAAGCGACTTCATCTGTGTTAGTCAATAGCTGCTGTGCCATCTCAAAAGCAATCACACCACCCATTGACCAACCACCCAAGTAATAAGGCCCGGTAGGTTGAATTGTCTTGATGGCTTCAATGTAAAGGGCAGCCATGTCTTCAATACAGGTTAGGGGTTCCTCTTCATTCAGCCCTATTGCTTGCAGTCCGTAAACAGGTTGTTCATTACCCAAGTTACGGGCTAAATCTGCATAACAAAGAACGTTACCTCCGATTGGGTGGATACAGAAGAAGGGGGGTTTGCTGCCAGTTGACTGAATAGGTACTAAGGGCGACCAAGTTTGTGAAATTGTTTCTTGACGCAGCACTGTTGCTAACTGTTCAACAGTTCCATGTTGGAAAAGGGTAGTCAAAGGTAAATTTTTGCCGAACTGCTGCTGAATACGCGACATCAAACTCACAGCCAGTAGGGAATGTCCACCAAGTTCAAAGAAATTTTCCGTAACTCCAACTTGATTGAGTCCCAAAACTGCCGACCAAATCTGTGCCAATTGTAATTCTACTGTGTCGCGGGGCAGTACTTTTATAGTCTCCTCACTCCTTTGAGTATTTACTTTTCTCAATGCGTGACGGTCTACCTTGCCATTGGGTGTGAGTGGCAGACTTTCCAAGAAGACAAAAGTATTTGGAACCATGTAAAAAGGTAGTTTACTGGTGAGGAACTGACGCAATTGACTGGTTGTGGGTGTGTGCTGTGGATGGGGGACGACGTAGGCAACTAAGCGCCGTTCGCCTGGGTTGTCTTCGCGGGCGATCGCACAACATGATTGCACATCTTCATGTAGACTCAGTACAGCTTCAATTTCTCCCAACTCGATGCGGAAGCCCCGTAATTTCACTTGAGCGTCAATCCGTCCCAGGTACTCAATACTACTATCACTTAAGTAACGGGCTTGATCCCCAGTTTTGTAGAGGCGAGAATTAAGTTGATCGCTGAAGGGATGGGGAATAAATTTTTCATCAGTTAAATCGGGACGGTTGAGGTAGCCCCGCGCCAAACCCACACTAGCAATGTGCAGTTCTCCGGGTACACCAATAGGCACAGGTTGGAGATGGGCATCAAGGATATAAATTTGCGTGTTGTCAATGGGACGACCGATTAGTGGCTGTTCCCCTGGCTGACATTGGGCAACCGTAGCGCAGACAGTCGATTCAGTCGGGCCATAGGCATTCAAGAAACGTCTTCCACTAGCCCATTTTTCCACTAAACTGGCTGGACAAGCTTCTCCGGCAACAATGAGAGATTGCAAAGCTGGCAACTCGGCGAAAGGTAAAGCAGCCAGGGCTGAAGGTACAAGCGTAACGTGTGTAATCTTTTGCTGTTGCAATAACTCCAGCAAAGCAGGCCCTGGTTGCATGGACTCTGGGCTGCCCAAATACAACTTCGCCCCCGCACAAACAGCCATGAAAATTTCCGAGATGGAAGCATCAAAGCTCAAAGAAGCAAATTGCAGAACGCAACTATCAAGAAGGACATCAAATGACTTGATTTGGGCTGTGACTAAGTTACATAATCCGCGATGAGCGATCGCCACTCCTTTGGGTTTGCCAGTTGAGCCTGATGTATAAATTATATAAGCCAAGTTTTCCGGTGTGACATCAGTGATGGGGGAAACGCTTGCACCTGAAAGTTCCAGCGCATCTAAGCAAACTACCCGCCCTTGATGGTTTGGTAAAGAGGCGACATATTTCTCCTGAGTCAAGACAACTGACAACAGGGAATCTGACAATATATAAGCGATGCGCTCTTGGGGATAAGCTGGGTCGATGGGAACGTAAACACCGCCAGCCTTGAGTATAGCTAGCAGTCCCACCATCATCTCTAAACAGCGTTCCACACACAGCCCCACCATTACCTCGGCTTTGACTCCCAGACTCTGCAAGTATTGCGCCAGTTGATTTGCTTGTGCGTCCAACTCGCGGTAGGTGAGCTTCTGCCCTGCAAACACTACGGCTATGGCATCGGGTGTCCTCTCCACCTGCGCCGCAAACAACTCATGAATACATTTATCTTGGGGATATTCTTTGGTAGTGTTGTTCCACTCAACTAATAACTGATGCCGTTCTGTGGAAGTTAATAGTGGTAATTCCGCAATTTTTATTTGGGGATTTGCCACAATTGCTTGGAGTAACGTTTGAAAATGTCCGGCTAGGCGAGTAATTGTTGTAGGCTCGAATAAATCAGTGCTATAACTCCAAATACCTTCCAGACTTCCGCCAACTTCCTGGCAATTTAGTTCTAAGTCAAACCTGACTGTTTCCTCCAGTGGTAAGGGCATATCTTGGATAGTTACACCAGGCAAATTCCAAGAAAACTCAGGGGCATTTTGAAAGGCAAACATCACCTGTACCAGAGGATTCCGGCTCAAATCTCGCTCTGATTGTAGTTTTTCTACTAACATCTCAAAAGGCAAGTCTTGGTGAGCGTAGGCTGATAAAGTTGTTTGCCGCACTTGCGCTAATAACTCAACAAAGCTAGGGTTGTCGGAGAGATTGCCCCTTAATGCTAGGGTGTTAGCAAAGAACCCCATGATTTGCTCAACGCTGTGGTGGTTGCGATTAGCAATTGGCGAGCCGACAACAATATCTGACTGCCCAGTATAACGAGAAAGCAAGACTAAAAAAGCTGCCAGTAGAGTCATGAACAAAGTTGCATCTGACTCCTGACTCAACTTTAACAGGCGTTGTGTCAGGTGGCGATCAAGTTGAAAACGCTCAATGCCTCCTCGGAAGGACTGAACCGGGGGACGTGGTTTATCAGTGGGCAGTTCTAGTACACCAGAGACACCCGCTAACTGTTCTTGCCAGTAGGTCAGTTGGCGTTCTAAAACTTCGCCTGTCAGCCACTGACGCTGCCAAACGGCAAAGTCAACGTATTGGATGGGTAGTTGGGGTAGTGGGTTGGGCAAGCCTTGAATAAAAGCTGTGTATAGCGCAGATAACTCACGGATGAAGATGCTCAAAGACCAGCCATCATAGATGATGTGGTGTATCTTCAACAGCAGCACATATTCCTGCTCACTCAGTTGCAGTAGGATGAACTGGACTAATGGCCCAACAGCTAAATCGAAGGCTTGAGATGCAACAGACTCGGCAATTTGCCGCACCCTGTCAGTTTGCTCCTGGGTGGATAAGCCCTGCAAGTCATAGACAGGCAAAATCAAGGTACTGGGATCGGCAATTAGCTGGACAGGTTTTCCCTCTACCGTAGGAAAAGTAGTTCTTAAGACTTCGTGACGGCGAACGAGTTCATTCAGACTCTGTTCTAGTACAGCTATATTGAGAGAACCATTGAGTCGCAGAGAAACCAGCGCATTGTAAGAGCGACTGTCTGGTGAGAGGTGGTGTAAAAACCAGAGTCGCTGTTGAGCAAAAGACAGTGGTAGTTCAACGTCCCGTGACACCTTGGGAATTGGTGACTGATGAGCAGCTTTCACCTGCTTTGCTTGCTGTAAAAACTGGATAATTTCTGTTTTTCGCCCAGCTATTTCCTGACGCAACGTGGAAGTTAACACCCCTTCAGGCGCATGACAGCGCAAGCGAACCTCTTCCAGAGGCGCTCCGCTAACGCCATCAGTTTCCAGGTTAATATTCAAGTTGCTCAGGTGACACACGAATTCAACGATGCTTTTGCTCATGCTCAAAACTCCACTAGTTCCCCACTCACTTGTGTAACTGATAAATCTTGTGCTACCCAGTCTACAGCCTGGACGTAGGAGGCTATTCCGGCTACAGTGGGAGACTCAAACATCAACTGTATAGATAAGCTAAGTCCAAAAACCGAGTTAATTCGGGACACAACTTGAGTAGCTAACAGGGAATGACCACCAAGTTCAAAGAAATTGTCATTCACCCCAATACGTTCAACGCCCAAAACTTCACTCCAGATTTGCGCTAGTTGCGCTTCAATGGGTGTACGCGGTAATACAAACCCAGTAGATAGATTTCGCGTCGCTGTATCAGGTGTAGGTAAGGCGCGGCGGTCTACCTTACCATTGGGTGTCAAGGGCAAGGCATTGAGGAGAACAAAAGCAGCAGGAACCATGTAATCAGGTAGCTTTTGCTGCAAATAGGAGCGTACCAACGGTACAAGCTTTTGGACTAATTTACCTTGTAAGGGGTTATTTGTGTAGTCAGTCCAAGATTTCGTGGTGATAGTGGCACTATCCCAGAAAGCAACTGCCGAAGTTATTTCCGCATCATGGCGGCAAAAAACTACGTCATAGCAACCATCCTGGCTACTCTCCCACCAACTGGGGTAAACATCGTATCCCAGTTGTTGACCCAACTGGTAAAACTCCTCTGGGGAAACTCCTGCTTTGGGCTGTTGTGCTAATAATTGCCGCAGTTGTCCAACTGTCTCTACATCCGGGGGATTTTCCAACCAATGATAAATAGAGAGCGGTTGTTGCAAGCGTTGGTTAGGTACGCGCCTAATACCTAACAGTGGCGGTTGCTGTTGTAATTGATGTTGAATTTGTGTCAACGAGAGTTTATCTAGTTGCCAATTTAACCAAGGAACTGTGGTTTCCTTAACTTGAGTTCCAATGTGCAGAGTCACATCATAACGGAATTGGGTTAATTCATTTTCAGCATTGCCGCGTTTAGGCTGAATTTCTACCCTACCAATAGCAGGAAAGCGGTTTTGCAGGGCAATGAAAAACCTGGGGTCAATCACCAACTCTTCTTCAATTGCCGCACTAGAATTTACTTGCTGCTGCCATTGCTCAACTGTTCTTTCTTCAGAGGCTTGGAACAACTGCACTGCGGCATGGTATGGTTCGAGCAGAGGTAAGGAACGTACATCACCGATAAATAAGCTTCCTTGATTGCCAATAGCGGCGATCGCGCCTTCAATCACTTGTAACAAATATTCCACACTGGGGAAATACTGCACAACTGAGTTGATAACCACAGTATCGAAAGCACCTTTGGGGATATCTGTAAAGTCATCCGCCATTCTGTGCAGCAGGCGCACATTGTCGAAACCTGGCAATGTTTGACATATTTGCTCAACATGAGCGATCGCCGCGCGAGAATAATCACATCCCCAATACTCAAGGCATTGCTGGGCAACACGGGATAATAGTAAACCTGTACCACAACCAATTTCTAACACTCGTTGCGGTGATAAAGCGAGGATGCGGCTAACAGTATTTTCCACCCACTCCCGCATTTCCGGCTCTGGAATGGCTTGCTTGGTGTATGAACTGTTCCAACCAGATATATTAAATGTGGGGTCATCTATAGATAGTTGAGGCTGTCCATAAGCTTGTTCATAGAGACGTTGCCAGTCACTGACATATTCACTCTGCCATTGTGCCAACTCTTCGGGTAAGACTTGATTTTTCAGTGCTGGGACTAAGTAAGCTACCAGTTGTTGATCCCCATTGACAGTTCTGGCGGTGACGACACTTTCTTGTACCAAGGGGTGTTGAGTTAACACATCTTCAATTTCACCCAACTCGATACGGAAACCCCGAATCTTGACTTGGTTATCGATGCGTCCCAGGTATTCGATCCTGCCATCACTTAAATAACGTGCCAAGTCTCCTGTTTTGTACAGCCTAGCCCCGGACTCATCGCTAAAAGGATGAGGGATGAATTTTTGTTCGGTTAAATCTGGTCGATGGAGATAGCCTCTAGCTAATCCCGCACCGCCAATATGCAGTTCACCGGGTACACCAATCGGGACTGGTTGTAATTGCTCATCTAAAATGTAGACTTGGGTATTAGCTATGGGACGACCGATAGTTACTTTTGCGTCTTGGGGAGTGCATTTGGCTATTGTGGCGCAAACGCTGGCTTCTGTCGGACCATAAGCGTTAAAGAAGTCTCTCCCCCTAGACCAAAGTTTTACCAATTCCAGAGGACAAGCCTCACCAGCAACAATGATTGTTTGCAGTTTGGGCAATTCTTCATGAGGCAAGACTGCCAAGGCTGATGGTGGTAAGGTGATATGAGTAATGCCATAGTCGCGTAATCGCTCAATTAACGGCGCACCGGGCATGATTGAGTCTTTTGTTGCCAAATATAATGTAGCGCCTGACCCAACAGCCATCAAAATTTCTGATATGCAGGCATCAAAACTCAAAGAGGCAAACTGGAGAACGCGACTATCACTATCCACAGCAAAAGCTTGAATCTGTGCCAGCGCCAGGTTAACTAATCCCCGATGCTCAACCATCACCCCTTTCGGTTTGCCTGTGGAACCACTCGTATAAATTACATTCGCTAGATGAGCAGATGTAACTTCGGTCACAGGGTTTTGGTGATTGTTCGGGTCAAGTTGTGACTCTATTTCATCGATTAAGACCAGTTTTGCCACAGTTGTGGGTAGTTTCTCTAACAGTGGTGCTTGCGTCAGTAGTACCGATACTTGCGTATCATCTAGCATCCAGCCCAGACGTTCAAGAGGATAGTCACTGTCAAGGGGTACATAAGCGCCACCTGCCTTAAGAATCGCTAACAGTCCGATAATCATTAACGGACTACGCTCTACACATAACCCCACTAGTACATCTGCACCCACACCTAGAGAACGTAAATATTGGGCTAACACATTGGCGCGGCTATTCAACTGCTGATAGGTGAGTTGTTCATTGGCAAAGACTACAGCCACCGCATCAGGAGTTTTTGCTGCCTGTTCCTCAAATAACTGATGAATACATTTATCTTGAGGATAATCTAGGATTGTATCGTTCCACTCCTTTAATAATTGATGGCGTTCTGGTTGAGTGAGTAAGGGCAGTAATGTTACTGGCTGCTGGGAATTAACAACAATTGCCTCTAACAACGTTACATAATGCTGCATCATCCGGGCGATCGTTGTGCCATCAAATAAATCTCTGTTGTAACAGACAACACCATCAATTCCCGATGTTGTTTCCCATAAGTGAACTTCTAGGTCAACCCGAACTGTTTCATAGCACCAAGGTAGATCCTCGACTTCTAAACCTGGCAAATTCCAACCAGAGGAGGGCGCATTCTGGAGAGCAAAGGCTACCTGCACCAATGGGTTACGATCCAGGTTGCGCTCTGGTTGCAACTCTTCGACTAACATCTCGAAGGGCAAATCTTGATGGTCGTAAGCATCTTTAGTTACCTGCCGCACCTGTGCCAACAATGCTTCAAAGTTCGGTTGACCAGATAAATCAAATCTCAAGGCTAGAGTATTGACAAAAAAGCCAATTAACCCTTCTATTTCTTTGCGGTTGCGGTTGGCGATGGGTGGGCCGATGACTAAATCTGTTTGCCTACTGTAGCGCGACATCAACACCAAAAAACCCGCCAGCAGCGTCATAAACAGAGTGCTTCCCGACTCTTGCGATCGCTTTCTCAGTTGACTGATCAGGTTTTGATTGATTTTAAATAGCTCTACACCAGCTTTAAAAGTTTGTACGGGTGGGCGGGGTCTATCTGTGGGTAGTTCTAATAGCGGTGGCGCTCCTGCTAGCTGTTGCTTCCAGTAATTTATTTGTCTAGCTAACACATCCCCAGTTAACCACTGTTTCTGCCATACGGCGAAGTCGGCATACTGAATAGGTAATTCTGGTAGAGGTGAGGGTTCTCCCATACAGAAGTCCGCATACAGCATGGACAACTCACGGGTGAAGATGCCAATTGACCAGCCATCAGCCGCAATGTGGTGGATATTTATGATCAAAATATGCTTTTGTGGTTGCAATCTTAATAAAGTTACCCGTAGTACAGGGCTTTGGGAAAGGTCAAAGGGTGTTTGTCCCTCTATGTGAACTAGCCTACGTGCTTCTGTTTCTGGTTCACTAAACTGTTGCAAATCAATTATTGGTAAGTCCCATTGAGGATGCGGATCAATTACTTGTATAGGTACACCATCTACCTCCCGAAAACAAGTCCGCAGGACTTCATGGCGCTGTAAAATTTCTCCTATTGCTTGTTTGAGGGCATCTACGTTCAAGGAGCCTTTGAGTGCTAGCGCCCCTGTCATATTATATGTGGCAGTTGCACCTTCCAATTTGTAAAGAAACCACAGTCTTGCTTGGGCAAATGAGAGGGGTAAATTTTCCTCTCTTGAGATGGGAGTAATAGCTGATTCAACAGAGTTAGCAGAGGTTTTAGCTTTTTGGAAAAAAGTGATGATTTCTGTTTTTCTTGCTGCTATCTCTTGCTTAATTTCTGTTGTCATTGCTCCCTTGGGAGACTGATATCTGAGCTTATCCTCTTCTAGCCAAAGTTTGATATCTAAACTATTTAAGTAAGATAAAAATTCTACTAAATTCATTTGCTAATTACTTCCTAAAGTTGTTTAATTATGTATAAATTATGCGGTTTGCTATTGGATAAAGATTTTCTCAGTCTCCCAGTTAATTGGGTTTATGTATTTCATTTAAGTTATTTGAAAAATCCTTAATGAGATACATATAGCGGTTTTCAAGTCAGTGAGGTACAGGAAAAATAATTGAACGCAGATGAACGCAGATGAATCTGTATTTTATCCGGTTGCAATCCGCTATAAATTTATTTGTGTAGTTAGTTTTTCATAGTTCTCCTTCTTCGTAATCTGCTTGTGTATCTGTGATGGATGGTTGACCATCTTGTACTGAACCAATGACTTCAATCAGTTGTGCTAAGTTAGCGATCGCTGGATATTCAAAGAAGTTTTGTAAGGACAATTCCACAGAGAAAATATTTCGCAGGCGCGATATAACTTGAGTCGCTAACAGGGAATGACCACCAAGTTCAAAGAAGTTGTCATTCACACCGATGCGTTCAATACCCAAGACTTCACTCCAGATTTGTGCTAGTTGCGCTTCAATGGGTGTACGCGGCAGGACAAAGCCAGTCGAAAGATTGCGCGTAGCTGTATCAGGTGTAGGTAAGGCGCGGCGGTCTACTTTGCCATTGGGTGTCAAAGGCAGGGCATTGAGGAGAACAAAAGCACTTGGAACCATGTAATCAGGTAGCTTTTGCTGCACATAGGAACGTACTAACGGTACAAGTTTCTGGACTAATTTACCTTGTAAGGGGTTATTGGTGTAGTCAGCCCAAGATTTAGTGGTGATCGCGGCACTATCCCAGAAAGTAATTGCCGTTGTGTTAACATCATGGCGGCAGAAAACTACGTCATAGCAACCATCTTGGCTACTCTCCCACCAACTGGGGTAAACATCATAGCCCAGTTGTTGACCCAACTGGTAAAACTCCTCTGGCGAAACCCCAACTTTGGGCTGTTGTGCTAATAATTGCCGCAGTTGTCCGACTGTCTCCACATCCGGGGGATTTTCTAACCAATGATAAATCAAGAGTGGTTGTTCTACCCGTTGATTAGGTACGCGCCTAATACCTAACAGTGGCGGTTGCTGTTGCAGTTGATGTTGAATTTGTGTCAACGAGAGTTGATCTAGTTGCCAATTGAACCAAGGAACTGTGGTTTCCTTAACTTGAGTGCCGATGTGCAGAGTTACATCATAGCGGAATTGGGTTAATTCATTTTCCGCACTGCCGCGTTTAGGCTGAATTTCTACCCAAGTGATTTGCGGAAAGCGGCTTTGTAGGGCAATGAAAAACCTGGGGTCAATCACCAACTCTTCTTCAATTGCCACACTATAATCTACTTGCTGCTGCCATTGCTCAACTGTTCTTTCTTCAGAGGCTTGAAACAACTGCACTGCTGCATGGTATGGTTCGAGCAGAGGTAAGGAACGCACATCACCGATAAATAAGCTTCCTTGATTGCCAATAGCGGCGATCGCACCTTCAATCACCTGTAACAAATATTCCACACTGGGGAAATACTGCACAATTGAGTTCAAAACTACGGTGTCGAACTCGCCTTGAGGAATACCTGTAAAGTTATCTGCCGTTTGATGCCGCAACTGCACATGATCTAAACCCTCAACCGTACTACATACCTGCTGAACGTACTTGATGACGGCGAGGGAATAATCAGTTCCCCAATACTGAGGGCATTTCTTGGCAATGCGCGATAGCAGTAACCCTGTACCACAACCAATTTCTAATACACTCTGTGGCAAATTAGCTTGAATGCGGTTCGTTGTATTCTCTACCCACTCCTGCATTTCCCAATCTGGAATGGGTTGTTTGGTGTAGGAACTGTTCCAACCAGCAAGATTCAATGTCAAGTCATCTGTGGCTGCTGCATCTTGGCTGTAGATTTGTTCATAGATCGTTAACCAGTCATTGACATACTCACTTTGCCATTGTGCAACCTGTTCTTGTGATGTTTGACTGTGCAAGGCTGGTACTAAGTAACCTACCAGACGTTTACTTCCAGGGGAATCTTCCCTGACTACGACAACAGACTCTTGTACCAAGGGGTGTTGGCTTAAAACTGCTTCAATTTCTTCTAGTTCGATGCGAAAACCGCGAATCTTGACTTGATTATCGATGCGACCGAGAAATTGAATATTGCCATCACTCAAATAACGGACTTTATCACCAGTTTTATATAACTTGGAATTGTTAAAAGGATGAGGAACAAATTTTTCTTGGGTTAACTCGTGGCGGTTGAGGTATTCTTTTGCTAAACCATCTCCCCCGATGTAAAGTTCTCCCGGTACACCTACACCTACAGGTTGGACTTGCTCATCTAACACATAGATTTGCGTGTTAGAAATTGGTCGTCCAATGGGAATAGTTGTCGCTTCTTCGCTGACTTCCTCCACCAAGTACCAGGATGTAAATGTGGTATTCTCTGTCGGGCCGTAAACATGGAGTAGTCGTTGCGGCGCACCATGTTTGATGACTTCTCTCACCCATTTCGGGTCTACTGCTTCACCACCAAACAGAAGATGTTTCAGTTCACTGAAGGCTGAGGGGACTTCTTGGGCAATTTGATTAAATAAGGCAGTTGTCAAGAATAATACGCTGATACCTTGCCCTCGCATAAACGCGGCAAAGTTTCTCGGTGACAATGCGACATCTTTACTCACCCCTACCAACCGCGCACCGTTGAGTAATGCGCCCCAAATTTCAAAGGTGGCTGCATCAAAGGCGCAATTTGCCGCTTGGGCGATCGCATCTGTTGGTTCTATATTGATATAGTTGGTGTTGATCACTAAGCGGTTGACTGCTTTGTGAGTTACAGCTACGCCTTTGGGTTTGCCTGTGGAGCCGGAAGTATAGATGACATAAGCTAAATCCTCTGATGTCGCTGCGGCTTTGGGGTTTTCGTGACTGGAGCGGGCGTTAGCGGCGCTTAACGTTCGCGTAGCGTCTCGCAGAGAAGTTATCGCTTCCCCATCGGTATCAAAACACACCACTTTAGCTTGATGTGCGGGAATCTTCTCGGCTAATTTATCTGTGGTTAACAGTACCGTTATCTGGGTATCATCGATGATGAAACTTAAACGTTCTTGAGGATAATCGGTATCCAAAGGCACATAAGCCCCGCCAGCCTTGAGAATTGCCAACATTCCCACAACCAGAGATACAGACCTTTCTACACATATACCCACCAGCACCCCTGGTTTTACTCCCAGTTTTTGCAGATAATGTGCTAGTTGATTTGCCTGAGTATTTAACTGGTGATATGTGAGTTGTTGGTTGCCAAAGACTACCGCAACTGCATCTGGAGTTTTTTCTACTTGGGCGGCAAACAAATCATGAATACATTGGTGACTGGGATAATTACTAGAGGTATTGTTCCACTCTACTAACAATTGCTGTTTTTCTTGTGCTGTCAGTAGGGGCAGTTTGTTGATTGGTTGCGCTGGGTTGGTAACAATGGTTGTTAACAAATTTATATAATGCTGCATCATGCGGGCGATCGTTGCCCCATCAAATAAATCAGTACTGTAATAACAATAACCTTCCAGACCTCCGGCAACTTCCCAGAGGTGAACTTCTAGGTCAAATCGCACTGCATCCAAATCCCAAGGCATCTGTTCGACGTTTACACCAGCCAGATCCCAAGGGTAAGTTGCCGCATTCTGAAGCGCAAACATCACTTGCACTAGGGGGTTGCGATCCAAGTTTCGTTCCAACTGCAACTGTTCAACCAACATCTCAAAGGGTAAATCTTGATGCTCATAGGCATCTTCAGTCACCTGTTGCACCTGTAACAGTAGAGCTTCAAAGCTGAGTGCTAGGGATAAATCAAATCTCAATGCTAGGGTATTGACAAAAAAGCCAATTAACCCTTCGATTTCTTTACGGTTGCGATTGGCGATGGGGGAGCCAACCACAAGATCCGTTTGCCCACTGTAGCGAGAGAGTAAGACGACAAAACCCGCCAGTAGGGTCATATACAGAGTGCTGCCTGACTCTTGGCTGAGTTGTTTCAGCCTAGCAGTCAGCTTGCTATCGAGTTGAAAGCGTTCTGTTCCTCCCCGAAAGCTCTGTATAACTGGGCGCTTGCGGTCTGTAGGTAACTCTAATAAAGGTGGCGCTCCTGCTAGCTGTTGCTTCCAGTAGCCTAGTTGCGCTGCTAAATTATCACCGCTTAACCACTGCCTCTGCCATACGGCGAAATCCGCATACTGAATGGGTAGTTCTGATAGGGGCGCTGGTTTACCCATACAGAAAGCTGTATACAGGATGGACAACTCCCGGATGAAGATGCCAATTGACCAGCCATCAGCCGCAATGTGGTGGATATTTACTAACAACACGTGCTTTTGCGGCTGCAATTTCAATACAGTCAGCCGCATTAAGGGGCTTTGCGACAGGTCAAATGGTGTTTGTGCGTCTTGGACGGCTAGCCTTTGGGCTGCTTGTTCTGGTTCACTTTCCTGTTGCAAGTCAACTATTGGTAAATCCCATTGAGGATGCGGATCAATTACTTGTGCAGGAACACCATCCACCTCACAAAAACGAGTCCGCAGGGCTTCATGGCGCTGTAAGATTTCTCCCATTGCTTGTTTGAGAGCATCTACGTTGAGAGAACCGCTCAGTGCAAATGCCCCAGCTATGTTATATGTGGCAGTTGCACCTTCCAATTGGTAAAGAAACCAGAGTCTTGCTTGGGCAAATGATAGGGGTAAGTGAGTATTGCGGGGAACGGGAACAAGCGGCTGGGCGACAGATTCGGCTTGGAGATTAATCTTTTGCAGAAAATTAATAATTTCGGCTTTGCGAGTTTGCAGTTGCTCACGAATCTCTGCTGTGAGTACACCTTGGGGGGCATTACAGCGTAGGCGGTCGCCTTCTAGGGTCAGCTTGATGTCGAGACTGATTAACTCAGACAAAAAAGTTTCAATAGCTTTCATAGGTCAATTTCCTCCCGGTTATCTAATGACTCACTCACAGACTCTTGTAGTTTTTGCATGGTGGAGCGAATTTCTTCCACACTCACAGCCAACTGGGCTACTGTGGGTTGTTTCAACAGTCGGCGCTGAGGAAACTCTAGAGAGAATGTTTCTCGCAACCGAGAGATGACCTGAGTGGCTTTGAGGGAGTTACCGCCCATTTCAAAGAAGTTGTCATTGATGCCAACCTTTTCCACTTGTAGGACTTGGGCGAAAATATCTGCGATCGCCGCTTCTGTAGAATTACTTGGTGCAACATAACTGACTGAACGGCTCAGTTCTAGGTCAGGTAATGGTAGGGCGCGGCGGTCTACTTTGCCGTTCGCTGTCAGTGGTAACGACTCCAAGATGACAAAAGCATTGGGAATCATATACTCTGGTAACTTGGCTTTGAGGAATTGCCGCAGTTCGTTAATATTCGCCTTCTGCTGTGCTACTACATAAGCGACCAAAAATTTATCACCAGGATTTTTTTCCTGGGTAATTACACAACATACCTGCACATCATCATGTTGACTGAGTACGGCTTCAATTTCTCCCAACTCGATACGGAAGCCCCGCACCTTAACTTGGTTGTCAATTCGTCCCAAGTATTGAATATTACCATCAATTAAATAACGGACTAAATCTCCAGTTTTGTAAAGTCGGGCATCGGGTGCATCACTCCAGGGATGGGGAATGAATTTCTCCTTTGTCAATTCCCTACGGTTGAGATATCCTCTTGCCAATCCCGCACCCCCAATGTGCAGTTCTCCGGGTACACCGACAGGAACGGGTTGTAAGTGCTTGTCTAAAATGTAAACTTGTGTATTACCAATGGGGCGACCAATGGGGATGGACTCTGTAGTTGCATCAATCTCTCTAGGGATGGGGTGACAACAGGTAAAAGTTGTGCTCTCCGTCGGCCCATATCCATTAATGATTTGTGTTTCTGGTAAAGCTTGTAAAGCTCTCTGGACATGAGCAACCGAAAGGGCTTCCCCACCAACGAGTAGTTGTTTAATTCCCAAGAGAGCCTTTTCATCATCATCAATAATCGAGTTAAACAAAGCCGCCGTCAGCCATAAAATGGTAACGCCATGTTTTTTGATTTCATTGCCCAGAGTTGGCGATGTGGGGATAGTTCCAGGGAAGAGAACGCATTTCGCCCCATGCAGCAAAGCGCCCCAAATTTCTAATGTGGAAGCATCAAAAGAAATCGGCGCTAGTTGCAAAAATACTTGTGTAGCATCGAAATCAGCGTAATTTACACCAAACAATAGACGATTAATCCCACGGTGAACAACTTCAACGCCTTTCGGTTGACCTGTAGACCCTGATGTATACATCACATAAGCCAAGTTACTCGGTTGCACATCAGCAATCAAGTTATCTTGACTATATTTAGCAATTAAGTGAACGTCAGCATCCAAACAAACAAGCTTGGCATGATGTTGAGGTAGTCTCGCCAAAAGTGACTGTTGGGTGAGCAAGACGGAAACTTGAGCATCTTCTAGCATCAAGCTCAAACGTTCTTGGGGATATTCAGGGTCAAGTGGAACATAAGCACCACCCGCCTTGAGAATCCCTAACAATCCGACAATCATTTCTATGGAGCGTTCCACACATAACCCAACCAGCATATCTGCGCCCACACCTAAAGATTTGAGGTAGTTTGCCAACTGGTTAGCGCGGCAGTTTAATTGATGGTAGGTGATTTGTTGATTGGCAAACACCAATGCTACTGCATCGGGATGGCGCTGGACTTGTTGCTCAAACAACTCATGGATGCACTTATCCTCTGGATAATCTGTTTGAGTATCATTCCACTCGACTAATAACTGATGACTTTGGGCAGGAGTTAGTAGGGGTAATGAGCGCAGATGTTGTTTTGGCTCGCTCACAACTGCTTGCAGCAGAGTTTGAAAATGACTCAACCAACGCCCAATGGTGTCTGCATCGAATAGGGTTGTATTATAGTCACATTCAAGTATGAGTTCCCCGGCTATTTCTATCACATTTAAATGCAGATCCCGATCCTTAAAGCTCACAGTTTGCCGGAATAAACTAATCTCCAGTTGCGACATTTGTGGCAGAGAAATCGGTGGCTCTAAATTAAAGCTCACGTCAATCAAAGGAGAGCGACTGTTGTCTCTTGGGAGATTCAGTTGATTGAGCAATTGGGCAAAAGGATAATCTTGATGCTCATAAGCCGTAAATAAATTATCCCGCATCTGTTGGAGATATTCGGCAAATGTAGGATTACCCGACAATTGACTGCGTATCGGTAGGAAATGGGCGCAGTAACCAACCATCGCCTCACTGCCTAAAAGCGTTCTCCCAGATGTGGGAACCCCGACAATAATATCGTCCTGTCCTGTCAGGCGATGAATTAATGTGGTGTAAATCGATAGCAGGGTCATCAGCAAGGTGCAGCCCTGTTGACGACTGAACAGTTTCAGGTTTTTGGTGACTTGAGCATCCAGCTTGATGCTTGTCCGACTGGCGTGATAAGTTTTGATGGCTGGGCGAGTGCGATCGCTTGGCAAATCTAGAATAGGCGGTGCAGCCAATTTCTGCGACCAGTAGGATTGGTGTGTTTTACTTTCCTCGCTCTGGTGTTGCTGATTTTGCCACTCGACAAATTCCCGGTATTGTTTGGGGGGCTTGAGTTGGGAAATGGTTCCTTGAGACTTAGCCGAATACACAACCCCCAATTCTCGCAGAATCACACCTAATGACCAGCCATCAACTACGATGTGATGGGCAGTTAAAACCAATAAATGCTGTTCTGGCTCTAATTTGAGCAGATGCAGCCGGATCAGACAACCACCAGCAAGGTCGAAGGGTTTTTGGCTTTCTTGCTTGAGCCACTGGGCGGCGTGATTCTTAGCGTCTTCTACACCAGTAAAATCTATGACAGGGCAATCTACTTTAAAAGTAGGTAATATTTCCTGCACATCCCCCTGGGAACTGATTTTTGTCCGCAGTGCCTCGTGACGGTCAACAACTTGCTGTAGCGCCTTAGTCATGGCGCTGGCGTTCACAGGCCCTTGTAATTGCAGCGTTACAGATTCGTTATAGGCAACTGAGCCATCATCGCCTAACTGGGCTAACATCCAGAGTTGCTTTTGGGCTTCAGTTAGGGGAATGGTGTCATTGGGCTTTGGTTGTGAATATAACTCTTTGAGAGCGTTGAGGTGGGGTAAATTCTCCAAAACCGCCCCTTCATCTACACCGAAGTCGATAAAGCAGGCGATTTCATCAACCCCCACAGCCCGCAAATTATCAACCACCTTGGCACAAGAGGCGGGAGTGCCAATCAAAGCACTGGTTTGCACATAACGTTCATAAGCCGAGGATAATAGAAAGTCCTGGTCTTCTGGGGAAAGTTGGTCAAAATCGATTTGCAGACCTTGGCTTTTCATCATATTCTGCAACAGCCCCAGGGAAGATTTCAAATAATTGAAGAAGGGCTGTTTGGCTTGCTGGCGGGTTTGCTCTAAGTCACTGCCAACGAAAGTATGTAGTAATAGGGTGACAGTTCCCGATGCTGGCGGATAACCATTTTTTGCCAATGATTCACGGTACAGGGCGATATTTTGGGCTAAATCTTCTACGCTTTGTCCCATGAGATTTGTTAAAATGCCTGCACCAATTTCGCCGGCGCGAATGTAAGTATCTGGATTGTTGACAACTGTAATCCAAATGGGTAGTTGGGATTGCATAGGCATGGGGAAGGTTTTCACCCTAACCTTTTTCCCCAACCCATCGACTGCTTCGATAGATTCCCCTTGCCAAAGTTGCTGCACAGTGGCAATTTCTTGGAACATCAGTTCCCGATGTTGACCAAAATTTTGGGGTGCGAGGACAAAATCATGGGAATGCCAACCGGAGGCAAAAGAAATACCTACTCTACCTTGGGAGAGGTTGTCAACTACTGCCCATTCTTCGGCAATACGAATGGGGTGATGCAAGGGTAGCACCACACTTCCTGAGCGTAACTGAATCTGCTGAGTTTCCCGCGCTAGGGCAGCAGCAATCACTGAGGGATTGGGTGAAAAACCGCCGAAGGCATGAAAGTGTCGTTCGGGAATCCAGATGGCGGTGAAGCCGTGGCGATCGCCAAACTCTGCGCCTTTAAATAACAGGTTATACTTGTCTGTGCTAAATTCTGCGTCGTAGCTACCAAAATAGTACAAGCTGAATTGCACGGGTTTTTGCTCTGGGGAACTAACTTTTAGGTCTAAGTTAGTTGGTGCAGACCGATGTCGCTCCCAAAATCCTTTGGCTGGGGTGGTGGCGCTGTTTTCTGTCTCACGAGAGGCTGGAGACATCAACTGCTTTTTTGCGCTTAAAAAACCTCCTGCCCGCAGTTCCTTGATAGTATCTTTGACGGCTTGAATTATATGGTCAATATCTGCATCGGTATGTGCTGTAGAAAGATAACATCTGCGTCCTTCCCAGATGTAAACACCTTTGTCAATTAAATGATAAAAAAATAAATCTAGATTTTGGGAGAAAGTAAACCGAAACTGCGAACCAAAATGCACAACGCGGATAGGTACATCTTCGGCTTCAAAGTAAGAGTTAAGTGTTTGTGCAAACTGGGAAGTGCGTTGATTTAACTGCTCCTGAAGCGCAGGGCCTTGTTGTTGGAGATGCTTCAGCACTGCCAAGGCAGCAACCATACTTGTATGATTTTTATTAAAAGTGCCGGCGAAAAATATTCTTTCCGCCTCTGGATAAGAAGCATCTCCATAGTTCCACATACCACCATCGAGAGCATTCATGTACTGGGCTTTCCCAGCGATCGCTCCTATGGGAGTCCCACCGCCCACAATCTTGCCATAGGTGACGATATCTGCTTGAATGCCAAACCAAGCCTGCGCTCCCCCTGGGTGGATGCGAAAACCTACAAGCACTTCATCAAAAATTAGTACCGTTCCTGATGCTTGTGTTAATTGCCGCAATTGATGTAAAAACTCTTTGGGCTGCAAATCTGGTTTCAGTCCCTGCACAGGCTCAACCAGTACAGCCGCTAATTCCTGAGCATGGGCTTGCAAAATCTCAATAGATTTTGGCTCGCCATAATCCAGTACGAGAACATCTTCCACGAATTTATGAGATACTCCTGAGTCTAGGGGTATAGCAGCAACCTGATTGTTGCTGGTGGCTAAGACTCCATCAAAATGACCATGATAGGAATTAGTAAATAGAGCCACCTTAGCCCGACCTGTTGCCGAACGTGCTAGCCGCAGGGCTGTCATAACTGCTTCTGTTCCTGAGTTACAAAAAGTAACTCGCTCCATACCCGTCAGTTCGCTAATTAACTGGGCAACTTCTCCCGCTAATTTAGACTGGGGGCCTATTTGTAAACCTTGTTGCAGGTGCTTTTGCAGGGCGGTGGTAATAAACTGGGGGGCGTGACCAAAAAGCAGCACCCCAAAGCCCATAGTAATATCTACATATTCATTCCCGTCTACATCCCACAGCCTGGAACCTTGTGCGCGATCGCCGACAATGGGATAAAGCATCTCTTTCATGGAGGGGCGAAAGCCAGTGATAGCTCTACCATCGGCTAGTACCGGACGATAAGTTTGTGCCATTTGTTTTGATTTTTGATGGCGCTGGTTGTAGCGATCGCTGAATTCTTTGAGATGCTGCTGTTGTTTTCCTGTAACATCTGCAATAAGAGCAGGAAGAGGTGGGGATGATTGCTTGATCTGCGGTTGGGTGGGAGTGATGGGGTTTTGTGGCTCTGGGCGGGGCGCATCAACGGCTGGCGTGATGCTTGGTGTTGATTGCATCTGTCCCTGGGATAAAATTATCTTTGCACCACCACCGCGTAAAACATCTAATTGCTGAGACATTAAATCAGCTAAGATTTGCGACTGCTGAGACACAACTTGGAGTTGCTGTGTCATAATTTTTTCCAAAGCAGTCTGTGGTAATACTGTTTCTTGCTGTGGCAAATTCTGTGTATGCTCAAAGCTCGGTTCAGGAACTGTTTCTCGGCGTTGAAAACTCTGTATACTATGAACCGTGGGAGTAAATATGGGTGGTTCTGGCGGCTGTGGTTCTACCTGAATTTGCGGTACATCTGGCTCGACCAATTCCGGTGATAAATTCTCGTCTATATACGTAGCTAAGGCATCAATAGTCTTCAAATCCTCAAATAACTGACGGATGGCGATTTTGATCCCATAGGTACTTTCAATCCGACGCACAGCTTCAACTAGCACAATTGAATCTGCACCCATTTCCAAAAACAGACTATGAATGTTAACATCTGCTGGCGGGATTTGCAGCAAATTCCCGACTAAGGCTTGCAATGTGGCTAAAATTTCTCCTCGTCTGCGAGGTTTGGGAGTAGCATCTACTTTTGATGGCGGTTTTTTGCCATTTACAGCCAAGTCTTTTTCATTCATGGTTTGTGGAATCCAATATTGCTGTTTTTGAAACGGATAAGTAGGTAATGGGACTTTGGAATGGGGGTAGTCTTGCTCAAACCCCAACCAGTCAACTTTGGCTCCAACTACGTATAACTGTGCCAAACTAGAGAGCAACTGTTGCCAAGGTGATATTCCAGAACGCAAGGAAGGTAGCCATAAACCTTGGTCATCTGGCAGACATTGACGACCCATAGCCAATAAAATCGGTTTGGGGCCGATTTCTAAAAAGACTTTATACCCTTGCTGATCCAATGTCTGCATACTATTGGCAAACCGCACTACTTGGCATACATGACTCACCCAGTAGTCGGCTGTGGCAATTTGCTCATCAGCTAGTTTTCCAGTAACGTTTGATACTATTGGTATTTGGGGCTGCTGGTACGTAATTTGATTGGCGACTGTGGCAAATTTCGCCAACATTGGTGTCATCAAAGGAGAATGGCAGGCATGGGAAATTGGTAAACGTTTGGTTTTGATTCCCTGGGCTTCTAATTTGTGACAAATAGCACCAATATCTTCACTGAGTCCAGAAATCACCACACTTTCAGGGCCATTGATGGCGGCAATCGCTACTGTCTGCTGATAAGCTGCTATGATTTCCCTTACCTGTTCCACCGATGCCATCAGCGAAACCATCTCGCCATCATCGGGCAACTGCTGCATTAACTGTCCCCGATGAGCAATTAGTTTGAGTCCATCTTCTAGGCTAAAAACTCCGGCGATAGTTGCCGCTACATATTCGCCTACGCTATGCCCCATGACGACATCTGGCTCAATTCCCCAGGATTTCCACAGTTGATATAAGGCATATTCAAAGGCATACAGTGCTGGTTGAGTATAAGCCGTTTGATCGAGCAAGGATGAAACATTGTCTCCTGTCTGAGTAGGATACAGCACCTCTATTAGGGAATGCTCCAGATAAGGGCGGAGAATTTCATCGCATTGCTCTAGAGTTTGCCGGAAAATGGGCTGAGTCTGGTAGAGTTGATAGCCCATCCGCATATATTGGGAGCCTTGTCCAGTACATAAAAAGGCTATCTTCGGCGGCTTTTTGCCTGCTTGATTTGCGATTAATCTGGTCGTGTCTTTACCATCGGCAAAAGCAGCTAGTTCTTCGACCAACTGCTGCTTGGAGTCAATGACAACAGCGAGACGGTGCTGAAAATGCGATCGCCCTGTATTCGCACTCAGACAAATATCTGCGAGGGATATATCAGGATGAGAGTTGAGGTAATCTTGATAAAGCCTGACCAGTTCTGGCACAGCCGACTCAGTTTTGGCACTGAGGGTAAGTAAGTGGCAAGGACGCTCATCGGTTGGTAATTGGGCATCTGGGCTTGCTGGTGCTTCCTCTAAAATTACGTGTACATTAGTGCCACTCATACCAAAGGAACTCACTCCAGCCAGTCGGGGGTTTTGTTTTGCTGTCCAGGGAGTTGCTACAGTAGCAACATCGATTGGCAGTTGTTGCCAAGGAATGTACGGATTTGGTTGTTGCAGATGTAAACTAGGTGGGATTAACTTGTGTTGGAGAGCCAGCACAACCTTGATGAGACTGGCGATCCCAGATGCTGCTTCTAAATGACCAATATTAGTTTTTACCGAACCAATAGTCAGGCGATCGCTGGCTGAACGTCCTTGACTTAATACCTTGCCCAAGGCTAAAACTTCAATGGGATCGCCTAAAGGTGTGCCTGTTCCATGCGCTTCTACATATTGGATCTGGTTTGGTTCTACTTGAGCATTAGCCAATGCTTGACGAATTACCGCTTCTTGTGTCGCACCGTTGGGGGCGGTGAGTCCATTACTTTGACCATCGTGATTTACTGCCGAACCTTTAACTAAAGCTAGGATGCGATCGCCATCTTTGATGGCATCACTCAGGCGTTTCAACACTATGATGCCACATCCTTCTCCCCGGACATAGCCATCAGCGCTAGCATCAAAGCTTTTACAGCGTCCGTCACTACTTAAAGCTTTGAGTTTGCACAAGCCAATTGTAGTTGTAGGCGAGAGCATCAAGTTTACACCACCTGAGATCGCCAAATTACACTCTCTGGAACGCAAACTAGAACAAGCCAGATGAACCGACAATAGTGAAGAAGAACAACTAGTATCTAACTGCATAGTCGGGCCGCGTAGACCTAATACATAAGACAACCGACCTACAGCAATACTTTGAATATTACCTAATAAACTGTAACCATCAATATCTATATTTGATTGTGAATAGTCATCTATACCAACGCCAATAAATACTCCTGTCTGACTTTCTTTCAAATCTTCTATAGGAATTAAAGCGTTTTCCAATGCTTCCCAAGTTACTTCTAAAAGTAGCCTTTGTTGGGGATTCATACTTTTAGCTTCTCTGGGAGAAATACCAAAGAATTGCGGATCAAACTTGTCTATCTCGTTTAAAAATCCACCATACCGCGTGTACATTTTTCCTGGTACATCAGGATCTGGATCATAGTAAGCATCAATAGCCCAACGATTTGACGGCACTTGTTGAGTTGCTTGTTTACCCTCACGCAACAAATCCCAAAATGCTTGCGGATTATTTGCCCCCCCAGGAAATCGGCATCCCATACCGACGATAGCAATTGCCTCTGAACTTGCTTGCTTCATGCCATCAAGTTCACCACGCATATCTCTTATTTGTAAATATGCGTTTTTCAACAAAAGTCGATAATCTATATCTTGTGAATTAGCCGTCATATCACTTTTTTTGTGTAGTAATTCCTTAGCATTCTTCCGAGGGTTTGCCAGCTTGATTATTAAGATTTTCTCTTTTGATTCACTGCTATTTCTTCACTGAGTAATTTAGCTAGTTCTTCTACAGACATTTCGTCTATATTTGTAGGGATTTCTGCAAGCGTAGTCATGTTTTTTTCACTACTCAACTCTGGTTGCTGTAAATCTACTGGAGAAGTTTGTTTTGATTTATTGAGTTCTGCAACTATGTGATTGGTTAAAGCTTCCGGTGTGGTAAAGTTCCAAGCAACCGTAGCGTCGATCTGGATAGCTTGTCCTAGCCACTGTTCCAACTCCTGCGATAAATCCACTACCATCACAGAATCCATGCCATACTCAGCAAAGGATTGATTCAATTTCACCGATTGAGTATTGATGTTTAATTTTTTGCTTAACCAATTTTCTATCCAGTTCTCAATCGTTTCTACTGTATGGATAGGAAAACTTGATGGCAACTGAGCATTAACTTCCACCTCATCTGATATTCTGCTGGAATGTTCCCAAGAGGCTATCACCTTCAAGCTTTTTTCCAGAAAAGCACTTCGACAAGCACTGCGCTGAATCTTACCACTGGAAGTTTTGGGAATGCTGCCGGGATCGACAAGGACTATTGCATAAATGTGTAACTCGTGTTCTTCGGCAACAGCTTTACGGATAGCTCTTGCTACTATCTCTATATCTAACTTCTGCCGCCAAGTGCGCTCTACTTCCCCAACAACTACCAACTGCTCTTCACCATTCACTTCTACTGTAAAAGCTGCTTCACAACTAGGTCGCAGTGCTGGGTGACTCTCGGCGACTGTCCATTCAATGTCTTGAGGATAATGGTTTTGACCCCGGATAATGATGACATCTTTGAGTCGTCCTGTAACGAATAATTCGCCATCTTTGATAAATCCTAAATCCCCTGTCCGCAAAAACGGCCCTTCTTTGGTGTCTGTTAAATAAGCACCAAAGGTTTTGTTAGTTTCCTCGGTGCGCTGCCAATATCCTTGTGCAACGCTAGGGCCAGCAACCCAAATTTCGCCGACTTCTTGGGCGGCACATTGGGTTAATAATTCGGGATGAACGATGACGACTTTACTATCAATTGCTGGCTGTCCGTGTCCTACCAGAGTCTGGACTTTCTCCTGGCTTTTGCCCTCTATTACTTGATTTTGTGCCAGTGCTTCGGCTTGAACTGTATAGAAGTTCGGTAACTTTTGGTTCCGTACCCCAGCTACTACTAGGGTTGCTTCTGCTAAACCGTAGCCAGGGCAAACGGTGGATGGTGCAAAACCGTATGGTTTGAAGGTGGCGTTAAACCTGTTGATGGTGTCTGCTCTGACTGGTTCAGCCCCGTTTAAGGTCATGTGCCAACTACTTAAATCGAGGCTGGCGCGTTGTTCGGGTGTGGTTTTGAGGAGGCAGAGTTCGTAGGCGAAGTTAGGAGCGCCGCTATGGGTGGCTTTGTAACGGGAAATTGCCTCTAGCCATCGGATCGGTTTTTGAATAAAGGTGACAGGAGCCATCATGTAGCAGGGAAAACCTTGATACAGAGGTTGGAGAACTCCATAAATTAATCCCATGTCATGGAAAACAGGCAACCAAGTCACCATGACGCTTTGGGAATTGTACTCCCATATCTGTTGTGTATATTGGGAGTTGTGCAGCAGGTTGCCATGACTTACCATTACACCCTTGGGCTTGCCTGTTGAGCCGGAAGTGTATTGGAGAAAAGCTAGGGTATCTCGATTTATTGGCATTGGTTGCCAGTTGGCTGCTTCATCAACGGCGATGCTATCGGTAGCCAATAAGGGCATATTGGCAAACTCTGGATCTTGGGCAAATTGGCTTTGGATCTGGGTGAGAGTATCGCTGACTGTCAGGGCAATGGTGGTTTGTGCATCTGATGCGATCGCCCGTAATCTTGATACACTTTGGTTGCGTTTGGGGGGGTACACGGGAACCGCTACAACACCAGCATATAAACAGCCGAAGAAGGCAGCAATAAACTCTAGACCCGGTGGATACAATAGCAGAACGCGATCACCTACAGTGGGCGGAACGCCATCGCCAACCGTTTTGAGAGATTGCAAGTGGGCTGCGATCGCTCTGGCCTTTTGGTCTAATTGAGAGTAAGTCAAGCTGGCTTCTTCAGTTTCACCATCTCGCAAAAAAGTGTAAGCCCTTTGTTCTGACTGAATTTGCGCTCTGTAGCTAAGTAGTTCTACTAAAGTAGAAATTTTCTCTAGAGAATCCGGTAAATTACTTAAACAAACTGTCATATATTTATTTTTTACATATAAGTATTACAAACAATAATGTAATTTATACTTAGAAAAACATATTGTTAAAGTATAAAAACCACTATTTGATATCTCAAACCCAATTTCTATAATTGCTTTGGGTCATTTCTAGTCCGATAGTTTGTCCTCAAAATTACTAGTAGCCAGACAGGTAAAAAACCCTTAGAAGCCGCGCAAAAATAACTTGAACAGTTTTGATTTGGAAGTAAAGCTCACTGCTTATTACAGATTAAACTTGTAGAACTTACTTTTACCTAACGCCTTAATTAAGCCTTTGAGTAATTTTGTTGGTTAGCATAATTTATATTTTTATCAATGAGTAAGTCGGTGAGAAAAAATATAACTATGTTACGAGAGATTCAGCTAAAATCGTATTCCCTTCTGCCTCCTGCCTTATCCTGACGATAAATATTCACAACGACTTCCTTATACTAGGAGTAACAATGTTGCATCTACATTTGTGTATTTTCTAAAAATTTTGATGAATACACAAGGACAGTTAAGACAGTTAAGGAAATTCATGGAGACAGTTAAGCTCTACTTTATCCATTTTTGATTCAATCAAGCCACGTAAACAGCAATATCTCTCAAACGCTCAAATAAAAGACGAAATTCATTTCTTGCACCAACAGTATCCACACGTACAAGCTAGATAAAACAGCGTTCAAGTTTAACAGCAGGTGAATAGAATCAAACAAGTAGATTTTGTCTCAAAAAGAACTTAACCGATGTGATAAATACAGAGGATGCTAGGTACAGGTAGAATCCTCGTGTCTTGAGATCGGAGAGTGTCAAAAAAGTTGCTCTTGAACTGGAAAAACTTATGATTGCTTAAAGCTTTTTATAGATGATTTGCATATAGTTAAGTTCCATGTTACACAGCAAATAGCATAATATTTGCCAGTATTAAATTTATGAATAAAGCTATGGCTAGTGATGATGTGCAATTGCGGTATCAGTCTTCTGCATTAAATGCTTTATTTGAGTCTGTTTCTAAAAAATTTAGTATGGCAGTAGTTTTAATCGGTAGTGTTGTAATTATAGGCTGGATAAAAGATATTTCTTTATACCTTTTTTTGATGCGAGGAGTTAACTGTCCACTAACTTGTGTAAATCTAAAGGTCTGTCAATAAACTCTCTAGGATAGGAACTATAGTATCGATGTTGCTATAGTTTCTTATCGTCCTTGAGAAAGATATGAATCATCAATACTGCTCCCTACACCCAGCCTCAACACATAACCTTGGTTAAAACAGTAAAATTACTCCATGCTTGGTTTCTCGTCAAACTGCACCATCATCAAGATAGCTGGCTCATCACCTACCGTTCCAGACAGATGACCTTTATGCCCTTGTGCATCCTCTTTCGTTCCTTGGTCTCCTCCAAATGAAATTTCCCCAGGCCCCATCTCTACGCGCTGTCCGTCCATAGTCTCCACAAACCAGCGTCCCGACAGAGGAACAATCCACTGAGGCTTGGGGTTCTCATGCCATTTTCCTACCCATCCTATAGGTAAAACGGTGTAAGTAATTGTAGCTCCAGGCTGCTTTAAGTTAGCCATCCACTGAGGAGCCGTGTCCGGTGCTATACCTCTCTGAGTGAAGTCTTCAATTTGACGGCGGGATTGATGGCTTACACCGTCTTTATCAGTCCAGACATCCCAGTAATGAATTGTTGGTTGATATGATTGGTTATTCTGCATAAAATTAATGGTATTTGGCAGAGGCTAATACTAATTCGTCATTACCAAACTTAATAGTGGAAATTTTTCTAATCAACTGCAACTGTATAATTATGATCTTCCCATTTGTTAGTACCAATCCAGAAAAAAGTAAAGCTAATTGGCTCTTGCTGATGCTTATCAACAGATATATCTACAAAACTTACTCCTAATTTTGTGGAAGTAGAAGGCGTATCTTTAACAGTTTGCCAATTATCATCTGACCAGTGTAATTGAAAAGATGCTAAAGCATGAATCCGCAATGTATAACCTTTTTTAACTTTGTTGATTTGCCGATTAAACTTCCAGATTTCCAACGATTTACACTGCTTTCTTTCACCCAAATATCTATCTGCTACCTCTGGAATTAAATCAAACACTCGACCTTCATGAGTTGACCGCAGCAACTTGATATATTCAGCGTGCGCCCACATTAAAGGCATGGCTGAACCTGTGGGTTTTCCTAAGTACATATGCACATCAGGTTTATCTGCTTCATCCCAAACCTGTTCCGGTAACAAACAAGTGTCTGAAGCAAATCCTTCCATCGCTTTGATATATGTTTTGACATCGCCGCCAGCCGCTAATTCATAATGTCCGCGTTCTCCTGTCAAGAGAGGCCAAGCCCGTCCCTTACCCCAACCTGTATAGGGGCTTCCATCTGCTTGCTGTCCGTAGCCGTCGTGATTGTAACGATGCCAACAAGGCCCAACAGATGTATCTACTTTCAAAACGGCATCAATGACTTTGACAGAATCAACAATAATTGGGTCATCAGGTTTACGAATCCCATAACGCACCAGTTGCAGAAAACCAGCATCGACAATTTCCTTGGCAAGAAATTTTGTTGGTTCTCCAGGTGGCTGACTACTGATAAAAATAGTTCCTTGATTGGGGTTTTCGTTGGGTTGAGGATTATTAATATCTGTGGGATTAATGCGGATATAATGCCGTTTGATGCCAGGAACTAAGGTTCCTTCAGTCGTTACTGTCCAGTCTTCAATGTGAGATTCTAAAAAATCTGCGTACTCTTCTATAAATTGTGCTGTTGCCTCATCCCCATTTTCACGCACAAATTGAGCAGCACAGATTAAGCCAGCAATATTGGCGGCGAGGGTTGATGGTGAATAACCACTGTTTTCTTCCCAGCGTTCTTGTTGAGTAGCAGGGCCGTGACGAATGAGATAACCAGCCGCCCGTAAAATCATGGGATAAATATCAAAGTGCAGTGGTACTTTTTCCTGGTGTAAAAGCCATGCTAGGAGAATGGGGAATGCTACTTCATCTAGTTGAATACCTTTCCAGTAGGGTTCGCCATTAATCCAGAAGTTTTGAGCAAATCCTCCGTCTTCCTGCTGACTAGTAGCAAGATAAATGAGCGATCGCACGGCTGTATCTGTTTCGCCTGCCGCCACTAAACCTGCTACACTACCTACCATGTCCCTTGTCCAAACAAGGTGATAGCCTCCTTGGTCTTGGTCGTCTTTAGCTTCGCCCCAAGGAATAGCCATAGATGCAATTAAAGCACCAGGATAAGTTTTATCTTCATGTGCCAACAACAAACTAACGCTGTTGTGATACAAATTACCCTCGTCATAGGTAACATTTTCTAATGGTTTGATGTCATCGTGCGATCGCTTCCACTGTTCAATATAGTGTTGCTTTTGCTGTGAAAAAGCAACATTCAGCGATTGAAACAGTGTAGAAATTGCATTATGCAGGGTTGTGCCGAATGCCAATCCTAAAGTAAACTCATCACTCTGCTCTAAATTTAGTTTTCCAGTCAGAGCTAAGTTACCATCTAACGCACTATCAAACTGCCAATCCATTTGGAAGTCATGGGCTAAATCTGTCCAACCATCACTTTGACCAACATAGCCGCAGGAAAGGCGAGTAAACGGGACGGTTGCGCCTAATGCTAACCAAGTTCCTCCTTTTTCTGCTACAAGAAGATTCTGTCCAGCAACTTCTACTGTGTAACCATTATTATCTCTACCACAAACTTCCAAATGCGGCGCACACAAAGCATATAACTGGAGTTGAGAGATAAAATCGCGCTCTCCTGTGATTTTTGTATGTTGTAAGATACAGGATAAATGGGGATCAGCAATTATTTCCTTAATTACCGTATATCGCCCTTGTGGATCGGAATTAGTAATACGGTATCCTAAACCGTGAGTCCACATAAACTCTACTTTTGATTGCAGATGGCGTTTTTCTTCGTGGAAAAAGCTTTTTCCATCAGAAATGAGGTATTGCAAATCTCGAATTTGCGGTCGGTCTACTGTCGGATAGTAAACTTCAGTAACAACACCATTCCAGATAGTAAACCAAACGCGACTTGAGGTAGAGTAAGCTGTTCCTACTCCATCCTTATTAGCATGAGTCCATCGTGGAGTAATGCCCGGTGAGCCAAAAGCCTGACGTTGACTAAGAATTTTCATATCGAATGAATACCCTCAGATATCGATGAGGGAGTAGGGGGAGATGAGAGAGTAGGGAGAGATGGGGGAGAAATCTTACTCAGCACTTATTACTCAACACTTGTAATTCGCCATTAAGATGGGTGACTTGCCATTGGGTTTGTTCTCCTTTGCGCCAAAAACGCAATGATACATTGGCATCTCCCACACTCAGATTTATCAGTTCCAATTCTGGCAGGGATTCTGGTAGATTTGGCTGTACTTTTAACTTGCGTTGTGGTGCATCGGCTTCAAGTCCTAATATGCTGCGAATGAGTAAGAAAATTGCACCAGCCGCCCAGGCTTGAGGTATATTTGCATCTGGATAAGGGACGGGAAAGTTATCCTCTTGGCGTTCAATTCCGGCGAACAATTCAGGCATTCTTCCAGCTTGAAAGTAACTAGCAGCAGCAAAAATTCCTTCAGCGATGTGGTTAGCTTCTTGGTGATAGCCGTAACGCTTCAATCCAGCCGCAATAATCGAGTTATCGTGAGGCCAAACACCACCACGTTGATAGCTAATAGGGTTATACCCTTTATTTTCAGATGAAAGAGTCCGTATACCCCAACCACACCAGATATCTTTCTGAAAAAGTCGTCCGGCAACTTTTTTCGCCCTTTCTTGGGGTACAATCCCAGACCATAATAGATGACCGGGATTAGAGGCGATAGACTTAATTTGTTGCTTGTTGTTATCTAAACCAAGACAGTAAAAGCCTTCCTCTTCCATCCAAAAGCGATCATTAAAGCGTTGATAAAGTGCTTGGGCTTTTTGCCGTAGCTTTTGCGCTTGTTCTTGTTCTCCCCACACCTCATAAATTAAAGCTGCCTTTAGCCAAGCATCGTAAACGTAACCTTGCACCTCACACAAAGCAATTGGGGGTTCAACTAACTTGCCATCAGGGTAAACCATTGATTCACCCGAATCTTTCCAGCCTTGATTGCGTAAACCATGACTAGAATGTGTGAGATATTCAACAAACCCATCACCGTCAAAATCGCCGTACTTATCAATCCAAGTTAATGCTTTTTCTAAAGGCGATCGACACTCATTCAGCATCCCCACATCGGCGTTCCAGCTATAAGTCTCAGCTAGAGTAATAATCCAAAGAATAGTAGTATCTACCGTTCCATAATAAGGATTGTATGGGAGTTGATTGAGTTTTGTTAATTCGTCACTCCGCAATTCATGTAACATCTTGCCGGGTTGAGCATCATGCCAATCATCTAACTCAGTTGCTTGTAGTTGAGCTAATCTGATCAAAGTACCACGGGCAAATTCGTGGTAAACCGCCATCGTTTGTAAGCTAGTGATTACTGAGTCACGCCCAAAGACAGCCATAAACCAGGGAATACCAGCAGCCGGCATCCAAAAATGATGCCCATTATCTTCTACCCTAATCCGCAGTGCTGCCATATCTATGAGAGCTTGTTGATAGAATCCGCTAATCTCGGCATTAGGCGATCGCAACTTTGTCGCCTGATTGAGAAATTCATCCCTGACTTTTCCAGCTTCTGTAGCATGAGATACAGCACAAGTCTGTTGAGCTTTGAGAACGTCCCCATTGGCTAAGACTGTAAAGTTAATACAGGTGTGCCATGTTTTGCCAGGGGAAAGATCAACATTAAACATCAAACGACCATTGCCATAGATTGCTTCTGAAGTCGAGCAAGCTGGCTCAGTCACGATCCCTCGGACAAAAGAACCACTGTGATACTTGGTACTGAGGATACCGTCTTTCCATACAGTCTCAGTATTACCTCGAATAATGATTTTCTTGGCTCGCACCTCAAAGATATCCGCAAAATCAGAACGAATGGCCAGCATTAGTTGCAACTCAACTGGTTCTGAATGATAGTTGGTAATGTCGATATCTTCGTGCATCCCTCCCACAATGTCACGCCGGATGGTGATAAACAAACTACCAGAAGGCAAATCTCCTTTAACCGTGGGGAGTTGTGGATTAGTAAATTGATAAAGCGCACTATGATGGTTGAGATTGCTAGAAGCTAACAGCACCAGTCGGTAACGATTAAGAGAAATTTCGTAGTAAGAAATTAGACGGGTGTCACGCACAAAAAAACCTTGTGCTTGATTATCATCAATGGAACCATCACTAGCGGTTACAAGAAATGAGGAACCATCGTTAATTGTGATTAAACCAGGGTTGACAGTAACTTGTGTTGGCATAATAAGTAGGGGGAGTAGGAGAGGAAGAATTTCATCATGATATTGACCCCAACCCATTGAATAATTTATTTTCTAGTCGTCCCTCAAAGATTTTCATTGTTTCCTTATACCCTTTCACCTTTTTCCAGTCCCCAATCCCTTTTTTAACCATTCTCTGTAAAACCTGGGTATAAAGTCATGCCACCATCTACAAACAGAGTTGTACCGTTAACATAATCAGAATCATCCGAAGCTAACCACACGGCTGCTTTGGCAATGTCTTCTACATCACCTACCCGTTTTGCGGGAATCAATTGTAATAACTTCGCCTCGGCTTGTGGAGTATCCCAAGCTGATTTATTGATGGGTGTTTTAATAGCACCAGGGGCGATACTATTCACACGAATTTTTGATGGTGCTAGTTCTTGGGCAATACTCTGCATCATCATATGAATACCGCCTTTACTAGCAGCATAATTAACATGACCAGCCCAAGGAATTACTTCATGCACTGAACTGATACAGATAATTTTGCCTGCGGCGCAAGAGATATGAGGTTGCACACCCCGGCGCAAAAACTCCTTTGCCGCCTCCCGCGCACATAAGAATTGTCCTGTGAGATTAATCCCAATGACTGCATTCCAATGGTCAAGGCTCATGTCTACAAAAGCTGAGTCTTTTTGAATACCTGCATTATTTACCAGGATATCAATAGTGCCAAACTGCTCAATTGCTTGCTGAAACATCGCTTTTACCTGGTCTTCCTTGCTGACATCAGCTTGAATGGCAAAAGCTTCTCCATTATTGGCTTGAATATCATCGACAATTTTTTGGGCTTCTTGGGCTTCGGAATGGTAGTTAATAGCTACTGCTGCACCTGATAAAGCCAAATAGCGAGCTATAGCTTCACCAATGCCAGAACTCGCACCCGTGACAAGTGCTTTTTGACCTTTGAGCAGGTAAGGGGAATAGCTCATAATGTTTCCTTAAAAAATAGAGCTTTAGTTTTGCTAATACTGGGAAATTACATTTCTTATTGTTAACTACTAATGCAATTCAGTCTTTAATAACTGAGTCAAAAACTATCATTGTTGAGTTTTATTTTTACTAAAACAGTATCAAAAAGTAGTTAATCATATACTTAATTTCACTAGTTACTAATTTGATTCTGGCCTTAATTTAGGAGTTTGCAGTACCAATCGCCTCTAACCATTGGAATAATAAATACCTCTACCCCAAGATATATAGAAATTTCATTTAAATTTCATAATTGTATGAAATCTTCAAAAGTTGAAGGTACTAAGACTGTTTTACAATGTTTATTAATATTTATTTGGGTTTTTCAAGAGTTAAAAATGCAGTTAATAAGCATAAATATTTTTGCTAATCAATCACTCTTGAGATAGTAGTTTTTGGTTTATTTGTAAGATAAGAATTACTAAGAATAGTTTTGTGGAAATAAATTGAAAAATTTAAAAGCCAATAATAGATTGTGTATTTATTAAACTTAACTGAACATTAAAGCATCAGGCGATCGCTAGGAGAAAGCAATGTTCTCTCTGCCTCTAAATAGTCAAAATCTCCCATACCCCGACCCCATTCACCCGATAGTGGTGCATTTCGTAATTGCAATGGTGCTTTTCTCCTTTGTTTGCGATGTATTAGGTTATTTCACTCATAACACACGCTTGTTTGAAGTTGGTTTTTGGAATATATTTGTCGCGGCGATCGCAATTTTTGTCGCCATAATTTTTGGACAGTTTGAAGCAGGGTTAGCGCAAGTATATCCAGCCGTCCAGCCTACACTGAATTTTCACACAGTCATGGGTTGGTCACTAGGGGCGATCGTTGCGATTGTTACAGCTTGGCGGTTTGTGATTCGCAATCGCCACCCCCACAAAGTTCCGCCTGCTTATCTTGGTACAGCAACGTTCTTGGTATGTCTAGTGTTATTGCAAGTATATTTAGGCAGCAAGCTGTTTTGGGTATATGGCTTGCACGTTGAGCCAGTGGTTGAAGCGATGAAGCAGAGGATATCACCATGAACTCGCAACTAATTGACCAATTAAGACTGAGATTAGGCATTAACGGATTACCCTACGAAATTCCTATGCACCCTAAACTGGTGCATTTGACATTAGGCTTATTTATTCTTGCCATCTTATTTGACATAGCAGGAGCGATTTTTCCTATAGAAAGACCCATCTTCAAATTCTTGGGTGTGTCTGCTATCCGTTCTGGCTTCTTCGATGTTGGCTGGTACAACCTGATAGGGGCATCAGTTATCACTTTTTTTACTGTCGCCTTTGGTTTTTTCGAGCTAATACTGGCAAACCCACCAACTGATCAAATAAGTGCTTGGGGGTTAAATGCCTCTATGACAATGGTTTTGCATGGTTTGGGTGGCATTTTGTTGTTAGGAGCGATCGTTGCTATGACCGTGTGGAGAGGTTTACAGCGCTACCACTGGCGCAAGAATGAATCTAGACAGGTGCAATGGGGTTACTTGTTAGTAGGTGTAGCAATGTTCGGAATTTTATTTGTCCACGGAACTTTAGGAGGACAATTAGGCTCAGAATTTGGGATTCACGTTACGGCTGCTAAGTTAATCCAACAGGGAGCAAACCCAAGCTTACTACCCAAATAAAGGAAAGTATTCTAAGTTTATGCCAAGATTTTTAGAATATTTATTGATAGCTGGTTATATTGCCGTGCTGCTCGTTGTCAGTCATTGGATTGGGCAATGTGCTTATAATTGGATGCCTGTGGAAGCTACAGCAGAAGCACAAAAGGTAGATAGCTTGTTTAGCTTCTTAACCTCAATTGGTTCGTTTATTATCCTTGGGCTTGTAGGAATGATGGTGTACTCGGTACTCTTCTTTCGCGCACCCAAAAATGACTACAGCGAGGGACACCCATCTAGAGGAGATATTAAGCTAGAGATTTTATGGACGGCGACTCCAACCTTACTAGTTTTGTGGATTGCTTTCCAAGGCTTCAATATTTATCAGCAATTAAATATTCTAGGTTTAGGGCAAATCGTACATTTGCATACACCGCTAGAATTAGAAGCACCAGCTTATGCCAGTGAAGAACAACCGAAACCTGCTGCGGAAACCATAGATGTTTTTGTCAAACAGTGGGATTGGTCTTTTCGGTATCCCAATAATGTTACTAGTAAGGAATTGCACCTGCCTGTAAATCTTCGTACTCGCCTAAATCTGCACGCCAAGGAAGTCCTCCACAGTTTTTACGTCCCTGAGTTCCGCTTACAACAATATATTGTCCCTGGACGAGAAATTGAGCTTGTAGTTACACCCACTCGGATCGGTCAGTATAAACTTAAAGACGCTTTATTTAGCGGTACTTATTTTGCGTTGATGGAAGCCAATGTTCATATTGAGTCACCCCAGCAATATAGCCAGTGGCTAAGTCAAGCCCAAAGCGAATCAGCAAGTATGGAAAATCAGGCGGTGGCTGAGTATATGCAGCCGCCAAGAACAATGTTGAAGAGTAATTGGTACACCGTCGTACCAGAACAAAGCGCGATCGCGCGAAGCGCAACGCCAAAGACGAACGCTAACGAAAGGAAAGTAATGAATGATACATAATCCTAGCGAAAATCTTGCCCAGAATAGAGAACCTGAAACCGACTCCGAGAATAACTGGCGACAATACTTCAGCTTCAGCACTGACCATAAAGTGATCGGTGTTCAGTACATGGTGACGACGTTCATTTTTTTCCTGATTGGCGGACTGTTGGCAATGCTCATCCGTGCTGAACTGATTACGCCTGCCTCAAATGTAGTTGATCGTCCCCTGTATAACGGCTTGTTTACCTTGCATGGGACAATCATGATTTTTTTATGGATTATCCCCTTTAATGCAGGTATATCTAACTACCTAGTACCCCTGATGATTGGTGCGCGGGATATGGCGTTTCCCCTGCTCAATGCCATCTCTTTCTGGATGATTCCCCCAAGTGGGCTTTTATTAATATCGAGCTTCTTTTTACCCAATGGTACGGCACAATCCGGCTGGTGGTCTTATCCACCAATTAGTCTGCAAATTCCTCCTGGTCAACCGATTAACGGCGAATTTATTTGGATTGTCAGTATAGTCCTGATTGGCATCTCCTCAATTATGGGGGCAGTTAACTTTGTCACCACTATTTTTTGGATGCGGGCCCCAGGAATGACATTCTTCCGAATGCCTGTGTTTGTTTGGTCAGTTCTCAGCGCCCAACTGTTGCAGTTAATTAATTTGCCTTCCCTCACAGCTGCATTAATCTTGCTGTTATTTGACCTCAGTTTTGGCACACAATTCTTCAAACCTTTAGAGAATGGCGACCCAATTATTTATCAGCATTTATTCTGGTTCTACTCCCACCCCGCAGTTTACATCATGGCGCTGCCAGCCTTTGGTATTTTTGCCGAGGTTCTACCAGCTTTTTCCCGTAACCCCCTATTTGGCTATCGTTCATTAGCTGTTGCTTCTTTAGGCATCGCTTTTGTCAGCATCTTTGTTTGGGTGCATCATATGTTTACCAGCGCCACCCCAAGCTGGATGCGGATGTTATTTATGGTGACATCAATGTTGGTTTCTGTACCTACTGGTGTTAAGGCATTTGGTTGGACTGCCACGATTTGGAGGAGTAAGCTGCACTTAGAAACACCCATGCTATTCGCTATGGGGGGCGCAGCCATGTTTCTGCTTGGCGGTGTCACTGGTGTAATGTTGGCAGCAGTACCGTTTGATATTCACGTCCACAATACCTACTTTATAGTGGGACACTTCCACTACATTGTCTTTAACACCATTACGATGGCAATTTTTGCTGCCATTTACTTTTGGTTTCCTAAGATTACTGGACGGATGTATGCTGAAGGTTGGGGGAAATTACATTTCTGGTTAACCTTTATAGGTGCTAACCTGACTTTCTTCCCCATGCTGCCACTAGGTTTACAGGGAATGGTACGCCGTATTTCCTCCTACGACCCACGCTATCAGGGATGGAATATCGTTGCTAGTCTAGGCGGCTTCTTGCTAGGAGTATCTATACTACCTTTTATTGCCAATATGGTGGGTTCTTGCCTATACGGTCAAAAAGCAAGTGATAATCCCTGGTTCGCTACTGGGTTGGAATGGACAACAACCTCACCACCACCACGCGATAACTTTGCAGAAATTCCAGTTGTAAAAAGACCACCCTACGATTATGGCGATCCTAAATATTCGGTGATTGAACCTCCCGACTATCACCAGCAAGAACATTAAAACCAAGCGCCAACGCTTAGGCAACTAGGAGTTTTAAGTTAGTCCCAATTCCCAAAATTTATGAACCGTGGCGTTATTCATGTAGATGAAAGTCCCGTACCTTTAGAACGGTGGCGGCAATACCTACCAAATTGGCTCAAACGTTTTTTACCAATTCGTGGTGGACGTTCTCAAGACCATCATGGCAAGGGTATGTTTGGGTTTACTGTGTTTCTGTTATCAGAAAGCATCGTTTTTTTTAGTTTGATTTTTACCTACGTTGCTCTACGATTAACACACTCACAAAATTGGCTACCGCCTCATATTTCGGGGCCAAAATTATCTACTTTTGTTATTATTAATACAATAATATTACTCTCCAGCAGCTTTGTTATTCAAACGGCTGAAAACTTCCTTAAGCGTAGTCAGCTAAATAAGTTCCGTTGGCTCTGGCTGATAACAATTTGTATGGGAACTTATTTTTTGATTGGGCAAGGAATTGAATGGAGTAACCTTGATTTTGGGTTAAGTACAGGATTAGTTGGTTCTACATTCTATGTTTTAACTGGGTTCCACGGTTTACACGTTCTTAGTGGGGTGATTCTCCAGATAATTATGCTTGTTCGTTCTTTCATTCCAGGGAATTACAATAAGACTCATTTTGGTACAAGTGCAACTACTCTCTTTTGGCATTTCGTTGATATAGTTTGGGTTTTATTATTCTCAGTAGTTTATCTTTGGCGAGCGTAAAAATATTCAAGGATTAGTAGTATTTTTAGGAGTAATTTTATGAAATTTCTAGCACAAGAATTACCATCCCCCAGAGCAATTCAAGAAGCTCCTACCCCTGGACAAACTCAAGACCCATTAATTGCCAAAGGTTTACAGAAAGGACAGTATGTAGGAATTATTGGACTAGCGATCGCCCTAGTCGCGGCTGTAGGCTTTTTTAGTCGCAGATTTGAATACGCTCTTATCTTCGCCTTTTTTGTTAGCGCTATTCTCATCGCTTTCTTCTTATTTGTTTAGAAGAGTCATTGGTCATTGGTCATTAGTCATTAGTCATTAGTCATTAGTCAAAAGGCAGCAGGCAGTAATAATTATCTCCCTCATCTCCCCCCACTCCCCACACTCCCCACTCCCTTCCTATGAACAACCCTGTTTATCAAACTGTGATTCTCGGCGGTGGTTTTACCGGACTCTTTACCGCCTTACACTTAGCTCATGAACATTATCCTCGCTCGGTGATTTTAATTGATAAAAATGAGCGATTTTGTTTTAAGCCATTGCTTTACGAATACTTCGATGGCGAGATGGATACCTTGCAAGTAGTACCACGTTTTTCGGAATTACTGAAAGGTAGTGGTGTTATCTTTGTGCAAGATACCGTACAAACGGTAGACTTACATCAAAAGGAAGTCAAATTAGCTTCTGGTAACTCCTACAATTACAGCAATTTAGTATTAGCTTTAGGTAGCGTTACTGGTTATCATCATGTTGATGGTGCAAAAGAAAATGCGTTTCCTTTTTGGACGCAAGCAGATGCGATCGCCCTTGACAAACATTTACGTGACTGCTTACAAAAAGCCATCCAAACCGATGATGCAGAACAACGTCGCCAACTATTAACAGTAGTTGTAGTTGGTGGTGGTGCTTCTGGTGTGGAAATGGCAGCGACTTTAGCAGATTTTCTCCCACATTGGTATGAAGGTTTAAGGGGTAATGCTGCGGAAATTCGTATAGTTCTGCTCAATCATGGTCAAGAAATTCTTGATGGTGATATTAACAATCCGTTGCGTCCCATTGCCCAGAAAGAGTTACAAAAACGAACTATTCCGATTGAAATCCTCACAGGAGCAGAAGCCACTGCTGTACGTCCCCATGCAATTGAATATAAAAGCAATGATGAAATTAAGACCTTAGCAACCCACACCACAATCTGGACGGCTGGCACTTCTAACCATCCCCTAATTCAAGAGTTACCCATTCCTCAAGAACATAGGGATCATCATGGTCGTCCTCTAGTTACGCCTACAATGCAATTACTTGATTTCCCAGAGGTATTTGTTGGTGGGGATTGTGCAGCAGTTCAAAATAATTCACTACCAGCTACAGCCCAGGTGGCTTATCAGCAAGGAGCAACTATTGGGCGGAATTTGAAGGCACTAGCTTTAGGTGAACCTCTCAAGCCTGTTAAGGTTAACATCCGGGGAACTTTATTAAAATTGGGGTTAAATGATGCTGCTGCCAACTTATTCAATGTTTTTGAAGTTGCAGGTGAACCCGCGCACTTAATTCGTCAAGGCACTTATTTAACCCTATTACCAAGTCCAATTCACGACTTTAAAGCGACTACAGAATGGTTAGATGAAGAGCTATTTCATCAACATCTTGATCCGCAGGATGTAGGTAAAAAAGTTGTGCAGGCGGTGGAATTAGTTGGGGCTGGAGTTGTGGGCGTTTTAGTTGCCAGGAAGTTATTACAAATGTTGGGTGATGAGGAGAAAAAATAGGGTGTAAAGATAATTTTTTGATAAAAAGGAAATTTATTGATGACTACGCCTAGTCAAACTGATATACAGGTGCAAAGAGTTAGAGCTATTGGTTTAACGGTAACAAACTGCCTTCGCTCTTTGAATTTCTATACACAAGCACTTGGTTTTGAATTAGTTTCTGATATCACAGTTGCAGGCGAAGAATACAGCAATATAGTAGGTGTACCTGGGGCAGAAATTCGCATTGTCACCTTGCGTTTAGGTGATGAAATCATCGAATTGATGGAATATCTCAACATTGACTCTCAACCCATTCCCAGCGATTCCCAAAGTAATGACCTATGGTTTCAACATTTGGCGATTGTGGTGAGTGATATGGATAGAGCTTATGCTCATCTGTGTGCATTTCCTATTCAACCCATATCTACAGCACCGCAAACAATACCACCTGGAAATGAAGCGTCTGGTGGTGTCCGCGCTTTTAAATTTAAAGACCCTGATGGACACGATTTAGAGCTAATTTGGTTTCCGCCTGATAAGGGACAAGATAAGTGGCATCAAAACCAGGATCGCTTATTTTTAGGAATTGATCATAGTGCGATGGCTATTTCTCACACCGAGCAGAGTCTACACTTTTACCGTGACCTCTTGGGAATGGAAGTTGACAGCCGTAGCCTTAACTGGCGTGCAACCCAAGCTCGGATGGATAATTTACCAGGAGCCGAAGTTAAAATTACAGCACTGCGACCAGTTCAAGACGGGGTAGGAATTGAACTGCTAGATTATCTTGTGCCAGGTAAAGGTCGTCCCATACCAAGCAATTGGAAAAGTTGCGATATTGCACACATGCAAATTCAGATGGTTGTCAATAATCTTGAGCAGTTAGTAGAGAAGCTACGACGTAATGGTGTTGAGTTTGTATCACCACAGATTATACAGCTTAGAGATAGCTCATTTGCTTATCGGCAAGCTTGCTTAGTAAAAGATCCTGATGGACACGCTTTATTGCTAATTGCAGAATGATATGCAAACAATTTAAGAATATACAATGCTGCGTAAGCATAATTAACATAAAATATTTGTGAACAAACCATGCCATATCATGGTTTCTCAAAAAACCTGAATTAGTAACACTATAGTTACCCTTCTTAATAAATATTTATAATTAAACCTTACTATTCTCAGTCTTTAGCTAGAGATTCACTTATGGTCTTTTTATATTAAACTTTTATAATTCAATCTAATCTGTTCTATAGTGTTAGTGTCCTATATTTATATAGTATAAAATTCAATTTAACATCAAGTTGATTTAATTAATTAAAAAATCTTGTAACAGCCCATCGGCTCAGTTCGCGCTAAGAAATTACTCAACTTATCTTAGTAGCGAATACTATTATTAAAAATAATTTAAACAGTTGGGAATAAAATTATGTTAAATAAAAGTGATAATTAAAAATGGCAGATTCTAGAGATGGAGACAATGGAAACTTTCAGCTAACTCGTGGTGCGCCGTTTGCGGTAATACTGGCAACAATACTTTACATCTTATACCAACTTTTACCAGTATTGGAACTAATAGCTATTGCAGCATTAATTGCTTTAGTTTTAAGAACATTGTTACGCTTTTTGCAAAAGTTGGTAAAGTCACAGGATATTGCGGTTGTACTATTAATTGGATTAATAGTTGGTTTTGGTGTATTGATGACTACTGTAGTTATACCTAGTGCCATATCTGAGGTTCAAAATTTACTAGTCACACTGCCAACTTATCTCAACACATTGACAGGAGATGTAGAGCAACTGCGGAGTAAATTTCCCTTTATTCCTGACATTTCCCAATCAATAATACAATTGCGGAACTTTATTAATCAATTACTGGGCGGTGTTCCTATTTTCTTGGGTCAAGCTTTTAATTTCACGCTGGAGTTAGTAGCAACAGTGATTTTGGCGCTGTATATGGCTTACGATCCTAAAACTTTGGTGAAGGGTATTTTACGGTTAATACCTCGCCGACATCACCAACGGTTTACACGAGTCCTCAAGGCTTGCCAGTTGAGACTACGTGGTTGGATTTTTGGTACAGGGATTGCCATGTTATTTCTCGGTGTGGGCGCTGGCTTAGGACTGTGGATTTTAGGGATTCCGTCAGCTTTCGCCTTTGGCATTATTGCAGGTTTATTGGAGATTATTCCTTACTTTGGTTCCATTGTTGGTACTTTTTTACCAGCATTAGTAGCTCTGAGCATTTCACCCATCAAGTTAGTATTTGTTCTGATACTATTTTTGGTTCTAAATCAGCTAGATGCTCATATTGTTCAACCCTTGGTTATGGGACAGCAAGTTAATGTACATCCTGTAATGGTGATTGTGACGTTTCTCGTCATGGGTAAGCTATTTGGATTTATTGGGGTCTTGCTTGCGGTTCCAGCCGCCGCTATCTTTGTCACAATCATTGATGAGTTCACACTTAAGGAGTCGGAAACGGAACTACCTCCAGCATGAGTTATGTCATCAGAGTTTAGCGTCCGAAAATCGCCGCATCTATTGAATAAGCACCAGGGCCTAAAACTGCGATCGCAATCAGCATCACGCAGTACATCAACGCTTTTTCCCAATTTGGCGGTTCACCTTTTCCTAGAGGGCCTTTATACTGGTCTTCGGGAATTAAGTAAGGATCTGTGGCGACAAAGGGCAGACCTTGCATCAGATGTAACAATATGGCAAATAACATAGAAGCCAGAATCGGTAAAGTTGCCAAAAGTGTCAGTAAGCCAATAATTAAGAACAATCCACCACCCAACATCGACCATGCAGAGATAATGCAGAGAAAAACAGGTGTATTGATAGATTCAGCCCACCGCCGAACATGCAGCACCTTGGGGTAGCCGTGGATTAAAAACAATCCGCCAACAGTAACTCTCAGTAATAGTAGTGCTAATCCTGCCAGTCCACCGGGATAGGCATAAACCAGAGAACTCACCAAATGCGGCCCCAGGAATGGATAATTAACTACAGCTAATCCAAAAACCATTACCTTTGGTATTACCCAAACAGCGATCGCTACACCCAGCACAAATTGATAAATCATAGCTGCACACCACGGGTATTGAGGTTGATAGCGTATAAAGATTTGCCTGCGGTGATAAATAGACAATCGCCTTCCTTACCACCTAAAGTTAGATTGGCGCAGGTTTCCGGTACGAGAATCTTCCCTAACCGAGTTCCGTCAGAGGTATATATTTGCACACTATCTTGAGAACTGGTAAAAACATTGCCATATTTATCAACTCGCAAGCCATCAGGTTGTCCCGGCGAGATTTCTGCAAATACACGCCCATTCTTTGCCCATCGACCATCTACAACCTCGTACACACGAATATGATGAGGCCCGTCTGGAATATTAAAGGCGGCTGTATCAGAAACATACAGCAGACTTTCATCGGGATGGAAAGCCAGTCCGTTGGGGCGCACCATGTCCGTAACTACAGGATAAATCTCCCTTGTTGCTGGGTCGAAGCGATATACGTAACTTCCAGGCTGTTCTTGTTCGCCACCGTATCCTTGATTTGGCTCGGTGATGCCGTAAGGTGGGTCAGTAAACCAAATTGTGCCGTCGCTTTTGACTACTAAATCATTGGGACTGTTGAGGCGTTTACCATCGTAGCCATCTACTAAAACCTGCCATTGCCCATCATGTTCGCGGCGGATAATGGCACGCAGACCAGAAGAACAGGCAACTATACGACCCTCTAAGTCCCGGTAATTACCACTTTGGTAATCAGAGGGGTCACGTAAAACAGTTACATTGTCAGTGGGACTCCACCGCAGCAGGCGATTACCGTGAGCATCACTCCACACAACGCTGTTATCTTCTTGGATGTATACAGGGCCTTCGCTGTGAACGGCTCCGTTAGCCAGCTTTTGCAGTGAAGCATCGGTCGATAAGATAGCAAGTAGGCGATCGTCATAAATCTCTATGGCTTTAGCCATAAGAAACTCCTGATTATTTAACTTAGTAGCTGATAATAAATGACAGGTTTAATTTAATACAAATTTGATGTAAAAATACAGTAATATTCATCTAAGTAACTGTTATTTTTATAATGCTAATTATTATTTTAACATTTTACATTCACCTCAAACTTTAGACATATATTCTGCTAACAACTTATTTATATTAACAAGTAACTATTAATTGACGATTAAATTTAGTAGACATCCAAATAAAACTATATAGATAAAAAATGAAATTAAAATGAAATTTTAACCTATCCTTGGTTTGAGAAAATACTAATTCTTAAGATGGAAGCAACATAAACATCAAAGTTATAGTCTTAGTGAATGAATCTATCCCTAGAGTTATGCAAACTTTACAGAAGAAGAATTAACTAATGGTTTGAAATTCTTGCCAAATTACTTTAAACAAAACGGTAGGAAGAGACTTATTTACTCGTAATAAACATAAAAATATGACGAGCATTACCGAACATTACGACATTATTATTATCGGCACAGGAGCAGGTGGAGGTACATTAACTAATCGCCTTGCACCTACAGGTAAAAAGATTTTAGTTTTGGAAAGGGGTGACTTTTTACCGAGAGAAAAAGAGAATTGGAATCCACAAGAAGTTTATCAAAAACATCGCTATCACACCGATGAAGAATGGTACAACAAGGATGGTAAAGCCTTTAAACCCCAGACTGGTTATTGGGTTGGCGGTAATACTAAACTTTATGGTGCAGCTTTAATAAGATTTCGGGAGCGAGATTTTGAAAAGGTAATTCATAAAGGAGGAATTTCTCCCGAATGGCCTTTGAAATATCAAGACTTTGAGCCTTATTATACCCAGGCAGAAAAGCTATACGATGTGCATGGAAAAGCAGGAGAAGACCCCACAGAACCACCCCGTAGTGAGCCTTATCCTTATGCGCCTGTAAGTCATGAGCCGGATATGCAGTCCCTAGTTGATGGTATCCGTGAACTTGGGTATTACCCATTTCATTTACCCATCGGATTAAAGCTGAATGAAAGCGATCGCCTCAACAGCCCCTGCATTCGCTGCGATACTTTTGATGGATACCCCTGTCTAGTCCACGCCAAAGCCGATGCTGATGTCAATGCTATTCGTCCGGCTCAGGAAAAGTATGCTAATGTTACCCTCCTGACCAATGCTAAGGTATTGCGCCTACATACCAGTGAGTCGGGAAAAGAAGTGAGGAAGGTAGAGGTGGAAATTGCTGGGGAGCCTCACTACTTCCAGGGTGATATTGTGGTGGTTGCTTGTGGTTCTGTCAACTCCCCGGCTTTGTTGTTAAGGTCTGCGAACGATAAACATCCCAATGGCTTGGCAAACAGTTCCGCTCAGGTAGGGCGGAATTTTATGAAGCAGTTGGAAACAGCGATCGTTTCCATCCACCTAGAAATAAATCACGCCAAGTTTCAAAAAACGATCGCTGTGAATGATTTTTACTGGGGAGAGCCGGATTTTCCTTATCCAATGGGCATGGTACAGAATACGGGCAATGTCCTAGCTGATATGATTCCCGCAGAAGCACCGCCACTGATGGCTCCGTTTATCAAGTTGATTCCACATTTTGAGAGGCATTTGTTAGCCCAAAGGTCAGTTGGTTGGTGGTTGCAAACAGAAGATTTACCAGACCCAAATAATCGGATTCGTGTAGTGGGTGACAAGATACATATTGACTATACCCTCAACAATACCGAAGCAGGCGATCGCTTAATTCATCGTTGGACATCTGTACTTAAATCAATCCCCGGCTCTGCTAAACACGTCCTACCATTTAGTATTTATCCCCGCACTCATCTACCAGAACAAGCGGTAGCCCATCAATGCGGTAGCTGTCGATTTGGCACAGACCCTCAAACTTCAGTCCTTGACCTCAATTGCCGTACTCATGATGTTGATAATCTTTATGTGGTCGATAGTAGTTTCTTTCCCTCAAATTCCGGCGCTAACCCCACACTCACAATTATGGCTAATGCGTTGCGCGTAGGCGACCATCTAGCTGAACGATTGCAGTAAATCAAATAAAACTTTTGCCGAGAAATGCTAACAAATCTAATTATTTATGGGATAGAAAAATGACACAAGACAAACAGCCTGATTTAGCCGCACAAAACCAAACTTCCCTGGAAGCATCTGTCAATGCTCATCCAACTGATTCAGAAAACTCTCCAGAAATATCCTCTCATACTCACCCTTTAGCAACGGGATTGGGAGCCGTAGGGGGTGGGATTGCTGGAGCCGCATTAGGTCGTTCAATTGGTGGTAAACTAGGGGCTGCCCTTGGTGGAGTTACGGGAGCAATTACTGGCACAGTTGCAGCTAATAAATTAGCAGAGTATGCCGAGGATTTTATTGAGGAACTCCAACCAACTATTAGCTTGGGATTAGGTGCTGATCACAAACCAATTGAATTACCCCGTCATTATAGTTGGGAAGAATTACAAGCACTATCAAAACCACAAGGTGGAGTAATTCAACACCAATAGCTAACATCAAATCAAGGTCAAAGAGCCTGCCTTTGCAGGCTTTGTTTGTGTAGCCTCAATGTTAATCGTTATACCATTAAAGTCTCGCAAAACAGTTTCACCCAGAATCATCGTTAGGTACATGGTGGCTGCCCAAAGGGTAATGAAACAGCTTTCTAGGGGAAATTCCATTCCTTCTCTACGTAGCATGGCATCTGCTTTTAAGCCAAAAAAGACAGAACCAATGGTCATGCCAATAAAAGCAACCCACAGCCAAAATTGAATCATATTAAGTAGCTCAGTGTTAAAGATTATCGCTATGGCAAGGCAGGAGGCAGAAGGCAGGAGGCAGGAGAGAAGAGGGTTATAGCCTTGTTTACCTTTCTTAACTTAGCTTTGTTTTTTCCCACCGACTTACTTATTATCAACCAAATATTTTTTGAGGCAACTATGTTATTGATAGTTGTGAAAATAGTTTAGAAAATAACTGTAGTGGTTGCTTCATACTATTGAAATAACCATTATTTATATCTCAAGAAGCACAAGAATTTCATGTTGATTTCATTTTTTTATAAAACCAAAAACTAGGCAATCAACAAAGTTTCTATCTTAAGTAGAATAAAAGTTTCACTTTAGTTTCATTATTTTGGTAAAAGCTATAAATTAAGTAAGTCGGTGGAAAAAAACAAAACTAAGTTAAGAAAGGTAAATAAAGTTATAACCCTCTTCCCTCCTGCCTTGTCTTCGACACGCTCCGCGAACTGCCTCCTGCCTCCTGCCTTGCTATAGCGATAATTTTTAACACTGAGCTACTTAAGTGAAAGGTAAAACATAGGAGAAATTGATTCAACCGCTACTACTAAAAAATGATTGCCAAAAATATGTTAGCTAAGAGTAAAATTCTTGGGTTGAGGTTTCTTCGTCAGTTGCTACGACCTAAGCGATTGGCTTTTGTTGAAGCCTGCGTGATTGGTTTGGTTTCTGGATTTGCAGCCGTTATTTTGGGGCAGGCGGTAGACTGGGCGGGGGGATGGCGAGTACATCTGTCTTACTTGTGGCCAGTCTACTTGGTTTTACCCGGTATTGGATTGTTAGGCGGAATGTTGGCAGGTTGGTTGGTAGAGCGCTTCGCACCGGAAGCATCAGGTAGTGGGATGTCTGAGGTTAAGGCTGTATTGGCTCGTGTGCCGATGCCTTTAAATCTGCGGATTGCGTTGGTAAAGCTGGTCAGTGCTACTTTAGTGTTGGGTTCGGGAATGCCTTTAGGAAGGGAAGGGCCAACGGTACAGATTGGGGCAGCTTTGGCAAATCAGTTGAGTAATTGGGTTCCAACTTCCCCAGAACATCGTCGTCAACTGATTGCGGCTGGAGCCGGGGCTGGGTTAGCTGCGGCTTTTAATGCACCGATCGCTGGTGTACTGTTTGTAGTGGAAGAATTATTACAAGATGTATCAGGCATTACCCTTGGTACTGCCATTTTAGCCTCGTTTATTGCTGCGGTAATTTCCCGACTCTACGGCAGTCATAGCTTAGATTTAAAATTAAATTTAGCAGTTACTAATACTACCTTCTTCGCTCAGGAAATTCCTTTTTACTTGATTTTGGGAGTTTTGGCTGGGTTAGTAGGTATTTTATTTAATAAAAGTATTATTGCTAGTTTAAAAATCAACCGTCGAGTATTAAATTTCAGTTTACCTTGGCGATTGGGAATTGTTGGCTTAGTTACTGGTGTCATGATCGCTCTATTGCCTGTGACTTTTCGCAACAATGCCGGGTTGAGAGAACTTTTACTTGTAGGTACTGGTGATTGGTCATTTGCGGCGATCGCTCTTGTAGTTCAGTTTACCTTAATTATTTTTACCTACGGTTCGGGAGCGCCAGGGGGTTTACTGGTTCCCTCCTTGGTATTAGGAGCAGCCCTTGGCTATTTAGTAGGGGCTGTAGAACATAGTCTGCTGGGTCTGAGTGCTGCAACCACCTATGCTCATGTAGGCATGGCGGCGATGTTTAGCGCCGTCTCCAAAGTGCCAATTACGGCAGTTATCATTGTGTTCGAGATGACCACAGACTTTAATCTAGTGTTACCACTGATGATTGTGTCTGTAGTGGCTTATTTAGTAGCAGAAAAGATTGACAAAAGGTCAATCTATGACCTCCTACTGGAGTGGAAAGGCATTCACATCACCAAAGAACCGAGCATAGAGGGAATTTTAGGACAATTAAATGCCGCAGATGTCATGCAAGGACGTGTGGAAACTCTATCTAGCCAAATGAGCATTGAGGAAGCACTACAGGCATTTTCCAACTCTGCGCATCACAATTTCCCAGTTTTAGAGAATGGGAAAATTGTCGGCATTGTGACCCAAAAAGATTTAGTTAATACTGGTTCGCAACACTTAGGTAAAGATACACTGATTAGAGACATCATGACACCGGAGCCAATGAAAGTTAGCCCAGCAACTTCATTGGCTTACGTACTGCATGTACTCAATCGTTATAACCTCAGTTGCTTACCTGTGGCAGAGGGGCGAAAATTAGTCGGAATTATTACTCGCAGTGATATTATTCGGGTAGAAGCAGAGCGCTTAAATGGTAACAACCCACAAATACAAGCAAAATCAGCACCTTCTTACATCATTCACCAAACTCGCGCTCCGGCTACAGGTAAAGGCAGGTTACTAGTACCACTTTCACACCCACAGACAGCGCAAACTTTACTAGAGATGGCAGCTGCGATCGCCAAAGCTCACAACTACGAAATAGAATGCTTACAAGTAATTATTGTCCCACCTAACCGCATCCCATCTCAAACACCAGTGGAAACGGACAGAAGCCTGGGACTGTTGCAGCAAGCAATCATATTAGGTGAGGATTGGCGGATTCCTATTCACACCCAAATCCGAGTTGCCCATAATGTAGCTACGGCAATTTTGGAGGTAGTGAAAGCGCAACAAATTGACTTAGTGCTGATGGGATGGAAAGGAACTACATCAACTCCTGGGAGAGTTTTTAGCCGAGTAGTAGATACTCTAATTCGCCAAGCTCCTTGTGATGTCATCTTAGCTAAATTAAGTGAGAAAAGGGTCTTTGACCGTTGGTTACTACCAATGGCTGGGGGGCCTAACTCTAAACAAGCAATTAAATTATTACCTGCCCTTGCTTGTCTGAGTACATCACCGCAAATCAAGCTATGCCAAGTTTTCCAATTGAATGAGTCAATTCCTGACACCACATTATTAGAAAAATCTGTGCGCTTTCTTCGCAGCCGAGTTAAAGGTAAGGTGTTGGCTACTTCAGTCAAGGCTAATTCCATTTCTGACGCTGTACTTGAATGCGCCCAAGCAGACAACAGTGATGTAATTGTTCTGGGAGCCAGTCGTGAAAGTTTACTTAGGCAAGTAATGCAGGGGAATATTCCAGAGAATATCTCTCGCAAGAGCGATTGCACAGTGATTATGGTCAAAACTTAATCAAAAGTACAGGATGAGACACTGTAGTTTAAATAGGCATTACTAACTGTCAACTGTCAACTAAGTGTGAATTATGCGACTGATATTAGTTGAGGATGAAGAGGATTTAGGTGCAGCAATTAAACAAGTCCTTAGTCATGAGGCGTATGTGGTTGATTGGTTTTTAGATGGGACTCAAGCATGGCAATATCTAGAAACCGGATGGACTGAGTACAACTTAGCGATTTTTGATTGGATGTTACCAGGAGCTTCTGGGGTAGAGTTGTGTAGATGGTTGCGCGATCGCCAATTCACTTTACCCGTGTTGATGCTAACTGCTAAATACAGGATGGAAGAAAAGATTATCGGACTAGATAGCGGTGCAGATGATTATCTAGTTAAACCCTTTGATATGGCTGAACTGTTGGCCAGATTGCGAGCATTACAACGGCGAGCCTCTTACGTAGGCGCAATGCTGACACCCCAACAGCAACCCCGACGCTTACAAGTAGGTTGTCTGACACTCAATTACAGCACTCATGAACTAACTCGCCAGTATAATAACGGTGAAAAGCAAGTATTTTCTTTAACTGCTAAAGAATTTCAATTGTTGGAATATTTCCTGCGTCATCCTAACCAGATTATCAACCGCGACCAAATTATTAATCAGCTTTGGGAAATTGGGGCTGAACCTGTTAGTAATGTAGTTGCAGCACAAATTCGCTTATTGAGACGCAAATTAGGAGAAGACAGCGAATCTTTAATAGAGACTATTTATGGTGTCGGCTATCGTCTCAACACTCAGGCTGGCTTACTTTGAGCAACGGTTGAGAAATATGAAACGCAATCCCATTTTCCATGAAACTCGGTTGCGGTTAGCAGCTTGGTACGCCCTTGTGATGGGTGGTATTTTGGGCTTATCTGGCTTGGGCGTTTATAGTGTGGTTGCCCATGCTTACTATGAAACTATAGACCAGGGATTGCAATCAGTAGCAAAGGCACTTCATAACAGTCTTGAACCTGCTTGGCAGCAACCTGGACATTTAGAACATATTGCTAGAGAATTTTCCTTAGAATTATGTATAACTCATACAAATTGTTTACATCAAACTTCCACTATTAAACAACCAATAGTGGATGCGGCTAACTCGGTTAATTACTATATACGTTTATTAGATAGTTCGGGAAAAGTATTTGCTAGTACAGGTATACAATTTGACAGGTTAAAAATTACCTCATCATCACAGCACTGGCAAATCCTCACTGATGCTTCTGGCACTAGATACCGCCAAATTAGTTTACCTTTGTACACTCATAACCAGCTTTCTGGTTATCTACAAGTGGCAAGAAGTATCACTGATTTAGAACAACATCTTGCTTACTTAAAATTAACTTTGATTTTGGGATTGCCTGTTGCTATGATGTTTGTTGCTTTGTCTAGTTGGTGGTTAGCCGGAAGAGCAATGCAACCTGTATATCATTCCTACCAACAGATGCAGCAATTTACTGCTGATGCTGCCCATGAGTTTCGCACACCGTTAGCAGCTATGCACTCTACTATTGAAGCTGCTATTAAATTACAACAAGAACCAAAATCGAATGATGGAGTTTTAGATGTACTCAAACGTCAAAATCGTCGCCTATCACAATTGGTAGGGGATTTGTTGCTGTTAACAAATATAGACCAAAAAGAAATTACAACAGAATATCAGCTTTGTTGTGTGAATGATTTAATTAGTGATTTAATTGAGGAATTAGCCTTTTTAGCAGTAGAGCATCAAGTACATCTTTCTGGTCAGATTCAGGTTGCCAAAAAAGTTTATGTCAGGGGAAATGAAGAACAGCTTTATCGTTTAATTTCTAACTTAATTGTCAATGCAATTCAAGCAACTCCTAATGGGGGAAAAGTTACAGTTTTGTTAGAAGAGAGTGAGCTTCATGCTATTATCAAAGTTCAAGATACAGGAGTTGGTATTGCATTAGAACATCAAAGGCGAATTTTTGATCGGTTCTATCGAGTAGACCGTAACCGCTCTCGTGCTTCTGGTGGTTCTGGTTTGGGTTTAGCCATTGTAATGGCAATTGTTCAAGCACATAAAGGAACTATTTACGTTCAAAGTCAACCAGGACAGGGGAGTACATTTACAGTCAGGCTTCCTCTGTAAAAGAGATTTTATTTTTTAAGTTTCAGCACAAAGTGGTTTCCACAATTAATTACCCTGCAAGGAGACTGAAACAATAACTATATTTTCAGTATTGCCAAATGCGATCGCAAATGGGACTTGGGAAACCCTATTGTTCTTCAAGTGCAACTTTCCTCACCCAAGTTGCTAGTTATGGTCAGATGACATCAGGTTATGCTATGTAGGTATCTTGCTAGTGCTAAAAACTTTTCTAAAAAGGTAGTAAATTATGGGTCGCTTAAATCCCTATACGCTGCAAATGCAGATTACTCGGATGTTTGAGCAAGGTCAGTCATTTTTTGCCACGATGAAAGTGCAAGAATGGTTGAAAGAACGTAACCAAAACCCTCTGGATTATGACATCATTTTCCACCAAAAACCTGCACCTCCTGGTTCCAAGGAAGTAATAGCAATAGATATTGAATTGCGTCGTAAGGATGGACAGCCTGTAGATCCTTGGTTACAGGAACAAGCTAACCTTCATGCTTGAGATGATGTGAGGGCGATCGCTCACGGCTGGGTATAGGCGATCGCCATCTAACCTTCTGGTTTTGGCTGCTGTTGGCTTTCGGTTGGAGGTAATTTATGAAATAATTGCGGCGGTGTTGCTTGTCGGAATGCTCCGCAATAGTGCATCGTCATCACTGCTTTAAAAGCCCAATGATTTTCAGGTACATCACTAAAAGGATTAGGTAGAGTCTCTGCTCTATTTTGCAGACAAGCATCAATCACTTGTGATGATTTTTTTGGCTCATTATTTGTAGGCTCTTGAGCATTCACCGCATTAAATATTCCAGTGGTAGCTATTACTATCACGGTTGCTAAAATTTTGTTATTCATAAGATATTCTTATTTTTTTACTTAAGATATTCTTATTCTTCTACTATAGTGGTTTATACCAAGCTGAGAGCGTATCTCCACACGAAAAAATATAATACAGTTGGTTATTTAACACTAGTCGTTAAAGCGCAAAGTGGTTAAAATTAGTTTTAAATTAAGCCAAGTATTGTGGACAGTAACCCAATCCTTTTATCACATCTGTTCGGAAAACCTCAATCTCATCGTATTGAGGAACCCCATGAGAAACTATAGAAACGTGATATCGGCGCATCACTTCAGTCATTGTTGCGCCTGACTCCAATCTCATCAGCACTGAATTAATTAACTTGGATGGGGTGTAAACTACTCCTAGTTCATTGAACACAGCTTGAATATCTTTTTCCTGTTGCGGCTCGATAGTGGATTTTATTTGCATGTTAACTATCCACCCATCTATTTGACTAATAACTGTCACAATGTTAGGAGAAATATAAGAACAGTTAGCTAAATAATTAACTAGGCACAGTGTCAAACTAGCATTTTCTAAATGATAGAGATATTGCTTATCTTTATTTAAACAGGTGCGGTTATAACCTAGTAGGGAAGTAAGTTTTTGCGAGAAATTACTATTTTTGTTACTCATAATCTTAAATTATTTTGTAAATTCTACTTTTTAAGGAAAAGTAATTAGTTGTTATGCCCATTTGAGATAGATAACATAAATTTATATAACAGCATTAGGTTGAAGTTATATTAGATCAAGTTTTCTACCTTGTATATAGGACTCATACTTGATTTTTGAAATATACGTTGGGGAGCCACTGCGTTGGGCGGGTTTCCCGACATAAAGCAAGTGGCGTTGGGAATTGCCCACAGGCTCATGGTTTTGCCGATGCACTGCCCACCCTACAGATACTGAGAATTTCATAGATACGCTCCCAGCGATACAGAAATCAAATCGGATTCCTATAGTTATAGCAAACTCTCAAAAGGTATTGGCAAGATTGATATCAGTTAAATGTTAATTTATTCATGATGTCTATTATTACAAAAACCACAATAAAATACAGCTTACTTTCGATAGACTAATAGTTTGAGGCTTGAGGAATAGGTATATTTCTATATATCTATACTTTTCTACATAATTAGCTACAACAACCTCTGTTTAATCTATTCGATGATTCAATACTTGTCCACCTTGACTTAAATCTGCTTTAGTAAAAGGAGTTCCTAAAACAGTAAAATTTAAGCTGTTTATTGTGAATTGTCAACTCAATATTTTGGCTGGATTATCAATAATCAACATTTCAAAGCTTTTACCGACTATGATGATCAGGATGCTAAACGAGCGCTATCAAGTAATCCGCACGCTGGGGGCTGGGGGGTTTGGCGAAACCTATCTTGCAGAAGATACTTATATGCCTTCTAAGCGGCGGTGTGTAGTAAAACAGCTCAGACTAATTCAAAATAATCCTCAAATCTACCAGCTAGCACAGGAAAGATTCCAACGAGAAGCGGCGATTTTAGAAGCATTGGGTGGTTCATCAGACCAAATTCCCGCATTGTATGCTTATTTTGCTAGCAATGACCAATTTTACTTAGTTCAAGAATGGATTGAGGGGGATACACTCACGGCCAGGCTACAACAGGGGTTATTGTCGGAAAGTGCGGTGCAAGAGATTTTGGTAAATTTGTTACCAATTCTGGAATATGTGCATTCTCAACACATTATTCATCGAGATATTAAACCAGACAACATTATTCTACGTCATCGTGATGGTAAACCAGTGTTGATTGATTTTGGAGCGGTACGGGAAGCAATGGGAACAGTTTTAAATTCCCAAGGTCATCCTACCAGTTCAATTGTCATTGGCACACCCGGATATATGCCAAGCGAACAAGCAGCCGGAAGACCAGTTTATTCTAGTGATTTGTATAGTTTAGGTCTGACGGCAATTTATCTATTAACTGGCAGACAGCCACAACAATTGGAGATAGACTCTCAGACTGGGGAAATTATGTGGCGACAGTACGCCAGCCATATTAGTCAGGTTTTAGCTAGTGTACTAGATCGAGCGATCGCCTATCATCCCCGCGATCGCTATCCCACCGCTAGGGCTATGTTAAATGATCTACAAACTATCAGTCATCCAATTTCCGCCACACAACCATATTATCCGCGATCGCCAGTAGTATCTACACCACCACAGCCTACTATTGCACCGCCAACAGTACCCATACCAACACCAAACGTTTCTGTAGCGCCTGATGCTAATGTTGGCAATAATCATCAAAAAGGTCTTCTCTTTGGTAGTTTAATTGCAGTCGGCTTAATTGGTGCATCAGTAATTATTGGTTTAGGACTGACAAAATCTTTTCAAACTGAGGTCGTCAAAAATACCCCAACCCCAACAACATCACCATCTACTACACCCATAGGAAACCAAAATCCTATTACTTCTCCACAACAAGCGAGTCCTACACCAACTATTAAACCAATTCCTACACCAACTATTAAATCAATTCCTACCTTAAATAATCCACCCACTACTGGAACTTGTACTATTGTAGTAGCTGATCCTCAAGACCCAACTTTAAATGTGCGCTCTGGCCCAGGAGTGAATTATATAAAAATTGGGGAATTAACTAATGGCACACCTCTATCTATTGTTGGGCAAAAACAAGGCTGGTACTTAATTGCTGCACCGCTCAAAGGTTGGTTGGCTACCAATCGTACTCAACGAGTTTGTAGTTAGTAAAAATATTTACTTCCTATTAATATGTCTCAATAGCCTGATATAATTTTACCTGACTCAAACAACGCTATATTAATAATTAAAATATAAACAATATTATATTTTATCAATGAAGAACAGTTACTATTTAGGAATATTCGTACTTTTATTTATAGCAAGTTGTCATCATAGTAGTAATGAATTGCAGGTGAATAAAAAAGCTTTGAGTACAGCAGATGTAAATTCACCTAAAGCTATACCTGATAATAGTACAAATAACTCAAATATAAATCCTGTAAGCAATGATGATACTCAGTTAGTTGATATTCAAACAGTTAATAAAGATATAGTAATTGATATTCGCTATGCTACAACTAATAATTTTCTCAAGCAAAAAGTATATCCAGAAGCAAGATGTGTACTTAGATATGGAGTAGCGAAGAAACTATCACAAATACAACAAGATTTGAGTAGAAAACAGTTAGGTTTAAAAGTATATGATTGTTACAGACCATTGTCTGTACAAAAACTTATGTGGCGTGTAATACCAGATGAGAGATATGTTGCGAACCCAGCACAAGGTTCTCGACATAATCGTGGTGCAGCCGTAGACTTAACGTTAATTGACAACAATGGTAAAGAGTTAGAAATGCCCAGTAAATTCGATTCTTTTACCCCAGCTTCCCATAGAAATTATAATGGAGGGAGCGCTCAGGCTCGAAAGAATCGTCAGTTACTAGAAGATACAATGCAGAAACAGGGGTTTTCTGGTCTTTCAACAGAATGGTGGCACTTTGATGCTTCTGATTGGCAAAATTTTCCAGTGATGGATGTGCCATTTAATGACATTCCGAAAGTAAGTAACAAGATTTAGACAAAAATTCAGCCCGAATGTAATTTAATCTGGGCGTAACTGAATCATAGTATGAAAAGGTAAGAGCCTTACCACCAGAAAAAGGAGCTAAGATAAAAGCGATCGCCTTAACTGCCTATGCTGGTGAAATAAACGAAAAACACAACGGCACATTTCCGAGCCAGTAGAACCAGTTGATTTAGTTAAAATCATTAGTCAGTTGACAGATTAAGTTCACTGTCCATTGTCCATTCCCTTTACCCACCTTAATGAATGCCCATGACATATTGCTGCGGCCTGCCCAACAAACAGATGCTTGGATGCTGAGTGCTATTCATATTGCCGCAATTAAAGCTTTACCCACAACATTGTATACTCACGAAGAACTGTTAGCATGGCGGAATTATCGTGAAAAACCTGATGCTGCTAATATTTTGAAGCATCTGCAATTAGAAACTTTATGGGTTGCAGTTAAGGGTGATAATGTTTTAGGTTTTACTAGTTATATTATTGATGAATTAATTGCCTTATATGTGCATCCTCGTTACCAAGGTAGAGGAATTGGTAGAGCTTTGGTGGAGCATTTTTGTGAGCAAGCAAGGCAACAAAGGCTAGATAAAGTCATTACAACTGCTAGTCTTTACGCTGAAGGTTTTTATTTACGGCTGGGATTTATTCCTATACAAAGAGCGCCTCATCAATTGGGTAAAAAAATTATAGTTCCAGTTATCAAGATGAGTAAAGAATTAACTGCGGTGCAAAAGTGAAATTTGCGATCGCTAAAATTATCAATACAAGTAATTAACCCTACCGCTAATCAACCACAGGCGATCGCATCTTTACAAACCCAAACGTTGCATATCGCCCATATCCTCCTACTCCGGTATACTCTTTAAAATCTCCCGTACTACCTTAGCCCAATATTCATTCTGATACTCAACATATATTTCCAACGCTGTCTGCAAATTAGTCCTAGCCTCTGCATAATTTTCCTCAGCTTGTGCAATCGTTCCCAATTGTCCGTAACTGCTAGCACAGTTATAGCGATCGCCAAATTCGATCAATATCTCCAGAGCTTGTTGATAATAATCTTTTGCCTGGTCGTATTGGCGCAACTTTTGGGCAACGATTCCCAAGTTGTGGTAAGTGCTAGCACAGTTATAGCGATCGCCAAATTCTGTAAAAATTTCCAGAGCTTGTTGGTAATAATGCCGTGCCTGGTCGTATTCCTGCAACTGTTGGGCAACTATTCCCAACTGCTGGTAGGTGCTAGCACACTCATAGCGATAGCCAAATTCGATAAAAATTTCCAGAGCTTGTTGATAATAATCCCTTGCCTGGTAGTATTCTCGCAAATCTTCGGCAAAATTTCCAAACTGGTGGTAAGTGATAGCACAGTTATAGCGATCACCAAATTCGCTTAATATTTCCAGAGCTTGTTGATAATAATGCCGTGCCTGGTCGTATTCCCGCAATTCTTGGGCAACTATTCCTAAATGGTAGTAAATTCTAGCACAGTTATAGCGATCACCAAATTCAATTGTTATTTCCAGAGCTTGTTGGTAATAATGCCGTGCCTGGTCGTATTCCCGCAATTCTTGGGCAACGATTCCCAACTGGTGGTAACTTCTAGCACAAGAATAGCGATCATCATCACTATATATTTCCAGAGCTTGTTGATAATAATGCCGTGCCTGATCGTATTCGTGCAACTTTTGGGCAACCATTCCCAACTGGTGGTAACTGCTAGCACAATTATAGTGATCGCCAAATTCGATTGTGATTTCCAGGGCTTGTTGGTAATAATGCCGTGCCTGGTCGTATTCCCGCAACAGTTGAGCAACCATTCCCAAATTGTGGTAACTGCTAGCACAGCTATAGCGATCGCCAAATTCTATGAATATTTCCAGGGCTTGTTGATAATAATCCCTTGCTTGGTCGTATTCCCGCAATTTTTGAGCAACGGTTCCCAAATTGTGGTAACTGCTAGCACAGCTATAGCGATCGCCAAATTCTATGAATATTTCCAGGGATTGTTGATAATAATCCCTTGCTTGGTCGTATTCCCGCAAATCTTGGGCAACCATTCCCAACTGGTGGTAGGTGCTAGCACAGCTATAGCGATCGCCAAATTCGATTGTGATTTCCAGGGATTGTTGATAATAATCCCTTGCTTGGTGGAACTGTTGCATCTCCAAAGAGAGATTACCTAAATAAAACAAGGAATTAGCGACAGCATGAAGATTTTTCTGCTTTTTAGCAATATCTAAAGCTTGTTGATGATAGCTGTTTGCACTCTCAAACTCTCGTTGCTGCTGATAGCTTTTACCCAACTGATTGACAATTTCGATTTGTAGAGAATAATCAGGAAGTGTCTGAATAATTTTCCAAGCTTTTTCTAAACACTCTCTAGCTTGAATTGGTTTGTGCTGACTTAAATATATTTTGCTCAATTCATTTAAAATATTACTGTAATTGCGGAGATTTTCTTGGCTGGGTATTTCTCCAGTTGGTTTATATTCCATCAATAAGCGATGTAATAAATCAATACGCTCTTGTTGTTCTGGTGTTGGTAGGCGTTCTATATTTGTATCTGCATCTAGAGTATTGGCAATTGCCCTATCTCTAGTCGATTCTGTGGTTTTAAAGCGAAATAAACCTGACTTCCAAGCCCAAAAATCAGGAGCAAATTTTGCTAACCGCGAAATCGCATAATCTGGCAAGATAAATAAAATCGGATGGGGTACGCTTTGACGATAGGAATCGCGGACGAAGTTTAAATCCTGTAAAACTGGAGGATAATCTCCAAATACACCAATTGATTTTTCTAAATTGCGAATTAATAAAACAAGTTTTTTATGTGTCTCTTTGGGAATTTTAGCTAATTGCTGTAACAATTCATCCCGCAGAAACCGCAAATTTGCATCAGGAAAATCTAAAACCACAAATTGAATTTCTTGACATTGAGGATTTTGTTGCAATCCAGCAATTAATAAATCTATATCGGGACGAAAGTTAATTTCAATAAAACCTAATGTAAATTTTTCTGCAAAATCGACAAATGTCACCAATTCAGCAAATTCGTCCTGATTATAGGCAATAAATTTACCTATTTCGGCTTGAATTTCACGGTTGTTGTGCTGATTGGAGAGCTTGTTGGAAGAACTCATTTCGTTTCACCACCGGATTTGGATAATTCCATCGTTTATCGCCGTTATATTCCAACACGGAAGTATTAAATAACATTAATTGTCCAATTTCGTCTTTACTAACATCTTTAGTTAAACAAACCTGAGCCAAATGAGTATAATGCTCTTCAGGAATAAACCGCTCAAAACTAAATTGTTGCTGTTTAACTGCATAATCTACATCTTCGGACATAATTTTTTGATGTTTTTTAGTACTCGCTGTTTGACAAGCAGAGCGCATCATTTGCATTAACTGACGCACATGGCCACCACTTGCTTTTGCTAGTTCTAATAATTGATGACGGCTCTCAAAAATTGCATCAACATCAACCCGCTTTTCAATTACACTTGCCATCGCATCTAAGCCCGTCTGATTATAATCTAAATCACATTTATGCCGTTCAAATTCATAGATATTAATCATCGGCACAATATGAGGATTACCATCAAATTGATTCAGGGGATTTTTCGGCGAACAAAGGATGGAAATCGGTACTGTATAAATAATTGTACAATTTAATTCCTGCATCTGTGCCGCATAATCAAAGAATAAATGTTCTGCTACCACAGGAGGAACCCTATCCAAATTATCGAAGATAATTAATAAACCTTTGCAATTAGGAAATTTTTGTCGCAGTTTTGTGTAAGCGTCGCTTAATAACAGGTTAGTATCAGATTTGAGGCGAGATAAATCTTTTTCTAGAGTTTGGCGAATAGTTGTCTTTTGCTTATCCGAGCCTTTAATTTGCGCCAGTAATTTGACCATTAGTTTCGCCAGAAATGGCGCTGTAGGGCTAAGAGTTGCTTCTGCTTCAACGTTGACTGATTTTTCGACACTTTGCTCGTTTTCTTGAGTAATATCTTTAAACCAAGATTCAAAACTTTTTAATAGCCTTTCATCAAAAGTTAAACCTAACTTTCGTAATTCAAATTCAACTTGCTTAATTACAATTAAATATAAATCTGTATACCGGGCATCATTAATATCTGTCTCTTCATTCGCTTCTAAATAAATAACCCGATAATTGTTTTCCCAAAGACTTTGGATTTTTTTTAACTCTGTACTTTTACCACAACCGCGATGTCCGGTAAATAAAATTGTTGTAAAATCACCTGCTTCTTGAAAATCTAAAATCGTACTGACATTATCAATAGCCGAAGTTTTCCGCACCCTCGACAGATCGACATAATATCGTTCCATTTCTGCTGGTTCAAGCGGCTCAACATTACAAGCCAAAAAAGCCGCTTTCAGAGTATTTGCACGTTGAAAACTTGACTGAGACATTCTTTTGGGAAGATAGAAATCACCAATCTCTAAATTTTAAGCGATCGCCTATCAAATTTAACAAGTACAGCTAGTTATACATTATAATAACCCACCTCACGCTCCTCATCTGTTTGGGCAATCGTGTAAAGGTGTAAGGGTTTTGAACACCTATACCCCTATACCCAGTTTCACAGACAAACTTGATGCGTAAATCCTGTGGATATTAATCTCCCACAACAAGATAATGTATAAACAACGATAAATATATCGGCAAAGTGTATATTATATTTTAATCACACATAAGTCTATCGAAAAACCGTATATTATTAAAACAGTATTAAACCCAATAGCAATAAAAAGCGGATTCAAAGCAATAAGTTTTGGGATTCGCTAATAACTGATGTTTTTTAGTGAATAGCTGCATAAGGCTTATTCAGAAGCTTTTTTACTGCCTAGAAATGATTAATTTACAACCAGGAGTGAATGTGAACAACGCCATACGTATCAACGAACACTTAACAACTACAGGACAAGTCATACCAACCCAGTTAGAGCAAGCTATTCAAGAAGGGTATAAGTCAGTTTTGAATTTGCGATCGCCTGATGAGTTAGGATTTCGCAAAGATGAGCAAAAAGTAGCAGAAGCCTTGGGACTCCATTATGAGAACGTTCCGCTCAAACTAGAAGGGTTTAACGAAGAACTGATTACAAAAATTTTGACAACATTAGAAACTCTACCTAAACCCGCCATTGTGCATTGTGCAGCCGGGATGCGTTCTACAGGAATTGCGCTTTTGAGTGTTGCTATTAAAGAAGGTTTAACACCAGAACAAACCTTAGCTAAAGCGCGGAGTGTTGGTTTTAGCTTCCTAGAACATTCTGGTATTAGTCCTCGACTCAAGCAACAATTCGTGGATTATGTTAATAAACACTCAAAGATAACCGTGTCTGCTTGAGGATTCTAGCTTTTCGCTGTTAACCCCAGCATTCTCTAATGCTGGAAATACTCTTATATCAAGTTCGGCTAATTACTTATAGTATTGTTGCTTTTTTGGTAATCGGTAATAGCGAATAGGTAATGGGCAAAAGCAATTACCAACCCCGGCATATTATAGGTATTCAAGCGAACATGATACTATATCATTTGTCTATTCTGCTGATGCGATCGCTTGAAAGATAAAATAGGAGTTTCTACTTGAGAGAGATTATATATAACTATACGTTAGCGATCGCGTCTGGAGTCACACTTGACAAATTTGAGATATTACTATCACCAGAATCACTAGCAGCCGAGTATCTATTTTGATTATGCTACTCAATATTCAGTAAAACTTAAAAGGCTTGTCTATGGTTATTATCCTCATGGGAGTATCTGGTTCTGGTAAAACTACAATTGGACAAATGTTGGCAGAATCTTTACACTGGGAATTTCAAGATGCTGATAGTTACCACTCAGTAGAAAATATTGAGAAAATGCGTCATGGTATTCCTTTGAATGACATCGATAGAATACCTTGGTTACAAAGTTTGCAAATAGCTATTACTAATTGGCTAAAAGAAAATAGCAATGTCGTCTTAGCCTGTTCTGCACTCAAAGCCAGCTATCGTCAATATTTAGTATTAAGTAATGATGTTAAGCTAGTCTATTTATACGGGTCATTTGAACTTATTAAAACAAGACTGCAAAAGCGCAAAAATCACTTTATGAGTGTAGAAATGTTGGCGAGTCAATTTGCAACTCTTGAGGAACCAGATAATGTTATCCGCGTAGATATTTCTCAGCCTCTACAAGTTATTGTACAGGATATTAAAAAAAATCTACACATTTAGGATATATTTAGTTTACCCCAGAGACACAGAGGAATATTCTTAATTGTCTTTTAGAATTGAATATTTCCTTGCCATTTATCTATCATTTTTTTGCTGACCCCTGGTATTTTATCTAAATCTTGTATTGATGTAATTTTTTGCTGTTGACGGGCGATAATGATTTTTTGAGCAAGTTTTTTACCAACACCGGGTAAGGTTTCTAGTTCTGTTGGACTGGCTGTATTTAGATTGACTACTTTGGGTGTGGTGAGTTCTGCGGAAGTAGGACTTTTAATCTGCTTACATTGTTTTTTCTCTTTTTGAATTTGTGCTTGGATTTTTGTTGGTACACCTATTTGAGCCTTTGCATAAAGACGATTAAATTCCCGCTCATAATGGGCAGTAATTATGGGATTATTAATTACTATAAGAGTTTCATCATTACCATAATTTGCTGTGTCAGACCAGTTGTGGGAACCTGTAATTACTGTTTGATTGTCAACCAGGGCAAACTTGTGATGAAGAATATCTCCTTTTCTTAAATTGGGTATGCCCACTGTAGTAACTGGATTAGACCAAGGCTTATTATTAATTTCATATTTGCATTCGTTACTCAGGGCAACACCCATCATATCTAAGCCTTCGCTATAATAACGATATGCAAATTGTTTATCAATTAATGCTCTAATTGATATGTCTTGTTGATGAACTTGCTCTAGAGTATTAGCAAGACGTTGTTCGGAAAAAACAAATAATGCCATATCAACAGATTTCTTAGCTGATTTTAAAGTTTTATCAATTAAACCATTACTGCTTTGACTCCAAGGTAAGGTAGGTGATGTGGGTGAAAAATGCACAGTAATTTTGTTATCACCTAAAATAATTGTTTTGAAGGAACGTGGGGGTTTTCGTATACCAAATTTACTGTCCGGTTTACCGCCAGGGCCATCACCCCACATCAAATTAAACTCTTCTGTAAATAAAACAGCTAACTCTGGACTGTCGATATATAGTAAATTATTGGCATTTCCTAAACTATCAGGATTTGTAAAGTCTCCTAGTACATCGCTAAGAGTAAAATTCGCTGAAGTGACAATTATTATTCGATTATCCACAACTATAAATTTGTGGTGCATCAGCTTACTTCCGGCTGAACCATCGGCTTGATCATCTATCCAGGGAATTTTGGCATTGCGTAAAATTATTAGTGCATCTTGCTGATTGATTTCCTCAGAAGTAATTTTATTATCTTGATTCAGGTCGATAAATTTAAAGTATTCTTGATATCGTGCCTTTTCTCTAGGGTTTAATTTCTTGACTTCATCTGGTGTCAAGCTACTCAAAGGACGGCTGTAGGTATTTTCTAAAATTACTCTGACTTTGATTCCTGCTTTTTGCTTATCTGCAAGGGCTTGGGCTATTCTGGGTAAACGTAATTCTTGTACTGCTATATCGACAGTAGATTTAGCTTGAGAAATAGCATCAATCATCTGCTGTTCTAAATTATCTCCCAGTCGAGTTTGCTGACGGTATGGTTCTTTATATTCTGACGCTTCGGACTGATTAAAGTAAACTTTCACAAATGGATCTTGCGGCAGAAGTGCAGGACGATTATTATGGGATTCGACTTTTTGACAAGCAGCGATCGCAATTATCAAAAACAAATACCAAAAATTCCTCAATCTGGGAAAAATCAGCACGGTAATCTGTTAAAAGTGAAATGGGAGTGAACAGATTTATAATTCCCAAATTAGTCATTGCTCATTAGTCATTAGTCCATAGTCAACAGTCAACAGTTTTTCTTCTCTGCTGCCCTACTCCCTAGTTGATATGCAAATATACTTAGATTACAGTGCAACTACTCCCACTCGACAAGAAGCGATCGCAGTCATGCAAACAGTCCTCACTCAACAGTGGGGGAACCCTTCTAGTTTGCATGAGTGGGGACAACGGGCAGCGACTATTATAGAACAGGCTAGGGTACAGGTTGCAGGGTTAATCAATGCCGATCCAGAATCAATTATCTTTACTTCAGGTGGTACGGAAGCCGACAATTTGGCAATTATGGGTGTTGTCAGAAGGCAAGCTGTGCCACAGCATATCATTATTTCCAGTGTGGAACATTCGGCAGTTACGGAACCTGCAAATTTACTAGAAAAGTGGGGTTGGGAAGTAACTCGGTTGGGTGTAGATTATCAAGGTAGAGTCAATCCCCAAGATTTAAAAGCGGCGTTACGACATAATACTGTTTTAGTTTCTATTATTTACGGGCAGAGTGAGATTGGCACTATCCAACCTATTGCAGAGTTAGGTAAAATCGTTCAACAACATGGGGCGTTGTTCCACACCGATGCAGTGCAAGCTGCGGGACGCTTATCTATAGATGTGCAGAAGCTACCTGTTGATTTACTCAGCCTTTCCAGCCATAAGTTATACGGGCCGCAAGGTGTAGGGGCGTTGTATATTCGTCCTGGTGTGGAATTGATGCCTTTGTTGGGTGGTGGAGGACAAGAAAGGGGAATGCGTTCTGGGACGCAAGCTGTACCAATTATCGCTGGTTTTGGTGTGGCTGCCGAACTCGCCGCCGAGGAACTAGCAACAGAAACACCTCGTTTAATTAAATTACGCGATCGCCTATTTACGCAATTAGCAGATATCACTGGTTTAGTCCCTACAGGCGACAGAGAAAATCGCCTACCCCACCATGTAAGTTTCTATCTCAAACAAGCGGATGGCGAAAAACTCAGTGGTAAAACCTTAGTACGTCAATTAAACCTTGCAGGTATCGCTATCAGTGCAGGCGCAGCGTGTCACAGTGGTAAACTTAGCCCCAGTCCCATATTGTTGGCGATGGGTTACTCGACAAAAGCCGCTACAGGGGGAATTAGGTTGACGTTAGGGCGGGACACTACAGAAGCGGATATTGATTGGACAGCAATTGTATTAAAGCAAGTCTTGCAGAGGCTGATACCAGGAGAATTATTGGTTAGCTATTAGTCAAGGGTATTGAGCATGAGATATTTAGATTAATGCTGCACTTTATAAGCAATCTAATATATTTAATAGTTTGTAACAATTTAATATAGTGTTGAGTAGATTGACAAAAGCAGTGATGTACGCAAAGAATTGTTATTTGTTGCCAAGAATACTGTTGATGAATTTGAACGAAATAACAAGAAAATAATAAACCAAATATCCACAAAAATTTTGTGGATATTATTTAGTACTCCTATATCTTATATTATAAAAATAACACTTGACTCTATTAATCCTTTGAAAAACTAATGATTAAAGCTAACTATTTGGAAGAAAATATAATAATATAATATTTAGTAAAGCAGCAACCTGAACTTCAGCAACGCATCAATTTCACCAACTCATCGGCCAGAGTTTAATAATATTGTCAGCACTACCACCACTGGCGAGATTATGTCCATCTGGACTAATGGCTACAGAATAAATGTATCCAGAATCGCGCTTTAATGTACGGATGATCTCTCCTGTTGTCGGATTCCATAGTTTAATTGTGTTGTCACTACTGCCACTAGCAATAACTCCGTTATTTCTGGGTATATAAGCGACGGAGTTAACTTTGTCAGAATGCCCTTTCAGGGTGTGAATTGTCTCTCCGGTTGCTATATTCCATAATCTAATTGTTTTGTCCTTACTACCACTAACAAGCATCTTCCCATCAGGACTAAAAGCTACAGACATCACTAAGTCGGAATGTCCTTTCAAAGTACGAATTACTTGATTAGTTCCCAAATTCCACAATTTGATGGTTTTATCCCAACTACCACTAGCCAGAGTCTTACCATCTGGACTGAAAGCAATGCTGGAAACTTGGCTAGTATGTCCAGTTAAGGTACGAATTTCTTTTCCTGTTGTTAGGTTCCACAGTTTAATTGTCTTATCTAAGCTGCCACTAGCTAGAGTCTTGCCATCTGGGCTAAAGGCTATGCTGGCAACTCCCTGAGAATGTCCCTTAAAGCTGCGGATTTGTTCTCCTGTCGTCAAATTCCACAATTTGATGGTTTTATCAGCACCCGCACTAGCTAAGATTTTACCATCTGGGGCGATCGCTACACTCCAAACCCAGCCAGCATGACCATTGAGACTATGAATTTTTTGTCTAGTTTTTAAATTCCATACTTTAATTGTCTTATCATCGCTGCCAGTAGCTAGAAATTGTCCATCAGGGGAAAAGACAACGGAATTAACATCGCTAGAATGTCCCTTGAGGGTGTAGGGTTGGGTAGAATCTGAAGATTGAGAGGTAGGTTGTGGAAGTGTGTACAAATACCCAACTCCTCCTAATCCCAACAATACGATAACTGCATTGATGAGGAATTGTTGCTTAAACTTACCATTGAATAATTTTGTAACCTGTTTTTGGGTTGTAGGTGCTGAGAGTAAACTTGATGGTTTCCAAGCTGTTGGCAAGATGGCGGAGTTTGGTATTGTAGTTTGGGATGTGGCCAGTAGCGATCGCAAATCTATCAAGTCATGGATCACTTCATCAGCCGATTGATAACGCTTTTGAGTATCTGTTTCTAACAACTTGTTTAAAATCTTGACTAAACGTTCACTAGCGTTTTTATCTGAACCTGAAGTCTGCCAATATTGTGGCCAAGTACCAATCCAACCGTAACCCTGCTTAATCCATAGTTTAGAAGGACTAATTCCCGTCAACAGATGAAAGCAAGTTGCACCCAAGCTAAATAAATCACTCGCTGGGTAGGCTTTACCAAACTGCATCTGTTCAATTGGGGTATAACCTAGTGAACCGATGGTAGTTCCCAATTGAGTCTGCATTGTCGCTGTTAGCTGCTTGGCTGCGCCAAAATCAATTAATACTAATTTGCCATCGTTGTGACGGCGGATAATATTCTGCGGCTTAATATCTCTATGAATTACTCCACGCTCATGAATGTATTTCAATACAGGCAGTAAATCTGACAGAAATTCTACAATTTTACTTTCGTTGTAAACTACCCCTTGGCGTAATTCTTGTAAAATATTTTCTCCATTAATATATTGCTGCACTAAAAACAAGTAATTGTTTTCCTCAAAATAAGCGAGAAGTGCAGGAATTTGGTCATGTTCACCTAAATGTTGCAAGCGTTGAGCTTCTTTTTGAAATAACTCAACAGCTTTTTTCATCGCTGAAGCCTCTTGAACTTTAGGCGCAAATTGTTTAACAACACATAATTCATTTAGTTTATCTATATCTTCTGATAGATATGTCCTACTAAATCCACCTTCATCTGATAGCACCTTGATAATCCGATAATGCCCCCGTAATAATGGTATCAATGGTGTACCGCAACATTGGCAATACGTTGTGCCATCAGGGTTTTGAGGCATTGAGCAATCAGGATTCAAACAGCAAAGCATACTGGGAATCCGTGTAAAGTTTGAGTATATATTAATTTAACAGTAGTATTTTTGCTGTTAATTTGCCGCATTTTTATTAATTTAAAAGTTGTACATGGGCGGTTAAAAGATTTAAAATGAAAATTGAATTTCTATTTTTAGTAAAAATTTAACATCCTGTCTGCTTAATACTAACTGCGATACGTGCTTGATCAGGCATATTAAAATCAATGACATAGAAAATCTACTCTCTTTTGTATATAAAATTTATATTGGAGTGTTAGTGTATAACAGCTATTTTGACAATATAAAATAATTGCTTTCATATCATTAAATATGAATAAAATTATCCATCTAAAGATATAAAATCTATCGAGACTAACAGGGTGAGGAGTAATTTATGACCAAACAAAAGAACAAAAACTATTGGTTTAGATTGAATTATGCGCTGATTGTTTCCATTAGCGGTGGTTTATTAGTGGCAGACTACACACCTATATTGGCGCAAAGTATTTTTAATAACCCTGAAAAACTGATAATTGCTAAAACACCAGACGAGAGACAACCAGAAGCAGTACAGCAAGCGATCGAGCAAATACCCACTTCTGCACCACCTACCACTCCTCAATCACAACCTAAACCATCAATTAATTCACCTATCCCTGTTCGGGAACCTTCCACCTCAACAGAATCTAATCCTACGCCTCAGTCGGGAGAAAATAACCCTACACCCAGACAATCAACACCTAACAATTCCAACCCAACACCTCAGCCGGGAGAAACAAACCCTACACCCAGACAATCAACACCTAACAATTCCAACCCAATACCTCAGTCGGGAGAAACAAACCCCGCACCGAGACAATCAACACCTGTCAATTCCAACCCAATACCTCAGCCGAGAGAAACAAACCCTACACTCAGACAATCAACACCTAACAATTCCAACCCAACACCTCAGCCGAGAGAAACAAACCCAACACCCAGAAGACAATTTACACCCCCAACACCTCAACCTAGACAAAATAACTCTACTTCACCACAACGAAGTCGTGGAGGAGTGACAAACTCAGGTAGAGGTCGCAATTCAAGTTCTACAATTTCTCCTGTTTCCTTGGTTAACCCTCCGTTTAAACAGATTAATTTTGCTGATATTGCTTTTGGCGTGTTATCTAAAGGTGATTTTCAGTCCCAAGGTAGATATTTTCATTTCTATAAATTTGAGGGGCGGGAAAACCAACTAATTCAAATCAGGCTGGGTGGGAGCGCCGATTCACGCCGTTCAGGTAACTTAAATCTCAATCCTTATATGTTTCTGCTCGACCCTGATAATAAAGTGGTTTTAAAAAGAGGCGGAGTTGGGACGAATGGTGGCGTTAAGGATGCTTTTGTCTTTGTTCGATTACCAGTCAAGGGAACTTACACAATTGCAGTCACCAGCCGCAACCCTGGCGATACAGGTCGCTATAGTCTGGCTCTGAGAAATGACCGAGCAAGTTATATTCTAGATGAATCTGCCGAACTGAACCCTCAAAGCTCCTTTATTAAACAAAATCGCAGCCCTTACAATGTGTCTCAGTTTCAAGGTAAAAAGAATCAGCTTGTAAGTATTCGTGTAGATAGTATCAATGAAGAATTTTCCCCTTATATAATCTTGCTTAATTCTCAAGGAAAAACCATCGCTGCGGACAATGACAAAGATGGGATTTATAGTGCTTTGATTGACCGAGCTAGGTTGCCTGAAGATGATACTTACTATATAGTCGTTACCTCAAACAGTCCTCTCAACCGTGGCGCATACCGGGTGACTCTTTTCTAAAAAAAATCAAGGTTTTTGACAAGGGTGTAGTAAAAGTTTACATTACACCCTTCCATAGATAACAGTTTCTTTGCGTAAGTTCTGACTATGAAAAACTATTTGTAGAAAATACCTAATTTGCTGTTGATGTTAATTAATGATTGAAAAGAGGGAAAACTATTTTCCTCAATATAAAAGGTTTAATCACAAAAACTTGAATAGGAAGTGAAGCGATGGTAAATGCTCATCAAAATGATAAAAATAACTTTCTTTATCCCCGCAGTCGCTACTACGGACAGACGAAGGTAGAAAATCTGATATTCAATGCTAATTTGCAAGAATTTTCCCACAAAGTAGGCTACATCACAGCTTTAGAAACTTCAGGCAAACTTTCTTCTGATGAGGCTTACGAACAAATTAAAGCTCTGTGGAAACAATTGAAACGCAGTAAAAAAGAACTGTTGGTTAGCAATGAGCCGCCAATATTGCCGTGAGGGAGTGGGGAGATGGGGGAGATGGGGAAGATGAAGGAGTAACCCACCCCTAGCCCCTCCCTTTCAAGGGTAGGTATTTTGTATTTGGACATTTTTTGGCTATTTCAGCCGATGCTTAAATCCTGAAACGACCAAACCACGTTAAACAATTGAGAATTTTCTCAACTATTTTTGAGATTCTAAAAACCCTACGTTTGAAAGCTAGCCCCTCCTGGGAGGGGAATAGGGAGTAAGGGGGAAAACTAATGACAACTAACTGTCAATTGTCAACTGTCAACTGTCAACTGACCAAGGACTAATATTAATAGGAGTGAATGCTTGAGAGAGACATAAATTATGCCTGAACTTCCCAACAGTCTGGAAGACGCGATCGCCCAATCCCGTGAGGCTACCAAAGCCGCTTTAGCAGACGGTTATACCCGCATCCAAGTAGATTTGTTGTTTCCCGAACTCAAGTTTATGCCTGTGGCGGAGCAATTTCTGCCTTTGTTGACAGAATATGGTTCTGGCTTGAAGGTTTTCTTTGCTGATGCTGGTGCGGCCGCTTTGGCGCGTCGTGATTGGACAGATGCAGCTTTTCAAATTTTGGATATCGGTACAGGAAGGGTTGCTTCTATTCAATCGAAAATTCAACCGGAAGATGAGATTTTTCTGTTTATCTCTCCCACGGCTGTAGAAGTACCCCAATTAGAGAAAATTTGTGAAATAATAGGCGATCGCCCCGTTATTTTCTTAAATCCCCGCCTAGAAGATGCTGGCGCTGTAGGTATAGGTTATACAGCCAGACAAACCCGTCAGCGTTTTCTCAGTACGATTGAGTCTAGCTATTACCTACGCCCTGTTGATGATGAGACGGCTGTCTTTCGTGCTTACCCTGAACAGTGGGGAATTTGGGTAGATAACGAAAGTGGATGGACAAAAATTGCCGAATTACCCAAAAAACCATCGGGTGATGACATAGATTTAATCCTGATGAAAGGACAACCACAAACATCAGGAACAGATGGTACGCCTGTGAAAAAGCCCAGTGTATTCAAGAGTTTGCAACGTTTTATTAAGGCGTTAAGTAGTTAAGTTGGTAATTGGTAATGGGTGATTGGTAATTGGTAATTGAGAAGAAACTATTACCTATTACCAGCACTTAAGAATATTTTTTCACACCAGCCAAAATAAAGGCGATCGCTTCTTCTATGTGTTCCTCAATCAGTTCTGGACTCAATCGGTCAATATCTGGTGTCAGATGTTTCCAGTTTTCGTGGACTGTAAAGTAAAACAGACAAACACTCAAGATATGCGTTAGTGCCAAGAATGGTTTTAGAGGACGAAAGTATCCTTCTTTTATTCCTCTTTCTAAAGTTTTGAGCAAATGTTCATGCAAACTCAAGACGTTACATTCTTTAAAATAGATTCCTTGATTTTGGCTTGCTTCTTGAAACCACAACATTTGACGCTGAGGGTTTTTAGCTTCATTGGCGATCGCAATCCGAATTATCTGCTTGAGTGCTTCATCTGGCGGTAAATCATCAAAGCTTATTTGTCCTAGAGTCGCCTGTACTTCATCAACTGGACGTTGTAATACTGCTTTGTACAAGCTTTCCTTATTCTCAAAATAATAGTGAAGTGTTGCCGTTGTTACTTTAGCACGAGTGGCGATCGCACCCATCCGCGCCCCATTTAATCCATGTCGGGAAAATTCTTGTTCTGCTGCATCTAAAATTTGCTGCTGTGTCACCTCAGCATCTCGAAATGGACGGACTGATTTAGTAACTCGTTTCCCTGTTCGAGCCACAATACCTTCATTTATGGTTTACCCTTCTATCGTACCAAAATAATAACCACATTCAATCCTTGAATTGACCTAATTACAATACATTGATAAACTAACTAACTAATTAGTCAGTTAAAATAAAAGTTATGCAGCAGTTGCAAGGCGCACCTTGGCTGGTGGCACATCGTTCAATGCTAAAACCCAATCAGCCGATGAAAATTTCCCTATTGGGTGATGATTATGTGATTTGGCAAGATAGCTATGGTGCAATTAATGCCTTACCGAATGCTTGTCCGCATATGGGTGCAATGCTATCAGAAGGGTGGTGTGTGACAAAAGCTGATGGTAGTAGTGCGATCGCTTGTCCTTTTCATGCCTTAGAATTTGACTATTCAGGCTGCACAGTTCTACCTGGTTCTCAAAAACAAACCAAATCACTCTTACAACCATTAGAGTTAATTATCCAAGGGGATTTTATCTGGACTTACGGCGGATATGCACCGCAGATACCAATTCCCCCAATTATGAATAACATTGCCGCAGAGTACGAGTTTATCGGCGTTACAGGAGAACGCAGCGTAGGTACTGATATTCTCAGTTTGTTGTTGAATATGCACGACTACAATCATCAAAATGGGACACATCGAGAATTATTTGAGATTGAAGAAGTGCAAGTAAAGCAGTTTATTGATGAGGGTTTACATTCTCATGCTTACTTGTCACAACCGAGAAAATCACCAACATTACGAGACATTCTCAAAAATCCTGGTCAATTGGCAATGCCAAAAGTGTTAGAAGTACATCTAGAAAACTTTTTCCCATTTATGGGATTAATGCACGCTGAAAATAAACTGTTAAGTTTGAAGGAATGCCATTTTTACGTGCCAGAAACAGAAACTCAATCCCGCGTGTTTATCTTGATGTACATGAAAGCCTATTCTCCAATTGCACACCTCATCAAAGGTAATCTATTGAAGTTGATTGATCTAGTCGTGCAGCAAGACGCAGATATCTTGGAGAAAATTTACCCCAATACACCGCAGAAAATCAAGTTGAATAATGAAGTGGGAATGGATTGGGTGCGTCGCAATTTTGAGAGTTTTCCTAATTTATAGGCAAAAACTGTATTACCTATGATGTTCTAGACTTACAATTATAAAACCTCTATGACTTCTCAGGGCCATAGAGGTTTTACAAGGTTAATCAGAATAAACGCTTAATGAAAGCCCTTATTAAGCGTTTATTTTTACTTTCTTTTTCTTAACCACGTTGTTTGTAAACAACGCACCTATTCCTAAAGCAGCAAGTGCGCCTGTGGTTGTAGGTTCTGGTACTGGCTGACCTACTCCTACATTAAGAGCAGACAGAGTAAAGGAGAAGCTACCATTGACAGCAGTCCCACTGATTTGATTTGCTGTAAGAATCCCTTGGCTAATGAAGTCATTAGTACTGCTTAATAATGTTCCTCGTAATTCAGGGAATGTGTATCCTACGATATTCTCACCAAGAGAAGGAGTAAAACTTCTCCCAGCAATGGGGGCTTCATCAAGAACGAAGGTTGAACCATTTGTAAAACTAATGAATGAAGTGGGAATTGTAGATGAGTAGGGTGTTAATGTCGTTCCTGAAACCTCAGTTCCGGCTCCGCTACTAGTTAGATTGATGGTTGATATTGAGTTAGCAACCAAACCAGCAAATGCACCCTCGGACGATACAGTTGTAAAAGGCGCAGTGAATGAAATAGTGTCATTTGCTGGTGATGGGTCAGTAACGTTACTGATAGTAGACCCACCAGTAATATTAATCGAACCAAGTGATACAGCTTGAGCAGAGGAGATGCTTGAGGAAATAGCTAAGGCAGAGCCTAAAGCTAATGTGCTGCTTGCTAATGCTACTCCACGACCCCAGTTCTTGAAATTTGTCATTTTATTCACCATGTCAGTAATTTACAGTTGTCTAATTTCAAGATCATTCCAAATTGGGTAAGTACAAACCCCGCTGATTAGCTATAGGTATTGGTAACATAAAAATTATATGTATACGCAAAACTTATCCTAACTAAGTAAACAAAACAAAGTTAAGTTAATACCTATAGTTTTAATTATGTACTTTACTTAATCAGTATCATTACACATTAACTTTATGTTGTTATTTAGTTTTTCATAAAGAAACTGCTAAGTTTAAGCGGTTAAATAAAGATTCGTATTTTTAAATTGATTTACTGTTTTAAATTTTAATACCTTAGATAGATGTTTTACTGGTTGAATTTTTTAATGTCAATTGAAGTTAAAAAACATCAATATAAATAGCATTAGTTTTATATGAGATTAAAAGTTAGATTATTAATTTTTATTTTTAATGAAATGCCTGCCATACAAAGCATATAGAGCTAATAAATGTATATACAATCGCTTCAATATATTAAACAGCGTTTAATTTTTTTAAATAAAATGTGTATTTTATCCGGGCGATTTTACTCAGTAGAACCTTTGGTAGATATTTTTGCAGCCAAAGATTATAACTATTGATATATACAAATAAAATAATTTCATATGATAATGATTGTGTTATGCAAATTTCTGAGATTTATCCTATTTAGATAAAAGAATTAATATAGTTACAAATTAACTGTTTTATAAGCATTTATACTTCGGCAATGTTTCTAAGCTGTTTTATTGGTGCATAATAAACAATGTAATATTTTTAACTTGATAAAAATATGCAGAAGCTATTTTACTCATCAAAGTATTTTGCATTAATCAAGTATATTTTTTTACTATCAATCCAGTCCTTATAAGAACAAGTCTTGATGAGTGCAATACTTACAGATAAAAACTAAAAATTAAGGCTTGGGAAAAGGAGGGGTATTGATGCTCAAAACCTTTACACCCCTATATTCTCATGCCAAGTTGGAACAGACAGCTTAGTGCGTCAGTTCGGAGTTGATGTGTGAAAATTTATGTGAGAAGTACTCTTTGTTGATCTATTTTTACTAAGAAATGGAAACCCCTAGATTGAAGGACTTGATAAAGTCATCATAGGATAGGTTAATAAACCCATCATTAGCACCACTTTTAGTTTTGCCGCCGTCTACTCCCCAAGGGTTGCGGACTACAACACGTTGTTTTCCGTTACTATCGATGTAAGCATTTCTTACTGAATAGGCATGTGTACCCAAAATATACGAGGTATCGTTGCCAGACCTCGACGTAGTTATAGCCTTGCCAGCTTTTAAAGCAGTTTCCAGCATCGAAAAATTGATTTTACTCGGAGTATAGTTAGTAGTCTTGCGTCCTGTAATGAAGCTAAGAGGAGGAGCAAGAGCGCCGCCATTACCAATGATGTTATAGCCAGGACGACTATCCGTCCATTCGCGCCATTGAGCATAAGCTTTTTCTACTAACGCTACCCAAAGAACGCCATTATTTCTTTGAGCAGCTATGCTGGTGGCAATACGACGGTCTACTGTTACATATTGTGCTTCACCAGGCTGATAATATCTACCTGAGTAAAAGCGTACAGTATAAGTATTGTCTCCGTTATCTTTAATCATGCTATTGATTAGAGAACTGGAAGCATTACCAGAATCATCAGACTGAGGGCTAAAGGTTGCGCCTAGAGCTGCTAAGAATGTACAGTCATTGATTGTTCCTTGATGAATATCACTTATTTGAGCCTTATTGCTACTACCAAACAAACTACCATTGACCTCTGTGTAAGTAAGCTTTTTACCATTAAACTCTGGTGTCGGTGCTACAGTTCCTAAGAACCAGCGACCTACTAAGTTAGACTCAAAACTACTAGCACTCATACCTACAGAAGCCCCATTAGCAACCTGTGCTGAGAGCCATTTAACATGGTCTTCCATATTAAATTTATTGCCAGCAGCAACTAATGCTTTCAAGTCTTGTATTTCATTGCTGTCAACCGCAGAATTATCTTGGACATTTCTGAAAATATCCAACATATCCTGACGGCTTAATTTACCATCAGATGCTAAGTTGCGTGCCAAAGAAACAATTTTTTGGTCGCTTAAATTTTGACTAAACCAATCTGCACTGGTAGCTGCTAATGTGCTATTTACTGTATTGCTACTAACGCTACTCTCTTTGTAGACCTCTTGTGAAGAGGTTGAAGAAGTTTGAAAGAAATTCAAATCGTATTTAGTATTACCACTCTTTGAATAGACTCTAATAAAGTAATTACCAGCGTTTAAAGTTTCGCGGATTGATTCACTAAGAGTTCCGCTTTTATTAGAACTAGCAATCACATCGCCTTTATCAATTGAGTGATTGCTGTTATTGTCCTTAAGCAGTTGTAAATCTGCATTAGCGCTTAAGCCATCTATAGCAATACTCACACTACTACGGGAACTTAAACTAATGCTATAGAAATCATCGATATCAGAGGAGCCTACCCAATCAGAAATACTTTGAGTTTCTGTCTTGAGAGTTATTTTCTGACTTTTACTGAGGGTGTTACCCGCTTTATCAAGAGCCATAAATTTCCTTACTGAATCCTAGTCGAAACCACTTGAAAAATTACACACTGTAAATTCTTAAAGCTTTAAACAAAAAGATATGGTGAAATTTGTTTAATGTTGCGCTTTAAGTTTGTGAATAATCTAGAGTAGAAATACGCAATATAGCAGTAGCTTTGACCATTTTTGATTTATTTTATAAACTATGATTCGACTGCTATATGGGATTTGAGTAAAACTACTTAATCGAGGAAACAGTATACAACTAAATCGAGATAATTTGTCAAATAAAGAAATATTATTGCAAAGCGAATTTAAACTTGAATAAATGTAATTTAGCGTGATTTAGACAGTCGCAAAAAACCCTCTTTGTGTCAAAGAGGGATGGATAAAATGCTAATTAAACTTGTATTAAGCCATATTATGTACGCTTAAATATTTATCATGTTTCGGAGGTTAGTAGTTGCTAATTGCTAATAGTAAAAAATAATTACCAATTTGCTATTACCTATTAAGCTATTGCACATTTAAATTACAGAAAATGGGCAGGCAAGATGCCTACCCCACAGGATTTTCATTTAATTCCAAGATGTAAAATAAATGTCTTCTAGCTTACCAACCAAAGCCACCAGATCCTATGTAATTAAGCAGACTTGATATCACAGAGCAAAAGCTTTACTAATTTGCTTGTAATGGTGCGTTCAAAGCTTTCTCAATCCGATCGCTAGTTTCTAGTAAGTGGGCTTTGGTATATTCATCATTGGTATTCACTGACTTGAGCTTCTCATCTAATTGTTTCAGTTTATACCAAGCCAAGGAACGGGCATCTTCAGGAACGTATTCCCGCCGTAATACCATAGCAATCAGAATATCTAAATATTCCCGTTGCAAGCCGCGCCGGAGGCTGGTAATTTTCACTGCACCAGCTTTTGGTTTGAGAACTTCTGTCCAAATTCCATTTTGCAAGGTATCAAAAAGCTCTGGGAGAGTTAGTGCTTTTTCTGGTGTTGATTTAAGTTCGATATCTTTGATGCGGGAGAGGCGATCGCCTGATAGTAATTCCCGCAAAACCGACCCTTGCAACAATAGTATCAAGTCATGAATGGGATAATCTAAGCGGCCAACGCGGGGGAAACTGCCCCAATGATACCACCGTGAAGGTGCTAATTTATTCAGCAAATTGGGAGGGAAATTCAAGGCATCCTCAGCAAAGATGTACTTTTGTAATGTCTTGAGGGCTTGCCGTTGTTGTTCTACAGGTACGGGTTCAAAAGGTAGACGATTTTGGCGACTGCTTAACCTAGTAGGTGAGTTTTCGCCGGCGCGTAGACGATAAAAAGATTGTCCACCGATGTATTTAGTAGTGTAGAAGATATTTTGGAAATAGTTATTGAGGACTGAACCAAAGCGATCGCTTAAATCACTATAACTTTCTCCAGGCATGGGAAAACGTTTATTCAAATTTGCCCACATTAACCGCGAGTTATCTAACTGCGACTGGGAATAAACTAAAACGTTACTACTATGATCCCAAGCATCGGCGGTAGGATCAAGGTCATACATATCTTCATCGGGGGAGTAACTCAACTGTGGCTGGTCAGATTTACCAGCGATTTCTTGCAGAATTGGCTTTTCCGCGATGGGTGTCTTGGCGTTAGTTTGCGTATAACCATACTGAATTGCCCATTCATCATAAACCCCTACCATACTAGGAAAGTAATCTCCCTGCTTTGTACCGTGGAGGGCAATATTTGGGGGAAGGTAGTCCATAACTGAACTTGTCAACCCTTTTTGACGGACGACTTCTGGATTGTTCATTTCTTCTGGTGATAGCAGATTACTACCACGGAAGTTGTGACGCAAGCCCAAGGTATGCCCTACTTCATGAGCAATAATTAGACGTAAATACTGACTGATATATTTTTGTACTTCTTCGTCATTAGGTGGGGTGTTTTGCAAAAGTGACATGGACAAAGCCCCAAAAGCAAATTGATTAGCGGCTTCCATGCCGTAGCATAAATCATAATTACCAGCTAGCTTGGACAGACGTTGCAAAAAGCCCTTGGAATCGTTCGATTCTTGCTGAGTCGGGTTATTTGGTTTTGTAGTGAAACTATTACTACACAGTCCGCGATTTCGGATTAATTCCGACAAAGAACTGCGGTTACTAGTTTGATTTGGTTCCACAAGCGTACTATATCTACTCTTGAGTAAGCGGACAAGGCTTGCGTCCACTAATATGTCTGCATCCAAAATTTCCCCAGTTAAAGGATTAACGCGAGATGGCCCCATAGCAAAATAACCATCGACGGTGTTAATCCAGCGAATTGTATTGTAACGAATATCGGCTGCATCCCATGTGGCATTGTCTGGCATCTGCTTAACTTCAATCGCATCCTTAAATCCAGCTTTGAGAAAAGCTTTATTCCACATGAGTACGCCTTCTTTGATGGCTTCGCGGTACTGTAGCGGTACGGCGTTATCAATCCAAAAGACTATGGGTTTTTTCGGAGGAGATATAGGTGCATTTGGGTCTTGTTTTTCTAAATGCCAACGATTAATGTAGCGCATGAAGGGATCGTTGCGTTCTTCTTTTGATAAATCTTGGTAAGCGGTGATAAAGTAACCGACACGTTCATCAGCTAAACGAGGAAGGTAATTATTTTCTGGTAGTTGGGAGAGGCTATAGTGAACTCGCAGGGTAAAGCCCCTGCTGTCTGGTACAGTGCTGAAATATAACATTTGATCACTTTTGCTACTGCCACTACCACCAGAAAAGTTCAATACTGACTCAATTTCTAAGTTTTGTGGGAAGGCTTTGGCATTCCCGAAGTAAGACTGGTCTGTATTGGCGGTTAAGCCTGTGAACAAGGATAACCCGGATAGGTCAGCTAGGAGTATATCACCCAAATCTATAAGTAAGGTTTTTCTTTGCGGGTGAATACTTTTGATGTCTACTGAGTAGAGAACGGAATCACTAAACGAACGGGCGAGCGATCGCGCTTGTGGATCACCTTCTCTTGTGCGAAAATTCACGTTACGCACTACAAAAGATAATTTCTTGTCTACTCTTTTAAAGTAGAATAAAAAGTCTTGTAAAGGTAAGCCACTATAAATACCCTGTTCACCTATCCCCGATTCTAGTGTGGCGGTAGCTAAGAAATTTTTATTAAGTTGTTCGGGCTTAATCTCTAAATATATCTTATTTTTCTCTTTATTCCGATATAAATTGAATACACCTTGTAATTTTTCTGTATCTTTAACTACTTCATCAAAAGATTCCAATTCATCTTTCTTTTCTGGCTTAGTTTCTGTATTAGGTTTTTTTTCTGGCTTTTCTGTAGGTTTGCTAACTTTTAAAAATGGTTGTTGCGCCACATTTTTAATGTCATCAACTACCCAAATAAATGATTTGTCTTTTACCTCTTGCTTGTGGTCAATTACCCAAACATGTTCAGGCTTTTGTATTAGTTTAGCTGTTTGCTTGATATTAGCATCTTGATTTAGGTTGTCAGGGCGTTGGGGTGTTGAAAAGTGAGAGTCTTTAACACTTTTATAAGACTCAGAAGTGCTATTGATATGATTCCCAGTTGATAATTTGGCGTTAGCTGTGGCGATGCCAAAAAACAATCCATGTAATAAAATTATATAAAAAGTAATCTTGTTCATTTAGTCTTTTCCTGACAATTCCTGATAAGCGATTTTTAGTTTTTATAGTGAATCTAAAAGTACTCAAAACTAACTGATGGCAAAGTCTTAACTTATCAGTTCCTAATCATGAGCATTTTTTAGAATTTTGGTGCTGTTTTGTTGTAGTATTTCTTCTAATCAGTAGGTTGGTGTGAGTCAAGCTTAATTAATCATTGGTCATTTGTAGGTATTTAAAGTCTAGTTAAGTTTTGTAATATAGTTTGGTTGATTCTCTTTGGCTTAATCAAATTAGTTTGTTCTATAAAAAATACCTTTGCTTCCTTATGTCAGACGTTGTTGATTAATATCCTATTAATATTACCGTGATTTATTTTATACCAACCATTTAATTGCTGACAGTAGCTAAACATTTATTTTTTCTATATATCTGTGCCTTGCTAATTTATTATTAACGGATAAAAGAAATGTCACAGTTACCTCAAGTTTGGAAACTTCTACAAAATTATGTGCGTGGTACAAGGTCAACAGATAGACCTACAACAAAGTATGCAGGTAATCACCCATTTTCACCTCTGGGAAAACACGCTCAAAAATTAAATAGAAATGTAACTTTTTCTCAAGTTAATTTACAGAAAGAGATTTTGTGTCAAAGATTACGAACAAGTTTGGAAACCTGGACAATAGAAGATAGTGATGGGGAATTTCAGACTAGCGATCGCCAACTCCATGAAGAAATATATGATTTACTAGGTGATAGTGCATTAACAATAGAAATAGTGGAAACAGTCATGGAATTGCTGATACTTGAAAAGCAATTACGACCAGTGCCGCTATTTGTGCGCCTAGAAGATTTTTATCAACGTTGGTGTCGGGGGCAATTTATTGATGCGCCACCAAACGAGAACTTACCTCAGAGAAAATTAATCGAAATCCTAGCACAAAATCAGGCAATTGGAATAAGACAGGTTGATATCTACGCCGGACTTAACGTCCTGATTTTACTCCTAGAATTACACCGCCATTCCCAAGAGCAAGAAGAACTCCGCCAACAAATCAACTTTTATCCCTCATCAGTACCAGATACAGATAGCTTTTTCACCTCCCAACTACTGCGGATAATTAATTATAGTGATGCTATTGAAATTGGCAACTTTAGTAACATAGTTGGCGAATTTCTCCGAGGTGGTAACTTTCGCGGCGCATACTTTGGCAATGCCAACCTTACAGGCGTTAACTTCAGTGGCGCGAACCTAAGCGGTGCATATCTTGGCGATGCCAACCTCACTGGCGCAAACTTTCAAAACGCCAACCTCACAGGTGCAAACCTGGGTGATGCCAACCTCAGCAGTGCCAACTTTACAGATGCTAACCTAAGCGGTGCAGACCTCAGCAGTGCCAACCTCACAGGCGCAACCCTCACCCGTGCCGAACTCAGCCGCGCCGACCTCAGCCGCGCCGACCTCCGAGAAACCGAACTCAGCCGCGCCAACCTTAGCAACGCCATCCTCTTTGGTGCAAACCTCAGCGATGCCATCCTTAACCATGTTGACCTCAGCCGCGCCGACCTCTGCCGTGCTGACTTGAGTGGTGCAGACCTCAGCCACGCCACCCTCAACGGTACAAACCTCAGCGATACCATTCTTTTCAGTACCAACCTCAGCCACGCCAGCCTCATCGCCGCAGACCTAAGTTATGGCAAACTCAACGGTGCGAAACTCAACAATGCCAAACTCAACGGTGCGATGTTCTTAGGTGCAGACCTCAGTGGCGTAGACCTAACTGGCGTAGTCCTCAACGATGCCGACTTGAGTGGCGGTATTCTCAGCGAAGCCGACCTCACCGACGCAGACCTCACTGATGCCGTCCTCTTGGGTACAGACTTCAGTTTCGCCAACCTCAACAACGCTAACCTTAGTGGTAGTAACCTGAGTGGCGCAATTTTAAACGGTGCTGACCTCACTAGCGCCAACCTCAGCGATGCCATCCTTGATGATACCGACTTGAGTGAAGCCAACCTAGAAGAAATGACTTGGGGAGAACAACAGCAATGGGAAGGCGTGCGCGGTTTAGATACAGCAGTGAATATACCAGAGGCATTACGTGAACAGTTGGGGATGGAGTGAGGGCAGTTGACAGTTGACAGGTTTTTCCACTCCCCACTCAGCACTCAGCACTTTAAAATGCTACACTAAACCCGAATTAATGGTAATTACACTGGTGTGAGTAGATGGGCAAGCGCTTATCACAAGTTTGGCAACAATTTCGGCAATCATTTTCAGTATCAGAGACTTTCAATACAAGTATTGACACAGGTAAAGCAGTTTTAGAAGCAGCCAAAACCCTTAAAGAACAGAGTGCTAGTCTAGAAATTCTCAAACCAGTTCTACAAAACTCATCTTCCTTATTAGATGTGTTGTGTTCACCGATGGCGCAGGTAGTAGGTGCAGGGTTGCCATTTGTACCAATTGGCATTGCTTTGTTAAAATTTGCCCGTGAAGTAAGCAAGCAAGACCCATCTTTAGAAGACTGTGTTTTCATAGTCAGTCAAGCAGCATATTTGGAAAGTACCAAAGAAATTTTGAGACTTTATCCTCATGTTAATTGGGATGCACAGCCGGATACTATTGAAGCGGTAACAAAACAACTACAAAAACTTGATGATGTTGAATTAGATTATCAAAGTGCAAGTCAAGTAATCACCTGCTTCCATAAATCTAAATTAGCAGATATTTTCAACCAAGTTTTATTAAGCAGATTAGCAGCAGCAAAGATTTCTTCAGAATTTGCCCAACTCGTAACGCAGCGTATAGCTTGGAACACTCACCGCTACATTCTTCAAGCCTGGATAGAAGCTGGTGATGTCGTCAAAAATATCATACAACCTTCCTTGGGCGACTGGCACAGAGAACAGCAAAAGTTTCAGAGTATTGATGATTATTTAGAAAAGCATATTGCTAAGAAACCTTTTGAATCTGTTTTTGATGAGAAATTTGCCTTTAAAGATATTTATGTACCCATCAAAGCCAAACTTGTAGATACCAATGGCAAGATAGATGACGAAAAAGATTCATTTAATTTAGACACTTGGGCAAAAAAAATTCTGTTAAATGCGGATAACTTGGAACAAGTGATGTTCATCCAAGGAGGCCCAGGACGAGGTAAAAGTGTCTTCTGTAGAATGTTTGCTTATGCAGTGTGGCGACAGTTATACCCACTTTGGACACCGATTTTAATTAGGCTCAGAGATATCGATACTTTTGAATCGCGGTTAGAAAATACCATCAAAGCAGAATTAAAATATAACTTCATTCAAGGTGATGCAAGCTGGTTAACTAATCCCAATACGCGGTTTTTATTTATCCTTGATGGTTTTGATGAACTGCATATTGAAACAAGACATAACCTTAAGTTGGGAGACTTCATTAAACAAGTAGCAGGATTTCAAAAAGAGTGTAAAGACTACGGTGAAATGGGGCATCGAGTCATCATTACTGGTAGGTCGATGGCTTTACAAGGTATCCCTGACTTACCCCGGAATTTGGAACGGGTGGAGATTGTGGAAATGGATAGACAACTCCAACAGCAATGGTTAAATAAATGGGAAACTGTACAAATACATAAAGGTAAAACCGCAGCATTTGAGCAGTTTTTGCAAAGTGATAAATGTCCTCATGAAGTTAAGAAATTAGCTCAAGAACCGCTACTGCTTTACTTATTAGCGGCAATGTATCGAGATTGGAAGTTAGATATTCATAAGTTAGAGCAAGCAAGTGATCATCGCACCGCTAAAATTATCATTTACCAAGAAGCTGTAAATTGGGTACTGACTAAACAGCGTTCAGAACGAGATGGTACAGATTTAAACATTGGTTTAACTAAACAAAAGCCGGAAGATTTAAAACGCATTCTTACAGAAGCGGCTGTTTGTGTTGTCCAGTCTGGTGGTGAGTTTGCTTCGATGTCAATGTTAGAAACACGTTTACAAGATGATGAAACAGCCAAGGCGTTAATTGAAAAAGCCAAAGAGAAATTAGGTGATGAAGCACTTAAAACAGCCTTGGCAGCATTTTATATTCGTCCTGCGGAAAAACAAGAAGGCGGGGTTGAGTTCTTTCATAAAAGTTTTGGGGAGTTTCTCTTTGCTGAACGCCTCAAAGCACGGCTGAAAGCGTGGACGCAATATTATGATGCGGATGATGGGAGACAGCCGATTATTTCTGAAGTCTCAATGAATTGGGAAATATATGATTTACTTGGTTATGGTGGGTTAACATGGGAAATTGTAGATTATTTGATGGGGTTGTTAACAGAAAATCAAGATTTTCCTTGGGTGGAATTATTTAAACGGTTAGACAAGTTTTACAGCAAATGGTGTCAAGGGAAATTCATTGATACGGCTGAGGAGACTTTACCCCAGAAGAAGTTGCGACAGTTACAAAGGTATGGAATTACAGGGTTAGGTCAGCGTCAGGTTGATGTTTATGCAGGGTTGAATGTGATGATTCTGCTTTTGGAGTTACACCGTTATGCCCAAGAGCGAGATGATATTAAAGAAGAAATTGTCTTTTATCCATCTGGTAAACCAGAAGAAAATTTTAGAACAACTCAATTGCTTCGCATCATCAACTACAGTGAGGGCTTAGAGTTAGGGAATTTTATTAAAATAGTTGGGCAATTTCTCAGTGGCGCAGACCTCAGTGGCGCAGACCTCAGTGGCGCAGACCTCAGTGGCGCAGACCTCAGTGGCGCAAGCCTCAGTGGCGTAGACCTCAGTGGCGCAGACCTCAGCGACACATCCCTCAGTCACGCAGACCTCAATGGTGCAGACTTCAGCCGCGCAGACCTCAGTCACGTAAGCCTCTATGGCGCAGACCTCAGTCACGCAGACCTCACTTACGCAGACCTCTATGGCGCAGACCTCAGCGACACATACCTCACTGACGCAGACCTCAGTCGCGTAGACCTCAGTCACGCAGGCCTCTATGGCGCAGACCTCAGTGGCACAGACCTTGGAGAATGTGCGAGGACAAAATACAGCAATTAATGTGTCAGAAGCGTTAAAGCAACAGCTTAATTCGTAATTCGTAATTGAGAAAGAATGGTAGGTTGGGTAGAACGACAGCAAAACCTAAAAATTTAACTCGTCTACGAGGCTCAAAGACTCATCGGCGAGTGTCTGATACTCGTTCACGAGAATAAAAGACTCATCAGCGAGTGTCTGATACTCGTTCACGAGAATAAAAGACTCATCGGCGAGTTTCTAATACTCGCGCACGAGAATAAAAGACTCATCGACGAGTGTCTGATACTCATTCACGAGAATAAAAGACTCATCGACGAGTTTCTGACACTATTTCTTCCAATCTTGGTACTCGATGACCACGCCAACACAATACAGCCCAAGCATAAGCTTTTTGTAGCATCAACTGATCAGCAGCAGAACGTAAATTATCGAGTTCCTGACGTTCCTGTGGGGTAATTGATGCTAATTGATTCTTTTCTAATAATGAAATATGGCGTTGTTGCTGAACTAAAGGAACTTGAGCATGAGCAATTTTTAGCAGTTCATCCATTGGTAGCCTTTGCATTTCCAGTAACGATGCTTGTATCTGGGCTGGTGCATTGTCAGCAGATGGTGGTAAATTGCTCATAATGCTTTGTGCTGCGATCGCCTCTAAAGATTGATTAGTCAACTCAGCAATTCGCGCCAGTTCTTGAAATATTGGTTCTGGTAATTCCACCGTTACTCTGCATGTACCCATCTTTGACCTGATTCAGCACTGGTTAATCTGATATTTTCTCTTTCCTGACTTTAGCGTAATCACTCTGAGAACCCATACAAGCGTTATAGATTTCCCAATAGAACTTTTCCATCCAGACTCAACCCATTAGGCACTTTTCCGCCAAATTGAGGCTATCAACGAGCCTGTAAGATTGTGACAGACGCTAAATATAGCTCCTGGTATCGCTGCTACTGGGTCAAAATGAGCGATCGCTAATGCTACAGCTAAACCAGAATTTTGCATTCCCACCTCTATGGAAATTGTACGGCAAACAGGTGTTGATTGACCTGTCATCGCTGCACCCAGATAACCCAAAATTAAACCCAAAACATTATGAAAAATTACCGCGACTATAACTATTGGCATAATAAATAAGCGATCGCGATTTAAGCCCACAACTGTAGCAATAATCCACACAATTGCGAACATAGACACTAGCGGTAAAACTCCTTCCATGACCAATTTATTAGGAGTCCAAAAACACCGCATCCCGATACCTACTAATACAGGTAATAGTACAAATTGCACCGTAGTCATAATTAAAGATAGCGGCTGTATTTCCACCCAGTTGGAACTGAGAAACCAAATCCAAAGCGGTGTCATAATTGGGCTAATTAGTGTAGAAGCAGTAGTTAAAGCTACAGATAGGGGTACATCACCACGAGCCAAAAAAGTCACCACTTCCGAAGCAGTACCCCCAGGACTTGCACCTACAAGAATTACTCCCAATGCCAACATCGGTGGTAATTTTAAAACTGTTGCGGCTAACCATCCTAAGAGCGGCATGATAGTAAACTGTAGCACCACTCCCAAAATTAAAGCTTTACCAGCATATCGTAAGCCTTTTAGTTGCTCAAGAGTGATGGTTAAACCCATGCCTAACATCACCACTCCCAAGGCTATGGAAATATTACTACTCCCACTGGCGGCAATTTTTGGGAAAAAATAACCATATGTAGCGCCAATTAATACCCAAACAAAAAATAAATCTTGGCTGACTTTGATGAGACGATTAATTTGAGAAGACATTTACTATATCTGAACTGGTCACAACTTTTGCAGGCTGGAAAATCTCCCATTTGCGAACGATTAAATCATACCAAGTTCCCATCTTCCGTTTTTAATTACCGCAAAAATAACTCCTTAATCCCTGTTGTCCCAATCTCCACCGCCAGCGCCGCCAACAGAAACCCTAAAAGCTGTGTGACAATTACAGCACCCTCAACACCAATAAACTTGTCTATTTGATTTGCTAAACGCAAAATCAACCAAGAAATCAACATCGCTCCCACAATCCCCAATACTACTTCTAAATGAGGATTCTGAGTTTTCGACATAAATAACATTACCGTCGTTAATGTACCCGGCCCCGCTAACAAAGGCAAAGCCAAAGGCGTAATAGCCACATCCCTTCCTTCTTCCGTAATTGGTGTGTCCAACTCTCCCCGAAGCATTTGCAGTGCAATTAATAGCAACAACAGCCCCCCAGCTACCCGCAAAGAAGCCATGCTAATTTCTAAATAAGCCAAAATATATTGACCACCAAAGGCGAATAGTAATAAAACTGCGATCGCCACAATACTCGCTTTATCGATTATTTTATTTCTATCCTCCGGCATCATGCCTTTAGTTAAAGCCAAAACCACCGGAATATTACCTATCGCATCTGCCAACACAAACACAGCCAAAAAAGTCTGAACCAGAATAGAGGTATCCACAGCCACGCCAATTTATCAAAGTTTGATAACAACTTACCGTGATTAGGTTAAGTTTGCTATCTCCCATAGGATGATGGAAGTAGTCATTAGTCATTAGTCCATAGTCAACAGTCCATAGTCCATAGTCAGAAGGCAAAATTTCTTAATTTTGAATTTTGAATTTTGAATTTTGAATTTTGAATTAATTACTCCCTACTCCCATCTCCTAAACTAACGGTATATTTAAGTATCTATCTCACACAACTCAACTGTTTTTATTAAGTCTATGAAGCCTTATTTAGCTGCTGCTATTCAAATGACCAGTGTGCCTGATTTACACAAGAATTTGGCACAAGCTGAAGAATTAATTGATCTGGCCGTGCGTCGAGGTGCTGAGTTAGTAGGTTTGCCAGAAAACTTTTCTTTTATGGGTGAAGAACAAGACAAACTGGCTCAAGCTGAAGTAATTGCGCGTGAGAGTGAAATTTTTGTTAAAACAATGGCGCAGCGCTACCAAGTCACTCTTTTGGGTGGTAGTTTCCCTGTGCCAGTTGGTGATACAGGTAGAGTCTATAACACCACTGTCCTTGTCAGTCCCAATGGTGAAGAACTAGCCCGTTACAATAAAGTACATCTTTTCGATGTCAACGTTCCTGATGGTAATACCTACAGGGAATCTAGCACTGTTGTTGCCGGACAGGAACTACCCCCAGTGCATTTCTCGGAATATTTAGGAAATATTGGCGTTTCTATTTGCTACGATGTCCGCTTCCCCGAACTCTACCGCCATCTCTCAGATAAGGGAACAGATATAATATTTATCCCGGCTGCTTTTACTGCTTTTACAGGCAAAGACCACTGGCAAGTATTACTACAAGCAAGAGCGATTGAAAATACTGCCTACGTAATTGCCCCAGCACAAACTGGTAATAATTATGGTCGCCGCCTTACCCACGGACACGCCGTAATTATCGACCCTTGGGGAACTATTTTAGATGATGCAGGTGACAAACCAGGAATTGCGATCGCAGAAATCAACCCATCCCGTTTAGAACAAGTCCGCCGACAAATGCCTTCCTTGCAACACCGTGTCTTTAGTTAAGTTTAGGGGATATTAATCAGTTGTCAGTTATCAGATTATTTCAACTGTCAACTGACACACCTACTCCCCAGCTTGGTTACTAGGTTTTTGCGGTGTAATGCCATGCAGCTTGATGAAACTATCGAAAGAGTACCAAGCTAGAACGTACCAGGGAATAATTTCAAATTGCAAGCCTTTAATAATTAGCTGTCTCACAGCCAGAATGCTTAATCCCAGAGGGAAAAGGAAACGAATATCAACTACGCCATCGGTTGCTTGTCTGACTCGTTTGTTCAAATCTACGACAGCACTTGATACAGTTGTAGCTGCTTCAGTTCCACCTTCTGTAATCTCGCCAAATATAATCCCTAAATCTTTCAGCGTTGCTAATACGTCCTCTAAATCGCCGTTTTTACCACCGTATTTAATGACAATACTGCCATGATCAACATTAGTTCGTACATCGTCAACATGAGGTTGTGCATTTAAGGTATCAGCAATATGTTCCATCGTCTCTTGTTGACGATGAGAGTGAGCAATTCTCAACCTTAATCTTCCTGGAGTATCACTAACAACTTTTGTAGATATAGGAGAGGAAGGCGTATAGAGGTTTATTTTATTTTGAATTTTTGGCATTGTCGTCAGATTACCATGACTATTTGTCAACATGAAACCACCCTCCAAACTGATACTTTAGGTTTATTTTTTAGTGTTTAAATAGCTAATTACTTAAATATAAATAGACTAATAAGTAAGTGGACACAATTATTTAGAAGACGCATTTCGACTACGCTCAATGCTCGCTAACCTTATTAGAAGAGGGTTGAGCGCAGTCGAAACCCGGCGGTCTTAAGTTAGCCGATGGTTTATTTCTTAAAATCTTCTTGAGATGGGTTACTCGCCCATCTCAAATAATCGGCAATAGGATGATACTTAATTTTTGAACTTACATACTTTTTCTGTTGTGGTGGGCAATGCCCACCCTACTACAAATACGTATGCTTGAACAAAAAACAAGTCAGCTTCTTATGGATAGCTGAACTACACACCATTGTCAGACGAGCTATCAATAGGTGTGCTAGCAGCTTCAAATGCAGGGGTTTCTTGTGATTCCGCTAGTTCAGCCTTCGCTTCAGCAACGATATCTTCCCAGGTTTCACCCAATTCTGCAAAAGCACCTTTGCTCTTTTCATAAGCAACAAGACCGCCTTTGATGATTGACTTGGCAATGGGTTTACCAATACCAGCGACAACTGGGATGAGAACGGGAGCTAATAGCACTGCACCAATACCTGCAATTAGTCCAGGTGCGCCTGCTTCTTCAACGAAATCAGTAATTTTAGGCATGATTAATTCCTCCAGTAAGTTGTTTGAAAAATTGTATGAAAGCTTTCAAGACTAGTCCTGCTAGATTATTTATCTCATCTTCCTGCTGGTAGAGCTTTTTTTGGGGAATGTTTAAGCATTGGACGTAAACCGTTAACTCCTGCAACTATGGTGGAGCCATTATTGACTACCGTTGCTGCTAGTGGGTTTAGACCAAACAATACCGCAACTACCAATGCTCCTATGTTAGGAATAGCGATAATTCCAGTGTTTTGGCGAATCAAACTCTTGGCTTGACGGGCGATCGCAATTGCTTCTAAGATGCCGTGTAAGTCGTTCTCCATTAGCACCACATCGGCTGTTTCACGGGCGATTTCCGAACCGTGGGCAAAGGATACAGAAACATCAGCGTAAGCTAAAGCTGGCGAATCGTTAATCCCATCCCCAACAAATGCAACTGTCTTGCCTTGCTCGTGCAGTCCACGGACTACCGTTGCTTTTTGTTCTGGAAAAGCTTCTGCATGGGTATTTGCGGGTGCAATTCCCAGTTCGGCAGCTACAGCTGTGGCTGTGCGCTTGTTATCGCCGGTGAGCATATGGACTTCTACACCTTCTACCGTCATCAACCGAGAAATGACTTCTTTGGTTTCAGGACGGAGAATATCACTATATCTTATTTTACCTTGGAGTTGCCCGTTAATGGCGACATAAATCACAGAGGTAGCTTTAGCACCACTGCCGTTGAGGACTTCCATATCTACGCCTTCGTGACGTAGGAAGCGCTCACTACCGACGTAAATAGTATCGCCATCAATTTCAGCTTTCACCCCTAAACCAAGCTTATAATCCCATTTGCTGCGGCTGGGGATCGCTACTTGTTGGGACTCTGCATAACGTACTATCGCTTCTGCAACTGGGTGGGTAAGACGTTGTTCGGCGGCGGCGGCAATTGCTAATATGCGATCGCTAGAAATTTCGCTATTGTAACTATCAACGCCAATGACTGCCACTTCCCCTTGGGTGAGTGTACCTGTTTTATCAAAGACGATGGTATCAATTTCGGCTAATTTTTCTAGGGCGCGACCGCTACGAATGAGAATACCTTGTCTTGCCGCATGGGATAAAGCGGCGAGAACTGTCGTGGGAATAGATACGCGAATCCCTGTACATAAGTCAAGGGTGAGAATGCTGGCAACCCTAATGGGATTACGGGTTATGGCGAATACTGCTGCACCTAGTAACAAGGTGGGAATAACAGCGATTTCCGCAATCTTGTTAGCGTGGTTTTCCATGCGAGTATCATGGACGGGTGCTTCTTCCATCAGCTTAATACTTTGTCCGGCACGAGTATCACTACCGAGGCGTTCCGCTAAAATATATACTTGTCCTTCCCGTACCAAAGTCGAGGCAAATACAGATTGTCCTTGCTTCTTCAAAATGGGTACAGATTCCCCAGTCAGCTTTTGTTCATCAACTAAAGCCTTACCTTGAAGGATGATTCCATCCACAGGTATTTGTTCTCCAGGATAAACAATCACGGTATCGCCGGGAAGCACTTGTTGGATGGGAATTTGCACCTTCTCACCGTTGCGTTCTACCCAAGCAAACTGTCCTAAAGAACCCAGCAGATCCAATGCTTGCGTTTTGGAAGAACGAGCAGTGCGATCGCGGATATTTTCGCCAATCTCGATTAAACTCAACATCAGTGCTGGTGTGAGGAATTGTCCTTGCACTGTGGTAATAGCGATCGCAATAAAGTCTAAGAAGTCGATACTTAACTTGCGCTCTTTGACAATACCTTCTACCGCTCTTTTAAATACAGGTAAGGTTGCCAGTGCAATAGTTCCAGCCGTCAAAACTGGGGGAACAGCTACTCCAAAAGGCCCACTCAGTACCGCTAAACCAGTAGCGAATATAGAAAGCTGCATACCCGGCCAAGGCTTTTCTTCGTCTTGTGGTGCTGCCTTTTTCGGATTCAGTAATACAACTCCAGTATCACTTGCAGCCATGAGCAAACAGCTAAGGCGCGATTTCATTTTCGCCTCAGTGACACCACTGGATTTGTAATTTACAACCAAAGATGCGGCGGCTGGCTTAATTTTGATACTTGTTACCAAGGGATCAGCTTCCAGCAAGGTTTGTAACCTTTGAGCGTAGTCTGCATCGTTGCGTAAAAGAGGTACACGCAACCGCAACCTACCACGAACTGCATGAACCACACTATAGACAACTTGTGGAACCTTCTTAGAAGATTTTACTTGAGCAGAAGTTAAAGCCACTCTGCCGTTTTGTCTTGCGGTTGTCTTTTGAGGTAGGGGAGTTATAGATAGTTCTCCACCCTTTTCCTCTAAGGTTACATAAGACTCTTGAATAGAAGGTGATGCTAGTTGGACTGTCATTGCCATTACCTTAATCTTTGAATGTGGTGTGTATTTCAGTTGACAGTTGACCCTGAGCGTAGCCGAAGGGTCAGGTTATTCCACTGATAACTGAGAACGCAGACTTGCTTGGTTTTATTTGTTGCTGGATATATTGGCTGTGATCCCGGCAGATTCAATCAGACTAGAAAAGTAAGCTACTGCAACTGCAAAAATGCTTTGCAGAGGCTGTTGCGGCGGCCTTCGCACTTTTCCTGGTTGATAGGTGATAATCACAGAAGCCGCATGTCGATTGATGCGTTTACTGATTACCACTGGATCTGATTGGAGTAGCGCTTCTAAGCGTTGGATGTATGCTGGATCTGTGGCAATTTGCGGGACATGAAACCGTACTCGTCCAGGGATTGAGTGAACGACACTATAGGCTACTTTTTCAGGTTGCTCAGTTGTTCTTGAATTAGTGACAGACTGAGGCGGAGAGGGTGATATTGTCGGCTCTTTGGTTGGTGGTACAGTTACTTCTGTATCCTTAGTGGTTTCAGCAGCCTGAAATAGACTAGCTAAATGCTCACGCATCTCCATATCGGACATTAATCCAGACTCGTAAGCAATTACCAAAGACCCGGTATCCTCATTAATTTCCTGATATCTAATCCCACTTTGCGCTTCTAGCAACCTTAGTAGGTTTTGGCGATATTTTGGATCTGCGCTCATCCGAGGAATGCAATATGCAATTTGCCCAGGTAGCGCATAGGTCACGCTATAAAATGTTTTTTGTGAATTTGTGCAACTTTGTTGCGACGGTCGCGGGACAGCATCTGATGATGATGATGCAGAATCCTCCATTTTGATTCCTCCATTGTTCCTTGATTGGGAACGTTCTATAACGGCAAGTTAGCTATAAAGTTTAAAGAATAAGATAGTGCTGAAGGTTTCATGTCAGCCCATAAACTAGAAATATCTAGAGTTTGACCTTCAGTTGGGGAATTTATAGTTGTTGGTTCACTTGGAGTAGTTAGCTGACTAACTGTCTCTCGCTCCAAGGTAGTTGATGTGTTATTCAATTCTTTTATGGCGGCTGGCATTTGTTGTGGAACTTTTGTTATGGGGGTTGTCTGCAATGCTAATTCCATCAGACTTACCCAGTGAGATACAGCTACTTTATTTTTTTTATATGATATGGCTAATGACGCTGCATCACAATTTATGCGTACTTGGCTAACTAAAGCATCAGTTTTTAATAACTTTTCTAGACGCTTTGCATAAGCGCGATCGCTGGCTATTAAAGGTATGTGAAATCTGATTCTACCAGAAATTTCGTGAACAACACTATAAGCTACTTCCGCAGACTTAATTGTTGTCTTGGTAATTTTTTCTCCGGCGGCGGCTGGCTGACATTCCTCTGTTGTGACTACAGTTGTTGCAGACTCTTTGACTGCATCTTGTCCCGTTATTTGCGGTTCTAGATAGTCAATTACTCGCCGAGTCGCTTCTGCGGTAATCATGTATAGAGGAATTGCCGGGATACCACTCACTCCTAATCCTCCTGTCACCGCTAACCCTGTCATTAAGGGGATAAACGAGACAGTTTGCTCTTTCCAAAAATCAACGGATTTCCAAGGAGCAAAGGGATCTGATAAGGGTGAATCTTGCGCCGTTTGAATATTGAGTTGTCGTAATATCGCCAACATCTTTGGCAGTGGCAATTTATTTTCATCAAAGACAACTACCATGCTGCTTGTAGGCTCATTGGTAATAACTTCTCTGACACCTATATACTGCTTTAAGTGTTTGGCGATCGCTTTGACGTTGTAGCTCAAACTACCATCAGTCGCTTTAATTCGTATGCGTCCATTCGTTGCGTGTACAACCTGCATACCAGTAGCAGAGATTTGTAAGGGATATTCTCCCGGTCTACTGCTATTCGTATTCACTTTTAATTCATCGCTTTGACGCTGAGTTGAGGTTAAGTCAGAGGATAAAGTTAGATAGGGACTTGACCTTTCACGACTAGTAATAGTTTCTGCCATTTATCTCGATAGCTACACCCGGCTCTTAAGGTTAACAATAGGTTAAGTATACATTAAAATTTTTTGTTGGGTATGATTCTTAAAAAGAATTTTTTATTTTGTATTACCCGATACTAATTTTTGATATTCTTGCTCAGTAATCATCTCTAAGGTAGATTGTACTCGGTCAATAAAGATTACACCATCCAAATGATCAAATTCGTGTTGAAATATACGAGCAACAAAGTTTGTTAACTCTTGTTTTTGTAAATTTCCATAACGGTCAGTATATTCGACCTCGATAGCTTGATACCGAGGAACTAACCCTCTAATTCCCGGAACACTGAGACACCCTTCCCAATCTTTAACTACTTCACTCGAATGAGACACTATCTTAGGGTTGATCATAGCGGTAGGTTCCATTTGTGGCGCGTGAGGATACCTAGCATTAGGACGGGAAGCCACAATAAATAGACGGTAAGACTGTGCTACTTGGGGAGACGCAATTCCCACACCGTTAGCTTTAGCAACAGTGGTAATTAAGTCATCAATGAGTTCCTGTATAGCAGGATCATGAACATCATCTACCCAAGCTGCTTTTTGACGCAGTGTAGGATTGCCTATTTGAATGATGGGGCGTAATTCAGTATTCATAAGGTAGGGAGTGGGGAGTGGGGAGTAGGGTAGTTACCCTTACTCTAATGCTTTGAGATTAATTAAATAATAACAATTTGGTCATTAGTCAGTTGTCAGTTGTCAGTTGTTTTGTCTCCTTCATCCCCGTAATCTTCCTCATCTCCCACCCTGCGGGAAGCAAGCTACATCTCTCTCATCTCACCCACTCCCTCACTCCTCCCTCTGCACAGGTAAAGGCGCTGGCGTAACGGCTACCTGTGTTGTTTGCCCTTTGCGTTCTATTTGGACTTGTAAAGGTTTGCCGATTTGGCTATTTTCTACAAGTCTTTGTACTTCTTCGACTGTGGTGACAGATTGATTATTAATACTTTGAATCACATCTCCTGGTGTAATTCCGGCATTATCGGCGGGGGAGCCGCTAATGATTCTGACTATTAAGACACCTTTATCTGCGGTAATGTTAATGCGATCGCCAAATCTTTCATTAAGTTTTTGTTTAATGGCTGGTGTCAGGTTTGCCATCTGCACACCCAAATAAGGATGTTCTACTTTACCTTGAGTAATTAATTCTTGAGAAATCTTCTGTACGGTATTGATGGGAATGGCGAAACCCAAACCTTGAGCGCCTTGGATAATAGCTGTGTTCATCCCAATTACTTGACCACGCGCATTGAGCAAGGGACCGCCAGAGTTACCAGGGTTAATTGCTGCATCTGTTTGTAGATAGTCAACACGCTTATCACTAGCACCAATATCACTACTAGAACGACCCGTGGCGCTGATAATTCCCGATGTTACCGTATTATTCAACCCCAGAGGATTACCGATCGCAATTACTGCTTCACCTGGTTGTAAAGCTTCAGAGTTACCTAGAGGTACAGTTTGTAAGTTATTCGCATCTATTTTAATTACAGCTACGTCTGTTACTGGGTCTTCACCCAATACTTTACCGTCAAAAGTTCTACCATCCTTGAGGGTAACTGTAACTAAATCAGCACCATCAACTACGTGAGCATTAGTTAAAATTTGTCCAGAGGAACTAATCACAAATCCTGAACCGCTACCTCTTTCTACTCGCTGTCTCTGCTGTGATGGCGTTCTATCTCCAAAAAAGCGGCGGAAGAAGGGATCGCTAAATTCTTCTGGGACACGAGCTGTTACCGTCCTCGCAGAATCAATTCGCACTACTGCGCCTCCTACCTTCTGCACTACTGCTACGACAAAATTAGGGTCGTTGGTGGAGGAGAAAATCGCTGGAGGCGCGACGGCTGGAGTGTTGTCAGTAACTATTTGGGGTTGTGATTGATTTGTCTGCGACTGGGAACTTCTGGTAGGTAAAACAGAGCAACCGCCAATAGCTACCATTATCCCACCCAGTAGCATCAAGACTGCACCCCTGAATCCCACCTTATCAGGCAACCTCAAAGTATGAATATTTTTTAGTTCACTATTATATGTCTTCATGTGTCTTTACTTCTCCGTGTTGGTCTGTGAGTGCTAGGATCTTGCCTACCGGGTTTACCCCAACATGATTACAACTCAAAAGCTGGTTCCAGGTCTAGAGCGTCTGAATGCTAAATTGGTGCTTGCTTATATCTTCTATTGTGACGATTAGCAGCAAAGGTGGTAA